>NZ_FUHT01000001.1 GCF_900155615.1 Massiliimalia massiliensis | reverse complement strand
TGTGATATAATAGCGAAGCACCGCAGCGAGAGGGAGGAAAGGAATCCCGGCCAAGGAAAAAAAGTTCTTGACAAAAGCGATGAGGTGTGATAGAATAAACAAGTTGCCGCTCGAGAGGGCGGGGACGAAGATGGATCTTGAAAATTAAACAATGTAAAAGGTAAGAAGAACAAAAAAGCTTGAAAAGAATCGAACCCCGATTCAAGAGAGTGAACTGTACAGAGAAGTAATGAGCAGGAAAAGAAGCTTTGATTAAGACAGGAAGGAATTTCTGTATTAATAGAATGAAACAAAGAGTTTGATCCTGGCTCAGGACGAACGCTGTCGGCGCGCCTAACACATGCAAGTCGAACGAAGCTGCATCGAACGAATTCTTCGGAAAGAGATTGGTACAGCTTAGTGGCGGACGGGTGAGTAACGCGTGAGTAACCTGCCTTTCAGAGGGGGATAACGTTTGGAAACGAACGCTAATACCGCATAACATATTAAATTCGCATGGATTTGATATCAAAGGAGCAATCCGCTGAAAGATGGACTCGCGTCCAATTAGCTAGTTGGTGAGGTAACGGCCCACCAAGGCGACGATTGGTAGCCGGACTGAGAGGTTGAACGGCCACATTGGGACTGAGACACGGCCCAGACTCCTACGGGAGGCAGCAGTGGGGAATATTGCACAATGGGGGAAACCCTGATGCAGCGACGCCGAGTGAGGGAAGAAGGTTTTCGGATTGTAAACCTCTGTCCTTGGTGAAGATAATGACGGTAGCCAAGGAGGAAGCTACGGCTAACTACGTGCCAGCAGCCGCGGTAATACGTAGGTAGCGAGCGTTGTCCGGAATTACTGGGTGTAAAGGGAGCGTAGGCGGGATTGCAAGTTGAATGTCAAATCTACGGGCTTAACCCGTAGCCGCGTTCAAAACTGCAGTTCTTGAGTGAAGTAGAGGCAGGCGGAATTCCTAGTGTAGCGGTGAAATGCGTAAATATTAGGAGGAACACCAGTGGCGAAGGCGGCCTGCTGGGCTTTAACTGACGCTGAGGCTCGAAAGCGTGGGTAGCAAACAGGATTAGATACCCTGGTAGTCCACGCTGTAAACGATGATTACTAGGTGTGGGGGGGACTGACCCCTTCCGTGCCGGAGTTAACACAATAAGTAATCCACCTGGGGAGTACGACCGCAAGGTTGAAACTCAAAGGAATTGACGGGGGCCCGCACAAGCAGTGGAGTATGTGGTTTAATTCGAAGCAACGCGAAGAACCTTACCAGGTCTTGACATCGTGCGCATAGCCTAGAGATAGGTGAAGCCCTTCGGGGCGCATAGACAGGTGGTGCATGGTTGTCGTCAGCTCGTGTCGTGAGATGTTGGGTTAAGTCCCGCAACGAGCGCAACCCTTACGTTTAGTTGCTACGCAAGAGCACTCTAGACGGACTGCCGTTGACAAAACGGAGGAAGGTGGGGATGACGTCAAATCATCATGCCCCTTATGACCTGGGCTACACACGTACTACAATGGCTATTAACAGAGGGAAGCAAGATGGTGACATGGAGCAAACCCCTAAAAATAGTCTCAGTTCGGATTGCAGGCTGCAACCCGCCTGCATGAAGCCGGAATTGCTAGTAATCGCGGATCAGCATGCCGCGGTGAATACGTTCCCGGGCCTTGTACACACCGCCCGTCACACCATGAGAGTTGGCAACACCCGAAGCCGATAGTCTAACCGCAAGGGGGACGTCGTCGAAGGTGGGGTTGATGATTGGGGTGAAGTCGTAACAAGGTAGCCGTATCGGAAGGTGCGGCTGGATCACCTCCTTTCTATGGAGAAGTGACCGGTAAGACGGTCAAATTTCTCGGTCAGACAACAGAGGAATCTGTTGGAGGAGAGCTCGTTACAACGGTGCAGCGTTCTGAGCCGGATACATTGTTTAATTTTGAGGATCCATAGAGAAAAGGGATCTTCAAAAAGAGAATAGAGTGGGAAGAAAGCGGCATAACCGACCCTTGAGAAATTGGGGGTGTAGCTCAGCTGGGAGAGCACCTGCCTTGCACGCAGGGGGTCAGGAGTTCGATCCTCCTCATCTCCACCACCTACTGAAGAAGTAGGAGATGGGAACAGGTTGTGTTTCGAAGAAGCCGAGGATCTGACCGAAAGAAATGGGCTCATAGCTCAGGTGGTTAGAGCGCACGCCTGATAAGCGTGAGGTCGGTGGTTCGAGTCCACTTGAGCCCACCAAAGGTTTTGAACTTGATGAGAATCAAGGGAAGGACCTGAAGGAAAAACACGGTGCGCGAAGCGCAGGAAAGGACGTTGTCCTGACAGTGTTTTTTCAGAGAGTTAAAGGCTTTGCCTTTTACTCTTGGTATCTTGAAAACTGAATAATTATGAAAGCAAGAATGCGAAATTAAAATATCAAAGCGCACATCAAAAGGAAGAAATTTCTAGAGATGGGTAACAGTTCGCTTTTAGTGAACTGGAAGATACAATTTCAAACAGATCTTGTTGGAGAAAGAATTAATAGCGAAGCATTATGAGAGAAACGAGCATAAGAAGAGTAAAAAGCGAGAGCTTTTAACTCTGGACCAGAAAGAGGTCAAGCTAGAAAGGGCGCAGGGCGAATGCCTTGGCATTAGGAGCCGAAGAAGGACGTGGCTAACTGCGAAAAGCTGCGGGGAGTCGTAAGCAGACATTGATCCGCAGATATCCGAATGGAGCAATCCGGTACGAGTAACGTCGTATCACAGTATACTGAATACATAGGTATACTGGGGGAACCGCCTGAACTGAAACATCTAAGTAGGGCGAGGAAGAGAAATCAACCGAGATTCCGCAAGTAGTGGCGAGCGAACGCGGAGGAGGCCAAACCAAGTCTAGAAATAGATTTGGGGTTGCGGACTGCAATTAAGATCGCTGAGAGTTAGTTGAAGTGCATGGGAAGGCACACCAGAGAATGTGAGAGTCATGTAAACGAAAACTTGAGGCGCTGAGCAGGATCCAGAGTACCGCGGGACACGAGAAACCCCGTGGGAAGCAGGGGGGACCACCCTCCAAGCCTAAACACTACCTAATGACCGATAGCGAAAAGTACTGTGAAGGAAAGGTGAAAAGCACCCCGGGAGGGGAGTGAAAGAGAACCTGAAACCCTGTGCCTACAAGCACATAGAGCACGTCAACGTGTGATATGGTACCTATTGTAGAATGGTCCGGCGAGTATTCGTATGTAGCAAGGTTAAGCACTTAAGGTGTGGAGCCGAAGGGAAGCCGAGTCTGAAAAGGGCGTACAGTTGCATGCGAATGACCCGAAACCGGGTGACCTATCCATGTCCAGGCTGAAGTTGGGGTAAGACCCAATGGAGGGCCGAACCGACCTCCGTTGAAAAGGCGGCGGATGAGGTGTGGATAGCGGTGAAATTCCAATCGAACCCGGATATAGCTGGTTCTCCCCGAAATAGCTTTAGGGCTAGCCTCATAATAGATTACCGGAGGTAAAGCACTGAATGGGCTAGGGGTCGAGAGATTACCGAACCCTATCAAACTCTGAATGCCGGATAATTGTTTTATGGGAGTCAGACTGTGTGAGATAAGTTTCATAGTCGAAAGGGAAAGAGCCCAGACCCACAGCTAAGGTCCCAAAGTAGGTTTAAGTGGAAAAGGATGTGGAACTGCTAAAACAACCAGGATGTTGGCTTAGAAGCAGCCATACATTTAAAGAGTGCGTAATAGCTCACTGGTCGAGTGGTTCTGCGCCGAAAATTTAACGGGGCTAAAATCTACACCGAAGCTTGGGCAGTATGTAAATACTGGGTAGGGGAGCGTCGTATATTGGGAGAAGTCATAGCGAAAGCGGTGGTGGACGATATACGAGTGAGAATGCCGGAATGAGTAGCGAGAATTATGTGAGAATCATAATGGCCGAAAGACTAAGGTTTTAGGAGGAAGGTTCGTCCGCTCCTAGTTAGCCGGGAGCTAAGGTGAGGCCGAGAGGCGTAGCCGATGCACATACGGTTGAGATTCCGTAGCCTCCAAAGGATTTAAGCAGAAGGACACTTTCAAAGGGCATGAGCCGGGCGATGGTAGACCCGGTCGAAAGGGACCGAAATCAAGTAGGGAAGCATGCTTAGAGGAAGGCGAGAAAAGTTCTGTGAATATCCGAGGAGCCCGTACCGCAAACCGACACAGGTAGTTAGGAAGAGAATTCTAAGGCCAACGGGAGAAGGGTTGTTAAGGAACTCGGCAAGTTGACCCCGTAACTTCGGGAGAAGGGGTGCTCATGAAAATGAGCCGCAGAGAATAGGCCCAGGCGACTGTTTAGCAAAAACACAGGTCTCTGCTAAATCGAAAGATGACGTATAGGGGCTGACACCTGCCCGGTGCCGGAAGGTTAAGAGGAGGAGTGAGAGCTCTGAATTGAAGCCCCGGTAAACGGCGGCCGTAACTATAACGGTCCTAAGGTAGCGAAATTCCTTGTCAGGTAAGTTCTGACCCGCACGAATGGTGTAACGATCTGGGCACTGTCTCAACAACCCGCCCGGCGAAATTGTAGTACCGGTGAAGATGCCGGTTACCCGCGACTAGACGGAAAGACCCCATGGAGCTTTACTGTAGCTTAATGTTGGATTTTGGTATGTGATGTACAGGATAGGTGGGAGACTAGGAAGCATAGGCGTCAGCTTATGTGGAGTCAGCCTTGGGATACCACTCTTTATGTACTGAAATTCTAACCTGCGGCCATGAATCTGGTCGGGGGACATCGTTAGGTGGGCAGTTTGACTGGGGCGGTCGCCTCCAAAAGAGTAACGGAGGCGCTCAAAGGTTCGCTCAGCATGGACGGAAACCATGCTCTTGAGTGTAAACGCAAAAGCGAGCCTAACTGCGAGACTGACGGGTCGAGCAGTAACGAAAGTTGGAGTTAGTGATCCGGCGGTATGAGAGTGGAATTGCCGTCGCTCAACGGATAAAAGCTACCCTGGGGATAACAGGCTGATCTCCCCCAAGAGTCCACATCGACGGGGAGGTTTGGCACCTCGATGTCGGCTCATCGCATCCTGGGGCTGTATTCGGTCCCAAGGGTTTGGCTGTTCGCCAATTAAAGCGGTACGCGAGCTGGGTTCAGAACGTCGTGAGACAGTTCGGTCCCTATCTGTCGTGGGCGCAGGATATTTGAGAGGAGCTGTCCCTAGTACGAGAGGACCGGGATGGACGCACCTCTGGTGCACCAGTTGTCAGGCCTACTGGCACAGCTGGGCAGCTATGTGCGGAACGGATAAACGCTGAAGGCATCTAAGCGTGAAGCCGACCTCAAGATAAGATATCCCACTGAGTTAATCAGGTAAGACCCCTTGTAGACTACGAGGTAGATAGGCTCAAAGTGTAAGCATGGTGACATGTTCAGCTAGCGAGTACTAATCGGTCGAGGGCTTGACCTCAAAGAATGTTTGAGTCTCGAGCTTTACTATGTTTCTCCTTCATAATTATTCGGTTTTGAGGATACCA
>NZ_FUHT01000002.1 GCF_900155615.1 Massiliimalia massiliensis | reverse complement strand
CGTCCCCGCCCTCTCGAGCGGCAACTTGTTTATTCTATCACACCTCATCGCTTTTGTCAAGAACTTTTTTTCCTTGGCCGGGATTCCTTTCCTCCCTCTCGCTGCGGTGCTTCGCTATTATATCACACTTCCTGCTCCTTTGTCAAGGATTTTTTTCCTTTTTCTCAGCAGCACTCCGTGCGACAGCTTTGTTATATTATCATATCCTCTCTACTTTTGTCAAGCAAAACAAATCAGTTTTCCCTTTTGTCTCTATTTTCCCTTTATTCTCGTTCTATTTTGTTTTATTTTTACAAAATAAGAAAAAAATTGGAGAAATGGAATAATTTCAAGTTTCTAATAAAAAATATAAGCAAAGATTCTAAATTAGAAAAGGATGGGTTTTGGGTGTTAAAAAAAATCAGCGCGCTTCGTATCTTGATCCTATTAGTCTCGGTTGTTCTCTGTGTTTCTTTCCTAGTTTATCTGAATCAGGATATTTATCAGGTAAACGCCCTTTCCAGTATGGGCTCACGAGGAAGTGAGGTGACGGAAATCCAAAAGGAATTAAAAAGCCGCGGACTATATAAAGGGAATGTCGACGGTATTTACGGCAGCCAGACAAAAGAAGCTGTTATCAAATTCCAAAAGCAGCAAGGACTCTCTGCTGACGGAATCGCCGGCCCCCAAACGCTTAAGAAGCTGGGGATTTCAATTGGCACAGTTCCGAGCGCTTCCGAGTCAAACGTAAACCTTTTGGCCCGGATTATTTCCGCCGAAGCAAGAGGAGAAAGCTATACCGGCCAGGTGGCGGTCGGCGCGGTGGTTTTAAACCGCGTAGAGCACCCGTCCTTTCCGGATACTCTTTCCGGCGTTATTTACCAGCCAGGCGCCTTCACAGCCATAACAGACGGACAGTTTAATGAAGCGATTGCTGATTCTGCCTATTCTGCCGCCAGAGATGCCCTAAACGGCTGGGATCCTAGCGGCGGAGCGATCTACTATTATAATCCGGATAAAACCAGCAACAAATGGATTCGTTCCCGTCCGGTAATCAAAAGGATCGGCAAGCATCTTTTTTGTTCCTGACAGCGCACGTATATCAAATATGCATGAAAGAAGCAGAACCGTTATAACGGTTCTGCTTCTTTCATATAATCCCTTTTCAAGGATATTTCCCAATGCCCGCTGCAAATTGCTATTTCCATCGTTCAAAAGCTTCCCTTTGCTGAGATATTAATAATTATATTTTATCAATATTTCTTCTATTTTTGATATGTCGCAAAATAGAATTGTAATTATTTGTATATTATATCTATTGTTTTTATCTTTTTAGTAAAATAAAATGATTAATAGAGAACATTTTTCTTTTATAATCAATATTTGATATGGAGTTAGCTATGGAAACAGGAACGAGCAATAAAGATATTCGGATTTTAAACCGAGGGCTTGTGCTGGAATGTATTGCGCGAGGGAACGGCATCAGCCGTGTAGATTTGGCTCGCCAAACGTCCTTGACAAAAACTACCATTACGAACGTAGCGGGAGAATTGCTTGCCCAAGGGATTCTATGCGAGGCCTCTCCGGAGAGCAAGCGTGTTCATACCGGACGCAAGCCTGTTCTTCTGAAAATTTCGAAAGACGCTCCGGTCATCTGCGGTATCCTGATTAAACGACATAGGCTGCAGGTTGTGATCGGGAACCTGCAGGGAATCGTTTTGGACAGTCTCGCTTATGAATATGAGGGGCTTATTGACCCTGAGCAGATGTTTGAAAAATTATCCTCTGCGTTTCTGATCCTGTCCCGGCGCTGTTCAAGCCGGATTGCCGGCGTTGGGATCTCCTGCGTGGGGCCAATTGACACAGTGACAGGCGCCATTCTCAATCCTCCTAATTTTTTTGACCGCGCGTGCAGCTATCCAATTGTGAATCGAATGCGAAAGTTAGCCAATGTCCCTGTCTATTTTCTGCATGATACCAGCGCTTCCGTATTGGCGGAAAAGCTTTATGGAACGCAGATATGTGAAAAAAACTTCGTTTTTCTTTCTACCTTCCAGGGGCTTGGAGCTGGACTCGTGCTGGACGGGAAGGTATATTCCGGCTGTATCGGCCAGGAAGGAGAAATCGGTCACATGTCTATTCGTGAGGACGGGCCGCTTTGCACCTGCGGAAATCGGGGATGTCTGGAACAGTATGCCAGCGTTGAAGCGATGCGCCATAAGCTGGAAGCCTGCCGAACCATCTTCCCCGATCATCCTTTCATGCAAAAGGCGTCTGTCAGCTTTGCGGATTTTATTGCCTATGCCGATCAGAACGATCCTTTGGGACTCATTATTGTGGATGAATACTGCCGCCACGTTTCCACTGCACTAATTAATCTGGTCAACCTCTTGGACATCAATCTGATTGTCATAGAGTATGATACGTATTCTAACGGCAATACATTGGAAACTCTCCTGGAAAAATATATTAACCGGGGAATCCTTTCTTCCAAATACCGGCATATTCGGGTTCGGCAATCTGAGTTTGGGAAAGATATCTCTGCCAAGGGCGCGATTGCTGCTGCATCTATACAGATTTTTCAAGGGAATATGATCTTATAAGGAAAAGGAGCTAGAAAAATGCAACATCATTTATTTCACCCCGAAAAGCTGGATCTTAGCAAAACAGAAACGTTTGACGTTTGGGATCGCCACAATCTGGTACGGATTGACAACCTGGCTAATCCGGAAGATCCGATCAAACCCTTTGACAGTAAAGAACTTCGTCGTCTCGCTTCAGCCATATTGGAAGCCAGAAAGAACGGCCGTCCCGTAATCCTCTTTTATGGAGCTCATGTCATAAAATGCGGCCTGTCCCGTTATTTGATCGCTATGCTTCAGAACGGTCTTGTTACCCATCTCGCCTCAAATGGAGCTGGCAGCATCCATGACTTTGAGCTTGCCTATCTGGGCGGAACCTCTGAGCATGTTCCCACCGCTATTGAGGACGGATCGTTTGGCATGTGGAAGCAAACCGGCGGATGGATGAACGAGGCAATCCGAGAGGGCTATGCCGATGGCCTCGGCTACGGCGAAGCACTGGCTAAATATGTTGACCGGCATCCGGAGCGCTTCCCCTATCGGGAGAGCTGCGTTTTCTATCAGGCCTACCGTCTGGGAATTCCGGCAACCTTTCACATTACCATCGGAACGGATATCATCCATCAGCATCCGGCGGCGGATTTTGCCGCACTCGGCGCGTGCAGCGGTGTTGACTTCGCCGTCTTTGCAAACAGTCTCAAAGAGCTTGAAGGCGGGGTGCATATGAATATCGGTTCGTCTGTTACCGGGCCGGAGGTGTTTTTAAAAGCTCTCTCCATCGTCCGTAATCAGGGATACGGCGCGAAACGGTTTACTACCGCTAATTTTGATATGATTCCCTTAGGCGATTACCACTCCGATGTCTCTGCAGAGCATTTCCATTATTATTACCGTCCCCGAAAAAACATCATCAACCGGCCGGTCAGTATGGGAGGAACCGGGCTTTATGTCCAGGGAAACCATCTTCAGACTATACCCACATTATATTCTCTGCTGTCAGCACAGAATTTTCCATTAACAGAGCAGGAGTGACGTAATATGAAAATAACGCCTTATCAGCCGGTCAGTCGGACTAGGCTGCAGGAAATTTTAAATCGATTCCCATCCGTCCGCGTCGGCGTAGTAGGGGACGGGTGCGTTGATATCTATTGGGAAGCCGATATGACCAAAAGCGTTCTTTCCCGTGAAACACCCCACTACCCCCTCCCCATCCTCCAAGAGCGGTTTTCGCTTGGGGGAGGAGGAAACGTTGCGGCAAATATCAAAAGTCTCGGTGTGTCCCGCCTGTCCTTTGTAACCTGCGTTGGAACAGACTGGCGGGAAAGAATTTTCCGGGATTTCATGGAGCAGCAGGAAATTTCTTACGCGGATGTGCTCCAATCTGCGAAACGGGTTACCCCCGCTTACTGCAAGCCTCTCCGGCACGGAATCTCAGATGTGGTCTATGAGGATCCCCGCTTGGACTTTTCAAACTATGCGCCCCTGTGCCGTATGGATGAGGATCGTTTCCTGGAACGGCTTCACGCAGCCGCCGACAGCAGCGATGTCCTTGCCGTATCAGATCAATTGGAATTTGGATGTATCACCCCACGTATCCGAGACGCCCTTTGCGCCATCGCACGGAGCATGCCGGTCGTCGTTGACAGCCGGGAGCGAATCGGACTTTACCGCCACGCAATCATCAAGCCCAATGAGGTGGAATGCGGCCAAATCACCCGCGCCCCTGCATCATCGGACGATCTGGAACAGCATCTGCCGCAAATTGCAAAACAGCTGAGAGAGCATACCTGCCAGAATGCAGTCCTTACATTGGGCGACCGCGGCGCGGCCTGGATTCAGGAAAAAACCGTTTCTCTGATTCCGGCAGCGCCGGTGTCCGGGCCGGTTGATTTTGTGGGCGCAGGCGACTCCTTTTTAGCAGGATTCTGCTGCGCCATTGCTTCCGGCGCTACCGGGGAAGAGGCTGTTGAGATCGCCAATCTGACAGCCTGCGTAACCATCCAAAAAATTGGCACCACCGGAACGGCGACGGCAAGCGAACTTCTTAATCAGTACGATATCAGACAGGAGAAAAAAGATGGAATGGATCAAGACAGGTAACTATCCCTCTGTTCCGGTAACCGCAGTGGTTCTGGATTTTGACGGCACCATCTCCACATTGCGTGAAGGATGGGAAACAATTATGGAGCCCCTTATGCTGGAAATGATCTCACCCGAGACGCCTCCTTCCGCCGGGCTGGTCAGAAAGGTGCAGGATTATATCTCAGAATCCATCGGAATTCAAACTATTTTCCAAATGGAATGGCTGGCGGAACAGGTGAAAGAGGCTGGAGAATCAAAGGAGCCTCACGACGCCTGGTGGTATAAAGACCTTTATAACCAACGTCTCCTGGAGCAAGTACAGCAGCGGATCGCCCGTCTTGAAAGCGGCGCCTGCCTGCCGGAAAGCTATCAGATCGCCGGGAGCAAGGCTTTTTTAGCCGAACTGCATCGGAAGGGCGTCAAGATCTATATCGCGAGCGGCACTGATGATGTCGACGTTAAAAAAGAAGTAAAGGTACTGGGCCTCGATCAGTATGTTTCCGAAATTCATGGCGCGCCTCACCGCGAAAAAAGCTGTTCAAAGGAAAAAGTGATTCAGATGCTGCTTCGTAAAACAGCATCTGATGGGAACGGGAGCCGGCTTGCCGTGATCGGAGACGGCAAGGTGGAAATCCGTTTAGGAAAAGAGGCCGGCGCAAGGACAATCGGGCTGGCAAGCGATGAAAAGCGGCGCCATGGCGTCAATGAATTAAAACGGGCCAAGCTGATTCAAGCAGGTGCGGATATCATCACAGGAGATTTTTCTCAACCGGAAAAGCTGTTGAAGTTTTTAGGATATTAGGAGGGAATAAAATGAAAGCAAAGCAAAGGGCCATACAGACTTTGGAAGACCTGATCTTCCGTTATCCTATGCTTCAGGATTGCCGGGACTCTATTCTAGAAGCCTTCAGCATGCTCTCTCAAGCCTTTCACGCCGGAAACAAGCTGCTTTTATGCGGAAACGGCGGAAGCGCTGCAGACTGTGAACATATTGTCGGAGAGCTGATGAAAAGCTTTCGGCTGCCACGGCCGATTTCACCAGAACTGAAAAACAGGCTGCTCCAGCAGGGAACAGAAGGCACCCGCCTTGCCGAACGGCTGCAGGGAGCGCTTCCATGCGTTGCGCTGACAGGCCATTTGGCTTTGAGCACAGCATTTTCCAATGACGTTGATCCAAAGCTTGTTTTTGCGCAGCAGGTTTATGGGCTGGCAAGTCCCGGAGATGTCCTTTGGGGAATTTCCACCTCGGGCAGCTCTGCAAATGTCTGTGCAGCGCTTCAGACGGCTAGCGCTATGGGAATTTGTACACTGGGAATGACCGGCAAATCCGGCGGAAAAATGAACCAGCTTTGCTCTGTCGTGATCCGCGTTCCCGAAGAGGAAACTTACCGGGTTCAAGAGCTTCATCTCCCGGTTTATCACGCGCTCTGCGCTGCGCTGGAGCAGCAATTCTTTGGATAATGAAAATACAATCAGAAAGGCGGAAAATCCCATGAAACCGTACTCCATTGGAATCGACATCGGAGGAACCAAATGCTCGGTCGTTCTCGGAAGAACCAGAGAAGCTGAATCATTGCCCGACGATCCCATCCTGGATAAGGATCGCTTCCCTACCAAGGCAGAAATGGGCCCGGACTACATTATCGGCAATCTCTGCGCCTCTCTGCGCGGCCTGCTCAAGGCGCATTCGATCCGCCCGGACGAAATCCATGCAATCGGAGTTAGCTGCGGCGGCCCCTTGGATCATGTACGCGGTATAATCATGAATCCGCCAAATTTGTTTGGATGGGATAATATTCCTCTGGCAAAAATTTTAGAGGATCAATTTCACGTTCCTGTATTGATCCAAAACGATGCCAATGCCTGCGCTTTAGCAGAATGGCGGTTTGGAGCAGCGCGGGGATACAAGAATATCATCTTTCTCACCTTCGGAACAGGGCTTGGAGCGGGACTCATTTTAGATGGAAGGCTCTATACCGGAACCAATGATATGGCCGGCGAGGTAGGGCACATTCGGTTGGAAAACCAGGGGCCGGTTGGGTTTGGCAAGGCAGTCTCCTTTGAAGGATTCTGCAGCGGCGGCGGCATCGCCCAGCTTGCAGGCTTCAAGGTGCTGGAGAGGCTTCAGATGGGCGATAAACCAAGCTTCTGCCCGGATCTCTCCGCCTTAAATCAGCTCAGTGCCAAAGATGTTGCGATTGCCGCAGACCGCGGAGATGAATTGGCAAAAGAAATTTATCGTCTCTGCGGACACTATCTTGGCAGGGGTATTTCTATTCTGACCGATATTTTGAATCCCGAAATCATTGTCATCGGCAGTATTTACGAACGGAGTTCTCACCTGTTGCAGGACAGTATGATGGCTTCCTTCCACCAGGAAGCGCTGCCCATATCCCGCAATTGCTGTAAAATCGTCCCTGCCTTGCTCGGCGACCGGATCGGAGATTTTGCCGCTTTGTCAGTTGCGTTAGAAATATGATTTAACCTCTCCCGCCCGGCGGCACATAGTTGTTTTTTGCCATAGAGAATACAGAAAAAAGACAGACCGTACGATACGATCTGTCTTTCTCTATTATGGGAAGTGCCGCTCCCAGCGTATAAAGTTCCGGCTTCTTTGCTGAAATCAGAAATCGATATAATCCGGATGATAGCCAAAGCGCTTATCCATATTAAAGCTATCAATCCGTTTCATTTCATCTGGCGTCAGCTCAAAATCAAACAAATCCTTGCCTGTTTCCATGTCTTTCCGCCAAATCCCCTTGACCAAAATCACAGCGCCATGCTGCAGTGCCCATCGGTCAATAATCTGACGATTGGTTTTGCCGTACTTCTCCCCTATCCGGCGAATTGGAACACAGTGGTCATAAAAGTCCTTTTCCTCCCTTGGATTACAGGTATGGTCATATGGATTATATTCGACCACCTCCCGCCTTAAGCTGCGCCATGCATCATCAGCCAACGGTGATCCTTCTTCTGTGAATACCTTTGCAATTGACATATTGTATCTCTGTAAATTCATCTCATTTGCTCGGCGCTCACGCTCAGAAAGCTCAAATAATTCCCCATTCATTGATACGTCAGTTTCATAAAGCGGCTTTTTTACCATGACGGCGTCGTTTTTTTCAAAGCCCTTTACAAAAACAATTCCATTGTCCCTGCAGTACCGGCGCAGCTCCTCGCAGGTATATAAAGGATGAAACTGATTCTGATCGACCATCGGCAGCATCTCAAACGCTTTATGCTCCTTTAGCATTTCCAGATGCTTCACATCAAAATTGCATACTCCGATTTCGCGAACGACATCCTGATACAGGTTCTGCATGCTAATCGGATAGCCGTTATCGCTTTTCGAATAGTCGGGCGGGCCGGACCATGCGCTGCTGGCAGAATAATAATATGGCCACGCAAGGGAAACAAGATCCAGAGTCCCGCCAAATTGTTCCAAAAGCTCATTGGTCGTACCCGCTCCTGGGACATTACGGTTTTGGGTATCCCCAAACCGGCAGGCTATAAAAAACTCTTCCCGGCTGATCCCACTGCGGTCGATCGCCCTTCTCAAAGGAATCAGGCAATCGTCGTCATAGCTCAGGTCAAAATATCGGTAGCCCAGTTCAATTGCATCCAAAAAAATTTCGGTCTGCGTTACGTGATTATAAGAATGTTCTGTAGAGCTATAGCCGATCACCGGCATGGTGTTCCCATCCCGAAGCGCAATGGCCGATTCAAATGTTAGCTTGTTCATCAAACTATTCACCTCACATTAGAAATTAAAATTGTCGATGTCCCGATTTATTTGCCCTTCCTTATTAAGAGAATCGATCATGGCGACTTCTTCCTCCGTCAGTTCAAAATCATAAAGATCAATATTGTCTGCAATATGTTTTGGGTTAGAGGAGCGCGGAATTGCCGTGACACCATGCTGGAGATCCCAGCGCAGAATAATTTGGAAGGTATTTTTGTTGTATTTCTCAGCCAACTGCTTTAGGATGGGATTTTCACGCAAAAGGCCCCGCGCCACAGGCGAAAACGCTTCAAAGTGAATGTTATGCTGTTCACAGAAAATCCGGTTGTATTCGTTCATGCGATATGGATGGAATTCATCCTGCTGCACATGAGGCATCACCTCGCAGGTCGCCATTACCTCCAGCCAATGGCGGCGGTTTAGATTGGAAATTCCAATCGCGCGGGTTCGTCCCGAGTAGTATAAATATTCCAGGATTTCCCACGCCTCCTGAATTTTTCCCTGCGGCGGCCAGTGAATTAAATAAAGGTCTACATAATCAGTCCGTAAATTGCGCAGAGACTGTTCAAAACTACGGACAATCTCTTTTCTGCCGCCCCGAATTGTTCCGGGCGGCACCTTCGTCGCAATAAAAAATTTCTCTCGGTCAATTCCACTGTTTCTCCACGCATTTCCTACGCCATGTTCTGTTTCGTATGCGATTGCTGTGTCCAATAGGCGGTACCCTGCGTCGATTGCTGTTCGGATAATTCTTTCCTGTTCCGACGCCCAGGGAGTAATCTCCGCACAGCCAAACCCGATCAGCGGTATCCTGACACGGTTGTTTAACATGATTGTCGAATCGATGGTTAAATTGCTCAAGCTCTACGCCTCCTACAATAATTTTATTTTCTCCCTATCCTTAATGATAAGGAACAGATACAATTGTCCTTGTCTTTATTTCATTGTAGCAAGCTATAGACTGTCCCGTAAATGGATTCAGTTATGGATAATTTATGCATCAGATTACAAAGCTTTCCCTCTGTAGCTCTAATTGATTTTTTCGAATGCTGTGGCTATAATAAGCTTAAAAGCATTTACAGAAAGGAGACAGACTATGCAATTAGAAGTATTCTTTGACTATGTATGCCCTTATTGTTATCAGGGCCATAAAAATCTGCTAAAGCTGCTTCCCAAATATCCGAAGCTTGCCATCATCTGGCGTCCCTGCGAAGCTCATCCAAGACCAGAACCAGCGCGAATCCACAGCGATCTGGCCATCCAGGGCATGTATTATGTACAGGAGCGGCAGGGAGACTTATGGAAATACCATGCACTTGTTTATGCCGCCCATTTCGATCAGGGAAGAAATATTTCTGACCTCAGCGTATTAGAGCAGCTTGCCGCCGAGTGCTGCTCTGACGGTTCCGGTTTCCATGCCGCACTTATGGAAAACCGTTATGCGCAGAAGGTTGAGGAAGGCAACCGGGCCGCCTGGGAAGAATATGGTTTTTCAGCGGTACCAAGCTACCGTTCCGGCCCCTATCAGATCGGCTCCCGTGACGGCGTGCTTGTCCCGCCGCACAAGCTGGAACAGTTTCTGGCGTCATTATAAATTATAAAAGGAAGGAGCGCAGACAAATGTCTGCGCTCCTTCCTTTTATATGGTCATTTTAACACATCAACCGCCGCCTGCTGCGCCGCCAGACCAGCCTTATAGCGCACCAGATAATCAGAAAAGCCCTTCTGATCCTTTTCATCCGGTTCAACGCTGCTGCCCTTTGCCTGTGCAAAGACATGGTTTGCAAGATAAGTCTCCAGCGTTTCCCCTTCCTGTTTCTTTGCCTGAAATGCCGCAAGCAGCGCCATCCCCCATGGGCCGCCCTCGCCCGCAGTTTCCATCACTGCAACCGGAACCCCGATTGCCGCCGCCATAAAGCGCTGCCCGACACCGGGCGTTTTAAACAGCCCGCCATGGCCGAGAAGCTGATCCAGCTTGACATTTTCCTGGTCAAATAGGATATCCATTCCTATCTTGAGGGTGGCCATCGTAGCGTAAAGCTGAGCACGCATAAAGTTCGCGAGAGTAAGCTTCGCATCCGGCATCCGTACCACCATTGGCCGTCCTTCGGTTACGCCGGTAATCGGTTCCCCTGAATAATAGTTATAGGTGAGTACACCACCGCAGTCGGCGTCACCCTCCAGCGCTTTATAGTACAACAGATCATATAACGCCGGCTTGGAAAGCTCTGCGCCCGCTTCCTTTGCCATTTCCCCGAATACGCGCACCCAGGCGTCCAAATCCGAGGTACAGGTATTGCAGTGCGCCATAGCAACCGGCGCTCCGGCCGGTGTGGTCACCATGTCAATTTCAGGATAAACTCTGCTGAGCGCCTTCTCCAGCACTACCATCGCAAAGACAGAGGTTCCGGCAGAAACATTTCCCGTCCGAGGCGCCACACTGTTGGTCGCCACCATGCCGGTACCGGCGTCGCCTTCCGGCGGACAAAGCGGTACGCCCGCCTGCAAAGCGCCGGTAGGATCAAGACGTCTTGCCCCTTCCTCTGTCAGCTGTCCAGCAGCCTCCCCTGCCGTCAGAACGCGGGGCATAATGTCCGACAGGGTAAAGGAAAAACCCTTCTCCCTCAAAATCTCATCAAACTGCGCCGTCATTCCTGCATCGAAGGTTCCGGCATTGCTGTCGATCGGGAACATGCCGGAAGCCTCCCCGACACCCATGACCTTTTCCCCGGTCAGAGCCCAGTGCACATATCCGGCAAGCGTTGTCAGGTAGGAAATATCCTTGACATGCTCTTCTCCGTTTAGAATCGCCTGGTAAAGATGCGCAATGCTCCACCGGAGCGGGATATTAAATTGGAATAGCTCCGTCAGCTTTACCGCGGCCTGCTCCGTTGTGGTATTCCGCCAGGTGCGGAAGGAAGCGATTTGCTTCCCCTGCGCGTCAAACGGAAGATAGCCATGCATCATGGCAGAAATTCCAAGTGCGCCGAGGCGGGTTAATTCTTCCCCGTATTTCCCCTTTACATCCTCAGCCATCCCACGATAAGCTGCCCGGATTCCCGTCCAGACATCCTCCAGATGATAAGTCCATACGCCGTTTTCAAACCGGTTCTCCCAGTCAAACGCTCCAGAGGCAATCGGAGAATGATCTGGCCCAATTAGAACCGCCTTAATCCGAGTAGAGCCCATTTCAATCCCAAGGTAAACCTCACCGTTTCGAATAGCCGCCGCAATATTCTGCTTCTCCATACGTTATTCACCTGCTTTTTCATTTTGATTGCCGGATTGCCAGTGATAAAAATACCCCAAAACGCTATTTGCATAATTTGACATCCAACTGGCACCGGCCACTTGTACATACAACTTAATGGTGAATATTATACCACACTTTTCCTCAAACCACAAGATACATACTAGCTAAATTTTATACCGATTCTTATTGCATTCATCCGATCTATGAAATCACCGCGCTCTTTCGGGCCTCGCCTGATAAGCGGCCGGAACAGCATAAGACGGAGCCCAGCCAGGCCCCGTCTTATGCCATAAAAGGAATATATCATCAAATGGTCGTCAGCTTATTTTAACAGAATCTGCACCGCTTCCTTGAGAGTATCGATTTCACCGACATTTCCCGGAAAAATTACATACGGAATCCGCGGGAACTTGCTCCCTGCATCCGTCTGCCAAACCGGTATCCCCGGCCTGATCTGCCCAAGTACATTCGCACACTTAACTCCCAGCGCTTTCGTGCCAATATCGCTTGAAGTAATTCCGCCCTTTGCAACAATAAAGCCCGGCGTTTCCTTCAGCTTACCAACCAGCGACTGTACTGCGTCCGATATTTTCACTGAGCGTACCAGCGCCTTTTCCTTGGTATCATTTTCTACTGTCAGCAGTGTCCGTTTAGTATATACCACTGCACTCTGCCCTGCTTGAATTGCTTCATCCATCTGTGCTGCCGTGCGGTCAACCTCTGCCTTAAGCGTCTCATCCCCCTGCAATACCAAATCAGAATCAAACGGGATTTCCTTGAGCCCAGGCAGTGTCAGCAAGGCTTCCAATTGCTTGGTGGTTTTCTGCGTATGAGAACCGACTACAATGATTCCGCCGTTTTTATTTCCAGGATGGATCAGTTCATCGTGGGTCAGTAAGGGACGGTCGGTTACACCGCCTATCTCCTTGACCAATGCCGCGGCTGTTCGGAACAGGAAGTGCTTTCCCTGCTTTATGGCGCGGTACAATGCAATACAGAACGCCTTTACATCACAGGAATCAATGGCGTTTACAATAATCTTGTTAAATCCGCTTACACCCATAAGCTGAGCTGTGATTCCGTCAAAGTCCTGCGCCCGCAGGCTTTCCAGGGCAATGCAGGTGACAGAATCCGCCTTGAATTCCCCGCCGCTTTTCTCTTCTACATAATCCCGCAGATCAGAAGAACGGTAACCGAAGGTTTTGTCCTTTGCAAACTCAGTCTCTCCCGCCGGAACCAGCTCTTCCCCATACTTCACGTAGTGGACATTGTCAATAGTAAACCGGCCGCCCTCTTTAAAAAACGGGCAGATAATTTCCCCGTCCACGCGGCAGCCGCCTGCCTGTTCCATTCCCTCTTTCAAAAGCCTCGTCTCTAGGGGATAATGCCCGCGCAGAGTAGAGTCACTCCGGCTCATCACCAGATAGTCGGTTCCTGTCTCTTTGGAAACAGCCGCAATATTGGCGATAATTTCGCGGTGCACTTTTGTGGTCTGTTCTGCGGTAAATCCCCGGGAGTTTGTCAGAATAAAAAAGAGTCTGTTCTTTTCCGCAAAGCCGGCCCGGATGCTGTCCGGATCCCAGCCTGTATAGACGGAGATGTCATGTACAGTCTGCACCCCTGTCGGATCGTCGTCCAATACAATGATTTTTTGCTGGTTCTCCGCTATTTCCTGTTTCAGAAGTTCATCCAGCTTGTTATTGTCCGGCGTTGGATATTGGGTCAGTACCGTCGCTTTGATTTTCTTTGTTTCGTGCATCGTCATCCTCCTAACCGTCTTTCCGTTTCACTTCAATATCTGCAAGCTGTTCAAAATACTGAACAATTCCGCCATGGTCGTCATTCATATGACCGCCAACCTTCAGCGCCTGCATGATCTCAAACAACTGCGCGCTCAGGGGTACCGGCACATCCACCTCATGCGCTGTGGCAAGGACATTCTTGATATCCTTATGATTGATCGAAATTTTTCCGCCGGGTACAAAATTTCGATCCAGAATCATCGGGATCTTGCTGTCCAGCACAGTGCTTCCGGCCAGTCCGCCGCGAATCGCCTGATAAACCTTTTCCGGGTCTGCTCCCGCTTTGACGGCTAGTACAAAGGCTTCGGAAACAGTTGCAATGGTCAGATTTACGATCACCTGGTTTGCGAGCTTGGTCACGCTTCCGCTGCCGCTCGGCCCAACCAGGAGCGCCGAGCTTCCCATAATCTCGAAATACGGCGTCAGCGCGTCAAAGGTCTCCCGGTCACCGCCCGCCATAAAGGCAAGCGTCCCGTCAATCGCTTTCGGCTCCCCGCCGCTGACCGGTGCGTCCACAAATCCAACGCCCAGCTCTTTCAGCCTTTGATAACAGGCTTTCGATTCGCCCGGCGTCACCGAGCTCATATCGCAGACTACCGCACCCGGCTTAATCGAGGAAGCGGCTCCGTTTTCATCAAATAGAACCGACTGGACAATCCCTCCGTTCGGAAGAATTGTAAAAATCACACTACAACTGCTTCCGATTGCCTGAAGGCTTCCTGGTTTTGCTCCGGCTTTTTCCAGTTCTGCTACAACGGCTTCATTAATATCATAAATCATCAATGAAACACCCGCTTTTAACAGATTTTTCGCCATTGGCTTTCCCATTATTCCAAGTCCAATAAAACCAACCATTCTTACGCCCCTTTTCTTTTTTTGGTAAAAAACGGAAGCTGCCAAAAAATCGCAGCTTCCGTTCATCACATTTATTTATTTGCCAGGCCAGCAATATACGCTTCTACTTCCTGCATGGACGGAATGGAGGACTGCGCTCCTTTTTTCGTTACAACAATGGTTGCCACCTTGTCGGCAAACTCGATTGCGGAAACCAAATCCGCACCCTTTGCCAGGCTTACCGCAACCGCTGCTGTGAAGCTGTCCCCAGCCGCAGTTGTATCAACCACCTCGACGTCCTGCGTATAGAAGCGATGCTCGCTTCCATCGGCTCCTTTTAGATATGCGCCGCTCCCTCCAAGGCTCACCAGCGCATTCTCAGCGCCTCTTGCGAGAATTCTGTCAGCCGATTCGGAAAGCCGTTCCTTTGCATCGGGCTGCCCAAGCAGAATGCCAAGCTCCGTTTCGTTTGGCTTCACAAGATCCACGCACTGCATCAATTCATCCGGCAAATTCGGCTGGGCCGGCGCAGGGTCAAGAATTACCATCTTGCCCAGCTCCTTTGCCTTTTTCGCCGCATAAACAACTGTCTCTAAGGGAATTTCCAACTGAAAAATCACGATATCGCTTTCACGGATAATATCCATCTTCTGATCGATATAACCGCAATCAACCAATTTATTGGCGCCCTGAATGACAATAATGCTATTATTCCCCTCTTTGTTAACGGTAATAATCGCATTTCCAGTTGAAACATGGTCAAGGCGCAACAGGTGCTCTGTATGGACTCCCGCGCTTTTCAGGCTTTCACAGAGGCTGTCGCCATAGGTGTCATTCCCAACAGCGCCCAAAATCGTGACGTCGGCACCCAGCTTCCCGGCAGTATATGCCTGGTTCGCCCCTTTTCCGCCTGGGATCAATGTAACATGGCCCGCCAGCAGCGTCTCTCCCACAGCAGGCATATGGTCTACATCGATAACCATATCCATGTTCAAACTCCCGATCACGGTAATCTTCTTCATTGTTTACACCTACTTCATTATTTTAATGAGAATCTATCCCTTAATACCGCTGCTGGTAATGCCCTGAACAAAGAATCTCTGGAACGGCAAGAACATTCCGAGAGGAATGATTGCCGAGAAAATTGCTCCCGCATACATACAGGACCACAGGGTTGAACGTTCCATCTTAAAGGAAGCCAGCGCAATCTGCAGGGGTCTGATGTCCTGGGATCTCGCCACCAGCAGAGGCCACAGATATGCGTTCCACTGATCCATGAAGATCATCAGACCGGCGGTAACAAATACCGGGATAGAGGACGGCAGGATAATCTTGACAAAGATGGTCGGCCATCCAGCCCCGTCAACGCGGGCGGCTTCGATTAAGCTAGGCGGGATATCCTTGAAGAACTGTGTAAACAGGAACAATACCAGCCCGCTCGCAATGGTCGGGGCAATCAGCCCAGGCCAGGTGTCAACCCAGTTAAAGCCGTCAACAATATTATAAAGCGGCATTGCGATAACGTCAAACGGAATCATAAAGGAAATCAGTACCAGGCCGAACAGGATTCCCTTTCCCCTAAAGTTAAAGGTTGCAAAAGAAAATGCCGCGATACTGTTCACCAGACATCCTAACGGAACCGAGATGATAATCATAATGATGGTGTTTAAAAATGGTTTCTCAAAATGGAATCTTGCAAACAAATCGATATAGGACTGGAAGGTCCAATCAACCGGTACTAATGTATGATAAGAAAACGGCAGAGCATATTTAAAGATTTCCTGGTCAGTTCTTAATGAACAGGCAACACCCCAAAGAAGTGGGAACAACGTTACAATCGTCATCAAAACCAGAACAATGTAAATGATTACTTTTTGCCATGTTTTATAATTACCTAACATTGTTTATGCCCTCCCTTCCTCTTTTTCGTTCAGGAATTTAAATTGAACCAAACAAATCAGAATAATCAGGATCAGCAGCACTGTTACCATGACCGCAGAGCGGGAACGGTTGCCATAACTGAATGCGGATTGGTAGGCCTCGTACATCAGTACGTTGGTACTGCCTTCCGGCCCGCCGTTTGTCAATAACTGCATCGGAACGAACAGCAAAACGTTAGCGGTCGTATTCGCGACACAGACGAACAATAAGACTCGTTTGATTAACGGAATGGTGATTTTAAATACAGTCGTAAAGAACCCAGCGCCATCCATTTTCGCGGATTCATAAATCGAAGTGTCGATGTTTTTCAAACCGGCCAGGATAAACATCATCCAGTAGCCGCAGCCCTTCCAGCTTGCAATGATGACGATACACCATAACGCTTGAGAGGAGGAAAGTAAAAATTTCTGTGCCGGGATACCAAAAACGCTCAAAAAGCTGTTCAGGATACCGTTGTTCGCATTGAACATCATGTTCCACAAAATGGTCGCTACCGTTAAGGAAATGGTAAACGGCAGATAGAAAATTGTACGGAAAATTGCAATCCCACGCACTGTCAGATTTACCATCATCGCCAGAATAAAGGAGATGACAATCTGAAGCGGGATCATAACGATATTGATTTTAATTGTAATCCAAAGCGAGTTCCAAAATACGGGATCCTGGAAAACGGTGTTATATGTATCAAGGGTGAATTCGCCCTTCACAAAAAAGCCTTCCAATAAGGTCGTCACAATTGGATACAATTTAAAAACGCAGATTAACACAAATGCAGGAACTATTAAGATATAAGGCAAAAACTTATTCTTAGTAAATACGTTTCCCATTTCTCCACCACTTTCTCCACATATGACTTTCTGAGAAATATTTTCAAGCAGAAAAGCCGGCGGTCAATCGACCGCCGGCCTCATCTTTTCGACTTCGGTCTTTAGGCCTTTAAAAACCAATACTAAATTTTTGATTCTTATTTATACTGTGCCATAGAATCTGTGATCTGTTTTGCAGCGCTGTCCAGAGATGTTTTTACATCAGAACCATTGCGGATATCTTCCCAAGCGTTGCCGAGGATTGTCTGATATTCGTTGAAGCCAGGAGTCAGAGCACGCGGGAAAGCGGTTGTTTTTGCTTCTTCAGCGCCGATCTTCAGGTAACCAGGAGCGTCTGGGTCATTGATGATTTCATCCAGCTTTTCGATTCTGGACGGAACGTCGCCGTTTGCTTCGAGCCACATATCATTGCCTTCGCCCAAGGTAAACCATTTTACGAACTCGGCGGATTCATCAATATGGGTAGAAGCAGCGTTTACGCCAAACTGCCAGCTACCGGTTGCTGTAGCAACCTTGTCTTCATACCCCTCAAAAGCCGGAGACGGGCAGAAAGCATAAGTGGTCATACCCTTTGCATCGCAGTTGTTGGCTGTCCAGGTTCCGCCCTGGTAGAATACAATCTTGCCAGAATAGAAATAGTCGCCTGTTTCGTCAGCGGTGATGCCCTGAGGAACAACCTTTGCATTTACTAAGTCCTGATACCATGTGCAGGCCTTTACCCAAGCATCGTCATTGATTACGCCTTCAACAGTGAAGCCGTCTTCGCCGATATTCAGGCCGCCCATGCTGTTCGGCAGAGCATTCATCTGGTAAACACGGCTTACCTGCTGCCATTCAATACCATAAATCCCCTGTGTCCCATCCGGGTCTAATTTCTGTTTTGCCTGTGTCGCCATTTCCGCAACCTGTTCCCAGGTCAGACGGTTTGTAGTATCGTTTTCCGGAACAGTGATGCCGGCTTCTTCCAGCAACGCGGTATTGTACCACAGAACCTGAGTGGAGGTGTTTTCCGGCGGAGCGTAAAGCTTGCCGTCCCAGATGCCAGCTTCCAAACCGGCTTCCGCAAATTCCGCTTTCTCTTCATCAGAGAAGTATTCGTCCAGTGGAGCCAGCATTCCTCGGTTTGCATAGGAGGCAACCATCGGAGAGTCAACGCTGATTACATCGTAGTCTTTGGAACCGGAAGCGATTTTAACTTCGATTACGTCAAACAGGTCGTTAAAGGAATAAAATTCGCCTTTTACAGTGACTTTCCCGTTTTCGTTATACTTGTCGAGGATTGGAGCGGTGATGCCCTCCCAGGCATCCTCGCCAACGCCCTGTGACAACCAAACGAGCTCTACCTTTTCACCGGAATCTCCGCCAGCGCCGCTTGCGTTATTGCCGTCAGATTTTCCGCAGCCTGTTGCTGCAGTAGCTGCCAGAGCAGCAACCAACGTTAAAGCTAAAAACTTTTTCATACTGTTTACTCCTTCTTTTTTTGAATTTGTCGAATATTATTCCAGCACACTGTGTGCTGTTATAAACAAATGTATACTTTTTCATGCAGGTCAATACTGCTTGAATGACACCCAACTTTGGGTGCTTTTTTCTGCCCATTTTGATGAATGAAAAAGTATCAATTTCCATTCATCAAAAGAAGGCGGCTTTGAGCTCTATTTTTTCAGCTTTTCGAACAGATCCGCAAACAAATCATCACGGTGGATGTGATAAACATATTTGTAAAGGTGACGGTTCGGATCCAGTGCGTAGCGGTCGTCGTATTCCGGAATCGGGCTGTGCTCAAGACGATCATCCATAAAGTCGCCTAAAAGCCATGCAACCGCAGTAACGTCCCAAATCGGACGAGTCCAGGTTGATCCGCCGTAGCATTCCAGCGCCTCTGCCGTTGTCACATCGATCAAATAATCACACAGCTTGTTTTTGCCGCGGAGATGATATTCCAGTTCCGGCCCGCTTGTAGTAAAAGCAGAAACAACGCCCATGCACGGAAGCTGTACCAACGGAACGCCGCAGCCAAAAACTACTCTCGCGCCGGCAACATCCTGGTAGAGGTTGAACTCTCGGTTATGCGGCCAGTCAAGCGCGTTCCCTCCCAGCCAGATCAGGACAATTCTGTCTTTAATTTCCGGCTTCATCAGCAGTGCGGAAGCAACGTTTGTGATGGCGCCGATTGCAATTACGTAAAGCGGATTTTCCTCGGTATACTGCATTGCACGTTCTGCAAGATCCTTTGCAGCGTCTGAAATTACCGGTTCCGTTTCGCTTGGCAGATAATCAGTTGAACCACGATAAACGTGTTCCTTCAGGTCTTCCCGTTCCAGCAGGGTCAGGATATTCATGATTTCATTGAAGCTCTTCTCCATCCCATCGGCCGGGCCTGTAGATTTGTTGTTGTAGAACGGCGCGGCATACATCGCCTTCAGGGTCAGCTTGTCATCTGACTTGATCAGATACGAAACCGCGTACTGGTCATCGATTTCATTATAAGTATCCGTATCGAGAACAACATCAACCTTTCCCGTCGGTTTTTCCAGACGCCGGACTAATTTCGCGTTGTCGATTACTTCTTTTTCAATGACGCGGGAACTGGTGAATTCACTCCAGTCCTTCTTTGCCTGTTGATTCGCCATAGCCATTTCCTCCTTTGATTCGGTTTGATTTCTTTCATATGTCTGACAAGTACAGTTCTAATGTACTTTGATCAACTAAGGATGGCGGTACGCCCTGTCGGGTGGTCGAGAATCCAGCCGCATAGGTCGCATACCGGATCGCCGTTCTCATATCATAATTCCGGGACAGGTAAACTGCCAATGTCGCGGCAAACGCATCCGCCGCCCCCGTTGTGTCAACGGGATCGAAGTCGGCCGCAGCAAAATACTCGGAATTCTCCGCGTTTCTCCAATAGCATCCCCGATGTCCCAAGGTAACAATGACGTCCTTTGCTCCGTGATCTAAAAAGTACTGCGCCTTCTGCTCCAACGGCGCATGCCCCGGATAGAGACTCCTCATTTCATTCCGGTTGGGCATAAAGATATCGATATTTGCCAGCAGGGTGTCGGAAATTTTGGAAATTGCCGCCGGCTTTAGCAGTACCCTTGCGCCATGCTTCTTCGCAACCTTTGCCGCATACTCTACTGTTTCCATCTGGATTTCCGTCTGCAGCAGGCAGAAGCTCGCGTTTTCAAACACCGCTTCATTCCTGCCGACATCAGCCGGCTGCAGGTTCTGGTTTGCACCGTCGTAAATGACGATTCCGCTTTCCCCGTCATCTTTGACATAAATATACGCATGGCCGGTAGAAACCTTCGGATCAGTTACCACCGCCTGGACGTTGACATTATTGGCATTCAGGAAATCATACAGGACGCTTCCGTCATAATCCTTTCCCACCTTGCCGATTAAATGCACCTCTGCACCCAGCTTCGCAGCCCCAATCGCCTGGTTGATCCCTTTTCCTCCCGGGATCATCACCCGGCTTTTGGCAAGGATCGTTTCGCCCGGCTTTGGATAGCAGCCCATATTGACGAGCGTATCCATATTGATTGCGCCTACCACTACGATTTTCTTGTTGCGCAGCCCGTTCGGCACATCAATGCTGCTGTTGCTGTCAACAAGATAATTGGCTGAGAAACTAACATCCAGCAGCTTTTTCTTCTCTATTTTTTCAATGACGCGGCTGCAGGCAAATTCACCCAGTTCCTCAAAAGGAAGGTGGATTGCGGAAAGCCGGGGGATTAATCCCGTATCAGCCTTGCTGTCGGAAATTCCCACCAGGGATAAATCCTGCGGGATTCTCAGGTTGGTTCTTGCCGCCGCCTGATAAATCATTTTTGCAATTTGAATGTCATAGCAGATAATTCCGCTGGGATGCCGGAGGATGAGGTCGTCGACCGCCTCCTTTTTGTCACAGGGCAGGCAAAGCGTAGCGTCAAACGGAATTTTATTATCATACAAGCATTGCTGATACCCGCTTAAAAACCGTTTGGATAGGATCCCGTCAGTCCGCAGCGCGCATCCGATCCGCTGATGCCTGTTTTCAATCAATGCCTGAGCCGCCGCATAGCCTAATTTTTTATAATCAAAATAATGGTTCCACAGTGCCGGCGCATGGTAGCTGTCAATCACCGAGAACGGAATCTCCCGATTTACCAGGTCTTCCTCGGTTAAGCCGCCCGCCGTCTCCTCACAGCGATCCCAGATGATCCCATCCACATGATGAGCCAGCAGGGAGGCAAAGTTTCTTTTTTCTTCCTTTGCGTCCGATGAAGTACAGACAATCGTATTATATCCATACCGTTTTGCAGTATTTAAAACCGGCTTTAAAAGAGACTCGTGTGCCGCCGTTTCATTGACCATCACGCCAACCAGCAATGACTGCTGGTGTGATGCGCCGCGAAGATCAGAGTAAGGCACATAATTATTTTCCTTTACAATTTTCAGAACCCGCTCTTTTGTCGGCTGGCTGATATTTTGGTCTTTTCCGTTGATAATCTTAGAGACCGTAGAAACAGAAACCTCTGCAAGCTGGGCAATTTCTCTGATATTCACTTCTTTTCCTCCATTACACAGGAAACCTGTTTCTTAAATCCTTATGACATTAGCATTATATACACATCCCCGTATTTGTCAAGAACTTTTTGTATATTATTTTCAAAATATTTGACATTTCTGAAAACTTAACCAAAATAATTTTTGTTTTTTCGTCATTATAACGAAAATATTCCAGGAAACACGTTTTCCTATCCTCCAATTTTAGAAAATAATGTTTCTTAAATTGTTTCCTATCATTATTTTGTAATTTATATATACAATATAATATATTTTTATACTTTTTGTATATATCAATCTCTTTTTTGTTTGCTGCCATCGAAAAACGGGTCGATTACATCATTTTTTGTTTCCTTGTTGTTTTCGTAGAATTCGCTCTTTTTAAAAATAAAAAGCCAGACTGGCAAACCAGTCTGGCTTTTTATGGATCATTTTCAATTAGGAGTTCTTCTCCGAAAATTTTTCCTGTTCCTTTACAATCTTTTTCGGGCTGAACTTTTTAACCGCAGCCTCGTTCATTTCAAAGTTTAAATTTTCTGCGTTCTTTTCCAATACGCTGTCGTAATCGTCACCCTTCAGATCATACAGGACAGACTGCCGGATCTGCTGGTAGGTTTCCGCATCATCAGTTACATTGTAACGAAGCACAACATAATAAGCGTTATCATCCGACAGCAGAATCGGCTCTCCGATCTTAGCGTCCTCAAAGATCGCGGTGCTCAGCTTGGAGCTGACATAGAGGCTGGCTTCATCCTTTTTCACCATCATCATGTTGTTGGGTTCAGACTCTTCCTCTTCTTCATCGCTGCTTTCTGTGCCGGCAGAGGTTTCCTTTTTACGCTGTGCAATCAGCGCGTCAAAATCCTCCCCGTCCTTTGCCTTTGCAAGATATTCGTCCGCTTCCTTTTTCAGGGCAGCCAGCGCGTCCGCATCCAAGTCCTGGCCGCTGCTGTCCGTTTTGCTGAAGCTGATCATTTTAAACTGCGCATAGTTGTCTTTGTAGTGCGCCTCTAAAGCTTCGTCCGAAATCTCCTCTTTCCCGCCGGTTCCGTAATATGCGTTAAAGAGCTCATAGTATTTCTGAGTATTGGTCATATACAGCAGATAGGAGTCTTTGCTGATCCCGATATTTTCATATAGCTCCTCACCGGCCGACCAATAGCTCTCCACCTGGCTTTCCACTGACTTGAGGGTATCCTCATCCAGTTCCAGGCCTTCCGCCTTAAATTCCTTTTCCACTTCCGCATACTGCTTGAGCATCTCTGCCGCGCGGTCGTTAACCCAGGTCTGCAATGATTTTCCATCCAGCTTATTGTCCCAAACATTCTTTAAGGTACTATCATATCCCTCGGTGCTCATCGCCTCGCTCAGCGCGTTGTACTGCGCAAGGATATAAACCCCGGCCGGAATGGCTTCCCCTTCTGATTTTGCGCTATAGCTTGTGTCGCTGCAGGAAGCCAGGGACAGGCACATGGCGGCTGTCAGGAGCACTGCAGATATTTTTTTTATAATTTTCATTTTCATTTGCCTTTCTATTCCTTCAAATTTCCACAAAAAACTGCGGTAAATCAATTTATTATTATACAGGAAAACCGGCCAAAAGTCCAGCACTTTCCGCCAGTTTCACAATTCTTTTACGAGGCATCCGCCAAAGCCGACGCAATCTCCCTGAGCGTCTCAACAACATCCCGTGATTTTCCGAGCCGTACGGTAATATAGGGATGGCTGGACGCGTTTACCAAAACCCTTCCTCGGATTCCCGCCATCAGCTTCTGTGCAATTTCGAGATTCAGAGTCTCCGGGATAAGCTGAAGCGACTGCGCCTTCTGATTGATTTCCGAGAAGCCAAAGGCTGCCAGCGTGTTTCGCAGAAGCGCGACCTCAAGCAGGGTTTCCACCGTCGGCGGGATATCCCCGAACCGGTCGATCAGCTCGTCGATCAAGTCCATCTTATCCTCCGCCGTCTTAATAGAGGCAATCTTCTTATAAACATCAATCCGCTGGGACAGGTTTTCAATATAATCCTCCGGAATGTGCGCGTTAAGCTGCACGTCGATCATACACTCGTACGATTTCATCTGCGGAGCTTCGCCCTTTTTCTGGGCGATCGCTTCACTCAGCAGCCGCACATACATGTCATATCCAACCGCCTCCATATGCCCATGCTGCTTTCCGCCCAGGATGCTCCCTGCTCCCCGGATTTCCAAATCGCGCAGCGCAATGCGGAAGCCCGAACCAAAGGTGGTGAATTCCCGGATTGCGGACAGCCGTTTGGTAGCGATTTCACTCAGCACCTTCCCGCGCCGGAAGGTAAAATAGGCGAATGCCCGCCGGTTGGAACGCCCAACTCTTCCCCGTAATTGGTATAGCTGGGAGAGTCCCATATAGTCGGCGTCCTCTATAATCAGGGTGTTGCAGTTTTTGACATCCACGCCGGTTTCAATGATGGTCGTACAAACCAGGACATCAATCTGATGCTCCATCAGCTTCCGCCAGATGTCGGACAGCTCCGCCTCGTTCATCTTTCCATGCGCAATCCCGATTTTTGCTTCGGGGACTAGCTGCCCGATCTTTGCCGCGCAGAGGTCAATACTCTCCACCCGGTTGTGGATATAATACACCTGTCCGCCGCGGCGCAGTTCTTTTTTAATTGCATCAGCAAGGATGCCGATGTCGTGCTCCAGTACATAGGTCTGCACCGGATGCCGGTCCTGGGGAGCCTGTTCAATAGTAGACATATCCCGTATCCCGCTCATCGCCATATTGAGTGTACGGGGGATCGGCGTCGCGGAAAGGGTCAGCATATCCACAGAGGCAAACATCTGCTTAAACCGTTCTTTATGCGCTACGCCAAACCGCTGCTCCTCATCGATAATCGCGAGTCCCAGATCTTTAAATTCCACGTCCTTCTGTACCACCCGGTGCGTCCCGACGACGATATCGACCTCCCCGGTTTTCAGCTTCTTGACCGTTTCCCGGATTTGCTTGGGGGTGCGGAACCGGGAGAGCAGCTCAATTCTAACCGGATAATGCTCAAATCTCTGCAAAAGGGTTTGGTAATGCTGCCAGGCCAGGATTGTAGTAGGGCAGAGCAGGGCAGCCTGCTTGCCCGCCATCACACATTTGAACGCAGCGCGCAGGGCAACCTCCGTCTTCCCGAACCCAACGTCCCCGCAGAGCAGCCGGTCCATCGGATGCGGGCGCTGCATATCCTCCTTGATTTCCGCTATACACCGGAGCTGGTCGTCTGTTTCTTCATATTCAAACCGTTCTTCAAACTCTTTCTGCCACTCGGTATCCTCCGGGAAAGCATAGCCCGGCGTCTGCATCCGCTTGGCATAAAGGGCGATCAATTCATCCGCCATGTCCGCGCAGGCTTTCCGGACGCGCGCCTTGGTTTTCTGCCATTCCCCGCTGTGAAGCTTGTTCAGCTTGATTTTGTTGTCCTCTTTCGGCCCGATATACTTTGACACCAAATCAAGCTGGGTCACCGGCACATACAGAATATCTGTCCCGGCATACTTAATCTTGATATAATCCTTGATCACCCCGTGCAGGTCGATCTTGTGAATGCCGTCAAACACCCCGATCCCATGCGAAATATGCACAACAAGATCCCCCTGGGACAGATCGTCCAGAGAGCGGATAGTTTTTCCTTTCTTGAACCGGCCGGTGCGGGATTTTGCCGGAGCAGCCGCATGATTGGTTGAGATCAGCGAAAACTTGATCTCAGGATATTCAAAGCCGGAGGAGATGTTCCCTGCCAGCACCGTTACCTTCCGGTAGACAATCGACTTTAAATCCCGGCTGAATTCCGCCGGAATTCCCATCTGCTGAAGGTCTTTCGCCAAGTTGACACCGGCCTTTTCTGTCCCGGCTAAGATCGCAACGCAATACCCGGCCTCCATCAGCGGATAGATATCCTCATATAAAATTTTGAGTTCCCCGCCGAAATTAGAGGTCTGAATCGGATTGATCGAAATCATCCCGCGATAGGACAGGTCGGATGAGCCGCGCGCAAAGGTGTCCAGTACTGCCAACGGGTGTTCCTTCATTTCGCCCAGCAAAAGCGGAAATTCCCGGTGATAGGAATCGAGTCCCTTGCAGAGCTCTCCGTCCTCGAACAGCGTCTCCAAATCCTGCGCCATCTGCCAGGAAAAGGATTTGGCGCGTTCCTTTACGGACAGATACTCGCTAATAAACACGAGGCTGTCCCCGCAGTAGTCAAGCAGCGTCGCCTCCTTCTGATAGGCCAGAGGAAGGTATTTATCGACTGACAGCAGCTCCGCTTCCGATTCGAGCCGAGCAATATCCTTCTTTAATTTTTCCGCAGACGCACCCTTTGTCTTTTTGAGCAGCGGCTGAATCCGTTCGATCAGCACATCGCTGGAATCGAACAGGCATTCGCAGGCCGGTGTAACGGTAATCGTCTGAATAGGGTCAGTCCGGCGCTGGGTTTCCAGGTCAAAATAGGAGAGAGTGTCAATCTCGTCGCCCCAGAACTCTGCACGGATCGGAAAAGCCTCTCCGGGCGGGAACAGGTCGAGAATTCCGCCGCGCAGGGCAAACTGTGCGATCCCCTCCACCTGCGGGCGGCGTGCGTATCCTGCGCGCACCAGCTTTTGGGCCAGTTCCGTCAGATTATAGCTCCCGTCTCCATGGATTTCAAAGGTTCTGCTCCTGAGTTCCTCCGGCGGCAGGGTGCGCTGCATCAGTGCCTCAACACTGGCAAAACAAATCGGGCACTCCCCCGAAAGCAAACGGGACAATACCCCAATCCGGATCTGTTCATATTCTTTGGAGACCGACTCTACCTGCCGGAAGGTAAAATCCCGTGCCGGATAGAGAAAGGCCGCCGGCTTCGCTCCATTGTGCATAACGTTGATATCATCGCACATTCTCCGCGCCGCCGCTTCATCGTCGGTCACAACCAGCACCGGCTGTTCTAGTTCCATGGCTGCGCTGTAAATAAAATGGGACTTGTGAATTTCCGACAGTCCCACCATCAAAACAGGAGTCTGGTGTCCCGTCAGCGCTCCGGTCAACTGCTCAAACTGCGGCAGCTGCCTGGCGACGCTCTGATATAGCTTCATTCGTGTTCGGCTCCTCCTATCAGGAATTGAATCGGTTCATGGCCTCGTCTGTTTTTCCCGTTACCATCAGCTCCACCGCCTCGGCGCAGTGCTCCAGCACCGGCAGCAGCGCCTTTTGTTCATCCGCTTTAAAGGCTGAAAGAACCCAATCCGCAAGGTCATAGTCTGGATGCGGCTTTTTCCCCACTCCGATCTTGATCCGCGGAAACTGATCCGACCCACTTAAATAAATGATATTTTTCATCCCATTATGCCCGCCGTGGCTTCCTTTTCTCCGAATCCGCATCTGCCCGACATCCAGCGAGATATCATCGAACAGAATCACCGCCCGTTCCGGCGGGATTTTGTAAAAGTTCATCGCCTCAACCACTGCCTGGCCGCTCAGGTTCATATAAGTAGTCGGCTTCATCAGCAGGCATTTTTTCCCCGCAATGGTACACTGTCCGGTCATGGCTTTGAATTTCAATCGGTCAGCAGTTACGCCAAACCGGTGAATGATTGCATCAATTGCCAGAAAGCCCGCATTATGCCGGGTGTTTTCATATTTCCGCTCCGGATTTCCCAGCCCGACAATCAGATATTCAATCCCGCCTGCCGCAAAGGCCGGTTCTTTTTTTTTGAAAAATCCCATTTGTATTTCTCCTAATATTTTATACGAATAGTATATATTTTGGGCGTGTAGACACCCTTTCTTTTACCAAAATAGTATCACTTTTAATGGGGCAAGTCAAATTATTTCTGTCGAAAAGTAAGAAACAAAAAAACTTGTCATTTCTGATAAAAATAGGGACGTTTTCCCTGTAAAGATGTTCTATTCTTTGAATTGCATGGCAGGCCGCAACGTGATAAAATCTAAAAGGATTCTTTTGTGAAGATTCTGACAATGAAAGGAATGATCGCGATGCGGCAGATAAAGCCTGTGCTCAATCAGCAAATGGTCAAACGCCTTGTCATGATGTGTTTCGGTGTATTCTGCATGGGATTTGCCGTAACGATCTATAATAAAACCCAGTTCGGGACCGACCCGTTCACCTGCATGATTCTGGGGTTCTCCTACCATCTTCCTATCTCCTTCGGCGTTACCCAGCTTACCATTAATATTCTGATCATCCTGGCCGCCTTTAAATTCGGGCGGCAATTTATTGGTGTCGGCACCTTAATCAACATGACCTGCGTCGGCTTTATCGCTGATTTTACTACCTTCCTTTATGATAAATTTCTGCCGGACCCGGAAACGCTTCCAGTGCGGATCGCCATGTTCCTGGCTGTAATGGTACTGCACAGCTTCGGCGGATCAACCTTTTTCACTGCCGCGCTTGGTGTTGGGGCATATGATGTCGCCGGCTTTGTGCTCAATGAAAAGACAAAAATCAACTATCGCTGGTGCAGGATCGGAACGGACGTGTTCTGCACCATTGTCGGATTTGCCCTTGGCAGTACTGTTGGACTAGGCACAGTAGTCACTGCATTTTTTATGGGGCCAATTATCCAGTTTTTCACCGACTTTTTCTCTCTTCCTTTCCTGTATGGCAAGGAAACCGCAAGGGAAAAAATCCAGGAGGAAAAGCTTGCCCGCCAGCGCATGAAGGAAGAACTGGCAAAAAAGAAAGAAAAAAGAGAGAAGCGTACATGGTAATAAACAGCGTTTAAAGGATTTAGGGCTGAAATAAAGTTCTGATCCCGAGGGCTGCTGACAAGCGAGAGGCCTGCGGAAAGCTCCGCGGGCCTCTCTTCTCCGTCAACCTGCATAACCGGGGATTCTACCCGGCCAAAATCCTCTGACAAGTATTCCGTTGCGCAAATAATAGTTCTGTGGTAAGATATTAGAGTATAAACTTATGATAGGAATATTATAACTTCTTATAAAGAAAGCAGGGATCTTACATGGATCGGAAAAACATTGCGGTTGTTTTCGGCGGCGTTTCTTCAGAGCACAGCATCTCTTTGATGTCCGCTGCAACCTTCATTGAGAATCTGGATCAGAGCAAATATCATTTATATCTCATCGGAATTACAGAGAAGGGAAATTTCCTCTACTATACCGGAGACCCTTCCAAAATAAGAACAGGCGAATGGGAGCAGGGGCCGGTCTGCGACTGTGTCATCAGCCCGAGCCGCCAGCATCATGGCATGCTGCTGTTAAAGGAAAGCGGCTGTGAAATTGTCCCGGTCGACTGTATTATCCCAGTGCTGCATGGCAAGAACGGAGAAGACGGTACCATTCAGGGTCTGTTTCAGCTTGCGGGCATCCCCTTTGTGGGATGCGACGCCATCTCCAGCGCGATGTGCATGGATAAGCAGATCACTCATATTGTCCTGGAGCATGCGGGCGTCAAGATGGCAAAATGGCTTTCCGTGCGGCAGGGAGAAATCCCGGGGGATTTCGTCCAACAGGTAGAAACAAAGCTGGGATACCCAGTGTTCGTAAAGCCTGCTAACGCAGGTTCCTCCTACGGGGTCTCCAAGGCGTCCAATCAGACGGAGCTTGCAGATTCTCTGAAGCTCGCATTCGAATACGATAAAAAGGTAATCGTGGAGGAGACGATTGTCGGCCGGGAAGTGGAATGTGCTGTTCTCGGAAATGCGGACGCGGCTGCTTCTGCTGCCGGGGAGATTGAGCCCGCAAACGGTTTTTATGATTTTGAAGCAAAATATGTTTCTGCCGATTCTCTGCTGCATATTCCGGCCAGACTGAAACCGGAGGTCGCGGAGCGTCTGCGCAGCACAGCGGTCAAGGCTTACCGCGCAATCGGATGCGAGGGCTTGTCCCGGGTAGACTTTTTTGTTACCGTTGACGGCCAGGTCATCTTAAATGAAATCAACACCCTGCCGGGCTTTACCAGCATCAGCATGTACCCGAAGCTTTGGGCACACGGCGGCGTTCCGATCCCTCAGCTTCTTGACCGGTTAATCGCCTATGCGCTGGAACGATAACACAGAAAGGGCCTATTGATTATGGATAAACGTGCAATCGGTGTCTTTGATTCCGGGCTGGGCGGGATCACCGCTGTCCGGCAGCTCAAGCAACTGATGCCGCATGAAAATATCATTTATTTCGGGGACACCTCCCGGGTGCCATATGGTACCAGAAGCCGGGAAACCATCCAGAAATATGCCGCGCAGGATATCCGGTTTCTGCTCTCCCAGGATGTCAAAATAATTATTGCAGCCTGCGGGACAGTCAGCGCCAACCCACCGTCTGAGACGATTGAAACACTGGAAATCGACTTTACCGGCGTACTGCTTCCGGCTGCGCAGACTGCCTGCTCGGCAACAAAAAACCGGCGTATCGGCATCATCGCTACCCCGGCCACAATCCGAAGCGGCGCATATGGCAAAGCGATCCGCAGCATCCTTCACAATCCGGTGATCATCGGAAAGGCCTGCCCTTTATTTGTCCCTTTGGTTGAAAACGGCTACATCGGGCGCGATAATCCGGTGACTCAGCTTGTGGCAAAAGAATATCTGGAAGTAATGAAAGCAGAACGGGTTGATACCCTGATTCTTGGCTGTACCCATTATCCGTTGATCGAAGAGCTGATCGCTGACATCATGGGGCCGGAGGTAGCTCTGGTCAGCCCCGGCGCAGAGGCCGCCAAATATGTGCAGGCTCTGCTTACCAACAAGGGGATGCTCAACGAGGAGGATACAGCAGGGGAATGCCGCTATTTCGTCAGCGATGACATTGCGTCTTTTGCCGAAACCGCGGGAATCTTCCTGCAGGACGATCTCAGCGGACAGGTAGAAAAAATCCAGATCGAAACCTATTGACAGGAAATGGTGAAAAGTTGAAAAAAGATGTTTTAATCAATATCAAAGGCGTGCAGTCGGCGGACGGAAACAGCGATACCACCGAACTGTTTACCCAAGGCGTTTTTTATAAAAGAGGACAGAACTATTATGTGACCTACGAGGAGTCGGAAACAACCGGCTTTGAAGGCTGCCGGATGACGCTCAAGGTGGAAGGGCCGGATAAGGTGTCGATGATCCGCCATGGGACCTCCCGCTCCAATCTGACCATTGAACGCGGGAACCGCAACATCGGGTTTTATAACACCATACAGGGCGAGCTTCTGATTGGGGTATCCGCCACCGCGGTCGACGTCGATATTTCAGACGACGGCGGCAAGCTCTATTTTAAATATTCTCTGGATATCAATTCCTCGCTGGTCAGTGAAAACGAAGTCTATGTTGATATCCGGGAAAACCCAAATTCATGACAGTGAAAATACAGGAAGGAAAATTTTAGATGACAAATCTTTTATCTCAGGCCAAAAACCAGCTCGAAGAAATGATTCGCAGCGCGCTGGGCAGATGCATCCAAAACGGGGCGCTCGCGGCGGAACCAATTCCGGCATTCCAGATTGAAATCCCGGGCGATACCTCCCACGGCGATTTCGCCAGCAATATTGCGATGGTCTCCGCCCGCGCTTTCCATCTTGCGCCGCGGAAAATTGCGGAGGAAATTCAAAGAGAGCTCCAGTTTGCCGGCACCTATTTTGAACGCTGTGAAATTGCAGGGCCCGGCTTTATGAATTTTTTCATTTCAAAGGATTGGTTTGCCGATGTCCTCAAGGGAGTCGGCACTGACGGGGATCAGTATGGCCGCTCTGATTTCGGCGGCGGAAAAAAGGTGATGGTGGAGTTTGTTTCCGCAAATCCGACCGGCCCGATGCATATCGGAAACGCACGGGGCGGCGCAATCGGAGACTGCCTTGCCTCTGTCCTTGACTGGGCGGGCTATGACGTGACACGCGAATTTTACGTCAACGACGCGGGCAACCAGATCAACAAATTCGGGCTCTCCCTTTCTGTCCGCTACCGCCAGCTTTTCCTTGGAGAAGATCAGGTGGAGCTTCCTGCCGACGCATATCAGGGAAAGGATATCCTTGAGCACGCAAAACGGTTTGCAGCGCTAAACGGGGATCAATATTTAAGCTGCGATGAGGAAACCCGCCAGAAGGCCCTGGTGAACTATGCGCTTCCCATCAATATCGCAAACCTGAAAGAGGATCTCGGAAAATACCGGATTCATTATGATGTCTGGTTTTTAGAAAGCACCCTTCACGAACAGGGCGAGGTTCTGAAATGCATAGAACGCCTGAAGGAAAACGGCTATACCTATGAAGAGGACGGTACCATCTTTTATAAAGCGACTGCGTTCGGCGCGGAAAAGGACGACGTTCTGGTTCGCTCTAACGGAATCCCGACCTATTTTGCGGCGGATATCGCCTATCACTATAACAAATTCGCTGTGCGCGGCTTTGATAAGGTGATCAATATCTGGGGGGCAGACCACCACGGCCATGTCGCGCGTTTAAAGGGCGCGATGGACGCAATCGGGCTGGACGGCAGCAGGCTTGATATTGTCCTAATGCAGCTTGTCAAACTGATGCGGGACGGGCAGCCGGTAAAGGTGAGCAAACGGACAGGAAAATCCATCACCCTGGTCGATTTGCTCGACGAAGTGCCCATTGATGCGGCGCGCTTCTTCTTTAACCTGCGGGAAGCCAATTCCCAGATGGACTTTGACCTTGACCTTGCAGTGGAAACCTCAAGCGAAAACCCGGTTTACTATGTGCAGTATGCGCATGCCCGGATTTGCAGTATCCTGAAAAAACTTGCCGGGGAGGGGAAGGTCTTAAATAATTTTTCTGACTGTGATTTCACTATGCTAACCCAGCCGGAGGAAAAAGAACTGATCCGGTATATTGCTACCCTGCCGGAAGAAATTATCGAGGCGGCCAAGGCCTATGACCCCGCGCGGATCACTCGTTATGTAATCAGCCTTGCAACCCTGTTCCACAAATTTTACAACGCATGCCGCGTTGATAACGATGATATCGCGCTGACAATGGCGCGCCTGGGGCTTTGCACCTGCGTAAAAACAGTGCTGTCCAATGTGCTTCATATGCTGAAGATAGACGCGCCGGAAAAAATGTAGCCCCGCTTCCCAGGGCAGATGACTGCCCTTAGCCTATTGTTTAATTCTTTGAAAGAAAGGACGAAACTATGGACGTGGATTTATCGGTTCCGCTATTGCTTGACGGAGCCACTGCCACAAATTTATGTTCCAGTCAAATCCCGGAAACGCTCTGTGTCCCGAAGTGGCTCGCAGAGCATCCGGATCAGGTAATCGCGCTCCAAAGGGAATTTATTTCCGCCGGAAGCAATGTTCTCTATGCACCAACCTTTGGCGCAAATGCGGGTTCACTTTCCTCATACGGCCTGGAACATGAGACGGAGGTTCTCAACCGCCGCCTAGTCCGCCTTTGCAAGGAGGCTGCCGGAGAAAAAGCGCTGGTTGCCGGCGTTCTCTCCCCAACCGGCCTGGAGCTGGAGCCGTTTGGAGAAGCTTCTTATACCGAGGTCATGGACTTGTTCCGCGAACAGGCCTCCATCCTGATCGAGGAAGGAGTTGACCTGCTGGTTGTGGAAACGATGGTTTCCATCCCAGAAGCACGGGCGGCTGCAATCGCTCTGAGAAAATTCGGTAAACCGATCATCATCACTATGACAGTCGACGAGGAGGGCAATACCCTGGACGGCGGGAAAGCGGTCAACGCGCTGATTATCCTGCAGGAGCTCGGCATCTCCGCCTTTGGGCTAAACTGCTCCTGTGGCCCGGCCGCCATGGCAGATGTGTTCCGACAGATGAGGGAATATGCCAAGGTTCCTTTGGTGGCAAAGCCGGCCGCCGTTTCTTTCGAGGAAGAAACCGGCAGTCTCCTCCCGATCTCTCCAGAGGAAATGGCCGAGCAGATGAAGGTGCTGATCCAAACAGGCGCTTCGCTGGTCGGCGGATGCTGCGGCACAACACCGGAGCATCTCAAGCGGATCGGCGAATTGCTTCACATCTGTCCACCGGCCGTTATCTTTGACGCTGACCGGGCAATCGAAAAGGAAGATGAGCTGATCCTTGCTGACAGCAAAGAACATTATCACCTATACTGCGACCAGATTGAATGTTCCGAACCGCTCTACTGCAGTCCCGATATGTGCGACGATTTTCTTCGCCTGGAGGAAGAACGGATCGATGTGATTGTAGTGGAAATAGAAACCGTAGAGGAGGCCAGGGATTTTTCCCAGAACGCCCATTTTTCCACTCTGCCGGTTTCGCTGCTTTCCCACAATGAGATCGCTTTGCGCCTGGCCCTTCTCCTTTATACCGGGAAGGCGCTGGTCGATTCCCGTTCCAGCATTGAGGAGGAAACCCTTTCTCATATCGCCCAAAAATACGGCGCAATTATCTATTGATTCGGTTATCGACCATCGAAATCCAGCCGGCCTACACAGGCTGGAAGCGGAGATTACGGCCGGGCTGGCGAAATTGGAGGAGATGCTGTGATGGCGAGATTGGACGAAATATTTAATTTACAGATGGGAAAAACGCCGTCTCGAAACAATGCTGATTACTGGACTGAAGGCCAGTATAATTGGATATCTATTGCTGATTTAGGTACTTACCAAAAATATGTAGAAGCTACAAAAGAAAAGATTACTGAGTCAGCTGTCCAAGAAAGCGGAATAAAAAGCGTTCCAGCCAACACCGTTATTATGAGTTTCAAGCTTTCATTGGGAAAAACAGCCATTACAAAAGAATCTGTATATACCAATGAAGCAATAATGGCATTTATTCCGACTGGAAAATACGCAGTATTACCAGACTATTTTTATCATTTGTTTTCCGCAAAGGACTGGTCAAAAGAGACAAACCGTGCAGTTATGGGCACAACTTTAAACAAAGCAACGCTTGGTGCGGTCTCCATAGTTGTTCCCCCTCTCGACGAACAGCGCGAAATCGCGGCGGTGCTGGATAAAATCAGTGATCTGATCGCCAAACGCCGCCAGCAACTGGATAAGCTGGATGAATTGGTTAAATCCCGATTTATCGAACTGTTTGGTGATCCAGTGATTAACCCACATAGGTGGGACAAAGTACCCTTGTCAGAGTTGGCAGATATTCGAATTGGCCCATTTGGTTCCCTTTTGCACAAAGAAGACTATGTTCTTGGCGAACATCCGTTGGTAAATCCTTCTCACATAGTTGACGGAAAGATATCGGCGGATGAGAAACTGACAGTTTCAGCTGAAAAATACTCCGAGATGGGAGCATATCACTTGCTTCCTGATGATGTTGTGATGGGTAGGCGGGGTGAGATGGGACGATGTGCGGTTGTGGAACAAGAAGGACTATTGTGTGGGACAGGTAGCCTACTTATCAGGTCTAGAGGGGATGTCCGTCCAGACTACCTTCAAAAGATTATTTCTTTCCCTTCCTTCAAGAAAACAATTGAGGGAATGGCAGTTGGACAGACAATGCCAAACTTGAATGTGCCGATTGTCTCTGCGTTTCAGATAATTAAGCCTCCAGTAGAAATCCAAGAAGCATATTATGCCTTCGTCGAACAGACCGACAAATCTAAATTGGCAATCCAGAAAAGCCTGAAACAGCTCGAAACGCTGAAAAAGGCGCTGATGCAGGAATATTTTAGCTAAAGGCAAATAAGTTCATCAATATTGTTCGCGAAGGCCATTCTAATCCATCTGTGCCAATTGTTTGAATCGGAATTGAACCAGATTAATCGTACGCAATATAAAGAAACCGAGTATGGCATTCATACTCGGTTCTTTTTTATCTTCTTTCGTCCAGCGGCACATAGGGCCTGTGCTCACTGACATTCATATAGGCGGGACGAATAATCTTGCCCGCATTAATCAGCTCCTCCAGGCGATGCGCACTCCATCCTGAAATTCTCGCAATCGCGAAAATCGGGGTGAAGAGCTCCGGCGGGAGATCAAGCATGCTGTAAACAAATCCGCTGTAAAAGTCAACATTTGCGCTGACGCCTTTATAAATCTTCCGCTCCTTTGCAATGACCTGCGGCGCAAGCCGGGCAACAGCAGAATAAAGCGCAAACTCCTTTTCTCGTCCCTTTTCCTCAGACAAGCTCTGAACAAATTTCTGGAACACATTGGCACGCGGGTCGGAAATCGAATAAACCGCATGCCCCATCCCGTAAATCAGGCCCGCCCGGTCAAAGGCTTCTTTATGCAGCAGAGCCTTCAGATAAGCGGAGATCTCTTCGTCGTCATTCCAGTCCTTTACGTTTTTCTTCATGTCCTCAAACATCTGGACAACCTTGATATTTGCGCCGCCGTGGCGCGGCCCTTTGAGGGAGCCCAGCGCCGCCGCAATGGCGGAGTAGGTATCCGTCCCGGAGGAGGTAACTACATGGGTGGTAAAGGTGGAGTTGTTTCCGCCGCCATGCTCGGCATGGAGCACCAGCGCCACATCCAGAATCCGCGCTTCCAGCGGAGTGTATTTCTTGTTCGGGCGGAGGAGGCGGAGGATGTTTTCCGCAGTGGAAAGCTCCGGCCTCGGCGCATGGATAAACAGGCTTTTTCCATCATGATAATGGCTGTACGCCTGATATCCGTATACCGACAATAGCGGAAACAGGGAAATTAACTCCAGACACTGCCGCAGCACGTTTGGGATACTGATATCATTCGCATTGGAATCATAGGAATAGAGCGTTAAGACGCTTCGCGCCAGCGTATTCATCATGTCGGCGCTCGGCGCCTTCATAATGATATCCCGGACAAAGCTGGTCGGCAGCGTGCGGTAATCCGCCAGCACGCCGGTAAACTCCTCAAGCTGCTCCTTTGTCGGCAGGCTGCCGAACAGCAGCAGGTAGGTTGCTTCTTCAAACCCAAAACGGTCTTCCTTGATAAAGCCGCGGACTAAATCTTCAACATCCACTCCGCGGTAATAGAGTTTTCCTTCGCAGGGCACAGCTTTTCCCCCAACTACCTCCTGGGAGTGGATTTCCGAAATCTCAGTCAGCCCTGTCAGTACGCCTTTCCCGTTTAAGTCCCGCAGGCCGCGTTTCACATCATATTTTGTATACAACTGCGGATCAATCGGCCCATTCGCCAAGCATAGCTTGGTATACTCTTCGATTTGAGGGGTAATTCTAGACAGCCTATCAGCCATGGCATACCATCCTTTCTCTTGTTGTTTTCTCATACTTCATATGTTTTTTTTAATATCTTTTAGTATAAAACAACTTAGAGTCAAAATCAAGTTGTCTGTTTAAAATTCATCTCCTATTCACATTTCCGAAAAAAGCAGGAGACAGGCGGTATCTCTGCCTGTCTCCCTGTTTTTTTAAAGCTTATATTCGTGATGTCCAGAGGAAACCTCTATGGTTTGCCCTTCTATCATCACTGTTGCCGTTGTATTTGCCGGCACATCGAACGCATAAACCGTTTTTCCATTTGTCCTGTACCATCCGCTTGTAATGGTTCCGAATTTTGTCTTTAGGGATGCCTGCACAGAGCCGAGCCGCTTATCCGGCATAGGCCTGAGGAAGAAATGGCGGTAGCCCGGTTTTTCTTCATCCGGCTGAATTCCCGCCGCTACGCCGTACATCCAGTCTGCAACCGATCCGTAAGCATAGTGGTTAAAGGAATTCATATCGGTGCTCCACATCTCGCCCTTGTCATTCATACCGTCCCAGTGCTCCCAAATAGTGGTCGCTCCCTGGTTGACAGAATACAGCCAGGACGGGAATTCCTCCTGCAGCAGAAGGGTATAGGCCAAGTCCTCATACCCGTTATCGGAGAGTGCATGGAGCAGATAAGGCGTACCGACAAAGCCGGTTTGCAGCTTGTTTCCATTCGCCTGAATCATCTCCGCCAGCCTGCGCGCCATCAGAAGCGGCTTGTTGCAGAGCCCGAAATAAATCGTCAGGACATAAGCCGTCTGGGTTGGGCAAACGAGATCATCATCCCGGATATAGTTCTGCTGGAAGCAGTCCCGGATTTTCTGATAAAGCAGCTCATACTCGGACATATCCTTTTCCAACACCTTGCCTGCCTTGACAAGCAGGGAGGTGGAATAGGCAAAATAAGCCTCGTTGATCAGGTTTTCATCGGTAGAGCCTTTGTAGCTTCCGGCAGGAGCGTCTAATCCCAGCCAGTCGCCGTAGCAGGAGCCGGTATTCCAGTCCACACCGTCCTTGCTGACAGAGCGGATATAGTCGATCCAGCCCTTCATACTGTCAAACTGTTCCTCTAGTACCTCTTTGTGCCCGTATGAGAGGTAAAGCTGCCACGGGCAGATCACCGCCGCGTCCCCCCAAGCGGAGGAATTATTGTATTCCGGCAGGATATTTGGGACAACGTCCGGCACCTGTCCGTCCGGTTTCTGGTCTGCTTTTAAATCCCGCAGCCATTTGCGGTAGAACCGCTCTACATTGAAATTATAAGCCGCCGCGCGGATAAACACCTGCGCGTCCCCAGTCCAGCCCAAACGCTCGTCGCGCTGCGGGCAGTCAGTCGGGATATCCAGGAAATTCCCCTTCTGGCTCCAGATAATATTGCTGTAAAGCTGGTTGAGCTTTTTCGAAGAGCTTTCGAATTTCCCGGTACGCTCCAGCAGGGAATGCACCACAACCGCCTCAAAGCTTTCCGCTTTGATCTCCTCGGGCCAGCTGTCAACCCGGATATACCGGAAGCCCATGAAGGAAAAATGCGGATGATATACCTCCTCGCCGCCGCCGCAGATGTATTTGATCTTCGCCTTGGCGGAACGGAGGTTGTCATTGTAAAAGTTTCCGTCCTTATCAAGAGTCTCCGCGTGGGAAAGCTCGCAGACAGCGCCCTTCTCCCCCTTGACGCGGAAACGCACATACCCGGTCAGGTTCTGTCCAAAATCAAGGATCGTCTCGCCGTTGGGCACAGAAATCAGCTTGGCCTTCAGCACGTTCTGTTCCCGGATGGGCTCCCCTTCCTGCGGAATCAGCATTTCCTTTCCATGCGGGAAGAGTACCGCCGGCTTCCAGCCTGCCGCCTCATAGCCCGCGTCATAGGTTTCCCCGTCATATAAATCCGCAAACAGGATTTTGCTCGGAGCATATTCCCAGTCGCGGTCAGTAATGACCAAATCGGTGCTCCCGTCCTGATATTCCACCACAAGCGACGCGATCAGCGCCGGTTTCTCGGCATAATGCCTGCTGGTTTTGGGCAGCTTTAGCCACCCAAGCCGCCCGGCAGCCCATCCGTTTCCAAGATGCACAGTGATTTCATTCTCCGTCTCCAGCAGGCCGGCCAGGTCATACTGCTGATACTGTATCCGCTTCTGATACACAGTAAAGCCGGGCTGAAAGACGTCGTCCCCGACCCGCTTTCCATTGACCGCCGCTTCATACAGCCCCAATGCCGATATATATAATACCGCGGACGCCACCTTTTTCCCGGAAAGAGTAAACCGTTTCCGGAAAACCGGGCATGCCCCGTGATAATCTTCTTCTGCAGAAATCCAGTTGCCTGTGATAATGTGATGATTTGCCATAATGTAAATTCCTTCCTTTCTGCGTTGTCTGAATTTTGCCGGTAACTTGATTTTATCACAGCGGCCTTTGCTTTACAAGAACTGTGGTGTGCAAATGGACGGATTCCTCTATATCGCACGAAACCGCGCCGCGTTTTTTGGATATTATTCGTAGGGAGGATAGGAAATTCCGTCAAAAGAGAAAAAAAGCTGGAAATAAAAACGCCCCGCGGCTGATAAGAAAGGCTGCAGAGCAATTTCTATTTTTTAAGTTGTTTATTATCGGTTCTTCCCACAAGATAATCTAACGACACATGAAAGACGTCGGCAATTCTGATTAGAACTTTCAATTTAGGTTCTCGCGTCATTAACTCATAATTTTGATATGTGTTTTCGGTAATATCACAATATATTGCAACCTGACGCTGTGTCAGTCCTTGTTCTATTCTACACTCTTTCAAACGCTTTGACAAAACATCTCTCATATTTTATCCCCTAAAATTATTCTTGACAAAATAAGTATAACGAGATAAAATAAAGAATATACCAACGATCGTTGGTATAAAAATTGAGAGGTGATCCATATGGCGGAATTTTGCCTGGAGTGCTGGAACTGGCTCAACAGAAGGAACGACCCGGAAAAGGATTATATCATCTCCAAGGATCTGGACTTGTGCGAGGGCTGCGGGGAATGGAAACACGTGATTGTGATGAAGCGCGAGCGGTTTGACTGGGCCGGGCTGTTTTTGCCTTACCGCTGGTATGAATAAGCGCGGGAAAGGGAAGCAAGGAGTTCTTCAGGAATCGTAGCTGCTTCGCTTCCTTCCTATAGAAAAAGAGATAGGCATGTGCCTATCTCTTTTTTTCTTCCAATACTAGAACCGGAAATCCCGGCGGTTGGACGCCTTGATCTGCTCGATATTGCTGCGGGCAATTTCCCTGGTTTTCTCGGTCGGGATTTTCTCCAGCTCCCGTTCAATCAGGTCAAAGCCGATTCTCTTGGTATCCTCAGCGGCGTAATCCATCAAAAACTCGCAGAGGGTCATCAGCGCGTTCGGATGGCAGCAGTTCTGGATCTGCCCGGTTTTGCACAGGCTCATAAAGCGGTCGCCCGTCCGTCCCTCACGGTAGCAGGCTGTGCAGAAGGATGGGATAAAGCCCATGTCCATCAGCCAATGCACCACCTCGTCCAGGGTGCGCTGGTCGGAAACGTCGAACTGTTCCGTATCATGCGGGCGTTCTTCCTCCGTATATCCGCCGACCGAGGTGCGGGACGCGCCGCTGATCTGGGAAATGCCCGCCCGGAGCGCGCGTTCCCTGACCTGCTCTGATTCCCTGGTGGAAATGATCATTCCTGTGTACGGAACCGCCAGCCGGATACAGGCGATAATCTTGATAAACATATCGTCGGAGATGCCGTTATCAAAAACATCCGGGTCAATATCGTCCGCACGTTTGACGCGGGGAACACTGATGGTATGCGGCCCGACGCCATGCACCGCCTCCAGATGCTCCGCGTGCATCAGCAGTCCGGCAAATTCATAGCGGTAAAGCTCCAGCCCGAACAGCACGCCCAGGCCGACATCGTCGATGCCGCCCTCCATCGCGCGGTCCATTGCCTCTGTATGATAGGTGTAATTATGCTTCGGCCCCGTTGGATGGAGCTTTTCATAGCTTTCCTTGTGGTAGGTTTCCTGAAACAGGATATAAGTCCCGATTCCGGCTTCCTTCAGCTTGCGGTAGTTCTCTACTGTCGTCGCCGCGATGTTGACGTTTACACGCCGGATCGCGCCGTTTTTGTGCTGTACGCTGTAGATGGTGTCGATGCATTCCAGGATATACTCAATCGGGTTTTTCACCGGATCCTCGCCCGCTTCAATTGCCAGGCGCTTATGTCCCATATCCTGCAAGGCGATAACCTCGTTTCTCACCTCGTCCTGTGTAAGCTTTTTGCGCGCAATATGTTTATTTTTCAGGTGATACGGACAGTAAAGACATCCGTTGACGCAGTAATTTGACAGATAAAGCGGCGCGAACATCACGATTCTGTTGCCGTAAAAGGCAAGCTTGATTTCCTCCGCAATCTCATACATTTTCTGCACCTTTTCCGGAATTTCACAGGCCAGGAGCACAGAGGCTTCCCTGTGGGTCAGCCCTTCGCAGTGCACGCCCTTTTCTGTTTTTTTCGGCCGCGCCTTTTCGAGAATCTGGTCGATCAGTTCCTCGTTATCCTTGTTTTCATCCGCATACCGGAGCGTTTCTAAAATTTCCTCATGGCAGATGAATTCCTCCGCGTGCGGCGACTTGATATCATACATGATTTCTTCAACCCTTTCTAACCGTTTTTCTTTTCCTTTGCAATCATTGATTTGACGCTGATCCCGGGAATCTGCCCCAGCTTTCCGGACAGCGCGCTGATAACGTTTTCCGGCGCGTCCAGTGTAACAGAGATGATGTTCACCCCTTTGTTCCGATACGGCAGTCCCATCCGCCCCACGATATAATCCGCATATTCATGCAGCAGGTCGTTGGTTCGTTTCACGCATTCCGGATCATACACCATGATCCCAATCAACGCAATTTTGGTATCCATCCCAAAGCCTCCCTTTCCCGATGCCAAACAAAAAGGCCTGTGCATCGTTTAACTGATGCACAGGCGCAAATCACCGGTAACGGTGGGATAAATCCCTGACTTGGCGGCTTTCTTTATCATAGAGAGGGATGCCTCTCTTGTGCATCAGAATATCCGAATATTCCCCCAGCCCCAGCAGAAAAGCCTTCTCCCGCGCCGGTGGTACAGTTTCATCATACACCCAAACCAAGCCTTTGTCAACTATTTATCAAAGAGAAAATTTGTCTAGTTTTAGCCCTGCCGGGCTGCGGCTCACAAAAGCGGCGCTGCCGCTTTTCAGCTCTCCCTCTCCAATAGAAAACCGCACCGCGTTCCCGTCGGCCAGCGCGTTGAAAGACAGGCTTCCGCATTTGGAAAAATCATACTGCTGCGCCCCCAGCTCAACCACCCGGTAATTTCCCTCCGGCAGGTGGGTAAAATCGGTTTTCAGCACAGTATACCCATCCGGGTCAATCGGGTAAAGCCTGTCCCGCCGCGGGTAAATTGTCCTTGTCCACATCCGTTTGACAGAATCGTTTTCGTCCAGCAGCTCCAGCCGGAACCGGTAAACCGGCTCTTCCTCCTGGCGCAGGGCGCTTTCCTTCACTCGCTTGGTTACGGTAAAGCTTCCGCTGCAGGCTGCTTGTTCAGCCGCGCAGACTTCTGCCGCCGGGCAGAACAGCACGCTTGCCGCAAGCAGGGCCGGAAGCAGCAGTTTCATCCATTTCATCGAAGATTCATTCCTTTCCTGATTATTTTCTGATTGTTCCAGCTTGTCGGGTCGGAACCTTTTCTTTCCATTCTTAGTCTGAGTGAAAAGTTTCCTTTTTATACAAAAAGAGGAAGAAACAGTTTCCCATTTCTTCCTCTGCTGCACTATTTGATTTTTTGGTAAAAATCCTCGGTGATCCTCTCCACGGCGGAAAAATCCACATTTGGAATATAATAGTCCTCTAAAATATCGTGGGCGGCCTTTGCCTTTTCCAACGCCTTCACCGCTTCCTCCATGATAACGGCTGCGGTCTTGCGGCAGAAGCTGAGACGCTGCTTCTTCTTTTTGAGGATTTCCTTGTCAAAGAACCGGGTCGCATGAATCACCTTGCCGACCTTCACCTGCTCCAGCGGAATCCAGCGATTACGGGTGACAAAGCCCAGAGAAAGCTCCGGAATCAGGATATGCTGGATCTGGGTGTCCGGATGGAAGGGAGAATAGCAGACATAGCAGTCATAGCCCGCGTCAATAGCCGCTTGCTCGAGCATCCGGAAGAAATAATCTCCGCAAATGTTATACTCATCATTGATTATATACAATTTATTACATATTGTATTAATCGTATCTTCATATGTAATCAGACCCTTTGGCGTAAATGCACTGAGCAGCCTTGTTTTTATCCTGCCCGGTAAGGCTCCGCGTTTCTTTTTCCGCAGCTCCCGTTTTATAATCCCCTGAACTGCCCGTTCCATTTTGTTCCGGTCAACGCTCTGGGCAATCAATGCAGAATTCCCGTCCAGCAGGAGATTCGCACAGCGCAGCAGCTCACAGAAACGGCTGTGGAACCCAGAAATAACCGCAGAGGCCTGTGCCATTTCCAGCCGGTGTTTGAGAATTTCCTCTTCATGAAACGCCTCATAGAAGCTAATAATCATTTCTCCTGCGGCCGGAAGCTTTGGCTCCATCACGTGCGGCGGTGTCCCGTCGACAATCTGAAACTGATGGTCTTTGCATACCACGCCGTCCAGGGAATCCGGGTCTGAGGAGCAGTGTATCTTCTCGATCAGGCTGTCCTTTCCGTTATATTCCTCAGCAATTCGCTTCATCATCGTTGATTTTCCTGTTCCCGGGCCTGCCTTAATGATATACGTTTTCTCTTGACTATAGGGATCCTGGAGCTGTCCGAAATGGGAGAAAAAACCATGTTCTGAATTTGCCCCTAAAAAGAAATCTACAATTAAGCTGTTCATAATATCCTCCGTCCCTAGTGATTTGGTTTTACTCTATCCTATGTGGAAACCTCGATTTTGCTACAGTTTCCAAAGAAAAAGGACGGTTTCTTCCCGAAAAGAAAGGGCAGGGGAATCCAAATTGAATTCCCCTGCCCTTTCTATATCATATAATGTGAATAAAGCCAGAGCAGGACGGGCATCAGATAAACACCCAGCAAAATCAGGACTGTAAACACCGCCAGCATCGCCCAAGCTGTTTTTTCTAGTCCCGGCCGGCGCCGGCGCCTCTTTCGCCGTAAAACAACCCAAATAGTCCCAACAAGTCCGGCTGCAAAGAGCAGCAGGCCCGCTTTCAGTCCGGGAAGCTGATACGTTATCTGTATGGCGTTTTCCCCCGACTGAAGCGGAATCGCCATGAAGCAGTCAAAGGCCTGTTCAATTTCCACCTGTTTGCCGTTGACCTTTGCCGTAAATCCTTCGTCATAAGGAATGGACAGGAACAGCCTATCGCCCTCCTCCGCTTCGCAGAGGCCGCTAAGCGTTCCGCCGCTGACAACAATATCCGCCTGATTGGCTTCCGTCTGCGCGGTTTGCAGCCGATTGAGATCCATTCCGTACAGGCCGAGCGATTTCGCCTCTACTTCCTTTAAAAGCGTGACGCGCACGGTCACTGTCTCATCCTGAAAGGTTCCGAGATATAGCAGTCCGTTCCTCGCCTTGCTCGGATAGTTGGATTCCCATTCAACCCGGTTTACCTCGATATCAAAAGAGCTGTTGACCGGCTCCACCAGCTCGGTGCTTACCGTATCGAAGCAGTCGAAATAGAGCGCCTGCCTGCCGTCTACCCGAACCGTCCACTCGAGGACAGAGGGAACCGACTCCAAGCCCGGCTGCAGCCGGTAATGTCCGGAGGTTTCCTCAAAGGATACATTTTGCTTCCCGGTTGGCTCATAAACCGTCAGTATCCTATCCTCCCGCCCAAAAACGGACTGGTAAAGAAGCTCTTGAATTTCCGCCCGGTTATAGCTGCCGATCTCCGCCGGCAATGTTCCCTTTGTCACAATTCCCAGGGACAGATTGCTGTCAGGCAGTTCTCTGATTTGATAGCGGTCATTTGACGCGATTACATTCCCAGACTCCTTCAAACCAAGCGGCTCGATAATATAGCGGTTGCAGAGAAGCGCGTCGGTAAGCGCCGTTCCGCCGACTGGACTCACTTCCATCCAATAAGCGGAATAACCGAGCTTTTTCATTCCATAAAGATACCGTTCAGTGGTCAAAGACGTATAATGGCCGAGATTATTGTATCCCATTCCGCCCAGGAGGTTGATGTCAAAGGATTTCTCTTCCATCTTGACGCGGTAGTAGCCGTCCTCCGTAATTTCCTCTGACAGCTCGGCCGCCTGCTGCCAGCTTTCCGGACTCCTGGAGACCTGCCCGATAAAAACATCGCTGTAAAAAAGGCAGCAAGCCGCTACAGAGACACAGAATACTACCCGAAACGATTTTCTCGCCAGCCATCTGTTCTGCCAGCAGAACAACGCCGCAAAAACAGATAAAAAACCCGCGACAAAGACCAGCATCACTGACGCAAACTGTTCGTTGCTGACCCACAGGCTCCTGACATAATCGTCCAGGTAAGGAGCAAGCAGGATGAAAATCAGACAGATTGTCCCCAGCAAAAGCGCAGCCAGACCAAAGCAGACAACCAGCGCGCTTTTCCTGCTCCGCCGGATTTCTCCCGGCTGGTTGGACAGGGTTAAGGCAGCGATCATCGAACCAATAAAAACAGCTAGAAACCCATAACGAGCTGGGAATGCCTGATAGCTCCCTGTATGCCACATCCGATTAATCGGATCAATCAGCAAAGGAATCGTGAGCAGCGTAAACATGCCCAGCAAAAATTTTCGCTTTAACTGTCCTGTCTGTACCGGAAAAATCATAGCTGCCAGCATGAACGGACAGGCAAGCAGGACACAAAAGGTCGTCCGGATATCGGAAAAGAAGTTGCCGCCCGACAGGCTGGTCAGCAGGTCAACGCCCCGCGCCGATTTCATATACTGCAAAAGAAATGGCAGCCAGGCGGGCGCCGTAAGGAGGGCGGACAAAAAAGCGGACGTGCCGAGCAGGAGCGCAAAGCCGCCCCGTTCTTCCTTTGCGAGGAAGCACAACGCATAAATTCCGCAGAATAAAATCAAAAATAAGACCAGCATATAGCTGAGGTAAAGATTCACTACCAGCATCCCGCCCAAAGCAAGGATAAAGGGAAGCCGCCTGCCGGTATGCAGGAGCGTATCAAGCGACAGCATCAGCAGCGGGAACAGCGCCATAAAATCCAGCCATACCAGATTTTGATAGAAAAGCAGGGCATACCCGCAGAGGGCGTAACAAATTCCTAAAATCCCCGCATCAAGCGGTGCAAGCTTCGAAAATTTTTGCGCAAAAAACCACTGCGCGCAAAAGCCGCACAGTGTCAATTTCAGCAACACTAAAACGTTTGCCCAGAGGATCATTGTTTCATTGGGAATCAAAACCACAAGAAAAGAAAACGGGCTGGATAAAAAGAAAAGGAATACCCCAAAAAAATTCATCCCGCCGGCGGTGAGATGGGTATAGGCTAAGCTGTCCGTCCCAAGCAGGATTTCCTTGAGCTCCATCAGCAGTGGAATCACCTGTTGGGTCATATCGCCCCAGGCGGCTGTGTTTTCCCCATAAGGAAATAATCCGCAGCTAAGGTAAACTGCAGATAACAGCAAAAAAACGCCTACAGGAGCGATCCATATCTTCTTTTTCTTCCACATGTGTTCCGGCATGAGCTGCGATCCCTTATGTTTTTATTTCATTATAGTATCATAAGCCGGCGAATTTGTAAATTTTGTCAAAACAACAAATATACACTTTGTAAAATTTCATTTCTCCACATTTTTTAAAAAAACTCTTTTAACCATTTTACGCCCGACAAATCAGGACTTATTAACCTTTTCAACTGACTTATCAACATTTTTCAGAATGAATTTCACATTTTCCACCTTTACAATCTGTATATTTGTTGAAAACCCATCTTTTTTCAACAAGTTCACTGTTTGTATTCTACAGTATCTCCTATCAATCTGCATAAAAAGAAAGCGAAAAGATTATGCACTCCGCCGGAATTTATTTTTTCTTATTCTCCCTATTGCAATCTGGAAATAAATATAGTATATTATTTCTGTAAACGATTACATTTGTGTTTCGTTTTCTTTTTTGCCATCTCAATGTAAACGATTACATTCTGCTGTAGGAGGTGTTGTTATCGCTACGATCAAAGAGGTTGCCAATCTGGCCAGGGTCTCGGTGGCAACAGTTTCCCGGACGCTCAACCAGCCGGACAGCGTAAAGGAAGAAACGCGCCATGCTGTCATGGAAGCGGTCAGGGCGTTAAACTACAGCCCAAATTTTTTGGGCAGGAACCTCCGCCAGCTGCATACCAAACGGATTCTGGTCGTCCTGAGCAGTATTTCCAATCAATTTTATTCCCGCGTACTGCGTGGGATTGAGGACAAGGCCAGGGAACAGGATTACAACGTTTTGATCTTCACAACCCGGGATACTCAAAAAAATTTGTTGGAAGCGGTTTCTCTTCTGCAAACCAAGGTGGTGGACGGAGCGATCTTCATGACCACCCATCAGGCAGAGCGGCAGATCAGCGAGCTGAACCGGGATTACCCGATTGTCTGTGCCTGTGAACCGGTGGCAGATCCAGAGATCCCCTGTGTTGTCATCGACAATGTCCGCGCCAGCTATGAAGCTACCCGCTATCTGCTGGAAAACGGCAAGCGCCGGATTGCGCTGCTGGGGATTGATTCAAGGCTGCTTGACAACACCTTTCAGGGAAAACTGGTCGGCTCTGCCGTCCTGCGCGAAACAGGCTATCGGAAAGCGTTAAAAGAATATGGCATTGCAGTGGACGAATCACTGCTGTTTCAGGAAGGGCTGACCTTTAAGGCAGGCATCCGCAGCGTGAAGCGGCTGCTGATGCTGAAGCAACTTCCGGACGCGATCTTTGCCCTTGCAGATGCCTGCGCCATCGGCGCAATCCATGCGCTTGCGGAGCAAGGCCTGCGCGTACCGGAGGATATTTCTGTGGTCGGGTTTGATAATACGGCAATCAGCGAAATGTATCTGCCCTCCGTCACAACAATCGGGCAGCCGCAGTACGAAATCGGGACGACAGCTATGCGGCTTTTGTTCGATCGTATCAGCGGCAAACCGGCGCACAGCGTTTCTGTCCCACATGAGCTTATTCTGCGCGGCTCAGTCAAGCGCAGCAATCTGCCTCTTTAGGAAATATATGAAAATAAATGAATTCCACACCAAAGGAGAACTGAACTATGGAAAAAATGAAAATCGGTATTGTCGGCTGCGGCGGCATCGCCAACGGAAAACATCTCCCGGCGATCAAGAAAAACGGGAGCTTTGAAATTCTTGCGGTCTGCGATCTGGTCAAGGAACGTGCGGAAAAGGCCAAGGCGGAATACGGAACTCCGGAAACCAGAGTTTATACCGACTATCAGGAATTACTCAAAAATGAAGCGGAGATTGAGGCGGTTTATGTGCTAACCCCAAACCGTTCCCACAGCTTTATCTCAATCGACGCGATGAAGGCAGGAAAACACGTTATGTGTGAAAAGCCGATGGCGAAAACCTATGAGGAAGCAAAAAAGATGGTGGAAACCGCTAAGGAAACCGGTAAAATTCTCACCATCGGTTACCAGAACCGCTACCGTCCGGATTCCCTCTACCTGAAAGCCGCCTGTGAAAACGGCGAGCTGGGCGAGGTATACTATGCAAAAGGGCATGCGATTCGCCGCCGCGCCGTACCGACCTGGGGCGTATTTTTGAACGAAGAGGAACAGGGAGGCGGCCCGCTCATCGATATCGGAACCCACGCGCTGGATTTGACCCTATGGATGATGGACAATTACGAACCGGCCTGTGTTATGGGCTCTGTGTTCAAAAAGCTGGGCGACCAACAGAACACTGCAAATGCCTGGGGTGACTGGGATCGTGAGAAATTCACTGTTGAGGATTCCGCGTTCGGCTTCATCAAGATGAAAAATGGGGCGACCATTGTCCTGGAAGCCAGCTGGGCGCTCAATTCCCTGGATGTCGACGAGGCTAAAACCTCTCTCTGCGGCACCAAAGCCGGCGCTGACATGAAGGATGGCCTGCGGATCAACTCTGTAAAGTATAACAAGCAGGTTGTCGAAAAGCCAGCTCTTGACGCTGCAGGCGTTGCATTCTATGACGGAGAAGGCGAGGACGCGCCGGATGTAGAGCAGAAAACCTTCTACAACGCGGTGAAAAACGGCGGGAAACTGGTAGTAAAACCAGAACAGGCGCTGGTTGTTACCCAGCTTCTGGAAGCAATCTATGAATCCGCAAAAACCGGAAAAGCAGTTTATTTTGACTAAAGGGCAGTTCCCTCCGATAGAATATTGTATGAAAAATAAAATCCTTCATCCCGTCACCCTATTCGTGATCGGCGTGCTTCTTGGCGTCGGCTCAAAACTCTTGGACATCTATGATACTACCCTGTATCTTGGTTTTACGTTCAGTGAAATATTTTCACAATTCTCAATTTGGGTTTTATTTGGCGTATTTATTTCTATCTTCAGTGAGACGAAGAAAAAAGCGATGCTGAATATCTTCCTATTTTGCGCAGGTATGCTCCTCGCTTACTACTTGACGGCTGAATTGACAAACGCCGTCTACGGATGGACTTTTATCAAAGGCTGGGCGGTATTTGCCTGCCTGTCCCCGGTATTCGCTTACTTCACATGGCTTACAAAAGAAAAAGGCTTTCTGCCGAAAATCATTTCATCCGGAATTGTACTTTCCACTCTTGTGGTGGACATCCTGCTGTTCGGAGGCCCAAGATGGTGGGATATTTTCATTGTCATTCTTTTAATATACCTGCTGTTTATCAAAAAAATAAACAGGCAGATTAAAAACTGAAAGGTGGTCATTCATATGTATATCGCAGTTATGAATCCTGTTTTCCAGACAGAATCTCTGGAAGAAATGTGCAAAATTCTTTCTGAGCGCGGCGTATATTCCATTGAAATGGGATGCGGCGGCTCCCCGGGGAAACACCACTGTGACCCGGACATCCTGTTAAACGATGAGGGCAAATACAATGAGTTCATGGATACCCTGAAAAAGTATAACATGAGCATCTGCGCCCTCTCCACCCACAACAACCCGGTTCACCCGAACAAGGAGATCGCCAAAACTGCCGATGAAGAGCTGACCAAAGCCTTTAAGCTGGCTCAGAAAATGGGGATTGACACAGTCGTCACCTTCTCCGGCTGCCCCGGCGACAGCGAAACCAGTCAGAAACCAAACTGGGTCACCTGCTCCTGGCCGGACGATTATACTGAAATCTTAAACTGGCAGTGGAACGAGGTACTGATCCCGTACTGGAAGAAAAAAGGCGCAGAGGCAGAAAGCTATGGCGTAACCAAAATCGCGTTCGAAATGCATCCGGGCTTCTGTGTTTACAACCCATATACTCTCCTAAAGCTGCGCGCAGCGGTCGGCCCGGTCATCGGCGCCAACTTTGACCCAAGCCACCTGATCTGGCAGGGATGCGACCCGGTTGCCTCTATCCGTGAGCTCGGCAAGCAGAAGGCGATCTATCATTTCCATGCGAAGGACACCAAGGTAGACCAGTATAACACCGCGGTTAACGGTGTTCTGGACACCCGTCACTATTCCGAGGATCGTTCCTGGAGATTCCGTTCAGTCGGATGCGGCCATGACCTGCTCTTCTGGCGGGATATTGTTGCGGAGCTCCGCCTTGCAGGATATGACAAGGTGCTCAGCATCGAGCACGAGGACGGCTTGATGAGCAAGCTGGAAGGCCTCGACACCGCAATCAACACTTTAAAACAATGTGTAATGACCGAACCGCCGCAGGATATGTTCTGGGCATAAGGAATACAAAATCGTTCCGGGAAGGTCCCCGAGGGATCGGGGGCCTTCCTCTTTTTTATCAAAATTCTGGTTCCCCCTCAAAAAAGCAGGAAAGGATGTTTACAATGCAGAAAGAATTTAACCTTGCAATAGTGGGCTTAGGCGGCATGGGAAACTGGCACCGGGAGCTGATCGAAACCATCGACGGGCTTACTGTCTGCGGTTCCTATGATATCAAGGAAGAACGCCAGCAATTTGCCAGAGACCATGGGATTACCCCTTATGACAGCCTGGACGCGCTGCTCGCTGACCCGGATGTAGATATTGTGCTCTGTTCCACGCCGAATGATGTTCATAAGGAAATCACGATCCGCGCTCTGCGCGCAGGGAAGCATGTTGTCTGCGAAAAGCCGGTTGCCATGAGCTCACAGGAGCACCTTGAAATGATGAAGGCAGCCGAAGAAACCGGCAAGGTGTTTGTCGTCCACCAGAACCGCCGGTGGGACGAGGATTACCTTACGGTCAAAAAAATCTATGAGGAGCATCTGCTGGGCGATGTATTCAAAATCGAATCCCGTGTGCATGGCTCCAGAGGGATTCCGGGCGACTGGCGTCAGGAAAAGGAACACGGCGGCGGTATGGTGCTCGACTGGGGCGTACATATCCTCGACCAGGCTCTCCAGATGATCCCCGAAAAGGTACAGCGCGTTTATGCCTCCTTCACCAACGTAACCAATGAAATCTGCGAGGATGGCTTTACAGTAGAACTCACCTTTGAAAGCGGGCTGGTTTACATCACAGAGGTCGGCACCAGCAACTTTATTAATCTTCCGCGCTGGTATATGCTGGGGCAGAATGGAACAGCCGTTGTGAAAGACTGGGATTTGTCCGGCGAAATCGTCCGGGTTACCGACTGGAGCAAAAACGACGCTGTCCCGATCCGCACAGCAGCCGGGCTGACCAAAACCATGGCTCCCCGCACTGAGGACACCATCCGCACCGAGCCGCTTCCCGTTGTCCATTCCGATATTCGGGATTTCTACCGCAATGTAATGGATACCATCAACGGCACCGCCCAGATCATTGTCAAAAACGAAGAGGTAAACCGCAATATGCGTCTGATGGAAGCGATTTTCCGGTCTGCCGAAACACACCAGTCAGTATCCTTCGAATAGGCTTTCTGCATCCAAAACAAAGCCGACAGCAGATTTTCTGCTGTCGGCTTTGTTTCATCCTTGGCCGCCTTTATTTGGAGGCCATATATCTTTGATAAGCTGCCCTCAGTTCTTGGGAGGTAACCTCTGGGCAGGTAGGATTGCAGTGCGCCCAAACGCCTGTTTCGCTGGAAGCATTGAATTTCTGTTTGTCAGCGCTTCTCATCGGCGGGAAAAACTCAATGTGAAAATGGAAATACTCTTCCGGATTTTCCCCGTTTACCGGTGCGTTATGCATACACATCATATAGGGGAAGGAATAGCCAAACAGGCTGTCGAGCATTCCGGCAACATCCCGGATCGTGACGCCCAAAAGCTCCTTTTCCTTCTCGTCAAATTCAGAAATATACTGTTTATGGCTGTTTGCCATAATATAAACACCATAAGGGTATTCGGTAAAGAATGGAAGGAAAACGGTAAACGCTTCATTCTGGAAAATAATCCGCTTTTCGAATTCCAATTCATTTTTCAGCATGTCACAGAAAATACAGTTTCCGGTTTCCTCCTGATACTCCTTTGCGGATTCCACCTCTAACTGGATCTTTTTCGGAATAAAGGAATAGCCGTAAATCTGTCCGTGCGGATGAGGCATCGTCACTCCGACAACCTCGCCGCGGTTTTCAAAAATAAAGACATATTTAATTTTTTCGTCTGCCCGCAATGCCTCAAACCGTTCACACCACAGGTCGACCAGCTTTTTCATATGACTGTCGCTTAATTCCTTGATTGTCTGGGTGTGGTTTGGGGAATAGAGAATGACCTCACATTTCCCATATGCCTCGGCAGTTTTAAAAAAGCCATTTGCCACATCGTCCGGAACCGGCGGGTTCTGGGACAGCGCGGGGAAGTCATTATCATATTTTAACACGTCATAGTCCGGAACATTTCCAAAGCTCGGACAGAACGGGCAATAGTCCTTTGGCATCTGCGGCCTTGCCTGCCGGTGGGAAGCAATCATCACCCAGTCCTTTGTCAGTGGATGCCACCTTAATTCAGCCATTCTCCATTTACTCCTTTTCTATTTTTACGCCGCCAGCCTCGCGGATCTGTAAAACATGGCAGGAGGAAGGCCCAAATACTGCGTCCATCTCCTGACGGTATTCCTCTACCAAAGCAAGCGGTACAAACGCCTGGATCGTCCCGGCAAAACCGCCGCCGTGTACCCGGCACGCGCCATGCCCGTTCAAAATCCGTTCGCTGACCGCAAGTCCAAGCGAAACGCCCTGTTCCTCCGGATGCGCCGGAGAATAGGTGTTTTGCAGCCATTTAAAGGAAGAATCGCCCGACTCCTTCACCAAACGGCAGAAGGTTTCAAAATCGCCGGATTTGAGCGCCTGCGCTTCCTCCGCCGCGCGCCGATTATCCTGATAAAAATGGATAGCGCGCAGAACCGCGCGGTCAGAAACAGATTTTCTCAGCTCGGGCAGCGCAGCATAAAAGTCCTCTTCCGGCACGTCGCGCAGGACATCCTTCTGAAAATACGCGGCAACCTGTTTCATCTCCGTCGGTACCGCGACATAGTCTGGCGTCAGGTTGGCGTGGTTTCCCTTTGTATCGGTAATGCAAAGCGCATACCCGCAGGCGGCAAAATCAAAATCAACCTTTTCAATGACCGGATTTTCCGGGTCATTGAAATCAATGGCGACAAAAGCGCCCACAGAGCTGACCATCTGATCCATCAGGCCGCTGGCTTTTCCGAAATAGTTGTTTTCGGAATACTTTCCGATCTTTGCAATTTCCACTGCGTCAACTCCGCCGCCGCAGAATTCCTTGCTGATAATCGTTCCGATCAGCACTTCAAACGCCGCGGAGGAGGACAGCCCGGAACCCTTGAGCACATTAGAGGTTGTATATGCGTCAAACCCTTTGACCTGGTATCCCATCTGGGTAAACCGCGCGGCAATTCCACGGATCAGCCCGTCAGAGGTGTTCTTTTCCTTTTCCTGGATTTCGAGATTGTCGAGTTCGACTACATTCATCGAAAATCCTTTGGACTGCACCCGGATGACATGATCATCATTCAGCGCTACAACCGCGATCACATCCAGGTTAACAGCGGCAGCCAAAACCCGGCCATGCTGGTGGTCAGTGTGGTTCCCGCCGACTTCCGTCCGGCCCGGTGCAGAATAAAGCGCTGCCTTTTCATGTCCCGGAAAAACCTTGTGAAATTCTTTCAGCGCCTGCGCATACCGCTCCTTCTGAAGGGAGAGCTCCTGTTCCGAATACAGCTTTCTGAACGAACGGTCATATACCCCGTTTTTCAGCCCGTCGTCTATCTTTTGCAGTTGTTCCATTCTGATTCTCCTTTCAGTATGAACGTTCATGCCTTATATCATTTCTACTTTATCTTATTTTACGCTGAAAATCTACCTTTATTTGTATTATAAATATGGAAATTTGTTTCAGTTTTCATTGCTTTTTTAGCTGGTTCTGCTATAATGAAATTAATATCATTCCAAAAGGGAGGCGGACAGGCTGGAACCGTTTAAATTCTCTTACAAAACCGAAAAAGATGACGCTGTCATGATGAATATCTATAATTCCGGCTATCAGAAATGCGCGGCCGGATACCATATGGGGCCTTTGACCAAAACCCGCTATCTGATCCACCATGTGGTATCAGGGAAAGGGTATTACGTGGTAGGGGAACAGACATTCTCTATCGCCGAAGGAGATACCTTCCTGATCTATCCCAACACAGTGGTAAGCTACTATGCCGATGAGAAGGATCCCTGGGAATACTACTGGGTCGGCTTTGTCGGCGCTGATGTCAAAATGTTGTTAAATAAAACTGATTTTACAAAAGAGCGCCCGGTGATTCGCACCGAGCACAGCGAAGAGCTCAAGGAGCTTCTGCTTTCCATCTACCGCTCCAGCGGCGGGGAATATTATAAGCATGTCCGAATGACAGGCTATCTCTATCTTTTCTTATCAAGGCTGGTTGAATATTCAAGCAAGCCGGAGGAAGCGGTCGACCTTTCCCTTGAATATGCCAAAAAAGCGGTGGATTTCATTGCCGAAAATTATGCCCAGCCAATTTCTGTGGTGGATATTGCGTCCCATCTTGGCGTAAGCCGCAGTCATCTTTACCGCGTGTTTGTCAAAAACCTTTCTGTTTCTCCTCAGGTCTACCTGGAGCAGTTTCGCGTTAGACAAAGCCTGGTGCTCCTGGAGCAGACGCCCTTGCCGATCAGCGAAATCGCCGCATCGGTCGGATATGAGGATCAGCTTCACTTTTCCAAGGTGTTCAAAAAACAGAACGGCGTCTCTCCAAAGGTCTATCAGAAGCAGCTCCGTCTCCGAAAAGAAAACCAACAAAAATAACAGGAAGCAGAGACGGATGATTTGTCCTGCTTCCTGTTATTTTATAGCCGTGCCAAAGCAGCATTCCGCTACCCATACGTCTCAAAACAGCTCATCCAGCAAGATGAAATACCGGATTTTTTCCCAGTCAGGCTTTATCTGAAGCTCATCAAAAAGCCGGCATGGGTCAAAGCCCGGACGGCATTCTCCGCCGAATTTTCCGGCAAGATTATCTCTGAGGCTCCGATAGCAGAGGGCAATATCCTGATACCGGTCTGCGATGCCGCTCCGGCCCAAATCAATAAAACCGCTTATCTCATTATCCCGCAAAAAAACATTCGGCAGACAGCAGTCTCCATGGGAAAAGACAAGCTCCTCTGCCGGGCGGTTCCTTTTCAGCCACTCCAGCAATTCCGCCGGTGAAGCAAATCCGTTTTCCCCGTAGGTACCCGGTTCTACATGCTCCAGGTCGCACAGCCGGTTTTTTACCCTAATTTCTGCCAGCCGCAGCTTCTCGTCCAGTGTCTGGCGGCAGGGACATTCCGAGATATCCACAGCCCACAGCTCCCGCAGCCCCTGAGCCAACAGCCTGACAAGCCGGCGCGGGTCGTCCAGATATGTCCGCGCGCAGGCCATCTCCCCCTCTGTCCTGCTCATCAGCAGATAGCTTGTTTCTCCTTCCGTCCTGGAAAAAAGCACCCTGGGGACAGGCAGCCTGCCGGACAGCCATGCCATCATTCTGTGCTCGGCGTCCGATTCTTCTCCCCTGTGTTCAATTTTTAAAACCATATTCTCATAACAGATAATCTTGGAGCCCGAAAGCCCTACCTGATCTACCGAAAAGGCTTTTCCTCCTACAATTGCTTCTATTTCTTCCGGCAGCTTCAATCTATCACCTCATTTCATGAGCTGAAGCTCCGCTCAAATGGTTCTAACAGAAAGCCGCCGGCAAAGCAATCCTGCTTCCCGGCGGCTTTAGGCGGCTTCCAGCTAAGCTTGAATTCAGACTCTCTTATTTCGTCAGCGCCTTCACAGTATCCTTATGTCCGAATACCACTAGTGTTTCCTCTTCTGTGAACATATGGCCGGCATCCGGCAGAGGATAGATTACCTCGCCCTTTTTTGTCGCCAAAATATTGATATGGTATTTGCTGCGAACTTCCTGCTCCTGTATAGTTTTTCCTCTCCAGGACGAGGGCAGGGAAATCTCATAGATCGCGTAATCCTCTGTCATAGCGATATAGTCGAAAATTTTCTTAGAGCCATATTTGACCGCCAGGCGCTCCGCCATCTCCCGTTCCGCATAGACTACATGGTCCGCACCGTTTCTCAGAAGCAATTTTTTATGCACGTCCCGGCTCGCTCTAGCCAGGATATATTTCCCGCCCAGGTCTTTCAGCAGCACGCAGGTTTCCAGAGCGCTTTGAAAATTATCTCCTATCGCAATCACGCAGAAATCAAAGTTATTCACTCCCAGCGATTTAATAAACGCCTCGTTGGTCGTATCCCCAATCTGAACGTTTGGGATAAATTCGGCTGCCGCGTCCGCGCGTTCTTCATTAATATCAATGGCGAGGACTTCGTTTCCCTCCTCAATCAGCTTCCGGGCCATATGGCGCCCAAAGCGCCCCAAGCCAACTACCAATACCGTTTTCATACTCAAACCAATTCCTTTCAAAAGCTTCTTTTGAAAAATAATCTGTCTCTGCGGCTAATGCCCTATCCTATCCTGATCTTTTCCGTCGGCAGCTTTGACGTCAGCGTGCTGTGTGTTGAGGTAAACGCCAGCAGAATCGTAATTGAGCCTGCCCGTCCGAAGATCATTAACAAGCACATCAGAATCTGGGAAACTATGCTGAGCTGCGGCGTGATCCCCAGAGTGAGCCCCACCGTCGCAATTGCGGAGGTAGACTCAAACAGCACCTCCTGTACAGGCAGCCCGTCGAGGTAAGAGACGATCAGCGTCGCACCGATAGTGAAGGTGACATACATCATCAAAACACAGGCCGCAGTCCGCACTGCACCCTCTTCCACCCGCCTGCCAAAGCATTCTACTGATTTTTTCCGCCGGAACACAGTAAAGATGCTCAGCACCAGCACCGCCAGTGTGGTGGTTTTAATCCCGCCGGCAGTAGAGCCGGTTGAGCCGCCGATAAACATCAGGCAGACCATCAGCAGCTTGCTGGGGGAAGTCAATTCCGCCAGGGGAACGGTATTAAAGCCTGCAGTACGCGAGGTTACTGACTGAAACGCGGCGGTCATCACCTGATAAGAACCGGATTGCCCCTGATAGAGCGCGCCGCCCTGCTCGAACAGCCAGAGCATCGCGCCGCCGGCAATGATCAGCAGTACTGTGGTGCAGATCACAATTTTGGTGTGAAGCCGGTAACGGGAAAAGCGGAGGCGGCAGTGGAGGATATCCGACCATACAAAAAAGCCAAGCCCGCCAATAACAATTAAAAACATTACCACAAGATTTAAAATCCAATTCTGCGCGCCGGTAATCAAAGAGCTCCCCGGCGCAAAGCAGCCCATCAGGTCAAAGCCGGCGTTACAAAAGGCTGACACTGAATGGAAAACAGAAAAGTAAATCCCCTTCATCGCACCCAGCATCGGGCAGAAGTAGAAGCAAAGCGCAATTGCGCCAAGTCCTTCAAAAAGAAGCGTTCCCCAGAGAATCAGCTTGGTCATCCGGACAATCCCGCCGACCTGCGGAGCCGATACCGCCTCCTGCATCAAAACCCGCTCCGAAAGGCCGATTTTCCGTTTAGTCAGGGAAACCAGCGATATGGCAATCGTCATAAAGCCAATCCCGCCGATCTGGATCAGAGCCAAAATAACAAGCTGCCCGAACAGTGTCCAGTGGGTATAAGTATCATACCGGATAAGCCCGGTCACACAGGTTGCAGACGTCGACGTAAAAAAAGAGTCCATAAAGCTGGTCGTCTCGCCCGCCCGGGTCGAAACCGGAAGCAGCAAAAGAACTGTCCCAAGCAAAATAATCAGACAATACCCGATTACGATGATCTTTGTCGGAGACAGCCTCTGGAAAGTTTTCAAAAATCTCACCTATCTCTCAGTCGCATTAGTATTATTATTCTATCATACCCAAATGAAAAAGGAAATAGATAGTTTGTCTAAAAAGCGGTGGCTTTCCATTTGAAATAGAGCAGAAAGCCGAAACGGCTTTCTGCTCTGCCTTGCTGCTATGATTTTAATACCGATTCCCGGAAAGCCTCAATTTCTTCCTCGCTCAGCGGAGATTTGTCATCCCCTACCGAGATGACCTCCTCCGGCTCGCTGATCTCCTGGCTGTAGATTTCCCGCAGGAAATCCTGCTCAGAACTGTCGTCAAACAGCTCCTCAATCAGGTTATCCGCCCGTTTTTCCGGGGTGGCGGCATGCCTTCGCCTTCCCGCAACCATGACAGTCATGATGATCAGGCAGATGATAAAGATAAAGAGCACCGCACAGCCGATCACGGCGGGAACCGTATTCTGCTGATCGGTCAGATAGGCGAGCAGCCTCCCGAATACCGGGCTTTCAAACGAGATCCGACCCACTACATTTTCCTTATTCTCGGTAAAGCTGGAACCGTTGCTGGTCAGTACAATCTGGTTGTCCTGGCTTGACTGGACGCGTTCCATAGTATAGGAAATTTGTCCATCCAGCTTTCCCTGCACCAGCACCTGGTCTCCCTGCTGGTAGTTTTCCTGATGCTCCAGAAAAACAAGGGTTTTTTCATCATCGCCAAACAGATACGCCTTTCCGGACTGAGCATCAGAGGAAAGGTTTGCGGTAATATATACTAACATTGCGCCAAACAGCAGGAATACACAGATCAGCAGCCCGTTAACTACCAAAACCGCCGTACTCAATACTGGCTTTTTAGTTTCACGCAAAGTAAACACCTCATTTCCGAATCCTATTATAACGCAATCCCAGTCCGGTTACAATGCTTTCTCCTTTTGTTCGTGGATTCTGCTGAAAAAAAGGGGTTAATTTTGATGAATTCTCCCTGTCTCCGGCTCTACGTTTCAATTGACTTTCCCTCTTATTTTTCCTATAATAAATTCAGGTGAATGCTCCGGTTTGGCTTTAGAGCCAGAATACAACTGATGAGATGGAAAAGAAGGTTTTTTATGGAGATTTTGTGCTTCGGCGATTCCAATACCTGGGGACACAACCCTGCTGGCCCCAGCCCCCGCTTTACCCGGCAGGAACGGTGGACCGGGCGTCTTGCCGATTCCCTCGGCGCCGGTTACCATATCTACGAGGAGGGCCTTTGCGGCCGAACAACAGTATTCGAAGATCCGTTTGACGCGGGAGTCTGTGGGAAAGAAACCCTCTCTGTCTGCCTTCGCACCCATATGCCGGTAGATCTGGTGGTGATCATGCTGGGCACCAACGACCTCAAGCACTGTTTTTATGCCAGCGCAGACGAGGTCAGCCGTGGGATAGAACGCCTAATTCAAATTGTGCAGAATCCATGGAGCTGCTGGTGTACAGAAAAGCTCCCCGAAATTCTGATCATCTCTCCCATCCTAGTAGGTGAAACAATTGCGGAAGGCCCATTCTGCGAGATGTTCGGCGGACTGCGTTCCCGGGAAATCAGCCTGCAGCTCGCACCGAAAATCAAGCAGATTGCTGAACAATATCACTGTCATTTTCTAAATGCTGCGGATTATGCCGCTCCCTCCCTGGAGGACGCTATCCATATGGATGCCGAGGGACATCGGCAACTGGCGGCGGCTGTTCGGGATAAAATTTTGGAAATCGAAAAGATCTGCGCAGAAAGCCAGTCTCAGTAAACCGGAAACGCTTCCTGTCCCAAAAGCACCTTAAATAGGATGTTGCCGGCCAATAGAAAGCAAAGAGGAAGGGAGATTCCCTTCCTCTTTCTCTCATTCAGTCATTGCATTCATTAGATAAGCTATTAGAAAAGTGTTTTACTGCGTCTCTTCATATCTGTTATGTTTTGTTTTTTTGCAGCTATGCAAGCCAAAAAGAATCTATGTTCTGGTGCTTAAAGGGATTTTGAATGAATTTCCTTAAAGCATTCTTTGCAAATATGTTTTCCCTTATACTCAACGACATCCTTACTGTTGCAAAAGACACACGTAGGAGCATACTTTTTCAAAATAATCTTATCATCTTCCACATAGATTTCCAAACTATCTTCATTTTCTATTTCAAACACTTTCCTTAACTCTTTCGGTAATACGATTCTCCCGAGCTTATCTAATTGACGAACGATTCCTGTCGCTTTCATGTTAGTTAAACCTCCTTATTTGCTATATTCTCGGTAAACTTGTTGTTTACAGTCATAATTATACAATATTTGGAAAAAATTGTCATTACAAAAAATTCGACAAATTGCATCTTTTTCTCTTTCATTGCATATACATGAACAGTGCTTGATGAAAAGGGTGGATGCAAGATGATGAAATGGATTTTTACCGGGCTGGTGCTCCTTTCCATAGTATTTGGCGCCTGTTCCGGACATATCAACGAGGTCTCCAACGCGGCGATCAGCGAATGTTCCAGCGCGGTGACGCTGGTGTTAAAGCTGATGGGTTCCATCTGTCTGTGGAGCGGACTAATGAAGGTAGCGCAGCAGTCCAAGCTTACCGACCAGATCAGCAGGCTGTTAAGCCCGTTTACCAACCTGATTTTCCGGGGTCTGCCTAAAAATTCTCCGGCTTTCTCCTTTATCTCCATGAACATTACCGCCAACCTTCTGGGTTTGGGCAATGCCGCAACTCCGCTTGGGATTGCGGCAATGAAGGCGCTTGCCGAGGAACAGCCGCCCGAGAAGCGGCACACCGCATCCTCCCATATGATTTCCTTTGTGGTTTTAAATACCGCGTCTATCCAGCTTTTGCCGACAACCATTGCGCTGCTTCGGCTGGAATACGGCGCGTCTAATCCGTTAGATGTCCTCCCGGCGATCCTTGCTTCCTCGGTTGTTTCTGTGGTCTGCGGACTATGTTTTGTTCGAATCTGTTCCGGCTTGGAAGCCAAATCAAATCTACAGGTACATCAGCCAGGGAGGGGACGGATATGATTTCATTCAGCAGCTATATTATTCCATGCGTGATCGGTTTTATCCTTTGTTATGGGATTGTAAAAAAGGTACCGGTGTTTGACTGCTTTATTGAGGGCGCTAAGGAAGGAATTCAGGTCAGCCTGCAAATCCTTCCGGCGCTGGTCGGGCTGATGACCTGCGTCGGGATGTTCAAAGCCTCCGGGGCGCTGGACGTTCTTTCTGACTTTTTCGCGCCGCTTGCATCTATTGCAGGCATCCCGAAAGAGGTTGTCCCGCTCGCTATGCTGCGTCCGATCTCCGGAAGCGGGTCGCTTGTCCTGTTTGAGGATCTGCTGAAAAGCCATGGCGCCAATAGCCTGGTAGGGAATGTAGCCAGCGTTATGCAGGGTTCTACCGAAACCACCTTTTATACCATGGCGGTTTATTTCTCCGCCGCGAAAATCACCCGTACCAAATATACTCTTTTCTGCGCGCTGGCCGCCGACTGCATGAGCTTTGTGATGAGCGGCCTCTGCGTTCGCCTATTTATGATGTAGCGATGCGGAGAAAACTAAACCCGCAGGCCATATCAGTGGCCTGCGGGTATCGCTTCGGTTTATGTAACCTACATGGTTCCCAACCCGAAGCTGACGGAAAGTGCGCTGTTTACCTGATCCATTGACTGAGGATCCAAGCTGCCCATTTTTTCCTTTAGCCGTTTTTTGTCAATGGTTCGGATCTGTTCCAATAAAATAATTGAATTTTTTGCCAAGCCGCTGCCGTCCGCAGACACTTCGATATGGGTCGGAAGCTTTGCTTTCCCGCGCTGACTGGTAATCGCCGCCGCAATAACAGTCGGGCTGTGTTTATTTCCCATATCATTCTGTACAATCAAAACAGGCCTGACGCCTCCCTGTTCCGACCCCACTACCGGACTTAAATCCGCATAATAGATATCTCCCCGTTTGATCGACACGTAGAACACTCCTTATTTCAAAAAATCATTCCGGTTTTCATTTAATAGTCTGGAACGATTCCTGTCCGTTTATGCAAGCCCGAGAAATTTGGGGAGTAATTTTCTCAGCATAACTCTTTACTACATCATATTAAATATGGTATAGTTATGTTAATAAAAAATTTTGTCGAACCAGGACATGCCTGTTATAAGACAGAAGGGGGCGCTGTCATAATGATACCCGGTTTCCTTTGGGTAACCCAGCCTGAAGAATTTGAACAATGCCGTTTTGTGCGTACGCAGGTTTTTATAGAGGAACAGGGCTTTTCCAACGAATTTGATGAAATGGATCAAACCGCCCATCATCTCCTGTTTCTGGATGATGAAAAGCCGGTTGCGACCGCCAGGCTCTTTCTTTACCAAGGGGAATGGCATGCAGGCCGCGTCTGTGTGCTTAAAAGCTACCGGGGAAGGGGAATCGGTGCGTTCCTCATGAAGGAATGCATCAAAAAGGCTTCGGAACTGGGACAGAGCCAAGTCCTGTCCATCAGCGCCCAGCTTCAGGCGCGCCCGTTTTATGAAAAGCTCGGCTTTCGCTCTCAGGGCGAGCCTTATCTTGATGAGCATTGCCCGCATATCAAGATGTCCTATCATATCCAGGAGGAGTTGACATGAAAATTTTGAAACAGCCTATCATGCCGATCCCGGCAATCCTAATCACCCTGTTGACCATTCTCACAAACTACCGGGTTACAATAAACGAAATGCCGCCGGGAAGCTTTGTGATGTTTATGACCCTGTTCTTTATTCTCGGCTGGATTTTCGTAATCACGATCTGCATCAAATACTATTACCGGCTAGTCCTGTTTTTCTTTGCGATCTACTGGTTTGCTTCATTTATCTTTTGCACTATCCCGGCTTTCGTTCTTCTTTTCAATACCTTTCCGCCGGATTTTGTATCAATTACAAACGTCATCTTTGTTTCACCCTTTTACGGCCTGCATGATCTGCTTTCTGAGCTCATCACGATGGCGGTCGGAGCTGGTTTCTCCGTGGTTATGGCAATCATCTGCTTCTTGTGTACCAGAAGGAAAGGCGACAGCCTGCCCAAGCCAAAACGCAGGCGGAAAAAGAAACAGCAGGAAGTAAAAATGAAATAGTGGGAAAAACAGAAAAAGCCGGTAGTAACCGGCTTTTTCTTTACCCGCTATTTGTTTTCCCATTTTGCAAACATTCTCTCGCTGCTAAGACCGCTCGGCCGGTTAAACCGCCTGAGCCGGATCAACTCCCCGTTCGGGCACATTCCGGCTGAAAGGGTGTTCACCTTTTCCTCGCAGGTCAGTACAATCTGAAATCCCATTTCCTTTAAAATATCATCGGTGGTTTTGGAAAAGGTGCCGAACGGATAGGCGAAAACCATTGCCTGTGTACCGAGCTCCTGCTCTATCTCGTTGTTTAACGAGCCAATGTCGGAGAAAAGAAGCTGGCGGTACTGTTCATCGGTTTCGCTTTCCAGCTTGCGGATTCCTTTCCTGTTGGAAACCTGATGCAGCTCATAGGTGTGATTCCCAACCTCAAAAACGCCGGAATCCTGCATCTCTTTGAGTTCTTCCCAGTTGGCATGGGCATAGCTGACGCTTTTTGTCACGTCTCCGGAATAGAGATCGGTGTATTTTCCAATGATCGAGATAACCGCAGTCATGTTATATTTCTTTAAAAGGGGAAAGGCATACGCATAGGTGCTCTCATATCCGTCGTCAAAGGTGATTAAAATCGGTTTTTCGGGAAGCGGTGTTCCAAGGGTAACATATTCTTCAACCTGTTTGAGCGTCACTGTAGTATATTTTTTCTCCTTGATATAGATTAAATCCCGTTCAAATTCCTCGGGCGAAACAACATAGGATCCATGCCGGGACTCCTCCTTCAGCATATGATGATACATCAGGACAGGCAGCTGCACCTGCTCTCCCTGTATGCCGGCGGCGGCCGTTTCGGTCATCGGACGACCAGTAAATGCTGTGAACACTGTATTTCCAATCATGACTGCAATCAGCAGAATTGCAGACAAAACCCCAATTACATTTTCTTTCACGTTTCCCATACCTTTCTCACTCAAGTATTATCATTTTTATGCAGGGAATAGAAAGCTTAGAAGCAATCAGGAAAGGAGCTTTAGAAGGATGAAGGCCGATCTTCACGAAATTTTGTCCCAATATGAAATCCGTTCCTACGGAATCTGTGATTTTCGTCAGATTTCATCCTTTCTCCCCTGCAGGAATCAGGAGCAGATTCCGGAGGAAGCCAAAAGCGTCATTGTCTGCGCTTTCCCTTATTATACCGGAGAATATCCGCAGGCAAACGTATGCAAATACGCTATGGTGCCAGATTATCATTATGTTGTACGGCGGCTGTTGAACCAAGCCTGCGCCGCCCTGTCTGAAGCTTTTTCCGCCCAGTTTGTGGGGTTTTCCGATGTGTCAGCCCTCCCCGAACGGGAGTGTGCCCTGGCCTCGGGCTTAGGGTTTCAGGGCGTCAACGGGCTTGTGATCCATCCTCAGTACGGCACTTTTTTTGTAATCGGCGAAATTGTCACTGATTATCTCTTTCCCTTTGACCAGCCGTTAAGTCAAACCTGTTTGCACTGCGGAAGCTGCGTCCGCCGCTGCCCGTCGGGCGCTATTGCCCAAACTGGGATCGACTATTCCCGCTGCCTGTCGGCTATTACGCAGCAAAAGGGAGAGCTTTCTCCTCAGGAGCAGGAACTGATGCAAAAAAACGGGTTAATCTGGGGCTGCGACTGCTGTCAGAACTGCTGTCCGCATAATCAGAATCTCCCCATAACACACCTATCCGCCTTTTCAGAGGATGTTGTTCCTATCGTGAACGAGGAGAATCTGAGCTCCCTGATGAAAACCCGCGCTTTCGGTTATAAGGGAAAGAAGCTGCTCCGGCGGAATCTAGAAATCATCAACAGAAAGCCGAAATGACAGAGGGGCGGCGAAACTGTTAGTTTCGCCGCCCCTCTGTCATCTTCTATTGCCAAAAATACGGCCAGACAATCCCATCTCTTTTTCCATCCCGTGACCACACGCATTCCCAGTCAGCTAAATTCCATGCTCCCGCCGCTCCTTTTTCATAGGTGCATAAATAGGCGGCGTCCCGTCCTTCTTCTACGTAATACACAGCGGCTTCCTTTTTTTGATAACGGATTACCCGCATCCCATCTACCCTTTCTGCTGCCGAAGGCTGCAATGCCTCTTCAAATTCCTTCCCGTAATGATGAGTCAGAATTTCATAGCGCAGGAATGGGAATACCCACAATGTCAATGCAAAGCAGGATGCCAACACAACCAATTTCAGCCAATGCCGTTTCATGCTAACTCTACCTCGATTTCAAAATGTTCTTCTATCATATTCCTTTTCTCTTAAAAATGCAAGCTGAATTTCGCGATAACTTTTCTGCTTATCCGGACAACGTCCTGTTCATCTTGCCTAGCGCTAAAATGATAAAATCGGCCGCTTCCTTTCTGTCTTTCCTGCATTTGGCAAAAATGGGAGATTCTTATATTCAAAAAATACATCTTGCAATGTTTTAAATTCCCCAGTATAATAAAGCTACAATCACTTTGCTGAATCAGCAAATAAATGAAGGAGACTGACAAAATGAAAAAAAGGCTTAGCTTACTGCTTGCGTTGGTTCTGGCATTTTCTTTAACGGCCTGCGCAGAAGCACCTCAAGACGCAAATCTGAAAGAGCCCTCTAATGTTACTAATGAAAGCGAACCGGCGAAAGAACCAAGCACCGAACAGGAACCATCCGGACAAGCCTCCATTGCGGAAACAGTCCTTGTGGACGAATCTGATATTAAAATTACAGCTACTGGACTGGATGCCGATGGTTTTCTCGGCGTTGAGGTCAAATTACTGATTGAAAATAATTCGGATCAGGATTTAACCTTCCAGGCACGTAATGTGTCTGTCAACGGATACATGGTAGAGCCGATTATGTCCGCTGATGTTGCCGCTGGAAAAAAGGCAAATGATTCCATGACGCTGGATTCCTCTGAGCTAGAGGCCTGCGGGATCAAAACTATTGCAGACATTGAATTTGCATTTGCTGTTATGACCACAGAGGACTATGAAGCATATCTGGATACCAAGCAAATCCAGTTGAAAACCTCTGCTGCGGAAGGCTTTGAATACAGCTACGACGAAGCCGGTACCCCTGTTTATGAAGGAAACGGCATTAAAATCGTTGCCAGAGGCTTATCTGAAGATGACTCTATCTTCGGGCCTGGCCTGATTCTGTATATCTATAATTCCGGTGATAAGGCAGTTACCATCCAAACACAAGATGTTTCGGTAAACGGCTTTATGCTAGATCCGATTTTCTCCCAGGATGTTTTCCCAGGGAAACATTCCGTCTCTGCCGTTACTTTTATGGATACGGATTTAGAGGAGAACAATATTACCAATATCTCGGAGATCGAACTATCCTTCCACATTTTTGATACAGATAGCTGGGATTCTATTACGGATACCGACAAGGTAACCCTGTCCTTCTAAAATCCGCTATCCTATTTATGATAGTATCTATTAACAGAGGAGACGCCCAAGCCGGGCCTCCTCTGTTTCATTTTGGAAATGCCTAAAGATCAGACGGAATGAATTGACCTTGAAAAGCCGACCGGAATGTATTATAATAAGGATGAATCTAAGCGCGATAAACTGCGCGAAGAAAAGTTTAATGAAATGGATGGTAATATTAGAGATGGCAAACAAAATTTTAGTAGAAACCTCTGCCCGTCACGTCCATGTGACAAAAGAAGACCTTGAAACCTTATTTGGCGCAGGCGCTGCCCTGACCAACAAAAAGAATCTCTCCCAGCCGGGACAGTTCGCCTGTGAAGAACGAGTGAAGGTTGTCGGCCCAAAAAGCGAGATGGCCGGCGTCAGCATTTTAGGGCCGGAACGTCCTGCAACTCAGGTTGAAATTTCTTTGACCGATGCAAGAAAGCTCGGAATCGACGCGCCGATCAGGGAATCAGGCGACACTGCCGGAAGCGGCGGATGCAAGCTTGTTGGCCCATGCGGTGAAGTAGAATTAAAAGAAGGCGTAATCGTTGCAAAACGCCATATCCACATGACACCGGAGGATGCTGCATCCTTTCATGTTGCAGATAAAGAAGTGGTTGCCGTAAAAATTAACACGCCGGAACGAAGCCTTACCCTGGGCGATGTTGTCGTCCGTGTCAGCCCGAAATTTGCGCTGGCCATGCATATCGATACGGATGAGTCCAATGCGGCCGCCTGTCCAAGAGGAGAAGTGTACGGCGAGCTGGTCAAAGGCTAATCGGACTAGTTTGGATTTTACATAAAAGGGGGGTGACGCCTCATAAAGCGTCACCCCCCTTTTCCTTTTATTTATGATGTGTTTGTAAATATTTGTTCCTGAACATTTACAAATAGTATCAAATATGATATGCTTATACTATATGTAGGAAAATCGTATCTAGATAAAAGGAGGATTCGTATGGCTGAAAACCAGTTTTTGTTATATAAAGACAAACCATTGGTAAAATACGGCAACACCATTTATTATGGCGATATGGCTGACGACTATGTGATCATGATGCAAATCCTGAATAAAAAGAATTGGCATGACCAGGAGTTTTGCGGAAAAATTTCCGTCAAGCTGATCATGACAGATGAAACCAAAAACCCATTGGAACGGATTGTAAAATCCAGCGAAAAAGAAGGGCTGTATCCGGCATTGGACATCGCTTCCGTCTGGCTTCATGACGCGTTGAGAAAATCGTAAAAAAATGGCAGAAGATCATTCTGCCATTTTTTATTTAAAGCATAACAAATTGGGGGTTAAAAAATGGTTATCGTAACAACAGATTACATCTCTGGAAAAAAGCTTCAAACGCTCGGTATAGTAAAAGGGCAGATTGTGCAGTCGAAAAACATTGGGCGGGATATCGGCGCATCCTTTAAGACACTGGTCGGTGGTGAAATCAAGGCCTACTCTGAAATGCTCGCGGAAGCCCGCGCTATTGCCACAAGAAGGATGGTAGAAGAGGCAGAGGCACTCCAGGCGGACGCCGTGATTAACGTACGGTATGCGTCCAGCGCCGTCATGACGGGTGCGGCGGAAATACTCGCTTATGGAACCGCAGTGAAATTTGTGGAAGATTAAGCCGGAGAAAACAGAAAGATATTGGTAGGATTTTGCCAAAAATCCTACCTCTCCTTTCCTCAAATTATCAATTCAGCCATTTTTCGAAAGAAGCGGCTTTTTTTGAAAAAAAGTGTTGACACAGCTTGTCTTTTGTTATATAATATAAAACGTTCCAGCAAAATGGCTGGCTGTAGAAATGGCGGTATAGCTCAGTTGGCTAGAGCACGCGGTTCATACCCGCGGTGTCATTGGTTCAAATCCAATTACCGCTACCATTTTTTTAATATCGGCCCGTTGGTCAAGCGGTCAAGACTCCGCCCTTTCACGGCGGCATCACGAGTTCGATTCTCGTACGGGTCACCAAAGAACCGGAAGAAATTTCTTCCGGTTCTTTTTATTAATATGTTTTATTTGTTGTCAGGGGGGCATCGATATTGTTAAGTTACCGGCACGCTGTAAAGGCAGATGCGGATTTATTGATCAGCCTATATGATAGCGCTTTTTATCAGGATTTTCTCAGATATGGTGAATGTCCGGCATATGGAAAAACAAGACACCAAATGGAGAAATCCATAGAAAGGTTCAGTAAAGAAATCATTATATACAACAACACCCCAGTTGGTGTGATATCAGTTGCCAACAAAGGAAACGGTAATTATTTCGTAGGATGCCTTTGTGTGATTCCAGAATTTCAAAACATGGGAATCGGAGCGCAGGCAATTAATCATTTTCTGGAAAGCCACCCCGACTGCAACAAAATTTCGCTAGTAACCCCCCTTGATAAAAAGGAGAATATCAGGTTCTATACTAAAAAATGTGGTTTTAAAATCGATGGAACCGAATTTGACGGAACTGTCCTTGTTGCGCGGCTGATACGAGAGCGGTCATAGATGGTATCGAAAAAAAGCTGACGATTGAATCGTCAGCTTTTTATGTTTTCACATCTATTGTTTTCCGTTAGATAAACAGCGGGGAAACCGGTTTGTCTTCGTAGATTCTTGCAATCGCTTCCGCAAAAACCGGGCCCACCTTCAGCATTTTGATTTTATCGATCCGTTTTTCTTCCGGAAGGGCAATCGTATCCAGCAGCACGACTTCCTTGAGCACGCTGTCCTGAATCCGTTCAATCGCCGGGCCGGAGAGCACGCCGTGGGTCGCGCAGGCGGAAACCTCTTTCGCGCCGCCGATTTCAATAATCGCCTTCGCCGCGTTGCACAGGGTTCCTGCCGTATCAATCATGTCGTCCACCAGGATGACCCTTTTGCCTTCCACGTTTCCGATAATATTCATGACCTCACAGACATTCGCGCGCTGCCGTCTCTTATCGACGATTGCCAGCGGCGCTTCGATCCGCGCTGCAAAATTACGCGCACGGGTTACAGAGCCGAGGTCAGGAGAAACAACCATCACATCCTCGTTCTGTCCCTCAAATTTTTCAATAAAGTAAGGAGCCAGAATCGGCACACCCAGCAGATGATCTACCGGTATGTTAAAAAATCCCTGAATCTGCGGTGCGTGAAGGTCCATGGTCAGCACCCTGTCTGCACCGGCAGTGGTTAATAAATCTGCACAAAGCTTAGCGGAAATCGGGTCGCGGGCCTTTGCTTTTCTGTCCTGCCTAGCGTAGCCAAAATACGGAATAACTGCGGTAATCCGGCCTGCTGAAGCCCGTTTAAAGGCATCAATCATAATCAACAATTCCATTAGATTGTCGTTGACCGGATAGGATGTGGACTGGACGACAAATACATCTGATCCTCGTACGGATTCTTTGATAGAGACTGAGATTTCTCCATCACTAAAGGTGACGACCTCCGAAGCTCCCACCGGAAGCCCTAAATCTTTCGCGATATCGGCTGCTACCGCTTTGTTAGAGTTCGCAGTGAAAATCTTGATATCCTTACCATGCAAATTCATTTCTCTAGCTCCTTATTCTGTTGTATATATTCCTTTTTCTGAAAAGTGTATGGGCTTACGCTGTTTCCCTTTTCAGTTTACACCTTTTTTTTGCGTCCTGCAAGCTTTTTCGCGGCAAAGCCCGGCTTCTCTTCCTGCCTGGAGCGGGCAATCGCCAGCGCATAATCCGGGACGTCTTTTGTAATGGTCGAGCCCGCCGCAGTATAGGCGCTCTTGCCTACCCGAACCGGCGCAACCAGGTTGGTATTGCAGCCAATAAAGGCTTCGTCCTCAATCCGGCAGCGATGCTTGTGTACTCCGTCATAATTAACGGTCACAACGCCGCACCCAAAGTTTACGTTCTTCCCGACGTCGCTGTCCCCGACATAGGTCAGGTGGGAAATCCCGGTTCCTTCTCCGATGGTGGAATTCTTCACCTCCACAAAATCTCCGATATGGACAAAGGATTTGATCTCGCTGTTCGGCCGGATATGGACAAACGGCCCGATGTCCACGTCAGAGTGGATCCTTGACTGGTAACACTGCACTGCGTTTAGTTTTACCCTGTCGCCGACCGTCGACTTCTGGATCAGGCTGTTCGGCCCGATCACGCAATCCTCGCCGATCACTACATGGTCTTTGATAATGGTACCGCCCAGGATCACTGTATCCGCGCCGATCTGCGCATCCGGCGAAATCATCACGCCGTCGGTGGAGGCAAAGGTCACGCCGTTTTCCATATGGCGGTAAATGATGCTCATCCGCATCTTTTCATTTAATTCATACAAGTCCTTCCGGGAATTGGCGCCCAGAATAATGTCGCTGTTTTCCGCGCAATAGCCGCCGACCCGTTTGCCTGCCGCAATGGTCAGGCCAATGGTGTCGGTCAGGTAATATTCACCCTGCGCATTGTTTGGCTGCAGGAGAGAAAGCATTTCCAGCAGGTGGGCGGTGTTAAACCAGTAAACTCCGGAATTGATCTCCTTAACCGCCTGCTCCTTTTCCGTTGCGTCGCGCTGCTCCACAATCTTTGCAATCGCGTCGCCGTCCCGGATGATCCTCCCGTAGCCAGTCGGATCCTGAAGCAGGGCTGTCACAACAGTTACCGCATTATTCTGCCTTTTATGCTGCAGATAGGCCGCCTCAATGACCTCTGCGGACAGATAAGGCGTATCGCCATACAGCACCAGGACATCCGTTCCAATATTTTCTTGAAGGAATTCCCGCGCCATCATTACCGCGTGGCCGGTTCCCCGCTGTTCCGCCTGTAAAACCGTCTCTGCCGGCATGTGCTCCCAGGTACTGAGATAGGCCTCCACCTGTTCGGCTTCAAAGCCGGTTACAACACAGACCTTTTCCACTTCCGCCTGACGGCAGGTTTCCAACACATACCCAAGCATTGGCTGGAAAAGAATCTCCGCCAATACCTTCGGCTTTTTTGACTTCATGCGAGTACCTTTTCCGGCTGCTAAAACAACCGCGCAAGTATCCTTCATCACCAAAAGCCACCTTTTCCATTATTAAAGTCGAAAAAAGGGGGATAAAATGCTGTCATTTTCCCCTTTTCTACCCTTCTATTATTGCAATTTTTATTACATTTTTCAAGTCTTTCCTTTAAAGTTTGGTAAATGTTTTAAATTTTAGTAAAAAACGCAAATTTTTTGATAAATATATAGAAAAATCAGATTCGATTTGTTATAATAGCGGTATAGGCTTAGATTCATTAAGTCGAGATTGAACAGGGCTGTTGTCACTTGCGAAACCCAGACGCTTTTGCAGGTGTATTGTCATGTTCAAAAAAATATTTATGGAGGTAATAATAGTGAGTAAAAAATTTGTTTACCTTTTCTCCGAAGGTAACGGCAAAATGCGTGAACTTCTCGGCGGGAAAGGTGCAAACCTTGCTGAAATGACAAATCTTGGCTTGCCAGTTCCGCAGGGCTTTACAATCACCACCGAAGCTTGCACCCAGTACTATGAAGACGGCAGAAAAATCAACGATGAAATCATGGCGGAAATCATGGAAAACATCGAAAAGATGGAAACCATCGTTGGCAAAAAATTCGGCGACAAAGAGAACCCGCTTCTCGTTTCCGTCCGTTCCGGCGCAAGAGCTTCTATGCCTGGTATGATGGACACCATCCTGAACCTCGGCTTGAATGAAGAAGTTGTAGAAGTTATGGCTAAAAAATCCGGCAATCCGCGTTGGGCCTACGACTGCTACAGAAGATTTATCCAGATGTATTCCGACGTTGTTATGGAAGTCGGCAAGAAATACTTTGAAGAACTGATCGACAAAATGAAGGAAGAAAAAGGCGTCACCCAGGATACTGAGCTGACCGCTGAAGACCTGAAGGAACTCGCAAATCAGTTCAAAGCTGAATACAAGGAAAAAATCGGCGAAGACTTCCCGACTGATCCGAAGGAACAGCTTATGGGCGCAGTCAAAGCTGTTTTCCGTTCTTGGGACAACCCCAGAGCGAATGTATACAGAAGAATGAACGATATCCCTTATTCTTGGGGTACTGCTGTTAACGTCCAGATGATGGCGTTCGGCAACATGGGCGATACCTCTGGTACTGGTGTTGCATTCACCAGAAACCCGGCTACCGGTGAAAAGAAACTGTTCGGTGAATTTTTGATGAACGCACAGGGCGAAGACGTTGTTGCCGGTGTCCGCACCCCGCAGCCAATCGACCAGCTCGCAGAAGTTATGCCGAACTGCTACAATGAATTCGTTGAAATCTGCAATACTCTGGAAAACCACTACAGAGACATGCAGGACATGGAATTCACCATTGAAGACAAAAAGCTGTACATGCTCCAGACCAGAAACGGTAAGAGAACCGCTGCTGCTGCTCTGAAAATCGCCTGCGACCTCGTTGACGAGGGCATGATCTCTGAAAAAGAAGCTGTCCTGATGATCGATCCGAGAACACTGGACTCCCTGCTCCACCCGCAGTTCGACGCTGCTGCCCTGAAAAAGGCTGCGCCGATTGGTTCTGCGCTGGCTGCTTCTCCAGGGGCTGCCTGCGGACGAGTTGTTTTCTCCGCTGACGATGCAAAATCCTGGGCTGAAAAGGGCGAAAAGGTTGTTCTGGTTCGTCTGGAAACCTCTCCGGAAGATATCGAAGGCATGGTTGCCGCGCAGGGTATCCTGACCGTTCGCGGCGGTATGACCTCTCACGCTGCTGTTGTTGCCCGTGGTATGGGTACCTGCTGCGTTTCCGGCTGCGGCGACATTAAGATGGACGAAGAAAATAAACAGTTCACCTTAGGCGGCAAAACCTATAAGGAAGGCGACTATATTTCCCTGGATGGTTCTACCGGTATGATCTACGGCGAAGCAATCCCGACTGTAGAAGCTTCTATCAGCGGCGAATTTGGCAGGCTGATGGCTTGGGCTGACAAATACAGAGCTCTGAAAGTCAGAACGAATGCAGATACTCCGCGTGATGCAAAACAGGCCCGTGCATTTGGTGCAGAAGGAATCGGCCTGTGCCGTACGGAGCACATGTTCTTTGACGCTGACAGAATTCCGGCAATCCGTGAAATGATTGTTGCTGATACTGTTGAACAGAGAGAGGCTGCTCTGGCTAAACTGCTCCCAATGCAGCAGGGCGACTTTGAAAAATTATATGAAGCAATGGAAGGCAACCCGGTAACCATCCGGTTCCTCGATCCTCCGCTTCACGAATTTGTTCCGACTGAAGAAGATGATATCAAGGCTCTGGCTGACACCATGGGCAAAACTGTTGCCGATATCAAAGCGATTATCGATGGCCTGCACGAATTCAACCCGATGATGGGTCACCGTGGCTGCCGTCTGGCTGTCACCTATCCGGAAATTGCCGCAATGCAGACAAGAGCTGTTATCCAGGCCGCTCTGGCTGTCAAAGCCAAACACCCGGATTGGGAAATGGTTCCGGAAATCATGATCCCGCTGGTTGGCGAAGTAAAAGAGCTTGCTTATGTTAAGAGCGTTGTAACCTCCACAGCAGATGAAGTAATTGCTGCCGCTGGTTCTGACCTCAAATACAAAGTTGGTACCATGATCGAAATTCCGCGCGCTGCTTTAACCGCTGATGAGATCGCGAAGGAAGCAGAGTTCTTCTCCTTCGGTACAAACGACCTGACCCAGATGACCTTCGGCTTTAGCCGTGACGATGCTGGTAAATTCCTCGACGCTTACTATGACAAGAAGATTTACGAAAATGATCCGTTTGCAAAATTGGATCAGGACGGCGTTGGCAAGCTGATTAAAATGGCTGCTGACCTCGGTAAATCTACCCGCCCGGACATCAAGCTTGGTATCTGCGGCGAACACGGCGGAGATCCGTCCAGCGTTGAATTCTGCCACAATGCAGGCCTCAGTTATGTTTCCTGCTCACCGTTCCGTGTGCCGATCGCTCGTCTGGCTGCCGCTCAGGCTGCTCTGAAAAGCGAAGGAAAATAAGGAATAAATGGCTTCATGTTTTAATCCCCTGCAGGCATAGCCTGCAGGGGATTTTGTTGGCAGCTTTTTACTATAATTCTATAATCGCTGTCTGCCGGTCTAATAGTGTGACGTTACTATGATTTTTTTGTGTAAATGATTGACAGAAAGCCACATTCTATATTATAATGTAGACAAATGAATAGCAGCAATTTAAATCCATTATAAAGTTGCAGTTATGGTGTTTTAAAAGCAAAGCAAACGAAAGTTTGCGACGCAAAGCTATAGGGCCTTTTACATGGCAGCCAGCTGTCGCTATTGATTGGAATCAATCTAAGCGACAGCTTTTTTATTTTTTAACTGCTTCTTAGTAATACGTAATACGATTGAAAAAGTACAATCTATCGTTTGCAAAATAAAACTAAAAAATATCCTTCTTCGTATGAAAAAGAGTGAAAATTCCATGATGGAAATTGCGTACTTTTTTAGGTAAACCTAAGATTATCAGATTCATTCAGAAAGTATTGTGTGTCTGCACGGACTAATTTATCTTAAATCTCTATCCTATAAAAAAGAGGGGAATTACATTTATGAATGTTATTTTGACCCTGCTGGCTGTCGCAACCGGCATTCTTTTAATCGTTATCGTTCTCAGGGCAATGAAGCATAAACGAATGAATGAATTTCAAGCTGTAGCCTGGCTAGTGGGCGCCGTAGGAATTATAATCCTGGGTATTTTCCCTCAGATTATCCCCTGGGTTGCCGGCTTGCTGGACGTCTGGTGGCCACCGGCCGTTCTTATTTTTTTCCTATTGGTGCTCATGTTTTTTATTGTATTCCATCATGCTCAATCCATCTCAACCCTGACCGCACAACTGATGGAACTATCCATGCAGGTCACGCTGCTGAAGCACGAAAACCAAAAACTGAAAGAGAAACAAAAAGAAGATGAACCACCGACTCCGAAAAAGTGAGGGATTAAATTGAACGTTTTAGTATGCAGCAAATATAACAACTTCTGTGCCCAGCTCTCCCGCAGACTGAAAAAGGAACGGCATGAAACCTATCTTTTAACCGGCTCGCAATATGGAAACAATCATATCTCGCCAAATATATTCCAGGAATACCACTTCACATATCAAAACGAAAATATTACCCGGATCATGAAAAATGCCGCGCCGGACGTCGTCATCATTGGCGGTGCGATGGACTCCCATTTTACCTGGCGTGACGCACAAAGCCAATCGGTCGAATATATCTCGGGAATGACCAATCTTTTAATGGCGGCAAAAACTGCAGGAGTAAAACGAGTGATCTACTGTTCCTCCATCAAGGTCTTTGAAGGGAACAGCGAAGAAATGATTATGCCGGACACCCAGCCGATAAGCCTATCCTTCCAGGCTAAGGCTTACCGTCAGGTGGAGCTGCTGTGCGCGCAGTATCAGGAGCCGGGAAAATTCGACGTCGAAATTCTTCGATTTCCTGAGGTGTACGGAGAACTGGGTGAAGGCCTCCGAACCGGAGATATCTGCATGGCTATGACCATGGAAATGATAAAAAACCAAGTCATCCATTATGAGCCAAACCGCAGGCGTTCCCTGCTTTATCTCGACGATGCGGTTGATGTATTAATGAAGGTGCTGGATCAAAACAGCACCCGCAAGCTCTACCAGGTATGCGGAGCTGCCTGCGACGAGCAGGAACTTGCGCTCACTTTAGTGCGGATCAGCCCGGATAAATCCGTAAGGCTTGAGGAATTGGAACAGGTAAATTCCCATCCCTACCCGGCTTCAGTTTCAGGGACGCAGGAGGAGCTGCTGCATTTTAAGCCGAAATATTCCCTGGAAGAGGGTCTGAAGCTCCTGTTTCAAGCTTCCAAAAAAGTAGAAAAACACGCGCAAAAAGAAAAAAAGACCTCCGCGGCAAAAAAAATGGCGGTATCTTTGCTCGAAACAGCCGGCCTGTTTGTTGTGACTCTGCTGATTACTATCTTTCTGTCCGGTACCTGGGTTGCTGAAACCATTGACTTTTTCCTGATCTTTGTCGTTATCATCGCGGTCACCTATGGAATCCCTTATGCGCTGTTCGGAACACTCCTGTCTACTGTTGCCAAAATTGTCTTTGCCCTGCAAAGCGTCGAGCAATTTAACTCCCTCAATGACTACCGATTCTTCCTGTCCATCCTACAGCTTATTATTGTCGGCGTCATAGTCGGATTTATGAAAGATAAATATAAGCGCCTGAATGCAGACCTTCATGATGAAAATACCTACCTGCAAAAAGAACTTGCGGATATCACCCGAATTAATGACAGTAACCTGTATGTGAAAAACGTTTATGAAAAAAGGCTGGTCAATTACAAGAACAGCCTGGCTAAAATTTATGATATCACCAGCCAGCTTGATTTTATGGAACCGCGCAAGGTCATCTTCCAGGCGGCAAATGTCGCCGCGCAGACCATGGAGACCAAGCACGTCGCAATCTACATTGCCAGCCGGAAATCCCAGTTCTTCCGTCTGGCGGCCTCTTCCTCGGAAAAGGCTTCTCAGATGGGAAAATCGTTGCGGTTTGATGAAAAGCTGTATTTCTACGAAGCGCTTGTGAATCATGAAATTTACCTCAACCGCAGTATGGATCAGCGGCAGCCCACCTTTATCGGCGCTACCTACAGCGATGACCGGGTTGATACCATCATCATGGTTTGGGAAGAAGCTCTGGATCAGGTAAATCTTTACCAGAGCAACGTCATGGCACTCGTTTGCCGGCTGATCGAAAAATCAATGAGCCGGGCTGTCCTGTACGAAGAATCTATTGCAGAGGATTCCTATCTGCCTGGGAGCAGGGTTATGAAATTTGAAGCTTTCACTGAAATTGTACGCACCTATCGGGAAGGCGAAGCCGCCGGACTTTTGGAATACACGCTGTTAAGGCTTGAAATCCCTTCCTCTGTCCCAGTACAGGCCGTTATTCCTGATATTGAGCGCTCTGTCCGGGATACTGATTATATTGGAATGCAGGGGAACCGCTTTTATATCCTTCTGTCAAATTCCAATCATGAGGAAGCACAATTTGTACTGCAAAGGCTGAAGGACAGAAATCTGTCGGCCGAAATGGTGAAAAGTGAAACAATCGTAGGAGCAGATGATGAATAGAATAATTTTAATAATCCTGCTGGCTGTAAACCTTCTTGCCGCGGTTATCTATCTGGTTTTTCAAATCAGCAGAGGGCAAAAAAGAAAAGGGCTTGTAATTTTCTTGTTTCTTCTTTTCGCGCCTGTTGTCGGAGGGCTTTTTCTGCTGTGCGCAGAAGGAATGAACCTGCTGCTGTTCCGCAGACGGGATGACCGGCTTAACGAAGCGGAATTAAGCTTCAGCAAAAATAAAATCCGCGTGATAACGGATGCAGATATCGAAAAGGAAGCAGATCATGTCCCCGTCGAGGAGGCGCTTCTTGTCTCGGATAAGTTCAGCAAACGCCAAGTCTTTCTTGAGCTTTTAAAAAAGGATGATTTCGAAAACTCCCTGGATACCATCAAGGGCGCCGTTGAAAACGATGACATGGAAATTTCCCATTATGCCGCAACCTTTGTTACAGATGCGGTGAACCGTTATAAAAAGAAAGAACTACAGATGCGGGTTCTCTGTACGGAATCCTCCGCCAGCAGCGACCGGATCGCCTATATCCGCTATCTCTGCGAAATTCTGGGATACCACATTTTCAGCATCCCGGAACAGCGCAGCTATCTGAGCCGTCTGGACGAACAGATGGAAGCTCTTCGGGAGGAGAACCCATTTGCTCTTGACGGAGAGATGCTTTCGGATCTCATCTCATTTTGGGAAGAACAGGGCAATTCCTCAAAAGCGGAGGAATGGATGCATTCTGCCCGGCTTTTGAGTGAAGACGATCTGGAAGCTGCAAAGCTATGCTTGCAATATTATTACCGTCACGGTCAGCAAAGGGAATTCTTTGAGCTTCTGGAGACGGTCAAACAATCTTCTTTGGAGCTTGACAATGAAGCGCTCGAGTGGGTGAGATATTATAATAATTAATTGGAGTTTTTGACGAATGATTTGGGATCATGCCATCTACGCACTGCAGACGCTCGCCGGATATTTTGTCCTTTGTGTGTTTCTGCCGTCGCTCTGCCTTTATCGTTTTGTAGAGAAGAAGAGCTTTGCATACCGGTTTGTATTTTATCAGGCAGCAGCGAATATTTACCTCAACTTAATTGGATTCCTGCTGGCTTACTGTAAAATTTTCAACACTTTAACAGTTTGGCTTTTCGTCGGCCTGTTGCCTCTCGCTGCGGCTGCCTTTATTCGAAGAAAACAGCTTATCAAACGGTTCCGGCAGTTATCAGCTACCATGACTGACGTCATCACACAAACCTACGGTCTCCGAATATTCTTTAAAAATGCCCGGGAAGCCCTTCTGGCACGTCTGAAGAGATTTTACAAACGCTTTCTGAAAAACCGCCTTCTAGAATGGATTCTACTGATACTGGGCCTTGCTTTTCTTGTCTGGTTTTATGGGGATTATAAATTACACAACGCAGGCTACGGCCATACTGACGAAGAAACGCATCTCTACTGGATTCAATCGATCTTCGAAAACAACGCGTTCCCCACAGGACTTTATCCGCATGGGATGCATTTCCTGGTCGCAATCATCTCCTGCTTCTTTGGAATTTCCCCTGTTGGAAGCTATTTAAATTTTTCTATTGTCTCGCTGATTCTGATTTTTATCTTTCTCTATATTGCATTTCGGAAAATATTCCGTTCACGATACGCTGTTGTTTTTGGATGGGGCTTTTTCCTGATCACCAATATTTTTGCCGCCTCAACCTATTTCAGATTCCAGATATCCTTTCCGATGGAATTTGGTTTTGTACCGTTAATGGCGACAATTTACGGTCTTGTTTCCTATTTCAAGGATCGGCGGCGCACCTCCTGGTGGCTATTTGCCATGTCTCTGGCCTGGGGCTTTTACGCCCATTTTTATATCACAATTTTTACCGCCTTTCTCTGTGCAGCATTCGGTCTTTTGTTCCTGATTCCTATGTGGAAGAAAAAAATCCTTCATAAGGTTCTTCTTTCCGGGCTCGCTGGAATTATGATTGCGCTGGCACCCTTCGGCGCCGGTTTTCTTGCCGGGCATCCGTTTGAGCGTTCCATTTCCTGGGCGCTTGGCGTTATGGGGGAAAACGCGGGCGAAGATACCGAAGAAGGGACAAACGAAGACACGCCGGCTGAAACGGAAGAGGAAAACACCTTCTCCTTTCAAAATCTGCCGGATTTGGATACGGTCATTACCTATATGGCCGACTCCTGCTTCACCTCAAGGGACTCTGCAAAGGCGGTGCTCCTGCTTCTCTGTATCCTGACAGCTTACGGCCTTATCGGCCTGGTTGTCAGCCGGAAAAGGCGCATGCAATATCTTCTGTATCTTTTCCTGGCTCTATCCTGGGTGTTCAGTCTGATTCTTTATCTATGCTATTTTGTTGGGCTTCCTGTACTGATCGAAATGAAACGGATGTCTACCTTTCTTTCTATCATGTGCATCCCGCTCTTTGTCGTGCCGTTTCAGATTCTTGCCGATCTGCTGATGCTCTTTTCCGGGAAAAAGGAATCTCAGCGCTTCCAGAATATCACGCTGCTTATTTTAGGCGTTTTCCTTCTTGGGTCAGTCTGGAAAAGCGGCGCTGTTAAAGAAGAGCGCTATTATGAGATTACCATTTCCGAAGCAGATGCCCTCCTTTGCATGGAGCTGCTCCACAATGCCGATCCCTTCACCTGGACGGTAATTTCTCCGACTAATGACCTTGCCATGATCCGAAATTCCGGATACCACTATGAAATTCTTGACCTGCTTGAGGAGGTTGACAGCGGGCAGGCTGCCATTTATATCCCAACCCAGTATGTTTACGTTGTAGTAGAAAACCTGGTGACCGACTTTAATGACAGCAGGCGTGAAATTGACGGAAGCGACCGCGCTGAAATGGCTGTGCCAGTCAGTCCAGAATACGCGTTGGATGATTCAGTTGATGTTTACACCGTCTATGGGGACAGTCCCGACCGTGCCTATTATTTTAGCCGAAAAACCGTAATGTCCCGGCTATACTATTGGATGGAGAAGGTAAAAGAGGCATATCCACAGGAGGTTTCCGTATATTATGAGGATTCGACCTGTACTGTCTATCAGATTGAACAGGATGAATATTTCCTGCTGAATCTGGCGGTAAAATACCGCACAGATTTGGAAGAAAGGGTTGCAAAAGATGAAACTTCATGACGTATTACTGATCATTCCCGCCTACAATGAGGAAAAAAACATCGGCGGCGTCCTGCAGGCTATGGTCGACTATGGCATTATGGAAAAGATGGATGTCTTGGTAATCAACGACGGCTCAAAGGACAAGACCGCTGAAATCGCTTCCCAGTATCCGGTAGAGGTAATCAGTCAGGTTTTTAATATGGGATATGGCGCGGCTTTACAGACAGGCTATAAATATGCTGCCGACTATGGCTACGAATACCTGCTCCAGATGGATGCTGACGGACAGCACGACCTGAAAAATCTTGAGCTTCTTTATCAAAAGCTATGCGATCTTCCCCAAGACGGGCAAAAGCAGCCTGATATTGTAATCGGTTCCCGCTTTTTGGAGGGAAGCCAATCCTTCCCGATGTCCAAGATCCGTATTTTTGCGATCAATATGTTCCGGGCCGTTATCTTTGCAGCGACAGGCTATCGCCTGACCGACCCGACCAGCGGACTCCAGGGCTTGAACCGGAAGGCATTCATTTACTATGCGGGCTACTCAAACTTTGACATCAAATACCCGGATCTAAATATGGTAGTCCAGATGCTCCTTCTTGGATTCCATATCGAGGAATTTCCGGCAATTATGCACCTGCGTACCGAAGGTGTTCCCATGCACTCCGGAATCTGGCATGCGATCCAGTATATGGTGGTCATGTCCCTGAGCACCTTTAACGCAATTCTCCGATACCACAGAAAGTAAGGTATTTATCTTGAGTTTCATCAATCTTAAATCCAAAAACCTCCTAAAACGGAAAACCTTCTATCAAATCATTTTGATTCTGTTTGTTCTGGCAATTTTATTTCTGATGGTGGTAAACCTGCTCAAGGCAGTTGGAATCTTTCGCGCCTCGCAGGCGACCGACGATCCGCAGGCGGGTCAGAATCTCTCCCTGCTGGTTGAAAATCTAAACGCTTTAGAACAGGGTAAAAATGGTTCCATCGAAGAAGCCCCCGTCTGTATTTTAGGCGGGGAAGCAGAGGAGCTCAGCGCTCTTGCGCAAACACAGGTTGAAAATATGAAGCTTTCCTGTTACCAGGCAGAGAATACCAGCGCCCTTACGATAGAACAGAGGGTGCAGACCAATGTGTTTCTGGTGACCAGCCGGATCAGCTCCATAGAAGAAATCCGTCAGCTTCAAAGCTGGGTCGGGAAAGGAAAGCACGTTATCTTTCTGGCAATGCCCTCGCAGGCTCTCCTGTCCCAAAATGAGGTTCAGGACTTTTTGGGGATCAGAAGCTACAATGGGGAGGAAACTTATAACGGATACCGTACCGCTAAGGAACTGCTGCTTGGTAAAGTTCAGGAGCTCAAAAAGATCAGATTTACTGCAAGCGATATTGTCCTCGGCCGCCGTACAAAGGTTTTCTGCTCCGCTCTTGTCAAGGATGAAAGTGTAAAAAACGAAGACCTCCCGCCCTTAATTTGGCGGTATATCCCAGATGGAGATCAGGGAAGCGTATATGTCTGTAACGGAGACCTGGTTGCCTCCTCCTTTGGCTATGGCGTAATCAGCGCGCTTTTCTGTGATATGGAGGACGTCTATCTCTATCCGGTTGTCAACGCATATTGCTTTTTTGTGGAAGGGATGCCCTATACAGACAATTTTGAATCAGAAGTCCTGACAAAATGGTATAGCCGGGATGCAATCGGCTTTCAACGGGATTTGCTTTTCCCGCAGCTAACACGGTGTGCCGACCTTTATGGCATCAACCCTACCTGGTATACGCCAGAGTATGACAGCCTTTCTTCATCCAATCTAGAAGATGTAACCTATATCCTGGATGAAATCAAGCAGGGAAACGGAGAGCTCGGAAAGCTGGAAAACGGCGTCGGCATTACCGGAGAGGAGCTAATCGCAAACGCTGGCCTTTGGCAGCTCGACTTTTCTTTTCTCGGTAAGCAAAAGAGCACCGTCAGCCTTCCAATTCTGCTTGACCAAATAAGCCATTACAACAAACAGCGGATGAATCTCAGCGGAATGGTACGGGGAACAGGCTTCCTATCCGAGCTGGTGGATGTTTCTGAATTTGTGTATAACGAAGATCTTTCCGATTCAGACAAAAACTGGGCGGATTATTGCCTGGAGCTTGAAACGGTGCTTGGGACAGACCAGCAGGACTACGGCTGGCTTGACCGTGTTACCGCAAGTGAAGCGGCACAGCGGGTTGCGGCGTTCCTTGTCATGCAGCCTCAGTACGACTATTATGACGCCGGGGTCACTGTCACGATTGGGCAGTTCCATCAAGCCGCTTATTTTATTATGAAAACAGATACGCCTGTCAAAGAGGTAAAAAACGGGAGCTTTACTGAGATTGGCGAACATCTCTATTTAATCGAAGCAAATGAGGATGTCATTGAAATCCTTTATGAATAAAAACCCATCAAACCGAACATCTCACGGATAGAAAGGAACGGGCGGAAGAATCAAGATGAGAGTATGTTTAATTGTAGAAGGCGCCTATCCGTATGTAAACGGAGGAATGTCCAGTTGGATTCAGCAGTTGATGCTCAGTATGCCTGATGTGGAATTTATCGTACAGAGCATTGCTGCAACGCGGGACGATATCAAAGAGTTTAAATATAAAATCCCGGATAACGTCCTGGAAATTCAGGAGGTCTATCTGATGGATGACGATTATGTCAGCCATGCGGTTCAAAATAGAATCAAGATGACCAGGCAGGAATACCAGGCTTTTGAAACCCTGCTTTTTGGAGAAAAGGCTGATTGGGACAGCATCATTAAATTTTTCCTAGAGCGCCCAGTTTCTTTAAACGCCCTGCTATCCGGAGAGGATTTCCTTAAAATGGTGCTCGCCTACTATAAAGAGCACTTTGAACGAGTAGTCTTTACCGACTTTCTCTGGACTATGCGTTCCATGTACCTGCCCCTTTTTACTATGCTGAAATCCAGGACTGCAAAGGCAGACCTCTACCATACCGCCTCCTCCGGCTATGCCGCCGTCTGGGGCAGTATGCAGCGATATCTTTATCAAAAACCTTTTATTCTGTCTGAGCATGGAATATATACACGCGAAAGGGAAGAGGAGATCATCCGGGCAGATTGGGTTAGGGGAATCTATAAAGACCTCTGGATTCAGCAATTCCGAAAAATTGGAATCTGCGGCTATCAGTATGCGGATAAAGTCACCTCTCTGTTCGAGGACGCCAGACAGTTCCAGATCGAACTGGGCTGCGACCCCAAAAAAACAGTTGTTATCCCCAATGGCGTAGACCCGAAGCAATACGATGGCTGTCCGGAAAAGACTCCGGATGACCCCTTTATTAATGTCGGCGCAATCCTCCGGGTTACACCGATCAAGGATGTAAAAACTATGCTCAGTGCCTTCAGCCTTGCCAAACAGACTGACCACCGGCTAAAGCTCTGGATCATGGGTTCCCTGGAGGAAGCGCCCGAGTATGCTGAAGAATGCCGCCAGCTTGTCGCGGATCTGCATATCCCAGACGTTGTCTTTACCGGTATTGTCAATGTCAAGGACTATATCGGAAAAATGGATATGCTGGTACTCAGCAGTTTGAGCGAGGGACAGCCGCTTGCAATCCTGGAAGGCTTTGCTGCGAAAAAGCCCTTTATTGCTACCAACGTAGGGAATTGCCGGGGCTTGATTGAGGGCGAGTTTGACGACTGGGGCAGGGCCGGGTATATCGTTCCGATTATGAGCGCCTCTCAGATGGCGCGAGCCATGGTGAAGATGGCCGGCAATGCGCCAAAGCGCCGTAAGATGGGCGATATCGGCTATCAGAGAGTTCGGGCCTTTTATGATCAATCGGATATTTATCAACGATATTATCAGCTATACCGTCAAATGACCGGAACAAATGAGGAGTAAAAAGTATGGCAGGAATCGGTTTTGAATTAAAGAAAATTTACCGGAAAGAGGGCATTTCCCGTTCCCTTTTGGGTGCGGCATACAGCTCGCTTGTTACAATTGGGCCGATGATCATTGTCATTGCCGTAATTTTAGTAATGTACGCGGTTTTGGGCACCAGCAGTGTTGGCTTTGCAGACCGTGAGCTTCTTTCCTCCACCATCTTATATGTGTTTATCTTCTCTGTCATTCTGACAGCGCCGTTTAACTCGGTTTTTTCCCGCTATCTTGCAGATAAAATCTATGCGGAGGAAACACAGCACATCCTCCCATCCTATTATACGGGATTATTGTGCTGCAGCGCCATTGCCACGGCCGCAGCAATCCCTGTTCTGCTCAGCCTGCGCTTCCGCGGCGGAGTTGGCCTGCCGTATATCCTAGCGGCATATGTTTTGTGGATCTCCTGCGTAATTCTCTTCTTTTCCGTCACCTACCTGCACGCCACAAAGGACTATAAGGTGATCGCCCTCTTCTTCCTGATCGGAATGCTGCTTGCCTTTGGGCTTGCAGTCCTGTTCTGGAAGCTCTGCGGGGTGGAAGTGATCCATGCGATTCTCTATGGGCTTGCAATTGGATTCTTTACCATTGCATTCCTGCAGTTTTCTTATATCAAGCGTTATTTCCGTACCTCCAGCAATGCGTATACCGAGTGTCTGACCTATATCTGGAAATATAAAACGCTGTTTCTGGCAAATCTTTTCTATATGCTTGGGCTATACGTGCATAACTTTATCTTCTGGACAACGGATATGCGCCTGCATGTCGCCAACACCTTTTATACCCACCAGGCTTACGATATGGCTACCTGTCTGGCGATGTTCACCAATATTTCTACTATGGTCATCTTCACTGTAATGGCGGAAACGCGCTTCCATGACTCCTACCAGCACTATATGGAATCGGTTACCGGCGGAACCTATCGGTTGATTGAAAAGAATAAAAACATTATGTTCCGTACCCTATCCCAGCAGATTGGGCAGGTGTTCGGGATTCAGATTGCAATTACCGCTGTGATTTACCTGATCGTCATTATCTTTTTCCCAACGCTGGGTTTTTCGGGGATGACCATGAAAATCTATCCGGTACTGGCGGTTTCTTACCTTGGAATTTTCATGATGTACGGCAATATTATTTATCTCTACTATTTCAACGATTTGGGAGGTTCTCTTTTCACCTGCGTTCTATTTTTTGCCGGCACATTCGTTGGTACTCTTTTTTCCCAAAACTGGACGATTCCCTATTATGGAGCCGGAAGCCTGATCGGGATGCTCTGCGGCTTTTCCTTCAGCTTTTTCCGGATCCGCTATCTGGAGCGAAATTTTGAAGCCCATATTTTCTGCAACTATAAAATTATTGATACAATGAATTCCTCCCACAAGGGAAAGGTCGTCTACCGCAGAGAAAACGCCCAGAAATAACCTCTTTTTTACCTTTTTAATATGATAAACTTTACCTTTTCATGTTATGATTGTTTCAAAAGCTTTTATATCTTTGCTGACATACTGAAGTGGAAGGAACAAGACAAACATGGAACGAATTAAAATTTCTGTTGTCATGGCAGTATATAATGGGGAAGTATACCTGCGAGAGGCCATGGAAAGCATCATCAGGCAGACTTATCAAAACTGGGAACTGATTGTGGTGGACGATGCTTCTACTGACCGCACTCCTCAAATTCTTGCAGGATATCAGGATCAGCGAATCCATGTTCTCACAAATCCCACAAACCTAAAGCTTCCCGCTTCTTTAAACAGGGGAATTGCTGCGGCAACTGGAAAATATATTCTTCGGATGGATGCAGACGATATTTGCCGGCTCGACCGGTTTGAAAAACAGGCCACTTTTATGGAATCCCATCCCGAAACCGCCTTTTCCTGGGGACTTGGAATTCCTTATACAAATGGTGCCATGCAAACCAGCTTTCTTACCTATTCACTCAGCTACAGAATGATTCAGGCGCTATTTCTCTTCTTCTGCCCGGTTTACCATAGCTGTATGATTATCCGCAGGGAAATTTTTCGCTCCTTTCAATATGATTCCAGTTTTACAATCAGCGAGGATTTAGAGCTTTGGACCCGTATCAGCAGAAAGCACCAGTTTCATGGGCAGAGGTCTTATTATATCCTTTACCGGAAACATGCGGGTCAGGCGACTAATTCCAAAAACAGGGATTTGCAGCGCACACAGGTAAAAAAGATTATATCCGCTTTCCTGGAGGAAGCTCATATTGTCTTCAATGACCGTGAACTGGAATTCCATATGGAATTGCTCTATGGCGAAGACCCGGTTGAGACAGATAAAATGATTTGCTGGATGAAGCTGTTCATTCAAAAAAACCGTTTAAACGGCTTCTTCCAGCCAGGCGGGTTAAAATATGCCATGATGTGGAAAATAGATGAATTATTCCGCGCCAAACGTCTGTCTCTTCCGTCTTATTTAAAGGCGGGGATAAAAATTTCCATATTCTCGCTTTTTTCCTATTGGCTGAAAAAACTGGTTCACGCTGTTTCTGATCTGTTCCACCGTGAAGCCGCTATAAGGGAATTTGGCGCTTCCCTGCGTTAGGCTTCCCACTCCACCTTGTTCTTTAATATTTCGTTTACCTTTCCAATCAGCAGATTTTCCCGGTCAAATGCTTTTGATACCGTACTTCCGGCGGCGACAATACAGCCGTCGGGGAGCTGGCATCCTTTAAGCAGCCTGCTCTCAAAACCAATCCAGGTATGTTTTCCTAATAAAACCGCTTTGGGTGAATTGACGGTGCGACTCTCCCGGTCTGTGATGGCATGGAGATCGCTGTCCATGATGGTAACGTTCCAGGAAATCATGGAATCACCTCCCAGTCTAATGGCATGACGGCAAATTACCAGTGCGTTTCCACTGAAATAAAGGTTGCCGCCCATTGTCAGCGTCCCTTCCTGTGAAACGGTTAAACGCGTGCCGTTTCCTATAAAGCAGGGGCCTTCAAAAATGACTGTCCCTTCATTGCACCAATATCCATGGGAACGCATCCATCCGAAATCGTCTCTCCCCAGAAAAATCTTTTTGGGGAAGCTTTCCGGAAGAATGACAGTTCCCTTCATCTTTTTTAGTTTGAATTTTTTTCCGACAATAACAGGGAGAGAAAAACCCTTCCAGCCAAAATAACGGAGATTAAAATAAAGCGTTTTTATCCATGACGTTTCCAAAAAGGTGGTCAGATTGTGACGGAAATACATCGCTTTTTCCTTCCTTTCGTAAGTCTCATCTTCCCTGGTCGGGCCAAATGGGAAAATATAAACAAAAATTTTAGGAATGGGCAGGGATTCTATGCAAGGGCGAACCCAGCGGGAAATAAAACTGAATATTATCATCGGTGTCAGTAACCAAATCCTAATTCTGCTGATTAACCTCGTTTCCAAAAACGTAATCCTCAACAGCCTGAATCTTGATTATCTGGGCTTGCAGACAGTGTTTGGCAACTTCTGCGACCTTTTTTCCTTTGCCTTTTCGGGAATCGGCTTTGCTGTCCTGTTCAGCCTTTACCGTCCCTTTGAAGATCATGATCAGCAGCGTATCCGGATAATTTACCGGTACTACGACAGGCTCTACCGGATCATCTCTTTTATTGTTCTCGGTGTTGGTCTGATTTCAACGGTAATCGTCTTGTTTTCTGTAAACGCCGACATCTCGAACACGGAAATCATCCTGACCTATCTCACTTATCTGATTTCTATTATAGCTTACAACCGTTATCTGATGCAACACTATTTTGTAATTGCCAATCAGAAACGATATATCATCTGCCTGATCAATGGGCTTGTAGATACAGCTGCTCTCGCTGTTGAAATTGCAGTCTTGCAGCTAACAAGAAACTACGAACTCTTTCTGCTCTGTCTTCTGTTTAAAAACATCGTCATTAATGGGATCGTCCTGCTCTATCTAAGGAAGATACACTCTTATCTCTTTGAGAAGGAAGAGGTTCCCGAGCCGAAAGACAAAAAATCAATCCTTGGTAATATAAAAGACCTGATTCTTTACCGGATCGGAACCGTGATGCTCAATAGCACCGACAGCATCATTGTATCACTGCTTATCAGCACCGCGATGAGCGGATGCTACGCAAATTACCTGTTTATCAGCAATGGCGTGCTCAGTCTTGTGGAAAGTTTCTACGCTTCTATTGTCGCAAAAATTGGCAGACTGATCACCACCCATTCCAAACAAGACCAGTTTCAGGATTTCTGGAACGTTTCTATGGTGGGACTCTGGATTAACGGCTTTACCGTAACCTGCTTTTTTTTTCTTGTCCAGGATTTTATCCTGCTATGGATGGGATCGGAAACCCAATTAACTTCCGTTATTGTTGGCCTGATCGCTCTGAATCTTTACCTCGCCGGAATGCGGCAAACTACCGGGACATATCGACAGTCGGCAGGCATTTTCCACAAGGTAGGAGAGATCGTTGTGCTGCGGGGAATTCTCAATCTCGTCTTGTCCTTTCTTCTGGGCTGGTTCTGGGGCTTATTTGGCATCCTAATTGCAACCACTATCTCCAACCTTGCAACACTTTACTGGTATGAGCCTTACCTGATGTTCAGGTATTTCGGAAAGTCGTTCCGGTATGAATTCCTTTATCAGGGACTTGGCCTGCTTAGCACCGCTTTTTGCCTTCTCTTTACTGGCCTTGCCATTTCCTTCTTAAGCGGGAGCGGCTGGCTATTTTTCCTTCTAAAAGCGTTTATCTGCTTCATTATATCCAATGGCTGCTATCTGGCCATGTTTCTGCTATATCAGAGGATACGAAATAATTTCATCAATTGAGAAAGGAGATGACCAGATGGAACAGCCTCTCATTAGCTTTATCATTCCAGTCTATAACGGGGAAAGGTGTATTGAAAAAGCCGCTCATTCCGTTTTGGAGATGCAGAGCATCCCATTTGAGCTTCTGCTGATTGACGACGGCTCTACCGACCAAACTCCGGCTATCTGTGACCGTCTGGCTATGAAGGATCGGCGCGTTCATGTGTTCCATACCGAAAATCAGGGACAGGGAAAAGCCCGCAACCTTGGAATACACTCTTCCACTGGTAATTACCTTATGTTTGTGGACGCAGACGACACTGTTGTCTGGCCGGGAGTTCTCTCCTTGCTGCAAAGAGCTGAACAGGGACGGTATGATGTTGTCTCCGGATTGTACTACCGGAAGAATGGAGAGCAGGAGGAACTCATTAACTCGCGGGCCACCTCCGGCGCTATCAGCCGGGATGGGGAACCGGATGCGGTCAAGCGGTATCATCAGATCAAGACGGCCAGCCTCTTCGGCTACCTTTGGAACAAGCTTTACCGGAAATCTTTCCTTGAAAAGCACGAGTTGCTTCTCGATGATATCAAAACGGTTTATATGGAGGATACCCTCTTTAATTTAAAGGTATGGAGCAAACAGCCCTCCTATTATTTTTTAGCTGTTCCGGTTTACCGCTATGATGTAACGAATGAATCCACCACAAGGAAAGCGGAACCGGATATTGCTCAAAAAAATGCCTGTATGATCAGCAACTATGTCGAATTTTTAGACAGTCAAAACCTTTTCTTCGAAAATCTTGACTTGCTGGTGCCGCTTGCTATGCGGGTATTCTGCTGGTCGTTGGTAAAAAATATCCCATTCGAAGGCTTTTCCAGGCAGAAAATCCTGGAAAAGGAAGCTGTATTTCTTGAAGCGGATAGCTTTCATCGGATTTTGTATACCAGGGGAAGCCGGCGCCTGCTCCGATTCCTGCCTTCCTTTCCGGAACGGCTCTTTTACCGGTTCTGTTTTTTCTTACTTAAACACCGGTTAAAAAAGTTCCTTTCCCTTGTATTTTCTCTGCTTTATCCGGGAATGAGATTTTATATCCGGCAAACTGTAAAATAAGGGGGAGACTGTATGCCAGTCATCAGCGTGATTGTTCCCGTCTATCAGGTCAAGGCATATCTTCCGTCCTGTATTGAATCTATTCTCACACAAACCTTTCCTGATTTTGAGCTCATCCTCATCGACGATGGTTCTACCGACGGAAGCGGGGAAATCTGTGATAAATATGCCAAAAAGGATCAGAGGGTTACCGTTATCCATCAGGATAACGGCGGGCTTTCCGTTGCCCGGAATACGGGAATCTCGGTTGCCAAAGGAGATTATTATACCTTGATTGACAGTGACGATACCATTCATCCGGATTTTCTAAAAGCCCTTTATCAGGACATTCTCGCCAGCGGCGCGGAAATTTCTGTCTGTGAAATGCAGTATGTATGGGAAAATCAGGTAAATAGAAAAGCTTTTCATCCGGTTCCTGAAAAAACCGAGTGTATTGACGGGCGGGAAGCGGCTGCCAGAATTGTCCGGGACAACAGCCGGAATATGATCGTAGCTGTCTGCAAGCTGTACCATCGCCGGCTTTCTCCCTTCCTGCATTATCCGGAAGGGAAACTCAATGAAGATGAGTTTGTCACCTACCGGGTATTTTATGAAGCGGAAAAAATCTCTGTCTCCAATCGCAAATATTACTATTATTTGCAGCATGGAAGCAGTATCATGGGAACCAGCTACCATGAGCGGCGGCTTGACAAGCTGGAAGCACTCAAAGAAGCAATATCCTTTTTTGAAGCAAAACAGGATATTCCACTTATGAAAGCGGCACAAAAACGGTATCTGCTAAACCTGCAAATTGCATGGTATCAGGTGAACCGTTATATGAAAGAGAGAAAGGATTTGAAAAACAGGCTGCAGGATGATCACCGCCTGTTTTATCAGCAGGCTATTTCTAATCTAAAAGGTTCGCTTTCCCTGATCGACCGGGCTTGCCTGCTCACCTTTCGCATCCATCCAAAGCTGTATTCTATATTAGCTAGAATTTATCTGAAACTATTCCCTGATTGTTAGGAGTCTTTCATGCGACAAAAACGAAAAAGCTCATTTCCAAAGCTTATAATGATTCTTCTCCTTCTTCTGGTCTTTTTGATTGCCGGACTGCTCTTCCTGAAAACCAGTACCAATACATTTCATTTTTCAGAAAGCCAGGATATCATCTATAATCCAAAACGCGGCCCTTATATCCAATGCTCCACCTCAGAGGCTTATCGCTTTTCCAAAATTGCAGAGGAAGAACCTGACGTCCGCGTTATCCTGCTGACATTGGATTTAAAATCAGAAATTGAAACAGAGCATATCCCTCAGGAAAAATTAGAGGAGCTGGAAACGGCTCTGCTAGAAGCAAAAAGGTATGGGTTCGGTGTTGTATTCCGAGCCGCCTATGATAGCTTTACCGGTGATTATAACGATCCCTCCTATGAGCTGATTTTAGGGCATGTCAAGCAGATTTGCACTGTGCTGAATCGTCATACTGGTATTTTAATGGGCGTGCAGGCCGGTTTTCTAGGGCCCTTCGGCGAGTGGCACACCAGCCAGTATATCACCTTTGACGAACAGGGAACAGATTACCGCACCCGATTTCTGAAAACAATGCTGGATTCACTTGATCCTTCTATCCCTGTGGGGGTAAGGCGGCAGCAATTTCTTCGGGAAGCACAGGAGGCCGGACTGGACGACAGCCGCCTTGGAATTTATAACGACGGTCTCTTCGGCTCCGACTCTGATCTGGGTACCTATGCACAGGAAGGCTATGATCGCCAAGCAGAGCTTGCATGGTCGGAGAATACAATTCAAACTTCCTTTAACGGCGGGGAAATGCCATATGTAACTGAATTCTCAGCTCTGGAAAACGCGGTTGCAGAATTAGGGAAGCTTCACTTTTCCTATCTGAATAAGTATTATAGTGTTGATATCTGGGATGATTGGGAGACAGAAGAGTATCAGGGAGTCAATGGCCGCACCTATATTGAAAATCATCTAGGCTACCGTCTCAGCTTAGAACAATTACAGGTCAGCAAATATTTGATTCCGGGATTATCCCTTCAATTTAATGGAACCATTCTCAACTCGGGCTTTTCTTCCTTCCCACAAACAGGAAAGATGTATCTAGTCCTTCAGTCCGGAGACCGGCAATGGGAGACAGAGCTTCTAGTCAGTCAAAACGGAGAAAATTTTTCAGCTCAAGATATTACCTTCCCAAAGGACTTTTCCCTATCTGAGGATCACCCGCTCCGAGTTGGGTTGCGGATTTCTGTCAATTCCCAGGAACCGCAAAATTCACTTTACTGTGTCCAACTGGCAAATGACGGAATTACCTATGAAAACGGATGCAACTGGATTACAGAATATTCTGCTTACGGTCCCATTTTAAGGTACAATTCAACAGGTCAAAAATAGAATAAGAAGGGAATCCAAAATTTTTTGGATTCCCTTCTTATTTTTACAAATATTACAATAAGATATGCAGAAACAAAATATTTTTTAGGTATTTTGAAAACGGAGATTATTTTTCTTTTATTATTCTGAAAAACTATTATGAATAAACACAATATTAGCTCTATTTTAATCAAAAAATATAGTTCTATTATACATATTGTTATATTTTTTACTCAGTTTACTTCTTTTTGTGCCTTTTCCATTTTCTGTTTATAATAAAAAAGTAAGACACAAGAAGGAAGGGTTTGATATGAAGAAACTGCCTGGGAAAATCGCCGCGATCAATGATCTTGCCGGCTATGGGAGATGTTCTCTTTCTGTAATGCTCCCTGTCATTTCTGCCTGCGGCTATCAGTGCTGTCCTGTGCCGACCGCGGTACTCTCCAGCACAGACGGGGTAAAGGGGTTTTTTCTTCATGACCTAACGGATCAAATGCCTTCCTATATCAGTCATTGGGAATCCCTGGGTCTGCAATTTGACGGAATTTATAGCGGCTATTTGGGGTCTCCAGGACAGATTGATTCCGTCCTGCGTTTTCTGAAATCCTTCCGCCGGGAAGAAAGCGTACTCCTGGTTGACCCTGTATTAGGGGATCAGGGAATGGTCGGTTCCAACTGTACCGGTGAGCTGATCGACAGATACTATCAACTGATTTCTAAGGCTGATATCATTACGCCCAATATAACGGAAGCATTTTTCTTAACTCAAAAAGAATATGAGGAATCTCCTGCTGAGGAAACGCTGGATATTTTAGGCAAACGGCTGCTTTCCCTTGGGCCGAATACCGTCGTTATTACGGGCTTAAAGAAAGAGGAATATGTTTTAAATCTGATTTATACCGCTTCCGGTAAATCGATTGTTTCTTCCCCATATTGCCGGCAGGAACGGATTGGTACAGGCGACCTGTTTGCCTCGATCCTACTGAGTAAGCTGCTGGATGGGATAGCTGTTAAGGACGCCGTTCAATTTGCCGCAGATTTCGTTTCTCAGACCCTTTCTTTTTCCTTGGAACAGCAGGTACCACAAGAAGAGGGAATTTGCTTTGAACCATTTTTGGGTCTTTTATCACCATATTATTGCAACACAATAAAGGAGTAGGCTTATGATACAGTCAAAAAAAACACACCGCCTTGTCCTGGCGTCAATCTTTGCTGCAATTATTTTTTTATTTACAGCCTATCTTTTTCATATTCCCTTTGCAACTGGATATATTCATTTTGGGGATACGTTGGTCTTTCTGGTGGGCACTCTTTTGCCGACACCCTATGCAATCGGCGCGGCAGTCATCGGTACTGGTCTCTCTGATCTGCTCACTGCCCCGATTTGGGTAATCCCTACCGTACTGATCAAAGCGTTGGTCGTGCTGATGTTTTCCAGCAAGACTCCAAAAATTATCTGTGCAAGAAATATCGTCGGGTTAGTTTTTGCGTATTTTATTAACTTTACCGGGTATTTTGTCGCTACCGGATTTTTATATCAGGATTGGCTGTTTCCCATTGCCCGCCTCTATACCGATGTGATTCCACCTCTGATCTGTGCCGTTTTATTTGTCATTATCGGAAAAATTATAGACCGGACAGATTTAAAATCGAAATTTTTTGTTTGAAAGAGAAGTGTTAAAACATGAGTATGACCATCCTTTATGAGCTGGGAGAAAATCTCTACATCAATCTGACAAACCGCTGTAGCTGCCGGTGTGTGTTCTGCCTGAGAAATAACGCGGACCATGTCCAGGATACGGATAATCTCTGGCTGGAGCATGAGCCCAGTGTAGAAGAAGTTTTATCGGAAGCAGAAAATTTCCGGCTGGAACAATATCAGGAAGTTGTTTTCTGCGGATACGGCGAGCCGACCGAACGGCTGGATGATCTTTTGGTAATTGCAAAAATGTTAAAGCAACGACATCCAGGGCTGATTACCCGGATCAATACAAACGGGCTTTCCGATCTCCGCTTCCAGGAGGATACAGCCAAACGGATGGCTGGTATCATTGATAAGGTTTCTATCAGCCTGAATGCGTCGAACCCGGAACATTACCTAGAACTCACCAGGAATATCTTTGGTATTCACTCTTATGACAGCCTGCTGCTCTTTGCACAGCACTGCAGGGAATATGGGATCGACGTGCGTTTCAGTATTGTTGACCTTTTACCAGAACAAGAAATTGCAGAATGCAAGCAGATTAGTGATAATCTGTCCATTCCATTGCTCATCCGTACCTTTGAACCGAATCAACAAGAGAGAACCGCAAATTAATTTGCGGTTCTCTCTTGTTGATTCCTGCATTTTCAACTGCAAATATGTAAAAGATGTGTAAAAATAAACTATAGCTTTTTCCTAAATATTTTTTAATTTTTTAGAAATATTTTACAAATTATTTTAACAAAATGTACGATTGGTATTATTTTTTTCTTTGAAATTTCTTCTATTTTCTCCACATTTTCACACTCAAAAAGAGAAAACCTACTATTTATCAACTCTTTCAACTGTGTTTTCAACATTTTTATTGTTAACAAAACAAATACTATACTTTTTGTAATTTTTCAGCTATAATAGTGAAAAAGGAGTGATAATATGAATGTATTTTCTGTGATTCCTGTCAAAAATGAACAGGAAATCAATGATTTAGCGGCCCTGGCAAGAGAAATTTGGGAAGAACATTTCACTCCAATTATCGGAGAACACCAGGTTTCTTATATGCTGGAACACTTTCAGTCCTTGCCGGCTTTAAAACAAGCGATTTATGAGGACGGGTATCATTACTGGTTTTTGTGCAGTAACAATGAAGTAGTTGGTTATACCGGTGTTCATCCAGATGGCAAATCCCTTTTTTTGAGTAAGCTTTACCTGAAAAAAGAGGCCCGTGGACAAGGCTTGGCGCGGAAAGCTTTTTCTTTTCTTTGCGGCTTTGCAAAGAAGCAGGGATGCGATACAATCTGGCTTACCTGTAACCGCAATAATGTGAATACCTTAAAGGTCTATGATAAATTTGGATTCAGGATAGTTAAAGAACAGGACTCTGATATCGGAAACGGATTTTTCATGAATGATTATGTCATGGAATTTTCTGTAAAAGACATAAAAAAATAATGATAGAAGCCAGGAAAAGCTATCGTCTTCTCCTGGCTTCTGTTTTTCAACAAAATTATTCTTCCTCTGTTAAATTCTCCTCTTCCGATTCCAGTTCCTGCTCCATCTTCTTCAGTTCCTCTTCAGAAACCTCCTCGCTATCACTGTCCTCTTCAATATGGGCAATTTCTTCTTCATCGTCATGCTCTGCCCGCGCAAAGGAAACCAACTTGGAGTCCTCCTGCAAACGCATGACCCGAACGCCTGAAGCATACCGGGACATAATATTCACATCGCTGACGCGAATCCGGATAATTACGCCGTCATCAGAAATCAGAATCAAATCATCTGTATTATCCACTACCTTGATTCCCGCGACACATCCCTTTATGTCTCCAACCTTATAGTTAATTTTTCCATATCCTCCGCGATGCTGCAAGCCATATTCGCTGATCTCGCTCCGGCGTCCCTGACCCTTATCTGTGACAGTCATCACCGTTGCGTTTTCTCTCAGTCTTGCCAGGCCGACAACATAGTCGTCCCCTCTCAGGTGAATTGCACGCACTCCTTTTGCTGTCCTAGACATTGGACGCGCGTCTGTCTCAGCAAAGCGGATTGCCATCCCGTTATGGGTAGCGATCAGAAGCTGATGGCTGCCGTTGGTTAGTTTTGCAAAGGCCAGCTCATCATCCTCATTCAAGGAAATTGCGATCAAGCCGCTTTTTCGGACATTTTTATACGCACTCAACTCTGTCCGTTTAATCAGGCCCTTCTTTGTGACAAAAACAAGATATTGATCCGGATCAAAATCATGTACGCTGATCATATATGCAATCTTTTCATCCGCTTCAAGCTGAAGCAGATTGACAATATTTGTTCCCTTGGACGTCCGGCTTCCTTCCGGTATCTGATAGCACTTCAAACGGTGCATTTTTCCCTTATTTGTGATAAACAGGACATGGTCATGGGTAGAACTGATGAACAATTCCTCTACAAAGTCATCCTCCCGCTGCGTCATGCCGGAAACACCGCGCCCGCCGCGCTTCTGCGTTTTATAAACGTCTGCAGGCAGACGCTTCACATAGCCAAAGTGGGTGAGGGTTACAACACAATCCTCTTCCGGAATCAAATCTTCAATATCTACCTCGCCGCTGATCATCTGGATTTCTGTCCGGCGTTCATCTCCATATTTCCGTTTGATTTCCGCTAATTCCTTTTTGATGATATCCACAACGAGCTGGTGGTCATTCAGAATCGCAGTCAATTCCTTGATCCGTTCCATTAACTGTGCAAACTCATCCTCAATTTTTTGGCGTTCCAGTCCGGATAACTGCCCCAAGCGCATTGCAACGATTGCAGACGCCTGCACCTCGTCCAGATATACGCCTTCTTCTCCGTAATCCACCAGGCTGACTTCACCCATATGCACTTCGCCAATCGGCTTAAAGCATCGTTCCATCAAAGCCTGCTTTGCAGAAGGCTGGTCTTTGGAGCTCCGGATAATTGAGATTACTTCATCAATAAAATCAAGTGCAATCGTCAATCCCTTTAAGATGTGGGCGCGTTCCTTTGTCTTTCTCAGGTCAAAGGCCGTCCTGCGCCGAATTACATCGCATTGAAATTCAATATAATAGTCAAGAATTTCCTTTAAGGTCATGACCTTTGGCTGTCCGTCCGCCAATGCCAGCATAATCACGCCGACTGTTTCCTGCATCTGACTGTAACGGAAAAGCTGATTGAGTACTACCTGTGCGTTTGCCTCTTTTTTCAGCTCAACAACCATCCGCATTCCATCGCGGTCGGACTCGTCCCTCAGATCGGAAATGCCGTCTATCCGTTTATCCTTAACCAGATTTGCAATATTTTGCAGCAGCCTTGCCTTATTTACCATATAAGGCAGTTCTGTAACAACAATATGGAACCGTCCGTTTTTCTTTTCTTCAATTTCCGCCCTTGCCCGCAGAATAATCTTGCCCCGTCCGGTCGCATAGGCGGCGCGGATACCGGAATAACCCATAATAATACCACCGGTCGGGAAATCAGGCCCTTTGATAAAGTCCATAATTTCCGAAACCGTTGCATCCGGATTATCCATCACATAATCTACCGCGTCAATCACCTCGCTCAGATTATGAGGCGGTATATTTGTCGCCATTCCAACCGCGATTCCGGTCGATCCGTTGACCAGAAGATTTGGAAAACGGGAGGGCAGGACAACCGGTTCCTTTAAACGGTCGTCATAGTTAGAGGTAAAATCAATGGTTTCCTTTTCAATATCAGTGAGCATCTCCATTGAGATTTTGCTCATCCTTGCCTCTGTATAACGGTAAGCAGCCGGCGGGTCTCCGTCAATCGAACCAAAGTTTCCGTGTCCGTCTACCAGAGGATACCGCAATGAAAAATCCTGTGCCAAACGAACCAACGCGTCATAAACAGATGCGTCGCCATGCGGATGATACCGCCCCAATACGCTACCGACTGTATCCGCACATTTACGGTATGCGGTAGTCGGCCCTAAATTATTTTCATGCATGGTATAGAGGATTCGCCTATGCACCGGCTTTAGCCCGTCCTTAACATCCGGCAGTGCCCGGCTGACGATAACAGACATGGCATAATCCAAAAAGGATTTGTTCATCTCCTTCTCAATATCAACCGAAATTACTTTTGAATTATCTGTATTATACACTTTAAGACCTTTCCTTTCTTCGGCAGTTAGCAGTCCCTCTATCCTTGACAGAGCTTTTGCCAATGCCGTGTTTGAAAAATAAGTCTTTCAAACGTTCTATCTCTTCAAGAAAAACAGAATCATTGCTTTGATCCGCTTTCCTTTTTATTCTCTGCCAGACGCTTATATTTTTCGCCCGCACCGTTTTTCAGCTTTTCTGAAATCAGCGCTTCCTTTCCCTCACAGCAGCGCTTGGGAATCACAAAAACCCGCACCTTATCATATCCAATAATAAAAAGCTCATCTGTTTCCCAAATTCGAATCGGTGCCTCCTGATAGAGATAAAGAATGCTTTTTTCATCTTCACCCACGTCGATTCCAGAATTATATACAGTAAGTATAAATTCTTCTTTATATTCCATTTGGGATACTGTTTTTACAATCTGCCTGATATGATTCAACGGAAAATACCAGATAAACAGCAACACAGTTAAGGAAATTACTGTCATAAACAGATTAAATTTGCTTCCCTGGGAATTAATCGTCGATACAAGGTAAATCAGAAAAATAACGCCCAGAATTAAACTATAGATTGCATATTTTTTATAGAGCATCTCTCGTTGAAAAATTTTCAGCGCGGTTTTGATTTCATCCGCATAAAAACCATATTGAATCCGGATTCCTTCTTCTCCCTGCACAGCTTCCCTTTGATCTTCGCTTGCAATGATCGGCGTTACTCCTGTATAGGCATCAGTAAGCAAGCCTTGATTGCTTACCTCCTGTTCCGGCTGATCTGATTGCTCTAATTGTTCCGGCTGATTAAGCTTTTCTTCTTCCATAGAAATATTTTTTTCTTGTTCCATAAGATTCCTTTCCTTCAAACCTCTTAAATATCAAGGTTCTGGACGTATTTTGCATTCCGTTCTATGAAATCTTTTCTCGGCTCAACCTTTTCACCCATCAGAATTGTGAATACTTCATCAGCAGAAACCGCATCCTCCATTTCAACCTTCTTCATGATCCGGTTTTCCGGATCCATTGTCGTTTCCCAAAGCTGTTCCGGGTCCATTTCACCAAGACCTTTATATCGCTGAATATCTACCTTCGCGTTGCTTTCACCGGATAGCTCCGCAATATACCGGTCTCTTTCATCATCATCATACGCATAACGCACCTGTTTTCCTCTTGTCAGCTTAAAGAGGGGAGGCTGTGCAAGATAGATGTGCCCTTCTTCAATCAGAGGCCGCATAAACCGGAAAAAGAAGGTAAGCAGCAGCGTCCTGATATGGGAACCGTCGACATCCGCATCGGCCATGATGATAACCTTTCCATAACGAAGCTTTTCCAGATCAAATTCATCGCCAATTCCAGTTCCGAGCGCCGTAACTACCGGCATTAGCTTTTCATTGCCATATACCCGGTCAAGACGGGCCTTTTCTACGTTGAGCATCTTACCCCATAGGGGGAGAATTGCCTGAAATCTCCGGTCGCGTCCTGATTTTGCAGAACCGCCTGCGGAATCTCCCTCGACAATATAAATTTCAGTATATTCATTGTTCCGTTCAGAACAGTCCGCCAATTTTCCCGGCAGAGAAGCAGAGCTCAAGACAGATTTTCTCCTGGTTAACTCTCTTGCCTTTCTTGCAGCTTCTCTAGCTCTCTGCGCATTGACCGCCTTATCAAAGATCGCCCGTATAACCGCTGGATTTTCTTCAAAATAAGCCATCAGCTCTTCTGAAATCAATCCGTCAACCAACGGCCTTGCCTCCGGATTACCAAGCTTTCCCTTTGTTTGCCCCTCAAATTCACAGTTCGTCAGCTTCACTGAAATAATCGCCGTCAGTCCCTCCCTGACGTCATCGCCGGAAAGCTTCGGGTCTGTGTCCTTCAAAAGGTTAAACCGTTTCCCATAATCGTTAAAGACGCGGGTCAATGCATTTTTAAATCCAATTTCATGCGTTCCGCCGTCTACCGTGTGGATATTATTAGCAAAGGACAGAATTACCTCATTATAGCTGTCATTATACTGCATAGCGACCTCTGCAATCGCGTCGCCAACCTCTTTCTTCAGATAGATCACATCCGGATGGATGGTCTCCAACTGCTTGGTACGGTGAATATGCTCAACAAAGCTTTTTATTCCGCCTTCATATTGAAGCTCCTTCCGGACAATATTGTCCTCCTCCCTGTAATCAACCAATACAATCCGTACGCCCGCATTCAAAAAGGCCTGTTCCCGCAGGCGTTTCAGCAATACGTCATATTCATAAACAGTCGTTTCAAAAATTTCATCATCAGCTTTAAAGGAAACCTCTGTCCCTGTTCTGCTTGTCTTGCCAACAGCCTTCAGTTCCTCTTTATAATGGCCGCGTTCAAACCGCTGATAAAATTCTTCTTCTCCATTATAAATACGAAGCTCCAGCCAGGAACTCAGCGCATTAACTACCGACGCGCCAACACCGTGTAAACCGCCGGCCACCTTATATCCGCCGCCGCCGAATTTACCGCCGGCATGCAAAATCGTGTAAACGACTGTCGCCGCCGAAATTCCTTCTTTTGGATGGATATCCGTCGGGATTCCGCGCCCGTTATCCGTTACACGAATAATATTGCCGGGGAGGATTTCAACTAATATTTCAGTACAATAGCCTGCCAGCGCCTCGTCGATTGCATTGTCTACAATCTCATAAACCAGGTGATGAAGCCCTCTCGGCCCGGTTGAACCAATATACATGCCCGGCCGTTTTCTGACAGCCTCAAGCCCCTCCAATACCTGTATTTGATCCGCGCCGTATTCCTGCATATTTTTTTCCATGATATAACGTACCTTTCTCTAAAGACCATTGAAAGAATGAACAACTTAAGTTATTTTTTTGCCCTCTTTAATAATGTCTGCGGCGATATTTGCGATATATAAACAGTAGCTTTTCCATGACTTTGGCAGACAATAAAAGATTTCGGCATTTCATAGGACACGTTAAAAACCTCGTCCCGTTTGGTGGACTGTCCTAAAAAATACTTCGTGTATTTTGAAAGGGAAGCATTCTCAATATCAAAAATTCCTACGATTTCATCCATCCGTATAACCGTATCATTTCCAAGGTGAAGATACATTTCATTTATCATTCCTTTCTTCGCCTTCCATCATGTTCCGTCTCACAGAAACACTGATCGATTTAATTTTTCAAAGCTTCCTGCTTAATTTTTATCATTTAGTCCTTTTCCTTCTGCTGATACTGCTCAGAAAGAATATTTCCATTCTCTACATGAAAGATTTTTCCTTCCTGCAAAGAAACGGTATTAAAGATATCACAGCAGGTAATAAAAACCTGTTTATCCTTAACATGATTTAAAATATAATCCTGTCTCTTGTTATCCAGCTCGCTCATTACGTCGTCCAACAGCATAATGGGATTTTCCCCTGTCACTCTTTTTAACAGTTCCGCTTCTCCCAGCTTTAAGGCAAGCACACTGCTTCTGACCTGACCTCTGGAACCGTAAACCTTTACGGGAAGACCGTTGATGAAAAGCTCCAAATCATCCCGGTGAATTCCGGCAGAGGTAAAGCCGTATTTAACATCCTGCTCTAAATTCTGCTTCAGCAGGTCAAAGTAATGGTTGATAAACTGATCGTTATATTGTTTTACTTTCTCGATTTCGTCAAAGACAGACGACCGGTATTTGACCGAAAACTGCTCTGACTCTGAGGACAATCCAAAATAAATCTTCTTCACCAGGACGGATAATTTTTCAATATAATCGTTGCGGTAAATAGAAAGGATTGTTCCCAGCTTTGCAAGCTGCAAATCCCAGACTTCAATGGTATCCCTTAAAGCAGGAAAACGGTACAAATCCTTTAAAAGAGCGTTTCTCTGCTCCAGCACCCGTTCATATTGCTCCAGATATCCGGAATACTGCGGAGTTAGCTGACTGATTGCCAAGTCTAAAAACCTTCTCCGGTTTTTTGGAGAACCATCCGCTAAATTTAAATCGGCAGGGGAAAAGATAACGGAAAAGAAATGCCCTGTCATCTCGCCTGCTTTTTTCAGTGGAACTTGATTTAACAAAAATTCTTTCTTTCCGGAAATTTTAATTTTTGCTTCCTGCTCCCGCTTTGAATCTTCAAACTTAATGGAAAGCTCACAAAAGGATTCTCTAAACTGGATCATTTCGTTCAGCTTTCCCGCCCGAAAACTATTGTTTCCGGTAAAAAGCCAAATTGCTTCAATCAGGTTCGTTTTACCCTGTGCGTTGTCGCCATAAATGATGTTTACCGTTTTACAGGGTTCAATCTGTGCCTCTTTCAGATTTCTATAGTTTTTGAGCGTTAGTTTATTGACTATCAAGAAAACAACTCCTGTTTTATGAAACAACTGTCAATTCATATTCATCCAGATGAACCACGTCTCCGGGAAATAATTTTTTCCCGCGCTGGAAACAAACCTCTCCGTTCACAGAAACCACGCCCTCGGCAATAATTTCCTTTGAATGGCCCCCTGTTTCAGCAATCCCGGCAAACTTTAAAAATTGATCCAATTTAATAAACTCAGTGCGGATCAGGATCTTCTTTTTGATCATTCCATTCTCCTTACAGACGGATCGGCATAACGAGGAACAGGAAACTGTCCCCGTCCATTGGCATTACCTTCATCGGCGAATATGGCTCATTGATTTCAATCAGTACAGTATCTGATTCGCTTGCACGCAGCGCGTCATACATAAATTTATTGTTAAACCCGATTTTCACATCGTTGCCTTCCACCTGCGCTTCGAAGGAATCCTGTACCTTTCCTAGGGTTGATTCACAATTCAGGCGGATAATATTACCGCCGATTTCGCATTTAATCGGGCTCTGCGCGCGTTCATTGATGATAATAGACGCGCGGTTAATACTGTTGATAAATTCACGGGTATTCACCACAACCTTTGTTTTGACGCCGTTTGGAATCGCGCTCTTATAGTCAAGGAATTCACCCTCCAGCAATCTGGAAATAATGCTGTATCCAGCCAATTCAAAGATAATATGGCGGTTGGAAACCCGCATGGAAATCATAGGTTCCTCTTCTTCTCCCTCATTGGAGAGCTTTGCAAGCAGCTTCATGATTTCTGACAGCGTTTTCCCCGGAACGATAAAATGGAATTGTTCTTCTGAGGATAGCTCCAATAATTCCTTTCGGATGGCTAAGCGGCAGCCGTCCACAGCGACAACGGTTAACTGGTTATTGTCAATGTCAAACAGGCTCCCGGTATAGATCGGATTTTGATTGGTTTGCGCAACCGCAAACAGAGTTTGGCCGACCACGCTTTTAAAAATTTCCTGGGAAATCGAAAAGCTTCGGTCATCATTGATGACCGGGATTTCAGGATAGTCCTCAGAAGAAAGGCCAAGAATGGTAAATTCTGCATCATTGCAACGGATGACAGTTAGCATTTTTTCGTTTGAGTCAAAGCTGATCTGTCCGTCCGGCATCTTATTGACGATATTGGAAAGGAGGGAAGCGGTTAATACAATTTCTCCGTCCTCCTCCGAATGAACCGGAATTGTTTTAATAATGCCGAGCTCCAGATTAAAACCAGTTAAGGTTAGGCTATTGCTTTCACAATGCATCAGGATTCCCTCCAGGGAAATAATGCTCGATTTCGAAGCAACTGCCAGGGAAACATTATTGATTGTTTCACAAAGCAGGGATTTATCGCAGCTAAATTTCATCTGTAACATCCTTTCTTTTCAGGTGTATTTTTAAAAATCTAAGATATTATATAAATATATAATATAAATAATAAATAAAGTAATAGTAGTAGGGACAGTGGAAAAGAGGAAAACTTCAAAAGATGAAGAATTCATGCCACTTAACGGGATTTTTGTTTGGTGAAGAAGAGCGGAAAACCAGTTTATAATATTAAAAGAAAAACCTGTTGATTGTAAAAAAGTAAAGAGCAGTGGAGAAGATGTAGAAGAAATGTAAAGAAAATAGTGGAAAAATTGCTTATGTTTTTTAACTGGTTTATTTCTGTTGAAGAGTTAGAATGATATTTTGTTAAAATCATTTTATCAAAGAGAGAATGAAAAATTTGCAAAAAAATACATTAAACATTTTCAACAGTCTTTTCAACAATCAGTATAAAATTATTTATCCCGTATATTTTTGATAATATCGTCTACAATTGCTTTGGTATGAGAGTCTTTTTCAATAATTTTTTGAACCTTTTGAATTGAGTAAACAATGGTCGCGTGGTCGCGGCCGCCGAATTCGTCCCCAATTGCCGCCTGGGTCATCTGGGTAATCTCCCTGACTACATAGATCGATACCTGTCTCGCAAGCGGGAGAGGGGCTGTCCGCTTGTTAGAACGGATATCCTCTGGAGTTACGGAGTAGGTTTTTGCTACTTCCTCTATAATCTTTTCAACGGTAATCGGGGCGGGTTGATTATCGTTTAGAATTTCCTTAATAACAGTTTGTGCGACGCTCATAGAAGGATTGGAGCCGGCATAATATTTATATGCTTTGATCTTTTTCACCGCACCTTCAAGCTGACGGATATTATTTTTCAGCTTGCTGGCAATAAACTGTGCAACATCATCTGGAATGGTCAGATTTAACAGATCCGCTTTTCGTTTGATAATCGCAATTCTGGTTTCAAAATCCGGCAGGCCGATATCAGTCAGCAAACCCCATTCAAACCGGGTTTTTAATCGGTCTTCCAGTGTTTTAATGTCCTTCGGCGGACGGTCGGAGGTCAGGACAATCTGCTTTCCGATCTGATGCAGCTCATTGAAGGTATGGAAGAATTCTTCCTGTGTACTCTCTTTCCCAGCAATAAACTGGATATCGTCTATCAGAAGAATGTCCGCTTTCCGGTATTTGTTTCGAAATTCCCCGATTGTCTGCTTCTGGATTGCATTAATCAGCTCGTTGGTGAAGGTTTCGCTGCTGACATAGATAATATTTGCATTCGGGTTGTTTTTGGCGAATTCAAATTTTATAGCATGGAGCAGATGTGTTTTTCCGAGGCCGGAGGGTCCGTGAATAAATAACGGGTTATAGGCTGTGGAATTTTTTTGAGCGACCGCTTTGCACGCGGCATAGGCGAAGTTGTTGGAGCTGCCGACAATGAAGGTATCAAAGGTATACTCATAATTTCCGTTTTTCAGGGATTCATTGAGCTTGTTCTGCTGATTCTCCATATAATCGAGCGCTTTATTATAGCTTTCCAGCTCCTCACTGTCCCGGTTCTCATCCATCAGGACAGAAGGGCTTTCCGATTTCAGGGGTTCTGCCTGGACTGATTCCGTGGTTTGGATGACAATACTAACCGGAAAACCGAGAATTTCAGCAAAACCCTTTTCCAGTTTATTTTTATATTGATTTTCCAGAATATCTTTATGAAAAGGATTTGCAACACAAATATGGGCATTGTTTCCTTCAAGCTTAACTGCTTCAATCGGGGCAATCCAACATTTATATGCAACATCGCTGATGTCAGATTTCAGGCTATCTTTTACAAGATTCAACACCTCGGAAAAAGATTCCATGTTAAAAAACCTCCTGTGTTTATGAGTAAGTAAAAAAGCTGTGGAAAATCAGTTGAAAAAGGTTTAAAATAAAAAAAGACGATGAAAAAAGAAAGATTGATTTTTATCTAAAAAGCAACCTTTTTTCAACCGAATTACAATATTTCATTAAACTTATCTAAGAATAAATTATAGCAAAATTTTGCTCTTTTTTCAAGCGATATTGCCAATTATCGCAGATTTGATAAAAAAATAGAATAATTCATTTGAAAAATTGAATCACGTGAAAAGAACTATATTATATAATGAAAGAAAATTTCAATATTTTTCCTTTTTGGCTTTGATAAAAAGCAGTTAGTTTTTATTTTTTTGAAAAATAGGCTTGACAAAACGCCTCCTTTTCATATATAATACTACCTTGCAGGGTTTTGTCTGTTGATGTGTGTAGTATTTGAAATAAATATTACTTTTGGTATAAAGGCAAGCTCAAAAATCTAAGAAAATAGCAAATTTTCTCTTTTGAGAGGAGGAAAGAAAATGAAAAGAACCTATCAGCCTAAAAAAATTCACAGAAAAAAAGAACACGGTTTCCGTAAAAGAATGGCAACTTCCAACGGAAGAAAAATTTTAGCGAAAAGACGCGCTAAAGGTAGAAAACAGTTGACTTACTAATTTTTTCAGACCACATTTTTTGATGTGGTCTGATATACATTTTCATAACCACTGATATGACCACTGATTGAGTGAGCCGATAGGGATCGGTTTTCCAGTTGTGGTCAATTTTTGTATTTTAGGGAAATAGTCCGCATGAAAAACCTTGTCAGTATCAAGCTGAATAAAGAATTTAAACGTGCTTATTTTCAGGGTAAATTTAAGGCACATCCGTATCTGGTGACCTATCTGATTAAAAACAGGGCTTCCTCTCAGAGAGTTGGAATTACTACCGGAAAAAAAATCGGAAAGGCACATCTTCGCAACCGTGCGAGAAGGGTGATCCGTGCGGCTTATTTAAATTGCAGAGATCAGATTCCATTCGACGGCAGCTATGACATTGTATTTGTTGCAAGGGAGCAAACACCCTTTGTAAAGTCAAATGAGCTGGAAAAGATCATGAAAAAACAGATCCAGCTTCTGTTGGCGCAAAAAGGGACAAGCTCCCAGAAAAAAAGAATGCCGGGCAAAGGAAACAAGCAGTCATGAAGCACTTGATGATTTGGATGGTACGCTTTTATCAAAAGGTTCTGTCCGGTTTAAAGCCGCCCTCCTGCCGGTTTTATCCAACCTGTTCCCAATATGCGGTTGAAGCGTTGAGGCGGCACGGCGCGGTGAAGGGTCTTATTTTGGTTGTTTGGAGAGTATTGCGCTGCAACCCATGGAATGTAGGCGGGATTGATTATGTTCCGGAACACTTCCGGCTTTCTAAGAAAAATAATCATCAGAAGCCGGAAACATAAGATTCTGATCTTTACGATAAATTAAAATTTGGAGGTATAAAATGGGATTTCTTGGTACCCCTCTTGGATGGATTATGAGATTCATCTATGATTTTATTCAGAACTATGGCTTTACCTTGATCATTTTCACGATCCTGGTTCGTATGCTGATGTTCCCGCTGAGTGTAAAGCAGCAGAAATCAACTGCAAAAATGCAGGTATTCCAGCCAAAAATTCAAAAGCTGCAGAAGCAGTATAAAAATGATAAGCAGCGTTTGCAGGAAGAAACGATGAAGCTCTATGAAGAAGAGGGTTATAACCCGATGAGCAGTTGTCTTCCCCTGGTAATCAATATGGTTGTCCTTTTTGGGATGATTGACGTTGTCTATAAGCCGCTGAAGCACCTGCTGGGTGTTTCAAGCGATTTAGTAAATCAGGCGACGGAGCTGCTTAAAGAGGCTGGATATAAAGCGACCTCCATGGCGGAGCTGGATATTATGAATATTATCCAGGGAAACGCGATCAGTCAAAAGGGGCTTGAAGTGTCTGCCGACATGTTTAATAATGTATTCAGCGCAGACCTGATTACAAAAATTCAGGACTTTAATTTTTCATTTATGGGCTTAAACCTCGGAACGACACCGGATTTTGGATGGAATGTCACCATTATTATTCCGCTTCTTTCCGGTATCACTTCCTTGCTGATGTCCTTTATGACCCTGCATAACCAAAAGAAAACAGGAATGCAGCAGCAACAGGGTATGGGTATGATGAAGGGTATGATGATTATCATGCCGATTTTCTCTACCTGGGTTGCATTCAGCTTCCCAATCGGGCTTGGCTTGTACTGGACCATTGGTAACATCTGCATGATCGTGACCAATGCAATTCTTTATAAAGTATATTCGCCGGAAAAAATGAAAGCAATCGTTGAAAAGGAACAGGCGGCGAAAAAGAAAAAGCCGAAATCCAAATATCAAAAGATGATGGAGGAAGCAAGAGCGGAGCAGCGTACCCGCCAGGGACTGCCGCCGGAAAAGGTGAAAAAATCTGATGCGTCAGAAGAACCGGACGATGGGATGAGCGCCAGCCAGAAGCTTGCGGAGGCAAGAAAACGGATGGCAGAAAAATACGGCGACGATTATAACGACTAAAGGAGGTCGGACTGATGATGAAGGAATTAATTACATCGGGTAAAACAGTGGAAGAAGCAATGCAAAAAGCTTGTGAACAGCTTGGTGTAACAGAAGAGCAATGCAATGTGGAAGTATTGCAGCAGCCGAAAAAATCACTGTTTGGCATTATTAAAACTGAGGCACAGGTTAAGGTAACTGTAAAGGAATCCGCAGCAAAGCAAAAGGTTGAAAAATCCGGTACAGAAAAATCCGTCCAAGGGGATAACCGTGAGGCAAAGGTAGAAGCGGCGGTTCATTATCTGACCGACGTGCTCGGAAAAATGGATTTGAATGTGACAATTGATGTTGAAATGAAAGAGGACAGCGCAATTTTAACATTGGTTGGTGAAAACCTCGGAATCCTGATCGGCCGGCATGGGGAAACCTTGGATGCCCTGCAATATTTGACCTCTTTGGTCTGCAACCGTGTGGAGGGAAGCTATTTCCGTATTACTCTTGACTGCGGCAATTACCGCGAAAAAAGGGAAGAAGCCTTAAAAGAGCTGGCAAAGAAGATCAGTGTAAAGGTAAAACGCACTGGAAGAAGCCAGACGTTAGAGCCAATGAACCCATATGAAAGACGGATTATCCATGCTGTTTTGACAGATATTGACGGTGTTACCTCAAAGTCAAAGGGAGAAGAACCTTATCGCCGTGTTGTTGTAATTTCAACAAATAGAAACCGTGGCGGAAACAACAGCTATCATGGAAACCGTAACCGCGGCGGCAATAATAATTATCAGAGACGCAAACCGGAAAAAACGATGGAAGAAATTCTGAAGGCAGAACGTTCCGAAGCGGAAAAGAAAGCAAAGCTTTATTCAAAGATTGAATTATAAAATAGCAATACGGAAAACGTGTCTGGTTCTCCAGGCACGTTTTTCTGAATTGAAGGAAAAGAAGGAGTTTTTGCTATGGCGGAAACAATTGCGGCAATTGCCACGCCGCTTGCATTGGGCGGAGTCGCTATGATACGGATTTCTGGTGATGAAGCAATTGCTGTTGCCGACCAGGTGTTCCATTCCTATCAGTGTGCTTCTCTCCAGGATTTGGATGGATATCAGGCGGCTTATGGAACGATATCGGATGAAAACGGCGTGATTGACGACGGAGTAGCATTGGTATACCGAGCGCCAAAAAGCTATACCGGCGAGGACGTGGTTGAGCTGTCCTGTCATGGCGGCGTTTATGTGACAAAACGGGTGCTGCGGCTAATTCTGGAAAAGGGTGCGTCTCTCGCGGAACCGGGAGAATTCAGCAAACGGGCTTTTTTGAACGGAAAGCTCAGCCTGACGCAGGCAGAATCTATCATGGATTTGATCCAGTCAAAGAATGAACATGCACTGCGTTCTGCCAGGGCGCAGATGGACGGCGCTTTATATCAGAAAATTGAGAGCTTGAAAGAAAGCTTATTAACGATTGCCGGGCATTTAGCCGCATGGACTGATTACCCAGAGGAAGAAATTGAAGAGATAGAGAACAGCCATTTGGAGTCCTCCTTGAGAGAATGTAAGCAGCAGGTTGATCAATTGATCCATACCTTTGATACTGGGAAAATGGTGAGGGAGGGAATTGAGACGGCAATCGTCGGGAAGACGAATGTCGGGAAATCCACCTTGATGAACCTGCTTTCCGGATGCGAAAAAAGTATTGTGACAGATATTGCGGGAACTACCCGCGATGTCGTAGAGGAAACGGTCAATTTAGGTACTGTAGTGCTTCGTCTTGCTGATACGGCAGGGATTCGGGAAACAGAGGATTTTGTTGAACAAAAGGGAGTCGAGCGATCTAAAAAACGGATTCAGTCGGCAGGACTGGTGTTGGCCGTATTTGATTATTCCGAAGCGCTGAATGAGGATGACAGGCTGATTATTGAGGCGGTTAAGGCTTCCGGCGTGCCGGCGCTGGCAATTGTCAATAAAACAGATTTGAACCAAAAAATAGACGAACAGAATATTAGAAATAATTTTAAACAAATAGTATATACAAATTCTGCGGATGTAACCAGTCTGGAGCGGGTAACAGATGCTGTGGAAAGCCTATTACAGCTTCATCAGGTTGACCTCTCCGACGGAATGATCGCAAATGAACGGCAGCGGCTCTGTGCGTTGGAAGCGCAGGCGGCGTTAAAAGAGGCGCTTGATACGATGCTTTCTGGCATGACGCTGGATGCAGTCAATGTGATGATTGACCAGGCAATCGACGCCCTGCTGCAGTTGACCGGAGAGAAAGCGACAGAAAAGATAGTAGATCAGGTGTTCCATCATTTCTGTGTTGGAAAATAAAGGGGGATCACGCATTGCAGTATTATATCGGCGACTATGACGTTGCAGTCATTGGAGCAGGACATGCGGGATGTGAGGCGGCGCTTGCCGCGGCAAGACTGGGTGTAAAAACGATTATCTTTACCTTGAGTTTGGACGGGATTGCAAATATGCCCTGTAATCCCTCAATCGGGGGAACGGCAAAGGGTCATCTTGTTCGGGAAATCGACGCCTTAGGCGGTGAAATGGGAAAGGCGGCGGATGCTACCTTTCTCCAGAGCCGGATGTTAAATAAAGGGAAGGGGCCTGCTGTTCACAGTCTGCGGGTACAGTCTGACCGTCAGGCATACCATCTCTATATGAAAACAGTATTAGAGCATCAGGAAAACCTGGAAATAAGACAGGCTGAAATTATTGATGTAAAAATAGAAGCTGGGAAGCTCACGGAAGTGGTAACAAAGCTGGGCGCGGTTTATCGGGTAAAGGCGGCAATCATTTGCAGCGGAACCTATCAGAACGGGTTGATCCATGTGGGTGATGTTTCCTATGAGAGCGGCCCGGATAATATGCTTCCTTCTGTTGGGTTAACCGATCAGCTTTCGAAATATGGGATCACAATCCGCCGTTTTAAAACCGGTACGCCTTCTCGTGTTCATCGCAGGAGTATTGATTTTTCTCAGATGGAACCGCAGGCAGGGGATGAACCAATTACGCCTTTTTCTTTTACGACAAAGGGTGAATTGAAAAACCAGGTGCTTTGCCATGTTGCATACACCAATGAACATACTCACGAAGTGATTCGGGAGAATCTTCACCGCTCGCCTCTTTATAGCGGAAAGGGGCAGATTAAGGGTGTAGGGCCGAGGTATTGTCCGAGCATCGAGGATAAGATTGTCCGCTTTGCGGATAAAGAGCGGCATCAGCTTTTTGTGGAGCCGATGGGATTGGATACAGAGGAAATGTACCTGCAGGGAATGTCCTCTTCCTTGCCGGAAGATGTTCAGCTCGCTTTTCTCCGTACCATTAAAGGGCTGGAACATGTAGAAGTGATGCGAAATGCCTATGCGATTGAATATGATTGCTGTGATCCGCAGGAGCTTCTGCCGACCCTTGAATTTAAAGAGGTAAAAGGCTTATATGGCGCGGGCCAGTTTAATGGAACCTCCGGCTATGAGGAGGCGGCGGCGCAGGGCTTGATTGCAGGAATCAATGCCGCCTTAGCTGTAATTGGGAAGGAAGCCTTTGTTCTTGACCGGGCGAGCTCCTATATCGGGACGTTAATTGATGATATTGTGGTAAAGGGTTGTTCTGATCCATACAGGATGATGACCTCCCGAAGTGAGTACCGATTGATTCTGCGTCAGGATAATGCCGATAAGAGACTGACTCCCTATGGCTATCAGCTTGGATTAATTTCGGAGAAACGCTATCGGCTGTTTTGCGAAAAGGTAGAGCAGATTGACCGGGAGATAAAAAGGCTGAAAAAGACAACGATTCCGCCGTCAAAGGAATTAAATGAACTGCTTGTTTCACGTGAAACATCGGAGATGAAAACCGGACAGAGAGCGGCAGAGCTGGTACGGCGGCCGCAGATTGGATATGATGATCTTGCACCCTTCGACCTGAACCGGCCTGAGCTCTCCCGTGAGGTTCGTGAACAGGTAGAGGTAGAAATAAAATATGAAGGCTATATCAAAAAGCAGCTTCTTCAGGTTGAAGAAATGAGAAAGCTGGAAGGAAAAGCCTTGCCGGGTGATCTTGATTATGATCAGATTTCTGGGCTTCGGCTGGAAGCAGTAGAAAAGCTGAAACGGGTGAAGCCGTTAAATATCGGACAGGCTTCCCGGATTTCAGGAGTTAGTCCGGCAGATATCTCTGTGCTTTTGATTTGGCTGGAACAACAGAGGCAAAATAGAAAAAGGGAGGGAGCACAATGATCCCGAAAGAATATCTTCAACAGATTTTTCAGGAATACCATTTTTTTTTAACGTCGGAACAGGCTCTTTCTTTTGACCAGTATGCCGGACTCCTAACGGAATGGAATGAAAAAATAAATTTAACTTCAATCCTAGAACCAAAGGAAATTTGCATCAAGCATTTTCTTGACAGCGTGCTGCTTTTAGACGCGGTAGGCGAAATGGGAAAGGAAACCTTAATTGATGTTGGAACCGGCGCGGGATTCCCGTCTGTCCCTTGTAAAATTATACGGCCTGAACTGAAGGTAACCCTCTTGGACAGTCTGCAAAAGAGAATTCACTTCCTTTCTGTTTTATCAAATGAATTGGGACAGGATAATCACTGTGTCCATGGCAGAGCAGAGGAATTGGGAAAAAAAGCAGAATACCGGGAACAGTTTGATTTTGCAACAGCTCGTGCGGTTGCTCACTTGAGAGAGCTTTCTGAATACTGCCTGCCATTTGTAAAAACAGGCGGCTGTTTCGCAGCTTTAAAGGGCTATGAGATAGAGGAGGAATTGGAGGAATCAAAAAAAGCAATCAAGGTGCTGGGCGGTGAAATTCAGGAGGTAAGGCGGTATTCTCTTCCTGAAGGGAATAAAAGGGCGATTGTAGTAATTAAAAAAATATCGCAAACACCGACAAAATATCCTAGAAATGCAGGAAAAATGAGAAAACAGCCGATAGTCTGAGCGTCTGTTTTGTCGATAACAGGAGAAAGAGCAAGAAATACCAAAATGGAAAAATATGGAAATTTGGTATATTCTGTGTTATCCTTATCTTAGGAAATATTTCCGGGATAAGGAGGAAGTATCATGCAGCTAACGTTGAAAAAAGACAAGGTTGTTAATCGTGTTGTGTTGTTGGATATTGGAGAAATACAGGTAAACCCTGCGCAGCCGAGGACAGTGTTTGATGAGAGGCAGCTTCAGGCACTGGCGGACAGCATCCGGCAAAATGGCTTATTGCAGCCGATCACAGTCCGCCGCAGCTATAAAGGATGCTATGAGCTGATCTCAGGGGAGCGGAGGCTGCGCGCATGCCGGATGATTGGAAAGCAGAAAATTGAAAGTATTGTTTTGGATAAATCGGAGCGGGAATCGGCGATTCTTTCTATGATTGAAAATCTGCATAGGGAAGATTTGAATTTCTTTGAGCAGGCGGCCGCGCTTAAAAATTTGATTCATGAATGGAATGTCACACAGGAAGAAGCGGCAGTTAAGCTGGGGATCGCGCAGTCGACAATTGCAAACAGGCTTCGCATCTTAAAATTGACTCCCCAGGAGCAGGATTTGATGATTCACTGCCATTTAACCGAACGCCATGCAAGGGCGCTTTTGAAGGTGGATAACCCACAGAAGCGGTTAGAAATAATCAAATATATTGCTGAAAATGAATTGAATGTAGCACAGACAGAAAAATATATTGAAAAAAGTCTGGAAGAGAAGCATCAGAAGAAATGTGTTCCGATTATCAAGGATGTGCGTTTGTTTATTAATACCATCAATAAGGCAATTTCAGTGATGAAGTCGGCAGGGATTCCTGCAACAGCTAAAAAGGTAGACGACGATGCTTACATAGAATATGTCATAAAAATACCAAAGGGAAAACGAATATAGAAAGAGGGAGCAACTTTTGTTGTTCCCTCTTTTGTTTCACGTGAAACAATTTCTGCAGATATTTTCCGGAAATAAGGTTTCAAATCATGGGAAAGTGTGATATAATAAAAAGCAAAGCGATAGGATCTCTGAGAATTTCTGTGGAATAGTGCTTGAAACGCCGCAGAAAAGTAGTTTGAGAGCTTATCTGCTGTTATAAAACAGAAATAAGAGTAAAAGGAATGTCGTATGGGTAAGATAATTGCAATAGCAAACCAAAAGGGCGGTGTGGGAAAAACAACGTCCGCGGTCAATATAGCGGCAGCGCTGGGAAAGCTGAAAAAAAAGACCCTGCTGGTTGATATCGATCCACAGGGGAATGCGACCAGCGGACTTGGATACAGCAAAAGAGACGCGCAGCTTTCCTCCTATGATATGGTAATTGGAAAGAAAAAGGCGCAGGAGGTTTTGCTGCAAACAAAATTTGACCAACTCTATCTGATTCCCGCAAATATGGATTTAGCGGGCGCAGAGATTGAGCTTGTCGAGTTGCCGGACCGGATCAACATGCTGAAAAAAGCATTGGTCGGCGTCAAAGAAGAGTTTGATTATATCATTATCGACTGCCCTCCATCCCTGGGATTGATCACGCTGAACGCCTTAACCGTTTGCGATACCGTCTTGATCCCAATTCAGTGTGAATATTATGCGCTCGAGGGATTGTCTCAACTGATGGCGACGATCCGCCAGGTGAAGAAGCTGTATAACCCCACTATCGACGTGGAAGGGGTTCTGCTAACCATGTACGACGGAAGGCTGAATCTGACCATCCAGGTACTGGACGAGGTAAAGAAGTTCTTCCAGAAAAAGGTTTATAAGACGGTGATTCCAAGGAATGTGCGGTTATCAGAGGCACCAAGCTTTGGTGAACCAGTTATCTATTATGACCGCGCCTCAAAGGGAACAAAGGCATATCTTGACCTGGCGCATGAAATGATTAAGCAGAATAAAAGAAACGGATAGGATGGAGGAGAGATATGGCGAGAAAAAAAGGACTTGGAAAAGGACTTGACGCTCTGTTTGAGGATAACAGTACTTCTGTTTCGGGGCAGGGGACAGAACTAATTAAAATCAGTGAAATTGAGCCGAATAAAAATCAACCTCGACGTGATTTTGACCAGGCCGCGTTGGAGCAGCTAGCAGATTCCATCCGGGAACATGGCGTAATTCAGCCGCTGGTGTTAAGACCGATTGGAACAGGCGGCTATCAGATTGTGGCAGGCGAACGGAGATACCGTGCCAGCCGTATGGCAGGACTCAGCGAAGTGCCTGCGGTAATCCGGGAGCTTTCCGATACCGAGACCATGGAAATTGCGTTGATCGAAAACTTACAGCGCGAGGACTTAAACCCGGTGGAGGAAGCGTTGGGATATCAGGAGCTGATGAACCAGTATGGGTTTACACAGGATGCGGTTTCTAAAAGCGTCGGAAAATCCCGCCCGGCAATAGCAAACTCGCTGCGGCTGTTAAATTTGCCGGATGAAGTAATTCGGTATGTCAAGAGCGGAGATCTCTCCGCAGGCCATGCGAGGGCAATCCTCGCTCTGGAAAATCCGGATGAGATGGTCGCCCTTGCAGAGAAAACGGTAAAAGAGGGTCTAAATGTTCGTGCAGTGGAAAAATTGGCAAAGAAAAAGCCAAAGGAAACAACAGAAGAAAAATCACAAGCGCCTGAATTTGTGCCGAAGGATAAATTTCTGTCCGAGATGAAGCTGGCTCTCACATCTGCGCTGGGACGGAAAATTGAGATTGAAAAGGGAAAAAAGAAATCCCGGCTGGTAATCGAATTCTACGATGACAAGGACTTGGCAGAGCTTGCAGAACGGCTGACCGGCGATGGGTTTTCCTCCTGAGCCGAAGAAGCCTTTTTATAATCCATAGCAATGACAAAAAGTAAAAGGAGAATAGAGGATGTTAGACATTAAATTTGTCCGTGCGAATCCGGACATTGTAAAGGAAAATATTAAAAAGAAATTTCAGGATGAGAAGCTTCCGTTGGTAGATGAAGTGATTGAAATGGATCAGCAGTACCGCGATGCGAAAACACGCTGCGACTATCTCAGAAGCCAGAGAAATACGATCAGCCGTCAGATCGGCGGATTGATGGCACAGGGTAAAAAAGAGGAAGCAGAAGAGGCCAAAAAGCAGGTTACAGCAATGGCGGCCGAGCTGAACGAGCTGGAGGGTAAGGAAGAAACGCTGACGGAAGAGGTCAAAAAGCGGATGATGGTAATCCCGAATATTATTGACCCGTCTGTCCCGATCGGAAAAGACGACAGCGAAAATGTAGAAGTAGAGCGGTTCGGCGAACCGGCTGTTCCGGATTTTGAGGTGCCTTACCATGTAGACATCATGGAAAAATTAAATGGGATTGACCTGGACAGCGCCAGAAAAACAAGCGGAAATGGATTTTACTACCTGTGCGGTGATATTGCCCGACTTCATTCCGCAATTCTCTCCTACGCCAGGGATTTTATGATTGACCGCGGCTTTACCTATTATATCCCGCCGTTCATGATCCGCAGCAATGTTGTGAACGGAGTCATGAGCTTTTCCGAGATGGAAAATATGATGTATAAGATCGAAGGGGAAGACCTCTACCTCATCGGTACCAGCGAACACTCCATGATCGGGAAATTTATTGACACTACGTTGGATGAGGAAGCTCTTCCGAAAACCCTCACCAGCTATTCCCCGTGTTTCCGTAAGGAAGTCGGTGCGCATGGCATTGAGGAGAGGGGCGTATACCGTATCCATCAGTTTGAAAAGCAGGAAATGATTGTGGTTTGCAAGCCAGAGGAGAGCGCAGGCTGGTTTGAAACACTCTACCGCAATACCGTCGATTTCTTCCGTTCACTGGATATTCCGGTCAGAACGCTGGAATGCTGTTCAGGCGACCTGGCAGATTTGAAGGTGAAGAGCATTGATGTGGAAGCCTGGTCCCCGCGGCAGAAAAAATATTTTGAGGTAGGAAGCTGCTCCAATCTGGGTGATGCGCAGGCAAGACGGCTGGGAATCCGGGTGAAAAATAAGGAAAAAGGAAATTATTTTGCCCATACCCTGAATAATACTGTCGTTGCTCCGCCGAGAATGCTGATTGCCTTTTTAGAGAATAATTTAAATGAGGACGGCTCTGTATCCATTCCTGAACCATTGAGAATGTACATGGGCGGAAAAGAAATAATCCGATAAAGCAAAAAACACTGTCTGTATATTAGATAGTGTTTTTTGCTATTCGTATAATTAAACGCAGAATTTGAAATGGTGGTTTGTCATCTGCTGAACTTCATAGAACGCATGTCTTACCAGCTTGCAAACCAGGCAGTATATTTCCTCCAAATCCTTTGGATGCGCCCTGCGGATGTTCTCCATCACCGTATCACTCTTCTTTCCCGGAATTAGTTCTTACGGCGCTGAGATGACGGTAAGCGTATCGATTGCTTTCCCGTAAATTCTTATTATTTGTGGGAGCACAAAGCGGGCCGGAAAGGAACTGAAGGCTGGAAATTTCTAATCTTGGGAAGGAGGATTGGAAAATTTGCAGTTTGATCCATGATGTCCGCTGCAGGCTTGGCTGAGGCATTTTCGGTTAACGGAACCATCCTTCATCTGGGTTACTTCTATTGCGACGTTTTTTTTAGCAGAGGCACAGAATTTTTCCTCAATTGAGGTGAAAACGGTCATTGGAGACGCTCCTTTGTTTTTAAAGATTTAATATTTATATCATATGTTTGTTCCAAAAAAATATGCCGCGCAAAAGAAAAAACCGGCGGACATATTTCATCGAAAGGAATCATATGAATAGAACAAATATAAAAGGAATTAGGAATAAGGGGGAATTGTGTGAATATCAGAAATTTGTTGTATACTATATGTATAATAATTTTTATAATAAACATTATGTATTTCAGAAAACGCGAGAAAAAATGGAAAACTGCTTTGATTGGAATGGGCAGCGGGGTGGCGGCCTTGATTCCCTTGCATTTCCTTTTGGAGATGAGTGGGATTATGCTGGCAATCAACTATTTTACGATTCTGGTTTCAATGGTGCTGGGCATTCCGGGCGTTATTCTGATGATTATTGATTCTGTTCTCTTTTAAAGGTTGATTTTCCGGACAGAATATGATAGAATAACACAAAATCGAAAGGAAGTGGAAAGGATGAGTACACCGACTCCGCACATTAACGCAAAGGCTGGGGATTTTGCCAAGGCAGTGTTGATGCCGGGCGATCCGCTGCGTGCAAAATTTATTGCCGAAAATTTTCTGGAAGACGCCAGACAGGTGAATGATGTCCGGGGGATGCTGGGATATACCGGAACCTATCACGGAAAGCCTGTTTCTGTAATGGGAAGCGGGATGGGAATGCCGTCGATCGGAATTTATTCCTATGAGCTGTATCATTTCTTTGGCGTGGAAACGATTATCAGGGTAGGAACAGCCGGAGCAATCGGAAATGATGTGAAGCTGCGGGATGTTGTGCTTGGAATTGGCGCCTGCACGGACTCCAATTTCGCGGATCATCTTGACCTTCCGGGAAAAATCGCGCCGATCTGTGATTTTGAATTGGCTGTCAAGGCGATGAATGCCGCGCAAAAGCTTGGCATCTCTGTTAAAGCGGGGAATATCCTGAGTTCCGACGTATTTTATGACGGCGGACGCGGGAAAGAAAGGTGGAGGGACATGGGTGTCCTGGCAGTGGAAATGGAAGCAAACGCGCTGTATTTAAATGCGCTGGAAGCCCATAAAAAAGCATTATGCATCTGCACCATCTCCGACCACATCTTTACGGGAGAATCCCTTGATGCTGCACAGCGTCAAACCAGCTTTACGGATATGATGAAGGTTGCGCTGGAAACAGCGACACAGGAATAGACATCAAGCAAGAAGGGCCAGGCAGCAAACGCTGCCTGGCCCTCTTTTAAAAGAAATTTATTTGATAATTTTGATTTTCCCGATTAATGGGACTTCAAAATACTCATTCTGCGTCGCTTTCACGATACCAATAATGGTACAAACAAGGGAGAGTATTCGGATGACCCAGAATATGATAGAAAAGATGACGGAAAGGACAGAACCTATCGCGCTGAAAGCCCAGATATGTCCAAAAATGGAGCCTAGGATCAGCGATACAATAATAAAATCGAATAGGGAGACAACTACATTAAGGATCAGCAGAAGCAGTCCCTGGTTTGACGATTTTCTGCCAACCTCATCCTGTGAATCAAAGGCCAGAGGGAGCCAGAAAAGAATTGGAACATAAGCAAGCGCCCGATAAACCTTATTGCTCTTTTCCTGAACCGGAGCGGCCTGCTGGGGCGGCTGGTTCCATCCATTTGATGATTGATTTGCCTGGTCTGCCTGATTAGGCTGAGCCTGCCAGGAATTTTGCTGGGAAGAGGCCTGGCTGGAAGAAGCTGCTCCGCATTTCGGGCAGAAAGCAGCATTGTCCGGGAGCTGAGCTCCGCATTTTGCGCAAAACATGAAATCATTCCCTTCTCTTATCTGATTAACGAGTTAATGTACCACCATTCTAACATACTTTATCCCAAAACGCAATTCGGTTGGAATAAAAATTCCCGAATTGCCTTTGTAACACCATTGTGGTCATTCGAGTCCGCCAGATATCTGCCATAGGGCTTCATATCTTCGTTGGCATTTTCCATCACAAAGCTGTATTTTGAGAGCTTGAGCATCTCAATATCATTATAAAAGTCCCCAAAGGACATGGTTTCTGCCGGGGAGATCCCGAGCTGATTCTGTAAAAAACGCAGGGCAACCCCTTTATTGATACCGGGATTCATCGCGTCAAGCCATTGATCCCCTGACACAACAATATTCAGCTCTTCCTGAAATATTCCGGATAGGATAGGGTAGGCGTTTTTTGCTGACCCGGCAAGGTCACAGATCGCCACCTTTAGGATATCATCCTCTACCGAACAGAGATCCTCGACAATATGTCCCCGGTTAAAATAGGAGGAAAACCGCGGGGCAAAGCGTTCCTCTACCGGGCGGTAATAGCTGGTATCCTTTGCGCAGAGAATCGGCATGGTATGAGGAATTTTTTCACAGGCATGAATCAGACGGTGGAGCCTTTCCCTTGGAATCACATTCTGATAAAGCCACTTGTCATGATGGATAATGCTGGCCCCATTGTCACAGATAAAGTACATCTGTTCAAGATAGGGCAGAAATTCTTCACGCTGTTTCGGATAAAAGCGCCCGCTGGCGGCAACAAAAATGATTCCCTGCTGGTGGATTTTTTGAAAGATGTCGTGAAAGTCAGACGGAAGCTGTTTATTTGAATCGAGCAGGGTGCCGTCCATATCTGTGGCAATCAACCGAACCATAAAAAACTCCTCCTTCTATCAGAACTAATTTCAGTTTATCGAATCGGGAAATAGAAGTCAAAGGATCAGATGAAAGATTGGTGGGCTATACATAATTCATAAAAAGAACCTTTTGTTTTTGTACAATAATAAAAATAAGGGCGCTTGAATTTTCAACCTATGCCTTGTATACTGGAAAAACAAGGATATTCCTGCAATCGAACAAAAAGGGAGGTCTGCAGTCGGATGAAGCTCACATTTCTGGGAACCGGCGCGGCCAGCGCATACCCACTGCCGTTCTGCCAGTGCGCTTACTGCCGTACAGCTAGAGAACAAAAGGGTAAGAACCTGAGAAGGCGATCCTCGGTTTTAATTAATAGTGATCTGCTGATCGACCTGGGGCCGGATGTCTTTCCCTCAGCCTGTGAATATGGAATCGACCTGACGAAGGTGCGTTTCCTGCTGCAGACCCATGCCCATTCCGATCATTTTGATCCGGGGCACCTGATCACCAGAATTCCGGAATATGCGGGGCAGGGCATCTCCAGATGGAATCTGGCGGCTTCCCGGGAGACGCTGAGAAAAATGGGACGGCGGCTTTGCGGGGAAGAGCCGGGTGTAGATTTATTTGACCCGAAATGGAAAGAAAAGCTGAACCTGGCTGTTTTTCCGGTTTCCGCCGGGGAGAGTATACAGCTTGGGACTTATCATGTAACTGCGCTGGATGCCTGCCATGATGAGTCGGAACAGGCGCTTATCTACGCTGTACGGCAGGGCGGCCGGGAACTTCTCTATGCGACTGATCTCTGCCGGCTGGAGGCGGCATCCTGGGAGATACTGAAAGGATTTTCGTTTGATTATGTCATTCTTGACCAGACCTATGGCCCCGGGACAACAGGAGGAGGGCATCTGAACGCCGACCAAGTGGTGGAAATTATTGCTGAAATGAGAAGTCAGGGAATCCTGAAGCCGAACGGAGAGAGCTATGCGACCCATCTGTCCCATGAGGGGAACCCGCCGCATAATGAGCTGGCGCGGTTTGCAGCTTCACGCGGTTACCAGATCGCCTATGATGGGTTGGTGCTGGAAACAGAGGAATGATTAGATAGGGCAGAGCAGAATCACTATAAAATATTAAGGTTCAGCCTGCCCCGACGGGATATATTCGATAATATCTTCCACGTTGCAATTTAGCAGCAAGCAAAGCCTGTCCAGCAATGTGGTTGAAATCCCTTGATTATGCCTCAGCCGGTAAATAGTATTGGAACTGAATCCATAATATCGGATCAGCCTATAGGCTGACATTTCCTTTTTTCTCATAGTTTCCCATAAAGGAGTGTATGTAATCATCTTCATTCCTCAATCCAGCAGTTCTTTGATCTTTATTATACTGTATGGAGCCATTTTGTGGGGTTTTTCGCCTAAAGTAGTATAAAGTAAGATTATTATGAGGAGCAACCGATTCTGCATAAAAACAAGGCTGTCATCCTTCGATGACAGCCTTAAATATTACAAGCTTTCAGAAAAAGCTAAATCTGAACCGAATAGTTCGGTGCTTCCTTGGTAATGTAGATATCGTGAGGATGGCTTTCCTTTAAGCCTGCGCCGGTAATTTTGACAAACTGTGCTTTTGAATGGAGTTCTTCAATGGTTGCGCATCCGCAGTAGCCCATCCCGGATTTTAATCCGCCCATCATCTGATAGATGGTATCCGCAACCGGCCCTTTGTACGGCACCCGGCCTTCTACCCCTTCCGGAACCAGCTTTTTGTTGTTCTGCTGGAAGTAGCGGTCTTTAGAACCGTTGTTCATTGCGGCAAGGCTTCCCATTCCGCGGTAAACCTTAAATTTTCTGCCCTGGTAAATTTCGTTATCTCCAGGGGACTCGTCGCAGCCAGCGAGGAGAGAGCCGAGCATTACGGTAGAACCGCCTGCGGCAAGCGCCTTCACGATATCGCCGGAATATTTGATTCCGCCGTCCGCAATGACAGGGATATCATATTTCGCGGCCATGCAGGCAGCGTCATAAACGGCGGTAATCTGCGGAACGCCGATCCCGGAGACAACACGGGTGGTGCAGATGGAGCCGGGGCCGATCCCGACCTTTACGGCGTCGGCACCTGCTTTGATCAAGTCCTCGGTTGCCGCTGCGGTTGCAACGTTTCCGGCGATGACAACAGCGTCGGGGTAAGCGGCTTTAACCCGTTTTAAGCAGTCCATAATCCCGAAGCTGTGCCCATGTGCGGAGTCGAGCACCAGGACGTCGGCCTGTGCCTCCAGCAGCGCGCCCGCCCGTTCAAGCACATCGGCAGTGACGCCGATGGCGGCGCCGCAGAGCAGCCTGTCCTTTTTATCGCGGGCAGTATTCGGGTACTGTGTAGCTTTTTCAATATCCTTGATGGTGATAAGCCCTTTTAAAATGCCCTTGTCGTCAACAAGCGGCAGCTTTTCCACCTTATGCTTGCAAAGGATTTCCTGTGCCTGTGCAAGGGTTGTGCCAACCGGTGCGGTAATCAGGTTTTCCTTGGTCATAACCTCTTTGATTTTAATGTTGAAGTTTGTTAAGAATTTCAAGTCGCGGTTTGTAATGATCCCGACCAGCTTTCCGCTTTCGTCCACAATCGGCACGCCGGAGATTTTATATTTTGCCATTAGGTCGTTTGCATCGTAAACAAAGTGTTCCGGCCCAAGATAGAATGGATTGAGGATAACTCCGTTTTCAGAACGTTTTACACGATCCACCTCGTCGCACTGCTGTTCAATCGACATATTCTTGTGAATAATCCCGATGCCGCCCTCCCTGGCAATTGCGATTGCCATTTTGGATTCGGTTACGGTGTCCATTGCCGCGGAGATGAGTGGCGTATTGAGGTAGATGTCCTTTGCCAGCCTGGTTCTGACCGAGACATCCGCAGGAAGAACATCGGACTTTGCAGGGATTAGCAGCACGTCGTCAAATGTTAAACCTTCTTTTACAAACTTGTTTTCAAACTGAGTTTCCAGCATGTAAAACACACGTCCTTTCTTAACAAACTAAACTTCGCAAAACAGATACGAATGAGGTATTGTTCTTCATTATACAATGTTTGATTGGGAAAGATCAATAGGAAAAAATGAAATATTCTGTCGGTTTTAAACCCGGTTTTTAGTGATTTTGCGGCAAATAGAAAGACAGCGTTTTTCATCCCGCAAAGAAGGAAAAAGATATAATACTATAAGTATAAAATATAATATTATTTACCAAAGGGAAACAGTGATGCAATCAGCCAGAGGAGCAGAAAGAGAACCGGCTGATGCAATAGATAGATCCAAAGAGTGTGCCGCCCTGCCCAGGAAAGGAATTTGCTGTGAAGCCGGTAAAAAAAAGCAGGAAATCTTCCTTCCCGGATCGGGATGCCGAGACAGCTTCCTGCGAGGAAGAGGAACAGCCAGGGCAGGAGCGGAAAATAGTCAGCCGAAAAAAAGGAATCAGTTTTAATGCCAATGGGAAAAAGCCATTCTGTCTGAAAAAGGAAATCCGGCAGCGGCTCCTGATAGAGTCCGGGCGGGCCGATCATTCCCTGCGGAATGGAATAGGTGACCAGAAACAAAAAGAGGAAAACAGCGAGAAGAATCAACGGGCTGACTCGGTCAAGCAGCGGACGAAGCAGCCAAAAGAAGATCATACAGGCGCCGAGACAGTGCAGGATACCGAAATAAATGGGAAGCTTGGGCACAAACAGCACGGTGATAAGGGTCATAGCCATCCCGAACAGAAAACAGAGAGCGCCGCGTTTTAAATTGTTTCTTGAAAAACGGCAGGCGGCGCCGGAAATTAGGATAAATCCGCCGGCAAAGAAATGCTGCAGAAATCCCATAAATGGGCTGAAAAAGAAATCAAAGGTAACCGGCAGGAAAAGAAGGACATTATAAACCCCATGATAGAGGATCATACAAAGGATAGAAAACCCGCGCAGCTCATCCAACAGGTGGACGCGGCGGGAAATAGGCGCTGATTGCATAAAGAAGCCTCCAAAAACTATGGCAGAAGCAAGAAATGTTCTGCAAGATACTTGAATGATTACGAATTTCGTATTATAATAAAAGATGTATATATTCCGGGCTGTTTTGATGAAAAACAGCAGAAAGGGACAAGGTGTATTAGATGAATAAAGTAAAGGTTACGATTTTGGGCAAGGAATATGTTCTTAAAACGCCGGAAAAAGAAGAATACGTGATTGGTTTAGCGAAAAATATGGATCATACCATTCGTGACATTATGAGGGCGGATGAAACTTTGTCCATTACCAGCGCTTGTATTTTGGCGTCTCTGGATGCGTTTGATGCAAAAACAAAGATGGAAACAGATGTGGACAACCTGCGTTTCCAGCTCAAAGATTATATCAACGACGCAATGCGCGCCAATAACCGTGCGGACGAACTGGAAAAACGGGTAGAGCAGCTGGAGGATGAAAAGAAGGATTTGGAAAACCAACTGGAGCTGTATACCCTCAAAGCCAAACTCGATGACGCGGCGGAATAATCGGCTGGAGGTTTTGTCTCCCGCCGGAAATGCGGAATCTGTAACAGCGGCTGTGCTGAATGGTGCAGACGCTGTTTATCTTGGGCAAAAATCGTTAAATGCAAGGCAGAATGCGGATAATTTTACAGAGGAAGCCTTTGTTGAAACAGTCCGGTACTGCCATCTGCATCGGGTGAAGGTTTACCAAACGCTCAATACGGTTGTATTTGACGAGGAGCTTCCGCTTTTGAAGGAAACGGTGCGGCTTGCATGCAAGGCCGGTGTGGATGCGCTGATTGTCCAGGATTTCGGCGTTCTGCGGCTGCTGAAGGAGTGGTGCCCGGAAATGCGGATTCACGCCTCTACCCAGATGAGCGTGCATACGGTAAAGGGTGCGATGCTGTTAAAAGAGCTGGGTGTAAAACGGGTGGTTCTCGCTAGGGAGCTCAGCCGGGAACAGATCCGGGAGATTGCGGAGCGCACGGGACTGGAAACCGAAGTGTTTGTCCATGGAGCGCTGTGCATGTCCGTATCCGGGCAGTGCTATTTGAGCGCGATGATCGGAGGAAGGAGCGGCAACAAAGGGAGCTGTGCCGGAACCTGCCGCCTGCCGTTTACCTCTGTAAAGGGAAGAGAACGGTACGATCTGTCATTAAAGGACAACTGCCTGGCGGAGCGGTTCGGCGAACTGGAAGACCTGGGCGTCGCCTCTCTGAAAATTGAGGGCAGAATGAAGCGGCCGGAGTACGTCGCCGCGGCGACCGCGGCATACGCGGCCTTAAGGGACGGGCGGCATCCTGACCTATCGCTGCTGCGCGCGGTGTTTTCCCGCAGCGGCTTTACGGACGGCTATTTTACCGGGAAGACCGGAACGGAGATGTTCGGCGTCCGGCAGAAGGAGGACGTCCTTTCCGCGACCGGGGAGGTGCTCCGTTCACTGCGCGGGACCTATCGGAAGGAAAAGCCCTGCCGTCCGGTTTCGATGCAGTTTATCCTGAAAAAGGAAATACCGGCAAAGCTGATTGCTAAGTGTGGAGGCTGCAGCGTAGAGGTATCCGGAGAAGTCCCGAAGGCCGCGTTGAACCGGCCGATTACGGAAATAACTGCAAGGGAATCCTTCTCCAAGCTGGGTGGGACGGTTTACTTTTTGGAAACCCTCTCCTGTGAGATAGAAGATGGGCTGATCCTCCCGAAATCCGCGCTGAACGAGCTAAGGCGCGCAGTGGTGGAGAAGCTGAACTTTCTGTGTGGTTCACCGGAACCCGTTCTGTTCCTGGAACGGGATATTTCTTTACCGTCGGAGCACCAGCCAAGCGGAAAGAGCCTGCGCGCAAGGTTTGAGCATGCGTCGCAGATACCGGAGCAGGTTTGGGAGGAGGCGGAGCTTATTTATCTCCCGGTTGGGGAGGTATTGCGGCATACAGAAACATTATTGCCATATTCCGGTAAAATCATACTGGAACCGGATCGTTTGATGGCGGGAACGGAGGAACGTACTGTTTCCCAATGCGGCGTGCTTGCCGGGAAAGGGTTCCGGCGGCTTGCAGTTTCCAATCCGGCGCATCTTCAGATTGGGAAGGATCTGGGCATGGCGCTCCACGGGACAGCCTTTTTAAACTGCACCAATTCGTTCAGCGCTCTGCAGTATCAGGAGCTCGGCCTGTCCGACCTGATTTTATCATTTGAAAACACGGCAAAACGGATGGATCGGATCAAGGGCTCGCTTCCATTTGGTTATCTTTCCTATGGACGTTTGCCGTTGATGCTGTTAAAAAACTGCCCGGTGCAGGGCGGGCAGGGGTGTAAGGCCTGTCGGAAAAAGGGGTGTTTGACTGACCGAACCGGCGCGGAATTTCCGGTGCTCTGCCATCAGAAGGAATATCAGGAGCTGCTGAACAGCAGGCTTCTGTGGGTGCTGGATCGGGAAAAAGAATTCAGCCGGATGGATTTTTCGGTGCTTTATTTTACAACCGAATCAAAAGCAGAGTGTGAACGGGTGCTGAAGGCGAGCCTGAACGGAAAGAAGCCGGACGGCGAATTCACGCGCGGACTGTATTACCGGGGATTGCAATGAGAAAAGCGGAGAGAGGAAGAACAAGAGGATGAAGTTTAAAAAGGGATTGATTTTTGCGCTGTTTTTATTAATGGGAATCTTGCTTGGCAGCGTGCTGACGGAGATTGCACAGAAGGTTTCCTTCCTGCACTTTCTCACCTGGGGAAAGAGCATCGGAATCGGCGTACCAAACCCGATTACGATTGATTTATCGGTTTTGACCTTTTCGATTGGTTTTAGCCTGCAGATGAACCTGGCGCTGCTGATTTGTATTATCGGTTCTTTAATTTTTTACAGCAAAGTCGGCAAAAATATATAAGGATAGGCGGCACGGCAATGTATACCGTGCCGTTTTTGGAAGGATAGGATATGGTTATTTTGGCATCACAGTCTCCCAGGAGACAGGAGCTTTTAAAACGGATTGTACCGGATTTTCGGGTTGAGCCTTCGGGGTTTAATGAAAAGAGTGTCATAGAACGGATTCCGGAGCGGCTGGCAAGACAGCTTGCACAGGGAAAGGCGGAGGAAATCGCAAAACGCTGTCCGGAGGATGTTGTTATCGGATGCGACACCATTGTCGTCTCACCGGATAACGCTGTGTTCGGTATTCCGAAGTCAGAGGAGGAAGCGGAGAAGATGCTTCGGGCGCTTTCTGGACGAACTCATCGGGTCATTACCGGAGTTTGCGTGAAAAAGGGAGAAAAGCGGGCTGTCTTTCACAAGACAACCAAGGTCACCTTTTGTAAATTGACAAATCAAGAGATCGCAGATTACCTGGCAACGGGAGAACCCTTTGACAAGGCCGGCGCCTATGGGATTCAGGGCTATGCGGGCGGCCTGATCGAGCGGATCAACGGCGATTATTACAACGTAGTAGGACTGCCCATCACAGCGCTCCGCAAGGCTTTGAAAATATTTGAATAAAAACAAGAAATTTTTGGTGTTTTCTGAATTTGAGGGAAATCCGGACATATCCTGCCAATTACAGGACAGGATAGAAGTATACGGCTTTCTGAAAGGAGAAAACACCAAAAATGTTTTCAAAGGAAATTGGAATTGATCTGGGAACGGCAAACACCCTTGTATATATGAAGGGGAAGGGAATTATTATCCGCGAGCCCTCTGTCGCGGCGGTAGATATCAGGAATAGTATTGTGAAAAGCGTAGGGCATGAGGCCAAGGAGGTCATTGGCAGAACGCCGGGATCGATTGTCGCAGTGCGCCCGCTCAAGGATGGTGTAATCGCGGATTTTGATATTACTACCAGCATGCTGCAAACCTTTATTAAACGCGCAACCAACCATTCCCGGCTGGTAAAACCGAGGATCGTAATCTGTATCCCGTCCGGGGTGACCGACGTCGAGCGCCGCGCGGTAAAAGAATCGGCGGAAAAGGCCGGAGCAAAAAAAGTGTCTATCATCGAGGAACCCATGGCGGCGGCAATCGGCGCGGGGCTTCCAGTCGCAGAGCCGACAGGGAGTATGGTGGTCGATATCGGCGGCGGAACAACAGAGGTGGCAGTAATCTCGCTGGGAGGAATTGTAACATCCCGTTCTGTGCGGGTCGGCGGTGATGAATTCGACAGCTCGATTATACAGTACATTAAGCGCAAATACAATCTGCTGATCGGGGAACGCACTGCGGAAACAGTAAAGATTGAGCTTGGCTCTGCCTACCCGCTGGAAGAAGAAAGGGCTATGGAAATCCGGGGCCGGAATCTGCTCAACGGATTACCGCAGAATCAGACTGTTAACTCGATTGAAATTCGGGAAGCGCTCGCAGAGCCGGTTTCTCAGATTCTCAATGCAGTCCGTTCCACATTTGAACGGACGCCGCCGGAGTTGGCGGCCGATGTGATCAGCAGCGGCGTTGTCCTGACTGGCGGCGGTGCGCTACTAAAAGGGCTAGACCGGCTGATTTCAGAGGAAACAGGGATGCCTGTTATCATTGCGGAGGATCCGCTTGATTGTGTGGCCAAAGGGGCCGGGCTGGTACTGGACCATTTTGATAAGCTGGGGGATGTTCTGGACCGAGGTTTGGGCAGGACCTATGAACGGGACTTTTGAAAAAACAGGATACGATCAATTTGATCGTATCCTGTTTTGGGTTATTCTGGAAGGAGGGGAAACAAATGAAGGAATTTTGGAGGAGCAGACAGTGCCGGTGGATTTGTGTGCTGGCAGCAGTCCTGTTTTCCTTCATGATTTGTTCCGCTGCTTCGGATGGAGAAGCGTTTTGGGTGAAGGATTTGATCAGCTCTGTTGCAGTTCCGTTGCAGAAGGGAAGCACCTCGCTGGCGAGAAGCCTGCAAGACGTGACAGGAAACCTTTTCGGCGGATCGCTTGCAGAAGAAAATGAGGCGCTGAAAGAAGAATGCGACGAGTTAAGAAGGCGGCTGCTCGAATATCAAGACTTAAAACGGTCAAACATAGCATTAAAGGAGCTTTTGCAGATGGAGGACAGCGAACCGGACTATCAATATGTAGAGGCCTCTATAATCGGTACTGATCCCGATTATGGATATGCAAAGATCATGATTGATAAGGGAAAGCGCAATGGGATTGAAAAGCGGGATATCGTTACGACGCCAGGCGGACTGGTAGGCCGAGTGGAGGAGACGGGGACGAACTATGCTGTTGTGATGACCCTGCTCCACCCGCAGTTTAAAATCGGCGCCTATCTGAGCGAATCAAACCGTCTCGGTGTTGTAAGCGGTGACTCCGCCTTGTCTAAAGAAGGACAGTGCCGGCTGGAATATCTGGAGGAGGAGCCTGTACTTGGCGATCTTGTGGCAACCTCCGGATCGGGAGGGGACTGCCCGCGCGGAATGGTGATTGGAACGGTTCAATCAGCAGACAAACAAAAGAGCGGAACGACCTATTCTGCAGAACTGAAGCCGGCAAATGAGATTGCCGGATTGACCAATGTTTTTGTTATCACTGGGGAAATCGGACAGAAGGATGAGAATTAAAAGGAGGTCTTCGGTCAGATGCTTAGCGGGAAGTCCGGCGTTGATTTCATAAGAAAGGAAAGCTTTCGCCCTGGCGGCGAAGGCATGGGTTAACGCATGATATTTGAGCGGAAGAAACCGAAAGTGCGGTATTTTGCCTATGCGATTCTGCTCCTGCTCTGCTTTCTGCTTCAGGTAACGCCCGGCGTACTGGAGCTTTGGGGCGTTAAGCCAATCCTTGTCGTGCCGGCGGCGGTCTGCATTGCGATGGAGGAGCCGGTACTTCCCGCGTCTGTTTTTGGGATGGCCGCCGGGCTGCTTTGGGATTTTACCGCCGGGACGGTGTTTGGCTACCACGCATTGCTGTGGCTGCTGTTCTGCGCGGCAGTCTCACTGTCGGTCACCTTTTATTTAAGCAGGCACTGGTTCAACCGATTTTTGCTCTGCTTTGGAGCACTGCTGCTGGACGGCGTCATCAAAACAGCCTTTTCCGCGCTGATCTGGCAGGAACCGGGCACCTGGAGCTTCTGGATGTCTCAGCTTCTCCCAGCAGCCGGCTATACGGTGTTTTGGTGTTTTCCAATCGGGTCTCTGATCCGGAGGATTTCTGTTTTCTTTCATCGTTCGGGAGGTTTGGATACACAATGAAAAAACGGCAGACGACAACCCGGTTGTTTCTTCTGACCTGCGTTTCTGTCCTGCTTCTGGCAGGAATTTTTTCCCGGCTGGCACATTTTCAGGTAGCCCAGGGGGAAACCCTGCTGAAAAAGGCGAACAATGAGATCACCACCTTAAAAACCGTCCAGGCGGCAAGAGGTAACATTACCGACCGATACGGGCGGGTACTGGCCGGGAACAAAACGAGCTTCCGGCTCACCTTTGACCGGACTGGAATGAAGCCGGAACAGATTAACGATACTATTTTAAAGCTCATTTCTCTATCTGGGGAGGAAGGCTTTGCATGGGAAAACCGATGTCCGCTCATCCGGGATGGAAGCAATGTTGTGTTTGATGAGTCAGGAGATACAGAGGCATTGAAGGAATTTCTTGACCTGGAAGCTTCGGCTGATGCAGAGGACTGCCTTCAGAGCTTACTGAAAAAATACGAGCTGGAGAATCAGGGAAAAAAGGTGTTTGAAATTGCCTGTGCGCGGTACAGCATGCAGAAGCTGACGCCCTCAGTCGGGAACCGGTATCCCTTTGCGGAAAATCTTTCTTTGGAAGCAGTGGCCAGAGTGGAGGAGGAGTCCACAGAGCTGGACGGAGTAGAAATCGAGGAGGTGCCGGTACGGGTTTACTTAAACGGGGATATTGCGTCTCACCTGATTGGAACAATCGGCCCAATTTATGCGGAGGAATATGAGGAGCTCCGCAAGAAGGGATACGCCATGAATGATACGGTGGGAAAATCCGGGATTGAAAGCGCAATGGAGGAGGTGCTGCGCGGACAAAACGGAAAAGTCCGGGTGATACAGAATAAAAATGGAGAGATAATTGATACGGTGACCGAACGGGAGACCCGTGCGGGCAGTGATGTCCAGCTTACCATTGATTCACTTCTCCAGGATGAGCTGCAGCAGCTTTTGACAGATTTTGTCAGCACGGCACACAGTGAGAACTATCAGTCAAAAGGCGGCGCAATCGTAGTCTTGGATGTTAAAACCGGCGAAGTGCTGGCTGCGGTCAACTCAGCGAATTATACTGCAGAAGAGTATAAAGAGAACTATCAGGACTTGTTACAACAGGATACGAATCCCCTTTTTAACCGGGCGCTGCAGGGCGTTTACCGGCCCGGCTCTTCCCTCAAGCCGATGGTCGCTATAGCGGCGATGGAGGAGGGAAAGCTTGGCGCAAATGAAAGCCTGCTCTGCATCAGCCCGTTTGAATACCGGGGGCATGAATACACCTGCCTTCAGGATCATCACAACGGCTACATTCCTCTGACGGAAGCGCTCCACTGGTCCTGCAACACCTTTTTTTACCGGCTTGGATTACGCCTAGGGATCGAGGAGCTGAATAAATATGCCGCCTATATGGGCTTAGGGCAGAAAACCGGATTGGAAATCGGCGAGGCGGCCGGGCGCTTTGCTTCACCTGAAACAACGGAGCGGCTGGGGGGAACCTGGTATCCGGGAGACCTTTTGCAAGCGGCAATTGGACAGAATGAAACTGCAGTATCTCCTTTGCAGATGGCCTGTGAAGCGATGACAATTGCAAATCAAGGGACAAGGTACGAAACTCATCTTGTTCGCTCAGTGACAGACATTAACGGAACAGTGACGTTTACAGAACCAAAGGTGGCGGCTGAATTTGAGATGAGCCAGTCCACCTATGACGCTGTGTCAAAAGGGATGAGCCTGGCGGCCGGAAAATATGGGCTTGACAGCAGCGTTGCCCAAAAGACCGGAACCGCACAAACTACATCGGTTGATCGGGTAAACAACGATTTTATCGCTTATCTTCCGATTGACGACCCGGAAATTGCGGTAAGCTGTATTGTAGAAGATTGCAGCGGAGGAACGGCCGCTTTACTGGAGCAAATCATTGAAATCTATCAAAAATGCAAACAGGAGGGAGATATTTTGCAAAATTCACAATAAAAAGAGGAATTTATACTATATTCCTACAAGAAAATAGTCGGAACTAATTTTTTCTTTGACAAAGATATCACGAATTGGTACAATATGTATATATCAAATGATAGTATGGGGTAAGTAGCAGGATTTTGCTCTTCCATGATAGAAAGGCAAGTTAAAAGGGTATGGCAAAAATAATTTCCATCACCTCCGGAAAAGGCGGCGTGGGAAAATCGACCGTTGCAGTTGGTTTAGCCGCAGCCTATGCCCGGCGCGGAAAAAAGGCTTTGATCATTGAAATGGATTTAGGGCTGCGTGGGCTTGACCTGATGCTGGGGATGGAAAACCAGATTGTTTATGACCTGGGCGATGTGCTGGCGGACAGATGCAAGCCGCAGGATGCTGTTGCAATATCGGAACAGTTGCCTGCACTTTCCTATCTGGCAGCTCCCTCCCGGCCGGTGGCCCAGCTTGATTTTGAAAAGCTTCTCCACTGCATTGGCCTGCTAAAGCGGCAGTATGATATTATCGTACTGGATATGCCGGCGGGCCTGGGTCTCAGCATGGCAGTGTCCCAAAGGGCGGCTGATCTGGCACTGATTGTGGCAACGCCCGATCCGGTCTGCATCCGGGACGGCGCAAAAGTAGCCAGCATGATGGAGGAGGAGGGCTTCCGGCAATACCGCGTTTTTATCAACCGTGTCAGCCGGACGGCAATCAAAAAATCCAGTATTCACGACCTGGATGATGTGATCGACGGCGTAGGCGCTCCGCTGATCGGAGTACTGACCGAGGATATCGACCTGCAGAATGCGCAGTCAAAGGGAAGGTTTTTGCCGGAGAGCGAACGTTCCAGCATGGTGTTTGCGGCTGTTTCCAGACGGCTGGACGGGGAGTATGCTCCCCTGATCATTACAAGACTGTAGTCCGGTATTTGCCGGGTACAATAAACAGCATTGTTTCGCATTCGACAGATATAGAAGGACGTTGTGGTTTGACAGGCAACAGATAACAGCGTGACAGGAATTATTGTCTGAGAAAAGGGGTTTAAGATGAATATCGCACTCATTGCAGATGACGCCAAAAAAGAATTGATGGTTCAGTTTTGTATTGCGTATTGCGGAATTTTAAGCCGCCATACATTGTGCTCTACCGGGACGACCGGAAAATTTGTTTCGGAGGCAACCGGTTTGGAGATTCAGCGCTTTTTGAGCGGTGGGCAGGGCGGTGCCCAGCAGATTGCATCCCGTGTAGCCTGCAACGAAATTGATATGGTTTTGTTTTTCCGCGATTCCTTATCCGGGAAAGAAGTCGAGGTAAATGAAAATAATTTGCTTCGTTTATGTGATGTCCATAATATTCCAATCGCCACCAATATTGCGACAGCCGAAGTATTGATCCATGGACTGGAGCGCGGCGATTTGGATTGGAGAAATATCGTTAACCCAAAATAATTGGGATTTCTTTTGAATCAGGCAGAGAAGAAGACGGAGTACAAAATGCGCTGTATCCACAGAGAGAACGGAATGGTGAGAACCGTTTATGTCGGCTTTTTGGAAGATAGCTTCGGAGTCTGTGCGGCTGTCCGGCAAACAGGACAGGAAAGAGAGGCATTGTTTGCCTGAACTTGGGTGGCACCACGGAGAAAAGCTCTTCGTCCCTTGATTTGATGAAATCGGGATGAGGAGCTTTTATATTTATAAACAATCTGTAGACTGATAAAATTTTATACAAATAGTATTGATGGAGGAAGAAAAATGGCAGGAAAATTAATCAAAGCGCCAAGGGGAACGCAGGATATTCTGGAAACAGAAAGCTACCAGTGGCAGTTTGTGGAAAGAATGGCTCTGGAAACCGCAGGACTATTTGGCTTTTCTGAAATGCGCACGCCGGTGTTCGAGCAGATGGATTTGTTTAAACGGTCTGTAGGCGATACTACCGATGTAGTGCAGAAGGAAATGTATGAGGTGCGCGCGGAGAAAGGGAAAGACCTTTACGGGTTAAAGCCGGAGGGAACGGCGGGCGCGGTTCGCAGCGCGATTGAGCATAACCTGTTAAAGGGCGCCTTGCCGCTGAAGGTATGCTATATTACACCCTGCTTCCGGCATGAAAGGCCGCAGGCGGGAAGACTGCGTGAGTTTCACCAGTTTGGGGTAGAGATGTTTGGCGCGCAGTCGCCAAGCGCGGATGTGGAGGTGATCTGTGTCGCCAGAGAGCTGTTCCAGATGCTGGGACTAAAAGACATCACGCTGAATATCAATTCCATTGGCTGTCCAACCTGCCGTGCAGAATACCATAAGGCGCTGACCGAATATTTCCGGCAGTACAGTGATCAGCTCTGCGGCACCTGCCTGGAGCGCCTGGATAAAAATCCGATGCGGATTCTGGACTGTAAGAGTCCGGTCTGTTCTGAGCTTGCAAAGAACGCGCCGGTCGTGCTGGACTATCTCTGCGATGACTGCAAAACCCATTTTGAAGGGGTGAAAACCCGGCTGGAAGCAATCGGAATCCCTTATCAGGTTGACCCGACGATTGTCCGAGGGCTGGATTATTATACAAAAACCGTTTTTGAATTTATCTCCAATAATCTGGGCGCACAGTCTACCGTTTGCGGAGGCGGACGGTACGACGGCCTGGTCGAGCAGATGGGCGGAGACCCGGCGCCCGGCCTTGGTTTTGCAGTTGGACTGGAGCGGCTGCTTCTGATTATGCAGGCGCAGGGAATTGAAATTCCGAAGCCGGAATCCTGTGAATTGTTTATTGCCAGCATGGGGGAAGCGGCAAATATCCGCGCCTGCAAGCTGGTGAATGAGCTGCGTTCAGAAGGCTTTTACGCGGAATGTGACCTGATGGGCCGCAGTGTAAAAGCGCAGATGAAATACGCGAATAAGATCGGTGCGAAATATACCATGGTGCTGGGTGACAGCGAGCTGGAAAGCGGGACCGCAAAGCTGAAGGACATGGAGAGCGGGGAAGAAAGGGAAATCAATTTTCAGCAGGAACTCGCTCAGACGCTTTATGATATTACAATCCAGCGCGCGACAGAGAATCTTGCCGATGATTTCGGTGGTGAAGCGCTGGCATCTATGATGGAAATGAAATAAGAGGAGAGCGGAGAAGATGGCAGAGAGTATGAAGGGCTTGAAGCGAACCCATTATTGCGGAGAGCTTCGGGCGGAACAAATTGGCCAGGAGGTTGTAGTCGGCGGCTGGGTGCAGAAGCAGAGGGACAAAGGGACGTTGATTTTCGTTGATCTGCGCGACCGGACTGGGATTGTCCAGCTTACCTTTGACGACCGCACTGACCGCGCCGTTCATGAAAAGGCGGCAGGACTGCACAGCGAATACGTCGTGATGGCAAAGGGAACGGTTTTGAAGCGGGAAGCGCCGAACCCGGAGCTGGAAACCGGTGAAATCGAAATTTTTGTAACAGAGCTACGGGTTCTGTCCGCGGCGCAGACACCGCCGTTTCATATCAGTGGAGACAACAAGGTAAACGATGAAATCCGGCTGAAATACCGGTATTTGGATTTGCGCCGGAAGGGACTGCAGGATAATATTCGGATGAGGCATGAGCTTGCCAAATCCACGCGGGAATATTTCTATGAAAACGGATTTTTAGAAATTGAAACTCCGATGATGATTAAATCCACGCCGGAGGGCGCGAGGGACTACCTTGTCCCATCCAGGGTGCATAACGGGAAATTTTATGCTCTGCCGCAGTCGCCGCAGATTTATAAGCAGCTTTTGATGATCTCCGGTTATGACCGGTATATCCAGCTTGCCCGGTGCTTCCGGGACGAGGATCTTAGGGCTGACCGTCAGCCGGAATTTACCCAGATTGATATGGAAATGAGCTTTGTGGATATTGAGGATATTCTGGAAATCGGAGAAGGCTTTGTCAAAAAAGTATTTCATGACGTCCTGAATGTTGAGATCGAGACCCCGCTTCCGAGAATGACCTACAGAGAAGCGATGGAGCGATATGGGAGCGATAAGCCGGATACCCGTTTCGGGATGGAAATTGTAGATGTGTCCGATCTGGTGAAGGACAGTGAATTTGGCGTGTTCAGCGGTGCGGTAAAGGACGGCGGAAGCGTCAGGGCGATTGTCGCGAAAAACGCGGCGGCGGCATTAACCCGGAAAAATATTGATAAGCTGGTAGAATATGTCCGTGGGATCGGCGCAAAAGGGCTTGCTTTTGTCCGCTGGGCGGATCAGGCGCCAGCCTGTTCCTTCTCCAAGTTTATGAGGGAAGGCGAGCTGGAGCAGATTTTGGAACGCCTTGGCTGCGGGCAGGGAGATGTGGCGCTGTTCGTCGCGGATAAAAACAAGGTGACGCTGCCGGTGCTGGGCGCGCTGCGCTTAACTGTCGCAAAGCAGCTTGACATCATCCCGGAGGGCTACAATTTTCTTTGGATTACGGAATTTCCGTTCTTCGAATGGGATGAGGATAGCGGAGCCTGGGTCGCAATGCACCATCCGTTTACCATGCCGATGGACGAATGCCTGGAATATCTGGACAGCGATCCCGGCAAGGTGCGGGCAAAGGCCTATGACCTTGTCCTGAACGGAACAGAGCTCTCCAGCGGGTCAATCCGTATTACAGATTATGAGCTGCAGCAGAAGATGTTTGAAGCACTCGGGCTTTCTGAAGAAGAGATCGAAGCGAAATTCGGGTTCCTGGTAGAAGCCTATAAATATGGTGCGCCGCCGCACGGCGGAATGGGAATTGGGCTTGACCGTCTGGCTATGATTATGACCGGAGCGGACAGCCTGAGGGACGTAGTAGCGTTTCCAAAGGTACAGAATGCGAGTGAGCTGATGAGCGAATGCCCATCTCCTGTGGACAGTACACAGCTTAAAGAGCTGGGGATTCAGCTTCTGGAGACGAAGCAGGCAGAATAGTCAAAGAAAGCAGAACGCTGGAAAATCAGCGTTCTGCTTTCTTTATATCTCTGGTTTGCCACTCGTTTTGAATTGTTAGGAGAAGCCGGTTTTCCTTAACGTTTATAGAGCTTTGCAATGACGAGCCCGATTCCCAAAAGGAGAACGGAACCGCCGAACAGCAGCCAGGACAGGAAATCCTGTCCCTGGGCAGAGGAGGCTTGTATATCGCCGCCGGGAAAAGTCCGCTCCTGCCCTGCGTCGCCGTCCGGGAACTCTTTCAGATCTCCAAAGTCAGGTGCTTGCTGTGTGTTTTCATCCTGGGCGGGTGTTTCAGTACTGTCCTCTGTGCTGCCAGAGATGCTCTCATCCGCCTGGCTTTCATCGCCGCTTTCCGATTCTCCTGGTGTGGATTCTGTACCATTCTGTTCTTGTCCGGGCGGCATCATCTGTCCGTTTTGTGTAGGAGGTTCGGCTCCATCCGGTAGCTCCGGGGGCGACTGCATATCGGCTGCAGCTGTAAATAAAGAATCTTCGGCAGCACCCTGTCTGCTCTGGAACCCTGCAAAGCCATCCTCACTTTCCGGGCTATCCTGGATTTCCGTTTGTGTTTTTCCGCGCGCGCCACCAAAGCTATTGCTTCCCATTACCGAGATGTCAAGACTGCTGGCGTCAATCAGGTTGGATGAATCCTCTGCCTGTCCCGAGGAGGTGGAGGGGATTGTTCCGTCAAGCTGCGCCTTTACGCTTTCCGCCCGCAGCAGGCAGAATTCCTTCAGAGTCTCTGCGGCCGACTGGAATTCCTCGTAGGTACAGAAAGCGGTCGGATCCTTTTCCACATAGGGTGAGATCATTTCAATTGTTTCATCAAAGAGTTCTTCAAAATAGCCGCTTTCAAAGTAAGAGGAAATGAAATCCGCGAAGGCTTTGTGATAGGCTTCCGTATAGTTCTCCTGTGAAAAAATCCAGGATACCATTGGACGGTCCTCAATATCTCCGCTGGTAACGGGGGAATCAATCGGGGAATTTACCAGGCTGGTGGCCTGGTCTGTACCTTGGGCGCTGCCGCCCATTGACATGCCGCCAAAGGCAAGATTGTAATCCCAGGCGATCATGGAAAGGGCGCCGTCATTTTCTCGAAGATAATAGTTGTGGATCATATTCCCGGTATAGCTGTCCCCGTTCAGGACAAAGTTATGGGCGACAAAATAAGAGATAATTTCTTCTGTATCCAGAATCCCCTCCAAATTTTCCTGCTCGTTGAGTTGTTTGATGGAAGAGATCAGACGGTCTTTATCCGAATCGGTGACATCGAAGACAGCATTGGAAAAGATATTGTCATAGCTGTCATAGGAATCGTCAGTATAGAGAAGCTGGACGTCTGTGCTTCCCATACCGCCGCCCTTATTGCCGCCGGCATTCATGTCCATGCTGTCCGGCTTGTAGATATTCCCGTAATCTGAGCCATAGGTTCGCTGGGCAAAACCGTCCTCAATGCCCTCTGCCGCAGTGTAAAGCCCCCAGTCCTCGCCGTTGACGGTGATCCAGACGAAGCTGCACAGGGGTGTTTCCGCACCTGCCTGCTGCATCATGCTATAGCAGAGAAAGTCCTTCATATAGGTGTTATCCTGGACAATATTATTCAGGCAAAGCTTATCCAGACCGTAATAGGTGATGCTGTCATCATAATGGTCGAATTCTACCTTAAAGCTAAACCGGTCTGAATCGGTGGAGGCGACCTGAGTCAGCGAGGAGTTTCCTTTGGTACGGATAGCCACGTTCTGGAGGGATTCTCCGTCGATTACAATGTCGCAGGTAATATATTCCTCCGAGGTTGCGTTGTCAAGCATTTCCTGCCAGTCTGATTCCTCCGCCGCGATATCAATGGTGTGGACAGTCTTGGTATTGAACAGCTTTTCTTCATATCCAACTGCGGCGGCAGTCGACACGACGCCAAGCTGTTTGGCATTGAGCACAAGTATCGCAGCCACTACAGTCAAAATACTGATTACAATACAGACGATGTTGGTGTATTTACTTTTAGACATGGCGGCGCTCCTTAATTCATATAGTCGCCGTTATAGCTGACCAGAACCGCACTGCTTACCCCGTTCAACTGAGAAAGCTCATTGACAAAGTCGGTATTGCTGTCCTTAAGACGTATTTCGTAGTTGATCTCCACCGATCCGGCGGCAGCTGTTTTGGATTTAACCACGCATCGGTCTGCCCTCTGGGAGAGCAGTGCGTAAGCAGCATCCTCAGAAGCCTTTGAGTCGCAGTGAATCACTGCAATATAGGGGTGGTCATGGGATTTTTTGTTCACAAAGAAAAGCAGGATTAATCCAACTGCCACGCTGCCGAATACTGCAAGCGGAATCAGTCCTGCGGCCAAAACAATCCCGACCGCAATAGACCAGAACAAAAAGACGATATCCAGAGGGTCTTTGATGGCTGTACGGAAACGGACAATAGACAATGCACCGACCATCCCAAGGGAAAGGACAATATTGCTGGTTACGGCTAAGATGACAATGGTGGTAACCATTGTCATAGCAATAAGAGAGGTGCCGAAGCTGGCTGAATACATTACGCCGCGGTAAGTTTTTTTATAGATCAGAAAAATAAAAATTCCGATTCCAAAGGCTAATACAATCGCAATCACCATATCTAAAATAGAAACGCTGGTGATGTTTTCTAAAAAGCTTGATTTAAATATATCCTGAAAAGTCATATCTGTTTCTCCTTACGCTTACAATATAAAATCAATTAACCATATCTTCTGCATTCCGCATATTTGGAAAAAGCGAGCATCCGGCGGCTGTCGAGCTGGACAAGATCGCGGATCAGATTTGGCAGAAATTCGTCGTATTTGACCTCCAGCAGATACTCCTCACATCCGCAGGGGAGGGTAACTGCGCTGTCTGTCAATGCGGCCTTCAGGTCTTTACTGGTTCGAATATGATGATCCAGAGTGATCCTGACATTTCCGGGATGGTATAGAAAGGGCTCTCGGATGTAATCGACGATTATCTTGGGCCGCAGGCACTGATGCTGCCATTTTTGATAGAAATCCTGAATCAGCGGGCTGCTGTTAGCTGTCATCCAGAAGCCGCTTCCGGAAAGGAGGTTTTTGGCTTCCCGGCAGGAAAGAGCAGCTTCTTCTTTGCAGCAAAGGCTGTTAAGCTTACTTTTCTTTTCCAGACGGATGAATGAGAGGTCAAGATTGTAAAACCGGATTCTGAATTTTTCCCGCCGGTTGACTCCATCGAGTTTCTGGCGCAGCGCCAGATCGCCGGGCGTGTCAAAATAAATGCTGCGAATCCGGTATTGGCCGCCTGCATCTGTATGTTCGTCAAAAGGAAGAACCCGGCGCAGGCGGGAACGAAGCGTTAAGTAATCGCAGTAGTTGATGATAAATTTTTCTTCATGTCTGAACTTCATTTCTTCACCTCCTCTGTAATAGGCATGTTAAGGTTACGTAAAATATTATAAAAAGCAGTTGTGTGGATTTTGTGATAAGAAATCTTCATTTTTGAATGCTTTTGTGAAAGTTTTTTGAAAATATCAGGAAGCCTGCAAGATAGAAACAATGACTTTGCAAAGAGATGTATTTATGTTATAATCTCATTAAAGAGAAGCCTTTGCGCAGAACTTTCATAAGCCGTTTTAGTAAAGGGCGCGGGGCAGGAGATAAGAAGCTTTATTATGCGACGTAAGAAGGCTGGTACGGTAATGGAAAATAGTTGTCCAAAATGTGGCAGGAAAACGTCTTTATCCGTCTGCCCGGAGTGCGGTGCCAGGCTGACCGGGCAGGAAACAAAGGGAAAATTTGCAATAGCTGAGGAAACGTTGGAGCAATTCTTAAACGAGCCGGCTTTTCCACAGGCAGAAATAGAGTATTATCAAGAGGAATTGCCGCCGCAGAGCACCCTGTATGAAGAGGACGAGGAGGACTCGATCCTTTCGGAGGAAAAACCAGAGCTGCCGGAATGGCTGATCACCAGGCGGTTTCCAAAGCAATATGTACAAAAACGCGACAGCCTGAAAAAAAGCGGGTTTCCTGTTGGCTTTCTGTCTGTATTAAAATGGGCCTTCCTGCTGCTTTCTGTTGCGGCGCTTTACTATATTTTTGCTGATGGCAGGATGTATTACCAGAAAATCCTGGAGGCGGAAAGCACGGCCATGCTCGTTTACTGTGTGGCTGGAGCAGTAGGTACGATGTTCAGCTATTTACTGGTATTTTTCGTTACATATGGGTTTTGGAGATTGAAAGAAGCTGGATACTATGGTTGGCTGGTCAGGATATTAGCCAGAAGTATTCTGCTTTCGCTTACCCTAAATTGGGCTTCAGGCAATGATGCAAACCATATGGCCTTTTTAATCAGTCTCCTGTTTGTGGTGCAGGCGCCGTTTGATCTGTTAGTTTTATGGTATTTGGAAAAGCGAAGATTTATTTTTAGCCAAAAGGGCGAGCTTCCGGAGGTTACGATTCTGTCCGGAGGGAGCCTTAGGGTAAAAGCAACACAGGGCATGCGAAAGAGATTTTGTCTCTATTCCTTGGCCTATCTTGCTAGTTTTATCATCTCATTGGTCATTGTGTACGCGGCCGGGGCTGTCATCAAGGCGTGAGGGACAGACTGGATCTGCTGCTTGAAACAAAAAACAATTATATCGAAGGAGGAATTCGTATGGAGCAATTAGAAATTATGGAGGGGATTCTTAACAGCTATCCTTATCCGATTGTGTTTGTGGACAAGGATTTTGTGATCCGTTACATGAACCAGTGCGCGCAATACCATTATTATCAGGAACGAGGATATAAAGATCTGATCGGGAAAAGTATTTTTGAATGCCATGACAGTGAAATGGCAAAAGAAAAAATCAAAAAGGGCTTTGAAAGCATTTGCCGCAATGGAAAACCGATTTTTGTAGGAGTAAATATCAAAAATCTACGTATTTACATGCAGGGAGTAAAAAACCAGGCGGGGGAATGGATTGGCTTTTTCGAACGGTTTGAACTCAACTTACAGAAATAAAACAGGCGGTCGTCCATTGGACGACCGCCTGTTTTATTTCTGTATAATTTATTGTCCATCTCGAATAAATGGAAAACGAATTTCGTTATCAATTAATTTTTGATAGGCGTTCACTTTTCTGAATGTATTTCCCATCATTTCTTCTTTACGATATCTGCGAATTTCATCCATATTAAAATCAGCAAAAAACAATCCCTCTGATAGTTCGTCCGCCATGAAAAGTGTATTATCGATACTTTTGCCATGAGCATCCCAACAGATGGGACTGAAAGCACAGGAACAACCAGCATTTTCGCGGTTAGGATTTGCCATAGCAATTCCCACCATATTTTCATATGCTCTGGTGGAAAGAGCCTGAAGGCGCGGCTTCATGGTATCGCAATCGTTAGGTACAAGAATGAGCTCCGCACCCTTGAGCATAAGAATTCTTGCGCTTTCCGGATATTCCCTATCATAGCAAATCATAACACCTAGCTTGATGCCGTCAAAACTGCAGGTCTTAAATTCTGTACCGCTTTGAAGGCACCGTTCAGCAGAAAAGTCACAGGTGTGAACTTTTGAATATTTCATCAAAATCTCACCATTTTTGTCTATAACAAAGGCGGAGTTTTGTGGCTTACCATCGCCTTTTGTAAATGCAGTCGCAACGACGCCAATGCGAAAGCTTTTAGCTGCGTTACAGATCGCAGCAATGCTTGGATCATTGTCAGCCAATGCCTCTTTATTCGTAATTGGCAGTGTATAGCTTGTAATAAAGCACTCGGGAAGCAGAAGAATATCAGCATTTAACTTTGCTGCTTCCTGCATCATACAAATAACGGTTTGCGTATTTTTAACCAGATTTTTTTTAACTGCGTTTATTTGCAAAATCGCTACCTTGAAAACCATGTTTTCTCCTTATAAAATTACAATTCCTCAACAAAATGATTGTCGTACATGTTCAAATACTTTTTATATACAAAATCATCATTTCCGTCAAAATTCAGTTGATACATTCTAAAAACAACGGGAAAGTCTTTTGGCTGCCATTGTTCCTCATAGGAATAGCAGTATTTCATACCGACTTTCTGCATAACGTTTCCGCTTCGCGGATTGTTTCTGTCGTGCGTCGCGGTGATATATGGCAATCCGTCTTTTTTCACCTGTTCGACAACAGCCTTGCCTGCCTCAGTAACAATTCCCTGATGCCAAAATTCCTTGCGGAGTCCATAGCCAAAATCGTGGTGGTCTTCCATTTCAACCTTAATATAGCCAATAGGATAATGATCGCTTTTAAGACAAATAGCATAGACATACGCTTGCGGCTGCGCATACTTTACGGCATATCTTTCCTCATAAAATTTTTTGGTTTCCTCAAGGTTCTTCATAGGATACCAAGGCAGGAATTTATTAACTTCCTCATCTTTAAGAATTAGAAAAAGAGCTTCCAAATCATCTTCTGTAAATCGTCTCAAAATTAAACGTTCTGTTTCAAGTGTCGGTGTGTTCATTCTATCTGCCTTTCAATATCTTTATCATATTCAGCAATGATTTCCTTTAAAGTGTGCTTTGCGTTTTCAGAAACCGTTTTATTTGTATCTGTGCTTTGAAGATCCTTCAAAAATAGTGCTAGTTCTGACGCAAAGCTCGCTTTGTCTGCAACATTTTACTCATTCGTTGTTTCGCCCTCTATGTAGCTGTTGACCGACCAAACAAAGGGATAAGCATCATTCGGATGTCCCATTGCAAGCGATTTTGAAATCGGCAGGGATAGATGCTTTGCTAAATACGGAAGCCACTGAACCCCCTTTTCAACCTGCGGCACATAATCCTTACCGCTCGGCAGGCGTACCGTCATCGTACTCCCTAAATGAAACGTTCGATTATCGTGTCCGCTCTTTGCCACAGGACGAATTTCCAATCCGCTCCATGCGGGAAACTGTGTCTCGATTAGTCTGCGAACAATATCTGTTGTTATTTCTGCCATAGATTCTCCCATTGACTTCTTACATACGGCTGTCTGTATCTTCGCGTAATCTCATATATACACTGAAAGTATAACAAAACCATCCGCACTTTGCAATACGGAGGATTTCTTTTTATTTTAAAATGCGAAGTCAAATATGCCTTCTATTCAAACTCGACAAAGCCTAATCAATTTTGTTTAGTGATTATTCTCTGTCGTGTATGTAGTTCTTTTGATTATTTGATATATCCATATTATCCTGCCTATATGGGCTAATGTTATCATTTTGTTATCGGCATTGATAACATCAGTCATATCACTGTAGATAATAGCAATATGTTTCGGTTCAAATTATAAGCGATTTTGCTTAGAAAATCAAGCCGTATGGTGTAATTATTTGCTTTCGTCTTTGCAGAAATTAACAATAAAGCTCTTTACATCAATAAGCGTTTCCTGCTTGCACTTTGGGCAGTAAAGAGGGAAGTTTTTCATTTCGGTGTCTTCTCTGATTTTATCGTGTGTTTTTCTGCCGCAAACAGGGCAAAGTATCCATTCTGTTTTAATGTTCATAGTATATCCTCTTATCCCAAATCTTTTAATACCGCAGAAATATCCGAGTTAATGCAAATTGCTTGCTTTGCAATTTCTCTCGGTGCTGCCGCCTCGCCGTAGTTAATGCAGGCATAAGTTGCGTGTCTATTCTGTGCAGTCATTTGCCAAAATGGATATTTTATGATGACAGGCGTATTTGCTCCCACGCCGAGTTCCAAAAATAAAATGTGCATACCGTTATGCTGTCTGATAAAGTCCTCATAGCGATTTGCCGCCATATACCAACCTTTATCCTGTACAAAGGAGTTATCGCACCGCAAATTCATTGTCATAGGTGCGCCGCAAACAGGGCATTTCGGAATCAATTCTGACGGAATTTTCAAATCCTTTTGCTCTGCCACCATTTGTCGTACTGTTTCCTCGTTATCATAGGTCTTGTCGTGGCAGGCTTTGGAGCATTGCCATAAACCATAATCGCCCTGTGTATAAAAAAGCCGTTTCTTATCAAAGCCTGCAAGCTGAAATTGATGGTCTACATTTGTGGTTAACACAAAATAGTCCTTGTCTTTGACGAGTTCTAACAACTCTGTGTAGGGCCGACCTACATCTATATCATAACGGTTGATATAGATGTGTTTTGACCACCATGCCCAATATTCTTCCAGAGAGTTGTACGGATAAAAACCGCCCGAATACATATCGGTAATGCCATATTTTTTACGAAAATCAGCAAAGTTTCTTTCAAAGCGCTCCCCGTCATAAGCAAATCCCGCCGAGGTTGACATTCCCGCACCTGCGCCGATCACAATAGCGTCGGCGTTATCTATTTCATTTTTCAGCCTGTCAATCTGCTCGGAGTAGCTTCCGATAGATGTTGTAATCCAGTTCCTTAAAAACATTGAATATCACCTCAATTTTGCTGTGAGTTCGTTCTTTATACTCCTTTACTGCTTGATTCGCAATTTTTGCTGCTTTATCATTTGAAAAATGGAACTCACCTGTAGAGATACAGCAGAACGCAATACTGTTTAATCTGTTTTGCTCGGCTAATTCCAAACAAGAACGATAGCAGGAAGCAAGCAAATCACAATCCCGCTGTGTTAAGCGACCTCGAATAATCGGGCCGACTGTATGCAGAATATACCGACAAGGCAGATTGTAGGCGAGCGTGATTTTCGCTTTACCGGTTTCTTCTTCGTGACCTTGTTTCTTCATAAGTTCTGCACAAGCCAACCGAAGCTGCACCCCTGCAAAGGTATGAATCGCATTATCAATACACCCGTGATTGGGACAGAAGCAGCCAAGCAGCCTACTGTTGGCGGCATTTACAATAGCATCGCATTTCAGCGTGGTAATGTCACCTTGCCACAGATACACTCCCGGCTGAAGCGGTTGCAAATCGGCAACACTTGTAATTCCTTTTTGCCGTACTTCTTCCTGTAAGTAGGTATCCTGTATCGTCAAAAATTCATCGGTTACAGGCAAGGGCATACGGATATTAAAAAGCGAACGAAGCAGAATTTTTTGTTCCTGTTCACTCGACGGAATTTCTATTTTAGAATACTGCGGCTGTTCTTTTAGGAGCGCCGCTATTAAATATTTTCTTTTTTCGGTTTGTGACATTTTTCTATCCTCTCCGAACAACTGCTTTTTGAGGACAAACTCTTAAACAGTTGCCGCAATGCAAACAATTTTCCTGTTTTATAGCAGCAGGGGTAACGGTAAAATCAATGCAGTTTTGTGGACAGGCTACCTTACAGGATTTACAGCCCGTGCATTTGTCCGTGATTTCATATCCCTGCATTTCCTTTTCTTGATTTCCAATCGTAAACGAAACCCGTTCAATCGGTTTCTTTGAAAGGTCAAACCATTCGCCGCTTCCCTCATAAAGCCGAAAGACAGTAAGTGCCTGCCTGGACTCTTTGGTTGGATAGATTTCTTTCACATATGGATTTTTTATAAAAAGCCTTTGCAGAGGTGCATTTCCCATTTCCTGCACTTTGCCACAAACAGAAATCGCTACACAGGACAGCGTATCGTTGCCTTTTATACCTGTTAATGAAGCATATCCGTTTTTCTTTAAGCGGTTATAAAATCCTTTTCCCTTTGCCGTTAGAAAATATAACCCTTTTTCGTCACTATCCATTATGTCAATCGCACAGGTAACGGGTAGCCCGCTGTCATCAACGGTCGCCATAATAACCGAATGTATTTGTTGTTCTAAAAAATATAAGATTTCGTTTGTATTCACTTTCGTGTACCTCTTTTTCAAGTAGAACGGGGCTGCCATATTGACAGCCCCGCCACCATATTAAGCGAAGAAAAATCCTGCCGTCATATCGAGATAGTTCTGACCGCTGTATGCAGGGTACTGTTTCTGTACTTCTGCCTTGAAGCTGTCGGAATCCGCACAATTCGCCGCAATCTTTTTCAAGTTTTCAAGATAGTCGATTTTGGTTTGTGCGTCTTTCAAATCCTCCGGCGTATAGTGCGAGGTCAGAATCAGATCGTAACCCTTTTCAATATAGCTGCTCAGTTCTGCAATGATTCCGTCAGCGTGGTTTGCACCTGCAACAATGGAGTGACAGTCATGTCCGAGCATATGGGTGTAAACGGCGTTAATTTCGGGAATTGCAATGTCAAACGCTTCTGCGGTCTGCTTGATTACAAAATCAATGCCGCCGATTGTCACCTGACCCTCTCCAATGACTTGGGTAATCTTATGAATAGAGTTATCGAAAGTCTCCCCGAAGGCGTTTGTAAAATTCGCTACCAGTGCTTTACCGCCTCCGTTTGTCGAGTAGTCCGCAGCATTTTGCGTTGCATATTTCGGAACTTCCGGCAGGAAGGTAGCGCCTGCACCGTGGTAAGCAATGAGCATACCCTCAACCTCAACATCTTTCAGATATTCTGCAAGCTCTCTGTTGTTGTCAAAAAAGCAAGGGGATTCAATGATAACGGCTCTACCGTCTTTTTCAACAATAAAAACTTCATCATCAATGAAATCGTTGGTCTTGTATGCGTGCAGCTTAATGCTGCCGAAATCGTAAATATTCATTTCGCCTTTTGCGAGTTTTACGGTTGTAAAAGTGTTTTTATTCACAACGGTCATCTCCTTCATACATTTTATTCACTGACAACGCTGAAGCGCTGCTGAATATGGTTGCCGTTTTCTGCTTCGTCAATCATAGCGATAGCATAGTCCGCATAACTGATAACACTTTCACCTTTGGAATTGAGCGTCAGTTCTTCGCCGCCCAGAATGTACTTTCCGGTGCGAACACCCTCGGCCTGAAAATCTCCGGCAGGGCTTAAATATGTCCACTTGATATCATTGCGCTGGCGTAGCTCACTCAACGCTTTAGCCATTGCAGCTGCGAGAGGCTTGAAGATATCCGGGAAATCCGGGCCGTCAGATACACAGGCGGTGTGCTCAGGATTGATATACAAACTGCCTGCACCACCGACAACCAATAAGCGGATATTTGTGCCGGAGAGAATGTCGCACAGGTGCTTGAGGGAAGTGCTGTGCTGAGGAAGAGTGTCTTCCGTCCACGCACCGAACGCATCAATAACAACATCGCTGTCTTTCAGATCGTTTAAGGTCAAATCAAATAGATCCTTGGTGATGACCTTTGCTCCTGCGGGAGCCTTGTCGGTTGGGCGTACAACAGCGGTGACCTCGTGACCTCTGGAAAGAGCCTCCTGCACCAACTTAGAACCCTGCTTACCTGCTGCGCATACAATTGTGATTTTCATTTTGTTTTCCTCCTTAAAATTTGTTTGGCTATTGCCAAAAATTCTTTTTAAAATGTTCATAATGGATTTCTCCTTTTGGATTTGCTCGAGCCTTGGAGCGGCCGTCCTCCGTAGCTCTTGACTATATTATATGAGCGTCCGTTTCAGCCGTAAAGTACGCACAATATTGTGGCGTTGTTACCGCAAGGTAACAATTGGATAGTTACCCAAAGGAAACAAATGCGTAGTTTCAGTCTTTAGGGCGATTTTATATAGCAAAAAAATTTTTGAAAAATTTTTTATTTCCCTTGATTTCAAACTGAAATATTGATTGCTTTAAGGCTGTATGGTATAATTATATGTAAAGTTTCAAATAGAAACTAATCGGAGGTGAGCAAATGAGTACACAAAAAACAGCAAAAGAATTACCCGCTTGTCCTGTGGAAACGACTTTAACTTTAATCGGCGATAAATGGAAAGTTTTAATTTTGCGTGACCTGCTTACAGGAACAAAAAGATTTGGAGAATTAAAAAAATCAGTCGGCAATGTATCTCAAAAGGTACTGACTGCACAGCTTCGGGCAATGGAAGAAAGCGGTCTGTTAACCCGGACGGTATATGCCGAGGTGCCTCCGAGAGTGGAATATACCTTGACAGAACTTGGAGAAAGTCTGAAACCAATTCTTGATTCAATGTGGAATTGGGGCGAGGAATATAAGGCTTCATTAGGTTAAAAAATGGCGAGTATCCGTTATTGGATACCCGCCGTTTTTTAACTGTAAATGAGATTGGTATAAATGACTTCTTCTGCTCTACCCCGAATATTATTCATTGCTCCAATCCACGCCATTTGGTCGGTTGCTTTAAGTTGTTCCGTTACACCCTCACACTCTGCCATCTGCTCCACCAACCGTGAAAACATTTCTTGTGCCTGCTCATCAATATTGACAAGATAGCTGTTTAAATTACCGCTTGTCAGCAGAGTAGTATAGGTTGCCTTTTTATGCTCTCGCAGATAACGTTTGTGCCTCTGCCCCCAAACACCGATAACTGTTTCTTTTTCGGCGGGTAAGGTAAGGCAGGGGATAAGATAATCCCCTCGCCGTACATAAGTGCCGCCCATTTCTTCAAAAATTGTCTTTGTCATTTTGTTTTCCTACCTTTCATTTTCTTTATTTCTAAAGCGTGTACCACGCTGTTTAGACTGCCTTGCCTGTTCTAACAGCCTGTCAATCTGCCAATTTCCAAAAGCTTTCCGTAACAGCTTATAATCCTTAATTTCCTCCCGCAAACGATTATTATCGGCTGTCAACTGCTTATTTTGTTCTTTTAGCCGTTCATTACTTCTATACAGACTTGCGTTTGCCTGATTAAGCCTTTGGTAATCATCAACCGCCTGAAAGCACCTTACCATAAATGTTTTGACAAGAGATTTCAACTTCTTAAATAACGGCTCGACTATTTTACTCTTGTAATTTTTTGCCGTCATAAAACCTTGTGGCTCTGGCAGTTGGTACTCAGGAGCATCATCCAATGCTTCTTGCATTTGCAAGAGTGAATCTGCCCCTTTATCAAAGTTTTCGATACGCTTTGATAGTACATCAAACTCCGTCTGTTTTTTCTCAATTTTACTTTCTAATTGCTGAATTTCCGCTGCTCGTTCCTGCTTTTTATAATCCAAAACAGATAAGTGTTTTTCGTGTGTGCCTTTCTGCTCCCACTCAATACCGTACCGTTCCATAACACAAGCAAGCTGCTCTTTTTCGGATTGTACCCATTGTGACCACTCCGTATCGCCACGGCTGCCGCCCTTAAATCCCTGTGCAGCGAGAGCCTGTTTCAGCGATACTCTTGTATCAAGACCACGCTTACTGCCTGTTGTAAACGGTATAAAATCAATGTGCAGATGTGGTGTTGCTTCGTCCAAATGCAGATGAGCAGAAAACACTCTAAGGTGCGGATTTTTCTCTTTAAAGCCACGATAATACTCATCTAAAATCTGCCTCGCAAGCTGTCCGTTTTCGCTTTCCGCACTCATATTTTCCTTATCTCCAATCTGCAAAATCAATTCGTGAAATGGCTTTTCCTGTTTGGAGCTTCTGATTTTTTCATAATAATCTGCTATCTTTCGGTCTGCTCTTGTTTGCTTGCCGTTGTACCTTTCAAGTGCTTCATCAAATAATTCGTGATAAACGTTCTTAATACTCTCGTTGCAATAATCTATATTGAGGTGGGAACGGTCAGCGTTCACATTCTCCGCTTTGAATTTACGGCTGTTGTGATTGACCGAGCCTTTCCCGACCATTGCACTAATCGTCCGTTGGATAAAATCACTTCCTTTCCATTCCGCCGCTTGCGGCGAGCCTTTGTTACTTTCTGCGAAAGTAACGCAAAAGCACTTTTGACAGGCAAGCCTATCAAAAATGCAGACCTGTTAAGAATGGCAAGCCATTCTTCGCAGGTTTTGCGTTCTCCGAAGGGCAAAGAGCCGCCTTTGAAAAGGCACTCTCTGCACACTCCGCTAAACTTTCATATCGCTCACTACCCACCGAAAAAGAACATTGCAAGATTGCACTTGTTCCGCACCTTTGCAATGTTGCAACCTTAAAAGTTGCTTGTTTCTTTTTCTTCGGGAAGTTCCCAATACCATCCGCTGCCTTCCTTTGTCGACTTAACACCGAGAGATTTTTTCGCTTCATCAAGCACTCTTTTTGAGATACCAAAATTCTGTGCTTTTTTCAATACACTCTGCTGAAGACATTTTCCGTTTGACAGACAATCCATTATTAAATTCTCTGCTTGTTCGGATTTCTTTTCACGACTAACGCCGTTCAATAAATCGTCGATAGAAATATCATAATGACCTTTCCACACAAATCCTGTTTCTTTATTCAGTTCAAAAGCGATAGGCTTGCCTTCAGGTGCAAGAGAAGATTTTTCGTGTGCAACTACTCGCACTTCCTTGTTTTCCTTGAGCCTGCCGACAATGAGTACACTTCGTGCCGTTGCCTGAAAGTCGATTGAGCCAAGACCTCTGTAATTTGCTTTGCCGCCTTGTACTTTATTTAAGTGTCCGACAAGGATAACGGCACACTCGTGCTTTTCTGCTACTCGACCTAACTGTGAAAGAACATTGCGAACTTCGTTTGCTCTGTTCATATCAATTTTTGCGCCGATATATGCTTGCACAGGGTCTAAAATGATTATCTTTGCGCCTGTTTCAATAATTGCCCGCTCCACTCTTTCATCAAGCATTGAAAGTGCCGCTTCCGATTCATCGATTACTTTTATTTGCGTACAATCAGCATTGCCCGTAAGCAGACGAGGTTTAATTGTGTCGCTAAGTCCGTCCTCTGCTGTTTGGTAAATAATCTTTATCGGCTCACGCTCCGTATCATCACAGGGCAATTTGTCGCCCCTTGATAGGATAGAAGCTAACTGTAAAATCATCATTGTTTTTCCGTCGCCGGGATCGCCGTGAACAATGGTTATCTTTCCATAAGGGATATACGGATACCAAAGCCATTCGACTTCGGTAGCAGGTATTTCGTCCATATTCAAAATTTTAAGTTTAGCCATTATAACCACCGCCTTTTTCGCTGAAAGTATTGAAGTTCACGGTTTTTTGGGTTATACTATTGTCAGTACATTTAGAAAGTGACTGCTCCGTATCTGTTGCCGCAGATACATTCGGAGTGGTCATTTCTTTTTTATTCTCCATTCTCCCCATCTCCTTTCATTCCTCCGAGGATAACGGCAATCAGTTCAATCACATTAAGCAATTCCTCATCTACACCATTTCCTGCTTCAATCCTCTGTAACTCTGTAAGAACAGCCACAAGTTCTGTTTTAAGAGCCTTATATACTCTCGGATTCCCCTGTACTACCACATCTTGATTTAAACAGCGGCGGTAACAGTATTCCTGCTTCGGCAGTCCTGATAATGCTACTGCTTTATTAATGAGTTCATTTTCTTCGGGCGATACCCGAAACCCTACTGTGATATTTCTCCATCTGTTTTTACCATCTCTGTTTTTCGCTGACATTTTAACAATCTCCTTTCCCCAAGTCATCTAATTTATTTGCCATTTCCGTCTGCTTCGACGGAAACAGGTGAGCGTACTGATAAGTGATTTCAATACTTTCGTGTCCTACACGGTCTGCAATCGCTACCGCAGAAAATCCCATATCAATCAGCAAACTAATGTGACTATGCCTTAAATCGTGAATACGAATACGCTTCACTCCTGCGGCTTTTGCCCCTCTGTCCATCTCGTGATGAAGATAGCTTTTCGTTACTGTAAAGATACGGTCTTTCTTTTTCAAGCCGTAAAGCATACCGAGATATTCCTGCATTTCCTCACAGAGAAATTTCGGCATTTTAATGGTACGATTACTCTTTTTTGTTTTCGGCGTGGTAATTACATCTTCGCCGTGCAAACGTTGATAAGATTTATTAATCGTGACCATTTCCTTATCAAAATTGAAATCGGCGGCGGTCAGAGCCAATAACTCACCCTCACGAATGCCGCACCAGTAGAGCATTTCAAAAGCATAAAAAGATACTGGTTTATCCATCATCTCGAAAGCAAACTTTTTGTATTCTTCTTTTGTCCAGAATTTCATTTCCTTGTGTTCCTCACTCCCCATATTCCCCACCTTTGCTGCAGGATTGGAACGCAGTTCATAATAGCGTACAGCGTGATTGAAGATAGCTGATAATTGATTATGCAACGTTTTCAGATAGGTCTGTGAATACGGCTTTTTCTTATCATCACGATAGGCAAGCATCTCATTTTGCCAAGTGATAATCTCCTTTGTGGAAATCTCACTGATTTTCAACTTGCCAAAAAAGGGCAGTATCTTCGTGCGAATGATATGCTCCTTTGTCAGCCAAGTGTTTTCTTTCAGACGATTTTTCACATCCTTGATATACAGTTCTGTAAAGGCTTCAAAACTCATATCAAGGTCGGAAGAAGTCTGCAACTGAAACATTCGCTCCCATTCCTGTGCTTCTTTCTTTGTGGCAAATCCACGCTTGCATTTCTGCTTGCGTTCGCCTTTCCAATTCACATAGCGAGCCATTACATACCAAGTTCCATTGTCCTCATTCTTGAATACTGGCATTATTTACTCTCCTTTCCTGCTCCGTAGAGCCTTTCATAAAAATACTGGCGGTTTACACGCCCTGCAATAGTAACAAAACCCTTTGCTTTCAATTCCTCATTTAATTGTCGAATAAGTTTGTAAGCATAAGGCTTTGATACATCAAGCTCCCGTGCCACATCATCTGCACGGATAAATTTGTTTTCCATACAATCCTCCTTTCTTTTTACTAAGCATAATAGTTTAATTTTGTATTCTGATTATACTAAGCATTTTTGTTTGTGTCAAGTGGTTGCAAAGAAAACATTAAACTTTTTTGTTTAATTTTCTCTTGACTTTTCCTAAACATATCTGCTATACTGAATGCAGAATGAAATTGCATTCAGTACAAGGTTTTGTCAAGCAGGAAAGGGTGGGGATTTTCAAAGAAAATACTACCCGATGCTTGACAAGTTCTTATACTATTTGCAGATACATAAACAAGGAGTGAAACATTATGGCTATCGGCGAAAGAATACATTTTTTCAGACTTATGCGTGGAATGACACAGAAGTATCTCGGTACTGCTGTCGGCTTCCCCGAAAGAAGTGCTGATGTTCGTTTAGCACAGTATGAAACGGGAACACGGAAACCAAAGGCAGAGCTTACTTCCGCATTAGCACAGGCTCTCGATGTTGCACCGCAGGCTCTTGATATTCCCGACATTGACAACTACATCGGGCTTATGCACACCTTATTTACCCTTGAGGATATTTACGGTCTGACTGTCAGCGAAACAGACGGCGAAGTCTGTCTGAAAGTCAACAAAGATAAAGGCACGGACGCTGCCGAATTGCTGAAAATGCTCTATGCTTGGAAAAAGCAGGCGGACAAGTTATCTGCTGATGAAATCGACAGAGAACAGTACGACCAATGGCGTTACCACTATCCGAAATTCGATACCACACAGCGATGGGTGAAAGTCCCGTCACAGGAATTGAGCGACGCTTTGGTAGAACAATTCAAAGACCAACTAAAAACAGATGATTGAAAGCAGGTGTAGTATGGCTTCAAGTAAAGATTATTTAACCTTTGTATTGGAACAGTTATCAGGTTTAGAGGGAATTACCTATCGTGCAATGATGGGCGAATATATTCTCTATTTCCGTGATAAAATCGTAGGCGGTATCTATGATGACCGCTTGCTTGTAAAACCTGTTCCTTCCGCAATTTCCCTTATACCCACGGTTACTTACGAATTGCCCTATGAGGGAGCAAAAGAAATGCTCTTAATCGATGATGTTGACAACAGAGAATTTCTCTGCAATCTGTTTCTTTCTATGTATGATGAACTTCCTGTACCGAAGAAAAAGAAAACCACCTCCAAAAAATAACGACAAAAACGCCCTTAGCCGTGTTACCCACAGCTAAGGGCGTTTTAATATGGATTGTTATATCAGAAAGCCAATTTCTTTTATTCTCTTACCCAAAAACCAGTGGATAATAAGAATAATCGCTCTCATATAACTGTTATCAAATTGTTATCAAAAGACTTCTTCAAGTGTCGCAAACCCGCATAGCTACTGGGTTTTTACGACCTCTCAGTTTATTCCCACTCAATCGTAGCAGGCGGCTTTGTAGTAATATCATATACAATCCGGTTGATATTCTTAACTTCATTTACAATTCTGCTGGAGATTTTAGCGAGCAGGTCATACGGAATCCGTGCAAAATCAGCAGTCATGAAGTCAGTGGTCGTTACGCCGCGCAACGCCAGAGTATAGTCATATGTTCTCCCGTCGCCCATGACGCCGACGCTCTTCATAGAGGTAAGAACAGCAAAATATTGATGGATATCACGGTCAAGACCAGCCTTGGCGATCTCCTCCCGGAAAATAAAGTCCGCATCCTGCAAAATTGCGAGCTTCTCGCGGGTGATCTCACCGATAATGCGGATTGCAAGGCCTGGGCCGGGGAATGGCTGCCGCCAAACAAGGTAGTCGGGAAGTCCCAGTTCCATGCCAAGCTTCCTGGTTTCGTCTTTGAATAATAACCGCAGCGGCTCAATAATCTCCTTGAAGTCTACATAATCGGGCAGCCCTCCAACATTGTGGTGGCTCTTGATTACAGCCGCATCACCTGCACCGGACTCAATCACGTCCGGATAGATGGTGCCCTGCGCGAAATAATCGACCTGTCCTATCTTTTTGGCTTCTGCTTCAAAGACGCGAATAAACTCTTCCCCGATGATCTTTCGCTTGGTTTCCGGCTCTTCTACACCGACAAGCTTTGATAGAAAACGGTCTGCTGCGTTCACACGGATAAAGTTTACATCCCAATCTGCAAAGGCGGCCTCCACTTCGTCTCCTTCGTTTTTCCGCATAAAGCCATGATCCACGAAGATACAGGTGAGCTGCTTGCCGACCGCTTTAGAGAGAAGGGCGGCAAGCACAGAGGAATCTACTCCGCCGGATAAGGCTAGCAGGATCTTTCCGTCACCAACCTTTTCCCGGATTTCCTGGATAGCCGTCTGGGCATAATTTCCCATATCCCAGTCCCCGGTGCAGCCGCAAACCAGATAGAGGAAGTTGCGGAGCATAGAAAGCCCGTTTTCGGTATGGAGCACTTCGGGATGGAACTGTAATCCATAAAGCCTTTTATCCGGATTGCAGATTGCTGCAGATGGGCAGGAATCCGTATGTGCCGCAAGGGTGAAACCTTCCGGCGGATTATCTATATAGTCGGTGTGACTCATCCAGGTAATGCCCTGATCCGGCAATCCGTCAAAAAGCCGGCAGGAACGGTCGAAATAGGTGACGGTTTTCCCATATTCGCTGGTTGTATTAGCAGACGAAACGCTTCCGCCCAAAGAATAGGCCATGAGCTGACAGCCATAGCAAATTCCCAGCACCGGAATACCCAGACGGAAAATTTCCGGATCAATATGAGGGGACTCCTCCAGGTAAACGCTGTTGGGGCCTCCGGTAAAAATAATCCCAGCAGGACTGAGTTTTTTAATTTCATCGATCGGAGTCTGATATGACTTCACTTCACAATAAACGTTGCATTCACGGACACGCCTTGCAATCAATTGATTATACTGGCCGCCGAAATCCAAGACCAGAACAAGCTGATGGTTCATAAATTGACAAACCTCCATTTTTTATCCTTTTGTTGTTTCTATTTTGCCATGTTTCAGGTATAATTGCAAGCTTTTTAAATCAGAAGAAATCCAGTTCAGATGATTGCTCTAAGAACGATTGTATAAGCATCTGTTTTTCGGTCAAAATAATAGCAGGACGCCAAAACCGGACGGGAGGTATTTGACAATGATTAGAAAAATAGCGCCTATTCTTTGTTTTATCCTGTTATTTGCAGCAACGCTTTTTATCTTTCCGGCAAGGATGACTGCCGGACAAGAGACAACCGGGCAACGGTATGAAATGAGTTTGTCCTGGCAGGGAAAGGAACGGATAGCATGTGGAAACGTCTTGTCGGAATTTTTTGTGTAATCTGTGCGGCTTTTACGATATTATATTTGCGGATCGGTTCCATAGCGACCGATTCTTTTTATGTCCAGGCGGGACAGCGGCAGTCGGACTATACGCTGGAGCTTACCATTAACCGGGGGTTTATTTATGACCATGAGCTGCGTCCGTTGGTGAATCAGACCCAGAAACATATTGCGGCCATTTTGGTGACCCAGGAAAACGCGGAGGAGGTTGCTGAGATTACCGACCTGACAAAACAGGAAATCCAGGAGCGCCTCCAGGATGGAAAGCCCTTTTTGCAGGAAGTCCATACCGCCGAATCAGAGGATGACAATATCATTATTTTTTCAGTCTATAACCGGTATGAGGAGGATCAGACGGCAGCCCATCTGATCGGATATCTTTCTGACGGAACAGGTGTATCCGGCTTGGAAAAAAGCTATCAGGAGCTTCTGGAAAAGGGAAAACGGACGGCAAAGATTACCTATACGCTGGATGCTATGGGACGTGCGATCCCAGGAACAAAGCCCCAGGTACGCTACGAGCAGGAAAGCACGGAAGGGGTTGTTTTGACGATTGATTCAAGGATTCAGAAAATCTGCGAGAGAGCGGGAAAGGAGATTGAAAAGGGTGCGATTGTGGTAATGGATTGCAAGACTGGGAAGCTGCGCGCGGTCTGCAGCTTCCCGGCCTACAGCACCTACTCCCTGTCCCAGGCCATGAATTCAGAGGATGCCCCGATGATTAACCGCGCGTTTACGCCGCTGAGCGTGGGCTCTACCTTTAAGATTGCCGTTGCCGCAGCCGCGATTGAACAGGGAATACCAACCTCGCTGGAATATGAATGTACCGGTGCGTTTCAATTAGGAGAAACTGTGATGCACTGCCATAATCGGGAAGGACATGGTGTCCTGACTATGGAGGAAGCGATGGTTCATAGCTGCAACCCCTACTTCATTAATCTTGGACTGCAGCTTGAGAAGGACAGCCTGCTCCGCATAGCCAAGGATCTTTCCTTTGGGAAATCCTATGAGCTGGCGCCGGGTCTGAAAACGCAGACCGGAATCCTGCCGGACGACCTGACAGACGGGCAGCTTGCCAACCTAAGCTTCGGACAGGGCGACCTTCTGGGAACGCCGGTTCAGCTTGCCCAGATGGTCAGCGCAATGGTCAACGGCGGAATTACGCCGACGCCGTCCCTGGTGGAAGGCACGGTTACCGAACAGGGAGCGTGGAAAACAGCGAACGACACGCCGATTGGGATTCAGGCCGTGAAGCAGACGACGGCTTACCGCCTGCAAAGCTTTTTGATTTCCTGTGTGGAGGCAGAGGGACAGAACGCGCAGTCTTCCCTTACAACGGCGGGAGGAAAGACTGCAACGGCACAGACCGGCGTTTATGAAAACGGGGATGAGCTTGTTAACGGATGGTTTGTTGGGTTTACGCCGGCTGCCGATCCGGAATATGTCGTTTCCGTAGTCGTGGAGGACGCGGACAGCGGAAATATTACCGCTTCTCCGATCTTCTCGGAAATTGCCGGGAAAATAGCGCTATTGCACAATGCGGATGCCGGTGCGGACGACTTCTCTGTGGGAAATTCGGGTTGACAAACAGAAAAGGGATACAGTATAATAAAGTAGATCTAAAAAGAACGAAATGTGTTGAAAAGACCAATTGAAACACGTGCGGCGGCAGAGAACGAGCTCATAGGGTGGAAGGCTCGGCAGGCGCGGTTTCAAAAAGCCATCTTGGAGCAGCCGGTGAGGAGCCGGACGTTTCCCGCGTTAAGGGAGGAAAACAAGCGGCAGAAATTTTCTGCAATTTGGGTGGTACCACGGAACTTGAAAGAGCCTTCGTCCCATATCATATTGAAATGATATGGCGGGCTCTTTTTTATTTTTCCGCTTTCAGAAGCGGCAAATCAGAGAGGGGAACTTCACGATATGGAATGGACAGGCTTAAACGAACTGAGAGAGAAATTTTTGAGTTTCTTTGAATCAAAAGCGCATACCAGGCTGCCGAGCTTTCCGCTGCTGCCGCAGGGAGATCAGAGCCTTTTGCTGATCAACTCCGGAATGGCGCCGATGAAAAAATGGTTTCTGGGACAGGAAACGCCGCCGAGCAAGCGGGTTACTACCTGCCAGAAATGCATCCGCACGCCGGATATTGAAAATGTTGGGAAAACTGCCCGTCATGGAACCTTTTTTGAAATGCTGGGAAATTTCTCTTTTGGAGACTATTTTAAGCATGAAGCAACCAAATGGGCGTGGGAATTTATCACAGAGGAGTTAAAGCTCCCGGTTGACCGTCTCTGGGTTTCCATCTATGAGGATGACGATGAGGCGCGGGATATCTGGGTGAATGAGGTGGGGGTAGACCCGTCTCATATTGTTCGTCTGGGCAAGGAGGACAACTTCTGGGAGATTGGCGCGGGGCCGTGCGGGCCATGCTCGGAGATCTACTTTGACCGCGGTGAGGAAAAGGGCTGCGGAAAACCGGACTGCGCGGTCGGCTGTGACTGTGACCGGTATGTCGAGTTCTGGAACCTGGTATTCAGCCAGTTTGACAATGATGGAGAAGGGCATTACACCCGTCTGGAGCATCCGAATATTGACACCGGAATGGGATTGGAACGCCTTGCCTGCATTATGCAGGGAGTGGACAACCTGTTTGAGGTGGATACCGTTCAGAATATCATGAAGCATATCAGCGAAATCGCCGGGGTGAAATATCATGACGACGAGAAGAAGGACGTTTCTTTGCGGGTTATCACCGACCATATCCGCAGTACGGTATTTATGCTTGCGGACGGCGTTATGCCGGCAAATGAGGGGCGCGGCTATGTGTTAAAGCGCCTGCTTCGCCGCGCTGCCCGCCATGGACGGCTGTTGGGGATTCATGAGCCGTTCCTTTACCAGGTGGTTTCGACAGTGGTAAAGGAAAACGAAGCCGCTTATCCGGAACTGAAAGAAAAACAGAGTTTCCTGGAAAAGATTATTAAAATTGAGGAAGAAAACTTTAATAAGACCATTGGAAAAGGCTTTGAAATCTTAAATCAGATCATGGAGGAAATGCAGAACGGCGGAAACGGCACAGTCCTTTCCGGTGAAGACGCGTTCCGGCTCTATGATACCTACGGTTTCCCGATTGATCTTACCAAGGAAATTGTGGCGGAAAAGGGCTTTGATCTGGATGAAATGTCCTTTGCAGAGCTGATGAACGCACAAAAAGAACGCGCGAGAAAAGCCAGAATGTCTCAGGACGACGTTGCCTGGGCGGACGAAACGCTGGGGCTTGCCGGGGTGAAGACTGAATTTGTGGGCTACCAAACCCTTGAGGCAGATGGAAAAGTCATCGCCATTTTAGTAGACGGGCAAAAGGTGGAATCTGCTGTAGCCGGGCAGAAGGCAACGGTGGTTGTCGATAAGACGCCGTTCTATGCGGAGAGCGGCGGACAGGTGGCCGATAAGGGCGCGGTCTCGGCAGAGGGCTGCTCTGCGGCTGTTCTGGATGTGCAGAAAACCGGAACCGGGCTGTTCCTCCATGTCTGCGAGGTAAAGGAGGGTGCGGTAAGCGTCGGAGAAACCGTACACATGGAGGTTCTCAATCTGGTACGTGAATCCATCAAGCGCAACCATACCGCGGCGCATCTGCTGCAGGCCGCGCTGCGGGAGGTGCTGGGAGACCATGTTCACCAGGCTGGGCAGCTTGTCAATGCGCATACCCTTCGGTTTGACTTCTCTCATTTTGAGGCGATGACGCCGGAAGAGATCAAAACGGTTGAATTTATCGTAAATTCCAAGATTTTTGCCGGACTTCCGGTGGAAACCAAGGAGATGGGGATTGAAGAGGCAAAGGCTACCGGCGCAATGGCGCTGTTCGGGGAAAAATACGGCGATGTGGTGCGCGTGGTTAACGCGGGCGGCTATTCCGTTGAATTCTGCGGCGGCACCCACGTAGACAACACCTCTAAAATAGGCTTGTTCAAGATTGTGAGCGAGTCCTCTGTCGCCGCAGGCGTCAGAAGGATCGAAGCAAAAACCGGAATGCAGATTCTGGAGCTTTTGCAGGAAACCACCGCGGCTGTCCATCAGGCGGCTGCGGAGCTGAAGCTTACCAATCCGGCCGAGCTTGTCGCGAAGTGCGGCGCGGTGATGAGTGAGCTCAAGGAGAAAAACCAGCAGATCGAACAGCTTAACGCGAAGCTTGCTTCCCTGCAGTTTGGATCAGTTGCAGAGGATGCAAAAGAGATAAAGGGATGCAGGATTGTATCCGCCATGATGAGCGACGTCAGTACAGAAGCCCTGCGGACTATGGGTGATAAGCTGAGAAGCGACGCGTCGAATACGGTTGCCGTTTTGGTGAGCGTTGGGACTGAGCGGGCCAATATGCTTTGCGTCTGCGGCCCGGAAGCGGTAAAGCTTGGAGCGCACGCTGGAAAAATAGTCAAGGAGGTCTCCGCGCTGACCGGAGGAAAGGGCGGCGGACGGCCTGACAGCGCAATGGCCGGAGTCGGCGATAAGACGAAAATTGATGAAGCGCTGATGGCTGTGCCGGAGATCGTTGAAAAATTAATATAGAATAGCTGTTTACGAAAACGGAAAGGAGGAAAACATCATGGAGGACTGCCTGTTCTGCAAAATCATAGCAGGAGAAATCTCGTCCAACAAAATCTATGAGGATGAGCAGTGCTATGCGTTTTATGACATTGATCCGCAGGCGCCGGCACATTTCCTGGTCGTTCCGAAGGCGCATATCGGGAGTGCGGACGAGCTGACGGAGGAAAACGCCGGGGTTGTGGCGCATATTTTTCTGGTGATCCGGAAGCTTGCGAAAGACTTAGGTCTGGAGAACGGATACCGGATCGTTAACAACTGCGGGAAGGACGGAGGCCAGACGGTTGGCCACCTGCATTTCCATGTTTTGGGTAAGCGCTGTCTTGCTTGGCCTCCAGGCTAACAGAGAAGAAAAGGAGGGGAAGTCATGAAACGTCCATTCTGCACCATCGGCGGATGCTTTTTAGCCGCGTCGTTTCTGGCTTCTTTTCTTGACATCAGGACGCAGGCTGTCTGTTTGACAGCCTGCGTCCTTGCCTTTTTCATTGTGCTGTTCTACCTGAAAAGGGAGGTGCGGATGGCTCTGTGTGTCGGCACGTTCTCTGCGGCGCTCGCTTTTGCTCTTTTCCTTCCGAACACAATATCGGATCAGGCTGTTACAAGCCTGGACGAGCAGAACCTTACGATTACAGCAGAGGTTTTGCAGGTAACACAGCGGGATGGAGGGAAATACACCTATCTGGTAGAGGTAAAACCGGATGACGGAGAGATCAGCAGGCCGTTTCGGACGCTGGTTTATACGAACCGCCCGCTCGACGCAGACGGGGCTGATTTAATTACCCTGCCGGTTCGGTTTTATCTTCCTGATTCAACGGAGTATTTTGACGGCCAACGGTATTACCGTTCCGACCATATCAATATCCTGTCCTATTTTAACGGCAAGGGTGCTGTTTCTGTCCAAGCAGTTGACCAGGAAACGCTTCTGACAAAGCTTTACGGGCTGAACCGTTTCCTGTCCCAAAAAGCTGAGGAGGCGTTTTCGGAATCGGCATCTCCGGCTTTTCAGAGCATGCTGTTGGGAAATCGGGAAGACATTTCCTTTGCTGTCCAGCAGAAATATTCGGATGCGGGCGTTGTCCATATTCTGGTGATATCCGGGATGCATATTTCCATCCTGGCGTTTGCGGTTCTTGGAGCGATGAAGGTGCTGCGCGTCCGCCGGAGAATTTCGATCATGGTTACGGTGGGTGCGGTGTTATTTTTTGTCCTGCTCAGCGGGGCCGGGTTATCCGCAGTCCGGGCTGGCTGCATGGTAATCCTGATGCTTGCCGGAAGACTGTTTTACCGGAAGGTAGATTCTGTAAATTCTTTGTGCTGTGCTGGATTTTTCATTGTTTTATGCGACATTTATGCTATAATGGATGTAGGTTTTCTGATGTCCTTCCTGTCCACCCTCGGCATTCTTATCTGTGCGACGCCGCTGCAAAATTGGGTGTGCCGAAAGCTGGGGTTGGTCAGCCGGATGTCCGAAATAACCGTTGGAACACTCTCGGTAACATTGAGCGCGAACCTGTTTTTGCTTCCGGTTTATTTCTTCACCTTTGGCTCGATGTCGCTGGTAAGCCCGGTGACAAATCTGATCACTGCCGCAACATCTTCGTTTATCATCGTGCTGGGAATGCCTGTTCTCATCCTTTGGATGATCCCCGGCTGCGGCAAAGCGGCGTTCGTCCTCTGCCGTATCGAGGAATGGCTGATTGGAATCCAGAACGGGGCGGCGGAGTGGTTTGGCTCGCTCCGGTTCGCAACCATAGGATTGGATTATGAAGTTTTCTTTTTATGGTTCCTCCTCTCCGTCTTGGTTTTTTTCGCGGTGGTACTGTTTCGCAATCGCGTCCGGCTTTATCGCGCGGCTGTGGTTTTCTGCGTTTCGCTTTTTATGCTGTGCAGTTCTCTGAATCTGCTCAGCCTTCGGGATGTATTGCGCATTGCGGTGGTTTCAGACGGGACTACCTCGAATGTAATTGTAATTGACCAGTTTCGTGCAGCCATCCTTTCGCCGGCGGACGACGATTATATTGACGAAGCAACCTTTCGTTATCTCAAAAAGAAAGGCATTCAGGAGATTGATACGATGTTTATCCTCTATCCGGCGATGGAGGAATATCAGGATACGCTGGATTTAGTCAGTGTATTCCCAACACAGAACCTGCTTTACCATCCGGATAATGTTGCCTGCGGGCAAATTATGGAAGGAAAAGCAGAAGAGAGCCTGCCGTTGGGCGGGGTGACAGAGTGGAAGCTTGATCTCGGCGCAGAAGGGGTTTTCCGCTATCATAGCAGCGGCATGTGCCTGGAGATGAATTACAAGGATAGGAAGATTGTGCTCTGCAATGCAAAGGACGAGCTGCTCGATTCTCCGGCCGACCTCTGCCTGGTCAGTGGGAAAACAACGGATTTGACTGGGATTCCGGGAGAGATGGTTGTCCTTCTGGAACGGCAGTGGGATCGCGTGACAACAGATCAGGATTACTTAACGGCGGAGCAAAGTGTGTTGGAATTTGAGATCGGCACAGACGGCGTGCTGCGCCGGATTACATAAAGGAGGGATTTCATGGCGGTAGTAAAGGATGATAAGCTGGCAAAGATGATCCGTGCAGGGGAGCTGGCTCCGGTTTACTTTTTCTATGGGTCTGAAATCCACCTGATGAAAGAGATGGTCAGCTTGATTATCAAAAAGGCGGTTCCCCCAGCCTTTGAAAGCTTCAACCTGCATCTCTTTCAGGATGATAATACAACAGTAAATGGAATTCAAACGGTGTATGACGCGCTGCCAATGATGTCAGAATACAAATGTGTGGCTGTGAAAAACTGGAATATTGACAAGCTGGGGAAACAGGATTTTGACCAGCTTATGAATATGCTTGGGCGCGTCAACCCTTCTACGGTGTTGGTGCTTTATGATACCCGGCAGACGGTTGACCCGAAGAAAAACGCCAAGTATAAAAAGCTCAGTGAGGCGGCGGCAAAGGTAGGAATTGTAACCGAGTTTGCGCTGAAGGACAAAGGCTCCCTGAAAAAAGCGATTACCGCCCGGTGCCAGAAAGCGGGCGTCAGTATCTCGCCTGAGCTCTGCGAGCGGCTGATCGACCAATCAGGATCACAGTATGCGGTCATTCTCAACGAGGCAGATAAGCTGATCGCCTATGCCGGAGAGGGAGGAATCGTGACGGAGGAAAGCGTGGAGCTTCTGGGAATTTCTTCTGTGCAGAATACGGCGTTTGACCTTTCCAATGCGATTCTCAAAAACCAATATGGCCGGGCGTTTACGATTTTGGACCGCCTGTTTTACCTGCGGGTAGAGCCGGTTATGATCCTGGGGGCGCTGGCTGGCTCTTTTGTAAGCCTGTACCGTGTGAAGGCAGCTCAGATGAGCGGCCTGGGGAATGACCAGGTAATCTCCGATTTCCATTACCGCTCTAAATACCAGGTGCAGAAGCTGAGTCAGGATGTTTCGCGGTTCTCGATTTCGCAGATTCGTTCCTGTATCGCGAGCCTGGAAAAAGCAGATCGGCTTTTGAAGTCGTCCCGGCTGGATAACCGGATCATTCTGGAACAGATGCTGGGTGAAATGATATCCGCGTCTGCTATATAAAAAGGAAAAGAGGGAAAATCCACTGAGACAGCCTGAGAAGATAAAGGTCGGCCAGGTGATCGTGGTCGAAGGGAAATATGATAAAATTAAGCTGGAAAGCCTGGTGGACGGACTGATTCTTACCACCGACGGCTTCCGCATTTTTAAAGATAAACAAAAACGCGATCTGATCCGCGCCCTTGCGCAGAAGCAGGGAGTGATTGTCCTGACTGACTCCGATGTGGCGGGATTTAAAATCCGCAGCCTGATCCGTTCGGTGGCGCGGGACGCCTCGGTCATCAATCTCTATATTCCTCAAATTCCCGGAAAGGAAAAACGAAAAAGCACACCATCCAAAGAGGGGACGCTTGGGGTAGAGGGCCTGGACGCAGAGCTTCTGCGGGAGCTTTTTATAAAACACGGCGTGCTGGGCGGACGGAAGGAGCCCATCCGTCCGGTAACCAGGATGGACTTGATGGAGGACGGGCTTTGCGGCGGGGAAAACAGCGCGGGGAAACGGGCCTGGGTTTTAAAAGAACTCAACCTGCCGCCCTATCTGTCGACCAAAGCGCTGATTCAGGTTCTAAACCGTTTGATGAGCTATGAGGAATATCGGGAGCTGGTAGGACGGCTTCCGGACGAATAAAGAATGCAGCACCTGCGCTGTGGAGCGCAGAGTTTATCCTAAGAAAGGAGTGGCAGGGAAGATGGTATTTTCCGGCATCCCGTTTCTATTTTTCTTTTTGCCGGCTGCAGTAATCCTATATTTTATTTTTCCGGTGCGCTGCCGCAATGCTGTGCTGCTGGGAATCAATCTGGTTTTCTATCTTTTGGCCGCTCCGCTTTCACTTCCGGTGCTGCTTGCGCTGATTGCAGTGAATTTTCTCTGCGGCTTATCCATCAACCGTTTTCGGAAGAAGAAAGAGCTGGCGAGGATTCCTTTGTTTATCGGGATCGCGGTCAATATAATCCTGTTGATTATTTTAAAGTATCAGTTCTTTTTACCCGGCGGAGCAGACCACAGCATTCAAACAGAAAATCTTTTTATGGATATCCTGATTCCGATTGGGATCTCCGTTTATACGCTGCAGGGTGTTTCCTACCTGATAGATCTTTATTATCATAAGGTCAAGGTGCAAAAGAGACTGGTGCCGTTTGCGATGTACCTCTCCATGTTTCCGCAGATGATTTGCGGGCCGATTGTCCGGTACAGTGACATTGCGGAGAGCATCCAGCACCGCCAGATGAATGCGAACACCATTTCAAAGGGCTATAATATGTTCATCCGGGGACTCTCCAAAAAGCTGATCCTGGGAGACACCATGCTGGAATTGTGGAATACGGTCAAAGCTATGGAGTATGAGACTATGCCGGTTTTAACAGCCTGGCTTGGTGTGGCGGGCTTTGCCTTTGCCGTCTATTTCTACTTTTCCGGATATTCTGATATGGCGCGGGGGATTGCCAAAATTCTGGGCTTTGATTTCCCGATGAATTTTAATGCTCCCTATACGGCAAAGAGTCTGACCGGATTTTGGAGAAGATGGAATATTTCTCTGACGGTTTGGTGCAAATCTTATGTCATCTCCCCTTTAGGGAAGCGGTATACCAATGTATTGGCAACGCTGTTAAAGCTGCTGGTTCTCTGGACCTTAATGGGACTGTGGTATGGCGGCGGCTGGAATTTTCTGCTGTGGGGATTGATTTTTGGCGGCCTGATTGCCGTGGAGCAGCTATTTTTATCCCCAATCCTGGAAAAACTTCCGGGGCTGATCCGCAGAATTTATACCATTGTGGTGGTATTCTGCATGTGGCTTGTATTTGGGTTGCAGGATCTTACTCGGGTGCTGGCATACTATAAAGCGATGTTTACCGGAAATGCCGCCTCCTGGTCGCAGTTTTTTTCGTCAGGAAGCACGGTATTTGCCGATGGAACCAGCCTGTATCTTCTCGGATCTTATGCGGTAGTTCTGATCCTCTGCATTTTCGCCGGAGGGACGCTGGTGCATAATATTGGACTGCGATGCGAGCACAAGTCTCCGCGCGCCGCTCTGGTGCTGCGGATTGCCTGTGAAATCTTTCTGACCCTAGTCTGTCTTGTGGCGGTGGCGGGCGGAAACGGTGCGGATACGTCCTTCTTTGTATATTTTTAATGGAAAGGAGCAATAGCAGATGAATAAAAAAATGATATCCCCCGTTCTCGGCTGCGCGCTGTTTCTGGCATTTGGCATCGCTTCTGTGGTTGCTCCGCAAACGAAAAGTCAAAAGGAGGAGCTCGCCTCGATGCCAAAACTTTCGGTCGAGACGCTGCTCCGGCAGGATCTTGCACAGCAGTGGAATGATTATCTGTCAAAGCATATAGTCGGACGGGAGGTTATCCAAAAGCTGAGCAACCAGATGACTGTATTTTTAAGCGCGCCAAAGGTTAACGACGTGTTTATTTTAGAGGATCGCCTGATCCAGAACGTAAGCAGTGTAAACCCGGTTACGGCAAAGCGGAATACGGAAGCTGTGAATTTTTTTGCCCAAAGCTATCCGGACTTGCCGGTCTATTTTTCCCTGATACCGACGGCTGCGGCAGTTTATCAGGATGAAATGCCGGCGGCTCCCAACCTGATGGATCAGGTTGCCGTAATCAACGGAATCTATGGAGACGGAAGGCAGCAGAACAACCTTTCTAATTCTCCGCCTGAACAGGAGGAGAAGCCCTCGGAATACGGCACTTTGGAAAACATTTATGCGATTGACCTGCACACCTTTTTGATGGCGAATAAACAGCAGGAGATTTTTTACCACACCGACTCCATGTGGACTTCTCTGGGAGCGTATAACGCTTACAGCAGCCTGGTGACCGGCATGGGAGATTCTGCGATTTCAAAGGATTTATTCAATATTGAACATGCGCAGACTGACTATTATGGCGGCCTTTATGAAAAAACGCTGATCAAACGGGGAGACGGGGATGGGATTGACCTGTATACCCATGCGCCGGATCAGGTGATCGAGTTGGTCAAATGCTATGAAGGCGGAAATGTGAAGGAGCTTTATTCTCTTTATTTTGAAGAGTATCTGAACACGCCCCAGGCGACCAATGTTTTTTTGGGCGCGGATCGGGGTGTGACGGAAATAGAGACAAACTTGAAAAGTGAGCACAAGCTGCTGCTGTTCGGGGATGAGTATTCAAAGCCCTTGCTCCAGTTCTTATCGCTCCATTTTCAAACAGTTACGTTTGTAAATTTAAATGCGTTAACATCGGATCAATACCAATTAATTGATCCGGATGAATATGATTCGGCGTTGTTTTTGTATAGCGTCGAGAATTATGTCTCCGATACCAGCCTGACTGTCAAGCTGCAGCAGCTCTGCTCTTAATGGCGGGAAGCATCGAGGACGAAAGGGGATTTATTATGAAACATCGAAAGAAATCTGTGCTGGCTGTCTTGATGGCTTCAGCCATCATGCTGTCGGCTGGAAGCGGCTGCGGGAAAACCGTGGTCAAGGAGGAGGCAAGCAGCCTCCCGGTTGCTGTGTCCTCAGAAGCAGAACCGGAACCAGAGGGGAATTTAAACCCGCTGACCGGTTTCCGGGACCTGGATGCCGCCATGGTCGGCAAGCGACCAGTCAGCTTTATGATTAACAATCACCACCGCTCCTGGCCTCAGAGAGGAATTTCCCAGGCGGATATCATCTATGAGCTTCCGGTAGAGGGCGGCTTAACCCGATTGATGGCAATTTTTGCCGATTATACCAAAACGCCTGATTTCGGCTCTAACCGTTCGGTACGGCATGATTTTGTAGAACTTTCTCTTCCGTTTAATACGATCTTTGTTCATTGGGGCGGCAGTACCTTTGGCTATAATGCGCTGCGGCAGTATGGGGTCAACGATATCGACGGGATGGCCTATGGGGAAAAATATTTTTACACAGACCGATCCCTGCGCAAGGACATCGAACACACTAGGTTTATGACGCAGGAAAATCTCCAGGACGCATTGAAGGGAATCGGATATAAGCTGGACGGAGAGACCCCAACGGCCTACCAGTTCGCAGAAGAAGAGGACAGCGTTTCCTACACAGATTCTGCCAAGGAAATTTATGTAAAGGTTTCCAATGCCGTGAAAACAACATTCTACTATGACGACTCCGCCAAGGATTATACAAAGCGGGAATTTGACGACGATGTGATTGATGGAAATACAAAAGAGCAGGTTCATATCAAGAATGTATTCATTCTGTATGACAATATTCCGCTGATGAGTGACGGCCTTCACGTCGACCTCTCCTTAAGCAGCGGGGAAGGCTGGTATATCACAAACGGAACCCGCACTGCAATCAAATGGTCAAAGGGGGATGCAAAAAAACCAATGGCCTATACGACAGAATCCGGGGAGACGCTGACGGTGAACCCTGGCAATAGCTGGGTGCTGTTTGTGCCGAGCAATATGAAGGGCAACACAACCTTTGACGGGGGAGAAACAGCAGCTTGAGACGGATTTTTCCGATTTTGTTAGCTGGTTTTCTGTTAGCGGCTCTGCCTTCGTCCTGTTCTGCACCGTCCAGAGGAGAAGAGGTTTCCTTCACTGCAATGGATACGGCGATGACAGGGCGGTTTTATGGGAAGGACGCGAAACAGGCGGCTGAGGCTTACCAGCAGGAGATTGCCGATCTGGAACAGCTATGGTCGAAAACCATCTCCTCCAGCGACGTCTCCCGCCTCAACCAGTCGGGTAGCCTGAAAAAGGAAGCGCTGGATCCGCGTACGGTTTCCCTGCTTCGGCGTTCAATGGAAATCAGCGAACTGACAGGGGGAAGCTTTGATCCTGTGCTGGGCAGGCTTGTTTCCCTGTGGGGAATCGGGACGGAGCAGGAGCAGGTTCCAGAAGCAGACGAGCTGGTCTCCGCCTCAAAGGAGAGCGGCGCAGAGCATCTTTCAGAAAAGGACGGGAGCTTCACTCTGTCCGGTAATGCCCAGCTTGACCTGGGCGGGATTTCAAAGGGTGCGGCGACGGATGAAATCCGGCAGTCGTTATCGGGCCTGTCGCTGGACGGATACCTGCTTTCCCTAGGCGGCAATATTTATGTCAGCGGAGAAAAGCCGGATCAGAGCGAATGGAAGATCGGGATCAGCGATCCTGATGGGGAAAGCGCCTATTTGGGATATCTGTCTGTTTCAGACTGCGCTGTGATTACGTCGGGAGACTATGAGCGGTTTTTTGTCAGGGACGGTATCCGTTACCATCATATCCTAGACCGTGCGACCGGTTCGCCCGCCCAAAGCGGGCTGCGCTCGGTGACAGTTGTGAGCAAGGACGCGGCTCTTGCCGATGCGCTTTCCACCGCTCTGTTTGTGGTGGGCGCGGAGAAGGGGCTTGCCTTCTGCGGGCAGCAGCCGGATGCTGAGGCGGTCTTTGTAACTGATGACGGATTTGTTTACCTGACTGATGGGCTAAAAGAATGCTTTACATTAACAGAAGAAGCGCGGTATACTATAAAGGACGGTGAGAAATGAAACGGGACAGACTCCCATTGCGGGCAGGAGATTTTGTGGTTGTCGCAGGAATCCTTCTCTTGATCGCGGGAACAGGCATCCTTTTTCTCTTTCATCGGACAGAACAGAAACGGTGCGTTATTTTGCAGAATAACCAGGTGATAGAAGAAATCCCACTGGATGGCTCGATTCATCGGGAACTGATTCTGGACGGAGAGTACCGGAATCGGATCGAGATCGATGGGACAAGGATTCGGTTTGCATCATCCACCTGTCCCAACCAGTTTTGCGTCCATACGGGCTGGATTTCCGAGCCTTATCAATCGGCGGTCTGTCTGCCCAACCGGGTAATTGTTCGGATTGAGTCAGACCGGGAAACAGAAATTGACGCACTTACATAAGGAAAAGAGGGAGAGAGTCAATGGCGGCAAAAAGAATGGCGGCTGCCGGTATGATGACGGCGCTTGCCTTGGCGCTCGCCTATCTGGAGGCGCTTGTTCCATTACAAGCGGTGATTCCCCTGCCCGGAGTGCGGCTGGGGCTTGCCAATATTGTTACGCTGTTTGCGCTGGTTAGCCTTGGAAAGGGCTATGCCGTTTCTATTTTGGCTGCGCGCTGTGTTCTTCAGGCGGCGATGTTCGGCTCCGTTGCTTCCTTCTGCTTTAGTATTTCCGGCGGGTTTCTGGCGATGCTTGTCATGATCTGCATGCTGCCGAAATATGGAGTATGGTTTTCGGCAGTCGGAATGAGCGCGGCAGGCGCCGCGGCACATCAGATCGGGCAGATTTTTTGCTCGGCGGTCTTTTTTCAGACGGCGGCGGTCTTTTCCTATCTGCCTGTTTTGCTGGCGGTAGGGCTTGTGAGCGGATGCTTAACAGGAATGGTATGCATCCTGGCTTTGGGAAAGCTGAAAAAGCTGGGATTTTTATCAGATAGATTGTGTTAAAAACAAGGAGGTTGAGATAGATGGCGATGCGGATTGGGATATTGACCAGCGGCGGGGACTGCCCCGGGCTGAACGCTGTCATCAGGGGAGTCGCGAAGGCGGCCTATCAGCTAATGGATGATGTAGAAATCATCGGGATACAGGACGGTTACAGAGGGCTGATTCATGGGGAGTACCGGGTGATGCAGCAATCCGACTTTTCCGGAATTCTCACGCTGGGCGGAACGATTCTGGGCACGTCGCGCCAGCCGTTCAAACAGATGCGGGTGATCGGAGAGGACAATATCGACAAGGTCAAAAACATGAAAGCGAACTATAAGAAAATGAAGCTGGACTGTCTTTTGATTCTCGGCGGAAATGGAACGCACAAAACTGCAGCACTGTTGGCTGAGGAAGGACTGAATGTAATCGGGCTGCCGAAAACGATTGATAATGATCTGTACGGTACCGACGTTACCTTTGGATTTCATTCTGCCTTAAATATTGCGACCGAGGCCATTGACCGGATCCATACCACTGCGGCGAGCCACGGGAGGGTTATGGTAGTAGAGCTGATGGGAAATAAAACCGGTTGGCTTACCCTGTATGCCGGGATTGCCGGCGGCGCGGACATTATCCTGCTGCCTGAAATTCCGTATTCTCCGGAGGTTGTGGCTGCGGCAGTCAGGAAGCGTGCTGAGAGCGGTAAGGCGTTCTCCATTCTCGCTGTTGCCGAGGGCGCGATGAGCAAGGAGGAGGCGAAGCTAAAGCGCAAGGAAAGGCTCAGGCTTCGTGCTGAAGCAGGATATAAACAGGTATCCGATCAGATTGCCTCCTTTGTAGAAGAAAAGACCGGCTGTGAAACTAGGGTTGTTGTTCCGGGGCATTTGCAGCGCGGCGGAAACCCTTCTGCATATGACAGGGTGTTATCCACCCGGTTTGGAGCCTATGCGGCAAGGCTGATTCAAGAGAAGAAATTTGGTGTCACGGTTGCGATGAAGGGCAATACGGTCACTGAAAATAAATTATCCGAAATTGCCGGAAAGGCAAAGCTCGTATCGCCTGATGACCAGATGATTCAGGTTGCCAAGGATATGGGAATTTCTTTCGGAGACTGATGGGAGGAAAAAGAATATGTATGATGTAGTGGCGCTGGGGGAATTGCTGATTGATTTCACCCCCTATGGTAAAAGTGAACAGGGCAATGAGGTATTGGAGGCCAATCCGGGCGGTGCGCCTTGTAATGTATTGGCAATGCTCAACAAACTCGGCAGGAAAACCGCTTTTGTTGGGAAGGTAGGGTATGACAGCTTCGGTACGCTGCTCCGCAATACCATCACGGAGATTGGGATTGACAGCACTGGGCTTGTTACCGATCCAAAAATCCATACGACTCTTGCGTTTGTTCATCTGGATGAACACGGTGACCGGAATTTTTCCTTCTGCCGCAACCCGGGAGCAGATATGATGCTGGGGAAAGAGGACCTGAATGAGGAGATCATTAAGCAGGCAAAGATTTTCCACTTCGGAACGCTCTCTATGACCTCAGAGAAGATCCGTGAGACTACAAAAGCGGCCATTGAGATGGCAAAGGCAGGCGGGAGTCTCCTCTCCTTTGACCCGAATCTTCGCCCGCCGCTCTGGGATGATCTGGAGACGGCAAAGGAGATGATTTGGTATGGCATCAGCCAGTGCAATATCCTGAAAATTTCGGAGGATGAGCTGGAGTTTATCACCGGGATTTCTGATCTTGACCAGGCGGCCCAAAAGGTGCAGAATGAAAATCCAAATATCAAGGTGATGTTTGTCACCCTCGGCAAAGACGGAAGCTCGTTCTATTATCAGGGACAAAAGGGCTTCCAGGAGACCTTTAAAGAGGTGAAAACCATTGATACAACCGGCGCGGGAGATACCTTCTGCGGTTGTATGCTCCATTTCCTGCTGGATCAGGATTTGGATCATTTGACCTGTGATTATCTGATGGAGGCGCTGACCTTTGGAAATGCGGCATCCAGCCTGGTAACCACTAAGAAGGGCGCAATTCGTTCTATGCCGGCAAAAGATGATGTACTTACATTAGTAAAGAGCAGATAGGAGCAATGAAGATGATTCGGGTAACAATTTGGAATGAGAACTATGATGAGCGTAATGGCGTAAAGGAGGTGCTTGCTGTCCACCCAGACGGAATCCATAATACACTGAAAGAAATCATAGAGGAAATGGACGGGGTGGAGGTGCGCACCGCTACCCTGGATCAGCCGGACTGCGGATTGAGCGATGAGGTGCTGGAGCAGACGGACGTATTGGTATGGTGGTCCCACAAACAGCATGATCAGGTTCCGGACGAGCTGGTGCAGAAAATCCAAGAGCATGTGTTAAAGGGGATGGGATTCCTGCCGCTTCATTCCTCCCATTACTGCAAGCCTCTCAAGGCGTTGTTGGGGACAACCTGCGACTTAGCCTGGAGAGATGACTGCTATGAGCGTCTGTTTTGCGTAAAACCAGGCCATCCGATTGCCCAGGGCGTTCCGGACTGCATTGAGGTTGGAATTGACGAGATGTACTCGGAGCCCTTTGATATCGCTGAGACGGATGAACTGATTTTTGTCGCGTGGTTTGACAGTGGCAATGTGTTCCGGTCTGGCTGCACCTGGACACGCGGCTATGGAAAGATATTTTATTTCCAGCCGGGCCATGAAACCAATTCTTCCTACCATAATCCGGCAATCCGGCGGATTATCCAGAATGGTGTGCGGTGGCTGTATAACCCAAAACAGCGCACGACCTTGGGTTCCCCGCATGTAGAGGTTACTCTGGAAGAACAGAGGAAACAGGAAAAGTAGAAAAAGGCGGGTTATCCCACCTTTTTCAATATGGCAACCTGAAACAGACTATCAGCCCTTGCAAAAAGAAAGGATCATGTTATGAAATTAAAGATGCCGGTGCTGGCAGTGCGGGATATAAAACGGTCAACAGCTTTTTATCGTGAGCTTTTTGACCAGAAGGTCATTATGGATTTAGGGAAGAATGTCACACTGAGCGGCGGGTTGGCGCTCCAAGAAGATTTTGCATGGTTGGTTGGCATACCCGAGCAATCGGTGGCAGAGAAATCCAACAACATGGAGCTCTACTATGAGGTGGAGGATTTTGAGGCGTTTATGGAGAAGCTGGGACAGCATCCGGAGATAGAACGCGTCCATTCCCCGAAACAATATGAATGGAAGCAACGGGTAGTAAGGGTTTACGATCCGGATGGGCATATGATTGAGATTGGAGAATCGATGGAAGCGATTGCCAAACGATATCTGAAGGAAGGGTATTCGGTGGAGGAAACCGCCGAGATGATCCAGCATCCGGTCACGTTTGTAAGCCGCTGCGCAAAAAGGCTTTAGAAATGAGCGGGAAAAGACAAAAACAAGCGCTGGGCAAAAAATCTGCCCAGCGCTTGTTAAGCTTTTTAAAATGATTACATACTAGGGTTCTGCTGATAAGGATTGCCGTTAGAGATATGGGAATTATAGGCGAAGGCGATGTTATTAAAGTTTTTAATAAACAAATACATCGCGACATAGGAGCCTAAACCACAGACTAAATAGCCGATTAAATACCACATCAGATATGTAGTTCCGTTTTCTTCTACCGGGATATTGTTTGACATTCCCATTTGCTGAATCCGGTTCCCCATCTGATAATACCACCAGACAGTATAAATTCCGCAGGTGACAATGCTTAAAACAACGACAATGGTCGGGTCGACTGTCTTGCCGTCGTTTCCTGCCATCGTGTTCAAATCCTTGGTGATTTGATACAGATAGTAGTAGGTATAGATCCCACAAGTGACAATTGATAATAACAGGATCATCCAGAATTCTCTGCGCTGAATCATTTAAAATCTCTCCTCTTAGTTAGCGAACAAACTGGCCAGCCATTGATACACCCGGTAAAGCGGCGCCCCATAATTGTAATCCATCGGCGGGACATCCGGGAACAGTAAAACCATCCTGACAATATAAACCGTCAGATACATTAAAAAAATAGTAATCCAGAACCAACGGTTTGCCTTTTCAGAGCGGAAAACGGTTCCGCCCCGGAACAGCGTGACGATGATCAAAATGACAGAGAGCCAGAAAAGCGGGTGGTAATAGAAAGCGTCCACCACGTGTCCCTGCAAAAATGCAAGGCAGGCGCGGGTAGTCCCGCAGCCCAGGCAGGGAAACCCGGTCAGGGAGCGGAACATGCACCCAATATCCAGGACAAAAACCAGGAGGACTGCCAATGCTAAGACCCCTATTATTTTGACAAGCTTTTTCATTTGTACACCAACATTTATTTTGTTAATTTAATGATACCGAATTATCGTCGTGATGTCAATATAAGACAGCCTTTCTAAAGTAAAATTTAAGGGAAAAATAAAAAAGGAACTGTCAAACAGTTCCTTTTTTGCTTTATGAAAACTTACTTCAATTCTACTTCAGCGCCAGCTTCAGTCAGTTTAGTCTTCATTTCTTCAGCAGCGTCCTTGGATACGCCTTCTTTTACCGGTTTCGGAGCGTTGTCAACCAGCTCTTTTGCTTCTTTCAGGCCCAGACCAGTGATCTCTCTGACAGCCTTGATAACAGCAATTTTGTTGCTGCCGGCGGAAGCCAGGATCACGTCGAAATCAGTTTTTTCTTCAGCAGCAGCAGCGCCGCCATCAACAGCACCAGCCATCATTACCGGAGCAGCAGCGGAAACACCAAATTCTTCTTCGATTGCTTTTACGAGTTCGTTTAACTCTAATACAGATAATGCTTTAATATCTTCAATAAATTTTGCGATATCAGCCATGATAATAATCCTCCTAAATTATATTTGGGTTTTTATTACCCAGAATTCATTATGCGTTTTCTTTTTCTGCGATTGCATTAAGCGCAACGGCCAAACCGCGCATCGGAGCAACCAACACGCTGACCAACTGGCCAACCAACTGTTCCTTGGACGGGAGCTTTCCGAGAGCGACAACCTTGGCTGCGTCCATCACTTCGCCATCCATGTAACCAATTTTAATTGTGATTTTGTCTTTCAGCTTATCAGCATATTTACCGATAATCTTCGCAGCGGCAATCGGGTCCTCTGCATGGGTAGCCAGAGCGGTAGTCCCTTCCAGGACATCACACAGGCCATCCAATCCAGCTTCCTTTGCAGCAAATTTCAGCATAGTGTTTTTTACGACAGCGTAATTAACGCCTGCTTCCCTGAGCTCCTTACGGAACGCAGTATCCTCTGCAACGGTGATTCCCTTATAGTCGATGACAACACCGGCACAGGAATTTTTAAGCTGTTCAGCCAACTCGGCAACATACTGCTGTTTCTGGCTTAAAACTTTTTCACTTGGCAAATCGTTTCACCTCCACAATAAATTACTGCATTTTTCGTTTTTCGGGCGATCGATTTTTATGAATAAAAAATCCTTCCGCTTCTATAAGAGAAGGGAAGGACTGATATCAAAACCATAAGGCATTGCCGCCTTATTTTTTAATGATCCGCCTTTTATTCCTCCTCGACAGGCAGCCGAACGGCAATTATACAAAACAACGCGTTTTGAACCTGTGGTCTATAGAAAAATAACAGCTTTACATATTATACGGGATTTTCTCTATTCTGTCAAGCCCCGAATTAAACACCGTATTTACCGGTATTTACCTTTACGCCAGGCCCCATAGTAGAGGTCACAACACAGGACTTCAGGTACTGCCCTTTTGCGGCGGCTGGTTTTGCTTTTACAACCGCGCCCATGAGCGCTTCCATGTTTTCCTCGAGCTTATCAGCGCCGAAGGAAGCTTTTCCGATTGGGCAGTGGATGATGTTGGTTTTATCCAGACGGTATTCGATTTTACCGGCCTTTGCTTCGGATACTGCTTTCGCAACGTCCGGAGTAACGGTGCCGGCTTTTGGAGAAGGCATCAAGCCGCGCGGGCCTAATACTTTACCGAGACGGCCGACCATACCCATCATATCCGGGGTAGCGATTACAACGTCGAAATCCATCCAGCCCTCGCCCTGGATTTTCTGAATGTATTCATCAGAACCAGCATAGTCTGCACCGGCTTCCAGCGCTTTATCCACATTGTCGCCTTTGCAGATTGCCAGAACTCTTACATTTTTACCAGTTCCGTTTGGCAGAACAACTGCGCCGCGGACCTGCTGATCAGCGTGACGAGAGTCAACGCCCAAACGAATGTGCAGTTCGATCGTTTCGTCAAATTTTGCTTTTGCCGCGCCGACCGCCAGTTCCAATGCTTCTTTTACATCGTACAGCTTTGCGCGCTCGATCGTCTTTGCACTATCTGTATACTTTTTACCGTGTTTCATTCACATTTCCTCCCTAAAAGTGGTATATAGCGGATTTTTCCTCCCACCAGGGTAATTAATCGACTACTTCGATACCCATGGACCGGGCTGTACCAGCGATCATGCTCATTGCAGTTTCGATGTTAGCAGCATTTAAGTCAGGCATCTTGGTTTCCGCGATTTTTTGTACCTGCTCCCTGGTAATCTTTGCAACTTTTGTTTTGTTCGGCACACCCGAACCGCTTTCAATTCCGCAGGCCTTTTTAATCAAAACGGCTGCCGGCGGGGTTTTGGTAACAAAAGTAAAGGAGCGGTCTGCGTAAACTGTGATTACTACCGGAATGATCAATCCAATATCGTTTTTCGTGCGCTCATTAAATTCTTTTGTAAATGCCATGATGTTAACACCGTGCTGACCTAATGCAGGACCAACCGGTGGTGCCGGAGTAGCTTTGCCGGCAGGAATCTGAAGCTTGATGTAGCCTGCTACTTTCTGAGCCATAATTTGCACCTCCAAAATTTCGTGGTAAATGGCGGAACAGTCTTAAAATTTCTGCTCCTCCCACAAGCGTTTTATTCTATCATTCCATAAAATGAAAACGCCTTACACCTTTTTGACCTGGTTTAATTCCAGATCGACAGGGGTTTCCCGTCCGAACATCGAAACAGTAACCGCAACGCGGTTGTTTTCAATGTCGATTTCATTGATGATGCCGCCGAAGCCTTCCAACGGGCCTGCAACAACGCTTACGCTGTCGCCCACCGCGTAGTCGACCTCCACCTGAACCGTCTCAACGCCGAGGGATTTTACCTCCGTCTCGGTCAGAGGAACCGGCTTGGTTGACGTTCCGACAAAGCCGGTCACGCCGCGGATGTTGCGGACAACATACCAGGAATCGTCGGTCAGGATCATTTTCACGAGCACATAGCCCGGGAAAATTTTGCGTTCAATTTCACGCGTTTTGTTGTCTTTTACTTCCACAACCTTTTCGGTCGGAACCTTAACTTCATAGATCAAATCCTGCAGACTGCGGTTCTCGACAACTTTTTCTATGTTCTGCGCCACCTTGTTCTCATAACCGGAATAAGTGTGCACAACATACCATTTTGCAGTTTCTGACATTGTATCCGTCCCTTCTTAAGAAAAGATTTGTTTGGGTAAAATTAAATGTGATTGTACGTCCGGCCTTTCGATTATGCACCAAAAATCAGATGGACAATCAGTCCCAGGATTCCGTCTATAATCCAGAGGAATACTGCGGCTACAGCCATAAAGCCTAACACAACCAGGGTGTTGTTCTTCACCTGCTTTTTGTTTGGCCAAACGACTTTTTTCACTTCGCTCTTAAGGTCTTTGAAGAAGCGGGAAAATTTGCCGGAGGATTTTTTTTCCTTCTTCGGCTTTGCTTTGACAGCAGCTGCGTCTTTTGCCATTTTCCATCCACCTTCCTAAACTACTTGGTTTCCCTATGAGCAGTGTGTTTCCTGCAGAAACGACAATATTTGTTCATTTCGAGCCTGTCAGGATCGTTTTTCTTGTTTTTCATTGTGTTGTAATTACGCTGTTTGCATTCTGTGCAAGCTAATGTAACTTTAACCCTCATATCGGCACCTCCTGCTAAATCGGATTTTTTTTGCCTCCCTCAAGGACTGTTAATGGTTTCCGGCCTGCTTTGGACGCATCCTGTCGACTGACCGCAGTATCTTTTTAAAAATGCGCACAAAAAAATAGACCTTCTTTGAGGTAATACTAATCATAACATAAACGAGGACGGCTTGTCAACCGGAATTTGCGATAAAAACGGGCTGTTTCCTCAGCTTTGTACAATTATACAACCAACCGACCGGCTGTGCAAGCGGAATATGAGATTTTGTATAAGTTTTTCTTGACATCAACAGATAAAAAATATACAATATTATTGATAATGTATTTTATGCTTAGATTTACGAATCGTATAGATGGATGAAAAAGGGTATCTTGAAAATTGAAAATAGGAGGAAAATGCTTTTATGACAACCGTAACAGTAGTGCTGTTATGTCTGGTGTCATTCGTTGTTTCCGGCGTCGTGTTCGCGGCAATTGCGTTCAAGCTGGGTGTGTCCCACCGCAAAAAAATAGCGGAAGCGGAAATCGGAAGCGCGGAAGCGGAAGCACAGCGAATCCTGGCAGATGCGGATAAGGACGCCGCAACCAGGAAAAAAGAGGCGCTGTTGGAAGCAAAGGACGAAATTCACAAACTTCGATCTGAGGCTGACCGTGATATCAAGGACAGGCGAAGCGAAGTATCCAGACAAGAACGGCGAATGATGCAAAAGGAAGAGTCCCTCGATAAAAAGATGGACAGCTTAGAGAAAAAAGAAGAAAAACTCGGTGAAAAGCTAAAGCTTGCTGACCAAAAATTAGAAGAAGCGGAAATTATCAAACGCAGCCAAATCGATAATCTGGAACGAATTTCCGGATTAACCGCAGAAGAGGCAAAGGCGCAGCTCTTATCTTCTTTGGAAGATGATTTAGTATATGAAAAGGCGCAGAAAATAACCGCGTATGAGCAGCAGATTAAAAATGAATGCGAAGACAAGGCAAAAGAATTGATTTCCCTTGCAATCTCCAGACTGGCCGCAGAACAGGTTTCTGAGGCGACAGTTTCTGTTGTTGCTCTTCCGAACGATGAAATGAAAGGCCGTATCATCGGGCGGGAAGGCCGCAACATTCGTGCGATCGAGACATTGACAGGCGTTGACCTGATCATTGATGATACACCTGAAGCGATAACATTATCATGTTTTGACCCGGTTAGACGGGAACTTGCCCGCCTGACACTGGAAAAATTGATTGCGGATGGACGGATCCATCCATCCCGGATCGAAGAAACGGTAGAAAAATCCCGCCGTGAAATCGAACATAAAATCAAAACGGAAGGGGAACGCGCGATCCTTGAGACGAACGTCCACGGCGTTCACTATGAGATCGTCAAGCTCCTCGGACGGCTCACCTACCGAACCAGCTACTGCCAGAATGTGCTTGACCACTCGATTGAGGTGGCGCACCTTGCCGGCATTATGGCTTCGGAGCTGGGCGTGGATGCTACCACTGCGCGGCGCGCAGGCCTGCTGCATGATATTGGGAAAGCGCTCAATCATGAGATTGAAGGCTCCCATGTCCAGATCGGCGTAGACGTATGCCGCAAATTTAAAGAAAGCCCGGCAGTTCTTCATGCAATTGAAGCGCATCACAACGATGTGGAACCGAAAACGGTTATTGCATGTCTGGTACAGGCGGCGGACGCTATTTCAGCGGCGCGTCCGGCGGCCAGAAGAGAGAATCTGGAAAGCTTTATTAAGCGTCTGGAAAAACTCGAAGAAATTGCCAATTCCTTTGATGGCGTTGAAAAATCCTTTGCGATCCAGGCGGGTCGTGAAGTCCGCGTAATGATCAAGCCGGAAGTCGTGAAGGACGACAAGATGGTTTTGGTTGCCCGCGATATTGTGAAAAAGATTGAAAGCGAGCTGAATTATCCGGGGCAGATTAAAGTGAACCTGATCCGGGAAAGCCGCACAATTGACTTTGCAAAGTAAAAGAGAAGCCCCTGCTTCGGAATTTCCGAAGCAGGGGCTTTTATTTATCTTCGCATACTTTTTTCCATGTTACAGCTTACGGATTTTTCCGGCGTACGGCCGGATGGTGCGGCCACTAGAAAACTTGCCCGCGTTTGCAATATTCAGCAGGCATTTCCGGGAGAATGACAAACGATCCCAATATCCCGGTTTACCGCGAACGTTTTCTCCAGGCAATCGGGTAGATCATAGAGCAGATGGTACTGGTACGGCTTACGCCAGCTTGCTCCTTCCAGCAGTGAGGAAAACAGCCCGCGGAACGTGCCGGTTCCGCCGTCGTCAAAGGTGCCGATGCCATAACGGGAGGGGAGGCTGGAAACGGGCGTTAAAACACCGCTCCCTTTCATATAGAATTCACCCTTTTTCAATTAGGATAGGATATAGGTTTCAAACTGAGTTTTCATCACCTGGTATTTGCAGAACATTGGACAGGCAGTTGTTTTATACTGGTTGCCGACATAGCCCTTGATGAAGCAGGTATACACGCGGAGTCTATCCTCAGAGACCGATTTTTGACAGGCGACATCCCAGAAATAGGTATTTGCCGGAGTGGTCTGAATCAGGGAGAAATCCGGCGTGCCGTAGGAGAAACTATTGGGGTTATACTTTGTGAACTCCTGATAAAGCGCAGACTGATTCGCTTGCTGCATCAGCATGGATTCCATGAGACTCACCGTCTCGTAGCAGAAGGAAAAAGTCCAATCAACGCTGCTTGCGTCAACCTGATACAAAATCGTATTCCCACTCAGGGAAACGGAAATGCTGGTAGCCGCAGCCGAAGAAAGGAGCACCTTAATCTGGTATCCGTTGTCGCGCAGACCGGAGAGCTCGTTTGCAAGACAGCCGCAGGAAACAGAAAGGAAGTTCGCAACCCGTAATGCCTTGCCGGAATCGGTAAACAGCTTGGAGGAGTCAATAGGATGCAGCGGCGTGTTTAAGGTGACAGAAATGGAATAGCGCTTTTCAATGGAACGGAGAACCGCTTCTGCCTCTGAGAAATCATCATCCGGCAAGTCGGAAACTGGAGCAGAATCAGATGGATCCGATTCTTCAGTCAGGCCGCTTTCGACGGGCGGCTCCTGTGGCTCAGAAAATTCCTCTGAGACAATGTCGGAAAGGGGGATTTCAGAATCCGAGTTTGCGCTGGAGTTGGATTGATTCGAAGCGCCGGAGCGGCTGCCGTTTTTCTGGCCGCCATTACGATAGCTTTGGGCGTCATCCTGCGAATCCTGATGGAATGTGGCGCTGACGTTGCCGCCTAAAATAATTGTAGTTGCATCAGAGTGGAAGGTCAACCCGACAGCAGCAAGAAACGCGCCGGAAACTATAACCGCCAAAATTAGACAAAATATCTGTTCGCGCTTCATCAAAGCCCTCCTTTTATCGCGATTCCTATGTCATTATTGTACTGTAATTATCGAAAAATGTCAAAAAATGGAATTTGAGAAAAAAGTGTTGACAAATAAAAGATTTTCGGATATAATATAAAAGCTGTTCCATGCGTATATGCTGATCGAGGCGTAGCTCAGTTTGGTAGAGTGCTTGGTTTGGGACCAAGATGCCGCAGGTTCGAGTCCTGTCGCCTCGACCAAAAAGCTGTTGACAAATGTCAGCTTGTCTGATATAATATGCAGGTGTCGTAAATGCTGGTGTAGCTCAGTTGGTAGAGCAGCTGATTTGTAATCAGCAGGTCAGGGGTTCGAGTCCGTTCACCAGCTCCAATCCTTTTTCGACAAAGGAAAATTTCATAATATGGTGGAGTTCCCGAGTGGCCAAAGGGGGCAGACTGTAAATCTGTTGCTTCTTAGCTTCGATGGTTCGAATCCATCCTCCACCACCAAATAAAGACAATCTGTTTTTACAGATTGTCTTTATTTTTTGCAGATGGGTTCGATAGGAGCGGCAGTGAACGGATTTCCGGTGGACATCCAGAGCCGCGACCGGCTTTTGCCGCAGCAAAAGCGAATCCATCCTCCACCACCAGATGATACGAAGGTAAGTTTTTGTAGTTTCTTTTTGGAAATGTACAAAACATACCTTCGTTTTTTATTATTGTAATTATGTATTTGCCGGATTTTCTGCATAATAATCTATTTCTACTTGTTCAGGTGTTCGTGCTTTCAACCGATGATGAGGTCGCTCACAATTAAAAAAGTGAATGTATTCCTCTACGGATTGTATTAGTTCTTCTGCAGTGAAATAAGCATGACGATGTAATTCTTTTTTTCATACAGGCAAAGAAAGACTCTGCTACTGCATTATCGTGCGGAGAACCAGGTACTGAAAAAGATTGTTTTACTTTGTTTTTCTGAAGATATTGACGAACTCATAAGAGACATATTGTGAGCCTTGATCAGAATGAAAAATCAAATTTTGCGGACGATCTCGTTCTTGAAAAGCCTGTTTAAAGGCTTCTTTTGACTGGGTTGTATTGTTATAGGTTGAAACTTCGTAAGATATGACTTTTCGGGAGAACAAATCGATCATAACGCAAATATAATAAAATGTCTTATTTACCATCACATATGTTGTGTCACTGACCCACACAATATTTGGAGCTTCTGTTGTAAAGTTTCGTTTTAATCTATCTTTTCAAAACTGCCGATGATAAATGTTATTATCATATCGGGAGAGTTTCTGTACTTGACAGCAAAGATTCATTTCCTTCATTAATTCTCGTATCTTTTCAATGGCGACAGTGTATCCTATTTCTTTTAATTTGATGCGAATTTTAGGCGCTCCAAATCTCTGCTTACTTTTTTCAAATGTTTTTTGAATAAGTGGACGAAGCTCATTATCTCGCAATTCATAACTGGTCGGAATATCTTTATGACGAATTCGATGATATAGTGTTGTATGATTTACATCAAGTGCTTTACATACAAGCATCATTCGAAAACCGTAATGTTCCATTAATTCTAAATCTGCATCAATTCAGTTTTTTAGAGGGGATTTTGGGGTGCAGCCGCTGATACGGTAGATCTCGTTTTCAGCTTTTAAACGTTCTAATTCTCTCTGCAAGGCGAGAATATTACCAGCCGAATACATTTTCCCCTGAGATTTCACAATTGGTTTCATGTCTGAAAACCAGTTGTAGAGCGAAATTCGGGAAACATCATAGGCTTTACAATGGCTGGATATAGTTTCTCCCGATTTGTATTTTTGATAAAGCATTTGTTTAAATTCCTCTGAATAGGTCTTGGGCATGATTAAAATATCTCCTTTCTGTTGGCTTTGATTATTGTAACAAAATTATCAGCTGCCATAAAGGCTGATTGCCTTACCATTTATCTTGCTCAGATGAAATTTGAAGTTAATGGAGGCGGACACAAATAAAATGTACCAAATTCCAGTAGCACTCCATGTATAAATCATATAATTTTAAAAATATATATTGACAAAATTATATGAATAACATATAATCATATCATAAGTTATAAGACGTCTTATATCATATAAAAGAAAGAGAATGAAATATGATTGATAATTTGAATTTTACTACGGTGAAAGAAAAAGAAAAAGTATCTCATTTAGTGTTAAATAGTTTAAAAGAAGCATTAGTAAGAGGGCAGTTAGAACCCGGTGACCGTTTACCGTCTATGGCTGAGTTGGCCTCTGACATGGGCGTGGGGGTATCATCGGTTAGAGAGGCAATTAAAATGTTAGAAGCTCTTGATGTATTGAAAACGAAACAGGGTGAAGGAACTTTTGTTAATTCTGATTTTGGAAGCGGTGTCATTAACGCGTTTTCACTTCAATTAATTTTATTGCCGCGATCGGTCAAAGAATTAGTAGAATTTAGAAGAATGTATGAAACTGCATATACTATGTTGGCAATGGAACAGGCTACTGAAAAAGACTTAAAAATAATAGAAAACATTGTTACTGATTTGGAAAACGAAATACAATATCGTGAACCTTCTTCGGAAGATGAATTGAGATTTCATCGGGCGGTATTGGATTGTACTCACAATATTTATGTAATAAAAACCGGAGAGGGATTATTAGAACTGTTTCAATCAACAATTCCTAAAATAGGGAAAGTGCTTAATAAATATAATATTGCACAAGATCATAGACAAATTTACGAAGCATTAAAAAACAAAAATAGAGAGAGTATGAATCAAGTGCTTCAAAAAAGTTTTTCTGGTTGGGAAGTTCGTCTTGAAGGAAAAAATTTTTGAGAAAGGAGAGGAAAATAAAAGGTATATACGGAAATATTAGAATTTTTCGTTCTTTATAAAATGGAGAAAAAGGCATAAAAAAAAACACCTGTTTAAGGTGCATAAAATATCATTTATTTATGAAAGAAAAGGCCTAGATTTTCATTCAAAATGTTAAATCCAAACAATATAAACAGAATAATTTTATAACTGTCATCATTAATTTAAAATTAAATATATGAAAATGGAGGAAAAGAAAATGAAAAAATTTTTTGCAGCTTTACTGGGAGCATTGATGCTAGCAAGTATTACTGGCTGTGGAGGTTCTGCAAATGACAAAAACGTTTCTACGTCAGAGGTAAATTCGGGTAAGGATACTACGATCCGTATGTCATGGTGGGGTGCTAACACTCGAAACGAAAGAATGAATCAAATTTTAGATACATACGAAAAGGATCACCCAGGAATTACAGTGACTCGGGAATATACTAACTGGAATGATTATTGGACAAAGTTTACAACTCAAGCTGCTACAGGAACACAACCGGATGTATCTCCATTTGTAATGCAATCTATTCGCGAATATGTGAATAAAGGTGTCTTATTGCCGTTAGACGAATATGTAGAGTCTGGAAAAATCGACTTAAGTGATTGGACGGAAACTGCCAAATCTCCTGGGATTTTAGATGGGAAAATTTATGGTATTGTATATGCACTGTCCGCTCAAGGGGTTATTTATAACCAGCAACTTATTGAAAGCGTAGGGGGTGAGATCCCGCCAGAAACATGGACTATGGATGAATTTGTAGCATATTGCAAAGATTTAAGAGCCAAACTTCCGGATGATGTATGGGTTGTCGAAACGGCTGCTACTTCTGATCATGCGTTTGAGGCTTATATTCGTTCCATAGGAAAAACAGTATATAGTGAAGATGGAAAAAGCTTGGGCTTTGAAAAAAAGGATTTAGCTTCATGGTTTGCTTTATGGGAAGATTTAAGAAAATCTGGTTGCACGCCTGATGCTGGTGAATCCGCTGAGGCTGCAGCTTTGCCATATGAAAGTTCCTATCTTGTTTTAGGAAAAACAGCTATGCTGTTTCAAAATTGTAATTTAATGCCCACCTTTAATTCGTTGTCTGATTCAGAGTTGTTTATCACAAGGGCTCCAAGTGTGAGTGGAAATGGGTGCGAAATTTTGCAGCCAACAGCATTTGGGATTTCTTCAAAAAGTAAAGTAGTTGATGAAAGTGTAGATTTGATAAATTATTTAGTCAATGATATAGATGCAAATTTAGTATTCAAAGCTGATTATGGCGCACCGGCAGATCCAGAGGCTATTGAAGCATTGAATGCAGAAGCCACAAAAGATGAAAAGAAAAATTATGATTTTATTGATCTTTTAGTAAAGGATAGTACATTACCGGAAACTGTTGCGCGCGCAGAGGGCAGTGCCACAATTATGGATGCGTTAAAACGGACCTATGAGAATATTTCTTCCGGTGCTGTGGATATCAATGCGGGAGTAGACGACTTCTTTGCCGAAGCGGAAGATGTTCTATCTAAAAACCAATAATCGATGTCATAGTGACAGTTTCTGTTTTATGAAACTGTCACTATGACAAAATTAACTTTATAATAGGGAGAAGGAAGTTGTTTTGAAGACAAATTCTAAATATAAATACACCCAAAAGATAGCTTTTGCTTTTTTAGCGCCTTGGTTAATAGGTGTTGTCGTATTTTCCTTGGTTCCCATGATTGCCTCACTGTATTATTCTTTTACCGATTATGATATGTTTAATGCACCTCAATGGGTTGGTATGGGAAACTATATTGAGATGTTTAATGACGCTAGATTTATTCAGTCAGCAAAGGTTACTGCGCATTATGTTGCGTTAGGTGTTCCTTTGCAGTTGATTTTTGCATTGTTTTTAGCAGTTATTATTTCTGATAAAATCCCGGGATTTAAAATATTTCGGGCGGTTTACTATGTCCCATCTTTGTTGGGAGGCAGCGTAGCTATTGCGTTATTATGGAGACAAGTTTTTGGCATAGACGGGCTGTTAAACAACCTTTTATCCTCTCTGGGCTTTACACAATTTGAAAATATATCATGGATCAATAATCCGGGTAGTGCGGTAAACACCTTAATTGTTTTGCTGGTTTGGCAATTTGGATCTTGCATGGTGATTTTTGTATCTGCAATTAAAAATATTCCGGATACACTGTATGAAGCAGCAGAAATAGATGGGGCTGGACCGGTAAAACGCTTTTTCAAAATTACTTTTCCAATGCTTACACCAATCATCTTTTTTAATTTGATTATGCAGTTAATTTCGGCATTTCAAGCATTCACTCCCGCCTTTATTATCGGCAAAGGAACAGGTGGTTTCAGGGACTCCATTTTATTTTATACGCTGTATTTATATTTTAAAGGATTTACTCAGTATGAAATGGGATACGCCTCTGCGATGGCTTGGTTTTTATTAATTGTGGTCGGACTTCTAACATTAGTGTTATTTGGAACTTCAAAGTTTTGGGTACATTATGATGATTAAGGGTGTATTGACCGCTTATTGGAAGGGAAAAGAGCTATGAAGAAAACACGAAACCAAATCAGAATAATTATATCATTTATTTTATTATTATTAGGTGCAATCATTATGTTGTATCCTTTAATCTGGATGATTTCCAGTTCCTTTAAACCTGAAGAACTAATTTTTAAAGATATGGGACTATTCCCTTCTGAAGTTACCTTTGAAAATTATATAAAGGGGTGGAATGGATTGTCAGGGACCAGTTTTGGACTGTTTTTTAAAAATACTATCATATTAGTTATTTTTTGTATTATTGGCAATCTAGTTTCCTGTTCTTTAGCAGGATTTGCATTTGCTCGTCTCCGCTTTAGAGGAAGCAATCTTTTGTTCTCGATATTGATTGTTACAATGATGTTGCCGTTTCATGTTGTTCTAATTCCTAGATTTATCATGTTTAATGCTTTAGGTTGGACAAATACTTTTCTTCCTTTAATTGTACCAAAGTTTTTAGCTACAGAAGGCTTTTTCTGTTTTATGTTAGTTCAGTTTATGCGTGGCATACCAAGAGATTTAGATGAGGCAGCAATGATTGATGGATGCGGTGTGTTTTCTATTTATTTAAAAATCATTATGCCATTATGTAAATCTCCACTGACTTTGGTAGCTGTATTTACCTTGATTTGGACTTGGAATGATTTCTTTAGTCAGCTAATTTATATTGGAGACCCGCATCTATTTACGATTGCATTGGGATTAAGGACATTTATCGATTCAACAGGTGATTCTAACTATGGACAACTATTTGCAATGTCAACGCTGTCTCTGCTGCCAATTATTATTGTGTTTATCTTCGCACAGAAACAACTAATAGCAGGGGTTGCTACACAGGGGTTGAAAGGATAGGTGAAAATTATGATTGTAAAATCTTTGTCAGACTGTATTACTTTAAATAATGGAATTCATATTCCTCAACTTGGATTAGGGGTGTGGAGAGCCAAAGATGGTGAAGAAACAGAAAAGGCTGTAAAGTGGGCATTAGAAGCCGGGTATAGAAGTATTGACACCGCTTCTTATTATCAAAACGAGGAAAGCGTTGGAAGAGCTATCCGTCAAAGCGGGATAAATAGACAAGATATTTTTATTACCACAAAAGCATGGAATAACGAACAGGGTTATGAAAACGTATTGCAGGCCTTTGAACGCAGCCGTAAAAGGTTAGGTGTGGAGTATATTGATTTATACTTAGAGCATTTTCCGGTTACTGATAAATTTTTAGATACATGGAAAGCAATGGAAAAATTGTATAAAGAGGGATATGTACGTGCAATCGGAGTCAGTAATTTTCACGCTCATCATTTAGATGCGCTTCTATCCCATTGTCAGATTAAGCCTGTAGTCAATCAGATAGAACGACATCCCTATTTAACACAGCAAAATATGTTAAGCTATAACTCGGCTCATGATATACAAACGGAAGCTTGGGCACCCATTGCGAAAGGGAATGTTTTGCAGGAAAATATTGTTGTAAAACTCTCTAAAAAATATCAAAAGACTCCAGCGCAAGTGGTTCTCCGCTGGAATTTACAGTCTGGTGTGGTTATTATTCCAAAGTCTGTACATAAAGAAAGAATTATTGAAAACTCCTTAATTTTTGATTTTGAATTAACAGAACAAGAAATGGAGGCAATCAATAATTTGGAACGAAATGGACGAATTGGAACAGATCCTGATGACATGATCTATGAATAAGGAGTAATTATAATGGAAAACGTGATAAAAACAGTATTGGCAACAGTGCCTTACGATGGATGGTATTGGGAAGAGTTAGAAAAAGCGTTGAAACCTGCAACCATATTACATGTTGCTGCAAATGATAAAGTTGGTATCTCAGAGGCATTAAAAGAAGCCGATGTGGCAATTTTAGGCGGAAACCTAAACCAGCAGATCATCGATGAAGGAAAACATCTAAAATGGATCCACTGTGATTTGGGTGGAATCAACGATTCTGCAAAGCCGCAGATTTTTGAAAGAGGGATTAAACTGACAGGTTCCGCAGGCCGTTCCGGACCGGTGCTGGCGGAACATACCTTTTTCCTGATCCTATCATTGATCTATAAGATGCATGATGTCAGCAGACAACAGAAAGAGCATATCTGGGGCGGAACAATGTATGTAGATGACCGTGGAATCTATGGCAAGACCATAGGCATAGTAGGGCTTGGATATACTGGAACAGAGGTGGCAAAACGCGCCAAGGCTTTTGGTATGACCGTGCTGGGGTATGACCGGAGCAGAGCTGTTGTTCCGGAGAGTGTTGACAAAATGTATGGTGCGGAGGAAGGCGACGAGCTGAAAGAAATGCTGAAAGAATGTGACATTGTCGTTGTTGCAATCCGCTTGAGTGATGAAACTTATCATATGTTTGATAGAAAAGCATTTGAAGCAATGAAATCCACCGCACTGTTCATTAACATGGCGAGAGGCCCTATTGTTGATGAACCAGCCTTGGTCGAAGCGCTGAAAACCGGAAAAATTGCCGGAGCAGGTTGTGATACCTTTGAGAAGGAACCTCTCCCGGCGGACAGCCCGCTGTGGGATCTTCCCAATATGATCATTACACCACACTGCACCCCGGAAATGCCTGATATGCGTGCAAACTGCCTGCGCATCATCTGTGATAATATTCGACGATACCGAGCCGGAGAACCTTTGGTGAACCAGTTAGAACCGCGGGATGTCTATACCAAATAATTGGCGGGATAAGTAAGGATAAGAGGTGGGAAAATGGTTCAGATAATTTGTCCCCAAAATTGGGAATTGTCCCAATATGGCCGGGAATTGCCTGACCACACCCGGCCTGAAGCGATTCAAGATCGTTTCCAAGCAACAGTGCCGGGCTGTGTCCATTACGATTTGATGGAACATGGAAGGTTAAAAAACCCATATGCAAGCACGCAGGCCGCCTTTGACGCCGCATGGGTGGCCAAAAGCGACTGGTTGTATGAAACAAAATTCGATGCCCCGGAACGGTTGGAACGGTATCCATTTTCTGTTTTAAAGGTATATGGGATCGATACGTTTTCAGAAATCTGGCTAAACGGTCATCTGATTGGAGAAACACGCAATGCGTATCAAAATTATGAATTTACGGTACCAACAGAGCTGTTTATTCCTAAAGGAAACCTGTTGCAAATTCGAGTAAAAGCACATGAACGAATGGTAGAAAACAAACTAGAGGCGGCCAAACGACTAAAGCGCGGAAATGCGATTGAGGGAATGCTGGGGAAATCTTTAATACGCAGATATCAGCGTAGTTTTTTTACAACTTCCAGTCTGCTAAATCTAGGTACAGGTGTCCTGGGAATCGGCATCTATCGACCGATAGAACTGCGGTTTTACTCAGCAGCTTTCTTAACAGATGTTGCTTTTTCCACAAACCGTCTGGAGCAGGGGAAGGCGTTTGGAATTGTTGAAATTTCTCTTGCACATCCAACCAACCTTACAGAACTTTTGTTAGAGTTATTGGATCAATCAGGAAAAACGGTTTGGAAGTTTCAGGGGGCGGCGCAGGAATTTCAAAAAATAGCGATAGAATTGGAACAGCCCCATCTGTGGTGGCCTGTGGGATATGGGGAAGCATATTTGTATACGCTCAAGGCGAGCGTAATCGAAATGGATAAAACAGTAGATCAGGTTTCCAGACAAGTCGGAATTCGTACGACAGAAATCGTACGGGAAACAGACACCGGACGAAAAACTTTTTACTTTAGGATTAACGGAAAGCGTATCTTTGTAAAGGGACAAAACTATATCCCAATGGATTACCTCAAGGTTTATAGCACTGAGGAACGATATCAAAATATGTTCCAGTTGATTGAAAACAGTCATGTAAACCTGATCCGCATGTGGGGCGGGGGAGCCATGGAAAATCAGTCATTTTACGATACCTGTGATGAAAAGGGTATCTTGATTTGGCAGGATTTCTTTTTACACAGCAACGTATACCCGGATTACGACCCGGAATTTGTCTCGGATTTTGTTACAGAAATTGAATGCATCATCAAACACATCCGTTCACATCCCTGCTTGTGCATAATCTGCGGCGGAAACGAACAACAGGAAGGTTGGGACGAATGGGGAATGCAGCAGGAACTAGACCAATTTTATGGAATTTCTCTGCCGCTTACCTATACCCCTCCGGTAGTGGAACGACTATGCGGAAATATCCCATATATCTACAATTCCCCTCATGGCGGAAAACATGCGCAATCGCCTGTAGAGGGGGAATCCCACAACTGGGGAAGCTACTATAATGCCGGTAAGGACCCTACCTTTGTCACAGAGACCTGCTGGACTACAGAAAGCTATTCTCGTCCAAGAACGTTGCAGAAATATATGGATATTGATGTAAAAAAATTTACAGGACAAGGCTGGGGAGAAAAGTGGAAAGCTCTTACTTCACTAGAACTGCAAAATCGTCATCCGTTCAGTTCACTATTTGATTATTCTTCCTTAGAAGCATACCTGTATAATATGGAATTAGAACAGGCGTTGGCGGATTATAATGCATTGAGCCAGTTTCGGTTTAAATCTCCGTCTTGTAACGGAATCGTTTATTGGTCCTGGAATAAAGGTGGTCCGCTGTTCCAGTTTGGCTGTGTAGATTATGGCGGGGAACCATTGATGAGTTATTATTTTATTCAGCGCCTTTATCAGGAAACAGCAGTTTATCCATACCGTGATGTCAGCGATGTACGGATAATGGCATCCCATCATGGACAGGAAGCCAAACAGGTAACGATAGAAGCATATCATTTAAACGGGAAAGGGGAGGTTCTACACAAATGGGAAAAACAGATGATTATTTCTCCGGGACAATTATGTCGTGCTATGGAATTGATTGGTATTTATGACGAGGTGGTGGATAGGACTCAAGAAACCATTTTCGTACGTTTGTTGGAAAAAGGAAAGCCGCTTTCAGAAGATTTATTACTTTTTTGCCCGTACAGTGAACTATTGATTCCGGAGCAGAGGTTATCAGTGTCAATTATAAGAAAAACAGATCAAACCTGTGAGCTTTGCCTTAAGACTGATACCTTGATTCAGATGGTACAGATCGAGGGGATCACAAATATTATGTGCAGCAGCAATTATTTTCCAATGCTGCCACATTCTGAAACGACTGTCCAGGTCACATTTTTGGAGCCGACTGTTGAACAACCGGTGATTAAGGTGGGGGCTTTCGGATCCGAAAGGGTGATAGAACTTTCTATAAAAGATGAGGAAAGGAATTGATTATGATGAAGATTGGATTTATTGGTTTGGGAATCATGGGAAAACCAATGGTTAGAAATCTGTTAAAAAGCGGCTATACTGTTATTTGTAATGATATTCAAAAAGATGCAGTAGAAGAAATGGTGTGTGCAGGCGCACAAGAGGCAGAAAATGCTGCTCAGGTGACAAAAGAATGTGATCTCATCATTACTATGCTGCCAAATTCTCCGCAAGTGAAACGGGTTGTTCTCGGGGAACATGGAATCATAGAAGAAGCTGACAAAGGGAAAATATTAGTAGACATGAGTTCCATCGACCCACAGGTGTCTCAGGAAGTGGCAGCTATATTGGGAGAAAAAGGAATGGAAATGATCGACGCCCCGGTAAGCGGCGGAGAGCCAAAAGCGATTGATGGAACTTTGGCAATTATGGCTGGGGGAAAGGAAGAAGTATTCCAAAAAGTAAAACCGGTGCTGTTGTGTATGGGACAAACGGCGACTCTGTGTGGCGATATCGGTGCAGGCAATACGGTAAAATTGGCTAACCAGATTATTGTAGCTCTAAATATTGCTGCTGTTTCAGAGGCCTTCGTTCTGGGAACCAAAGCAGGAGTTGACCCCCATATTATGTTTGAAGCTTTAAAAAATGGGTTGGCGGGAAGTACAGTATTAAATGCAAAAGCCCCATTGATTATGGAGCGAAACTTTAAACCGGGATTTAAAATCGATCTGCATTACAAAGATCTCAATAATGCTTTAGAAGCTGCAAAAGGTCTGTCTGTACCGTTGACCTTGACTGCGCAAGTATTTGAAATTTTAAAAGCTTTAAGAAATGATGGAAAAGGAAACAACGATCATTGCGGTATCGTAGAATACTATGAAAAGCTTTCTAATGTTGAAGTCAAGTAGTTTGAATAGGAGTTAACTTTTGAACCGTCTGATTAGCCTGCTAGAAGTTAACTCCTATTTTGGTTCGATTAATAAACACTTTTCCGCTTTTAGTTTATTGGATACCGGCTTTACAAAAATGATGAAATTATAATACAAACATAAAAATGCATCCGACTTTCGAACTCTACATTAGATTGTAGAGTTTATTTTCTTTTTATAACATTTTTCTTCCATGGCATCGGAAGTTTTGTAATTGTTTGTTCAGTGGGGTCGTTGGGAATTATAGAAGTTCATGTATTCTTTGATAAGCGATTTGCAATTTTCAAAAGAACGGTAAGAAGTACGATGAATTTTTTCTAATAAAGATATTTTAAATAATATTTTAGGAGCTTTCTATGCTGATCAAGAAAAAGGATGGACCTTATTAAATCGAGGTACTGCCATCGGAAGTATACGATTTAATATTGAAGAATTGATACGAGGTCTTTCAGACTGTGATTGTACAGATTTAATCTGCCAAGAAAATCAGCTAAGCAAAAAACTCGAGAAATATCGTCAAATGTTTAGTGTTGCCAAGTATCGTGAAAGCGTAATCAAAGAAAGCAGAACACTTGTTATTGATGATTATTCAGTTGAATCTGATGTCGTTATTAATTCAATTACTGATACAACAGAAATCTATACAGAGAAAACTAAAAAGTAAGCAAATGTGGATAAAAACAGAATTTAATAAAGGTAGTAATACATTAAGTGGCTATATAGCAGAACATTACTATTTGCAGCTTGATCAAAATATGGAGTCTTGTGTTGCCACTGATGGTGATGATACTTTAAGACAGGGAGATGAAGTGGGGGTGGAATACAGAAACAGTTATCATCTATAGTCGAAAAAGCGTTGGAATTGGGAAGGAAAGAACAGCCTCTTCAGGATAGAAAGAAAAACTTAATATAAAAGTGGCAGAGATTTATCGTAAAGAAAAGGAAAATTTTGAAAGAGAAAAGTCATTATATAAGTATGAATACGATTTTTGTTGTGATGTTCTTGGCAGTGGACACTGCAAGAAAGCACATGTCAAGGAAATGGGCCAAGATCTTTGGGAGGAAAATTTAAAAGATACAATTGATGCTGGTACAAAACTGGGGAAAATGAGCATAAAGTAAGACAAGAAATAAGCTTGCAATGGTTAGCATTTATGAGGATTTAGTGGTTTACGATAAAGCGTATGATTTTTTAGTTGAGCAAGCTACTGGATATTCGTGGCTTAATTTGTTTACAGTACAAAATATTATGTCAAAAGTGCGGTATTGTGATAGACTAAAAGCTACTATATATAAACGTCTCCCTAAAGATGATTTATCCGCAGATTATAGACGTGAATTAAAAAAATCAAAGAATTGGTTGGTTCAATATAAACCTCTAATTTAGCTATTTGAAAAGTCCCGAAATCCGCATGATTACTAAATGCCAGTAATTTCGGTCACCAAAGACAAAAACCGGTCATTAGTAATAGTGGCCGGTTTTTTCTGTCATTTCAAAATGATATAAGCTCAAAACAAAGGAGGCGTTTTTATGGAAAATAACTGGAGACAAAAGGCGGGACTGTTCCTGTCAAGTCAGGCAATTTCATTGTTTGGTTCTTCGCTGGTGCAGTATGCGATTATCTGGTATATCACACTGGAAACTCAATCGGGCACAATGACCACGCTGGCAACATTATTTGGTTTCATCCCGCAGGTTTTGATCACCTTATTTGCAGGCGTGTGGGCGGACAGGTACAGCAAAAAAATGCTCATTATTCTGGCGGACGGCGCAATTGCCTGCTCAACCCTAATCATTGCCCTGCTGTTTTTAGCTGGAATTGATTCCATGTGGCTTTTGTTTTTGACTCTGGGAATCCGTTCGCTCGGCAGCGGGATTCAAACGCCTACGACAACCTCTTTTATTCCTGAAATTGTACCGGAGAATAAGCTGATGCGCGTCAATGGCGTAAATTCCACAATCCAGTCGATCATGCTGCTGCTTTCACCTGCGGCGAGCGGAGCACTTCTCGCGAATGTAGAGCTGGGATATATTTTCTTCATTGATGTCATTACAGCAGTAATTGGGATTTCCGTATTCTCCTTTGTGAAGGTAGAACACCGGGACAAAGCGTCGGAAAAAGTTGATTATTTCAGCTCCATCAAAGAGGGCGTGGCCTACACCAAGAACCACAGGCTGGTTTCCCGGATGATGGTTTACCTGGTGCTGTGCAATATCCTGATGGCTCCGCTTGCTCTTTTAACCACCCTGATGGTAACACGCACCTTTGGCTCTGACCCGTGGTATCTGACGCTGAACGAAATTGTATTTTCCGTGGGGAGCATCCTTGGCGGTGTTTTGATTTCATCCTGGGGCGGCTTCCGGAATAAAATCCATACCATCGGCCTGGGCTGCCTGTTATGCGGGACATTCGCGGTTTTGATGGGGCTGCCGTTTCCCTTTGCCGGCTATCTGGCCTGGATGGGGCTGACAGGGATTACGATGCCAATGTTCAATACGCCGTTTATCACCCTGTTCCAGGAGCATGTCGATTCGGATATGCAGGGAAGGGTGTTCTCCCTGATCTCTGTAGTCACCGGCACGATTATGCCGTTGGCCATGGTGGGGTTTGGCCCGCTGGCTGACCGTGTCAAAATAGAATATATCCTGATTGTAACAGGAATCCTGTTTATCATCGGAACGGTTTTCCTGATCCGGGACCGGGAAATCAAAAAGGCATTACAAATGGAAAACGAACGATAATATGATAGGAAACAGCGTTATGGCACCCAGCAGTGCCGCCAATGAAGCCTGCCGGAAAAATAGGCATGACAAAAGCCTGCTAATATGGTATACTTTAGTTAAGGAATCATGCTGAAGAAGGGCATTGAGGGATACTGATCATACGTCTAAGGAGGCTTCTCTCTTGGCTGCAAACAGATTGCGGTAGTGGTATGATTTAAAGTGACTTTACAGAATAGCTGATAAAATGAAATGTGGGAAAGCGGGAAGAACAACATGAAAAAAAGATTATTCAGTGGGATTTTGGCGTTCTTGATGATGCTGACACTGGGAAGCTGCACGGGAAATCATGAGCATGGCCTCTCTGCGGAAGAACCTACAACGATTACGCTCTGGCATTATTATAACGGGGCGCTGAAAAGCGCGTTTGACACCATGGTGGATGAGTTTAATGAGACTGTGGGGAAGGAAAAAGGAATTATCGTAGACGCGTTTGGCCAGGGAAGCGTCAATGACCTGGCAGATGCGGTAGCGGCTTCCGCAAATAAGGATGCAGGGGCAGAGGAACTGCCAGATGTATTTGCCACCTATGTCGATACCGCTCTTGAGCTGGACAAGATGGATCTGCTTGCTCCTCTCGACGATTATTTGACCGGGGAGGAAATAGCGGAATATGTGCCGAGCTATATTGAAGAAGGAAGGCTTGGAGCAGACGGCAAGCTGAAGGTGTTCCCGGTCGCCAAATCAACGGAGCTTCTCATGATCAATAAAACGGCGTTTGAGCCTTTTGCGGCGGCGGCAGGCGTCAGCACAGACGATCTCTCCACATGGGAAGGCCTGGCAGAGGTCGCAGAGAAGTATTATGATTATTCGGGCGGGAAAGCCTTTTTTGGGCGCGACGCCTATGCCAATTATATGATTATCGGAAGCCTGCAGCTCGGTACGGAGCTTTTCAAGGTCGACAAGGGGGAAGTAACGCTGCAGCTAGATAAGGATATTATGCGCCGCTTGTGGGACAATCTGTACGTCCCTTATGTAAACGGATATTTTTCAAAATACGGGCGGTTTGCCACAGATGATGCGAAAACCGGGGATATCATAGCGCTGGTGGGTTCCTCCAGCGGGGCGAGCTATTTCCCGACAGAGGTTTCGGTTAACGACCAGGAAAGCGAGGCTATCGAGTGTATGGTGCTGCCGGTGCCGAACTTTGAGGGAACAGAGCCGTATGCTGTCCAGCAAGGTGCTGGGATGGCTGTTGTCAGGTCTGATGAACAGCATGAATATGCGAGCGTTGTATTTTTGGAATGGTTTACGGAAAAGGAACGGAATACGGAATTTTCATTGATGTCAGCTTATCTGCCGGTAAAGCAGGAGGCGAATGACCCGGATTTGGTTCATTCGGTTATGGAAGGGAAACAGATGGATATTTCTCCAGTTGTGAAAGACTCCATCGAGGTAGGTATCAATCAAGCAAAGGACTATACCCTTTATACCAATAAGGCATTTGATAACGGATACAATGCCCGTCAGATTTTGGAAAACTCCATGCTGGAGCGCGCGCAGGAAAACAGGGCTTTGGTATTGGAAAAGATCGGCCAGGGTGTGCCGCATGATGAAGCGGTGGCCGAGTATCTGACAGACGAACAGTTTGAGCAGTGGTATCAAGAACTTGAAACCATGCTGGATCAAACGCTTAAGGCTTCATAGGCAGCATGACAAGAAACCAGTTTGGAAAGGAAGGATGTTATGGCACGGCTTACCCTGCTGCGGAAACACTCAATCCTTCAAAAGCTGCTGATTCCAATGCTGGTTTTAGTAGCATTGGAATCGGTAATTTTTTTATTGGTATTTTTAGGAAACAACACGATTGACCAGGTGAATGATAGCGCCTATTCGGTTTTAAATTCCGAGGTCTCCTCCAGACGGGATGAGCTGCAGAGAACCATGGTGAACAAATGGGCAAATCTTGAAAATTTTGAATCAGTCATGCAGGAATGTCAAACGCTATACAGGGATTTCCTGGAGGAAAAGAGAACGAATCCCGACGCTGTACTGCAGATCTCCGATCAGGTTGGCAGCAGTCTCCTGACCCTGCTGCGGACGTCCTCCTCCACAGGCGCTTTTGTTGTGATTGGAGGGGAGGCTGAGCAGGAAGGGGAATACCCGGCCTGGTACCTGCGCGACCAAGACCCGCAAACCTTTTCCCTGAAAAACGATGATATCCTGGTAGAGTTCGGTTCGTCTGATCTCAGCAAAAAGTTAAACCTTGCGCTTGATTCCTTCTGGAGTCCTAGGATGAGGCTGGATCAGGCGTCAGACAATAGTCGGTTTTACTATAAAACGGTCGCGGCTGTAAAAAACTACCCGCAGCTTGAGGCAAAGGAGCTCGGGTATTGGAGTCTGCCTTTTGATATGTTCGGAAACAATCAAAAGGTGATTACCTATACCATGCCGCTGATTGACGATCAGGGAAATGCGTTTGGCGTGATTGGAATTGAGGTTTCTGTGGATTACCTTTATAAGCAGATCCCGTACCGGGAGCTGACGGCCTCTGAGGCAGAGGGCGGATATATTATTGCTTGTGAAGGCGAGGACGGAACGCTGAAACCCCTGGTTCAGAGTGGGCCGCTGTTTAAGTGGCTGGTATCCGGAAACAGGCCGCTTTCTCTTTCCGTCATAGATGAGAAATATGAACTGTATGAAATAGAAACAGAGAGCGAAGGCCCGACAGGAACGGTTTTGTCCAGTGCCGCATCACTGAGGCTTTATGACCACAATACGCCCTTTGAAACAGAGCATTGGGTGCTTTTGGGCGTAGTAAACCAAAACGATTTGCTGGCGGTCTCCGGTATACTGAGAACCTCCATTTTCCTGTCCGTTGGGATCGCGCTGTTGCTGAGCCTGATCGGAACTTCTTTTGTCACCTTCAGAGTGACAAAGCCGATCCGTCACCTGGCAAGCGAGCTGCGGCTTTCCTCCCGGGAGGAGCAGGTTTTGCTGCCGAGGATCAATATTGCTGAAATTGACAACCTTTCCCAGGCGATTGAGGATATGAGCGCCAGTGTCATCGCGTTTAATTCCCGGCTTTCTTATATTATCGAGGCGACTGACATCCCGATTGGCGCGTTGGAATATATCCATGAAACAAGGATCATTTATTGTTATGGCCGCATAGGCGAGCTGCTTTGCCTGCCGGCTGAATGCCACGGCAAAACCTTCTTTAAAAAGGAGGACTTTGAACAGCTAGTAAGCCGGTTTTACTCCATCTCCAAAACATATGGAACCCCAGAGGTAAGGACAACCGACGAAGGAGAAATCTCTACTAAGATTATTCAGGTATCCAGGGAAAATGGAGAGAAGAGCTGGCTTAACCTAAAGAAGATCGAAAGCGAAGCAGAAATTTTGATTGTGGCTATGGATATTACCAAAGATATGAACGAGAAGCTGAAGATCGAATATGAGCGGGACTATGACGTTTTGACAAAGCTGTTAAACCGCCGCTCCTTCCGCCGGCTGGCGGTTCGTGCGCTGAAAAAAGAGTCCATTGGAATCGGCGCTATGGTGATGTGGGATTTGGACGACCTGAAATATATCAATGATACCTACGGGCATGACTGCGGAGACCGGTATATTGCAGAGGCGGCAAAGGTGCTGGAAACGCTGGACAGCTGCCGCGCGCTGGTCTCCCGGATTTCCGGGGATGAATTTTTGGCCCTGCTTACCGGCTTTTCTGACAAGGAGTCCCTGTTACAGGCAGTAAAAACAGTACATAAACGGCTGAGCAGTACCAAATTCTGGCTGCCGGACAACCAGGCCCTTCACCTGCGCGCCTCCGCAGGGCTGGCATGGTGCCCGGAAAACGGCACAAATTATGACGAGCTGGCGAGATATGCGGATTTCGCGATGTATGATTCAAAGAAAACTATGAAAGGCGCAATCAAAATTTTTGATCCGGCTGCTTTCCAGAGGGACGCGTTGCTCTTCTCCGGGCAGGAGGGGCTGATCCGGCTTTTTGAACGGCGGGAGGTGCGGTTTGCGTTCCAGCCGATTGCTTCGGTGAAAACGGGAGAGGTCTTTGCCTACGAGGCGTTGATGCGCCCGCAGAGCGATACTATACAGACCGTTTCCGATGTTATCAGACTGTCGCGCGTTCATTCCAAGATGCCGCAGCTTGAAAGCCTGACCTGGACTGGTGCGTTACAGGAGTTCCGATTGCAGAAAGAGGCGTTTGGGGAAGCAAAGCTTTTCATTAATTCCATGCCGAACATCAATCTTTCAAAAAAGACCAGGGATTTTATTTATACAACATATCATGATGACCTGTATCGTGTCGTGCTCGAGATTATCGAAAGTGAACAAACGGACTCGGATTGTATGGCTCTGAAACAACGGGCTATCCACGCTTGGGGCGGTGAGATCGCATTGGACGACTTTGGCACCGGCTACAGCACGGAAACAGCCATGCTTGCCCTGCAGCCGAATTATGTGAAGCTGGATATGGCGATGATCCGCGATATTGACAAGGATATCGCGCGGCAGACGATGGTTAAGCATATTGTCGACTACTCCAGAAGCCAGCATATCCGCTCCATTGCGGAAGGAGTGGAAACCCAAGAGGAGATGCGCACAGTGGTTCGTCTTGGGGTGGATTATATTCAGGGGTATTACCTTGCAAGGCCGGAGCTTGAGGTGAAGGATATTCCACTGGAAAAGAAGCAGCAGCTCCGCCAGGCATATCGGGAGTTTGTGAACGGCGAAACTTAAAGCTCGGGCCGGTTAGCATCCGGCCCGAGCTCTTGTTTTGTAATGAAGTCACAGAAAATAATAGTAAAAAAGGGTAAGATAAATTCAGACAGAAAATTTAATGAGAGAAAGGATCGGTGTCGGAAGATGAAGGTGTGTATTGTCGGCGGCGTTGCGGGAGGCGCGGGTGCAGCGACCAGGCTGCGCAGGCTAGATGAGGAAGCGCAAATCATTCTGTTTGAACGGGGAGAATACATCTCCTATGCGAACTGTGGGCTTCCGTATTATATTGGGAAGGAAATTACGAAAAAGGAAGCACTTCTGGTGACAAAACCGGAGCTGCTTGAAAGCCGTTTTCGAATTGACGTACGGACGATGAGCGAGGTCGTCGCGATCCATCGTGCTGAAAAAATAATTACAGTAAAAAACCACGTGACGGGTGAAACCTATCAGGAGAGCTATGATAAGCTGGTGCTTGCACCCGGCGCCGCGCCAAAACGGCTGCCAGCCGAGGGGGCGGACCTTCCGGGAATTTTCTCTGTCCGTACAGTTAACAACACGCTGGCGATAGATGATTACCTCGAAAAAAATAAATCCTCCTCCGCGGTTGTTGTAGGCGGCGGATTTATCGGCGTGGAAATGGCGGAAAACCTCAGCCGCCGCGGCCTGAAGGTCACATTGGTGGAGCTGGCCAACCAGATTCTTCCGCCGCTTGATCTTGAGATGGCAAATATTCTGCACCGGGAAATGCTTGAAAAGGGGATATCTCTGAAGTTAAATACCGGTGTAGAGAAATTGGAACAATCAGAAACAGGACTTACCGTTAGATTGTCTGACGGTACAAAGCTCCCGGCAGACATGGTTGTCCTGGCGCTGGGCGTGAGCCCTGAAAGCGGTCTTGCAAAGGAGGCGGGCCTTGCTCTTTCTGTAGGCGGGAGCATCCTGACCGATGAGAATTTCCGCACCTCTGATCAGAATATCTATGCGGTTGGAGACGCGATCAGCATTATCAATGGCGTTAGCGGAAAAGAAGCTTTAATTCCATTGGCTGGACCAGCGAACCGTCAGGGACGGAGCGTTGCGGGTAATTTGTTGGGCAAAAACAGCAGCAATGGCAAACAGGTATACGGGAGCTCGGTCGTCCGGGTGTTTGACTATGTAGCCGCCAGCGTCGGGATGAACGAGAAGCAACTGCTCCGGGAGGGAACAGCTTATCATAAGACCTATGTCCATCCGAATTCCCATGCGGGATATTATCCGGGCGCAAAGCAGATCAGCCTGAAAATGCTGTTTGACCCGCAGGGAGTGATCCTTGGCGCGCAGGCGGTCGGCGTGGACGGGGTGGAAAAACAGATCGATGTCATTGCGACCGCGATGAAATTTCATGGTACCGTATACGATCTGGAGGAACTGGAGCTTTGTTATGCGCCGCCCTTCAACTCCGCGAAAAGTCCGGTCAATCTCCTGGGATTTACCGCCGCAAATATCCTGAAAGGAGATATGCCGGTATTCTATGCGGAGGACGTACCGAAGCTTGACCGGGAGCGGGTGACCGTTCTGGATGTCAGCACACCGCCGGAAATCAAGATGGGTACGCTTCCGGATTCAATCAATATTCCGCTGGATGACCTGCGCGGCCGGCTGAATGAGCTCGATCCTCAAAAACCGGTTTACCTTACCTGCCGGGTGGGACTTCGCGGAAATGTAGCAGCCAGAATCCTGCTGCAGCATGGCTATCAGGCCTATAATCTCAGCGGCGGCTATAAAACCTACAGCCTGCTCAACCTGGATCTCGGCAGGATCGGGCCGAAAGCATCCCAGAAGTGCCGGGCGGATGGGATTTCCTTAGAAGTAGATGCGCGCGGGCTGCAGTGCCCGGCTCCGATCTGCAAGGTGGAAGAAGGAATGCGAAAGCTGCGGGACGGCGAACGGCTTCATATCAGTGCCAGCGATCCGGCATTCGGATCGGATATGGAAGCTTGGTGCGATAAAACCGGCAACACATTGATTGAGCGCGGCAGTAACCACGGCGTTTTTGAAGCTGTGCTGGAAAAAGGGAAAAAATAAGAATCTCGGATTGAAACGATCTAAAAAAAATAGAGACACAGCCTGCCGATTTCCGGCAGGCTGTGTCTCTATTTACAGAAAAAGGCGGTGGGAGCGTAGTAGGTGCAGGCTGTAATCTTTCCGGAAAGCTCCAGAAACAGCCGGACTGTTTCTGCCTTGGGCGGAACCGGAAACCGTATCAGGATTGGCTGGAATTGGGCGGTGATATAATTGCCGATTGGATGCTTCAGGGTATGAAGCAGGCTGCCGGAAGCATCGTAAAACTGCGCGCCCAGGATGACGCTTTGTGATTCAATTGCCCGGATACGGTAGCCCCAGCGGATCGCCCTCTGTCCCTTTACCGGAAGCATAGGCTCATACCGGTCAACCACAGTTCCTGTATCTCCGGCGGTGAGCGTTAAACTGCGCGTGCGGTAACCCTGCATCGAAAATACGTCGGCCGCTGGGCCGTTATTTTCGAAATAGCTGGTTTTCCCGCTTTGGTCAGTATACCATCGGGAATTTCTGATTAAATTTCTCATTTCAATACCAGGCCTTTGCCGAACAAAGGCTTCCTTTCTTCTGCTTTGAGATGGTTGGATTCTGCCTCCTGCCGTTTGATGCTTTACAGCAGCGGCGGCACAACGATTCATTTCATTCTATGAGGAAAGGAAAAGTTTCGCCCCTCTTCTGCAACTTTCGTTGCAGAAGGAATGGATTTGTGCTATATTGGAACTAGAACAGGGGAACCCGTTTGGAGGCCCCTTCTTTTAAACGGTTGTAATTTCACCAGAAAGGTGCGTCATACAGATGGAAAAGAAAAAAACCGTCTTTCATAAAAAATGGTTCCGCAGGGGAATGATTCTCTTTTTCTCTGTGATTGCCGCCGGTATTTTGCTGGTTGCGGGAACGAACCTTTATATGATCTCTTCTGTGAAAGGTCGGATTCTGACAGCAGAGGAAGCGGCCGGCTTGGACGCCGACTGCATCCTGGTGCTGGGGTGCGGAGTCAGCGAAAGCGGGATGCCGAGCCCGGTATTGTCTGACCGTCTGAACAGAGGGATTGACCTTTATGAAGCCGGAGCTTCCCAAAAGCTGCTGATGAGCGGAGACCATGGGCGGACAAACTATGATGAAGTGAATGCAATGAAAAATTATGCGATTGACCGGGGCATTCCGTCTGAAAATGTCTTTATGGATCATGCGGGCTTCTCAACCTACGAGAGCATGTACCGCGCGCGCGATATTTTCCGGGCGGAAAAGATTGTAATTGTTTCCCAGGAATACCATCTGGCACGTTCTGTCTATCTGGCGAAGGCGCTCGGTTTGGACGCCTATGGCGTAGCGGCGGACGACCGCGCTTATTATGGCAGGTGGAAGATGGACGTTCGGGAGGCGCTGGCGCGGTCAAAGGACTTTTTCAGCGCAGTAATCCAGCCTGAGCCGACCTATCTGGGCGAAGCGATTCCGGTCAGCGGAAACGGGGACTTGACAAACGACAAATAAAAACATGAAAAAAAGGCGGGGATTCAAACCTGCAAAGGCAGGAGAAAGGATGCTGAGGAAATGAAAGTTTTATTGGTAAACGGCAGTACCCGAAAAAAGGGATGTACGGCAACCGCGCTTCAGGAGATTGAAATACAGCTCCACGCGGAAGGAATTGAAACAGAATGGTTCCAGATCGGGAACCGCGTTCTTCGAGGCTGTACTGGATGCGAGATGTGCCATAAAAAACGGGAGAACCTGTGTGTTTACGGAGACGACGATGGGGTAAACGAGCTGATTAGGAAGGCTGCGGAGTGCGACGGCTATGTGTTTGGAACACCAGTTCACTATGCGGCGGCTTGTGGGTCGATCACCTCGCTGCTTGACCGGGCGTTTTACGCCTCCTCCAAAACATTTGCCTTTAAGCCGGCGGCCTGTATTGCGAGCTGCCGCAGGGCGGGTTCTACGGCGGCGCTGGAACAGCTTATGAAATACCCGGCTATCAATAATATGCCTGTGGTGTCATCCCAGTACTGGAATATGGTGCATGGGAATACGCCGGAGGAGGTGCGCCAGGATATGGAAGGGATGCAGATCATGCGCACGCTGGGCAGAAATATGGCCTGGATGCTCAAGCTGATAGAGCTGGGCAAGGAAAACGGCCTGGAGCATCCGCAACTGGAAAAAAGACAATGGACAAACTTTATCCGGTAGAAAGAGAAATAAAAAGGGCAGTGCAGCCAAATAAGGCTGCACTGCCCTTTTTCGTTTTGTCAAAGCGGGTGATTAAGCCAGACCGCAATCGTCGTAATCCTTCCATTTTTCGTGATAGGCGCGGTCGCTCAGGAAGCGGTAAACCAGATAAAGCGCGGCTACAACCAGCGTCACCATTCCCAGCACCAGAGATACGATAGAAAAAGCATTTGTTTTCTTCTTTTTGACAGGATATGTTTTTTTTTCAGAAGATGTGGTTGTTTCAGAAAAAATCATTTTATCTTCCATAGCTGAAGCCTCTTTTCTTAAATCCTTTATCTATAATATAGTCGACTTTTGAAAGCGTGTCAACAAAATGAGGGGAAATTTACAAAATATTTAAGGAAAAAGGGCAGAAAAAAACAGACCACAAAAGCTGTTGGGTGAGAGGAAGCTTTTCGGTCTGCCTTTAATTTCTTATGCGTTTGTTTTGTTCAATTTCACAGCAAGCTGGGATTTTTTTCTCGCAGCAGTGTTTTTGTGCATTAAACCTTTTGCGCAAGCCTGGTCGATGCGTTTGATCGCAGCGGTAACAGCCTCCGCTCTATTTTCAGCGTTGGTATCAATCGCGGCATTTGCAGATTTCACAACCGTTTTCAGGTTGGATTTTAACGCTTTATTTCTAGCAGCTTTGGTTTTGTTTACGAGAACTCTTTTCTTTGCGGATTTAATATTCGGCATTACAGGCACCTCCTTAACATAAAACCCTTGTTTTTACACAAAATAGTTTTGAATCTTTTCCATAATCTAATTGAGACACGTTTAGACTATGACAGCAACTAATATCTTATCATCTTTTTTGCAAGAATGCAAGTGTTTTTGCCGAAAAAATTTCAGTTTGGAGGATTTATATGAGCATCAGAACGGATTTGGCGATTGAATGTATTGATTTTGCCGGAGAAACGCTTCCACAGGGTATCATTACCAATGAGAAAAACGAAAACGGCATGACGATTACCGCAGTGGAGATAAAGGAGGAAGAGGCGGCGAACAGGATCGGAAAACCGGTTGGACATTATGTGACAATTGAAACAGACGGATTTGAAGCCGCCGCTCCAAATTTTGAAGCACAGGTGGAAACTGTGGCGGAACAGCTAAGGCCGTTCCTGCCTGAAGCCGGGAATTCCTATCTCGTTGTAGGGCTGGGCAATTCTCAGATTACGCCGGATGCTCTAGGGCCATTGGCAGTCCGCTATATGCTTACTACCCGGCATATCAGCGGAGAGCTGGCAAAACAGATCGGCCTGCCTGAGCTTGCTCCGGTCAGCGCGCTCGCACCGGGTGTGCTGGGGCAGACCGGGATGGAGAGCGCCGAAATCATCACTGCTTTATGCGAACAAACCAAGCCGGACTTGGTTGTTGCGGTAGACGCGCTGGCAGCCGGGAGACTTACACGGCTCGGCACCACGATCCAGGTTTCGGATACCGGTATTTCTCCGGGCTCCGGAGTGCTCAACAAACGGAAGGAGCTCAGCAAGGCAACGCTCGGCGTGCCGGTACTTTCCATCGGCGTGCCGACAGTGGTAGACCTGAACACCATCTGCCAGGGGGCGCAGGAGAAAGGCCAGGCGGAGAAAAGCATGATGGTCACGCCCCGTGAAATCGACACACTCATAGAGCATGCGGCAAAAACAATCGCTTACGCGCTCAACCGAACCTTCCAGCCCGGTCTTTCCCTGGAAGAGATTGCGGCGCTGACAGCATAATCCTTTCGGTCCCGACATAAAAATAGGATATTGAAGTCTAAAAAGTCGGGAGGAACAGAATGTGAAACAAAAGAAGCGGCGAAAGGCGCCTTTGGGGCGAATTTTGCTGAGCCTGGCCGGAGCTGGGGTGGTTTTGCTTACAGCGCCGATGGCCGCAGACAAGTTGTCCGGCCTGACAGCACTGTCGGCCGGCGTTTCATTTTGGAGCGGGCCCGGCAGTATTTCGGACGTTTCCGGAGAGGATACGACTGTCAGCAAAACGTTGATAGATGGTTTTCCGATTAATGATGACGCAGGCCTGATGACCGATGCGGTGTCGTCAGATACCGAAGATGAAGAAGAAACCTCCTCCGCCTCGCAAAAGGAGGAAAAGGTTCCCGACAAACCGGACGACGCGGGAAAAATCATCCGCAAGACCTACAGCGGCGGAAATTCCAGCGCCTATGTCAAGCTGGATCACGGCTATGTGAGGAATCAAACCTCGCTGAGCTACAGCGAGGTGAAAAAACTTGCAGAATCCGACCTGCCCTTTTCGCTGGAGGATACAGATGAGCCGCAGGTGCTGATCTACCACACCCATGCCACCGAAAGCTACATGCCCTTTCAGCTTGACTGGTTTGATAAATCCTGGAAAAGCAGAAGTACAGATGACAGCAAGAATATGACAGCGGTTGGGGATGTGCTGGAAAAGAAGCTGACCGATGCCGGGATCGGGGTGATTCATGACAGGGAGCACTATGACGCCTCTTATACTGGCGCGTATGACCGTTCCCGCGTAATGATTGAAAAAACCCTGAAAAAGTATCCGTCCATCAAGGTTGTGCTGGACGTACATCGGGATGCGATTGGAAGCGATACGATTACCGCTCCGGCAACAACCATCAACGGGAAATCCACAGCGCAGGTGATGATCATTTCCTGCGCAGGAACCAAGACAAAGAGCGTTCCCAATTACAAAAAGAACCTAACCTTTGCCTGCCAGCTTCAGAATATGATGGAACAGGAATATCCGACACTGACCCGTCCGATCCTGTTCTGCAACCGGCACTATAACCAGGATCTTTCAACCGGAGGGCTGCTGATCGAGGTGGGAAGCCACGGGAACACACTGGAGGAAGCAAAAAATGCAATCGGGCTGGTGGGGGACTCCCTCATCAAGCTCTTAAAATGATGTAAAACAAAAGAAGGATGCGCGCGGAGCATGTTTTCGCGTGAGGAAGCAGGAGGATGGAAATGAGGCACCGCAGATGGTGGTTTGCCGTCTCGCTTACACTGTTGATTGTCGTATTCGCAGCCGCTTTTATCTATCTGTATCTGCAGCAGATGACTCCTGTCACTGGGACAGAGCTGGAGCTCAGGGATATCATCCCGGTTGATTTGTCTGGACTTGAGCGGCTTTGGCAGGATATAAGGGATGCAGTGAAAGGGATAGTAAACAAATTATGAACACCTGGAAACCCGGTTGACTTTACATTTTAAAGAGCATATAATTTTAAGTGTACTATTATAAATAGTACACTTATTTTTATGTTAATGATAAACGGGAGAGGGTTATCTTTTGATCGAGTTGGATTTTCGAAGCCGGAAACCGATTTATGAACAGATATGCGAAAAGGTCAAAGAGCTGATTGCGGTCGGGGAATGGAAAAGCGGCGACCAACTCCCGGCGGTACGGTGTCTGGCAAGGGAGCTGGGCATTAACCATAATACGATACAGAAGGCATTTTCCGCATTGGAACGGGAAGGTGTAATCAATTCCGTCGCAGGAAAGGGCTCCTTTGTCAGCGCAATGGCCTCGCAGACGGAGGTATTTAAAAAGCAGGCGCTTGAAGAGATTGAAAGAGTCATTGAAAAGAACGTTGTATACTCCATCACCTGCGAGGATGTGAAGCAATTGGCGGAGCATGTTTTTGCAAAGGAAAAACATGGGAGAGGCGCCTGAGAAATTTTAAATCCGAAAGGATGGGTTAAAAATGATACAGATGACGGAAGTTGTAAAACGCTTTGGTACATATACCGCCCTAAACGGCTTGGGCTGTGAAATAGAGAATGAAACGATTTATGGACTGGTTGGTCCGAATGGCTCTGGAAAATCGACCATGCTGCGGCTGATCGCCGGGATTTACCGTGCGGATCAGGGCGCCGTCTGTGTGGATGATGAACCGGTGTTTGAAAATACAATGCTCAAAAACGATATTTTTTATCTGTCTGATGAGCTGTATTTTCTGCCGCAGTCTACGATGGACATGATGGCGAAATTCTTTTCCGGTTACTATAACCGCTTCAGCTATGAGATATACCAGGATTTATGCCGGATTTTCCCACTGGATACAGGGAAGAAGATCGTTACTTTTTCCAAGGGAATGCAGCGGCAGGCCGGGATTATTTTGGCGCTTTCCTGCCGGCCGAAAATTTTGCTGCTCGACGAGGCGTTTGATGGGCTTGACCCGGTAATCCGGAGCGCGGTGCGCCGGCTTTTGGTCAACTATGTAGCGGAACATGAGGCGACGGTGATCATCTCCTCCCACAACCTGAGGGAGCTTGAGGATCTTTGCGATCATATCGGGCTGCTGCATAAGGGCAGACTGCTGCTTGATCGGGATCTTGACACTCTGCGCCTGGGACTTTGCAGGTTCCATTGCGGCTTCCACAAGGCACCCGCCAGGGATGAATTCCGGGATTTGCAAATTCTGAAGTTTTCAAGTCGAGGGAATCTGATTACCCTTACGGCAAGGGGGAACAGGGAAGAGCTTGAAGACTATCTTGCATCGTTTAACCCGCTGTTTTTAGAATCGCTTCCTTTGACCTTGGAGGAAGTATTTATTCAGGAAATGGAGGAAGCCGGATATGATTTTAACAACCTCGTCCTTTAAGGGAAGTTCCCCAAAGGTTACAAATGTGTTCCGGCATTCTTTCCGCCAGGAAACCCGGCGGAACGTGCCGTTTATCGTGGCGTTCTGCCTGGTGGCAGTTTTCTTCCTGATTATGCCGTGCCTCACCAACCTGATCGACCAGAATTTTTCTTCAGTCTCGGAAAACACTGCAGTTGCAAAAGCAGTAGCGGAAACCTATGATTCGGATAGCAGCACAGCCGCAATCGGCGGCGCAGACGGCCCAACGGGGATTGCCGCGGTTCAACGGCAGCACTACAGCTTTGGGATTGGATTGGGTGCGGTGACTGTTTTGCCGGTAATGGCGTTCATTCTGGGACTTTTACAGTTTGCCTATCTCAGCAGCCGCAGGGCAATGGATGTTTACGGCGCGCTGCCGATTCGAAGGGGAACGTTTTTACGGGCAAAGATGACGGCGGGTGTCGTGATTCTATACCTGCCGCTGATAATATCCTATTTACTGATTTTCCTGGCGAATATCCTGATTGCCGGCTATCACCAATATTTATTGTATGAGCTGCTGGTCGTATTGCTGGACAGCTTTGTACTGGTGATGATCCCTTACTGTCTCACTGTTCTGGTATCTACAATTTCCGGTACAGTGCTGGAAAATATTATTTACCCGGTAACACTGATTTTTGCTCCGGTCATTATCTACAGTCTTGGGATGCAGATTTTCGCAGACAGCATTTATGGCTATGCGGGCGGAGAGATGCAGGAAGTGATCCGGGGATTGCTTCTGCCCTATTATGCGGCATACTATTCTGGCTGCGGCTTGGTTGGGGGCGGCATCACAGACTATCTGCTTACCATCCGGCAGGCTGAGGGCCAGGCGCCCGCGTTTTGGGTTGTGGTACAGCCGCATCTGCTTTCCATTGGCATCTGGCTTCTGCTCTGCACAGGAATTACACTGCTGGCAGTTTTCTGTATGCGGCGGCGGAAAAATGAACGGGCTGGAATCAAAGGCGCTTCCAAAGCGCTGAATGTGATTGCCTGCCTGTCAGCAATTTTGATTGGCTCCCTGCTGGTCATGTGTCTGTTCACGAGCGGATGGTTCTCGCAGAATCCCGTATTTGTCTATATCTGGTTCTTTGCATCGATGATTCTCATATTTGTAATCTATCAGCTTATTACCCTCCAGTCGGCGCGCGCAATGCTGAAAAGCTGGCCGCTCTGTGCGGTATGCGTTGCGCTGGGGATCACCTTCTGTGTGTTTTTATCGACGAATGCCTTCGGCTGGTATATGAGACTTCCGGACCGCGATAAAATTGAAGCTGTCAGCGTGTCCTATACAGGCATTATTGGGGCGGAGGGAGACTATATCCTCTTCGATCCCGAAGAGGAGGAAGAGCTGGCCTTTGACGATGCGCAGATCATTGACCATGTTTATGCGTTCCAGGAAGAAGCGCTGAAAAGGGAGTCAATGGAGGCTGCCGGGGAGGAATGGGGCTATGATTCCGTCCTGATCAAATACCACATGAAAAACGGCTGGACTGTTTCCAGGAATTATCCCCTCAAGACCCAGGCGATGGCGCAGGCGATTGCCCTGCTGAATGAGGATGATAATTTTGTACAGCAGCATCATATCATTTTCCAGGAGAATTTAAGCCGGTATGACGTTGTGAAGGTGTCCGATCCATACCGTACCCGCCTGACGGAAATCCCGTTAGACCAGATCGATATGGATACCCTGCAGCAGGTACTGCAGCAGGATATTCTCGAAGAAACGCTGGAGGATATCCTCACGCCTGCTGAAAAGGAGTATGGATGGATTCAGCTTTGGGACAATGACGCGGCGAATGATGAAGAGAACATGGTGAACGAGCAGATGTCAGTTCTGGTGAAGGGCGGCTACCGCAATACAATCGCCTATCTGGAATCAGTCGGGACGGCTGAGCTTATGGAGCCTGATTTCTCGATGGTGCAGGAGGTCGCTTTGCTGACGCCGGAAGCGGACGAAAACGGAAGCAGCAGCTTCCTATCAGTCTGCCTTTACGGGAATGTTGATAATGCGCTTCATCTCTTCACGAAAAACTGGACCAGCGGCATTACCCTGGCCGAGGATTATGACAGTATGATGACACAGGAATATGCTTCTCTGCAGGCAAATACATTTACCGATCCGGAGAAAATTCAGTCGATTCTGGAGGATTGCTACAACCAGCATGAATATAATGACGAATCCTGTACCGTATATGTCAAAGGGCAGGAAACCGTAACGGAGTTGATCCTTCCAAATCCGTAAAAAATCCGTAAAATAATGGTTAAGAGTGTGCAGATATGGTTGTCTGCACACTCTTTTTGTTGTATACTTAAAATAAGTAGGTGAATAGAAAGGAGAACGCCCATGGGAAGCGGATTTGGGCGGTAATAAAACTGTGAAATATCGTTGGGACAAAAAATATCTGCATTGGGGAATCACAGCGTTTCTCGTCATTATTGCCAGCATCAGCTTCTTTCTGATCCTGTTCCGAATGGATTCGGTCGGAAGGATTCTTTCTGTGATTATCGATGTACTGATGCCGATCATCTATGGGCTTTGCTTTGCCTATCTCCTAATCCCGGTCATGAACTATATTGAACGAAGCATTGTGGCCGGCGTGATGAAGCTTAAGGAAATGCGGCATCAATCGGTAAACCGCGTCCGGCTCAAAAAATTTGCAAGGATGGGAAGCATTTTCCTCACTCTTCTGCTCGCGCTGTTCTTTGTCATTGCTTTATTCAGCATGATTATCCCGCAAATTCTCACCAGCGTGACCAACCTCTTTGAAAGCCTGCCGACCTATGTCAGTAATATGCAGGCCTGGATGTCACAGCTATTGGAGGATAATCCGGATCTGCTGAAAAATGTGGAGAGTATTTTTGAGAGCGTCTCGGAGTATGTCCAAAACTGGCTGAAAAATGATCTTCTGCCGCAGATGAACGAGCTGGTGAAAGGGCTGACCAGCGGGGTTTTCGGCGCGATCAATGCAGTTAAAAATATTCTGATTGGCATTATCATCTCCGTTTATGTAATGGTGAGCAAGGATCTTTTTTCTGCGCAGGCAAAGCGGCTTTGCTATGCGGTTTTGAAGCCGGCTCATGCCAATACGCTCATAGGGGCTACCCGAAAAACACATAAAACCTTTGGCGGTTTTATCACCGGGAAGCTTTTGGATTCTCTGATTATCGGGTTGCTGTGCTTCATTGTAATGAACCTGTTCAACTGGCCGTATGCGCTGCTGATCAGCGTAATCGTTGGTGTAACAAATATCATCCCGTTTTTTGGGCCGTTTATCGGGGCGATCCCCAGCGCTTTTCTGATCCTTCTGGTCGATCCGAAAACCTGCCTGTATTTTGTGATCTTTATTTTAATTCTGCAGCAGTTTGACGGGAATATCCTTGGGCCGAAGATCCTTGGAGATTCCACCGGACTTTCCAGCTTCTGGGTTATCTTTGCAATCCTGATCGGCGGCGGACTGTTTGGATTTGTCGGGATGCTGATTGGGGTTCCGACTTTTGCGGTCATCTATACCTTTATCCGCAGCATGGTGGAAAAACGGTTGGATGAGAAGCACTTTCCAAAAAAGACAGAAGCCTATCAGGAGCTTGACTACATTGATCCGCAGGACGGTACCTTTGTACGGATGGATCAGCATAAGCCTGAAAAAGAAGGGGAGACTCCGGAAGCTGATGACAGCCAGGATGAGAAACCGGAAAATACGGAGGGGGCTTAAAAGCTGCAATTCCACAGGAAAGCAAGGGATATCATGATGAATCAGGCATTGATTGACTTGGGATCGAATACGATAAAACTAGCGGTCTACCGGCTGGACGAGGAAGGATTTACCTGCATCCGGTATGAATCCCGGTATGGATATGTTGTACGGTATATTCAGGCTGGTCAACTGTCAGACGAAGGCGTTGGTCGAATCCGGGAGATTATTACAGAATATCAAGAGATCGCCCGGGAATATAACTGTAAGGCGGAGAATGGCACGCTGCTGTGTTTTTCTACAGCGTCTCTCCGATATATTGATAATATACAGAACGTAATACAAAATATTAAAAAAACAAATAGTATTACTATTTCTCCGGTTTCAGGAGAAGAGGAAGCAAGATGTAATTTTTTCGCCATGCAGTATGCTTCCAAAAGCAGCGACTTTTTCGGCGGCGATATGGGCGGAGGGAGCATGCAGCTTTTCCGGTCTGAGGATAACCGGCTCGCAGGCTATCAGAGCTATCCAATCGGATCGCTGAAGCTTTACCGCGATTTTGTCGAAGGGCCTCTGCCAACCAAGCAGGAGGCAGAGGCAATCGCCGGATATGTGAAAGAGAAGCTGAAGGAAGGAAAGCTGACCGCCGGTACTCCGGCGCCGCTCTATCTGATGGGCGGAACCATCCGGCTGATCACCGGGCTGTTGGGAAAAACAGTCTTTCAGGCGGAGGAGCTCAGTGGCATGACAGAACGGTTTTTGGAATCGCCGGAACACGCACAAAAAGAAATTGAACGGATTACCCCGGAACGATTGAACTCCATCCTGCCGGGCATGATCTGCCTGAACACCGTAGCCGGCTTCTTTGGAGTGGATCAGATGCGGTTTACCGAATCAAGTGTGCGTGAGGGGTATCTTTTGGCGTATGTACTTCCGGGCAAGGGTCAGGCCCGGTTTTAACAGATTGGGACAAAAAAACAGATACAGAAAGGCACGAATGGTATGGCAGGAAAAGAAGGCATAGAAACACTATATACCAATCGCGAATTGAGTTGGATTCAGTTTAACGAGCGTGTCCTGGAGGAATCGGAGGATCAGCGCGTACCGCTGTATGAGAGGCTGAAGTTTGTTGCGATTTTCCAGAGCAACCTCGACGAGTTTTTTATGGTCAGAGTAGGGAGCCTGTATGATCAGACTCTGCTCAAGGAGAAGGTGCTGGATTCCAAAACCCAGATGACCGCGACAGAGCAGCTACAGGCCATCTATAAGCAGGTGCGGTCGCTGCTGCCCAGGAAGGTAAAGGCATATTCCAAGCTGATAGAAAAGCTTTCAGCACAGGGGCTGGAGCAGGTTTCCTTTAAGAACCTGTCCGATCAGGATTTTGCATATCTGAAAGTCTATTTTGAGAAAGAAATTATGCCGCTGACCTCTCCCCAAATTGTTGACAAGCGCCAGCCGTTCCCCTTCTTAAAAAACAAGGGAATCTATGTCGGCGTGCGGATCGCGTCCAAAAGCGGAGCTGTCCGGCTGGGGATCATCTCTGCGGAGGGACACTTCTCGCGGGTTGTTTTCCTTCCGGGAAGAGAAGGAAAGATCCGGTTTGTCCTGGCGGAGGATTTGATCTGCTATTTTGCCGAGAAAATTTTTAACAGACATGATGTGCTGGAAAAGGTCGTGTTCCGCATCACTCGTAATGCTGATATTGATGTAGAAGACGAGATGGTGGATGTTGATTTTGATTATCGGGACGCGATGGAGGAGCTCTTGAAAAAGCGCCGGAAGCTGGCGCCTGTGCGGCTGGAGCTGTCTAATGAGGTAAGCGCGGAAATGGTTGCATATTTCTGCGGGCATTTCTCCTTAAAGGAGGCGCAGGTTTATGTAGATCGGTGCCCGCTTGACTTGTCCTTTGTCTATGCGCTGGAAGGGAAGCTGCCAAACAGCGAATCCTTGCTGTACCGTCCGGTTGCGCCGCAGGTTTCCGATCAGATTAACGAGCGGGAATCGATGATTGCCCAGATCAAACGGCATGATATCCTGTTCCATTATCCGTATCAGTCCATAAAGCCGTTCATTGATCTGCTGAACGAAGCGGCTGGCGATCCGGATGTGGTTTCCATCAAAATCACCCTTTACCGTGTAGCAAAGGACTCCAAGGTTGTACACGCTTTGATGACGGCGGCGGAAAACGGGAAAGAAGTCAGCGTGGTAGTGGAGCTGCGCGCGCGGTTTGATGAGGAAAACAATATCGACTGGTCAAAGCGGCTGGAGGAAGCCGGATGCCATGTGATTTATGGCCTGCCTGGCTACAAGGTGCATTCCAAGCTTCTGCTGATCACCCGGAAAATAGGAAACAAAATCGAATATATCACGCAGATCGGAACCGGAAATTACAATGAAAAAACTGCCCGGCTTTATACCGACCTGTCTCTGATGACGGCGAATCCCGCCGTCGGAACGGATGCCTCTGTAGTATTTAACAGCCTGTTTATGGGCAGTGTGGTAGAATCCTCCTCTCATCTGCTGGTTGCGCCGCTTTGCTTTAAGCCGAGAATTATTGGGCTGATCGACCAGGAAATTGCTTTTGCCCAGGCCGGGGAACCGGCGCAGATTATCCTGAAAATGAATTCTGTGACTGATAAGGTGCTGATCGATAAGCTGATTGAAGCGTCCCGCACAGGCGTACATATAAAAATGCTGGTCAGGGGAATCTGCTGCCTGAAGCCGGGTGTGGCAGGCCGGACAGATAATATCCAAATTTACAGCATTGTCGGGCGTTTTTTGGAGCATTCACGGATTTTTGTATTCGGTTTCCATGACCGGCAGAGAATCTATCTTTCATCCGCCGACTTCATGACTAGAAATACGGAACGGCGGGTTGAGGTAGCTGCGCCGGTTTATGATCCGGATATTCAAAAAGAGGTGCTTCACATTCTGGATGTTCTGCTCAGGGATAATGTAAAGGCGAGAAAGCAAAACAGCAAAGGAATATACACCTATTATCAGGATGGGAAATCTCCTTGGAACGCGCAGGAACAGCTTTGCCTGGAAGCATATGAACGCGCTGAGAAAAAGCGGCAGACCGATGCGCAGGCGCCTGTTCCTCCGCCCAAGAAAAAAGGCAGCCGTATTCTGGAGTGGCTGCACCGGATTTTCAGAGAGAAAAAAGAACACTCCTGATCGTCAAAGCAGGAGCAAAAAAGAGAGGTTTCCGCCTCTCTTTTTTGCTTTGGGAGCTTGTGGGCAGAAACAGGGAAATCCGGCCGGCTTTCGGTAACCGGATTTTTTAGAGACTTGTATAAACGGATGAAACCTGATAGAATAATCTCATATCATACGGAAGAAGCTAAAGGAGAAAAGGAACACATCTACGACAAAAAGGAGGACGACACTTTGCAGCGTGAAAAATTTTCTTCCCGGCTGGGATTTCTTCTCATTTCCGCCGGCTGTGCAATCGGACTCGGAAACGTATGGCGGTTTCCATTTATTACGGGAAAGTACGGCGGGGCGGCATTTGTCCTACTGTATTTGGTATTTTTAGTCATATTGGGACTTCCTATTATGGTAATGGAATTTGCTGTCGGACGGGCGAGTCAGCAAAGCGTAGCGCGCTCCTTTGATGAGCTGGAGCCAAAGGGAAGCAAATGGCATTTGCATAAATATACCGCGCTGATCGGTAACTATCTGCTGATGATGTTTTATACGACCATCGGAGGCTGGATGCTGCTCTACTGCGGAAAGATGCTGAGCGGAGAATTTATCGGGCTTGGCTCAGAGCAGGTGACCCGTGTGTTCCAGGAGATGAAGCAGCAGCCCTCTGTTATGATGGCTGCAATGGCTGTTGTTGTGATCGGGTGCCTTGCCGTATGCTCCTTTGGGCTGAAAAACGGAGTGGAGAAGATTACAAAGGTGATGATGCTCTGCCTGCTGGCTATTATGGCGGTGCTGGCGATCCATTCCTGCACGCTGTCCGGCGCAGGCGAGGGCTTAAGCTTTTACCTTCTCCCGGATTTTCAAAAACTGACGGAATACGGGATTTTTAACGCTATTTTCGATGCAATGGGACAGGCGTTCTTCACATTAAGTATTGGAATGGGATCGATTGCTATTTTCGGTAGCTATATCGGAAAGGAACGTTCCCTGACCGGGGAGGCTGTCCGTGTGACGCTATTGGATACCGGCGTCGCGTTAATGGCTGGACTGATCATCTTCCCGGCCTGCTTTACCTTTGGCGTAAACCCGGGGAGCGGCCCGGATTTAATCTTTATCACCCTGCCAAACGTGTTCTCCTCTATTCCCGGCGGAAGGATCTGGGGAACCTTGTTTTTTGTTTTCCTGCTGTTTGCGGCCTTGTCTACGGTAATTGCCGTGTTTGAGAATATCATCGCGTGGTGGATGGACGAAAAGGGCTGGAGCAGAAAAAAGGCAGTTTTGATAAGCGGAGTTTCCCTGCTGATTTTATCTGTCCCATGTGTACTGGGCTTTAATCTGTGGAGCGGGTTCCAGCCGTTGGGCGCAGGTAGCAATATTATGGATCTGGAGGATTTCCTGGTGAGCAACAATATCCTGCCGCTGGGTTCCCTGGTTTATCTGATGTTCTGCACCAGCCGGTATGGCTGGGGTTGGAAGAGTTTCCGGGCGGAGGCAAATACTGGGCTTGGACTTCAGTTCCCGGGCTGGGCGAGGATATATGTCACCTATATCCTGCCGGCGATCATTCTGGTTGTTTTTATTCAGGGATATATCGCAAAATTTTTTCCGCAGATATTGGGTGGATAGATAGAAGAAAATAACCCAACAGAGACCTGCTGAATTTGTTCCGCAGGTCTCTGTTCTGTATTATATTAGGGATGTATATTTCGCGATATTACCATTTTGGCGGAACTATCTGGGCATGTTTGCTGCCCGGCGCGCAGCAGCATTTGATTTCTTCTCTGTTGAAGAAACCCCTGAATGAACCCGCCCAAGAACATAAAAGCTTTTTTATAAAAATTTTTTCATATGCAAAAACCCCGCTATCGTTTGATAGCGGGGTTTTATGGTGATCCACCGGAGATTCGAACTCCGGACCCTTTGATTAAAAGTCAAATGCTCTGCCAACTGAGCTAGTGGATCATCTATATAAAGCACTGACAAAGGCATGCCCTTTAATCGAGTGCTTTATTATTATATCAATCCCGCCCTGAAAAGTCAACATTTTTTTTCTTTTCCGGGAAGAAATATAAGAATGCACAGATTTGCTGCTGAAACAAAAATCGTTTTTGGGCAATCGTCTAAAAAGACGATGAACACTGCATTTTTTGCAGAAAAAATGGATTGCGAATCATTGCGCGATATGATATGATGTAGGAGAAATTATAAAGATGCTATATATATAATGAAAGAAGAAAGGTTTGGTAGCTCAGTTGAAGAAGGAAAATATCCGCAACTTTTGTATCATTGCTCACATTGACCATGGCAAGAGTACGTTGGCTGACCGGATTCTGGAAAAGACCAGCACTGTTGCGCAGCGGGATATGGAAGAACAGCTTCTGGACGATATGGATATAGAACGGGAACGCGGGATTACAATCAAGGCCCGTGCTGTAAAAGTTAATTACCAGTCTCAGAATGGAGAAGAATATGAGTTTAACCTGATTGACACACCGGGACATGTTGACTTTAACTATGAGGTTTCCCGCTCATTGGCCGCGTGCGAGGGGGCTTTGCTGGTGGTAGACGCTTCCCAGGGAATTGAAGCGCAAACTTTGGCAAACACCTATCTTGCCTTGGAGCACGACTTGGAGGTAGTGCCGGTCGTCAATAAGATCGACCTCCCGTCGGCCGACCCGGAACGTGTGTGTCACGAAATTGAGGACGTCATTGGGATTCCCGCTATGGATGCCCCTAGAGTTTCCGCAAAGATCGGGCAGAATATCGAAGAGGTGCTGGAACGGATCGTCACAGATATCCCGGCGCCCAAGGGTGACGAGAAAGCTCCCTTGCAGGCTTTGATCTTCGATTCCTATTATGATTCCTATAAAGGGGTTATTGTATACATCCGGGTGAAGGAAGGGACTGTCAAGGTTGGAGATACCATCCGGATGATGGCAACCGGCGCAGAATTTTCTGTTGTTGAACTGGGGTATATCGGCGCGCGGAGCATGATCCCATGCGGGCAGCTTTCCGCCGGCGAGGTTGGGTATATTGCCGCGAGCATCAAAAATATCGGTGATACAAATGTCGGCGATACGGTCACCTTAGCCGAGCATCCGGCGGCGGAAGCGCTGCCTGGATACCGCAAGGTTAATCCAATGGTGTTTTCCGGGATTTATCCGGCGGACGGCGCGAAATACGGCGATTTGCGGGAAGCGTTGGAAAAGCTGCAGCTCAATGACGCCTCTCTGACCTTTGAACCGGAAACCTCCAAGGCGCTGGGCTTTGGGTTCCGATGCGGATTTTTAGGGCTGCTCCATATGGAAATTATGCAGGAACGCCTGGAGCGGGAGTTTAACCTTGATCTTGTCACCACAGCGCCGTCGGTTATCTATGAAATCCTGTTAACCTCCGGCGAGATCATCTATATTGATAACCCAAGCAACTATCCTGATGTAGCTGCCATTGCAGAGGCGAGGGAACCTATGGTCAAGGCGGACATTTTAACGCCGGTTGAGTTTGTCGGAAACATTATGGAGCTCTGCCAGGAGCGGCGGGGGATCTTCAAGGATATGAAATACCTGGAGGAAACCCGGGTAGAGATGCATTACGAGCTTCCGCTCAATGAAATTGTGTATGATTTTTTTGACGCGCTGAAATCCAGAACAAAGGGATATGCCTCCTTTGACTATGTGATGAACGGCTATCTGCCGAGCCAGCTTGTCAAGCTGGATATCCTTTTGAACGGCGATATTGTGGACGCGCTGAGCTTTATTGTCCACCGGGACAAGGCTTACAGCCGCGGTCGGAAGATCGCGGAGAAGCTCAAGGAGAATATTCCGCGGCAGTTGTTTGAGGTGCCGATCCAGGCTGCTGTCGGCGGGAAGATTATTGCCCGGGAAACCGTCAAGGCGATGCGCAAGGACGTTTTGGCAAAATGCTACGGCGGAGACATCACCCGGAAACGGAAGCTTCTGGAAAAACAGAAGGAAGGAAAGAAACGGATGCGCCAGCTTGGGAGCGTGGAGGTTCCGCAGGAGGCGTTTATGTCCGTACTAAAGCTGGATAGCTAGAGAAAAAGGGAGGCGGAGCCTGCGGCACCGTCTCCTTTCCGCGTATTATTTAGGCGGGCATAATCAGTGTCGATATCCCCTTTTTTACAATCTATTAACAAAAACAGCCTTCGTGGCTGATTCGGGAAAGCGTTTTATGGCTAAATATCGTCATGTTACCTATTTACAACCAGAATGAATCGTGATAAAATGAAGAAGAATGAAAAAGTTCTACTTTTCTCATACAAGTTTTAAGGAGGAAAAATTCATGGCAAGAAAAATGAAAACTATGGATGGTAATACCGCTGCCGCTCATGTTTCTTATGCCTTTACCGAAGTCGCTGCAATTTATCCGATTACACCGTCTTCCAACATGGCTGAAGTAACTGATAAATGGGCTGCTGCAGGTATGAAAAACATTTTTGGGGAGACTGTTAAAGTCGTTGAAATGCAGTCCGAAGCTGGAGCTGCCGGCGCAGTTCACGGTTCTCTGTCTGCTGGTGCGTTAACCACCACTTACACTGCTTCCCAGGGCTTATTGCTCATGATCCCGAACATGTATAAAATTGCCGGGGAACTTCTGCCGGGCGTAATCAACGTTTCTGCCCGTGCGCTGGCTTCCCACGCGCTTTCCATCTTTGGTGACCACCAGGACGTATATGCGTGCCGTCAGACCGGTTTTGCAATGCTGGCTTCCACCAACCCGCAGGAGGTTATGGACCTGGGTGCTGTTGCGCATCTGTCCGCTATTAAAGGAAAGGTACCGTTCCTGCACTTCTTCGATGGGTTCAGAACCTCTCACGAATACCAGAAGGTTGCTGCTTGGGATACCGAAACCCTGAAAAACATGGCTGACATGGATGCCATTGCCGAATTCCGCAAAAATGCCATGAATCCGGAACATCCTTATCAGAAAGGTACCGCCCAGAACCCGGATATCTTCTTCCAGGCAAAAGAAGCTGCGAACAAATATTATGAAGAGCTTCCGGCTGTTGTTGAAGAATACATGGACAAGGTTAACGCTGAAATCGGTACTGATTATAAACTCTTCAACTACTATGGCGCTGCGGATGCAGAGCATGTTATTGTAATCATGGGTTCTGCTTCTGATACAGTTCAGGAAACCATCGATTACCTGAATGCCAAGGGCGGAAAATACGGTATGGTGAAAGTCAGACTGTACAGACCGTTCTCTGCAAAACACCTGATCGATGCTATTCCGGATTCTGTAAAACAGATTTCTGTCCTTGACCGTACAAAAGAACCGGGCGCGCTCGGTGAACCGCTCTTCCTGGATGTTGTTGCTGCACTGAGAGACAGCAAGTTCAAAGACGTTCCGGTATTCGGCGGACGCTACGGCCTGGGCTCAAAAGACACTACTCCGGCTCAGATCGTTTCTGTGTTCAAAAATACAGAAAAGAAACACTTCACTATCGGTATCAACGACGACGTTACCTGCCTGTCCCTGCCGATCGTAGAAGATCCGGATACAACCCCTGCTGATATCAAGAGCTGCAAATTCTGGGGCTTGGGCGCTGACGGTACTGTTGGTGCAAACAAAAACTCCGTTAAAATTATCGGCGACCACACTGATATGAACGTACAGGCTTATTTTGATTACGACTCCAAAAAGTCCGGTGGTATCACAGTGTCCCACCTGCGTTTTGGTAATTCCAAAATTACTTCTACCTACCTGATCAAAAAGGCTGACTTCGTTGCTTGCCATAATCCTTCTTATGTCAATAAATACGATATGGTTTCCGATGTGAAACCGGGCGGCGTATTCCTTCTGAACTGCGGCTGGACTGTGGATGAAATGGAACAGCATCTGCCGGGTCAGATGAAACGCTACATTGCTCAGAACAACATCCAGTTCTATACCATCGACGGTGTTGAAATTGGTAGAGAAATCGGCCTGGGCGGAAGAATCAACACTGTTTTGCAGTCTGCATTCTTCAAGCTGGCTGATATTATCCCTGCTGACGACGCGATTAAATACATGAAAGACGCTGCTACCGCTTCTTACAGCAAGAAGGGTGAAGCAATCGTCAAGATGAACCACGAAGCAATCGAACGCGGCGCAAAGGAAGTAAAGAAGGTAGAGGTTCCGGAATCCTGGAAAAACGCTGCCGACACTGATTTGACCGTAACTGCAACCGGCGAGAACGCTGATCTGGTAGGATATGTAAACGATATCCTGATCCCGGTTGCCGCACAGGAAGGGAACAAGCTCCCGGTATCTGCTTTTGCCGGCAGAGAAAACGGTGTGGTTCCGCTCGGTTCTTCTGCATTTGAAAAGCGTGGTATCGCAATCGATGTTCCGGTTTGGAATCCGGACAATTGTATCCAGTGTAACTTCTGTTCTTACGTATGTCCGCATGCGGTTATCCGCCCGGCTGCTATGACGGAAGAAGAAGCTGCTGCTGCTCCGGAAGGCATGAAGATGACCGCTATGACCGGTATGGCAGATAAGAAATTCTCTATGACAATCTCTGTTCTGGACTGCACAGGCTGTGGCTCTTGCGCAAACGTCTGCCCGGGCAAGAAGGGTGAGAAGGCTCTGGTTATGCAGCCTCTGGAAACCCAGGAAGATACCCAGGTTTACTTTGACTATGCCTTCAAACTGCCGGAAAAAGCAGATGTTGCTGAAAAGTTCAAAGAAACAACTGTTAAAGGCAGCCAGTTCAAACAGCCGCTGCTTGAATTCTCCGGCGCTTGCGCGGGATGCGGCGAAACCCCGTATGCAAAACTGGCTACACAGCTTTACGGCGACAGAATGTATATTGCAAATGCTACCGGCTGTTCCTCTATCTGGGGCGGTTCTTCCCCGTCTACTCCGTATACTGTAAACAAGTCTGGTTTTGGTCCGGCTTGGGCAAACTCCCTGTTTGAGGATAATGCTGAATATGGCTACGGTATGTACCTGGCTCAGAAAGCGATCAGAGACAAACTGGTTGGAAAGACTCAGGAACTGATTGCGGTTGACTACTGTTATGCCGGCCTGAAAGAGGCTGCTCAGAACTGGCTGGATACACTGGAAAACGGCAAGCTGAACACTCCTGCTACTGCAGCTTATATTGCGGCTCTGGAAGATTGTGTAATCGAGGGCTGCACCTGTGAGGCCTGCGCGTTAGGACGTGAAATTCTGGCTGAAAAAGACTTCCTCTGCAAGAAATCTGTATGGGTTCTCGGCGGAGACGGATGGGCTTACGATATCGGATTCGGCGGGCTGGATCACGTCATCGCTTCCGGCGAAGATGTCAATATCCTCGTATTTGATACCGAAGTTTACTCCAACACCGGCGGCCAGGCTTCCAAAGCAACACCGGTCGGTGCAATCGCACAGTTTGCTGCTGCCGGAAAACAGGTTAAGAAAAAAGACCTTGCTGCAATCGCAATGAGCTACGGCTATGTCTATGTTGCTCAGGTTGCTATGGGCGCTGATTATAACCAGTGCATGAAGGCGTTTGTGGAAGCAGAAAGCTATCACGGCCCGTCTGTTATCATCGCTTATGCTCCGTGTATCAACCACGGCATCAAGGGCGGTATGAGCATCGCGCAGACTGAAGAGAAGAAAGCGGTTGCTGCTGGCTACTGGCACCTGTTCCGCTTTGACCCGCGCCTTGTTCTGGACGGCAAGAACGGATTCCAGTTGGATTCCAAGGCGCCGACTGCAAGCTACAATGACTTTATCATGGGCGAAGTCCGTTACAATGTTTTGGCTCGTTCCAATCCAGATCGTGCGAAAGAGCTGTTTGAACAGGCTGAAAAATATGCTCAGGATAAATATGCTCACCTGGTTGAATTGGCTGGCAAATAATCGCTTTGCCGATACAAACAAGAATGTTGACTCCCCGTCTGATGACGGGGAGTTTTCCTTTAAAACACGAATGGTAAAAATACACAAAAACAAAAGAAAAAATTCTGTTATAATCTACACACATATTTTTGCGAAAAGCTTGCAAAACCGCATCGGATATGGTATTATAACACTTGCGTGACTGCGACAGATATGCGTTGAAGCGGAAGGTTGCCGCACTTTGTGCGGGTTTTTTCGTGGAGTATGTCCGATTTTAAACCGGGCGACCAATTTTGAACAGTTGTTTCGTAGCTAGCAATATCCCTGCGGGCTTGCGCCGCAGATGTGATTGCCGATTAACGCTATGGAAGAATTCTGCCCCGGAAAAACTTTGCGTTTTTTCGGTTTTTTGTTGCCGGGATGTGAAACACCCGGAGGCGTGTTCGGAATTTGTCAAACCCCCAGTTATGTAAATTATTAAGGAGGCGATGACAGTGGCAGTCAAAGAAAAAATCAGAATCAGACTGAAAGGTTATGACCACAGCCTGGTCGACGCTGCGGCAGCGAAGATCGTTGAAACAGCAAAGAGAACAGGTGCTAGGGTTTCGGGGCCGATTCCGCTCCCGACTCAGAAAGAGGTTGTAACAATCCTCCGTGCTGTACACAAATATAAAGACAGCCGGGAACAGTTTGAAATGAGAACCCACAAGAGACTTATCGACATTCTCAGACCGTCCAACAAAACGGTAGAAGCAATGCAGAGTCTGGAACTTCCTGCTGGCGTAGATTTCGAAATCAAGCTCTAACCCCGAAGCCATACGCGAACAGGTCATGTTGGCCAATGTGTCAACCAATAACCTAAAAAGGAGGAAATGCTGATTATTAGGGAATCAGCAGAAAGCAACATGAAAAGTGCTATTATCGGAAAGAAAATCGGTATGACCCAGATTTTCGACGAAGCTGGAAAAGTAATTCCAGTAACCGTCATCGAAGCAGGCCCGTGCGTAGTTGTTCAGAAAAAAACCACTGAAAACGACGGCTACGAAGCAGTACAGGTCGGTTTTGGAGACATGAAAGCAAACAGAGTCAACAAACCAATGAAAGGCCACTTTGCAAAAGGCGACGTCGCTCCGAAGAGAACCCTCAAAGAGTTCAAATTTGACGACTGTGCAGCGGTAAATGTTGGTGATATCCTGAAAGCGGACGTATTCGCTGCCGGCGATATTGTTGATGTAACCGGCACCAGCAAAGGTAAGGGTTATGCGGGTACCATTAAACGTTATAATGGTTCCAGAATCAAAGAAACCCACGGTTCCGGTCCGGTTCATAGACACGCGGGTTCCATGGGCGCTTGCTCTGACCCGTCCAGAATCTACAAGGGCAAAAAAATGCCAGGTCACATGGGCGCTGAAACTGTTACAGTCCAGAACCTGGAAATTGTAAAAGTTGACGCAGAAAACAATTTGATCGCACTGAAGGGTGCTGTTCCGGGCCCGAAAAACGGGATTGTTACAGTAACCACCAGCGTGAAGAAAGCTTAGTGGAAGGAGGAAGCAATATGCCAAGAGTTCAGGTTTATGATATGAACGGTGAAAAGCTCAAACAAATGAATGTTTCGAAAGAAATTTTCGGGATTGAGCCAAACGAAGCAGTTATGCATATGGCTGTTGTGAACTACCTTGCAAATCAACGTCAGGGTACACAGTCCACGCTGACCCGTACAGAAGTGCGCGGCGGTGGACGGAAACCGTGGAGACAGAAAGGAACCGGTCATGCAAGACAGGGTTCTATCCGTGCTCCGCAGTGGCGTCATGGTGGTGTGGCTTTAGGGCCGAAACCGCGTGACTACAGCTACTCCTTAAACAAAAAGGTTAAGAGATTAGCGATGAAATCCGCTTTGTCCGATAAAGTGTTAAATAAAAACATGATCGTTCTGGACAAACTTGTTCTGGAAGATTACAAAACAAAAGCGGTTGTTTCCATGCTCAAAGCATTGGGCGTTGACGGGAAAGCATTGGTTGTAATGCCGGAAATCGACAGCAAGGTGCTCAAGAGCGCAGGCAACATCGATGGTGTTGAGACCACTTTGGTCAACACACTCAACGTTTACGACATCCTCAACAGCGATAAGATCGTGACGACTGTTGATGCCGTGAAGAAAATTGAGGAGGTGTACGCATAATGATTAAAGTTGCTCAGGATATTATCATTAAGCCGATCATCACTGAAAATTCCATGATGGCTCAGGAATTTAAAAAATACACCTTCAAAGTTGCGAAGAATGCAAATAAAATCGAAATTGCGAAAGCGGTAGAAGAACTGTTTGGCGTTAAAGTGGCTAAGGTGAATACCATTAGCGTAAAGGGCCGTTTTAAAAGAATGGGCCGCAGCGAGGGCTATAAGCCGGATTGGAAAAAGGCTGTCGTTACTTTAACCGAAGGTTCTAAAACGATTGAATTCTTTGAAGGAATGCTGTAATCGGGCAAATGCCTGATGATTTGGGAGGGCGATCCCTCTCAGGTGATGTATGAGGCAACCCTTTCTGAAACCGAAAGGAAAGTACCTCGCTAAACCGAAAATAAGGAGAGTGAAACCGTAATGGCTATCAAGTCTTACAAACCGACAACCCCGTCCAGAAGACAGATGACTGTCACTGATTACAGCGGGCTGTCCAAAGTTGCTCCTGAAAAAAGTCTTTTAGAAAGCTTAAAGAAAAATTCAGGCCGTAACAGCTATGGTAGAATCACTGTTCGTCACCGTGGTGGCGGAAACAGAAAAAAATACCGTATCATCGATTTCAAGAGAGACAAAGCGGGCAACGCGACCGTCCTGTCTCTGGAATATGACCCAAACCGTTCCGCTCATATTGCCCTGCTGCAGTATGAAGACGGCGAAAAGAGATATATCATCGCTCCGCTTGGCCTTAATGTTGGCGACGTAGTCAGCTCCGGCCCGGATGCTGATATCAAACCGGGCAACGCGCTGCCGTTTGTCAACATCCCTGTAGGTACCTTTATCCACAATGTGGAGCTGTATCCGGGAAAAGGCGCTCAGCTCGTCCGTTCTGCCGGCAACCAGGCTCAGTTGATGGCAAAAGAAGGCGCCTATGCGCTGATCAGACTGCCGTCTGGAGAGCTGAGAAATGTTCCGGTTGAGTGTATGGCGACTGTTGGCCAGGTTGGAAACACCGACCACGAAAACGTCAACATCGGTAAAGCTGGTAAAAAACGTCATATGGGCTGGAGACCGACCGTTCGCGGTTCTGTCATGAACCCATGCGACCACCCGCACGGTGGTGGTGAGGGTAAATCCCCGATCGGCCGTCCGGGACCTGTATCTCCGTGGGGCAAACCGACCCTGGGTTACAAAACCCGAAAGAAACATCATCGCTCCGATAAATTTATCGTAAAACGCAGAAATGATAAGTAAGTGAAGGGAGGCAGATGAATCATGGGTAGAAGCATTAAAAAGGGACCTTATGTACAGCCGGTCCTGTTAAAAAGAGTTATCGCAATGAATGAAGCTGGTGAGAAGAAGGTTCTGAAAACCTGGAGCCGTGCTTCCACTATTTTCCCAGATTTCGTTGGTCATACATTCGCAGTACATGACGGGCGCAAACACGTTCCGGTTTATGTAACGGAAGATATGGTAGGTCATAAGTTGGGCGAATTCGCTCCGACCAGAACCTACAGAGGCCACGCTGGATCGAAAACTTCAAATAATGGTAAATAATAGGCCGGAAGGAGGATTTTAAATGGAAGCAAAAGCACATTTAAGATATGCCCGTATTGCTCCTCGCAAGGTCCAGATTGTTCTTGACTTAATCAGAGGCAAAGACGCCGACATGGCAATGGCTATCTTGAAACACACACCTAAAGCTGCTTGTGAACAGCTTGAAAAACTTCTGAAATCGGCCATTGCTAATGCAGAAAACAATCACGCTATGGATAAAGATAATCTTTATGTCGCTGAGTGTTTTGTTTGCCCGGGTCCTATTCTGAAAAGAATCAGACCAAGAGCACAGGGCCGTGCATTCCGAGTTCTGAAAAGAACATCCCATATTACAATTGTTCTGAAAGAAAAGGAATAAGCTGAAAGAGGAGGTAAACTATGGGACAAAAAGTAAACCCACATGGATTGAGAGTGGGCGTTATTAAGAATTGGGATTCCCGCTGGTTTGCGAAAGACAGCACTTTCGGCGATACTTTAGTGGAAGACTATAAAGTCCGTAAGTTCTTGAAGAAAACCTTATATGCAGCCGGCGTACCGCGTATCGAAATCGAGCGTGATGCGTTAAAAGTAAGAATCCACATCCACTGCGCGAAGCCGGGTATTGTTATCGGCAGAGGCGGTTCTGAAATCGAAAAACTGCGCAAACAGTTGGAAAAAATGCTGAACAAGCCGGTTATTGTCAACATTGTTGAGGTAAAACAGCCGGATTTAAGCGCACAGCTTGTAGCTGAAAATATTGCCGGACAGTTGGAACGCCGTGTTTCCTTCCGCCGCGCGATGAAACAGGCAATCGGCCGTACCATGAGACTGGGCGCAAAGGGAATCAAAACCCGCGTATCCGGACGTTTGGGCGGCGCTGAAATTGCCCGCAGCGAAGATTACCATGAAGGCACCATCCCGCTGCAGACCCTGCGGGCTGACATCGACTATGGTTTCGCTGAAGCCGACACCACCTATGGTAAAATCGGCGTTAAGGTTTGGATCTATAAAGGCGAAGTTTTGAAAGGAGAACTGCCGAAGGTAGAGGCTCCGAGAAACAATCGCAGAAGACCTCGCAGGGAAGGAGGAAGTAAATAATGTTATTGCCAAAACGTGTAAAACACCGTCGCCAGCAGCGCGGCAGAATGAAAGGGAAAGCCACCCGCGGCAACTTTGTAAGCCACGGCGAATACGGCATCCAGGCTTTGGAACCAGCATGGATTACTTCCAACCAGATCGAGGCCGCTCGTATCGCGATGACCCGTTATATCAAACGTGGTGGTCAAGTTTGGATTAAAATTTTCCCAGACAAACCGGTTACACAGCAGCCGGCTGAAACCCGAATGGGTAAAGGTAAAGGCTCCCCGGAATACTGGGTAGCGGTTGTAAAACCGGGCAGGGTTTTGTTTGAAATCGCAGGCGTTTCTGAAGAGATCGCCCGTGAAGCAATGAGACTCGCGATGCACAAGCTTCCGTTGAAATGTAAGTTTGTGACTAAGGAAGAAACAGGTGGTGAGCAATAATGAAAGCTAATGAAATCAGAGAAATGTCACTTGTTGAATTGAATCAGAAACTGAGAGATCTCAAAGCAGAGCTCTTCAACCTTCGTTTCCAGCTCGCTGTGAATCAACTTGATAACCCAATGCGGATCAAAGCGGTCAAAAAAGATATTGCTCGCATTCAGACGGTGATTCGTGAGCAGGAACTGAAAGCGGAATAATAGGAAGGGAGATTAAGCGATGAGTGAAAGAAACCTCAGAAAAACAAGGGTCGGCATGGTAGTCAGCGACAAGATGGACAAAACCGTAGTTGTTTCCATTGCTGACAATGTCAGACACCCTCTCTATAAAAAGATCATCAAGCGCACCATTAAGCTCAAGGCACATGATGAAACCAATATGTGCGGCGTCGGCGATAAAGTGATGCTGATGGAAACCCGTCCGCTGTCCAAAGACAAAAGATGGAGAGTTGTTGAAATCGTAGAAAAGGCGAAATAAGCCTTTGTGGAATTTCAGCTACTTTGGTTCAAGTATATTTTCGTTAAAACCGAAAGGAGGAACGCACTGTGATTCAGATGCAAACTTACCTGAAGGTTGCCGATAATACCGGAGCAAAAGAATTGATGTGTATCCGCGTATTAGGCGGTTCCCGCAGAAGGTACGCTAATATTGGGGACGTCGTTGTAGCTTCCGTGAAAAAGGCTGCACCGGGTGGCGTTGTCAAAAAAGGCGATGTTGTGAAAGCAGTAATCGTTCGTTCAGCAAAAGGTTTGCGCCGTGATGATGGATCTTACATCAGATTCGACGAAAACGCTGCTGTTATTATTAGAGAAGATAAAAACCCAAGAGGCACCCGTATCTTTGGGCCGGTTGCAAGAGAGCTTCGTGATAAAGATTACATGAAGATTTTATCTCTGGCTCCGGAAGTGCTGTAATGGGAGGTGCGATGAGATGAATAAGAAATTGCACGTAAAAACCGGCGATACCGTTATGGTTATTTCCGGAAAAGATAAGGGCAAAACAGGGAAAGTCCTGGAAGTAAGCCCGAAAGAAGGCAAAGTCATTGTTGAAGGCTTGAACATTGTCACCAAGCACCTGAAGCCGAGAAGGATGGGTGAAACAGGCGGGATTGTAAAAGCCGAAGGAGCTCTTTATGCCTGCAAAGTAATGCCTGTTTGCCCGAAATGCGGAAAGCCGACCAGAGTTGGCCACGCAGAACAGGACGGCAAAAAGGTTCGTGTCTGCAAACATGCGAACTGCGGCGAAACATTTTAAGTAAGGAGAAGAGAGTATGGCAAGATTAAAGGAATATTACCAGAAAGATGTTGCTCCGGCTTTGATGAAAAAGTTCGAGTACAAAAGTGTCATGCAGATTCCGAAGCTTGATAAAATCGTCGTGAACGTTGCTTGCGGCGAAGCAGTAAGCAATTCCAAAATTTTGGATTCCGTTGTAGGTGATTTGGCGAAGGTTACCGGTCAGAAGCCGCTGATCTGCCGCGCTAGAAAATCAGTTGCAAACTTCAAACTTCGTGAAGGCATGCCAATCGGCGCGAAAGTAACGCTTCGCGGCGAAATGATGTATGAATTCCTGGATCGCTTCTTCAACGTAGCGCTTCCGAGGGTTCGTGACTTCAGAGGAATTAACGCAAACTCTTTCGACGGCAGAGGAAACTACTCCGTCGGTCTGAAAGAACAGCTTATTTTCCCTGAAATTGAATATGATAAAATTGATAAAATCCGTGGTATGGATATTTCATTTGTTACAACAGCAAAAACCGACGAAGAGGCCCGCGAGTTACTAACTTTGATGGGCGCTCCGTTCGCTAAGTAAGGGAGGAACTGAAAATGGCTAAGAAGTCTATGATCAACAAACAGCAGGCCGCTCCGAAGTTTTCCACCCGTGCTTATAACAGATGTAAAATCTGCGGAAGACCGCACGCTTACCTGAGAAAATATGGTATCTGCCGTATTTGCTTCAGAGAGCTGGCTTATAAAGGACAGATCCCAGGAGTTAGAAAAGCAAGCTGGTAAAATGCTTAAAAAGCTGTAAGCACGAGCAAAGGAGGTTGACCAAATGCAAATCACCGATACTATTGCTGATATGCTGACCAGAATCAGAAATGCAAATTCAGCAAAACACGAAACGGTGGACATTCCGGCATCCAATATGAAGAAGGCTATCGCCCAGATTCTGGTGGATGAAGGCTATGTGAAAGGTTTCCAAGTAATTGACGATGGAAAACAGGGCATTATCCGTATGACATTGAAATACGGTGAAAACAAAACTCAGATTATTACAGGGTTGCGCAGAGTATCCAAACCGGGTCTGCGAATCTATACAAGCTGTGAAGACATGCCGAAAGTCATGAAGGGCTTAGGAATTGCGATCGTTTCTACTTCGAAAGGTGTTATGACCGACAGAGAAGCAAGAAAACAGAACGTAGGCGGCGAAGTCTTAGCATTTGTTTGGTAAGGAGGAACACGAATGTCTAGAATAGGTAGAAAACCGATCGATGTTCCCTCCGGAGTAGAGGTAAAGCTCGACGGCCATCACATCACTGTGAAGGGCCCGAAGGGAACTCTCGAACGCGATTTACATCCGGATATGGTTGTTACCGTTGAGGGCAGCGTCATCAACGTAACCCGTCCGAGTGAAACAAAACAGCACAAGGCTCTCCATGGATTAACCAGAACACTGATCTCCAATATGGTGGTCGGCGTTTCGGAAGGGTTCAAGAAAGAGCTCGAAATCCAGGGTGTTGGTTACCGTTGTGCAAAACAGGGCAAAGACCTGGTTATGAACCTGGGTTACTCCCATCAGGTCATTGTGCCGGAAATCGATGGCATCTCGATCGAAGTGCCGGCTCAGAACAGAATTGTCATCAGCGGGCCAGACAAGCAGAAGGTTGGCCAGTTCGCTGCTGAAGTTCGTGAAAAACGTCCGCCGGAACCTTACAAAGGAAAAGGTATTCGTTATCTTGGCGAATATGTACAGCGTAAGGAAGGAAAAGCCGGTAAGGGTAAATAAGGTTAAAGGAGTGACTGACAAATGGTGAATAGGCCTGATAAAAATAAGGCTAGATTAAAAAGACACCGCAGAGTCCGTGCAAAAGTGTCTGGAACTGCAGCGTGTCCGCGCCTGAACGTATTCCGCTCCAGTAAGCATATTTATGCACAACTGATCGACGATGTGAACGGCGTAACTTTGGTTTCCGCTTCTTCTATGGATAAAGAATTCGAAGGAGTTGGCGGCAACAAGGAAGCAGCAAAAAAAGTAGGTCAGTTAGTGGGTAAAAGAGCTGTTGAAAAGGGGATCGAGACTGTCGTATTTGACCGTGGCGGTTACCTCTATCACGGAAGAGTGAAAGAATTAGCTGATGGAGCCCGTGAGAGCGGCCTCAAATTCTAAGAGGAGGTTATTCGTTTGGCTAGAATAGATGCAACAGGTTTAGAATTGCAGGAAAAAGTAGTGTCCATTAACCGTGTATCCAAAACGGTAAAGGGCGGCCGGATCTTTAAATTCGCTGCTTTGGTTGTCGTTGGCGACGGGAATGGTATCGTTGGCTTTGGTCTGGGCAAATCCGGCGAAGTTCCGGATGCAATCAGAAAAGGCATCGAGGACGCGAAGAAAAACTTGATCAAGGTTTCCCTGAGAGGAACCTCGATTCCGCACGAAATCATCGGAGAATTTGGCGCTGGCCGCGTTCTCCTGAAACCGGCTCCGGAAGGTACTGGAGTTATCGCGGGCGGTCCTGTCCGTGCAGTGGTTGAAGCTTGCGGGATCAAAGATATCCGTACAAAAGCGCTGCGTTCCAACAATCCTTGCAACGTAGTGAGAGCAACAATCAACGGCTTAAACGCGCTTCGTTCTGCAGAAGAAGTTGCTGCGATCCGCGGAAAATCCGTTTCCGAAATTTTAGGTTAAGGAGGACACTGATTCATGGCACAGTTAGATGTGAAGCTGGTAAGAAGTCTTGTCGGCGCAAAGAAAACTCAGATTGCCGTTGCTGAATCCTTAGGGCTTCGCAAGATCGGTGATGTTACCACCCAACCTGATAATGACGCAACCAGAGGGAAGGTCTTTAAGATTTCTCACCTCGTTGAGGTCACAGAAAGATAACAAGGAGGTGCGAGTGTAATGAAACTGCACGAGTTATCACCGGCAGCAGGTTCCACCAAGGATGTAAAAAGAATTGGTCGCGGACATGGCTCTGGTAATGGTAAAACAGCAGGGAAAGGTCACAAAGGGCAGAAGGCGCGTTCTGGCGGCGGAGTCAGACCAGGATTTGAAGGCGGACAGATGCCTTTGCAGAGACGTATTCCGAAAAGAGGATTCAACAATATCTTTGCAAAACAGTATGTGATCATCAATGTCTCTGATTTGGAAGCGAAATTTGAAGATGGCGCTGTCATCGATACAAATGCAATCGTTGAAGCAGGTCTTGTGAAAAAGACCCTTGACGGAATTAAAGTTCTCGGCAATGGTGAAGTGACAAAGAACTTTACTGTGAAAGCGGCAGCTTTCTCCAAATCTGCGGTTGAAAAAATTGAAAAAGCAGGTGGAAAGACCGAGGTGATGTAAGGTGTTGGAAGTAATTAGAAATGCCTTTAAGAACCCTGATTTGAGACGGAAGATCTTCTATACAATGATGATCCTTCTCATCTTCAGAATTGGTGCTGCAATCCCGGCTCCGTTTATCGACGCTGAACCCTTAGTGGCGTTAACTGGCGACGGCAGCAACTTCTTTGGGTACTTGAACATGCTTTCCGGTGGTGCGTTCCAAAGTGCAACCATCTTTGCAATGTCCATTACACCTTATATCAATGCGAGCATCATCATCCAGCTTTTGACCGTTGCGATTGGTCCGTTGGAACGCATGGCAAAAGAGGGTGGCGAAGGCCGCAAAAAGTTAAACAAAATCACTCGCTGGACAACAGTGGCAATTGCTATTTTACAGGCGGTTGGCTACTATTTCCTGATGAGAAGATATGACGCGATCCCCGAGGCATATCTGGATAACACTTTCACCACATGGTTCACCGCGATTACCATTATCCTGGTATTCACAGCAGGTGCTGCCCTGGTAATGTGGCTGGGTGAGCAGATCAATGACAAGGGAATCGGCAACGGGATTTCCATTATCCTGTTTGCGGGAATTATCACAAGAGGCCCGGCTGCCATTCAAGTCTTGTGGGCAGAGTTCCAGAAAGGCGGATACCACTACTTTGTAGTGCCGCTGACCCTGATTGTCTTTGCCGCAATTATTGTGTTTATTGTCATTATGACAACGGCAGAACGGAGAATCCCGGTAGCATATGCGAAACGTGTGGTCGGCCGGAAGATGTATGGCGGACAGTCCTCCTACATTCCGATCAAGGTCAGCATGAGCGGCGTTATGCCGATCATCTTTGCAAGCGCATTTTTATCCTTGCCGAGCACCATCCAGATGTTCTGGACACCAAAAACCGGCAGCTTCTGGTATCACGTATTCAATGCTCTCTCACCGAGAGGCGCTGCCTATGCGATCCTGTATTTCCTGCTGATTATTGCTTTTAACTATTTCTATATTGCGATCCAGTACAATCCGGTAGAGATCGCAAACAATATCAAGAGCAACAATGGTGCTATTCCGGGTATCCGTCCGGGAAAACCAACTGTAACATTCATTTCGAAGGTTATTTCCAAGATTACCCTGTTGGGTGCATTATTCCTCGGTGCGATTGCGATTTTCCCAATTATTTTCACCTGGCTGACAGATGTCAACATTTCTCTGGGTGGTACTTCGATTATCATTATCGTAGGGGTTGCACTGGATACCATGCGTACGCTGGAATCTCAGATGACTATGCGCCATCACAGAGGCTTCTTGGAATAAGACAGAGGAGGTCAACAGATGAATCTGATCTTATTAGGCGCTCCTGGAGCAGGAAAAGGAACACAGGCCGAGGTGATTTGCGAACATCTCAATATTCCGGCTATTTCCACCGGGAATATTATTCGTGAAGCACTCAAAAACGGAACAGAGTTAGGACTGAAGGCAAAATCCTTTATGGATTCTGGTGCTTTGGTACCCGACGAGGTTGTAATTGATATTATTAAAGAGCGTCTTGCAAAGGATGACTGCAAAAACGGTTTTATTCTCGACGGTTTCCCAAGAACTGTCCCGCAGGCTGAAGCACTCGATGCAATGGGCATCCAGATCGACAAGGTGATTGATATTGAGGTTGCGGATGAAAAAATCATGCAGCGCCTTTCCGGCAGAAGAGTCTGCCAGGACTGCGGTGCTTCCTACCATGTGGATTACAAGCCTTCTAAAGCGGAAGGAACCTGTGATAAATGCGGCGGGAAAACCGTTCAGAGAAAAGACGACCACCCGGATACCATCAAAGATCGTCTGCACGTTTACCATGAGCAGACCGAGCCTTTGAAAGACTACTATGAAAAGACAGGAAAGCTGACCATCGTAGAGGGTCAGGAGGAAGTGGCAGATACTTCTGCTTTAACTTTGAAAGCCTTGGAGGCATAGTAGATGGTAACTTTAAAAAATGCCAGCGAGATTCGGGTTATGAGTGATGCATGCCGGATTTCAGCACAGGCATTAAAGGTTGCAGGTGAATATATGCATCCCGGTGTCTCGACAAAGGAGATTGATGAAGCGATTCGCAAATATATCGTTTCAACTGGTGCAAAGCCCAATTTCCTGGGATACGGTGGATTCCCTGCAAGCGCATGTATTTCGATAAACGACGAAGTCATTCACGGGATCCCTTCCAAGAAGCGGATTCTGCATGACGGCGATATTGTCAGCGTCGACGTTGGCGCGTTTTATAACGGGTTTAACGGAGACAACGCCTACACCTTTGCGGTAGGTGAAATCTCAGACGAGGCAAAAGCGCTGCTCAGAGTGACGGAAGAATGTTTATACAAGGGTATTGAAGCGGCAAAACCGGGAAACCGGATTGGAGATATCGGCCATGCGGTGCAGTCCCATGCAGAAAGCTTTGGGTACGGTGTGGTGCGCAAGTTTGTGGGGCACGGCGTCGGCAGAAAACTCCATGAGGATCCTGAGGTTCCTAATTTCGGAACAGCAGGACGGGGCGTCCGGCTCGCGGCTGGGATGACACTGGCGATCGAACCGATGATCAACCTCGTAGGGGAAGACGTTAGAGTGTTATCTGATGGCTGGACAACAGTGACTGCTTCAGGAAGCATTGCCGCCCATTTTGAACACACCGTTGTGATTACCAATGACGGTGCAAAAATCCTTACCAGGGCGTAAGGAGGGTGAAAATGGCGCAGGCAGAGCGAAATACCCAGACGCTCCTCAAGAGGGGAAGCGTGGTCAGGTCCACTGCCGGGCATGATGCGGGGAGTTTTTATGTGGTGTTAAAGGCGGAAGCGGAGTTTGTGCTGATCGCAGACGGCAGGCGCCGGAAGGCAGAAAAGCCAAAACGGAAAAATATCCGCCACATTGCAAAAACAAACCAGGTCGTTCCGGAGGAAGACCTATTGACTGACAAAAAAATTAGGCGAGCACTGTGGGAGCTGAATTTTGGTTCTGGCAGTCCCGTCGCCTGTTAAAGGGAGGTAAACCGCTTGTCCAAAGAAGATGTAATCGAAATTGAGGGTATTGTAAAAGAGACAATGCCAAACGCTACCTTTAAAGTAGAATTGCCGAATGGACACACAATTTTGGCTCATATTTCAGGCAAGCTACGGATGAATTTTATTCGTATTCTGCCCGGGGATAAGGTGACGGTTGAAATGTCGCCATATGATTTGACAAAAGGACGCATTACTTGGCGTTCCAAATAAATCAGAACAAACAGACTAAGGTCTCGGTTGGAATTTTGTTGTCAAAGGAATTCCACTGAATCACGAAGGAGGTAATTTCAGATGAAAGTAAGACCTTCCGTTAAGCCCATGTGTGAAAAATGCAAAATCATCAGACGTAAAGGCCGCATCATGGTTATCTGCCAGAATGCGAAACACAAACAACGTCAGGGTTAATAGCGAAACCTTATATTATTTGGTTCAAACATCTATTACAGATACAGGCAGTGCCTTATTAAGGCATTGATTGTGTTATTTGGAGGTGCAACTTTATGGCTCGTATAGCTGGTGTTGACCTGCCTAGAGAAAAGAGAATCGAGATTGGTTTAACTTATATCTACGGTATCGGTCAGAAAGCAGCAAGCGATATCATCAAAGCAACAGGTGTAAATCCGGACATCCGTGTAAAGGATTTATCTGAAGATGATCTTGCAAAACTGCGTGATTATATTGACAAAAATTTCGAAGTTGAGGGTGACCTTCGCAGAAGTACTGCTCTTGACATCAAACGGTTGATCGAAATCGGATGCTACCGTGGTGTTCGTCATAGAAGAGGTCTTCCTGTAAGAGGACAGCGTACTAAGACAAACGCACGTACCAGAAAAGGTCCGAAGAAAACGATCGCTAATAAGAAAAAATAGCAGGAGGGATTCTGAGAAATGGCAAAACAAGTTGCTAAGAAAACAGTCCGCAGACGCCGTGAGCGGAAGAACATCGAACGCGGTGCCGTTCATATTCAGTCTACCTTTAATAATACCATCGTTACCATTACGGACACACAGGGCAACGCGATTTCATGGGCTAGCGCCGGTGAAATGGGCTTCAGAGGTTCTAAGAAATCCACTCCGTTCGCTGCACAGACTGCTGCGGAACAGGCGGCAAAGGCTGCTATGGAGCATGGTTTGAAGAGCGTTGAAGTCTATGTAAAAGGGCCTGGTTCAGGACGTGAAGCAGCAATCCGTGCGCTGCAGGCAGTTGGGCTTGAAGTCTCTATGATCAAAGACGTCACCCCAATCCCGCACAATGGTTGCCGCCCGCCGAAAAGAAGACGTGTGTAATATTTATCAGGAGGTGTAACGATATGGCTAGATATACTGGTGCAGTATGCAGAATGTGCCGCCGTGAAGGACAGAAATTATTCCTGAAAGGCGAAAGATGTTACTCTGATAAATGTTCTTTCGTTAGCAGAGGATATGCCCCGGGGCAGCATGGACAGAGCAGAAAAAAAGTTTCTGAATATGGAATTCAGTTAAGAGAAAAACAAAAAGCAAGACGTTTCTATGGCGTTTTGGAAAGCCAGTTCGCAAAATATTTTGACATGGCTGAAAAGAAACAGGGTATGACAGGGCCGAACCTGCTTATTATCTGTGAATCCAGACTGGATAACGTAGTTTACAGAATGGGTCTTGCCGGCTCTAGAGCGGAAGCTCGTCAGTTGGTTGTACACGGTCATTATACCGTAAATGGTAAGAAGGTTAATGTTCCGTCTTACCTGGTAAAGGAAGGCGACGTTGTTGCAGTTTGCGATAAGAGCCGTTCCTCTGACAAAATCAAAGCTGTTGTTGAAGCAAACGGTTCCCGCCCGGTTCCGATGTGGCTGGAGATGGATCAGGATAAATTGGCAGCAAAGATTGCACGGATGCCAAGCCGCGAAGACATCGATCTGGATGTCCAGGAAAACCTGATCGTAGAGTACTACTCCAGATAATCGAAGGTGCAGACGATTTTCCACTGGAATCAAACATTTTTACAAATCTTTTTCGGGAAATGCTGTTTGGCTGAATATTTTTCCCAGAAAAAACCAATCTATTCTATGTTGGAAACTTTTGGAACAGAAATATTCAGCAAACTGCCTGAAATTTTCGGGAGATCATTTTTTGAAAAGTTTTGTATCATAGGAGGGTTATAAATGATCGAAATTGAAAAGCCAAGAATTGAGACAGCTGAGATGAAACCTGACGGTAGTTACGGCAAGTTTGTCTTGGAGCCCCTTGAACGCGGCTACGGTACCACTCTGGGCAACAGCCTGAGACGCGTACTGCTCTCCTCATTACCAGGTGTCGCTGTAACCTCTATTAAAATTGACGGGGTACAGCATGAATTTTCCACCATTCCGGGTGTGAAAGAAGATGTTACGGAAATCGTTCTGAACATCAAAGGGCTGACCGCCAAAATCCATGGCGAGTCACCAAAAACCGTTTATATTGAAGCAGAAGGCGAAGGCGTCGTCACAGCAGGCGATATCAAAGCGGATTCTGAGGTTGAGATTTTAAATCCGGCCATGCATATCGCAACCCTGGATCAGGGCGCAAAGCTTTATATGGAAATCGTGATTGATAAAGGCCGCGGCTATGTTCCGGCTGAACGCAACAAGGCGAACATCCAGAATATTGTCGGTGCGATCGCTGTAGACAGTATCTATACGCCGGTTTTGAAAGTAAATTATACGGTTGAAAATACCCGTGTTGGACAGATTACCGACTATGATAAGTTGAGCCTCGAGGTATGGACTGACGGAACGATCTCCGCTAAGGAATCCATATCCCTTGCAGCCAAGGTTCTGAATGAGCATCTCAACTTGTTTGTGGATCTATCAGAAGAAGCGGCATCCGCGGAAATCATGGTAGAAAAGGACGACAAAGGTAACGAAAAAGTCCTCGAGATGACTATTGAGGAGCTTGACTTATCTGTACGTTCGTTTAACTGCTTAAAACGTGCAGGAATCAATACGGTAGGCGATTTGATTAATAAATCGGAAGACGATATGATGAAGGTCCGTAACCTCGGCAAGAAGTCCCTGGAAGAAGTTGTATTTAAACTCAACTCACTGGGCTTCAACCTGAATCCGGACGAAGATTAATCGAAGAACAACCAGTAAGGAGTGAATTAGAATGGCAGGAAGCAGAAAACTCGGAAGAGCCTCTGATCACAGAAAAGCAATGCTGAGAGCTATGGTTACTTTTTTACTTGAAAACGGTAAAATCGAAACCACAGTATCCAGAGCGAAAGAGGTTCGTGCTATGACCGAGAAAATGATTACCCTCGGCAAAACAAATAACCTCCACTCCAAGCGTCAGGCGTTTGCATATATCACAAAAGAAGATGTGGTTAAGAAATTATTTGATGAAATTTCCCCGAAATATGCTGATGTAAACGGTGGTTACACCCGCATCATCAAAACCGGGCCACGTCGCGGTGACGCAGCAGAGATGGCTATCATTGAATTGGTATAAGTAAGATACCATAAAAATCACCCGTCAGAGCCTTATATAATCGGCTTTGGCGGGTTTCTTGTTTTCTTCGTGATTCTATTTTGATTCTAATTTTTTGAAACTTTGATTGTATTCATCGAAAATCCTTTGACAAAATAGGATCATATGATATAATAGAAATAGAAAAAGGCGTTACCGGTAAACGGTTCGCCCTCAATAATAGGTTAAAGATAAACCGTATTCATTGGAGTGATGGCGGTTTATCTTTTTTTATTGCCAGTATGTAAGATTCTTTCGATAAGAACCAGAATAATAATCAGGTAGATTATATTCTCCATAAGCAAGCCCCCTTTCGAGGGCAAAGAATGAACCGCCTACCGCTGGGCAGGTAACGCCATAGATATTATAGCATGTCCACACTGGCGTGTAAAGTTTTGTTGCATTCAATCATAGCGGACATAATTTGGCTTTCCGCATCGTCAAGATAGCGAATGTCAACAATGTTGCCGTTGCATTCCAGAACTTCATATAGAGCGTTAACAGCCTCAAGGGTCTTTTCTGTACCGTCGGAATATATCAGAGTAACCCTATTAACATGTTGTTTTCTGATGGCTTGTTCTAATAAGTCAATCCGCTTGTTGATACTTCTCATGAAATCACCTGCCTCTCTGCGCCCTGTCAACTGCCGATGTTAGGATCGAAAGTGTAAGCGGATCCATATCCCCAATATAACGAAATGAAACGGGGTGGAAATCTTTAATTTCTCCGCTGCAAATCAATACCGGGTCTGTTTCGTCTGTAATTGGTACTTCTGAGCCGTCAGTCATGATCCACCACCATTCAGCTTCATGTGGCTTGATACGCCCCTCCAGCTTGCCGATACGCTTCAATAAACTGTTCATCAATGTTTCTCCTCAATCATCTTTTCAAGCTCACACAGCCGCCTTTCCTGCTCATCTGTCCTGATCGCACTCAAAACAGCGTTGCAGGCTAGTATGATCGTGTTGGCCGCCCTAGGGTCAAGCTCGTTGTTTAATACCATGTTTGCAACCTTGGATAATGCCCGGCGTACCTCAAGCGGCGTGGAAAGCTTCAATCTTCTCTTAGCCATAGTAATCCCTCCTAAGACAAAAGGCGCGCGGACTATTGCCCACACGCCCTAGAAAATGGCCTTTTACGCCTTATCCGCTACTGCCTGATAATAGATCGCCTTGGTCTTGTTATCCAGCACAAAGGCATCATACACGATTCTGCCTTCCACCAGACTACCGGAGATTCCCGGCGGGTCTTGATGGATTTTATAATCTTCCAGCTTAACAGGCGCTACCGTTGCGGATGGGTGCGCCATCATAAAGCCGAATGATTCAGGCAGTCTGTTGGCCGGCACTTTGACAACAGAAGCACCGTCCAGCATACCGATCACGCCCTTTAACCGCATGTCATTTGCGATATCAGTCTCCATGATGATATCCTTGCACTGTTTCATAAGCGTATAGGTTGCAGGTGTCACAACGAGGACACGCCCTGTTTCCGGTACAAATTCATTGTCAAGGGTTTCGCTTGCCTTGAGAATCTCAGTGTAGATATTCTCTGCCGTCAGCGCAACGCCTGCGGGCTTGGTTCCCGCCTTGGTACACATCACATTGTAAACGTAAGTGTCAACCTCTGGAATAATAACCTCTCTCTGCTGCCGGGCTAGAGCAGAGGCCGCCTGCAACTGCTGGCCTGTTTCGTCAGTGTCCAGCTTGTCAATGGTAAAGGTGAATGATCTGTCTTTGGTTAAAGCAAATTCCTCTGTGGTTGCGTTCAGGGCAGAAGCCGCTCCATATCTGGAAGCATTGTCACCTGTTCCATCCCGGTCATAGTCGTTCATGGTTCCGGTGCTGATCTTGTAAACCTTGACGGTGTGCGCACCAGTCCAATCAAAATCATTGTTTGTGAGTAAGCTTTTCTTGCTCTCTGCGGTAAATTTTTCGTCAACGTATGGTAGAAATTTCGTTACTAAATTAATAGCCATTGTATAAAGTCACGTCCTATTCTTTGTTTAGAAAGACGTTCTCCAACTGCTTGTCAAACAGGGTGTCCTGGTCTGGCCTGCGCCGGGGGAAGTTCCCAATCGAACCAGTTCCGCCCGGTTCCTGTACCTGTGGTTTTAGCTGTGGGAACGCTTCTATTAGTTTATCTGCTGAAGCTTGGAATGCTTCTGAATTGGAAGTATCCAGTATATCAAGCAATACCGACGGATACCCTTGATCCAAAATGTATTCTTTGCAGTTCAGCTTGTTTTCTCGGTTGATAATATCCTGCACCTTTTCACTGTCAGGCGTTTCAGCCTTATCCTTGACGCGGGCTAACCGTTCCTGAATAATCCTGTTCACTTCGTCCTGTGTGAAAGTGCGTTCCTCGTTCTGAGTGGCGCCGCCATCTGCTGGCGTGTTTATGATCTGTTTTTCCATAATGTCCTCCCGTTTTACGCCCGTCGGCTGAATAAATAAAAAAGGCATGAGCCAACCTCGCCTGTAAAAGGTTGTTCCCATGCCATCAAATAAACCCAAGTAAAAGAAGAAGCTAACCGGGAAGAAACATACAAACTCCCGGCGGTACTCATGCCATATTCTATTTGATTATATTATACCATATGTATTATAAAAAGTCAATCATTTTATACAAAGGGTATATATTTGCTATTTGCCTTTGTTATGCGGTTTCCTCCGGTTCTTAATAGTCAAATATATGTGATGAAATGGGGTATAGCGGTCACATTTGCGACATTTCACACTGGGGAAACGATCTTTGAAATATCCCACAATATCCAACATGTCAAATTCTTCATTGGATTCATAGCTAATTTTTATCTTCATTTTGTTTGTCCTCGCTGGGGTCTCTGCTTATAGCTTCCTGCTCCCTTCTGAATGCGTCCTGCGCCGCTGTCAGCACTGCCCGCAAGCTTTCCATAGTAGCCAGACATGGCAGGACATTTATGATTGCGTTTTTATAATTCTGGTGCTTTTGATTCAGTTTCTCCCTGACACAGATTTTTTTGATTTCTTCAAAGTGCGAATCCTTAATTTCTTTCGCCTGTTCTTCTGTCAGCCCGTATTCTTCCATCAATGTTTTCTTTCCGAATGTAATCATGTTCCTTTTCCTCTCTTTTTCTTTTATTTCCGGCTGGATATTCCAGCGTTTCGGCTTGCCGTTCTTCGTATGGGTTACAATCCCATTGCTCCCCATGATCTAAATACGCCCCGCAATGGGGACAGATTTTATACAGTGCCATGATCCACCTCTTGACTTGGAGGACTGCACCCGGTATAATAAAGATGTTTTTGAGGGGTGCAATCCTCTTGATTTGGCTTTCTATGTTGCAGCATAGGAAGCTGTTTTTTTTATGTACAGTCATTTTGCACCTTGCTTTTCTACAAGTAATTCAAGATATGCGATAAGTTTTTTTCGGTTTTCAGGTGTCATCCTCTTTAAAAGTCCTTTGGCAAATTTGGATTCCCCTGTTTTTGTCATCTTTCATTCTCCTTTTCTGCTCACTTTCATTTTTCTACCGTCAGAGAGAGACAAATGATCAAATGAAGGCGCAAAGCCCGTTGTTATGCGGTTTGTCTTACTTGATCACATGGTCAAATGACATTCTCCACTTGTCCATTTAATTAGTTCTCTTGACCACATGATCAAATGAAAAATATATAGTAATAATCAGTGTTTATAGCTTCTCTTGATCATTTCAGTGTGTCTGACGGGGTGTTAGCTTTTTATCCCCTCTGAATCTTGCAAAATTGATGTAGTTATCAGTTCTATATACCATGTTTTTTCTTTTCCAAAACCAGTGGCGTGATACTTAATATCTTTTTTGTCTTTTAACTCATCCTTCGCCCGTTTGATCGTAGGATAATATTTTCATCTTTACTCCTCCCTCATTTTGATTCCCAGCATTGGAACTAATTTTCCACTAGGGGATTCCGCATACCCAACAATCGGAAACAGTTGCGGCAGCGTACTGCCTTTCGGTGCAAGCCCCATAACTTCAGCTACACTTGGGAAACGTTCTTCTATGTACTCTTTACCGTTGATTTCAATTATTTTCATCTTTCATTCTCCTTTCAAAATCCACAGGGTAAAATTAGAGTACCTTTGCGCCCACTAGCTCCCATATTATATAGTCGCTAAGGTACGCTAATGGTAGCTAAGGTACATTTTGGTAATAGGGAACTAATGGTAACTAATTATCTAGTATTGTTGGTTGTCTGCCTTTAAATCTTAATGAATGTAGCCGCTTATTATTGCTTTTGCTGGCTGGCGGCTCATACACAATCCCATCATTTTCAAACAGTTCCCTTGATAGCTGTTTCATTTTTTTACTCAATGCCGTTTCATTGTCTGCTGGATATGCTCCCGCAATGTCAATGCAGGATTGAAATAATTCTCGTGCAGTTCCTCGCCAGCCTAGCGGGGATTCCTTTAACAACTCTTTTACCGTCTGAACAATCGGACTATTACGGTATTCAAATAGTTTGCGCTGTTCTTCTATCCAGTCCGCATCTCCCATAACCTGCCAGCGATATGTATTTTTGTCAAAGAAGATAACCGTTTCACTACTGTCAACGTCTCTGCCTGTAACTGATAGTGTGGTATTCGCATCCTGCCGTTTTGCCTTTGCCAGCACCATCGCAGTATCAGCCGCGCCCATAATGCCGTTGGTGCCGGAAATACGGTTGAACGGGTCGCTGTCATCTGTGGCTTTTCTAAGGTGATGAACCAATAAAAGACATATTCCGTTATCATCTGCAAATTTTTTCAGTATGCCCATATCCTGATAATCTTTTCCATAAACGTCTTTTCCGTTTCCTACAGAGCGCACACGCTGTAGTGTATCAATGACAATCAGCTTTGTATCCGGGTGTTCTGACATGTAATCTGTTAATTGCTCAATCAGTCCATTTCCCAGCGTTAGCGCAGACGTTGCATAATAGAAACCATCCGGTGCTTTTTGCCCGGCTAAAATTTTATTCATGCGGTCTTTTAATCTTCTTTCGCTGTCCTCTAATGCTAAATATAACCCGCTTCCCTGTACGGTATCATGATTTAAGAAACGGTTTCCTCCTGCAACAGATAAACAGAGATCAAGCACAAGCCAGCTTTTTCCGTATTTGGGCGGTGAAGCTAACAAGGCTAATCCCTGCGGCAATATCCCATCCACAACAAACCGAACTGGTGGCAATTCTTTACCTTGCAGATCGGCCGCCGATATAATAGACAGCTTTAATCGGTTATCGTCAACCGCATATTCAGCCCGGCCAAAAACGTCCGCCGGCGGTTCCTGCTTCTGATACTCCGGCAATCCTGCCGCCATGGTTTCAACCGCCTGAATGATGGATTCATTTTTTTCGTTGAGTTCGTAAAGATCAGTGATATCTCCATGCTCCTTTAAATCAGGGTATAGCTTGCAAAGGTCAACCAGCTTCACGCTTGCGGCTTGTCCGGTCAAAGCGTTGCAGATGATAGATGAAAATGCTTTTCCGGTTTCGTCGTTGTCCTGTATCACAATAACGTCTTTACCGGAGAGGGCTTTTGTATATTCGCTTTTCCATCCCTCGCCGTTTTGCTTTGCTCCATGTGGACTGCACACCGCCGCCCTGCCGCAGGCCTTGAGCGTTTCAACGTCCTTTTCTCCCTCGACAATATAGATCAAATCGTTGTTAGGAATACAATCGGCGTTATACAGTCCGGGATCATCGTTTGTTTTATGCTTTACCCATTGTTTCCCGTCGTAATGTTTCCATACAAATGTTTTCTTTCCGTCCGGTTTTAGGTATCTGTCTTTTCTGTTGCGTGGTCTTCCATTTTTATCGGGGTAGTAATAGGAACAGATATATTTCCATGGTTTATTCTGTTTTGGCTCTAAAGGCGTTGCAAATAAATCTCGTCTTTTCAATCCCACTGCTGATAAAATATCATCTAAATTGCATCCACGTTGACATGTAATAAGGGTTCTGCCATCTTCACCCATTCCAATACACAAGCTTGCCGTATGATCGTCATGCGCCGGACACAATGCGGAATATTGATTGCTTCCTGTTTGTTTCACTTTTTGGAAGTACTGTAATACTTCTTGTGTTGTCAATCTCTCGCCCCCTCATCAATTCCGCCCCAAAACTTCTGATTAAAATACTTTGTTGGAACTTTGCCGGATACGGTAATATATCCGCCCTGCTCCAGTTCTTTGTTCAGATTGCGGATCACATCATAAGCCTTGCCGTTAGATACGCCTAGAATCTCCGCAACCTCCGGGGCTGTTAGGTAGTATTTCATGGTTAGCCCTCCGATACAATAAATTCGCTTGGGTCAACGTCTAACCCTTTGGCAATCTTGAACGCTGTCGGTGCAGTGCATGTCCCCCTTAATCGCAGGGTACTAAAATTTTGCCTTGAAATTCCGGAACGCTCCGACACTTCTTTGGCCGACAAGCCTTTGCTTGCCATGATTAAATCAATTTTATCTTTACTGATTTTCACTGTTTCAACCTCCTTTGATGCTCATTTAAAATCAGCCTATGTTTAGATTATACTCATTTATAATGAATATGTCAATACTAATTTTAAAAAAATATTGATTTTTAATGAGCGTTGAGGTAATATGATAAAAAAGGTGGTGAATATATGTCCATAGGAAGTAATATAAAAGCGGCTAGAAAAGCAAAAGGTATAACTCAAAAGGAACTTTCAAAGAAAATAAATAAAACCTTTTCATCGGTTCAAAAATATGAATTAGATATAATACAACCGCCGGTTGACGTTATTCGTGATATAGCAGGCGCACTTGAGGTAAAAGTTTCCGATCTTCTTTATGACAGTCCAGCAACATCATTTTCAGAAATGAACAAAAGATTGCTCGAAAATGGGGTTACGAAAAACTGGATCATAAATCATTCGGAAGAAGATCAGGCTAACATGGATTTGATAGAAGCTAATTACTGCATAGCTGATAAAAAAGGCAAACAGGATATTGTGGAATATTCGCAGATGGTAGCGGATCGGACGTTGAAACAACGGAAACAGAACGGCGATCCCGGCAAAGAATAGCTGTGATTTGAAATCACATTACCCCTTGAGTCGCGTTTTGCGACGTTAGCCAAAGGGGGTCACGATTCGTTACACCCTTAAAGGTGATCGGCGTTTTACCGTATCGGGTGATGGGGTGGTACCCTGATTTAGGGTAACGGCACATTTCATACCGTCATGGGTGGGCGTTTTGCCTAGGCATGGGTGCCCGATCCGTTCAGCGTGCCAACAAGTTGGCATATGCTATAACGATTCGTTAGGGCATCCCCACAAGTGGGTATGATATGGAATCAACGAAAAGAGGTGAACACATTGCCAGCATACAAAGACGAACAGCGGGGGACATGGTATGCACAATTCTATTACAAGGATTGGGCCGGCACCCGTAAGAAGAAATTAAAGCGGGGATTTGCTACCAAAAGAGAAGCTGTAGCATTCGAACGGGATTTTGTCAATGCGCATTCTGGTAGTGTGGATATGACCTTTCAGGCATTCAGTGTAATCTATCTTGAGGATATGCAGCACCGCTTAAAGCTGTCTACCTATGAGAATAAACGGTTTACGATTGAAAACAGCCTGATCCCCTTTTTCGGAAATATGCCGTTGAATGTCATTACCCCCTCAGACGTGCGCCGATGGCAAAATGAAATGATTGCAAAGGGATATTCACAAACCTATTTGCGGGGCCTGCACGTCCAGCTATCGAGTGTTTTTAACTATGCAGTCAAATACTATTCCTTGGCTGAAAACCCTTGTAAAAAGGCGGGTAGCATTGGAAAACAACGGGCTGAATCCATGCAGTTCTGGACGTTGGAAGAATACAAAGCTTTTTCAAAGGCTGTCAGCCATAATATACAGGCGCATACGGCTTTTGAAATCTTATATTATACTGGAATGCGGATAGGCGAATTATTAGCATTAACACCCTCTGACGTTGATCTGGAAGCCTGTACAATCTCTATCAGCAAGACATACCAGAGGATCAACGGCCTAGATGTCATAACACCGCCCAAAACAGCCAAAAGTAATCGTGTGATCGCAATACCCCAATTTTTAAGGGACGAGATAAAGGACTATATTGGAAAGCTGTATAACATCTCCGACAATGACCGCATATTCCCGGTAACAAAATACGCATTCAATCATATGCTAAAACGCTATGCCAATAAAGCAGGAGTAAAGGAAATACGCCTGCATGATCTTCGGCACAGCCACGCAAGCCTGTTAATAGAAAAGGGTGTCAATCCGTTGATGATCGCCCAACGGCTGGGACATGAGAATATAGAAACAACCTTGAACATCTACGGCCATTTGTACCCAACAAAGGAAAGTGAACTGATCGCTTGCTTGGAAGATTTGCACCGTGTGCCGTGATTCTATTTTGATTCTAAAAAATCTAAAAAATATAAATAAAGGCTGAAATATAGTGAGAAAATGGGCTGAAAAGCCATAAAAAACACTGAAATCAGCCTAAAATAAGCAAATATCATTGAATTGGTATAATTAATTCATAATAGAAACCTCCCGCTAATACCCTGATGAAGGGTATTGGCGGGTTTCTTCTTAAGGTAAATATCCGGGCCTTTTAGAAACAATCACAAGTGAAAAAGAATAGGACAGGATCCTGTTCTTTTGTTTGGCTGCTGTACAGCAGCGTTCACATTTTATTGAAACATTATTTATAAATTTAGAGTGGAATCAAAACGATTTTTTGGATAAGATAGTAACATCGTATAAAATTGTGCTGCATATTTTTTACTTGACACAAAGTTTTGATTTTAGTATAATTAAAATATTGTAGACTAGTCTTACTATACCTATTTATGAAAAGAAAAATAGACAAATGAAATAAACAGGGGGATATGATTGTGGCCGCAATGAAACAAATTACCTTGACACAGGAAGGGCTTTTAAAGCTGGAAGAGGAACTGGAGCATCTTAAGATCGTAAGACGAAAAGAAGTTTCAGAGAAGATAAAAGTTGCATTGTCCTTTGGCGATTTATCAGAAAACAGTGAATACGATGAAGCGAAAAATGAACAGGCTATGGTAGAAGCCAGAATCAGCGAAGTAGAGGCTTTGCTCAAAAACGTGGTAGTTGTCAATGATGATGACATTTCTACAGATGTTGTCTCCGTAGGCTGTACGGTAAAGATGAAATGCCTGAAAAATGGAAAAGAGGATATCTTTAAAATTGTAGGATCAACAGAAGCGTCGCCGCTTCAGAAAAAGATTTCCGACGAGTCTCCGGTGGGAAAGGCAGTCATTGGACATAAGGTAGGGGAAAAAGTTGACGCGGAGGTTCCTTCCGGCGTGATCCAGTATGAAATTCTGGAAATTTCCAAATAAAGTTACGGAACCGGTTGTGCAGAATTGAGGAGAAGTGAAAATGAGCCAGAATGAAGTAGAAAATAACGTGCTTCCGACTGAGGAGGAAATGAGCGAGTTTTTAAAGGTCCGGCGTGAAAAGCTGGCGGAACTCAGGGAAAAGGGAAAAGACCCATTTCAGCTCACCACCTACCAGGTAACCGCTTATGCCAAGGATATCAATGAGCAGTTTGATGAATATGAAGGCAAGATGGTATCCATTGCAGGCCGGATCATGTCCAAGCGCGGTATGGGGAAGGCCGGATTTATTGATGTATCGGATTCCAGCGGACGGATTCAGTCCTATGTGAGAAAAGATCACGTAGGCGATGATTCCTATGCGGAATTTAAAAAATATGATATTGGCGATATCATTGGGATTAAAGGCGAGGTGTTCCGCACCCAAAAGGGACAGATTTCAGTGAAAGCAGAAGAAATCGTCCTGCTGTCCAAGTCCCTGCGGCCTTTGCCGGAAAAATGGCATGGCCTGAAGGATCAGGACACCCGTTACCGTCAGCGTTATGTAGATTTGATTGTCAACCCGGAGGTCAAGGATACCTTTATCAAACGCAGCCGGATTATCACGGAAATCAGAAAGTTCCTGGATGGCCTGAACTTTGTCGAGGTGGAAACTCCGGTTTTACACACAATTGCAGGCGGGGCCAGTGCAAGGCCGTTTATTACCCATCACAATGCGCAGAATATGGATATGTATATGCGGATTGCACTGGAGCTGCATTTAAAAAGACTGATTGTCGGCGGGTTTGAACGCGTCTATGAGATCGGACGCGTGTTCCGCAACGAGGGAATGGATACCAAGCATAACCCGGAATTCACCCTGCTGGAACTATATCAGGCCTATACCGATTATAACGGAATGATGGAGATCACAGAAAATATGATCCGTACTGTGGCGCAGAATGTGCTGGGTACCACTACCCTTCAATATGGTGAACACACCCTCGACCTGGGCAAACCGTTTGAGCGGATCACGATGGCGGATTCCGTGAAAAAGTACAGCGGAGTAGATTTCTCCGAAATCAAAACGCTGGAGGAAGCCCGCGCTGCTGCGAAAGAGCATCATATTGAATATGAGGATCGGCATCTGACCGGTGATATCCTGAATCTGTTCTTTGATGAATATGTCGAACATAATCTGATTCAGCCGACCTTTGTCACAGACTATCCGGTCGAGATTTCCCCATTGGCAAAGAGAAGCCCGAAAGACCCGTCGATTACAGAGCGGTTTGAACTCTTTATTGTGGGACGGGAACACGCCAATGCATTCTCCGAATTAAATGACCCGATTGATCAGAAAGAGCGGTTTGAGCATCAGGTCGAGCTTAAAAAGCAGGGTGATGATGAAGCGGCTGATATGGATGAAGACTATATCAACGCACTGGAATATGGTATGCCGCCGACTGGCGGGTTGGGCATCGGCATTGACCGGCTGGTTATGCTCCTGACTAACAACGATACGATCCGCGACGTGCTGCTATTCCCCACCATGAAACCGCTTAAGGACTAACATGGCTGTAATTCGGACACCACAGTATGCTGGTGTCCGTTTTTAATCAGAAAGGAAGAAGTAAAATGGCTGATCAACCACGCACTGATTTTGAAAAACTGCAGGCGAAGAAGCGGCAGGAAGCGGCTTTGAGGAAGCAGATGCAGTATATTAACAGCCTGTCGCCTGAGGACAGGGAAAAGATCTATGCAAAAAAGCATCGCACCCATGAGGAAATTAAGCCGAAAACCTTGAAGCAAAAGGCAGCAAATTATTGGTACCATTATAAGTGGGTGACAATCGGGGTTTTGATTGCAGCAGCGATTGGTTCTTTCTTTCTGCATGATATGCTTACCAGGGAAAAGTATGATTTTGAAATGATGGTGGCAACCGCGGAGTATTTTGATATGGATGCTGTACAGTCGGCATTTGACAAAACCAGCCAGTATGCCGTTGACACGGATGGAAACGGTGAGCAAAGCATCAGTGTCCTGTATGTCCAGATCGACCATGAGAACGCGGAGTCGCAGGATCCGAACTACTATATGGCGCAGTATGTCAAGTTTTCTGCAGCGCTTTCGCAGGGTGAGGATGCCATCTTTGTATTGGATCAAAAAACATATGACTTTTTAACGGAGCAGGATGAGACGCTTGCATTCGAGGATCTCACCCAGTATTCTGATAACGCCGGGATTGACGGCGACCGGTATTATCTGAAGGATGATCCTGCTTTAGGCAGTCTTTGCGATCAGGGTGACGACCTGTTTATCGTCCTGCGCAGACTGGAGGATATGTCCAAGCCAGAATCAGAGAAAACACAGAAACGGTATGAGGATCAGGTGACATATTTAACAAACCTGTTAAATCAGACGCCGGAAGAATAGAAACAAAATACCCACCGGGGATGAGATATACTGCTCCATGAATCAAGCGGAAAGGCTTGCTGTTTTTGGAAGACGTATGATTCTGCCTGGTGGGTGTTGTTATAAATAGAAATATTTTAAAAAAGCAGTTGTATTTACAACTTACATCTGTTATAATACAACCAGATACAAGTTGAAAGGATCGGTGCGCAATGGATAAGGTGAAACTTTATATTGAAAAAGACTTTACACTTGCAGAGGTTGACGATAGGCTCTACAGCTCTTTTCTGGAGCATTTAGGACGTGCGATCTACGAGGGCATTTATGAACCGGGGCATCCGGCGGCGGATCAGAATGGGTTCCGGCAGGATGTCCTCGAGCTGGTTCGGGAACTCAACGTTTCTCACGTTCGCTATCCGGGCGGGAACTTTGTTTCCGGATATGACTGGAAGGATGGAATCGGGCCAAAGGAAAACCGTCCGACTCGACTGGAGCTTGCCTGGAAGAGTATTGAAACAAACCAGTTTGGGATTGATGAATTTTATGACTGGAGCAAAAAGGCCGGAACAGAAATTATGGGTGCGGTCAACCTGGGAACCGGTACGCCGAAGGACGCCGGAGAAATGCTGGAGTACTGCAACTATCCGGGCGGAACCTATTGGTCTGATCTGCGAATCAAAAACGGGCATAAAGACCCGTATAATATCAAGCTGTGGTGTCTGGGAAACGAGATGGACGGCGAGTGGCAGATTTGCCATCTGGATGCTGACGATTATGGAAAGAAGGCGGTGGAGGCTGCCAAAATTATGAAGTGGATTGATGACTCCATCGAGGTGGTAGCCTGCGGAAGCGCGACGGTACTGCAGAAAACCTATCCGGAATGGGATCGCGTTGTATTGGAACACGCTTATGACCACGTCGATTATCTTTCCATGCATCGGTATTATGAGAATGAAGGGAATGACCTCGACTTCCTGGCTTCCTTTATCGACATGGATGATTTTATCAATACTATCACCAGCACCTGCGACTATGTCAAGGCGGTGAAACGCAGCAAAAAAAGGATGATGATTTCCTTTGATGAGTGGAATGTCTGGTATCAGGCCAAACAGGAACCGCATGATTGGCTGCATGCACCGCATATCCTGGAGGATCAGTATTCTCTGCTGGACGCGCTGGTTTTTGCCGGACTGGGAATGACGCTGATTAACCATGCGGACAGGGTAAAGGTCGCTTGCCTGGCACAGCTTGTGAATGTAATCGCGCCGATCTTTACGGAAAAGGGCGGGAAGGCTATCCGGCAATCAACCTTCTATCCGTTTAAATACCTGTCAACCTATGGAAGAGGAACTGTATTAAAACCAGTCAACACTACGCCGACAGTGGAAACCCGCTATGGGGATGCGCCGGTTGTCTCAACTACCGCTGTTTACGACCAGGAAAATGGTATGGTAAACCTGTTCTGTCTGAATATCCATCAGAGCGAGGCAATGCCGGTTGAAATCGACCTGCGTTCCTTTGGAAAGCTGGAGATGGTAGAGCATATGGTAATGGATGGAAATAATTTGATGACCTTTAACAGCATTGCAGAGGACTGCAATGTGGTTCCGAGACAGGAAAAGACAGAGCCTGGAGAAAAAGACATTTTTGAACTGGCTTTGCCGAAGCTATCCTTCCATGTTATCCGGTTTGCAGTCAAATAAGCGCCTCCATTCTATATCCGAAAAGCGGGCGGTTCGGAATGGAACATACTGAAAATGAAAAGGATGGCTCTACAGAGCCATCCTTTTTTATGTTTTTCTTTTTTGCCGAAGCTGCCGAAAAAATTCAGACAGGATACCCGCGCATTCGGTCTCCAAAACACCGCCCTCGCAAAGAGGCCGATGGTTATAGGGCAGATCAAATAGATTGACCAGAGAGCCGCAGGAGCCGGCCTTGGGATCATACGCACCGAAGACGACCCGGTCGATCCGGGCATTGATCATTGCGCCGGCACACATGGGGCAGGGTTCCAGGGTGACATATAGGGTACATCGCGGCAGACGCCATCCTCCCAGGCTGGAACAGGCTTCATTAATTGCCAGGAGCTCTGCATGAGCGGCCGCGTTTTTGCCGGTTTCACGCAGGTTATGCCCTCTGGCAATGACAATTCCGTCCTGTACAATCACCGCGCCGATTGGCACTTCATCGAGCAGGAAGGCTTTCTGAGCCTCCAGCAGGGCTTCTTTCATAAATAACTGATCCTGATTCAAGAAAAACCTCCTGCTTAGCCGATAATTTGAATATAGGGGATGACATAGAAAAAGGCAAGGACGACAATCATCCAGAAGCCGAAATTGGTGATCAGCGCCTTTATCTTCATTCGGTTTGTCAGGCAGGTGTCTACACTGTAAAGCTGGAAAGCGCGGCTGTCCCGACGGACAAACCAGCCAAAGAGAAATAGCGACAGCAAGAGCAAAACAATTCCAATCAGGCAGAAAATTTGCGCTGAAAATTCCTCGGAGAATTGCTGTTCGATGATAAGCTGAAGAACCCGCAGCCCCTTAGAAGCGAAATTAGCGGCGATAGCTGCAAGAATACTTCCCGACCGAACCGTAAAATAACCCAGCGCCAAGCCTGTCACAAAAGCATAAACCATCATATCAAAGCTGGGCTGCACCAGGGTATAGAGAATGGTGGAAACCGCAATCGCAATAATATCCCCGAACCGTCTCATAGAATGCAGGATAGCGCCCCGGAAGAGAAGCTCCTCCAAAAACGCGGGCAAAAGGGTGGTGGAAAAACAGAACAGGAGAAAGGCGGAAAAATCTGTTGGCGGGACTTCGCTTTCCTGCAAGACAACTACACCGCTCTCCTGCAAAATCCCCACAAAAAGCCGGGTGAAGATAGCAGCGACTACTCCAGTTCCCATTAAAATCAGGACACTGTAACGGGTTGTCCCAGGATTTGGCTTGGAAAAGAGCTGGCCGGAAAAGCCGAGCCGCCTGCCGAACAACAGGATCACAGCAGTCGGGACGCCCATATAGACTATCTGAGTCAGGATCTGGACAATCTGAGCCGAAAACACAGACATATTTACAATATTCGTTAAAGGATTAATGGTGATATCCAAACCGAGCATTGCCATAATATTGATAATCGGCGCAGGTGAAATCACCCGGAGAAAATAAAGGAGAAGAATCGAAAACAAAAGGATATTATACTGCATCACAAGCGCCCTGTACTCCGCCTGCCGCGGCGTCTGCGGTAAAAATCCCAGCCCATTGATATAGGTCGGTACCTGCCCCGGCGAGTCCGGCCGGGATGAAAACCGCTGTTGATGCTCCTGATGTGAAAACCGGCGGTCCATCTGCTTTCCTCCTCTCCCAAGATATATAGCTGATTTTTTCCTAAAGCTCCATCATGAAAGGGCTTCAGGCCCTGCCGCTATTTCCGGTTGTGTTCCCATTATAGCATAAAAAGCCGGTTAAAAAAACCGACTTTTTATGAACAAAAGAGACTTATTTACCGGGTTAACTGGCGAATCCATCGGAATCGGTTGACTTTTGGCAGGGCAACCAGGCATTTTGTGATCTGGTCGCTTTTCAAAATCCAAAAAACGGCAAGCGGAGACCAGTGAAAAACAAAGGCAGCCAGCGCAGATAGCGGCAAAACCATGCCCCACATAAAGATCGAGTCATTAAAGAATACAAACCGGGTATCCCCGCCTCCACGGACGATGCCTGTCAGTGCAGAGCATTGGTAAGAGGTTCCTACTACAGTGATACAAAGGACATTGATAAAGTCGCTGGTCATCTTCCGGGTTTCCGGAGAAATCGAGTAGAAATTGAGAATCGGTTCTTTGACGAGAAACAGCAGAATGCCCGTTATAACCCCGATGATAACAAAAAGAACCTGCATGGTGTAAGCATATTCCTTTACCTTTGGAATATTATCCTCTCCGACCGTACGCCCGATTAAAACGGCGGCAGCGCTGGCCGATCCATAGGTCACAACAGTCAGCACCTGGAAGATTGTAGTGGCAATACTGTTCGCCGAAATAGCAATAGAGCCCAGGTGACCCAGGATAGCTGTTTGAACCGCCATTGCAACACCCCAGATCAGGCTGGACATGATGACGAAAGAGCCGACCCGGATATAGTCCCCAAAAAGCTGGCGGTCAAAGTGAAGCAGCGACTGAAGACGCATATGGATCTTTTTATCAAAAAAGATGAGATAGATGATAACAACTGCGGTTTCCATTATCCGCGCGGTTAATGTTGCGATGGCAGCGCCTCGGATTCCAAGCTGCGGCGCGCCGAGCTTCCCAAAAATCAGAATATAGTTGAGCCCGATATTGACAAACAGGGCAATAACTGAGACAACCACGCCGATTCGCACTGTTTCCACGCCGCGCAACGCGCAGATGGCTGTATTGGTAATACAGAAGAAAAAATAGGAGAAGCAGACAATCCTGAGATACTGCTCCGCCTGTTGGATCACTGCCTGGTCATTGGTAAAGAGACTCAGTATCGGCACAGGGAAGAAAAATACTGCTGCCCATAAAACCGCGCCGCTTAAAAGCCCTAGCTTTAATCCGATGCTGAAAATGCGCCGAATTGGTTCAATATCCTTTTTTCCCCAATATTGGGAGGCAAGAACAACAATCCCTTCTCCGATTCCCATTGTGACCATCTGCAGAATAAACTGAATCTGGTTTACAATCGCGGCTCCCGAAAGGGCGGTCTCCATATAAGAGCCAAGCATAATATTATCCGCAAGATTGACAGCGCAGGTAATCAGGTTTTGCAGCGCAAGAATGAATGTCATGGAAAAGAAATCCTTGTAAAAGCTGCGATCCCTGGTAAAAATTTTTGTCATAACATGTAATCCCCTATTATTCGATATAATAATCTCTGACAAGAATCATTATATCAAAAGGAAATCAGGAATACAAGAAAGGAATCGTTTTTTCTTGGAGAAAAGGGGGATTGAAATTTTCTGCTCTTTTTGATATAATAATATAGTCTCATGACAACCTATCAGGAGGCCCCCGTAGTTAAATGGATATAACAAACCCCTCCTAAGGGTTAGTTATCAGTTCGATTCTGGTCGGGGGTGCCAAAAGGGATAAACCGGACAAAGGACGCAGGATTGCCTGCGTCCTTTGTTTATTTATTGTTAGCATGAAACTGGAATAATGTTTTCTTTATTATGACTATATCCGTAGTATGTAACCCGGTATTCCCTATCTGTGGTATACCTAGAACATGTACTTACAGTCTCTTTTTACTGTTTTGGATCGATCGTTCACTAAAAACTGTATAGACATGGTCTTGGGAGGAAAAACTGTTTGGCAATGATTTTTTGTATTGTCCTATTCCTCATTTTTTATTTTAAAAAAAATAGATATTTTACACGGGTCATGCGAGAGTTTTTAAACCTGTATTCTGGATATGAATCAGTATATTTAGATGTATCAGATAAAAAGGAGAGGCAGTCATATCCATAAGAGAGTACTGTAAGCTGATGAGTTTTATTCCTCATCATAATCTCGCCGTCCAAAAAAGAACGGAGATTAATAAAATGGAAGCTATAAAAAGAAATTATTATGGCAGCTTGTGTACGGAAATGTATGAGCTTTTGCATCCCGAGGCGCCGCAAGATGAATTGCATTTTTATCTTTCTTACGCTAAAAAAGAGATGTCAATTTTAGAGCCGTTATGTGGAAGCGGAAGATTTTTGATTCCCTTTGCAGAGAGAGGGTTTCATATCAAGGGTGTAGACAACTCACATGAAATGCTCAAAAAGCTGTTAGAAAAATCACCGGATTCGGACATCGTGGAGAGTGAAATAGAAGAATATCAGACATCAGAACGTTTTGACTATATTTTTATCTCCTTCGGCTCTGTATCTTTGTTTACAGAGATGCAATCCTGCAGAAGCATTTTATCGAAGATAAAGGAACTTTTAACAGAGGGCGGTAAATTTGTGTTTGCGGTGGATACGACTGCTAACCGGTGTCCCGACAGTGATCAATATACAGTAGGAGCTGCGGTTAAAACGCAGGAAAATGATGAATTGATTTTGAAGTCTAAAAATTATTATGATGAAGCAACGCACACCCAGTACAGCCCGGCAATATATGAATGGTATCATGATGGCAAGCTGTTAAGGAAAGAGGAGATGAACTTTCAAACACACCTGTACGAGTTGGGAGAGATGGAAATATTTTTGAAGGAAATAGGTTTTTCCGATGTGACAGTATATTCCTCCTTTAAAAAAGATATTGCCAAAACCAATGAATCGGAAATGTTTTTATACGAATGTAGTGTTTAAACCCCCAAGATGGTATCGGCCTTTAGCTCCCCAAAGCAAAAGAAGTGCTTTCAATCTAGCTGTAAGTATGGTATATTGGAAGCAGAGAGTCCTTATGGGCATCAAAAAAGACAGGAGATGGATTGTAATGAGATATTCAATTGAAGGGGAACCGCTGCCGGTTGTCATCTGCGAGCTGCAGGCGGGAGAAACAATGATTACAGAAAAGGGAGCGATGTCCTGGATGTCTCCGAATATGGAGATGAAAACCTCTACAAACGGCGGGATCGGGAAAGCGTTTGGGAGAATGTTCAGCGGGGAGGCTATGTTCCAAAACACCTATACCGCTCAGGGCGGCAATGGAATGATTGCGTTTGCCTCCAGCTTTCCGGGCTCTATTTTGGCGATTCCGATTTCGGCGGGAAATGAGATGATCGTCCAGAAATCTGCGTTCCTTGCGTCCGAGGCCGGAGTGCAGCTTTCTGTCTATTTTCATAAGAAGTTCGGCGGCGGGCTGTTTGGCGGCGAAGGCTTTATTATGCAGAAGCTGTCCGGCCAGGGAATGGCTTTTATTGAGATTGACGGCTATACCAAGCAGTATGATCTGCAGCCGGGTCAGTCGATCCTGGTTGACACCGGCTATGTAGCAGCAATGAGCGGAAGCTGTACGATGGATGTCCAGTCAGTTCCGGGCGTAAAGAATATGCTGTTTGGCGGCGAAGGCGTTTTTAATACCCGCGTGACCGGGCCGGGCCGGGTAATCCTGCAGTCCATGCCGATCAGCCAGATGGCATCGGTGCTGCGTCCGTTTATGCCAACCGGAAATTAACATAAGGAATCAAATAGGGAAGGGGCTGCCGAATTTTCGGCAGCCCCTTCCCTTGAGGGTAATTTAAAGTTCTATGGGTCATGAATTGGATGAGTACGGCCCATGAAACAGAACTTTCTAGCTTTTTGCTTTGACAATTTTATAGTAGGTTCTCGCTGTGAGCTGGTAGACGATAAAATACAGGATGCCAAATATCAGAGCTGTCGCTAAAACGCAGACGAGGAAGAGCGTGTTGTTGAACAACCCAAACATCATCAGCAGCTTACACAATACTGGAAATGCAATCGCAATATGCAGGAAGGCCACGAGAAGCGGGAGGAAAAATACCATCAAAACCTGCTTCTGAATTGCCTGACGAACCTCTTTGTCGCTCATCCCAACGTTTTGCATGATCTTAAAACGGTCGTGGTCGTCATATCCCTCTGTAATCTGCTTATAATAGATAATCAGCACAGTGGCAATGATAAATACCCCGACAAAGAAGATTCCTACGAATAGGATGCTTCCGTAAGTCTGATAGAAATCGGTTCGTGCCAGCCAAATAGTATCCGCGACGGAAAGCCGGGGTACTGTTTCGTTGAAGGAATCACGCAGGCTTTCCGAAAAGGCGTCCGTGTCCAGGGAATCCCCGGATACATTATAGAAATAGGAATAGCTTAATTCACGGCCGCCGGAGGAATCATCGCTGTAAAATTCTTCGTTATATTCGTCAAGCAGGGTTTTCATTTGCTCCAGGTTGGAAAAAACTACACCGACCGAATTCCGTAGATAGTCGGCCTGCGAAGCATAGGGAGGCGTTTCCACCAGCTTTTTCACCCGATAGGTGTGTCCGGAGATGGAAATTTCAGAACCGATTTTTGTCTCGCCCATAATATAGACGGCGACCTCATTTTCACCTAATGTGACCGGCTCTTTCACGGTACGGTTGTAGTCATCCATGGTAGTACATTGCAGGATAACCGGAGCAGTGCTGTCCGTACTGGCCGAAAGCATAGAGAAGGTCTTGCCGTCCTCCTGCTGAAAGGTGGCAAAGGAAAGATCATAATAGCCCATCGCGTTTTCGGCCTGGCCGCCGTGCTGCTGTGCATGTTTTTGTGCGGCTTCTTCAATAAGCGGTTCCGGGTTTTGGTCCTCCACAATAGCGGTGATATGGACATCTCTTGGAAAGCGCTCTCGCAAAATATCCTCTTCTCCGATAAACAGGCTGACGCAGGAGGACATAGTAACCAGCACCGCGGTAGAAAGGATACAGATATTAGACAATCCTACCGCATTTTGTTTCATCCGGTAGATCATACCGGAAACAGAAATAAAGTTGGAAGGCCGGTAATAAAAGCGTTTGTTTTTTCGAAGCGCTTTGAGAAAGACGATGCTCCCGGAAATAAATAGGCAATAGGTTCCGATGATTACACACAATACCGCAGTAAAGAAATTAGCGAAGGCATCCCACGGGGTTTTTACAGTGAGAGCCAGGACATACCCCGCGCCGAGCGCAAGCACTCCGGTCACAGCCAGGATCCAATGAGATTTCGGTTCCCGTTCACCGGCCTTTTCGCTGCTCAGCAGGGAGATTGGCTTTGTCTTGGCGACAGAAATCATATCATACAGCAGGATAATGCCAAAACCGATTGCAAACCACACAACAGTACTGAACACCGACTGAAGCGGAATCTGGAAGGTGAGGGCGGCCGGGAGATGGATGATTTTCATGTATAATAAGAACATAAGCTGGCTTAATAGGGCGCCGCCCAGCATGCCGCAGGCCAGGCTGACAATCCCGGTCAGCAGGACTTCCCAGACCATCATTACCGAGATGTGGCGTTTTTCCATCCCAAGGATGCTGTAAAGCCCAAATTCCTTTTTCCGCCGCTTCATCACAAAGCTGTTGACATAAAACAGGATGACCAGGGTAATAAACCCGCAGATGCTGCGCATGGATACCAGGATGTCGCTCATGCGGGCAGCGCCCTTCATACCGCTTTCGGCAACCATTACATTGACTGAGTCCATGATATAAAATACACCGACGCACAGGCAGACCGCGATGAGATAGGGAAGATACATGGCTTTGTTTTTCCGCATGGAGGTGAAGGCCATTTTGGGGTAAAATAAGCTATTCACGGTTCTTCCCTCCTGTTGCCAGGACGGTCAGCGCGTCAGAAATTTTCTGAAACATTGCTTCGTTGCTCAGATCCCCTTTATAGAGCTGATGAAAAACTACGCCATCCTTAATAAACAGCACCCGGTTAGCATGGCTTGCAGCCTTGGTGCTGTGGGTAACCATTAGGATCGTCTGCCCGCGGCGGTTGATTTCCTCAAAGATATGGAGCAGCCCGTCTGTTGATTTGGAGTCCAGCGCGCCGGTGGGCTCGTCTGCGAGAACGATCTGCGGGTTGGTAACCAACGCCCTGGCAACGGCTGCCCGCTGCTTTTGTCCGCCGGACACCTCATAGGGGAATTTCTGGAGCAGGTCGTGGATTCCCAGCATCCGGGCAATCGGTTCGATCCGTTGATGGATTTCTTTTGGCGATTTTCTGGACAGTACCAGGGGAAGCGCGATATTATCGTTGAGTGAGAAGGTATCGAGCAGGTTGAAATCCTGAAAGACGAAACCCAGATTTTCCCGGCGAAATGCGGACATCTGGCGATCCGGGATAGAGGCGATATCTGTTCCGTTTAAAAGAACCTCCCCGTCGGTCGGCTGATCAAGAGAAGCAAGAATATTTAAAAGGGTGGTTTTACCGGAGCCGGATTCTCCCATGATCGCGACATATTCTCCCTGTTCTACTGTAAACCCCACGTCGGTTAATGCCTGTACCTGGTTTCCGCCGAAGCGGGTGGTATAGATTTTTTTCAGATGGTTTACTTCTAATAAAGCCATGAATTGAAATCCTCCTTTTGACTGATTGCAATTCTATTATAAAAGGCAGGATGACTTGCCACCATCGATTTGCCTTACAATTCTTTTCCGGAAGCTTACATTTTTGTAAGGATGACAGGAAGAAAAAAGGCAGGAAGCCTATTCCTGCCCTAAAATTTCAGATGCCTCTTCCTCAGAAAGGAATCCCTGCTCCACCATCTGGCTGAGTACCTTTTTCTGACGTTTAACCGCTAAGTCCGGATTCACAGTCGGCGCGTAAACAGAAGGCGCATTGGGTATCCCGGCCAGCATGGTGCACTCAGAATCGGTCATATCCTTTGGCTGTTTGTGAAAATACCCCTCACATGCCGCCGAGACCTGGTAATAGCCGTTTCCAAAATAAATGGAATTGACATAAAGCTCCAGTATTTCATCCTTGTCCAGGTGCTTTTCCAACTGGCGCGCCATCAGGATTTCCGCAATTTTCCGGGTCGCCGTCCGTTCCTGGGTAAAGTAGAGATTTTTAGCGACCTGCTGGGTTATCGTGCTGCCTCCCTCTGCCAGGCTGAAGGAACGGAGATCATTCCATACTGCGCGCAAAATGGCAATCAGATCTACGCCGCCATGCTCATAAAAGCGCTGGTCCTCCACTGCAACGACTGCCTCCAGATAAAGCTCGGGCAGCTCCTCCAACGGGGTAAAGCCGGGCTGGCTGCGGACGTTGTCCGCCATATCCTCAACACTTGCTTGACCCAACGCAGCCTGATACATTTGGTAGCCCTGAAATACAATAATCCCGCCAATGATGATCAAAGCAGAAAGGATCAGCAGAAACAGATTGAGAAGTATTTTTTTAAGTTTCATGATGACCACCATGCCCTGTGCAAAACAAACCCGGTTTCATTTGCTTCGAACAAAGCACCCTTTCTATTAATTTCTATTTTATCATATCATCCGGAAGTGCTGTCTGCCATCGAATCAGCTTACATTTTCAGCATACAACCTTACATCAGCGTAAGAGAGTTTATTCTACCTCCAAGGCATCCCTGGAAAGTACAATCATCACAGCCGTCCCTTTTCCAACTTCAGAAGAGATCATAATGCGATGGCCCAACAGCTCGGCCGCCTGCCTGCATAGCGCCAGTCCAATTCCGGTGGAGCGCTGGTTTAAGCGCCCGTTATAACCCGTATAGCCCCACTCAAAAATCCGGGGAAGATCCTCCGGATGGATGCCGATCCCGGTATCCCGGATCAGGAGGGTATAGGGATCGTCTGGCTTTACAAATATCTCTACATTGCCGCTTGGCGTATATTTTACGGCGTTGGTCAGGATCTGTTCTATGATAAAGGAAAGCCACTTCTCATCGGTAAGCACCTTGGTATGGATTTCCCCTAACGAAACGCCGATCTTTTTATGAATAAAGAGCGGTGCGATTTTTTTCAGAACCTGCCGGATCAGTTCACCGAGGTCATATTCCCGGAACATCAGGTCGGACGGCTTTTCCAGCCGCTGATACTGAAGCCCCATCGAGACATACTGTTCTATTTTCAACAGCTCCTGTTCCAGATCCTGTTTTTTAAGCTCTCCCTCCTGGGAAAGAAGCCTGATCGCCGCAATCGGTGTTTTGATCTGGTGATTCCACAGGGTGTAGTACTGGTCGGCCTCCTCCCTTTGCTTGCGGGAGGTACGCTCGATTTTTTGGCATCGGTGCTCCAAAGCATGGATAATATTTTGGTAGGCTTCCTCAACAGCGCCGCCCGGAACCGGCATCTCCCCAATATGGAGCTCTGCCTGACGGATGAGCTGCTGCAGCTGAACAAGGCGTTTGCGGTAATAATAGAAATCCAATACTGCGGCAATTACGCTGAATACCCCGCAAAGCAGGCAGACATAGATTGCGGGTCCCCATGGAAGCCCATATAGGCGATAAACCAGTACAAGCACGGCAAAGAAAAGCAGATAAAGCCCGATTACCAGCTTTCGCTGACGGAGATAGGGAAGTAAGCAGCTCATTCCGATTCCTCCACCAGGTAACCAATCCCCTTTTTGGTTAGGATAAAGTTTGCTAGACCGATTTCCTCCAGATGCCTGCGCAGCCGAGTTATGTTAACGGTCAGCGTGTTGTCATCGATAAAGCTGTCTGTTTCCCAGAGCTTTTGAATCAGCTCCTCCCTGGAGACAACACTGCCTAAATGCTCCAGAAGCACCTGCATCAGCTTGAACTCGTTTTTGCTCAGGGTGATCTGCTGGGTTCCGTAGCTGAGAGAGGCGTCGTTTAAATTGAGTGTAACGCCCCGCCGGGAGATAATGTGGGGATCACAGCCAAAGGCATAGGTTCGGCGCAGGATCGCCTGGATTTTTGCAAGGATCACCTCCAGATGAAACGGCTTGGCAATCAGGTCATCCGCTCCCATATTAATTGCCATAACGAGATTCATATTGTCGCTTGCAGAAGAGATGAATAGCACAGGAACCCTGCTGATTTTCCGGATTTCAGAGCACCAGTAATATCCGTTATAAAAGGGCAGAGAAATATCCAATAAGACAAGATGCGGATCAAAATCACGAAAGGTGTCCAGAACCCGGTCAAAGTCTGATACGGCAGACACCTCATAATCCCACTTTTCCAGCTGCCGGGTCAAGACTGTTACAATCGTTGGGTCATCTTCTACAATTAAGATACGGTAGATCAAAATGGAACTCCTTTCCAGTCTATAATTGTATTATTTGAATAATACAATTTCATTATACAGAAAAGATAGGAAAAAAGCAATGAAAAATATCGGATCAGTAGTTTTTTTCCCGCGTTTCATGTATAATGAGACATAGAATATTTCTGGCGGATGGACGTACATCATGCAAAACCAGTTGATTTTGAACGGCTTAGAAAGCTGCTTTAAATATGTTCGGGCCTGATCAACGAAACTTCGCTGAGAGATGAGGGAAAAGCGGAATGGAAAATTCGCAGTCACTACATACCATTTTAAACCATTTGGGCAATACCGCTGTTTATGTCATCCGGCAGGATGATCACAAGCTTCTTTATTTTAACGATAGAGTAAAGCAGGTGACGCCGCATGCCGAGCTCGGCATTGCCTGCCATGATCTCTGGAAGGGTGCATGCGGAAATTGTCCTCTCCATGGCATTGGGAATAAGGAGACCAATAAAACCGTCAATTATAATGATCCCTTTGGGAAGGTGGTTGACCTGGCCGCAACCCGTCTGGAATGGGGAGAGGATAAAATCCCGGCCTTTTTGATCTCTGTTACACCAAGAACCCTTTTGATGGACGAACAGGCCTTTGCAGCGGAAAAAAACAAGCTCCTTGCCATCGCTTCCCGCATATATCCTCTTGTCATTTCAGTCAATCTGACCAAGGACGAGTATTCGGTGGTAGAATCCGGGAAATGGGAATCGTGGCTGCCGGTTTCGACCGGCTGTTGTTCAGAGATGTTAATGAACAACCTGTCTTATATCCATCCGGATTTTCGGGAACGGTACAAAGCGGTTCTGGATATCAAAGGTTTGGAGCGGGCGTTTGCATCCGGAGAAAAGGAAATTTATTTTGAGTATCGGGAACGGATGCGCAGGACAGAGTACCAGTGGTCGTGTGTACAGGTTGTCGCCGTAGACAATCCGGTGAACAGTGATGTTATGGCGCTGTTCCTTTTCAAGGGAATTCAGGAGCAGAAGGAACGAGCAGACCAGCTTCAGAAAGAACGGGAGCGCTTGTACGACAGCTTTCCCGGAGCAATGATCAAATGTATCATGGATGAAAGGCTCACATTTTTGGAGGCTAATACGGCGTTTTATAATATGTTTGGCAGTCCAAACGACTACGCGGACGGAACAGGCCATGCCATTTTAAAAGAAGATCGGGAGAGCGTACTTCCATATTTTCATGCCCAGGCCGCTGCGGGTGCGCCAATCGCAGCAGAATACCGGGTGTTGAACCAGAACGGGGAGCTTCGCTGGATTGGCTGCCGGGGTAACAAGGCCGGAAATGAACGGGGGTATCCGGTTTACTTATTCCTTCTTAACGACATTACTGTTCAAAAAATGGAGCAGCTTAAACTGAAACAGGAACGAACCCGCTATAAAGTAACCGTTGAAAATGCTGCGCTCGCCATGTTTGAATATTTAGCGGATCAGGATATATTTCGTGTGATCATCGGAACGAAAGAGGGCTATCATACCGAGGAAACAGAAGATTACTTAAAGAGACTGGAACAGTTTACAGAGCTTGATCCACAGGGCAGGGAACAGCTTCGCAGGCTGATGAGAGGCGAAGAAACCCAAGCGGAATTCTGCGTATGTTCTGGCAACCAGGGCGATACGCTGCAGTGGTATCAAATGCAGGGAAATTCGCTTTGGGATCATGGGAGACTGCAAAGGGTGCAGGGCTTTCTTTGGGATATCAGCGAGGTAAAGGAAATTGAAAAAGAACTGACCCTTCAGGAAAAGGCGGTTAATACTACCCTGGATGCAATCATCACACAGGCTTTTGACGAGCTGTTGTATTTAAACCTGGAGAAGGATAACCTGATATTGGCTAAAGCCAACGGCAGATATCAGACAGCCATAGACTTGCAGCGGCCTCAGGTAAAGGAGAATATACGTCAAACCTTGCATCCGGACGACCGGAATAAGCTGTTCGATGCGTTCTCAAAGGAGTCGCTTATCCAGAAATTCAGAAAAAGCTGGAAGCCTGTCTACGAGGAAGGAAGAAGGCTGGGGCTGGACGGAAGATATCATTGGATTTCCCTCCAGGCGATCCCGATTGAACGCAACGAAGCCGGGGAGCACATGGTGCTGTTTCTTATCTCCACGATAGATGAACGGAAGAAACTGGAACAGGAGATGCAAATGATGAGCGCCAGCATGATTTCTATGTTTGGCGAGCTTCTGGTGGTAGATCTAAAATCGGGGAGATATGAGCTTTATAAATCTGATCCGGCTGTAAAGCGGGTTGCTTCAATTGTAGGCGGGGTGGATTTTATTGCCTTTAACCGGCATTATGGGGATAACCTGATTCATCCGGATGATAGGAAGCAGTTTTTCCATTTATTTTCTCTGCCGCAAATCAGACAGAGAATCCGCTCCGGTGAACGGAAGCTGACTGCTGAGATGCGCCGTAAAAACGCAGACGGTGTTTACCGGTGGTGTGAGATGATCGGCGTGATTATTGATAATACCCTGCATGATGATTTCAGAATTCTGCTGACCTTCCGGGATATTCATGAGCTGAGAACAGCCCAACAGGAGCAAAAAAATGCAAACAAACGGTTTGTCAGTGCAGTCAATGATTTTTATGACATTATTTATGAGGGAGAGCTTTATTCCCAAAGGCTGTATATCTGGAAGCAGCCGGAGCTTTGGCGCTCGAAAGTTGATAAAAATACCGGTCTGGGCGAGCATCTGCGCAATGTCTGCGAAAAGCTGGTGCTGCCTGAATATCGGGAGGAATTCTGGAATACCTTTGAACCATCCCGGATGATCGAGGCATTTGGGGAAGGAAAAAAGGCTATCTCCATGGAAGTACCCAACCTTTGTCACAACGGGATAGTACGATGGTATAATGTGCAGGTACAGTTGATCGAACAGAGATCAGGACATATGCAGGTGATGATATACATTAAGGATATTGATGAGCTGCGGCGTGAGGAACATCGCCGTCAGGAGGCGCTGAAAAACGCCTTGATGATGGCCAAAAATGCGAATGAGGCAAAATCAGATTTCCTCTCCAGGATGTCACACGATATCCGTACCCCGATGAATGCTATCATTGGGATGACCACCATCGCCTCCGCTTATCTGGATCGTCCGGAAAAGATTGCAGACTGCCTGCAAAAAATTGGAGTATCTGCCAAGTTCCTGCTGGGGTTAATCAATGATGTGCTCGATATGTCAAAAATTGAGAGCGGAAAAATGGACATCAAGCTTGCGGAATTTGACCTGTACGAATTAGTGGGCGAGATAACCTCCTTCTGCTTTGAACAGGCAAAAGCAAAGCGGCAGCAGTTTTATGTTCATGTAGACAGCAGGGTAGAGCAGCGGTATGTCGGAGATGCCCTGCACTTGAACCAGGTGCTGCTAAACCTGCTGGGAAATGCCATGAAATATACACAGGAGGAGGGAACGATTTCCCTGCTGGTTGATCTAGAGAATGTTCGGGAGGACGCTTCAACGCTCCGCATGACAGTAAGGGACAATGGAATTGGCATGTCTGAAAGCTTTCTGGAACACCTTTTTGAACCCTTTGAGCAGGAGAAGGATGACGATGGGCGGGTGTTTGAAGGAAGCGGCTTAGGGTTGTCTATTACTCATAATCTGGTTCGGATGATGGGCGGACAGATTTCGGTGGAAAGCAAAAAAGGTACAGGCAGCACCTTTGATGTGCTTCTGTCTCTCCAGCGGGCCGCTCAGGAGCCGGGCAGGACAGAGGCGGCAAGGCTTCCGGAGCTGTCGGTATTGATTGTGGACGATGATCCGGTAACCTGCGAGCATACCGGAAGCTTGCTTCGGGAAATAGGCGTTTCTGCCCAATGGGTATCCTCAGGGGAGGAAGCTCTCAAACGGATTGAAGAGCAATACCGGAAAGACAGCCCGTTTGACATTGCGATTATCGATTGGAAAATGCCTAAAATGGATGGAATGGAAACCGTTCGGAGAATTCGCAAACAATTTGGGCGGGAACTGCTGGTCATCATTATGTCCGCATATGATTGGTCCGAAATCGAGCGGGAGGCTCACCTCTCGGGAGTCGACCTTTTCCTGGCAAAGCCCATTTTCCGCAACCATATCCGGCGCGTACTGGAGCAGGCGGCAAATCTGGAAGCTAAGCTTCCCGGCAAGGCGCCGAAAATGGAGTTTCAGAACGAGCGGGTTTTGCTGGTGGAGGACAATGAAATAAATATGGAAATTGCCAGAACCATTCTTGAGATGAATGGGCTTACAGTTGACACGGCGGTCAATGGAGAGGAAGCAGTAGAGCGGTTTGTACTGAGCAATCCGGGCGATTATCAGATGATCCTGATGGATATTAGGATGCCGAAGATGGATGGGCTGGAAGCAACTCGCCGCATCCGTTCCTCCGGAAAACCGCACGCGAAGACAATCCCGATTGTTGCTATGAGTGCAAATGCTTTTGAGGATGAACGGGAAAACGCCAGGCTGGCTGGTATGGATGACTATTTGACCAAGCCTGTGGAAGCGGAGACACTGTTCAGTGCTTTGCGAAATTACATTAAATCATAATAAGAGCCGATGCAACTGCATCGGCTCTTATTATGATTACATCACCTAATATTCAGAAAGCGCCCGGTTCCAATCGGCGTGGAATGCTTCAATGGTCTGATACCGCCGTTCAGGTTCTTTCGTTACCGCTTTGAGTAAAACAGTATAACCAGCCGCGTTTAGTCCCCAGCGCTCCGACGGGCAGGGAGAAAAAGCGTTTTCCTGGTACCGTTTGGCAATTTCTTCCGGGCGGAAGCTGCCAAAGAAATCAAACAGCATAGCCCCCAGCGTATAGACGTTGGTACGTTCGTCAAGATTTGCACCCAAACGGTATTCCTCGGGAGCTTTCAGCCGCTTTGTTCCATAAAAATTTTCGCCTATATCGTTTTGAGCGGGCTTTTTCCGAAACAGGTCGACGTCGCAGATTGTGGTGGTATCCGTCGGGAAATTATAGATTAGGCTGCCGTCATAAAAATCAACCGCCACATAGCCGCTTTTGGAAACCGCTTCCAGAAAGGAAAATAACACCTCGGCCGTTTTCAGCTTCTTGGAGACAGGCAGGCTTTTAAATCGATCTGCCGGACTGATGAGGCTGGGGTTTTGCTCGTATGCGTCAAAATTCCAGTGGTCAAACAGGCATTCCCCATCCGCCCAGTCAAAAATTGACACATAGTATTTTTCAAAAGGATGATGGCCCACCAGGCGAATGAGGTTCGGATGGGAGATCCGTTCGTAGAGAGGGAGAGCCTGCTGGAGCATCGCGATAGATTCGGCCGGGGAAACCTCCGCCGAGACAGTATCTGCGCCGGCAATTTTGAGAAAATATTTTACTCCCTGCTTTTCCACTCCGAAGCAGATACAGCCGGAACCGGTTTCGTCAATCACCTGAAACGGGGAACCATACCGTAGAATCCAGGAAAGGTCCTGCTCGCTTCGCAGCTTAAAAGTGAGCGGCCCAAGCTTGCATTGATACATTTGATGTCCTTTCTCTTTGCAGGAGGGAAGGGGTTGGAAGCGCTTTTTCTTTCCCTATTGGCGGATTTGTGTCCGAATGTGCTGATTTGTTTTTATCAGGATCATCCCTTGTTTTATGGCGTTATCGCAGATAAAGCTTTTATTCAAACATAAGGTAAAAGGCGTCTACGGCCTTTTGAACCTCTTTTTGTGCAAACTTTACCGCTTCCTCCTGAGAGGCGTCCATGTTTTCGTCAACTGCACCTACCAGCAGAAACGCCGCGTAATCTCCCTGCTGGACAACCTGCGCCGACATAACCTTGGCGAGATTTGCGGGATACTGGATCTCGTTTTCGATTTTGTCCTCTTTGACCTGTTCCAGCAGCTTCTTTACCTCGCCGCCTTTCCCTTCCCTTGCCTTTATAATCACGACACGGTCAGGATGGAAGCCAATCATGGAACATTCCGCTTTCATTTCTTCGACCAGGGAGGAATCAATCGGAAATTCAGCAGCCAGCATCTCCTCCGGCATTTCAGTATCAGGGAGGTAGTTTTCTCCGTAGGCCTCTTTCACCGCGGCGAGAATATCGTCGATTGATACATCGACAGCTTCGGAGGAGCTTCCATTGGAAGCTGTGCTGCCTGACGGCTGTCCGCAGCCTGCTAAAAAGGATAGCATAAGCAGGCTGGCGCAGCAGACCGAGAATATTTTCTTAATTACTTTCATCATATACCTCATTTAACTGTGAAAGGAAAAGACGATTCCGCTTTTCCTTATTGTTTGAAGAACAAAAGAATCCATTCTCCGATAGCTATGATTTTTGTATGCCCTCATTATATCTGATTCCTTATGGGAGTGCAACCCCTCTTTTCAATTGGAGATAGTTATGGTAAAATAAGTATAAACAGGAAAAAGAGGATATGTCCTGCTATTGATAAAGAAAGGCGGCTTTGCAAGGCAAGGCGTGGATAGAAAACATGAAATCAAGAAGCAAAATAGTCGCGCGTTACGCTGAGACCGATCAGATGGGGATTGTTCATCATTCTGTTTACCCGATCTGGTTTGAAGTAGCACGTACAGAGTTTATCAGACACGCTGGAATGACCTACACAGAGATGGAGCAGGCCGGTGTGATGCTCCCGCTCGCCGGACTTACCTGCCGGTACTTTTATCCGGCGAAATATGAGGATGAGGTGATAATCGAGGTAAGCATCTCAAAATTTACGCCCGCAAGGATTGAGTTCCTTTATGAGGTGTATAACGAAGAAGGACGGCTGCTGACACAAGGGACAACCGTTCATGGATGGACTAATCTAGAACTTCACCCGATTAACCTCAAAAAACACTTTCCCAATATTTACGAAGTAGTGAAGCACGCGCAGGAGGATGAATAGGTGTCCACAAAAAAACAAGTATGGATGTATACAGACGGAGCTTGCAGCGGTAATCCCGGACCGGGCGGCTGGGGAACTATCCTGAAAAGCGGCGGCCATGTCAAGGAGCTGAGCGGCGGAGAACCGAACACTACCAATAACCGGATGGAGCTGACAGCGGTCATCGCCGGACTTTCGGCTTTGAAATATCCCTGTGAGGTAACGATCACCAGCGACTCCAAGTATGTGATCGACGCGATCCAGCAGGGCTGGGCAAAAAAATGGCGGGCGCAGGGCTGGATGCGCAATAAGAAGGAAAAGGCGCTAAACCCGGATTTATGGGAGACGCTGCTTGACCTGCTGGATGTCCATGACGTCACCTTCCGGTGGGTGAAGGGACATGCCGGACACCCGGAAAACGAGCGCTGCGACGAGCTGGCGGTGCTGGAATCCAAAAAATTCTGAAACTTGTAATTTTTTCTTGCATAATGGACAGAATAGGTGTATAATGGGTATATGCTCAAATGAGCATATACCCATTTCAAATCAGAACTCGCTTGAGATACAGCCTTTCACTGTATTGCTGGCAACGTCAAGAAGAAAGGAACTGGATAGGATGAACAAGGTTATTTATGCGGATAATGCCGCAACTACACCAATTGATCCGCGGGTTTTAGAAGCGATGACCCCGTATCTGACAGAGCATTACGGAAATCCGTCGAGCATTTATTCTATTGGGCGGGATGCGAAACGGGCGATTGAGACAGCTCGTGAACAGGTTGCCAAAGCGTTTGGCGCTAAGGTGCAGGAAATTTATTTTACCGGCGGCGGCTCGGAATCGGACAACTGGGCGATTAAAGGCAGCATGGATTTGTTAAAGGCGAAAGGGAAAACCCATATTATTACAACAAATTTTGAACACCATGCGGTGATGGATACCTGCAAGTTTATGGAAAAGCATGGGTTTGAGGTCACCTGGCTTCCGGTTGACGAGGAGGGTTATGTCACCGCGAAACAGGTCGAGGAGGCAATCAAAGAGGATACCGGCCTAGTGACCATTATGTATGCCAACAACGAGATCGGCACCATCCAGCCGATTGCTGAAATCGGTGAAATCTGCCATCAGAAAGGGATTTTGTTCCATACTGACGCGGTGCAGGCAGTTGGCAATATTGAAATTGATGTTGTCAAACAGCATATTGATATGCTCTCCATGTCCGGACATAAGATTCACGCTCCCAAAGGTGTGGGCGTGCTGTATGTGAAAAACGGCGTCCGGCTGAGCAACCTGGTTCACGGCGGCGGCCAGGAACGCGGGCGCAGGGCTGGAACTGAAAATGTCGCAGCGATTGTCGGACTGGGAAAAGCAATTGAACTGATTACCCAGAATATCCCGGAACGGATTGAAAAGGTAAGCAGGCTGCGGGATTATCTGTTTGCACAGGCTTCTAAAATTGAACGCTCCCGGATTAATGGCAGTACAAAAAACCGTTTGTGCGGGAATTTTAATATGTCCTTCGAAGCCGTAGAGGGAGAAGCGCTGCTGCTGATGTTAGACCTGAACGGAATTTGCGGTTCATCCGGATCGGCATGCACCTCCGGTTCGCTCGATCCGTCACATGTGTTGCTGGCGATCGGCCTGCCGCATGAAATTGCGCACGGCTCTTTGCGCTTAAGTATTAATGAACAGACAACCCAGGAGGATGTTGAAAAGATTGCGGAGGTTCTGCCGAAGGTGGTGGGGCGCCTGCGGGAGATGTCCCCGGTATGGAATAAGCTGGATTAAAAGAGGAAAGGAAGTACGGATTATGTTATATTCTGAAAAAGTGTTGGATCATTTTGCGAATCCGAGAAATGTCGGTGAGATCAAGGACGCGGACGGAATCGGCGAGGTTGGAAACGCCAAATGCGGCGATATCATGAGAATGTATCTGAAAATTGACGGCGATACAATTACCGACGTCAAATTCCAGACCTTTGGCTGTGGCGCCGCTATTGCGACAAGCTCAATGGCAACTGAGATTATAAAGGGCTCCAAAATTGAGGATGCACTCAAGCTGACCAACAAAGCGGTAGTAGAAGCGTTGGACGGGCTTCCGCCGGCAAAAATCCATTGCTCTGTTCTGGCTGAGCAGGCGATTAAAGCGGCTCTGGCAAACTATTTTGAAAAGCAGGGGCTTGACCCGACTCCGCTGGTCGGTGAATTTCACACAGACTGTGAAGCGTGCCATGGCTGCCACTAAAAGAATATTAGTCGCGCTAAGCGGAGGGGTTGACTCCTCCGTTTGCGTTTATTTATTGAAAAAGCAGGGGCATGATGTCGCCGGGGTTGTGCTGAAAATGTCCCCTGCGCACGATCAAACGGTTGCCGATGCACAGGAAGCGGCAGATGCATTGGGAATCCCGCTCTATGTCAAGGATATGGGCGAATCGTTTGACCGGAACGTGATCGACTATTTTGTGTCAGAATATCAGAACGGCCGAACGCCGAATCCCTGCGTAGTCTGCAATCCGACCGTCAAATTCCGGGCTTTGATAGAGGCGGCGGACGAATACGGGTATGATTTTGTTGCGACAGGGCATTATGCAGACCTGATTGAACGCGACGGAAAGGTTTTTCTTGCGCGTGGAGAATGTAAGCAACGGGATCAGTCCTATATGCTTTACCGGCTCACGCAGAGGGAGCTGAAACGGCTGATATTCCCGCTAAACCATATGGACAAAAAGCAGGTGCGGGAAATCGCAGAGGAAGCGAATCTCCCCTGCGCCAAAAAGCCGGACAGCCAGGAGATTTGCTTTATCCCGGATAATAATTATGCGCAGTTTATCATAGAGCGGACAGGACAAATGTCTAAACCCGGCGATTTTATTGCACCGGATGGGACTGTCTGCGGACAGCATAAAGGGATCATCCATTATACCGTCGGTCAGCGTAAACATCTTGGGATTGCGCTGGGACGGCCGGTTTTTGTCAAACGGATTGACCCGGTTGAAAATAAGATTTACCTTGCGGATGCCGGCGATGAATATTATGCGCGGGCAGTAGTCCGCGATGTGTCTATAACAACAGGAGAGACTTTGCAGCGATGCCGCGCGCAGGTAAAAATCCGTTCTGTTGCGCCGCTTGCGGGCGCGGAAGTAATTCCGATGGAGGATGGACGAGTAGAGGTGCGGTTTGATGAGCCTCAGCGCGCAGTCGCAAGGGGACAGTCTATTGTGTTCTACACACCGGAGGAAATTGTGACCGGCGGCGGATTTGTGGAAGAAGTGTTTGAAACATAAAAGGGATGGAATATGCTTCCATCCCTTTTATGTTAAATCTGGGAAGTATCTGCTTCCCCTTTTTTCACCTCAAACCAGAAGGTACTGCCCTGGCCTTTGGTACTGGTCACGCCAAAATTGAAATGATGCATCTGCAGAATTCCCTTTACAATGGAAAGTCCCAGACCGGTTCCCATGCCTTTTCGATCCTTCTTTTTATACGGTTTGTAATATCTATCCCAAATCAACGGAAGGTATTCTTTTTCGATGCCAACCCCAGTATCAATTACCTTGACAACAGCTCGGTTTGGTTCATCTTCCAGAACAACAAATACTTTTTTGTCCGGCCCGGTGTGGTTGGTAGCATTGTTGACCAGATTGTAGATCACCTGTTCTATCTTGAGCTCATCCGCATATACCATTACCTTGGCCGGCGCGGTTAAGGTAAACTGATAGCCCTCGTTGGTAGTCAAAAGATCATACCGGTGAATAATGTCTCGCAGCTTTGCCGCGAGATCAAATTGGCTGTATTCCGGTGTGATTTGGCCTGCCTGTAATTTGGATAGATCAAGGATATCGTTCACCAGACCGTTCAGGCGGTTGCTTTCATCAATAATGATGTCTAGCTGCGCGTCCCGTTTTTCCTTGATATCTCCGGTCAGATCCTTGATGGTTTCCGCATAGCCCTTGATCATTGTCAGCGGGGTACGGATATCGTGCGAGACATTGGCGATCAGCTCCCGCTGCAGGCTGTTTGCCTTGGAAATTTCTTTGGACATGGCATTAAAATCATTGCCAAGCCGGCCCAGCTCGTCTTTGGAACGAATGTCGACATAGGTGTTCAGATTACCCTTTGCAATTTCCTGTGCGGCGGCAGAAACCTGAAGAATCGGCTTTGTCAGGGAGCGGGCGATTACAAAGGAGCTGATGGTAGCAACCAAAAGGAGCACGGCTGTGATCCAGATCAGCTGCATGCGGATGGTTGAAACTGCTTCCTGTACCGGTGCAAGCTCAGAGGCAACCATCACAATATATTCAGACTGGCTACTGTTTTGGTAGGAGGCGCCGACATAATAGCGTGGTTCATGAGCTGCCTGCAGGTTGTCGGAAAAAACATATTCCTGGCTGCTTTGCTCCAGAAGCTGGAGCATCCCGAGCCGGACGCCTTCGTTGGTATCAAGGATATTCCGGCTCCCAACCGGCTGCATTGTCATCCGTTGGGAGGGAGCACCGTTTAGATATTCCGTCACTTCAATACAATAATTGTTATCCGCCGCAATTTCTTTCAGGTCGGCAGCGGCCAGCAATACGCCCTTGTCATTGATTATGGAAACGACCGTCTTGGTACTGTCCATAATTTCCGTCTTTTTTTCTGCCATATAAGTCTGCTCCAGCAGGACGACCTGGCAGATCCAGATCGCGACAATCACCAAGGCGGTCATACCAAAGATGGCGAGCCAGAGCTTGTGCTTAATACTCTTCATATTTGTAACCTACACCCCAGATTGTTTTGATTAGGTCGCGGTATTCCCCGAGGTTGCCCCGGAGCATTTTGATATGGGTATCCACAGTGCGGCTGTCTCCATAGAAATCATATCCCCAGATATTGTTGAGCAGGGTATCCCGGGTGATGACAGCATTTTTATTATGGATAAAATAGACTAAAAGCTCGAATTCCTTTGGCGTCATGTTCACCTGTTCGCCGTCAATCCGAACCTCGTAGGATTTGGGATTGACAGAGAGGCTGCGGAAGGTATACGCTTCCTCTTCCACCGGCTTTTCGCGGTGTACCCGTTTGAGGATGGCTTTGACTCTGGACATCAGCTCCTTGGGACTGAACGGCTTGACGACATAGTCGTCCGCTCCCAGATCGAAGCCAAACACCTTGTCATACTCCTCCCCCTTGGCGGTCAGGAGGATGACCGGGACATCAGAAAATTCCCGGATTTTGCGCAGCGTCGTGATACCGTCCCAATTTGGCATCATAACGTCCAGAAGGATCAAATCAACCGGATGCTCCTTCACAAGCTGATAGGCGGCAAGCCCGTCCTCTGCCTCTAGGAATTCAAATCCTTCAAATTCCACATACTGCCGGATAATATCCCGAATCCGCGCCTCGTCGTCCACTACTAAAATCTTTTCCATCCCCGGTCCTCCTTTTTATTCTTCAAGGATAGCACATTTTTGTGAAAACGCTGTGATAATTAAAGCAAGTTCCTGTAAATCTCCGCCTTGGAGAAGGGGGAATCCTTGGCCGCCGCCTTGGCGGCTTCAGTCGCTTTCATACCGCCGTCTATCAGCTCTTGCGCCTTTGCCACCGCCTCGTCCAGCGTGGGCTGCGGTTCCTCCTGCTTTGTCATTCCCTCGACAACCAGAACAAACTCTCCCTTAGGCTTCAGCTCCTGGTAAAAGAGAAGTGCCTCTCCCAGCGTGCTGCGGCGCGCCTCCTCATAGATTTTGGTCAGCTCCCGGACAATAGAAATCCGGCGGCTTTCCCCGAAAAAAGCAGCTAAATCCTGCAAGGTCGCAAGCAGCTTATGCGGCGCTTCATAAAAGACCATCGTACGCTTTTCTTCTTTCAGGGATTCCAGATGCTCCAGCCTGTTTTTCCGGTTTGTGCTTAAAAACCCCTCAAAGGTAAAGCGGGTGGTAGGAAGACCGCTGATTGCCAGCGCGGAAACAGCCGCGCTCGGGCCGGGAATCACCCTGACCGGAACGCCGGCGTCAGTGCAGAGCCGCACCAGATCCTCGCCTGGATCGGAGATACAGGGCATCCCGGCATCCGAGACGACAGCGCAGCTTTCACCGTTTTGTATCCGGGACAGGATCATTTCGCCGCGTTCTCTTAAATTATGCTCATGGTAGCTTACCATCGGTTTTTTAATTTCAAAATGGTTGAAGAGCTTTTGCGTGACCCGGGTATCCTCCGCCGCGACAAAGTCTACCGAGCGGAGAGTCTCAACAGCACGGGGTGAAAAATCCTGCAGGTTTCCGATCGGCGTCCCGACAACATATAAAACAGACATATTCATAAATCCTTTCTAATTTCCCGGCTTTCCCCAGCCATAGATCCGGGACATTTCTGCCGAGAATTCGTCCCCGTCGTAAACGGAAAGCACAGGCTCTACCTGCATAAACGGTTTGCTGCCTTTTTTCCCCTCGAGCAGGAAAAGCCAGGGAGCAGAAGAAGGCGTCTTTGCAACAAACCGGAGCCGCTTTGGCTCGATATCTGCCGCCCGCATTGCTGAAATTACATCGGCAAGCCGCTCTGGGCGCTGGCAGAGACAGAGCCTGCCGCCATATTTTAAAAGCCTTGCGGCCGCGTTACAGACGTCCTCCATCGTACAGAGCACCTCGTGCCGGGCAATCTGTTCAGCCGCCAATTCGCTGAGAATTCCGGCGCCGCCCGCCTTATAGGGAGGATTGCAGGTGACCACGTCGAAGGCGCCGGCGGGAAGGCTGTCCAGCTCCTTTAGGTCAGCCAAACGCGGGATGATTTTTCCCTCCAGCCCGCTGATGCGGAGGGAATCCTTGAGCTGCTCAATGGCCTGCTGCTGAATATCAACCGCATAGGTCAGCCGAGGGGAGCAATCTCGGAGCATTAACAGCGGGATGATTCCGCATCCGGTTCCCAGGTCACAGACCGTATCCTTTTTTCGCGGAGAAGCAAAGGAGGCGAGCAGGAAGGCGTCGGTTCCAAAGCGATGCTCCGGGGTAATGCAGACAGAAATATATTCTGAAAGCTTTTCATAGCTGGCAGAAGCAAACATGAAGCAAACCATCCTTTTTCTATCATTACCGTTATTTTAGCACACTTGCCCGGGTTCGTAAATGTTTTCCTAAAAAGAAAAAGGCGGCACAGGATTCCTGTACCGCCTTTGTAAAAAGTTTTCTTATTTCACAATGAACTTTTCCAGTTCAGCAAAGAAAGCAGCGCCGTCTTCGGTATGTGCTTCCAGGGTGATCGGTTTGGACAGATCCAGGCTGAAGATACCCATGATGGATTTGGCGTCGATTGCATATCTTCCGGAAATTAAATCTACATCAAATTCGTATTTGCTAACGATATTCACGAAACTTTTTACATCATTAATGGTGTTCAATAAAATCTTAACTGTTTTCATTCTTTACTCCTCCTAATTCACTCACACAAACTACAACTGATCCCGGAAGGGGGACGGCTTTCTCACCGTTTTTCCCTTACCGCACCTTCAATATAGCAGATGCTGGAAGCAATGTCAACACCCTCGATTTGAAAAAAAGGTAAAAATCCAGTATAATAGAAAAAACGGCTTTTTCGTTGTAAATACTGCACAAAATAAAGTTGAATAATTTATACAAATGACCATAATTTTTGCTTTCTTTTTTATGCAAAGAGAGCTTGTTTTGACAGGAACCGCTTAAGGTTATTATGCATAATTCACCATTTTTTATGCAGAGAAATTGCTTTCAAAAGGTAAATTGCTATTTTTATTAAAACAAAATGCACAAAAATCGAAATTGTATTTGTTTGATCTGTACAAACACCGAAACATAATCAGAAAGGATACAAAAATGAAGATTGCCTTCTATACATTGGGATGCAAAGTGAACCAGTACGAGACAGAAAACCTGAAAAGCCGGTTTGCGGCGGAGGGCTTTGAACTGGTAGGGGATACGGATGAGGCGGACGTTTATGTGATCAATTCCTGTACGGTCACTGCCTCCGGCGATAAAAAGACACGGCAGATTCTTCACCGGTTTCACAGGCAGAACCCGAACGCAGTCCTTGCGCTGACCGGATGTATGCCGCAGGCGTTTCCGGAGAAGGCCTCGCATCTGCCTGAGGCGCAGATTGTGACCGGGTCTTATCACCGGGCAAAGCTGGTAGAATATGTCCGCCGGGCACTGGCAACAGGCGAGCGGATTGTTGATATTACGCCGCATCAGCGCGGAGAGGCCTTTGAAGCTATGAAAACAACCAGATTTACCGAGAAAACGCGGGCCTTTGTTAAGATTGAGGACGGATGCGACCGGTATTGCTCATACTGCATCATTCCGAAAGCACGGGGCCCGGTGCGGAGCAAGCCGCTCCCTGAGCTTCGGGATGAGCTGATGGGTATTGCGGAGAACGGATACAAAGAAGTTGTACTTGTAGGAATTAATCTGTCCTCTTATGGGAAGGACTGCGGCTTGCGGCTGATTGACGCGGTAGAACTGGCCTGCTCTGTTGATGGGATTTCCCGCGTGCGGCTGGGCTCGCTGGAGCCGGAGCTGCTCACAGACGAGGATATTGACCGGATGGCGCGCCAGCCGAAATTCTGTCCGCAGTTTCATCTGTCCTTACAGAGCGGTTGTGACGAAACGCTCCGGCGGATGCACCGGCACTATGATACAGCCTTTTATGCCGGCTTGGTAGAAAAGCTGCGCAGCCGCTTCCCGGACTGCGCGGTAACTACCGATATTATGGTTGGGTTTGCCGGGGAGACAGAGGAAGAGTTCGATACTTCCCTTCGGTTTGCGGAACGGATCGGGTTTGCACAGACGCATGTATTCGCTTATTCGGTCAGGGAGGGAACGCGCGCGGCAAAGCTTCCGGGACAGCTAGACCGCAAAGCAAAGGAAAAACGGAGCAGGCAGATGATGGAAACGGCGCGGCAAAGCCGGGAACAGTTCCTTCGAAGCCAGATTGGGAAAACAGAGGACATCCTGTTTGAATGTACCGTGACGGAGGAAGGTACAGAGGGACATACCAAAAATTATGTCCCGGTTTATGTCAAGGCGGATATCCCGCTTTCGCGAAAAATATTTCCTGTTCGGATCACCGGAGTAAACGGAGATCATTGTACTGGCGAACTTGCATAGATAAAATGTTCCCCATTTATGCAAAATGTATTAATTATCTATAGAATTTTCAGCCTGGTTTTAGTATAATAAATCTTATAATCGATTACTATGCGACTATCGACCATGATGAAGAAAATAGGAGTGTGGCACATGTCAGTTTTTCGTATCTATGTGGAAAAAAGGGAAGAGTTCGCCGTTGAGGCTGCTCATATTCTGAGCGATTTGAAAACAGCGCTTGCAATCGACAATGTGGAGTCGGTCCGCCTGCTCAACCGGTATGATGTCGAAGGCCTGTCGAAGGATGCCTTTGACCAGGCGACAGTCACCATCCTGTCCGAGCCCGCGGTAGATGAAACCTATACCGAGCTGCCGCCGGCGGACGGGGCAAGAGTGTTTGCAATCGAATATCTGCCCGGACAGTTCGACCAGCGTGCGGATTCCGCTGCGCAGTGTATCAGCCTGATGACACAGGACAAGCGTCCGATGGTGCGCAACGCAAGAGTTTATCTTCTGGGCGGCCCGATTACTGACGAAGAATTCTCTCGGATCAAGGATTACCTGATTAACCCGGTAGAAAGCCGGGAGGCTTCTCTGGAACCGGTTAAAACTCTGGCTGTGGATTATGAGACCCCTGCAACAGTAGAAACCCTGGCCGGCTTTACCGAGCTCGGCGAAGAGGGGCTTGCCGAATTTATTTCCAATTACGGCCTTGCAATGGATCTGGATGATATCCGGTTCTGCCAGTCCTACTTTAAAAACACTGAAAAAAGAGATCCCACGATTACTGAAATTCGCATGATTGACACCTATTGGTCCGATCACTGCCGTCACACTACCTTTTCCACCCATATTGACAATGTAACAATTAAGGATCCGCAGATTGAAAAAACATACCGCGAATATCTGATTACCAGAGAGGAGCTTTATGCCGGACGGAAGGACAAGCCGGTCACTTTGATGGACCTGGCTACCATCGCCGCCAAAAAGCTGAAAAGGGACGGCCTATTGACTGATCTGGATGAATCGGAAGAGATCAATGCATGTTCTGTAAAAATCAAGGTCGATGTCGACGGAGACGAGCAGGACTGGCTGCTGATGTTTAAAAATGAAACCCACAACCATCCGACTGAGATCGAACCGTTCGGCGGAGCGGCTACCTGTCTGGGCGGCGCGATCCGCGATCCGCTTTCCGGACGCTCCTATGTTTATCAGGCAATGCGTGTGACCGGTGCGGCCGATCCGCTCCTTCCCATCAAGGATACCATGGCCGGTAAGCTGCCGCAGAGAAAAATTACAGTCGGCGCAGCAAACGGCTATAGCTCCTACGGCAACCAGATTGGACTTGCGACCGGGCATGTCGCTGAAATTTATCATCCGGGCTATACTGCCAAGAGAATGGAAATTGGCGCGGTCGTCGGAGCGGCTCCGGCGGATCACGTAATCCGTGAGGTTCCGGAGGCAGGGGACATCATTGTCCTGCTTGGAGGAAAAACCGGCCGGGACGGCTGCGGCGGCGCGACTGGCTCCTCGAAATCCCATACGATTGAGTCCATTGAAAGCTGCGGCTCTGAGGTACAAAAGGGAAATCCGCCGGAAGAGCGGAAGCTGCAGCGCCTGTTCCGGAAAAAGGAGGTTACTACATTAATCCGCCGATGCAACGACTTTGGCGCGGGCGGCGTATCTGTAGCAATTGGGGAACTGGCGGACGGACTAAAAATTAATCTGGATGCAGTTCCGAAAAAATATAACGGCTTGGACGGAACAGAGCTTGCGATTTCCGAATCCCAGGAACGGATGGCCTGTGTCGTGCGGGCAAAGGATGTCGACCAGTTTATCGCTGAGGCGCAAAAGGAAAATATTGAAGCCACGGTAGTTGCGGAGGTAACTGAAGAACCAAGACTTAGGATGCAGTGGCTGGGAAATGAAATTGTTAACCTGTCCCGTGAATTTTTGAATTCCAATGGTGCGGAAAAACATACTGACATTCAGATTGATAAACAAACGGTAAACCCGGTGAACGAGTATCACAATACACCCGAGGACTGGACAAAGCATTTAAGCGGTCTGAATCTCTGTTCACAGAAAGGATTAGTAGAACGATTTGATTCTACCATCGGCGCGGGCACCGTTCTGATGCCTTACGGCGGGGAACATCAGATGACTCCGACCCAGGCGATGGTTGCTAAAATCCCGGTTCTTGAAGGAGAGACGGATACCGCCTCTGTGATGGCTTGGGGCTTCAACCCAAAAATCAGCGAGCAGAGTCCGTATCTCGGCGCTGTCTACGCGGTCGTGGAATCGATCGCCAAGGTGGTTTCCGTAGGCGGAAGCTATCATCAGTGCTGGCTGACCTTCCAGGAATATTTTGAACGCACCCAGAACGATCCCAAGCGCTGGGGCAAGCCGCTGGCAGCGCTGCTGGGCGCTTATCAGGCGCAGCTCTCCATGGGAATCGCCGCGATTGGCGGAAAGGATTCCATGTCCGGGACGTTTGAGGATATTGATGTCCCGCCGACTCTGGTTTCCTTTGCTGTTTCTGTCGCGGATGCGGGAAAGGTTGTATCGCAGGAATTTAAAAATGCCGGCAATCCGGTTATTTTGCTGCAGCCGAAATACCTCGATAACGGGATGCCGGATTTTGACAGTGTCAAGGAAGTGTTTGATACAGTCGAAGGTTTGATTGAGAAGGGACAGGCTGAAGCCTGCTTCGCTCTGACCGCCGGAGGGATCTCCGAAGCGGTGGTTAAGATGGCGCTGGGAAATCAGATCGGGATGAAATTCACTCGGGATATCGACGATACCCTGCTCTTTAACCCTGTTTACGGCGGATTCCTTGTAGAATTGAGGAGCGATTGCCAGGAAGCGGAACAGTTTGACATCATCGGGGTGACAACCTCCAAATATATGGTTGTATTCCCCTCTCTGCAGATGCTGGATCTGAAACATCTCCAGAAAGAATATGAGGAAAAGCTGGAGCCGGTCTTTCCGTGTAATATCAAGACAACTGCAAAACCGCTGAATACAGTGACCTACCAGTATACGGGCGAACGCTTAAAGGCTGCCCTGCCGGTCGCAAAACCACGGGTACTGATCCCGGTTTTCCCGGGAACAAACTGCGAGTATGACACTGCGCGTGTGTTTGAACGCGCTGGCGCAAAAGCGGAAGTCTTTGTTATCCAGAATCAGAACGGTACGCAGATTGAAGAAAGTGTGAAAGCCTTTAATGAGTTGATCAAACAGTCCCAGATCATCATGATTCCGGGCGGGTTCTCCGGCGGGGACGAGCCGGAAGGCTCCGGGAAGTTTATTACTTCCTTCTTCCGCAATCCGGTGATCAAGGACAGCGTGCATGAACTTCTGAAAAACCGGGATGGCCTGATGCTGGGAATCTGTAATGGCTTCCAGGCGCTGATTAAGCTGGGCTTGGTGCCATATGGGGAAATCGTTGATATGGAGCATGACTCCCCGACGCTTACCTTTAATACCATCGGGCGCCATCAGTCCAAGATGGTACACACCCGGATTTGTTCGAATAAATCTCCGTGGTTTGCAAATGTTAACACCGGGGATATCCATACAATCGCTATTTCTCATGGAGAAGGACGGTTTGTGGCTGACAAGGCTTTGTTCAAGCAGCTAGCCGACAACGGGCAGATTGCGACCCAGTATGTCAACCTGAACGGAGATCCGACCTATGATATCCGCTTTAACCCGAACACCTCTGTCGGAGCGATCGAAGGGATCACCTCTCCGGATGGGCGAATCCTTGGAAAGATGGGGCACAGCGAGCGGATCGGGCGCAATATCTGCAAAAATGTTCCGGGTGACAAGGATCAGATGCTGTTCCGTTCCGGCGTAGAATACTTTACCAAGTAACCGGAAAGTCTGAGAGACTTCCTTACCCCGCATTGTAGGTGACACAATGCGGGGTATTTTTTCTTGACAAAAATGATATAATGGAAGAAAACGGAAAGGGGCAGATTTACTATGCCAGAGTTTCAAAAAATAGAACAAAAGGAATTGATGGAAAATCCTTCGGCGCTTTCGGTTAACCCTTTTGAGATGATCGTAAAACAATGGTATCTGATTACAGGCGGAACGTTGGATCATTACAACACCATGACCGCAGGTTGGGGTACAATGGGAATTTTTTGGGGAAAGCCGGTAGTGAATGTCTTTATTCGTCCACAGAGGTATACCTTTGAGTTTGTAGAGGCGGGAGAGCTGTTTACCCTGTCCTTCTTTGACGAGAGCTACCGGGCCGCGCTGAATTTCTGCGGCAGCCGCTCCGGGCGAGATTATGACAAGGCGAAGGAATGCGGCCTTACTCCGCGGGACTTTGACGGTGCGGTCGGTTTTGCGGAGGCGCAGACGGTTTTTGTTTGCCGCAAGGTTTATTCTTATGATATCAAACCCGAAGAGATGATCGATCCGGCAATTGAAAAATGGTACCCTAGTCATGATTATCACCGCTGCTATTTTGCGGAAATCCTGGGTGTATATCAGAAGGAAAAATAAAGGGTTTCAGCCTATTGACAAAATAAACAATTTTATATTTTTTTCATAGTTAATATAAATAAAATTTACAATTATGTCATATTCCTATTGAAAAATGTCAAAAAAGGTTGTAAGATATGGATAGAGGAGTTGTGTAAACTGCTTCACAATAGCGAAAAACAGAAAACGGCAGCGTTTTCTGTTTTTTGATTGGAATACTTATATAAGCTCATTAATATGGTATGAGATTCTCTATGTGGCAACCTTAAATTGTCTACGCTATAAGGATTCGTTAAGCCGTTTCATTTTGGCTCGGCTGCTGCTTTTTGGCAGGGAATTCTTGTCCGCTTTCTGGTTTGGAGATAGATCGTGGAGGCGGAGGGAAGCACACTCTATTGCATCAATGACCGATTGAGCTTTTTGCGCGATCGGTCTAATTTTTTTCAATAGGAGGAAACAAAATGGTAGAGAAGTTTTTCAAACTGAAAGATCATGGGACAACCGTCCGTACGGAAATCCTCGCTGGTCTGACAACCTTTTTCGCAATGGTGTATATCCTCATGGTAAACTCCGGGATGTTCGCAGATCCGTTTGGAGACGGCACGAATGTGTTAGGGGTTTCTTATGGGGCGATCTATATTGCGACTGCGATTTCTGCGGTAATCGGAACCCTGCTGATCGGCCTGCTGGCTAATCTGCCGCTGGCACAGGCGAGCGGCATGGGGCTGAACGCATTCTTTGTTTACACTGTCTGCGTCGGCTTTGGCCTGACCTATGCGAACGCGTTGGTGCTGGTTCTGATCGATGGTATCGTATTCATCATCCTGACCGCTACCGGGCTTCGCAAAAAGATTTTCACCGCAATTCCGCAGGCGGTACGTATTGCGATTCCGGCTGGTATTGGCCTGTTCATCGCATTCCTCGGCCTGCAGAATGCCAAGATTGTCATCCCGAGTACATCCACCGGCGTTACCCTCGGCTCTTTTAACCTGTTGACGGAAGGCAACTGGGCGGTAATTATGCCGATGCTGGTTACAGTGGCGGCTGTTCTTGCAATCGCTATTATGTCCAAGAAAAATGTCCGCGGCGCTGTCCTGTGGGGGATTTTAGGCGGCGCAGTGCTCTATTACCTGCTTGGCCTTACTGTTCCGGGCTTCTATGCCGAAAACCCGTTTACTATGTCCAATCCGCTGGATGCGTTTAAAGCCTTTGGCACCGAAGCATTTGGCAAGGTGTTCACAGAAGGCTTTGACTTCTCTGCTTATGCTGCTGACCACGGTACGGCAAACCTCGTCCTGATCATCGTTACAACTTCTTTAGCTTTCTGCATGGTTGATATGTTTGATACAATCGGCACCCTCTACGGCGCATGCGCACGCGGAAACATGCTGACAAAGGACGGCGAAGTTCCGAACATGAACCGCGCGATGCTGGCTGATGCAATTGCGACCACCACAGGCGCTGTCTGCGGGACTTCTACTGTTACTACCTATGTTGAGTCCTCTGCGGGTGTTGCGGAAGGCGGACGCACCGGCCTTTCTGCTGTTGTCACCGCAATCCTCTTCTTTGTGGCAATGTTCTTAAGCCCGGTTGCTCAGTTGATTCCTGGCTGCGCGACTGCTGCTGCGCTGGTTTATGTCGGCGTATTGATGATGGCCTGCGTGAAAGATATTGACTGGCATTCTATTGACGTCGCTGTTCCGGCCTTCCTGACTATGGCGATGATGCCGTTCAGCTATAACATTTCTTATGGTATTGCGTTCGGTTTGATCTCTTATGTCGTCATCAAGCTGTGCACAGGCAAAGTCAAGGAAATCAAGGTTGGTACCTGGGTCATCACAGTGCTGTTCCTGGCAATGCTGTTCTTAACCCACTAATCTTTTTGATAACGGGAACATATTTGTTTGTTTTAACCCAGCCCATGTTTTCATGGGCTGGGTTTTATTTTTAGGGGTGTAAAACGGATCGATTTGTTGTATAATAATGGTAGAGAAAGGCGGTGTTCCTATGTTGGAGAAGGTAAACTTAAAACGGGTGATGATTAAAGAGGAATATAAGCAGGAAGCGGCGTTGCTGGAGGAAAGGCTGGGCCTTTTGCAGCAGAGGGTGAAGCAGAACAAGCTGTCTGTACTGATTTTGTTCGACGGCTGGGGCGCCGCAGGAAAGGGCAGCCTGATTTCCAAACTGATTCTCAATTTTGACCCAAGAGGATTCCGGGTACAGTCCTTTGTCGCTGCTGACCAGGCGGAACAGAGACGGCCGCTGCTCTGGCGCTATTGGAACCATATTCCGGCGCAGGGAGAGATTGCAGTATTTGACCGGAGCTGGTACCAGGATATTACGACCGCGCAGTTGGAGAGCAGCTTATCAAAATCGGAGCTGAAAAGGAGAATTCAGAGTATCAAGACAATGGAGCGGCAGCTTTCAGATGACGGGACGCTGTTGCTTAAGTTCTTCCTGCATATTGACCAGAAGGAACAGAAAAAACGGTTCGAGAAGCTGGAGGACAATAAAAACACAGCATGGCGGGTGACAGCACAGGACTGGAAACGAAACAAGCATTATGATGAGTATTATCGTGTGTTTGACCAGGTTCTTACAGAGACCAATACCGATTATGCGCCGTGGCATATTGTCGGCGGACATGACCGGTACAGTGCGGTCATTGACATTTACCGGACAGTGGCGGACGAAATCGAAGCCGCAATTGAACAAAGAGTGGAGAAGCTGGCGCATCCAGTGGTTCTTCCGCCGCAGATTGCATCTCCGGAAGGGTTTGATCTGGTTAGCGTGCCAAAGCTGTCACAGATCAGCCTTTCAAAGCAGATTGAACCGGAACGGTACAAAGAGGAGCTAAAGGACGCGCAGGATACCTTGAAAAAGCTGCACAACAAGCTTTATCGCAAGAAAATCCCGGTTGTGATCGCATATGAGGGCTGGGATGCCGCCGGCAAGGGAGGCAACATCAAGCGGGTCGCGGCAGCGCTTGATCCGAGGGGATATGAAGTGATCCCGATTGCCGCGCCGGATAAAAATGAGCTTGCCCATCATTATCTCTGGCGGTTTTGGAACCGGGTTCCCAAAACCGGACATGTCGCTATTTTTGACCGCACCTGGTATGGGCGCGTTATGGTGGAGCGGATTGAGGGCTTCTGCACCGACGAAGCCTGGCACCGGGCTTATCGGGAAATTAACGAGTTTGAGAAAGAACTGTCCGACTGGGGCGCGGTGATTGTCAAGTTCTGGATTCATATAGACAGCGAAGAGCAGCTCCGGCGCTTCAATGAGAGGCAGAACACGCCCTCCAAGCAATGGAAAATTACTGAAGAGGATTGGAGAAATCGGGACAAGTGGGATCAGTATGAGAACGCGGTGAATGACATGCTCCAGTATACCTCGACTGATTTTGCACCATGGCATATTATCGAATCACAGGACAAAAAATTTGCAAGGGTGAAAGCGCTCCGTGTTCTGATCAGTGCGATTGAAGATCGCCTGGACAGGGAATAACAGCAAACCGGACTGAAGGCAGGTCTCTTGCGCGCGGCAGATGGTGGTGAAGATGCAGTATCAGAGAATTTTAATTATTGGGAACAGCGGGAGTGGGAAATCGACTCTGGCTGTCCGGCTCGGGGAGACGTTGGGACTCCCCGTGACCCATCTGGATCAGCTTTTCTGGCAGGATGGATGGGTTTCTGTTTCCGGGAAGGAATTTGACCGCCGGCTGGAAGAAAGATTGTCCCAACCGGCTTGGGTGATGGACGGCAATTATGACCGAACGCTTCCCTGGCGGATGGAGCGCTGCGACGCAATTGTCCTATTGGATTTTAATCGTTTCACCTGCATGACAGGCGTTCTAAAGCGAATTTTCCATTATCGCGGCCGGACAAGGCCGGATATGGGAGAGGGCTGCCCGGAACGAATTGATGTTTCGTTTCTGATCTGGATTTTATGGACTTTTCCGAGAACCAAAAGACGCAGAGATTTAGAACTGATCCGAAAACATCCGGATAAAAAGGCGTTTATCCTGAAACGGCGCTCACAAATCCCGGAGCTAATCCGGCAGATGCAATCAGAATAATAAAGAACAGGCAGGCGTATTCGCCTGCCTGTTCTTTATTTCGTGAGTTTATCAATTAGAGAGAGAACCTCTTTTAACTTTTCTTCCGAATCTCCTGTTTCCATCGCCTCTTTGACACAATGCTCCATATGTGCGTGGATCACTTCGCGGTTTGTCTTGCGAAGAATGGACTCAGTAGCAAGAAGCTGATTGGAGATGTCGATACAATACCGGTCGTCCTCTACCATCCGGATGATTCCGTCAATCTGGCCGCGCGCAGTTTTCAGCAGGCGCAGAATCACTTGTGGGTCTGCCTTCACAGGAATCCCTCCTATTCGATTGTAACAACTTCATATCCGGCGTCAACAACCGCCTGTTTCAGTGTGTCATCGCTGACCGCACCGGTCAAGGTAACGCGCGCCAGCTTGTTTTCCAGCTCCACAACTGCTTCAACGCCGCCAATTGCGTTCAGCGCTTGCTGCACGTGGTTGGAACAATGCGGGCAGGACATACCGTTAATATGAATGATTTTCTGCATAACAATTTCCTCATTTCTTTCACTTGATTTTATTTCTTGCGTCGCAGGAGCAGCAGAGCGGGCGCGCGGGGTAAACCATTTTAAACGCAGCGCGTTGCTGACTACGAAAACAGAGCTGAAACTCATAGCCGCCGCGGCGAACATAGGGTTGAGCTTTAGTGCAAAGGCGGGGAAAAGAATCCCGGCCGCAAGCGGAATGCCGATGCTGTTATAAAAGAACGCCCAGAAGAGATTCTGCTTGATATTCCGGATCACGGCATGACTGAGCCGAATCGCGGACACTACATCCAACAGGTCGCTGCGCATCAGCACTACGTCTGCGGATTCAATTGCAATATCTGTCCCGGCTCCGATAGCGACGCCGACGTCAGCACGCGCCAGTGCGGGCGCGTCGTTAATCCCATCGCCGATCATAGCGACGACCTTCCCATCTTCCTGTAGTTTACGGATTTGGGCCTCCTTCTCTTGCGGAAGTACATCCGAAATCACCGTTGGAATGCCCGCCTGCTGACGGATTGCCTCTGCGGTTTTCGCGTTGTCGCCCGTCAGCATGATGACGTCGATCCCCATCTGGGTGAGTTCGGAAACCGCCTGCCGACTGGTTGGCTTGATTGGGTCGGCAACCGCTATCACGCCGAGCAGCTTCTCCTCATTTGCAAAGAAAAGCGGCGTTTTCCCCTCGCCGGCAAACTGTTCAGCGCGGCTCTGCAGATCCTGGAAGGGAAGCTTTTGCATTTCCATCATCAGCCGGTTTCCGGCATAATAATGTTTTCCGTCAATTACAGCGGAAATCCCCTGTCCCTCTGTGGCTTGGAAGCCGTCCGCCTGTAGAAACGGGATATTTTGTGTGTTTGCGTATTCTACAATAGCGTTTCCCAGAGGATGTCCCGATAGCTGTTCAAGGGAAGCGGCGATCTGGATCAGGCTGGAAAGCGGAACGCCTTCTGTAGGCAGGACGTCAGTAACCGACGGCTTTCCCTCGGTTACAGTGCCGGTTTTATCCAATACGACTGTCCCAACCTTGTGTGCCGTTTCCAGCGCTTCCGCCGATTTCATCAGGATTCCGTTCTCCGCACCCTTTCCCGTTCCGACCATAATGGCGGTCGGGGTCGCCAATCCCAGTGCGCAGGGGCAGGATATTACCAAGACAGAAATCCCGATTGAGAGCGCGAATTCAAAGGTCGCGCCGGTAAGCAGCCAAATAACGGTTGCCAGGACAGCCACACCGATTACGATCGGGACAAAAATTCCACTGACCTTATCGGCCAGTTTTGCAATCGGCGCTTTGGAGGAAGAAGCTTCTTCCACGAGGTCAATAATCTGCGCTAGGGTTGTATCGTCGCCAACTTTTTTCGCCTGGAACACCAGATAGCCCGAGGAGACAATGCCTGCGCCGGTTATAGGATCGCCTGCCTTTTTTTCCACCGGGATGCTCTCGCCGGTCAGGGCGGATTCATCTACCGAACCGGCGCCTTCTGTGATAATACCATCTACTGGAACAGTTTCGCCCGCCTTCACACGGATATAGTCGCCGACCAGTACTTCTTCCACAGGAATCGTCTGTTCCTGTCCGTCGCGGATGACGGTAGCCGTTTTCGGTGTCAGGTCGATCAGCTTCCGGATTGCGTCGCTGGTTTTCCCTTTCGCGCGGGATTCCATATATTTCCCGACAGTAATGAGCGCCAAAATCATAGCCGCGGATTCAAAATAGAGATCCATTTGATATTCGTGCACCAGATGCATATCCTGGATACCAAGTCCGTATCCGATCTTATAGATAGCAAAAATCCCATAAACAATCGCTGCAGTAGAGCCAAGAGCGATCAGGGAATCCATATTTGGAGAGCGGCGCCAGAGGTTCCGGAATCCGTTTTTAAAATAGGAAAAGTTCACATAAACAACCGGCAGCATCAGCAAAAACTGGGTGAATGCAAACGCGATTGCATTCTGTGTTCCTTCAAGAAAGGCGGGCATGGGAACATGCCACATATGTCCCATGGAGATATAAAATAACGGAATGGTAAAAACCAGGGAAATGATGAGACGATGCTTCATTGATTTCTGCTGTGCAATCGCTGGATCCTCTGTAGGGACAGCCGCGCCTTTTTTTGCCTGCCGCTTGGCATGCAGGCTGGCACCGTAGCCGGCATCTTCCACAGCGCTGATAATTTTCTTCACGCTGGTTTGGTCGTTAAACACCACGGACATGGCGTTGCTTAAGAGGTTTACGTTGACCTCTTCAACTCCCTCAAGCTCTGCAACCTTTTTTTCCACCCGCGCGGAACAGGCCGAGCAGGTCATACCAGTAATATCGAATTTTTCTTTCATTCTATCACCTCACTACCCATACACCCGGTGGGGGTGTATTGAGTATAGCATTTTATCTCTTATTTGTCAAGAGAGGATGAGTATAGTTTGCCTGTAAATAGAAAAATTAGACATGGAATTTTTTTGAACAGCAAAGAGCAAGGCTGCCGGAGAGATCTCTCCGGCAGCCTTCTTCTTTGCTGTTATCCAAATCAATAGTAGGATAAGGTCACTTTCTTTCCCGTTTTTTCGATTTCGGCAGCCAGTTCTTTGATCAAATTTAATTTTAGGCCCAGCGAAATTGGCATTCCGGGATTCTGATGCGCAGGATTGAGCGCGCGGCCAACCAGAAAATCCACCTGGGTGGACTCTTCCAAAAACAGTCTGGCCAAACGGGTTGCCCCGTCATTTTTTTTGAGGTTGAAGGGTTCGTAGGAACCATCCTCCGCTGTGATCTTCTTGAGGATTTCCAACGCCTTTCCAAGGGTCAGGACGCCCTCTGTCACCAGATCGATTCCCTGCATATGCGCAATCGGCGGAACCGCCGGGTTTTCGTAATCAATCGATACGGTAACCTCTTTCCCGGTCAGCTTGCTGACGATCTGGCTGGTGGTGCCTCCGCACACTACCTTGATTCCCTTGGAATGCATCAGGCGGTCTACCACTTCCCTGTCCTTTTCCTTGTCGACCGGAGGGCCGACCATGACGGTGGCCGGGCGGTTTTCCTTGACAAGGAGAGTACAGACAGTGCTGTCATCCCCCGGCTCCTGCATGTAAAGGGTGTTGACCGCACCCAGGATATTTTTGGTCAGCGCCAGCGGGGAGGTATCCTTTTTCACACTGTCAGTGATAAAATTTACTGCGTTGTCATATTGCCAGCCCAGGTCGAGCAGACGTCCAACGCCGGCATGCACTACACCGTCCGAGAAAGCGATCAGGATATCGCCGAGCTGAGTCTGAAAGGTGCTGATCAGGACTTCCTTCCCGTCAATATTCCGGCTTTCCCGTTCAATTTCCTGAAGTTTTCCGTCTCGGTAATGCAGTGCGTTGGGGTTGTCAAATTCGGCCATATAGACATGCCCGTTTTTGTCAACCCGGATAATGGTAAAGGTAGAATAGGCAATATTTCGCTCGTGGCAGACGGGCAGTGTTTTTGCAATTGTTTCAATTGCCTCATCCAGCGTCGCGCCTTCCTTTAACATGGTACTGATGATTTTACTGGTTAAGGTGGAGAGGATATTTGCCTTCACACCGCTTCCCAGCCCGTCAGCGAGAACCAGGATACAATAGTTGTCTTCCCGGATAAATTCTACATTGTCGCCGCAGAGCTCTTCTCCAAAATGGAACAGGCTGTCATACGAGACATCGATAAAATATTCCAAACAAGTACACCTGCTTTCTGCAAATGGAAGAGGTTACTGATTTTGTTCTTCCATGGATTTTTTCAGTTTGGTGAGCGCCACCTTGGTTTCTGCGGTGGTCTCGCCCAGAAGGCTTGCGATCTCCTGCGCTACGGTCATCTGCTTTTCGATAACCTTCTGCGCGACGGAGACAGTATGCTCCCGCAGGCCGGCCAACTCCTGCTTCCGGCTTTCCTCTTCGCTGATATCCTTGATGAAAGCGAGATACATGTTGTGCGGCTTAATATACAGAATACTCTGTTCGCAGAACTTATCGTCCAGGCCGATTTTTTTCACCTTGACGCAATCCTCTTTTTTGGCGTCCTCAAAATCTGTCTCACCATAGAAAACAGGCGGGAGCTCGCCAACCCAGTCCTGCTTGTTAATCCCAAGCAACGCTTCAGCGGTCGGGTTTAAATCCAGCAGACGCTGGTCACCGTCAAAGACCAAGATCCCGTTTGGAGAGAATTCCAGAACCGTATTGGACATATTTTCCGCCTGCTGACGGAAATAGGGCAGGCACATGTGGATGTCCGCCTTGCCCTGATATACAGCTACCGCCTTGGCACGGCAGGACGGATAACCGCAGCTTCCGCAGTTTAACTCATCCTCCGGCGTATGTTTCCCAATAGTAGCCAGAATTTGACGGATATCCTCCTCAGTCGGCATTGGCCGCTGAGCAGAACGGTTCGCGAATACTCTTGGATGGGTAAAGGCGTTGCGGGTAGTGGCGGCCGGGGTATCGTCATACGGCATCGGGTCATCATCCAGATTAAACTGGGACAGATGCGGGTTTTTATGCTTGCTGCGCAGAACCGGCCCGCCGAGACAGCCGCCTTTGCAGGTATTCGCTTCGATAAAGAGTCCCTGAATCGAATCATCATTTTTCAGAGTTTCAAACAGGTCGATGCAGTCGCTGATGCCGTCCACGCTCACCTTGCGGTATTTCTGCTTGAACAGCCGGTCACTGATGGTCTGGATAATCCCAAACGGCTTTGGATAGAGGCGGGATACCGGGTTGAGTACTCCAACCGTATCCGGGTCAGGTGTTTCGCTGAAGGCGATGCCTTCCTGCTGCATCCAATTTTCCAACCCCGAAAAGGTGATTGCATAATCCACAAGCCCGCCGGCCAGACGGTCGGAGGCCTCCTCTTTTTTGGCAATACAAGGGCCTAAAAAGACAACACGGATGTCATTCCCGTAGGTTTCCCGCATCAGCTTTGCGTGCGCCATCATCGGGGAAGCGACCGGGGCAAGATACTTAATCAGCTCTGGATAATGCCGTTCTACCAGCATCACGATAGAGGAGCATGCGGTGACAATAATGTTTCCCATCTGCCCGTCAACCAGCAGGTGGCTGTATTCACGGGATACCTCGTTAGCGCCGATTGCAGTTTCCTCTACACCTGCAAAACCCATTTTTTTCAATGTTGCGCTTAGGGTGGGGAAATCTATCCCATAATATGCGGTATAGCTTGGAGCGACGGAAACATAGACCTTCTCACCACGGTCAAGCAGATCTTTTACATAGCCGCATTGGTTTTTGACATATTTAGCGTTCTGCGGACATACGTCGACGCAGGTTCCGCACAGGATGCACTCGTCGTCGATCACTGTGGCGCGCCCGTCCTTAAAGCGGATTGCTTTTAACGGACAGTTGCGGATACATTTATAGCAGTTCTGACAGTTGCCGGTATTTAATTCAATAATGCTCATGCACAAACATCCTTTCTGTTGGCGTTATTTTGCAAAAGGAAGGATAAATTGGTTGAATATTTCCTCTGCGTTGGCAAACCCGACGTTTTCGATGGGCTCATCATTGACGGTCACCGCGATTCCGCTGGAACATCTGCCCATGCAGAAAGCGGCTTTCAGGGCAACCTGATCCTCCAAATGCAGTGACTCTATCATCTTTTTAAAGGTGGTAATTACCTGATAGGAACCTTTTAGGTGACAGGAACTACCCACGCAGACTTTCACTTCTACCATTGCCATTCTCCTTTGGTTTTTTATTTGCCAGCGCCCCAGTCCGAGAGGCACAATACGACATATTATACAATAATATCATACAATGAAAGCCAAAAGATATCAAGCTGTAAAATATACAAGTTTTATAGTGAAAATTTTATCAATCGTCAGCCGGATTGCCTTGACGAGCCTTGTCTGGATACGATATAATGAAGCCAGCGGATATTTTTATGATAAAGCCAAAGGGGGCGGAATAAAGTGAAACGGTTGCAAGTTCAGGTATGTGCCTGTAATAAATGTATTATGATGGGCGCGATGGAGATTATGGATAGTATTGAAAGCTTGAAGAAGCTGAAGGTTCAGCTTCGGCTGCAAACCCAGATTGATGTGGCGATGGACAAAAAAATCTGCGGATGTCTGAGCGATGACGCTTCGCCGGTTGTCGTGATCAATGAAGAAGTAATTGAGCGCGCCACGCCGGAAATTGTTATGGAAAAAATTGTGAAACTCACGCAAAGGAAGTGATATGAGTGAGAGGAGTTTATACCCCTGTTACGAAATTAAGACGCCAGGTTTTCACCGAGATTGCAAAGCTTGCCTATGAGGAGAAAGACCTGTCCTATATTGAGCAGCTCCCCTATAAGATCATTCCGGGTGAGGTTGCCAAATACCGCGACAGCATCTTTAAGGAGCGCGCGATTGTCGGAGAACGGCTCCGTCTTGCCATGGGGCTTCCGCTGCGTCCGGTCGGGGAGCATCAGCCGGTTGCCAATGGAGTAGAGGACTGCGCAAAGCCGGAAATCTTTTACCAGCCTCCGCTGGTTAATGTGATTCCGTTTGCCTGCAACGCGTGTCCGACGAATACGGTAGAAGTGACCAACAACTGCCGCGGATGCCTAGCGCACCCTTGTACGAATGTCTGCCCGATGAAAGCAGTTTCGATTGTCAATGGCAGAAGCGTGATTGACCAGGAGAAATGCGTCAAGTGCGGCAGATGCGTTGAGGTGTGCCCATACAGCGCCATTGTTAAATATGACCGGCCCTGCGCCGCGGCCTGCGGGGTGGATGCGATTGGCAGCGACGAGCTGGGACGGGCGAAGATCGATTATGATAAATGCGTGTCCTGCGGCCAGTGCCTGGCAAGCTGCCCGTTCGCGGCTATTGCGGACAAATCGGAAATTTTCCAGCTCATTACCGCGATAAAGCATGGGCATAAGGTAATCGCTGAGGTGGCGCCCGCGTTTGTCGGCCAGTTCGGGCCTCTGGCAACGCCTGAAAAGGTGTTTGAGGGACTTAGACAGCTTGGCTTTGCCGATGTTTACGAAGTAGCTGTTGGAGCAGATTTGGGCGCTGTGGAAGAGGCGCATCACTTTGCGCATAAGGTTGCGACTGGGGAACAGCAGTTCCTGGCGACCTCCTGCTGTCCGTCCTGGTCCGTAATGGCGAAAACACTCTTTCCAAAAGTGGCGGACTGCGTTTCTGACGCGCTCACACCGATGGTGGCGACAGCACGAATTATCAAAAAGGAACATCCGGATGCAAAAATTGTCTTTATCGGGCCCTGCGCGGCGAAGAAGCTTGAGGCGCAGCGCCGGACGGTAAAGAGTGATGTGGATTTTGTCATTACCTTTGAAGAGCTGATGGGCATGTTCGTTGCAAAGGACATTGAGTTTGGCGATATGGAACAGGCCGAACCGGTGGAGCAGGCTACGGCCGCGGGGCGCGGCTATGCTGTATCCGGCGGGGTTGCGGATGCGATTGCACAGGCAGTGCATGACCTGTATCCTGATATCGATTTTAAGGTAGACCGTGCGGAGGGCCTGAGGGAATGCCGCAAAATGATGACGATGGCCAACGCGGGAAAACGCAACGGCTATCTGCTGGAGGGGATGGCCTGCCCGGGCGGATGTGTGGCCGGCGCCGGGACGATCCTGCCGATCAAGAAAGCGCAGACCTCTGTCAAGCAGTTTAAGGATCAATCCAAGCTGCAGCAGGCGGTTGAAAACCCACTGGTAGAAAATAATAAATAAACGAAACACCGCGGAAGATTAGCGTTGTGTCGTTAGGGAGTAATTGAAAGTAGTATGTAACCGGAAGGCGTTTTGCCTTCCGGTTGCTGCTTTTTAGGCAGTCTGTTGTATGGGACGCATCACTTGTTCTAAGGCAGGCATACCGTTCTGTTCGGGCAATTGAAACGCATAATGAATGATGATTGGATTTCCGCAGGTGCGGGAATATTTTTCGAATTTTTCATACACCTCAATCCTGCGGATAAACACCCGCAATAGTTCCGGTGTCAGCTTTGGCATCTCGATATAGGATTTTGCTTTATCCATAAATCCCCATATGCACATTTCCCGCATATCCATTTGGTCGATACGCTCGGTAATGGATTTTAATTCCTGCCGTAGTTCTGCTTGTTCCTGTTCATATCCGCCGGACATTACATCGTACCGTTCCGGTGACAGCCGTCCGCATACTCTGTCCTCATACAAGCACCGGATGATGTTATCCAGTTCCTTGATGCGCTTTTCAATCTGTGCCTTTTCTCGCTCTGCGGTTTTGTAGAATTTTTTTGCTTCTGCTTCGCCGTTCTGTGTTGCCATTGCATAGAATTCTTCCGGCTGTTCTCTTGCATAGGCGGTTACTGTTTTCAGATTATGCAGCACAATTTGGTCAAGCACACTTTCTCGGATATAGTGCATCGTGCAATCGGTCGTGCGCTTTTTGTGTCCGGCACAGGCAAAGACATTTTCTTTTGCTCTGTGCAGATACAACCGTTTTCCGCAGTCACCGCAGAAAAGGTATCCGGCGTATTTGTCCGTTTCACCATGCTTGTCCGGCCGTCTACGCCCTTCGTAATGTTTCTGAACCAAGTCGAAAGTTTTACGGTCAACAATCGCTTCGTGCGTATTTTCAAAGATGAGAATATTTTCGGGATCATTTTTCAGCCGTTTCTTCAGCTTGTTCGACTTGGAATAGGTTTTGAAGTTAACGGTATCGCCGACATATTCACGATTTTCAAGCATTTTGCGAACCGTTGTCTGTGCCCAATGATACGGTCGGGTCAAATCCGGCTGTCCCGACTTACTTCCCGTAGTTTTAAACGCATATACGCTTGGTGATACAACCTGTTCTTCGGAAAGTTTGTCGCATATTTTTCCGACGCCCATACCGTTTGCGCACATCTCAAAAATGCGTTTGACAATCGGCGCAGTTTCGGGATCGGGAATCAGTTCCTTTTTGTTGTCCGGATTGCGCATATACCCATAGGGCGTTGCACTGCTGACTCGCTCACCGCGTTCACCCTTTGCTCTCTGTACCGCACGGATTTTGCGGCTGGTATCTCTCGCATAAAAATCGTTGAAGTAGTTTTTTATGCCGGAGAAATCGCTGACGCCTTTTGCGCTGTCCACGCCGTCGCCTACGGCAATGAACCGTACATCGTATTGCGGGAAGGTAATCTCCATCAGCATTCCTGTCTGTAAATAATCTCTGCCGAGCCTTGATTGGTCTTTGACGATTACGATTCCGACCTTGCCGCATTCCACATCGGTCATCAGCCGTTTGAAATCGGGGCGATTAAAATCGGCGCCTGAGAATCCGTCATCCACATAAAACCGGATGTTCGGGAATCGGTGTTCCTCTGCGTACTTCTGCAGCATCAGCCTTTGGTTTTCAATGGACAGCGATTCGCCAAGTCTTTCATCCTCTTGGCTGAGCCTGCAATAAAGCGCGGTTATTAAATTTTTGTTTGTATTTTCGGTTGATTTCAATTTACACATTTCCTTTCCGAGCGAGGCTTCGCTCTGTCAAGCCGAATAGGATACGACCACAACATATCACTACTCCGGTCAAAAGTCCAGCGGCAATACCACTAACTTTTTTGACCGTTTATCAGATATTCGAATTTGTTCTTTGCTAATTCTGCATCCGTTCCGATAGGAAAGCAAGCCATAACGGGATATTGCTTTCTCTCAACTGTCAGTACATAACCAAGACCGATATGCTGTTTTTCTTCTCTTAGTCTGAGAACCTTCTCACGCCTTTTTCGTAGTAATTCAAAATCAATATTCTTCATAAAAATCCTTTCTGCCTTTCGACTGTATAAAAATTAAAGTGACTGTGTATCTCTGCGTTTGAATAAATCATCCAGCCGGACTTTACCTCTTGTCCGGCGGACATTTCGAACCGCTTCTTTGCGCATTTCTTCAAGCTCTGCCGGAGTGAAATCCAATGCTTCCGAGAACATCCGCATGATGAGTTCCATCTCCACAGCGTAGCGGAACATACTTTTAGCGATTTGTAAGGTCTGCTTTTCGCTCATCTGCGCGATTGCTCTCGACAGCTTGTCGCTGATCACCGTATCGTTTTCGCCCAGCAGCTTGTCCGCAATCAAGTTATCTACGGCAGAGGAAACAAAATCATTGCGGGAACGGTAATCATATTTTTTAATTGCGCCGTCCATTTTCTCTACCGTTTCTTTGTCCAGATACAGGCTGATTCTCTGTTTGTATTCCAAATCCATATTTTTGCTCCTTTCAGGCATTACACCAAAGTGCAACGCCTGAATTTTTTGCCCGAAACGGCGTTGTTTCGGGCTTTTGTGTTTTTTGAAACCCCTTTTCCGACGCCAAAGTCTGAAACAGGTGCACCTGCAACCCCTAATTTCAGCGAATGTGAAAATCGCTGAAAAGTGGCGTAACCACGCTGTTCTTCGGTCGGCATTGCCGTCCGATGTGAGCCGCAGCGACGCCTTTAGGTGCCGCTGCTTTCTCCTGCTTGCTTTTCGACCCTGAAAAATTGCCGCTGCAACCCCGTATCATTTGCTGAAGGATTCTGTACGCTTCCTGCTGACTGTTTGAGCCGTTCTGTTCGCCCCACAAACTGCCCACAACGGCTTTTCTTCCGCTCGGTCGGGTGTGTAGTGCCCTTGTTCTTTTACTTGCCAAAAATCGCGCGACAGGGGGTGATTATTTTCCTGTGACGATTGTGACGATATTTTTGGGAGCAGAGGCTGTGACGATACCGTCATCCCGACAAATCAAGCTGTGGCAAGGGCTTGCGGACTCTGTGACGATTCTTTTCCGCACACAGTTTCAATCGTCATATCGTCATTACCGTCATAGACAATCAGCAGCTCTCTGCGCTTGCCTGTCCGGCTGCAGGTAAATTCTATGCCCATATTTTTTAACTCTTTTTCATACCGATTCAGTTTCCGTGTGAGAACATTTCCGTTAATCCCGCCGCCCAGCTTTTCGGACAGCTCGCTTGCCGTTCCGCAGAATTCTTTTTCTGCCGTAAGGTAAGTCATCAGCAGAGAGAAGAAAAGTTCGCACTTTAATGAATTGACAATCGGCGTGTCACTTGAAACAAATGTCCATTCGTTTGTCTCTTCGTCCATGCGGATATTCAGAATCTGTTCCTCCACATCTCTGCCTTTGATATACAGCTTGGCGTCCTTGTCTCCGACATTCTCACGCTTGAGAACATAACTGCCGTCCGCTGCACCGAGCAATCCGGTTGAGCCTGTCACCATATTGTGCGGATCGCTGTCGAACTGTTTGCGCAGATGCTGTACGACCACAACGGCGATACGATATTTGTCCGCAAGTGCTTTCAACAATCCGATGTCTTGGTAGTCGGTCGCATACAGATTGGACTCTCCGCTGTTTTCACGAACTTTTTGCAGCGTATCAATGATGACGAGATTGGTGTCGGGATGCTCTGTGATAAATTCTTCAATTTGCTCACACAGTCCATCTGATAAAGATTTGGACAGCGTTGCGAAGTGAAGATTTTCCGGCGCATCCTCGGTCAGATCCATCAGCCGCTGCTGGATACGGTTGAGGCTGTCCTCAAGACACAGCGACAACACCGTTCCTTTTTCTGTTTGTAAATTCCAGAACGATTTTCCCTGCGCTACCCGCAGAGAGAGCAGGAGCAGTAACCACGATTTTCCGGTTTTGGCGGCTCCGGCGAGGATGTGCAAGCCCTGCGGTAACAGGCTGTCTACCACAAACCGAATCTGCGGCAGCTGCATATCCAACAGGGTTTGTCCGTCTATGGTTTTGATTTTTTCTTTTTTCATGCTGTTTTCCTTTCTTAATTTTTTGATTTTCGACTGGCTCCGATTGCAGAACAATCATAGGCGCATCAGCTCCTTTCAAAATTTTATGTACGCTCCTGAGACAAGTAGAGCAGTATTCTTTTTGCAGGCAAAACAAAAAAGCCGTTACATACGCAAACGAATAACAGTGAGAGAATTTCCCTCACTTCAGTTATTCGCCTATGTATGTAACGGCTTCAAATAATCTTAAGCCAAAGCTGCAACCTATGAACGGCTGCAATGTATTTTCATTATGTTCCAGCGACTATTCAGTTGTAAGGATCAAGATTGGTATCTTAATCCAACCAAAGTGTACCACAGGAAATAAATGTTTGTCAAGGCCTGTGAATATTTTGTTTCCAGTATGGGCATACTATGGATAAGCTCAGCGAGTGCCACAGCACCGGACGCGAAACGCTCATGGACAAGATTGTAGCGAAAAACGAAGGCCGCATTTCCGGAAAAACCGCATTCTCCGCTATGAAATCGGGAGATGCTGCAGCGACAGAGGTTGTCGAAGATTACATTGACTATCTTGCCTGCGGACTTACTAACATTCTCCGCATCTTCCAGCCCGATGTGCTTTCGATCGGCGGCGGAATATGCAACGAAGGAGACAACCTTCTCGTTCCGCTGAAGAAAAAGATCGACGAGATGCTTCATCTGCCCGATTATGCAAAGAAAACCGAAATCAAGATCGCAGAAATGGGCAACGACGCAGGCATCATCGGCGCCGCAACGCTCGGAATGTAATCAGACATTGCAGCCGATAAATTTCCCGACAGCATACACGTCGGTTTCTTTCGCAAACAGGCAGGATTATAACATTAAAAAAGGCAGCCGCACATGAACGGCTGCCTTTTCGTGTTTTATGCTTCACCCAGCTTCTCTTCTCTGCCCCAAACTGAACAAACACCGCGCTGAAGAATGACGACATAATCAATTGCACTCAGATGTGAGTGAGGAAACAACATTACACTGCTATCCCAAAAACAGATATTAAACTTACAAACATTGACGGCTTGCGCGCCCTTGCCTTGGTGTCCGGCTTCTCAAAAAAGCTGCCTTGACTTTCAACCGTAATAACCCACAGCGCTCTATATAATAATGCCGTTGTTTTATCTCTTTTTGAGACTGTCTACACCGGATCTCGCCCAACGTTGACAGCTTTTTTCGTTTTCATCATAGATGTAGTTCCTCATTACTTTATCGTTTCGCTGTTATTGATGACCGATGCGGAATAAAGAAACAGCGCATCGTCTGTTTTCGTAAAGTCGATCTGCTTTCCGAGAGAGGAAGGCGAGATATAGCGGATATCGACAAGCGTTATTTCGGAATAGCCCGCTGTAAGAAGCGGTGCTATACTGCTGCCGAACGAATCCCGGAAAACGATGAGCCGCCGTTCTTTCGCGGCATTCGGGTTTGTGATTCTGATGATCGAACGCGCACCGCCGAGGAACATTTCATAAGGATCTCTGCCTGCGGCAGCGCTGAGATCATAAACAGGAATGTCAGACGATGTCTCGGCATTATATACCTTAAGGCTCCGTATCACCGCGTTATCGAGATAGAAAAGCCTCTCCGGTGCGTGCGGGAGGGCTGCCTGACCGTAATAGACGCCGTAAAAAGAAACGCCCGCGTCATGCTTTTCACACTTTCCCATCCGCTCCGTGCCCATTTTATCCGCAATTTCGTCGGCAACCTTCAGTATTCTTTCCTGGCGCCAGTGTGAATCGGTGTAATAGAAATCATCAGCCGACAGAAGCCCTGAAATATCAATATGCCTTGCCTCCGGAAATCCGTTTTCGAGGCGTTTGACAATAGCCTTGTAATCCTTGTCCGGATAGCCGTTTGGCGATGCAATAAAAACATTTTTATCGGGTATTACCGACAGATATGTCTTTGTTCCGCTGTTCCGGAGATAAGCGTCATACACATACCGAAACCGCTGTGCGGCACGGTCAACCGAATCGAAGTCCGTCGGAAAATCCAGCTTTGAGAGGTGCTCTCCGACGGAATAAAGTCCGTTGTTATCCTTTTGCATAAACACCTTTGCATTTGCGGCCGCTTTGAGTGTTCGAAAGCCGTCCCGCAGCGGAAACTGGTCGAGCATATAGTTTTCAAAGCCGTTCACAAAGCTGCCGTTTGCAACCGACGAGAAGGACAGCGTGGGGCATTTCGCAAGATGCCGTCTTTCGACTGTCGATTCATCGGCGTCGGGCAAAATCCAAAACCAAGCGGCAAAAACCGCAATGAAACCAAGTGACAAAACCAATGTAAGTATTTGTTGGGTTTTCTTCATAATACTCCTCCGGGGAAAAGTTTAAAGCAGCAAGTCAGAACCGGAAATAAACGAACGGATTGAACGAACCGTCGATCAGATACGCCGTACATACGGCAATCGAAGCGACCGTCGCTATCGGCGTCAGAACGGCAAGAACCCTGCTGCCGCCCGACGTCCCTCCGATTTTCTCATAAATCCTTTTAGGCAAAGGGGTTGCGCCGAGCGCAGCTATAATAAGCAGTATGAGATTACTTTTCAGATAATAAAGCGAAGCCGTGTTCGCGGCGGGGATTCCGGCAAGCCCGAACAGGGACTTAAAGCTCATAAATGCGTCGGCAATACTTGTCGAATCGAACAGCACGAAACCGAGCACGACAAACAGCATTGTGTAGATGTGCATAGGCACGGCATGCCGTCTTTTCGGGTGCAGAATGTATTTTTCAAACAGCAAAAGTACCGCATAAAGAAGTCCCCAGAAAATGAAATTCCACGATGCCCCGTGCCAGAAGCCGGTCGCCGCCCAGACGACAAGGATGTTAAAAACATGCCGTATAGGCTTTACGCGGTTTCCGCCGAGGGGAATATAAAGGTAGTCGCGGAACCAGCCGCCGAGGGAGATGTGCCAGCGACGCCAGAACTCCGTAATGCTTGCGGAAACATACGGATAGTTGAAGTTTTCGGAAAAGCGGAATCCGAAAATGCGTCCGAGTCCTATCGCCATATCTGAATACCCGGAAAAGTCGAAATAGATGTGCAGCATATATGCCGCGGCGTACAGCCAATAAAACAGTACGGTTTTCTCGCCGTACGCCTTGAACTCGGATACAAGAAGTGCCGCCGAATTTGCAAGAAGTATCTTCTTTGCAAATCCGACGGAAAAACGCGTGATTCCCTCCGCCGCATCGGCAAGCGTGGTTTTCCGGTTTTTCAGGCTTCCGGCAATGTCTGAGTAGCGGACAATGGGCCCGGCTATCAGTTGAGGAAACATCGCAACATACATGGCAAGATCAACAAAATTGCGCTGTGCCGGCACGTCGCCGCGATAAACATCTATGACATAGCTCAGGATCTGGAATGTATAAAAGCTGATACCTACCGGCAGAGCCACCTTCAAAAGCGGGATGGAAAGACCTGTTACCGCATTGAAGTTTCCGATAAAAAAGTCCGCATATTTGCAATATGCAAGCAGACCGAGGCTGGCGACTGCCGAAACGGCAAGCGCCAGCTTGGCAATTTTCGTCCCGCGAAAGCGTTCGGCCAAAAGCGCGGCAATATATGACTGCGCGACCGCCGCAAACATAAAAACGAGATATTTCGGTTCTCCCCAACCGTAGAAGAACAGGCTTGCCAAAAGAAGCACAAGATTCTTCATACGGTCGGGAACAACGAAATACACGAGCAAAACGCACGGCAGAAAGCAATACAGAAAAGTTATACTTGAAAACAGCATGGCTCAGTCTATGCGATGGGAACATCGAAAAGCTGTTTTGTTGAGCTGTATTCAGCGGACAGCTTTGCTGTAAAGGTGTCTGTCAGTTCCCTGGCGCCAAACACGGAAACGATATAATCGCCGACGGTCAGAATGACGAGCTTTTCGGGAAATCCGCACAGCCACTGGCGTGCAAGAATGTTTTCTTTAATTTTACCTGCAAGTACTTCGGCGTTTCCGGAGCCTTTAACATGGTATACGCCGCAGGAAAAGTTGTTCTGATTCAGCATATGCATAAGCGATGCGGCATCGTCAATCTCGGAAGCGTTTGCCTTCGGGAAGCCGAGTTCAAAGTCAAGGGCTTCTGCATCGGAAACATCGAATTTGCCGGGCATATCTTCCTTCATATGCTTTTCGGAACCGCCTGTTGCAGGGAATTTTTCGTCGGTTGAATACTTGCTCCATACCTTTTCAAGAATTTCCAAAGCGCTTTTGACCTGCCCTTTGGGGACATCGGAAGGCGTGGTTGTCCCACTTTTACCGTTTTGTTTTGCACAGGCTGCAAAAGAAAGGACAAAGACGGCAGCAAGTGCAAGTGCAATAATCTTTTTCATAATATAGTTTCCTTTCACTTTAGGTTTTGCTTTCATAACATTATCTGTAACCCGAACAACATTAACAATTACATCGTTTATCTCAGGGGAAGGCTGATCTCAAACACCGCGCCGCCGTCGTTTGACGCGGATATTGTGCCTTTGTGCAATGACACAATCTCCTTTGCAAGAGAAAGTCCGATTCCGGCGCCGCCCTTACGGGTGCTGAAAAAGCGGTCGAAAATGTGCGGCAAAAGCTCCGGCGCAATGCCCTCTCCATCGTCATGGATACGAACAATGGCTTTTCCTCTGTCTGCCCTACATTCAATTTGTATTTTCCCTTTTGCATACCGCAGTGCGTTGGTGATTATATTGGTAAACGCACGGCGGAGCTGAACCTCATCGCAGTTTACCAAAACAGGTTTTTCGTCAAAGCATGGGGTGATGCACAGTTTTCTCTGCTCCGCCAGTTGATCCGTGCTGCGCAGACAGTCATATAAAACCTCACGAACATCCATCGAATGGAACTCAGCATTAGCTTGTCCCGACTCCAATCGGGAGAGCGTAAGCAGTTCCTCTACCAATTCGGACATCTGTTCAATCTCTTCCAGAATAACCCCCGATGCTTCGGCAGGATCCAGAACCCCGGTATGAATTCCCTCCGCGCAGCCCTGAACTGCCATCATCGGCGTTTTCAGCTCATGTGACACATTCTGAAAAAACCATTTCTGGGATTCGTGCGCCTTTTCAACATAGCCGCCGAGTTTCCTGCCAAAGAGACAGACCAGCACGCTGAGCACTGCCAGCACCGCGAAAAAAACGGCATTCAGATAAGCCGAATACTGCATAACTGCCCTGACATCCACATACAGAATGTACGAATATGCGTCCTCATATTCATCGGCTTCAACCTGTGATATTCGGAAAACAAATCGGCTGCCGCCGGTTTTCAGTGTATGAAATTCATCAGCGGACGGCTTTTCCTCCCGGCAGTATTTCCTCAATTGATATTCCGCTTTTGAAAGGTGTTCTGACTCTGTAAGACCATCTTCAACTTCAAGATACCGAACACTGGATGTAAGAAAATGCTCCTCCCCATCGTCCATTGTTTCGGCAAGCGGGATAGGATCCTTACGTTCATCCTCCAAAAGTATCGCCTTCTGCGCCTCTGAAGTCAGATACTCCGGAATAAAGATATTAACGGTAGAAAGCATCGCCGCAAAAACAAACAGCATCGTACCGAGAACGGATACGGTAATTTTTCTTCTTATATTTTTCATTTTCCGACTCCGTCCGATCGCAGGCGATAACCGTACCCCCAAACCGTCTCAATCTGCACATTGCTGTCCGCAGAGGAAAGCTTGCTGCGTATGCGGCGCAGTGTTTCATCGGTCACTCTGGTTTCCACTTCGTCATTGTATCCCCAGATCTGGTTAAGCAGCTCGTCACGTGAAAACGCTTTGCCCTCACCACGCATCAGAAAGAGGAGCATCTTCAGCTCATTCGGAGAAAGTGCAAGAGGCTTTTCTTTGCAGAAAAGCTGCTTCTCATCACCCGAAAAACGTAGGTCTCCAACGGCAACATCCCTGTCCGTCGGGTCTCCGCCTCTTTCCATCTCTACACGGCGAAGAAGAGATTTAACACGCATCAGGAGAACCGTCGGGCGAAAAGGCTTGGTCAGATAGTCGTCACCGCCTTGCAGAATACCGTTAACATAGTCGTATTCGGTATCCTTTGCCGTCAGAAGAATGATGGGAACATTATTCTTTTCACGGATGAGGCGGCAGCAGGTAAGTCCGTCGGTTCCGGGCATCATAATATCCAAAATAACAAGATCGGAGCGTCTTTTAAAAAACGCGCCTAAAAGTGCGTCGCCTGTTTCAAACGCGCACACCTCATATCCGTCATTTTCGAGAAAGCTCCGAAGAGTTTCTCTTATGTTTTTTTCATCCTCTGCAATATAGATAAGCTGTTTCATGATGCCCCCAAAAACCGATACAGAGCCGTGCCGCTCCGACACGGCTCTGTATGTAAAATTCATCTGCTTCTTTCGCAGACCTCAAGATCGACTTCTTTAAGTTCAAATGTCATATCAGGCTCGTTTGCCGCAATCTTTTCATCATACTCATCGTTGACGCGTTCCCAAAGCTCTGAGTTTCTTTCGAGAACCGCCGTGAGTTTTTCATCAAGGGTGTCGATTTCATCGCAGAGTCGTTTCTCGTTTTCATCTGTCATACAGGAGTAGATTTCGTTGATCTGATTCTCATACTTTTCAATCTCGGCAAGGTCTGCAAGCAGAGCCGATTTCTCCTGTTCGCTCAGTGAGCTCAGATTTTTAACAAAGCCTTCAAGCGGCTGTCCGACACATTCGCCGGAAACCTCTGCAGCGGCAATGCATGGATCATTCACAGGTTCTCCCGACTTCTTCACATTTGCCGAAGCAGCAGTTGCAGATACGGTAACAATGCTCAGCGCAAGTACAAGAGTGAGAACTGCTGCAAATACGGTTTTTTTGCTTTTCATAGTAAGTGCTCCTTTATTATTATTTGCGGTTTTCCTTCCCGCAACATAAGTATATCAAAACAAAGCAGCCCATTCACCGCAAAAACGCTTGAAAATTGTCACAAAACCGTAAGAATCGAAAGTTGTGTATAATCACAAACTCCATGTCGGTCTCCTTTGTTTGTCAGTCGAAGAGGAACAAAAGATATCCATATCCCTCGGCTTCCATTTTTTCAAAGGGGATAAAACGCAGCGCCGCACTGTTGATACAATAGCGCACACCATTCGGCGAATCGGGATCTTCCTCAAACACATGACCGAGGTGGGAGTCTCCGGCTCGGCTGCGCACCTCAGTTCTGCGCATTCCGTGGCTGTCGTCCTGCCGTTCAATGACTGCAGGGGCTTCTATCGGCTTTGAAAATGCCGGCCAGCCACAGCCGCTTTCAAATTTATCGGTTGAAGAAAATAGCGGTTCGCCGGTCACTACATCCACATAGATACCTTTTTCAAATTTGTTCCAAAGCTCATTTTGGAATGGGCGTTCGGTTTCATTTTCCTGTGTGACACGATATTGCTCTGCCGTAAGCTTTTCGCGTATTGACTCGGCAGCAGGCTTCCTGTAGTCACCCGGATCGATCCTCAGTTTTGAAAACAGTTCGATTTCCTCTCGCGGGATATGGCAATAACCGCCCGGATTCTTTTGCAGATAATCCTGATGGTATTCCTCAGCCGGATAAAAATTGAGTAGCGGACCGCATTCTACAAAAAACTTCGTCCTGCGACTCTTTTCAAGATCATATATCCGCTGCACCGTTTCTCTTGCAGCTTCGTTTGTGTAATAAATTCCGGTCTGATACTGACTTCCCACATCGTTTCCCTGCCGATTCTGCACCGTCGGATCTATTACATAGAAATATGCAAGCAGCAAAGCGTCAAGGCTAACCTTTTCGGAATCATACTCAACACGCACCGTCTCACGAAAACCGGTGCTGCCCGCACAAACCGTTTTATAGTCGGCATCCGCTTTGCACGTACCGTTGGCATAGCCGCTTTGGGCATTGATAACGCCGGGGATCGACTGCATCAGATGTTCCAATCCCCAGAAACAGCCGCCGGCAAGATAGATCACATTCTGCTTTTCTTTTGAAAAATCCATTTGTTCTGCCTCCTTTGGCATGCCTTCTAAATCCGTATTGTTTGTATCATTGCCGATTCCGCATCCGGTAAAAAGAAGGACCGCAGCCCAAAGAAGAACTGAAACCCGTATGATTCGTTCCATATTTCCGCCTCCTTTGTGAATTACGATCAGCCCTGAGCAAAACGCCGAAAGGCGCATAAACAAAGGAAAAACAGGGCAAAAACATTTCCTTTATCACTATAAAAGTATAGAAACAGCCGACCAAATATCGTATAATTATATCAGCAAAACAAACCAACGAAAGAAGGTCGGCTGTTATCTATCGACAGGAAATAATACAGGACATAACTCTCTTTACCTCTGTACCTAAAGCAAAATTCTACAGCGAAATGTTTTTGAATTTAGATTTATCGGAATTCCCCGAAAAAGTAGCCTCTACAGGCAGAAAGGGTTACTCTAAAAGAAGCCTGCTTTGTGCCTTTATTGTTATGAAGTGTGAGGGTTTTTCCTATATAACTGATTTACTTGACTATCCGCAAAATAATTTGTTAATCGCATATTATTGCGGTTTCAACATTAGGAAACCTTTACCGTCCTACCGGACTTTTGACAGATTTATTAATAACACAGATAATCAATTACTGAAAAACTTAATGAGTTCTCAGGTTAAAAAACTTGAAGCAATGGGAATTATAGATACTTCCTTTATCGCTCTTGATTCAACTCCTGTTAATGCAAATGCAAAACTAAACAACCCTAAATCTTTTGCGAAAAACAAGTTTTCAAAAGATAATCAGCCTAAAAGTGATATAGATTGCGGACTCAGTGTTCATACTGCATCAAATCAGCATAACGAACGCAATTTTGAGTATTATTGGGGTTACAAAAATCACATATTAGTTGATTGTATAACCGGACTACCAATATATGAGCAAACGATAACTGCCAATATTAGTGACAGTACGGTTGCTTTGGATATACTTGAAAATACAAACGAATTTATATCGGTTAAAGAATGTACTTTCATTGCGGATAAAGGTTATGATGTCAAGGCTATCTACAACACTGTTAAGGATATTTATTCGGGGGATTGTGTTATACCTCTCAATAAGCGCAATTCCAAGAAAACGAAGTTTGTAAATGAACATCCTATTTGTGAAGCGGGTCTTATGATGCATAAAGACGGCAAATTTTCTGACAACTGCAGAATCCGTCAAAAATACAGTTGTCCTTACAAACTTTCAAAAACACAAGAATGTCCCTGCAACCATAAAAACCGGAACAACGGCAAAAAATGCAGGGGTTGCACCAAATACATTACTCTTCCCGGTGATTACAGACTTTCTATTGACAGAGAGTGTATTTCTTTCAAAAAGATTTATGCACTTAGAACCGAAGCCGAGCGATACAATTCTCGTTTTAAACAAACAGGTCAGGAAAGACTTTGGACGCATTCCTTTAATGCTGCTCAAAATCTTTGCACATTGGCTCACATAAGCCTGCTTGCCGTTGCTTTTGCGGCAGTAATCACTAATTCCCAAAATTCTTTCAGAGCTTTAAAATCCGTTAAAAGAATTGCTTAAAACTAAAAACTCAATACTTATTAACAAAGTTTTGCATTTTTGGTGCAAGGCTTGAATTTTTGTGCCTTTTTTCATTGCTTTATTCTTTTTCTCGTTTTTCATACATCTTTTTGGATTTCGGTGTGTTAGTTTTGCTCACCACTATTATCAGGGCGGATATGCAGTGATACGGGAATGGCTGAATCGTGAGAACCGCCAGTTGCCGAAAAAGATGGCGGTGTTCCTCAACGGCGTTATACGCAAGCTGACACAGTGATTCATATTTACGGAAACTGACCGGCAAACGCAGCGACACGGAACATTCCCTGTCGCTGTTTCTACGCTACTTTATTTTCATGTCTGTCGGGAACTTCACCGCTACAGTCGTTCCCTTTTCCGAACTTTCCTCTACCCGAATCTCACCGCCGTGCAGTGCGACGATCTCCCACACCAACGAAAGTCCCAATCCCACACCTCCGTTTTCTCTGCTTCTGGATTTATCCACCCGGAAAAATGGCTGAAAAATGCTTTCTCTGTATTTCTCCGGTATGCCGCAGCCGGTGTCTGCGACCCGAATGACTAACCGATTTTTTTCATCGGTGATCACAATACGCACCGTCCCGTTCGGACGGTTGTAACGTATAGAATTTTCGGTCAGATTAAAGAGCATACGATAAATCAGCGTGTCACTGCCGATCATAACCCCCTCACCTGTGCTTTCAAGTATTATTCCGTTTCTGTCCGCAAGCGGAACAAGGTCTGCAAAGATCTCCTCAACCATAGGAGCTAATTCAATACGGTCTGTGCAGGACACCGTCTTGAGATCACTCATTTCAAGCAGCGTTTTCGTCATTTGCGTCATGCGTTCGGTCTGTTCACGCAGCAGGCGTAGAAAATCCGCCGTTTCCGGCAACACCTCGGGATGCTCTGCGGAAAACAGCTCAAGCTGTGCCTGCATCAGCGAAAGCGGCGTGCGCAACTCATGAGCGGCATTTCCCGTAAACTGCCGCTGCGCGGTAAAGCCTTCGTCAAGACGTTCAAGCATTTGATTGAACGACCGGCTGAACTGCCGGAACTCCGGCAGTACATCTTCGCTGATCTTCATATCTGTCAGATTGTTCAGCTGAACCTTTTCCATTTGAGAAGTAAAAGTGCGCAGGGGCTTCAGCGCGTGTCCGCTTAAAAAGTACGCAAGCACACCGCCGAGAATCGTTACCGCTGCCGTGATATACCAGTTAGTGGCGATAAATGATTCCTGCGCCCCGTGTACAACAATGGTCAATTCCTCGTCGAGCTTCTTTTGCTCGGGATCAAAATACTCAGTTTCTCCCCCGTCCGTGTCCCCGTAGCCCGTAATATAAGAGCCTATGGAATCCATATAATGCCTGCCGGAATATCCGATCAGAACATTCATAAAAACACAGGTTGCTCCGATAAGAAGTACCGTCATTAAGGTGATTCGCAATTGCAAGGATAGCTTTTTCACAATTTCTCTTCCTCCATAACGTACCCTTCACCGATTCGGTTGCGGACGGGGTCGAAACCAAGTGCGGCACGCAGCTTCTTCCGCAGTGCGGAAATATGTACCCGAATCGAATTGCTGAAATTATCCACACTGTTGTCCCACACATGGTCAAGCAGTTCTTCCTGACTGACGGGGCGCCCCTGATTGAGCAGAAGGTATTCAAGTATCCCGATTTCTTTTCGGGTAAGTGACAGCTCCTGTCCGCCGGCGGCGGCGATACGGGTCTTAGTGTCAAAGGAAAGCTCACCGCAGGTAAGAACCACATCATTCTGTGTAAACTGACGACGGGTAAGACTGCGTATCCTTGCTTCCAACTCCTCTAAGTGAAAAGGCTTTGCCAAATAATCATTGGCTCCGGCATCCAGCCCCTCCACCTTGTCAGCGACCTCACTGCGCGCCGACAAAATCAACACCTTCGTATCTCTGTCGTTTTGACGCAGCGTTCTGAGCACCGTCATCCCATCCGCCCCCGGCAGATTCAGATCCAGTAAAGCAAGATCGTATCGCTCCACACCGAGCAGTTCGATCGCTTTGTTTCCGTCATAGCAAAAATCCACGCTGTAAGCGAGTCGTCTGAGACTGCGGACGATCGTCTCACATAGCGCGCGTTCATCTTCAACTACTAAAATATGCATGTGAAATCTCCTTACGTTGTTTTTCCGGTTCTTCGACTTTATTATACTGCGAAAAAATGCTTGCTCGCAAGGGCATTTTTGCGAGACCGTCAATGACACAGTCGTGCGCAGCACGGGGAGGTGATAGCCGTAAAGGCTTGCGCAGAAAGACTTTCTGAGGATATTATACCACACGGAGATAAGTTTTTTGTTAAGTTTTCGTTCTTAACAGGGATTTTATATCCTTTGTAATACAATGAGGACACAAAAGAAAGGGGTGACCGAATTGATTCGATCGAAAAAAGTCGTTTTTCAGGCTGCGCTGCTTATCTGCGGAACTGCGATGCTGTGTTACGGAGTCTGTCGCGGAGAGGCGGATACCGTGCTAAGCAAGGCGATCCGGCTGTGTTTGGAGTGTGTGGGAATTGGATAACAAAAATGCGAAGAAGAAAAAAGGCGGCGTATCGCAGTTTCTCTCACGCTTTCGGGGACTGTTCCAAGCAGGTGCAGCACTGCTGACCAACCTTCATCTGCCCAATTTCTTGAAGGGCGGAATTTATCAAGGGAAAGGAAAGGCTGTCTGTGTACCGGGACTTAATTGCTATTCCTGCCCGGCGGCATCGGGTGCCTGTCCGATCGGCTCGTTTCAGGCAGTGGTGGGGTCGTCGAAATTCAGCTTTTCATACTACATCACAGGATTTCTCATTCTGCTCGGTGTGCTGCTCGGCCGCTTCATCTGCGGTTTTCTGTGTCCCTTCGGATGGTTTCAGGAGCTGCTGCACAAAATTCCGACCAAAAAGATCTCCACCAAAAAACTGAAGCCGCTGACATGCATAAAATACGCTGTTCTGCTTTTTATGGTGGTTTTGATGCCAATGCTTATCACAAACGATGTTGGCATGGGAGATCCGTTCTTCTGCAAGTACCTTTGTCCGCAAGGAGTACTTGAGGGAGCGATACCTCTCGCCGCCGTCAATTCCGGCATACGCGCCGCACTCGGTGCGCTCTTTTCGTGGAAGCTCGGTATTCTGATTACGGTAATCGTGTTGAGTGTGCTTTTCTACCGCCCGTTCTGCAAGTGGCTGTGTCCGCTGGGCGCGTTTTATGCGCTGCTTAACAAGGTATCACTTTTCGGAATGAAAGTTGATAAACACAAATGCGTTTCCTGCGGAAAATGTGCAAAGGCATGCAAGATGAATGTGGATGTAACCAAAGCCCCCGACCACACCGAATGCATCCGCTGCGGCATGTGCGTCCGTGCCTGCCCCACTAAGGCCGTAAGCTTCCGTTACGGCTTCGGCAACGGAAATGAAACCGATCTTTCCGCAGAAAAGACGGAAACTGCAAAACAAATATCCGATACAGAAAAGGAGTAAACACAATGAAAACAACAAAAATTTTAACCGTATTGACCGCCTTCCTGCTGATATTCAGCCTTGCTGCCTGCGGCACCAGCAAAGACAACAAGAAAAATGACGGAAACAAAAAGGCTGAAATTGCAGCTCTTATGGCAATGGAACCGGGCACGAGGGACGAAGCAACCGAGCTTCATCAAAAACTGATGGAGCAGGAAAACGCCATTCTTTCCGAAAACAGCGCTCTTTGGGAGAAGGTGTTTCTCTCTGCCGATAAAGGCACGGCGATGATCGAAGACGGCGGAAACTACGGAGATTTCCTTCTTAAAACGATCGACGGAGCCAAGGATCAGTTTACGGCAGATGAGCTGAAGCTGCTTAACGAAGGCGCCGAACAGATTCGTGAGATTGAGGGAAAGCTGACGGTTCTTGAGCAAAAGTTCCCCGGCTGCGGAAAAAAGCCGTCCGACGGCGATATGAGCGTTCCGGCAGAGAACGGCAAACCGACAGAAAAAGGCGATCTGATGAAATTCCCCGCATTTGACGGTAAGGATCTTGATGGAAACGAAGTGAAGAGCAGCACCCTGTTTGCGGAAAACACCGTTACCGTAGTAAACTTCTGGTTTACCACCTGCAGCCCCTGCGTGGGCGAGCTTGCCGACCTGGAAGCGCTGAACAAACAGCTTGCCGAAAAAGGCGGTGCGGTAGTCGGAATCAACTCGTTCACTCTTGACGGGGATAAAACAGCGATAAGCGATGCAAAGGATATTCTGACGAAGAAGGGTGTATCCTACAAAAACATTTGGTTTGACTCAAAAAGCGAGGCCGGTGAATTCACTTCCGGACTGTACTCCTATCCGACCACATATGTAGTTGACAAAAACGGCAACATCGTTGGCGAGCCTATCGTCGGTGCGATAACCGAAAAGAAACAGGCAGAGACGCTGCAAAAGCTTATCGATCAAGCCATTGCAAACAGTAATGGCTGATGAGTATCAATCTTCCGGCACAAAGTCAATAATACTTATTTTCAAAAAGGCGAGGGCGGATATCCCTCGCCTTAAACTATTCGGTTGTTTTCGACTCTTCTTTATGGCTTTCCTTAACCTGACGTTCGAGCGCCGACTGTTTAGCGAGAATGGCGTTTTTATCATGGCGAATATTGGCCGCAGCTTCTCTTAACAGTTTTTATTTCTTTCATAATAACTATTCCTCTTTCTGATTCTTCTTTGAGTTACGCAAAAGACTCTGTGGGCTTTTTGAGCAGCGAAAGGCTGATCTTCACCACTCTGCTGACAAAGCGAATGATTTCCTTTTTGCTACTCTCGAAGCAGATTTTACTCCGGATTCTGAGTTTGAATTTGCAAGATTGATGTTCTTAGAAAAGGACGGTAAGATTATACCAAAAGCTATGCGATATTAAAAAGCATTACCTTTTTCTCTTTATTTTAGTAGTTAGTGAAGCTTTTTGTCGAGGAAAACATTTGTACAAAAAAAGTCAGCCGCCTGCTTCAATGAAGCAAACGGCTGACTTTTTGTACCCTGTTCGGCTGTTCTGATAAACTTCCCTAAGGACATCACGGCTTCTCTTCCGCGGTGTTTTTTTAGTGATTGCAAAATCAAGGTAAATCCTGTATGATAAAATGGAATCGGGAGGAAAGTAAGATGGACAATTTTATCATATCGCTGAATGCAGTGCTCCCAACCTTTTTATTAATGGCGGCAGGCTATCTGCTCCGCCGGATTGGACTGGCGGATGAGCGTTTCTTAAAGCAGGTAAACCGGGTGACCTTTATGGTCTTTCTTCCGGTGATGCTGTTTCGTAATATTTATTCGGCCGATATCCGGGAAACGCTGAACCTGCCGGTCATCGCCCTGGCGCTTGGGGCGCTTGTGATCCTATTTTTCCTTCTCTGCCTGATTGTTCCAAGGGTGGTGCATGACAACAAGCAGAAGGGTGTGATCATCCAGGGGATTTTCCGCAGTAATTACCTGATCTTCGGCGTGAGCATTGTCACCAACATGTTTGGAGAGGAAAAAGCAGCGATTGCCGCTATGCTGAGCGCGGTTCTGGTGCCAAGCTACAACTTTCTTGCGGTTATTGTGCTGGAGGCTTTTACAAATGGGGGAAAGATCGACAAGAAAAACACCGTGCTTTCCATTCTGAAAAACCCCTTGATCATAGCAAGTGTGCTGGGGATTATCGTAGCGATATCCGGTTTGCAGTTTCCTGAATTTTTAGACCAGACCTTTAACCAGTTGGGACGGGTTGCAACGCCGCTCGCGCTGATTGTTCTTGGCGGGGATTTCAGGGTGTCAGCTCTGAAAGGACGGCTGTTCAAGGCGCTGGCCGTTTCCTTAATCAAGCTGGTCGCGGTTCCGGCGGCAATGATCCCGGCGGCGGTTATGATTGGACTGCGGGACGAAGCCCTGATGGCGGTTGTGATTGCCGGGGCAAGTCCGGTGGCGGTTTCCAGCTACATTATGGCGCAGCAGGCGGACGCCGATTACGAATTGGCAGGACAGATTGTCATGTTCAGCTCCTTCCTCTGTCTGTTCACAATGTTCGGCTGGATTTATCTGCTTAAAACGTTAGGATTCATTTAAAATATAAAAAACGGAAGCCAAATTTTAGCTTCCGTTTTTTTGCTTTCATAAGATTCTTCTTTGTACCAATACTAGACTTAGCAATCCAGTATTTATATGAGGAAGGATCTCTATGAGCAATAAAACTAAGGAAAAGATGGTAGTGTTCTCCATCGGAGCAACCGCCTATACAGTCATTGAACTGCTATGGAGACAGCACACGCATTGGTCTATGAGTCTGGCGGGCGGCACCTGCTTCTCTATTTTGTACCATATCTATAACAGGTGGAGGGTGATGCCGCTTGCCCGGAAATGCCTGATCGGTAGCGCAGTCATTACAGGTGTGGAATTTATTTTCGGTGTAGTCGTGAATCTCTGGCAAAAATGGAATGTCTGGGATTATTCCAACCTGAAATTTAATCTGCTGGGACAGATTTGTCCGCTCTATTCCGGACTGTGGTTTTTATTGTCAATTCCCATTGTTTTTATAAGCAGAAAGCTCAAGGTGCAGCTTAACCATTTGCTCCATTCCTAAACGGAGAGGATCAAAAATGCCAGGTAACAGAGGACGACAATGACGGATAACACCAGGTAAATCCATGGGCGTGGGTAACGTTCCTCTTTTTTAGGTCTCTTCAGGAGAAGGATCACTGCAGTAGCAGCGGAGGCGGCAACCCCAAAGATGAGCATAAGATTCGTTTGGGAGGAACCGATATAAATGCTTTCTTTCCAGGAGAGCAGGTCGGCGACGGAAAGAATGGTAAAGTTAAACATGTTGCTGCCTATAATATTTCCGATCATTGCATTATAGTTGCGTTTCCGAACCAGTGCGATGCTGGAGGTAAGCTCCGGCAGGGAAGTAGCAATACCTAAGAACAGCGCGCCGGCAAGGGAGGCGTTCAGGTTCAGCTTCACAGCGATCTGATCAGTCGCCCAGGTGATGAAGATGCTGGCGACCACCAGACCAATTGCCATTAGGATAAATCGGAAGATAATCTGCCGTACAGTAAGCTTGCAGTCAACAGATTCATCTGTTTCAGAATCTGATCCCGACAGGAACCGGAAGGAAATCACATAAACTACAATAATGAGAATGGAAATAATATTGAGGTTGATTCCGGGAAGAGTGCCGATTCCTGTCCAAACGGCAAATGCGCATCCCAGGTAGGCGGCGACAGAACAGATAAGCGTTGCCAGATGAGAGGTGGAAACACCTGATCGGGAGAAATGCACACTGGTAAAGGCGATCAGTGTGCCGAAGACGGCAAGATTAAACACGTTGCTTCCCAGTACGTTCCCGATAATCAGTTCGGGGTTGTCTACAACAAAGATGGAGGACAGGCTGGTAAACAGCTCCGGAAGAGAGGTAACCGCGGCCAGTACAATCCCGCCGATAAACGCGCCGGAAATATGGGTTTTCTTGTCCAGCAGATCAACATAATCCGCGCATTTGACAGAAAAAAGGATCACCAGCAGGGCAAGTGCGAAATACAAAATAAAAATCATGATAAAATCCCCAATGCTATTATTTCCGCATAAAAAGAGACCTATGTACAAATGCCGGACATGCATTGCACATAGGTCTTGTTTTTTAAAGATTATACCAGGGCACAAGCCCGAGATTGTTGGTATAAGCTACTCATCAGGATGAGCAAACTACTCCCCTATACGGATTTCAAATCATTCTTATTATAGCGGTATAGGGACAGCTTGTCAACTGTTTTCTGCCGTTTCTTTTCCGGCAAGCTGTTTGAGCAGCGGCTCATAGCCGGATTCGTCCTCGGAAAGCACCAGCACCTTGACGCCGCCCTCTGATAATTTTTCCATGTTCCCAGTCGGGAGAGGGATGTTTGTAATCAGCAGATCAGGCCCTATTTCCAGAATGGCTGTAATATCCGGCTGCTCTGCCGTTCCGGCAGCGGGGAGCTCGTCTAATCCTTCCAGTTCACAGTCCGTGTTAATTCCGGCAAGCTTATCGGAAAAGCCGAGGCTTTGGAGCGCTTCGGTGATAGGGTCTGCCAGCGAGACTACCGATTCCGGTTCCCCATAGAGAGTGATATGATTGATTACTACTGGGAAGGGGGAAGCCTTCTGCTCTGAGGACTGCTCCTGATAGGTGCAGCCGGACAGAACGGCACAGAGAATTAGCAGGAATCCAAATAATACTATTTGTTGTTTTAATATTATTTTATACATATTGTAACCTCGGTATCAGACAGGTAACCCTAAGCTTAAACGGCCTTCCACATAATCGATATATTGGCGCGCGACCCGTCCGGAACGGCTTGCCTTCTGCATAGCAAAGATATTGGCGCCCTTTTTCAGCGTTTCCTCATCCAGCTCGATCCCGCGTTCCTTTGCAATCTCACACACGATTTCCATAAAGTCCGCAAGATTTGGCTTTGTGAAGGTGACGACCAGGCCGAAGCGGTCAGCCAGGGAGGCGCTTTCATCCCGGGTATCGCTGGCGTGAAGCTCATTCCCTTCACGGGAGGAAAAGGTTTCCTTGATCAGATGGCGCCGGTTGGTGGTCGCATAGATCAAAACGTTTTTCGGCATCTCATTCAACGAACCTTCCAGAATTGCCTTGAGGGTATTAAAGCATTCATCGTTTTCATTAAAGGTCAGGTCGTCAATAAAGATGATAAACTTGAGCGGCACTTTGTCCACAAAGGCCAGCACCTTGTGGATATAGATAATATCCTCCTTTGCCACCTGGATCATCCGCAGGCCTTCCTGATGGTATTCGTTGAGCACTGCCTTCACTGTGGTAGATTTCCCTGTGCCGCGGTCGCCGTACAGCAAGACGTTGTTAGCGGGCTTGCCGTGAAGGAAGCTTAGGGTATTATCAATAACCTTCTGTTTTTGAAGCTCATATTTTTTCAGGCTGTTGAGGCGGAACGGTTCGAAATGCCTGACCGGGACAACCTCTTTATGCTCGTCCATAAAGAAAGCAAAATATTTGGTAAAGACCGAAACGCCGTTGCGCCGATGGTAATCCCCAAGCTGGTAGAGGTCGTCGCCCCATTTTTGGTCGTGGGTGCGGAATCTTCTCCTGTCGTTGCTGTAATCAGCGAACAGGTTAATGATTTCGGCCTTATCCGGGAACAGTTCTTTCATCGCGTCTTTAATTTCCGTACTGGTTACCAGCGAGAGCAGATAAAAGACATTCAGGTCAAAAACGGCGGCCTTTTTTAAGGAACGGGTCAGGCGGTTAAACTTATTCTGCGCGCACATCACGGTATAGACATTTTCGTCGCAGAGAATTTTATCAAACAGATAGTCTGGGAGGCTTCCGGAGAATTCGCTTTCAAACAGCAGCGTACAGATTTTGCCATAATGTTTGGCGATTTTTTCAAACCGGGCTGGATGCCGGTTCATAGCGTCGAACATTTTGCAGAAATGCCTGACGAGCTTGTCGTCCCTTAAATGATGATAGACGGTAACGCCGGAGAGCATGTCCAGCACGTAAGTCCCTTTGTCCATCTGTAAAACCCCTTTATCATAATATGAAATTATTATACTATGTTTATCCCCTTTTTGCAAACAGAAAAGCCCGATGGCAAGGCGGTTATTTCCATTTTTGGATGAGGCTCTGTAGCCGATAGGAAAACGGTTGTAGAAAAAGCGCGGACATCATTTTGTTTTTTTGATCACTATGACAAATCAAAGCATAAAAGAGTTGAAAAATAGCAGAGAATACTTTATAATATAAGGAACTATTATAAATCATGAAAACAAAATTTTGCATTGGGAAGGAGCTTGTTATGATAACGGTTGCGCAGGCAATGGTAAAATGTCTGGAAGAGGAAAGAACATCCGTTGTATTCGGCTATCCCGGTGCTGCGATCGGCGCTTTTTATGACGCGCTGTCATACAGCAAAATCAAGCATATTCTGGTTCGCCATGAGCAGATGGCAGCGCATGCTGCAAGCGGCTATGCAAGGATGAGCGAACGGCCTGCGGTTTGTATCGCCACCTCCGGCCCGGGGGCGCTGAACCTGATTACCGGAATTGCTACCGCATATATGGACTCGATTCCGCTGGTTGTGATTACCGGCCAGGTGTCCAGCGACATCCTGGGGAGCGACGGCTTCCAGGAAGCGGATATCACCGGAGCAGTGGAACCGTTCATCAAATACAGCTATATTGTCAAAGACCCGGATTCTATTGGCCGTATTTTTAAGGAAGCCTTTTACTTGGCTGCAAGCGGCAGGCCGGGGCCGGTGCTGATCGACGTACCGATGGATATCCAGACTCAGAAAATCCATTTTTCCTATCCGGACAGCGTGAATATCCGGGGATACCGTCCGACTGTCAAGGGGCATCCCGGACAGATCAAACGTGTCCTGACCGCTATGAAAAACGCAAAACGCCCGGTTATCTGCGCAGGCGGAGGCGTGTTTACGGCTAAGGCGCAGGAGGAACTCAACGAGTTAATCGAGAAATCAAATATTCCGCTCGTTACAACCCTGATGGGAATCGGAATTGTCAACTGTGACAGTCCGCTCAATTTCGGGATGCTCGGAATGCATGGCGTTGCGGCTGCAAACCATGCGGTGCAGAAGGCTGACCTGCTGATCCTGATCGGCGCGCGTGCAAGCGACCGTTCGGTACAGGCGCCGCGCATGGTAGAGAAGCACAAGAAGGTTGTACATATTGATATTGACCCGGCTGAGATCGGGAAAAATATCGCGGTGGATATCCCGCTGGTCGGAGATATCAAATCCATTCTGCAGGAAATGAACCAAAAGGTAGTCCGTAATGAATGCGGGGAATGGATTCAGGAGCTGGCTGGAATCAAAGAGCGCAAAAAAAATCATGGAATGATCAAAGAGGGATATATTAACCCGAAAATTTTTATGAACATGCTGTCTGTCGAGACGGATCCGAACGCGCTGGTTGTGGCCGATGTCGGGCAGAACCAGATTTGGACTGCAAACCACTGCGGTATCCACAACGGGCGGTTTATGACCTCCGGGGGAATGGGTACGATGGGGTATGCGATTCCGGCCGCGGAGGGCGCAAAGCTGGCTGACCCGGAGCGGCAGGTGCTTTCTGTCTGTGGAGACGGTTCGTTTCAGATGCAGATGATGGAGCTCGGCACGATTTCCTACTATCATATCAATGTCAAAATGGTAGTTATGAACAACAATTACCTTGGAATGGTCAAGGAGCTTCAGGACCGTATGTATGCGGGCAATGAAACTGCCGTCCATCTGGGAGATACCATCAATATCTGTAATGTTGCTAAGGCCTACGGGATTCCGTCCCGGCGCCTGACCGATATGTCTGAGTGTAAAGAGGCAATTAAAGAAATGATGAACCATGACGGCCCGTACCTGCTGGAATGTATGGTTGATCCGAATGAGTCCACTTTGTAAGGAGGGGAAGAGATGCAGCATACAATTTCTATTCTGGTAGAAAACCACGCCGGTGTCCTTTCCCGTATTTCCGGACTGTTTTCCCGCCGCGGCTTTAACATTGAGAGCCTGGCAGTCGGGATCACTGACGACCCCACGATTTCCCGTATCACGATTATCGTGGAGGGGGATGATTACACAGTCGAGCAGGTGGAAAAGCAGCTCAACAAGCTGGTGGACGTCATCAAGCTCAAACGGATTCACCCGTATGAAAATATCAGCCGGGAGCTGATGCTCATCAAGGTGGCTTATAACGAAAGCACCCGGGGGGATGTGATCGACATTGCCCGCGTGATGCAGGCGAAGATTTCTGATATATCCCCGACTACCGTTACTATTGAAATTTCCGATACCTCCGAACGGCTGGAGATTATGCAGCAGCTTCTCAAACCCTATGGGATTCTGGAAGTGATTCGGACGGGAACTATTGCTATCCAGAAGGGCAGCGATGTCATCAACTAATCAGGATAACCTCAACTGCGAGAGCGGTTGGATTATGAATAAAGTATCACACCGACAATTCATCGGCGAATTTAGGAGGAAAAGAATATGTTAAAAATCTTTTATGAAAGCGATTGTAACCTGGGCCTGCTGGACGGCAAAAAAGTTGCAGTCATCGGTTACGGAAGCCAGGGACATGCCCATGCTCTGAACCTGAAGGAAAGCGGAGTCGACGTAGTTGTCGGTCTGTATGAAGGTTCTAAATCCTGGGCAAAGGCAGAAGCTGCCGGTTTGACTGTTATGACCGCGGAGGACGCTGCCAAGGTTGCTGACTTCATCATGATCCTGGTACCGGACGAAAGACAGGCTGACCTGTATAAGAAGAGCATTGCTCCGTATCTGACCGCAGGAAAAACCCTGGCGTTTGCGCACGGCTTTAATATCCATTTCCAGCAGATTGTCCCGCCGGCTGACGTCGACGTTGTTATGATCGCGCCAAAGGGCCCGGGCCATACTGTCCGTTCTGAATATGTTGCCGGCAAAGGCGTTCCCTGCCTGTATGCTGTTCATCAGGACGCTTCCGGCAGAGCAGTTGATATGGCTCTGGCTTATGCTGCCGGTATCGGCGGCGCGAGAGCGGCTGTTTTGGAAACCACCTTCCGTGTTGAAACAGAAACCGACCTGTTCGGCGAACAGGCTGTTCTCTGCGGAGGTGTCTGCGCACTGATGCAGGCAGGCTTTGAAACCCTGGTTGAAGCTGGCTATGACCCGAGAAATGCTTATTTTGAGTGCATTCACGAAATGAAACTGATCGTTGACCTGATTTACCATGGCGGCTTCTCTGAAATGAGATATTCAATCTCTGATACCGCGGAATTCGGTGATTATGAAACCGGCAAACGGATTATCACAGAAGACACCAAGAAAGAAATGAAGAAGGTTTTGGCTGAAATTCAGGATGGTACCTTTGCTACCAAGTGGATTGCGGAAAATAAGAACGGCCGTGCACACTTCAATGCAACCAGAAGATTGAAAGCGGAACATGAGCTGGAAACCGTCGGAAAAGAATTGAGAAAAATGTATTCCTGGAACGACGAAAAATAAGCTTCGGGATTATACATAAGAAGAAAACAAGTCAGGAAATGGAACGTAGATCGTTCCATTTCCCTTGTTTGCTTTTATGGAAACAATTTGCGGCGTAAAAGGATAAAAGCACGCTGAACGAAAAGAAATACCTTTTCGTTCATAGAAAAAAGGAAGAAAAAAGCCCTCGAAAGGGTATGAAAACGCCTTAAGAGGGTCTTTTTATCGATCTAACCGATGCTTTTTTAGGAGAATGAAAAAGCATAACAAAATCAGGTTATGCCAATAATAGATGAAGATGAAAGCTGGGCAAATAGGCCTAAAATAGGGATTGGAAACCGAAAAAGGAGAACAAAAAGCATGTGTGGATTTGTAGGGTTTGTGGATGCACAGACTGAAAATAAAAGCAATGTGATCAAGGCGATGGCTGATCAGATCGTCCACCGTGGTCCAGACCAGGATGACTATTATATTGACGATACCATGGCGCTTGGATTCCGCCGTTTGAGTATTATTGATCTCGACGGAGGCAGTCAGCCCATTTATAATGAAGATAAAAGCAAAGTTTTGGTTTTTAATGGGGAAATCTACAACTATCAGGAACTCAGAAACGATTTGTTGGAAAAAGGGCACTGCTTCACCACGAAAACCGACTCGGAGGTATTGCTTCACGGCTATGAGGAGTATGGAAAGGAACTGCTGCAAAAGCTGCGCGGGATGTATGCTTTTGTGATATGGGACAGGAACGAGAACAAGCTGTTTGGCGCGCGGGATATTTTCGGAATCAAGCCTTTCTATTATTATAAAAAGAACGGGACTTTTCTGTTCGGTTCCGAAATCAAGGGTTTTCTGCCGCATCCGCACTTTGAAAAGGCGGTGAATATGAAGCGCCTGCCGGAATATCTATCTTTTGAGTACCTGCCCTGTGAAGAAACCATGTTTAAAGACGTTTATAAGCTGCTGGGCGGCCATTGCTTCACCTACGAAAACGGCCTGCTTAATATCGAGCAATATTATCAGATTGAGTATAAAATCGATGAGTCCAAGCCGCTGGAGTATTGGATCGATACCATTGAAAAGACCTTCCAGGATTCCACCCTGACCCATAAGATCAGCGACGTTGAGGTTGGAAGCTTCCTCTCAAGCGGGATCGATTCCAGCTATGTCGCCTGTGAAATGAGCAAAAATAATAAGGTAAAGGCTTTTTCGGTCGGCTATGAGGAGGAAAAGTACAGCGAGCTTTCCTACGCGGAGGAATTTGCCAAGACTATTGATCTTGATATCTATACCAAAAAGGTATCTGCGGATGAATTTTTCGGGATTGCGCCGACCGTCCAGTATCATATGGACGAGCCATTGCCGAACCCGTCCGCTCTGCCGCTCTATTTCGTGGCGAATACGGCCGCGAAGCAGGTAAAGGTTGTTCTGTCCGGGGAAGGCGCGGACGAGCTGTACGGGGGCTACAACTATTATGTGGAGCCGTTGGAATATGCGTCCTATCAGAAGCTCCCGCAATGGATCAGGAGCTGTGCGGCAGCAGTAGCAGGCCGTCTGCCGAATTTCCATGGAAAACGCTTCCTGACCCGCGCCAGCCAACCGATAGAAAAACGCTTTATTCGAAACAACTACGTTTTTGACCAGAAGGAGCGGCAGAAGGTGCTGGCACATCCTGTGGATGCACCGGATCCGTCGGTTTTTACGAAGCCGTATTTTGACAAGGCGGAAAGCCTGGATGATGTTACCAAGATGCAGTATGTAGATATCCACACCTGGATGCTGTATGATATTCTCTTAAAAGCGGATAAGATGAGCATGGCAAATTCCCTGGAGCTGCGGGTTCCGTTCCTTGACAAAAAGATGCTGGATGTTGCGCTTCAAATCCCGGCAAAATACCGGGTCAGCAGGGAGGTGACTAAAATCGCACTGAGAAAGGCGGCGATCCGTCAGCTTCCTCCAAAAACAGCGAACAAAAAGAAGCTTGGTTTCCCGGTGCCGCTCAACGACTGGCTCAAGCAGGACAAATACTATTGTCAGGTGAAGGAAATGTTTGAGAGCAGTGAAGCAAAAATGTTCTTTAACCAGGATTATATTCTCAAGCTGCTGGAAGACCATAAAGAGGGTAAACGAGGCAACATGAAGAAGGTCTGGTCAGTTTACTGCTTCCTTCTCTGGTATCATGAATTCTTTGTAAAACGGTAAAACAAATCGGGGACAAAAAACTGTCCCCGATTTGTTTTGTTCACTGGAAAAAGGTTGTAAAATCCAAACAAATTCTTTATAATAAAATAGAATAAGAATGAAAGCTGTAAATGGGAGAATAAAAATGAGTGAGATTGGGGTAACGAACAAAATTGGTTTTGACAACGAAAAATATCTGAAGATGCAGTCTGAGCAAATCCAGAAGCGGATTGGACAGTTCGACAACAAATTGTATCTGGAATTTGGGGGAAAGCTATTTGACGACTTCCATGCTTCCCGCGTGCTGCCGGGTTTTGCGCCTGACAGCAAACTGAAAATGCTGCTGAAGCTAAAGGAACAGGCCGAAATCGTGATCGTAATCAATGCGAATGATATTGAGAAGAGCAAGGTTCGGGGTGACTTGGGAATTACATATGACCTTGACGTTCTGCGGCTGATGGACTCCTTCCATGGAATCGGACTTTTTGTCGGCAGCGTGGTGATTGCGCAATATGCAGGCCAGCCGGCGGCAGACGCGTTTAAAAGCAAGCTGGAAAAGATGGGAATCAGGGTTTACCTGCATTACCCGATTGAAGGATATCCCAGCAATATCCAAATGATTGTCAGCGACGAGGGGTATGGCAGAAACCAATATATTGAAACCTCCCGCCCGCTGGTTGTCATCACAGCGCCGGGCCCGGGAAGCGGTAAAATGGCTACCTGTCTGTCCCAGCTTTACCATGAGTATAAGCGGGGAATCAAGGCGGGCTATGCAAAATTTGAAACCTTCCCAATCTGGAATTTGCCGCTTAACCATCCGGTTAACCTGGCATATGAAGCGGCGACTGCCGATCTCAATGACGTCAATATGATTGACCCGTTCCATCTGGAGGCGTATGGCGAGACAACAGTCAATTATAACCGTGACGTAGAAATTTTCCCGGTATTAAATGCAATGTTTGAAAAGATCGTTGGCAAAAGTCCTTACCGTTCTCCGACAGATATGGGGGTCAACATGGCCGGTAATTGTATTGTAGACGATACAGTCTGCTGCGAAGCTTCCAAACAGGAAATTGTCCGCCGCTATTATAACGCTTTATGTGACCAGCGCCAGGGACGCGGGGAAAAGGCGGCTGTTTATAAAATCGAACTGCTCATGAAGAAGGCGGGGGTGTCGATCGACGACCGCGCTGTAGTAAAGGCGGCGAACCAGCGGGCGGAGGAGACCGGGGAGCCGGCCGCCGCCATTCAGCTTCCGGACGGGACTGTCGTCACAGGAAAGACCACATCGCTGCTGGGCGCCTCTTCTTCGGCTCTGCTGAATGCGTTAAAGGCCCTGGGCGGGATCAACCATGCGATGCATTTATTGCCGCCGATTATCATTGAGCCGATTCAGAAGCTGAAAACCACACACTTTGGAAACCATAATCCGCGGCTTCACACAGATGAGGTTCTGATTGCGCTGGCAATCAACGCGACTACGAATCCTACCTCCGGGCTGGCGCTGGATCAGCTTCAGAAGCTGCGCGGCTGTGAGGCGCATTCCTCTGTGATTTTGTCTCAGGTGGATGAAAGCACTCTGCGGAAGCTGGGGCTGAATCTGACCTGTGAGCCAAGGTATCAAAGCAAAAAGCTTTATCATAAATAAAGAGAAAGCGTTCCGGGCAAATTGCCCGGAACGCTTTTTTTAGTCAATCAAAGAACCATCATATGGGTCAATCAGCTTTCCTTCATAGGGATTGGGTTCGGCAGGAGGATTGTCCTGCGGATCCTGCTGGTGATGCTTGTCCCGGAAAGCAATTTTTAAGAGGATCGGGGCGATAATCGTAGTTAAAACAACCATTATGATAATCGGACCGAATAAAACATCGCTGACCAGCCCAAGCGCCTTTCCCTTATTGGCGACAATCAACGCGACCTCGCCACGGGAAACCATTCCGGCGCCGATCTGGATACTTTCTTTATTATTAAAGCCTGTCATCCGCGCGCCAAGATAACAGCCGACAATTTTGGATAGAACCGCAATAACGACCAGCAGCACAGAGAAAACAATCAGCGCAACGCCCATAGTATCCATCTTTGCGGCGATACCGACGCTGGCAAAGAAGATAGGGGACAAAAACAGGTAGGATACAGTTTCAAACCGCGCGGTTATGTAGTGACTCCGTTTGGTTCCGGAAAGGATTAGCCCAGCTACAAAGGCGCCTGTGATATCGGCTACACCGAACCATTCCTCTGCCACAAAAGACAGCAGCAGGCAGAATACAAATGCCACGATTACATACCGGCGCAGGTCTTTCTGGCTGTTGTTGAACCACATGGAGAAAAGCTTGAAGAAAATAAGACCGACAACTCCGGAGAAAATGAAAAACAGGAAGATCTTTAAGAGGATTAAGCCAACGTTAGCAGACTCGCCAGCCAGGCTGGAGACAATAGTCAAAACCACAATTCCTAATACGTCGTCGATAATCGCCGCGCCAAGGATGGTGTTGGCAACCTTGGTATTCAACTTTCCAAGCTCTTTCAGGGTCTCAACCGTAATACTGACAGACGTAGCGGTCAAAACAACGCCGATGAAGATATTCTGCATCAGGTTTTCTCCGCCTACACTGCTGAAATGGCCTAAAAGAGCACCGCCGATCAGAGGGACGATTACTCCGATTACGGCAACAACAGTGGAAGCTACTCCACAGTTTTTCAGCTCCTTAATATTGGTTTCCAAACCGGCAGTGAACATCAGTACGATGACTCCGATTTCAGATAATTGTGTAATAAATTCTGTTTCCTGTAGAACACCAAAACAGGCAGGACCCAAAATCAAACCGGCAAGCAGGGCTCCGACTACCTGAGGCATGTTTACTTTTCTAGTTAACAAGCCAAGAAGTTTTGTGCTCAATAAGATCAAAGCCAGATCCAACAAAAATTTATAAGTCACAAACAATTCCTCCCTTACAGATTTTTGTTACAAAACTATGTCCATTCAATAAGCATTATATATAGTACTATTTATCCCAAAAATAAGCAAGAACGAATCCTCCAAATTTCTTTTCTTTTTGGCAAAAAATATGGATAAAGGTTTGACAGTGCTTTCTTTTTTTACTTTTCTTTTACAAATTTTGTCTCTTGTATCCTGTCAAAGCTCTATTGACCTATATGCCGGGAGAATCGGGAACGCAGTCTTTCCCTTCGTCAATTGCAAACAGCCGAACCTCGGCTCTTGCGCCGTATAATTATCGGATGCCGGCGGCAGTAGTTGACAATCCCCTATCCCATTACACGCTCTCATGGACGCAGGAGGAATCGCGGATGACCAGTTCCGGCTTGAGCAATATTTTTTCAGAAGCACCATCGGGTTCCTTGATCTGCCTCAGAACCGTTTCAACTGCCCGCTGGCACATCTGCTCAACCGGCTGGTGCACAGTCGTTAACGACGTTTCCAGCAGCGAGGTGTAGAGCAGGTCGTCATAGCCCGCGATGGAAATATCCTCCGGGACGCGTATCCCGCGCTCTTTAAGACATTTTAATACGCCCATTGCCATAAAGTCGTTCACAGTGAGGATGGCATCCGGACGAAATTGATCCAATATTTTTTCTGTAGCATGATAGCCACCCTGAAAGGTGACCTCGTCTACCACAATCCATCCGAGCTGCACCGGAAAATTGGATTCCCGATAGGCTGTCAGATAGCCCTCCACACGCAAATTGGATACCGGTACCGTCCGGTCTCCTACAATATAGGCGATGCGATGATGTCCGGTTTCCAGCATATATTTGGTGAGACGGTAGGCGCCGTCGCTGAGATCCGTCATTACACAGGGGGCGTTGATGCCGGCATAATAGGAGGTAATAAAGCAAATGGGAATATTTAGCTTTTGAAGCTCCTGATAATGCGATACATCCGGCGTTGGGTTGTGGGAGGGGACGGAGATCACTCCGTCGACATGCAGGTCAATAAATTTCCGGACGATTTTCTGTTCTTTTGATATATTACCCTTTGAAATTCCCAGCATAATATCATACCCGCAGGCGGTTAATTCCTGCTGAATCAGGTCAATCATATTGCCGAAAAAGGGGTTTGTGATATCGGTAATAATCAGTCCAATCACGTTAGTACACTTTGAAGTAAGGAACCGCGCATATCGGTTTGGCTTGTAGCTGATCGATTTGGCCACTTCCAGAACCCTGGCTCGTGTTTCCTCGTTGATTCCGGGTTTTCCGTTTAATGCCATTGATGCGGTTCCGATCGAAACGCCGGCCGTTTTGGCAACATCCTTGATGGTCGGTGCGGACATAAAATCCCTCCTGATTATAATAAAATCGTTTCAAATATAGTATATCTCAAATAGTGAAATAACTCAACAGAATATGATAAATTTCAAATATTTTCATATGTTTTATGTATAATATGTATATTATAACTCGAAATATTGGTCTATTTTGTTATATTGACATATTGAAACGTTTCAATTATAATGAATTTGTAAACAATGATTGGCCGTCACGCCATTTATCATATCTAGAATGATGAATGCGAAAAGCTCTGAAAAAGTGTACGTTTTCAATCTGTTAAAAATCATAGTTATTTGCTTGGAAAGCACCTTTTTAAGGTGCTTTTTTTCTGTTTATTGATCGAACGAAAAAATACACTTAATCATTCTAAATGATACAACGGTTCGAGCGCATCGGGAACCTCAGTCATGTAACTCCAGCAAACAATATGCCAAATACGGTGGAACGAAAAGGGGAAGGATAATGTTGAGTCGGGGAAAGAGTTTTTGCAGAGAAAAGCGGGAAATGGAAAAAACGTTGTTTGAGAAAATTATTCCGTTTTGGGCCTCTCGAGGGATTGACCAGGAGTATGGCGGATATCTCCTGAACTTTGATGAAAACGGAAAGCCGTATGGCGGAACGGACAAATACCTAGTTACACAGACTAGAATGCTTTGGGGATTTTCACATTTGTCCCGGTGGAAACAGGGTGCAGAAAAGGATAGCCTGTATCAGCATGCAAGACAGGGGCTGCAATTTCTTTTAAACCATTTTTGGGATTCCCGGTTTGGCGGGTTTTACTGGAAGGTCAGCCGGCAGGGCGATCCTATAGACAAGGCAAAACTGACTTATGGAGAGACCTTTGCGATCTATGCACTGAGTGAATATTATCTCCGTTTCGGAGATAAAACGGCGTTGGAATATGCCGAGAAAACCTTTGACCTGCTGCAAATTTATGCGGCGGATACCCTGAACGGCGGATATTACGAAAATATCGAAGAAAACTGGGAAAGATCGAAGGACGGGTTTTATGCGGGCGACCGGAAGTCACTGGACATCCACATGCACTTAATGGAAGCGCTGACAACTCTTTACCAGGCGAGCGGAAAGGAAATTCATCGGCGCAAGCTGATTGAAAGCATTGAGCTGATTATGCGCCATATGGTAAACCAGGATATTGGATACGGCTATAACCAGTTTGATGTATCATTCCACAAAATTCCCGCCATCAACATCTATCGGACATGGAACGCGGAGCGGGAAACAAACGAAGAAATTTCCGTACCGGTGGATACGACCTCCTATGGACATAATGTAGAGCTGAGCTGGCTTTTAGACCGCGCGTTTGAAGTTTTGCGGCAGGAGACTCCGGAATATCGGCCGGTTTTAAGAAAGCTTCTCGACCATTCGCTGCAGTATGGATACGATTTTGAATACGGAGGGATTTACCGGGATGGAATTGCGGATAAAGAGGTTCTGGTGAAGGATAAGGAATGGTGGCAGAATTTTGAATCCTTGGTAGGATATTTAAATGGATATGTAAAATATCAGGATGAAGCCTATGCGGAAGCCTTCGAAAGGACATGGGTGTTTGTCAGAGATAATTTTATGAATATGGAGGTGGGAGAAAGCCGGCAGCTTTTAGACCGGCAGGGAGAAAGTATTGTAGGAAATATGGGTAACGCCTGGAAAGGTATTTATCACACGGGACGTGCGCTGAGTGAATGCCTGGAACGGTTAACGTTGCTGAATACAAGAGAGGATGAAGTAGATGACTAGAGGAATGCACTACATGTGCTGGTTTAAAGAGGATTGGAACTACCATCCCAGCATGCCGAGCAAACGGCTGCAGCAGGTAGAGGATGCGGCCAGCATGAAAGGAAATATGCTGTTATGGTCCTGTTTGGGGAGCGGAGCAATCGGGCTGCCTTACCTGCAAAAGGAAGCATATGAAAAGATACAGCCGCGCTTTAAATTTTATGGATACCTGAATGACCAGGAGTTTTGCAGGGAATGTGAGAAGAGAGGCATTACTGCTTATGCTGTCCTGTGGAAAGCGCAGCTATGGGAATTTCCGGCTGAAATTTCCGAAGAAGAGGACGAGCTGCTCTCCATGAACAAGCTGGTCGGCGAGGGCAAAAAGGTAATGATTGGAATGTCGGAGCTGTCAACAAACCGGTATCCGAAGCTGTTTGAGCCAATCGAAACCTTTTTCCCGGATGGCTTATATAATTCAGAAGGGGAAAAAGTCGGCGATTATTTGGAGGAATTCGCTGCGCAGACGCTGGAAGGAAACCGGATTCTGTCTAGCTGGCTGATGGTACCCCATCACGACCACAAGTGCTATACCCCCTGCGCAAACAACCCGGCTTATATGACTTACATGAAGAAATGCTTGCAGATTATGATCGATGCAGGGGCAGGCGGGATATTGCTGGATGAATATGACGTTCAGATTCACGCGCTCTCCAACGGCGGATGCTTCTGCAAGGATTGTATGAAACAGTTCCGTCAGTATTTAAAGGAACATCCATCCGCACAGACAGAAGGACTTGACCTGGATCAGTTCAATTACCGGGAATATCTGCTTGGCTTAGGATACCACGACGAGGATCTCAAGGTCACTCAGTTGGCAGCGAGGATGGATATTCCGCTGATTCGGGAGTTTACTCAGTTCAATCTGGATCGGCTTGAGGATGACTTCCGTCAAATCTGTGAATATGTAAAGACGTATTCAAAAGAAACAAGAGGAAAAGAACTGCCTGTATCGGCGAACCTGTTCAACTGCCTGCCCAGAAGCGAAGGGCTGAGAAAATATTGCGACACCATCTGTGGAGAAAAAAGCGGCCTGAAGCTGCGGCAGGATGCGTTCTATAAATTCGGATACAGCTTCATGCAGGGCAAGGACGGTTCCTTTATCCAAGACCCGAACGACCATATCCTGGGCATATTGGATGATATCGACCACAACAAAAACGATGCATACATGCTTTTCATGCTTGAACCGCTCGCACATGGCTTTAATATTTCCATATCCTATGGCGGCTGGCTTATTAACCTCAAAAAAGATTCCTTTTATCCCAACCTGGAAACAGAGCGGAAGATGGGGAAATGGCTGACAGAGCATGAGGATCTGTTCCGGATGGATCCGGTAGCAGAGGTGGCGGTCATCTATGACCATCGCAGTGCGTTGGAAGTGGAAATGTTTAGCGGGAACTACGCTGATCCGCATAAAGAAGGCGGATTCCGTAACTTCTTTGATATTACACAGGAGCTTTGCAGCCACCATATCCTCTACAATGTGATTTATGTAAGCGAGGATGAACCTTTGACGGCTGAGCGTCTAGAAGGCTATCAAAAGCTGCTGTTGCCGGACGTATATCGGTTGACAGAGGAAGAAAAGGGAGTGATCCGTGACTTTGCAAAGCACGGAGATGCGGCAGCCGTCGGCAGGATTGACCGCGACCTGTTTGATCTCGCGTTCCACTATACCAAGTTCTTTGAATTGGAGGACTGGTGCAGAACGGAAAAACCGGTTATTACTGCGGAAGAAAATGCGAAGGTAGGGCTTGCGCTTCACCATGCGCCATATGGGTATAACCTGCATCTGCTCAATTACAACCTAAACAGCATTACAAGAGAAATCGAACCGGTTTCCAGTTTTGTGGTGGAATTCAGCGATCCGATCCAGTCGGCTCAGGTACATAGCTTCCCGGAAGGAAGAAGCACTGTCAAAGTGGAAGGAAATCGCCTGATCGTCTGCGACCTGGATATCGATACCGTGATCGAGGTAAAAAAATAATCAGCATAGGTACATTTTTTATAATGTAAATTAGATAAACGGATAGAAAGGAAGGAAACAAATGAAAAAAATGAAGAAAATAACCTCTGTTGCACTATCAGCTTTGCTGATGGCAGGGCTTCTGGCTAGCTGCGGCGGGAATGGGGATACCTCCGAGCCTGCAAGCGGTGCCGCGGGAACAGGGGAAGACGGGAGCACGACCATTACTTATTTGATGTGGGGTGAACCTACACGTACTGACTCCATGCAGCGGCTCGCAGACACATTCCATGAAAAGAATCCGGATATCACCGTAAATATCGATAATGCGGGTGATAACTTCGGGGTAAAATTTAACACCTTGATGGCTGCCGGCACACCGCCGGATGCAGCACTGGTAAATGAGCTGGCTGGCGCAGGGCTGTATGCCAACAAATTCTATGAAAACATTTATGACCTGATCCAGGGTGATTCGGACTTTTTGAACAATGTTTACAATAAAGTTGCCGACCCGGTAAAAGCGCCGTTCACCATGTCTGAAAACGAAGTATTTGCTCTGCCGACCATGAACTATACTACCCTGATGTTCTACAACAAGGATATGTTTGACGCCGCCGGCCTTGCGTATCCGGACGGCACATGGGATTGGGATGACTTCCGGGAGGCAGCCAAGAAGCTGACTGTAAAAGAAGGAAACGACACCACTCAGTTCGGAACGTTCTTTACCCGTATGATCGTATATGAACAGTCCTGGTTCTTCTCCTCTGGATTAGATGTCATCAGCGCAGACCGTACAACCTGTGACCTCGATTCTCAGGAAGCAATCGATGCCTTTACCGTTATGCAGGAAATGGTTCACAAGGACGGTTCTGCTCCGGTTCCGGATACCACAGGCGGTTCTCAGGTCAGCAACATTAGCTTTGATACCGGCAAGGTTGCCATGCAGCTGTTTGGTTCATGGATGATTCCGACCTATGCGACACTTCCGTTTGAATGGGGCGTTGCTCCGATTCCAAGCGGACCGGAAGGCAGGGTTCCTGCAGCGTTCCCGAACGGCATGGGTATCGGCTACGGCACCAAAAATAAAGACGCGGCATGGGAATGGATTAAATTCTGCACCTCCGAAGAGGGCCAGCAGATTATCGCTGAAGAGGGACTTGCGCAGCCGACACTGGAAAGCATCATGGATTCCGACGCGTTTATGAATGCTTCTGAAAAAGCGGATATGTCTATTGTCAAAGAAGCGCTCCTGGAAGCAAAAGGGCCGAACGCAGTAGCAAGATGGGCTGAAATCGGCGGAAATACCGATTCCTTTATTAATACCGCAATGGATCGGATTCTCATTTATAATGAAGATGTAAAAACAGTATTAGAGGAAGAAGTTGCAAAATGCAACGATGTCTTAAAAGAAGTTCAGGCTGGAGAGGTTCAGGGCTAAATTAATCTGCAAAGGATATGGGCGCTGTGGCTGGCATACAGCCAGCCACAGTGTCTTCTGATTTGCATGGGAGGTTCAAGAAATGAAAATGACCAGAACGAGAAGGGAAACAGTGGCGGGGTATCTTTTTATCATGCCAAACTTTCTGGGGTTTTTGCTGTTTTCTTTATTGCCGGTTTTAGCTTCAGTTGGAATCAGCCTGACCGACTGGAATATTTCTGGAGATTTCCAGTTTATCGGCCTGTCCAATTACAAGGAGATGTTTGTTGAAGACCCGAAATTCTACACCATCTTCTGGAACACCTTTTATTTCACCTTGCTTTATGTTCCGCTAGTGCTGGTGATTTCGTTAGGACTGGCGCTGTTGGTAAACCGTGGGTTTAAGACTGTGATTGCATTTCGGTTTATGTATTTTCTGCCGGTTGTCACTTCTGCGGTTGCCGCATCTATGGTGTTTCAATGGATTTACAACGGCGAATTCGGGCTGCTGAATTACCTGATGTCAATGGTTGGACTGCCAAAGGTATCCTGGCTGACAGATTTAAATACAGTTATGCCCAGCGTTGTGGCGGTGAACATATGGAAGAATGCCGGGAAACTGATGGTCATTTATCTAGCTGGACTTCAGGGAATTCCAAGATATTTATATGAAGCGGCCGAAATGGACGGCGCCAATACATTCCAGAAATTTCGGCATATTACAGTACCGATGCTTTCTCCGACGACCTTCTTTATTTTGATCACGTCTATTATCGACTCGTTCCAGGTATTTGAGATTGTATTCACGCTGACAGGCGGCGGTCCGCTGGATGCCAGCAGAACCCTGGTGACCTATATTTATGATATGAGCTTTACACGCTTCCGGATGGGATATGCTTGCTCGTTATCGATTGTTTTGTTTGTGGTAATCTTTGTGTTTACCGTCATCCAGTTCAAATTCCAGAATAAATGGGTCGAATCAGATGTTTAATTCGGAAAAGAGAGGGTGCAGTAATGAATAAAGGTTTCAATAAAAAAGCCAGGAGATTTGCGGGAAATAGTATCCTATATCTGCTGATGGTTATTGTTGCAGTGGTTATGGTAATCCCGTTTGTCTGGATGGTTTCCACTTCCTTTAAGGAAATGGGGCAGGTACTGATCTTCCCGCCGGAATGGATTCCGTCGCCGTTTGTGTGGAAGAATTATTCGGATGCATGGACGATGGCAAATTTCAGCCTGTTTTTCCGAAATTCAGCAATTGTAACAGTTTTGACCACCTTGGGACAGCTAGTCACCTGTTCCCTGGCGGCGTTTGCCTTCGCAAGATTGACCTTTAAGGGCCGAGATATTATCTTTTTGATTTATCTTGCCACCATGATGGTACCAATTCAAGTAACTTTGATCCCGTTATATTTGCTTATGAAGGAATTCGGCTGGATCAATACCTTTGCGGGATTGATTGTACCAGGTATTTTCAGTGCCTATGGGACATTTATGATCAAGCAATTTTATCTAGGGATTCCCAAATCATTGGATGAATCTGCGATTATTGATGGCTGCGGATATTTTCGGATTTATTGGCAGATCATCCTGCCGCTTTCCAAAGCGGCGTTGGCAACCCAGGCGGTATTCTGCTTTATGTGGCAGTGGAATAATCTCTTATGGCCGCTTGTTATGTCAAATACGGACGCCGTACGAACATTGACTGTTGGCCTGCAGCTCTTTAAAGGACAGTATTCTGTTGCTTGGAACCTGCTCATGGCGGGCTCGGTCATATCGGTGATTCCAATTTTAATTTTATATGTTTTCCTGCAGAAATATTTTGTAGAAGGAATTGCGGTTACAGGGATGAAGAACTAGCATGTGTGTAATTTCCCTGCTGCAAACAGATTCAGAAAACCCGTGCTGTCAAAACAGCACGGGTTTTGTTTGGCAGGAGAATCCTGCAATGCTCTTTGAAGGATGGGCGGGAAACATTGCGTATCCTTTCAGAAAGACAGTAGAAAAGCAAAGTGAATTGTGATAAAATCAAATTATTGGAACAGGCTCATCAAAACACAGAAAAGGAAGGTCTTGCTTTATGAAATTGGTCTTAAATATTATCTTTTCGGTGATCATGATGCCTGTCAATTTATACTGTTCCTTTTGGATATTCAGAGAGGTTCTGAATCTTTCGGGAGTGACTCTTCGGGGAATCCAAAACGATTTAGCACACAGACTGCCTTCCGTTACTGCGGGGAGCAGATACGCACGAAGCGGCAGGAGAAACAGAAGAAATAGAATCATATTCGCTTATCTCAGCGAAAAAAGCTCTGATCCCCCAAAAACTAAAAGGCTGTTTCAATGTTATTTATACAGCATGCTTCCCGGACTTGCAGCTCTGATTCTTGCTGAATACACGGCAATATCGCAACATGCGGATAAGACAAGAATTGCGTTTTGGGGAAATATCATTCTTCTTATCATAAATCTTGTGCTTCTCATCGCAGGCAAGATTTACCGCAAAAACAATCCGCTTGATGAAGAAACAACGGAAATGCTGGAGCAGGCTCGCGCTCGAGAAAGGGAAAAAGGCGGTCGGAAGGTTAGAAATATCATTGCCTACACACTGTTAGGCGGTGTTTTTTTAACGATTCTAATCGGATTTAACTTAACGCTCGCAGACATCACTGGAGCGCCCAAACAGGCAACGAACCGGCCGGGAGGAAATATATCCCATATGGCCGTACCTGACAGCGAAAGGGTTCGTACTGTCCTGACCGACAGAAATTTTGAAACTGCAGAGATTCCGGTGTCGTATTGGTTTATTGAGGAAGATAAATTGATGTATGTTGCCGCAGGCGCAAAGGATGATATTAAATTCGAGTTTTATGATTATGATGGTACTGAGACAGCTACCGGGGTATTTAACCAAATTATAGAGCGTATTTCTATTGGCCTTCCATCCGCAGAACGTGACCAAAATATAGCAGAACTTCCAGGCGGTAAAATGTTTGCGATGACTGAAAATGGAATTTACAGTGTTGTGATCTATAAAGGCAATACTGTTATTTATGCGTATTCCCCTGAAACCTCCAGCGAAACAAAAGATATTTTAATAGAATTAGGATATATCAAGGATAAAGCAATCTAGCTTTAGAACGCCCCAATCAGGATCTCCGGAAAAGCAAGGAGTCCTTTTCGGTTGTATAAAAAATCGTACAACTGAAAAATCTTAGATCTGATAAAGCCTCAACAAACCATATTGTCTAAGTGGAGATTTTGATTTGCAAAATATAAAGATGAAGGTTTGATTACTATTTGACACCATAGTATTATTTAGTTATAATATGAGTATAATATTACTATAAAAGGGGCGGCTTTATGACGATTCGCCCATCGGCGGCAATACGCCAGAATTATAATGAAATATCAGATTTATGTAAAAAAAGTGGAGAACCGGTTTTTTTAACCAAGAATGGGGAAGGCGATCTCGTTGTGATGGACATAGAAACTTTTTCCAGGCGGGAAAAGATGTTAAAACTCCGTGAGGAACTGCTCGCGGTCGAGGAGGACAGGAGGCGCGGCAGCGAAGGCTGCTCTGTTGATGAAGTCGCTGCGATGATGCGCAGTGCAATCAAGGAGGCGGCTGGCCATGGAACGGCGGAATAAATATGGTGTGATTGTATCGGAACGGGCAGCTCAAATGCTCGTTTCCCACGCTGCATTTCTGGCACAGGTCAGCCCAGAAGCGGCAGAACGGCTGACGGCAGAATTTGAAAAGGCTGCGAATTCATTGGAACTGATGCCGCAGAGGTGTCCGTGGCTCACAGGGGAATTTATGGACAACGGCATTTGAGATACTTATAAGAAGATAATCCCGTTGAGTGAACAAGGAAAATGAATTGCATTAAACAACAGATAGAAGAAATCATTTTAAATGAAATGATTTCTAACTAGTTTGAGGAGCGGTATTGGCAAAAGCTGATACCGCTTTTTTCAGCGCATGATGGAAAATCAAGGTTTTTAAATGATATAATCTTAATATAATAGCTTCTAAACAAATAACCAGATATAGAAAAAACAACTGATCAAGCAGTTTGAGAGGTCGTCTTTTTGGTTGTCCGGGAAAAACAGGAAGCGGCGGAGCTGACAGCCTCGCCGCTTCCTATGTCCTCATACTCTCAAGCCAAGCAAAAATGGCCGTTTTGCGAGTATATCGTACAGTTCATTGTTTACATACACATTTCCGTCTTCGTAAATATTCACCCAGTCCCCCGGGTCGGCAATGCATCTCTTTACCAAAAGCTTATCGCCGATATAAAAGGCTACAAACTCTCCAGAGTGAAAATCTGAACCCTTTCCTGAAGCCACAATATTTCCCTTATCGAGCGTGGGAGACATAGAGTTCCTATACATCTGCAAAACCGACATCCAGAACATTGAAAATTCTGCCACCCAAAAATGCGGAGTGAGGACAGCTTGGTTGTCTCCTCATTCTGAAGCCTGTACTTCATCGATATGCTGGAGCACGCTGTCCATCAGATAGCGTACCGCAAGCTGTTTTTCCTTTTCAGTCAGGCCGCTTGCCGGACGGAGCATGGAAACATGGAGGATCGATGTGTTGACGGTCTGCTCCGTCACGGCAAAGGCGTACTCACTGGTATGCCCCAACACATTCGCCTCCGCCTTGATATCGCCGGCCATCGCCTGCTCGTATTGGCTGCCCATCCGATCCAACACATCGAAGATGGCATATACAGCCATACGCCGGGGACAATTGATGTTTCTTTTCAAACTCAGCACTTTTTTCTCCTTTCTCCCGGGAATGCGCTATCCTCTATTCCACGGGACGAATCGTGTTGGTCACATCCAGCAGCATTCCATCGAAAAGGCCATCCTCTGTTTCCGCAGCTATCAAAACTAGAAACACATAACCATCGAACTCGCCGCCGTAAACATCTATATAGGAAGTCTGTCCCTCCTCGGTTATGGTGTACCCATCAACGGCCCAGTCGATCCCGCCGCTTTCACTTTGCCAACGTTCTCCGCGCGGTTCAACGCCAGATTCATTGGTCAATTCTTCAGCCAAAGCGTCCAACCAGATTTCCTTAGTCTGCGTATCGCTTAAGGGCTGGCAATGTACCTCCATACCGATATTACTGGTGCTGTTGCTCATCTCCAGCCGATTTTCATTGATTACATTGAACACAATCTCACCCTCGTTTTCCCAGTAGAGGAATTGGAAGGGAAGCCTTTCATCATAAAACCGCTGGTAGATGGTTCCTGCAGATCCGTTGCTTCGAAAGGAATCCAAAGCTGCGAAAACTTCTGCCTTTGCCGCCTCATCGCCCTGGGGGTAGGAACCGATGAGGTTGTAGCAGCCAAACCCATTTTGGCATTCGATGAACGCCGCCAGAAACTCCATGGTCGTGCCGCCGCTTTCGGTGGCGGAAAACTGGATCAGATAGGCGTTAAGAGATCCAATCTCCCGGTAATCCCGGCCTATGATTTCCTGTTTTGTGATATTGGTGCTCTCCAAAAGCCCGATGTAATACTGAACGTACTTCTCTGCATTTTTCTCCACATCAGCAAGGGTATAAACTGGGAAACCGGCGGCCTGGTCGTAAAACCCGATCTGCAAAGTGACATTTCCATCCGATGAAGCAAAGGCGCCGCTGCCGGATTCTGTCTCAATATACCCCTCGGGAATCCCCATGGTGATATTCAGATAGTCCTGGCTGTAGTCCTGCAAGGAAACATCGTCTACACCCTCGGGTTCCTGTAACGCTATCACGGGAGTATCGGAATTTCGCTTGGACTCCACGCCTATCAAAGTGCCGATACCCGTTACCGTTTTCCAAACACCCAGTCCAATCACGGTGATGCACAGTGCCAGAGCCAGAATACGTACACCTAGAGGTTTATTGCGAAGCTTTGTCCAAAGCCACTGTCTTTCTCCGGAGCCTCCCGCCGTTTGACCGGTCGGCGCAGCCGTGGTGCGGTGATGGAAATGCACCTGATTTTTCCCTGTAAGTCCTTCAATAAAGGCCGCCATGGTAGGGAAACGGTCTTCCGCTTTCACCGCAAGTGCCTTTAGGATGGTTTGTTCCACATACGGAGGAAGAGAAATTCCAAGTTCAGAGGGCTTTTTCAGCGTATCGTTATGAACCCGCATGATGGAATCCGGCGGCAGTTCCCCGGTCACGCAGCGGTATAGAGTTGCTCCCATTGCGTACACATCTGTCCAGGGCCCCTGGTTTCTCTTGCTGGAATACTGCTCTTCGGGCGCGTAGCCATGCTTCAGGATGACCGACACGCTTTTTTCGTCCCCGATGGAGAACCGGGCCGCGCCAAAATCCAGCAGCTTGCTCTCTCCTTTGGATGTAATGGAAATATTGTCCGGACTGATGTCCCGATGGGTCAGGTTCAAGGCGTGAACCTGCGTCAGCGCCTGCATCACTGGCATCAAAATGGTTAAGGCCTGGTCGTAAGGGATCTTTCCGCCCTGGGAGGCAATGTATGCCTTCAGGCTCATGCCGTCGATGTATTCCATCACGAAATACGCCGTGTTGTTTTCTTTAAAGTAGTTCTGCACCGACACGATATTCGGTGTGTTCTGCAGTTTGGCAAGAATCCGCGCCTCATCCAGAAAGCGCTCCATGCCGCTTTGGTAATCCGCCTGCCCCCGTCCGGTCAGCGCTACGCTGTACTTGTCAGAATGCCGGGTGGCAAGGCCGGAGGGCATATATTCTTTGATGGCTGCCTTGATCTCCAGCGTAAGATCATAGCCCAGATAGGTAATGCCGAACCCGCCCACGCCCAGTACCTTGCCGATCATGTAGCGACCATTCAGCAAAGTTCCCATGGGCAGCGCTAAAAATGGCTGTTCCTCTTCTGCATGGAAGCCGCAGTATGGGCAGACGAGGGAACCGCCCGGCTTTTCCCGAAAGCAGCCATAGCAAATATGTTCTAAGTTCATGTTTCGCTCCTCTTCTCTGTTTTTTCCCGCTAAACCTCGACGCAACCGGTCATCTATCAGCGCCAAGGAAAGCAGTATAGCGACCACAAACCGGAAGCTGCCAAAAAAGGCGAAGGCGACAAACCAGTCAAACTAATAAAAGTAGCGCCGCGAAAACTAGTAACACCTTACAAATACAGCCATCACCACAAGTATTCGAAGCGGCGCCGCTTCCTTCCCATTTCGCATTAAAAACAGCACTAGACGGGCTATGGGAATAAAGCCATTGTTTTCTGCCCGATCAGGAACGGCCATTATATGAATGCGAATGGTTCCAAAATCTCGATAGGCATAGGGCCGCAGTAAAATATGCCGCAGGCAGCCCAAGTCTTTACAAGTTACCCTGCCCAAGCGCGGAGAGACGCGGTGGCCTGATTATATAAAGCAACTATCGCGTCCTTGTTGGAATCATTGAACACACAGCCCACAAGATAGCACTCGCCGTCAATTACAGCCGATGAATAGCTGAAATTCTTGCCGCCCATCGTAAAGTCATAGGCCAGCCATTCCACGCCGCCGGACGAGAAGGTATAGGATTCATTGTTCGTACCGCTTACGTTCTTGTTGTATTCAATCACTTCTTCCGGCGTACTCAAGCCGAATTCAGAAGCCTTGCCGATCTCCACAGCGAAACCCTGCCCCACTGCGGCATTCCTGTCTTCCTGAGTAGGGTACAGGAACATCTCATGGACGGTTCCGATGCCGTTCATATTCAACTCAAGTTCCATATCTGCTACGCCACCCTGCGCAGAGGACTCGTCTATGATGACCTTAACTCCGGCACGTTCCGCATAGTAAGCCTTATAGGTCACCTCCGGCATACCGTTACTCTGAAAGGATTGGATGATGGAATGAATCTCTGCTTCGGCAGCTTCATCTCCCTTGGGATAGGCAGTGATGATGAAATAACAGCCAAATTCGTATCCGCCTACTGCCATGACGATCATCTCCATAGAAACGCCTTCGCTGTCAGTGCCTTCAAAGTAGATCTGATAGGCTTCCGAATTTCCCACCCGGTCAGGGCCAGCCGCTAAGATCTGATAGTCTGAAACCTCCAGATCCTGCATCAGTTTCGTGACAATTGCTTCCCGCTGGGATTCCACGTCGGCAAGAGAGTAGATCGGACCGTCAATATTCCAAAGATAGTCCGTCATGACAGCGCAGCCTTTATCCTCATTGATAAAGTTCAACCCATCCTCAGACGCCGTATAATCTGTCGGAATTTCAATGGTAGCATTGAGAATGCCAAGATCCTGCTTCACCATTCCCGCTGAAGGTTCTGTTGTCGTTCCCGGATCGCTGGGTTCCACGCTTGCCGGCGACTGGCTGATAACGGGAGTATTCCCGCCGCCGTTTCCTCCTGCCGGAGTTGTTTTCCCTCCGCCGGAGAGCGCGATGGGGAGTATAATACAAAGGGCGATTACCGCCAACAGCCCGCCTCCGGAAACCCAGGCGACAATCGGATTGGCTTTCATATAGGAAAGCAGCCTGGAAAACACGGAGGGTTTTCCTGCCGCAGAGCCATCGGCGCTATAGGATGGCTGCTGATAGGCAGTCTGCCCATAGCCTCCTTTCCCGTATGCGGTGGCCTGGGTACGCTGGCTGATGCTGGCCGCCACCTGATCCTGTACGGAAACGCGGCCGCTCAGTGCGCTGATGAACGCCTCCATGTTGGGGAAACGATCTTCGGTCTTTACCGCCAGCGCTTTCATGATGGCGTTTTCCACATGGGCCGAGATACGAAATCCCAGCTCTGACGGTGTTTTCATAGCGTCCCCATGAATGCGCTCCACCGAATCCGGCGGAAGCTGCCCGGTAATGCAGCGGTACAGGGTAGCGCCCATAGCATACACGTCCGTCCAGGGGCCCTGATTACCGTGGCTGGAATATTGTTCCTCCGGCGCATAGCCATGCTTTAAGATGACCGACACGCTCTTGCCATCACCCAGCGCAAACCGCGCCGCACCGAAATCTAGCAGCCGGCTTTCGCCCTTGGCGGTGATATAGATGTTGTCGGGGCTGATATCCCGGTGCAGCAGGTTCATCGCATGCACCTGTATCAATGCCTCCATGATCGGCTGCAGAATGGCTATCGCCTGGTCACAGGGGATCTTATCCCCGTTTTTCGACAGGTACGCTTTCAGACTCATGCCGTCTATGTATTCCATCACGAAGTAGGCAGTGCCGTTTTCCTTGAAATAGTTCTGCACCGACACGATATGAGGGGTGCTCTGCAGCTTGGCAAGAATTTTCGCTTCATCCAAAAAGCGCTCCATGCCATACTGGAAATCCTGTTCCACCCGCCCGGTCAGCGCCACGCTGTAGTGATCGGGATGCCGCGTGGCCAATGCGGAGGGCATATATTCCTTAATCGCAACCTTGATTTCCAGCGTCAGGTCGTATCCCAGATAGGTGATACCGAACCCGCCGATGCCCAGCACCTTTCCCACCAGGTATCTTCCATTCAAGATGGTTCCCAGCGGCAGCGCAAGATACGGCTGTTCGTCATTTTCATTAAATCCACACTTGGTACAAAATTTACCAGGTTCTTTTTCCGCAAAACAGCCATAACAAACACGTTCCGGATTCATGCGTCCACCTCCTTGATCTCGGCCAGGACGAAGAGATCCCCTGATACCTGCCGCGCCCGGTCGGTATGTCGCAAGACCAGCGCCTCCAGCCATTTTTCCGCATTGGCCGCTTTTAGAAATTCAACCTGTACTTCCAGGGGGTCAATATAGAACTCGCCCGCATATGCCAGCACTCCTTCACCTTCCGACAGCGCTGGAATTTCGTTGAGTTCCTTCATTTCACCGTCCGCAGCCAGGTGGAAGACAGCCGCCAGTTTCTGGCCGGCGGCATCATCCCCCCACGCCTCCTGGATTCTTCCATTTTTCAAGCAATAACCTGCCATAATGGGTTACTCCTTGCTCACTACAAATCGGTTGGCATTGTCGCACAGGTAGAAGGTATCCCCGGCAGACAATTTTTCCGCCACATTGGCCGCCAGCTTTTTGCCGTTGCCTAAGAACGTACCATAAGAGGAGCCCAGATCGGTGATGATAAAGCAGTCTTCGTTCGGGTCGTAGTCCACTTGGCAATGCCGTCCGCTGATGCCCGGCGCATTCTTATCAAATACAATGTTGCAGGCCGCCGGATCGCGGCCGATGACCACCTTACCCTTCAAGAGATCAAAGCTCTGGCCCGCATATTTCCCTGTCACGCCCCGCAGCACAGCGCGTTTTCCTACAGAACCGCGGCCGCCCCTGGCAGACGCTTTGTTCGCTCCTGCATCGGCAACCGCTGGGACGCCCTGTCCGTTCTTCTGGGACATTACCAGCAGGATGATGCCGCCTGCCAGCGCAAGCACGCCGATGGGCAGGAACACATAGGCAAACCAGGACGGGGCCCAGGAAAGTCCGCCGCCCGCCATGGTGTATTTGATATTTTCGCTGTCCAGTATCTTGGTCAATTCTGCGGAGGTAATAGCAAAGTTTACGCCTTCGCTCTTGCCCTGCTCATCCACTGCGCCGGAAGAATTGATTCCGATCAGGAAGCCGCTTTCATCTACCAGCGGGCCGCCGGAATTGCCGTGATTGATGTATACATCCATCTGGAACGCGTCGTAGTTGCTCCATACCGGCTTGGTGCGTTTGCTGATGATTCCCTTGGTCAGTGTAATATCATCCTTATCATAGGTGTTGAACTGCGAGCTGTCGCTCGCCACGCCAGGATATCCCAGAGCAAAGGCGGTATCGCCGATTTCAACCGCATCGGAATCTTTAATGGCAAGCGCGTCGCGCTTATCCGTCGGCGACGGCAGCTTGATAATCGCAATATCCTTGTCGTCGAAGGAGGAGTAATAGACCACCTCTGCTGTAACATAATCGTTTTCCGCTGCGGAGAAGTATACCTGTACACCTGCCGAAGATACTTCTCCCTGATATGTTTTCGGGCCCATATAGCCGTATTCCACCACATGGCCGTTGGTCACAATGTATTCCACCGGTTCGCCGGGTTTCCCGATGGCAAATCCAGTACCCATGGCACCGGCGGACTGACCGTCAGTAAGCTGAAGATAGGAGTACACCATGACGACGCTGTTGCGCGTCTCATAGGGGTCTGTGCCACCCCCGCCTGCAAGACCCAATACGCCGAACACGGCAAAAACCAATCCTACAACCAGCAAAATTATGGCTGTGACTTGCTTCCGTGGTGTTTTTTTTGTTTCCATTTATTCTTTTTCTCCTTTACCGTGATATTTCAATACGATTGCCGTATAGTTATCCTGACCCGGCTTGCCTGCCGCCAGGATCTCCTCTTCCAGCTTGTCGCAGCATACCTGTGGAGACAGCGCCATAGCTTCCCGGATCTGCTTTAAGGTCAGGGTGTCGCTTACCCCGTCCGAGCAGAGCAGCAGTACATCTTCCGGTTGGAGGGAAAAGGGCATGCGGTTATAGTCGCATTTCACTTCTTCTTTGCCTATGTACTCCGAAAGGGCTCCTGCCTGTGGGTCGTAAAACGCTTCCTCTACAGGAAAAGCTCCGTCCAATGCCCGCAGCACCAGTTCATTCTTATATTCCTGCCGGATATTCAGCCCGTAGAGTTTGCCTTCCCTAAGCAGGAACAGGTCGCTGTCACCTACACACCAGAAAGAAAGACGAGCTCCTTTGAGCAGCACGGCCACAAGGGTTGTTCCTCCGTGTCCCCGAAACTGCTGGTAGACCCTTGCGCTGCGTTGGGATGCCCAGCCGGGGATATCGCTGTCATCCGCCCAAGGGAAAATCCCCACAAGCTCGGAGGCAGTTTCCGCCGCAATCATGCCGCCTTCCGCCATGCCCCCCATACCGTCACACAGTACAGCGAGCAGGCCGTCTTCTTCATAACGATTCATACGGGAGATGCCGAAAGCATCCTGTTGTTCCTCCCGGCTGCCGACGCCTTGGAGGTTGGCAAGTTCCAGCTCCGGCAGCGGTTCCGGGCGTTCCGTAATCGGTTCTTCCACCGCTTTAGCACCTCGCTTCTTTTTCCGTCGTATCAGGACAAAGACAAGGATCAGCGTTAAAAGAAGCACAGCTCCTGCCGCAATTGCCATCCAGATGCGGATGAAGGTGTCCGGAAACAGCGGCTTGCTTAACCATGAAAGTACATGCTCCATCCCTTACTCCTCATTCCATTGGAATTTATCTCCGCACAGAGGCAGAAAGAGGAGCTGGCTCTTGCCAACCTCGATCACATCGTAGGCTTTTAAGGGACGCACCATTTCCACCTGTTCGTCGTTGCAGTAAGTGATGCCCCTGCCCTGACCGGGAGAAAGGGAAAAGCTGTTGTGCTTTGCGTCATAGGTCACCAGCGCATGGCTTTCCCTGGACACGGTGTCGTCATCCGCCAAGGCCACATCCATCGCCGCCGCCCGGCCGATGAAGTTTCTTCCTGCCACCAGCTTGTAATCTGCGCCGCGATGGGGACCGGAAATGCACACCAGAAATCCTACCGCAGGATCAATGCCGATCTTTTTTTTGATGATGCCCACCGTCTTGCCTCTGTCCGCTTCCGGCGCAGCGCCTCCTGGTACTGCTGCCACGGTTTTCCCCACCGAACTGGCCGCTACCGTCTTTCCGATTCCGGCGCCCTCCTGACAGTAGGGGCAGCTGTCAAATCTGTTTTCATCGTAAAAATGGCCATTGTCGCATTGTTTCATGATCGTTTTCCTCCTAAAATCAAATTATTAAGGGCTGTCCAAATCCATTCCTGGACTTTTTACGTTTTTACTGTATCGTTTTTTGAGGGATTTGTGCAGGCCGCTTTAGCGCCAATTTACAAAGAATCATGTGGCGCACCTGCGCCAATCTACATTTTTCGCGGCAATCTCGGGAAAATACAGCTATCTTATCAGATCCTGATATTCCGGATCCGACTCCCTGATCTCCCATACCAGTTTCCAAAGCTCATCATCACCGGAAAGAACATAGCACTCCTCATCGGCTCCTCTGAACTTTCGTTCATCAAACCCGAAATTGCAGGTATCCCCTTCCGCCGTAACAAACTCCAGGATCCGGTTGTCTGTAGAACGGACGGAAGACTTGGATACGACTGTTGCTTCCCTTAACGCCTGCAGGATCCCGGAGATAATCTCATCATTCGTCGTTCGGTAGCTTGCCGCCGTCTCCGTCCAATAATGAAAGACCAACTCTGCCGGCAGTTCTTCCTGCGTTTGATTCAGAAATTCCTTTTGGTTTTCCGTACAATAGACTCGAAGCGATCTGTCTGAGGGTGCGCATCCGGCCAGAACACACATTACAGCCAGAAGCACCGCCGCCATTCTTCTTTTCATCCGCTCATTCCTCCTGTTGTGATCTGAGTTGTTTTTCGGATAGTACTCTGGTGCTTAGTTCTTGACACAAAAAGTCAAATCTCTGTTTTTTAACGGTTCTATCGTATCGTTTTTTTAAGGATTTGTGCAGGCCGCTTTCGCGCCAATTTACAAAGAATCATGGGGCGCATCTGCGCCAATCCGTTTTTTACGCAAAAATCCAAGGGAAAGACAGTCTTGAGTGTATAAAAAGGATCGGTCGGTTATGGCAGATGGGCTGATTCCATCGTTTTGCCTGAAGTTCACAAACTTTTTTGCAGGGGAAGTACAGAACGTGGGTTTTCATCTTACCGCCCGGCAAGATTTCATGATCAGCGGGGTTTTGTTATCCGGTTTTTGCAATTCAAAGCTTGTTTTTTCCGAAATGGCACAGGTGCGCCACGGTTTTTTTCAGTTTGGCGCTGAAGCGGCCTATCAATAACACAGGCTTCCTGTTATGATAAAAAACGAAAAGTTCACAGATAGAAGGCTGGCTAGGACACAGAATGTCATAAAAAGCTCTGGCCAGCTTATCACAGACGCAGTATCAGAAAGGGGATATGGCATGTATTCAAGGTTAAGGCAGTACCACCTTATTGGTGCAATAGGAGGGTTTCTTACGGTTCTCACCGCAATCATCAGCCTGGTAGTTTCCACGTCATACTACATAAGCACGGAATCGGTCATTATGGTGAACATACTGAACATTGCCTCCAACGGCTTGCTCGCAGCCTGTTTTTTTGGAGCATTCAGCATATCACGGGACAGCCTCATTAAAATAGGCAGCCTGATTGCAGGAATAGGTCTTGGATGGAATATCCTGATCGCAATTCTCCAGATGGCGGGAGTATATGTTTTCGTTCTCGCCCTTCTGGGATCTCTCGTCATGATAGCGGGTATTGTGATCGCCTGTATCAAATACATCATGCTCTTCCAGAAAGATGCTTTTATTGTGGTGTTTTGCGTATTTATTTTCCTGGGACTTCTGCTGTATTTATTCTGGACGTGGGCATGCATGATAACCGGCGCTGGATTGGGTGGCCTGCTGATCTATTTTTACGCCCATAACATCACCTACTAAGTGATTGCTTTTCCCCAGAACATTTCCTTCTTGTATTACCGTAGTGCTTTTGGCAGCTGTGGTAAGGTACATTTAGGCACAAAAAACAAGGGGTTCTGGTCGCAGAAAATCACCCCATGAAATGTAGTATTATCCAGAAGGAATGCCCGGTTAAGGTCAAATCGAAAGGAATGTGTGTTCTGCAAAAATGTTAACCGAAAAATCTTTTACCGTCTAAAATTGTTGAAAATTCGAGCCGTTTCGTCTATAGTATAATTATCCGTAATTATACTATTGCAGAAAGGAGGTAAAATGGACATATGATAAAAGAAGTCTTTACAAAACCAAAATCCATTTACGCTATTCTGCTGCTTGGTATTTTTACCTTTTTATTCCTTGGAATCGAGTACCTGTATGTGAATAGGATCTCGCTTACGGCTGGGGAAGAAAAAACGGTGCTCGCACAAAACTACGCATTAGGAGTAAGCGCCATTGGCTTTTTACTGTATCCGTTGTTTCATCGTTTTTTGAAAAAGCGGGCACAAATCGTTGGGCTTTTTATCCTTGCATTGACGGCGGTTGTATGCATTTGGGGAGTTCAGAAGCATGTTTCGTATTTGTCCACTCTGCTCTCCGGAATGGCTTTATTCCTGTCTCTGGGGCTATTGGGGAGTGCGGCTCACTACCTGTTTTTCAAACTGGCAGAGGATCGTGACCACCTGGCATGCGTAGTTGGTATCTCCTATGCACTGGGAATATTCCTGCAATTTCTTAATAACAATCTTATCAATCTGGAAACTGCAGAAGCCATTATACTTTCGGTCTTTGCTATTGTAACGTTGGCGCTATTACTGAAAGCGGAGAAGCTTTTCGGTCCGGAGACCACAGAAGCTGAAAAGCGCCCGCTTCCTGTAAAAGAGGACGTAAGGGCAAACCGGAAAAAGATAGCCGCTGGAGGTTTTCTGGCACTGCTTGTGCTCCTGATGGCGTGTATTTTCAGCACGCTGGATAACGCGGTCACTATGCATCATGCGGCAGGTGCCGACATCGGGCAATGGCCGCGGCTTCTGCTGGCGGTAAGCGGCCTGGCTGCCGGTTTCCTTTTCGATATCCGGAAACGGAAATATATGGCGATGATGATGTACTGCGTCATGCTGATGTCTGTCATCTGTGTGGTGGTACTCAAACTGGGCGGCCCGTTTTTGATCGGGTTAGTTGTATTCTATCTCTCAGCCGGATTTTTTGCGGTATTCTTCACTACTAGCTTTCTGGATTTTGCCTGTCATATGCAGACACCGGCGCTATGGGCGGGTATGGGCCGCGCCATGAATAACGTGAGCGCCGCTTTGTTTGCCAACGTCTCTGTAGCGCTGCTTGTCTCTGACAGCAATGGTATGGCGTCTATCATTCTGGCACTGGTACTGTTTGTAGCTGTCAGCATAGTAATCTCTCTATACTCAGCCTGGCTGCCGGCAGCATCCGGCGCACCCAAGGATATCCCGGCAGATTTGGATCCCCAGGAAGCATTCCGTATTCTATCGAACCTGTTTGCCCTTACTCCCAGAGAAATCGATGTATTCGATAAGCTGGTCAATTCGGAGGAAAGCATTCAGGAGATCGCAGATGGCTTATATCTGTCCCGGCGAACCTGTCAGCGATATATCTCATCTATCTATGAGAAAGCGGGGGTAAAATCCCGCATGGGGTTGTACCAACTCTACATAGAAAAACAGCGCAGGCTGTAAAATAAAGTTCCGTAACGCTTATATACGTGAAAAGCAGAGTCAATGATAAAAAATCCGTTGCCATCCGAAAAACAAGACAGAAAAAGCCTTACATGGTCAAGAATTTATTGCAAAAAACGTTACAAGTATATACACAAAGCGAATGGAGGTCGATACCTCTGATGGTTTCGACTCCATAATTTTATGCTATACGAGCTTTCTCTTTCTTCGCCGTTGATAATTTGATAAAGGGTAATTCCGGCTTCCTTTATATCGGCAAATTGTGCAGTTATCCCGCCAGTATCAAGCGGATAAAATCGTATTGTTCGGCTCCCGCACAAGAGGCGATCACCGAGAAAACAGCGATATTGACATCGCAGTTTTCGGAATGCCAACTGAAAATCAGGTGTTGTTTTGGGATTCTGTCAGTGAACTACCTACCCTGCTTGAATTTGATATTGTATTCCTTTCTTCACAAACAAATGAAAAACTGGTTCTGTAACAAGGCATAAAAGAAAATAGCCCTCCGTAAACTAAGACAAAGGTTTACGGAGGGTTTTGTTATGAATCGGGTGATACTGCACAGTGATATGAATAACTTTTATGCTTCCGTAGAAAGCCTTTACCACCCGGAATACAGAGGAAAGCCTATGGCAGCCGCAGGCGATCCGGAGCAGCGGCATGGAATCGTCCTTGCCAAGAACTATGAAGCCAAAGCCTTCGGCGTACAGACCGGCGATCCCTTGTGGTTCGCCAAGCAGAAATACCCGGACATCATCTTTGCCCCCGCCCCACTAGGACAAGTATCTCCAGTTCTCTCAAATGGCAAAGGAGATCTATTCCGACTATACCGACCAGGTAGAACCCTTACGGGAACGGTACGGATATTTCTCTATTCAGCGGGAGATCATGCTGACAGACCGGGAATTGTTCAACCTTGATCCGAAACGAGACCATATTATTCACTCGGTGGGATTTTTTCAGAAATAAATGATTACTACTGTAACATGAAACACTTCAATTGATAAGCTATATTTGGTTGAAAATTTAGAAGATTCTATGGTTATGCAGGTCAAAGAAGTCAGAAATACAGTAGGTAGAAAAGGCTTGAATGTATCCAGAGTTGCTGAACTGCTGGGAGAACAGGCAACGGCACTTGGCTTTGTAGGGGGATATAACGGCAGCTATGTTTTGGATTTACTGGAAAAGCAGGGAATGAAACATCAATTCACCCGTATTGCCGCCGAAACTCGTTCCTGTATTAATATTCAAACGGCATACTGAATTTCTGGAGTCGGGAGCCGCCATTACGGCGGAAGAACTGTAGGGCTTTTTCAACCAATTTAGCAGTATCCTGCCGTGGACTGATGCAGTGACAATCTCAGGCAGCGTGCCGCCAGGATTATGGCTGGCTCATTAAATAGACATGGCACGCAAAAGGCACAGAAAAGAGAAAAAATAAACGGAAATGCTATTGAGACGTATATCTCAATATGTTACAATAGGTATGCTGAAACAAATATCGAAAAAGAGGAAGACGCCCAAACGGGTGTCTTCTTTTTGTTTTGGTAAAATTAAAAAGGAGGAGCATACAACAATGAAGGACAAGCTAATACCACTGTTCTGCTGATGAACTTTTTCAAAAGCAGGAGAACGGCGGATGAATCTTGGTTCATCGGTGAGACGATTTGCAATATAGAAGCCGCCGAGGATATTGTGATCGGGAATGCGGTACGGCATAGGCGTTTTCTGCTGAAATATTCAACGAAAGGCCCCATAGGCATAAAGATGGGTACACCCGTTATGATTAAAAGTTTACCAAGGTTTTAAATATCTAAGAGCTGTTATTTACATAAGAACACAGGTTAACGCAGGTTTTACCCGTTTGTGATAGAATCCTTTGAAATAGAAACGGTAAAATATTAACTGTAATAAGGAGGAGAAAAGAATGAATTTTGCACATTTATCAGACACACATGTACTTTGTAGACGATCACAGACCAACCAATTACTGGAATTGGTAGATGATGGGAAGAAATTGGCCCAGGCTATTACGGCGGCATTAAACCACCCGCAGAAACCGGAACTGATGATTATTACCGGCGACCTTGTACATGAGGGGACAGCAGAAGATTATGCGTATTTTAAGTCAATATTAGAAGATAACTGTAAGGGGATTCCGTATGTTGTTTGTCTGGGAAACCATGATAGAAGGCAGGCATTTTGGGAAGGTTTTTTGGAAAAAACCGGAGTTGCCAAACCCTATGTTGAAACAACCATGATAAACGGCCTGCGTATTATCGCTTTGGATACCAGTCCCGTCGATGGCAATGAGATAGGTGAAATGCCTCAGGAACAGTTAGACTACCTGGCCAAAGAATTAAAGACCGTCGCCCCAAAGGGGACGATCGTGATTTTACACCACCCGCCGCAGGGATTTGTGCTGAAAGGATTTGAGGGGCTGTGCCCGGTGCGTGATGCGTTTGCCAACATTGTTGAAGGTACCGATGTAAAAGCAGTCCTTTCCGGACACACGCACTACTTAAGCTGTCACAGCAAAAATGGTGTTACATATGCCACTGCAGCAAGTACGGCCTTTAGCATGGACAACGCGAAAAAAGGAGACCTTGATTTTATTGACGCCTGCTCTTATAATCTTGGAAGAATTACAGAGGACAGCGTATATGTAGGGACAGAAACGGTGAACTATCAGTATAAGACCCTGCTTACTATGAAAGCGGCTGATATGGAGAAGATGCTCAAAAACCAGAAATAGCTTTCTACGCTCGGCTGCTGAAAAATTTGATGAAAAACGACGAGGAGAAAAGAATGAAAAGATTACTGACATTACTGCTGGCTGCTGCGATAGCAGCGTCTTTTGCTGGCTGTGCAACTACTAACACCAATACCCAAGCTTCCTCCAACGGAGAAACGACTTCCGGCGAAAAGACAGAAATCACCTTTTTGACTTACAATCTGTCAATTGCCTCCCAAAAGGACGCGGTACAGGAATTGATCGACACCTTCAACGCCCAAAGCGATACTGTACAGGTTACCGGAGTACAGACAGATGTCGCCTCTCTGCAAACAAAGGTGCAGTCTGATTATGTGGCGGGTAATACCTTCGATGTGGTGCAGGTCGGGCTGAACAGCGTGGATTATTATGTGGAAAACTACGCCCTGTCTGCTTTTGAGGATATAGCAGGGCAGGAGGCTTATGACCAGCACATGGAGGGCTTTGCGGAAAAGGCGCAGACATTGGGTACTTATACCGATGGAAAGACTTATGTTTTGCCGTATACCTTCTCTACCCCTATGCTTTATTACAATAAAGACCTATTTGAAAAAGCCGGACTTGATCCTGAACAGCCGCCTAAAACCTGGGAGGAGGTAAAGACATACGGAGTAGCGCTAAAAGACAGCGGTACAGAAGGAATTCAGATTACTGCAACAGGTGACGGGACTGACTGGCTGATTCAGGCGATGATCTACTCAAACGGCGGGGAAGTGTTATCAGAGGATAAAAAGACCATTCTGTTTGGGGAACAACCGGCAGTTGACGCGATCTCTGTATGGCAGGATCTTGTTCTGAGTGGTGCGCACTCCAACTATACAGATACCGAAGCAATGGAAGCGTTCATGGCCGGAAACCAGGGGATGCTGGTCGTTTCTGCTGCGATGGAAAGTGCGCTGATCTCCTCGTCGGAAGCCGGCGGCTGGGAATTGGGTGCTGCTGGATTGCCCTCTTTTGGCGATAAAGAAGCTGTGCCGACCAATTCTGGCTCGGGCTTGTGCATCATGTCCCAGGATGAGGAAAAGGCAAAAGCCGCGTGGGAATTTATTCAGTTTGTGACCAGTGAAGAAGGGTATACCATTATCACCAGCAAAATGGGTTATCTGCCATTGCGACCTGCTATTATCGACGATGAGAAATACTTAAAATCATGGGCGGAAGAACATCCTTTTGTACGCACCAATTTGGAACAGCTGGAACGCTTACATAAGTGGGTAGGCTTTCCGGGTTTAAACAGCGGCCAAATTGCTACGACATTAAACCAGGCAGTTACAGAATGTATTTTCTCCGATAAAGATGTAGAAACTGTCATGAAGCAGGCGCAAAGCGAAGCACAGGATCTGCTGCCGAGTTAAGGAAGGGGAAACAGTATGAGCGAAATAGCACTTCCTTTAGAACAGATTTCGGTGCGCCGCCCTTCCATTGCGAAAACGATCATGAAACGCGCGACCCCTTTTCTGTTTCTGGCGCCGGCTTTGCTGCTGGTACTGTTCTGGGTTTACCGTCCGTTGGTGGAAACATTTGGGCTTTCCACCAAACAGTGGAACATGAACCCAAATGTGGAACCGATCAATGTGGGGTTGGAAAATTTCCGGTATATTTTCACTCATCCGGATTTTTTGCAGGCAGTTTTGAACACTGCGATCTATATTTTAGCGATGTTGCCGTTTTCCGTGGTTATCCCGATGATCCTGGCGATCGTCACCAACAATTTGAGTAATCGGGTCAAAAATATTTACCGTGCTTTATTTTTCCTGCCTATGATCATGCCGCCGGTCGCGATTTCTGCGGTATGGCGCTGGCTGATGCATCCGGTGAATGGGCTGATTAACAGCATATTAATAAAAATGGGGTTTATTGAAGAAGGGATACGCTTTTTGTCAGACGAAAACATGGTGCTGTTTTCTATTGTCATCATAGCAGGCTGGAAAATGATTGGATTTTCCACGCTGATGTTTTCCGCTGGATTAACCGGGATTGACAAAAGCTATTATGAAGCTGCAAGCGTAGATGGCCACAGAAGATGGAAACAGACCCTGTCTATTACAATTCCGCTGCTTTCCCCCACGATCATGTTGATGATTATGATGAGTGTGCTGATGACTGCGCAATGGACCTTTGCTTACATTGACGTGCTTACCCAGGGCGGGCCCGCGGGAGCCAGCACCAACGTGTACTACCTGCTTTGGACCTACGGCTTCAAAAACTTTAACTCTGGGCTTTCGGCTGCGGCCGCCGTGGTTTTCTTTATTGGTTTTGGCCTTTTGGCGCTGTTGTTTACCAGATTGACACGGAAAATTGCCTTTTACGATAATTAAGGAGTATCTGCCTATGGAATTACAGATGGAACCAGCTGCGCCGGCTACGAAAAAAAGGCGTATTCGATGGGGTACCGGCGGCAAACATCTGCTTTTGATCCTGTTGTGTTTGTTTGCGATTTTTCCCATCTACTGGATGGTGATCAGTTCTTTTAAGGGTGCGGGAGAAATTTTTAACAACTCCCTGCTCCCGTCCAGCTGGTCGCTTGAAAACTATACTTATGCAATGGAAGCAATCGACATGGTAGGGATGACGGCTAACACCTTGGTGATGGCGCTTTCTCAAACAATTTTGCAGCTTTGCACCGCAGTGATGGCAGCCTATGCGTTAACCCGGTGGGATTTTGCGGGGTCTAAGCTGATATATGCCCTTTTTTCACTGACTTGGCTGGTACCGTTTCAGGCGATTATGATCCCAAACTATACCACGATTGTTGGAATGGGCTTCCGGGATTCCCTGATGGGGGTTATTGTCCCCAACATGGCCTCCGCCTTTGCGATATTGTCCCTGTATCCGTCTTTTAAATCTTTTCCAAAGGCGTTGATTGAGGCTGGGGTAATGGATAAGATGTCTGCCTGCGGGGTATTGTTTAAGCTGATTCTGCCTAATATTAAATCCAGCATCGTGTCCTTGGGAATCCTGCTGTTTATCAATTCCTGGAACGATTATTTTTGGCCTGCCTTGATCATCTCACAGGGACAGACCACCCTTCAGCTTGGCTTGCGTTCTTTTATGTCCGCAGAGCTTACTTCGTGGGGACCGTTGATGGCGGCTTCTGTATTGGCAAGCCTGCCAATTCTGATCCTATATTTGCTGATTCAAAAACAGGTGATCCAATCCTTTGTGAAATGGGGGATTAAATAATGAAGATAACGACACATATCCCAATGGAGGGGCTGATAAACGCCCGGCATTTGGGAGGGTATCGCGCTGGGAATATGCTGACCAGCGACAAGGCGTATATCCGCTGTGAAAATCCGGATAAATTGACGCGGCGCGATATGGATGTTTTATACGATTTTGGCATCCGCACGGTAATTGACCTGAGGAGTCCGGAAGAGGTTGCTCAAAGCGAGAATCCGCTATCTCGTGACAGCCGATTTGATTATCACTCAATCCCGGTGTTTTCTGCCGATGCTTCTCCGGAAGCGCTGGCGCAGAAAAAAATTGATATGGGTCAACTTTATATCTACATGGCAGACCACTGCACTGATTCGTTCTTTCAGATTTTTGATACTATTTTACACAGCCATGGTGGAGTTTTGTTCCATTGTACTGCCGGAAAAGACCGTACCGGGGTTCTAGCCGCAATACTTTTACTGGCCTGCGGCGTAGCAAAAGACGATGTTGTGTGGGAATATACTTTTACGGAAGAATTGCTCCGTCCACTGGTTGAGCAGTTAGAAAATAATGTTCCGAAGGGCATGGAAAAAGAAAATGTGCAGGCGATGCTTGCGGCAAAACCAGAATATATTTCGGTTTTTGTTGATCATTTGAATTACACCTATCATGGCGCCAAGGGGTATCTTGCACATTTGGGCTTTTCCCAGGAAGAAATCACCGCGTTGTGCCAAAGATTGGTCAACGATAAAGAGGGAGTGGCATAGTGAGCAGGATTGTTTTACAAGATATTAAAAAAAGATTTAAGAAAACTGCGGTTCTCCATGGCATAAATCTAGAAATTCAAGATGGTTCTTTTACAGTTTTGCTGGGGCCGTCGGGCTGTGGGAAATCGACCCTGCTGCGTATTATAGCAGGATTAGAAAAACAGGATGCCGGCCGCCTGATTATTGGCAATGAGGATGTATCTGGATTGGAGCCGCAGGATCGTGATATTGCCATGGTATTCCAAAATTACGCGCTGTACCCGCATATGAATGTACGCAAAAACATTGAATATGGGCTGAAAGCTAAACGGGTACCAAAAGAAGAACGCCAAAAACGGATTGATAGTGTTGTGAAATTGGTACAGCTAGAAGATCAGTTGGATAAGCTTCCGGCGCAGATGTCGGGAGGACAGCGCCAGCGTGTGGCGCTTGCACGGGCGATTGTAAAGCGGCCAAAGGCTTTTTTGATGGACGAACCGCTTTCCAACCTAGATGCAAAGCTGCGCAGTCAAATGCGTGTAGAGATTGCGTCCTTGCATAAACACCTTGGCACGACCTTCCTTTATGTTACCCATGACCAGGTAGAGGCGATGTCTATGGGGACTCATATTGTCGTGCTTAACGGGGGTAACATTATGCAGCAGGGAACGCCGCGTGAGATTTATACCAATCCGCAGAACTTGTTTGTGGCACAGTTTATTGGGTCGCCTCCGGCCAATGTGCTAAAATTTGGAGATTATTATGCGGCTATCAGGCCGGAAGAGATCTATTTTCAGCCTGACGTGGGCCGCAGACTGACTTTGAAAGGAGAAGTACTGGCTCGGGAACATTTGGGTGGCGAAACATTGTATTATGTTATGACAGAGTTTGGGCGCATGATAGTAAAGGGCGATCATTTTTGGGATGACGATAGTCAGACTGTCCAAATGTATTTTTCGGAACAGTCTGTAATGTTTTTCGATCAGCAGGAAAATAGAACAGAAGTGCAGCCAGCCATCCTTTCCTTGTTTTCCCATAACGCGCAGGAAGCGGTATCTTAACGACAAAACGCATTCTTTCTGAAAAAAGCAAATAAATAGAAACACCGGGAACGAGATGAAATAGCGTTCCCGGTGTTTTTGTCAGAAAGGTTACATATTCCATATATGCATATATCAATTGCGGCTCAAATCGTTCGGCGGTTATCCGCGTTGCGGGAATCTGCCGCAATTTTCATAGAAATACAAAAAACAACAACGGACTTCGTATGAAGTCCGTTGTTGTGGTACGCCAGAAGGGATTCGAACCCCCGACCTTTTGGTTCGTAGAAAAGAACTCTTTGAACTTTTGATGAAAAAACTAACTTTTCTTGTATTAAATGACCATATCGGAACGGCGTTTCTTGTAAATAGCTGCAATAAATGTCGTTTGGTGCAATAGACGCCTATTTGCTCTCGTTGACACGCTGTTGACAGAAATGTTGACAAGGGTGTTTGGCTCCCGTTGACATTTTTAAGGAATGAAAAAGGAGCCGGTCATATGAACACATATCGATTACAAATAAAACAACTCGTGGATTATCCTCGTTGTAGGATCTACCGTGAGTTCATAAGAAAACTAATGAATGATAAGAATCTTCGAAAAACCGGAGGTTCTTATTTTTTTGCTCTTTTAGTCCTGTACAGCTTTGCCAACTTCCGATCCTCATACCGCAGAATGGACGGAATCTCCTATTTAATCGGGCCGGGAGAATGGATATTTTCTCTCAAGGAACTAACAAGCTGTTTCAGACTAAAGTACCAGCATCAAACGATAGATGTCCTGAAGTTATTACAGGATCATCACTTTATGGAATTCACATTGATGGAACACAAAAATCTGGTGAAAGTAGTTATCCCAGATTGGAAAAAGAATAATTCTGTTCTGGGGTATCATGCCCCTTGCCAAAAGGATACTGGATTTTTCTTTTTCCCGGTAGCGTCTGTCAGTGAACTGATCTCTATTGAAAAATGCAGCGAATTAGACATTGTACTGGATCTGTGGCTGAACACAGTCTATCATGACGAAAGAGTGCAGGGGTCTGCAAAGGGACCGGTTGTTTATTTTCGGAATAATACTGGTAATCCTGTCGTCAGCTATACTGATTTATCAGAACGCTGGGGAATCTCTAAGGCGGGAGTCAGCCGGCTGTTAAAGAAACTGCAAGAACTGGGATATATCACCCTATGTACTTTTTCCGGGAATCAAGGCAGTGCGATCTATCTTAACGGATATTTATCTACGATGTTTCAAATTTCCGATGTGCCGATCGATAAAGAAGAAATCGCTTTCACTTTAAAGGTGAAGCTCCGGAATGAGACAATACCTCACGTTTCAAAAGAATCTTCCCGCGTTTCAAAACTGTACATACAGATCATCATATCAAAACTAACACAAGTCCTGTCAGTAAAGGGATTTTCGTGCTTCCAGTGTCCGTATCTTTCCTATAAGTTATATTCTTATTTGACCTGCGTAGGAGAGATTTATTATATTTTAGAAGTTTATTGTAACCGGTCGGGAAAGCTATGGTTTTGGGAAATTTACTTGGAATAAATATTTTTTAGAACGGATAGAGGAAACAATCAATCCGGAGCTGTGCAAACGGTATCTTATCATCTTCAAGACTGAGTTAAAAAGCCTGCTGGCACCCCGAAAAAAGTATTTTACTCCATTTTTGGATATTCATACGGACTTACTGGACTTTTGAGATAATTTCCAAAACAGTTTTACTATGGAGGCCTAAGAGTAAAGCTGAATCAAAGAGAAAAAAGAGGAACTTCTATCTGATTTTTCAAGTAGTTGTATCCATTTTTTAATTGTATTCTATTTTTTCTAGGAAATTGGAGAGGACTATTTTTAACACATTCTCTTTGTTTCCGGGCAGCGAGAAAGTTTTTTAGTAACCTTGATTTCAACGAAGCAGCCACATTTGTAAATTTCATTCACCTATACACGACGAAAAAGCTACAGCTTGCTGTTGCAGTGGGGGAAAAATCGAATCTTCTGTGAAGAGTACAAATCTGTATAGCGAAGTTTAATAAGAGGTAATACTGATATGAGTCACTTGAAATAAAAATAGAAGTTTATATTTTGTATAGATCGAATAAATTCAAGAAAATACTTGACAAAAAATAGTCGGCGATATATAATAAATACGAAAATATGACAACGTTGTCACAAAGGTGAATATTAAATGATTACTTTAAAAGATGTGGCCAGAGAAGCGGGGGTTTCATTATCTACTGCTTCACGGGCGTTTCGAGAAAATGTATATATCTCTCCAGAAAAGAGGGAGCATATCCTTGAAATTGCAGCTCAAATAGGATATACGCCAAACTTGACTGCCAGAAGCTTACGTGAGGACAGATCCAAGACAATTGGTATGATGCTGCTTAGTGAGATGGATTTTTTAGAATGTTATGTAGAGCAGATTCTACATCAGTATGGCTATCGGTTGTTAATCGTATATACCAACGGAAAAAGGGAATATGAACGCGGATGTTTAGAATCTCTCATTTCGTCCCGTGTTGATGGAATGATCTGCTTTTTTTCAAATTATGCGAATCGGGATTTAATTCAGCAGTGTGAAAAAAATAATATTCCGATTTTGCAATTATTTGGTCAGCAGTATACCGGGTTGCACACCGCCATTATTGATGATAATAAATTAAGTTATGATATTACCAGAATGCTGATTGACCGAGGACATCGTTCCATTTTGTTTGTAGAACATTTTTTAGATTCAGAGCAGCAAGCAAACTTAGTCAATGAAGAATATTATGGTTATGCAAGAGCTATGAAGGAAATTGGGACTGAGGTAAAGCAGGAAGATTTTTTCTTATTACCACATGGAAATCGTGATGGGTATGAGACGCTCAGAGAAAGGGTGCTGAGAGAGAAGCCGACCGCTGTTATTGCCGGCGTTACTGATATTACCATCGCGTTCCTTAAAATATTCAGGGATTTAAATATGGAGGTGGGAAAGGATGTCAGCTTGATAGCCTACGATAACAATCCATGGTGTGATTATCTTGGATTAGCAGCACTTGATCACAATTTTGAAATGATCGGTGAATATTGTGCAGATGCAATTGTAAATTTAGTTTCTGGACAAACGGAAAAGGTACCGATGATGAAAAAGTTTATTTCCAAATTTATTGCAAGGCCATCCATGAATTTCTATGGGGCATTTGATGAATAAGATTCGAATCAATTTTGTATCGCTTTATGAAAAAGAGGTGCAAATTGTTTTCAATTGTGTGATAACGTTACCACACGATGCTTAATACAGATCAATTATGGTATGTATATAATAAAAGTATTGTTATAAATGGTATTATTGCCAAAATGTGGCAACGTTATCATATTTGAAAGGAGGCTGACAGTTCTGAAATAGAAATCTCATCAAAGGATAACGTCAATACTGAAAGGAGTATGTATATGAAAATGAAAAAGACAGTTAGCACAGTTTTATGCGCTGCACTCATGGCAGCCAGTCTGATTTCTTGCGGAACAGCGGATAACACGACATCTCAAAACAATACCAGAAAATCCGGGGATGTTACGCTTCAATTCATGGGATGGGAAGCAAGTGTTTATGAAACAGAAGCAAATAAAGCCTGCTTGCAATCCTTTATGGATCAGAACCCAGGAATAAAGGTGGAATACATTTCTGGCCCCTCAGAAGAGCATCATACAAAATTACTTACTATGATGGCAGGAGGAGCGGCGCCAGATACTTTTTATATGGATGTTCCGTTTTATCGTCAGTTTATTGAACAAGGGCAGCTATTAGACTTAACTGATATATACCATCAATATTATAAGGAAGAGGATTTTTTACCATGGTCTGCAACCAAAAGCAAAGTGGGTGACAAATTCTATGGTATTGATAGTTGTATTGTAGGAAATATTCTATTCTATAATCGTGATTTATTTGAAAAAGCAAATGTTGAGATGCCTCCAAGCAATCCGGACGAAGCATGGACATGGGAAGAATTCTTAGATGCTGCTCAAAAATTGACTATTAAAAATGGAGATACGGTAGAACAGTATGGTGCCTTTGGCTTTGAAGTTGACTTCATGCCATTGCAGCAATATCTGGTCAATATGGGGGTCACGATTTTTAATGAAGATTATACCTCATGCAAGATCAGCGATCCCGACAAAATGATAGATGTAATGCAGAAATTTAAAGATCTTCGTGTGAAATATGGTGTGGCTCCGGAGGCTAATGTTTCTAGCAAAAGCGGTATGTCCGCCAATCAAATGCTGCAGACCGGAAAAATTGCGATGGTAAACCAAGGGTCTTTCTCTATGCAGGAATTAGCCAATATGGACTTCGATTTCGGAGTCGCTCCATTGCCGACAATGGATGGTAAGACTATGAATGCCGTTCTCAGTTCTTATAATGTAGCAGGTTGGACGGGTACCAAACACAAGGAAGAAACACTGAAACTAATTTCCCATCTAGCTTCGACAGATTTCCAGCTTCCATTTGTACAGAGTGGATTATGGATGAGCAATCGTGTAGAAATGTATGAACCAGAAAACCAGGATCAATGGTTTAATCCAGACGTTCATCCTGCGGAATTCGTCAACATGACTTCTATATTTAAAAATGCGATTGTTGCCCCAACTCATATGGCGGGTGCTAATGTGCGCGACATTACTGATGAAGAGATTAAAAACTTCTATTATAATGATCAGGATGCACAGACTACAATCCTCAATATAGAGAAACGAGCAACCGAAGCATTGAGCAAATAATTGATATCCAGAACTGCCGCTGTCCTAATTGCTCAGACAGCGGCAGGATTATGGATTTGGAGATGGTAAGATGAAAAAAATGATGCAAAGGGATTCAACTTGGGCTGGAATTTTTTTACTCCCAAACTTAATATGTTTTCTTTTGTTTGTACTAATACCAATTGTAAGCGCTTTCGTATTGAGCTTTATGCAATGGGATATGTTGTCGACCCCAAAGTTTATTGGATTCGATAATTATATTCGACTTTTTACTCAGGATGAAATTTTTATACAGGTGCTAGTTAATACTTTGATTTTTACGGCGTGTTCTGTTCCTATGGTAATTATTGCTTCCCTGTTAATTGCTATGGCACTAAATCAACAGATATTAGGTAAAAAGTTTTATCGAGTTTTAATATTTTTGCCGGTAATATCTTCTAATGTAGTAGTTTCTGTGATGTGGAAATGGTTATTGGTACCAGACTATGGATTTGTCAATTATTTTTTGTCCTGGTTTGGAATTGCCGGACCAAACTGGCTTACAGATGCTAACTGGTCGATGTTTTCAATTATATTCGTATTTGTTTGGAAAAATATTGGATACTATATGTTGATATTTCTGGCCGGGTTACAAGGAATTCCAAACAGCTATTACGAGGCGGTTGAAATGGACGGAGGAAACGCCTGGCACAAATTCCGAAATATCACCATTCCCTTACTGTCCCCTACCACATTTTTTGTGACTGTTATGGTAGTAATCGGGTCTTTCCAGGTGTTTGACATTGTAATGCTAATGACTGAAGGTGGACCGGGAAGAAGTACTTCGGTAATGGTACATTATCTTTATCAACAAGCTTTTCGTTATTTTGATATGGGTTATGCAACTGCAATTTCCTATATTCTTTTTATAATTGTACTTATCCTGACATTTTTACAGTTTAGGTTTAACAAATCCGAGAATTGGTCATCGTAAACGGAAGGGAGTGTTAATAATGTCAAAGAAAAAACAAAGAGAAATTCTGTGGCATCTACCGTTGCATTTAATTCTGATTCCAGTTTCTCTATGCATTGTCCTTCCATTTATTCTAATGTGTGCAACATCATTTAAAGAAGCTGGTGAAATATTTACATATCCGCCCCAGATTTTTGGGAAAGTATTCACATTCGAAAATTATGATTGGCTTTTTAATAAGGTTACATTTCTACAGTATTTCATGAATAGTTTGAAAATTGCGGTAATTGTGACAATTGGGCAGCTTTTCACAAGTTCTTTGGCCGGATATGTTTTCGCAAAATTAAAGTTTAAAGGAAGAGATAAACTGTTCTTCTTATATTTGGCCACTCTTATGGTACCTGCACATGTGACGTTAATACCAAACTTTATCATTTTCAAAATGTTAGGGCTAGTCGATACTCATACGGCGTTAATTCTCCCCGGATTGGCTACGGCGTTTGGCACTTTTTTAATGAGACAATTTTTTATAACCATGCCAGATGAATTGTCGGAGGCAGCAAAAATTGACGGCTGTTCCCAATTTGGAATTTTTTCCAGAATTTTTTTGCCGTTAAGTAAACCTGCATTGGCTACATTAGGAATATTTGTTTTCAATGGTTCTTGGACAGATTATCTGAATCCATTAGTCTTTATTATTTCTCCGGAAAAGGTAACATTAACTGTTGGGGTAGCCTCACTGCAGGGCACTTATGCTACTAACTGGGGCGTATTAATGGCAGGACTGACAATTAGCGTACTTCCGGTTCTCATTTTATTCTTCGCTGCACAGGATTTCTTTGTAAAGGGAATCGTTATGACTGGCATGAAAGCATAATTACGTTCAGAAAGGGAATGGTTATGGAACTGAAAAATAAAGAATTAATTCTTGTACTGGATGCCTTTGGAAATATCTCAAGTATAGGCTCTGTTCGCAATGATCAAGTAGTTGCAATGACCCAGGACGTACTGGAGGTATCCTCAGATTTCGGAACGTTTCGCACTACCGATTGTATCCCGGATATTGATCAGACACATGCAACATCGATAACATATCAATATGATACACCGTCATGTATTTACCGGATTACGTATCGATTATCAAAATCTTCCTATATCGAACGCCTTCTGTCCGTATTTCCCAAACAATCCATGACCATATATAAGGTACGGACAATTGATTGGTTTGAACGTGCTCCATTGGAAATCATTGACTATCATACTTTTTGGAATTGCCCGACAACAGAATTTGTTCGTTTTGAGCATGATGGATTGTATATTGGATTTGCAAATCCATGTTTTTCGGCTCATTCCGAAGATAACCGCCTGGAAATTCAATTTGAACCATGCATGACAGTATCGCCGGATAAGCCATGGTCCGTAGAAGCTAATTTTTGGGGGATATATCGGTTCAGCGGAGAGATGATAGAACAGCAGATACCGAAAACAAGTATTCGGTATAATCATGTCAGTCATCCGCGCTACCGCAACCCAAGCGGCTATATAGCTTTGGACAGGAATGAAATTCGCTCATTTAAGCAGTTTGCTGATGATTATCTTGATTTGCGAGTAACCGATTTTAAAGTTGTTTTTTATAATTTCTTCAGCCCTCTCCCGCAGCAGCCGGAAACTGAGGAAGATGAGCAGATGTATTACCATTATATTGACAATTTTGTCAGAATGGGTGGAGATATTATCACCTTTAATCCACTAGTTCGAAACCGGCCGCCGCTTCCAAACCAAGGCAGCTTTTGGGAACTGGCGCCAGAAGGTTCCGTAGCGGAACGAATTTTAAATTACGCAAAAGATAAGGGGCTAAAAATAGGCTTTTATATGGGTTCTGCTCCGGACAACAGCAATTATTGTGACAGTCCGATGACAGAGTTTGCTTCTACCTTTGAAAAGCCAAATTGGAAAAAAATAGGGATTTGTGGAGAGAGATCACGCGAAAACTGCATAGCAGACGATGATTTTGCGGAATGGTTTTACCAGGTGCAGAAAAATACTATTGAAAAATATGGGATAACGTTATGGGACTGGGACCCCGGACCGGGTAACGGGTTTTTCTGTTACAGCGCAGAGCATGGTCATGTGCCGGGAAAAGGTGCATATAAGGGTTTCCGCAATGCCATGAATCTTGTAAAAAGACTGAAAGATACCTTCCCGGAGCTTTACATTCAGGGGTTTCATGGGACAAAAGAGTATGGCCTTTGGGGATTTCGTGGGTTTGACCAACATGAGGCATATTGGGAACAGTGTCCTTATGATGCGGGAACAATCTATCCTGATTTGTCAGAAGACAGACTAACGGCAAGCGGGATGAGGTTTCAAAGCTGGTGGAATCAGAATTTTCGTTTCATGCCTGCGGTTATCAACCATTCCCTTGCGCACCGGATGACACAATATTGTGCCGATCCCAGGGGATTGCTCTATTTATTTGACCATTTAGGATGGAAGTATGGAATTATATCTGCGTTGGCGGCTGGTGCAAGCATTACAGTACCGATGATTCCATATGATCCGGAGGACATTTATGGGGATTATATCTCATTTTTTAGGAAATGGGCACAATGGGGCAGGGATCATTTTCAGTATAATCAGAATGCGGTCGCATTTGGTAACCAAGTTGTTTGCGGTACTGTAGACGGCTACAGTAAGATTTTGGGTGATCATGGTTTTTTATTTCTTTGCAATGCTGCTCCGATCCGAAGTGAGATAGCGCTGAAACTAGATGATGAAATTGGTTTGGAAATGCCGGGAGAATATACGCTAAAACAAATCTATCCTATGGAAGAGGTCCAATTCTATGATGAAAGGCTTGGGAAGGGCACATTTTCCTATGGGGAAACAATTCATATTCAGGTACCGCAATATGAGGTACTGGTTTTTGAGTTAGAAAAGGCACAACCTGTTTCCGTTTCATTATATGGTATCAATGGTTCGACCCACCTGGAAGGTGAGACACTCCATATTATAGGGAGCAGCGCCCCGGAATCTAGCATCTTAAACGGATTTGTTCAAACTCCTCAGTTCGATGTGATACGTCGATTAATGATAAATGGCAAAGAAATTCCATTCTCCAGAAAACATGGCTCGCTTGTATTTTCGCTCCAATATGGGGAAGAGAGTGCAGCACGATATCTTTATGACTGGACCGATCAGAACGGTGAGAAGATTTCCTGCCCCAATTATGAATCCATGGAAACCGTAACACTGCACACTAGTTTTTTTGCTACGGATGCAATTAGGGAGTTACTGCAAAATGCCCGACCGAAAAATGCCGAGCAAATAGAGGCACTAATTCCTGTACTGCGAGATCAGCTTCATCGGGAGAATTTTGCATGGGCTTTGCCATATCGCCTGTTTCTGGTTGTTCCGTTTTCTGATGCGGCTGCCGTAGGCGCGGTCACTATATCAATAAATGGAAAGATATATCAACACACCCATGTAACGGTAAATCACTATGGAAAAGAAAGCAAATTGATTGATTATCTCGATATTACGGATCTTGTAGAATGGGATAAAGAAAATAAGATTACTCTATCAATCGAGCAGTTGCCTCAAAATCATTTTCTGGGCGCATATCTCTACTACCCACCATTTGCTGAAACAGATGTGGTTACTGTTCCTACTAATATATTACCTGAACCGGTGGCATCTTCACCGCTTTACCAATTGGTACAATCCAAACCCTGGTATGAAAATAATGGTCGGCAGGTTCGGGTGGAATCATCTTGGATTAATCGAAACCTGGTAGAAGAAATGCAGGATTATACGATATATGCCAGTGTGAACCTAGAGCCAGAAAAGCTGGAAGGGGTTTATTTTTCCACACAAGTCTGTATTGACCAGACAAATGATACTTTAAAAGCGGATGAGATGATGGAATACGATTCTGTCCGAAAAATCTGGAAACGGACATTACATATGGGCAATCGTCAGTTGCTAATCATTGATGGGGAATATATTTATGTATGGGCCGTTACAAAGGATCACTATGTTAGTCCGACCTACAAAGTAAAGGTAGAATGGAAACTCTTTTAAAAGAAAGGCTGTTTTTTATGACTTTGTGTATCAAAACGAGAAACGGAGACATGATTATGAATGTTATGAAATTATATGTCAATGGGAGACACAATGTTTTCTATCTTTACGCTCCCGAAAAGAACTCCAACTGACCTCGAGATAACAGACTGAAATCATGTCAAGAGCGGAGTTCTGAAAAGCTGGGAGGAATCTCTAGATGCCCTTAGGATTGAAAGACAACACCTTTCTGACGAGAATTCTGTTTTGTAGGAAGATCCATCATGAAAGATAGAATACGCCATTTGTTTTGTATGGGATATCATCCGAGGATACTCGAGCGGTTAGGAACACAGCGGCGTGTTATCCTCAACAATCTTCATTATTACGTGGATATATGATTTTCTATAATAAAATCCTTAGAGAATGTGTATTGATTGAGTTGAAAACAACAAAACTTATGCCAGAAGTAGTAGGACAAATCTTGCTAATAGCACAAGTAGAGGAAGTATTAGATTAATGGCACGATAAGAAAAAGTAAGCGTTATTGGCACAAAAAAGGCACAGAAAAGAGAAAAAAATAAACGGAAATGCTATTGAGACATATATCTCGATATGTTACAATAGGTATGCTGAAATAAATATAGCAAGAGGAAGATGCTCAAAATGGGTGTCTTCCTCTTGCTATATTTTTGGTTTTTTGTAACCAAAGCGGGCAAAAATTACGTTTTTATAAGTATAAAAAGAAAAACGAGGAGTGAAATCATGCGAAAAACAAAACAGGCAGAAGAAGCCTTTGAGGACAATCCACTGTACCACAATACATGGAAGCTTTTATCCAAGTATCGTGATGTCGTCTGGAGCCTGGAGCTGTCTGTCCAGCAGGTGAAAAAGAGCTTTGAAATGGAGTTTAAAAGCAGTATTGATGAATTCTTGGAATCTATCTATTCAGCTGGAGCAGAGATTCAGGGAACAATGATCGAGCATCATGCGAAATGTATTGAAAAGTCCAATAAAATGCTTAAGATGATCGACAGTGCGGTAGAACTGCTGCATACGAAGCACAGAATGGGAGAGGAATACTACTGGGTGCTTTATTATACATATCTTTCTCCGCATGAATGCAGGAATGTAGCTGAGATTATCGAATCGATCCGTCCTCATGTCCGTACAATATCATACCGCACTTATTACCGATACCGTCGGGAAACAGTTGAAGCATTAAGTGACGTTTTGTGGGGATACACCTCAAAAGAATGTATGAGTATTTTGGATGAATTTTTTCCGGAAGGAAATTAATGCGTAGCAGGGAATAACGAGTAGTAAAAAAATTATTTTTATGCTATACTAAAAAAAACACTTTAAAGGAGCCAATAATATGAATGATTTACTAAATAATAATTCTATGATAAAAGAAATTAAAGAATTGTTATTAACGGCACGCCAAAATGTAGCTGTACAAGTAAATTCAGAATTACTTACTACTTATTGGCAAATCGGAAGAATAATTGTTGAGCATGAGCAGGATAACAAGGTAAGAGCAAATTATGGGAAATTTACGCTAAAACAGTTATCCAATGAATTAACTAAAGAGTTTGGAAAGGGGTTCTCTCGTTCTAATTTACAAAATATGAGAGCTTTTTTTCTTGCATATCCAATTTGCCAGACAGTGTCTGGCAAATTGAGTTGGTCACATTATTGTGAACTGTTGACTATTTCTGACACTGATAAGCGTAGTTTTTATGAAAAGGAAGCTATCAATTCTGGGTGGTCAATCAGGGAATTAAAACGACAGATTTCTACCTCACTTTATGAGCGATTGCTGCTATCAGAAGGAAAAAGAAATAAAGAAACGGTGTTAGCCCTAGCAGAGAAAGGAATTGAAATGGCAACACCGCTCGACATGATAAAGGATCCGTATGTATTTGAATTTTTAGGTGTACCTGAAAACAAGGCAATGTTAGAAAGTGAGCTTGAAAAGGCTTTGGTTCTGCAAATTGAAAAGTTCTTGTTGGAATTGGGACGCGGCTTTATGTTTGTAGGAACACAGCAGCGAGTTACCCTCAATAATACTCACTATTATGTAGATATGGTTTTCTATAACAAAATTCTTAGAGCCTATGTATTGATTGAGTTGAAAACAACAAAACTTATGCCAGAAGCAATAGGACAAATCAATATGTATTTGAATTATTATGCTGCGGAAGTCAACGATGAGCATGATAATCCTCCCATTGGGATTATCTTATGCACAGATAAAGATAGTGTAGCCGCAGAATATGCATTAGGTGGCTTGTCAAATAATATTTTTACATCGAGATATATCTCATATATTCCAAACAAAGAACAGCTAATAGCACAAGTAGAGGAAGTATTAGATCAATGGCACGATAAGAAAATGTAAGCGTTATTGGCACGCAAAAGGCACAGAAAAGAGAAAAAAATAAACGAAAATGCTATTGAGACGTATATTTTAATATGTTACAATAGGTATGCTGAAACAAATATCGAAAAAGAGGAAGACGTCCAAACGGGTGTCTTCCTTTTTGTTTTGGTGAAATAAAAAAGGAGGAGCATACAACAATGAAGGACAAGTTAATAGCGCAAAGAAAAAGCCGGATAGGAAAAATCACCTATCTGGTTTTTTTGATCCCGACATTAGCCGCCGTGTTCTGTACCCCGGTCAGTGCGGCAACAGTCTGGGATAAGGCAAGTGAAATTATGAAAGATGTGTATTCCCAGATCGTGATCATCTCGACGGTGGCAGCCGTTGTCGCTGCTTCTGTTGCCCTGCTGCTGATGAACTTTTCCAAAAGCGGGAGAACGGTAGATGAATCCCGGTCTTGGTTAAAACGGATCGTCATTTCATGGGCTGTGATCAATGGCCTGGGCTTTATCATGGCTTACATTACCCCGTTCTTTGCAGGCGGAAAATGGAACGGATAAGGAGTAGGATATGGGGATCTTAGATGGGATCGTAGGCTGGATCGCGGAACAGGTCATGAATATCCTGGATCTGATCACAAGTTCAGTATTAGGAGCGTTGGGCTGTGATATGGACGTATTTGTACGGTATTTTCCGGCTGCGGAAACAATGTACAACGTCTTTGTCGCGCTGGCGCTGGGGTTGATCCTGCTGAATTGGGTATGGCAGCTCTTTCGGAATTTTGGCCTGCACGCAGGGCTGGACGCAGAAGATCCGGTAAAATTGAGTATCCGGTCTTTTCTCTTTATTTTCTTGGTTTGGTTTGCAGACGATATTGTGGATCTGGTTTTGAAAATCGGGGGAACGCCGTACCACTGGATCCTGACGTCAGAGCTTCCGCCTGTCAGCTTTGCTAAATTTAACTCCGCGATTACAACAATACTGGGAGTGTGCGCAACTGGATCAGGGCTGCTGATCGGTTTGATTCTGGTCATTATTTTGGCATGGAACTATCTAAAAATGTTGTTTGAAGCGGCGGAGCGATATATCCTGCTTGGCGTTTTGGTGTTTACCGCTCCGGTAGCTTTTGCAATGGGTTCCAGCCAATCGACATCTGGAATCTTTAAGAGCTGGGGACGAATGGTAGGCGGGCAGATATTCTTATTGCTGATGAACGCATGGTGCCTAAGACTGTTTACCAGTATGGTCGGTGCGTTCATTGCTAATCCGTTATCAATATAGGGGGTGAAATAGTGAGAAAACATAAAAGACTGATATTTGCAGTTCTGATTATCCTGATTTTTGCTGCTTTAAACTGTACGGCAGTTTTTGCAGAGGTAACAGAAAGCCAGGTGCAGCAGGCAGTAGACAGCTCCAGTAAGGAAGCGGTCACCGGAAATGTTTTTGTCTGGTTTCTCTGTGCGGTCGGTTTTTTAAAGGTAGCCCAGAAAATAGACAGCTTCATGAGCAGCCTTGGAATCAGCGTGGGACAAACCGGAGGATCTATGCTTTCGGAAGCAATGGTAGTCATGAAAAGCATTTCTTCGATCCAAAAAATGCGTGGAAAAGGCGGAGGCTCTGGGAATGCTGTTTCCGGGAATGGTTCAAGCGGCGGGATTTTTTCCGGGGGACTCGCTGGGATTGCCGGCAGGCATTTTACCCAGAATACGATCAGCGGGGTGACAAATCAGGGAGGAGACCCGATAAGCCGCCAGACCTTCCAATCTTCGCTTGCCAAAGGCGGGAATTTTGCCAATAACATAATTGGAAAAGTAGCGGCCGGGAATATTTCAACCATGGGAAGTATAACAGGCAAAACTGCTTCACAAGCCGCTTTGTCATATTTGGGATACACCGGAAAAGCAGACGCACCCAGATTTTCAGATGTTGAGATTGGGGGAGGCAGGATCATGGGGAAAGAAATTTCAGCGGCGAATCCTGAAGGTATCCCATTTGGAATGTACCGGGCAGACCAATATATGGAACCACACGCGGGAAAGTTTGATATTGTTGATTCCGCAGACGGAGCAAAGTGGTACCGGCAATATGCAGAAAATGCTGTAGAGAAGATCCCATATACCAATGTGGACGGAAAAGTGGAGTATTATGAAAACATTGTGCAGAAGCTTCCTGATATGCCCAAACGGAAAGACAGGGTGTGACCATGAGCCAGGAGCAGAAGCAGGGAGTTTTTCTGAAAAGCGCGCAGGCGGCAGGAATGATACACGGGGCAGTCAAAACTGGAAAAGCGGTCGCGGGGATCGCAAGAGGAACCGCAGCCGGCGGACCGTATGGAGCTGCCGCCGCTTTTTTATGGGAAAACCGGAGGCTTGTTAGTAAAATATTGGCTGCCATAGTTTTTTTTCTTTCTCTGCCGTTATTGATTATCATTCTGCTGCCGTCTTCAATTTTTGGGGATCTTGACGATCCGGAAAACGGAATACTGCTGAATGATAATCAGGCTATTCTGGAAAATCTGGAAGCAGTAGACACACAAATTCAGGAAATTGTGAAGCAGGCGCACGACCATATTCTTGTACAGGTCAAGTCGGAAATTGACCGTCTGGACGAAGAAACACAAACTGAGATCATAGATCCTTTTGCCGAATCAGTGGTGGATAGTTATACTCTGCTTGCACAGTATAACGCTTCTCAACCTGATTACAAGATGATCAGTAATGAGGAATTGATCGGTCTGGTACGTCTGCATAAGGATAAGCTGTTTTCCTATACCTCTGAAGAATCAACCGGTACAATAGAAAATGAAGACGGAGAACAAGAAAAAATACAGACGGTAACATATACGATTTCCTTTGTGGGAGAGGACTATTTCGCCGATACGGTATTTAAGCTCAATGATGAGCAAAAGGAGCTATCAGAGAATTATGCTGCAAACCTAAGCTTATTCTTAGGAAGCGGAACAGGAAGTTATCCGGGCGGAACACAAGGTTCGATTGAAGAACTGATGAAAGAATACCCTTATGAATGGGCTATTGAAGGATTCGCGGTTCCATTCCCAAATCCAAATTGGAAATCATTGGTCACGTCTGCTTTTGGATACCGTGTCGATCCGTTTACCCATGTGGGAGATGGTCACGGAGGGCTTGATATACGCAGTCCGGTCGGTACTGATATTCATGCTTCCAAGTCAGGAGTCGTGATAACCTCGCTTTATAGCAACACCAGCTATGGATATTATGTTGTGATCAATCATGGAAATGGTTTTGCCACGCTTTATGCCCATTGCAGCAAGCTGCTGGTACAGGTGGGGCAGGAAGTAAAGCAGGGAGATGTGATTGCGAAGGTAGGGAATACCGGACGGACAACAGGGCCGCATCTGCATTTTGAAGTGAGAAAAGACGGACAAAGACAGGACCCAATGAAATACATAGGCTAAAAAGATTTAACGGAAAGGCACTGATAATCATGGAACACAAAGACGAACGCAGCGACATCTATTATATTCCTCCTAATTTTATAGATTCAGGAACGCTGATGGGAGGAATGTTTAAAATTCGGAATGTGATCGAGGCCGGGGCTTTGGCCGGGATTCTGGCATTGCCGATCTTTAGGATACCAGTATCACTGACAGCGAGGATCATTATTCTTTGTATTGTGGTCATGCCGGTGGTGATTTTTGCTTTAGTAGGGATCAATGGAAAATGCCTGTCCTCTTATCTGTTTTCGTGGCTTCGTTTTTTGATGAACCGGAGAATTATCCATGAACTGCCAAAACCAGTAATCATAAGAGATGAAATAGAAAAGACGGAGGGAGCAGACAGAAAAACAAAAGAGGAGATCCGGGAACTGAAGCGGCAGCTAAGGAAAGTCAAGCGGGAGAATAAGCGAAATAGAAAAATGGATAAGGAGGAGTCGGAGAAAAGGAAACGGTCTGGAAAGGCACGTCATATCCCTAAAAAGGATATGACGATACCGAACTATCTTCCGATTGAAAAAATAGACCATGGGATCATCTATACAAGGGATCGCCGCTTTGTAAAGATCATTGAGGTCACGCCGGTCAATTTCTGGCTGAGAAATGAACGGGAACAGAGAAACATCATTTATTCCTTTATGTCTTACCTGAAGATCAGCCCGGTCAAGATCCAGTTTAAAGCAGTAACCAAACGGGCGGACGTTAATCAGTATTTGGCAGGATTGGAAACAGATATGCAGCAAGAAACGGATCCATACTGCAAACGGCTGCAAGAGGATTATGTGAAACTAATCAGACAGATTGGCTCCAGGGAAGCGATCACCCGGCGGTTCTTTATGATATTTGAATACGAACCGTTTATGCGTTCTAACCGGAACCGGGCAGATGAAGAAATCGAAGCGGTTTCGTTTCTTCGTTCTGCGGCGCAGACTGCCCGAACTTATCTGTTCCAGTGCGGGAATACTGTTTTGACTCCGGAAAATGAGAATGAGGTGACAACAGAGATCCTTTATCATCTGCTTAATCGGAAAACGGAAAAACCAATGTCAGACAAAATTATGGAGGTTTTAGGAAGATATGTAGCAGCGGATCAGGCGGATCAGTTAAATGATATTCCGATCAGTGAATTTATGACGCCGAACGAGATCGACTTTACCCACAGCAAATATGTCGTAATCGACGGATTATATTATACTTTCCTGATGATCCCTTCCGGGGGATACAACCCAAAGGTATATGCAGGTTGGATGTCCGTACTGGTAAATGCCGGAGAAGGAATAGACGTCGATATTTTTGTCCGGAGAGAAGAAAAAGACCGGATCATCTCAAAGCTTGGCCAGCAGTTAAGGATCAACCGTTCAAAAATTAAAGACGCGTCGGACACCAATACAGATTTTGATGATCTGGAGGGGGCGATACAAGCCGGATACCTTTTGAAAAGCGGGCTTGCCAACAATCAGGATTTCTACTATATCAATACCTTAATTACGATTACAGCGGAAAGCGCGGAAGAATTGGAGTGGCGGACTCATGAAATGAAGAAACTGATGATGTCGAGGGATCTGGAATGCCAAAACTGCCAATTTGAGGAGGAACAGGCTTTCCTGTCCGCACTTCCGCTGAATATGATTGATAAAAGATTATTTGAACACTCCAAAAGGAATGTGCTGACTACTGGAGCGGCGAGCTGCTATCCATTTACTTCCTACGAAATGTGCGATGACGACGGGATTTTGTATGGGGTAAATAAGCATAACAATTCTTTGGTCATTGTAGATAACTTTGATTCTAGGGTTTATAAGAATGCGAACATTGCGATCTTGGGAACCTCCGGCGCGGGCAAGAGCTATACGATGCAGCTTCTGGCGCTGCGTATGAGAAGAAAGCATATCCAGGTTTTTATCATAGCGCCACTAAAAGGTCATGAATTCCGCCGGGCCTGCAAAAATATTGGCGGGCAGTTTGTTTCTATCTCCCCGTCGTCTAAGTCCTGTATCAACATTATGGAGATCAGAAAAAGTGATACGGTCAACAATGACCTGATTGATGGAGTAGAAGAGGAACATTCCAAGCTGGCAACGAAGATCCAGGAGCTGCATATCTTCTTTAGCCTTCTGATTCCTGATATGACTTATGAAGAAAAACAGCTTTTGGACAGCGCGCTGGTCAAAACCTACGCAGCCAAAGGAATGAACTTTCACAACCGTTCCCTATGGTCTAAAGAAAAGCAGGGGAAATACAAGGAAATGCCGATCTTAGGCGATCTTTACGAAGTCCTGGTAAAGGATCCCGAAACAAAACGGCTTGCTAATTCTTTAAATTGGCTGGTTCATGGTTCAGCCGCTTCCTTCAACCAGCAGACAAACGTTGATTTGGATAATCAGTATGTGGTTCTGGATCTTTCTGAATTGACTGGAAGCCTCATGATCATTGGTATGTTTATCGCGATCCTGTTTGTATTTGGAAAAAGTAAAGAGGATAGGACAAAGAAAAAAGCAATTTTTATTGATGAGCTGTGGCGTATTATTGGTTCAGCGTCCAACCGGCAGACTGCCGAATATATTCTGGAGGTATTTAAAACGGTAAGAGGCTATGGCGGATCTGCTGTCTGTGCGACGCAGGATCTAAACGATTTCTTTGCATTGGAAGACGGAAAGTATGGCAAGGGTATTATCAATGCCTGTAAAACAAAGATCATTTTAAATCTGGAAGATGAGGAGACTCAGAGAGTACAGAAGATATTAAAGCTGTCCGATTCCGAAACAATGGCTATTACACACTTTGAACGCGGAAATGGATTGATTTCAACTAATAACAATAATGTTACGGTAGAATTCAAATCATCACAGCTTGAAAAAGAATTGATCACGACAGACCGGGCCGAACTGGAACAGTTGGCTTTGCGTAAGAAGGTGGAAATTGATTCTCAAAACAGTTCTGTACGTTTCAACGGGAAACAGGAAAATGACAACGCAGTTTGACAACAGTTCTATACGCCAAAAATTAAGGAGGGATAAAACAATATGCTGCACACAAGAGAAGAAATGCAGGAAGAATTACAGGAAACCGCGAAAGTCCTGTCGCAGTATGGCTGCCTTAAGACAAATCAGATATACAGAATGTTCCCGGGACATGATTTGATCGTAGCGACCATTTTGCGGAAATTAAAGTCATCAGGAAGGGCCGTGGGCGACTGGGACAGAAAATATATCGCTGCGGATTCGGACAAGCTGAAACAGGCCGATGAAAAGGTGATTCGGGCATTTTGGGTTCTATTAAGCTTCTGGGAAAGTATAGAATACCATATTCCCGGAGAGTATCCGGTATGCATCAGCTTTTTTATGAAGGGCCAGGTGTATGAAATCATTTATGCTGCCAGAGGAGAAGAAAAGCTGATCAGTTTTATGCTGGAGCCGGTACGGGAATATCCCCGAAGAATTATTATTGTAGAACAAAAGGAACAAATACCAAAACTGAATATTCAGGGTGTCGTGGGATATTGCGCCGTTGATGATGACGGGACAATATCCCATTTTTATGGTGAGGAGGCGAAAGAAGATCGACCAGAAAAAACGGTATGACCGGATCAGAAAAGTAGTAGACGACGGGGTAAAGCTGAATAATGGATTGTTCGCTTTAACGGTGACAGACGCTGCCAAGTATCCGGAGCAATATGATACACTGCTGTTAAATTCAACATATTTGTCGGAATCTATTGCTGTGCGTATGCGGAAATTGGCGATTGACCTGGGATCGGTTCAGAAGCATAAGCTGCTGGAAAATGCCGCAAAGATCCAAAGAATCAGGATCGTTTGGAAAGATGGGATATTGACTGTTGTGATCCCCAGCTTATTGCCAAAGCGCCAGCAAAGAACAATATCTGCATTTTTATTAGATCCGCTTTATTACACGCTGCATGAGTTTTGTGAAAAGGAAAAATTTCAAAAATTTCGTGAATGTGTAGTGTGCTTTATCCATGTTTATGACGAAAAGCTTTCAATTTCCCGGATACGGGACTACGACAACATGATGATGAAACCCGTACTGGATACGGTTGCGGCCTTTGTGATGACAGACGATACCGGTCAGCTCTGCCGGCAATATCAGACGTCGGTGTTAGGGAACAGCGATCGAACAGAAATTATGGTGATGGAACCAAAAAGATTCCTGTTATGGCTTAGAGAACAGGAAAAATAGGGATCATGAATATCCATTTTACCTGTATTTCTTCTGATTTTTTCTGGACATATCCGAAACTATGCAGATATGCGGAATAACAGGAAGCTTCACTGAATAGTACCAATAAAATTCACCGTAGTGTAATCCAATACGGTAAAGAAAGCGGGTTGACTGCATTGCAGAAGCATACACAGAGCTACCGGCTGTTGGAGTGGATCGCCGTCTGCGGAGAACTGCCTTTTCCGAATCTTGATCTGCTCCCGGTTAAGCCGGATTATTTATCAAAACTGTTGACAGTTTTAAAAAGAGAGGGGTGGATCCGATGCATCTATAAGGACAAGCTGCGAAGCTATCGGCTAACTAAAAAAGCGAAAATGTTGCTGCTGAAAAATGATTCAAAGCGGTTTGCATTTTATCTGACAGGAAATGTTGACACCAATCTATGCAGAAGGGAGATCAGCCGAAGGCTTCGCCTTCATCATACCGCACAAGCGAAGCTGATGCAGCTGAGAGCTGGGATATGTCTTTTTAGGGATCAGAAAGCTGGGATATTTGAACAGACCTATCAGGGGCGGAACAACCTATCTTTTCCGGTTTATTATGATTCCAGAGAGATCCGGGAAATGGAGATCGGACATATGATCGGCAATTCCAGAGCAACCGGAATTTTGATAACGTCAGATGCGGTTTATGTTGTATATAATACGGGAAGCGGAATTCTGAAATGGATGCCCGCTGCCGAAAAAAGGCTGAAGGCACAACTGGAATATTTGCTTCAATACAGCGGGCGCACTCATGAATTGAAAAACCACGAATTTCGGGGACTGATGTTCGGAGATACAATGAAAGAGGCTTACCGCTTGATGGAGAGTCAGGGCGGACGGAAAGATAATTGGTTTTGTCCTGATAATATTTTTACGGCTTTTCATTTTATCCCGCTGAATAGCTGCGGGGTAAAAATGCTGAAGAGATTGTGTGATCAGGTAAAAAGGCCGTTTCATGACACATGGAAACCTGGTTTTTATCATAACAGTTTGCAGCCATTAGATGCGCGTGATTTTGATATGGTAAAGATCAGACAGTACCGGGAATGGATAGAGGACTACGACGCATCTGGAAAGATTCTTTGCTATGATTTTCAAAAACCGGAACCAGGATCGAATTGGAATAGTGGTCTTAAATGGGTGAGCGAATATGAAAAGGAGTAAAATTGCGGCCCTTATAATCAGCGCTATGGCCGCGTTGTCCATAATATTTTTCGGCGGAGGGATCATCTCACAGATGCTGCATAGCTACCGGGATTGGGAAGCTGAAGGAGAGACTGGGGGAACTCCGAAGTTACTGGAAATTTCAGTGAAAGCTTGTTTAGCCGCACTGACAGATGTTCCATATAACATATATGGAATTGCCATCATGGTTGGTCTGCTAGGAATAATTGCCTTTTATCTATTATTCCGCGAACGATGCCATCAGAAACTATTCGACCCTGAGCGGAATCTTACTTATTCCGAAAAAGGGATCTATGGCACCAGTGGATTCATGACAGAGGAGGAATGTAAAGAGATCCTAGAGATCGTCCCGCAATCTCATATTGGGAAAGGAATCATTTTAGGAGAGCTGAACGGAAAACTGGTGTGTTTGCCTGAGAAAACACGGCTGAATAAGCATGTCGCTCTGTACGGTGCAAGCGGTTCCATGAAATCCCGGACGATCCGAAACATGATTTTTCAGTGTGTTCGCCGGGGCGACAGCATGGTGCTGACGGATCCAAAATCCGAGCTTTACTGCGATATGGCAGAATACCTCAGAAGAAACGGCTATATTGTTCGGGTATTCAATTTAGTAGATCCTGAATATTCAGATTCATGGGATTGTTTGGGTGAAGTTGGCGGAGATGAAATCATGGCTCAAGTTTTTGCTGATGTAGTAATGAAAAATACCGGAGATGGAAAAGGCGATCGGTTTTGGGACAATGGGGAAAGCAATCTTTTAAAGGCGTTGATTTTATATGTTACAAATTCCTACGCGCCGGAGCAGCAATCATTTGCTGAAGTATATCATCTGATCATTTCAAAGTCAGTCGACGAACTGAGCAGCCTATTTCGCAGGCTTCCATATGACCACCCGGCAAAAGCCCCCTTTTCTATTTTCAAGCAGGCGTCTGATACAGTCCAATCCGGGATTATTATAGGGCTTGGCTCGCGGCTTCAGGTATTTCAAAGTGCGTTGATCAAAGAAATCACCAGTCATTCGGAAATAGATTTGGAATTACTGGGGAAGAAAAAGTGCGCATATTTCTGTATCACTTCGGATCAGGATTCTACCTTTGAATTTTTATCCTCACTGTTTTTCAGCTTTCTGTTTATCAAACTGGTACGATATGCGGATAAGCATGGCAAGAACGGCAAGCTGCCTGTAGCGGTCAATATTATTGCTGATGAATGGGCGAACGTAGGAACAGTTCCGGATTTCTTTCGAAAAATTTCAACGATCCGCAGCCGGGACATCAATATGCTTGGATTAGCATTTCAAAATATTGCTCAGCTGCAAAACAGGTATCCCGATAATCAATGGCAGGAGATTTTGGGGAATTGCGATACCCACTTGTTTCTGGGGTGTACCGACGACGCGACAGCAGAATTAGTCAGCCGCCGTTCGGGTATCGCTTCTGTACAGGTCTCAAGCCAGTCTAAACGGCTTGGAACCATGCGCCTGACAGATTATGTGCCGGAATTCAGGGAAACCCAATCGGTTGGAAGACGGTTTTTGTTAAACCCGGACGAAGTGCTTAGACTGCCGATCGATGAAGCCTTTGTGATCATCAGAGGACAGAAAATCCTGAAGGTAAAGAAATTTGACTATACCAGACACCCGGAATACAGGAAATTAGTTCCTTGTAAAATTACGGATCATGTCCCTGAATGGCGTAAGAATAACGCAGTATCAGCTCAATATTCCATTGAAGAACCGACGGTTGCAGAAAAGAAGAGAAGAAAACAAGAAGACAGCATTTTAAAACTATAGAAAAAGGAAGGAAATCGTTATGGAAAAAGAATTAAACCGGAATACATCTCCGATTCTGACGATAGAAGTGAAAAATACAGTAGAAACACCGGAAATGCAGGAGGAAGCGCTATGGTACGCGATACAAAGCGAATACCATGCCAGAAGGATCGTGACAGGGATACTAAGCGGTGTGGAAAGGTTAGATAAACAGGTCGTGGCAGTCGTATATTATAAGTCGTACCGGGTGATCATACCCGCGTCAGAAATGATGCTGGGATTAAATAAAGACGCGCATTACGGAGATATGCTGCTGCGGCAGGAAAAAATCATCGGTAATATGTTGGGGGCAGAAATAGACTTTGTGATTCAGGGAATCGATCTGGATACTAAAAGCATAGTAGCCTCCCGCCGGGCAGCTATGCTGCGGAAAAGACAGACTTTTTATCTGGATCCCGATAAGAATGGAGAATATCTGATTTACGAAGGCAGGCTGGTCCAGGCCAGAGTCGTAGCGGCAGCGGAAAAAGTGATCAGGGTGGAGGTGTTTGGAGTAGAATGTTCTATTGTGGCACGGGATTTATCTTGGAGCTGGCTGGCCGACGCAAGAGAATTGTATCATATTGGCGATCAGGTTGTGGTCAAGGTAACGCAAGTTGATCGAGAATCTGTCGAAACAATCAGCATACGGGCTGATATAAAATCAGTAGAGGGAGACGTCAACAAGGAAAATTTAAAGCGGTGCCAGGTTCAGGGAAAATATATCGGACAAGTAATAGATATTTATAAGGGGATTGTTTTTGTACACCTGAGCATTGGCGTCAACGCTGTGGCACATTCCTGCTACGATTCCAGAACACCAGCCAAAAGAGACGACGTATATTTTGTTGTGACGAATATTGATGAAGAAAAAATACCGCGATCGGGATCATTACACGAATCATTCGCCAGAATATATAGTTTTCTCAGCAGAAAAAGAATTTTACGGGAAAACAGGTATATTTATTTTAGACAACATAAATCTTTGTGCTAAAATATGTCTGAAGGGACGGAAGACTATGAAGATACAAAAGATAATGGCGTTAGTTTTAAGTGCAGTTGTGATAACTGCTTTTTCGACCGGCTGTGCGGAAAAACGGAAATATCTGCCGGAGCTAATGGCGGAACACGTTGAAGTACGAATCGGGGAAAGCCAAAAGATCGTTTCTCAGATCAGCGCCTATTATGAAATCGAAGGCGATTGCTACACCATAGACGATGCTGATGAAAAAGGGAAAGAAGAACTAGCGGCCAAAGCCAAGGAATTTCAGGAAAAGGGAAAGCTTTCCTATGAGTCTGAAGAGATACAGATCGCCGTTGTAGATGAAACCGGAATAGTGACCGGAAATGCGGTGGGAACGACAACAATCAGTGTGACTCTGACAATTCCGTCAGAAGACGGTGAAGACGAAATACAACCGGTTGTTACGGCGGTAAAGGTAACAGTCAGCCCGATCATGCCGGAAAAAGTTACGGCGGATAAGGACAAGATTGAACTGACTGAAGGAGAAACTGCGGACATACAGGCAGTTGTTGTTCCGGAAGATACAACGGATCCGTCCGTGAACTGGACGTCAAGCGATGAAAAGATAGCGGTTGTTAAAGACGGAAAAATCACAGCAGTAAAGGCAGGGACGGCAACGATCACAGCTGCTTCTCATGCAGATGACTCGGTTAAGACAGAGATCACAGTGACAGTAAAGGAAAAACCAGTCCAGGTGTCCAGCAGCAATGCGGCATTTTCTAGTTCCGGCTCCAAGAATAGCGGTTCTGGAAAGTCCAGCTCCGGCGGGAAAAAGGCTACAGGTAAAAAATCATCTCAAAAATCCTCCGGAGGGAAAGGCTGGAAGGATAACGGAGATGGGTCATATACCTTTGAGGGGGAAGTAATAGATCATGGTTTTATTGGCGGTTCTATCAATGGAGTTTGGTATGATTCAGCGGAAGAATACAATCAGGCTCTGAAGGACTTGGAAAAAGAAGAAAAAGAAAATGGATTTTAATGAATAAGGATAAAAATGAAAAAGCAAGTAAGAAAATTTCTTACTTGCTTTTTGTTATTTTAGTGTTGCCGTGACTCAATATACCGGTCAATATCTTCTACGATATAATTTGGACCGGTTGTATGCAGCGCTTCAAAGCACGAATATACATAGTCCCATATCTGGTAACGAGTGAAAAGATCAGCAGCCTGTCTGCCGGTCATGCTTTTAGCGTCTTTATATTGCTCGATACAATAAATAAGAAAGTCGCCTTCCCTGCTCATATTCATGCCTCCTCCGGGATACAAAAATCTCCTGTGCTTTTTTCTTCTTGAAACATATGGAAAAGTGTCAACGGGCTAAAATGCCACAATTTAGTATCTTCTTGTTCTAATAGAGCGTACACCTTAGATACGTAGAACTGGCGGGAAGCAGTGATCTCGTCCAACGAATAATTTTCCGCAATCAGCTGCACAACTTGAGGAACAAGAAAAGTTCGGATTACATTAAACTTTTTATCTTCCATTAAAATTCCTCCTCTGGAACTATGCCGATAAACCGCAGGTGTGAAAGAGACTTTTCAGTTGTTAAAACCAGTTGATTATAAAGCTTTTTGATTTTTAATTGCTCTAAAGTTTGCTCTTTGGTAAAGATGCCGGCGGTATAAAGGGTGAATGTTCGATAAACATCATCGTTGGCTACAGGTCCATAAATGAAATCATAGACTGACCCCGTATAGTTGCCGGCACGATTATCTGACACAAAATCAAGCCAGCTTTCATTTGGAGAATCAAATCTTAATACAGAACATTCTGAAAAAGCGATTTTTTCGTCTAGTTCATATATGCTAACGGTTTTACTCCCATCTTTTCGACGCTTTGTTACTTTATCGGCAAAGCTGATTGCTTGTTCTTTATTGGTTGTCGTATAAAAGCCAAAACCAAAATCAAGATAACGATTTTGAGGAACTAATTTTGGGGTGGATACCGTTATATTGCTGCCATGATATAAAATCATATTTTATTCCTCCAGAGTCTTTTTATACTAGGATTATTTTTCACAATTCCTTATAACTGCGCCGCCTTTAAATCCTCGGTGGAGAAATCCTCTTTCACGGTTTGATTCTGCGCTAACTTTCGGTTTTCAGAAATGTCAGAGGCCGTGATCTCATTTGGAATATCCAGTTTCAGCGCGAAAGGAATTCCATTTTCCCGAATAGTCTGTCTGAGAAAAACATTAACGGCAGTGGTCATATTCATACCCAAATCCTCAAAAATTTTTTCTGCGGCAGCTTTCACATTTTTATCTGTACGAATATTTAGATTGGTCATATTTGAAGCAGACATAATAACACCTCCATTTCTATTATATGTAAATTATATCGTGATATAAATATAATGTCAATTAAATATCATTACATTGTGTGTATAATTGTTGTAATTGTAAAGGAGAAAATCATGAATACAAGAAAAAACATAACGCGCCGGGTGCTGAGCTTGCTCCTGGCGCTTTTCATTATCCTGCCCGTCTGTACGTTTCAAGGCGGGCTTCAGGTATCGGCCGCTTCAGTAAGCGGAACGATCGCCAAGTCGTGGATTTCCGGTTACTATTTTGACTTTACCGGGGTCGGCCTGCCTTGCGGGAGCCACCGGGGACAGGCATCCATGTTGAAAGTCAACGGAAAGCCCGCATACTGTATTGAACTGGGCGAACAGGTATATACCGGGGACTATACCTTTAAAGACGCATATAATAAGCTTTCAACAGCGGAAAAAAAGCTATTGCAGTACACGTTGATTTATGGATATACGGGCTCCGTGAAATACGGATACAGCAAGAACGTGGAATATTACGCAACACAGATACTTTGCTGGATCATCGAAAACGGGTATTACAATAACTCCAGCAAATCCACTGAGATCATCAATGCTGCCTGTAAAACCAACCCGGACAAGTCGGATATTAAAGCCTGTATTACCAAAATGCGAACACAGATCGATGATCACGCGGTAATCCCAAGCTTTGCAAAATCAAGTTCTTCTTCCGCGGCCACCCAAAGTCTTAAATATTCAGGCGGAAAATATACCCTGACTTTGACAGATAAAAACGGAGCTGCAAAGTATTACGACTGGTCTGATTTTAAGAGTAAGGGGATCGCTGTTTCGGTTTCAGGAAACAAGGTCACATTTACTGCCAGCAAAATATTTACCGGAACAAAGAATTGTAAGTTGACTCGCACAAAGAGCCAATATCTATCAAGCATATCAGAAGTGGCGCCAATGTATTTAGCAAGCTCAAGCAATCAAGACTTAGTTGTTCATTTGAATCAGTATGCGGATCCGGTGACAGCCTATCTAAAATTAAATGTCGCTGCCGGCGATCTGATCGTATCGAAAACAGCGGAGGACGGAGCCAAGTCCGGATTTAAGTTCCAAGTCACAGGAAACGGAATCGACGAGACGGTGACGACCGGGAGCAACGGGAAAGCGACGCTCAGCGACATTCCAGCCGGAAAATATACCGTCAAGGAAAGTTCGGTCAATGATAAGTATGTAACTCCCGCGCAGCAGACTGTCACCGTCCCGGCCGGTTCCTCAGTGACAGCCAGCTTTACAAACAAGCTGAAAAAATTTCAGGTATCACTGGTAAAAAAAGATTCTGAAAGCAGCTCGAATCCCCAGGGAAACGCTTCTCTTGACGGCGCGGTTTACGGACTGTATGAAAAAGACGGGACGTTGCTGGAAAAGCTGATCACTTCAAACGGCGGAAAGGCATCCAGCAGTTATTATCCTTGCCAGGACGGAGCATATATTCAGGAGATCACCCCGCCGAAAGGATATTTAAAGGATAGTACAAAATACACCCTGAAGGCTGGTTCAGCAAACTTTACAATCGAAAAAAACACCATTAGCCAGACAGTGGCAGACGATGTTATTACCGGCCGAATCGCGGTTGCTAAGAAAAAGGAGATCCCTGATCCGGAAAGCGGGACAGATGTAGACCTGTCATCAGAGGAAAATGCGGAATTTCAGATATATTTAAAGTCAGCCGGAAGCTATGATAAGGCTAAAGAAACGGAACGGGACATTTTGAAAACGGACAGCGCGGGATATGACCAGAGTAAAGAATTGCCTTACGGCACATATGTCCTGCACCAGACAAAGGGTGATGAAACCACAAAATTTGTAGATCGTGAAATCACCATCTCGGAAAACGGAAAAATATATTTCTATGATCTGTTGAATGAACTGAAAAAGGCCAGAATAAAGATTATCAAGATAGACTCTTCGACCGGAAATGCGATACCGATGTCCGGGATCAAAGTGAAAATCAAAAATCTTACGACTGGGAAATGGGTCATAGATCATGGAAAGGAAATATTTGAATCTACAGAAGACGGAACAATAGAATTGTCCGTCATGCTGTATGTCGGAAAATATGAAATATATGAGGTGGAAGCTCCGGAGTCTTTCGCGTTTTTAACTGAGCCGTTAGAATTTGAGATAAAAGCAGAAGACTGCGACAAAACGGTGACTGTAAATCTGGAAAACACCCCGCAGAAAGGCAGGATTGCTCTGTACAAAGAGGGAGAAGTCATTACCGGGGCGGACATGGTGCAGACGGAATTAGGGATCCTCACCCAGCCAATCTATGAAACACGAGTCATCGGCGGTGCGGTTTACAACATCGAAGCTGCGGAGGACATTGTGATCGGGAACGTGGTACGCCATAAAAAAGGCGATGTGATCGAAACGCTCACCACCAAAAAGGGAGAAGCTGTCTACAGCGGCTATCTGTATCCCGGAAATTATGTATTAGTGGAACAAACACCGCCGGACGATATGCTGTTAGATTCTACACCGATCCCCTTTACTATCACCGATGATGAAGCGGCAGAGGTGATCCAGCCGGATTTAGAGATCACGGCAAAGGACAACCGCCCGGCAGTAGAGATCTCTTTACAGAAATCCATGGAGCAGGACGAGCATTACCAGATCGGTATGTATGGGGAATACCAGAATATCCGGTTCGGGCTGTTCACCGGGGAAGATGTGTTAGACTATGACGGGAATCTTGCGATCCCGAAAGACACGCTTATGTTTGTATGCGGGATAGATGATGAATCAAAAGGTAAATTCAATATGCCGAATATCCCGCTTGCCAAGATGTATGTGAAAGAGATCGCAACGGACGAGCACTATATTCTTTCCGATCAGCAGTACCCGGTAGAACCGGCGAGGGACAACGCAGATCAAAACGGCATGATTTCTATTCTTGTCAACGACGGGGAAGAAATCGGAAACGAGATCATTCGGGGAAAGATCGAGGGAATGAAGATAGATCAGAACGGAGAGCCGCTCCCCCATACGGTGTTTGGATTGTTCCGTGCCGATGAACAGGACCTAGACAAAGACCACGCTTTGTATGTGACAGAATCAGAGAAGGATGGGTCTTTTGTGTTTGATGGTGTACCATTTGGCATTTACCAACTGTACGAGCTGGAACGGGTGTACGGATACGAAGCGTTGACGGAACCGATCATGGTTGAGATCACAGAGGACGGGCAGGTGATCGAACTGGAAGTGGAAAACACTTTGATCATAGGTTCAGCCATGTTAAGCAAGCTGGACAGTGAGTTCCCCGATACCCTGCTGACCGGAGCGGAATTTGAGATCATTGCAGACAGTAATCAGAATAAAAAGTACGATCCGGAGGATCAGGTGGTTGGAACTATGACGGAAACAGAAGAAGGAACATATCAGTATTCTGGCCTTTTAGAAGGAGGGTACTTCTGTCATGAGGCAGCTCCTCCGGAGCAATTCCTTGCAGATGAAAACTATTATTATTTTGAGATCAGGGAAAACGGGGAAGTCGCAGAGATTAAAAACGCTGATAAGGGTTTTACAAATAAGCCGGAAACCGGAGAACTGTGGATTACGAAAACAGACGTATCAAATGGGAAACCATTAGCAAATGTAGGCTTTCGGATTAGAAATATTGAAACCGGGGAAATCGCCGCTGAAGGATACACCGGGAAAGATGGTGTTGTGAAGTTCAAATTAAGGATAGGAAAATATACTTATCAGGAATTTGACCCGTTGGACGGTTACCGTATAGACAGCCGGCAGTTTCCTTTTGAAATTAGAGAAGACGGGCAAATTATCAAAGCAGAGATGACCAATGAAAAAACGGAGGTGCCAAAGACAGGAGACAGTCCTGTTTTGATGATAGCGGCTTCTATATTGATCCTCGGATCCGGATTGATCCTGCTGGTATTATGGAGTCGAAAACGAAAGGGACGGTAAGCAATGGGATTATTAGAGACTGAAGCTGCTCGCTGCGGCGTATTTATTTCTGATTTGAAATACAATCCATATTTAAACCGGCTTATTTTAATGGATCTTTTGGAAATGCCGGAGGAACGTTTTTCATTGGAGGAATGGACAGAGGGGATCACTTATCTGACGGGGACTGCCCATATTTTCAATAATATGAGTGAAATGAAAGCGTTTTTACAGAATTATCGAAAAGAACAGCTTGAATAAAGGCTGTTCTTTTTTGTTTTAGGGGATATGAACAATGCAAAATGATAATTATGGAAAACTGACGAGCGAGGTTGGTTTTTTAACAGATGGAAAGTGGAGAAATACCGTATATATCGTATGTAAGGTATGCCGGTACCATAAAGAAATAGACTGCGGGGATTTCCTTCTTTTCCCGGGCAGGGACGGTTCGCTGAGGCTGTATCCTGTTTCTGTAATAGAACGGATTATATGCTGCCGTCTTGACCAAAGCGAATGCCTGATGACTATGAGCAACTTGATTTTTCAGGAATGGTATGCTCCGTATCTGACTGCATTAAGAGTTCCGGAGCAGAAATGTCCGCTGATTTGTTGGTACCATTGTCAGAACAGTGGTTCATAAAAAATTTACAAAATAGCTGTGAAAACCTTCATTTGAGAAGGAGTAAGAGAGGTGACAAGAAAAAAGGAGGTTTTCTAATTATGAAACCAGTAAAAATCAAGTGTCCATATTGTGGACGTCCGGCTATTCTCAGGCCAGCGTCATATGTACACGGAGACAGAGCAAAGGAAAAGTACCTGTACGTCTGTGCCGGGTATCCAAAATGTGATGCCTATGTTAGTGTACACCGCGGGACATTGATTCCGAAAGGGATCCTAGCAAAAGGCGATTTGAGACACAGCCGGATCGAAGCGCATAAGACCATGGCCTTGCTTTGGAAACACCATATTATGACGCGTACACAAGCGTATCAATGGATACGGTATCGGTTTGGACTGCGTTCTAAACACGCTCATATTGGGCAGTTTTCGGAATATATGTGCAGCCAGCTCATTGCGGAATGCCATGACATTCTGAAAAACCATCATATTATAGCCAGTTAAGGAGGGAATCAGATGTTAAGCAAAGAACAACAGCAGCTTGTATGTGAGAATCTGTATATTGTAAAAGCTGTCATATCTAAAATGAATCTGATCCCCAACGCCGCTGTTTCGTGGGAGGATTATTATCAAAGCGGCTGTGCGGCATTATGCAGAGCCGCGGAAACCTACACTGGACAGGCAAGATTTTTTCACTATGCTTTCATAGTGATCCGAAATCATTTCTATCATATGCAGGCAAAACAGAAACTGGATCGGGAGCTTGAATTTCAAGATCTATTTCAGCCAGATGTGATAGAGGAAGTAGTGGGAAAAATCCAGACGGAGCGGTTCGAAGCGTTAAAACAAGGATTAGCCGATATTTATATTGAGGTTCTGGATCTGATGCAGCTGGAATTTTCCCCGAAGGAGATCGCAGAGATTCTGCATATTCCGGTCAAGACAGTCTATACCCGGATCCGGACAGCCCGGAGTAAATTAAACGTACTGCTTGAAAACAATAGGGAGGAAATATGATGGAGACCTTTTATACAGCAATAGGAAAATTTGAAATTTATACGGACAAGCATGGCAAGAGATTTCCGGTAGTCCGGAACGGCTGGGAAATGTATTGCATTACAATGGAAGAACTGTTGATTTGGTCTTCACTGCTTTATAACGTTTGTACGTTTGAAATTGCGGAAAAGCTGTTCCATGAAAAGGAACAGGAATACCGGGTATGGGGAACCGGACGGTTTGAAGACTATATGGAGCAGCTTGAACAGAAGGGATTGGTCCTTTCCGGGACAGGGTGGATCCCCGCAGACGCGATTTATGATCTGATAGGGAACCTACATATCTTTCCCAGAAAAATCAAATTGTCCGAGCAGCTGAAAAGATTCTGTGAATTGACAATAAAGAGAAAAATACCGGTGTACATAACAAAAAGGCTGTTCACCAGGATTCGATATACTGACGATCAGAAAAAGCTTTTGAAGCTGTTAAATCATTCTTCGCTGTCTGCCGATGAGTTGATTTACTGCATTGATCATCAGATTACGGAGATCCCGTCACCGGAAAAACTGTCCGATCGTATCTGGTCTGATTCAGAAGGTAATAATTGGTCCGGCAGCAGCTCTGAAAATCGAAACTGGGTAATTCAGGAGATCGTGAATCTATATCTGTGGAAACAGATTGATTTGCAGATCAAGTAACAAAGGAGGCTTTTTATGAAAGAGATCCCGTCGCCAATCCTGGAAAAGATGGCAGCAACCGGAGGAATAGGCTTATGCTGTTTCCTGTTCAGCTTTGCATACTATCTGATATGCCAGGACAAAATCTTGTGCATACTGGGAACAGCCGTTTTTGCGGCGAGTCTGTGCAGGGCCGGAGGATTTCTATGGCTTGGCAGGAAAGGAAAATACCGCGTTATCACCGGGGAATGTGTGGAGATACAGTATAGGGTGTTGGGAAAGATTAAGCTTTGCAGGGTGAGATCAAAAGACAGGGAATATGTTTTACAGCTGCCCAAAAAGCTGAAGGTCTATACTGGACAGAATTATTCTTTTTATTTCTCCGAGTCTAGTAATGCTCAGGAATATGGGATAGGCAGTTTTATAGGTGTGACACAGATAGCATAAATAAAAAAGAGGCGCTTTCTCCAATGTGAGAGGGCGCCTCTTTACTTTTCTGTTTTTATTAACGGGACAACTTAATTTGATTCAACTCCAGCAGCTTATTCATCTCATCGCTGGAGATTTCAGCAGTGAAAGGTGCCTTTTCGTCTTTGATCCCAAAAACGACAGTCCACGGATCATCTTCTCCCTGCATGAACTTGATGCTCTCAATTTCTCCGGATACTTCTGAATCTCGGTCAAACCCGTCAGTCATCTTAACAGTCAGGAAGAATACCGCTGTTCCATGCTCTGCCTTGTATTCAATCGCTCCTTTCAGATGTTCGTCCTCCACCTTCGCATCGCCGCTGCGGTATGTGACCGATTGGAACATGTTCGATGTAATTTCCCTATTACATTCTCCTTATGTTTTTTATTATAGTCATAGTCCGAAATATTTTTCAAAGAACGTCGTCAGCCTATCAATCACGCCTTGCTTTTTGACTTCCCGGCCTCCGCCGAAACGTGAGACAGGGGGCATGATCTTGTCAATATCTGTACCTGTTGTTTTTATTGTTCCATCGCGGAAAGAATTGTTGATAAACTTCCGTGTTTCCACTGGCTTCAGCCGTTCTTCCTCAATGATTTCAGACAAATCATGTTCCTTTTGCTCCAGAACGAATCTGCGCCAGTCTTCGTTTACTTCAGTAGAGGCATTTACAGTGCGGATAAAGCTTTCAATCAACTCTTTCTTGCTGCGGAGCTGGATACTGGAGTTCACTGCCTTATCAATCGTAACAAGGATTTCCTTATCCTTGCAGTTTCCGTCATGGTATTTCTGCACAAGCATAAGGATATAGTCGATGTTGATTTCCACTTGCCGGATCAGTTCGATCTCGAAAACAATATCGTCGTTGATGTTTTCCTTTTCCGATTTGTCTGGTTTCATCTGCTGATAAAGATCAAGATAAATACTCTGGTAATCCTGCATATCTCTTTCGGATAAAATCTCATTCCCGGTGAAAGCGTCAAAGGCGGTCAGAATATTTTTCAGCCGCAAAATCGCACCGAACAAGCTGATAAAATCCTTTTGGTTTTGCTCCCCGATAATCTCCTGTTCCAGTGGGAAACGCTGTGCAAGCTCGCGGGTCAATTCCGCATAGCCCGGATAGTGTTTTCCGTCCTCGTCGGAACCACTGTAGTAGGCATCATATCCCTTTAGCAGCACGACGCTTCCGGCTTCCTTATCTCCAAAGAGTGCAATCGCTTCATCTGTTTCTTTTTGCAAATCCCGGAAACACACGATATTGCCGTAGGTCTTGACAGAATTAAGAATACGGTTGGTGCGGGAAAACGCCTGTATCAAGCCATGCATTTTCAGGTTTTTATCCACCCATAGCGTGTTGAGCGTAGTCGCATCAAATCCGGTGAGGAACATATTGACAACGATCAGCAAATCGACCTCCCGGTTTTTCATGCGCTGGGATAAATCCTTATAGTAATTCTGGAACTTATCGGAGGACGTGTCAAATGCAGTATTGAAATAACCGTTGTAGTCAGAAATTGCACTTTCCAGAAAATCGCGGGAGGTCTTATCCAGTGCGGCGGTTTCAAAACCCTCGTCTGGCAGCACGTCCTCCGGGTCGTCCTCGTTTGCGCTGTAACTGAAAATCGTGGCGACCGTCAGCTTGCTCCCACTCTCGGCAAGCTGCTTTTGGAACTCGGTATAGTATTTCATTGCCATTGGAATGGAGCTGACCGCAAAAATGGAATTGAAGCCCGCCACTCGCTGTCCTTTCAGCGTGTAAAAGCTGTTCCGCTTGGTCTTTTGGTCGAAGTGTTCCAATATATATTTCACAATTTCACTGACACGCTCCGGCGCGGCTAATGCGCGCTCGGTATCAATAGCGGACACCTCTTTGTCGGAAGTGCCGTCTTTCTGCTTAACAGTATCCATATAGTCAATGCGGAACGGCAGTACATTTCCATCATTGATAGCGTTGACAATGGTGTAGGTGTGGAGTTTATCCCCAAAAGCCTGCGGAGTGGTTTTCAGCATCAGCTTGCCGCCGCTTGCCGCATTCGCCGCAGAAATCCGAGCGCTGCAACAAGCCAAAGCAGCTTATGCATTGAAGAAAAAGCCTGCTGAACCAATGGATTTTGAGGAAGTGATAAACAGGCTGGCAAACATCTTGAAGTCAAGGGCGGAATCATAAGAAACAGGAGCCCCGTCCATTCGGACAGGGCTCCTGTTTTCAACTTTATCATTTATATTATGTGATATCGTGCATTTCTTCATCTGTAAACAACTCTGGCATGTTGGTTGAAAATTTATCCACAGTAAAGTCAGAAAAATTATCGTTAAACGTGACCCGTATTTCAAATTTGCACTTTTGAACTACTTTTACCTCATTAACCGTAGATAAAGTTCCTTTCAATGTGACAATATGACCGTCTACTATTAAAGTCGGATCCCCTGTAGAGTCTCTCGTTTCCGATCCATATCCAGTTCCCATAGGATTGCCCCAAAGACGACGAGTATCGATATAATGTTCTACTGCCATCATCAGATCATGATACGAAATATCTTCATAAACCATCAACTGTTTGCGCGCATCCCGGTCGCTTCCATCCGGTGCATCGAATCTTACCATCCCATTTTCATCAATATAATCCTCGATCTTCGGGATATCCTCATCCTTTTTTCCGAGTTTGTTCAGATCGGGTTCCCTCCCGTCCTTTGTTACCGTCACGGTGACCGATCCGCTTTTCACCTGCCCATCGGCTGACTCCGCGTGGATTTCTGCTTTTCCGAGGTCAACCGCCTCAATCCTGCAAAACGATTTTCCCAGATACCGGTCTTGTTCCACCGAGGTCTGAATCTTGACCACCGTTTCATCCGAACTGACCCAGCGAACATCTCCGTCACTGGACGTGCCCGGCGTAATTTCACAGACCACGCTATCGTCATCCAGCACATCCCCTGTTTTCATTATCAGCTTTGTTTCCCCTGTCAACGTCAACGATTCAATCTCACCGCAGGAAATCAGCAGAAAACAACCTAATATAGCCACACACAGAATACTTATCCAGTGTTTCATCTTACTCTTCTCCAATCATAAAAACCTAATTCATTGAACCACACAGAAAGGAGTGTGATTTTTGATGTCAGAAGAAAACGCAATTGTTCTTTACGATCCGGAACAAGCCAAAAAATCGCAAAAAGAGTATGAGGCCAGGCAAGCAAAAAAGACATCTAAATCAAGCGGTTCAGGCTTTGGCGCAAAAGTAAAATCCGCCTTTTCCTCCGCGAAAGACATTATTTCCAGCCTCCCATTCGCCGCGGTTGATATACCCTGCAAGGCTTTCGGAGATATAGCGGTAGAACAGCATCCCCAGCACATACTGCTTAAAATCCCAGCCGTCCACACTGCCACGCAGGTCGTTGGCTATATTCCAGATAGTACGGTGAAGTTCCGCGCGTTCCTGTTCTTTTCTAGTATCCATTATTTTTTATCCTCCCGGCCGATTTCTGCAAGATATACTTAGATTATACGATAAAAAGCAGAAAAAAACAACGAGAAGGCGGGAACCTTCTCGCTGCAAGGAAAGATAAACAGCCGGGGAAGCCAAGGGGTTTCCAGCTTCCCCAGCCATATATATAAAAACAGGGTCTCGGAGGACACAGACTTTTTAAAAAACGGTTGACTGCCAGCTTATGGCCAGAACTGAATCCAGCCTCCGCGTGGCAAGATCAGAGCCTAATAGGAAGTAGGTTATTTCACTCCTCCGGACTTCCTGTTTTTAACGATGATAGATGTTGACTGTTGGGATATACTGCCTTTCCGCATAGTCAAGCGTGTAACGTGTTCCGCCTCTTGCAAACAGGGAACAGTACTCGATCGCCAAGCTGGAATGATCCACCAGCCACCGGTTCCGGTCATAATATACACCACTGTAATAGTTTTCTGACAAGCTCAGCCCATAGTCTGACCGGGCTGCCACGATCCTTGCCCTTCTGATCCAGCCGGGTTCCCATTCCTTTGATTTGAAAAAGCTGTGGTGATACGGAGCCACAGAAACGAGCTGAATCTCTGGATAGTTCTTCTTCACTTGCAAAACCGTCTCCGCCGCCAGAATATCAAAGCCTGCCATCATGCCGTGCAGGAAGAATCGCTTGCCTTCCCCATAGGCTTTGATGGTTTCCACCTCGATCCTCTCACAGAGCAGGGCGGTCTCCTTGAAATCGCTTTCCTCGGGAAGCTTGTCAGGCCGGTGCCCGGTAAAGCAGACGCAGGCCCCACGGTCTGACAAAGCCTTCAATATCTCATTCCTGCCGGTGATCATGTCCGCTTCTTCTCCCGGAATATTTTTGAGATGATCCCTATTGTATCCACATTAAACGGGCAGTCATAAAACAGCTTCATCTGTTCCTTGCAGTAGTCCTCAAACTGTTCGTCCAGTTTTTCGTCAAATTCTACCGCTTTCTTCCTGCCGCTCCGGAAACCCAGCAGAAGGTATCCGGTTTGGTCGATCTTCAGCCGCCTGTCTACCGCCTCGATCTTTTGGTACAGCGAGCTGAGAAGCTCAGAATCGCCGTCCTTCCTGACTGCCTCGGCCAGAGCCAGCAGCTTTTCCTGAAACTGTCTGTAGAAAGGGGTATGGGTGACAGAATAATGATCTACTTCTTTTTGCAGGTTATCCGTCTGGATCATGCCAAGCGCCAAGCCCCGCAGATAGGCGGTCTCATTGTTAAACCGAATAAAATCCAAGATCAGATCCAGGCACCGGTGATAGCTGTAATGTTCGGTTTGATGATCCTGGCTTAGTTCGTTTTCCACCCTGTATTCATAGATCGGGTGTTCCTTCGGATATACGCCAAGCTCCCGTTCCAGAAGCTCCAGCTTCTCAATATTCTGTGTATCCGGAGTAAGGGAATACAGAGGCTTTGGGGGAAGGAAGCCCGGATTGTGAATCATATGGTATAGGTTATATACCGGGATCATTTGGCTGTCCGCCTGGTTCCCAAGCTGGAAGGTGCTGTTTTTCTTTGATACAGCGATCAGGGCGCTCATCAGCTTGGCGGCAGCGTCGTAAAAGACAGAGGTTCGGTTGGCGCCGTTTATTTCCATCTGGTAGGCTTCATGAAACAGGCTGTCATATTCCTCCGGATAGGTATCTGATTCTTCACTGACCAGAATGCAGGCAAAGACCCGGATATCCGGATATTCTTCCATCATGCTCCTGATGATCCTCACTGCCTGGCAGGTCAGCTCCTCCTCCCGGATCATGTTGAGTCCCTCCAGAGGGAACAGGAAATCTGTGATCCCATTCTGAGCGCAGTCATGAACGGCAGTTTTCAGCGCGGGCGCAAGCTGTGCCATAGTCAGGTGAACCCCAACGGGGTTAAAATAGAAGACCGCGCATTTATCAGGTATGGCAAGGGCTTTACGGAGTTCAAGGGATTTGATCAGCGAAATCCCGTTGTCGCCTTCATTGAATTCCCATGAAAGCTCAAAAATACTCTTGATCGGTATATTCAGCTGGTAAGCCGCTTTATATGTCTTTCTGGAAACTGTTGTTTTGGGCTGGTCCAGGGAGAGGATCGCCGCTGTGCTGGGGATCACCTTTTTTATGATATATTGCTGAAAGTCCTTTTCATAGCCAGATTCCAGTATTTCGATCTGGTCATAGAGGCACAGCTCACCCTGTTCCTCCAGAGCCGGGCGAACAGATCTTACAGCATGGTTTGATACCAAAGCCGTTATCCTGATCTCAGGGCGGCTTTTTTTCATACCGGCCAGAAATCGGGCGAACTGGTGCTCCAAAGGTTCTGTGGTCCCTCTCGACCTCCGGCCGATGGGAATCAGGAAATCCCTGATTCCTTCCTCCAGGCATTCCCCGACCATGATCTCGGCTGCTTTGAGCATGGGCTTCAGATTATCCATGCGATTATTTCTGTAGTTTAAAAGCAGGGCAAACGGCTGGTACAGGTCCAGCTTTGTCCTGAAATCCTGTTGTGTGTTCATAGATATAATAGTCTCCCCGCTGAATAATAAAGCTGTCTCTGTTTAAAATATTATTGCCGACACATCGGCAATTCGGAACATGCTTTTTGCTAATATAATAGCAAAGGTATTTAAAGAATAGGAAGAGAAGTCATTGAAATACGATGAAATGCTTGTACATAGAATCACAGATTTATGTAATGAACGAAATTATAGCATAAATTATTTGGCAACAATTAGTGGCGTTAGTCACTCTACTCTAGACAGCATTATGCATGGTTCTTCTCAAAACCCTAAATTAAAAACGATTCATCGTATTGCATTAGCTTTTAATATGACTTTATCTGAATTTCTTGATTACGAAGAATTTAATGAATATTCATTTGAGGATGAAGAAGAAATTGATAGTTAGCAGAGCATATTTGCTCTGCTTTTATATTATATTCCTTTAAAAAGAATATGTCAATTTATATAAACTCTTTAGAGGAACAACAATCAAATGATGTCCCGCTAAAATAAAAGTAGGGTGATTTTTATGTTTGATGAATTTTTTCGGAATAGATTAGCACAATTACGAATTCAAAAAGGAATATCGGCTCGTGATATGAGCCTATCTATGGGACAAGGGCCGGCATATATTAACAATATTGAGAATGGCCGAAATAAACCTTCTATGGATGGATTTTATTATATCTGCGATTATTTTCATATTACCCCTAAAGAATTTTTTGATGAAGAAAATCATAACCCAGAACGTTTGCAGGAATTGATGAGTGAGGCAAAGGGATTAACTGGTCATCAGCTTGCTCATATTATTGCTGTTATAAAGGATATAAAACATAAAGACTAAAAACAAGCGGACGGTTTGCAGCTGTCTGCTTGTTTTATGTCATAAAATAATTGCCTTTTTGAATGGTTCAAGGTATAATAAGGCTATACTTAATACATGGAGGGATAATTGATGGATCAAATATATCGGCAAATCGTGCAGTTATCTCGCCAGTATCAAGCGGATAAAATCGTATTGTTCGGCTCCCGCGCAAGAGGCGATCACCGAGAAAACAGCGATATTGACATCGCAGTTTTCGGAATGCCGGCTGAAAATCAGGCGTTGTTTTGGGATTCTGTCAATGAACTTCCTACCCTGCTTGAATTTGATATTGTATTCCTTTCTCCAAAAACAGATGAAAAACTGGTTAGGAATATCGAAAAGGACGGAGTGATTTTAATGGATAAATTTGCAGAAAAATATGAGAAGCTCCAGTCTGCGATTGAACGTTTAAGAGAGTCCATTGATGATTACGAAAAAACCAATATGGACTCAGTGCGCGATGGGGTGATCCAGCGTTTTGAGTTTTGTACAGAATTAACCTGGAAAACCCTGCGTGAATATTTGCTGGAGCAGGGATATACTGAGATCAACAGCCCAAAATCAGTGATGCGCAAGGCTTATGCAGACGGACTAATGAAAGATGATACCATGTGGATTCAGTTATTAAACGACAGGAATCTGACCTCTCATCTTTATGACGAAACTACTGCGCAAGAAATCTATCAAAGGATCAAGGAACAGTATTATCCGATGTTCCAAAATATATTGGATATTTTCAAAAATTAAATTATAGCTTGGAGAGCACTTCCTTGATATTTGGGAAGAAAACAAGTGGACAGTTTACAGATGTCCGCTTGTTTTTTTATGATAAATGTATTATAATTATTATATAATAATAGTGCAAGAAGGGAGGAATGGCTATGCCGAAGATTATTCCAATTAGGGAATTGCAGAATACCTCGGAGATTTCTAAACTGTGCCATACAACTGACGAACCGATTTTTGTAACAAAAAATGGGTATGGTGATATGGTGATCATGAGTATCCAGGCTTATGAAGAAAAAATGATGATGACAGAACTGTTTGTTAAACTTGACGAAGCAGAGCAACAGATCAAAGAAGGTAAAACGACTGACGCCAGACAATCCTTAAAGCAGCTGAGGGAACGGTATGGAATATAAAATAGAGATTACCAAACGTGCAGAATGGGATCTTGACCAGATCGTTGCATATATTGCTGTAAACCTGGAAAATTTACCGGCGGCAACCCGTTTGATAGATTCGATCGAAAATTGTTATCGGATTTTAGAAACCCTGCCGAAATCGTACAGCTATTGCCACGCAGAAGCATTCCGCAGTATGGGTTACAGGAAAGCAGTTATCGACAACTACTTAATGATCTTCCGTATTGACGAAGAGGAAAAGACAGTATATATTCTCCGCTTCTTTTATGGAGCGCAGGATTATGAAAAACTTCTGTAACAAGGCATAAAAGAAAAGGGCCCTCCGTAAACTAAGAAAAAGGTTTACGGAGGGTTTTGTTATGGACCGGGTGATACTGCACAGCGATATGAATAACTTCTATGCTTCCGTGGAAAGCCTTTATCACCCGGAATATAGAGGAAGACCTATGGCAGTCGCGGGCGATCCGGAGCAGCGTCATGGGATCGTCCTTGCTAAGAACTATGAAACCAAAGCCTTCGGTGTGCAGACCGGCGATCCCTTATGGTTTGCCAAGCAGAAATGCCCGGACATCATCTTTGCCCCGCCCCACTATGACAAGTATCTCCGGTTCTCCCAAATGGAAAAGGAGATCTATTCCGACTATACCGACCAGGTAGAACCCTTCGGCTTAGATGAATGCTGGCTCGATGTGACGGGCAGCACAAACTTGTTCGGTTCCGGGAAAACGATCGCTGATACCTTAAGGGAACGAATCAAAAAGGAACTGGGGATCACCGCTTCAGTCGGCGTTTCTTTCAACAAGGTCTTTGCCAAGCTGGGTTCGGATCTAAAAAAGACGGACGCGACCATCATGATCCTGCCGGACCAGTTCCGGGAAACAGTCTGGCCGCTTCCGGTCAGCGAGCTGCTGTATGTCGGGAAAGCAACTCACCAAAAGCTAAGAAAATACGGCATCCGCACGATCGGGGATCTGGCTTTGACAGACGTGCGGTTTCTGGAACAGGTGTTGGGAAAAAACGGGGTCATGCTCTGGCAGTTTACTAATGGGCTGGACCAGTCGCCGGTATCAAATATCGGGGCAAAGTCGATGATCAAGTCAATCGGGAACAGTACGACCGCGCCGAGAGACCTTGTAAGCGATGATGACGTAAAGATCACTTTATTTGTCCTGTGTGAAAGCGTATCTGCCAGAATGAGGGAATATGACTTTGTGTGCAGGACGGTACAGATCGGGATACGGGATAATGTATTATGTTCCTATGAACGGCAGGGGACAATGACCTATCCGAACCGGACAGTCAAGGACTTGTTCGACCAGTCTTTTTCCCTGTTTCAGCTTCACCGTCCGAAAAAGCCGGTGAGGAGTTTAAGCGTTCGGGCCTGTCAGTTGTCAGTCATGGGAAATGAGCAGTTATCCTTGTTCCCGGAGGAATTCAAGCTGCAAAAGCTGGAGAGGATGGACAAAGCGGTAGATACATTACGGGAGCGGTACGGGTATTTCTCCGTTCAGCTTCTCTTTATTAGATGTTAGCTAATAGTCTATTAAACATAACTTCTTCTAAGGTTTAGGCAGTTTTACTTTCATTTTGAAAGGAAAGATATCTGAAACTACCATACAATACCATCTTACTTTTTGTTTGAATATAATAGGATTTCACCGTATTTACTCTGATGCCTAATTACTTCTGCAGTAAATTCGATCTCAATACAGAAATTTGGAATTATCGCGAGTTTTTCTTATTTAAAGTTTTTGACACGAGATTTTTGAAATACAGCAATAGAAAAAATTTCCATTATCTTATTACAATCTGTTTCACTTGACATAGCATCTAAAATCGTTATAATTAAAAAGAAAATATTTGTGAGGTATAACAAGAGGGGGATATAATGCGTTCAATTACATCTCGGCAGCAGATAGTGGTGCTTCTGGTTACATTTTTATGCCCATTAATCACATTGCTCATAACATATAACCTATACACTGTCAGCGTGGTAAATCAAAATACAGCTTCAACGAATCAAAATACACTTTCCTTATATCAACAATCAATTAATGAAGCTATTTCATTGATTGATTCTTCTATATCTGATTTGATCGCTAATAATTCACAGATTATTCTGCTTAGAAATAACCCTTCTCCTGTTAATGCTCATGTTTATGCAAAAACGATTGTAGATAATTATAAAAGAATGCTTATTTCAAATAAACTTCTAACAGGATGCTTTCTCTATTCATCAGAAAATAATATCTATCGTACGGCATTTAAGAGAAATATTCAAGAAGAAATACAAATTGCGGCAGATACCTTTTTAAGAAATCTAATAAAGGACGATGGAGATAACTACAAACAGGGTTGGTTTTTGAAAGAAATATCTCAAAAAAAATATATGTTTCGGATACTAAGGCTTGATAATGTTTATTGTGCCGTAATGGTAGATTTGACCACAATGATTAATTATCCAATTAGTGGAGAGGAACCACTTTTATTGTGTTCAACAGAAAAAGGTGAAATTATAACTAACATCCATTTTGCTGAGAAAAATCAAATAGAATTGACTATGAACTCAGAAAAAAATTATTTTTTTACAGGCCATCCACATAAGTTTATCGTGGTACAGGGTTCGCTTAAGTATGCTAATTTGTATCTGAATTATTTAATGCCATATGAAGGCGTTTGGGGTCTATTAGACGGTATACAATTGCTTTTTATAGTGCTTTCCTTTTTGTTTGTTTTTTTGATACCAATATGTTACTGCTTTTTTCAAAGGCTTTATTTGGCCCCATTAGATGATCTCATGAAAACGATGAATTATGTAAAAGCAGGAAATATTGATACCAAAATAGATAAGCGTTATCGAATTGTAGAATTCCAAGAGGTTAGTACCACATTTAATAAAATGTTGAATCAAATTAAGCAGTTAAAAATTGAATCTTATGAAAAGAAAATAGAAATCCAACAAGCCAAATTACAATATTTACAAATTCAAATCCGCCCTCATTTTTTCTTAAACTGCTTGAAGAACATTTATGGATTGGCTCAATCTAAGCAATTTATTAGAATTCAAGATATGATTATTGCGCTTTCCAGATATTGGCGCTCTGCTTTTGGTGATAGCTTTACGTTTATTTCTATTGAAGAAGAAGTAAATAATGTAAAAAATTATATAGAATTACAACAAATAAGCTTGTCAATGCCGCCGCAGTGTTTCATTTATTGTGATGAATCGCTGAAGTCGGTTTTAATACCTCCGCTGACAATACTTACCTTTGTGGAAAATTGTGTTAAGCACGCGACACAAGCAAACATAACTTTGAATATTTTTGTCAAGATACATTTTCTTGTTGGAGAGAGCCAAGATTATGTAAATATTATTATCTCAGACACGGGGAAGGGCTTTTCGGAAGAGATGCTGAAAAAACTAAATTGTACAAATAGTGATTTATACACAGGCGAGCATATAGGAATTTCGAATATACGTCATCGATTAATGTTGCTATATCATGAAAATGTTAGTATTTCTTTTTCAAATCAAGCCATTGGTTCACATGTCGAATTGTTCTTGCCAATAAAAAAAGCAGACAAGGAGGTGAAAAAGAATGACTGTACTGATAGTAGATGATCAAACTAGCGTAGTAGACGGTATTGCTTCTGGAGTAAACTGGAGAAAATTGGGGATCAATCGAATTTTTACGGCGTATAACGCGGTAGAAGCTCGGGAGATATTTTCGACTAGAATCATTGATATTTTACTTTGTGATATTGAAATGCCTGCAGAGAATGGTCTAAGTCTTTTATACTGGATTCGCGAGCAGTCGTTAGAGGTCGAATGCATTTTTTTGACAGCACATGCAGAATTTTCTTATGCCAAAGAGGCGTTGCGCCTAGGAAGCTTTGATTATATCATACAACCAGCACGATATTCTGATATCGAGGTTGCATTACACAGGGCGATAGAGAAAATCCAAAATTTGAGAGAGCAACAGAAATATATTGATTATGGACGACTTTGGTGGGATCGAAAAGACATTTTCTGGGGAGGAATATTGGAAGAATGGATATGCGGGGAAACAGAAAGTATAAATTCTGTACTACAGGATTTCCAGAAGTTATCGATTTCTATTACAGAGAAAAGTGAATTTTTTGTTGTAATCTTTAATGTAATGCGTTGGAATTTGCATAAAGAAGAATGGGATGAACACACTTTATATTATGCTTTCTCTAATATTTTATTAGAGCTATTAGAGATTTATGGACAAAGATTGTTATTAATACCTATTCCTAAGCAGACTTATGCTTTGCTCATTTATTCAGAAGAACAACTTATTGATCAAGAAGGACTGCAGCGACAATTAAATCGTTTTATAGTTTATTGCAAAGAATATCTCCAACTTGATATTGCTTGTTATACTGGTAATCCCGTTTTGATGCCTGATGTTTCCAATAAATCTAAAAAGTTGTTGGCATTACGAGATGATAATGTTGCCTATATATCACGTTTGTTTTGGGAATCGGATAAAAGTAAAATGGAACAGGAGCGGCTTTACCAGTTTAACAGCAATTATATTACAGATTTACTTTTATCTGGTTATTATGAGGCGGCCGAAACAGAGTTGACCAGGTATTTAGAAGAATTTCAAAAGAGAGGTGTATTAGATGCTGAGATTTTACAATTATTCTATCAAGATTTTATGCGAACGGTGTTTAGCATATTAGATCGGATGGATTTGCAGACACACGATATGTTTAAAGATAAAGTAATGAAATTTACTTTAACGGCATATCAATCGATTGATGACATGTTGAAGTTTATCCATAATACTTTAAATTATTTGCACGAATATGTAACTCCTGAGAACGATTCAAAAAGCCAAATCCAACGAATTGTTTATTATATTCAAAATCATTTAGAAAAGGACATTAGACGTTCTGATTTAGCCAAGGAAGTTTTTTTAAATGAGGACTATTTATCTAGATTATTTAAAAAAGAGATGGGGATTTCTTTGAAAAATTATATTTTAAATGAAAAAATGAAAGTTGCCCAAACTCTTCTTCAGACAACCGCTTTACCTATCAGCGATATTGCTACAAGAGTAGGATATACCAATTTTTCTCACTTTTCACAATCATATAAAAAGGTCATGGGAATTACTCCTATGGAAGAGAGACAACAGTTATAATCTTTGGTAAAAACGTTGGGATATGTCCCAACGTTTTTTTATTCAGATGATGTCAGAAAATTGATAATAAGTATAAGAAGTCTGACCACTCTTATTATAATATTCTGAATTTTTATATTTAAATGTCAAAATTATTATAGATCATGTCTGTTTTTGGGCAGATAATAAAAAGCAAATTTAATATAATAAAAACAGTTCATTACTTACCGGTTAGTATTGAAAGGTGAATATAATATGTTTTATAAGAAAGGGGTAACAGAATGAAATTTAGAAGGTTATTTGCACTCTTATCTGCAGTGATGATGAGTACTTTTGCATTATCATCATGTGGTAGTGAATCTTCAGAAACTTCTGGGAACACGGTTGAGAATAATGAAGATCCATATGAAGTTGTAATTCTTAACTTGGGCAATGGAACAGATGAAGCATTAAATCTGGTTTCAGATGAGATGAGCAAAATCACTCAGGAAAAATTGGGCAATACCACAGTAAAAGTGATGATTATAAGTCAGGGGACTTATACTGAGCAGTTGAATTTAATGCTTTCTTCTGGTGAACAGGTGGACATTTTTAATACTTATAATAATAATTTAGTTACCTTAAAAAGCGCTTCTCAAATTATTCCGATTGATGATCTGCTTCAAAAATATGGGCAGGATATATTAGCTAACATTCCAGAAAAATATATGGCAGCAGGTAAAGTGGGATCAGAGCAGTATGGGATTCCCGGAAACCGTGGAAAGGGCTCTGGTATTGGCTTTTTCATGGTCAAGGAAATAGCAGATTCTTTAAATGTGGATGTTTCTACCGTTAAGACTTACGATGATATTGAAGCTGTGCTGACAAAAGTAAAAGAAAACTATCCTGATATGTATCCATTAGCGCCGGATGTGGGTGGCTACAATCCAATGCCTAATCCCTATGATAAATGTTATGGCTATTTAGGCTGTTTGGTTAATGTTTATGATGGTAGTACTAAATTAGTTAATTTTTATGAAACAGATGAGTACAAAGAGTGGACTACCCATATGTACGACTGGATGCAAAAAGGTCTGGTAATGCCAGATGGTGCTAGCAGTACCGTTACAAATAAAAGTTTGATGGCAGCTGGAAAAGCTGCTTGTGCGATCAGAAACACGGATCCTCTGCCAGCCGCTGAATGGACCAATGCGGTTGGGAAAGAGGTAGTTGTAAGTGAATTATTAACGCCGTATGAAACTTATGCAGCCACTCAGCATGCTGGATGGCAATCTGCAATTTCGGTAACTAGTGAAAAACCGGAACGTGCGATGCAGGTGCTTAATCTGATGATGACAGACGCGGACTTTATGAATCTCCTAACATATGGTGTGGAAGGGGTACACTATCAGTACAAGGATAAAGAAAATGACATGATCACTTATCTTGACGGCCAGGATGCAACTTCTGTAGAATACAGCGCTGGTTGTATAGGCGGTTCTTATCCTGGAGGATTGATTATTCATGTACCAGATGGCCGTCCAGCAGGTTATTGGGATCAAGTAGCCGAATTTAATGCGAATTGTTATATTTCGCCAGCATATGGTTTTGCATGGGACAACACTGCTGTTCTGAACGAACAAGTTGCTTGTGATAATGTAATCAGTAAATATGATACGGCATTGCAATGTGGAATGCTTGATCCTGAAACGACAATACCAGAATTTCTTGCCGAATTAGAAGCCGCCGGCGTTGATAAGATCCTTGCAGAAAAGCAAGCTCAGTTTGATGCATGGTTAGCTGAAAAAGGCGAGTAAAATCCTCACTTGCGTAATAAAAGAGCAGATAGTTTGCAGTCGTTTCTACTGCTCTTTTATTACCACTTACCAAAACAATATAAGGAGGTAGTTAAAATGAAGAAAGGAGAGAGAGACAAAAAAAGGGTCATATCACAAAAACGATTTATAAAAACCATTCGGCGCTATTGGCCTCTCTATATGATGTTTATTCCGGGTGCATTATATTTGTTTATCAATAACTATATTCCGATGGCGGGTATCGTTGTGGCTTTTAAACGTTTTAATTTTAAAGATGGAATTTGGGGGAGTCCATTTATTGGATTAAGTAATTTCGAATTTTTGTTTAAAACGCAGGATGCTTGGAATATTACTCGAAATACTCTATGCTATAACGCTGTATTTATTGTATTGGGAACATTGGTTTCTGTATGTGTTGCTATTTTACTAGGAGAACTAAGAGCACAGCAAGCTCGCAAATTTTATCAAACAATCGTTTTAGTTCCATTTTTAATTTCTACAGTTATCATTAGTTATTTGGTTTATGGCTTTTTGGCAACAGATGTTGGCTTTGTAAATAATAGTATTTTAAAAGTATTAGGGCAAGAATCAATTTCTTGGTATGCTGAACCCCAATATTGGCCATATATTATTGTAATTGTATATATTTGGAAGCATTTCGGCTATAACTGTATTATTTACTATGCAACACTGGTAGGAATAGATCGAGGGTATTATGAGGCGGCTGTAATTGATGGAGCAGGACGTTGGCAGCAGATTGCACATATTACTTTACCGCATCTAAAACCAACAATTATTACCTTAACCTTGTTGGCGATTGGAAAAATGTTCTATTCGGATTTTGGGCTGTTTTATCAAGTTCCAATGAATAGTGGACCGTTATTTGATGTAACCAATACAATTGATACCTATGTTTATCGTGGTCTTTTACAAAATAGTAATCTTGGTATGTCCTCTGCTGCGGGTTTCTACCAATCTCTTTTAGGATTTTTATTAATTCTTATTGTTAATACAATCGTCAAAAAGGTGGAAAAAGAAAGTGCTTTGTTTTAAAAGGAGAATAGCGTATGGTTGGTAAAGATAGAATATTTCAGATAGTATTACATATAGTTTTCCTGTTTTTAGTACTTTGTTGTCTGATCCCTTTTTTCTTGTTGATTATTTCTTCCTTTACGGACGAAACTGCATTAATTCGACAAGGCTATTCTTTTTTTCCTCAAAAATGGAGTTTGGAGGCATATCGATTTACTTTAATAGATTCAGGTGCTATTTTGAGAGGCTATTCCATTTCATTTGTAGTCATGATTATCGGTACTGTTGTTAACCTTCTTCTCACAACGTTATATGCTTACCCGCTTTCGCGTCGAGATCTTCCCGGGAGAGGCTTTTTTTCCTTTTATCTCTTCTTTACGATGTTATTTAATGGTGGTTTGATACCAACGTATATGATGTGGGTGCAAACATTTCATATTAAGAATACAATTTTTGCATTAATTGTGCCTAATTTATTAATGACTGCATTCTATGTCATTATGATGCGTACATATCTTTCCACCAATATTCCAGATGCTGTCATTGAAGCGGCTAGAATAGATGGCGCAGGTGAAGTGAGAATTTTAGCACAAATTGTTTTGCCTATGTCCACCCCTATATTGGCGACGCTAGCTTTGTTAGTGGGTTTGGGATATTGGAATGATTGGGTGAATGGTCTTTATTATATAAACAATGAAAAATTGTATAGCACTCAGGTTTTGCTAAACCGAATGTTAATGGATATCCAATTTTTGATGAGTAATGCAAGTCAGCTTGCAGGAGCTGGCTCTACTGGAGTAACAACACTTCCTACGATGAGCATTAAGATGGCAATGGCAGTGATGGGGGTCCTGCCTATTCTGATCATCTATCCATTTTTCCAGAAATATTTTGTAAGGGGTATTGTCATTGGGGCGGTAAAAGAATAATAGTTTTATCATAAATCAGAATAATAGGAGGATACAATATGGAAAAATTAACTTTCCAAAGCACAAAACGTTTAAATAATAAGGTCAGAATCCCACTTATGGGGTTCGGTGTAGCTGAAATTGCAGAGGATTTGAAAACACAGGTACGCATTTTGAGAGAAGCCATTGAGGTGGGTTACCGTTTGTTTGACACAGCTCAGATCTATCGTTCTGAACGAGCTGTCGGAATTGCGATTAAGGAAAGTGGAATACCGCGTGAAGAATTTTTTATTTCCAGTAAAATTTTTGATGAACAAAAATATGACAGGACGACAGAGTCCTTTGAAGAAAGTTTACGAAAAATGGGAATTGATTACATAGATCGTTTTGTTCTTCACTGGCCTTTACCAGGGCATTATATTCAATCATGGAAAGAACTTGAAAAAATCCATCGTTCTGGTCGGGCACGTTGTATTTCTGTATCCAATTTTGAAATTTGGCATATGAGGAATTTGTTGCCAAACTGCGAGATTATTCCTGCTACCAACCAAATTGAATTTAATCCTACTTACATGGCAAATGAACAAAGAGAATTTTGTGAAAATTGGGGAGTGGCTATGGAAGCCTATACACCTATTGGACGGTATGGCCGTTTCGCTGATAATGAAATACTAAACCGCGTTGGTGAACGGCATGGGAAATCTGTTTATCAGGTTCTGTTGCGTTGGGATATCCAACATAATGTTATTCCGGTTCCTCGCAGTTCCAATCAAAAACATATGGCACAGAATGCAGATATTTTTGATTTTGAACTGACGTCAGAAGATATGGCAGAAATTGATTCGATGAATATTGATGATAGAAGAAATGCCAATCCATATAATCAACTCTAAATTTTGGAGGGGGAATCTACATGAATAATTTAAATTTTAATACAAAAATCAAATTGAATAATGGCGTTGAAATGCCTGTGTTAGGATATAGTACGGAACTGGTTGGTGCCATTGCTTTTGATCCAATTACGCAGTCGGAGATCATTTTAGATGCCATTGAAGCTGGATATAGGCGTTTTGAAACAGCTGAAATCCATCGAGTTCAACGTGGATTAGCACACGCAATTAAACTAAGCAAAATTCCAAGAGAAGAGTTTTTTATCTCATCTAAGCCGCAGATCGGAGATATTAGGGATTATCGTAATTATTATGCGGTGGAAGAAATTCTTGCTCAACTTGAAACAGACTATTTGGATCTATATTCAATTCATTGGCCACATCCAAAGGTATATCTCGAAAATCTACAAGATTGGCAAAGAAAAGCTTGGGTACGTTTACAAAATATCTATGAGGAAGGAAAAGCACGCGCAATTGGACTTTGTAACTTTCAGATTCATCATATACAAAAAATATTAGATGATCCTGAAACAAAAGTAATTCCAGCAGTAAATCAAGATCAATTTCATCCGTTATATAGTCGTCAGAAATTACAAGATTATTGTACAGAAAAGGGGATTGCATTTGGGGCTATTAATGAGGAAGATCTTACTGTAAAAGCGATTCCGCCGCATTACTATGCCTTTGAACATGCCGGCTATAAAAAACCCGGACTTTATGATCGCAGTACACTATTAGAGAATATTGGTAAACAATATGATAAGACGATTGAGCAAGTATTACTGCGTTGGACATTGCAACATGGAGTGTTGGCGAGCATTAAAACCATTGAACAAGATGAAATGGTTCAATTAAGCAATGTATTTGACTTTGAACTAACTAATGAAGAAATGAGTCGGATTGATGCGTTAAATTTGGATTATCGTTATGGATATGATCCTGATCATATTGATTTTTAACGGATTATAAAGGGGATGAATTTTTATCAAATTTGCAATTATTGGAGGTGGTTGGCGCGCAGAATTCTATCTGCGCGCCGCTCAGGAGTTACCGGATTATTTAGAAGTTTGTGCAGTAGTAGAGCCACAGGCGTTGCGACGGGAATATTTATCCCAAAAATGGAATGTATCGGTATTTGAAAACTTACAAGAAGCTTTAGATCAAATACCAGATTTTATAGTGTTGTGCCTTCCTATTCAGGCTACTATGGACATAATGCAAAAATCCTTACCTAATCAAATTCCGATATTAACAGAAACGTGCCCCGCAACTTCAGAAGAGATGATTCAAGAATTTTGGCGTATTACTGAAAGTAAATTCGTACAGATTGCTGAACAATATCAATTTCAGCCAATGCATGCGGCTCGACTGTCGATTATCGAATCTGGCTTGCTGGGAAATGTGCGACAGGTTCAAATATCAGTTGCACATGGATATCATGCAATTAGCCTGATACGACGATATTTACATTTAAATTTTGAAGATTGCGGTATTTGGGGAAAACGATTTATTTCTCCCTCTATTCGTGGACCAGGACGAAATGGTTATCCTCATCAAGAAGAATGGATACAGGAAACTCAAGATCACATAATATTGGATTTTGGCGAAAAATGGGCGGTTTTTGATTTTACTGATGAACAATATTTCTCCAAAATTCGCACATCGCATTTGCTAATTCGCGGCGAAAAAGGAGAAATTGCAGATGAACAGGTAAGTATTCTGCAAGATTACCATACGCCTTTACGGTTTCATTTACATAGGGTCTATGAAGGCTTAGATAATAGTTTGACTTGCCCGCATACCGAGGCAATAACTGGGGCAGGACAATGGTTTTATCGTAATCCCTTGGGAACGGTACGATTGAGTGATGAAGAGGTGGCGGTTGCAACGGTTTTAACCAGGATGTATGACTTTGTAAATATGGGAAAACCTTTTTATTCTGTAAATCAGTATTGTCAGGATCAATATTTAGCTTTATTAATGGAGCTTGCAGTCAAGAAGGAAAGTCAGGAGTTTACTTTAAAACAAAAATGGATGTCTTAGGAGATGGATATGATGAAAAGCAAGAAAACAAGGGTAGCAGTAATCGGTGCTGGTGGTTGGGGATATCAACATGCTAGGGCTTTTTCAAACAGGGAGGACACAGAACTTTGCTGCATTGTTGGGCGGACACTTGAACGTACCCGTGCCCGGGCAGAGCAATTTAAAGTCAATTATTATTTAGATATTGACACGATGTTAGAACAGGAAAAGCCAGATTTGGTTTCGATTTGTATGCCGGGACAAGGAACATTTGAACCAACTATGAAAGTAATTAAGGCGGGTTTTCCTCTTTTTGTTGAAAAACCTTTGGCATATTCGTTAGATGAAGCTCGTATTATGATTGAAGAAGCCAGAAAAAGAGATTTGTTTTTTGCAATAGATTTTAATCATAGTTGTAGCGAACCTGTACAAAGAGCCAAGCAAATAATTGATTCTGGACAGTTAGGATCTATTGTGTTTGCACAATGGAGGTTTGCACAGAGTAGTGATGGGATCCCTATTACTCATCCTTATATGGAACAAATTGAAGCACAGTGTCATGGCTTAGATTTAATAGAATATCTATGTGGACCAATTGAATCATTATCAGCAGACATGACTGATATTGCAGGAAAAAACAGCTATACGACATTTTCATTGTCTTTGCATTTTAAAAATCAGGGTGTTGGTACTTTCTTGGGTTCATTTGATTCTTCTGAATGCTATGAATTCGCACAGATGATTGATGTGAATGGTATGAAGGGACGTATATTAATTGAAGATAATTTAAAACGGTGTACTTACCAGAAAGCCGGATCTCAAGTAGCAGAGACGTGGAGACCATCGATGTTTGACGACGATGCCAATAGCTTTACTCATAATTTGGATCGGCATTTAGATCGGTTAATTCCTGCGTTTCGTTCAGGTGGAAGACCCCCTATCCCAGCAGAGCGCGGCTTGCGGGCCTTACAGCTAGCATACGCTGCCATAGAATCTTTTCAGACTGGAAAACGGATTACTATTGAGTAATGTTTGATACAAATTAATACAAAGACAGGATATTTTAAATAAGTAGGAAGCAGTTTGCTTTCTGCTTATTTATGTTTAGTTAATAATTTGCTGAAAACTATTGCTTGGCGACTGCACAGCCCGAAAACGCCCCGGCACTTAATTCCGGTTTACCCAACAATTCCTGCTGAGGCTCTAAACAAACTGGAAGATGAACCCAATGCACCAAATCTTTGCTCGTTGCATGGCCCCAGTATATATAACTCCATTCTTGACCAAAAGGATTATACTGATAATACAGATGATAATATCCCTGAAAATAACACAATCCATTTGGATCATTCAGCCAACCTTGATAGGGATTAAAATGATATTGTTCCCAATATGGCGTATTGTACCATTTTGATAATTGTTCTCCTGCCAAGCTAATGCCACCCATTCACTGTATTATTCAAATAACAGATACCACGATCCCAAATATCGTCACAGCCGCTCAAATATATCAAGGGGGCCTTGCAATTTTGCAATTTCAGTGTGTACTCCTGATATTTACTAAGAGATACTTTTATCTATCGATAATATTTTTCTCCTGCCAACGCTTCTATTGTATCGTTTTGTTCATCGGTCAAAATAGCCTTTCCCTGCTTTTGCAAATCAGACATTGCAAATATTTCTAAAGTACAATAACAATCGGATCGAACCCGCATCATTCTACCTCCTTTTTATTCTGCTATTTAGAATAACGCCTTTTTTTAAAACTGTCAACAAATAAACGCTTTGCTTCGCTGGTTGTTAAAAATCCTTTTTGCTGAACTAAAGTGAAATGGATCATGCAAAACAGATAAAACTATGTTCTTAGTTTACGTAGGGGTTCCTTTCTTTTATGCTTTGTTACAGAAGGTTATGATATGCAGATGCTGTACGGGAAAATATCAGTCATTTTTTTGTCTATCCCTCTGTAAGTGGAGCCTATATATTACAAATCCTGCTATTGGTTGGACGATACACATCTCTACAAAAAGGGGAATAGCAAAGTTGCGTGGCCACTTATAGAAAAATCTTTGAGTCGGCTCCCATGTAACCGAGCGCATGCCTATCCATGTACCTATAACCGTCAGCAGTATCGACATCAGGATATTAACAATAATATGTGCATTGAAGCTGTCCTCTTTTTCTATGATTTTTGCCGTCATTTTCTCGGCGGGTATGTACGCCAACAGAACAATAACAACGACACTTAACCAAAATAAAAGGCAAGACAGTAAGAACGTCCTGCCAGACATACAGATGGAAGACGGCTTCAAAGCAAGTGATCAGAGGAGCGATGATGTTGACTGAGATAATCGAAATAATCGCCATAAATAAGCCAAACTCCTTTTTGGTGCGTGGTAATTTCATATAGAATTCCATTTTTTAATCTCCTTTCGCACTCAAAAAAATCAGCGTGAAATCGTTAAGATTTCACGCTGATCAATTATACGCGCTTTTTTAATTATTCGTATTATATCACGTATAGCCTGAAAATTTCAAGTCTGATTTTTAGCTGATATTTCCCCCTATTTATAGGATGTAGTCTATAATGTCAGTTTTTACAGATAAAAATTTTATTTGAGGAAATCTGTTTACAGTTAAACTACCATCAACTGACGGTGGTTATATAGAAACACAAAAAACGTTATATATCTAAAAAGGGCTATGGAGGGTTTTGTTATGGACTGGGTGATACTGCACAGCGATATGAATAACTTCTATGCTTCTGTGGAAAGCCTTTATCACCTTAAATACCACGGAAGATTCATGGTGGTCTGATTTTGTCGAATTTTTGTTTAAATAGTCAGAAATAGAGCGAATTTATAAGTTTGTATATATTATTTTAAACTTTCAAATTTTTTCTATTATTTCATTTAAAAATGCAATTAAACATTTAAAAAAACTAACATAATTAAAAAATGTTACAATAGTTGCTAAACATTAAATAATATATAATTTATAATAAATAAAATAAGAATTTGAAAACCACAATTTTATAAGTGGTTATTGAAGCTCACAGGGCTTTAATAAAATCCTCCAAACGCCTTGAAAAGAAAGGATTTATCGCAATATGTTCGCCATATCCCTTTATATGATTTCATACTGTTTTACCCTTTCTCTGCTCCCTTATAAGGGAAAAAGCAAGGGTAAGAAAATCTGATAACAAGATATAACAAAATGTGGCAATCGGAGAACTGTGACGTATGTGAGAATATATTATACTGGAGGATTTTAAAATGGACAAGTATATTTACGATAAGAATAATGAGCTATGGTATGAATTGCAGGACGATTATTATATTCCCTGTCTTACCTTACCTGCCGAAAAAGAAAGATCTATCGGCATATGGGGGCAACGCCACCTGCGTTATATCAAATATCATAAGCGTGTCTTTTACGCCAATTTACTGACTTCTTGCAAGCTGAACAGTTATCTTGCCGATATTGACGAGCAGGCAGAAGATTTGTTTTCTCGGCTGGCAAGGCAGATGGCAGAATGCGAGGGCGTGACTGAACAACTTAAAGCGACCGACCAAATGGCGTGGATTGGGGCAATGAATAACATTCGGAGCAGGGCGATGGAAATCGTAAATGATGAAATTCTATATCCTGCATTTGATGATTGACTTCTTGACAAAAACGAAGGTTTAGTGTAAACTACATAAGTCGAACAGCTATAAGTGCGTAGAATTGCGACGATTCTACGCACTTATTTTTTTATGTTCTTCGCAGTTTTCAGGCAGCTTTCTCTCTGATAAAGACTCCAAAAAAATCAATATTCTTAAGGAGGTTTTTATGAATCAGTCAGAAAACAGTCAATTTTTAGGAACGGAAAAAATTGGGAGACTTATGCTTGGGTTTTCTATTCCCTGCGTACTTTCTCTGCTCGTCAGTGCACTCTATAATATTGTTGACCAAATTTTTATCGGCAACAGTGAATTGAGTGCCCTCGGCAATGCGGCAACAGGCGTTGTCTTTCCAATCTTTATCATTGCCCAAGCCTTTGCTTGGTGCTTCGGTGACGGTTGTGCCGATTACCTGAATATCTGTCAAGGGAAAAAGGATACACAATCTGCACATAAGGCAATTGGAACAGGAATTATCATTACGCTGTTTGCAAGCGTTGTGCTGATAGCGATATTTTTTCCGCTAAAGACACAACTTTTGACGCTTTTTGGTGCTTCAGAAAACAGTATCGGAATGGCAATTGAGTATTTCAACATTATTTTAGCTTTTTTCCCTGTATATATGCTTTCTAATATGATGAACGCAGTTATTCGTGCTGACGGAAGCCCTTCTTGGTCTATGGCTTCTATGCTGATTGGTGCAATCATCAACATCATTTTAGACCCCATATTTATTTTTGGTCTGCGTTGGGGTATGAAAGGTGCTGCTCTCGCTACAGTGATAGGACAGGCTGCTTCCTTTGTGATTAGTTTTCTTTATCTTTTTCGCACCAAGACTTTCAAACTCACAAAGAAAAGTTTTATCCCCGATTTTAAAGCGTTTGCAGGGGCACTGAAACTCGGTACATCTTCGTTTATCACACAGATGACAATTGTGATTATTTCGCTGGTCTGCAACATTATGCTTGCAAAGTACGGTGCAATGTCGCACTACGGCGTGGATATACCGATTGCTATTATTGGTATTGAAAGCAAGGTTTTTACTGTAGTCATTAACTTGGTTGTCGGAATTGTTCTCGGCCGCCAGCCGATTATTGGCTATAATATGGGTGCAAGAAATTACGGGAGAGTAAAGAAACTCTATAAATCTATTCTTTTCTGTACGGTCGTGATTGGTATTGCTTCAACATTGCTGTTTGAGTTAGCTCCACAGGCAGTTGTCGGTATTTTCGGAACGCCTACTAACATACCAAATTCTGAAGATTACTGGATTTTTGCCGAAAAAACCTTCCGTATATTCCTTTCGCTCATTACTTTCACTTGTATTATTAAAATGACCTCTATTTTCTTTCAGGCGGTCGGAAAACCTGCACAGGCAGTCATTTCTTCCATGATAAGAGATATTGTTTGCTTTATCCCGCTAATTCTGATTTTGCCAAAATCATTTGGTGTTGAGGGCATTTTGTTTGCCGCACCAATTGCGGATTTTATTGCTATGATTGTGGCGGCGGCGTTGACGGCTACATTTATGCGTTCTATGAAAATAGAACAAACAAAAATGCAGGATGAAGCAGTTTTGAAGCCTTCAAAACAGGATGTTATCATAACTATTGGCAGAGAACATGGTTCATCTGGCAAACAAATTGGCAAGCTGGTTGCGGAACAATTAGGTATTCCGTTCTACTATAAAGAGATGACAGCTCTTGCGGCGCAGGAAAGCGGTCTTGATAAAGAATTTATTTCGGACATCAACGCAAATTCTCCTGCTATGCTGCACAACCTTTATTTGAGTACCGAAGTGATACAACAGGCAATTATTGCCCAAGATAAGGTGATTCGTAAAATTGCCGATGCGGGAAGCTGTGTAATTGTAGGCAGAGCTGCCGACTATGTGTTACGAAATTACCAGAATGTCGTTAAAGTCTTTGTTTATGCCCCGGCAGAATACCGTGTGCAGCGTGTTATGCAAGTATATGGAGACAGTTTAGAAGAAGCAAGAAAGAACATTCGCCGTTCCGATGAAGCAAAAGCGGCATATTACAAGAACATTTCGGGACAATCTTGGGGAGAGCGGCACAATTATGATTTGCTAATAGATAGCTCTGTCGGAATAGAAAATTGTGCTTCAGCAATCTGTCAATATGTAATGAATGCTAAAAATAAAAAGTAACTGATTGAAAAGTGGTAGTCACTATAAAAAGTTACCGCCGCTTTTGCTCAATAGATGAGGTGTACGATGATAAAAACAGAATGGATACTATGTCTCGTTTGCGGCAACAAAACCCGTGACAGGCTGCGAGAAGATACTGAGATAAAAAACTATCCTCTCTACTGTCCGAAGTGCAAACAGGAAACACTCATCAATGCAAAGGATTTGCAGATAACCGTCATTCAAAAGCAGGGACGCTAACCAATCTATGTATGCCGCCGTGTATGGGTAAAACCATAGCGGCAGTTTTCTTGCCTATCGGCTGTCTCTGTCAAAGAATTTCTTTCTGCGTGGCTGTTGCCCACCCTGTTCCTGCAAATGCCTGAGTCTGTTTCTGACGCTCTCTTTTTCGGGCGGTTTCTGCGGTCTGCGCTTTTCCTTAACCTGTCGCTCCCACTCGGCAAGACTGCGGTTGTACTGTTCCACAACGGCCTCCACTTCTCGGTAGGTTGCCATAAACGCCTGCACATCGGGATAGCCGTCCTCTTTTAGAATATCGGGCAGCTTGTCAAGCCTTTCGGAGATTTCCTTTTCGGTCTGCTGTATCTGCTCGGTAAGTGCTTTTCGCTCCTTGCCCTTGAAAATCCCCGTTGTCTCTGAAAGCTGTGTTTTCAGTTTGGGCAAAACATTATCCTGCAAGTTTCTAATCCCTCTTGCTTCGTCCTGCACCCGTATCATCAGATTTCGCATAGTGCCAAACTCTGCCATATCAATATCCAGCGTGGGCTTCGACGGCATACCATGTTCACGGATAAGGCTTTGCAGGAAGTCTTTTGCCTTATTCACGATACTGCGGAACAGATTGGGCAGCCAGCCGCTTTTGTGGATAGTTTGACTTGCCTTTTCGTGTATCTCAGTCTGCTTGACCTCCAAAATCCTTGCTTCGGATATTCCCGATAATAACGCCATATCCGCCGTCCTGTTTCATTCCTGCCTTGCCGCATTGTCGGCTTTGATTTCTTCCTCTCTCGGATTGTGCTTGTCGATTTTCTTTGTCGGCAGATACACGCTGTTTTTATCAAATACCTTTAAATGCTGTTCGGGGTCGGAAATATGACGGTTGATAAGGTTGGTGTAAACAACCTTGACCTCCCGAAGAAAAGGCTCACTTTTGAATTTATCATCTTTCAAGGTAAAAAGGTGGCTCTCATAGATTTCACCTTTCTTGATGATAGTACAGCCTTTCCGTATCTGCCCATTCTCGTCGATAATCTCTTTCTTGGTGCGTACCCGCTTGCCCGTTTCATCAAAGAACACGCTTCGGGTGGCAATCTTGACTTCGGGTTCGGGCAAAAGCGTCCGTTCGCTGAAAATCAGATGAATGTGATAATTGGTCTTGCGTTTGTTGTGGTGCAGAGCCGACACACATTCCACACCGTACCGCCTGTGAAATTCCTCTGTAAAATCTTCAAGCACCTGCTGTGGCTCATACTGCGTGTAGACTTCGGGCAGGGCGATAATCAGTTCCCTTGCGTCGATACATCTTCCATCTGCGCCGCTTCGCCTAAACTCCTGCTGGCTTTCCCTTGCGAGGTTGCTCCAAAAGGCATTATCTGTGGTGCGGTAGGTGGCGTACAGATTTTCCTGCCTTGCGGGACTTGTGATATAGGAAATCCGTCCTTTGACATTCGGCAGCTTCGACATCTGTATGAAGCTGTGTCTTGCCATATTACCCTTTCTCCCTTAATGGGTGCGTTCTCTTTTTGCAACCGTCCTGACGGTTGCCGCTGTTTCGGCGGTCATTGTCGGCGGGACAGCGAAGAAAATTGCGGTGCAATTTTCTCTGTATCAATAAAGGGAATGTTTTGCCCGATATTGATACTTAGCTCCCCGCAGGGGCGAAATATATCCCTCGCACAAATCTCCGATTTGTACTCAGTCAAATCCAATTGGACAACTTGCTCTGTATCGAAGAAGAATATCAGGGTCTCATTCCATTACTTTTCAAACAATATTTTTCTGGAATTCGGATATTAGCGACACTATAAAGTTTATATCTTTCTAACATATTCTTTTTTACACACACCAAAATATAACGATAGCAATCCGCTATATTATCTGCAAAAGAGCTTGCATTACCTTTATTTAACTGCTGAAGCGCTAGAATGACCTGTTTGTTAAGATGAAAAATCGTGTGCCTCTTGGTTGGATAATAGGTAAAATGATGTCCCCATTCAAGCAGATGACTGATTTCAGATAAAATAATATACAAAGGTTCCAAAGTTGTATGTTTCATTATAAATTCCAAAATATTTCCTAAATAAATAGAGTGCGAAGAAGTAAATCTATCTGATAATTTATCCAGTTCTGCTCCAGTAAACTGCGGAGCCGCAACTAAAGCTGCCGGGCGAATAATTAATACCATTAACTGCAGAGCGTGGAGGTAACGTTGTGCTTTTTCTACATATCCGGAGTTAAGAGCCAGTTGATGAAGTTTCGTATCATCCGGTTCTATAACTATAGTGCCTTTACCATTTAACGTTTTTACGAAACCTCTCTGTTCGAGTTCCGACAAAGCTTTTCTGACCGTTGATATGGAGACATCATACTGGCTAGCCAGTTGCTTTTCATATGGAAGAAATATTCCCACGGGATATTCACCAAGACCGATTTTAAGATTTATGTCATCAACAATTTTTGAGTAATAATAATCCTGGCCTCGCATGGGATTCCACGAAAACTTCAAACCAGTTTGCACAGGACATTGAGGCATTGTTTTTGACAAGTAATTTAGCGTATCCTCAATGGAGGCCGTAAGGTTTTGATAAATATTTGATAACTGGTTGTACTTTGTAAGTGGATCATCGTCCTTTAATATATCCATCATAACGCTGGTTCCCGATGCAGAGTCCTGCAAAAAGTGTTCAGAGAAATAGGGACAATCTTCTGCAAAAAATGCAAGCTTATTATAAAGGCCAAATGTAGAATATAGTTCGCTGAACAGGGAATTACCGCCTATTTTTAATATCTCATATCCTAACTTAGAAAGAGAACGCCATGCACCAGCGATATGTCCCGAACGCAATGCTTTCATCGCCTGTTCATAGTGGGGCAGTACTTCCACATCACACCCCTGCAAAGCAAAAACCCAAAGTGAAGGAAGTATTAGAGCAAAAGTTTGATATACCTGTAAAATGCCTTTCTTTTGTTTTAAAACCTCGAAAACAGCGTTTAATGTATTAGAAGCCTCTTTTGTTGAAACAACAATCGGTGCAAGGCGGGGCTGAATATCAATCAATCCGTCCTCCCTTAAGGCGTCAAAAACGCGGTTAATCGTATATCTGCTAACATGGAATTGTTCGCAATACATCCTTGAAGATGGCAAGGCATTTCCAGGGGGTATTTGGCCCTCCAAAATGCACTGCTTAATTTCATTATATACAAATGTAAATTTTGTTTCCTGCGGTTTCATATCCCATCTCCTCTCTGCCTAAATTATACCATGACGAATCCATTTTGTCAGTATCAAAAAGGATCAACCTATTTGCACACCTTACCAATATGGATATTGCCTATACACAAGAGAATTTGTTATAATTAAGTTGTATAAGTATAAGAAAAAGGTTGAGTTTTATGGAAAAACAAAAAATCTTAATTATTGACGATTCAGAAATAAATCGTGCTCTTTTAATAGACATCCTTGGAGAACAATACGATGTGGTAGAGGCCGAAAATGGTGCGGAAGCAATTTCTATCCTTTCAAAGCAAAGACGTGATTTTTCCCTTCTGCTATTGGATATTATGATGCCCGAAATGGATGGCCTTGAAGTATTAACCTACATCAACAAATATCACTGGAATGACAATTTCGCTGTTATTATGATTTCTGCGGACGATTCCCCCGAAAACATAAAGCAGGCGTATGATTTGGGAGCTTTTGACTACATCAGCCGTCCTTTTGATTTGACGATAGTCCAGCGTCGAATTTCTAATACGATGTTTTTATACGCGCGGCAGCAGCGTCTTGAAAAATTATTGCAAGAACAATTTCATGAGCAGGAAAAGAATAATAAGCTGATGATCTCAATTTTGTCTCATATTGTAGAATTTCGTAATGGAGAGAGCGGCTTGCATATACTGCATGTTAATACGATTACAAGATATTTACTGAAGCAGTTGATTCAGCTTACAGATCAATATCCTTTGTCTAAAGCAGATATTTCTTTGATCAGTACTGCTTCTGCGCTTCATGATATTGGGAAAATCTCAATTTCTGATGCAATATTAAATAAACCCGGCCGACTTACGGCAGAGGAATTTGAAGTGATAAAAACGCACTCAGTGACTGGTGCTAACATGCTGTTAGACCTGCCCATTGAGCAGCAGGAGACTCCGCTTGTCAAAGTGGCTGCAGAGATTTGCCAGTGGCATCACGAAAGGTATGATGGCAATGGTTACCCGGATGGATTGAAGGGTGAGGAGATACCCATAGCTGCCCAGGTGGTTGCTCTGGCCGATGTTTACGATGCATTAACCAGTGAACGATGCTATAAGAAAGCTTATTCACATGAAGAAGCTTTGAAAATGATCTTAGATGGACAATGCGGTGCATTTAATCCTTCTCTTTTACTGTGTCTGCAAGAAATTGCAGACACACTTGAAAGTGAGCTGATTGACGCCTCCCCGGAACAAGAGACTAAAAATATTCAAGATATAAGAAATAAAATAGACTACGATAGAATGTTTTCCTGTGGAAAATACCCCAACCGCTTTCACAAACAGTATAATGAGTCTTTATTATATATAGATTCCTTAACCAATATCTACAATCGCCGTTATTACGACGAACATTTTCAAGGCGCAGATACTATTCAAGCGTTAGCCGTCATAGACGCAGATGATTTTAAGCATATCAATGATAGTTATGGCCACGATGTAGGCGATATCGTGCTGCAAAACATTGCGCAAACCGCTTTGTCCTGTGTGCGAAAAACAGATGACGTAATCCGTTATGGTGGCGATGAGTTTGTCATTGCTTTTTACAGCATACCCGCAGATGTATTTGAGAAAAAGCTGGATCAGATCCGAGACGCCATTGATAATCTGATAATCAATAACCATCCCGAACTACATATATCTGTAAGCGTAGGCGGCGCTTATGGAACGAGAACTGCAAAAGAACTCTTTAAAGCGGCAGACGATATGATGTATCAGTCAAAAAATACAAAGAATAAGGTAAGCACCTGTTTCCTTAATAAGGATAAAGGAAACACAGACATGATCTAAAGGGGGAAAATATGGATTATGAATCTAAGAGATTGTTATATAAAATTGGGCGGCGATTATGATGAGGTATTGGGTAGATTGCGGAGGGTGCAGACCGTCCAGAAATTTGTTTATAAATTTCTGGACGATAAAAGCTATCGCTTGTTTGAACTATCTATGGGTAGTAAAGACTATGCTGAGGCTCTCAGAGACGTTCATACCCTCAAGGGAATTTGTCAAAATCTTTCATTTACCAGATTGTTTGAAAGTAGTAGTTTGGTAACTAATGCATTAAAAGAAAACGATTGGAAGAAAGCCGCCGTTATGATGCCTCAATTATCCGAGGATTACGATCAAACAGTGAATGCTATTGAAGAGTACCGGAGATCCCAGGAGGAATAACCGTAATGGAAAACAGGAAAAAGAAGCATGCTGCCACAAAATTTCTAATATGCAGTTTCATTGGACTGTTGATCTTTAGTATTATCATTTTCAGTCTGCTTGGGATCTATATGAGCCAAAAAAGTAAAAACACCGTTTATGAAATCGGGAATATTTATATGTCTGGAATGAATGAACAGATGTCCAGACACTTTGAAACTGTAATAAAGTTGCGTTTTGATCAGGTCAGCGGCATTGTTTCCGTTGTCTCAACAGATAACAATGATAGGGCGAATCTATATGAGGAACTCATTTACAGGACACAGGTCAGAGATTTTGATTATTTGGCCCTTTGTTCTGCCGAGGGGAATTTTCAGACGCTTTATGGGCAAGCAATTCGACCACTTAATCCAGAGCCTTTTGTAGAAGCACTATCAAAGGGGGAACAAAGAGTCGCTGTAGGCATTGATTCTGCTGGAAATGAAGTGGTGTTGTTTGGCGTTGACGCTGCCTATCCGATGCATAACGATAAAACAAGCACTGGTCTGATCGCGGCCGTTCCTCTGGAGTATATTACCGAATTCCTTTCCTTAGAGGATGAAGATCAGTTGATGTATTATCATATTATCAGGCCGGACGGCAGTTTTGTAATACAAAATTCCAACAATGAATTACAGTATTTTTTCCAGAAACTGCAAAAGTTGCTTGATCCATCGGTAAATGAGCTGCCTGCAGAGGATTCCATCGAGGGATTGGGGACTGCGTTAAAGAACTGCCAAGAGTATGCAACAACATTTGAAGTGGACGGTGAAGAACGGCAAATTTATGGGATACCATTACCCTATTCTGAATGGTATTTGATATCGGTTATGCCCTATAGCTCATTGGATAGTACCATAAACAATCTGAGCAGTCAGCGCATATTTATGACAGTATTGTCCTGTATTTCTATATTAATCATTCTGACATTGATTTTTATTCGGTATTTCTTCATAACCCGTTCTCAGGTGTATGAATTGGAGAAGGCCCGGCAGACTGCTCTTGAAGCGAACAAAGCCAAAAGCGAATTTTTAGCAAATATGAGCCATGATATTCGTACACCCATGAATGCAATTGTCGGCATGACCGCGATTGCCACAGCCCACATAGATGACCAGAAACAGGTACAGAATTGCCTTAGAAAAATTACATTATCAAGTAAACATCTATTAGGGCTGATCAACGATGTTTTGGATATGTCTAAAATTGAAAGTGGGAAATTAACTTTAACAACAGAACAAATTTCATTAAAGGAAGTTGTTGAAGGAATTGTTAATATTATGCAGCCACAGGTTAAGACAAAAAAGCAAACCTTTGACATACATGTTGAAAATATCTTAACCGAAAATGTGTGGTGCGATGGAGTACGCTTGAATCAGGTTTTGTTAAACCTTTTATCGAACGCAACAAAGTATACACCGGAGGGAGGTTCGATACAATTATCCCTCTCTGAAGAAAAATCTCCGAAAGGAGAAAACTATGTCCGAACTCATATTAAGGTCAAGGATAACGGAATTGGTATGTCGCCAGATTTCCTGAAAAAAATATATGAATCCTATAGCCGTGCGGATGGAGCCAGAATACATAAAACTGAGGGTGCCGGTTTGGGAATGGCGATTACCAAGTACATTGTGGACGCGATGGAGGGAACCATTGACATAAAAAGTGAACTTGATAAAGGCACCGAGTTCTTTCTCAGGTTTGATTTTGAAAAAGCGGTTGCCGAGGAGATGGATATGGTTCTTCCCTCGTGGAATATGCTGGTGGTTGATGATGACGAATTGTTATGTGAGACAGCAACGGACGCACTAAAATCGATCGGAATAAAAGCAGAATGGACATTAAGTGGAGAAAAAGCGATAGATCTGGTAATTCAACACCATAAAAAGAGAGATGATTATCAAATCATTCTACTTGATTGGAAACTGCCAGGCATGAATGGGATTCAGGTTGCAAAGGAAATCCGACGTAATTTAGGAGATGAAGTGCCGATTTTGCTGATTTCTGCATACGACTGGAGTGAATTTGAATCGGAGGCTCGTGAAGCGGGTATTAATGGTTTTATATCTAAGCCGCTTTTTAAATCTACGTTGTATCATGCTTTGCGCCAGTATATGGGCACTGAAGCGGAACACGGCCAGACAATGAACCAAGCGAATGATCTATCCGGTTGCCGTATCCTGCTTGCCGAGGATAATGAACTAAACTGGGAGGTTGCGAAAGAATTGCTGTCCGATTTAGGCGTGGAACTGGCTTGGGCAGAGGATGGCCAGATATGTCTGGACAAGTTTCAAAATTCACCTGAGGGATATTACGATGCCATTCTTATGGATATCCGTATGCCGCATATGACAGGTTATGAGGCAACAGAGGCAATCCGAGGATTGAATCATCCTGATGCTCTATCTATTCCGATTATAGCTATGAGCGCAGACGCCTTTTCCGACGATATCCAGCGTTGCTTAGAATGCGGTATGAATGCCCATATAGCAAAGCCTATTGACATTCTGGAATTGACTCGATTGTTAAAGAGATATTTATAACATATATCCAGCCCTAAAAGCGTGTGTCTTCGGACACGCGCTTTTATATTTATTACCTATTACCACTTTTTCGTCTTTGGGGTAGACCACCACCATTCCAATTATTTTTAAAGAAATTGGAATGGTAGGACAAATGGATTACGAATATTAGATTAAGACTGTAAATGAAGAAGATCGTAAAGAATGCAAGCCGCAGTTTTCGTTATCATTGTTACTACTAATGAGTTTGAATGAAGCACTTATTTTCCAAAAACGATTTTTAGTCCCCACAACAACTTTATCACAGAATGATTCAACGAGGACTTTATGGATCCTGTCCAAGAGGACGATTATCTCTTGTATGAATCATCAAACATGCACCTTTATGGTAAGGTAAAACTTATCCCCTATTTCGAGTGCCTTGGTTTGTATTTTTCTTTTTTTACCAAGAACTAGTACCGCTGTCATGCCCAATCCCGAAAGTCCCAAAAGCACAGCCCAAAGCAGAAGACTACTGCTATCACCTGTTTGCGGTGTATCATCCTTAGGTTCATCCGGCGTGTTCGGGCTGTTTGGATCGCTCAGGTCGGTCGGGTCCGTTGGATCAGAAGTGTCGCCGCTGGCTTTGTAGTTGTTAAAGGCCTCGGTAACGGTAGTATTCGCAATAATCGTGCTGGTAGCCGTTGTTTTGCTTGCTCCGTTCACAGTAACCGTATAGCCCTCGTTGTCGCTTTCTTAGACCGTATAGCCCACACTGGCGGGAAGATTTGAAGTGGTTTTACGTTCGTCCGCTTTCAAGGTAAAAGCGGCAACACCGTTTTCAAAGGTCATATCCCCATAGGTTCCGCTGATTGTGGTATTATCGAGCGTTACGGTAAAGGTAAATGCCTTTGTGTTGCTTGCACCGTTGCCGGAAACCGTTTTTGATACGGTCAAGTTACCTATCGGAGCATAGGTATTCGTGATATTTATAGAAATAGTCCGGCTATCTTCATCTACAACAGCATCGGAATATGTCCGCGTAAAATGCTCCGACACTGGATTTTCCATCGCAGCGTAAGACACATTTCCACTCAATGTATCAACACCCGGAAGCTGCTCAAACGATCCTGTCCAATTATTATCTGCATTCAATTCAATCGGATCAAGAACCGTATCGCCGATTTTTAAATATACAGTTACAGGCTGCTTTAAGCTGTCATCTGTAAGTTCTTTCCAGTCTTTCGTCACATTTAAAGTCAAGTCATCTTGTTCTCCGATTATAACGCCGCCATATTCGGGTGCTATATTTTCGGTGATGAACAGTTTGACATTGTTTACTGCAAGTGGGATGGCTGCAGAGTCGATAGTAGCCGCCAATGCCAAACTTTGCTTTTCTTCCACGACATCGACTGGCTTCGCACTTGCATCACTAGTATACCTTAGAGCAGACTTGTCTGTCGAGCCGAGGATTAAGCCGGTAGAAGGTGCAAAAATTCTACCATCCCTGTAATACAGAACCGAACCGCCGCCCAAAATCCACTTGGCAAGGATTAGGCTGCTGTCCTTCTTGGATTTGGTAAAGGCTATATCATTTCCGGCACCATCAGCAGTATTGCCGTAAATGACTCCGCCATTGGTAACATAAATCTTACCATCGCCGATAGAACAAAACCACAAACCACCACCCTGATCACCACTTTTGTTTTCGGCAATGACAACATTCTTCATGTGCAGGGTACTATGTCTCGAGTCATTCCCCTCAACATACACGCCGTCGCCCATACTTGCGTGATTTTTACTGATATTACCGGCGTTTAATTACACATTATTGGAAAAAGAATAGATACCACCGTTGGTTCCGGTAGTATTCTCTGAAATCTCACCGCCGTTCATCAAAAATCGGCTTCAAAAGTAATACCTGTCTGCATGGACTGTGAGATTTTAGTAGTTTCAAAGACACAAGAAGAGATAAATGTAGATGTATGGGAGATTGATGGACAAAGGTTATTCACAAAATCTAAAGAATATCAGCAGTGACTGGAATGGTCTAAGGAAGTATAAGTCTCTCTTAGCACTGACCAAATTGACTGTAATATCAAGCTTCTGTCTGATACAACATATTGATTTAAACATGAAATATACTTGACAAAATCATATATTTTGTATATACTGAAACTGTGATTGATTTTTGTGCATAAGATTGGCTCTTATCACACGTTGTTTATGATTGTACGTTTACCGGAAACAGCTATGTTTGCATAGCCGTTTTCGGTATTTTTTTAGGCAAAGCAGAAAGGAGGAAAAAGGATTGGTCACGATAACCGCTTTGGGATATGTAACAGATGATCCGCAGCTGAAGCTCAGTCAAAAAGGGAGGACATACAGTTCTTTTGTTTTGGCAGTACAGCAGGGATACGGAGAAACTTCCCATACCATGTATCTGCAATGCTGGGCATTTGATACACAGGCAGAGCTGTTGTCGAGAATGAGAATTAGAAAGGGAAGCTGTCTTCAAATCAGCGGAGATCTGGACGATGTGGAATACCGGTCAGAGGAAGGGATCAGGCATATCCTGAAGGTAAAGCTTTATCAGTGGAAACAGGTATTGCCGACGACCCGAATGCAGAAAGGATCAATTACAGAACCGGCTGGAGAACATAATAAGATCCAGCTGGAGGAACTAGAAATAACAGATACGGACTTTCATGTGTGAAATAGATCAGGCACAGAGGGGCTGAACAGTTAAGAAAGAAATTTCAAAGCTGTCCGGTCCCTCTTTTTTATTTCAGTCAGGGAATGTCCGGAAAGAAAGGAATGGTATCAATGGACTCGAAGACTCATATAAAGAGTCTCCGCATATTACTGCTGGCTTTTGTGATCCTGCTGCTGTTTTTCCGACCATCAGAATACTATTGGCTTTATGCTTTGGTGTTCGTGGTCTGGAGCTTTGCGGCAGTGATCGCAAGACTGCCGGAAGCCCAGTCAAAATGGAGGCATTTTCGGACACAGTGGAAATACCGGCTGACATTAAGAACAGGAAAAACCGATTCGGTGCAAAAGGCAGTTCTGTCTCATTTGAACTATCGTGTGACTGAAATTCTGAGAAAAGAATATCCTGAAGCAATTTGGAATTGGGGCACAGCTCAGCCGGAACAGCTTGCAGAACAGGGAGGAAAAGGCAAAATTCTAACAAACCATACCGGAAAATATCATTCCGCGGAGGTGGTGATAGATCCTTTGTACCGTGTATTCGTTAATATGCAGGAAGGGGAAGAACCGAAAAAAGCGTCGTCAGACCAGATCCAAAAACCTGACGCCAATGAGGAACTGGTCAGCGTCTGGTTTGAAATGGCGGCGAAGGATAAGCTGCACGGCCTGGTTTCGGAGCTTAGCTCTCAGGGCTACAGCCGCATCGACATTCTGGAAAGCGGAGAAGTAGTTATTACAGAAGGGGAAAAAATGAGGTAAAAGACATTGTTCCGGATATGCCTGAACGATCCTGCTGGAAATACTTGGCCGGAAAGCTGGAGCAGATGGGACTGACCCCGCAGATCAGAAAAAACTGCGTGACGGTAGAGTGGTAAGGGGGGAGAAGATATGGGAAAGACCCCCATATATAGTAAATGGACATGGGAATGCGAGCTGCCGGAGCCGTTTGATGATGATTCGGTAAATAAAAGGCGGAAAGATGTATTTTCCCAATACAACTATACCAAAGCGCCGGTTGCCACGCTGCACGGGCCTACGCTCCGGGGGATTTTTGCATATATGGACATAGAGACAGGCCGAAAAAAAGGAGGGATCGGAACGCTGGGCAATCGGACGGTTGTGGAATACCATGCGAACAGCGGCGAGATCCAGATCGCTTTGTATGATCCGGACAGCGGCGGGATCAGAATAACCTGCTTTAAACCGCCGTACAATGCGGCTTCGGCCTATACCCTGTCTTCCGGATCGCGAACAGGGACTGCGGTTTTTCTGGCGATTATGGAAACCGCGCTGAAGGAATCAGAATTTCAGAAGCAATATCAGGAATTGAAGGAATGGAGAAGACAGGGAGAGTCGCTCTCCTACAGCAAAATAGAAAGCGCGTGGATCCTCTGCGATAACTTTTACCGGAGGATCATGGAGGAAAAAATTTTGTTTGACGCTCCTTATCCTGGTATTTTTGATATGATCGCTCAGTCTGAAATCAGTGATGGAACAATTATTCCGGACCAGATTTTGCATGGACGGTTTGAGATGTTGAAGCCGGTGTTCCGTCCAGTAAAGCATTCGGATTTTGTGGATCGATATTCCTTTTCCCAGCGTACTTTTTCAGGACAGGAGAAGGATTTGATTCCAAGACTGCCGGACTGGTATGTAATACCGGAACAGGCAGTAGAGATCTGCCTCCATATCAAGGAAACGACGGGGACACAGAATCCGATGAGAAATTTTCTGATGCGTGGGCCTGCCGGAACGGGAAAGACAGAAGGCGCGAAAGCGATCGCGGCAGGATTAGGGCTGCCGTATCTTTCACTGACCTGTTCTGCAAATACAGAAATATATGATCTCCTGGGACAAATCATACCTGAAGTTAATAACAATAAAGTCCCAGAGCTGCCTGATTTTCAGGATATACAGATGGATCCGGCAACAGCATATTTTAAAATGACAGGCTCCTATGACGAAAACATTACTGAGGAAGAGGTGTTCCGGGAATTAGTGAAATGTATGCAGCGAAAGAACGGGGCGCAGTCCTTCCGGTATGTTGACACGCCGTTGGTTCAGGCAATGCGGTACGGATATTTGGTGGAATTGCAGGAACCCGCGATCATATCGAATCCCGGCGTGTTAGTCGGACTGAATTCACTGCTGGACCGCTGTTCCTGTGTCACGCTTCCTACCGGGGAGGTCGTTGCGCGTCACCCGGATACCGTTGTGGTAGTAACCACTAACAGCGATTACGAGGGCTGCAAAAATCTGAACCAGTCAGTGATCAGCCGAATGGATCTGGTTTTTGATGTGGAACAGCCTAACATAGAAACCGTTGTAGAAAGGATCTGCGGGATCACCGGCTGTACGGAAAAGAAAACTGTATTCGAAATGGCGAAAACCGTGGAAATGATCCAGTCACAGTGTCATGACCTGATGATCCTGGACGGTTGCTGCGGAATGCGGGAACTGATCGCATGGGTCCAGAGCTATATGGTCGGCCATGACCTGGAGAAATCGGCAAGATTTACAGTGTTGAGCGCGGTATCATCTGATGCGGAAAACAGGAAAGCGATCTATGATACCTGTTTCGCGCCGCAGCTCGTTTCATTGTTAGCGGGGTGAGGAATCATGAGGACAACACATCTTGAGATCCGGAAGATGATCCAGGATCAGAAAAAAAGCCTGACCGACAAAGAGATTTTTTCCTCCCGTACATTTCAGGCATATCTCATGGATTTAGCTGAATCAGCAGCCAAAAGGTGCGGCGTCAGCCTGAAGATCATATGCCAGTGGCATGAACTGGAGGAAACTGCGGCGCAAACAAACGGCCAAACGATCTTTATCAATGCAGCTAATCAGATAACGGCGAGCTTCCCGACCTGGAAAACCAAATTGATAAGCATGGTCGGACTTCTTGCCCATGAGCTGGCGCATATTTTATTTACCGATTTCAGCGTTTATCATGCCTTTCTCAAAGCGTACAGCAACATGCTTTTTTATCCTTCTGAACCGAAAGACCTGTCTGTAACGATGGAACAGAATTTAAAGGAGATCAAGGAGTTTCGATCGAAAGGCAGCTTGGCGGCCTCAGCGATCCTGCTTGAAACAGCAAAGGATCTCCTGAATATTTTGGAAGACGGATTTGTTAATATGAGAATGTGCAGCGAGTACCAAGGACTTTACCGGACAGGGATCCTGCAAAATAACCTGTGGTCGATCGAGAGATTCAAAAACGATCCGGGATCCAATGCGCTGACCTGCCTGAGAAATTTCGTGCTGATATATACCATGACGATGGACAGCAGGCAGACGGCTTTCTGTCCCGAATCCCTCAGAGATACCGCGAACCAGCTGATCCCTGTCATAAAACAAGGGATAAGGACTTTTCAGCCCAGAGAGCGCTGCGGCTGCGTCAACCTTCTGCTCCTCCAGCTCTGGCCATATGTCCGGCCTATGATCGAACAGGCGGAACAGAAAATGAAGGAACAGGGTCAAAAGCCGGAAGAAATTTTAGAAAAGATCGGTCAAGGCTGTTTGCCTGTAAGCGTTGTACCAGAAGGAGTCCATGATATAGGAAAGGCAAAAGTTTGCGGGATTTCTGAGATCTCGGAAGAAACCATCGGGCAGATACAGAAGGAAAACATGGAGATCCAGAACGTAGTTGAATACGAGAAGGGCAGGATAGAGCTGGAAGAAACTGAGGACAGCTGGGAATGCGGCGGTAGGATATTGAGCTATGACAGGGATTACGGTGGTTCCGGATATGGAAAAGCAGTTTCGGATCTTCAGCGTATGCTGGAGAATATCGCGGTAAATACGGTAAACCAGAAACTGGAATCAGATTACCGTGATAAGTTAAAAGCCCAAGCGTCTGCGATTGATTACGGGAATGCCCATCAGGGAATCTCTATCACGGTCCACCGTATCCTACAGGCAGATGAGCGGCTGGTCGACAGCTACCATCAGCATATGAAGCTGCTGCGCCCTGTGTCCAAGCGTCTTCAGCAAATGATAAAGCATTTTGTAAAGGAACAGCAGGCAGGAAGCAAGCATACTGGCCTGTATTTTGGAAAAAGGCTGGAAACCAGAAACGTGGTGCATGGCGACGGAAAATATTTCTACCGGAATAATCTGCCGAAGGAAAGCCTGGATTTGGCAGCCGCGCTGCTGATAGACCAATCCGGGTCGATGAGCAGCAGGGACCGCCTGACGAACGCCAGAGCGTGCGCGGCGGTGATCTATGATTTTTGCCAGGCTATGAATATCCCTGTAATGGTGTACGGGCATAATTCGGACAGCAGTGATGTGGATCTGTATTCCTATGCGGAGTTTGATTCTATCGACGGCCAGGACAAGTACCGGATCATGGATATGGCTTCCGCGGGGTGCAACCGCGACGGCGCCGCCCTTCGGTTTGTGGCAGAACGCCTTTTAAAGCGTCCGGAACGGACCCGGCTATTGATCCTGATTTCAGATGGACAGCCCGCTGCCTTCGGATATTCAGGAACTGCCGCAGAGGCAGACTTGAGGGGGATCAAGAGAGAGTACGCCAACAAAGGGATCACATTGTTTGCAGCTGCGATTGGGGAGGATAAGGAGAATATCAGGAGGATCTACGGGGACGGTTATCTCGACATTACCGATCTTCATAAGCTCCCTGTCCGTCTGACGCAGTTGATCATACGATATATTCAAAAAAAGATGTAAGAAAAGAAAGGAAGAACAAACATGATCGCAAGCGGAACAAAAAAATTTCCATTAGTAGAAGAAGGGATCCACACTGCTGTCTGCAACTGGATCATTGGCCTGGGCATGCAGCACAATGACAAGTTTAACACCAGCCAGCTAAAGGTGCTGATCGGCTGGCAGCTTTTAGATGAGGAAGTTGAGGTGAACGGAGAAATGCTGCCTCGGCAGATAAGCCGGACATTTTCTTTATCTTTATCGGAAAAAAGCCTTCTCCGTCCGTTTTTGAAAGGCTGGAGGGGAAAGGATTTTACTCCGGAGGAGATCAATGCTTTCCCGGTAGAATCGCTGCTCGGAAAAGGCGCGCAGATCCAGGTGATTCATAATACGGGGACTAACGGGACCTATGCGTCGGTTGAAAACGTTTTACCGCTTCCAAAGGGTGTGAAGATCCCCAAAGTAGAAACCAAGTATTTTGATTTTGACGAACCGGCGACCTATGCGGTGTTTGACAGCCTGCCGAAATATCTGAGAAATCAGATCTATGAAGCGGAAAATTTCTGTGATCTTGGGATCGACTATGATCCGGATCAGGACGACCAGGAAGGAACCGCGCCGTCTGTGAATACGCCGAAACAAAACTTTAATATGGCGGATTACGAGGAAGTGTGTTAAGAGGACTGGAAGAATCAGTATAAAGACGGCAGAGGGATTTTTCCCTCTGCTTCTTTAACTTAGTATTGGAGGGAAGAAAAATGAAAAGAATGTCAGAACAGGAACAGGAATTTGCCGCCGAACATCATACGCTTGTCTATCGTTTTCTGCATTACTATCACTTGCCCGTCGAGGAATATTATGATGTGGTAATTATGCGGTACTTGAATGCAGTGCAAAGATACCTGAACAGATTGGGATTGCGGCAGTATTCTTTTACAATGAGATCCGGCGAAAAGCCAACTCTGAATTTGACGCTCTGCTGGACGAACAGGAAATAGACGGGATATTAAGACATTTGGATACCGGCTTTCCTGATAAGCTGACTGAAATGGCAGAAGGCTTTGTGAACGATCTGATCTCCAAGCTTCGCGAGCGCGGAATCGACTTGCGGTACTGCCGGAGTATTTGGACTGGCGGAGGCTCGATCCTGCTGCGGGAATATATCCGGCGCAGCGAAAAGGTTGGAAACACGGTGTTTCTGGACAACTTAAATGCAAATGCCGCAGGCTATGAACTGGCATACCGTGAGGCGCGGGAATCCAAATGAAAAAAGACGAGGGACGTTTTACACTGCAATTCAACATGCAGGATCCGAAAGAGGCTTCGGCAGCAAAGGAGTTAAATCGGTACAGACATAAGGCTCCGTTTGTTGCTCAAGCGGTATGGCATTATATGAACCGCAGCTGCCGGGAAGAAACCGGGATCAGCCGGGAAGAACTCAGGCAGACTGTTATTGATATTGTTAAGGAATATTTAAAAGAGAATACTTTGGCTGTGATACCAGAAAATATGGAACCGAAGAAGGAACTCCAAAAGCTGGACCGGGAAACTGCGACCAGTCTGAAAAGCTCCCTGTCAGCGTTCCGAAGAAAATAAAGAAAGCAGCCCGAAAAATCTTTTGGGCTGCTTTGTTCCTTTTCTTAGCAAAAGTAACAGTTTCATATTTAGGGAGATGATGATCTCCATTGGGATCTTGACAACTGAATCCTACTGTGTTTGGGAATACAGGTGCTTCAGATAGTATGCTTTTTTGCGTGCCTGAAGAAAAATGGCGCACAGCGCCGCCTGAAAACACGCCCTAATATCCGGAAAGGCAGGAAAGCTCAGGCAGACAGTAGAGAGAATAGGAATAAAAAACAAGCGGCCGGGAACTTTCCTTCCTCCCTTGAAATATGATATACTGGGGGTGGCTCTTTTATTTGAAGGGAGGGAAGAGATGATCATTCCGGGCTGCAGCGAATAGGGGGAACTATATTATGAATGAAAACCAGAACAGGCAGCCTGAAATTACGCAGGATCAGGAATCATATACCATACAGGAGATCGCGAGGATCTTACAGATGTCGGAACGCGCGGCAAACCACTTTTGCTGCCATACGGACAAGTTTATTGTCAAACGGTGCGGGCCGAAGCTTCTGCGGATCAACAAAGCGTCCTTTAATGAATGGTGGAATTCCGGGAGCAGATAGGCTGCCATAAAGTAAAGGAGCAAATGATTATGGCGTCTATACGAAAAAGGAAAACAAGATATGGAATAGTATATACAGTGCTGTATGACTATGTAGACGAAACAGGTGTCCGCAGACAGAAAAGTGCAGGAACTTTCCATGAAAAGATAAAGGCTGAACAGGAAAAAGCAACTATCGAACTAAAGATGCTGAAAAACCAGTTTGTAATACCCAATGGGAAAACAGTTAAAGAATATTTTGAGAACTGGATCCCGGTACGGGCGCGGACAAAAGGCTGGGCATACAGCCGGTTACAGTCCGCCGCGTCACTGCTAAAAGCCCACATATATCCGGAAATAGGAAATTTACCTTTGCAGAAGGTGACTCCTTTTGTGATCGAACAGCTTTTTATTAGCCTCCGGACAAAGAAAAGCGATAAGACGGGAGACTATTTATCAGGTTCTACGCTTGGGGGCATTTATGAGCTGTTAAAGCCGGGATTTCAGGACGCGGTAAGGACCCGGCAGCTCGAAGAAAATCCGGTGCAGATAGCAAAGCCCGAACGGGATACAGAGGAAACCGCTTTCTGGACGCTGGAAATGCTAACGATAGCTTTGGACAATATTCAGGACAAGCTGCTGCATCTGCTGGTACACACCGCGGCGACCAGCACCTCCAGGGAGGGGGAAACCACCGCGTTTACCTGGGATTGTATCAACTGGGAGAAAGGAACGGTCAAGGTCGACAAAACCCTCCAGAGGGTAGCGAAGGAAGCGATAGAACTGTTGAGCGACCGGGATATTATACGGGTCTTTCCAAGCAAGGTGAAGAACAGTAAATCCATATTGGTGCTGAAAAAGGTAAAAACGAAGAAAAGCAAGCGGGAGATCTACATCACGCCGAATTTGCTGAAAGAGCTTCGGTACCGCCAGCAGCAAGTGGCAAAGAACCGGGCGTATTATGGGGAAGAATATCATGACTATGATCTGGTCTTTTGTCTGGACAACGGAGATCCCATTGAACCGAAGCTGTGTGAGAAGTGGTTTGTGAAATGGCAGGCGCAGAGCGGCCTGGATCTGCCGAACATTACTTTTCACGGACTGAGGCATACCGGGACGACGATCCTTTACCGGCTGAGCAGGGGAGATGTGAAAACAGTACAGGGATTTACCGGACACGCTTCTGCTAAGGTTCTGATGGATACCTATAACCACACGCTGGCAGATTCCGAAAAGGGATTGGCGAAAAAGCTGGCGGACAGCCTGTATATGGATTCCGAACAGGAAACCAAAGAAAATCAATTTGACGATCTGGTGGAGAGCATAAAAAAAGACCCCTTGCTGAAGCAAAGGATCCTAAATGCACTAAACACACATTAAGGTCAGTTTTTCAGTCTGTTGACAAATGTTGACAAAACCATCATACAGCTCTTAATTTTTTAATACGACAAATTACATTTTAGCAAGAGACTTTAAAATTGAATTATTTTTTTGTCAACAAAACTAAATACCCGAAAAACAGTCTATGTTGACAATGTTGACAAAAATAACAGCGGGCAATGTCTCACAAAGCCCGCTGTTATGGTACGCCAGAAGGGATTCGAACCCCCGACCTTTTGGTTCGTAGCCAAACACTCTATCCAACTGAGCTACTGGCGCATACCGATTTGATATTTCCGTCAAACGAATTATCCTGTCTTTGAACGCTTAAATATAATATCATATTCTGGGAGGCTTGTCAAGTCCTTTTTCAGATGGAGTAAAGTCAAAACGATGTCTGGCCCAGAATTTATTTTACAAAGAGGTAAAACTATGCTATAATAAAAAACCGAATAGTCTATACAGTGCGCACAAAGGAGGCTGAGGCTGGATGGAGAAAATTAAAAGCTTTACTATCAATCATGATACGTTGACGGAAGGGATTTATCTTTCCAGGGTGGATGGCGATATCAATACCTATGATGTCCGGTTAGTAAAGCCCAATCAGGACGGCTTCCTCTCAACTGCCTCCATGCATACGATTGAACACCTGTTTGCCACCTATGCCCGAAACAGCGAATGGAAAGACAGCGTGATTTATGTAGGCCCTATGGGATGCCGTACCGGATTTTACCTGTTGATGCGCAATACGGCCAGCCACCAGGCGGTAATTAGACTGATACAAGAATCGTTTGCGTTTATTGCTTCCTTTAAAGGAGAAATTCCGGGAAGCAGACAGGAAGAATGCGGAAATTATCTGGATCATGATTTGGAACAGGCCAAAAAAGACGGAGCGTCTTTTTTGCAAAAGATTCAAGAATACTCGGAATCAAAGCTTGATTATCCGGATTAGCCGGCATATGTCACATATGAACTTGTTTTAATTTGTGAACATTTTCTAAAAAGTAAATTAAATAGTTACAAAACGGTTGCAAATTTGAAAAAAATGATTATAATAATATTTAGTTGTTACTGATTTGTAACAATTCAACACCTGGGAATTTTCATGACATCTGTATTCCGGCAGAGCCGGGGTACAGATGGTTTATTGTCTAGATTCATTTTGAACAAAGGAGGTCTCACGGTGGCAACAAGTAATAGTATCAGCCGTGCAGATATTGCTTATTATCCAAACCGGGCAAAAGAATATTCCGGATATCATAAAAAGGGATTCCGTAGGTCGATTCGCTCTGCTGCTGCAAGCAGAAGCGAGCTTCGAAAAGCAAAAACACAGGCTTCAGAAAATGCTGTTATTGCTTTTTTCAGCCTGATCGGCGGCGGTATTGCAGATAGCTTCTATATTATGGGCGTCATTTTAAATTATCTGCGTGTTGCGGTGTTTGTCCGCCAGGAACGTCGTCTTTACTGGCAGATGAAAAAGCTGGGAATCCGCTTGTCCTATATAATGGGACAGGTAAAAACCGGCCTGACATTGCCATTTGTTAAAACTGCGGCGGGGTTTAGGCTGATGGGACAAGCTGTCCGGGCAAAGCGGGGCCAGTCCTTTGGCGCGAAATTTATGGCGGTTGCGGACGTTTTTTATTATGGGTGCCGCAATAACATCAATATCTTTAAAACAATGGCAAATTATATTCTCCCAGTCATGGGCGTCGCATTATTCCTCTGCGTGATTACAATGGCTGGAAAGCTGTCCATGGCTGTATCTGTTACCTATAATGGGGAGCAGCTTGGTTATGTCCAGTCGGAAGCAATTGCGGAAGAGGCAAAGCAGATTGTTACTGGCAGGCTGGTATTCCTGAATGACAGCGAGCGGGATTTGGTTGAAATACAGCCATCTTATTCCCTGGATATTATTCAGAATGAAAGCATGATGAATGAATACCAATTGGCGGATAAGATTATCAGCCTTTCTGGGGACGAAATGGTAACCGCAAAGGGACTGTACGTTAACGATGTGTTCTATGGCGCCTGCGAAGGGAACGGAACTGAGCTTGAAACTGCGCTGCAGACTCTGCTTGATAGTTTTCGCAGCGGCGACAAGGATGAAACGGTTTCCTTTGTGGATGATGTCCAGGTCATTCCAGGCGTATATGTTGTGAATAATATTGTATCTGCCGACAGTCTGGTTTCCCAGATTCAGAGCAGGGATACAAGCGAGGCATACTACACAGTCTCTGCGGACGAAACAGCCGGGGAGGTTGCAGAAGTAAATAATATTTCAGTAGACGAACTGAAAGAGCTGAATCCAGATGCCGGCATTAAAACTGCCAAAACAACCCTTGAAGAAGGACAGAAGGTAGCAGTTGCCGAATATGATTCTTTCCTGCCGGTTCAGGTAATCCGTACTGAAACGTATAAAGAAGAGGTGGACTTTAAGACAACCACCACAAAATCTGCCGAATACGTGAAAGGGACTGTCAAAACATTAAAAGCCGGGAAAAAGGGCGAAAATGAAGTGACTGCAAAGGTCTCCTATGTTGACGGCGAAGAAGTTTCACGCGAGGTTGTGAGCACCAAGGTAATTACAGAGCCGGTTGACCGTGAAATTGTTCAGGGTACTGCGACACCGGTTTCCGCTTCCGGTTCTACTGGGGATGGAAAGATTAATTCCGGCTTTATCTGGCCGCTTTCTGGAAATGCTTATGTTTCTTCCGGATATGGCTCCAGGAGTATGGGGTACCATGGCGGGGTTGATATCTGCCTGCGGGGCGGAACGTACGGCGCTTCTGTCCGGGCAGTAGCTTCCGGGACCGTAATCTATTCCGGATATATGGGAAGCTATGGGAAGCTCGTCAAGATTGACCACGGCAACGGCCTGCAGACCTATTATGGCCATAACAGCCAGCTTCTGGTCTCAGTGGGAGACACTGTGGCGCAGGGTGAGACCATTGCAAAGGCTGGCGCGACCGGGCGAGTAACCGGGCCTCACGTTCATCTGGAGGTTCGTGTAAACGGTTCACGCCGCAATCCGATGAATTATCTGCCATAAAATGAATAAAAAAGAGCTGTGAGATCATTCTCACAGCTCTTTTTTACATTTTGGATAATAATGAACGAATACTACCGCGTGTAAAATATTGCGCAGCACCTTTTACAAACTCGTCAAAGGAAAAGCTGGCCTCATTATCAGCGCAGTCTGACATAACGCGGATAATGGTGAACGGAATTTGGTATTCATAACAAACCTGCGCCATCGCGGCGCCCTCCATCTCCACACACTTGATATTATCTACTTTGCTGTAAAGCCATGCGTTCTTTTGGGGATCGCAGATAAACTGGTCACCGGAAGCGATGGTGCCGGTAACCACTCGGGGCTCTTGAATCCCGAATTTTGTAAGATGCTCCTGCGGAATATCCCCATGCATTTCGTTTTGGATATATTCTCTGGCCGCCTGGTCTGCCTGCAGGGTCAGGAGAGGATCAGACTGAAAATAGCTGATATCGATTAATGGAATGCGGAAGGTATCAGTTTCATCTACTGAAAAATCATGCTGAACACTCCGGTCTGCGATGACAACGTCTCCTACCTTCAACGACGGGTCAACAGCTCCTGCCGTTCCTCCGAAAATAATCTGGTTCACGCCAAAATGTTCAATCAGCAGGGTGGTGGTTACTGCGACTGCAACCTTTCCGATCCGCGACATGACCAGAACAACCTCTTTCCCGTAAAGAATGCCCTGAATAAACCGGCGTCCGGCGATCACAGTATCCTGCTCTGAACGGATATCCTGTTCCAAGAGCGCGATCTCTTCCGGGATCGCGCAGATAATTCCAACTGCCATCTTGTTTTCTCCTTCCCTTTTCTATAATGTGGTTGGTTGTTGCTTATTATAGCATAACGGGCGAAAAAATGCTATAATAGTCGGGAAAGTTATTTCATCCGAAGGAAGGGGAAATGCCTTATGGCAAAGAAAACGGCAAAAACAAATGCAATGCGGATTTTAGACCGTGCGGGAATTTCCTACCAAACCTACACCTATGAATCGGAGGATGGTGTGATTGATGGAATCTCTGTAGCTGAGAAGCTGAACCAGCCGCTGTCTCAGGTGTTTAAAACCCTGGTTACCGTAGGGCACAGCGGGGAGTACCATGTGTTTGTAATCCCGGTCGCCGCTGAACTGGACTTGAAGGCCGCCGCCAAAGCGGTTGGGGAAAAATCGGTGGAGATGATCCCTGTGAAGGAGATTAACAGGGTGACTGGATATATCCGTGGGGGATGCTCGCCAATTGGAATGAAAAAGCAGTATGCCACCTGCGTGGACAAAAGCTGTCTGAATCAGGATACCATCATTTTCAGCGGCGGGAAGATCGGCTTTCAGATTGAGATGAAGCCGCAGGAGCTGTTGGAATTGGTTGCCGGAACAACATCGGATATTACGGTCAGATAATCGGGAAAATAAAAAGCAGCAGAGCATACGCTCTGCTGCTTTAATGATTTTAGAACTTTTCAGCGGCATATTTTGCAATATACTGCATCCGTTCCGGAATAGTAATCAGCTGAGGACAGTGCTGCGCGCATTTTCCGCAGGCAACGCAGCGGTCGGCACGTTCGCTTTCCGCAGTTTTCTCATATGCCACTTTATAGCCGTCGATATCATTGACAGCCGCGTACTGGTTGTAGAGGGAGAACATTTTCGGGATATCTACTCCTGCCGGACAGTCCATACAATACCGGCAGCCGGTACATGGAATAGTGTAGAATTCCTTGTAGGCGGAAACGGCCTCCTCAATGACCTCCCGTTCAGAATCCTCCAGAGGCTTAAACTGCTCGATAGTCGCAATATTGTCCTTAAGCTGATCCATATTGGACATACCGCTCAGAACGGTGAGGACGTTCGGCAGACTCGCCGCATAGCGCAGCGCCCAGGAAGCAACTGAGACGTTGGGATTCGCCGCCTCAAAAAGCTCATTGGAGCGCTGACATGGGCTGGCAAGCGTGCCGCCCCGAATCGGCTCCATGACGATGCAGGGCAGGCCATGCTGTTCCAAAATTTCATACTGGCGTTTTGCGTCCTGCATTTCCCAGTCAAGGTAGTTCAATTGGATCTGGGCAAAATCCCATTCGTATTCATCACAGATCTGCTCCAAAAGCTCCGGCTTATCGTGGAAAGAGAAGCCGAGGTAACGGATTTTTCCTTCCGCCTTCATCTTTTTCAGGAATTCATAGGCGCCGAAGTCCTTCATTCTCTGGTAATGCCCGGCGTTTAAGCTGTGAACGAGGTAGAAGTCAAAATAATCGGTTTGCAGGCGTTCAAGCTGGAACTGAAAAATGCGCTCTATATCTGCGGGGGTATCGGCCATCCAGACCGGCATTTTGGTTGCAAGGTAGAAGCTTTTGCGGTCAAATTTTTTCAAGGCCCTTCCTACAAACGGCTCTGAGCCGCCGTCGTGATACATATGCGCCGTATCAAAATAATTGACGCCGTGTGCATATGCATAATCGATCATGGCTTCCGCGGCCTTTTCGTCAATGTCCTCCTTGTCGGGAGATATTTTCGGCAGGCGCATCATTCCCATCCCAAGCAGGGATACAGAAATGTCTGTATTTTTATAAGTCCTTTGTTCCATACTCCATCCATCCTTTCATTTCAATATACTATCATTGTACAGGTTAAAGTGAACTCAAAGTCAATGGCCGAAATCACAAAAAAACCATTCTATTTTACTGCATATTCACAAGAAACATCCAGATTCAACCCAAAAAGTTTCACAGGTTCCTCATAGATTTTAGCGAAAAAACGTGGTAAAATAAAGAACAGAAAAATTAAGGAAGTTTAGGAGATGGAGAGTATGGCTAATATCAGAATCGGTATCGCCGGATACGGAAACCTCGGAAGGGGTGTGGAACTGGCAATCCGTCAGAATCCAGACATGGAACTGGCCGGCGTCTTTACGAGAAGGAACCCCGCCGATGTGAAGCTGGCAGTGCCGGGCGGAAAAGCCTATCATATGGACGAAGCCGTAGGCATGAGGGATCAGATTGACGTGATGATCCTGTGCGGCGGTTCCGCAACAGACCTTCCGCAGCAGGGCCCGCAGCTTGCGGAGCATTTTAACACGATCGACAGCTTTGATACCCACGCAAAAATCCCGGATTATTTCTCCGCGATGGATAAGGCTTGCCGGGAAAACAGCCACGTAGGGATTATCTCGGTCGGCTGGGACCCGGGTATGTTTTCTATTAACCGGCTGTACGCGGATTCCATCCTGGTAAACGGGAAAAGCTACACCTTCTGGGGCAAGGGAGTCAGCCAGGGGCACTCTGACGCGATCCGCCGGGTAAAGGGCGTGAAGAACGCGATCCAGTATACTGTCCCGGCGGAATCGGCGATTGAGGCGGTTCGCAATTGCGAAAATCCTGAGCTGGCCACCCGCGAAAAACATCTCCGGGAGTGCTATGTCGTGGCGGAGGAAGGCGCTGACCTCGCGCGGATTGAACAGGATATCAAAACCATGCCCAACTACTTTTCTGATTATGATACTACGGTTCATTTTATTTCAGAGGAGGAACTGAAGCGGAATCACAGCAAAATGCCGCACGGAGGCTTTGTGATCCGCAGCGGAAAAACCGGCGCGGAGGAAGAAACAAACCAGGTGATGGAATTTTCGCTCAAGCTGGAATCCAATCCGGAATATACAGCAAGCGTTTTGGTGGCGTTTGCCAGGGCTGCTTACCGGATGGCAGGGGAAGGAAGCTTTGGCGCGAAATCTGTGTTCGACGTACCGCCGGCTTATCTTTCCGCGAAATCCGGAGAAGAACTGAGAAAAGAGCTGCTGTAAAATAAAAGCCTGCTGAAATTCAGCAGGCTTTTATTTTGATAAATCATCATCGAGTTGTTGATTCTCTAATGCATATTTACAACATTGCAAGACTAAGAGATTGAAAGAAATATCGTTTTTATGAGCAGTTTCATTCAATTTTTCAAATAAACTATCAGTAAATCTTATAGTTCTCGATATATTAGCATTTTTAAACTCATTATCTATTTTAAACATCTTACCAACCCCTCTACCAACATTATATTCATATTCAAGATTATTAATATAACCATAAATGGTTGCATAAATAGTTATATTGTGATAAAATCGAATCATAGTTAAAAAGGGGTGATTATATGCAATGTGAAAATAATTATTGTATTTATTGGGAATCTGGTCATTGTATATTAGATGAATTATCTCTAGATTTTCAGGGCAGATGCCAAGAGTGTGTCTATGTGCCTATAGATGATGATATTTTGCAACATGCGAAGCAAAAAATATTAGGCGTTTATGAATCTGAATTCGAATAGAGCAATAAGGCTTTTAGCGATATCCGAATGAAAATAAGTCTTGTTTTTTCGGGGCGGATATAGTATAATATAGAAGTTACAAACGGTGATGTTAGACGGGGCGGGATGAAGGTGCGTTCTAACATACGGATATACGGGTCCTGTGCGACGGGGGCTTTGCGAACCATGTCAGGCGGGGAACCGAGCAGCATTAAGCACTGAACTCGTGCGCCGCAGTTTTGCCTGTTATCCGTATGTCAGAGCGCATCTCTACCTGCTTTTTTTGTCAGGAGGGAGTGAGCGCGGATGTATCTGGCATTATATCGGAAGTGGCGTCCAAAGACCTTTGACGATGTGGTCAGCCAGGAGCATATTACCACAACGCTGAAGCATGAAATTGTCAGCGGGACGACTGCCCACTCTTACCTGTTCACCGGTTCCCGGGGAACGGGAAAAACCACCTGCGCGAAAATTCTTGCCATGGCGGTAAACTGCCCGCATACTGCAGACGGAAACCCCTGCATGGAATGTGAAATCTGCAAGGGGATCGAGGACGGCTCGATTTTGGATGTGCTGGAGATCGACGCGGCAAGCAACAACGGCGTGGACGATGTGAGGGTTTTGCGGGAGGAGGCAAACTTCCTGCCGGCTCAGTGCAGATACCGCGTCTATATTATTGACGAGACCCATATGCTCTCCACAGCGGCGTTTAACGCCCTGCTTAAAATTATGGAGGAGCCGCCGGAGCATGTGAAATTTATCCTTGCCACCACAGAGGTGCACAAGGTGCCAGCCACAATCCTGTCCCGCTGCCAGAGGTTTGATTTCGGGCGGATTAAAACAGAGGACATTGCCAAACGGCTTTTATATATTGCGGATCACGAGACCTTTACCCTGACCGATGACGCCGCCTTTTTGATTGCAAGGATGGCGGACGGCGGGATGAGGGATGCGCTTTCCATTTTAGATCAGTGTGTCGCCTTTTCCGATGCGGTTGACAGGGAGGTTGTCTCAAAGGCAACCGGACTGGTTTCCAGGGATTACCTGTTTCGGCTGGCGGAGATTATCCAAAAGTCGGCGCCCGAGCAGGCGCTTGCGTGTGTGGATGAGCTGTACAGCAGCTCCAAGGACTTGCAAAAGCTGATTGACGAACTGATCGGGCATTACCGCAACCTGATGATTGCGCAGACCGTCAAGGACTGCGGGGAGCTGGTGAGCTGCCTGCCGGATGAGCTGGCTCAGCTTCGGGAACAGGCGCAGCAGATTCCGATGCGTTCGATTCTGCGGAACATTACGGTTTTGCAGGAATGTTTGGATAAAATTTCCCGCAGCTATGACAAGCGGCTTTGTGTGGAAACAGCGCTGCTGAAGCTGTGCCTGCCGGAGTTGGACGATTCTGCTCAGGCGCTGGAAATGCGGCTCGCCAGACTGGAAACTATGCTGAGGAATGGGATTCCGGCGTCCGTGCAGCAGCCTCGGGAAGCGGTTTCTTCGGCTGCGGCGCAGAAGCCAGAGCCGTCTGCAGTACAGCAGGACGATGAAGCGGAAAAGCCGGATGTTCTGCCAGTTCAGGAAGCCTTGTCGGAGGACAGAAAAGAAACGGCAGAAGGATCCGGTGAGGGAGAACCTGTCCCAATCGCGGCGGTTTCGCCGTCCGCAGGGGACGTACAGCCGGTATCCTCGCCGGATCAGCCGCAGCCATTCGCAATGTGGGGACAGGTATTAGCACAGGTTTCTCAGACAAATCCAGCATTGGCGGGAATCCTGACCGGCTCTGCCGCCTACGAGGCAGGCGATTTGCTGTTAATTGACAGTCCGATCACCCTGTTTGGGCAGATGATTAAACAGGAGGGCTTTGTAAAGACGCTGCTTACTGTATTAAATGAACAGACTGGAAAATCCTATAAAATCAGGATAAAGAAGGCCAAAAAAGCAGACGCGTCCCGACGCACCCCGTTGGACGACCTGGTGCAGAGGGCGGAAGGGCTTGGAATTGAAGTCCGGGAAAAATAATTGTTTTTATGGGGAAACCCTTTAAATTTAGAAAAAGATCTGGAGAGGCTGATTCGGGAAAGCATCCGGACAGTCCTGTTCTCTCAGCGCCGCGGACAGACTGCGGCCGCCAACTGGGAGCACAGCCTCCGGGAAAGGAATGGTTATAACAATGAAAGCAAGATTGCCAAAAGGGATGGGCGGCGGCCCGCAGAACATGCAGAGCATGATTAAACAGGCGCAGCAGATGCAGGAGCTGATGGAAGCGAAGCAGGAGGAACTCAAAGAAAAAGAGTTTACTGCAACAGTCGGAGGCGGTGCGGTTACTGTCGTGATCAACGGGGCCAAGGAAGTCAAATCCCTGGAACTGAAACCGGAGGTTGTCGACCCGGAGGACATCGAAATGCTGCAGGATCTGGTGATCAGCGCCATGAATGAATGCCTGCGCAGCATCGAGGAAACCACAGCCGCAGAAATGGATCAGATTACCGGCGGATTGAACGTGCCGGGCATGTTTTAATTAAGCGGGAGAATTTTCATGGGATATAGTGCAGTGCCGCTGACACGGCTGATAGAACAGTTTGCCTCTCTGCCGGGAATCGGGAGAAAAACCGCTCAGCGGCTTGCGTTTTACATTTTGACCTTAAGTGAGGACGAGGCAAAAAAATTCAGCGACGCCATTATGGAAGCACATCAGAAGATTAAAAATTGTGAAATTTGTAAAAACTTCACTGACCAGCCGGTTTGCGATATCTGTTCGGATCGGGACAGAGACCATTCTGTTGTCTGCGTCGTGGAGGATGCAAAGGATGTCGTCGCCTTTGAGCGGACGCGGGAATATCATGGGGTATATCATGTCCTGCATGGGCTGATTTCCCCGATTGATGGTATCGGCCCGGATCAGCTTTACATCAAGGAGCTGCTTTCCCGGATTGGGGAAGGCGGAATCAAAGAGGTCATTATGGCAACTAATCCCACAACAGAGGGAGAGGCGACTGCCATGTATCTTTGCAGGCTTTTAAAGCCGTTAGGCGTGAAGGTATCCAGACTGGCGTTTGGAATTCCGGTCGGCTCCAATTTGGAATACGCTGACGAATTTACATTGTTTAAAGCATTGGAGAACCGTAACGAGCTGTAACAGCACCTTTGTTTAGACAGGATTTTTGCTGTTCGCCGGGGTATGATAAAAGAAGCGGAAACGCTGGGGAAAGCAAGGTGAGACAGGTTTGGCACAGGAAAATACGAAGACGATTACAACCAACAAAAAAGCACGCCATGAGTATTTTGTGGTAGAATCCTTTGAGACCGGGATTGAGCTGTTCGGGACAGAGGTGAAATCCATCCGTAACGGCAGTGTCAACCTGAAGGACAGCTGGTGCAGCATCGATCATGGCGAGCTCTATGTGAAGGGAATGCATGTCAGTCCCTATGAAAAGGGAAATATTTTTAACCGCGACCCATTCCGGGTGAGAAAGCTGTTAATGCATAAAAAAGAGATCATGCGGCTGTTCGGTCTGGTAAAGCAGGAGAATTATACGCTGATCCCGCTCTCGCTTTATTTTAAGGGCTCTCATGTCAAAATGCAGCTGGGGCTCTGCAAGGGGAAAAAGCTGTATGATAAGCGGCAGGACATTGCCAAGCGAGATGCAAAACGGGATATGGATCGTGCTTTGAAGGAAAGGAATCGGTTCTGATGATTCATGAGATAATTGAAATTCATCTGGAGGATACAGCCCTGGGCGCTGTTCCGAACGGCTGCCAGCCGAAGCTTTATACTTATGTGCTGGATAATTATCCGGATATTGATCCGGATCGGCATCGGCCTGCCGTTGTTATCTGCCCCGGCGGCGGTTATGAAATGACTTCTGACCGGGAAGCGGAAGCAATTGCCGTCCGTTTGAATGCCTTGGGCTTCCAGGCCTTTATCCTGCGGTACAGCGTTGCGCCTTCGGTCTTTCCACGCGCATTGGCAGAGCTTGCTTATTCGGTGGCTTTGGTTCGTGAACGGGCGGAGGAGTGGCATGTTGACCCGCACAGGATTACAGTCGGCGGATTTTCAGCAGGCGGACATCTGGCATGCAGCTTGGGCGTATTCTGGAAGGAAAATTTCCTATCCTCTATTCTCAAGAGGGAGACGGCTCTTTGGCGGCCGAATTCGCTGATGCTGTGCTATCCGGTGATTACATCAGGTGAATTTGCACATCAAGGATCGTTTGTCAATCTTCTGGGAGATCGTTATGAACAGTTTTTAAACCGGGTTTCACTAGAAACCCAGATTGATGAAAACGTACCGCCGACTTTTTTATGGCATACCTATGAGGACGAAACAGTTCCAGTAGAAAATTCCCTGATGCTGGCATGGGCTTTAAAACGCCATAATATACCATTGGAGATGCATATTTACCAGCATGGCGGCCATGGCCTGAGCTTGGCGACAGAAGAAACAAAATGGGTTGGGCACAATGGGGTTCAGCCGGAATGTGCGAACTGGATTGAATTGTTTGCAACCTGGGCCAAAGGATTATAATGCCTGATAACGGCTGATAACTCAGCCGTTTCATATGGGGGCGTAAAGGTTTCGACGGGGGTCGGGAAGCAAAGTAAGCGAGCCGTGTGGGCGAAAACACGTTAATTGTCGCACCTAAATATAAACGCTAAAAATAATAATTTTAGAACTCAACTCTGCGCAGCATAATTTAACTGCTGCCCGTTTTATATAGCCTACCGTATGCCATATAAAACGTTATTTTTGCGGTGAACTTGTTTTGCGGGTGCCCTGACGTGATTCAGGTTTAATTAGGGATACTGCAGCAGGCAGCCTGTTTGCCGGCAGTCTGCTGCGGGAACGCAATAGGTAAACTACGCTCGTAGAAAGCTTTGTGGATAGACTTTCGGACAGGAGTTCGACTCTCCTCGCCTCCACCAAAAGTACCTTACTCGAACTATTATGGCTAAAAAAATTTGAGCCGTTCGAGTAAGTTGACATATTCGTGGAATTGTTTATGGTATAAAGACCACATCCAAAGATTTCCTGGATGTGGTCTTTTGCTATGCCTATATAATAGCTCAGCTTGCTTGAGCAGTCCTGCGCTAATCTGTTAATTCGTATAATATCATCTTTAACCGGTTCAAGAATCTGATCGAAAGGTGGCCTAAATTCTGCATCTACCTTAAATTCCATATCTGCATCATTGCTAATATAGAACTTCTCAAATATTGCTTGATTCATCAGCTTTTTAATTGTGTCACTGGCGTTTTTATATGCCTCACCACAATTTTCTACAATGTCTAGTGCTCTCTTAAGATTTTCGGTTATTTGCTCAAAGGTAGTATCGTGCATTTTGATTTCATGCTCAATGCTGCTCAATTCTTTTGCGATTTTCTGTTGCTCGGATTTGAGAAGGTCTAGCGGAATTGCATCGCAGTAATGAGCTTCAAGAAGTTTTTTTCGCTTGTTTTCCAGCTTGGCTTTTTCACCTTTAAGTCCATCCAGCTCGGCATCATATTTTGCTCTTTCTGTGGAGATTATTTCTTGTATGCAAGATTCCAGCAGAATTCGGACTTCCGGTGGAAGCTGGTATGCTTCATAGATTTTTTCAATCTCTTTCTCTACAACATCTATCAGAACAGCCTTTGTTGTGCAATCTTTTCTCCGTTTACTATGACGCCCACTGCATACAAAATATGGATATATAGTGCCATCCTTTTTCTTTTCATTGCTCACCATCATTCGTTCGCCACAGTATGCGCAGAAAATGCTACCTTTTAGAAAATGGGGATGTTTAAGATTGCGAGTGCCGTTAATCCTCGATGCAAGTATCGCTTGAACTTTGTCCCAAGTTTCAGTATCTACAAGCGCTTCATGACTTCCAGGATACTCAACGCCCTTATATTTTACAACACCTTTGTAATAGGGGTTTACGAGAACCTTATGGAGTGTTTTAAGCGTAACTGGCTGAGAAGAAATCTTAGGTGTTGATCGAGTATTGAGCCCGCAAGCCGCCAGGTGGTCAGCCAAATCTGCAACAGTCCAATTGCCAGTAGCATATTCTTCAAAAGCCAGTGTAATTAGTGGTGCACGTTCTGGATCTGTAATGACGGTACGTTCTTCACGTCCTTTATCATCGACGAGACGGACATTTTGGTAGCCAATCGGTGCTCGACCGACCGTGCCGCCTCCTTTGATTTTTTCTCCCATACCCTTCTTGACTTCGGTGGCAAGATTTTGCGAGTAAAACTCTGCAATTGAACTCATGATGCCATGCAGCAGCATGCCAGCGGGTGTATCGTCAATACTTTCTGATGCAGATACGAGTTGAACGCCACATTCACGCAATACGCGCATAATGTCGCTGTCATCGTCACGATTACGGGCGAGACGATCGATCTTATGTACGATTACGTAATCTACGCGATCAGCATTCTCTTTTACATATTCAAGCATAGCTTGAAGCTGTGGGCGGTCAGCGGATTTAGCAGATGCACCACGGTCAACAAATTCCTTTCCCACCATTGCGCCCATAGATAGGGCTTTTTTCTTATTGGCTTCACGTTGGGCGGGAATCGAGAAACCTTCATCATGTCCGCCGCCTCGCTCAGCCTGTCCGCGAGTAGAAACGCGAAGATATGATACGGCAAATTTTGGCGTCATTGAATCCATAAGAGCTTGCGCTGTATTTGCCATTGCGGTATTACTCATAAGCGTTACCTCCTTCTTATAGTTTGTCCCATGATACCTCTGAAGGGGCATCACATCAAGTAAAATAAAGCGATATTTTATAATTATTTTTGGAGCAGCCAGCCCATAATCGGGCTGGCTTAGGTAAGTATATATGTTCCTAGATTTTACGAATTACATCTTCGCCGTAAGCAACACCAAGGCCGGAACCACAGTCCCAGTTGACGAAAACCGTTCCGATATCGTCAACAAATTGAACAGTTCCTTGCTCGCCGGGCATCAGCTTAGTAAAAGGATCATTCATAGAAACGAGTTCCACTCGTGTTCCGATAGGATACATTTCTCGCAGTTTTTCAATCGTATTTTTACTAGGAAAGTTCTGCATAGTTTTTACCTCCTTCAGATGACTTCTCGATAGTTACTTCTGGAGCCTCGATTTCCTGTTGGATCTTACGTGCATCGTGTCGAGCTTTCGCGCCTTCGGTTCGCCAACTACTGTTTCCAGTTAGGTTGCGGAGCAGGAATTTACGAGCAAATGCATATTCTGCGCCCTTGAAGTTCAAGGATACAAGAAAGAGCCTCATCGTGAATTTATCATTATCTGACGGGCTTTCTGTAGCTGTAACCCGGGTGAGCATTTTTGCTCGTTTTGCAATGCCAGATATGAGCTGCATATAGGCTTTTGCTTCTCCATCAATCCCATGATCAGTGAACCACGGAAAACAAATTTTATCCTCTTTGCGCTCGATAGATAGATCATCGGCTTCAAGAGCTTTTTTAAGAACGGATGCTTTACTGGCAACAATCGCTCTGACTCTGCCAAGTTCGGCTTCATTGAGGTAAGAGTTCGGAAGCTCAATTACGATTTTCTTTGGTTCGGCTGTATCCGTAACAGGAGATTCCTCAGTCTGCTCATCCACAGCTTCTTCCGTAGGTCTCGCTGATTCAAAACTTCCTTCTGGTAAAGTTGACGCTTCCGGTTCCTCTGCGAGTTCTTCAGACGTTTCATTGAAAATAACGGAATCCTCGGTTGTGTCGATTTCGGTTTCGCTAGTAACGGTATCAGCCAAGACATCTTCAGAATCGTCGATGTCTGTCTCCGTAGAATCATCTACTTCAAGAATAGACTCTTCTTGGACAGGTTCTTCTGACACAGGAGTGCTGTCGATTTCTTCCGCAGGCTTATCTAGAACTCTCTCAAAACCATGCCAGGTTAGTTTTTTGACGATGGCTTCAATTTCTTCTTCAGTCATATCGTCCGGGAATTCAATATCCCCGGCACGATTGACGATGCATGAGCCGACCTCATATCCATAGCTTGGAGCTTTGAGATATTTGGATTCATATCCGAGAATCTCAGATAAGGTATTTACGAGTTTCTTTCTCTGTTCGCCATATGCGGCGTATTTTATAGTCGTCATAATAGAGACCTCCTTTAATTGTGTCGGTTTAACAAGATGCGAAGAGTCAGTTCAGCTTCCTGTGTGGTCGGGTAAATATCCCAGCCACGGTCATAATTAGCGACAATTTCGCCATCTTGTTTTAGTTCCAACTTTGAGATTCTTCCTTGATTGATACCGAATTCACTTGGTTCATCGAATACCTTTATGGTGTAATGAACCGCTATGTATTCTTTCTCAACCGTTTTCTTTACTGGAATACCGATTGTTCCTTCTTGCCACATGATTCGTTTCTCCTTTACACATTCATCACTCATCGTCGCTTTATTCGCAAGTAGAATCTTCAGGATTCTTAAGCGTGACCTGCGAGATAGCGTGAGCGCTTCTGCGATAAATATATGCGCTATCGCTGAGCTTCTCTTGCGGCAATACAACAGTCCGATTCACATCCCGTACAATTTCAATGATTTTTGAGGGTTGTACGAGAGAAAGTGGAAAGATGAGAACCTCATGAATGCTTGACGGTGCGATGCAGAGGTCATCCTCTATCTGCGCCGCAAGATCCTCAAGATATGTTTCATACATCAGAATGGAAGCTCCGAGTATGCGTTCCGGATTTGTTCCGACATACATCGGATAGGGAGCATCGCTAGGAATCTCTATTCCGATAATCTCGGATATGGCATCCTCCATAGGCATAATGCGATATCCGACTTTTTTGCAGTTCGCATTGGCGGCGTCCATGATTTCATTGAGCCTAATGTCCAACGAAACCATATCTACTGCGTCAACAATCTTGTATCTCGGCCTGTTTGGATCGGAATGATCCATTAAGACGAATACGACTGCCATATCTAAGAATTTAGCGAAGAACGCATCATCTTGCAGTGATTTAGGATCAAACAATGCGTATCTGACATTTTTGAGAACTACATCTTTGGTGTAGGTTCTATCATCGTTAAAGTCTAACGTCATAGAAATATCCCCCTTTCTACGCTTTTCGGCTACATTTCGCCGTCATCATTTTCAAGCCCCGGTGCGGTGCCTGTCATGATGAAGTTACTGTACTCTTTACGGTTATCTATCAGGTAAACAACCAGTTCATAGTATCCTTCGCGGTTTGCGATATACTGAACTGCGTTTACGTCAAACATATTGGTTTCTCCGGTATCCCGGACAGCCAGAATTTGTTCCTTAATGGTTTGCGTCATCATTGTAATGTCCTCCTATCTCAAAGATTTGGATTTGTGCAGTTACTCCTGCAGGTTACGGTGTTTTCTCAGAACTGTCTGAGACTACGATGTTAAGGTGCGTCCGAAGTAATTCCGGATTTTAGAGAATGATATATCCACGAATCTTAACCTCCTTTCGGTGTGGCTATATACCTTTAATGTGCTGTCGTTTATTCTTTGGAAAGCGGCAAGAATAGATAACCAAACGACCTGAGCTATCTTCTCTTAATGCCGTAATTGCTACGACATACCGTTTTCCTCAAAGTTAAAATGTAATGCGTGGTTCATAAGCTTCCTTTACTGATATGTTGTTATTTTCGAAGACCTGAAGTATGCAAGCCGGAGACAAACGTCTCAATTCGCGAAAACCTTATTTTACTTTCAACTCTTTCTCTTTACTATCTTGAAATTCAATAATGCTTTTATAGCAACATTCCAGTTTATCTATAAATTCCCGGAGCTGCCCCGCTGTGCCGATTAGCGAGATGTTGTAGCTATGCATGTCAATAACTGCTTGGTTAAATCGTTCGCAAGCGTGCTCCAGCTCGCTGACGGCATCGCTATGCGCGTCATATAGACTGACGAGTGTGTGGTAATCCATACTGATCCTTTCGTTAAAGTTAATAGTCTAAAATAGATAGGTTTTCGTTTGCTGATTATGTTTGCCCGACTTGCACGCTTCAGGCCTCCGGCGACTTTAAGAATGTTCTACTATGAGCTAGTCTGTTTTTGGGGGTGTATAAGGTACTTAGCCGGAAACGCCGGCTAATCCGTTCTTGATCAAGCGTAATTGCATTTTTGCCAAAGGCCTGGGGTATGCAAGCCGAGAGTATCTTTTGCATAGACTACAAAAGGCTCTAATGTTTTGTTTTTGCTGTGTTTGTTTTAAAAGGTGCTTGCTACATACAAAGCTGCGTAAATTCTTGAATGAAACAGACTAAGTCTTCTTTGATGGGCTTCGTATCCATATTGAGCACTTCTGCATCTTCCAGTATTCTCTTGGATTGGATGTAGCAGATAGCAAGGCATTCTGAAATAGCGTTGTATTTGCTCTTAATTTCTTCTTCGGTGAGAGTTTTTCGCGTCATTCTCCATCCTCCCGGGACTCATCGTCATACAAGTCTTTCTCATCGAGAATCAAGACATAGATGAGATCTACGACGTATGGGCGAATGGTTCTTTTGATTTCAGCAATATCTTCCTTGGAATCAGCTAAGAGCGTTCTAAGTGAACAGATTGCCTTATAATCGAACTCCAAACAATTCGTGATGTTTCGGAGAATTCTTTTGTAGTCGCCCTTAAATTCTGCTAAGCCTTTTTCAATCTCTTCCTGGCTTGGTCTTTGTATCATGTAATTCCTTTCGTTAAAATTAGTAAAAACAGTCATTTGCCTTTTTCGTCTCAGCGAGATGCCTCGACTTGCATGCCGCAGGCTTTTGACGTCTCTGCCAGAGGATAACCACTAGCATAGATCTTTTGCGTCAAAGCCTTGCCGGATCAGGCGTTCAAATTCATCTGCCGTAATGACAATGAACAATTTGCCACCCTTCGGATACGCCTCTTGGATGGCGGAACGGAGTCGTTCCTTGCGTCCTGCATCCAGCACTAACCATACAACTACCGGAAACACACCGAATTGCTTCTGCTCTAATCCAGAACGATAGTAGTCGCGATAGCGATCACATTTGCCGATAACAGTAGATGGCGATTCCGTGCTTAAATCAATCTCAATAAACCACCTGTCCTCGTAGCCATCGCTTTTCGTGGCTACGAACAGATCTGGCTTTAATGAGACGATTTTGCCGTGCTGGGTATATGGTCGCCAGCAATCCGGTTCCCAGTCAGCGGTAAGTAATGTCAGCCCCGGAGTCCTGCGACAAATCTCTACAAGCTGAACATAACATTCTGATACAGCCAGAGAGTGCCGTAGAAACATGCGTGAGGGTTCTAAATAGCGTCTTCGCGAATATTGCTCAGAACTTCCTATTGCCAGGAAACGCTCTCCAGCTTCTGTGAGATGCCAGATCAGAGAACCTGATCCGGCACGAGTGCCACCAATCCTTCGCTCGAGCGTGTTTACAAGACCATAATCTTTCAGCTTACGAAGCTCTCTGGCGGCGGCTCGCCTAGCAGCCTTCTGCGTAGATGCATTGATTATATGTAGACGCTGGATCTGCCCGGTAAGCAGAAACTTGCACTTTTTTAGAGATGCAAGAATCTCTCGGTCGCGTGTTGATAGCTCCTCGTTGTATTTTTCCAGTTGGTTTCTTCCGACTCTGACTCCTATGGGGATCACCTCCTCGCCGGGGGAATAGGCTACCGCTACATGGCGGTAGGGGTCGCTTCCCTTAAACGGTTTTTGTGCCGATATGTCGGGAGAATCATCGGCATATTCATCGCTGCGAAAGGTCGGGCGGTTCGTCTTCATATTTTCCTCCGACCGATGACAGAATCATCAAGATCTGGACCGATCAGGCTCGGGGCTTCCTCAAATAGTTTGAGATATTCTGCCTCAACCTCACCGCTGGAGCGGCCATAGCGAGTCTGACTTCGTGCCTTAATTTCTGCCGCAGTATGGAGTGCCGGTGGAGCGGGGATTGTCTTTCCCTGTATCCAGCCAGTCTGTCTACCACCCGACATAAAATTTGTATAGATTTGATATCTTGGCAAGAGCATAAAATCCAATGCTTCCAAGCCGGGAGCCATTGTTGCAATTTCTCTGGCATCGCTGGCATTCAGTCCAAATATGATTTTGTTCCTTGCATTGGCATCAATACCGGCACGAATCTCATAGGGGAGTTGTGCGCGATACTGGTGCGCCATGGTAATGCCAACTCCTAAACCTCTGGCCTGTGCCAAAGCATCGGATAAATCCGTAGGCAAGGTCAGGTAATCTTGCAGCTCGTCGATATACAAGGAGACCAAATGGCGGCGTTCCGGCGCGACGTTCGCCCGAGAAAGGGCTAACGTCCAGGTAAGGCCTACCACTAGGCTACCCAGCAGTCTGGCGCTTTCTGCGCCTACTGTGCCGCGATTCAAGGGGACGAGGACAATCTTACGTTGAGAGAACAAATCCGTTAGCTGGAACTTGGGATGGCTCTGCCCCAAGACGCCCCGCAGTCCCGGTCGAAACAGGAACTGGCGCATTTTATTGAGCACAGGTGCAACCCATTGTTCGCGCTCGGCGGGGCGGAGGTTATCAAAGGTTTCCCAGAATGGTTTGAGTGTTATTTTGTCCTTGACATCTTTTGTGATCTTATGGCGGAAGTTCTCGTCTGTCAGAAGTGGCGGCAGCCACAACAGTGATGCTCCGTCTGTCTCCACCAAAGTCAATAACGCCGCGCTCAGCACATCCTGACTTCGAACACCCCAGTTATCTGAGAAGATCTCTTTAAAGACCGCTAAGATAGCATCTGCCATAAGTGTGGGGTTGCCCGGCAAAGCCAAGGGATTGAAACCTACAGGGTTATCGTCGGAAGGGTCAATCACAACGACATCATCTGCACGGGAGGCTGGAATGCGTTCAAGGATACTTGTAACCAAGTCTGCCTTTGGGTCAATCACTAATACACTGCGCCCAGCGTAAATGTCAGATAATACCAGATTCAAAATCACTGTTGTCTTGCCTACACCACTTGGGCCTACAAGCCATGTGTGCATGAGGCTATCGTCAGGAGAAATACTAAGTTTCTGACCGTTTGCTGGATTTAGAGTTACTCCAAAAGAACGGCTATTAAACCTGTTTGTCGGTTCCCTATACCACGTCGGTGGGTACATTGCTCGAGGATGGACGCCAGACATTCCTGGTAGTTCCTCATCGCCAGATGGTAGCATTAGAAATCCCGCAAGTTCTTTAACGGATAACCTCAGCGGAAAATGCCATGGCACATGGGCAGTATTCAGCTTCGCGGGTTTATCAAATTCATCATAGATTCTGACGCCAGCCGCTTCCAGAGTGCGTAATGCGCTCAGGACGCAGTTAATACGATATTTTGCACTTGCACCAGAAACGCCGATGCGAACAATAGCTTGAAAGGTATGTTGCTCTGCTTTCTCTTTGATGGATTTTCGAGTTTCGGTGGAGGCCTGAGATACATTTCCAAGCACTGCCTGTAGCCATCCGGCATTTGGATCGGGAAGATTCTTCGGAATTGTGCTGGGCGGATAGGCTGCACCGAGAATGGTCTGTAAAACCGCTTCCTCGCCACGGGCTGTGGCAGCCATAGCCGCCAGCCCTGCTCGAATTGTAGATTCGGCGATATCTGTACGAAGCGATAAGCTCGGATGAGATACTTTTATTTGCCTTACCGTATCAACTGCCTTACGGTTATGTTCGTCAACCGGATAGAATTCAATCTCTCCATGTACTTGGAGTGCTTCGGTGATTTTGTGGATACTTGCTGGGTCTGCGCCCAGCAAGTGCCTGATAAAGCCATCCCTCGCACGGATTTCCCAAATGACAGCTCCACGGGAGGATACGGTAGCCAGGTGTGCCAGCATCTCATGGACCTGTTCCAGTTTGAATGAGCGCCGCCAGACGAACTCCTTCCAGCATATGGTTTCTATTTGATGCCTGGTCATAGCTCGCCCTCCTTTCTTACCATTGTCCTCCATGACGGTTCTTCCAGACACGAAAAGCAACATAAATTCCAATGCCAATGGCGGCGAGGAGTACGAGTACCCACCAGATTTCCATGATGATACATACAGTCCAGCGGAGCACAATCGCAGCAATGAAGAGGGCAAAAGCCCATTTGAGAATTCTGGCAATAAGGCTTTCTGGTGAATTCATACATGATCAGACCTCCTCACGTTCTTTTGCTTTATCGCTGTATTCCGGTACGGGGTAGCCGGGAATCATAACATCGGATGCAATTTCGTTGCCCCATGCATCCCAGTTTGGCTGTGGTCTTCTGGCAAACAGTTCCAAATACGGGCCGGGAGATACGCGCTCAATAATGGGGTACATTTCCTCCGGCTTATGGGAATGATCCTGAAGTGGCGCAAAGAGCCAGTTTGGCTGAGCTTTAAACTTCACAGGAGCTTTTCCACGTGTTCCAAACAGAACCGTTTCGCTTGCATTTCTCAGGTAGTTTCCTAACCCGAGACGGGGTTTAATCCAGTAAAAGGGGTCGCGATATTTAAATCCCCAGGCTTTCATGACGTCTAATCCCTCTTGGAGCAACCCATTTGGAATCCACAGCCATAGATGTGCATTTTCTTCCGCTAGATCGGCGACGGGCATATTTTTAATATCTTCTAAAGACATGAGTTGATAATGCATGACAGCTCCTCGCTTCCCTTTTTGATTAATACTCCAAGGCGGATCAGCAAGGATGGTGGAATATTTCTTTGCGGGCATGATAGTTTGTTCTCCTTTCCGGGCGGTCACAGCGACCGCCCAATCGATTTGTTAATGTGCCAGGCTTTGTCGGCCTTTGCAGTGAGTAAACCACAAAAGTAGGTTGACAAAAAGTCAATTTTGCTTTCACTTTTATAGCGATGCGACACCCGCTAACAGAGGTAAAAGTTCATTTTGCGGCATACAAAAAACGATGTTGTAATATTTGCACAGGTGTTTGAAATATGTTGTTCTACGGTATTATCTCGCGCGATTTTCGGCAATCATCCGTGGCTCGTCCAGCGTACCTTCCAGTCGATATGTTCGGTTTTCTATGATTTTCGTGCTTGCAAATACAGGAGCTAAGTAGCCTTCAATCACTGACTTGAATGAGCGCACCGTCAGGCTGTCGCCGAACATAGCTGCATCAATAAGGCCTTGCATGATACCAGGCGAAACGTAGGAGATGGCGTGAGAATACTCGAAGCCCATCTCAATGATCTGTTTTGCCAGAATACGCGTTTTTGCCTTGGCGGAAAGGGGCTTAAAATTAACAAAGCACTGAAATCTGGAGGCAATCTCTCTAAGTACCCCTACGCCAACAAATGCTTTTCGTGCCGCCTCATTCTCCCGATAGATACGCATAGGCAAGGATTCGTCTGATATAGAAGATGCCTGTTCATCCCGGTAGCTAACACTTACTTCATTTTCCTCCAGATGAATATCCCCAACGTCATCCGATACAGTAAAGCCTATCCTACGTTTAGCGGGCTGACTGGAGCTGAGATCATAATTGGAAGTAAAGAAGAAAATGCAATGTTTAAAGTCGAACTCCCTTGAACCATCGCTGAGTGCTTTTCGGGATGCGCAACGGCCTTCGTCCAAAATGGCCATAAAGGTTTTCAAAACCTCTGGATGCGCCTTATCCAGCTCATCAAAGATAAATATCGTGTAGGGATTTCTTTCGACCACTTCAAAGACAGCTTCATCCTCATAGCCGATATATCCGGCAGGAGCGCCGATCAGGCGATAAACTGAGAAAGCTTCTGTAAAGTTATTGAGGTCTGTCCATGATACGGCATATTCCTGCCCACAGTCCTGGGAAAGAATTTTTGCTAGTGCCTTTGCAGTTTCGGATTTACCGACACCAGGTGACCCGGATGCCAGAATGGAAACAGGCTTTGTAGGATTCTTCTTGGCAAGGTGCTGTGCGACTACATAGGCGATGGCTTCGGTGGAATCGTCCTGGCCTATAACCATCTTTTGCAGACGTTCTTTTAGGTGCTCAAAACTCGGTGTTTGTGACTCGGATTGCTCCGGCACAGATATCTCATCCCAGTTGGTCAGAGTATCGGGAGTGGCATTGCTGGTTGTAGTCCCTGCTACATTCTCAGTGAGAGTGCGGAGGGCTTGTTCGGCTTCCTGCCAGGAAGAAAAAGAGACTGTACCTTGGTCGGCGAGAAGCACCATGATAGCATTGCTGCCATCATACCTAAAGTGAGGATTTACCCGAAAGGTGTATCCATCAGCCGTCTTGACGAAGCTCAGGCAGACCTCCCGTGGATTGCAGGTTTCAGGAAACAGACACTCATAATCGTAAGACTGATGCTGAGGGTCTAAGCCGGTCATATCTACATAGCTTTTGAGCTGGAGCATCCCTTCATGGGATACTCCACTAAGTACAGATAAGTTTATTCTTTCCATTCCATACACCTCCGCGTATCCGGGATTTCTCCCATAAGAGTAGTCAGATTGCCACTGCCGTGACAGAGCGGACAATTCTCGCTGAAACCATTCTCTTTACTGACAGGGTCTTGCGGAATCCATACCACCTCGCCAAAGAAGGAGTAGGCGTCATCTACCGCATCACGGAACAGGTCGATACCGAGAACCTCCTCAGCGTCCGGCGACATCTTGATCAGCGCTAGATTTCGGTCAGCAACTTTGTCCAGCATCGTCGCGTATCTGTTATCTCCCTCATGGTAAAGCAGAAGCATTAGTGCGATCTGACCCTCCAGCGCATTGGCATGCGTAATGGCGGAAATAGGAGTGCATTTTGAGGTAACAGTATTTTTGTAGCCATTTTTGTAAGCATCGTAGCGAGATTTCAGCACACAGCGAGGACAGCTTGGCGTTACTCCGGGATAGCTGAATACAACTTCTGCGCCAACACCTCCGGCATAGATTTGCGGAGCCATAAAAGGTGTTCCATATTTCATGGCCAGTGCAGCCAATCTCGCCTGAGCTTCAAAGCGATCCGTGCATGCGCAGACGAGGATATCTTTTGAGTTTTTATGAAGTTGATCGCCAATCAGTTCTTCAAAATCCTCATCGGTTACAGTATCATCGAGAAAATCACAAATAGCTGTAACTTCTGCATCCATGTTGATGTTCAAAATCTGCTCCCTAAGCACTTCGACCTTGCTTTTGCCAATGTCGCTGTAGGTCACTCGCTGATTACTCATGTTATGAGGCTCGAACTTATCCCCATCTACGAGAATAAAGTTCGTAACGCCGGAACGTGCCATATCCAGAACAAATCCGATAGAGCCGCCTGTGCCGAAGACGACAAGCGTCTTGCGTGCAAGCACATTTGCTGGGAAGAGTTCCTTGTTTCGTTCGTTGAGTTCATCCTTAGAGAACGGGTACTTCTTCGCCAGCGTCTCCTGATAAGAACAATTCCGGTCTGCATCAAGATCGATAGCTGGAAATTCAAAACCGGAATTTGCTTCGTCTACACGTCCGAACTCAAAATAACGGCAAGGGTCTGCAAGATAGTAACCATAGGCAAAGAGTTTTGCCTTTTCGCCTTTAAGAGACCTGTGCACTTGCACGATTAGCGATACGAAATACTCCATATCCAGAGCCTTCATGATCTTTTTAGTATAGAGATTGTCCGGATTGGATGGCTTAATGGCTCCGCGAGGATGGGAATGGATGAATCCCACAAACTCGATACCCTCCTCATGCCATTTCCGGATAACGGGATTAAGTTCATTGCAGTCAGGTTCATAAGTTGCTCCGGTCACATTTGCCGTTTTGTCAAAATAAAAGTAGTCGATGTGTTTTCCGTCGGAGCTGCCGAGGATGCCTCCCGTTTCTGGAATCCGAGATCCGATGGTCTTGCGAACTTGAGAGAACACTTCTTCGGTAATAAAGTAGGGTTTAGATTCTTTTTTCGTTGTCATTTTTCTTTACCTCCGTAAATCTGTGTAATAATAGTCATCTTCCCAGCCAAATTGGTCTTTCAACTGGTCGGCAATATCATCAAAACTCTGGCGACTACGAATATATCTAGCAGTACATTCCGCCCAGAGTGATGCGACGCTTTTGGCTTGTTCCAGCGTTTCAATGTTGCCCGCCCAGCAGATGTAAGGATAGCTGTCACCGTTATCGTGGAGCCAATGCGCCGCATGGGACGAACAATTCCGGCCTTGGTAATCGATTTGTGAAATAATATAAATTCGCCATCCGCGAGCTCCACGATCCCAAAATACAAAGTCAACAACCAGGGAGCGGTCTGACGTCCAGTAGTCTAGGCGGATATAGTCTCGCTCCATTTCACATCACCTCCGTCTCATTAGAATGAAGATAGGCAGGAGCCTCATTGGCTGAGGCTCCGCCTGCACTTGGTTCATCCGAGATCAGCAGAATACACCGCTCGGAAGTTCCTGACCCTCGCGGCCACCATTAAAGATGCCCACGGGAAGAAAACTCAGCTTCCTCATGTTAATTCACCTCCTTCAAAATAGTATTTAAGATAAGTCCTTATCGGACGGATCTTAGCAAGATTCATTAGTTTCTTTCTCCCGTCTTGCGGGATGTTGAAGAATGCCACGATATTTGGTAAAATAGAATTAGTTGATTAGCTACTACCTAGTGGCTTTTGCATTTCTTGTTGATTTCATTATAGGGATAAGAACCTGTTTTCGTAATTGAGAGAAAGTTGCGAAATTGTTGCGATAAAAATACACCCACTCGCAGGGATTGCGAATAGGTGTACGAAATAGGAATGGGAGTTCTATGGATAAAATACCTTTTTGTTTTCCAGTTTTTTATCATGGTTTGATTGCTAGGCGTACGGTGTATTCTCAGCCAGAGGTTGTTAATTTATTGCTTAGCGGAAATATGAGAGCAGAGCCAGTGAAATGGCCAGACGTAGATCGCATGACTGCCAATAAATATATTAATGGACTAGAGTGCTTTTCTTCGTATCGCCGTAAAGAAATATTTGAATTACCGGACAAGGATCTCCTTGCTCGTATCCAGAAACTGAAAATACAAAACATTAAAACCACTGTATCTGCTTTTCATGAGTTTCTAAAAAATAGAACTCAAGCCAGCGAAGAAACAATCTATTCCTTGGAGAGTAGTGTGCGAGAATCAGAAGATCCATGCCAGTATTATGTAGTTGCCCTGCGAGAGGCATTATCTTTTACGAGGGTTTCAAAAGAATATATTACTACGCAGCTTAAGAACGAATTACATAACCTGCATAAAAATAGTGACGTACCGGATTTATTCCAGTTACAGAAAGAAGCTCATAAACAAGGCATAACATCAATTTCTATGACGCCCGACAAGACCTTTTTGAGTAAGATAATTGGGCGGGACGAAATTGTGCAATCTATCTGCGACAAGCTAAAAAAGGAGCGGAAACACATACAGCTACGTGGTATGGGCGGTATCGGAAAATCTGAAATCCTTCGCAAAGTTTATAGTTGGTTTCTCGAAAACCCCGGAGAGCACTTTTACGCCCACATAGCGTACCTTTACTACTCGGGAAAATTCAAATCAGACCTCGATAGCGCAATTGACTACCCTGGGAAAGAAACCAGCGCCAATCCCATTGAATATCTGAAACATTTGGCAAACACATCTAAGGTTCTGCTGTTTATCGACGATGTCCGAAATCAGAAACCGGATAAAAGTGAAATCTATGAGGAAGACGCTTCATTTGAAGAAATAGTTGGATCGAATATTTCCATCTTATTTGCCTCGCGAATTATGCGCATGGATTTTTTGCTTATAAGCGTAAAGCCTCTTCCCATAGAATCATGCATTGATATTTTCTTGCGGGAATACAATGCCAATATTGATGACGATGTCATGACAGCAGTTGATACTGAATGTTGTGTTGCCGAAGCCTTAACCGCAGAGGACAAAGAGCGACTCGTTCAAATAATTGATGGACGCGCCGGACGCAATACGCTGGTTATTAACCGCTTGGGCGCATTGGCGCGAGACTACGGTTGGACGATTACGCAATTAGAAAAAGAGCTCATTGATAGAAACTTTAATATTCGACAAGGCCTGTCTGAGAACAACGCAGAGTATATTGATGAGCAAACATTGCAAGATGAGCTAAATAAACTCTATGACTATAACGAGATTAAAGATGCCGCAGAGCGCAGTATCTTAGAGGGCTTCACGCTATTAGCGGATGTTCCTACGGATATCGCTACCTGCGCCAAATGGTTTAGCCGAGATGCCGAAATTGACGAGGATCGCTGTCGCATTGCGCTAATGCGCTTAATGCGCCGTAGTTGGTTACTGAGCGCAAAATCAAAACAGAATGAGGCCATCATTGATAATTATTCTATGCATAACATTGTACGTGCGGCGATCAAAGCCCAAGTTGAAGTAGATAGAGAGGAGCATCAGGATTTAGTGATGAAAGTTTGGACGAATTTAACAATGGAAGTACGGAAGAAAGATGAGAGCGAACCGAAATGGGCGGATAAAGTATACGCAGTGCCGGGCGAATGTGTTCGTTTCCGCATTGGCATCAGGAATATGAGCTCGGAGATGTTTAGAAATCTGACCCTCCGCAACATTTTACCAACCGGCTTATCCTATATAAACGGAAGTACCCAGATATATAACGCAAAACACCCCCAAGGAGTAACGCTCAGCGACAATATTATCACAGATATGGGTGTTAATATTGGAGACTATGCGCCGGGTGCTAATGCGTGGATTTATTTCGATGCTACTGCATCTGAAATACCAAGCAGTAAAAATGTAATATACCGGAATATCATTCAAGCGTGCGGCGGCTATGGCGCAAAGGAGCAATCGGCAGATGTCATTATGGATACATATGAGGCGCTTTAAAGGACGAGTTTCTTAACCCTCTTTTGGGCTATGAACAAGAAAAATCCTCAGCACCATTGCAGGTGTTGAGGATTTTTCCGTTGCAGAGAATTTTTGTTTTTATTACTATGTCGGCGAACCGAATTAGGCCAAGATTGCAACAGAAAAAGCCACATTGCTGCGGCCTTTTCTGTTCGGGTTTCGTATTCAGTTCTTTTTCAGTTCTGCTCCGCATTTTGTGCAGAAAGCGCTGCCGGGTTTTACCGCAGCGCCACATTTGGTGCAGAAAGAAGCCGTCTGTCCCTGAGCGGAAACTACCTGGATATCGGCAGGGTTACCGGGCTGAGGCGAAACAGGCTGCGGGGGCGGAGTCTGGTTGGACTGGACAGCCGGGGGATTCTGCCCGGGAACGCCCAGCCGCTCCGCCAGGCTTTGGTTGCCCGTAGCGCGGGTACCCGGCTCAATCTGCCGCAGCTTGTTTTCAATGGCATCTGTTCCCTTGTAGACCACCTTTGCGATGATATACCGGATCAGATATATAAGCGCTACAACACCAACGGCGCATATAATAAGCAACAGATTTTTATTCATGGTTCTTTCCTCCTGGTTCCATTAGAAAAAGCTGGGGTTGGTTTTTACTTTGATGGGGATGTTCTGGACCTGGGCACCTGGGTCAATGGAAAGGAACATTTTCTCGATTGCGGTAATCAAAATGTTCATAGGGATGTGCTCCTGCACCATACCCCGGTAGGTTTTCCAATTGGTGAAATGGAAATACCACACGTTCTGGTCGCCCACATCGTTCTTCCGATACATTTCAGCCTTCCAGTTGCTTCCGGTAAAGAAGAATGCCTGATTTGTATCATTCCTTTGAACGGATACGCCGCTTCCTCTTAAATCAGCATCCTGGATACCCTGCAGAACACGGGCAAAATCTGCACCCCGCAGGGTGAACTCCTCCGCCTGCTCCGTGATGACATACTTACGTTTTACGATTCTTCCTTCATCCAAAAGCTGGTTGTTGACCTTTCCTTGGCGAAGTCCAAAGAACAGGCCAATGGCAACCGCTCCAACGGAAAGTAAAATTGCAAACCACATAATCAATTCCTCCTAAATTTTATTTTTCAAATTCTGTGCCGCCGATGTTGATCACATTTCCCGACTGCGAAAAGGATTGCTCCCAAGTGTATTCCTGACCAAACAGGGAATACGTGATGATGATTTGATCACCCTCGATCCGATATGTGCCGCTGGCATTGACGCCGAAAGCAGACATGGTCACCTGGTCTCCGTCAAAGGTAAACGATTGGGAAATAAGACCCTGAGAGCGATATGTGCCATCGAGCTTTGAGCCTCCGCAGGCGGTCAATATAGTGGCACATAGGACAACCGCCAGTAGTACGGATAATAGACGTAATTTTACATTTGTTCTCATAATTTTCCCTCCTGATTTTTTGTAAAAGTCTTTTTGTTTGTCACTATAAAAAAGCGATGCGCCCGGTTATCATACCGGATCGTTTTTTAGTCTTGCGCCGCATTTCGTGCAGAACATGGAATGGCTGTCCATAGCAGCGCCGCACTGTGTGCAGTAAATTGTTTCCCTCGCAAAAGACGGAGTCTGTGCCTCCTCCGGTATAGCGGAAGGCTGCTCCTGCGGCAGTACGGTTGTTTGAGGCTGTTCGGGCGAATAATACATCATTTGTGGATTGAGGGTATTTGCACTTCTGTTGACGCTCTGCACGAAGGTATGATTTTGCGGGGCATTTTTTCGATAAAGCATGAAAACCTGTATGGCAAAAACGGCAATAAAACCAATCCATGCCAAACCGTACAGGGCAAGCTTAAAGCTTGTCCGCAGAGCGAGCAGGACATATATGACCTCGTATGCGCCAAGCACACAAGAGATGACGAAGAAAACAAGCCGAAGGGTATTTTTATTTTCGTCTTTTTTCAATGCCAAAATCCATGCCATAGTAACCAATGCATACAATACAAGCTGAACGATTACTCGTTCCGCCCCACGCCAGCCGGAGAAATAATATTCGCCGTAACTGATAATCTGCTGAATTGCATTAATCAGGGTGGCAACGCTAAACAAGGAATATGTAAAGGCCATGGAGAAGGATTCTACCTTCACCTTCTTCACACACATCCAAAGTTGCAAAAGACCGGCAAGCACACACATCCAGATATATATCTGGCCATTGAGATTGATCAGCAAAAAAAGCGAGCTGACGGCAGAAATGATTGCCAAAGTGCGCTGAAGCGGATTCAGTTTCCAGCTTTTCACAAGTGAGACTATATAATTCACCGCAGAGCGAAAGCTGCCGTCTATCAACTCTTCCGTTTCGGAAGTACCGGGACTGTATTTTTTGTCATTCATAAGTAAATCCTCCTTGTTTTTAGTATCTGCGTATCATGATTCCACAGGAATCTCCTGGTACGTATATTCCAATTCATAATAAACACCATTTGAATCGCAGAGTTCCATTTTCATTAGCTGACCAAATTCATTCATTTTGAAATGGTTCCCGGGCTGACCATCGCTAAAAACGGTAATTTCACGGATGATATCGTTTTCTACGTCATAGACCTCATAATGGTCTTCGTAATACACCGTATTTCCTTCCACCTTTACGACGCCGTCTTCTCTCGGTACAAAGTCAAAATAATTGTCAAATAAGAATACAGAATCCTTCTGACCGGATGACTGTTCCTCGCGGCTGCCTACCGGTTTCCCGTCCGGTGTATAGAGCCATTGCACACTATGTTCTTCATCCCCGCTTTGCATTGTTCCGCGAACCTCAATATAGCCGTCATCATGGACGATGACTCTGTCATGTGAATAGGTTGTAATGGTTTCTGTCCCTTGATCAGTTACGCGTGCGGTTTTGGGAAAGCTGACCGACAGCGTTCTTTTCTCTGAAAATCTTCCGCAGGCAGTCAGCATTGCGGCCGCAATGAACAGTATGACAAGCAATGATATAAACCTTTTCATTTTCATCGTAAAATACCTCGCATTTAATAATTCATTTCCTCTTTATAAATCAATGGTTTCATCCTGCAACAGGTTTGGCCTGCGCGTACCGCAAACGCAGCAGAAATCCTCATCCGGCGGAAGCTCCCTGCCGCAGCCGGAGCAGAAAACCTTTTGATTTGCAGTATCCGGTTCGGCCCGAGACGGTTCCGGGCGTCTGGTACCGCAGCCTGCGCAAAACATCTCGTCCGGCAGCAGTTCCCGGCCGCAGCCAGAGCAGTTTACTTTCTGAGCAGCATCAAAAGTACCAACGCTCTGATAGACCGGCTGTCCATAAGGCTGCGTAACGGGCATTTGATAGACAGGTCTTTCCTTTTTATACGGATGCGTCAGCCACCAGCCCAGAAGGAACGCCATAGGAATCAGGAACAGGACAGACAAACAGTATAAGTCGCTGCGCATAAAATAGATGTTTCCCACAAGATGCGCAAAGGCGATAAAGATGCCGAGTATGCCAGGCAGGAACCACAGCCTGTGCAGCCCACGCTTGTGCTCACCGTCCCCGGCGCACGGCGTGATCGTCATGAGGGTAAGGAGCAGATAGCATAGAATTTCCAGCACATAACAGCCGCAGATGCCAATTGCCCACATCATCGGGCCAAAATGAAGCTCATACTCATACACATCAAAAAAGCCCCGGGAGCCGCAGTTCAGAAGAAAACTCGTAAGCGTAAAAGCGGGCAAAAGTGCTTGGATTGCCAGCGCGCCTGCCAGAAGGCTGTTCCGCTTCCGCATGAACAGCAGAACCGCCAGCAGGATCATGCTGCCGATCAGCAGGACTTGGTAGAGGATATGGAGAACAGAGTAGGTGCTGCCAAACTCCACCACCATGCGGTAGCCGATTTGACTGTCCATCCAACCGCTTCTGACCCGCAGCCGATATAAATTGGTCAGGAGACCAAAGGCCAGGATCACCGCAAAAATAGATGCGATCGGAAATTTTAGTTTTTTTGTTTCCTTCATTTTTCTTCCTCCCAGGAATGTGATTAGAACACCAAGAATCGCGACCGCAGCCAGCAAAGCAAGCTGCAACCAATTTCCTGTCCCATTGACCGGAGAGATACTTCCGTCCGGGTTGACCTTTCCGCTGATTCTGTCTCCATCCATGACCAGCAGCTCCGGCGTCTGCGGGTCGCTTCCGGCTGAATCGGCGGCAGGCAGCTCCATGGAGAACACCTGACCGGTTTCAATCTCCACATTGGGGTATTCCGCGGCACCATAGCTTTCGCCGCTATCGTCAAAGGATACCGTGGATACCGACATTTCACCGTCGTCTGTCGCCGTAATGCGCAGGGAATACGCCTCCGGGCTGTCAAACACAGCGACGCGCTTGGAATCCTCCACCACCATCAGCGCCACTTCTGGATTGGCAGAGATGAGAGACTCATCTACCTGATTGTCCGTGATCCGACCAACAACTTCACCGTTTTTTATAACCTCAACATCAACGGGGCAGTCCACTTCCCAGCATGAACATGGCTTTGAACACGATACGGCGCCCTCCACAATTGCCCTCAGATAGTTATCGATAATATGGTTTTCTGATGTTCTCAAGTCGTTCTCCCAGGAGAACCGATAGGCAAATTTATCGATATGTCCAAACTTTCCTATCATGGAATTTCCCGCAGCGGTCAAAGTTTCCCTTCCGTTCGGACCGAAGGTGTCAAAGTAATTGTAAATGTTATGGATATTATCATAGCCGGTCGTCACAGGAAAGTCCTCTTTACCGTCGTCCCAAATGGAGTCGATCGCACCATAGGTGTAGGAAAAGATACGGGAAGTATCGGTGTCCATGAAAATCCAACTGTCCCCCGTCTCTGGATTGTTTGCCAGTGCGGCAATCAGATTTGCCGCAGCGCCGCCAAGGCTGTGCCCGGTAATGAAAAAGGCACGTGGCTTATCATACAGATCCTCATGGGCATTGGCGTACTTTTTCACGTCCTCCCAAACCTTTTTCTCAAAGTCTTCAATATAGTCGTAGGCCGTATAACCCAGAACATCTCTGTTCGCTTCCGCATAGTGATCCCCTATAAACTCATTTACAGTAACGGAGCCCCGGACAACAATGAAGATGAGATTTGTCTCTTCACCGTTAAGCCGGATTGGCCTATGCGCTATGCTGTACGCATTGCCATCGCCAATTTCCTGACCCATGATTTCAACGCTGTTATCATAGTTGGAAGTCCAGATATTATCATCCTCTATGCCCATCTGATAGAAGAGCCGGCAGATTTCCTGCTCACCTCTTCCGGCTGCCATACAGAGCATCGCGCCGAGCGTTGCCAACTCGTTATCGTATTCATCGGCTGATTTCTCAAACATCCATTCTTTAAAATCTACAGTTGCTCCGCCATAACTGACCGGAACCCCCGGGATATATTCGCCAGCACCATCCACGTCCGACACCCATTCATATGTCCTGTCCGGCCACCAGCCATCCGGGTAATCCACAACAATTCTGTCGTTTTCCCAATGATAATGGATAGAGTCGTTACCGTTCTGGAACGGCTCCGAAGCCGTACTGCTGTCATCCTTGTCCCATACGAAAGCCCGGCTGTCATATTCGCCGTCCGCTTTGCGGAACACATAGACGCCGCGCACCTCGCTGGCGTCTGACTCCTTGACGATATACAGCTCTCCCTGATCTCCATCGTCGTATCGGTAAGTGCCGAGCCAGTCCGCTGAGCTTATTTGCGCAGATAGATATTCAATCTGATAACCGCAGGCTTTCAGGAAATCTCCCCATCCCCCGCGAATCGCTGTAAAAGGCTGCAGCGGCATGGCGTTAAGATCTTCTGTTGTTGCGGTACGCAGATATTCAACCTGCCAGTTTTCGCTGAACGTATAGATATATGCCCGGGAGGATTGCCCGTCTGCCGCCCCGTTGGTGATAATTAACTCCGGGTAATCGTCCCCCGCGACGTTGAAAAGACAGGCCTGCATTTCTGTGTCGTCAAAATATTCCTGTCCCATGTTCCGAAAGCGCCCGTTCAGGAGGAAATTCGCGAATTTGAGGTTCCAGGGATTCGCGTCCACATCCTCCAGGTATACATCGGAATCCGGCGTCATATATCCGGCAATTTTCAGTGCCTCTTTTTGCACAGACACCGGAGCAGAATCTGCATACTCCACAGAAAGGATCATGAGCTTCGACAAGTCGCCCCAGCTATAAAAGGCCACAATGTCATTTCTGGTCGGCTGGAACAGCTCATAAAACAGGGGATCGCCCATTCCGTAACGATAATCGCTGTCGTAGTAGTACTGACGGATGCTGAACAGGTATCCCTTCTCCTCATCCGCTAACTCATAACTGCTCTTTCCGCCTGATGCATCAAATTTGGAGCGATCGTAGAAGTGTATCCAATTGGCTCCCTCTAAGCCGCCCTCTGACCAGCGGTATTTCTCCGCAATGGATCCTGGTATCGTAATATCAAAACCGCTGAAGATTTCTGTTTGTATGGTAACTTCCTCGGACTCAGACGCCGCCACGGCAGAAACCGGCAGACAGAGCATCAGCATAAGCACCGCCAGAATCATGGATATTTTTTTCTTCATAGAATCCCCTCGCTTTCAGACCTTTTACGAGACACTTGGATTGTTCGCAGCTGGCTCCTCACTGGCTTGATACTCAATTTACATCGTTCTCCTCGGAAAAGATTAACTTATCTCCATCGATCACATAAGTGCCACTGGACGAGAGGCCAGTCCCTGTGTAGGTGAACGAAAAATGTGTTGCATCTATCGTATAGGTATAATCAAGCCAGCTTCCGTCCTCGGCTCTAAAATTCATCGTGCCGTCTGCATTCAATCGGATAAGATAATGGGGGACATATTCGGCGTCTGGCTGGGATATTTCCAGCGTCCATTCGTCCAGCATTGACGTCACGTCAAATTCAGAGTTTCCGGCCTACGTTGATGAATTTGCAGGTACAAAACAAAACTCCGTTGTCCCAAACGCCTCCGAGATTTCACGATCATAATAAAAAATCCGATCTTCAAAGCTGAAATACAAATTCCCTGCTTCGAAGCGTGCCGTTCCCTGAAAACCGCCGTAATCAGAGGTGACCGTTCCTGTATGATCGGGCGACATTGTAATGGTCAACTGATCGCTGAAAAAACGATAAAAGCTAAGCTCGCCGGAAAGCGTAGATTCATCGGTGGCTTTTAATTGCAGCGAAGCAGTCATGTCGCTGTCTTCCTGCTGCCAAGTCCAGTTGCCTTCATAGTCGTAGGCGGAAAACGTATTTCCCGAGGAATTCTCAGGCATGGCGATCCCCAGCTCATTCAGCATATACTCCATATCCCCCTGGAGCGATTCTTCCATAGTTCTTTTCTGGCTCTCATATGCATCGACGCCGCTGAACTGCGCATTGAAGTAGAAACTGAACGTGTTACATCCTGCAAATTTCTTCCCATCCGGGAGCTGGTTCATATAAAAAGCGTTGTTTTCATATTGATAGACTTCTCCAAAGTTCCCGTTCTCATCGAAGCCATATAAATGAACATACACGGGGTTATGGTCCAGAGAATCATATACCGGTATGTAAAAGCAACCGGCATTTTCGTATAAGCTAAAGGTTATTTCTGACTCTTGAGACTCATTTTTGGATCTTCCGGAGAAAAGCTGTATGGCCTCGCCATTCTGCACCGTCCATACATCAATAACCGGGAAGACGCCTTCTCCTTCCGGGGTATAGAGCATCACCAATTCGTCGGTGCCATCCTGATTAAAGTCCTTCAGGTCTAATTTGATTACGCCTTTTGCGTAACATTCATATTCGGAGCCGCCAAAGGAGAGGCTGCCATACCTTTCCAGGGCACTCTCTACGATACTCGCATATAGCTCGGTGGTATTGACTGTCTCCTGCTCCTCCGTTGAGGCGTCCTGACCGGATTCTACCGCTGCGTTCGATTCTTCCCCGAAATATGTATAGGAGCCGCCTTGCTCATCCTGAAGGAAACAGTTATACCGTTGACTGGTTGAATCACTCTGCATCCAGCACGCATCATTGGCACCGGCATGAATAAAGTTAGGGATCCCTTCAACCTTGTCAAAAATCGTTTCCTCCAGAGTCTCTGTATTGAGGAAGTGGAGGGTCATATCCTTATAATAGTAGAGCCCGTTCTCGGAAAGGCAAAATCTGTTATATACGTCATCATCATAGGACGCAAGGGTTTCCGTGTTTCCGTCCTCGATGTTTAACCGGTAAATATTGTCTAAATCCGCATAATATAGATAATCCTCTTTGGAAATAAAGGAGAAATACTTCTCCACGTCATCATCGTCCTGGGATGGCACTCTACCGATTTCCTCTTCCTCAGAATCTACCGCTTTTCGATACAGAGTTTCGCCCATGAGATTATTCTCGATATCGGGAACAAGGTAATAATAGTATCCGTCGTTATACGCTACAAAGCAGGCAGACCCCTCAAGGTCAAGAAAATCCTCCTGTTCGCACAGCTCACCGGTATTCAGATCCAACCGGTAGAAGAATTGCCTGTTCCCGAAGATGAGATAGTCTTCAAAGAAGTAACAGCCTTCCATTTGAGACAGCAAATCGCCATATGTATTGAGTTGCTCATAGCTTACAAGGGTGCCGTTTTCCTTGCCGTCTTTGCTGAGCCAGTGAATTTCGTATTCTTCATCGCCCTGTTCTGTGGCTTTTGTGATTTCGATAAAGCAGATTTTTTCGTTCCAGAGGAAAATACAGCCCATGGGATACTGACTCCACCCATCGCCTTTAATTTCTTCTGCTTCGTATAGAATCTCCGGCTTCCCACGCAGATCATTGCTAACTCGCTTAATGCAGGGCTCCCAGGTTTCGGTCTCGCTTAGAAAATATGTGTACTGGTCATCATAAACAACCGTGGAGTATCCCAGAGGGATAGAACTGCCGTCGCCTTTGGAGCCGCCTTTAATGCAGAACACAAAAATCAGCGCCACGGCAAGAATGACCGCAAGCAGCACGCCGCCGAGAGAAAGGCCGATGATAAGCCCCTTTTTAGATTTCTTTTGAACCGGAGTCGCCGCACCATAGCCCATTTGCCCATTAAAATTAGGCTCCTGCATCAGTGGCTCCGGTTTCGGCGTTTGGATGTTTTCCGTTTCATCCGATATACCTGCCGGTTGCTGCGGCACCGGCGAAGCTTCTTGTGATATCTTTACAGGTGCACCACACACACTGCAAAATCTCGCGTCATCCGACAAAGGATTTCCGCACTTTGAACAGAACATAATCTCTACTCCTCTCGCTTGCCGGAGACAAAAGCAGCTCCAACTTATTTTCTATCTCATTTTACCTGAAGCAGTAAAAAAGCACCCCACACAATCAGGTAGTTTTCAGAAAATAATTTGAAAACATTCCGTACACTACCCTTTTGTGTGGGGACAAAGTCCTGTTCTGCAAATATAATATTGAACAAGGACAAGCGTCACGTATTGCCGATATGGCGTAAATTCTGAAATGCGGATATTTATCAGATTATGTACAGGAGGAGACAACCATATGAAGAAGAAAAGTTTGTTAGGGATTTTGGCAATACTCATGGTTATCGCCCTGGCTCTTACGGGCTGCGGGCAGAAAGGCGAGCAGAACACGGGAGCAACTGGTTCTGAAGGTCAGAATGAGACCGTGGAGAACGGTGATGGAGTTGTAGAGTCAGATAATGACGATGTAACCGATGTGGATTCGCCTGTGGGCGACACGCCAACGCAAGATGCTGATGGTAACTACGTCTATGTTATTACATTAGACGGCGTGCAAACCGAGATAAGGACCTGCGTAAATGTTTGGGATTACATCACGGACGATACGCCATACGATCGCGTGGAACTTACCAGAATGGCCGAGGATCTTGGCTGGGAGCGCTTGCCGGCAGGCTTTGGAGCAGCAATGTACACTAGGAATGATGGCACATGCGCATCGATTACTGGTTCTCGTACTGATAAGAGCTACGATCTTGCTACTGGTGAACGTAGACTATATCAGGTGGAGGCTCATTGCATCGATGAGAATATGGATGTGATTAAATTTTCGGCAACCACCATCAGTGCACTTTCCGTATCCGATGCTCCATACTTGATTGGCGAGAGTGAGACATATGTTTCATTTGAACAAATCGTCATGTATGCCTACTTGGTAGATTACTATCGTTACAATAACGAAAGGTTATATCTTAAAGGAATGATGGGACCTTAACACGTATTCCTGATAAAAATACCGCGTGCAACCCACGCGGTATTTTCATTAGATAGCATAGTTACGTTGACGATGCTCGTTTATAAATAGTTCGAAAGGAAGGCCTGTCTTCAGAAAAATCGTTATCCCTACCCTTTTGTGTGGGGCGAATTTGGCTTATTGTGCTATAATATCCTTATCCTGTTCTAACTGTATCCATCGGCTGGAACCATCTTTTGTAAGGGGGGATTCGATGGGCGAGCGCAAAAAATCCGTTGTCCGTCTTTTTGCGGCAGCAACGCTGTTGTTTGCAGTCTCCGCATACCGGCAGCTCAGCATGCGGTATTGGCCGGAGGATTTTCTACAGCCATATCTTGTCTGGGCGGTCTATATGCTGCTCCTCTTTGGCTGGCAGCATACCATTACAACAAAAATCATGCAGAAGTCCATGCGCAGCCACCTGACGGCGCAGAATATCGTCAGTATCCTGTATTTAACGGTTCGCTTCGTCCAGGACGCCTTCCTCTACACCGATATTCCATGGATGCGCTTTACCGGATACTTTATCAATATAGCGGCTGTCTTCATACCACTATTCGGGCTTTACGGTGCATTCTATCTCGGCAAGGCTGAGGATTACCGAATTGATAAAAAATGGTATCTGCTTCTGATACCGGCTTGTTTTTTGAGTGTGATGGCACTGACTAACGATTTACATCATTTTCTATATTATATTGTGCCGGAGGAACCCCAGCCGAATTTGTATTTTCACCCATACATCGGTACCTATCTCATCTATCTTTGGGGATTGTGGATGATTGGGCATCAGGTATATGTGATCTATCAGCGAAATGGTACAACAAAGTCCGATCCGCTTTATCGAAAGATGATTCCCTTTTATGAGCCGATTTTACTCTTTCTGTTCAGTATCCCGTATGCTGCGACGGCCTACGTGGTTCGGTTTGAGCTTGTGGAATATTCAGCAGGGCTGATTTTTATTCTTGTGCTTTGCTGGGAGCTTTATATTCTGACCGGACTGATCCCGGTAAACACGCAGTACGAGGAAGTGTTCCGACGGTCTACGGTGGCGATGCAAATTCTTTCACCGACCGGTGAGCGGATTGCAGTATCGGAAAACGCGGCGGATCTCACGCCGGTTATACTGGAATCCCTGAAGCAGAATCAGCATTTTTCTGTTATGGAAGATGTTATCATGCACCTGCACCAAATCCCGGGCGGATATATGGTCTGGCAAACCGATCTCTCGCAGATCCATCAGGCTTTACGAGAGATCCAGAGACTGAATGCAGAATTGGAAGAAAAACAGGATCTACTGGCGCAGGAAATTCGCATTCAATCGGATGAAACAAGTATTCAGGTGCGCAATGATATTTACGACAGCTTATCATCGGACGTGGCCGGGCAGCTTTTTCTGCTGACAGCGATTTTATCTAAGGAATCTCTTTCGACGGACGACTGGAACCGCATTTGCCTCATCGGCACGTATATCAAGCGGTTCTGCAATTTACGGCTTACTTATCAGGAGCAGCAGACGATTCCGATGGGTGATTTGGCCATCAGCTTGCAGGATATGGCGAAATGTATGAAGAATCTTGAAATCAGGACAAGCTTGGATTTTTGCCCCACATCGAATTTAGCACCAGAGCTGATTCTTCTCATTATGAAAACCTTGGAAACGATTCTGGAAGATGCGGATTTCCGCCTAACCTCTATGGCAATCCGAATCAGCGACACGGTTTGCTTTGAGATTACCGGTACAGATCACGAGTTTATTCCTCGCTTTTTAGAGGGAGGATATCGTCTTCAGGCAGAAAAGGTTCCGGCAGGTTACCGGCTTATGCTTTTGAAAGAAGGAGAGGTGGTGCAGTCATGAAAAAGAATACATCAGCTAAAATGATTAAAAAAGCCATCGACTCTTACCCCGGCGGGATCTGCTTCTCCGCATTGGATGGGCGGGTCATTCTCGTCAATGAAAAGATGAACAGACTGGTACTGGAACTGACCGGACACACGATTCTGAACGCAAAGGCGGCATGGGAGGAACTCGCAAACTTTGCTAATAACGGTAAGGCGGAAAAGCTAACCCAATCCTGGCTGCCGAAAGATACGGACAATGGTAATGAAAGCACCCACCAACAGTTGTTCTTCCGCTTCTCCGACAGCTCGGTCTGGCGTTTTGAACTGAGATTTCTTGATTCCAATACCGTTCAGATTGAAGCGGCGGAAATTACAGAACTCTACCGGCTCAGCGAAGAACTGTACGAGAACACCATCCGGCTGCAAGAGATGCAAAAGCGGCAGAAAACCTTGCTGGACAGCATCGTAGAAGTCAATTTGAATAAAGAGATTCTCGCTGCGAAAATGCATATCCATGATGAGCTGGGGCATTGTTTGCTGGCCACCACCAAAGCAATCACGGAAAACAGTCTGTCCGAGAACACCGACACGCTGCGGGAAAATTGGAACAGCACCATTCGTGATTTTTCCAATATTCCTACTGTGTGGACGGTTCCTGACTCCTCTCTGCAGTCTGAACTGATGCAGGTGGCAGAGCTGATTGGCTGTAAGGTTGTATTCCTTGGCGAACAGCCAAAAAACCGTAAGGCATTACAGCTTTTGTATGCCGCCGTCCGCGAGGCGCTCACCAATGCGGTACGCCATGCGGATGCTACGGAACTGACGGTAACGGTTGAGCAAAACAAGCAGGGTTATCACATAGAGATATCCGACAATGGCGATGTTACTGTTTCGAAGATTACGGAGGGTAACGGCCTCAGTGCATTGCGTCAGCGGCTGGAGCAAGAAGGAGCTTCCTTGAAGGTACTCTGTAACAACAGCGTTTCTCTCATTGTGAATATTCCATTTGATTTAGACGAAGCCCGGAAAGGAGGACGGAAATGATACAGGTTTTAGTAGTAGAAGATTCTCGGATTACCCGGGACGCCATTGAGAGCCAGATCGCCAAATCAGAAAAATATGTCCTGTACGCCTCCATAGAAAACGCGGCAAATGCAGAAATAGCCTGTCTGCGCAGGTGTGTCGATTTGATTCTGATGGATGTTTGTACTGCCGAGGAAGAATCCGGCTTGAAGGCTGCGGCAAAAATCAAGCAGTACAACCCAAAAATCAAAATCATCATCATGACTTCCATGCCGGAGCATTCCTTTATTCAAAAAGCAAAAGCCTGTGGCTGTAACGGCTTTTGGTACAAGGAATATGGCAGCACTGCTCTGACAGAGGTCTGCGACCGGGTGATGAACGGCGAATATGTTTATCCCGATGACACACCGTTGATTCGCATTGGGTACAGCAACAGTACCGAGTTTACCGGTCGGGAATTTGATATCATCCGGGAGCTGGCGCAAGGGAGAAAATACGAGGAGATCGCAGCGGATTTGGATATTACGCCAAATACCGTCAAGTACCACATCAAAAATATTTTGCAGAAAACGGGCTACCAGAACACCTTGCAATTAGTGGCCGAGGTGGTAGAAAAGCGGTTGATTCTGCCGAAGTATTAATTAAGAATCCGCTGGACTTCCTGCCAAATATGCCGTAAGCTATACTTCTAAAAAAGAAGGTGGGGTTATTATGGTTTGTACTTATGAAGAATATTTAAAGCAGTCAAAAGCGATTACATTTGAAAAAATGCAAACGATCCATACGGAAATGCTCGCCGAGATTGGCGCTGACGTGGAAGCGTTGGAGCTATATAACGAGTTAATGAAGGTTGCAGCTCGCTATGCTACGATTCGGGCAAATTGGCTGCTACTTAGCCGTGAAGAGAAAAACGAGCAGGACTTCCTGTCACAATTCCGTGATCATACATTTTAACATGCTGGCGCGTTATTTGAAAAAGAACGGCAAAGCCGCCGTATGGCGCGACGAACTCGGCTATGAAGAAGATGATCCGTATAACCGCAAAGCCATCGGAGACTTCGCCTGCTATTTGGCTTTCGTGAATGGAATAAATGCAAGATGATTTTAGACCGGTGCCTTTTACTCGCGTGAAACTTCTCGGCTCAATTCTGTTGCGGATCGATTTTTATGAGTGCCGGTCTAAAAGTATAAAAACATCGAACTCATGCTTTTAATGTTTTCTTATATAGGTTATCTTGTTTCTACAATTAATCAGGAGACTCGATATGCTCGAGAAAATAGGTTGGTGGATTGAGGCAATGTGGAGGCGTCATAAGCTAATTAGAAAACTGAAGAAGATGCCATAAAAATAGGCTCGCAGCAAAGCGAGCTTATTTTTATGAAAATATATTCATTAAAGTGTCGTTTTTCTAGATCAGTAATATTATACAGGTGCTCCATTGAGTTAAATGTTTCGTGTAGATTGCGTTTAGCGTTTTTTCCAACCAAGACCATCAGTAATCCAAACAAACCTGGGGCTATCTTTAGGCTAGGCTATTTGGATTTATACAAGTGTATTCCTCTACAACTTCGCAGTTTCAATATACTCGACTAAAAGACATGGATTCATTGAGACTCTCGAAGCAACCGTTAGCGGTGTGCCAGACGATGCTACGATACATTCCGACATTACATCCCTAGGCGCATCATAGATTCGCTTTATTTTTATCCAGCACTTTATTTTACTAGCCATATTCCTATAATATTCAGGAATAAATCTTTCCTCGGGGCATTGACGAGTGATTGTCTCAATTTCTGCCCAGTATCTTTCCGATGTTCCGCTTTTTATGAATAATACACGCGCGGGTTTTTCATTCATTACTTGGGTAACTACTTTTTTTGATATTGGGCAGCCAAATTTGCCATACCAAACAAAACCATAAGTAGAGATCAAGGATTTATGAGCAGACATGGTTCCGCAAGGAGGGGCAAAATTCTCTCCGTATCTAAGGGATAGAACTTTCATTTTATTGGTCAATTATTTTAAATATGTAAATAACATCTCTAAGATAGCCAACACATCGTGTCTGTGTTTAACGCTAAGCATCCCAAACATCCTAAATAGCTCGAGAGATAGCCTAGCCTCTTCTTCGCCAATAACCCAATCGCTTGATTCTTTAGCGTCCAAAGTTCGATTAATCGGGTTTCGCTCAAATTTAAGGCTGGTTATCGGAATGCAGACATAAAGCATAGGCTGAACGCCCACACCGCGCTGCTTCTCCCTATTCATTACTTCGGCGTAAATATCGTACTTGCCAAATTTATGAACAATAAGTGGGTAGGAAACCTTCATTTCAAAGAACATCATATCATTGATTGTTGTCTCAATTGGCGATGTCCTAAAAATACGCATCTTATCGATAACGTCAATCAAGTTATCGTCGGTAACGTTTTTTATCTTATTATATGTATCGCTAATATCTTTTTCGCTAATAAGCTTCAGTTTATGGGAATAATATATTATTTCCGATAATTCATATGCAAATTTCGTTTCTTGCTTGTAATTGGAAAACTTGAGGTGAGGCAAGCTAGTGTTTTTGGAATTAGCGGATGTAGCTAATAAATCATAGCCAATCTGCCATTCAATATAGCATTTCAAATCCAGGCACTCCGAACGTGATGCAACGGGCATTCCATATTCAGAAAAAAACGAACGCCTTTTAATACGAATTTTTCCGGTTGGTTGCGTCATTGGCAATTTAACCTTTAATGACGAACCGGTAAACACCACCGCTGCTGTTTCGGCCATAATACTCCTATAAACTTAAACTAGTAACTTTATTTATATATTTTATCACACTCTCTATTTCTGCATCAGTTGGAGCGTCATTACTGCCAAATACTTCTGGATGATTATGTTTCGCAATTTTCGTGACAGATTCAGATATCGAAGAAAACTTTTCTTTTATAAACGGAATATCGAAATTGCCCAAATAATATGGAGCGTTAGCATATTTCTTAAAACAGTCGATATAACAGTAGTAGGCCAACAGTTTGGGATCGACATCTATAGCATTCGCTATTCGCTCAGTAATAAATGTTCGACTTCGCTTCAATGCATTTACATCCCTTAGAGTATAGAACAATATCTCTTGATCGTAGCGAATGTTTCCTGGATATTTTCTAATATAGTCGCCTACATAGTCCCAGCAATTTATTGAAAAGGAGCATCCATCGGTTGTGTTGAAGACTATATTTTTTACTTTATCGAATGTCACACCATTTCCCTCATGCCTACGATATAGCGCCATTACAACCGGGAAACTAACGGTTTTTGAGGTATTAGCGAATTCGCTGCTCGGGAATACTATAATTTTCTCAATTTGATAATTATTAAAGAATTTACTTGCGGATTTAAAGTTCGCCTTCTTGATCAGATATGAAAGCGGATGCAATATACAGGCATAATCCGCTTTTAATTTATCATAAGAATTTAGAAAACTAATACCGAGATCGCGTGATTTTATATCATTATCAATCTTAATATCATTACCGCGTTTTATCTTCTGTCCACTCTGGGAGGTTGTGTCGTTATACGGGGGATTTCCAACAACAATTAGAGGATCATTGTCAGATATACCGAATGCATCTCTAGAGACCTGAGTAAGTGCATTCTGGCAGAAAAAACTAATGTCAGGATATACTGTCGCAGCTATAGAGACTGCATGTTCGTCAATATCATTTCCTATAAATCTATTTTCGTTAAACAAATCATGCAATTGTAGAAATGCGCCATAGCCACAAGATGAATCTAAAAAGATATACGAGGAGTCATGTATAAACTCTTTTATCCATCTACCTGCAAGTTCTACGAATTTCTCTGGAGTATAGAAACTTCCTTGGATAATAATCTGGCTTCTGTTTAGGTGTTCTGGTCTTTCTTGAGTCATTCTCTATTAATTATACCTCAAGTTTTATCCAGAAATATAAAAACGCTCATACATAAATCGTATGAGCAGGTTACCTGGTCGGGGTTAGCAGGCTCGAACTGCTGACCTCGCGCTCCCAAAGCGCGCGCGCTACCAACTGCGCCAAACCCCGGGTATAGAATATTATAACACCTTTCGATAATTTAAAAAATGCTTGACTTATTAGTATCCACGCAATCTACACTAAAGTTTTGGAATTTTATCAATTTTAACAGATTGATTTTTTGTTTTTGCTAATTTGCACTATTTGAAAACTTTGAATGTAAAAATTCAAAATACGAGATCTAGATAAGACGTTTAACATTAAACTATAATATTACCGCTCTCCGACTAATATAAAAATTGGTGCAAATTCTCATTTTCTCACGGCTTTTGTTTTAAGCGTAACCGCAAAGCAAAGCCGTGAGAAATGCATATTCCGCTATCAGAGTGACGTCCTAATACAGTCTGAATGACAGGACTTTAACTATCTTATTTCCTCGGATACTCCCAGCTTTTCCGAATATACACGTTATTCTCTTTTAGGATTTTTCGTACTGAGTCGACATTAATCCCGACAGCTTTGGCTATATCTGCTGGTTTAATATATTCTGAGTACATTTGTATGACTAATTCTACGACGCCCTTGCGTTCCATGAGCTGATTAGTAACTTTAATTCCCTGCTTTTTGAGGTTATCGCTTATGGTGCGGCGATGACAGCCATATTCTTTGGCTAACTCATATGTAGATTTTCCAGCCTTATATTTAGATATTATTTCTAAGACCTCATTATTCGATAAATGTTTTTGTTGCTGCTTTATCTCAGTTTTGATATTATAAGCGTTATCGGGATATTCAGGCATAGGACTATCTGAAACAGGAGTCATCGGAGTATATTTGACTTTGTCGAGAATTATATCGTAATTCTTCGAGTTGATTTCCGATAGTCCCACCAAAACAAATAAATCCGAACCTTGTGCCGATTGGCGACGGGTTCGGATTTGTTGTTTCTCTGGATGGATAAAGGGCAAGTCTTTTATATCACAAATTTAGATCCATACTTATAGGCATAAGTGTACAGTCCTATTTCAGATGGGATTGTACGCTTTTCTTTTGACTTTCTGTCATGGAAAAGTTATAATAGTATTCGGATAAACGAACTGTTGTGAGGAGAGAATATCGTGAAATTTATGTCTGTCCGTGAAGCCTCTGGAATGTGGAATTGCTCAGAACGATGGGTTCAAAAACTTTGTGAGGAAGGCCGTATTGCTGGGGTGCTTCGTTTCGGCCGTTCCTGGATGATTCCCAAATCTGCGAAAAAACCTTCTGACTTAAGATGTCAGAAAAAGAAGGACGGTGACCCAAATGTATAACCCACAACTGGAAACTTTTCTCTGCGTCGTGGAATCGGGAAGCTTTAATAAAGCGGCGGAAAAGCTGTTTATCTCCCCGCCCGCAGTCATTAAGCAGATCAATCTGCTGGAGGGTTCCCTGGGGCTTACCCTGTTTGAGCGTACCCATCGGGGGCTGATTCTGACTAAGGCGGGCCAGTCCCTGTACCAGGACGCCAAGTATATCATCCAGTACTGCAAGGATTCCGTTACGCGGGCGAAAAACGCCATGCAGGAGAGCGGGAAGGTAATCCGTATCGGCACCTCTCCCATGACGCCGGCCCAGATCTTGGTGGATTTATGGCCCAAGGTACAGGAATATTGCCCTGATATCAAATTTCAGCTTGTTCCTTTTGAAAATACACCAGAGAACGCCAGAGAGATTCTGGCAAACCTGGGCCAGAACATCGATGTGGTGGCTGGGATCTTTGATGAAACGATGCTGAATCTACGACAGTGCCAGGGGCTGGAAATTTCGAGGGAGCCGATTCGTTGTGCTGTTTCCATCCATCATAAGCTGGCCGGGAAGGATAGGCTGACCATCCGGGATCTTTATGGCGAACGTCTGATGCTCATGCGCCGGGAATGGAGTCATTATGTGGATTTACTGCGGGATGATCTGTGGAAGAACCATTCGCAGATACAGATCGTGAACTTTGATTTTTATAACGTAGAAGTGTTCAATCAGTGTGAGAACAACAATTGCGTGCTGATGGCCATTGATAACTGGCGGTATGTGCATCCGCTTTTAAAAATCCTGCCCGTAGACTGGGATTATACCATTCCCTTCGGGCTGCTCCATTCTTCACATCCATCGCCTGTTATACAGAAATTTTTATATGCAGTAGAGAAGGCTGCAGAGTGAGTAATATGCGGGCCTGTATAGAACATGAAAACAGCAAGATCTCCGCAGAGGTCTTGCTGTTTTTAGTCTTTTTGAAAGAATTCTGTTCTGCCTTTGTATTCGCTTTGGATGATTTCATTCATTTCTTCCGGCGTTTCTATGCATCCTCCTGCCAGCCACATCTTCACGATAGCATTGAATCCGCTTCTAAAAAACTCTATATGATAATGGACGAACCGGTTTTCAAAATGATTCGCCGCCAGCTTTGTATCATATTTTACGATTTTAAACTGATTATCGTATCCAAGCTTAAAGTATGTCTTATAGAACAGTTGATTGTCGGCGATATGCCGGAACAATTTTAAATAATCGTTGCTGTTAAAGCTGTTTTCCACCTCGTCGCGGTACAGCTCGCTGACACTTTGCTCTAAGCTCCCCCGCACTATATCCGCTAATTCATAAATATTCATATAGTTGGCGTAAAAAGTAGAACGGTTTAACCCTGCCAAACTGCAAATATCCGATACTGTAACTTGATCCAACTCTTTTGTCTGTAAAAGCTCCACAAAGACAGACTCTATTTTGGCTCTGGATTCTCTTTTCCTCTTGTTATTTTTTGTATTCATAACAACAACCCCATTATTCCAACACTTGGCTTGATATTGATGATTGTTTTTTTGTGCTGCTCTCATTATACTATAATTACAATAAGCAAACAAGTGTTGTTTTAATAAAATGGGAGGTACTGATTATGAAAAAAAGTAGTTTTGTAGCAATGGTTTTGGGAACGGTCAGCGGTGTGTTGTTTGCGCTCGGAATGTGTATGGCGCTTTTGCCGGAATGGAACGCTTTCAAACCGGGCATTATTTTCGGCTGCATAGGGGTGATTCTCGGAATTATCACTGTGGTTATTTGGCGCAGAATGGAAGGCAAACAACCTGTCCATCTCTCCGGAAAAGCAATTCTGACCGCAACTGTCGGAATTATCGGTGCTCTGGCGCTTGGCACTGGTATGTGTTTTAGCATGGTATGGGAACAGATGGTGCTGGGCATTATAGCCGGGCTTGTCGGTATCGTTATTCTGCTCTGCCTGATTCCCTTGACGAAGGGAATCAAATAACCTGCTATGTTACGGAAGGTGAAAGAAAAAGCGGTTATAAAACAGATACTGAAAGATCAGCATAACCGAGTTATCCTTTCTGCAGCTGCAGGATTTGGATTGAATCTGGCCTATGCTCTGTATCACGGAGTGATCGGCATCATGGCGGGTTCTCTATGGTTCTTGTTACTTTGTGCGTACTACATGCTCCTTAGCGTTGTTCGTTTTTCTGCTGTACTGTACGACCGCCAAAGCACTAAACAAAACTCCTCTTTTTCGGAACAGTTTTTGTTCCGATTTCTCGGAGGAATGTTGATATTGCTGGCGGTTATTCTGGCGGTTTCGTCATGGCTTAGTTTCCGATATGATGTAGCTGTTGTATATTCGGAAATTATGATGATTACTATTGCAGTTTATACATTTTACAAAATTATAATAGCAATTGTGAATGCGATTCAGGCCAGAAAGCAGCAATCTTTATGGTTGATTGCAATACGAAATATTGGCTGTGCCGATGCGGCTGCTTCGCTCTTAGCTTTGCAGCGTTCTATGCTGGTATCCTTTGAGGGGATGAGTAAGCAGGATATGGAACTAATGAATGCGCTGACCGGAGCAGGGGTATGTCTGCTGACCATAGCTTTGGGGCTTTATATGATTTTAGGGAAGGAGAAATAAAATGGCAAAATCAAAACTGGTAAAGGCAAATGAGAAAATCGCCGAAAGTGTAACTGGAAGCTTTCAGAAAATACAAGATGCCGTGATAGGCGGATATACAAAAATTGAGGACAAATTTGTGGCACAGTATTTAACCCACGAGGGAGAGTCCGTTACGGAAGCAAAGGTGCGGCTAAAGCAAGAACAAGCGGAACGGGAAAACAATAAAACAAAATAGGTGTTATAACCTATGGGTATAAACTGATAAACGAATCGAGACTTCTGCCGAGGCCTCGATTTTTTTATAATGTAAGTGTAAAGAAAAAGCGGAGATGATTCAATTTAAGAAAGCAACCATTCTTTTTATGATATTTTTTTGGCTTCCTGTTTTGCCGCCTGCTGTCCCAGCTCAAAGGAGATGGGCGTTATTTACGAAAAAGGCATTTATAAGGCCGGCACGATTAAGAACACAGCTGCGATGCAGGAAGCCTATAAGATGGGTAAAGAAATTTAAGGAGATATACTATGCAAAAAAGAAAACTTGGCAACAGTAATTTGCAGGTCAATCCGGTAGGTCTTGGCTGTATGGGATTCAGCCACGCTTCGGGAGACCCCGTGGATAACAAAACCGCCGTCAAAACACTGCGGCAAGCCTATGAGATGGGCTATGATTTCTTTGACACTGCTGAAGCATATACGGGACTTTTCCCGGACGGCTCCATTTCTTATAATGAAGAACTGGTTGGTCAGGCGCTGCACAATGTGAGGGATAAAGTAGTCATCGCCACCAAAATGGGCGTACATCACAACGACGACCTATCCCTGAGGCTGGACAGCCGTCCTCAGACCATCCGTCAAAGTGTAGAGAGCAGTCTGAAGAGGCTGGAAACCGACTATATCGACTTGTACTATCAGCATCGCATTGACCCAAACGTAGAGCCGGAGACGGTTGCGGAAACTATGAACCAGCTCATGAAAGAAGGAAAAATCCGCTATTGGGGAATATCGGAAGCTACAGGGGACTATCTGCGCCGCGCCAACGCGGTCTGTCCGGTAACAGCCATTGAAAACCGCTACTCCATGATGGCGCGGTGGCATGAGTCCATCTTCCCAGTCTGCGAGGAATTGAATATTGCCTATGTTGCTTTCTCTCCCATGGCGAATGGATTTCTGACGGGAAAGTATACGCCGGATACAAAATTTGAAGGGAAGCAGGACTACCGCGCTGGTATGCCGCAGTACACGCAGGAAGGATACGACAAGGCAAAAGCTCTTTTGGAACTGCTCACTGGTATGGCAGAAGAAAAGCAGGCTACTATGGGACAGCTTTCTCTGGCTTGGATGCTTTGTAAGAAACCCTATATTGTACCCATTCCCGGTTCCAGAAAGCCGGAACGGCTGCGGGAGAACTTCGAGGCGGGAAATATTGTTTTGACACAGGAAGAAATTTCAATGATTGATTCCAGGCTGGAAACCATGCGGTTTGAGGTTTTTGGCGGTCATAGCGCAAAATAAGTGAGGAAGGAGATTTGCCATGAAAACTTTACTTGTAAACACAAGTCCTCATAAAAAGGGGTGCACCTATACAGTATTCTGCGAGGTGTCCGAAGCATGAAATAAAAACGGTATAGATACCGATGTTTTCTGGATTGGCAACAGGGCTATTTCCGGTTGTATGCTGTATATTGTTCTTCTATTCGTTTTTTGCTGTTTCGATGCCCAGAGTAATCGTTCAAGGATTAAGGAAACAGTGTGTTTTGTAAACATGGAAAGAAAACGGGCGAAAGCGGTAAATATGGTTGGTAGATTTCTCCGTCTAAAGCAAGTATAATTTAACTACCGAATATGGAAGGAGAAGATGAAATGAATTTAGGAAATTGTTTATTTCATGCAAGAAAGAAAAGCGGGCTTTCTCAGGAAGCCGTTGCTGAAAAACTTGGCGTCAGCCGTCAGACCGTCTCCAAGTGGGAAACAAATGAAACACTGCCAGACATCCGACAATCCAAAACAATGGCAAAACTTTATCACACTTCATTGGACGAGCTTATTCAATTCGACCCTGATATTCAGGAAATTCAGGAGATGATCGACCACACGCCGGACTCAGTTACAGACAAAATTGACTGGACAAGTGCCTGGGGCAAGAAATATCCGATCTTGCTGCAATATCAGAGTCAGGTAAATATCCCGAATTTTGCGGTCAGATTAAATATCATGCTGGATGAACTCAAAAAAGAATACAACTATGATGAACAGGATGCCATGCTGGTTCTGAAAGATATTCTGGCTCAGGTTTGGAAAGGCAGAAAAAAGCAGAGATGATGTGGCGATTCATTTTTGCCTCCCTGTTTCCAAAGCGATCCCCCTGAAACAGCAAAATGGGGTTCATTTGTATCAAGATAAGAGACTATCGCCAAAGAGCAGCCGGTGAAACCCATTATAACAGGTTTCACCGGCTGCTCTTATCTATTATAAAAATAGCATTTCATCCAACGTCTCTCTTACTAAGGAGGCGTTGATATTTCTGCATTCTCTCTGCCTTATGCTTCTAGCTGGCATTTTTTAACCGATACGTTGACAACCTTTCCCTTACAGTTTCCGGTAATCGTGACCGCATCGCCTTCCTTCAGATCCGCAATAGAGTCTTTGTTTTCATCGTCAAAATAACACTGCACCCCAAGTATTGCGTATTCATTCCGTTCGTCGGCCAGCATTACATAAGCACGGTCGGCCGCATCAACACCAACGCTCTTTACTGTGCCGGTAATTTTCAGTACTTGGTCTTTATACTTTTCGTCTGCTGCCACTTCGTTTTCTTCATATGCTGTGATCAGGTCCACTGCTTTCACAGCCACTGCTTCGGCGGCCGAGCTGCTTTCCTCATCTTTGCTTTCTGCGCTGCTGGAAACGGACGAATTGGAAGTATCCGGCTTAGACGAGCCGTCATCCGGCGAACCGGAAACAGCGCCGATAATACCGCCTATGATAATCACGATAACCAGCCAAAACCACCATTTTTTATAAATTGGTTTTTTCCCATTTGTGTTTGCCATATCTCCTGAACCTTCCTCTCAAAATAGCCTATTTTAATTGATAGTTCATTCTAATAAAATAAATGTCTACTTTATCAGAATGTATGCTTATCATACCATCTGAGAGAGGTTTTGTATTATGCTGACGGCTTAATTTGATATATTTTCTGATTATTGGGCAGTGTTTGCTATTTTGAGAATCTCCTGTGCCTCTGGAGAATATAAGGCGTTTGCAATGGAATTCAGCAGGATGAGCACGACAAGAAAGGAGAGGCAGTACAGGATAATCCCAACCGCCTGACAGGGCTTTTTAGAAGAGCGCAGCAAGGGAAGTTTCTGCCATATATGAAACAGATTTAAAAGGAGGACAGCCGGAAAGAGAATGAACTGGAGATAAACCAGTTTGGACAAAATATAGTCAAGGACTGTCACCTCATGAGCCTGAGGAATGAGTATAACAATCGCCTGCATCCCAAAGACAACTCCCAAAACAATTTTTAGGACAGTTTTCCATGCTGTGGGCGGCGGGGAGATGCCGGCGGCCTGCTGAGGATGGTTGGAGTAGGACTGCCTCCGGGCAGGAGCCGGCCTTCCAGCCGCTCCGGCGGGCCTGAGGAGGTTCATACGCTGCAATTCATTTAGGATCTCCCTAGTTGAACGATATCGGTTGGCAGGATCAAAGGCAGTACAGCGTTGGATAATCGGCGCTAATGGATGGCGGGGATCGTTTCCGCAAAGCTCCCGCAGTACTACTCCGAGAGAATAGATATCCGAACGGCTGTCTGTTTGGGCAAATCCATATTGTTCAGGGGCAGCATATCCCTCTGTCCCCATGTATACGGTATCCTTACTGGTACTGCTGCGGTGTATTCTGGCAGCGTCAAAGTCGATTAGCACAACCTTTCTTCCGCATAAGATCAGATTGGAAGGTTTGATGTCGCGGTGTATAATTCCTCTGATATGAATCGTCTCCAAGGCTTCACAAAGCTGTGACAAAATACAGACAATATCTTCTAAGCTGAAGGGATTTCCCCTGGACAGCCAGTGCTCCAACGTTTCCCCCTGAATATATTCTTCTATTATGACGATGTCCTTTTGATCCCGTATTACCTGATAAATCCGCGGGAAATGCGGATTTACGATCTGCTTGAGTACTTGGTAATATTCAGCACTGGTATTGTAGAGGACACGGCAGACTACTTTCTGTCCGGTTTGCTGGTCACAGGCAAGAAATAAAACGCCTTTAAAGGTTTCCTGAATAGTTGCAAGCACCTGATAGCGCTCTCTCCAATCCAAAGCCGATGTCCCCCTTGAAATAATTTTCTGTATAGGATAGTATAGCATGGGATGCTTTTTAAAAGCAAGATCACGTTGAAATTAAAGAGGAGAAGCATAAAATGAAACGACGGACGAGTGAACTCATGAGGATGTTGAACAGCGAGGAAAGCCTGGAGACCTATTTGGCGCAAAATGAAGACGAGCTGCTGGATATTCCCCTTTGCGTTTACCTGAATCAGCTGCTCCGGGATTACCGGGTCAGCAAAAATGAGGTGATTAAGCGTTCTGGATTGAATGAAATTTATGGGTATCAGATTTTTGCGGGAACGAAAATGCCGTCTAGGGACAAACTGATTGCACTGGTCTTTGGTTTCCCGCTTCGGCTTGTGGATGCGCAGAGGGTTTTGCGTATAGGGAAGGCAAGCGAGCTTTATCCAAGAAAAAAACGGGACAGTGTGATCCTTTTTGGACTAAAAAAGGGACTGCAGGTGCAGGAAGTAGATGACCTGTTATTTGAACTGGGAGAAGAAACTATTTTGTAGAAGAAATTATATTCAAGAAATCGGGCCAGTGCGACATGATAAGAAAAATAATTTGTGGCTTTTCCCAAACAAAAATATTATATCCAAGGTTTATTTGTATCATATATGCAAAAATATTCGACATTTTCATGGTTTTCTATATTGACTTTGCCGGTATGAAAGTATAAACTTAAATAGAATCTGGGTATATTCTGACAACAGAGAGGGAAAGCGCTAATGGAAGAGAAACAAGCGTCTGGAAAGCTTTTCCCTTATGGCAGAACAGAAATTCCGGCAGGCGAAGAGACGGCGGCCTGTCCTGCGCGTGGGATTGCACATCATCTGGAATGCCGGAATGAAAATGGGAGTTGCTCTGCGTTTGGATGAGTCCGGGAAACGCAAGACGTTCTGCTTCAGAGTCTTCAGCGCGCAAATTGGACTTTACAGTCGGGCCGGGTGCGGTACACCTGTAGAGAAAAAGCAGCCGTTGGGGATACCTATGACGCCTATATCGATCTGCACGATTGTGTGATGGATCCCGGCGGAAACGATAATACCTGGACAGAGGAATCGGATGATGCTGATTCGGCTCTGGTTGATGATCTGGATGAATTAGATCAGATATATTAGGAATACAGGCGGGAGGAGACAAAATAATGGCAAAGGTAAATGTAGTAATTGTAGATGCGACAGGAAACAAAGAACAAAAGGTAGGGCTTCCGGATGATATTAAATGCGGAATCATTATGGTAAAGCTGGTGGAAAAAATCAAACTGCCTTCTGTCGGGCCGGACGGCAATCCAATCAGTTATAAATTTATCCATAAGGTAACCGGCCGTCAGCTGCTGGAGTCCCAGACATTGGCACAGGCCGGCGTACGGGACGGCGATGTGCTTCGGCTGCAGCCGGAGATTACTGCGGGGTGCTGAAGATGGAAGACAGCACAATTAGCCTTACCTCTGCCGATTTTGAGGAAGACCGGTACAGCCGGCTGCGGCTGATTCCCTGGTGGGATCAGGAGAAGCTGAAAAATTCTGCCGTCATGGTAGTCGGCGCCGGCGCCATAGGAAATGAGCTGATTAAAAACCTTGCTCTATTAGGGATCGGACGAATTTTTATTTTTGATATGGATACGATTGAACATACCAATTTGACCCGTTCGGTATTATATCGTGCACAGGATGTTGGGCGGTATAAAGCAGAAGTTGCGGCTGAGCGGGCAATGGAATTGAATCCTGATGTGAAAGCGAAGGCGTTTGTCAGTAATATCATTGATGATGTCGGCCTTGGAGTTTTTGCTGAGATGGACGTGGTGCTGGGCGGATTAGACAACCGGGAAGCACGTCTGGCAATTAACCAGTCCTGTTATAAGGTAAACCGTCCTTGGATTGACGGGGCAATTGAAGCATTAAGCGGATTTGCGAGGGTGTTTGTACCGGGCGAGGGAGCTTGCTATGAATGCACAATGACCGAAGCAGACTGGATGATGATTAACAAACGCAAATCCTGCGCCTTGCTCACACAGGAACAGATGGCAGAAGGGAAAACCCCGACGACGCCTACATCCTCCTCGGTCATTGCGGGAATCCAGGTACAGGAGATGCTAAAGCTGCTCCATAAAGAACGCGGACTGCCTACATTAGCCGGAAAAGGTTTTGTTTTTAATGGACTGACCCATGATTCCTATGTTGTGGAATATCAGAGAAAACCTGACTGCATGAGTCATGATACCTATGACGTGATCAAGAGCATGCCTTGGTCTGTCCGAACAATGACGCTGGGAGAGCTAGTCGGGCTGGTAAAAAGCGAACAGGGCGACCGGGCTGTTGTAGAGCTTGACCGGGAAATTGCCGCTTCAGCCCGCTGTACATGCGGCAGAGAAAAAGCCCTTTTTCTTCCGGTTCACAAATTGACCAGTGACCTGCTGGCCTGTCCGGAATGCGGAGCGCCCATGATCTTCGATTCGTTCCATTCGCTGAATGGAACAGAATATTTTCTGTCGAAAACATTATTTGAGGTGGGAATTCCGCTTATGCACGTTGTCGGTGGACGGGTAGGGATTGAAGAAACCATTTATTATGAATTTGACGGCGACAAGGAAGAGGTTTTCCGTGGATGTTAGGAAGGAGAACAGAAAATGACAGCGAGACAAAAACGCCTGATATCAGATTGGGAGCAGGTAAAAAAGGACTTTGCAGGGCATCAGAATATTGCGGTAACTCCTGTGGGAGAGGAACCATATGAAAAATATCAGGTTACCTATTTCGTCAATGGGATTTATCTGCTGCCGGACGGGAGAATTGTTGCGCTGAACCGGCATGAGGTAGAAATTATCCTTCATGCGGAATACCCGAGATACAAGCCTGTCTGCAGAATCAACACCCCGATTTGGCATCCGAATTTCCGTGACGGACAGATCTGCATTGGCGATATCTGGGGTGCGGGAGAATCCCTGAGCGATATTATCATTAATATTGGCGATATGATCCAATATAAATCCTGGAATTCCTACAGCCCCCTCTGTGCTGACGCGGCAGATTGGGCAATAAAGAATAAGCATTTATTTCCGGTGGGCAATGTGGAATTATATAAGGCTGATTATACTGCTACAGTGAGAGAAGTAGAGATCGATCTCTTTTCTGAAGATGGGCAATTGGTTAGCGATCAGCCGATATCCAATGAGGCGGGCGGCGTTTTGCCGACGGATCCGGTTGAGCGGCCGCCTCAAAGTAATGAAAATGACTTTGATATTACACCGGAAGAATTGGCCGGAATCTCTTATGTTCCTACGGCACAGAGGATGCAGTCTGCCGCTCAGGGCGGCATGGTAAAAGGGAACCGGATAAATTTTAAAACGATACTTGTAAAAGGAATTATCTGGGCGCTGATCGGTGCTTTTCTGGGATTTGGGATTTCAGAACTGACCGGACTGAATTCCAGAACGACAACCGTGCTGCGGTGGATGGGCGAGCCGGAGCTTGCGGATTTCTATGAAAAATATGATAGCTTAGACGAGAACGCTACTGAAGCCGATTTCCTGGAGCTGTATGACCTCCAAGACAAAATCAGAATATCAAATGAAGAGGCTGTTCAGATGTATGGCCAGGCAGTTAGAGTTTCTACGGCAATCTGGTCGGCGATGATTGCGTTGTTTGTCGGATTGTTTTTGGGAATTGGCGAAGGCGTTTATTACGGTTCAAAGGAAAAAGCAGTAATATATGGCCTGATCGGCGCCGGAATTTCGCTGGTGATTGGATTTATCAGCGGATATCTTGCTCAATGGATGTATTCCGTCATCCTGCCTGAGGATGCCGGCGCGTTTCAGAGCGCCTTGATTCGTGGCCTTGGGTGGGCAGTTATGGGACTGGGAATCGGACTGGCCGTAGGACTAATCAAGCCGGCGGGACGCAGAATCTTGTTTTGCTCACTCGGCGGATTGGCGGGCGCGTTTTTAGGCGGATTTCTGTTTGAGTATATTGTGGAGCTGGTTTCCTTTGGGGCAAATGATACCGGTACGATTGCAAGGGGAATTTCCCTGATTATAATGGGGCTTTTAATCGGACTGGGCGTTGGGCTGCTGGAACAATTTGCAAAGGCTGCCTGGCTCAAGGTGGTAAGAGGAGAGTTTGAGGGAAAAGAGTATCTGGTATTTGCCGGGACTACCAGCATCGGTAATAATGGCAAGAATACCATTGTTCTGTTCAAGGATAAACTGGTTGGGCCTCATCACTGTGATATTGTGCTCGAGGGCAGTAAATACGTCTTAGTTGACCAGGGTACACCGATGGGAACGGTTGTGAACGGGCAGCGGGTGATGAGACATATTCTGAGAAGAGGCGATGCAATCGCCGTTGGAAATTCCGTTTTGGTTTTTCAGACAAAATAAGCAGAAAGGCGGGACCGGCGTGAGAAAACTGGCTGTTTGGTTCAGTGCGGCCCTGGCAGTGCTGCTGTTCGTCTTTCCTGTCTCTGTGCAGGGCCTTTCTTTCGATGCAGAAGAACTTTATCATTCGGTTTTTGTCATTTATTCCGGGCAGAGCATGGGAAGCGGGTTTTCTATTGACAATGGTTGTATTATTACCAATGCTCATGTGATTCAGGACCGGGAACACGTCACTGTGAATAGCTATGACGGAGCGGCTTATGCGGCCTCTCTACTGGCGATGAATGAAGAAATGGATATTGCGGTGCTTGGGGTGAAGGAAAGCTCTTTTCCCAGCCTCGCGGTAGCTTCGGACGAGGGGATGCAGATTGGTGACGATGTCTATGCAATTGGTGCGCCAAATAGCCTGGACTATACGCTGACAAAGGGAATTATCTCCTCTGGGCATCGGATGATTGGAGGCTATTCGTTTATTCAGGCTAATATTGCTCTCAATTCCGGTAACAGCGGCGGGCCGCTGCTCAATGCAAAAGGGGAGGTAATCGGCGTTAATTCCATGAAGCTGTCCGACACAGAGGGTATTGGCTTTGCGATTCCGATGGAAACAGTGCTTGACTACCTTGAAGAAACCGGGCTTCATGGTTCTTCTGTTCAGAGTGCAGCCAATGAAACGAATGCTCCGGAGCCGGTCATATCCGAAACCGGGAGTCAAATTTCTGATGCGGACAGTCAACCGTTTCCTGAAAATGAGTCAACCCATGAATCTGGTTCCGGTATCAGAGTTGCTGTAATAGCTGTTTCTCTTGCAGGCGCTTGTATCCTGCTGTTAGCTGCGGTCATTCTGGTTTATCGAAAGAACAGAACACAGAAAAGGCTGGATGATCCGGCTGAAAGAACCGACTTTGAAATTGAAATACAGGATGATTCCAAATGGCGCTGACACATTGGGAATCTGTGACGGATGGAGTAAATGAGAATGGATAAATCCGCTTATATAGGGAAAACCTGCCCGTATTGCCGGACAGAGTTAAAGGCAGATGATGAAATTGTTATTTGCAGTGCATGCGAAATGCCGCATCACAAGGAATGCTGGATTGAAAATCAGGGCTGTACAACGTTTGGCTGTTTAGGAACGATCCAAAGCATCGGTTCAAATAGTGCTCCGCTTCCAAATCCGGGTATGACCTACTGCACGCAGTGCGGCCAGGAAAACCTGCGAACTGCTGTATTTTGCCGTCGATGCGGCCGTCTTTTAGGTACGTCCCATCAGAATGTACGACAGGCAATGAACGAACCGGCTTTTACACCGTCCCAACAGCCGGGGGTGTACGCGGTGCCATACCAACAAGCCCCGCATCCGTCAGCTTTCCAACCGGAACAGGAAGATGATTTAACACTGCAGATGCTGACAGGAAAAAATTACTATTATTATGCGCCGATTTTTCGGTCAATGAAAGGACAGGGGCGGATTGCTTCCTGGAACTGGGCGGCATTTCTTGCAACTGCGGCATGGTTTTTTTATCAAAAGCTTTATCTGGCTGGCGGAATCATAATTGCAATTTATCTCATTTGCATTTTGTGTGGATTGCTTGGGCTGTTCATAGTTTTGAGCGTCATGATTTTTTCGGGAATCATGGGGAATTACCTCTATTTTCGCCGGACAGAAAGAGAACTGTACCGGGTAAAATGGATGCCTGAGAGGGAAAAGAGCTTATATTTAGGCGTCAATGGACTGAAAAATATTCATGCCGCGGCAGGAGCGGGACTAGGAATAGGGTTTTGTCTCTTAATTGAGTGGTTGGGCATGATGGGGAGGCTGTTAGGATGAGCCGGGAAATAGAAATTGATATGAAAAGTGAAACACGAAGCCAGGCCGGGCAGGCTCAACTGCCGGTGAATTTTATCACCATCGGAGAGGTAGAACCGGAGGATTTAAAGGTATATATCCGGCAGGATGTTTATCAGAAGATAGAAAAATTTTCCCTGGAGGATACCAGCAAGGAGGTAGGAAGCATCCTGGTTGGGGATTATGCAGAGGAGCTGGGGAAAGCGCATGTTATAATTTCCGGCTTTATTCGGGCCAAGCATACGGATGCCTCAGCCTCGACACTGACCTTTACGCATAAGACATGGGAGGATGTTTATCAGGAACAGGAGCGGTTGTATCCGGACAAAAAAATTGTCGGGTGGCAGCATACCCATCCGAATTATGGTATTTTTCTTTCTAACTATGATTTATTCATTCAGGAAAATTTCTTCAGCCTCCCCTTTCAAACGGCTTATGTAGTTGATCCAATTCAGGGACTGCGCGGCTTTTTTCAAAATCGGGACGGAAAGGCGGAGAAACTGAAAGGATTTTATATTTATGATGAAATTGGGAAACCGGTTAAAATTAAGCAAACCACCCAAAAGGCAGCGAAGCCGGGGCATCGGTTCCAGATCATTAGTCTGGTTATGATCTGCTGCCTTTTGGTTTCCACTATTTCGCTGGCGTTTTTCTCTGTATCGGAACATGGCCGGTATCGGGATCAGCTTTCTGCGCGTTTGGAGCTTGAAACAGTGAAGGAAGACCAGGAACGTGTCATTAGCGACCAGGCAGAAGAGCTTGACCAGCTTCAAAGCTCGCTCCAGGAGGCTTTGGAGCCTGAAAAGAGTGTTTCCGCACTGGAGGATCTGATTCAAAAACTAGAGTCAAACGAAATTACTCTGGAACAGCAGGATACCGTTTTGACCGCGCTGAAGGAGTTTCTTGAGAAGATGGAGGAAGGCGGGGCAGGCAGCGTGTCATTCCTTCCGTATGAAGTGCAGGAAGGCGACACCCTAATCTCTATTTGCGATCTGCGCCTTCTGGACTATGAATCATACCGACAGATCATTTGTGCCGTTAACGGAATCGAAAACCCAAATTATATTATGCCTGGTCAGACGATTTTACTGCCGGTGTTTTATGAGGCGGACAATACCAGCGAGGATTGAACAGAATGAAAATCCGATTTTATGACTGTGCCTGTGACAAAAAGCTGAAGTTTGCGGTAATCGCCGCACAGTATGAAGGTAAATGGGTGCTCTGCAGACATTGTGAACGAGATACCTACGAGGTGCCGGGCGGGCATCGGGAACCAGGCGAGACGATTGAGGAGACAGCGGCACGGGAGCTGGAAGAGGAAACCGGCGCTGTGGATTATCGAATTAAGCCGGTCTGCGTCTATTCTGTAACCGGGAAAAACCGGGTTAATGCTTCTGGGGAGGAAACCTTTGGAAAGCTGTTTTTTGCAGAGGTCGCTTCATTCGGACGGGAGCTGCAAAACGAGATCAGTGAGATTGCCTGCTTTGATACCCTGCCTGAAAAGCTAACTTATCCGCTGATCCAGCCTTATTTAATCAGCAAAGCGGAAGAATTTTTAAAAGGGGAATAGAAGAATCCAGCCGGAATATCCGGCTGGATTCTTCTATTCCCGAATAATGATATTTACATTGGGTTTACTTTTCTCCTTCACAATATGGTATAATAACGTTAAACAGTTGCTTTGTAGTATAATAGAAAATCATATTGAGAGGACAGATGGAAAACCTTACAGGAGCTGGCGGAGGGATACGCGACGGTCAAAGCACGGATGGAGCTTTCAAAGCGTTATCATGTGGAGCTGCCGATTTGTGCGGCGGTTTATGAAGTGCTGTATCACAGGAAAGAGCCACGGCAAACATTGGATAAGCTATTTACAAGAAGTTTAAAAAATAAAATATAAACTTTTTGTATAATTTATAGAAGTCTGACTTTCCTATCAGAAAGGGGAACTGAAAATGCGGGTCATCAGGCCGTCTTACTGGAAAGAGTTTCGATGTATTGCCGCCCAATGCGGAGATAATTGCTGCATTGGATGGGAGATTGACATTGACTCTGAAAGCGGGCGGTTTTACCGTTCGGTGGAAGGAAGGTTCGGAGAACGGCTGAACCGTGAGATCTGTAACGAAAATGGAGAAGCTCATTTTCGTTTGCATGGAGAGCGGTGCGCGTTTTTGAATCATGAAAATCTCTGTGATATTATCCTGAATTTGGGAGAAACTAGCTTGTGTCAAATCTGTGCGGAGCATCCGCGTTTCTATGAGTGGTTTGGCGACGTGAAGGAGGCTGGGCTGGGGCTTTGCTGTGAGGCTGCCGGACGGCTGATTTTCGGAACCGGTGCGCTGGATCAATTTGAAACGGTCGAGGAGGAGGAACCGCCGGACAGCCGGCCGTTTGACCAGGCGCTTTACGAACGCCTTAGCCTGGCGCGGGAAACGGCATATCAGATCGTACAGGATCGGGCAAAGTCTGTTTCAGACCGGATGCTTCTGCTGCTCTCCTTCGGAGAAGCGTTGCAGGAGGCATTGGAGCGGAACGAGCCTGTCAAATCATCCGGCCTTGCACTGATGGAGCATCCGGAAGCAGATGTGCCGGACTGCTACCGTCATCTGCTTGCAGAGCTTCAAAGCCTGGAGCCGATGGATTCCACATGGCCCGCGAAGCTAAAGCAGATTTCCGCGCAGCTTCCGGAGCTGTTAGCAGTACGCCGGGAATTTATGGACAGCAGCCCGCGTGCCGAAACAGACTATGAGCACCTGCTGGTCTATTTCCTGTTCCGTTATCTTTCCAAAGCAGTCTTTGACGGTGATGCTCTGGCCAAAATAAAGCTTTGCGTCCTCAGCGTACTGGTTGTTCAGCTTTTAGATATTGAAAAATGGGCACAGGACGGCTGTCTGACGCTGGAGGATCAAATTGAAATTGCCAAAGGGTACTCTAAGGAGGTCGAATATTCTGCAGAGAATATGGAGGCACTGGAGGAGCTCTGCTGGAAAACAAACGATTTTTCCTCTGAGAGATTAGCAGCAATGATAAAATATGAGCTGTATGAATCAGCGGCATTAGATAAAAGATAGATATAAAAGAAGATTGTGAAATAAATATCGACTTTTTTGTCGTAAAATGATATACTATTTTTGAATAGAAAACCAGATAGTCAAAAAAGGAGAAAAACAAGGAGGGTTATCAATGAAAGATACACAGATTACAGAAGCGATACGCTATATTGGAGTAGATGATAAAACCTTGGACCTGTTTGAAAGCCAGTATCAGGTTCCAAATGGTGTGTCTTACAACTCCTATGTGATTTTGGATGATAAAATTGCCGTAATGGATACGGTGGATGACCGGGCAACCGACAGTTGGTTTGAAAATCTTGGGCAGGAGCTATCCGGGCGGCCGGTAGATTATCTCATTGTTTCCCATATGGAACCGGATCATGCTGCCAACATCAAGGCGTTGTTTGACCGCTATCCGGACATGCAGGTGGTTGGAAATGCAAAGACCTTCCAGATGCTGCCGCAGTTTTTTGACGCGGATTTTTCTTCCCGTGCCTATGTTGTAAAGGAAGGGGATACGCTGTCTCTTGGAAAGCATACTCTGCAGTTTATTATGGCTCCGATGGTGCATTGGCCGGAGGTTATGGTAGCCTATGAACAGTCTGAGAAAATCTTGTTTTCAGCCGATGGGTTCGGAAAATTCGGCACACTGGATACGGACGAACCATGGGATTGTGAGGCTCGCCGGTATTATTTTAATATTGTTGGGAAATATGGCATGCAGGTACAGGCGCTTCTAAAAAAAGCCGCCGCCTTGGATATCCGAATGATCTGCCCGCTGCACGGCCCAATTTTACGGGAAAACCTCGGCCATTATATTAACCTGTATGATATCTGGAGCAGTTACCGGCCGGAGGATGACGGTGTTCTGGTAGCATATGCATCGATCCATGGACATACTGCCGAAGCCGCAAAGAAGATGGCTGATATCCTTAGGGAAAAGGGCGCGAAAAAGGTGGCGTTAACTGACCTGACCCGGGATGATATGGCGGAAGCGGTAGAAGACGCGTTTCGCTATGATAAGATGGTGCTGTTGGCCGCTTCTTATGACGCGAATGTTTTCCCGCCAATGGAAGAATTCTTGCTTCATCTGAAAGCGAAAAATTTCCAAAGCAGGAAGGTTGCGTTAATTGAAAACGGTTCCTGGGCTCCGTCTGCCGGAAAATGCATGAAGTCCATTTTGGAAACGATGAAAAATATTACGCTCTACGACCCGATGATTACTATCCGTTCGGCAATGAAGGCGGAAAATGTTGCGCAGATGGAAGAAATGGCAGAAGGATTCTTAAAATAGATTGCAAATATCGTCTGGATCTGTTATAATAGCAGGCAGATGAAGGGTGGTGCCTTTTTGGCTATTGTTCTGTAAGAACACAAAAATCGTATGAGGAGAAAGCAATGAATTGCATTGCTTAGGTTTTTGTACTATTTTGAGTTTTTTCAGAACGTGCCGAAAAGAGCTGTAATGTGAGAATGACGGCACAGTAAGGCTTACTGTGCCGTTTTTGCTTTTCCTGATGCGGTTTGTGTTCCTTGTATGCGATTGCTTTACAAATATACAAAACGGAAAGGAAGAACATGATTGAAAAAGCAATATGAAACAATCGATTTAAAACCGCTGATGATGGGGCCGAACGCTCTGCGCATGGTAAAAGAGCTGACCGCCAAGCTGAACCTGAGGCCTGGTATGCGGATTATGGATCTCGGCTGCGGTCAGGGGATTACCTCCCTGTTTCTCGCTGAGGAATATGGGGTAAAGGTTTGCGCAGTTGATCTCTGGATTCCGGCGACAGAAAATTACCGGCGTTTTTTGCAGTGGGGAATTGATAGTCAGGTTATTCCGATTCATGCAGATGCAAACGCGCTGCCCTTCGCTGATGGGTATTTTGACGCGGTGGTTAGTGTGGATTCCTATCACTATTTCGGGCGGGAGGCAGGCTATCTGGAGGAAAAGCTGGCTCCGTTGGTTAAACCGGACGGCGTGATTGCCTTAGCCTTTCCGGGATTGAAGCAGGAAATGGAAAGGCCAAGCCCAGCGATGCTGCTGTCCTGGGATGAAGAAGCGATGAAAACCATCCGATCCGGACAGTGGTGGAGAGAACATCTGTCAAAGGCGCAAAACATTTCAGTGCTTGAGGTATCGGAGCTTGCCTGCTGTGATCAGGCGTGGCGGGACTGGTTGGCCTGTGAGGAAAACCCTTATGCTCAGAGTGACCGTCCAGCAATGGAAGCGGGTGCCGGCAAGGACATGAACCTGCTTGCCGCAGTGTTGAAAAGAAAATAAAAGGCAATATTTACAGAGAAGGGAAAGGGCTGGCAGAAATGTTATCCCTTTCCTCATTTTTTGTACAGGATCATAGAAGTTTTACCAAATTCTTCGTCAATGTTGATAAAAACGCACTTGCTTATTACAATACAAAAATGGTATAATGGATTATGTTTAGATTGTATCAAACATATTAATTTGGGTGGGCATTCCACCATTGAAAACAGATAGAGAATCAAAGAGAAAGGTTAGGAAGGTCTATGAGCATTTCCATGGGGATCGATATCGGTTCTACCACAGCGAAAGTGGTGATTACCGAGGATGACCAGATCCTGTTTGAATGTTATGAACGCCATTTCTCCCAGGTAAGACAGAAAACATTGGAAATTATCCGGCGGGCAGAACCGATTTTGGCCGGAAAGCGGTTTTCCGCCGCCGTATCCGGATCGGCTGGATTGGGGGTTGCCAAGGCGGCCGAAATTCCTTTTGTACAGGAAGTATTTGCGACCGGAGAATTGGTGCGGAAGAAAATCCCCGATACCGATGTTGTCATTGAGCTTGGCGGGGAAGACGCAAAAATTCTCTTCTTTGACCGTCGTACCGGTGCGTTCGAGGAACGGATGAACGGCTCCTGCGCCGGCGGTACCGGCGCGTTTATCGATCAGATGGCGACATTACTGGCAGTGGCGCCGGACGAGCTTGACCGCTTAAGCCAGGATCACAAATTTATCTATACGATTGCTTCCCGATGCGGGGTATTTGCGAAATCGGACATACAGCCGCTGTTAAACCAGGGGGCAAGCAAATCGGATATCGCGGCAAGTATCTTCCAGGCAGTGGTTGACCAGACTATCACCGGCCTGGCACAGGGAAGAAAGATACAGGGAAAGGTGCTGTTTTTAGGCGGGCCGCTGCACTTCTTCAAGGGCTTGCAGGAGCGTTTTGTCGAAACGCTGAGACTTGATGAAAACACATCCGTTTTCCCAGAATATGCGCTTTATTCCGTATCGCTGGGCGCTTCCATCTATGCGCAGGAAGAGAACAGTAGCTTTGATTATGACACACTGGTGCAAAAGCTGGAAACCGCCGCAGACGAAGCGGTAACCACCCTGCGTTTACAGCCGCTGTTCCAGAACCAGGAAGAATACGACGCATTTACCGCGCGCCACAATCAGGCGATGATCCCGATGAAAAATCTCGCTGATTACAGCGGGGACGCCTACATAGGGATTGACTGCGGCTCCACGACAACCAAGCTGGTGGTTGTCGGAGAAAATAACGACATCTTGTACAGCTACTATAATTCCAACCAGGGCAACCCGGTGGAAATTGTAAGAAAACAGCTCATGCGGATTCTCCATGAATGCGGTGAAAGAATTACAATTAAGGGGTCTGCCGTGACAGGCTATGGAGAGGATCTGATCTGCAATGCCTTCCATGCTGATACCGGCTTGGTGGAAACCATGGCGCATTTGAAGGCGGCCAGCTTCTTCAATCCGAAGGTCGATTTTGTGCTGGATATCGGCGGACAGGATATCAAATGCTTTAAAATCCGCAACGGCGTGATTGATAATATTGTCTTAAACGAGGCTTGCTCCTCCGGGTGCGGTTCCTTTATTGAAACCTTTGCCAAGTCGATGGGCTATGATGCGGCCAGCTTTGCAAAGCTCGGGCTCTTTGCGGAGCATCCGGTGGATTTGGGTTCCCGGTGTACGGTGTTTATGAATTCCTCTGTCAAGCAGGCGCAGAAGGAAGGCGCAACCATTGAGGATATTTCCGCCGGCCTTTCGATGAGCGTGACCAAAAATGCGATTTATAAGGTGATCCGCGCTGTTTCCAAGGAGGATCTCGGCACCAATATCGTGGTGCAGGGCGGAACCTTTTTAAACGACGCTATCCTGAGAAGCTTTGAGCTGGAGGTGGAACAGAACGTAATTCGTCCATCTATTTCCGGGCTGATGGGAGCGTACGGCGCGGCGCTTTATGCGAAGGAGCTCCGCCTTGACCGGTCTGAGCTGATGACGCTGGAGGAGCTGGAGCACTTTACACACTCCTCCAAAACAGTGAGCTGCGGACTCTGCAACAATAATTGCAACCTGACTGTGAATACCTTCAGCGGCGGGCGGAGGTTTATTTCCGGCAACCGCTGTGAAAAACCGCTTGGACGGAAGGAAAACAAGGAACTCCCGAATATGTTTGCCTGGAAACTGCAAAAGCTGCGTTCCCTGAAGGGTGTGGACGGGGGACTTGGAAAAATCGGAATTCCCATGGGGCTGAACATGTACGAGAACATCCCGTTCTGGTACGCGTTTTTAACCCGGCTGGGCTTTGAAGTAGTCCTGTCTGATGTATCCACCCGCGCGCTCTACCGGAAGAGCCAGGACACCATTCCGTCCGATACGGTCTGTTATCCGGCAAAGCTGATGCACGGGCATATTGTCAACCTGCTTGAAAAGGGCGTGAAACGGATTTTCTATCCGTGTATGCCGTATAACTTTGATGAGAAAAAGGGCGACAACCACTATAACTGTCCGGTGGTCGCCTATTATCCGGAGCTGCTGGATGCAAATATGGAGGTGCTGGAAGACGTATCCTATGACCACGGCTATTTTGGGCTGCACCGTCCAAAGGATTTTGAAAAGAAGGCTTACGAGCATTTTGGAAACAAATACGGCGTGTCCCGCCCGCTTGTCCAGCAGGCGGCCAGGGAAGCCTTTGCAGTATATGACGCATGGAGATGGGAAATCCAGCAGGAGGGCCAGCGGGCCATTGCTTACGCAAGAGAGCATGGCAAGAAGATCATTGTCCTGGCTGGCCGGCCTTACCATATCGATCCGGAAATCAACCATGGGATCGATAAGCTGATGACCTCGTTTGACCTGGTTTTGGTCACAGAGGACGCGGTGGCAGGGCTGGGCGATGTTGGAAAGGTGCATGTTTTAAACCAGTGGACCTATCACTCCCGGCTTTATAACGCCGCTGATTATGTTACCACCCAACCCGATATGGAACTGGTGCAGATTGTTTCGTTTGGATGCGGAATCGACGCGATTACCACTGACGAGGTGCGCGCGATTTTGGAATCCAAAGGAAAATTATATACGCAGCTTAAGATTGACGAAATTAATAACCTCGGCGCGGTTAAGATCAGAATCCGCAGCCTGCTGGCGGCGATCCGGGAAAAGGAAGCCCAGCAAAAACACGAACTGAAGATGGAGAGAGGAATATCCTAAATGGCAGAAATCATCAGAGATAAAACGGGCAGAATCCTGTTTACCAAAGAGATGAAGCAGGAATTTACCATTCTGGCGCCAAATATGCTGCCGACCCATTTTAAGCTCTTTAAAATGGCGTTTGCACTGCATGGCTATAAGGTGGTTCCACTGGAAACAACCGGGCGGGAAATCGTCAACGAGGGCTTAAAGAATGTACATAATGATACCTGCTATCCGGCGCTTTTAGTCATTGGGCAGCTGATTCACGCGTTAAAAAGCGGAGAATACGACCTGGATAAAACGGCGCTGCTCATCACCCAAACCGGGGGCGGATGCCGCGCCTCCAACTATATCCACCTGCTGAGAAAGGCACTGAAAAAATCCGGCTTTGAAAATATTCCGGTTGTGTCCCTCAACCTTTCCGGAATGGAGAAAAACCCAGGGTTTAAGCTGACCTTCGGACTGATTAAAAAGCTGGTTTACAGCATTGTTTACGGCGATTTGCTGATGCTCCTGGCAAACCAGGTGCGGCCCTATGAGCTGGAAGCAGGCGCGGCTGACCGGCTGGTAGACCGTTGGGTAAATGTCCTGAGCGAGGAATATAAAGAGGCCAAAAACGTCACCTACCGCAGAGTAAAGGAAAATATGCCCCGCATTTTGCAGGACTTCGCGGATATCCCGGTACATAAAACGGAGAAGATCAAGGTTGGAATTGTCGGGGAAATCTATGTGAAGTTTGCGCCGCTTGGCAATAATAATCTCGAAGCCTTCCTTCATGGCGAGGATGTAGAGGTGGTCGTACCGGGCTTGATGGACTTTGTTATCTTCAAGGTGGATAACCGGTATGTTGACCCGGAAATCTACGGCGGAGGTAAATTAAAGCACCTGATTGCGGGATGGTTCGAGCGCTATCTGATGGGATGGCAGGACGACATGATCGCGGCAATCAGGGAATTTCCGCAGTTTGACCCGCCGTCCCGCTTTAATCGGATTAAAGAGCTGGTGAAGGACTATGTCGGCTATGGGAACAAGATGGGCGAGGGTTGGCTCCTGACCGGAGAAATGCTGGAGCTCGTCCACTCCGGCACGCCGAATATCGTCTGCACCCAGCCGTTCGGCTGCCTGCCGAACCATGTGGCCGGAAAAGGGATGATGCGCAAGATCAAGGAGAAAAACCCGGCCGCGAATATCGTCGCCATCGACTATGATCCGGGCGCGACCGCCATCAACCAGGAAAACCGGATTAAGCTGATGATCGCAAACGCGAAACGGATGCAGAAGATGATGCAGTATAACGAATTGGTTGACATGGAACCGGAGATGAAGGAAACGGTTTCTGAAGCGTAGAGAACAAAAACCACCCCGGATTATGGGGTGGTTTTTTGCTCCTCTGCGGCAACATATTCAATAATATCTTCTACCCGGCAATCAAGAATCTGACAGAAGGTGTTGATCAATTCTGTGGAAATCCCATATCCATGTCTCAAGCGATAAATTGTATGGGTACTAAAGCTATAGTATCTGATTAGCCGGTAGGAGGACAACCCGCGCTTCTGCAAGGTTTTCCATAAAGGAGTATAAATAATCATACACTCACCTCTTTCCCTGATCTGAGTTCTATTATATCAAAATAAGAAAGAAAGAGTACGTCACATAAACGTATTGAAATATTTTACCTTGTTTCCGATGAAAAATTGAGCTATAATAAAAAAGAATACCATAAATTGTATGAGAAAGGATCAAAGCCTATGGAACTGACGATTCTCAGCACCTCCTGCTCAGCAACCATCGACACCCGCGGCGCGGAACTGAAATCCTTCCGCGATGTGACCGGGGATGAATATATGTGGCAGGCCGACCCTGCGTTCTGGGGGAAAACCTCGCCGGTTTTGTTTCCGAATGTCGGCGTCCTGCCGGGCGGCCAGGCAAATATCGGCGGAAAAAGCTATCCCCTGCGGCGGCATGGCTTCGCAAGGGATATGGAATTTCGGGTCATGTACCAGGAAAAAGACCGGGTAACTCTCTGTCTTTCCTCCAACAAGGAGACCCTTAGGGAATACCCGTTTCCCTTTATGTTCCGGATGACCTATGTGATTCGGGACTGCTTTGTTGAGATCAAATATGACGTGATGAACACCGGGGACGAAACCATGTTCTATAAAATCGGCGCGCACCCGGCCTTTAACTGCCCGCTGACCGAAGAGGACCGGTTTGAAAATTACGAGATCATCTTTCCGCAGGAGGAAACTGCCGCCTGCCCTGTGATGGATACGGAAACCCAGCAGTTTTACTCGAACCGCCGCCGGACGGTTTTAAACGGCGAGCGGAAATTCCGGCTCAGCTATGACCTGTTTCCGCAGGACGCGCTGGTGTTCGACTCCCTGAAATCCAGGAGCGTAACATTAGCGAGCGTGCTGACCGGGAGAGGGGTACAGGTTGACTTTGAGGGCTTCGACACCCTTGGCATCTGGACGCCGCCGGAAAAACGGGCGCCCTTTCTCTGTCTGGAACCGTGGGCCGGCTGCGCGGTGCGGTATGAGGACGAGGACGGAACCTTTGAGGGGATGCACAATATCCAGTCTGTTGAGCCGGCAGAAATGAAGAGCTATCTGATGCGGATTTCCCTGCTATAGCTGCCAGGGAATTACCGCGATGGATTTATTTTGCCGCTTCGCATAGCGGATTGTCTGCACTGTCCCGCCGTGGGATTCCTCAGGATTTATGACAGCGATAATATGGTCGCTGTGATCCACCATATACCGGTTGCGGAGGGCGAAACAGCCGCCGGCATAATTCTGTGCAATGGTGACCGCTTCATCGCAGCGATGGAGCACCTGGTTATAGCGGGCAACCCATTGGTTCTCCCAGTAATAGGGCTGCTTGGGATACGGGATGACGGCGATCAGCCTTATTTTGGGATATAGGGGCTTGAGTGACAAAACCGTTTCTCCCGCGAGCAGGTCTGCCCCGCGTGCCATCCCGCAGTAAAAGACAGTACACCCGCGGTCAATCGTGCGGATGACCTCGTCCGCAAGCAGGGACGACAGCTTCTGTTCCGACTTTCGGTATTGGTCCGGGCGGCCAAAGCGTTCCGGACGATGGCCGGTAAAGCAGGCGGATAGGATGGAATCTGCCATAATAAATTCTCCCTCTGTAATTTTGTGAAAAAGGAGCAAACAACATGACCGACTTTGTCAAACGGACATGGTGTGAAATCAATTTAGACCATATCCAGTATAACATAGATCTGATTCAAAAAACAGCACAAAAAGAGGTAATCGCCGTTGTAAAAGCAGACGCCTATGGCCATGGCGACAAGTATGTCTGCCGGGAGCTTGCAAGGGCAGGCGTCAAATGGTTTGCCGTTTCCGGGATCAGTGAGGCGCTGGTTTTGCGCAAAGAGGGATTCCGGCAGAATATTTTGATTTTGGGCTATACGCCGCCGGATTGTGCCGAGGCTCTGAGCGACAACAATATTACGCAGGCGGTTTATGACCTCGACTATGCGGTGGCGCTGGATCAGGCGCTGAGAGAAACAGGAAAGACAGTCAATATCCATGTAAAGGTGGACACCGGGATGCATCGGATCGGCTTTGAGCAGAGCGAAGCCCATTCTGCGGCCAGGGAAATCGTTAAGGTGGCGGCGCTCCCGTCCTTCCGCACAACCGGGATTTTTACCCACTTCTGCCATTCTGACAGCTTTGATTTATCTGCGATCTGCTACACCAAGGAACAGATGCATCGCTTGGATACGGTGATCCGGGAGTTGAAGGCATACGGCGTTTCCTTTGAAATGGTGCATGCCCAGAACAGCGCGGGGATTATCTGCTATCCTGATGATGAATATAACTATGTGCGCGCGGGAATCATCCTTTATGGGCTGGCGCCGAGCGATGAGCTGGAGCATATGATCGCGGTGAAACCGGCAATGAGCTGGAAAAGTATTGTTACCATGGTTAAGACGGTGCAGCCTGGTTCGGCAATCAGCTATGGGAGAACCTATACCGCGGAGAAGGAGATGCGCCTTGCTACCGTCGCAATTGGCTATGCAGACGGGTACAGCCGCCTGTTTTCCTCCAAAGCGGATGTGCTGATCCATGGAAAGCGCTGCCGGATTACCGGGAGGGTCTGTATGGATCAGATGATGGTAGATATTACTGATGTGCCGGAGGTACAGATCGGTGATGAGGTGACCCTGTTCGGAACGGACGGGGAAGAAACGATCAGCGCGGATGAGCTGGCCCGGATTGCGGGGACGATCAATTATGAGATTGTCTGCAACGTCGGGCGTCGGGTGCCGAGAATCTATCTTAAGGATGGGAAGCCGGTCGGCGTGGAGGATTACCTGCTGGGCTAAGTTTCAGCCTGTGAATTGACGGAGCAGGAGGATGGGCTCTGTCCTCCTGCCATAGATATTTCATAGAATGGTCACTTCTGTTTTGGGCAATTGTGCTACAATAAAATCATCAAAGCTAGAAAGATCTGGTAAGGGAAGGGTTTTCATGAATGTTTGGTTTCATCTGTTATTCGGAGGGATTGCGGTTTTGTTTTTCCTCTGGGAATTCTGGCGCCGCCGCCGGGCGTACCAGCTTGTTTTTGCCTGTTGGGTCGCTTCAACCTTTCTCACCTATCTCTCTGATGTGAAGTGGTTCCAGCTTGGGCTGGGCGTGGCGGAATTGCTGTTCTGCGCGGCCGCCCTGTTCACTCTTTGGCGTGCCCGGAAGGCTGACCAAAAGGCGGATCAGCAGAAGAAACAGGAAAATTAGGAAAAACCAAAAGAACAGGAGATTTGAAAATGAAGCTTGTGATTCTTGACACCTATGCGTCAACCGGAAAAGAGCTGAGCTATCAGCGTTTTGAAGAACTGGCGGAGCTGGCCTGGTATGAACGCACGCCATATGAAAGGATTGCAGAGCGTATCGGAGATGCGGAGCTGGTGATTACCAATAAGTGTATGCTTGACCGCTCTGTATTGTCGCAGTGCCCGAATGTAAAATATGTCGGTATCATTGCAACCGGCTATAATAATATTGATCTTGATTATGCCATTGAGCGCGGCATCACAGTTACCAATGTTCCGGCCTATTCAACCAAGGGCGTCGCACAGCTTGTTTTTGCCTATATCCTGGACGCCTATAATATGGTACGGGAGCATGACGAACGGGTTCACAGGGGTGAATGGCAGAATTGCCCGGATTTTTGTTTCTATGATGACCGAGTACAGGAGCTTGACGGCAAGACCATCGGAATTATCGGGTTTGGCAGCATTGCCAAGCGGGTGGCGAAGCTTGCTGCGGCATTTGATATGAAGGTGTTAGTGCAGACGCGGACAATCCGTCAGAAAGATCAGGAGGACTATCCGTGGGTTCGCTTTGTCGACCAAACCCGCCTTTTCTCGGAAAGCGATATCATCACAGTACACTGTCCGTTGACGGTTGAGACAGAAGGATTGATCAACCGGGATACACTCCGCCTTATGAAGCCGGAGGCGATCCTGATCAATACGGCACGCGGGCCGGTTGTGAAGGAGCAGGATTTGGCAGAAGCGCTGAACCAGGATGTGATCCGAAGGGCTTATGTGGACGTGGTATCCGCAGAGCCGATTCAGCCTGACAATCCGCTGCTGTATGCGAAAAATATTGTCATTACCCCGCATATCGCATGGGCCTGCTATGACACGCGGGTTCGGCTGATTGAAATGGTATATCAAAATCTTAAGCATTACCTGGAGGGCGATCCAACCCATGTCGTCAGCCAGCCGAAAGCATAAAGGAGCGAACCAAATTGAACCAGAAAGAACAGCTTCAGGCCGTCGCTGACCGTCTGAAAGGATTACGGGAAATGTCCCACATTTCAGTGGAAACGATGGCAAAGGTCACACAGCTAACCCCCGAGGAATATCAAAAATGTGAAAGCGGAGAACAGGATTTAACCTTCGCGTTTTTATATAACTGCGCCAACCATTTGGGTGTTGACGTCGGGGAGATTATCACAGGGCTTACCCCGAGACTGCAGACTTATACTGTCTGCCGTGCCGGAGATGGAATGCCGGTAAAGCGCCGGGAGGGCTTTCAGTATTTTCATCTGGCTTCTGCTCTGCAAAAGCGTCTTGCAGAGCCATGTCTTGTGAAGGTAAGCTATGACGAACAAAATGAGAAAGCGCCTGTGTCGATGACGACCCATGCTGGGCAGGAGCTCGACTATGTGCTCAAGGGGACGCTGAAGATTGTCGTCGGCGGGTGGCATACTGAAATCCTCCATGCGGGCGACAGCATCTATTTCGACGCTTCGAAGCCGCATGGTATGGTCGCGATTGGCGGCGAGGACTGTGAGTTTCTGGCAATCGGGATGAAGGGCGCGGCGGAGCATTACGACCAGCCGAAGCCGGTAGATGACGGCGATGTAGTGATTAATACCCGCGACCAGCTCCTGTATAAGGATTTTGTAAATGAAACGCTCGACCAGAGCGGACAGCTCATTGGGATTGATTTCAGGATTCCGGAAAATTTTAACTTCGGTTATGATGTGGTTGATGCACTGGCAGGAAAAAATCCAGATAAGCTTGCCATGGTGTGGGAATCCAATCAGCATGAGGTCAGAAAATTTACCTTTGGGGACATTTCACGTTATTCCTCCATGGCGGCTAATTATCTGACCGGTCTGGGAATTAAAAAGGGCGATCGGGTTATGCTGGTACTGAAACGGCATTTTGAATTCTGGTTCACGATTGTAGCACTGCATAAGATTGGAGCAGTCGCGATCCCCGCGACCAACCAACTGACGGAAAAAGACCTTGCATATCGGTTCAATGCCGCTGGCGTGAAGGCGATGATTTGTACGGCGGACGGGGACGTGTCTCGTGCCGCAGAAGAAGCGTTTGCGGAATCGCCGACAGTAGAAATCAAAATTATGGTGCATGGCAAACGGGAGGGATGGCTTTCCTTTGATGAAGGAGTTTATTCCCAGCCTGATACCTTTGAACGCAGGGAAACACTGAAATCCGATCCAATGCTGATGTACTTCACCTCCGGGACAACCGGATATCCCAAAATCGCAACCCATGACTATACCTATCCGATCGGGCATATTGTTACCGCCCGGTGGTGGCATAATGTAGACCCGGACGGACTGCATTTTGCAATTTCCGATACCGGCTGGGGGAAGGCGGTGTGGGGAAAAATCTATGGCCAGTGGCTCTGCGAAGCGGCAATTTTCACCTATGACTTTGACCGTTTCCATGCGGACGATATTTTAAAAATGTTCGCGAAGCATCAGATCACGACTTTCTGCGCCCCGCCCACTATGTACCGGATGTTCATTAAAGAGGATCTGTCAAACTATGACCTTTCTTCACTGGAATATAGCTGTACGGCGGGTGAGGCGTTGAATCCGGAGGTATATCACCAATGGATGGCGCATACCGGATTAAAGATTATGGAGGGCTTTGGGCAGACCGAGTCTACCCTGATTTTGGGCAACCTGATTGGCTCAGAGCCGAAGCCTGGCTCTATGGGTCGGCCAAACCCGCAGTATGAGGTTTATTTGGTGGACGCTGGCGGCGAACCAGTTTGTCCGGGGGAAGTGGGCGAAATTGTCCTTCGGACTAAAAAAGGACGGCCCTGTGGAATGTTTACCGGCTATTACCGAAATGAAACGCTGACGGATGAGGCCTGGCACGACGACCTTTACCACACCGGCGACACCGCATGGTGTGACGAGGAGGGCTATTTCTGGTATGTCGGACGGACGGATGATATCATCAAATCCTCTGGTTACCGGATTGGGCCGTTTGAGATTGAAAGCGTTTTGATGGAACTGCCATATGTCCTGGAATGTGCGATTACCGGCGTGCCTGACCCGGTGCGCGGACAGGTAGTCAAGGCAACGATTGTGCTGACCCGTGGTTCAGTCCCGTCAGACGAACTGAAGGCCGAAATTCAGAAATATGTCAAGGAGCGGACTGCACCGTATAAATATCCCCGTGTCGTGGAATTTGTGGAGGAGCTGCCCAAGACCATCAGTGGAAAGATCCGGCGTGTGGAGCTTCGGGAAAAACATCAATAACAGGGAAAAAAGAGCGTCAAAGATCATCTTTTGGCGCTCTTTTTCTGCGCTTTAGTATGATAAAAAAATGTCAAAAAAACGCGGCTGCAAAAGGCTTTTTACTTATCCTTGACAAGGTTTTGACAAGGTGTTTAAAGTCCTCGACTTTTTGAACAATATTATTCATGGATAATTATTTATTGTCACAAAGTTTTCATATTTCGTTCATGGTTCTGTTGTGGCAAATCGGACAAAATGTTATAATTTGAATCGAAAGAATTAAGGGAGGAGTTTTTCAATGGACAATTACATTACTTACCTTGCCCCTGTCGGTTCAGTGATTGCGCTGATTTTTGCATTTTTCCTTGCAAAAAAAGTGCTTCGTGCTGATGAGGGTACCGACCTGATGAAAAAAATCTCAATGTCGGTTAGAAAAGGCGCAAACGCTTATTTAAAACGGCAGTATACTGGTGTTGCTGCATTCTTTGCCGTTCTGTTTATCGTGCTTTGCGTGATGGCGGCATTTGGATTTTTGACCTGGTTTGTTCCGTTTGCATTCCTGACCGGTGGATTTTTCTCTGGCTTATCCGGTTTTATCGGCATGAAAATCGCAACCGCTTCCAATGCGAGAACCGCGAATGGAGCGATGAAGAGCCTGAATACTGGACTGCGGATTGCATTTTCCGCTGGCGGCGTTATGGGCTTTGTTGTTGTTGGATTGGGATTATTTGATATTTCGTTCTGGTATTTCTTCCTGAAATGGTGGTTTGCTAATCCGGATCACCTGGTTGTAGCCGCAGGGCAATCTTTTGAAGCGGCACAGATCCAGGCGATTACCTCCGCTATGCTGACCTTTGGAATGGGCGCCTCCTCGATGGCGCTGTTTGCGCGTGTCGGCGGCGGTATCTTCACCAAGGCTGCGGACGTTGGAGCTGACCTTGTTGGAAAGGTGGAGGCCGGAATTCCGGAAGACGACCCGAGAAACCCGGCTGTTATTGCTGACAACGTCGGCGATAATGTCGGTGACGTTGCAGGTATGGGCGCTGACTTATATGAATCCTATGTTGGCTCGATTATCTCTACGGGCGCGCTGGCTGTGGCTGCCGGTATGGGCTTCAGCGGCGTTACAATTCCGATGGTTATGGCGGCTGTTGGAATTATTGCCTCTATTATCGGAACCTTCTTTGTCAAGACCAAGGAAGGCGCATCACAGAAAAATCTGCTGTCTGCACTCCGTCGAGGCACCTGGATCAGTGCGGCGCTGGTTGCTATTATTGCTTTCCCGCTGATTTATTTTGTATTAGGGAAAGAAAACGTCGGTCTTTATTTTGCTATTATCTGCGGATTGCTTGCAGGGGTACTCATTGGATTCTTTACCGAATACTATACCTCTGACACCTATAAACCCACCAGAAAGCTCTCTGCGACCTCAGAAACCGGACCGGCTACCATTATTATCGGCGGGCTGTCCCTCGGGATGCGTTCCACAGGGCTTCCGGTTATCATCGTTGGCGCGGCGGTTCTGATCAGCTACTTTGTGTCCGGCGGAGGCGCGGACTTTAACCTCGGCCTCTATGGAATTGGTCTTTCCGCAGTCGGAATGCTCTCTACACTGGGAATCACCCTTGCTACCGATGCCTATGGCCCGGTTGCTGATAATGCAGGCGGTATTGCTGAAATGGCTGGCCTGGGTGAGGAAGTTCGGGAACGCACTGACGCGCTTGATTCTCTTGGGAATACAACCGCTGCAACCGGAAAAGGCTTTGCAATTGGTTCTGCTGCATTGACCGCGCTGGCTTTGATCGCGTCTTATCTGGCGGAGATCAATGTGCTTGATCCGGAATACTTTGCAACCCTCAACCTGAATATTACAAACCCTGCTGTATTAATCGGACTGTTTATCGGCGGTATGCTGCCGTTCCTGTTTGCTGCTTTGACAATGGAAGCAGTTGGACGTGCGGCACAGGGAATTGTACTGGAGGTTCGCCGTCAGTTCCGGGAAATCACTGGGCTGATGGAAGGCAAAGCAGAGCCGGACTACGCAAGCTGCGTGGACATCTGCACCAAATCCGCACAGAAGGAAATGATTCTTCCGGCGGTTCTCGCGGTTGCCGTACCGATTATTGTTGGACTGATTCTCGGTGTCGCCGGTGTTGCCGGAATGCTTGCAGGCGCTACAGTGACTGGATTTATCCTTGCTGTTATGATGGCGAACTCCGGCGGGGCGTGGGATAACGCGAAGAAATATATTGAAAGCGGAAAACATGGCGGAAAAGGAAGCGAAGCGCATAAGGCCGCGGTTGTCGGCGATACAGTCGGCGACCCGTTTAAGGATACTTCCGGCCCGTCAATCAATATTTTGATCAAACTGTTATCTATGGTTTCGATCGTATTCGCTCAGGTTGTCCTGGCATTCTCCCTGATTAAATAAAAGAAATTAAAAATCCGTCCTGAAAAGGGCGGATTTTTGTATCCAGCGAAAAGAAAAAGCCTTGATGAAAATTTTTCATCAAGGCTTTCATTATCTTCATATAAAAAAGAGTAGAACAAATACCATCAAGGCCATGACCAGGAATACAATTCCGCCGATCCGGGTCACCTTGATATAAAAATCAGATGGATCGCCGGCGGAATAGGATTTCCAGGATTCTGTCAGCTGCCACCAGATGTCAGGTTTAATGGTCATAACCAAGCCGGCAATTAACAGGATGATTGCAAGAAGAATCATTTCCATATGGCTTCACAGCTCCTTTTTGCTTAAATATACGGCCTTAATCCCGTTTAGGAACAATTTCGATCCAGTATCCGTCCGGATCAGATACGAAATAAATTCCCATAGACGGATTTTCATAACAGATGCATCCCATCTTTTGATGCAATGCGTGAGCAGCTTCATAATCATCGGTTTGAAGGGCAAGATGGATTTCATTGTCGCCGAGGTTATAGGGATGATCCCAATCCCGCAGCCAGGTAAGCTCGATTAAATGCTCGGCCTGGGCGTTTCCAAGATAAACAATGATAAAGCTGCCGTCCTGCGCTTCCTTCCGCCGGGTTTCCTTCATTCCAAAGGCCTCCTGGTAAAAGGCAATACTTTTTTCAAGGTCATAGACGTTATAATTATTATGCACAATTTTAAAATTCATGATTATCATTACTGCTTTCGTTCTAACGAAAGCATTCCTTTCTCCTAGATTAAAGACGTTTCTACATTTTCACTGGTAAATTCTACTGTGAGGGTAATATTCTCGCCGCCGATTTTATTTTTGAAATCATCCTCTTCCCGAATTTTTTCAAAGATAAAGGAGAAGGGAATTTTTTTCCCTTCTTCCCAGAGCGGCTTGGTGAGTTCCTCACTGAGTTGGGCTAGTCCCTGGTCGTAAGACACTTTTGTAACCTTTTTATCGTACATGCTATAGGCAAAGATCACAGTAGTACTGCGTTTGGTTTCCTCGTTATAGCTGCAATAGGTAAAGGATAACGTACCCTTCTGGTTGGCGATATCCTCGTCTCCTTTAAAGACAGCCATAGCTTCGGTCAGGATTCCGTTTTCATCATAATCCTTTGCCAGGGCGTTCATTTCTTCTTCTAAATCAGCAATAGAATTTGGCTCTGACTGGAGGGTAACATCCAGTTCCTTTTCATAGGCTGTCCTTTCATAGTCCCGTTCGCATCCGGCAAAACAGAACAGAAGGAGCACCATTCCTAAAATCGCCGCTAATTTTTGTTTCATATCAATACCATAGCCTTTACTTTGCAAAGACTCCCTTTCTTACGGTGTTTAAGCCGGTTCCACAGGAAAGGCTCATTCTTTTTAGAAATCCTCCTTATTATACAAAAAATCCGTTTTATTGTAAAGATCAAAACCAGACAAGAAATCATATAATATGGCGGGAGCTTTTCACATGGCTTCCAAAAGGGGGGATTGGATAATGGATTTGATCGAGCTGCTGCGCTATTATATCCGCAGCGAACTTCTGGTAGTGATTCCGGTACTGTATTTGCTGGGAAGGATATTAAAACGTACAAAGTTAAGTTCTAAAAGGATTCCATGGATTCTGCTTGTCGTTTCTCTCGTTGTAACCGCGCTTTATACTTTTTCTGTCTGCAATTTGACTAGTCTGAAGGAATTTTATGCCTGCCTGTTTTCAGTCGTCACACAGGGGATTTTGCTGACCGGAGCAAGCATGTTCGTACATGAAGTGACGAAAGGCCTGTGCGCGTCAAAACCGGATGAGAAGTCCAAGTCGTCGGAAACGAAAGAGGAGAAGTAAAGTACTATTCCTGATGCCGGCCGAATATAAATAGAGTGAATTGGACAAAGGAGCAGGTCTGAAAGGTGAATCTTTCAGATAACGTTTTGCGGCTTTCGCCACCAGGATGGCGGTGATTTGGCAGGCAAAGCCAGCTCAAATTCAAAAAGAAAGGATAGCTTTCAATAGGGCGAAAGCTGAGGCTGTCATTATGATAAAAAACTGGAAAGAATTCGACTTGAGCGAAGAATTATATAATGAGCCAAAAGAAGGTGAGGAGAAGCCCTCGAAAGAAACCGGCTTCTTCAGCACGCTGACCTTCCAGGTGATATTGTGCCTGGCGATTGCAATTATTTTGGTGCTCCTTAACACCTTTTTCCCATCACAGTACCGTGACATCGACTCGGAACTGAAAACACTGATTCAGGAGGACGGCGGTTTTGCTGAGGATATGGAGGGAATCAAAGGCCAGTTTGAACGTTGGCTAAACAAGGAACAAGCAACCATCCTGCCGGATGTCGGTGAGAGCAGCACAGACACAAACAGTACAGAGGAAACAATCAGCAACGTAGTATCTGAAGACGCTGCTTCAGATACGGAGGATAACGTTTCCTCTGAAACAGCAGCAGCCGGCGGGGAACCGAACGGTGAAGCTCAGATTCCGGCGAATGTTTCCATGCAGAGCTACACTTTCCAAAACGATATCGCCTCGCCGCTAAAAAACTTATCAGTCACTTCTGCGTTTGGAGCGCGCACTCATCCGATAACCGGAGAGCAGGATTTTCACAAGGGCATCGACCTTGCAGCAGATGAGGGAACGGAGATTAAAGTGATTCTGGCTGGGACAGTCATGGAAGCGGAGGAATCAGAGGGCTATGGGAAGCACATCCGCGTCCGGCATGCGGACGGAAATGAAAGCTTTTACGCCCATTGCAGCAAGCTTCTGGTAAAAGAAGGCGACGCAGTGAAAAAGGGCCAGGTGATTGCTGAGGTGGGAAGCACCGGGATGTCAACCGGGCCGCATCTTCATTTTGGATACCTGATCAACAGTAAATTTGTAGACCCGGCTGCAGTACTGGATCGTGCTTGAGCTGCGGATTGGCAGGACAGTGATTGAATTCCGGTTTTTATTTCTGGCTGTCCTCACCCTTTGCTTTCTGGTGGATGAGACTGGAATTGCCGTACTGGGATTGCTGGCAGGCATCATGCATGAATGCGGACATTTGATCATGGTGCTTATAACTGGATACGCGCCCAAGCGGATCGCATTTGAGATGACCGGTATCCGGATGGATCAACCACAGGACGGCTTATCCGTTGGGAAAGAAACAGCGGTTTTACTGGCTGGAAGCCTGTTGAATTTTACTATGGCCGCGGTGAGTTTCCCGATTGGGTGGGAAGCATTTGGATCTGTTCATTTGGTGTTAGGAATTTTAAATCTCCTGCCGTTGAAGGGATTGGATGGGGGAAAGCTGTTGGTTTTGTTCTTTTCCCGTTTTACTGACCTATACCAAGCGGAAAATATCGTCTTTATAATACAAATAGTTATGAATATATTATTATCAACCTATTGTATTTATATGTTCTGGCATCAGCATGGGAACATTACCCTGTTGATATTCTGCGTTTATCTATGGACATCAATTTGGAAATAAGAGAGAGGCCGCTTTTGTTGCGGCCTCTCTCTTATTTCCCTTTGATTTTTTCCCAATAGATTTTTGCAGCCTGCTCGGTTTTATTTTCTCCATACTGATAATAAACAGTATCCTTTAAATCATCCGGCAGATATTGCTGCTTCACATAATGATTGGGGAAGTCATGCGGATAGAGATAGTTTTGTCCCTTTTCCTTACGTTCCGCACCGTCATAATGCTTGTTTTGCAGTTGACGGGGAAAGGTGCCGCCCTTTCCGGAGCGAATATCCGACATCGCATAGTTGATTGCCATATAAGAGCTGTTTGACTTTGGGGAGGTTGCCAACAGGACGGCAGCTTCTGCCAGGGGAATACGGGCTTCCGGCAGGCCAAGCTGCACAGCGCTGTCGACACAGGCCTTGACGATAGCAATTGCCATTGGATATGCCATTCCAATATCCTCGCTGGCTATGACGAGAAGGCGCCGGCAAGGAGAAAGGAGGTCGCCGGCCTCCAGGAGTCTGCCCAGATAATGGACAGCCGCATCTGGGTCGGAACCGCGAATAGATTTCTGGAGCGCGGAAAGCAGGTCGTAATGCTCGTCTCCCTGTTTGTCATATTTCATGGCAGATTTTTGCGCGAGCTCCCGGGCAGTGTCCATTGTAACGAAATAGGCGCCGTCCTGATCCGGGCGGGTTGCCAGGGCGCAGAGCTCTACCGTATTAATCGATTTCCGGACGTCGCCGCCGCAGGCCTGCGCAATAAAAGCGCTGACTCCATCCTCCAGTTTAAACTGGACGGAAAGTTCCTCTTCCATGGCGTGAAAGGCGCGCAGAACAGCCCGCTCCACCTCGGCAGGCTCCACTGTTTTGAATTCGAATACAGTACTGCGGCTCAGGATTGCATTGTAAATATAAAAGTAGGGATTCTCTGTTGTGGAGGCGATCAGGGTAATGTTGCCATTTTCGATATGCTCCAGCAGGGACTGCTGCTGCTTTTTGTTGAGGTACTGAATCTCATCCAGGTAGAGCAGAATCCCGTTGTATGAGGAGATGGTATTAACCTGCTCAATAATAGTCTTAATGTCCGCCGTAGAAGCAGAGGTTCCGTTTAATTTATACAGCTTTTTGTTAGTCTGGCCCGCAATCAACCGCGCCAGGGTAGTTTTTCCCACACCGGACGGCCCGTAAAAAATCAGGTTGGGGATTTGGCCTGATTCGATAATATTGCGCAGCGCTTTACCCGGAGCGAGCAAATGGGTTTGTCCCACGACATCGTCCAGCGTCTGCGGGCGAATCCGATCGGCTAACGGTGCTGACATAGGATCATCCTTTCCTGGATTACTTGATGTTGCAATAGTTCTCCGTTACATAGCGGGGGAAGAAGTGGCCGCAGGCAAGATGGAGGGCTTTGTTCCAGAGGTACCATTCGTGGATTCCGGCCCACTCCTGATAGGTGTAATCAAAGTCCAGACTGGACATAAAATCCCGGAACTGAAGGTTGATTTCATGCAAAAAGTCCTCTGTTCCGCAGGCCATAAAGATACGGGGCTTAAGCGGATTTTTTTCGCATTCTTTCGCAATCCGATAAAGATCGTTTTCTTCCATCAGCTCATAGTCCTGTCCGAAAACCGCTTTGATCTCCCGGATCGCGTGTTCCGGGCGCGGAAAATCCTCTCTGGCCTGTTTAAGCAGGAAGTGTAGATCCGTCAAAGCAGAGAACGCCGCGCAGCCGGCATACTGCTCCGGTTTTTTCAGCGCGCATTTCAACGCGCCATAGCCGCCCATAGACAATCCCATGACATAGTTATCCTCCCGCTTGTCGGAAAGGCCGAATAAGCGCTTGCAGATTTTCGGCAGCTCCTCCGTTACATAAGTGAAATAATCCAGGCCATAGGCCATATCAGTATAGAAACTGCGCTGCACCTCCGGCAGGACAAAGGTCAGGTTATAGTCATTGGCCAGCAGGGGAAGCTGGGCGTTTTTTAACCACGCGTCCGCGTCGTCCGAAAGCCCATGCAGAAGATAGACGATCTTCCCATTGTCCGGTACGTCCAGGATATCCTTGGGGGTAACAATATTAAGGTGCGTCCGCATGTCCAAAGTTTTGGAATAGATGGTTCCGCTGAAATTTGCCATATCATTTGCACTCCTTTTTGCCCGATCTTGTATCAGGACTCTTTTCCTTTATTATAACATAATTCGTGTACTTTGTGAAAGGATATCCTGTTTTGCAGAATAGAAAAGCCTTCCGTTTTACGGAAGGCTTTTTTGTTACTTGAGCTGGATGATGAAGTCAACATCATAATCAATGTGCGTGAGTTCTTTTTTGCCAGTATATACGGAGAGCTCGCCTGCGCCGTCGTTGCAATCATGGATTAACGCGACATAGTTTTCATTCAAGGCGGAGAATGACGAAACATCATAAGCGAGCTGCTGTGTTTTGCCGTTTTTGAATACGCAGAATGTTCCCATCTGGGCCAGGCTGTCACAATCAGATTGGAAGAAGGCGGCTCCGTCCAGGATAGAAAGAGAATCCATTTTTACGTCATATGCAATAGACTGATCCTTATAGTACAGGTCTGCTACGTCGGATCCTTCCTCACCGTCCCGGAAATACCAGATTTCTCCATCAGAAAGAACATAGCTTGATACATCGTCATATACTGTTTCGGATTCCCCGATTCCCTTATCGGATATTTTAGCACGGAACAGAGTGCCGGCAGCCTCTGGGAATTCTTTTTCCACATAATATAGATAGCCGGAGTCTTCCACTTTGATATCATAGATTCCTTTTTCCTTGTCTACATTGACGATGGATTCGGTTCCGGCAACAGAAATGCAGGGGACTGTTTTCACTTCGATCTCCTCAAACGGATTCTCTTCTCCGGCAGCAATCCGCAGACTGAACATGGAGATATTCTCCTCAGTATCGAAATATTCTGACATTTTAACCTTTTCGGGAGCGGCAGATTCGTTTCTGTAATAACAGATGATATTTTTTTCTTCATCCGCAGAGACAAGATCGGAACGAGAAATGGATTCTAAATAGTTCTCACAGACCTTGACATCTTCCTTGCCGTTGTAATAGAATAGGTTGGTTTTGGTATAGCTGACCGATGCGCCCTTGATATCCTCACGAAGCTGATTACGGAGCTGGTAGACCTGCAGCGGTTTTTCCCAGCTATAGGAGATATAATACTTCCCTTCCGCGACAATTGGGGCTTCAGTTCCTTCGCCATCCGGCGCCTCCTCAATCATCTTGTTGGTCACCTGGATAACGGGACGGTCATTCTCCATTTTTAGAGTAAAGGTGTTTTCCAGCTTACCGTTCCCATTATAGTCGGTAGTAGTATAGACCGCGGTATTATCATCGGTGAATTCCGCTTTTCCGCCATCAAAGCCGTTATACCAGTCGTTCAGGTCAAAGGAAAAACCGTCGGCCGTCATATCATAGATATAAAGTGACGTACTGTTAAAATAGCTGGAATCATTATCCGGATAGAAGATAGTATCGTTCAGGTCTCGCAGGGTCAACGGCTTTTCATCCTTGGCAGCCTGTGTATCAGCTTCGAGCAGGTCATCATCAATAAGATCGGAAATCGGAGTGCTGACCTCTTCATTTTTTGTATAATAGAAGGTTCCGTTATCATTAAAACTAAATGCCTCTATGATATCAGAAGCCAGCTTTTCGGATTTGTTATCCTGCACGGAATAGCGATAGCAGGCTTCATCTTTGATGTAGAAGACCTCCTGCGCATCCTCAGAGACATAAGAAATGCTGTCAGCCTCTGCTGTGATTTTTTGTTTTTCCTGCGTGTCCATATCAGCCTGATACAGTGCCTCGTCTTCTCCTAAGTAAATGAGAGTACTATCATCCTCAGAAAGCCGATAGGTAGAGACGCCATTGAAGAGACGTTCCTTTTGCCTGCTTTTTAAATGATAACGGAAAAAATCTCCATTGCTGGTCAGATACAAAACAGACTTTTCATCTGAGGAAAATTCAAAATAATAAGAAATATCATCATCAATTTTGATCCGCTCTCCGGAACGCAGCGCCTTGTCAGTGAGATCCTGATAATAGAGTGTATCGTTTTCACCGTCCATATAGAGCAGCTTTGTCTGCTTCTCATTGCAGACATAATAGGGGATTAGCGCTTCGCCCTCCAGCTCATAGCGGTTCTCTTCTTTTCCTTGGAGGGTGAGATGCACCTCATCGCCAACAGCATATGCCAGGAAATGCTGCTCCTTTTGCGAGGCAATCAAAACAGGGATTAAAATAGCAAGAATTATTACAAGAGCCAGGCCGCATCCAGAAAGGATCAGTGCTTTGGGGTGCTTGCTCCATTTTTTCCATAGCAGAGAGAGGCGTGACGATAAGGCCGGGGAGATTGGCTCCTTCGGTTGGGGGATTGCCTGAACGGTAGGAGCTGGCGTTTCCTGCGATTGACCCGATACCGGCTGCATAGGAGCAGCAGCCTGTTCCTCTGGTTTGTTCGATGCTTCTTCAGTGGAACGAAACGGGACTTGTTCCGCTGTTTTCCCTTCCTCAGGGGATTTTTGGATGATAGAGCCGCAGTTCGGGCAGAAGAAATCGTCTTCCGTGACCGGCGAACCGCATTGTGTACAAAAAGCTGCCATAAATCATTCTCCTTCTGTCTAGTTAATTATAGCTTTTTAGGCTGATCTTTTGTTATCTTTGTATGCAAATCACGAACCAGTGATTTTAATAAAAAATGAAAAGGAGACCTACGTATGAAAGCAATGAAAACACTTGTGTCCATTCTACTAGCAGGCGCCTTAACCGCTTCCGTTTTTTCCGGATGCGGTAAAGAAGGGGAAGGCGGCACATCAGGCGATGCGAAGAGTGGCGAAACGACTAAAATCACCTTTTGGAAAGCGCCGCATGCCTCGAATGAAGCCGAGCTGTGGCAGCCTGTTTTTGACAAATTCGCTGAAGAGCATCCTGAGATCGAGCTTGAATTTTTGGTTACGCCTTGGGAATCGTGGAATGAAAAATATTCCGCAGCGTTTGCCGGCGGAACACCTCCGGACGTTTCCTACATGACAGAAGGTTTCCCGAATTTTGTCGCGGCTGGGCAGTTGGAAGACCTGACGCCTTACATAACGGATGAACTGAAAGATAAATATACCGACGCGTTGTGGAGTTCCGGCGAATATGACGGAGTTATGGCCAGGGTTCCATTTCTTAACCTGACCTCGATTGTGTTCTACAATAAGGCGCTGTTGGAAGCCGATGGCGTAGAAATCCCGCAGACCTGGGATGAACTGCTTGCTGCGGCGCAAACTCTGACGAAGGATACTGACGGGGATGGAAAAACTGACCAGTGGGGTTATTTTTTGAACCATTTCACTGGTGAAATCAGCATCCACCAGACCGCACCCTATATTTATCAAAGTGGCGGTACTTTTCTGAATGAGGATGAAACTGCATTGGGATTCAACAACGAGGAAGGAATCAGGGGACTGAGATTCGTCACTGATCTGATGGTTAAATACAAGGTTGCTCCGGCGCTTGACGACTACTCCGCCGAGGAAGCACAGCAGCTTTTCTATAACGGTAAGGTTGCAATGTTTGCGGATCAGTGCCAGGCTGGCAGCGCAATCAAAACCAATGCTCCGGATCTGGACTTCGGCGCATTCCAGATGCCTGCCGGGCCGAATCCGGATGAAGCGATGAGCCGTGCAAACTATGGCGGAAACGGCGGCCTGTCCATCGCATCTGCAAGTAAAGTCAAAGATCAGGCTTGGACCTTGATCGAATTTTTGACATTAGAAGAAAACGGCGCAATTTACCTGAAAGCAAATAATATGCTGGACGCTTCCGCAGAAGTAAGCAAGGAGATGTGGGGCGACGATGAGATCATGTCTGTTGCGGCGGATGCAGTACCGTCTGCCTATCCGGTTCCGACAGATCCCAGATGGTTCTCGCAGGTTGACCCTGTAATCAAACTGATGATTGAAGAAATTTTGCGCGGCACCAAGGATGTTGAAACAGCCGTTGCTGACGCAGACGCACAGGTAAAAGAGATTCTTGCCCAATAAAACAGATCATTAAAAGGTGGCTGCCACTATTGCTGAAGAGCAGTTATTGTGGCAGCCCTTTTCCATTCGGATGAGAGGAACGATGTCCATGAAAGAGAAAAATACAGACACTGTCTCAACGATTGTAACCAAGAAGTATGGGACGAAAGCGAGGCAAAGGGAAATGCTGTCCGGGTATCTGTTTATCCTTCCCTTTATGCTGTTTCTGATTACCTTTTCACTCCTGCCTATTATCATGACCTTTATTCAAAGTTTCCAGACAGGCGGAACGGTGGGACCGAGAACCTTCGTCGGACTGCAAAACTACGTGAAGATTTTAACGGACCGGCAATATTATGATTATTTGCTGAACAACTTCCTTTATATTATTATGTCACTGCCAGTGGGCCAGTTCATTGCGTTTGGCTTGGCATTATATCTGAAAAAAACCTCTAAACTGTCTCCTTTCTTTGAGACTGTTTATTTTATGCCGCTCTTAATTTCCATGGTAGCGGCCAGTATGATCATGTCCTATATGTTTTCTGTCAATGGGCCGATTAATTACCTTCTGGAGATCATTGGAATTGATGCGCCGAATTGGCTGAATAAAACAGAAACCGCCCGGATAGTAATTGTCATTCTGGAAATTTGGAAGGGCTGTACCTTCTATATTTACATCTATGTCGCCGCTTTGCGCGGTATCCCAAACGACTTTTATGAGGTTGGTCTGATCGAGGGAGCAAATCCATGGCAGATGCTGCGGAAGGTAACCTTGCCGTTAATGAGAAACAGCATTTTGCTCTGTATCGTAATGTCTACAATCTGGCAGCTTCAATTATTTGATTCTGTCTTTACTACAACAAACGGAGGGCCTCTTAATTCTACCAAAACTGTCGTATTTGCAATCTACGAGCTGACCTTTAAGAATAATTTGACTGGATTAGGCGCGGCATTATCTATGCTGTTCCTGCTTGTAATTCTGCTGATTACAGCTTTGCAGCTTCGATTGAATAAAGGCGATATTGAGTATTAGGAGGATGAACAGATGAAAAAGGGAATTACGCTTGGCAAGGTAATAAAGGCTTTGATTCTGCTTATTACCAGCCTGATTATTATTCTGCCGTTTTGGCTTTTTTTAATGACCTCTCTGCGCGATAAGACCGTACTGTTTGAAACGCCTCCAAAACTATGGGTGGAGAATCCCACGCTTGACAACTATGCGGAGTTGCTGCTGAGCAAAACCAGTGCCTTTCCACTCTGGTTTGTCAACAGTCTGATAGTATCCGTAACTACAACAGTTCTTACCCTAATCCTGGCTTCCCTCGCGGCCTATGCCTTTGCCAAAAAGACATTTCCGGGAAGAAACGCGATCTTTATGCTCTGCATGGCGACGATGATGGTGCCGAGCACGGTAACTCTGTTGCCTGCATTTATGATCGTGCGCCAATTTCATATGGTAGATTCCTTATGGGGGATGATTATTCCATGTGTTACAAATGTGTTTGGTGTATTTCTCCTTAAACAGTTTATGTCGACAATTCCAAGCTCATTGATAGAGTCCGCCAGAATTGACGGAGCTTCGGAGCTGAGGGTATTCGTCAAAATTATCGTCCCGGTGTCCCGTTCCGCGATGGGCGTATTAGCAATCAATACGTTTATGAACCAGTGGAACAGCTTACTTTGGCCGCTCATTATGGCAAATACGGAAACAGTCAAAACACTGCCGGTCGGAATCGCAGGATTGAAGGGCCAGGCTCTGGTTCCGTGGAATCTGATTATGGCGGCAACTATGCTGTCCTTCATCCCTGTGCTGATTGTCTTTATCTTCGCAAGAAAGAGCTTTATTGAGGGGATGACCGCAGGCGCGGTAAAAGGATAGTGGAACTTGGGCTGAGATGACGGTAGAACTTCCGGCCAAGATATGTTATGATAGAACGAAAGTAGAGTTGAGAAAATGATGTCGCAGACAATCTTGCAGCGTGCAATGAACGGAGATTCCTTTGAGGATTTAGAGATTATAGACGTTCATTGCCATATGGGGAATTTTGCTTGTTTCCAGTTTTCGGAGGCAGGGATTGATCCCATGATCGAGGATGCGAAACGGATGGGTGTGGCCAAAATATGCGTTGTTGCGCAGGCCGGCACCTCTAACGCATATCAAAGAGGAAATATGGATACCCTGCAGGCTGCCGAACGCTATCCGGAGCATGTTCTGGGATATGTGGCGCTAAATCCGCATAAACCGGAGGAGGCAGAAAGGGAAATAAAGGCCTATTATCCATATCGTCAGTTTGTAGGGGTGAAGATTCATCCCGGAGCTATGCAGGCAAAAGCAAACTGCGAGGGATATCGAAGAATCTTTGAGCTGGTGCGGCAGTACGGCGGCTATGTGCTTGTCCATACCTGGGAGGCCTGCCCGTACAGCAATATCGATTTATGTGAGGATATCATCAAGGATTTTCCGGATGTGAATTTTGTGCTGGGGCATTCCGGCGGCTATGTGCTTGTCCATACCTGGGAGGCCTGCCCGTACAGCAATATCGATTTATGTGAGGATATCATCAAGGATTTTCCGGATGTGAATTTTGTGCTGGGGCATTCCGGCGGCACGGTGGACGGAGTAAAAAAGGCCATTCATTTGGCAAACCGTTTTTCCCATGTCTATCTGGACTGCTGCGGCTTTGATGTGACAGAACATGCCCTGCCTGAAATGGTGGAGCAGATGCGTGATCCGGAACGGCTGTTGTATGGTTCGGATTATCCGTTCCATGATCTTCGCTATGGATTGACAAGGGTTTTATTTTCTGATTTGGATGATGACATGAAGCAAAAAATCCTGTCCGCCAATGCGCAGACCCTGTTAGATCGCAGCCAGAAAAGATAAACATTCAGAAAGGATCGAAGATAAATGCAGTTTATAGATATTAACGCAATGCTGGGAGAATGGACTCCCAAGAATTTGTTCCTTCGTACTGCTGACGAAATGGAGCAGGAAATGAAACGGGTTGGTATAGAAAAAGCCTATGTGATGGATACCAAAGCGTGGCTGTCTGAACTGACTGCAGGGAATAACGCTGCAGTGCAGGCGGCTAAAGAGCACAGTATGCTCTCGCCGGTTATGGTGATGACCCCGTTGCTGGAGCAGGAGTTCGGCGGACGGGAAGGAGCTGTGGAGTTTATCTGCAAAAACAGGATCGTCGCAGTGCGGCTGTTTCCTCGTGATCACGGGTATACGTTAAACCCCTGGAACATAGATAAGCTTTTTACCTTGTTAAGTGATTTGAGAATGCCGGTGCTGATTGACGAAATGGAGCACACAGGCGGCCTTGAAAGCTATGATGAGCTGTACCATCTGTGCTGTGAGTATCCAGATGTCCCTATCGTGCTGCTGACTCCCGGCTACCGGAGCGCCAGGATGATTTACCCCATGATGGAGAAATGCAAAAATTTCCATATTGATACCAGCCTGCTGATCGCTTACCGCGCGGTAGAGGAAATCGTTGCGTGCTTTGGCGCGGAGCATATTCTGTTTGGTACCAGAATGCCTTATCTGGAACCAGGTACCTTTGTAGGACGAATTCTTTATGCGGACATCAGCCAGGAGGATAAAGAAAAGATTGCATATGGTAATATTGATTCACTAAACCGTCAAATCCGGTATCCGTATTAAGGAGGTGGCATGATGGCACAACAAATTTTTGAGAGAGCGATGAAAGGGGAAATATTCCCTGAGCTGCGTATTATTGATGCTCACTGCCACCTTGGAACTGGACACGAATTTTATCATGCGCCGGCAGATATCGACCAGATGATACGCGAGGCGGATTCAATGGGAGTTGAAAAGCTGTGTATCGCTCCCGAAGCAGGAATCGAATGTGATTATAAGTATGGCAATGAGCTGATGCTTGACAGTATTCGCAGATATCCGAACCGAGTGTACGGTTATTTATGCTTGAATCCGTTTCATGAAGATGAAATTGAGGAGATGTTTGATACCTACTATCCTGTGGAACAGGTAGTCGGCGTAAAAATCCATCCGTCCGGACATCGCGCGCGGATTGACTGCGAGGGATACCGGAAAATTTTTCAGCAGGTAGAAAAACGCGGCGGCTTTGTTTTAAGCCATACCTGGGGGGATTTTGATCCTTTCTGTAATCTGACCTTGTGCGAAGAGGTCATGGGCCGGTTTCCGAAGGTTTCATTTATCCTCGCGCATTCAGGCGGGACTGTAGAGTCGGTTAAAAAGGCGATCAGACTGGTAAACGCCTATCCGAATATTTATTTGGACACCTGTGGATTTGATATAACTGAGCACTGCATTAATGAGCTGGTTGACCAGTGCCCTTTTGAAAAGATTATATTTGGAACAGATTTTCCTTATCATGATCTGCGGTATGGAATGACGCGGATTTTGTTTGCTGATCTGGATGATTCCCAAAAGGCCGGGCTGCTTCATGAAAATTTTGCTAATCTTTTGAAGAAGAATCCCAAAAAATAGAACATGATTGGAACTTAGCGCATGACGAATAATCTAACAACTGGAAATGAAACAAGGGTGATGCTCCGGTTTAGCATTCCGTTCATCATCGGAAATTTGCTGCAGCAAATTTACAATATTGCAGATACCTTTATCGTTGGCCATTTTTTGGGCTCGAACGCATTGGCGGCCGTAGGGTCTGCCTATGCGTTCATTGTTCTGTTTACTTCGATTATCTTAGGGCTCTGCATAGGAAGCGGGATTGTATTTTCCCAGTTGTTTGGCGAAAAAAATATCGGGCAGCTCAAAACGGCGATCTGGAATGGCCTGGTCTTTGTCTTTGCGGTGACATGCCTGATTTTCTGTGTTTCATTTTTTCTGTTAGATCAATTCCTTTTACTGCTTCAGGTTCCAGAATCTATTTTTGAGGATACCAAGCTGTATATCCAGATAATTCTTTATGGGCTTTTTTTCACCTTCCTTTATAATTTTGGCGCGGCAATTATTCGAAGCATTGGAAATTCCCTGATTCCTTTACTTTTTCTTGTAATCGCCTCGGTCATTAATATTGTACTGGATATTGTACTAATCGTTGCCTTCCATATGGGTGTTGCCGGCGCCGCAATTGCGACTGTGATTGCACAGACCGTTTCGGCAATCCTGATCGTAGGCTATTATCAAATGAAAATCCCTATGCTCCGTTTAAAAAGAGAGAATTTGCGGCTGGATAGGGAGCTGTTGAAGCGGGTAGCAAGCAATTCTGTTTTGAACAGTATCCAGCAGTCGATTATGAATTTTGGAATCCTTATGGTGCAGGGACTGGTTAACAGTTTTGGCGTTTCTGCGATGGCTGCGTTTGCGGCCGGGGTAAAAATTGACGCCTTTGCTTATATGCCGGTACAGGATTTTGGCAATGCGTTTTCTACCTATATTGCCCAAAACTATGGCGCACGGAAAATGGGACGGATTAAAACGGGAATTCGTCAGGCGATGAAGCTCAGCCTGTCCTTCAGCGCCGTAGTTTCTCTGTTGATCTTTCTGTTTGCAGAGCAGCTAATGGGGATCTTCGTAAGGGAAGAAGAAATCATCCAAATCGGTGCGTCATATCTGCGGATTGAGGGAGTCTTTTATATGGGAATTGGACTGTTGTTTCTCCTATACGGTCTGTACCGTGGATTGGGAAAGGCGCAAATGTCCATTGTTCTGACGGTAATCTCTCTTGGGAGCAGGGTACTGCTTGCCTATGTGCTGGCTCCGATTCCCAGGATTGGGCTTTCCGGTATCTGGTGGGCAATCCCGATTGGCTGGATTTTAGCCGACTTGACGGGACTTCTGTACTGGAAACGATGCCAGAAAGCATGGAAAAATTTGAATGAATAGAAGCTATCATTTAACATAGTCTTTGAAAACGGAAAGGAGTGTCAAATCATGACTACATTACCAATTGGCGTACAGGTTTATTCTGTGCGGGATACAGCGGAAAAGGATTTTAAAGGTACAATTCAGGCCTTAAAGGATATGGGATATGATTTTTTAGAATTAGCCGGACTTTATGGATTGACGGCCGGAGAGCTTCGGGCAATAGCAGACGAAGTAGGAATTCCTGTTTTTTCCGCCCACCTATCGCTCGATGAGCTGCTAGCCGATCCGGAAAAGATAATTGAGGATTATATTTCAATCGGCTGCAAATATATTGTGATTTCTTATCTGCCGGAAGAACTGCGGCCGCTGACGCCGGGCTTTGATACAGTGCTGGAGGAAATGCCAAAGCTCGGTAAGCTCTGTGCTGAAAAGGGAATCGTGCTGTTGTATCACAACCATGATTTCGAATTTGTAAGATTAGCAAACGGGGAATATGGGCTGGATCATCTGTATCAGACAGTACCGGCGGATTTTCTGCAGACTGAGCTTGACTGCTGCTGGATTAAGGTGGCGGGAGAGGATCCGGTCTCATATGTCCGCAAATATGCAAACCGCTGCCCGGTAGTGCATTTGAAGGACTTCTATCTGGAGGGTGCACCCAAGAGCCTGAATGAGCTGATCGGGCAGGCGAGCGGGGAAATAGAGGATCAAGGAGACGGGTATTTTGAATTCCGTCCAGTGGGACATGGGATGCAGGATATCCCGGCTATCCTGAAAGCAGCGGAGGAGAGCGGTGCACACTACGTTGTTGTGGAGCAGGATTATTCCAAGGGGCGCACACCGATGGAGGCTGTTAAAATAAGCCTGGATTATTTGAAATCTATATAGGTGGCATCCACTGCAAATAGAATATTGGAAAAGGCTCATACCATATGGTATGAGCCTTTTTGCATGGGATAAAGCGGTTTTGCGGCTTGATAGCGTTTTTACAGCAGATCCTCAGTGATGATTCCGATCGGAATCTCAATCCACGGCTCGGGCTGCTGCTTTTTCACCAGATATTCGAATAGAACCTTTACAAGCTGATAGCCTTGTGTCTGTGGGCCTTGGTCGATTGCAAAGTCGAGCGTGCCGTCTGCCAAAAGCTTTTTGGCCTCCGGCGTTACATCGTGGCAGACCAGCTTTACGCGGGGTGATTTTCCGGTGATAGCCAGTGCCCTTGCACATCCCATCACACCGCCGCTCGTGATATAAATCCCGGACAGGTTGGGATAACGGCTGCAGTATTCCAGGGTAAGCTCAAACGCCCGGTCCTCCTGATCCTGGTTTTCCTTGATGCCGATCACAGTGAGTCCTGAATTCTTTCGCTGGATCCGGTCTTGAAAGCCGCTCAGCCGATCCTCGTGGCAGGAAAGAGAATGAGAACTGATAATCACGCCGATTTCTCCGCCCATAGGCAGCAGCTTTTGCAGCAGTCCGGCTGTGGCGGCCCCTCCCTTGATATGGTTCTGTCCAACAAAGCACAGGCTGTTGATTCCTTCGGCCCGGGAATTGAAGGTAATGACCGCAATGCCTTCTTTAATGAAGGTATTTACCAATTGTCTTACCCGGTCATCGTCAATAGGAAATAGGGCGATTCCCTGTACGCCGTTCATTTTGAGCTCATTTAGGATGCTGATCTGTTCAGCCGGTTCCAGCGCGGTCAGCATCCGTACCGAAATTTCGAGATTAAAAACAGTATATTCCCGCTCTGCACGCCGGATTCCTTCCAGCATTTCGAGAACAAAAGGATTATATTCCGGCGTTAGGATGATACCTATCTTGACCGGTTCGCGGGAAACCAACGCTTTTCCCAGGATGTTGGGCTGGTAATGAAGCGCCTTTGCGATTTCCAGCACCTTTTTCTTAGTCTCGGCTTTCACACCGGGACGTCCGTTGAGCACCTTGTCTACTGTTCCCCGTGATACGCCTGCCAGCTCGGCCAGCTTTTTCATAGTGATTTGTGTAGACATATCTATTCCCTCCCTTATCCGCACTGAATTCATCTTCTGCGGTGCTGCTCCCGCTGATTGAGCCGGAGTAAAATTTTTCAAATTTATGAGAAAGGTCTTGCCTTCCAAATCAAATCGTGATATAATTGCAATCAGAAATTGAGCACGTGCTCAAAAAGAAAAATCAATATCAAAATCTATTATAAACTAAATATATCAGATATTCAAGCAGTTTTGCCGATGTATTGCAAATTTACTTTATACACGTGATCATAAACTGGAACTAGTATACGCTTCAAATAGGAGATGGAGGATGACGCTGTGAAATTCGGGATTTTATTCGCTTATTGGACTCACGATTGGACTGGTGATTACCGATATTATTTAAAAAAAGCAAAGGAACTGGGACTGGATATTCTGGAAATTGCCGCGGGGGATCTGTTGCAGATGACAGATTCTCAGCTTAATCGGCTAAAAATGCTGGCAGATGAATTAGATTTGGAAATAAGCTGTAACATTGGCCCGGCAAAACAATATGACGTAGCTTCCGGCGATCCGTTGATCCGGGCAAATGGAATCAGATTTCTCACAAGTATTATGGAACGCATGGAGCAGCTTGGCTCTCATACATTAGCCGGAGTCATGTACACCTATTGGCCTAATGACTTTACTGATCTGGATAAGCCGGCTTTGTGGACGCGCGGAGTGGAAAGCTGTGCGGAGATGGGGAGAACCGCACAGCAGCTCGGAATCGACCTGTGCCTGGAAGTGGTGAATCGGTACGAAACCCATATTCTGAACACTGCCGAGGAGGCGGTGCAGTTTTGCCGGGAGGTCGGGAACCCAAATGTAAAGATTTTGTTAGACACCTTTCACATGAATATCGAAGAGGACAGCATTGCAAAAGCGATTCACTGCGCCGGCGATTTGCTCGGACATCTGCATGTCGGAGAAGGAAACCGGAGGATGCCCGGGCAGGGCAGCCTGCCATGGGCGGAAATTGGGACAGCGCTGCGCGGTATCGGCTATAATGGAAGCGTTGTGATGGAGCCGTTTGTATTGCCGGGCGGCCAGGTGGGAAAGGATATTAAGGTTTGGCGTGACCTTTCGGGAGGTGCAGATGAAGAAAAGCTTGACCGGGATGCAAAAATGGCGCTCAGTGTGCTGAAACAGAATTTTTTGAGATAGGAGAGATTGAGATGGCGGAAATTTGGACTATGGGAGAACTGCTCTGTGAGGTGATGAGACCGGAAGCGGATCTTCCTTTAGACCGGCCGGGAACATTTTTAGGGCCGTTTCCCAGCGGCGCGCCGGCAATTTTTATTGATACTGCGGCGAGGCTGGGACACCCGGCCGGAATTATCGGTGGTGTTGGAAAGGATGACTTTGGAAAATGCCTGCTTGACCGGCTGAAACGGGATGGGGTGGATTGCTCCCATGTGACGGAATATCAAGACGGATCAACCGGAGTAGCATTTGTAACCTACTTTGGGGATGGCTCACGCCGGTTCCTTTATCATTTTTCTGACACTCCGGCAACCAGGCCGTCGGCGCCGGAAGCAGCTTCTTTGGGAGAAGGGGTGCGTTTTTTCCACATTATGGGCTGTTCCTTGATGGCCAAACGCGCCTTTGGTGAGGAAATTGTCAAGCTGATGAAAGCGCTTTCCGAACGGGGGGCAAAAATTTCCTTTGACCCCAATATCCGGCCGGAATTGATGAAGGATGAGTCTGCCTTATCTATGGTTCGGGAGGTCATGCGGCGATGCAGTGTGTTTTTGCCCGGAGTTTCAGAGCTGTTGATGATCAGCGGAGAAAAAACAGTAGAAGAAGCGGTAGAAGCCTGCTTCGAAAATCCGGCTTTGGAAATTATTGCGCTGAAAAACGGCTCCAAGGGCTGTACCGTTTACACGAGAGAAGAAACGGTTACGATGGGAGTCTACCCGGTAAAGGTAGAGGATGCCACAGGAGCGGGAGACAGCTTTGACGGCGCTTTTCTCTGCGGACTGCTGGAAGGAAAAAACCTGAAGGAAGCAGCAGAGCTTGCTACTGCGGCAGCTTCCTTGAATACCGCGGCATTCGGCCCCATGGAAGGGAAAATCAACCGGGAGAATGTGGAAAAAATAATCCGTGAAAATCGGCGCGTGGAGGGATAGCAAGGTGATTTGCCTTATACCTTCTGTCAAACAAAAGAAAATGAGAAAGCTGAGGAAACGAGTATGCCTTATGTAACATCCGGGCAGTTAATCAGAGAAGCCCATAAAAATCATTATGCAGTGCCTGCTTTTAATTTTGAAAATCTCGAAATGGCGCAGGCGATTATCCGAGCAGCCGAGAGGGAACACTCCCCTGTACTGCTTCAGACAACGCCTTCGACTGTTGATTATCTGGGAGTAGAACAGGCGTATGCCGTTGTTTCGTCTCTTGCACGTCATGCTGCTGTCCCGATAGCACTGCATCTTGACCATTGCGAGACCTTTGAGCGGGTGATGCAGGCGATCAAAGCAGGATATAGTTCCGTTATGATTGACGCTTCCAAGCTTCCGTTTGCAGAAAATATAGCGCTGACAAAAAAAGTGGCAGAGACAGCGCATGCTATGGGTATCACGGTGGAAGCAGAGCTGGGCAAAGTGGGCGGAAAGGAGGACGGACTCAGCGTGGAAAACGCGGCATATACCGATCCGCAGGAGGCAGAGGAATTTGTCCGGAATACAGGGGTGGATCTATTCGCCCCGGCCATCGGAACTGCCCATGGGTTCTATAAGGGGGAACCGAAGCTTGATTTTGACCGCTTGGCCGCGGTGCAGCAGACAACGCGGGTACCGTTGGTTCTGCATGGCGGCTCAGGGATTCCGGATGAAAAGGTGCGGAACTGTATTGCGCTTGGGATTGCCAAAGTCAACTATGCCACGGAGCTGCGGTATGCCGCAACGGCTGCTGTGCGGGCTGCTCTGCAGGACGAAGCGGTATTTGATCCCAAAAAATACCTGGGTAAGGCAAGAGAAGCGGTAGAAAAGCTATGTATCCAGAAAATAGCGGTTTGCGGTTCGGCAAACCGGGTGTGAGCTGGATCGGTTTCATAATAAAAAGCTGCCAGAGGATTTATCCTCTGGCAGCTTTTTATTATTTGGATAAATTCAAGACGCTTTCTCTTGCGATTAAATGTGTTCCTACCTCCACTTTAACGGAATCGGAGTCCGGGTCAGCAATCCGCTTCATCAAGAGATCCAAAGCGCATTCGCCTGTTTTTTTTGCATCCTCGTGAAAGGTGGTTAACGACGGCGTAACTACTGAGGAAATGGGAATGTTGCCAAAACCAATGATCGATATATCCTCTGGCACTCGATATCCGGCCTCCAGCAATGCACGCATACAGCCGATAGCGACCAAATCATTATCCCCGAAAAACGCAGTAGGAAGATCACTGCGGATCATCTGCCCAAAATCCTGGCAGGAGCTTTCAATCGAAGTGGGATCTACCGCATAAATCCAATCCTCTTTTAGCTTCAGGCCATAGTGAACGATTGCATTTTGAAACAACTGATACCGAAGCTGAAATACATTCAGCGGTTGATTTCCCCGCAGATATCCGATGTTTTGATGTCCGCGTTCTACCAGATAGGAAACTGCGCCGAATACGGCTCTCCTGTGCTTTGATATGACAGTATCTTGATTGTCGCTGTCCCATTCATTGCAGACGATAACAGCAGGAACCTTTAAGGAACGTATCCGTACCAAATCCTCTTTGGAGGCCTGGATTCCCCAGACGATAATCCCATCGTACTGTTCCAGCTTTTCTAGGTGCGGATCTTCCTTTTCGATGGTTAGACTGCAGAAATCACATTGGTATTTCGGACACTGGGCTGAAATAGAATCGAACAACTGCCAGAACCCGGGGTTGTCCGGAGCAAGATCGTAATTTTTTAAAATCACCAATGCAATATGATATTGAGGCTTTGCCGCAACCTGGATCATTCCTTTTTCTTCTGCCAGATAGGAGAGCACCAATTCCCGGGTCTTTTCACTGACGCCCGGCTTGTTATTCAGCACAAGGGAAACTGTTGCGGGAGATATGTTGAGCTTCCGTGCAACATCCTTGCTCTTGATCTTGTTCGTTTCAATCCCTCCTAAAGATTTATTAGTTTTATTATAAAAGATCAACAGAGAAAAGTCAATGAATTTTTTAAATTAAATTTAAATACTATTTAAACAAATTTAGATATAGTTATTTGGATATATTAACAAATTGCATAGTTTTTCAAAAAAATATTTGACAAAAAGAGATTATAGTGATAATATTTAAATAAATTGATAAATAAGTTCAAAAATAAGTTGAAAAAATTTAAAAAGAAACATTCTTTTTTAACCTCATTACAATACCTAGTTGAATTTAAAGTTATGAAAAAGAATGACCTTGGGAGGTGATATAAGAACAAGCATAAAATCGTACACAGTTTAACAATGATATGGAAAGGAAATGTAACATGAAAAAACTTTTGGCAAGCTTACTTTGTGCAGCAATGGTAGTCTCAATGGCGTCCTGCGGCAGCGGCCAGGACAATGAAAACTCGAATGGCGGCGGTAACGAAGGCGGTGCGGCGAATATCCGTTTAGCGTTGCAGGCAGAAGATCCGGCGCTTCCCTTGATGCAGTCATGGGCAGAAGAAAATGCGGATGCTGTAAAGCTGGATATTGAAACAGCAGCCGGAAATGATCTGCGTACCAAGCTCACTACCGACATGGCATCAGATAATATGCCGGATATTTTCTATTACTGGACCCGCTCCTCCTTAAGACCGTTCATCGACAACAATATGCTGCTTGATATCTCAAAATATTTTGAGAAGTCTACCAAGGTAAAACGAGAGGACTTCAGTGCGACTGACTTTTTGGCGGTAAACCTGGATGGCGGCGAAACTGCTTATGGAATTCCGTGCGGCGGAAGCACACAGCTTTTGGCCTGCAATAAAGACCTGTTCGATCAATATGGATTGTCCTATCCGACAACCTATGAGGAACTATTAGAAGTAGGCGAAGTATTTAAAGAAAACGGTATTATTCCGATCGCCTGCGGTTCTGCGCACGGTGATATCGGATACTTCCTCTGGAGCTCGATCCTTTATCAGTATGCAAGCGTTGAGGAAGTAAACCAGATGATTTCTGAACCAGATGCTTTTGCTTCCTGCGACGGAGCAATCAAGGCAAGCGAATATATTTCCGAAATGGCAGAAAAGGGAATGTTCCCGGCTGACACAGTCGCCTCCGGAGATTTTGACGGAACTCTGGCTCTGTTCAACGCTGAACAGGCGGGGATGCTGGTTGCAACCTGCTGGAAAATTTCCGGTATCGAAGTGGAAAATACCGATTTTATCACCTATCCGAAATTCCCTGGTGCTAAAAATGATCCGGCAGCCTTTACTACCGGCGGAGCAAACAATGGTATCTATATCTTCCGTGAATCCTTTGAGGATGCTTCTAAAACAGACGGAATTGTAGCGGTAATGGATCAGTATTGCTCAGACGAAGTGATGTCTGCAAAGGCGGAAAACCTCTCTAACAGCAAAAATCTGCCGGAACAGCCGGCATTTATGAGCGAGCCGACCATGGAAAAATTCTTAACTGCCGGTGAAAGCCTTGACCTGCATATGGCAATGTGGGCTCTGATGCCGAATGTAGATTCCCGCGAGGTTTACATGGATCTGATGGACAGCTTATATGCGCGCCAGCTTACACCCAGCGAATATCTTTCCCAGGTACAGGAAGCTGTCAATGAGGATTTAGCGGACTAATCCAAAAATAGGAAATGCAATGGCCGGGCGGGCATCCGCCCGGTTCAGAAAGGACTGATAGAGGTGAATAAAGGGAAAAATCTGTTTGCCGCCTCCTTTTTGGCACCCGGACTGATCGTTTTTATCGGCTTTATAATTATTCCAATTATTATGAATTTCAGCTACAGCCTGTCGGAATGGGATGCGATTGGCTCGCCCGAATTCATTGGGCTGAAAAATTACATCGACATCTTTACCAATGACCCAGGCTACTGGGAGGCTGCGAAGAATAATCTGATAATCGTATTCTTTGCGTTTATTGTACAAAATCCGGTGGCCTTTATCATCGCGTGGCTGGTAACACGGATCAGGCGGTTCAGCAAGGCATATCAATCCGTATTTTTCCTCCCGGTTGTCATCTCAACAGTAGCGACTGCAACCATGTTCTACATCATGCTAAACTCTGATGTCGGTGTAATCAGCAAGTTTTTGGCAATGCTTGGGATTGAATATGCCTGGCTTTCTGACCCCAAGGTTGTGCTGGTTTCGGTTATCGCGCCGCAGCTTTGGCAGTATCTTGGCATCCATTTTATTATGTTCCTGGGGGGAATTCAGGCAATCGAAAACGATGTGTTAGAAAGCGCGAGGATAGATGGCGCCTCTACCGGCTGCCTGCTGTGGAGAATTATCGTACCTCTTTCATGGCCGAGTATTCAGATGAGCCTGATTTATACCTTTATCGGATGCCTGAAAACCTTTGATTATTCCTATATCATGACCAAAGGCGGGCCGGGGAACGCTTCTTCTTTTATTGCGACAATCCTGTTTAAGGAAGGATTTATGAAGAACCATTATGGTTACGCAACTGCAATTGCAGTGACGATCTTTGTCTATTCTTTGGTATTTACGCTGATTTTTAAAACGGTGACCAAAAAGATGGATCTAAACTAAAGCCGTCAAAAAAGAAGGGAGGTTTTCTGGTGCATAAGGCAAAAGTCTGTAAAGCAGCAATTTATTTTGTATTATCGATCCTGTTTCTGGTGAACCTGTTTCCGTTTTGGTGGGTGCTCAATACCTCTTTCCGGGATAATACAGCCGTATTTACCAATACGCTGGGACTGCCGGACAGTCTGAATTTTGAAAACTATATCAAGGCGTGGGATATTGGAAACTTTAGGCAGTATTTTGTTAACACATTTATTACAGTGGCGCTGACGCTGCTGATTTGTATCATCTTTGCTTCTATGGCGGCTTATGTTTCCGCCAGGATTTGGAAAAGTGTCTTTCTATATGGGTTCCTATCGCTCGGATTGATGGTGCCGACCCATGTTCTGCTGATTCCGGAAAAGGTAATTTTGCAGACATTAAACCTGACACAGAGCCGTTTGGGGATCACCCTGGTTTATATTGCGGTCAATTTCTCGTTCAGCTTCTTCATTATATACACCTCCATGCTGACTGTTCCAAAGGAACTGGAGGAGGCTGCGGCAATTGACGGGGCGAGCCGTGTCAGAACATTTTTCACGATTGTGCTTCCGATTGTAAAACCAGGCCTGGCAACTGCTTCGGTAATGCTATGTTATACCGCGTGGAACGAGTATCTGCTTCCATTGTGTATTGTCACGAACAATAATCTGAAGATGCTGTCCCAAGGGCTGAATGAGCTGAAAGGGCAGTATGGGATGGACTATGGCTTGATGACAGCGGGAATTGTCATTACAGTCATCCCAATTGTATTGATTTACACCTTTCTTCAGAAATATATTGTGGCTGGTGTGACATCTGGCGCGGTCAAAGGATAATATCAAACTACATATAAAGGAGATTACAACATGAACAACTATGAATTTACCTGTCCGGAACAGAAGAGAATCCGACTGATTATCGACACGGATGCAAAAAACGAGGCGGATGACCAGTTTGCAATCGTTCACCATCTTTTGAGTGAAAAGATGATTGTTAAGGGACTGATCGGTGCCCATTTTGAAAAACGATATGATATGGGTCAGGAAAAATCCATGGATATGAGCTATGATGAACTGAAAAAAATCCTGGAGCTGATGGATCTTCAAGATCAGTACCCAGTATTTCATGGCGCAACGCATGCGATGCCGGATCAGAAAACTCCGGTGATGTCTGAGGGTGCGCAGTTCATCATTGATGAGGCCATGAAGGATGACGACCGTCCTCTGTTTGCGGTGTTCATGGGCGCAATCACTGATCTCGCGGCAGCCTACCTGGCGGAACCGAGAATTGCGGAACGGTTGAATGTCGTCTGGATTGGCGGCGGCGAATGGCCGGTTGGAGGATTTGAATTTAATCTGATGCAGGATATTAATGCCGCAAACGTTGTGTTTGCTTCCAAGCTGAATCTATGGCAGGTTCCGAAAGACGTATACAAGCAGGTGAAAATTACTCTGGCGGAGCTGCAGCTCAAGGTTCGTCCATATGGAAAAATCGGGAGGTATCTGTTTGATCAGATGGTAGAGTTTAACAATGAGTGGGCCGATCACAAGGGCTTCCCAATGGGAGAGGGCTGGGTTCTGGGGGACCAGCCGACAGTTTCTGTCCTGCTTGAAGACCATGAGCACGCTTACGAATGGCGCCCGGCTCCGCAGGTATCAGATGAAATGTTCTATATCCATGAACAGAACAATCGTCCGATCCGTGTTTATAAATATGTCGATGTGCGGATGACGATGGAGGATCTCTATGCGAAACTGGCGATTAATTATCCCAACCAATAATTTTTGCCTATATTCGGAGGTTTGACGGAAGTCCTCCTTATTCTCTCCGATATAGAACAGCTCTTTTAGGACTTAAGAGCAGATAAGGCAAGCTATGAGGAAACGCTCATCCTCATAGCTTGCTTTTTAATGACAAAACGCAGCAAGATGTTTTTACCTTCCCTGTCTTGCGGGCTTTCCTGCTTACCCGGCATCAGTGGGAAAATCTGTGTTTATTCTTTTGAATTCACAAAGGTTTTGCATTGACTTTGAAGGGAGAATATGATATTCTAATAATAACGAAACGTTTCGGTTTTGCTTGATTCTTGAACTGGTCATTACAGAAGGAGGGGTAGAAATGCCACTGGTTACAACAGAACGTATGCTGCAAAAGGCTCAGAAGGAGGGTTATGCAGTAGGGGCATTCAATGTAGAAAATATGGAAATGGCGCAGGCGGTAGTTTCCGCGGCAGAGGAACTGAAAGCGCCGGTGATTATTCAGACAACGCCGTCTACGGTACGGTATGCCGGGGTTGACCTTTATTATGCTAATGTTGCGGCGCTTGCAAAGAAGGCATCCGTGCCGGTCGCGATGCATCTGGATCATGGGAGCAGCTTTGAACTGGCTGCACAGGCGCTGCGCGCCGGATATACCTCGATTATGATCGACGGCTCCCATGAACCGTTTGAAGGGAATATTGAGGTGACCGGCAGGGTCGTCTCTATGGCGAAACCCAATGAAATCCCGGTTGAGGCAGAGCTTGGAAAGGTAGGCGGGAAAGAGGACGACCTGGATGGAGGAAACGGCGGTTATACGGATCCAATGGAAGCCAAAGAATTTGTGGAACGGACAGGGGTATCTTCGCTGGCGGTTGCAATCGGCACAGCGCATGGGGTATACGCTGGCGAGCCGAAGCTGGATGTGGAACGGTTAAAGGAAATCCGGAGCGTGGTCACCATTCCGTTAGTACTTCACGGGGCCTCCGGGCTGTCCGACGAAGCGGTACAGGCGTGTATCCGGGAGGGAATCTGCAAGGTGAATTTTGCGACAGAGCTGCGGATCGCTTATTCTAATGGGATTAAAGAGGTGCTGAAAGAAAAGCCGGATACCTTTGACCCGAAGGCCTACGGAAAAGTCGGCCGGGAAAGGGTGGCAGAGCTGGTGAAAAACCGGATGGCAGTCTGCGGCTGTGCGGGAAAGGCATAGAGATAGAGGAGAAAATCAATGGCGGCGACAATGAAAGATATCGCAAACCGGACCGGACTGGGCTTGGCTACGATTTCAAAATACTTAAACGGCGGAAACGTGCGGGAAAAGAACCGGATTGCAATTGAAGCGGCAATCCGGGAGCTGGATTTTACCGTTAACGAGGTGGCGCGCGGCCTCAAAACCAGACATACCCGGACAATTGGGATAGTAATCCCGGAACTCAGCAATGTATTCATCACGTCAGTAATTTCCGCCATGGAGGATATCCTGCGGCAAAGGGGATATGGCGTTTTGGTCTGCGACAGCAGGACAGACCCGGTATTGGAACAGCAGGCTGTGCAGTTTTTGCTGAACAAACGGGTGGACGGGATTGTCGTCATGCCGGTATCCGGAGATGGAGCATCAATTCTTCCGGCCATTCAGATGGAAATCCCGGTAGTGCTGATCGACCGGCTGGTTGAAGCGCTGGACGGACAGGTGGACTCAGTTTCAGTTGATAACTTTCGGGCTTCCTATGACAGCATCGATTATCTGATTCAGCAGGGACATCAAAGGATAGGGATTATTGCTGGGCCGAAGGGGATTTATACTTCCCGGCAGCGTCTGGCCGGTTACCGTGCGGCGATGGAACGGCATCATTTGCCGGTTTCGGAATCGATGATCCATTTTTCTGACTACACTCTCCAGGGCGGTTACCATGCGGCAGAGGAATTTTTGGCCTGTGCACCGGAGGCGACCGCGTTGTTTGTCACCAACTATGAAATGACATTGGGTACCATGCTGCTCTTTAATGAGATGGGAATTAAAATACCGGATCAGGTGTCTGTTATCGGATTTGACAACCTGGAGCTTGCCAGGATCGTCAATCCCAAGCTGACCATAGTGGAACAGCCGATTCGGGAACTGGGCATCCGAACGGCGGAAATCCTGCTGGAGCGCTTTGCAAAGCCAGAGGAAGCGGAAAAACGAAGCAAGGTAGTACTATCCACCTCGCTGCAGTTAGGGAATTCTGTTAAGAAAATTGTATCCTCAAACGGTGACAGAGGAAAAGAAATATAAGTGTGGAGCGTGATCACCATGCCAAAATTATTAGCGATTGATATTGGAACCTCGGCCTGTAAGGCGGCACTGTTTGATGAGACCGGTGCGGTCATCGCGCAGCAAAGCGAGGAATATCCGGTTTATTATCCCAGAGAAGGCTGGGCGGAGCAGGATCCGGAGCAGTGGTGGGAGGCAGTGTGCAAGGCGATCCGGGAGATGCTCCTCCGGAGCGGTGTGACACCCGGGGAGATAGCCGGAATCGGGGTAGACGGGCAGAGCTGGTCTGCCATCCCGATGGACGGAGAAGGAAAGGCGCTCTGCAATACGCCGATCTGGTTTGATACCCGCAGCACAGAAATTTGCGAGAGGCTGAAGGCCAGAATCGGAGAAAAGGAAATTTTTTCGGTCTGCGGCAATCCGGTACAGCCGGGATATTCCCTGCCGAAAATTCTGTGGTTTCGGGAAAATCACCCCGGTGTCTATCGGCAGGCAGAGCAGTTCCTGCAGGCAAACAGCTTTATTGTTTATAGGCTGACCGGCGTGTTTTCCCAGGACAAATGTCAGGGATACGGCCTGCAGTGCTATGATATGAAGAAAGCGGCCTGGAACCTGGAGATGTGCCGGGAAATGGGAATTGACCCGAAAAAGCTCCCGGAGATTTATGCCTGCCATGATGTGGTGGGAACTGTTACCAAACGGGCGGCAGAACAGACCGGGCTATTGGAAGGGATTCCGGTGGTGGCCGGCGGACTGGACGCGGCCTGCGGCGCGTTGGGCGTCGGAGTGCTCAATCGGGGCGAAACCCAGGAACAAGGCGGACAGGCGGGCGGCATGAGCATCTGCATTGATACCTATCATGCCGATCCCAGGTTGATTCTCAGCTATCATGTCGTGCCGGACAGGTGGCTGCTGCAGGGCGGTTCTGTCGGCGGAGGCGGTGTGATGCGCTGGATGGAGCAGGAATTTGGCGCCGAGGAACGGCTTCTGGCAAAGGAAAAGGGGACAAATACCTTTTATGAGCTGGATCAAAAAGCTGCCTCTATCCCTGCGGGAAGTGAAGGAGTGGTATTTCTCCCTTATATGGCCGGAGAGCGTTCCCCGATTTGGGACGGACAGGCGAAGGGGATTTATTATGGGCTGGATTATGCCAAGACCAGGGCGCATTTTATCCGAGCCGGAATGGAGGGCGTTGCGTTTGCACTGCGCCATAATTTGGAGGTCGCGGAGGAATGCGGCGTTACTGTTGAGGTGCTCCGTTCAATGGGCGGTGCGGCGAACAGCCGGATTTGGACACAGATGAAAGCGGACGTGACTGGCAAACCGATTATTGTCCCGTCCTCGGATACAGCGACGACCTGGGGCGCGGCTATGCTGGCAGGCGTAGGAGTCGGGGTTTACAAAGGCTTTGATGAAGCGGTACAGCAGACTGTTCAAGTAAAGCGGGAGCATGCCGTTAACTGGGAAGAGCATGAGGGATACACAGACAGCTATGAAACCTATCTTGCGTTGTATCAGGCGCTGAGGCCGGTAATGCATCGCGGCGGACAGAAAGCAGAACGATAGTGTTTGGGAAGAAAGGAATGGTTGAAATGAAGGCAGCAGTATTATATGGAAACGAGGATATCCGGTATGATGATTTTAAAACACCGGAGGTAACGCCGGGTACGGTGAAGGTAAGAATTCGGGCAACTGGAATCTGCGGTTCGGATGTACCGCGGGTACTGCATCATGGAGCGCATTTCTATCCAGTTGTGCTGGGACATGAATTTTCCGGCGACGTTGTCGAAGTGGGAGAAGGAGTAAAAAATATCCAGGTTGGCGATACCGTTTCCGGCGCGCCGCTCCTGCCCTGCATGAAATGTGCCGACTGCCAGAGCGGGAACTATTCGCTCTGCAAAAACTACAGCTTTATTGGCTCGCGTGAACAGGGAAGCTTTGCGGAATATGTCGTGATGCCGGAAGAAAACGCAATCAAATATGACCCGTCTATCCCTTATGAGCAGGCGGCGATGTTTGAACCGTCTACGGTTGCGCTTCACGGGCTTTATTGCAATGATTACCAGGGCGGCGATTATGTTGCGGTGCTGGGCGGAGGAACAATCGGATTGTTCACTGCGCAGTGGGCGCGGATTTTCGGAGCAAAAAAGGTTGTAGTGTTTGATCTCGTGCAGTCCCGGCTGGAGCTTGCGAAGAAGCTTGGCGCGGATGAAGTGATCAATACCTCTGAACCTGATTTCATGGAAAAGGCCATGGCGTTAACCGGCGGCAGGGGATATGGCTTTGTCTTTGAAACCGCAGGAAATACCGTCACCATGCAGATGGCGTTTGACGTGGCGGCCAATAAAGCAAAGGTCTGCTTTATCGGAACGCCGCACGTTGACCTGACCTTTACACCGAAGCAGTGGGAAAACATGAATCGGAAGGAATTTAAGCTGACCGGCTCCTGGATGAGCTACAGCGCGCCTTTCCCAGGAAAGGAATGGGAACTGACCGCCCATTATTTTGCGACCGGGCAGCTGAAATTTGACCCGGCGCTCATCTATAAAACCTTCCCATTAAGCAGGGCGGATGAAGCGTTTGCCCTTTATAAAATTCCGGGCGAGGTGAAGGGGAAAATTATGCTGGTTAATGAGGAGCCGGCAGAATAAATCCATACGGCAATTTAAACAAAACAGCAGCAAAAGCATAGAAAGGGGAAAAATACCATGCAGAAAAAATTTGAGTCGACGTTTGACTCGCTTGGGCAGTATGAATGCCCAGATTGGTTCCGGGACGCGAAATTCGGGATTTGGAGCCACTGGGGGCCGCAAAGCGTTCCCATGTTCGGAGACTGGTACGCCCGGTTTATGTACATCCAGGGTACGCCGCAGTACTATTATCATCTCCGGCATTACGGGCATCCGTCAAAATTCGGATATAAAGACCTTTGTGCGCTGTGGAAGGCAGAACGGTTTGACCCGGACGCGTTAATGGAGTTATATACAAAGGCCGGCGCGAAATATTTTGTGGCGCAGGCGATGCACCATGACCATTTTTTCAATTACCCATCCGGGTATAACCGGTTTAATTCGATGCAGGTCGGGCCGCAAAAGGATATCTGCGGGCTCTGGAAAAAGGCTGCGGAAAAGCATGGGCTCCCATTCGGACTGACCGAGCATCTGGGCGCTTCCTTCTCATGGTTTGCAGTCAACAAGGGGCATGATACCTATGGCCCTTTTAAGGATATCCCATATGATGGGAATGATCCGGAATACCGGGATTTCTATTATGAAAATGAGGAGCATGTTGAGGAATTTCCGAAACCGTTCTATCCTTTACCTGTATGGTATACGTCGAACCGTAAATTCTGGAGCTATTGGCTGGATGTCATGAAGGAGCTGATCGACCTCTATCAGCCGGATCTGCTTTATTCGGATGGCGCGCTGCCGTTTGGCCTGCTTCATGAAGAATCTCCTGAGTCAGAGGCGTTTCACCCCGGCCTGGAAGCAGTTTCTTATCTCTATAACCGTTCGATTGAGAAGTACGGAGAAAACAGGGCGGTCTATACTCAGAAAGACCGCCGTCCGGAGATTTATCAGGTCGGTGTGCTTGACATTGAAAAAAGCCAGCTGCCTGGAGTCTTCCCCACTCCCTGGCAGACCGACACCTGTATCGGCAATTGGTTCTATGACGCGACCTGTGAATTTAAAAAGCCAGGCCATATCATTGAAATGCTGGTTGATATTATTTCCAAAAACGGTACGATGCTGTTAAATATCCTGCAAAAACCGGATGGCACCATCGACGAGGAGACTACCTATCTGCTGGAAGAGCTTGCGACATGGTTCCCTCTTTGCGGGGAAGGGGTATACGGTACCCGCCCATGGAGAGTCAATGCGGAGGGAAGCAGCGAGGTTGTCATCAATGGCTTCCAGGAAAGCGCGGTAGATTGGTCTGCTTCGGACTATCGCTTTACTATGAAAGGAAATACGGTCTATGCCTTCCAGATGAGGGCGCCGGAAAACCGGGTTTCGGTTATCAAAAGCCTCCTGCCGGAGGAGAAGGTGCAGTCTGTCCGTCTGCTGGGCTTCGGTGAAGTACCGTTTGAACAGGCCTTTGGCGTGCTGACTGTAAAGCTGCCTCAAAAGCTGCCGACAGGCTATGTGAACTGCCTGGCGATTACGCTATAGGATTGGAACAGGCGGCGGAAAGAATTTCTTTCCGCCGCCTGTTTTGTTAAAAAAGTGCAATTGCAAGTGTCCCTGCTACCAGCAGAATCAGCCCGCCCAAGGCCTTTCGGCTGAGCCGTTCCCTGAGGAAAATCCCTGACAGGATAATGGTGAAGAGAATGCTGAGCTTATCGATCGGGACAACCGCGCTTACCGGGCCGTCCTGCAGGGCGCGGTAATAGCAGAGCCAGGAGCCGCCGGTTGCCAGCCCGGACAGGATCAGGAAAATCCAGCTTCTGCGGTCAATCTGCCGGGCGTGCTTCTGCTGCCCTGTGCCGACTGCCATTCCCCATGCGAGTACCAAGACAACAGTGGTGCGGATCGCAGTGCCCAGATTAGAATCAAGCTGCTGGATTCCCATTTTGCCGAACAGAGCGGACAGCGCGGCAAATACTGCTGCGCCGGCGGCATAGGCAAACCACCGATGCTTTGCACCGGACGGGGAGGAATCTGGCTGCTTTTGAATCATCAGGCAAGTGCCGGCGCCGAGCAGGAGCACCCCAACCGCCTTCCCGGCAGTAACCGGTTCAGAAAAGAAGATCCAGGCCAGCAGAATGGTCAAAATCGTGCTTGATTTGTCTACCGGGGCGACTTGGCTGACGGTTCCGTTCTGGAGCGCCTTATAGTAAAAAAGCCAGGAACCGCCGGTTGCCAGTCCAGACAGGATCAGGAAAATCCAGGTTTCTCCGGTTAAAACGGCTATCCCGTTCAGGGCCTTAGTCGCCAGGACGATTCCCCATGCGAAGACCCATACGACCGTTGTCCGCACTGCGGTAGCGAGGTGGGAGGGGATCTCATCCAATGCGTATTTAGCCAGCACAGCGGTCAGCCCGGCAAAAAAGGCCGAGGCAAGCGCCAATATCAGCCACATTGCTATCATCTCTCATTCCAATCATTTCCTTATTATATATTGTAGCAAAACCAATAAAAAATGCAAGAAGAGACGATCATGGCAGTTCGGTTGTTTTTCTAAAGGTTTTATGTTATAGTACTGGTAGAATAGGAGCTATAAAAGGGGAAGAAAAACATGTCTGAATGGAACGCAGCGCAATATCTGAAATACCGGAAGGAAAGAACCCAGCCGGCGATTGATTTGGCACGAAGAATTGAAATGCAGTCCCCGCAAAGAATCATGGATATCGGATGCGGCCCGGGGAACAGTACTGCCGTTTTAAAAGAGCGCTTTCCGGACGCATACATTTTGGGGATTGACAGCTCTCAGGATATGATTGACCGGGCAAGGAAGGAACAGCCCGGACTGGATTTTATGCTCTGTGATGTGAGCCGGGACTTGGATTCCTTCACAGAATCGTTTGACGTTATATTTTCGAACGCCTGTCTCCAATGGATTCCAGACCATCCGGCCGTGTTAAAAAATTTGATGGGTCTGTTAAAGGAAAACGGCATCCTGGCAGTACAGATTCCAATGAACTTCGATGAGCCAATCCATCAAATTATCCGGGAAATTGTAAAAAGTCAGCGTTGGGCGGATAAGCTTTTCGATCTCCGAACATTTTACACCCTTACCCCGGAATGTTATTTTGATTTGCTGTCGGAGCTGTCGTCGGACTTTACCATGTGGAGAACCGTGTACTATCACAGGATGGGTTCGCATGAAGGCATTATGGACTGGTACCGGGGAACAGGCCTGCGCCCGTATTTGTCCGCACTGGAGGAAAAGGATCGGGCTGTATTCGAGGGCGAAGTATATCACGAGGTGGTAAAACGGTACCCTGTGCAGAAAAACGGAGAAATTATCTTTCCGTTTCCAAGGTTGTTTTTTATGGCGGTTAAGTAAGTATTTTTGCGGTCTCTTGTACAGAAGGCGACAAACCGGAGAAGCATATTTTCAGTGCTTCTCCGGTTTTTTGCTGGGAACTATTTATGATTCAGCCTCTTTACCGCGGCTAATCGGTTCCAGGTCTTTGATTTTGTGCCGGTAAACCATCAAAAGTAAGATCACGCTGGCTGCCAGTGAGACAGTCTCCGCGATTGGGAAGGAGAACCAGACATAAAAGAGCCCGATTTTAGAGAGCAGGTAAGCGACGGGAAGAATCACAACAAGCTGTCTCAGAACCGAGACAAACAGGCTTTTTCCGCCCATTCCGACAGCCTGAAAGAGGGTAGAACAGACAATTCCGATCGCGGCCGGGATAAAGCACAGGGAGATGCTGCGAAGTGCAGGAACCCCAATCTCTACCATTTGGTCGGAGGCTTCAAAGATGCTCAGAAGCCATTCCGGGAAAAGCCAGAAAATGAGCGTTCCGGCTGCCATAATGACAGCGGCGATCACCGTTCCGATTTTCAGGGCGCTTAAGAGGCGCTTTTTGTTGCCGGCGCCAAAGTTATAGCCAATAATCGGCATCAGGCCGTTATTCAGCCCAAACACCGGCATAAAGACAAAGGACTGGAGCTTAAAGTAAATCCCGAACAATGCGACTGCGGTCTGATTAAAGGAAATCAGGATTGCGTTCATTCCGGCGGTCATAACCGAACCAATCGCCTGCATTACCATAGACGGTACGCCAACCGCATAGATATCCCGGATTGTCCGCCAGTGCAGCTTGAAGCCGCGGAAGGTGATATGTACATCATGATCCTTGGCAAAAAGGAAAATCAATGCAATAATCATAGCAAGAATTTGCCCGCCGACTGTTGCAACTGCGGCTCCGGCAACGCCCAATTTTGGGAAACCGAGCAGACCGAAGATCATAATCGGGTCCAGGATAATATTAGTAATAGCGCCGACAAGCTGGGTGATCATTGGCACAATCATATTCCCGGTTGCCATCAGGATACGGGAAACATTCATCTCAACGAACATCCCGACTGAGACAATCAATACAATATAGGTGTAATCACAGCCCATTTTGTGGACGGTGGGATCATCAGTGAAGACGGAGAAAAAGGCACTGGTGGCCAGGATCCCAACCAGGGCGAATACAAGCCAGCTCAGGACTCCAAGCACAAGCCCATGCGTTGCAGCGCGGTCAGCATCCTTCTGGCGGCCTTCTCCGAGACGCCTTGAGATGAGGGAATTGAGACCGACAGCGGTTCCGCAGGCGACCGAGATCATCAGGGTTTGCAGCGGGAAAGCAAGTGAAACAGCGGTCAAGGCAGCCTCTGATACCTTTGCGACAAAGTAGCTGTCAACCACATTGTATAGCGCCTGCACCAGCATGGAAAGCATGGCGGGGAACGACATTCCCATAATCAGTGGAAACATAGGCGCGGTTCCTAGTTTGGTGGAAGTATTTTGTTCCATTATTTTCCCCTTCTTTCTTTTCTTTTTCGCTTCTTCTCAACAAACGATTAGTACATTTTATCAGAATTACATTTTTTTTGCAAGGACATCCTTGAAGTTTGTTATATTTATGATTTGTTGACCGGTTTGGCAAGGCTTCCTTGTTTAACCTGTATAGAAAAAATCCGGCAATCAAAAGCGCCTGCTTCTCTTAAGAGAAGCAGGCGCTTTTGATATTGTGAAATTACTGCCGGTTCTGGAGTAGAACCTACAGCATTATTGCTTGCGGAGCATCCTGCCAAGCTGGATCAGGATAGTGGGGACAACGGAGCATACCAGAATCACCAGCAGATTGCTCCCGCTGAGCGGAGTGATGTCAAACCAGCTATATAACGGCGGACAAAGCAGGACAAGGGCAAGCAGAGCGGCTCCAAGGAAGAACGCCCCGATGCTGTAGGGGTTGGAAAGTAACCCCAGCTTTGCCAGGGAATGTTTTCCGCGAGCGTTAAATCCATGCCAAAGCCTGGTCAGGCAAAGGGTGGCAAAGGCCATTGTACTTGCAGTCGCCGCGTTGACAGATAGTCCGACATAAAAGGCAATCAGCGTTGCAATCGTAAATAGCAGCCCTTGTACGCTGATCTGCAGCAGGAATTTTTTGTTCAGGATGGACTCCTTGCTGTCCCGGGGAGGTTCTGCCAGCAGATCCTTGGCAGGCGGTTCCATACTCACTGCAATGGCCGGCAGGCTGTCGGTAAGGAGGTTAATGAAGAGCAGGTGTACAGCCGCGAAAGGCACTGGCAGGGCGAAAATCGAACAGAACAGGACAGTCAGAATTCCAGCCGCGTTCCCGGAAAGAAGGAAACCAATGGCGTTTTTGATATTCGCGTAGATATTCCGTCCGTTGCCAACCGCCTTGATGATGGTGGCAAAGTTATCGTCTGTCAGGATCATAGAGGCCGCATCCTTGGAAACCTCTGTTCCGGTGATGCCCATTGCAATCCCAATATCTGCCTGCTTCAGCGCCGGGGCGTCGTTTACGCCGTCTCCGGTCATAGCAACAATTTTTCCAAGCTTCTGCCAGAGCTTGACAATTCTGATTTTATGCTCCGGGGAAACCCGGGCGTAGACAGAGATGTCGGGAAGCTTTTTCTGGAGGGTGTCGTCATCCATCTGATCGAGCTCAGGCCCGCTGACAGCAAGGCCTCCCTCTTTCAGAATGCCGATTTTCCTGGCGATGGCAGAGGCGGTTGCAACATGGTCTCCGGTAATCATCACTGGTTTCATTCCGGCGGAGTAGCAGTCGGCGACTGCCTGAGCGGATTCTTCCCGCGGCGGGTCGACCATGGCAATCAGGCCAAGGAAGATATATCCGGTTTCCATTTCATTGGAAACCTCCGTAGAATCCAACTTTTTCTGTGCAAAGGAAAGAACGCGCAATCCGTCTTCTGAAAAACGGCGGTTCTGCTCCAGGATACACGTCTGATCGGCAGCGGTAATCCGGCGTTCTGTCCCGTTTTCTGTGACCCATTCGATCCGATCCAGCAGAACATCCGGCGCGCCTTTAGTGACCATAGTCAACTGCCCGTTCATGGAATGGACGGTGCTCATCAGCTTCCGGTCGGAATCAAACGGAAGCTCGGACAGCCGGGGAAAAGAGGAAAGGACAGCCGGATAATCCGGACGCTGTTTCCGGTAATGGTCGATCAGAGCCGTCTCCGTCGGGTCACCGATTGTGGCGTCGTCCGATACGGAGCCGTCGTTGCAGAGAATACAGGCGAGAAGCAGGCCCTCTTCCTGTGATGGATCGAGGACAAAATGATCTGTAACAGTCATTCGGTTCTGGGTTAGGGTGCCTGTTTTATCCGAGCAGATGACTGAAACGCAGCCAAGTCCTTCTACGGCCTGCAGCTTTTTCATGATCGCATGTTCCTTAGCCATTTTGGAAGTCCCGATAGCGAGCGAAATCGTGACAATGGAGGAGAGCGCCTCCGGGATGGCGGCAACTGCGAGAGCGACTGCAAACATCAGGGAATCCAGGATTGGCATCTGCCGGAAAAGGCTTAGGGCAAATACCAGCGCGCAAATAATGAAGATTAGGATAGATAGCTTTTTGCTGAATTCGTTTAAGCTGACCTGAAGCGGGGTTTTCCGTTCCTGCGTCGCATTCATCAGCTTGGCGATCTTCCCGATTTCCGTATCCATCCCTGTAGCAGTAACCAGCATCAGCGCTCGCCCATAGGTGACGAGCGAGCTTGAAAAGGCCATGTTAACCTGGTCGCCCAGAGCTACCTGGCCGGATTCAATTGAATCGGTGGTTTTTTCCACGCTTTCTGCTTCTCCGGTCAGTGCGCTTTCCTGTACCTGCAGGGAGTGACATTCAACAATTCGTCCATCGGCAGGAACCAGGTCGCCCGCTTCCAGTACAACCAGATCACCGGGAACAATTTTTTCTGCGGGGATTTCGGTTTTTTGTCCGTTTCGAATTACCTTGGCATGAGGGGATGAAAGTGTTTTTAGACTTTGCAGAGATTTTTCCGCTTTAAAATGCTGTACGGTTCCCAGCACTGCATTCAGAAGAATGACAAATAAAATGACGATTGTGCTCTCCAGGTTACCGGTGAGCATGGAAATGATACTGGCGGCAATCAGGATGACAACCAAAAGGTCGGCGAATTGCTCTAAAAATACCCGGATTACGCCTTTGCGTTTTGCTTCAAGAAGCTGATTTTCTCCATATTTCTCCAGCCTGCTTTGCGCCTGCTGCTCGGATAGTCCGCGAAATCCGCTCTCTAAGGCTGAGAAAAGGGTTTCTGCTGATTCCTGAAAAGGTGGTTTCATTTTGTCCGCACTCCTTTATTTTCCTGTTAGGATTATACCCAAACGCTTGGTTTGGCATACGATAAAAGGGAAAATAAAAAAAGACTTTTACGAGAATCTTGTTTCTCGTAAAAGTCTTGCCGTTTCAAGTAAAGGCGGATGAGAACTCTCATCGAAATGACGCCGGATACTACGGGATATTCCCGCCAGCTACTCCCTTTTGTATCTATAAGGATATCTGATTAACCAAGAATTGTCAAGAAAAATGGATGAATGAAATGTAAACTTTTTGATTTTGTCTAAGAAAGAGGATAATCGTCCATACTTTGGGCAAAGCTAAGAATTTTTAAATTGAGGTGAATTATTTATGATTCAGCAAAATATCCGCCTGCGGTCTTTCCGGGAAATTGAGCATTTTGTACAGGCAGTAGACTCTGTTCCATATATGGTGGAAATCTCCCAGGAGGGCAGACAGGATTTCACCATGCGTGCCTCCTCCGTCATTGGAATCTGCAGCTTAGACTTGAGCCATCCGCTCCTTCTTCAAGCGGATACGGATGACCATGATTCAGTCTACAGTGCCTTCCGTGACTACATTGTCTGATGGTGCGGGCTTTGAAGCCTCTGTCTTGTCATATAGCGGATGGATTTTCGTTCTGTAAATCCTGCGGAAAAACAGCGAGCTGCACAGCAGGGATACCAGTTCGGCAATCAGGAAAGCAAACCAAACGGCGTCAAGCCCGAAGCAGACTGCCAGCAGGTAGGCCGACGGGAGCAGTGCGCCGAGCTGCCGGCACAAGGAAATAATCAAGCTGAATATCCCATTGCCTAATGCCTGGAAGACAGAACCAACAATGATACAGAAAGCAGCGACCGGGAAATGGATCGCAATGATCCGAAGCGCCGGCACGCCAATCTGGAGCATGTAGTCTGAGGCGTTGAAGATGCTCAGAAGCTGGGCAGGGAAGCACTCAAAAAGGAGCACGCCAATGCACATTAAAACAAAGGCATAGATAATGCTCAGACGGATTGTACCCGTCATCCGTTTCGGATTTTTTGCGCCGTAATTATAAGCGACAATAGGAACCATTCCGTTATTCAGTCCAAACACCGGCATAAAGATAAAGCTCTGGAGCTTAAAATACACGCCGAACACACTGACAGCAGTCGAGGAGAACATCAACAGGATTTTGTTCATTCCATATGTCATTACAGAGCCGACCGACATCATGATGATGGAAGGAAGACCGACGCTGTAGATTGTCCCAATAGTTTTGAGGTCTGGTTTAAAGCCTCGGAAGGACAGCGAGATTTCGTGATTGCAGAAATGGTTGAACAGGAGGCCGAGTGCTGCCGCAACGATCTGTCCGGCAACGGTTGCAATTGCGGCGCCCTTTACCCCGAGCTCCGGGAAGCCAAACAGGCCAAAGATTAAAATCGGGTCGAATATGATGTTGATGATCGCCCCAATCCCTTGGGTAATCATCACAAAGATTGTTTTTCCGGTAGACAGCAGCAGCCGTTCCAGCATTACCTGTAAAAATACACCAATTGAAGCAACGGTGCAGATCAGCAGGTAGTCCGTACCATACCGCACGATTTCAGGATCATTTGTCTGCGTATGGAAGAAAAATTCAGAAAAGAAAAATCCCAATACCGCAAAAACAATGTATCCCAATACCGCGAGAAAAAGGCCGTTGGTAGCAGAAAGGTTTACCTTCTGATAATTTTTCTCTCCCAGGCTTCTGGAGAGCAGCGCGTTTACCCCGACGCTGGTACCGCTGGCAACTGCAATCATCAGGTTCTGAACCGGAAAGGCCAGGGAAACTGCAGTGAGCGCGTTTTCGCTGATCTGTGCAACAAAGGCGCTGTCCACAATATTGTAAAGTGCCTGGATGAGCATGGAAACCATCATGGGGAGCGACATTGTGATCAATAGACGCCTAATCGGCATGACTCCCATTTTATTTTCCTGGATGGGAGCGGTTTGTGTGTTTTCTGACATAATATTATCTTTCTCCTTTCGCTGTAGCCATTTTCTTGAGCAGAAAATAGAGGGTATCCTGCTCCTCTGGAGTTAATCCTTCTATGAGCTTTTGCTCTCCGTCTACAATGATTTGATTGAAGGTATTATGTGTTTTTTCTCCCTTCTCTGTCAGCAGCATCTTTTTAGTTCGTCCATCCCGGTCGCCGGTAATACGCCGGATGAAGCCGCCCCGTTCCAGGCCATGGAGCACGCTGGTGACAGAGGATCCCTTTAGGTGGAGCTCCTCCTCCAGATGCTTTTGGCAGAAAAAATCGTCTTCCTGATGGAAGGCGATATAGGATAACACCCTGGCTTGTTGGCCGGTGATGCCATATGGCCTGAGCTGCTCGTCATTAAAGCATTTCAGCTTATGGGAGAGATGGTGGAGATAAAAACCGTACAGTTTCACGCCAAGAAGCCGTTCGAGTTTACATTCCATAATTACAGCTGCGCCTTACTGTGCGGAGCAAGGCATCCTTTCCATTCTAACTGCCTGTTTGCTTGAAATATTACGATTTCTGCAAATTAATTAGAATTCTAATTAAAATTATAAAATGGATTACAAAAATTGTCAAGCAGCTTTTACAGATAAAAAGACGCTGGACTGACAGAACCGGTCCAGCGTCTTATAAAAATTTCTTTCTGCTTCTTAATTTTAGAGATTAACCGAAATATCTCTTCAGCAGGCCAACAAAGCCACATCCGTGTCTTGCTTCGTCCTTTGCCATTTCGTGGACGGTATCGTGGATTGCATCCAATCCATCTTCTTTTGCACGTTTTGCCAAAGCCATTTTACCTTCACATGCGCCATGCTCAGCAGCAGCGCGGAGTTCGAGGTTTTTCTTGGTGCTGTCGGTCAAAACATCACCGAGCAATTCCGCAAATTTTGCAGCATGCTCTGCCTCTTCAAAAGCATATCTCTTAAATGCTTCCGCGACCTCCGGATAACCTTCTCTGTCAGCGACTCTGCTCATAGCAAGATACATGCCGACTTCGGTGCATTCACCGGTAAAGTTCTGGTTTAAGCCTTCGATAATATCGTCAGCGACACCCTTTGCGATTCCAACAACGTGTTCTGTCGCATAAGAGACTTCGCCTTCTTTTCGTTCTACAAATTTACTTGCCGGAGCCTTGCACTGTGGACAGAATTCCGGAGCTGCAGCTCCTTCAAAAACGTAACCGCAAACCTGACATACAAATTTTTTCATCTCTTTTATCCTCCTGTTTCTGTACTTTTTTAATTGGGAAAAATTTCTTTTGACTACGCTTTTAATTATACCATAACAGTATAATTATTGCAATAGTTTTTTTGAAAAAAATTCTATCTTTATTATAACGCAGCAAAGGTAAATAAATCGTGACCAAATCACAAAAAAAATAAAAATATTTTTAAACAGACTAACTTTCTATGATATAATAAATAAAGAAAATAAAATTTAGAAAGGGAGCGGTACAAAAGATGAGAATGATCGATATTATTGAAACAAAAAAGAGAAAAGAGACGCTTTCAAAGGAGCAGATCGATTTTGCAGTAAATGGATACACCGGAGGGGAAATCCCCGACTATCAGATGTCAGCGTTGTTAATGGCGGTTTATCTCAATGGGATGAACCCGAGAGAAACCAGAGACCTGACCCTTTCTATGGCCGCCTCAGGAGATCAGATGGATCTTTCCGGAATCAAGGGAGTTAAAGTGGATAAGCATTCAACCGGCGGTGTAGGAGACAAGACCTCTATGGTAATCGGGCCGATTGTCGCGGCCTGCGGCGTCCCGGTGGCAAAGATGTCCGGACGCGGGTTAGGGCACACCGGCGGTACAATCGACAAGCTGGAATCCATTCCGGGCTTTGAAACGATGCTTGCCCCGGAGCAGTTTATTTCCCAGACGAACAAAATCGGCATGTGTCTGGTGGGTCAAACGGGAAACCTGACGCCGGCTGATAAAAAAATCTATGCGCTTCGGGATGTTACGGCGACAGTTGACAATCTTTCCCTGATCGCTTCCAGTATTATGAGCAAAAAGATTGCTGCGGGGGCGGATGCAATTCTTCTGGATGTAAAAACCGGCAGCGGCGCCTTTATGAAGACAAAGGAGGAGGCAGCGGCGCTGGCGAAAGAAATGATCACCATCGGGAAAAATGCCGGAAGGAAAACGGCGGCTTTGATTACCAATATGGATGTCCCGCTTGGAAATGCGATCGGCAACGCGCTGGAAGTGATCGAGGCGACCCAAACCCTCAGGGGAGAAGGGCCGCATGACCTGGAGACACTCTGCCTGGAGCTGGCGGCAGCGATGCTCGAGCTTGCTGGGAAGGGGACAGAGACGGATTGCAGGGCCATGGCACAGGAGGCGCTGACGTCCGGGCGTGCCCTGGAAAAGTGGAAAGAAGTAGTAAAAGCACAGGGAGGGGACTCCGCTTATATAGAAGATCTGTCCCTTTTCCCGAAGGCGGAGATTATCCGCCCATACCGCGCTGCAAGGAGCGGCTATCTGGATAGATTTGATACCGAGGCCTGTGGGATCGCAGCCTGTATGCTGGGCGCGGGACGTGAAACCAAGGAAGATACTATTGACTTCCGGGCTGGGATCGTACTGCTTAAAAAGCTAGGGGACTATGTGGAAGAAGGGGAACCCATCGCCATGTTCCACACCTCTTCTGAGCAGCAGTTTCTGGAGGCTTCACGAAAAATGGAAACAGCCGTAACTATTTCAGGTCAGGTTCCGCAGCCGAAACCGCTGATTTATGCGAAGCTGACAGAAGCCGGCCTATAACCGTATTGATTTGACAGCCTTTTTTCCGAAGAATATAATAGGTACAGAGGACAAGGGAAGAAGGGAAGGCAAAATGGGGCCTTTTTTACGGCAGAGATGGGATACGGGGATCGTCTATGCTAAGACTTTTTTAAAATGGACGGTTTGCTCGGTGATTACCGGGCTGGTGTGCGGGGCGATTGGCACCGCCTTCCAGCTTTGCGTACAATACGCAACTGATCTGCGGCTGGAATACAGTTGGCTGCTGTACCTTTTGCCGGTCGCGGGACTGGCGATTACTGGGATTTACCAGCTTGCCGGAATGCTGGATGACGGCGGAACCAATACGGTAATCCAGTCCATCCGTTCGGCGGAGAAGGTTCCGCTCAGAATGGCGCCGTTGATCTTTGCCAGCACAGTACTGTCCCATCTTTGCGGCGCTTCAGTCGGACGGGAAGGCGCGGCGCTGCAGATCGGAGGCAGCATTGGCCATTTCCTGGGACGTTTTCTCAGGCTGGATGAAAAGGATCTCCATATTATTACGATGTGCGGGATGAGCGCCGTATTCTCCGCGCTGTTTGGAACCCCGGTAACGGCGGCGATTTTCAGTATGGAGGTCGTCAGTGTTGGAGTGATGTATTATGTAGCATTCCTGCCATGTATCGTATCCTCTGTGATTGCGCATCTTCTGACCCGATATTTTGGCACGGTTCCCACCGATCTTCCGCAGGTGGAAATAGGAGAACTCAGCGCACTGTCGATTCTGCAGGTCTGTGCCCTGGCGGCAGGCTGCGCAGTTGTCAGTATTCTGTTCTGCATTGCGCTCCATCAGGCAAACCGGATGTGCAAGCAATGGCTCGGAAATCCCTACATGCGAATTTTCCTAGGCGGGGCCATAACCATTTTGATGGTCTGGGTGTTTCAGTCCAGGGACTATTGCGGCGCTGGGCTGGATGTTATTGTTTCCGCCCTGCGGGGAGAAGCGCAGCCTCAGATGTTTATCCTGAAAATTTTGTTCACTGCGGTTGCTTTGGGCGCCGGCTTTAAAGGCGGGGAGATTGTTCCGACCCTGTTCATCGGCGCAGCGTTCGGCAATATGGCAGGCGGCCTGTTGGGACTTGATCCGGCGATTGGCGCCTGTCTCGGCATGGTGGCGCTGTTCTGCGGCGTGGTTAACTGCCCTGTTGCGTCTTTGTTCCTGGGAATAGAATTGTTTGGAACGACCGGATTGCTGTGGTTTGCAATAGCCAGTGCAGTGAGCTATCTTCTATCCGGCTACTATAGCCTTTATTCCAGCCAGAAAATTGTCTATTCCAAGCTGCATCCAAATTATATCGACCGGAATGCAAAATAAAAGCAGGGGCTTCTTTCCAACAGAAGCCCCTGCTTTTATTCCGGATACCGCCCGCTAAAATCGAGGCTGGTATCAAACTCAAACAGACCGGTTTTGTCGATCTGTTCTATAATGGGAAGCACCTCCTGCTTCGCCTGCTCAAACAGATCGATTACAGACAGATTGGAAGATTGGGCAGGCGGTGCCGGATTCTGCCAGGCCGTTCGCTGCCAGTTTAAAACATCACGGCAGACCTTTTTTGCCTTCATGTGGTTGATGCTTCCCCGGATCGGACGGATCAACGAACCGGCGATGGCAGCCGTAGTATAAAGGATGCCGGAAGGATCATAGAGAAGAGAGCTGATCCGGAGCATGTCAGAGACAGCACGGTTAATCTCGAGAGCAGACACGTCTGCCCGGTAGACCTCTTTTAACAGGCCGGAGAAGAACCGGGAGATGATCCACTGCTCTGCCTGTGTCAGACCCATATGCTCCCGGACAGAAAAGGAAGTAATCGGCTGCTTGCGATAATATTGATAGAGTGCGGTATCAATCTCTGATTCAATCTTAACATGCAGCTCATTCGGGGTAGAGCTTGGCATAACCGCGCTCAGACGTTTTTCCTCTGCATATACATAGGGATGCACAGTACGATCCAGGAAATAGTGACAGACATATCCCAGGCAATAGGCGGCGAGTACTTCCTGCTCCATTCCTTTTTTGATAGGAAGCACCTGCGACATATAAAGGAAAGTTTCCCTGATTTTGGTACGGTGAAGCCGGTCGCCAAAAGCAGCCAGGGAATCCCTTCCCGCTTTCCGGAACAGAAACAGATCCGGTCCCTGCGCGCCGAAAACAAATATTTTTGAACGGGCTTCAAGCTTTGCCTTTAACGCTGGCTTGGTCAGGCTAAGTACCTGTTCTGCAAAAACGGCGTGGGTGGTTAAATCAGGCATAAAATCTCCTCGTTTCTTTTTATTCTAGGTTCATTATAACAAAAGAGGGGAATCTTTTCCAGTCAATTCCACAATTTTACACTCCTTTAAAGCAATATATCTTGCAAAACTTACAGAGAACGGGGATAATAAAAGAAAAAGGACAGAAAAGGGTACGGATTATGAAACTGAAAATGACAAAAGAAGAACTGAGCTGGAGTCTGTACGACTGTGCGAATTCTGCCTATATTATGATGCTGACCGCAATGGTACCGCCTTATATTGCTACCATTGGTCAGGAGTTTGCCGGTCTTTCTTCCGCGCAGACAACTGCAAACTGGTCGTTTGTCCAGTCAGGCGCAACGCTTGTAATCGCCTTGCTGGCGCCGTTGCTTGGCGTCTTGGCGGACCGCAAGGGAAAGAAAAAGCTCTTTTTCACCAGCTTTTTTGTGCTGGCGCTTGCCATGTTTTTTGCCATGGCTGTGATTGATAATTATTATGTCCTGCTGGCGGTCAACTTATTGACTGGAATCGGTTATGCCGGCGCCAATATTTTTTATGATGCGTTCCTGGTGGATGTTACCTCAGACGAGCGGATGGACTTTATTTCCTCATTCGGATATGCGGTCGGTTACATCGGAAGCTGTTTTCCCTTTATCGCGAGCATATTGCTTTATATGTTCACACCGTTCGGCTTGGACGCTATGGGCGCGGTCAAGATTGGGATTTTGATTAACGCGGTCTGGTGGCTGGTGTTCACAATCCCGATGATGCGCCGGGTACATCAGAAATACTACAGCGATGCGCTTTGCGGAAATGTATTTACCGCTGCGGTAAAACAGGTAGCGCATACCTGCCGGCTGATTGCAAAGAATAGGAATATCGGGCTGTTCCTGCTCGCCTATTTTTTCTATATTGATGGGGTTGATACCATCATCAAGCTCTCCACTACCTACGGACAGGCGGTGGGACTGGACACTACCGGGATGATTGTAGCACTTTTGGTGACGCAGATTGTTGCGTTTCCGGCGGTGCTGGTTTTTGCAAAGGTATCCCAGCGTTTTTCGACCAAACGCGTATTGCTGAGCTGTATTGTCGTATATGTGGGAATCTGTATTTTCGGGTATTTCCTCACGCATCAGTGGCAGTTTTGGATTATGGCTGTTGTGGTCGGAATCGTACAGGGGACAATCCAGGCCCTGTCCCGCTCCTATTTTGGAAAGCTGGTTCCTAAAGAAAACAATAACGAATATTTTGGCTTCTACAATATTTTTGGAAAATACGCGACTGTGATTGGGCCGGTTTTGATGGGCCTCGCGACTCTGATAACCGGAAATGCACGATATGGTGTGTTGAGTATTGCGGTATTGTTTGTACTGGGATTTGTGGTGTTGCTGTTTGTCCCGAATGCAGAGCGGGCCAAAACAGAATAACCGGTTTGGCAATAAGAATAGAATCAGGCAGCAGGAAAGATGATTTCTGCTGCCTGATTTTTTTTAAAAAGCACTTGACAAATAAGCAGGAGACATATATAATAAAATCAAACATATGAATAATTGCTCATATGAGGAGGAATTGAAGTGGAAAAGAAAGAGCCTATAGAACAGTGTGAGTGCATGCAGGTTCATCAGGACGTTGTGAACCGGGTGTCCAATGAGATGCCGGACGATGAAATCCTGTATGACGTTGCTGAATTATTTAAGGTTTTTGGCGACAGCACCAGGGTGAAAATCCTATATGCACTTTTTGAAAGCGAGATGTGCGTCTGCGACATTGCAGACCTGCTGGGGATGACCCAATCTGCAATCTCACATCAACTGAGAGTGCTCAAGCAGAGCCGGCTGGTGAAATACCGCCGGGATGGAAAAACCGTTTTTTATTCGCTGGCAGACGGGCATATTAAAACCATCTTTGACCAGGCGCTGGAGCATGTATTAGAGTAGTATGCTTTTGTAAATTGAGAGGGGAGAGAAGAGATATGTCAAAGCATTGCCGCGATGGATGCTGTGCTTCCTGCGAAGCCGGCCACGAGCATGCCCACCATGATCATAGCGGAAACGGACATTCACATGAACACGATGGATGTGGCTGCGGATGCAGCCACGGCCATGACCATTCAGCAGGAGAGATGAAAACCACCTTGATCCGTGCAGGAATCATCCTCCTTCTTGGAGCCGGCGGGATGCTTTTGCCCGTTCCGGAGCTTGTTTCGTTTTTCCTTTATCTGGCGGCCTTGTTGGTAATCGGATACGATATAGTAATCGATGCTGTGAAAAATCTGTTCCAGGGCCATATGCTGGATGAAAACTTTTTGATGTCCCTAGCTGCGATTGGAGCATTCTGTGTGGGGGAATATCTGGAGGGAGTAGCGGTTATGCTACTGTTCCAGGTCGGAGAAATGTTCCAGAGCTATGCCATTGGAAAATCGAGAAAATCAATCAGCAGCCTGATGGAAATCCGGCCTGACTTTGCCCGGGTAAAACGGCAGGGAGTCTTGCAGACTGTGCCGCCGGAGGAAGTAGCGCTTCAGGAAACCATCGTAGTACAGCCGGGAGAACGAATTCCGCTGGACGGTGTTGTAAGAGAAGGCAGCTCGATGGCCGACCTTTCGGCATTGACAGGGGAATCGGTACCGCAAAGGCTAAGGCCGGGTGAAAATGCGATGAGCGGGAGCATTAATCTTGACGGTGTCCTGGAGATTGAAGTATCCAAGGAATATGGGGATTCCACAGTGGCCAGGATTTTGAACCTGGTTGAAAACGCTTCTCAGAAAAAGGCCAGGTCGGAGCAGTTCATCACCCGCTTCGCGAGGGTATATACACCGATTGTTGTCGCGCTGGCGGTGCTGCTGGCTGTTGTTCCTTCCCTGATTACCGGGGTATGGTCAGTCTGGGTTTACCGTGCGCTGTCCTTCCTGGTTATCTCCTGTCCCTGTGCCCTGGTAATTTCCGTTCCGCTGAGCTTTTTCGGTGGGATCGGCGGAGCTTCCCGCCGCGGCATTTTAGTTAAGGGAAGCAATAATCTGGAGGCCTTGTCACGGGTAGAGACCGTAGCCTTGGATAAGACAGGTACGCTGACACACGGCGTGTTTCGTGTCAACCACATCAAACCGGAAACAGTGAGCGAGGAAGAACTGCTGCGGGTTTGCGCGGCGGCAGAGCAGTTTTCGAACCATCCTATTTCAAGATCGGTTTTGGAAGCGTACCGGCATCAGCCGGAAAAGATTGACAGTGCTGATTATGAAGAAATAGCCGGGCGAGGAATCCGGACACAACTCGATGGAAAAACGGTTTTGGTTGGAAATGCCAAGCTGATGAAGGAAAATGGCGTCGTTTACCGGGAAGCAAAAGAAATGGGCACTGTTGTTTATGTGGCGAGGGAACAGAAGTTTTTAGGCTATCTGGTCATTTCAGACGAGCTGAAGGCAGATGCGGCACTGGCGGTTTCAAGGCTGAGGGCGGCTGGTGCAGAACGAATTATTATGCTAACCGGGGATGCAGATGCCCCGGGGCAGGCTGTCGCCCGGAAGCTAGGTCTGGATGAAGCCTACACCCAGCTTCTGCCGGACGATAAGCTGAACCGGATTGAACAGTTACAGAAAGAAAAAAATCCCTGCAAAACAGTTCTGTTCGCGGGAGATGGAATTAACGACGCACCGGTTCTCATGGCGGCGGATGTTGGTGCCGCCATGGGCGGGCTGGGGAGCGACGCTGCAATCGAAGCAGCCGACGTTGTGATCATGACTGACGAGCCTTCCAAGCTGGCGGAAGCGGTTATGATTTCGCGCCGTACCCTGCGGATTGTCAAACAGAACATTGCCTTTGCGCTGGGCGTTAAGGCGCTGGTGCTGATCCTGGCGGCATTTGGCGTTTCTACCATGTGGGAAGCGGTATTTGCGGATGTTGGCGTCTGCCTGTTGGCGGTTTTAAATGCGACAAGGGCACTGCGCGCGCCAAAACAATCAGACGACGTAAAACAGGATGCAAAAATAGTGGAAGACTGCGCCGGCTAAAACAAATAAGTGCCAGACGGAATGCATATACCGGATCTCTTTTTTGCGGTAGAAGAACAAACCTCCGGTGTATGCGATTCCACCGAGCACCAGCAATGCGACGCCCATTGACTCCATTCTCTGGGTCAGCGGCACAATCGCCGCGATGACACACCAGCCGCTTGCGATGTAACAAACCATCGAAAGCACCTTAAAGCGTTCCACACTGACCGCATTCAAGATAATTCCAACTATGGCGGAGCCCCAGACTACCCCAAAGATGGTCCAGCCAATCCAGCCGCGCAGAGATACCAGCGTGAGCGGCGTATAGGTGGCGGCAATCAGGATGAAGATTGAGGTATGGTCAAACACCCGAAAGACAAATTTCGCCTTTTCATTGGTCAGCGAATGGTAAAGGGTAGACATGGTAAACATGATAATCAGCCCCGCGCTGAAAATCGCTGCGCTGACAATCTTGAACGGGTCTCCTGTCAGGGCGGCGAATACGATAATCACAGCACAGCCCGCAATTGACAACAGGGAACCGAGGCCATGGGTGACAGAATTGGCAATTTCTTCTCCTACTGTATAAAATGGAAGGAAGCGTTTTTTGTTTGGCTGCGGCATGGAGAAAACCTCTTTTCCTGTTTCATTTCTCTTATTATAGCATCCAAAAACAGATGAAATATGAACAGTCCTATGATTCCTGATGAATGGAAAAATATAACCGGAGGAAGGACGCCTTGTTAGAACACGCAAAAGGCTGGGCTGAATTTTCCCGGATTCGAACAGGATATACAAAATCGTGAATAGTGAAAAGCGGAAACTTGCAAAGTTTCCGCTTTTTCTGTATAATATGTAACAAGATTAGTATGGTATATATGTAGCTCTGCCTAAATTTTGGCGGACATTGATAGAGAAGAACAGCTCGGTGAATCAACCGGACGCGGTTCGATTTCTGAAGAAAGAAAGTGGTGCAGATGAAACGGTTTGAGATTGAGAATACAGTAATTGTGCCGGCGCTTGCAATGCGCGGGCTGGTCATGATGGAAAAGATGTCGCTTCATTTTGATGTTGGCAGAAAAAAATCTATTTTGGCATTGCAGCAAGCAATGGCAAATGATAAAAAAATTTTTCTGGTCGCGCAGAAGGACGTCATGACAGAGGATCCGAAACCGGAAGACCTGTATAAAGTCGGTGTAGTTGCAGTGATCAAACAGATGCTGAAAGGCCAGGAGGGCGTTGTCCACGTGATGGTGGAGGGGCTCTGCCGCGCCAAAATAGTGGAGTATCTGGAACAGAATCCGTCGTTGGTGGTTGAGCTGCAGGAATGTACGGTAAGTAAACGCCGTGCAGTCACCGTTGAAGAGATGGAAGCACTCATGCGGGTGGTAAAATCACTGTTTGAAAGCTACAGCCTGCTTGTGCCGAAAATGTCCAAGGATATTATTCTGGAGGCGCTTTCCCAAGATACGCCGGAGGGCCTGTTTGAGGCAATTGCTTATAATATTATGATCCCGTTTGAAGACAGGCAGGAGCTGCTGGAAGCAAACAGCTATTATAAGCGGCTGAAGCTGTTGACGGAAATTCTTCAGCGCGAGAGTGAAGTCCTTTCTCTGGAGCGGGATATCTATGAGCAGGTTAAGGAGCAGATGGACAAGAACCAGCGGGACTATTTCCTGCGGGAACAGATGCGGGTGATCGCCGGCGAGCTGGGTGAGGGAGAGGATGTCAAGGAAGACGCCGCCGACCTGTTTGACCAGGTTGCGGCGATCCAGCATATTTCCGAGGATGACCGCGAAAAACTGTATAAAGAGGCGGAAAGGCTTTCCAAATGCCCGCCGCAGTCGCAGGAGGCGAACGTGATCCGAACCTATCTTGAGACCTGTCTGGAGCTGCCGTGGGATACAGTAACAGTCGATACCCTCGATTTAAAGAAGGCGGAGCGGGTCTTAAACCGGGATCACTATGGCCTGGAAAAGGTGAAGGAGCGGATTCTGGAAATCCTTGCCGTACGCAAGCTTGCACCGGATATCAAAGGACAGATTATTTGCCTGGCCGGACCTCCGGGCGTGGGGAAAACGTCGATTGGGAAAAGCATTGCCGAGACGATGGGGCGCAGATATGTGCGGCTCTCCCTGGGCGGCGTGCGGGATGAGTCTGATATCCGCGGGCACCGGAAAACCTATGTCGGCGCAATGCCTGGACGGGTGATCAACGCCCTGCGGCAGGCAAAGGTGCGCAACCCTTTGATTCTGCTGGACGAGATTGATAAAATGGGCGCGGATTTTAAAGGAGACCCATCCGCCGCGATGCTGGAGGTATTGGACAGCGAACAGAACAATGCTTTCCGTGACCATTATATTGAAGTGCCGTTTGACCTGAGCGAGGTGCTCTTTATCACAACGGCAAACGATCTTTCTACTATCCCGGCGCCGTTATTGGACCGGATGGAGGTCATTGAATTATCCTCCTATACACGGGAAGAAAAATTTCAGATTGCCAAGAAGTATTTGGCTCCTAAGCAGATCAAAAAACACGGCCTGATCTCTAAAGATATTGTCTTTACACAGGAAGGGGTTTATACCCTGATAGACCGGTATACCCGGGAAGCCGGCGTGAGAAAGCTGGAACGTGCGATTGCTTCGGTTTGCCGGAAAACTGCCAAGAAAAAGCTGATGGATGGATTTAAACGAGTGTCGGTGAACGCACGCTGCCTGGAGGAGATGCTGGGGCCGAAGAAATATGCAGTGGCCAAAGCGGCGCAGGAGGATCGAATCGGTGCTGTAACGGGTCTTGCCTGGACGTCGGTCGGGGGAGAAACACTGGAGATTGAAACTGGTGTCTATGAAGGGTCGGGAAAGATCCAAATTACCGGGAATCTTGGAGATATTATGCAGGAATCTGCGAAGATTGCAGTCAGCTATGTCCGGGGAATTGCAGAGCAATATGGGATTGCATCCGACTTCTATAAGACCAAGGATATCCATATCCACGCGCCGGAGGGGGCCGTGCCAAAGGACGGCCCGTCAGCCGGAGTTACCATGACTACCGCGCTGGTATCCGCCCTGTCGGGTATCCCTGTACGGCACGATGTGGCTATGACGGGAGAAATCTCGCTGCGGGGCCGCGTGATGCAGATCGGCGGCCTGAAGGAAAAAGCAATCGCAGCATTTCGCGCGGGCATCCATACGGTGATTATCCCATATGAGAACAAACCGGATATTGCGGAATTCGACCCGGTGATCCAAAAGGGATTACAGTTTGTACCGGTAAAAACGATTGATGAAGTGCTGAGCGTCGCGCTTCTGCGGCCGGAGCGGCAGGAGGATTTGCCGGCCATGCTGTTGCCGGAGAGCGAACCAGAGCAGGCGGCGCTGATATCCTGCTGAGGAGTATTTTATAAAAGAGGAGGAGGTTTCGGCAATGAATTTTAATCAGGCTCGTTTTGTCACGTCCTACGGGCTGTCCAGCCAGCTGCCGGAGAGCAAGGGCATTGAATTTGCATTTGCTGGACGCTCTAACGTCGGAAAATCCTCGTTGATCAATAAGCTGTTTAACCGGAAAGCGCTTGCGAAGGTTTCGGCGGTTCCGGGAAAGACGGCGACCATCAATTTCTATCAGGTGGAGGATGTTCATTTTGTGGATCTTCCGGGATATGGCTACGCTAAGGTGGCTAAATCGGAAAAGGAGCGCTGGGCGGCGCTGATTGAAAAATATTTTCAGGCTGACCGAAATCTGGGATTGGTATTCCAGCTGATCGATATGCGCCATCCGCCTACAAGACTCGACCTGGATATGACAAATTATCTGATCGAATGCGAACTGCCCTTTGCAGTGATTCTGACTAAGGCGGACAAGCTGAACAAGACGCAGACGTCCGAACGCCTGAAAGCGATCCGGTCGGAACTGCCGTATGGCGACCAGCTTACGATCCTGCCTTGTTCGTCCCAGTCAGGGGCGGGAATCGAACAGATGAGGGAATTGATAGAGGAAATTGTCGGACAGGAGGCTGTCTGACTGAATAAAGGGGAGAGTAGTATGTTTGTGTCAAACAACCTGTCCGTGAATGGAAAGGGTCATTTAACCTTTGCTGACATGGATACAACCGAATTGGCGGGACGGTATGGAACGCCGCTGTATGTAATGGACGAGGAGATGATCCGGGAAAATATGCGGCAGTTCCGCAGTTCGATGGATAACTTTTACCAAGGTGGGGGCCTGGTTTGTTATGCTTCGAAAGCGTTTTCCTGCAAGGAAATCTACCGGATTGCCAAAGCCGAGGGACTCGGCGTGGACGTGGTTTCTATCGGAGAGCTTTATACGGCGATGAGCGTCAATTTCCCGGCAGAGAAAATTTGCTATCATGGAAACAACAAAACAGAAGAGGAACTGTCCCTTGCGCTGGATTATGGCGTAGGCTGGATTGTTGCGGACAGTTTTGGAGAGCTGGAGTTGCTGAACCGGCTTGCAGAGAATAAAGGCAAGCAGGCGAAAATCCTGCTCCGCCTGACTCCAGGAATTGAAGCGCACACCCACAGCTTTATTCAGACCGGGCAGATTGATTCTAAATTTGGTTTTACGATTGAGTTTGGGACGGCGAAGGAAGCGGTTCGGACGGCGCTTTCCCTGCCGAATTTGGTACTGGACGGGGTACACTGCCATATTGGCTCGCAAATTTTTGAAATTGATCCGTTTGTCCGTGCGGCTGAAATCCTGATTGGCTTTATTGCCGATATCAGAGATACGCTTGGCTATGATCTGAAAACCATGAATCTCGGCGGCGGATTTGGAATTAAATATATTCCGGCAGACCATCCTGCGGCCTATCAGAATTATATGCGTGAGGTTTCCGAAGCGGTAAAAGGACTGGCAAAGGAAAAAAAGCTCAGTCTGCCTTATATTATCATTGAGCCGGGACGCTCGATTGTCGGCGCTGCCGGGATTACCCTCTACCAGGTCGGCGGGGTAAAGGAGATTCCGGGTATTCGCAAATATGTCTCAATTGACGGCGGAATGACCGACAACCCGCGTTATGCGCTCTATGAGGCTGACTATGAGTTTATTTTGGCGAACAAGGCTTCTCAGGATAAGAACGATACTGTTACCGTTGCCGGGCGGTGCTGCGAGAGCGGCGACCTGCTTGGGAAGGACGTTCCGCTTCAGCAGGCGGAAATAGGGGATATTCTAGCGGTCTGTGCTACTGGGGCCTATAACTATTCCATGGCCTCCCACTATAACCGGGTGAGAAAACCGGCTGTGGTGATGGTCAAAGACGGTACTTCCCGGATAGTGGTGCGCAGAGAGACACTGGATGACATGATTAGCTGCGATATTTAAATAAAAGGCAAATACTGACGGCAGTCAACGCTTCCGTCAGTATTTTTCTATGAAAAGCACTTGACGGGGCTGATAAAGTGTGATATACTGTGAACAATGCTTTAATGAGTAAAATCATTAAAAGCAAAAAGCATAAAAGCTTTAAATCGATAAAGTGGGGGCTAGCAATGAGCATCTGGGTAATTCTTATCATTTATCTTGCGGTTATGATTGGTATTGGCGTTTACTGCAAGAAAAAAACGAGCAATGTGTCGGATTTCGTTCTTGGCGGAAGAAGTCTCGGGCCGTGGTTTACTGCGTTTGCATATGGAACTTCATATTTTTCCGCAGTCGTGTTTATCGGATATGCAGGCCAGTTTGGATGGGCATACGGGATATCGGCAACCTGGATCGGCATCGGGAACGCCCTGATCGGCAGCCTGCTTGCGTGGCTGGTATTGGGAAAACGAACCCGGATTATGACGAAGCATCTGGAAGCCACCACCATGCCGGAATTTTTTGAACGGCGGTTTGGCTGCAAAAAGCTGAAAATCGTTTCCGCACTCATTGTGTTTATTTTTCTGATCCCATATACGGCGTCCGTGTATAACGGCTTATCGCGCCTTTTTTCGATGGCGTTTGGCTTTGACTATGCCTACTGTATTATCGCGATGGCGGTAATCACTGCCGTTTACGTCATCCTCGGCGGATATATGGCGACCGCAATTAATGATTTTGTGCAGGGGATTATTATGCTGGGCGGCATTGTAGCGGTCATTTACTTTGCGCTGGCGGAAAAAGGCGGCCTTTTCACCGCGATGAAGAGCCTGGCTGAGGTTTCGGATGCCGGTGTGCCGCAGGGAAGCCTGGGTTCCCTGTTTGGGCCAGACCCAATCAATTTGCTTGGAGTTGTGATCCTAACCTCCTTGGGAACTTGGGGGCTTCCGCAGATGGTCCAGAAGTTCTATGCGATTAAGGACAACGCCTCCATTAAACGGGGGACAGTGATTTCTACCCTGTTTGCGGTAGTTGTGTCAGGAGGCAGCTATTTTCTCGGCAGCTTCGGCCGGATTTTTGTCGATAACCTGGAAGTGGGCTCGAACGGAAAGCCGGTCTATGATTCCATTATTCCAACCCTTTTGGATTCCGCCCTTCCGGATATTTTAATCGGGATTGTTGTTGTACTGGTGCTTTCAGCGTCTATGTCAACCCTATCCTCACTGGTTCTGACCTCCAGCGCGACATTGACGATCGACCTGATTAAGCCGCTGCGGAGCAATATGGGCGAGAAGCACATGGTGCGGATCATGCGGATTTTTATTGCCTGCTTCTTAGTCATTTCCGTTGTGATTGCACTTAATCCGAATGCGTATATCACGACCCTGATGTCGATTTCGTGGGGCGCCCTGGCCGGTGCGTTTCTGGCGCCGTTCCTTTATGGGCTGTTTTCGAAAAAAATTACCCGGGCGGCTGTCTGGGCCTCCTTTATCTCGGGTGTCGGCATTACGGTAGTACATATGGTGCTGTTCAGCCTGGGATGGTTCCCGGGATTGGTAGAAGCAGTGCAGGGGCTGGGCTGGAAGCTCAACATCCTTTCTCCGATCAATGCCGGTGCATTCGCGATGTTGTTTGGGCTGGTGCTGGTGCCGGTTGTCAGCGCGTTTACAAAAAAACCGGAACAGGAAATTATTGACCATGCTTTTGCGGGATATCAATCTGAAATATAACGGGCAAAAAGGCGGAATAAAAACCCGCCTTTTTACTATTGAATAAAAGAATGGAATCGTTTATAATTGATAAGGTAAGAAAGTAGGAGAGAATGACAATGTTTTTTCAAAAAGAAATTGAAACCATGGGCAGAAAAGAACTGGACGCGCTTCAGCTCGAGCGTTTGAAATGGACGGTCGACTACTGTTACCGTAATGTCCCGTTCTACCACAGACGCCTGGATGAGGCCGGCGTTTGTGCTGACAAAATAAAGTCTCTCAGCGATATCCAATATATTCCGATGACCACCAAGGCTGACCTGCGGGACAACTACCCGTTTGGGCTGTTTGCCGTCCCTCAAAAGGAACTGGTGAGAATCCATGCCTCCTCAGGGACAACCGGAAAGCCGACTGTGGTAGGCTATACGAAACGGGACCTGGATATGTGGTCGGACTGCATGGCAAGAATTGTGATGGCGGCCGGAGCTACCAGCGAGGATATTGTCCAGATATCCTTTGGCTATGGAATGTTTACCGGAGCGTTGGGGCTTCACTACGGACTGGAAAAGATCGGGGCAACCGTTGTTCCCAATTCAAGCGGAAACACCGAAAAGGCGCTGATGTATATGCGCGACTTTGGAACGACTGCGCTGGTTGCCACACCGTCTTACGCGCTTTATATGGCCGAAATCGCCAAGGAACTGGAATATCCGATGGAGGATTACCATCTGCGGCTCGGGCTGTTCGGCTCAGAAGGCTGTACGCCGGAAATGCGAGCTCAAATCGAAGGAGCATGGAATCTTTTTGCAACGGATAACTATGGGATGAGCGAGCTGATGGGACCGGGGGTGTCAGGAGAATGCCGGGAACGGAGCGGCCTGCACTTCAACGAGGATTACTTCCTGCCGGAAATCATCGATCCGCAGACTGGAGAGGTGCTTGGGCCGGGCGAGACCGGGGAGCTGGTTATTACGCCGCTGACTAAGGAGGGAATCCCGCTTCTGCGGTATCGCACAAGAGACATTACCCGCCTCAATTACGAACCTTGCGCCTGCGGCCGGACTCATGTTCGGATGGACAAGGTGCAGGGCAGAAGCGATGATATGCTGAAGATTCGGGGCGTGAACGTATTCCCGTCGCAGATCGAGAGCGTACTGGTGACAGTCCCGCAGATCAGCCCGCATTACCAGCTTATTGTCCGCCGGGAAGGCTTTGCGGATACACTGGAGGTCAAAGCGGAGATTGAGAATAAAGACCTGATTGACAGCTTTGTCAAAATTCAGGAGTTGCAGGGTAAGATCAAACATAAATTACATACTGTGCTTGGCATTCAATGCAAGGTGACGCTGGTTGGGCCAAAAACCTTAAAGCGGTTTGAAGGAAAGGCACAGCGGGTGGTTGACCTGAGAAGCCAGCCGGAACAGAAATAAGCGGCGCGTCCGTTTAAAACAGAAAGGATCATATTATGGAAAAGAAACTGATGATCGGAAATGAAGCGGCGGCCCGCGGATTATATGAGGGCGGCTGCCGGGTTGCTTCCAGCTATCCCGGAACGCCGAGTACCGAAATTACCGAATTTCTCGCTGCATATGATGATATTTACAGCGAATGGGCGCCGAATGAAAAGGTGGCAATGGAGGTTGCGGTCGGCGCTGCTATTTCTGGGGCGCGTTCCTTCTGCGCTATGAAGCATGTAGGGCTAAACGTTGCGGCCGACCCGCTTTTTACTGCATCTTATACCGGGATCAATGCCGGAATGGTGATTGCTGTTGCGGATGATCCGGGCATGCATTCCTCCCAGAATGAACAGGATTCCCGGCATTATGCCAAGGCGGCCAAGGTAATGATGCTGGAGCCTTCTGATTCCGCAGAATGCCTTTCCTTTGCAAAAGCGGCCTATGAGCTGTCCGAACAGTTTGATACGCCGGTTATCCTGCGTCTGACGACCAGGATCGCGCATTCCCGCAGCCTGGTGGCAACAGGGGAGCGGAACGACATTGGTGTGAAGGAATATGTGAAAGACCCTCAGAAATACGTAATGATGCCGGCAATGGCTAAGGGACGTCATATTGTGGTAGAGGATCGGATTGCCAAGCAGGTAGAATGGGCTGAAACAACCCCGATGAATCGGACGGAATACCATGATACTAAGATTGGAATTATTACTTCCGGAATCTGCTATCAATACGCAAAGGAGGCATTAGGTGAGAAAGCCTCTTACTTAAAGCTGGGCTGCGTATATCCGCTGCCGGTCAAACTGATTCAGGAATTTGCGGCAAAATGCGACCAGGTTTATGTCGTGGAAGAATTAGATCCATTCCTGGAGGAGCACTGCAAACAGATTGGTATTTCTGTGATTGGGAAGGAAGCATTCACCCTCCAGGGCGAATACTTCCAGAGCCTGGTGAAGAAGGTTATATTGGGCGAAGAAACAAAAAGTATTTCCACTGATCTCGATATTCCGGGACGTCCGCCGGTTCTCTGCGCGGGGTGTCCGCACAGGGGACTGTTCTATGCGCTGAAAAAACAGAAGGTGACAGTCAGCGGGGACATCGGATGCTATACACTGGGCGCGCTGCAGCCGCTGGGGATGATTGATACCTGTGTCTGCATGGGTGCTTCCGTTTCCGGACTGCACGGCAGAAACAAAGCTGATGCAGAAAATGCCAAGAAATCAGTAGCTGTGATCGGAGATTCTACCTTTATGCATTCCGGCGTCACAGGCCTGATCAATATTGCTTATAACCAGAGTAATTCGACTGTGATCATCCTGGATAACAGCATTACCGGGATGACTGGGCATCAGGAGAACCCGACCACTGGAAAAACCATCAAAGGCGATCCGACCACAGCCGTTAGTCTGGAAAAATTAGCGCAGGCAGTTGGGATTGACCGGGTTCGGGTAGTCGATCCATATAATCTGAAGGAAACCGAGGAGGCAATCCGGGAAGAACTGGCCGCGGAGGAACCGTCTGTTATTATTTCCCGCAGGCCCTGTGCGCTGCTAAAATATGTGAAACACAACCCGCCTTTGAAGGTGAATGCTGATAAGTGCACCGGATGTAAAATGTGCATGAAGATTGGCTGTCCGGCGATCAGCTTCAAGAACGGTAAATCCACCATTGATTTTACCCAGTGCGTCGGCTGTAACGTCTGTACACAGCTCTGCCGCTTTAACGCAATCGAGGAGGGAAAATAAGAGATGAATACAAAAAGTATCATGATCGTCGGTGTCGGCGGTCAGGGAACCCTGCTTGCAAGCCGTCTGCTCGGCAGCGTTTTAGTGGATCAGGGATATGATGTGAAGGTGTCTGAGGTACACGGGATGAGCCAGCGCGGCGGATCGGTCGTCACCTATGTAAAATATGGCGATGAAGTGTACTCTCCGTTGGTTGAAAAAGGGGAAGCGGATATTATCCTGGCATTTGAGCAGCTCGAAGCGGCAAGATGGCTGCCTTATTTGAAGGAAGGCGGGGCTATCGTAACCAATACGCAGAAAATGGATCCGATGCCGGTTGTGATCGGCACGGCAGCCTATCCAGAAGGAATTCTGGAGACAATTGAAGAGACCGGTGTGCGGCTGCATGCGGTAGACGCACTTAGCCTGGCGGTAGAAGCCGGATCGTCCAAGGCAGTGAATGTGGTGCTGATGGGCGTCGTGGCTTCTCATATGGATTTTGCAGAGGAAGTTTGGAAAAAAGCAATCCGGGAGACAGTTCCTTCCAAATTTGTAGAAATGAACCTCAAAGCATTTGATTTGGGCTATCAGTCCGGAAAATAAAGAGTTGGAGGGATTTTCATGGCTATTAAACAAATTTCTGCATTTGTGGAAAACAAATCCGGAAAACTTGCTGAGATCACCAGCTATTTGAATGATGCTGAGATCAACATCCGCGCGTTTGCCATATCTGATACGGCTGATTTTGGGATTCTGCGGATGATTGTCAGCGATCCGGAACGGGCGGAAGAAATCCTTCAGGATAATCGGGTTTCGGTTTCAATCACCGAGGTGCTGGTGGTTTCTATCCCTGATGTGCGCGGCAGCTTTGCACAGTGTGTGAAGGTATTGGCGCAGGCGGGCGAAAATATTGAATATGCCTATGCGTTTTTAACACCGGAGGCAGGCTGTGCGACCGTAATTATCCGCGTCGACGATCCAAAGGCTGCAGCGAAGGCACTCAGCGATGCCGGAATCCGCGTGCTGGAGCAGGATGAGATTATCTGATGAATAAAAAACACCTTCCTAACGGAAGGTGTTTTTTATTCATGTCAAGGCCTAGCCGTTTACGTTATAATGTTCGGACAGAAGGTTCATAGCTTTAAATAATTTATACGTATAAATAAATGGCCCTACGATAATTAAGGAACCGAGGACATACCATCCCCAGAATGTACCGGCGCTAAAGTCATAGGCAATCCCTCTTCTCTTCAGCTCATTGCTGATACGGGTTGAGAGATTGTGATACCATACGAGAAGACCGATTCCGCACGTAATCCCTGCGATTATAAAAATCAAGAGACAATAATGCATGGTTTTCTTCCCGTCATAGCGGCTTGCAATGACATTGATGTCAGTTGAAACTGATGACATTACAACAATCCCATAGATGCCAAAGGTAATTAAAGACAAAAGCACGAATTTTAATAATCCTCTGTTTGTCTTTAACTGGCCTACCGGCGCAGTTGATGTCTGATATGTTGTTTGCGTATCCATATGTACTCACCCTTTTCAATGAATTATGATGCTTGGATTATAAATGAATTATGAAATTTTGTTAATTATATTTTGAACAAATAGAATAGTTTTGTGGAAAATCAATTAAAGCCTTTGTCCGTTTTTGGAAAAGATGCAAAATAATAAGGAAAAGAAAGGAAATAATTACAATTACTGACAAGCCAAAAGAGAAAAATTACATTGTTTTTCCATATTGAATGTGATAAGATGGGGTTACCGAGATGAGACGAGGAGGAATCAGCCATGTCAATGATAAAATTTCCGGACAATTTCCTTTGGGGAGCTGCGACGGCTTCTTACCAGATTGAAGGTGCATATAATTTAGGCGGGCGGGGAGAGTCTATCTGGGACCGTTATTGCCGTACGCCGGGCAATATAGAAGACGGTACATCCGGGGACGACGGATGCGACCATTATCACCATTATGAAGAGGACGTCAAGCTGATGAAGGAGCTGGGGCTAAAAACCTACCGGCTGTCTATCGCTTGGCCGAGAATTTTTCCGGAGGGGTTTGGGAAACCAAATCCGGATGGAATCAAGTTCTATAAGAAGCTTTTAACCCTGCTCAAGAAAAATGGCATTCAGGCTGCCGTTACCCTTTATCACTGGGATTTGCCGCAGAAGCTGCAGGAAATCGGCGGCTGGGCAAACCGGAAGGTGGTTGATTACTTTGTGGAGTATGCGAATCTGATGTTCCAGGAGCTGGGCGACCTGGTGGCTTATTGGATCACCTTGAATGAGCCATACTGCACCTCTTTCCTCGGCAACTGGGTTGGCCGCCACGCGCCGGGATATCATGATTTTGGCACTGCGCTTCTGGTTGCGCATCATCTGCTGCTGGCGCATGGAAGGACGGTAAAAGCCTTTCGCGCGACTGGATTAAGGGCTGCAATCGGGATTACCCTCAATATGAACTACAACTATCCCAAAACAGACTCTGTAGAGGATCGTACAAAGGCGGAACTTTGCCATGCGGCTTGGAACCGTTGGTTTGCTGATCCGATTTTTAAGGGCTGTTACCCGCGGGAAGCGGTACAGTGCTACCAGGAAAAGGGAATTATGCCGAAATTTGATTCAAAGGATTTGGCTGAAATGATGCAGCCGATTGACTTTTTAGGGTTAAATAACTATTTCAGTGTTCAGGTAAGCAAAGACGCGAATAATTGGCCGCTGGAAGCGAAGGAAGAAAATTTTGGCGACGATTTCACCGAAATGGGCTGGGGAATCAACCCGGAAGGGATGTATGATCTCTTGATGCGCCTGACCGAGGACTACGGAGGCGTCAAAATCTATATCACAGAAAACGGCGCTGCTTTCCGTGACCTGATGGATCATAATGGAGAGGTAGAGGATAACAATCGGATTGAGTTCCTTTACCGTTATCTTTCCGATGTGCATCGTGCAATTGAGGACGGAGCGAATGTCCAGGCGTATTATCTCTGGTCTCTGATGGATAATTTCGAGTGGGCATTGGGATATTCCAAGCGCTTTGGAATTATTTATGTGGATTATGAAACCAAACAGCGCACCATCAAAAAAAGCGGCCGGTGGTATGCGGATGTCATTAAACATAATGGATTTGAGAAATAAGAAAAGCGGCTTTTGGCATTTTACCAAAAGCCGCTTTTCTTTTTCATCTAAACTGTTCATACAGGATTAGAAATAACTGGTTTTACTTGCAATTATAGAGCTTTTACGATATGATAAAAAAGAAAAGAACCAGAAAGGGGAGAAGGGATGAAACGGTTATTTTTTCTGCTGATAATGCTTTCTTGTCTCTTGTTTTCAGCAGGAGCTGTTTTAGTATCCGCGGATGCGGTACAAACGCATCCGGTAGACGTCGGGAACTTTAATGATTACGGTGACGGCGGCGGAGACTGGGGCGGCGGCACCACTGACTGGGGCTGGGACGATGACGATAATACCGGCGCTTGGGCCGGCGGAGGAAGCAGCAGCGGAGGCGGCGGCAGCTTTAGCCTTCCGGTCTTTGTAGTTGGAATTGGGATTATAGTATTATTTTTGCTCTACAAAAGCGCTAAAAAGAAGGATGCCGCTAGAACAGGGGCAAGAACTGCTTCTAATATGGGAAGCTCAGCAGGGATGCCGAAGGTACCCGATAATACAGCGCAAATTGCTTCGGCGCTGAGGAAATATGACCCGAATTTCAGTATGGATGAGTTTTTGGGATGGACGAAGGAAGTATTCATTACCCTTCAGGAGGCATGGACGGAAAAGGATTGGGAAAAGATCCGCCCGTTTGAAAAGGAATCCCTATATCAGCAGCATGCAAAACAGCTTCAGGAATATAAAAATATGGGCCGTACAAATGTGATTGAACGGATTAATATTAACCACGCTTATTTCTATGCCTATAACCGGGATAAGGAATACGAATATCTAAAGGTTTATATGGCGGTTCGGATGAACGACTATATTGTAGACGACCGCACCGGCGCTGTGATTAAAGGAAATAAGGAACGCCCCTGCTACCTGCAGTATATCCTGACCTTTATGAGGAAAACCGGACTGACAACCGGTGAAGCAACGGGCGAGAAAAAGACGATCGAATGTCCGCACTGCGGTGCTCCGGTAGAGATTACCAGCTCCGGCAAATGCGAGTTCTGCGGGCATATTATCACAACCGGCCAGCATGACTGGGTGCTCAGTGATATGATGGGAGTCAAACCCGGTGTGCCGATTGGTCCGGGCGGTGTGCGGATTCAGCCATAAAGGAGAGAAATACAGATGGCTTTATTTGATAAGCTGGCTTCAGCTGCTTTAATAACGGTCGCCGCGGCAGTTGCAGTTGCGGCGTCTGATGACAAGGATGAGGATGGGTCGCTGTCTTATAGACTGACCGGAAATGACGCGGCTTATATGCCGGCGATCCTGCGGGATTTTCCTGACTTCCAGCTGGAACCGGCAAAAGCGGCGGTGACAGACTATGGAGCTACGAAGCTTGAGGAAGAACACAAGGGCGAGAAAATTAAACGGTTTGTATCGCATGGCATGGTAGTACTGGGCTATCAGAGAAGGCAGGCCGGCGCCTCTATCCTGTTCCAGACCATGTTGGTGATGGAAGTGGAGAACGGGAATGAAGTCGAGAAACACGAAGCTCTTTTTGAAACAGAATATGGCTGTGGGTTCGATTTGGGGAATGCAAGCCGATGTGGTTTCTGCGGAGCCCCTATCCGGAATATGGGCGTTCGGCGCTGTGAGTACTGCGGATCCGGATGGGCACCTGAATGGAAGGTAGTCCGTATCCATAATATGAGCTTTCAATAGATCATGAGATAGAGAAAGGTGTGAACCACTATGGGTTTTATTAAAATGGCAACCAGCGCGATCAGCACGACATTCAAGGATCAGGTCGTCGACTATTTCCGGTGTGATGAAATTCCGGAATATGTTCTGCTGCGTCCGGCGATGAAGGTGCTGCGCCAGGGAGTTGTCAACAATGCAAGTGAAAATGTCATTACCAATGGGTCGGTGTTCGATGTCGGCATCGGCCAGTGCGCAATTTTAGTGGAGAACGGCAAGGTGCATGATTTCTGCGCTGAGCCGGGCCAGTACCGGTATGACAGCACATTGGAGCCGTCCTTCTTGGGGAACGGTGTAAAGGATATCGGAGACAGCTTTAAAACAATGCTTACCCGATTCAGAGCAGGCGGACAGTCTACCAACACAATGAAAATCTTTTATATTAATATGAAGGAAATTATTGGCAATCGGATTGGCATTGGGGACGTTCCGTTCCGTGACGGGGAATTCGGATTTACTGTAAGGGTAAAAGGATACGGTAATTACTCCTACCGGATCACCAACCCCATGCTTTTCTTTGAAAATGTATGCGGCACCACGATCGGTGATTTTACCCGTGCCCGGATTGACGAGCAGCTCAAATTTGAGATGATGTCAGCCATGCAGCCGGCTTTGGGAAAAATTGCCATGAAGGGAATTTCCTATGACCAGCTCATCAATTATCCAAAAGAGCTGGGCGAGGCGGTGAACGCGGAGCTTTCCCCGGAATGGGAGGAACGCCGTGGGATCAGCATTGTCAGCGTTGCCATGGCGCAGATTACCGTGGATGACGAATCTGCGAAAAAGATTGCAGAGTTCCAGGAATCCCGAGTCTATACCAATATGAACATGATGGGCGCAAGAATGGGAACTGCGCAGGCAAATGCGATGGAAAAAGCGGCTGAAAACTCTGCCGGCGCCATGACTGGGTTTATGGGAATGGGTTTTGCCCAGCAGTCTGGAGGCGGAACCAACGCAGCGCAGATGTTTGCGATGGGACAGCAGCAAGCGGAGGAACAGGCAAAGCAGGAAGCGCCTAAAGACGATAGCTGGACCTGTGAATGCGGTGCAAAATGTACTGGAAAATTCTGCATGGAATGTGGAAAACCAAAGCCGCAGCCTAAGGCCGATGGATGGGAATGCCCGGAATGCAAAACAATGAATAAGGGTAAATTCTGTATGGAGTGCGGTACGAAAAAGCCGGCCGGCGCACTGCTTTACCGATGCGACAAATGCGGCTGGGAACCGGAAGATCCGGCGCATCCGCCCAAGTTCTGCCCGGAGTGCGGAGACCCCTTTGGCGAAGAGGACGCTGTCCGGGAATAAAGCGATTAAAAGCATATTGCAGCCGCAATATGCTTTTTCTTTTTCGGGTCTTTCGAAACCGTACGGATCGTGGTACAATAATAAAGGACAGGGGAGGGGAATGGGAATGACAACGGTGACGCTCATGATCTTCATAATTGGGCTGGCTGTACTGGCAGCGGCAATGATTTATGCGGCGGTCAGTTATCTCCGGTTTTACCGCAGGGAGCATTTCACCTGCCCCAAATGCGGCTGTTCGTTTAGACCTAAGGTATTAAAAATGATTTTTTCCGTCAATGCAGTGGAAGGAAAGATAATCCAATGCCCGAACTGTGGGAAAAGGGAATATATGGAACCAAAACAAGACCGACAGGAGGAATAAAAAGGTGAGATTGCTTCACTGTTCAGATTTGCATATTGGAAAGCGGGTAAACGGCTTTTCCATGCTGGAGGATCAACGTCATATCCTGGCGCAGATTTTGGCCGTCGCCGTCCGGGAAGCGGCGGACGCAATCCTGATCGCAGGAGATATCTATGATAAAACTATACCGTCGGCAGAGGCAGTGGAACTCTTTGACTGGTTCCTGACCCGGCTGACGGAGCAGGGAAAACCTGTTTTTTTTCTGAGCGGAAACCATGATTCTCCGGAACGGCTCGACTATGCCAGCCGGATTCTGCAGAATCAGCAGGTATATATTGCAGGGAGCTATCATGGCACAGCTTTAACCCATACCCTTTCTGACGAATACGGGCCGGTGCATGTGCATTTGGTTCCCTTTCTGAAGCCCGGGATTGTGAACGGCGCCCTCCAAACCCACTGTGAAAGCTATCAGGAAGCGATGGAGGAGGTGCTTAGGGAGCTGCCTGTTCGGCCGGATGAACGCAATATACTGGTTGCCCATCAGTTTATTACGGCAGGCGGAGTTTCCCCGGAGCAGTCTGATTCCGAATTGATCTCACTGGGCGGTGTGGATCAGATTGATGTTTCTGTATTTGACGGGTTTGACTACGTAGCCCTGGGGCATATTCATGGCCCGCAGCGGATTGGCCGGGATACCGTGCGCTACAGCGGGTCGCCGCTAAAATATTCCTTCTCGGAATGCAGACATCAAAAATCTGTCTGCCTTGTAGAACTGCGGGAAAAGGGGATAGTTTCGGTTCGCCTGATCCCGATGCATCCTCTGCGCGATATGCGGAAAATCAGGGGCAGACTGGAGGAGCTGCTGTCGGAAGAGGTTGCCGCTTTAGCTGACCGGAATGATTACCTTCATGTCACCTTGACAGACGAGGATACTATTCTGGATGCGATTGGCAAGCTGAGGAGGGTTTATCCCAATGTGATGCAATTAGAGTTTGAGAACAAACGGAGCCAGGATTCGGAGGAATATGGTTTTTTCACACAGGAGGCGGTAGAGGAACGCTCTATGGACAGCCTGTTTTCTGAATTTTACCAGAATCAAAACAACCGACCGATGGACGAGGCTCAGAAACAGTTTTTGGAGCAATGTATCCGGCAGATTGGGGAGGTGGAGAGATGAAACCGATCAAACTGACACTCTGTGCTTTTGGGCCTTATGCCGGGAAAGAGACAGTGGATTTTACCAAGCTGTCCGGACAGGGATTGTTTTTGATTACCGGCGATACCGGGGCCGGGAAAACAACCATCTTCGATGCAATCTGCTTTGCTCTGTTCGGGGTGGGCAGCGGGGATGTCCGCGAAACAAAAACCATGCGGAGCGATTTTGCCGGGCCGGAGGAGGAAACCTGGGTGGAGCTCACATTCAGCCATCTGGGCAAACTCTATCGGATCAGGCGCAATCCGAAATATGACCGCGCTAAAAAGAGCGGAACCGGCATGACTTCGCAAAGCGCCAATGCGCAGTTGGATACGCCGGACAAGGTCTATACCGGATACAATCCCGTCACAGAGCAGGTTGAGCTTTTGCTTGGAATCAATTACCGCCAGTTTAAGCAAATCGCTATGCTGGCGCAGGGAGAATTTTTGCGGCTTTTGCTGGCCGACAGCAAAGAACGCGGGGATATATTCCGCAAGGTATTTCACACGGAACAGTATGCCGGCCTGCAGGCTGTACTCAAACAGGAAATGCTGCAAAGCAAACGCAGGCGGGAGGAACAGCAGCAGATTCTGCTGCATTTGAAAGAGGAAATTCTCTGTGAAACCGATGAAGAAGAGACGGAATCACTTCGGAGACTGAAGGAAACAGCAGAGATTTATGACCTTCCTGAACTGGAGGAACAGCTTGCGGGCTATCTTCGGCTCCTGGCGGCACGTCAGCAGGCCTTGGGCGACGAATTAACGCAGGCAGGCCAAAAGGCGGAGCAGCTTCTGTTACAGGTGAATGAGGCAAAGCGAGATAATCGGCTGTTCGATCAGTGGGACGCAGCGAAAAAGAGGCTGGCCTGGTTTGCAGGAGAACGGGAAAGCCAGAACGAACGGAAAGAGCTTCTGAAAAGGGCAAAAGCAGCGAGCTTTTATGTTAAGCCGGCAGAGGAACAGCTCATACGGATTGGACGGGAGAAGGATCTGCTTCTGGCACAGCTTGAGGAGAATCAGGAAAAACTGCGTACGGCCGAAGAAAGGGCTGACCGCCTTTTCGCGGAGAAATCGAAGGAGGAGGCAAAAGAGCCGCAGCGTGCCCAGCTCCAGAACGAAATCAGGAGACTGGAGGAACTATTCCCGCAGTATGAGCAGGCAAAGACCTTGAAAGAAAAAGCCGACAGGCAAAAGGCCTGCTTTGAAACTCTTCTGGAAGAAAAGAGATTCCATGAGGAAAAGCTTGTACGGACGATAGAACAATTACGTTCGGTGACAGAGCAGGCGGAGGAACAACAGGAAAGGCTTGGCCTTTTGGCGGACTGTGAGCCGGCGTGGGAAAAAAATAGAGCTCAGCGTGAAGCCCTGCATACACTCCGTCAATCTTTTGATGAATTGGAACGACAGCGAAAGCGGTATCTGCTTCTGAGCCGGCGGTATGAGGAGACGGAAACGGCCTGCCAGCAGGAAAAGCAAGCCTTTGACTGTCTGGAGCAGACATTTTACCGGGAACAGGCCGGACTGCTGGCACAGTCGCTGGAGGCTGGGAAGCCCTGTCCGGTTTGCGGCTCTACCAGCCATCCTGCTCCGGCCGCTGTCAGCACAGCCGCACCCAGCGAGGCGCAGCTAGAAGCAGCCAAGCAGAGGCTGGAAGCGGCGCGTACTGCCTGGCAGTCGGCAAGCAAGGAGACAGCGGCCGCTCTTGCGCAGATGCAGTCGGGAGAAGAAACAGTGTTATCCCGCGCGGAAGGAATCGGACTGCCTTCGGATATCGTTTTGCTGTCTCATGCACTGACGGAACGGGAATGTGCGCTGGCGGAGGCCGCAGAAAAACTGGAAGGCCGGAAGCAGCAGCTTTTGCGGACCAGGCAGCAGCTCCAAGAATTATCAGAGCAAAAACAGATACTGGCGCCAAAGCAGGAGAAGCTGGCAAAAGAGAAAGAACACCTCGATCAGAGACTTGTAGCAGAGCAGCTTTTATATAAACAGATGGAAACCGAATATCAGGCGGTTTCTGCCCGGCTGCCCGGGCTGGGAGAGTCTCAGATCAGGCAGGAATGGAAGGAGAAGAAAGCTTCTCTGCAGGAGTCAAAGGAGCATCTTTCTGCCGTTCAGGGAGAATGGCAGAAATGGAATGACTCGGCGGGCAGAGGAAAGGCGGTTGTTGAGGAACAGCAGCTCCGGCTTGCCGCGTTAGGCCGGCAGCTAGAGGAGGCTGAGGAAAAATTCACCTCCGCGCTCCGGGACAACGGTTTTTCAGACGGGACGCTTTATCAGCTCGCCAAGGAACAGGAGGAAAACATCCCTGTGCTGGAAGGACAAATCCAACAGTTTGAAACGGAATATACCAAGACGTCCGCTGAGGAAAAACAGCTCGGTCTCCAGCTTGCAGGTAAAGAAAAACAGCAGGTGGACGGGCTGGAACGATTGCTGGAGGAGATGAAAGAAAGAGAGTCTCGACTCCGGGAAAAAATTCAGTCGCTCCATCATCAGGAGAAAACAGACCGCAGTGTGTTAAAACGCCTGCAGGCAGGCAGGGAAACGCTTTCCCGGACAGAGCGGGACTATATCATGAAAAAGGAGCTTTCAGATACTGCCAACGGGGAGCTCTCGAAAAAGGTGAAGCTCCCGTTTGAGCTCTTTGTTCAGAATGCCTATTTCCAGCAGATTCTATACCGTGCGAACCAGCGCCTATTGAAGATGACTTCAAACCGCTATGAGCTGGTACAACGGCAGGAAACAGCAGATCTCAGGAGTATTGCTGGGTTGGAGATCGATGTCTTTGACCAGTATACCGGAAAACAACGGAGCGTAAGGTCGTTGTCCGGCGGGGAATCCTTTAAAGCGTCCCTTGCGCTTGCGCTCGGACTCTCTGACATGATCCAGAGCTTTGCGGGCGGTATCCGTTTGGAAACGATGTTCGTGGACGAGGGATTCGGCTCGCTGGATGAGGAATCCCTTTCCCAGGCGGTCGAGACGCTGCAGGGGCTGACGGATTCAGACCGGCTGGTAGGGATTATCTCCCATGTAAATGAACTGAAGGAACGGATCGAGCAGAAAATTGTGATCAGCAAGGGAAGACAGGGAAGCCATGCCGAGGTTGTAACCGGATGAATTTTCAGAATATTCGTATATCAAATCCGCAGGATCGGATATACTATAAGGGTAACGAAAGAAAGGATGGAGATAGGATGGAAGAACAAACTCGGTGGAATTTGCGGAAAATGTACCCGACGGATGCGTTGTGGTATGAGGACCTCAAGGAGACTGAGCATCTGTGCGGGGAATTGGCTGCGCGGAAGGGTCATTGTGCAGAAAATGCACAGGCACTGCTGAAAACAGCACAGCAGTATTTTGGGCTGGATCAGAAACTATATCACCTTGTGGTATTTGCCAACTCCAATTTTGACCAGAATATGGCGGACAGCGAGGCGAAAAAGCTGTATGAAACGGCACAGAATACCGCTACTGCAATAGGGGAAAAGCTGTCGTTCCTGGCGCCGGAGCTAATGCAGTATACACCGGAGGACTTTAAGGAGTACTGCGGCGAATGTCCTGAGCTTGCCTGCTACGCCTCTTTTGCGGAGGATTTTTTTGCAAAGAAAAAACACATTCTTTCAGATGTGATGGAGCAGATGATGGTGCGGATGAATGATATGGGCGCCTCCTTCAGCAAGATTTTTGAGGATTTGGTGATCAATGACCTGGCTTTCCCGAAAATTACCGCGCCGGATGGGAGAGAGTTTGCTGCTTCAGAGGCAAATTACCATACTGCCCTGATGAGCTACGACCGTTCCTTCCGGGAGGCTTATTTCAAAGCGCTGCTTGGAACCTACGGGAACTATCGGAACACGATCACTTCTATTTACTATGGCTCTGTGAAGGACGACTGCTTTACGGCCAAAAACCGCCGTTATCCAAGCGCTAGGGCTATGAAGCTGTTTCATAACCATATCCCGGAGGAGGTTTATGACAACCTCATTGAAACTGTGGGGCAGAATGTGGCGCCGATGCACGAATATGTTGAATACCGCAGGGGAAAAATGGGACTTGACGCGCTTCATTTTTATGACCTGTTTGTTCCCCTGGTTTCCGAGGGTGACCGCAAATACACCTATGAGGAGGCACAGCAGCTTGTATTGGAAGCGACTGCGGTGCTGGGAAGCGATTATACTGCGCTGGTACGCCGCGCTTTTGCAGAACGATGGATCGATGTTTATCCGCGCGATAATAAAAGAACCGGAGCCTATTCCACCGGATCCTATACCTCTTATCCCTATGTCCTGTTAAACTTTACCGGGACGCTGGACGATGTCTTTACGCTGGCACATGAATTGGGACATTCGATGCACACCTATTTTAGCTGCCGGAATCAGCCCTATGTCTATTCGGGATATAGTATTTTTTGTGCAGAGGTTGCCTCCACGCTGAACGAGCAGCTCCTGAGCGATTACCTGTTCCGGCACGCCTCCTCCAAGGAAGAGCAATGTCTCCTGCTTGATAAGAAGCTCAACGACCTGCGCTCTACCTTTTACCGGCAGACAATGTTTGCGGCCTTTGAACAGCAGACGCATCAATGGGTGGAAGAAGGAAAGCCGCTCCTGCCCGAAGAACTTTCCAGACTGCACGGTGAGCTGAACCGGCAGTATTATGGGGAGCGGTTTGCAGTTGACCCGGAGCTTTGCAATGAATGGGAAAGAATTCCGCATTTCTATACTGCATTCTATGTTTATCAGTATGCGACGGGAATTGCGGCGGCAACTGCAATTGCAGACCGCATTTTCACGCTGGGTGAGCCGGCGGTCAGGGATTACCGCAAATTTCTCTGCGGCGGGAGCAGCCTGCATCCCATCGAAATGCTCAAGGTTGCCGGAGTGGATATGGCAAGTCCGCAGCCGGTGCTGGCGACCGCGCAGGTATTCCGCGATACCCTTGCACAGCTCAAAGCGCTCCAGGCTGAATAAAATGATACCAATGCAGAACGTCCCTGCGGGAAAAACCCGCAGAGCCGTCATGTTTTTTAGTTCTGTTAAATGAATGCTACAGCACCCGTTCATATAGCTCAAACGGCCAGGACAGAGGGAATCCATAGCCCAAATCCAGCGTTGCCATATGAGCAAAGCCGAGCTGCTTATAAAGCCGGATTGCCGGAAGGTTCTCCTCAGAAACATCGAGCCGGATAGCTTTTTGCCCATGCCTTTTTCCATAGGAACAGGCGTGTTCCAGCAGCTTTCTTCCAATATGATGCCGCATGTAATCCGGGTGGATGGCAAGGGTATGCAAAATCAGAACCTCCTGCGGCGCTGCGCCGCACTGCCAGTTAACCTGCTGGTATCCCCGGACACATTGATGGTTGAGGATCATCGTTCCGGCGATGGCACGGTTTATCTTTGCAATGAAGAGCCCGCCTTCCTTAAGGGCATTCTCCGCTACAGAGCGGGTGGGGTATTGCCCCTTTCTCCAGCCCAGGCAGAAACGGCCCTGCAGATGTTCATTCACAGCATCGTAAAGCCTTACCAGCTCATCTAAATCCTTTTCCGTTCCTTTTACAATCTGAACCTTCAAAAGCAGCGCTCCTTAATCGGCGTTAATAATAGAAAGATAGCGTTCGCCGGTATCCGGCAGGACAACCACAATCCGTTTCCCCTTGTTTTCCGGTCGTTTGGCCAGCTCCGCGGCCGCCCACACCGCGGCCCCAGAGGAAATTCCGACCAGCAAGCCTTCCAGCTTTGCGATTTCACGTGTAGTCTGGAGGGCGTCCTCATTTGATACTGTGATAATTTCGTCATAAATATGGGTGTTAAGCGTTTTAGGCACAAAGCCCGCGCCAATCCCCTGAATTTTATGCGGCCCTGGAGTACCTTTGGAAAGCACCGGAGACGCGGCCGGCTCCACTGCTACAACCTTGACCTTTGGGTTCTGTTCCTTCAGGTAAGCACCCGCTCCGGAAAGCGTTCCGCCGGTTCCGACGCCGGCTACGAGCAGGTCGACCTGGCCGTCGGTATCGCGCCAGATTTCCGGGCCGGTTGTCGCCTTGTGGATTGCCGGGTTAGCCGGGTTCTCGAACTGGGAGGGGATAAAAGAATGAGGGATTTCTTCCGCGAGTTCTTTTGCTTTCGCAATCGCGCCGTTCATCCCCTTGGAGCCTTCTGTCAGGACCAGCTCCGCTCCGTAGGCCTTCAGAAGGTTGCGCCGTTCTACACTCATCGTTTCCGGCATTGTCAGAATCACGCGGTAGCCTCTTGCCGTTGCAACGGAGGCCAGCCCAATCCCGGTATTGCCACTGGTTGGCTCAATAATAACGGAGCCTTCCTTTAATACGCCCCGCGCTTCCGCGTCATCGACCATCGCTTTTGCGATCCGGTCTTTGGCGCTTCCCGCCGGATTAAAATATTCCAGCTTTGCAATGACCCTTCCGCCAAGCTGATGAGCCTTTTCGTAATGGGACAGCTCTAATAATGGAGTGTTTCCAATCAGTTCTGTGAGGTTCTGGTAAATCTTAGCCATAATATCACCTTGCCCTTGCTGTGCAAAGGCTTCCTTTCTGTGAGTTCATAAAGTATACGAACAGATTTCTATTTTCTTACTCTGCTTCTCCCTTTGCCTTTTTACCACATTCTTGACGCCAAAGGGTTAACACACAGTATATGAAGTATTCTGATACAGCGGCGCCAGCTCTATACTATTTATCTTATCATGTTATTTTTGAAATGCAACCTCTAAATCATAGAGGATGTCGTCAATATGCTCTGTACCGATGGACAGCCGGATGGTATTCGGCTTAATTCCGGATGCCTGAAGCTCATCGCGGCTCATCTGGGAATGAGTGGTGGAGGCGGGATGAATCGCCAGTGATTTTACGTCTGCCACATTGGCCAGAAGGGAGAAGATCTCCAGCCGGTCGATGAATGCTTTTGCTTCTTCCTCTCCGCCCTTGATTTCAAAGGTAAAGATGGAACCGGCCCCATTCGGAAAATATTTCTGATAGAGCGGGAAGCTTGGACTGTCCGGCAGGGATGGATGGTTGACCCGTTCGACAGACGGGTGCTGGTTTAAGAACTCGACCACCTTCAGACTGTTTTCGACATGCCGTTCCACCCGAAGAGATAGGGTTTCAAGCCCCTGTAAAAAGAGAAAAGAATGGAACGGGGAAATGGTAGCGCCGGTATCGCGGAGAAGGACAGCGCGGATTCTGGTGACGAAAGCGGCAGAGCCGGCCGCATCGGCAAAAACCAGGCCGTGGTAGCTCGGATCAGGCTGGGAAAGGGAGGGGAACCTCCCGGAGGCCTTCCAGTCAAACTTTCCGCTGTCCACAATTACACCGCCGATTGCCGTGCCGTGGCCGCCGATAAATTTTGTAGCGGAATGTACAACGATATCCGCGCCGTACTCAATAGGCCGGAGCAGGTAAGGGGTGGCAAAGGTATTATCGATCACCAGGGGAATGCCGTGCCGGTGGGCGATGTCGGCAATCGCTTCAATATCCACGATGTTGCTGTTCGGATTGCCCAGGGCTTCAATAAAGACCGCCTTGGTGTTCTCCTGGATCGCTTCTTCGAAATTAGACGGGTCATCCGGCTCAACAAAGGTGGTGGAAATACCGTATTCTGGAAAGGTGTGCGCCAGGAGATTGTAGCTTCCGCCATAGAGGGTTTTTTCTGCTACGATATGGTCGCCGGCATGCGCCAGGGCCTGAAGTGAATAGGTGATGGCGGCAGCGCCGGAGGAAACCGCCAGCGCAGCAGCCCCGCCCTCTAGTGCGGCGATTCGCTGCTCAAATACGTCCTGTGTCGGATTGCCGAGCCGTCCGTAGATATTGCCGGCATCCGATAAGCCGAACCTTGCGGCGGCATGCTCGCTGTTCTGAAAAACATAGGAAGAGGTTTGATAGATAGGGACAGCTCTTGCACCTGTTGCGGGGTCGGCCTGTTCCTGTCCAACATGTAGCTGGAGGGTTTCAAAATGATAGCTGCGGTGATTCTTGTTCATGAATATCGTCTCTCTTTCTTTCACAATAACAGTTTACGTTCTAATGAAAAGAAAGACACATTCGGCTGTTTCTCCAATGACACAGCCGGGTTTTGATTCGTTCAAGCGTTAGCATCGAAACAGCCCCTTTCATCATTATTTTTTATATTTCCTATAGGATTAATATGAATTGATTATAACCAATCTATTTGGATTTGTCAACTGTTTGATAGAAAAAATTATTACAGCCTCCAAGGAATCGGAAAATTCTATAATTAGAGGGAAAAATTTATTTGAAATATAGGGAAAATACGAAATATCCTGAACGGAAATCTAAATTGAGGCTTCATACTGCCCGCCGGTCAACAGGCAATGCAGACCGTATTGTTACATGGCAAGGCTCCTGCGTTGCTCCTGAATGCAATAGCCGTTGACTGGCGGTTTTTATACTGCCAGCACTTTCATGATGTGTGGGCTGCCCGGGATCAGAATTATCATAACGCATATCTCTTGTTAAATCATGAAGTCATATCCTATTTTCCGCTTTTTATTTTCTACCAGATCAGCCAGGGTTGTATGGTCAACAACACCCAGAATAGCCTGGTAGAGTTCCTGCCACAGCTCTATCGTAGCACATTCCTCCTTGCGGGGACAATTGTTTTCCTTCTCATCGAGACAGGAAACCGGCGCGAGGCTCCCTTCGGTCAGCCGCAGGATTTCCCCTACCGTATATTCCTCAGGCCTTTTGGCGAGACGATAACCGCCCTGCGGGCCGCGTACACTTCTGACCAGTCCTGCCCGGTTAAGCATGGTAATAATCTGTTCCAGATATTTAAAGGAGATTTCCTGGCGCGCGGCAATATCCTTGAGGCTGATGTTTTCTCCGGTATTATATTCTGCAAGATCTACCAGCAATCGGAGCGCGTACCGTCCTTTTGTAGAAATTTTCATGCATTTCTCGTCCTTTCACAGCAAACACTTTTTTGAAATCTATACCCTTATTATATGATAGGAAAAATAAGAATTCAATCAAATTTTTTTACTTTACAAGAACATATGTTCTGTGGTATAATAACAATACCATCAATGAAAGGGAGGGTTCAGGTGGATATCTTTGAGAAGCTGAAAATCCTGGCGGATTCTGCAAAATATGACGTAGCCTGCACATCCAGCGGCGTTGACCGGGAGGGTGTGCCCGGCGAGCTGGGAAGTACCAGCAGCTGCGGTATCTGCCACAGCTTTGCCGCAGACGGGCGCTGTATCTCCCTGCTCAAGGTGCTGTATACAAACTTTTGTGTGTTTGACTGCAAATACTGCGTCAACCGGAGAAGCAATGACACGCCTCGCGCCGCCTTTACACCGCGGGAGCTGGCCGACCTGACAATTCAGTTCTACCGGCGCAACTATATTGAAGGGTTATTTTTGAGCTCCGGCGTTCTCCGCACGCCGGACGATACCTGTGAACGGATGATTGAAGCGCTTTCCATCCTCCGCGATGAATATCGGTTTCATGGCTATATCCATGTGAAGGCGATTCCAGGCGCGGACAGAGTCCTGATTAACCGCCTGGGAATGCTGGCAGACCGGATGAGCATCAATATCGAGCTGCCCAGCCAGCAGAGTCTGGAGCTGCTGGCGCCGGACAAGTCCAAGACGTCAATCTTAAAGCCAATGGGCTATATCTCGGGGAAAATCCAGGAGAATACCGCCGATATTGTGCAGTACAAAAATGCGCCAAAATTTGCGCCGGCCGGCCAGAGCACGCAGATGATTGTCGGCGCCACGCCGGACAGCGATTATCAGATTTTGCGGCTGGCAGAAGGATTGTATAAGAAGTATAGCCTTAAGCGGGTATTCTATTCCGCGTATATGCCGGTAGCGGAGCATTCCTTGCTTCCGTCTGTCCACACCAAGCCGCCGCTTTTGCGGGAGCATCGGCTCTATCAGGCGGACTGGCTGCTGCGGTTTTATGGGTTTGAGGCCAAAGAGCTGCTGGATGAGGAGCATCAGAATTTCAACCCGGCGCTTGATCCGAAGTGCAACTGGGCCGTCAATCATCTGGAGCTCTTTCCGGTTGAGATTAACCGCGTTTCCTATGAGATGCTGCTGCGGGTACCGGGAATCGGCGTAAAAAGCGCCAAAAGAATTTTAACTGCGCGAAGAATGGGATCACTCCGCTTTGAGGATTTAAAAAAGCTGGGGGTTGTGCTCAAGCGCGCGCAGTATTTTATTCTTTGCGGCGGAAAGACCGCGCGCGGCCTGCGGATCACTCAGGATGGCATTTTGCGCGGACTTCTATCCGAGCGGGGGATGCAGATGCTGCCAAAGAGCTTCGAGCAGCTTTCGCTGTTCCCGGATCAGAACCGGAATACTACGGAGGATGTGAGGAAATGCTTAACAGGCCAGATTTGATTTACCGTTATGACGGATCGTTTGAGGGCTTTTTATGCTGTGTGTTTGAAAGCTTTCAGCGCCGCGAAATCCCCATGGATATCCGGCCGGAGGGAGAAGGACAGATGTCCTTATACCCGGAGCGTTATATTGATACAAACCCGCAGACGGCAGACAGGGTATTTGTATCTGTTCCACTGAAAATTTCAAAGGCGGCTGCTGAATTCATAGCGGACGCCTTCCTGAGCTGTATGGAGCAGAAGGAGCTGTATCTCCTGCGCTTTCTCCGGCTGGGATACCGGTACGGTGCGACTGTGATGAATATGCTGGCGAACGATACGGTAAACGCCTTGTTCAAAGCGGTACAATTTTTAAAGAATGAGAGTCACTATTATAAGGAATTTATCCGTTTTTCTGAAATCGAGGGCGTCTTGATCTCCATGATTGAACCCAAAAATTTTGTCCTCCCGTTGATCCGGGAACATTTTTGCTCCCGGTTTTCCGGGGAACGCTTTTTGATCTATGACCGGACGCACAGGATGATGCTCGCATATCAGCCGTTCGAAGCGAAGCTGATCCCGGTAGACGATTTTCAGATGCCGGAGGCGGAGGCAGAGGAGCGGCATTACCGGGACCTGTGGCAGATGTACTATCATGCTATTGCCATTGAGGGACGGTATAATCCAAAGTGCCGGATGAACCATATGCCGAAGCGGTATTGGGGATGCATGACTGAATTTGCAAACCAACCCCAAAAAGCGCGTCTGAAAGGAGCTGGCCCGGCGGTTTTGGGACTCGGGCAAGAATCTGACAAATTTTGAAATTGATAAAAAGCAATTTTATGAAAATCAATCAAAATGCAATTTTTTGAAAAAATAGGTTGACAAATATCTCTGCTTTTGGTAAAATAATATTCGTCGCTAAGACAAGGAAGAGAATAGCGAGTGGAATGGGAGCATAGCTCAGCTGGGAGAGCATCTGCCTTACAAGCAGAGGGTCACAGGTTCGAGCCCTGTTGTTCCCACCATCCGGCCCGTTAGCTCAGCTGGTTAGAGCGCTAGCCTGTCACGCTAGAGGTCGTCGGTTCGATCCCGATACGGGTCGCCATTTTTTCTTCCGTTTGCCTCTGTAGCTCAGTCGGTAGAGCAGAGGACTGAAAATCCTCGTGTCGATGGTTCGATTCCGTCCGGAGGCACCAATGTCGTATCTGTGCAATAGTATGGGTACGATCCGCAGGTTTAGCTCATCTGGTAGAGCGCCACCTTGCCAAGGTGGAGGTAGCGAGTTCGAGCCTCGTAACCTGCTCCATCAAAAACAAGTATGAAAAGCAAGCCGCTTTTCATACTTGTTTTTTTCTGTCAAAATATGGAAGTTTAAGTCTGAAAGTTTTTCTTGACAAATTTTTTGCGCTGTTATATAATGATATACTGTATCAAAATGGACTTTTGTACCTATTTTGCGAAAAAATTTCGGAGAAATGCGGATTCCCCATGTTCCGTTCTGTGAAAAACTCAGCTATTTTCCAGGCGTTTTTGTGGAATCATACGAAATTTCCAAAAAATAGCAATATGCACAAAAATATTTTTTAAATTTCGTGCAAAATTTCCGTTGATTTTGGGCATACCGTGCAAAAATGGAATTGTATGGCATCTGTCATGCAGTTGGTGTTGAAATATAGGAATGGAGTGATTAAGCCTATGGTAAATGTCAAGCCTGTTCAGTTGGGAACAACAACCCGTATGAGCTTTTCCAAAATCGATGATGTTTTGGAAATGCCGAATCTCATTGAGATTCAGGTGAATTCCTATCAATGGTTTCTGAAAGAGGGTCTCAAGGAGGTATTCCGCGATATTTCCGCGATTACCGATTATACCGGAAACCTGGTTCTGGACTTTATTGACTACCGATTGGAAGACAAACCGAAGTATTCCGTAGAGGAATGCAAGGAACGGGATGTGACTTACGCTGCTCCGCTTCGTGTCACTGCGCGCCTTCTGAATAAGGAGACCGGGGAAATCAAAGAGCAGGAAATTTTTATGGGCGATTTCCCTCTGATGACCGAGAGCGGTACCTTTGTCATTAACGGCGCGGAACGTGTTATCGTTTCCCAGTTAGTCCGTTCTCCGGGTGTTTATTACAGCGACAGTTATGATAAAACCGGGAAAAAACTCTTTGCTTCTACTGTCATCCCAAACCGCGGGGCGTGGCTGGAATATGAAACCGATTCAAACGATTTTTATTATGTCCGGATCGATAAGAACCGTAAAATTCCGATCACTACTTTCCTGAGAGCACTTTTGAAAATTCGCGACGATGTCACCGCCGAGGATGTATCTTCGGATTTCACCCTGGGACTGACAAGCTATCATGGCTCTGATTCCGAAATTTTTGAAATTTTTGGAGAGGATGAACGCCTCGCCACCACCATTTTAAATAAGGATGGAACCAAAAACGGGGAAGAAGCCCTGCTGGAAGTTTACAGAAAGCTCCGCCCGGGTGAACCGCCGACCATTGAAAGCGCTGTAAAGCATCTGGTTCCGCTGCTCTTTGATGAACGCAGATACGATCTTTCCAAAGTTGGACGCTATAAATACAATAAAAAGCTTGCTATCGGCACCCGCCTTGTCGGCCAGACCCTGGCTGAGAATGTGGTCAATGAACTGACCGGTGAAGTAATTGCGGCTGCGGGCCAGAAATTAAACCGTGAAACCGCGATGGAAATTGAAAAGGCGGGGGTATCCTCTGCGTGGATCACTGTGGACGAGGGTGAACGCACCATTAAGGTGATGTCCAACGGGATGGTCGATATCAAAAACTTTGTGGATATTGACACCGAGGAATGCATGGTTTACGAAAAGGTTCGTTTTTCCATCCTAAAGGAAATTCTGGACAAGGCTTCCACTCAGGAAGAAATCACCCAGATGGTAAAAGACCGGATCAATGAGCTGATTCCGAAGCATATCATCATCGATGATATTTTCGCGAGCGTCAACTATATCAATAACCTTGCCTATGGCGTTGGCACTGTGGACGATATCGACCACCTCGGAAACCGCCGGATCCGTTCTGTCGGTGAGCTGCTGCAGAACCAGTTCCGTATTGGTTTTTCCAGAATGGAGCGCGTTATTCGTGAGAGAATGACCTTGCAGGCGCAGGACATGGACGTTGTCACACCGCAGGCGCTGATTAACATTCGTCCGGTGGTCGCGGCGATCAAAGAATTTTTTGGTTCTTCACCGTTGTCCCAGTTCATGGATCAGAATAATCCGCTGGCAGAGCTGACGCACAAGCGCCGTCTCTCCGCGTTGGGGCCGGGCGGCTTGTCCCGTGACCGCGCAGGGTTCGAGGTGCGTGACGTACACTACAGCCACTATGGGAGAATGTGCCCGATTGAAACGCCGGAAGGCCCGAATATCGGCTTGATCTCCTATCTGGCTTCCTTTGCGAGAATCAATGAGTACGGCTTCATCGAAGCTCCGTACCGCAAGGTTGATAAAAAGACTGGCGTTGTGCTGGACGAAGTGGTCTACATGACCGCAGATATTGAAGATGAATTCATTGTGGCGCAGGCAAACGAACCGCTGACCGAGGAGGGCACCTTTGTCAGGAAAAGGGTTACCGCGCGTTACCGTGATGAAATCCTGGAAACCGAACGCGATTCAGTCGACTATATGGACGTCTGCCCGAGAATGATGGTTTCTGTCGCGACCGCGATGATTCCGTTCCTCGAAAACGACGATACCAACCGTGCGCTGATGGGAGCGAATATGCAGCGTCAGGCTGTGCCGCTTTTGAAAACAGAAGCGCCGATTGTTGCGACCGGTATGGAATATAAGGCGGCGGTCGATTCCGGCGCGGTTGTCATTTCAAAGCATGACGGTGTGGTAGAACATGTCAGTGCAGATGAAATTATCCTCCGCGATGACGAAGGGGAAACCCATACCTATAAAATCATCAAATTCCTGCGATCCAATGCGGGTACCTGTACCAACCAGCGTCCGATTGTCAACAAGGGCGACCGGGTGGCAAAAGGCCAGGTGCTGGCAGACGGGCCGGCAACCAATAACGGGGAGATCTCCCTCGGGAAGAACGCCCTGATCGGCTTTATGACCTGGGAAGGGTATAACTACGAGGACGCAGTCCTGATCAATGAAAAGATTGTCCGCGACGATGTGTACACCTCCATTCATATTGAAGAATATGAAATCGAGGCCAGAGATACCAAACTGGGGCCGGAAGAGATTACCCGCGATATCCCGAACGTCGGCGAGGACGCACTGAAGGATCTGGATGAAAACGGAATTATCCGCATTGGCGCGGAGGTTCGTTCCGGAGATATCCTGGTCGGGAAGGTAACGCCGAAGGGTGAAACCGAGCTGACGGCGGAAGAACGCCTGCTGCGAGCGATCTTCGGTGAAAAGGCAAGGGAAGTCCGTGATTCCTCTCTGCGCGTGCCGCATGGTGAATATGGAATTATCGTAGACGTCAAGGTATACACCCGCGAAAATTCTGACGAGCTGAGTCCGGGCGTCAATATGGTAGTCCGCTGCTATATTGCCCAGAAGAGAAAGATTTCTGTCGGAGACAAAATGGCGGGCCGCCATGGGAACAAGGGTGTTGTATCCCGTATCCTGCCTCAGGAGGATATGCCGTTCCTGCCGGACGGAACTCCGCTTGACATCGTATTAAACCCGTTGGGCGTACCGTCCCGTATGAACATCGGGCAGGTTTTGGAAGTCCACCTCGGCTATGCGGCGAAAGCGCTTGGATGGAAGATCATGACGCCGGTATTCGACGGTGCGCAGGAAGAGGATATCCGCGAATGCTTGAAGGAAGCGGGTCTGCGTGAGGACGGAAAGACAATCCTTTATGACGGACGTACCGGAGAGCAGTTTGACAATCCGGTCACAGTCGGCATTATGTACTATCTGAAGCTGCACCATTTGGTTGATGATAAAATCCATGCCCGTTCTACCGGCCCGTACAGCCTGGTTACCCAGCAGCCGCTGGGTGGTAAGGCGCAGTTCGGCGGCCAGAGATTCGGGGAAATGGAGGTTTGGGCGCTCGAAGCTTACGGCGCTGCCTACACCCTGCAGGAAATCCTGACTGTGAAGTCGGACGATGTAGTTGGCCGTGTGAAGACCTATGAGGCAATCGTGAAGGGTCAGAATGTCCCGACTCCGGGTATTCCGGAATCCTTCAAGGTGCTGATTAAGGAACTGCAGTCCCTGAGCCTGGATGTCAAGGTCCTGGATAAGGACAACAATGAAATCGACCTGAAACAGCATTTTGACGATGATGACGACATGGTTCTGCAGCCGGTGATGGATGAGGACTATGTGGAAACAGACGAGATTGAAGACGAATACACCGTGGAAGAGCCTGAACTGGAAGATGATGATTTTGGTGCAGAACTCTTTGACAGTATGATAGGCGAAGCGGATGACAGTGACAAAGAGTTCTGATCGGTCAGAAAGCCAAATCAGAAAAAAGTTCGCGCTTAAATTAAGTGATCCGCTATCATGGAGGTTAAGATATGGAATTTAATGTATTCGAATCAATTAAAATCGGCTTGGCATCCCCGGAACAGATCCTGGAATGGTCTTATGGCGAGGTGGAAAAACCAGAGACCATTAACTACCGTACCCTGAAACCGGAACGGGGCGGGCTGTTCTGCGAATGTATCTTTGGGCCGACCAAAGACTGGGAATGCCATTGCGGTAAATATAAAAGACTTCGTTATAAAGGGAAAATCTGCGACAAATGCGGCGTTGAGGTAACTCGTTCCAAAGTCCGTCGCGAACGGATGGGCCATATCCAGCTTGCCGCTCCGGTGTCACATATCTGGTATTTCAAAGGGATTCCTTCCCGGATGGGGCTGATTCTCGACATCTCTCCGAGACGGTTGGAGGAAGTACTCTATTTTGCAAAATATATTGTTGTTGACCCGAAAGAAACAATTCTGGAAAAGGGTCAGCTTTTGACGGAAAAAGAATATTCCGATATGCGTGAAAAATACGGCGACGGCTTCACGGCAGGTATGGGTGCGGAATCCATCAAGGCCTTGCTGCAGGAAATGGATTTGGAGGCGCTCTCCACAGAAATCAAGGAAAGCCTGGAAACCGCGACCGGCCAAAAACGAGTTCGTCTGCTCAAACGGCTGGAAGTGGTAGAGGCGTTCCGTATGTCCGGCAACCGTCCGGAATGGATGATCCTGGACGTTGTCCCGGTCATCCCGCCGGATATCCGTCCGATGGTTCAGCTTGACGGCGGCCGGTTTGCTACCAGTGACTTAAACGACCTGTACCGCCGGGTCATCAACCGGAACAACCGTTTAAAACGGCTTTTAGAGCTGAACGCGCCGGATATCATTATCCGAAACGAAAAAAGGATGCTCCAGGAAGCGGTTGACGCACTGATTGATAACGGCCGGCGCGGACGGCCGGTGACCGGGCCGAATAACCGCCCGCTAAAATCCCTTTCCGATATGCTGAAGGGGAAACAGGGTCGTTTCCGCCAGAACCTGCTTGGAAAACGTGTTGACTATTCCGGGCGTTCTGTTATCGTCGTAGGACCGGAACTGAAAATGTACCAGTGCGGCCTTCCGAAGGAAATGGCGCTGGAGCTGTTTAAACCGTTTGTGATGAAGCGGCTGGTGGAAACAGGAGCCGCCAACAATATCAAGAGCGCAAGAAAGATGGTAGAACGCGCGCGCCCGGAGGTTTGGGATGCGCTCGAAATCGTCATCAAGGCGCATCCGGTACTCTTAAACCGTGCGCCGACCCTGCACCGTCTAGGTATCCAGGCATTTGAGCCGGTACTGGTGGAAGGCCGTGCGCTGAAGCTGCATCCGCTTGTTTGTACCGCTTACAACGCGGACTTTGACGGCGACCAGATGGCTGTTCATGTACCGCTTTCGGCAGAAGCGCAGGCGGAGGCACGCTTCCTGATGCTGGCGGCCAACAACCTTTTAAAGCCGTCTGACGGGCGTCCGGTTGCGGTTCCGTCCCAGGATATGGTGCTTGGCGCCTACTATTTGACTATGGAAAAGGATGGAGACCTGGGAGAAGGGAAGATATTCCGCGACTTTAATGAAGCGCTGATGGCTTACCAGGACGGCGTAGTTTCCCTTCACGCGAAAATCAAAGTCCGTGTAACAAAACAGGTCGGGGAACACCGGATCAGCAAGATTATTGATACAACAGTCGGCCGGATGATCTTTAATGAACCAATTCCGCAGGATCTCGGCTTTGTAGACCGTACCAACAGCGAAAACCAGTTTGACCTGGAAATTTCTTTCCTAGTAAAGAAGAAACAGCTCGGAGAAATTGTCGACAAGTGTATCCGTGCACATGGAACTGCGACAACTTCTGAGGTGCTGGATAAAATCAAAGCATTAGGCTTCAAATATTCTACCAAGGGTGCAACCACTGTTGCGGTTTCGGACGCGACCATTCCGCCGCAGAAGAAACAGTACCTGGAGGAAGCGGAAGCTGCGATCGAAGAAATTATCGACCAGTTTGAAATGGGTCTTATTTCCGATGACGAGCGCTATAAGCTGGTTTTGGAAACCTGGAACGAATGCACCGACAAGGTGACTAAGGCGCTGCAGGATAACCTTGACCCGTATAACCCGATTAACATGATGGCGGACTCCGGGGCGCGTGGCAGCATCAATCAGATTCGTCAGCTCGCCGGAATGCGCGGCCTGATCGCGAATACTGCAGGTACCACCATTGAAATCCCGATCCGTGCAAATTATCGTGAGGGACTCAATATCCTGGAATACTTCATCTCTTCCAGGGGAGCGCGGAAGGGCTTGGCGGACACCGCTCTGAGAACGGCGGACTCCGGTTACCTGACCCGTCGTCTGGTCGACGTTTCCCAGGATGTTGTTGTCCGGGAACATGACTGCGGTACTCACGAAGGAATTGAGGTCTACGCGATCAAGCAGGGCAAGGAAATGATTGAACCGCTGGCAGACCGTCTGCTCGGCAGATATCTGGTGGAGGATTTCATCGACACGCAGACAGGCAGCGTCCTGATTTCCAGAGATAAAATGCTGGATACCAAGGATATTGCAAAGCTGGAAAAAGCAGGGGTAGAATCCATCAAAATCCGTTCGATCCTGACCTGCGAATGCAAATCCGGCGTCTGCAGCAAATGCTACGGCGGAAACCTCGCAAACGGCAAGCCGGTTGCGGTAGGCGAAGCGGTTGGTATTATCGCGGCGCAGTCCATCGGGGAACCGGGTACTCAGCTGACGATGCGTACCTTCCATACCGGCGGTATTGCGAACGCAGAGGATATTACACAGGGTCTGCCGAGGGTTGAAGAGCTGTTTGAAGGACGGAAGCCGAAAAATGCGGCGATCATTTCTGAGATCAGCGGGAAAACCCGGTTTGAGGAGATCAAACGCACCAGAAACATTGTCGTAACTTCTCCGGACGGTGACGAAAAGCAGTATCAGATCCCATACGGCTTCCGGATCAAAATTCAGGAAGGCGATTGGGTCGAGAAGGGCCAGCCGCTGACCGAAGGCTCGATCAATCCGCATGACGTACTGGCAGTCCTCGGGGAAGAGGAGGTTCAGAACTACCTGATCACCGAGGTGCAGAAGGTATACCGGATGCAGGGTGTTGATACCAACGATAAGCACATTGAGGTTATTGTAAAGCAGATGATGCGCAAGGTTCGCGTGCTCGATGCAGGGGACACCACCCTTCTGCCTGGATCGCTGGCTGACCGTGGTGAAGTCCGCGCTCAGAACAAGGAAATTGAGCAGAGAATTGCGGCGGGCGAAACCGAGCTGAAAAAGGCGGAAATTCAGCCTGTGCTGCTGGGTATTACCAAAGCTTCCCTGGCAACAGACAGCTTCCTCTCAGCTGCTTCCTTCCAGGAAACAACTAGAGTACTGACTGAAGCGGCAATCAAAGGAAAGGTTGATCCGCTGGTCGGCCTGAAGGAGAACGTCATCATCGGTAAGTTAGTTCCTGCCGGAACCGGTATGAACTGTTACCGCAGCGTAGAGGTTCTGCCAACTACACCACAGGGCACAATGGCGGGCGCTTTTGAAGAGCTCGACTAAGGTATTATGAATGACAGCGGGTTTCCGCTGTCATTCTCATATACAACTTTCACGATTCCGGCTGCACGAAAAAGAGCGGATGTGGCGGAAATAATAAAATTCAAATTATTTCTCCGCAAAGCTTGACAAAATGGACGGAATAGTGTTAAATTAAATAGGTTGAGGTATTTTGATACTTCAATCTATTTTTCACATTTTTTTATTAAGGAGGTGCAGTATGCCTACATTTAACCAGCTCGTACGCAAAGGAAGAAAGGTTTCCGAACAGAAATCCGGCGCTCCGGCTTTGCAGAAGGGTTACAACTCGATGAAGAAAGCGACTACTGACCAGTCTTCTCCGCAAAAACGTGGGGTGTGTACAGCAGTAAGAACCATGACTCCGAAAAAACCGAACTCCGCGCTTCGTAAAGTAGCAAGGGTTAAGTTGACAAACGGACAGGAAGTTACAGCTTACATTCCAGGGATTGGACACAATCTGCAGGAACACAGCGTTGTAATGATTCGTGGCGGACGTGTTAAGGACTTACCTGGTTGCCGTTATCACATCATCCGCGGTACTTTGGATACTCAGGGTGTGAACAACAGAAATCAGTCTCGTTCCAAATACGGCGCGAAACGTCCAAAAGCTGGTGCGAAGAAGTAATTGATCCTTTTATGATGTTTTGGCCCATAGCGTGGCATGAGATATATGTTACCGCTTTGTGGCAAAACGGGAGTAAATTTGCTTTCGAGTACCGATGATATCATTGTATGAAGGAGGGAAGCGAAATGCCAAGAAGAGGTAATATCGCAAAGCGTGAGGTTTTAAACGACCCGCTTTACAATTCCGCTTTGGTTACCCGTCTGATCAACAGCATTATGCTGGACGGCAAAAAAGGGGTAGCCCAGAAAATTGTGTACGGTGCCTTTGAAATCGTACAGGAAAAAACCGGTAAAGACCCGTTGGAAGCTTTTGAAGCAGCGATGGAAAACATCATGCCGCTTTTAGAGGTAAAGGCACGCCGTGTCGGTGGTGCGACTTACCAGGTTCCGATGGAAGTTCGGCCGGAAAGAAAACAGACCCTGGGTCTGAGATGGTTGACTGCTTATGCAAGAAACCGCGGCGAAAAAACAATGAAAGAACGTCTGGCAGGCGAAATCATGGATGCTATGAACGGCACCGGCGGCGCTTGCAAGAAACGTGAAGATACCCACAAAATGGCGGAAGCAAACAAAGCTTTTGCACATTACAGATGGTAATCATACCGTTCGTGTCCGGCTTTACCGGATTGCGTTCATCGTTTTGCAGTGTGGGACTAGCCGTATCGGGCTAGCCTTGGCTGCGCAATAGAACTATAAGGAGAAGAGATATTATGCCAAGAGACGTATCACTTGAGTTAACACGTAATATTGGTATAATGGCCCATATCGACGCAGGAAAAACCACCACAACCGAGCGTATCCTGTTCTATACAGGGATTAACCGTAAAATCGGTGAAACGCATGATGGTGCTGCTACCATGGACTGGATGGCACAGGAACAGGAGAGAGGTATTACCATTACTTCTGCTGCAACAACTGCGTACTGGAAAGGCCACCGTATCAATATTATCGATACTCCGGGACACGTTGACTTTACCGTTGAAGTTCAGCGTTCTCTGAGGGTTCTCGACGGTTCCGTTACTGTTTTCTGCGCAAAAGGCGGCGTTGAGCCTCAGTCAGAAACAGTTTGGCGTCAGGCTAACGACTACCATGTTCCGAGAATGGCTTATGTCAACAAAATGGACATCATGGGTGCTGATTTCTATAATGTAGTTAGCATGATGAAAGACAGACTGAAATGTAACGCTGTTCCAATTCAGCTGCCGATCGGTGCTGAAGAGACCTTCTGCGGAATCATCGACCTGGTTGAAATGGACGCTGTTATCTACAAGGATGACCTCGGAAAAGAAATGGACATCGTTGAAATTCCCGAGGACATGAAAGAAAAAGCAGAAGAATACCGCACCAACCTCCTGGAAGCAGTTGCCGAGCAGGATGAAGAGCTGATGATGAAATACCTGGAAGGGGAAGACATCACCGTAGACGAAATCAAGGCGGCTTTGCGTAAAGGGACTATTTCCAATGAAATTATCCCGGTTACCTGCGGTACTTCTTATAAAAACAAAGGGGTTCAAAAACTGTTGGATGCAGTCATTGATTATATGCCGGCTCCGACTGATGTTGCTCACATCAAGGGTGTGAATCCTGATACTGATGAAGAGGAAGAACGGCCTTCTTCTGACGACGAACCGTTTGCAGCTTTGGCCTTCAAAATTGCGACCGACCCGTTTGTCGGAAAACTGTGCTTCTTCCGTGTATACTCTGGCTCTATCAATGCGGGTACCCAGGTATACAACTCATCCAAAGACAATAATGAAAGAATCGGGCGGATTCTGCAGATGCACTCCAACCACAGAAAAGATATCGAAACCTGTTATGCAGGAGATATCGCTGCTGCGGTCGGCTTGAAAAATACCACTACCGGTGATACGCTCTGCGATCCGAAGCACCCGATCATTCTGGAATCTATGGACTTCCCGGAACCGGTTATCTCTTTGGCGATTGAACCGAAGACTAAAGCCGGCCAGGAAAAAATGGGGATTGCTTTGGCAAAGCTTGCTGAGGAAGACCCGACCTTTAAAACCTATACCAATGAAGAAACAGGCCAGACAATCATCGCGGGGATGGGTGAGCTGCACCTTGACATTATCGTTGACCGTCTGCTCCGTGAGTTCAAGGTGGAAGCGAATGTCGGTGCTCCTCAGGTAGCATATAAAGAAACCATTACCAAGCCTGCTGATGTTGACCATAAATACGCCAGACAGTCTGGTGGTAAAGGTCAGTACGGCCACGTTAAAATTCGTGTTACGCCGAATGAATCCGGTGCCGGATACGAATTTACCAATGCAATCGTCGGCGGTGCCATCCCGAAAGAATACATTCCTGCTGTTGACGCTGGTATCCAGGGTGCAATGCAGGCCGGTGTTCTGGCTGGGTATCCGGTTGTTGACTGCAAGGTAGAACTCTATGATGGTTCTTACCATGAGGTTGACTCCTCTGAAATGGCGTTTAAGATCGCTGGCTCCATGGCTTTCAAAGAAGCGATGAGAAAGGGCGAGCCGGTTATTTTGGAACCGATCATGAAGGTTGTCGTCATTGTTCCGGAAGAGTATATGGGCGATGTAATCGGCGACATCAACTCCCGCCGCGGACAGGTACAGGGCATGGAGGCCAGAATCGGTGCACAGCAGATCAATGCGTTTGTTCCGCTTTCTGATATGTTCGGTTATTCCAACGACCTGCGTTCTAAAACACAGGGCCGCGGACAGTATGTAATGGAACCGAGCCACTATATGCAGGTTCCGAAATCCATTGCAGATAAGATTATGAGTGCGAGAAGCAAAAACGACTAATCTTTAGGACTTTTTTGGAAAAACACTTGTATTTTTTAAAAAGTATTGTTACAATACTAATTAAGTAAGGATACTTTATTCTGATTTGAAATTAAAGGAGGATATTCCAAATGGCAAAAGAAAAATTTGAAAGAACCAAGCCGCACGTCAACATTGGTACAATCGGCCACGTTGACCACGGTAAAACTACTTTAACTGCTGCTATCACCAAAACTCTGGCTATGCAGGGCATGGCTCAGTACAAAGACTATGCAAACATCGACTCCGCTCCGGAAGAAAGAGAACGTGGTATTACCATTAATACCGCTCACGTAGAATACGAGACCAAAAATCGTCACTACGCTCACGTTGACTGCCCGGGCCACGCCGACTATGTTAAAAACATGATCACTGGTGCTGCTCAGATGGACGGTGCTATTCTGGTTGTTTCCGCTGCTGACGGCCCGATGCCGCAGACTCGTGAACACATCCTGCTGTCCCGTCAGGTAGGCGTTCCGTATATCGTTGTATTCATGAACAAAGCTGACCAGGTTGACGACGAAGAATTGCTCGAACTGGTTGAAATGGAAATTCGTGAGCTCTTAAACGAATATGAATTCCCGGGTGACGACACCCCGATCATTGCTGGTTCTGCTCTGAAAGCACTGGAAGCTCCGGACGATCTGTCTGATCCGGCTTATGAACCAATTATCAAGCTGATGGATGCAGTTGATGAATATATCCCGACTCCGGAAAGAAAAGCAGACCTGCCGTTCTTAATGCCGGTTGAAGACGTATTCACCATCACTGGACGTGGTACTGTTGCTACTGGTAGAGTTGAAAGAGGTCAGCTCAAAACTGGCGACGAAGTTGAAATCCTTGGTCTTACCGAAGAAAGAGCAAAAACTGTTGTTACAGGTATCGAAATGTTCAGAAAAATTCTGGATTATGCTGAAGCTGGTGACAACATTGGTGCTCTGCTCCGTGGTGTTCAGAGAAATGAAATCGAAAGAGGCCAGGTTCTGGCTAAACCGGGAACCATTCACCCGCACACCAAATTTAAAGGCCAGATCTACGTTCTGAAAAAAGATGAGGGCGGCCGTCACACCCCGTTCTTCAACAACTACAGACCGCAGTTCTTCTTCAGAACTACCGACGTTACCGGTGTTATCGCACTGGAAGAAGGTACTGAAATGGCTATGCCTGGCGATAACGTAACCATCGGTGTAGAACTGATCACTCCGATTGCAATCGAAGTTGGTCTGCGTTTTGCTATCCGTGAAGGTGGCCGTACTGTTGGTTCCGGCGTTGTTTCTGAAATCGCTGAATAATTTTATGTTAAGCCAAAAGCCGCTGCAAAATCGCAGCGGCTTTTTTCTGCGTCTAAATTATACAAAATTAGTAGTAAATATTGTCGAAGCTGCCGAAATTGGAAAAGTTCAGGTTTAGCTATTGACTTTTCTCGATGACCGCGATACAATAATAATCGCGGACACAATATATAGTAATGAAAACTGAATTTGTATACTATAACTTGTATTAAAAAGAAATGTCGCTAGGACAGAACACAGAAGAGAGGTTGCCCCGAATGATCGAAAAAATCGTGAAAAGAGACGGACGCGAAGCGCAGTTTCATAAGGAAAAAATTGCTAAGGCCGTATACCAGGCGGCACATGCATTGGGCGGAACCGACTATGCACAGTCGGAACAGATTGCCGACATGGTAATCGATTATTTAGAAAATGTGCTGCATTTACAGGCCCCGACAGTAGAACAGGTACAGGATGTGGTAGAAAAAATCTTGATTGAAAATGGCCACGCGCGCACTGCAAAAGAGTATATCCTTTATCGTGCCGACCGTACCCGCGTCCGGGAGATGAATACCCGGCTGATGAAAACCTATGAAGATCTCACCTTTAAGGATGCCGCGGAGAACGATGTCAAACGTGAAAATGCGAATATCGATGGTGATACCGCAATGGGCACCATGTTAAAATATGGCTCTGAAGGCGCCAAGCAGTTTAACGAAATGTTTATCTTGGACCCGAAGCATGCGAAAGCTCATATCGAAGGAGATATTCATATTCATGATATGGACTTCCTGACGTTGACTACGACCTGCTGCCAGATCGACCTGGACAAGCTCTTTGAAGGTGGTTTTTCAACAGGACATGGCTACCTGAGAGAGCCGAATGACATTCAAACCTATTCTGCGCTGGCTTGTATTGCAATCCAATCCAACCAGAATGACCAGCATGGCGGACAGAGCGTTCCTAACTTTGAATATGCAATGGCTAAGGGCGTCAGAAAAACCTATGCGAAGCGGTATCGCGAAAACTTAGCGAAGGCACTGGATTTTACTTCTGAGCTGGATGATACCAGTCAGGTAGCCTTTGATATCACCAGACAGGTAAAGGAAGAAAAGGGCCTGATTCCAGTACTGGCAAATGATAATGGCTACCAGGAAGCAGAAGCAGAATACCTAAGCGCTTTCCTGGATGATAAAAGTGTGAAGCAGATACAGAAATTTGCTGTGAAACACAGTAAGCATGAGACCGAACGCGCGACCTATCAGGCAATGGAAGCTCTGGTACACAACCTGAACACCATGCATTCCAGAGCCGGGGCACAGATTCCGTTTAGTTCCTTAAACTACGGCCTGGATACCTCGCCAGAGGGACGGCTGGTAATGGAAAAGATCATGCTTGCCACAGAGGCTGGTTTGGGAAATGGAGAGACTCCAATCTTCCCGATCCATATCTTCAAGGTAAAAGAGGGCATCAACTATAATCCGGAGGATCCGAACTACGATTTGTTTAAGCTAGCCTGCCGGGTATCTGCAAAACGGCTGTTTCCGAACTTTTCATTTATTGACGCACCGTTTAATCTGCAATACTATGTACCGGGCAAGCCGGAGACAGAGGTTGCCTATATGGGATGCCGTACCCGCGTAATCGGAAATATTTATGACCGTTCCCGTGAGATTGTCAATGGCCGCGGAAACCTAAGCTTTACCTCGGTGAACCTTCCAAGGCTTGCGATTAAGGCAAATGGAAATGTGGAATTTTTCTTTGAACAGTTGGATCATGAAATTGATCTTGTCATTGACCAGCTTCTGGATCGCTTTAAGATCCAGTGCAAAAAACGGGTTAAGAATTATCCGTTCCTGATGGGACAAGGGGTCTGGATTGATTCTGATCAGCTCAGCGACGAGGATGAAGTGGGCGAGGTGCTGAAGCATGGTACACTGACTTTAGGGTTTATCGGGCTGGCAGAATGCCTGAAAGCGCTGATCGGAGCACATCATGGCGAAAGCAAGGAAGCCCAGAATCTGGGACTGGATATCGTTGGATTTATGCGTAAACGCATGGATCAGAAAACAGAAGAAACCGGCCTGAATTTTTCCCTGATCGGAACACCGGCGGAAGGGCTGTCTGGAAGATTTGTTCGGATCGACCGGGAAAAGTTCGGAACGATTGAAGGGGTTACAGACCGTGATTATTATACGAATTCCTTCCACGTTCCGGTATACTTCCCGATATCAGCATATGAAAAGATTCGTTTAGAAGCGCCATACCACGCGCTGACAAACGGCGGCCATATTTCTTATGTAGAGCTCGATGGGGATACAACCCAGAACTTAGAAGCGTTTGAAAGTGTGATCCGATGCATGAAAGAAGCAGGGATCGGCTACGGCTCTATCAACCATCCGGTTGACCGCGACCCGGTATGCGGCTATACAGGAATTATCGGTGATACCTGCCCGCGCTGCGGGCGGCACGAAGGGGAAGGGGTAGATGTCGAAGTGCTGAAAAAGCTCAAGGGCGTTTACCATGACTATCGCAGTGAAGAAGAAATTTTAGAAGAAAATGATAAAGTTTGCCATGCATTGAAAGGAGAATAGAATATGAACGGAACTTATAAGGTGGTAAATGGAAAAGTCGGTGAAGGTGTCGGTTTTGAGCGCATCAGAAGGATCACCGGATATTTGGTTGGAACAGTAGACCGTTTTAATAACGCAAAACGTGCCGAAGAACATGACCGTGTAAAACACGGGCTGACAACCGATCAGGAAAGAATTTAGGGAATCAAGGCCGTTTCAATCGCAGATTGGAATGGCCTGATTTTTCAGAAAGAAGGCGTAAAAATTGACAGTACGCATTGCCGGTGTGGTGCGGGAATCTATTGTTGACGGTCCCGGAATCCGGTTCGTTGTATTTACGCAGGGCTGCCCGCATCACTGCCCGGGCTGCCATAATCCGGAAAGCCATGACCCGGCCGGGGGATATGATTGCGACATTGAAAAGATTTTAACCGAAATTAAAAAAGATCCTCTGCTGAAGGGTGTAACCTTCAGCGGAGGGGAACCGTTCGACCAGCCGGAGCCTTTGGCTGAGCTGGCGGCAGAGATCAAAAAGCTGGAACTGGACTTGTTTATCTATACCGGTTATCTCTTTGAAGACCTGCAAGGCCGCTGTGACCCGGCAACAGACCGGCTGATTTCTCTGGCGGATTATATTGTAGACGGCCCGTTTTTGTTATCACAGCGCAGCCTGGAACTCAAATTTCGAGGAAGCAAAAATCAACGGATGATCGATGTGGCACAGACGCTTAAGGCAGGCCGGACCGTCACTATGGAAGAAACGGACAGTGCTTGTTAGAAATGGCGGCAGATGATTCGGAAAGGAAGGCTCTGGTTTATCAGAGTCTAGCGGTATAAAATGGGGAAAATAGAAGTCGGCATTATGCGGGAAGCTGATCTGCCGGAAATCCTTGCCCTTTATCAGCAATTGATTGGCAGAATGGAATCCCTCTCCGAAACACAGAAACGGTGGCGGGAGATGGAAAAAGACCCGCGCTGCCGTATTTTTGTGGCAAGGGAGGAAGGCGGCAAAATATGTGGGACAGCGATGTGCTATTCCTGCCCGTCTCTTACGGAGGAAGGGCGTCCCTTTCTTGTTGTTGAAAATGTCGTTGTATCAGAGGAATGCAGGGGAATGGGCGTAGGCAAGCTGCTGTTTGAGGAAATAGATCGGCTCGCGGAGAAAAACCGATGCTCTTATTCGATTTTAGTATCTTCGGAACATCGAAGCGGTGCGCACCGGTTTTATGAAAAAATCGGGTATTCCGATCCGGTAAAGGGGTTTCGGAAGCTGTATCATTTTGAATAAAAAAGCCGTTGCTTGTAAAAAGCAACGGCTTTTTTCAACAAAAACCAGTCATTCGAATAGGATAGAGCAACGAATCAAAAGGACGGTGTTGTCATGCCGGTTTATCTTATGCTGGCAGAAGCAGGGCTTTTGGTGGTAGCCGTATCGGTCGATGCTTTTGTCGCAAGTTTTTCTTATGGAATTAACTGTATCCGCATTCCTCTTTCCTCCTGCTTTGTCGTTGATCTGATCTGCAGCGGGACATTATTTCTTTCCATGCTGTTTGGAACAGCTCTGGGAAGCCTTCTGCCGGCAGGATGGATTCATATTTTCTGCTTCGGCATCCTGTTTTTACTGGGGCTTGTGAAGCTGTTTGACAGCATGATCAAGACATGGATCGCTAAACGCAAGCATACTTCGAAACAACTATCCTTTCATCTGTTTTCCCTCCATATGATCCTTCAGATTTATGCGGATGCTACCGAGGCGGACTGTGACAGCTCCCGGGTGCTGTCTCTGCCGGAAGCGGCAGGATTAGCGGTAGCGCTTTCCTTTGACAGTATTGCGGCTGGCGTGGGTGCTGGGATGCATTCCGGCAGTATCTGGATTACGTTTGGATTGGCACTGCTTGCGGGATTTCTGGCGGTTTTCTGCGGTGAACGATTAGGAAAGAGGCTTAGCCATAGGATCAAATGGGATCTTTCCTGGCTGAGCGGAGCGCTCCTGATTGTCCTGGCCTTCTGCAAGCTGTAACCATCTCCTGGACAATGAATATACTGATAGCAGGGGAAACCCTCAAATTGAGAAAAAGGAGCGACACCCATGGCAGACATACAATCGATGGATCACATGGAGGAAGGGCAGACTGCTACAGTAGCGGGAATACGTCTAAGCGGAAGCATGCGAAGGCGTTTGCAGGATATCGGCATTATTGAAGGAACTAATATCAAGTGCCTGCAAAAAAGCCCGGCCGGAGATCCGATCGCTTACTTAATCAGAGGTGCTGCAATTGCTTTGAGAGTCGAAGATTCCAGTGCAATTTTGGTGCGATAAATATTGGTCAGGAGCAGACAGGAATAGGCCGCTTCCTGTCTGCCGCCATATCAAAACAAAGAGAGAAGAGTGATAATCATGGGTTTAACCTCGGATTCAACCGGGAAACATGCGGTGGATCAGGGCTTGGTAATTGTAAAGCAAACGCCGCAGGACCATGTCATTGCTTTAGCTGGGAACCCCAATGTAGGAAAAAGCACCGTATTTAATGAGCTGACTGGAATGAACCAGCATACCGGAAACTGGCCTGGAAAAACCGTTACAAACGCGCAGGGCAGCTATACATACCACAACCAAAACTACATATTGGTTGATCTGCCCGGAACCTATTCCCTGATGGCCCATTCAGCGGAAGAAGAGGTTGCCAGGGATTTTATCTGCTTTGGGAAAAGCGACGCAGTAGTGGTGGTTTGTGACGCCACCTGCCTGGAACGGAACTTAAACCTTGTCTTGCAGACGATGGAGATTACAGACCGGGTGATCGTTTGTGTCAACCTGATGGACGAGGCGAAGAAAAAGGATATCCGCGTGGATGTCAATCGGCTGGAGAAGCTGCTGGGCGTACCGGTCGTGCCGGCCAGTGCAAGAAGCGGGAAGGGCTTAGATCAGCTCTCCAGAACTGTAGAGCGGGTATGCAGCGGCGAGCTGATTCCGAATCCGCAGAAAATTCAATATCTCCGTACCCTAGAGTCCGCAGTACGGCCAATGGAGGAATTTCTGGAGCAGTTTGGCCGCCATACGGTAAATAGCCGATGGGCTTCCTTACGGATGCTGGAACAGGATGAAAAATTGAAAGAATCTATCCTAAGAGAGCTGGGGATGGAACAAGCCTTCTGCGAAGAATACCTGTCGCTGGCCCGCAAAGCACAGGAAGCACTGGCCCAGAATGGGATTGATGCAGATGTGGTGCAGGACAAAATCGTCTCCTGCATTGTGTTAGAGGCGGAAGGCATTTGCAATGAATGTGTCTGTTTCCAGAAAGAATGCTGTGACAGGCGCGACCGCAAGCTTGACCGAATCCTCACAAGCCGGATGACTGGAATTCCCATTATGATTCTATTGCTGATGGTCATCTTTTGGCTGACCATTACCGGCGCCAACTATCCTTCCGAGCTTTTGTCAACAGGTTTGTTCTGGATACAGGACCGTTTGACCGACTTGTTTCACTGGCTGAACGCACCGGAATGGCTTCATGGCGCATTGGTGTTAGGCGTGTACCGGGTTTTGGCCTGGGTAGTATCCGTAATGCTGCCGCCGATGGCAATTTTCTTTCCGTTATTTACCCTTCTGGAGGACTTCGGATATCTGCCGAGAGTAGCATTCAATCTTGACCATTATTTCAAAAAAGCAAAAACCTGCGGCAAGCAAGCCCTGACCATGTGCATGGGATTTGGATGCAACGCGGCCGGGATTGTCGGATGCCGGATTATCGATTCTCCGCGTGAGCGCCTGATCGCAACCATCACCAACAATTTTGTCCCCTGCAATGGGCGTTTTCCTCCACCGACAGCAGGGCAACAAATATGGCTGAAAATCAAAAATCAACCGTTAAATTCACTATAAATCCGAAAACAGTTTTGTTTCATCTGACTAAACTATCGTACTTCCGCAAAAGACATCATTTGAAGCGTACCGAACTGTCAAAGCTTACCGGAATTTCCGTCAATGCATTGCAACTTTGGGAACTCGGACAAGCCAAACCACATTATAGCTATTGGCGAAAATTAGACCTGTTTATGCGGGAGTATGAAGAGAACGGTGGTGGTAAATAATTGGATAATGGATTGAAAACGCTGGCAACTACCGAGTAATTCTCGGTAGTTCGAAAAAGGACGCACTCTCTCGTTTTTATACGAACTAATATGAACCGTTTTCGGTACATAAGCTTTGCTACAATCATCATGAGCTAAGTAGTTATGTGTCAATTCAAATGGGAGAGACAATCGTGAAATTATGTAAGAATTTAAAATCTATGTAAGAATTTAAAATCAGCACGCTTAGAAAAGAAGCATATCAAAAGCGGTCGGATATATCACAAGCATTATTATCAAATAATTGTTTCAAAGGAAGAACTAGAAATTCAACTTCGCAAGGCGGATCACAACGACAATCTACTGTACTGCCTCGCTTTCGGGAAAGAGCGTCTGGATTATGAACGGCGGCTTCTTTTGGCAAGTCTTAAATTCCAGTTTATTGGGAGGCTGTTTTATTCGGTACATCTTCGTAACAGCTCCGGTGAAACCGAATACTGTACCGCCAAACTGCCGATCAGATTTTATGAAAAGATGTTTGACGGAGATATGGATACCCTCGATGAAGCGGAAGATTGGCTTATTCGGCATGAAGTGAAAGTCATCACCGCCGAGAAACTGCTTCGTAAGTACAACGCTGTTAAAACGTACTGTATCCGTATGTTGACAAGCGAGCTTGAAACTTATTTTGCCGGCGAGTACAGAAGTATTATTGACTATATTGCAAACCACGAAGATATAAATCTGACCTTCAAGCATAAATATGACGATATGCCGGTACTGCCGGATGAATATGAAAATGACAGGGATCAAATTGACTACGGGAGACCATCCCCAATATTGTGTAAACCTCCGATGTGGTGTAAAATAGAGACAACACATTGGAGGAATTTTTATGTCAAGAAGAAACAGAACCCCGGAAGAAAATGAGCGCAGAGCCAAAATCAGCGAATTGCTGAAAGTGGCAAAGATCAGCAGTATGTCGGACATACAGGATTTGTTCAAGGAAACCATAGCCGAGTTTATGGAAAACGGGCTGGACGCGGAGCTGGATGACGAGCTCGGTTACAGCAAGTACGATTACAAAAACAAGGATACCGAAAACAGCCGGAACGGACACAGCAAAAAGACTTTAAAAACCAGCTTTGGAGATATAGAAGTTGAAACTCCGCGCGACCGAAAAGGCGAATTTGAGCCGCAGTTACTCAAGAAAAACCAAACCGGTATTGCGCAGGATGTTGAAGAAAAGATATTATCAATGTATGCCAAAGGAATGACCACAAGTGACATAGAAGGACATATACGGGATATATACGGTCTTGAAGTGTCGGATACTACGGTAAGCCGTATTACGGATAAAATTCTGCCTGTCGCAAAGGAATGGCAGCAGCGGCCGCTTGAAAGTATTTATGCGGTTGTATTTATGGACGCGATTCATTACCATGTTCGCAGCGAAGGTCAGATTGTAAAGAAAGCGGTGTATATCGTTATCGGAATCAATCTTGACGGCAGAAAGGATGTACTCGGTATGTGGGTCGGCGAGAATGAAAGTGCGAAATATTGGGCAACCGTGCTGAACAGTCTTCGCAACAGGGGCGTGGAAGACATCTTCATTGCCTGTACCGACAACCTGACCGGCTTTGCAGACGCTATCGCGGCTGTTTATCCGAAAACAGATATACAGAACTGTATTATTCATCAGCTGCGTAATTCCAGCAAATATGTCTCGTACAAGGATATCAAGGCGCTTATGGCTGATTTAAAGGCGGTTTATGCTGCTGTGGATGAAGAAGCTGCATTACAGGCATTGAACTTGTTTGCAGAAAAGTGGGACAGCAAATATCCAAAAATTTCGCTGTCCTGGCAGGCAAACTGGCCCAACTGAAGCACATATTTTAAGTTTCCCGCAGAGGTGCGCCGCCTTATTTATACCACCAATGCAATCGAGGGTTTCAACCGTCAGCTCCGGAAGGTCACTAAGTCCAAATCGGTCTTTCCGACCGATGACAGCTTGTTCAAAATGCTTTATTTGGCTATGATTGACATCACGAAAAAGTGGACTGGCAGACGGCAGGATTGGAGTATTATTCACGCTCAGCTGGCGATTTATTACGCCGACCGTATGCCGGATTAGCACAGTCCGAACCGAAAGTAAAGGGTAAAATGAACGGCAAGTCGCCCTTGACTTCTGGTTCTGCCAGTGCTATATTGCAAATATGGCAGCATCGGAATACTCCGCTGCCGCCATCATATATTTTATTCTGTTTTACATCGTGTTTTGGAGTTTACACAAAATTGGGGACACACCCAGAAATTGCCCTTAATCCTGCCGTCATCCGTTTTGATTGCAATAAACATTAGTCTCTGTTTCTTGCTGACTTCCGACGGCTGGCTGCGAAAAAAGCACTGGCTTCTTCAAGAAATTCGTTTTCTTCTTTTAAACGGCGAATTTCCTTATCCTGCTCCTTAACACGTTTTCTGAGTTCAATAAGCTCATCGTTAAGGGATAATGCTGTCTTAGGTGAATGGCCAGCTTCATTTGCGCTGAGGCGACCTTCTTTGAATGCTTTAATCCAGCAATAAATAGTTCCATCAGGAACTCCTAATTCTTTCGCTGCCTTATGCCCGCCTATTTCCTGAGCAAGTTTTACAGCCTGTGCTTTAAATTCATTGTCATAAGATCTTTGATTCTGTGCCATACGTTGTTTTCTCCTATTCTCGTATTGATATTGATTATATCAAAATCCTTGAGAATAGGGTGTCAACTTTTATGATACAGCATCAGTTTCCGAAAGAAAAAGAATTGAAATCGAAGCGGAAGAAACAAAGCAAGCATTAGTTCAACAGCTTGCAGAGAAACAAGATTGGGAATATATAAACGCTCAACTTGAAGTCCTTGAAAAAAGTCAGACGATTTTGCAAAGAATGTTAAATGTCTTTCCGGGCTACTATGGTAAATATATCAGTCTGCATTTTGCCCAGTATCTCAATGAGCCTGTTATTAGTGATGAACAACAAGAGGCGTTTGGAACTGTCATTGAATTTTTGGACAATGTAAGTTTTGCACTTCCACCAGATCTTCAGCAATATCTTGATGAAATCACTAGTTAAAGGATTTTTGGAAATCTATGTACGAAACAAGTGTCAAAGACCCGAGTTGGCAGACCGCTTTTTCATTATATCAAAAGGAGTTGACGTTAAATATTATGTAAGAAATTTACAAAATTATGTATTGACATATAAGTTGTCATGTGATAATATATAAACTAACAAGAACTTAATCGTTTAATTTAAACGTATATAAAGGTGGCGAAGCTTTGACAATAAATGAAATTTCCAAGCTTGCTGGTGTTTCTACTGCTACAGTATCTTATGTAATTAATAATAAGTCTGGTTGTGTCAGCGAAGAAGTGCGAGCCAGAGTTTTGAAAATCATTGAAGAAAATGGATATGTACCTAATAAAATTGCTAGAAGTTTACGTGAAAAGCGTTCGAAAACGATTGGAGTATTGGCAGAGGATATTACTCATTTTCAAACTCCGGGTATTATTGCAGGAATTAATAGTTATCTAGAACAGATAGATATTCATATGATTTTAAATAATTTGTCTCTTACTCAGAAGGCTGGTGAACATACTGGAAATGTGTTGCAACACAAAAAAGAAATTAATGATGCAATAGACATTTTGATGGAAGCAAGAGTAGACGGAATTATCTATATTGGATGGCAGGATCGTGACGTGGGAAACTTGGTCAAACCTTTAAATGTTCCTCTTGTTTACGCGTACTGTTTTAGTGAAGTGGATGGGAGATCTTGGATTAGTTATGATAATGAATCAAGTATGGAAGAAATCTTAGACAAAGTATTTTCTTTAAAACATAGAAAGATAGCTTTTGTATCTGGTGGAGATGAACTTTGTCGTCCGGCGGAGATGAGATTTAATATATATCAAAAAAAACTTGCGGCGGAGGGAATACCGCTGAGAAGAGAGTATATCAAACACGGTGACTGGAGCTTTAATGCTGGGAGACAGTTTTATAGGGAACTTGTTGCACTAGAGGATCCGCCTACAGTTATTTTGTCTTTGAATGACCATATGGCAGGGGGCATGATTAAAGAATCCATGGATACAGATAGAAGGATTCTTAATGAAATCTCAGTAGTGGGATTTAATGGTTTTGAATTTGCAAGCTTTTTATCACCAACTCTTGCCACAGTAAGTCTTCCTTTGGAACAAATAGGGTACGAGGCGGCAAAGCAATTGCTTACGGAAATAAACAACAAAAATTGTGAGCATAAACAAGAATTTTTAAAATGCCAATTTGTTAATGGAAGTTCTCTAAAAATTAATCCTTTTGCATAGTTACATAAGAATTAAGCACACCTTTTCGTTCTCGCGAAAAAGTGGGAAAAGATAGAAAAAAACACCCATTTTAGGGCGTTTTTTTCATGATTTGTCTAGAACGAAAAGGTGTACTTCATCTTTCGCTAAAAATGCAGAAAACTTCTATAGGTGAGTAGCAACGAAAATAGCCGATAGAGGCAATTTATTTTTTAATTGCTTAATCGATTAATGAAATTTTCATATTAGAATTTTTTTTATACCAAAAATTTTATGCATAAATACACATATCTCATTGGATTTTCAGTTTCCAACAAATGATTTCAACGTATTCCTGCTTGCCTTTGTTTTCACCATGCTAGCTGGTTGATAACAAAAGACAACTGAATATATTCTGTGCTTTGGCAAAAGTGGATGGTTTATTCCGTTGCTGGAGAGTTATTTAAAGGAGGAATTTTTTTGAAAAAAGATTTACAATTTGTAATTGATACTGGACAGGCGAAAGTTTTCTACTGTCAAAACAATATGGATAAAATGGTAGCCATAGCAAAGAGTCCTATAAAAGTAGAATTATGGCATCCAAACAGAGGACTTAGTTCCGCGGAATGCTGCTATCAAAGTGTCGAAAAAAGCGGGAGTATGTACTTATGCACTGGAAGTATTTATGATGAAAAGTGTGATATCAGTATAGTTGTGTCTGATTGTTGGAACCAGGTATCAGATAATGCGATGAGTTTGGAAAGAAAAGTTATCGTTGAACACGGAAGCCAGGATTATGGTATTAGATCAGGGATTAATTTCGAAATATTGCCTGATATCCATCCGAAATTTGAAGATATGCAATATTTTGCTCCTCCGTGTATCTATGACAAGAACGATCTGGATGAAGACGGTGTCGATGATTATTTCTTGGTTCAGAATAGAATTATTCGTGATGACCGTTTGAACACACTGGCTTTTTTGGCGTATCATCCTGAAAGTAGACTTGCCTTTACGTTAGTAAGAGCAGATGTTCCCCAAAATGATGAATATCCAAACCGCCCAAATAAAGAAACGTTTTTTCTCCAAAAAACGGATGTAGGAAGTATGGGGATATGGAATGGAAAAAATGGTTTAGAGCTTCAGACAAAATTCCCATTTTTTGAAGGCGAGGCTTCCTTGGCATTATGTTCAAAGGAAAAGAAATCATGGGGTGCTTATTGGCCTGCACTAACTGGCGAGACTTTTCAAATGTCCTATGAATTTCGTGTTACTGAAGAGATTTCTTTTATTGATGCGATGTGGAGAATGTATACAAGCCGTATGAATGAATTGGCTCCTGTTAGAGTAGAGTTACCGGCTTCAGCGGAAATGTTGGCAAAATACCGTACATATGTGGTTGATGAATATTATATGGAAAAAAGCAAGGAAGAGGACCCCAATGAACCGGCAGGATATGTCCTGAACTGCCATCCCCAGGATGGAAAGCAATTATGCGATATTATTCAATATGGCTTTACCGGGCAAAATACGATTAGTGCTTACTGTAGCCTGCGGCAGGGATATCGGGATGGTGAGAAAAAGTTAATAGACCATGGCGTTAAAACCCTAGACTTTTTTTCAGATCGTATTCATATTCCGGAAAGCGGAACTTTTTATAACCTCTATAACTTTGAAAAGGCAAAGTTTGATTTTTGGTGGACTGGTTTAATTTTGCCATTGTCCTATGCAGAAGGCGATCGCCTGGTAGAGTTGATGGGCCCCCTTTATGGATACTTTGAAGACATTCTCAAAGTTCTGAAAGAAAAAAAGGGTTCGTACCTACGCTGCATGAATGAAGAAGCATACGGGTTGATTTGTGCGTATGAGTTTGAGAAAAAACTGGGAACTATTCATCAAAATTGGCTTGAAACCTCTGTGCGCTATGGTGACTTTTTACTGAAAACTCAGGCAGAGGATGGCACTTGGTTCCGTGCCTATGATACGACGGGCGTTCCAATTGTGGAACCAGAAATCTGGTTTGGAAAATCCTATTATGAAAAGAAAGGCTGTACCTCAACTTCAATTCCATTCCTGATTGAGCTTTACAAACAGACTAATGAAAGCAAGTATCTTGAAGCGGCGGAAAAAGCCGGGAAATACGTTGCGGAAGTATCGATCGAAAAGGTTCGTTGCTGCGGAGGCATTCACGACAGCATTTTTGAAAAGGGTGTTTTGGTTGATAATGAAAGCACCTTGTACGCAATGCTTGCGATGAATGAGCTATATAAAATTACTAAAAACGAATACTATCTGAGATATGCGCACAGAGGAGCTGTTCAGTTTGCCTCTTGGATGTATTTATGGGATATTCCTCAGCCAACCGGCAGTACTCTACAAAAATATGGTTTCCGTACAACTGGTATCGGTAGCTGCGATGTGCCAAGTGCCGGTTATTGTCATTCCTTTGAAAATCGGGGTGTAGCTACTATGGTGGAAATTGCTTTTGCTACCGGGGATGAAAATATGTTTAAAATTGCAGAACTCACCTGGCACGGTTGTAATCAGACGGTTTCTGTACCCGGTAAGGACTGGGGCTATAGTGCTTACGGCTTACAGGAAGAGGGACATCTTATTAACTGGTTTATGGCTGAAGATCCTATATTTGAAAATACTGGATTTGGTCATCGCTGGAAAGGAGAGGGGAATAAGACCTGTTATCCTTGGATTAGTGCCGTAGCTCTGATTAGTTACTGGAATATGTTGGATCAATTTGGAACCGCCGATTTTGATGAATTAAAAAGACAATACGATTTGACCTTAGCGAAAGAATAAAAAATTTGGAAAGATACCAACTTGCTTGTTCATATAGCGATAGGTTGGTAGGAAAGAGGTATGATAATGAAATTACAAGCATTTTGCCAGGATAAAAAGGTTCTCATTTCTGGATCTGGTGATACAACGCTGATTGCTATTGACTCACCTGTGGAATTAGAACTTTGGGACGGTGTCAGCGATAATACCGAGAAAATTCTTGCATGGTATTCAAGATGTGAAACCGTTGGGGATAAAATGATTTGTACTGCTGAAGTATCTGGACGAGAGGACGGAAAATTTATCCTGGAAGATATCTATTCGCATACAGAAACAGGCAGAGTCAGATTAGACCGGACATTGAAAGTAGAAAGTTCTGAAAAAACAAAAGGTGTTCGTCTATGGTGCTCCGCAGCATTGCTGCCGCAGGACCAGCCTACTTTTAGGCAGTTAAGATATTTTGCACCGCCTGCTATTTTCGATAAAAATGATATAGATGACGATGGGCTGGAGGATTATTTCCTGACTGACAATCTTTTGTATCGTGAGGATCGGATCAATTTTCCGAAATTTATGGCATATAGTGAGGAACAAAAGGTTTCTCTGTGGATGGAACGAGCGGTATTGCCGCAGTATGATTCCATTCCAAATCGGGAGGTAGGACAAACTAAATTTTTACAGAAAACTGATATTGGTGCTTTGGGGGTTTGGAGCAAAGGCTATTCCAGTGTACATATGAGAGCAGCATATCCATTTTATGAAGGTGAGGGTACAATCGGTTTGTATGTATCCAAGAGTGTGCCGTTTGGTGCATTTTGGCCGGCAGTCTCTGGAGAAAAACTTGAAGTTTCTTATCTTTTCGGTGCAGAGCAACAGGAAAACTTTAATACGGCTTGCTGGGAAAGCGTTCGTACCATAATCAAAGAAAATACCTTAACACCGGTAGAATTGCTCGAACCCATCGATAGAATTGTTGAGTATCGTTTGGAAGCATTGGATCGTTACTATCTGGAATTCCCACAGGATAAAGGGTTCCCAGCGGGATATGTGTTAAACTGCCATCCTCAAAAAGGAGAACAGCTTGAAAACATCATACAATATGGATTTACAGGTCAAAATATTTTAAACGCCTATAATGTCATTCGATATGGGTATGAACACGATATCCCAACTTATGTAGAGCACGCGCTAAGAACTACCGACTTTTTTGCTAATAGTATCCATATTCCGGAAAGCGGAATGTTTTACAATCTTTACAATACTGACACCAAAGAAATGAATTTCTGGTGGACAGGGCTTCTTCTCCCGTTGGCATATGCCCGTGGTGAGGACCTGGAACGTTTGATGGGACCGCTTTACACGAATAAAAAGGAAGTGGTCGATAGATTGACTCAAATAAAAGGCTCGTACCTGCGCTGTATGAATGAAGACGCCACAGCACTTCTGAGAATTTATCGATATGAATTGGAAAGAGGAAATGATCATCAAAACTGGATCAATGCAGTGACAAATTACTGCGGATTTTTGTTGCGGACTCAGGAAGAGGATGGGTCTTGGTACAGAGCTTATGACATTTCCGGAAAACCGATTACTGAACCGGAAATCTGGTTTGGTGGGACAATCTATGAAAAGAAATCCTCTACATCCACTTCTATTCCTTTATTAGTAGAAATGTATGAATATACCGGAGAAATTAAATATTTGGAGTGTGCTAGAAAAGCCGGATATTTTGTCAAAGCGCATCCGATTGATAGGGTGAAATACAATGGCGGAGTTCATGACAGCATCTATCGTAAAGGCCAGTTAATTGATAATGAGAGCATGCTTTATCCAATGCTGGGAATGCTGTCCCTCTACAAAGCAACAGAAGAAAAAGTCTTTTTAGACGGTGCTGTTGATGCAGCGCACTTCTATGCTTCATGGGTATGTTTGTGGGATATTCCTCTTCCGAAGGACAGTACTTTGGAAAAATATGGATTCCGCAGCTTGGGGATTGGAGCCTGTGATACCTGCGGAGCGGGATACGTCCACATGTTCCAATTAATGTGTGCGTCGGAACTTACTGAAATTGCGATTCTCTCTAAAGATAAAGAATTGTTTGAAGCGGCACGGCTGTACTGGTATGGCTGCAACCAGACGGTTGCTTTACCGGAAAAGGATTGGGGTTATAAATATTATGGATTACAAGAAGAGGGCTATTTAGTAAGTTGGTTTGGCGTAGATGATCCTATGTTCGCCACAGATACCGGATTTGGACATCGTTGGAAAGGGGAAGGAAACAAAACTTGTTTCCCATGGATTCAAGCTGTAGCCATAAAAGGATATTGGACTCTCAAGGACCGCTTTAATACTACTGATTTCGATGAGATAGAAAAAAAGTATTTTAATGATTAGAATATGGTTTTACCATGTTACTAATAAAAACGGTACTGTAAAGTAAAAATGAAAAAGTAGAACCCGAAAGCACAGAAAAGCGCTACGCAAGGAGCAGAAGCTCGCGTTTGCGCTTTTTGGACAGTTGAAGGCCGGCGCACTGAGCCGGAGTAAGGCCGTTCAAGGCGGAATGAGGACGGACGAAGTTGTAGAAAAAGATGAACAAGGAAATGAGGTTGTTGGTAATGTCGTCGTGGAAGCTCTGCACACGGATATGCTTTACCCCATGCAGTGTCTTGACAGGCATCTGGTAGGCAAAGTAACGGTCGCTGACAATGGCTCCCGGTGAGCCTAAAGGCTTCACGGCTTCCAGTATGGTAAAAGCCTGTGGACTATCCCTGTGGCGGTCTAAATGGAAACCGAGGACAAAGCGTGTCTCACTGTCCAAAATGAGCCAGAGGTAGTATTTCTCGCCCAGTATCTTCACAACAGTTTCATCGGCGTGCCACTCGTCAGAGTTGAAATTGAGCGCCGGAATGAGCTGTATAGCCATGTTTTGGAACATCGGGGCGAAGTTAGTACACCAGTTACTGATGGTCGTGTGAGATACCCGGACATTCATCACCGTACGCAAAATCAGCGCGATGTTGCGGAACGAGTTTTTGCCCAGGTAGAACATGCTCAAGGCCATGAGAATCACATGGACAGGGTAGCGCATCCGCTTGAAATCCGTCTTACCGAACAGTTTGGACATGGATGGGGCGGAAATGGCCGTAGGCTTTGGTACGAACACGGAATGGCGGCATTTTTTGTCGGAGCAGGTATAGTGGGTGTAATGTTCTCTGTCGTGGTGCAGGAAGGTAGCTTTCCCGCAAACTGGGCAAGCAGGGTAATTCATCGTTCGTGTGTAAACGCGCTCAGGTGTCTCAGGCGCCCACTGATGTCAACACTTTTTGCACTGATACTTTTGATGACCATGAGCATCTTTTCCGTAGCGATAAAAGTCCGTTTTGTTGTTGCACTTCGGGCAGCATACTTGATATAATTTTGCCATGAGGACCCGTCTCCTTTCGGGAGGTACTTGTGTTTGTGGTAAAACCATTGTACCAGAAGGGCTGACGGGTCCTCAACTTTCATTTAACTTTACAGTCCGATAAAAACAAAAAGGAGACGATATTATGAAGAAAATGTTAGCGACGATTCTAGCACTAGCCATGGCCATCAGTGTGACAGCTTGCGCATCCGGCGGTGGGTCATCATCCGCGTCTCAGCAAAGTGGGAACTCGGACAAGCCCTACGAAGGAACAAAAATTGTTTATGCAGGTGAATCCGGCTCCGCTTTCGGGGAGTTCTACAAAAGTGTTACCCCTGAATTCACAGAAGAAACTGGGATTAATGTGGAGTTTTTCGAAGTAGCACATGCGAATACACATGACAGATTTCTGACAGAAGCTTTGGCAGGGACAGGCTCTATTGATGTTTATCAGCTTGATCAGCCTTGGATTCCGGAATTTGCTTCGATGGGTTACCTGGAAGAAGTGACTGATGAAATCAAAACACAGATCGACATAGATGATTTTTCCGAATCGGGTCTTTCCACCATGAGCTATAATGGTACCTTGTATGGTATTCCCTTCCAGTACCATACGCCAGTAATTTTCTACCGGACAGATTTGTTTGAGGCGGCCGGATTAGATTCTCCGCCCGAAACTTGGGATGAATACAGAGAATATGCAAAAATCCTTACCGATGAAGAGAAGGGCATTTATGGCACCTGCCTTGAAGCCGCCGCAGTATTGGAACCTGTAACACATTTTTTAGATAAAATTCTTCAAGCAGGCGGTAACTATTGGAATGCCGAGACAGGAGAAGTTACATTTGACTCTCCGGAAGTGAAAAATGCTCTGCAATGGATGTATGACCTTCAGCATGTGGACAAGTCCAGCCCGGAAGGTGCGTTAGGGTATGAAAACGGGGATGTTTATAATCTTTTCTTGGAAGGCCAAGTGGCAATGGTATCCGAATGGCCCTATTTCTACGCAGGTGCTCAGGATCCCGAACAGTCCAATGTTGTAGGGAAAGTTGGAATTGCCGCTCCTCCAAAGGGAACTGATGCAACCAGCGCCTTGTGGGCCTTTGGCTATGGAGTCTCTTCAGCGTCTAAAAATAAGGATGCTGCTTGGATGTATTGTGTATGGGCCACCTCTAAAGACGTTCTTACCAGATTTAGTATTGATCAAGCAACGCCGAATCCTAGAGCCAGTGCTATGGCAGCTATTCAGGACAGCAGTGAAGTCGGCGATGACATTAAAAATGTTTTAGGGGTAATTGATGAATCTTGTTTAAGAGCGCAGAATGTTACTAATACACCTTATTTCCCGGCTGTACAGGAACGCCTGTCCCTTACACTTTCCAACGTGATGTCCGGAATTACTGGAATTGACGAAGAAGTTGCAGCAACCGCAAAAGATTTGAAGGGAATCTTATCAGGATCCTGATAGATTACGTCGTGATCGGTGCTGGCAATTCACTTTCATGTGAATTGCCAGCACTAATAAGGAGAGAATGTTATGTTAAGCAAAACAGCTACCAAGTTGGGATCACGTGAAAAACGATCCGGAATACTTATGACTTTACCTGCGATTTTGGTTATGATAGCTACTGTATTATATCCAATTGGTTGGTCATTACTTCTTAGTTTTAGCGACTCGGCCTCTGTTTTTTCAGGTAAGTTTGATTTTATTGGTTTCGATAACTATATCAAGGCAATTCAATCCTCAGATTTTCAAAATGCTCTAGTTAATACGTTAAAATTTGTTGCATGTACAATTGTATTGGAAATTATTGTTGGCTTTATTGTTTCCCTTACATTAAATTCACAGCCTCCCGGACACAAGGTATTTAAACTGTTATACACGCTTCCTCTTATGATAGCTCCATTGGTTTCGGGACTTCAGTGGAGATGGATGCTTACTGACCAGTATGGTGTTGTGAATAATATACTTTCTATTTTTGGAGTAAAAGGTCCGACGTGGTTTGCAAATCCCACTTCGGCGTTTGCGGCTATTATTTTAGCTAATGTTTGGCTGGCAGTACCATTCTGCATCTTAGTTTTAGTTTCTGCTTTGTTGTCATTGCCAGAAACTTTATATGAGGCAGGAAGGCTAGACGGAGCAAATTTAATTCAAGAATTTTGGTATATAACACTTCCGCAATTAAAATATACAATATTAACGATTTTGGTAATACGACTGGCTGACGCCTTCCGTGTGTTTGATATCGTGTATGTTCTAACATCAGGAGGACCGGGAAATTCTACCGAGGTTGCTAGCACTTATATCTATACTACCTCCTTTACCAGACTCCATTTTGGGGTAGGAGCCGCGGCCTCATTTATGAGTTTAATTATTGTAGGAATTGCCTGTTTTACTTTGTTCAAACTCATGGGTGATTCTGAGGAGGATGTAATGTAATGAAAGGCTACAAAAAAGTAATCGGATACTTTATAAAGTATTTCGTCTTATTTTTAACTTCTATCTTCGTGTTGTTTCCGTTTTTATGGACATTGATTACTTCATTGAAACCTGAAGTTCAGATATTTGCCATTCCACCTATTTGGTTACCCGATCCAGTGTCCTTCAAAAATTATATTGATGCTTTTAGCAGTGGGGATTTTGTCCAGAGATTTGGAAACAGTGTCATCATTGCATTGGGAAGCACCCTTTTATCCATGCTGATCGGCATTCCCGCTTCCTATGGATTTGCAAGATATCCCTATAAAGGAAGTAAAACAGTTTTTCTTTTAATTACTGCAGTTAGAATGCTTCCAGTAGTAGTTCTGGGAATTCCTATGTATTTGATGATGCGAAATCTGGGATTGCTGGATACAAAATTGGCTTTAATAATAATTTATATTCCTCTTCAGCTGACGCTTAATATTTGGATGATGTATGGGAATTTTAAGAAGGTTCCTGGTGAACTTATACAAGCCTCATATATCGATGGTCTTGGGCCTTTAAGTACGTTGGTAAGAATTGTGGTACCTATTACAGTTCCAATGATTGCAGTTGCCACTGTGTTTAGCTTTCTGGCCTCCTGGAATGAATTTTTCTTTGCTATGCTTACTACCAGTAGCGCGAGATCTATGACTCTCCCAGTATATATTGCGGGAAATATAACGTCTCAGCGCATCTTTTGGGGACGGATGACAGCAATGGGAATTGCTTTTGCCATTCCTGCGATTCTATTTACCCTTATTGCACAAAAAGGACTTGTAAGAGGACTTACGGCCGGAGCGGTAAAAGGGTAATATAAACAGAGAAAAATAGGAGAAGTTTTATGAAATTTAATGATGGTTATTGGTATAGGAAGAAGGGCGTTAATTTTTTTACGCCAACGGAAATCGTAGATATACAAGTATTGGGAGAAAAGATTATTGTAACCAGCTCCCATAAGATTGTTCCTCATAGAGGGGAAACGACAAACGCAAAACTGATCTTCACAGAACTTTTTTCTCCAGCTCCGAATGTAATTGGGGTTCGGCATACTCATTGGAAAGGCTACAAAAGGTCACAACCTGAGTTTAAACTAAATAGAACTGAAACTGCTCCGAAAATAAATATTGGAGAAAGATATGCGCGTCTGCAGAGTGGAGACACGTCAGTAGAAATTACTGATGAAAACGGTTGGAGTATGAAATTCTATCATAAAGACCGGTATTTGACGGGAACTACCCGGAAAGATATGGGTTACGTTGTTGTAGATCAGGACAAAAACTCACCGTATATGAAAGAACAACTTTATGTTGGAGCCGGTGAATATATTTATGGATTTGGAGAACGTTTTACAAATTTTGTAAAAAATGGACAACAGATTGAACTGTGGAATTTAGATGGTGGAACAGCAAGCGAACAGGCTTATAAGAACATACCATTCTATGTTTCCTCCAATAGATATGGTGTCTTTATCAATCACCCGGAACGGATTTCTGTGGAAGCGGCATCTGAAGTTGTTACAGGAGTAGGATTCTCTGTCAGAGGCGAAAGCTTAGAGTATTTTGTTTTTGGTGGGGATAGCTTAAAGAATGTTGTAAGCAGTTATACTGATCTGACTGGAAGGCCCAGTATTCCTCCTGCATGGTCTTTTGGCTTGTGGCTTTCCTCTTCGTTTACTACAGAATATGATGAAAACACAATTAGGGATTTTGTCAAGGGAATGAAAGAACGAGATATCCCACTCAGTGTAATACATCTAGACAGTTTTTGCCAAAACGCTTACTGCTTCTGTGATTTCGAATGGGATAAAAAAAGATTTCCCAACCCCAAGGGTTTAGCCAAAGAATTAGCGGAACAAGGAATCAAGCTTTCGATGTGGATTAATCCTTATATTGGACAAAAATCTCCGGTGTTTGAAGAGTGTGCAGAGAAAGGATATTTCTTAAAGCGAAAAGATGGTAGTGTTTGGCAGATGGATTTGTGGATGCCAGGTTCTGCAATTATCGATTTTACCAACCCGTCTGCCAGAAAATGGTTTGCCACAAAGCTGATTGAAAAAATGGATACCGGTATTTCGGCGTTTAAAACGGATTTTGGAGAAACAATTCCTACAGAAGATGTAGAATTTTATGATGGCTCTGATCCGGAAAAGATGCATAATTACTACACCTACCTTTACAACAGTACAGTTTTTCAGACGGTAGAGGAATATTACGGAAAGGGAAATGGAATCATTTTCGGTAGGTCTGCTACAGTTGGTTCCCAAAAACTTCCTCTACAGTGGGCTGGAGACAGTTATTCTAGTTATGGTTCTATGGCAGAGACATTGCGCGGTGGCCTTTCCTTAAGTTTGGCAGGATTTGGTTTCTGGAGTCACGATATGAGTGGATTTGAAAAGACTGCAACACCAGATCTTTATAAACGTTGGTGCGCCTTTGGCTTGCTTTCGACCCACAGCCGCCTGCATGGCAGCGAGACACATCGGGTTCCGTGGCTTTTTGGGGAAGAGGCTGTGGATGTTTTGAGATATTTTGTGAAATTAAAGTGTAAATTGATGCCTTACATATTTGCTAAATCATATGAAGCCTCGAAAAACGGGATACCGGTTCTAAGACCAATGATTTTGGAATTTGATAGCGATTTCACTTGCAAGACTTTGGACATGCAGTATATGTTTGGTGACGCTTTATTAGTGGCACCAATTTTCAGGGAGAGTGGAGATGTAGAATACTATCTTCCAGAAGGACTTTGGACTAACATATTGACTGGAGAAAAACTAGCTGGTGGGAAAATGCATAAAGGGAGATTTGATTATTTTTCACTACCGCTTTTAGCGCGAGAAGATTGTATTATTCCAATTGGGACACGAGATGATACCGTAGACTATCATTACGAAGACAATGTCGAACTGCATATTTACCATCTAAGGTTTGGAGCTGAATGTACCGTATATTCACACTCAGGCCAAAAAGCGCTTTCCATCAAAACCAGAAGAAATAAAAAAGCTATAAGTGTTTCTGTTTCCGACGTGCAGAAGCCCTATTCATTAGTATTTCATGCAGAGAATCCTTTAAAAGCATTTGGCGAAACGTTTGTTTCTCAGAATGGATGTGTAAGAATTACTCCGGATTTGGACTTAAAAGAATATCAAATTGAAGAAATTTAAGAAGGTAAAGGTAAGATCAAGTATAAAGATAGCGTGTCTGCTTAATCAAACTGATGTGCTTAATATTTTGTATGATAATTACAGACACCTTACTACTAATACCATTCACTTGGCGTAGACAGGCATACAAAATAATACAGTTGTTTAACTAACCAGCAGGGGAAGAAAAATATCGGTAGATGTTACACTACCGATATTTTTCTTCCCCTGCTGGTTTTATTGTAAGACTTGGAGACTTATTGTAGAGTGTATAAATCTCTGGCACTCCATAGAAGAAAGATGATGAAGGAAAGATTCTTTATGCTTACCTATTAAATAATGTTCTCAGAGGGTTTTACTGTATGATATTTAGATCTATCGGCATGAAAATAGAAAAAACATGTAGGATTTGAACAGAGGTCGAAATTTGGAACTCAGAAATGAGACATCCAAATTTTGCTCTCTTTTTTTATGCTAAAATCCCAGAATTGAAGCCGTTTTTAAGAACTATTCCTTTTTATAAAAATGGGACATCAAAAAGCAAAAATCAGAAAATCACAAAGTAAAAGCAAAAAAGTGATCGAATTCGAATCCCAATTCCCGTGTTTGTTTTCCGGGTGAGGGTAACAATTCCGTCAATGAAAGCCAAATCAAAGTACAAACTTTGGCACAAAAATAGCTCTCCATAACGGAGGGCTATTTTTGTGTTTATACCAGAAAATCTAGTATTCGCACAATGTTTTGCAGTAATTTTTCAAAAACCGTTTCACCGTGGATGTCGGGAGAAGTAAAGTTGAATCAAAGAGAGAAACAGCGGAGCCTCCAGCCTGAAAAATCAGGCGGAAGCTCCGCTGTGGGCATTATTATATAAAGCATTCGGTAAAGCAATTGAGATATAAAGCTGTAAATATCCAACAAGTTCTTTTATATACTCATCTAATATATCTATCCCTTTATTCCAGTCATGGTAATTCCTTGAACAAAGCTACGATTAGCAATCAGGAAGACAACTAAAATTGGAATAGAAGCAAGAAGTGAAGCTGCCATAGTAGCACCGTAATCCATTGTATTGCTATCTTTAAAATAAGCAATACCAACCTGTATAGTTCGCATAGTTTCGCTATTTGTTACAATCAATGGCCACATGAAATCATTCCACATATTCATAAAGGAGAAAATCAGCAATGCAGCATAAGCAGATTTTGAAAGGGGAACTATAATTTGAAATAATACTCTGAATCGGCTTGCACCGTCAATAAAAGCAGATTCATCTAATTCTCTAGGGATAGAATAAAAAAATTGCCGCAGCATAAAAATTGCAAAAACAGATACCAGGCGTGGAAGAATTAAAGCGGCGAGTGTATTGACCATACCAAGCTTATCCACAATTAAATACAATGGAATCGTTAAGATATAGCCCGGAATCATCATGGTTCCCAAAAAAATAGTAAAAATAATATTCCGTCCAACAAAACGGATTCTTGCAAAAGCATATGCGGCCAATGTCCCTATTAATAGTTGAAAAAAAGTAGCAACACCAGATACAAACAGTGAATTGCCAATCATCTTGAGTACTGGAATTTTAGAAAAGACAGTTTCATAATTTTCCATAGTAATAACAGATGGAATCCAGTTAGGGAGATAGATCTCTCCCTTTGTCTTAAACGAGGTTACAACCATCCATAACACCGGAACCATCATAAGGACACCCAGCAGAAGCATTATTACGGCTAAAATAATTCTTGAAATTTTATATTTATTTTCTTGCATATCAGTTCACCATCCCTACTGTTCGTTTTTAGATTGCACTTTTAACTGAGCTAAAGTCAGAATAAAAATCACAACGAACAAAAGCCATGCTGCTGCAGAAGCATAAGGAAGGTCAAATGAAATGAAACCTGCCTTATAAATAAAGTACACAATTACATTCGTTGCGCCCATTGGGCCGCCGTTTGTCATGGTATAAATCTGATCAAATATTTGGAAGGAATTTATAATGGACGTAATGACCAAAAGCCAAGTTGTATTAGACAGCAGTGGAAAAGTAATATGTATAAATTTCTGCAATACATTCGCCCCTTCCAGGGAAGCGGCCTCGTAATAGTCATTAGATATTCCTTGCAAACCAGCTAAATAGATGACCATATGATAGCCAATCCATTTCCAGATACTCATAACGATAACCGAAGTCATTGCCCATTTAGGGTCCTTCAGCCAGGCTATTGGTTCAATTCCGAATATTGATATAGCACGATTCATTAGACCGGAGGCTGCCGGATCGTACATCCATGTCCAGATAACGCCGCATACGATCGTTGAGATAATGACAGGTATAAAGAAAAAAGACCGTGTCAAAGTTTTTCCAATCAAAGCACGATTTAGTACAACCGCGGTTAATAAACCAATTGCTACTTGAAAGAACACAACGGAAAATGTATAAATTCCTGTGTTAATCAATGAAGAAATAAATTCCGGATCCGCTAATACCTTTTGATATTGTGTCAGTCCTGCAAATGACAGATCTGTCAGCTTCATACCGGTTTTCTCTTGTAAGCTTAAATAAAAACTATAGAAAAAAGGATAAACCATGAATACTGCAAAAAACAAAATTGCCGGTGTTAAGAATAGATATCCATCTAGATTTTCCTTTTGCCGGAGATTGAGTTTTGGCATGCCTGCACCCCTCCAATTAAACTACTAGGTTCGTTGATTATTAATCTAGATATAGTATAAATTCGGGCAGTTAATTAGAAATTATAACACTGCCCGAATTTATCATAGTTGCATTTCAGTAAATGCAGAATACTGATTGCGGATTAATTGCCATTCAGAACTGATTCAAATTCTTCGGCAGCTAATTGTACGCCTTCTTCTACTGAAATCTTATCATACAATACTTGCTGCAGGTAGCCTGCACTTGCTTCGGAAGCGGCATTGTACTTTGGAGAGGCAATTCTCATTTTAGAACTCGGAAGTGAATCCAAAGAAGCCCTGATTGCAGGACTGGTTTCAGCAAGGCTAAGTACAAAGTCGCTTTCTGCCAGGCTCTTTCGTGCAGGCACATAACCTGAGCTAAAGATAGTCGAGAGCGCTTCTTCATCATTTTCCATATAACTAATAAATTCCCAGGCAGCGTCTTCCTTCACTTGATCGGAAGAGATAATACACCATTGCTCTCCGCCTGTATTGGTTGCAGGTTCTTTGTTGTAGGGCAATGGAGCTGCTCCAAGTTTATCTTCCAACGCGGCCAAGTAGTCTCCTCCCATCCAGGTGCCTTCCATAATCATCGCCAGTTGTTCGGTCGGGAAAGCATTTTCCGGAGGAGTCACTGTACTGACTTTGTACTTGTATATCAGGTCATGCAGAAACTGCATTGCCTCTATTCCTTCCGGTGAGTTAAACATTGGTTTGAAATTCTGTGAGCGATCCCACATTTCTCCGCCACATTGCCAAACAAATATTTGATATTGCCAAGATGTTGCTTCATAATAAGTGTCAATCAGGCAGCTTGGCATATAGCCGATTACTTTGTCCGTTGTCAGTTTTTGTGCGTAAGAAACTAATTCATCCCAGGTTTTCGGCGGTTGTTCCGGATCCAACCCCGCGTTCTCAAATAATTCTTTATTATAATAAAGAATCATATTGTTAACATATCCGGGAATAGAGATCTGTTTTCCATCGACCTGACCATATTGCAAAAGATTTTCATAAAAATCTTCGGCAGGAAGCTTTTCGTCAGTTTCAAGATATGTGGACAGATCCACTAACTCTACTATTTCGTTAATTAATGGTGAATTAATCATATCGGTTAATGCGACATCCGGCATATTCTCTCCAGATGATGCTGCCGCAACCTGGATTTTTTGCATCATTTCTGCCTGGTCAGTTATGTATTCCTCCGTTACAGCAATATCGCTGTGGCTCGAGTTAAAAGCTTCTACCGCTTTATCCATTCCTTTTCCCGGCCCATAAACATCCCAAACTGTAATCTTTACCGCATCTCCGGAGACTTCCCCTGGTGTAGAAGCCGAGCCGTCAGAGTTCTTGGAACAAGCTGTGAACGACAGCATACAAATCGTACACACTGAAAGTGCCAAGGCCTTCATTGCGATCTTTTTCATAACGATTCTCCTTTCATGATATATGATTTACTTTAATTTAATATCAAGCCTTTGAACAGTAAAATTGTAATCATCATAGGTGCCGGATGAAACCATATACATGGTCTTCCCATGATTATACATCCATTTCTGAGGAAACGCCGGCTGATAATCGCCATATGTTCCCCAGTTATCATCTTGATAGAACAGCTTCCAGGGCCCCCATAAATTTTCAGATTCGTATAGCGTCAATTGACTGCGGTATGCGCTATCCGGCCATTTCCCCTGATGATTCGGTCGGGGATTCCCTTCGTCATCCAGGAACGAATAATTCCCAAGAATATAACGGCCTATCTCAGCATTATAACTAACATGATTCTCTCCGCACATATGATAGTATGTAAAAATTTCTACTGCCTTGCTGTCATCCTTGGACCAAATCGGTTCGTCATTTTCACAGCCAATGTAAAACTCCCAATATTCTCTGTCAATGATGTGTTTCGTTGGCACACGCCCAAGCAAAATACAGTCTCCGTTTTCCCAATAGCTTTTTCCATCATGTGCACAAGGAAAAATTGCATAAACGTATTCATCCGGAGCATAGCGATAGCCTGGTCCCCCTTGCTGAACAAAATGGACTGAACTTAACCGGCCTGTAAAAAAATCTGTCGGAGTAGCGGATACGTTCCAGGTTTTTCCATAGTCCCATGAGGTTATAATCCATCCACAAACATTTTCTTGCCTTGTGAAGTCCGGATCTGTTCCATAGTTCTGAAGCTCTACCGCAAAATACATGCAGCCTTCTACATCCAGCAGACCGGCCGGTTTAATTCCCATAGTCGCATCGACGTCAGGGCGCCTGCAATAGGTAACTGGGTCTACCGGAAGATTATTGATTAAGTCCGCAAACCAGGCGTTCTGCTGGCTTTTTTGTGAAAGCTGTGGTTCACCGCGAACCCTCCAAAAATTCATAGGGCTTAACCGGTTGTCACCAGCCGCTCCGTATAAATGGCCGTCCAATCCCCATGTTACAGGCCACATGTCGCCATTTGCCTGATGATAGCGGCGCTGATCAAATTCCGCCTCCACAATATAATCAGATTTTGGATATGGGGGCGTCGTTGCCTCTGTAATTCGATAAGACTTTGCTTCGTACATATTATTGCTCCTTTCAAATTTTTATCAATACAAATACACAACGAATTTGTTAGTTATATTTTATCAAAAGGATGATTGAGGTGACTATATCTTTTTGTAGCAACAAATATATAGTTGTTGCTCAATACGACATATTTTTAAATATATAGTTGATTTTTTGGTGCAAATAGTATAAAATCGTCAATATACTAGTTTGATTATCTACAAAAGGAGGCGAAACAGAATGCTGGAAAACAATGACTTGGAGTTCCTGGATCATTTCAACGATCCGGCACAAATAGTACACGAGGGGTCATCAGTTCGCTCTTTAGGATATACGCCCATTATTCATCAGCCGCTTTTAGTAGAAATTGGTTTGATGGAATCGGTACAGGGCTACTGGATCAGTAATCATTCACATGAGGACGCAACAGAAATCTTATTTATATTACATGGTACCGGCAGCGTGATAATAGAAAATAAGTGTTATCCAGTAAAGCCAGGCAGTTTAGTGATATATCACCCTATGCAGCCGCATTATGAGGATTTTACCGCAACAACCGAAAAAATAGCAGTCTATCATTTAAGAATCCGGTCTTTCCAAATTCAAAATCTGAAAATGAATCAAATGCTTCCTGAAAATGCAGAACAAGTTTCTACCGTGAATTTTAACAACACTCTGATTCCCTCCTGCTTTCATGTCTTGTTTGAAGAAAGCAAACATCAGGAGCTTGGATATGAACAGATTGTTTATAAAAGATTAGAGATCTTGATGCTACAAATCCTGCGACTATATCCACAATATTTTCCGTCAAATAGTGAAAACAAGAAATCCCTGGCGCAAATCGCAATCCATACAAAGAGCTACCTCGACGTGCATTATCAACAGCATCAAGATATTCATCTGGAGAATTTGGCTGCGGCATTGTCCGTTAGTAAATACTACCTTTCCCACTGCTTCACGACATATTACGGCCTTCCGCCGATGCAATACCTTAAGATGCGGAGGATAGATGAGGCCAAAAAATTATTATTTGCCTCCAGTTGTCCCATTAAAGAAATTGCAAGCTGTATTGGTTATGAAAATGCGACTAATTTCACCTTGCATTTTCGCACCCAGACTGGCGTTTCCCCAACACAATATCGCACTATGTCAAAAGCCTACAAGGAACTGGATAGCGGATGGGCAACGCATACTCTTGAACATTCTGAAAAGATTTTATAATTGAGCGCATAAAATACTTGGAAAGGATTGCTTTGCTTAGCAAAGGTTAAAAACTTTTATGTCCCTATATACCATTAACACATTTAATCAAAATTTTTTTCACTTAAAACACAGCGCATATGTCATAGGAGAATCTTTATTGGAAACAAGTTGCACCTTACAGTCAAAAAAACATATACATAATAATCTAGAATTATTGTTTATCGTTGCAGGTACGGGCCATGTATTTCTAAACAATAGAAAATATCAAGTAAAAAAAGGTGACTTGGTAGTTATTAATCCCGGAATCATTCACTGTGAAGGATTCGATCAATTTGAACATTTCGGTGAAAGCCTCAAGCTATACAGCTGTGAATTAAAAGAGCTGGAGGTGGCTCCGTTGTCCCCTGAGCATCTATTACCCTCTAACTATACGCCGATTATTCCGACATCGGAAATGTATGGCAACTTCAAAAATTTGTTCGCGCAGATTCACGAGCTCAGAATGCAATCTGAAGTATGGTATGAACAGATGTGCAACAACCTATCCGATGAAATCATTTTGTTAATATTACGCATCCTAAACTCATCAGATTTTGTTTGCACAAAATCCTATCAGCCTAGTGAAATGTCAAAAATATTGCAATATATCGATGCCCACTTTTGTGAAGACATCAACACTACCTCGATCGCCAATCATCTTAATATGAGCAGGCATACATTATTACGCATCTTTCAAAATTATCAAGATAGCTCCCCGTCTCAGTATATTAGGAAAAAACGTCTGGAAATGGCGGTAAGGCTTATTTCAGATAGCGATGAATCATTGCAGGATATTGCTTCGAAAACCGGTTTTAGTTCTTACCAGCAATTTTATAAAACATTTACAAATTATTATGGTACTTCACCTAGTGATTATTTAAAAACAATCTCCAGCATGTCTGAAACTATTCATGATTTGCTTCTCGCACCCTCGTCTCATGGACAATTTTTATAAGGTTCATAACTCGGAAAATGCGTTGATACTTCATAAAGTAAGGCATTTTTCATACATTTTTTATACGTTTTTCGTACCACAATGGTACGTCTTTGAACATGGTTTGATATTGTCAATATTGGTTTACACTTTTTTCTCAAGGATGTTCGACCTATGCTGCCTCCTGTAATGAATCATAGTATTGTTGACGCTTAATCATCGGAGATAAACCACCATTAGCAGAACAGATTCTCCTGTTATTCCAATAGCTTATGAAATATCTCCAGATGAGTGTTTTCAACTGTTCTACTGTCATTGAAGTAGTATCGTAACGTCCATAAAGTAATTCTTCTTTGAATCTTGCCCACATGCTTTGGAGAATGCCATATTTGCTGATTGCGTTTCGGTATAACTCACTTGTGTACTGTGCACCTCTGTCGCTGTGAATGATAGCTCCCTGGATCATTGGGTACGCTTTGTAGGCATTATCTAAGGTTTGTTCACAAAGGGTAGCCTTCATGTTTGTATCCATAGCAAGCCCCAATACAGCTAAATCGTAGCAATCAAAGATTGCTGAAACATACAACTTTCCATCAGATGCTTTTATTTCGGGTGTGTCCCCAATATTGTGTAAACTCCAAAACACGATGTAAAACAGAATAAAATATATGATGGCGGCAGCGGAGTATTCCGATGCTGCCATATTTGCAATATAGCACTGGCAGAACCAGAGGTCAAGGGCGACTTGCCGTTCATTTTACCCTTTACTTTCGGTTCGGACTGTGCTAATCCGGCATACGGTCGGCGTAATAAATCGCCAGCTGAGCGTGAATAATACTCCAATCCTGCCGTCTGCCAGTCCACTTTTTCGTGATGTCAATCATAGCCAAATAAAGCATTTTGAACAAGCTGTCATCGGTCGGAAAGACCGATTTGGACTTAGTGACCTTCCGGAGCTGACGGTTGAAACCCTCGATTGCATTGGTGGTATAAATAAGGCGGCGCACCTCTGCGGGAAACTTAAAATATGTGCTTCAGTTGGGCCAGTTTGCCTGCCAGGACAGCGAAATTTTTGGATATTTGCTGTCCCACTTTTCTGCAAACAAGTTCAATGCCTGTAATGCAGCTTCTTCATCCACAGCAGCATAAACCGCCTTTAAATCAGCCATAAGCGCCTTGATATCCTTGTACGAGACATATTTGCTGGAATTACGCAGCTGATGAATAATACAGTTCTGTATATCTGTTTTCGGATAAACAGCCGCGATAGCGTCTGCAAAGCCGGTCAGGTTGTCGGTACAGGCAATGAAGATGTCTTCCACGCCCCTGTTGCGAAGACTGTTCAGCACGGTTGCCCAATATTTCGCACTTTCATTCTCGCCGACCCACATACCGAGTACATCCTTTCTGCCGTCAAGATTGATTCCGATAGCGATATACACCGCTTTCTTTACAATCTGACCTTCGCTGCGAACATGGTAATGAATCGCGTCCATAAATACAACCGCATAAATACTTTCAAGCGGCCGCTGCTGCCATTCCTTTGCGACAGGCAGAATTTTATCCGTAATACGGCTTACCGTAGTATCCGACACTTCAAGACCGTATATATCCCGTATATGCGATTCTATATCGCTTGTGGTCATTCCCTTGGCATACATTGATAATATCTTTTCTTCAACATCCTGCGCAATACCGGTTTGGTTTTTCTTGAGTAACTGCGGTTCAAATTCGCCCCTGCGGTCGCGCGGAGTTTCAACTTCTATATCTCCAAAGCTGGTTTTTAAAGTCTTTTTGCTGTGTCCGTTCCGGCTGTTTTCGGTATCCTTGTTTTTGTAATCGTACTTGCTGTAACCGAGCTCGTCATCCAGCTCCGCGTCCAGCCCGTTTTCCATAAACTCGGCTATGGTTTCCTTGAACAAATCCTATATGTCCGACATACTGCTGATCTTTGCCACTTTCAGCAATTCGCTGATTTTGGCTCTGCGCTCATTTTCTTCCGGGGTTCTGTTTCTTCTTGACATAAAAATTCCTCCAATGTGTTGTCTCTATTTTACACCACATCGGAGGTTTACACAATATTGGGGATGGTCTCGCGTCCACTTCGCTATTTGAAAACATGCCATCTGTTTTTCCGCTACCGGTTAAAGCACGTTAAAACTTAGGGACTTGAATTACTTCAAGTCCCTAAAATCATATTATTTGCTAATATTATCAGCGCATTTAATATACCCGTACACCCACAATGCTTTGTCTAAACTACGACTATTTTGCTTACAGTATACTTTGTTTGACAACTTTTTATTAAGAGAATCAATGCTTTCAAGATTTAACAAGATGTCATACACCTAAAAAGAACCATAGCTCCGAGAATTTTTGCTTTTTTCGGCTCTGAATTTTTACCTATCGTTATAATAAAACTCCTCCAAGGTGTTAAGACAAATACACCCCAGCGGATTCCCGAAAACAGCCCCGCAGTCAATAGCGATGTGGTTGTTTTTCTGATAAATCCGTCCTCTGTATGTTTCATCGATCAGTCCGGTTGGCGTATGCCCGGAAACAAAGAATTTATCCTTAAAATACACCTGTTCATATTCGATTTCGCCGATCAAAAAATCGTTCATCCGGCACAAATCAAAGTCTTGCATTTTTTCTTTTTCGGGTCCGGTATGAGAAAGGAAAAAACTGCGACCTGCTACGGTGATTTCATCAAAGATCGGAAATGAATTGAGATAAGCTAGCACCTTTTGTTTACACTGTTCATCGAGTGCTGTAAATGCTTTAAAGGTCGGGTAACCGCCGTCGGAAAGCCACATCTGATATATTTCAATCAAACTGTTCGCAAAAGGCAAGGCCGCAGGAGCTTTCAGATAGTTCAGCATTCGGAAAGCCGTGTGGTCATGATTTCCCCGCAGGCAAATGACATTTTTGCGTTCCGCTAAATCCAGCAACAGTCTGATTCCGTCCGCACCTCTGTCTACGATATCTCCTAAAATATACAGCGTATCATTTTCATCAAAATGTATTTTTTTCAACATTCCGATGAATTTATCATAACAGCCGTGCAGATCAGACATTGCATAAATCATAGATTATATTTCCTCCGTATCTTTTTCGTAAAAGCCGAGAAACTCCAACAAATAGGAATTTCTTTTCTTTTGTTCTTTCAGGTGTTCGTCGGTTAAAATATAATGGTATGCTGTCATACAATTGGCAATATCAATTTTATTTTTATATCGTTGTTGGTTGGATGAGTAAACCACTTAATACAAACTGACTTTTGAAGAACTTTCCCACCTTCGCAATAAAAGTATAGAACATAGGTATCAACATATAATCAAATAACAGATAAAAACCTGCCTCAACTTTGCGTTTGAGACAGTTTTTTGTTAGTAGCTCGTTTCATTATTTTGGGTGGTTTTGTGCCGTTATGTAATTTTTTGTTCCAACATAAATTTTTACAGAGCAAGTGATTTTGCTAAAAAAGCCGCCGACTTAGCCGGCGGCGGATAGTTATTTTCTTATTCGCAATTTGTGAGCTTTCCGTTTTCTCCCGGCGAAAGCGTTATCTGCTTTCCAAAGCAGGAAATGTTTACAGTACGGTCTGCACCGTTGATGAATTCAAAGCTGTCCACATCCGTATCGTATAGGCGGAGGGAGAATGGATAAACATAAAATCTGATCTGACATTCCTCTCCGAACAGGATAGAGTCTGTAAACATACCGAGATGAATTGTTCGGGGCAACGGCTCGCCCTCTGTTCCGTCCGCATAGATATAGGTGATCTTTTTAATCAGCGCATCTTTCTCGTAGAGATAAACTCTTGCGCCAATTTTTTCTAAATTATCCTGCATAATTTTCATCCTTTCTGCCGATTGGCATTACAAACATATACCACAGAAAAGCAGAAGAATCCAGACAGAATTCCACTAAAATAAAATCAGTTGCTTGACAATCTCCTTTTAATGACATCACGCTAATATAAAAACTGAGGCGGAGATACTTTTTACGGTATCTCCGCCAAGTTTTATACTGAACGATTTTTTATTATCTTCTTCAGTATATCTGCTTTTTCCCTGTTTGATAGAGGTATACTATCAAGTGCGTTTGCGGTGTGATTCGCATATATCCGGGAAAGCACAGATTCAATTTGTACTCTTTTTTCGCTCGTAATCGGAATGGTGTGTATCGTGATATTCTTGATTCTGTTGTTTTTCATCGATACCCACCTCCGTAAATCTTACGAGGCGGATAGGTTGTCTTATTCCATTTTAGGTTTTGTTGTGACATTATTGTCACAACCGTTATTCGTTTTTATCTTCGCTCCCTTCGTTCAGTTATTTGATATGGTCATAGCCAAGGCTGTTTTGGGTATTATTTATCATACAATCCTTTCCGCCTTTCGGCTGTTACATCCCGCCCATGACGGGACCGCGGTTTTGCTCTTTTTTCTTTTTCTGCCGGGGTAACTTCATGGTAGTGCAGTCCTCAACGTGAGGAGTGCTGTCGATGATATCGGTCAGCTCTGCAAACAGAAATGCCGTATCAGTTCCCAGATGATGAGCGCCGCTGTCGGTGTCAGCGAAATCCAAAATGCTTTCTTCAAACACTTCTTCATCCTGTCCTCCGCCATAGAGAGACTCTGTGAGAACAGCTCGCTCATTCTCCCAGCCTGTGATGATATATTCTGCATTTCCGTATTCGTCTGTTCGGCAAATGCTTGAGCGCTCTCCGCCATCTGTTCCTGAAATTCCACTGTTATCGTTTCGGAGTCCTCTGTAAATTCCATCAGCGTTTCGTTCTGCTGACGAAGTATTCTCGTCAAATCTGCTTTGGTGGCAAGCTGCATCTGACCTTCCAAAATCTCTGTCAGCATATCCGTCTGCGTTTTCTGCAAGCCGATCATCGCTTTCCAGTTCGGCTCGGTAACCGCCACACATGGCTCGGCTCTCGAAGCGGTCTGCATCTGCTGGCGCGCTTGGTCTTTCAAGGACTGCAATGATTTCCTTTCGTATTCTGAATTCATTTTCCATGTTCTCCTTAAGATATTTTTCTTCGTGTAATTTGTTGTCCCGACATTTGAAACCGTCGGGAGTGGTATAGGTGATATACTTTCGCTCGTCCGTCCACTTGACCGAGTAGCCCTCCACCGCCATCAGTTCAATGAAATGAGCCTTGCTGATAGCCAGCGCCATCGCATCTTCGATTGCAATGGCAAGCCGGAGTTTCCAACTTTCACCGTTCTTAGCCGAACGATATTCCCGGTCGGACATTGGCTTGACCGATTTCTTTTCCTGCGGGTTCAGAACAGATAAACCGTACTGCTGAATAATACGGTCAGATTCCTTCATCAGCATTTCTACTTCCGGCTCACTGATATGAAACTTTTTACCGTTTTCTGCATTTACACTGTTCATCACAAAGTGAGAATGGATGTGATCCCGGTCGCAGTGGGTGGACACGACTATCTCGAAGCCTTTCAGCTTGTCCGATTCCGATGCGAACTTCAATGCAATTTCGTGTGCCGTCTCGGGTGTAATGTTTTCGACTACAGGGAACGATTGCACGAAATGATAGAACAGTCTGCCATCCTCTTTGCCGTATAACCGTTTGGTATTTCTGAATTCTGTGTAAGCAGATGCAGGAGTGCAGTTGATTCCGCTGACAAACTTTTTGCCGTCTGCAACCGTTTTCGTATCCTGCATCGTATAGTTCAGCACGAACATCATTCCGGCATTGGTCTGTGCCTTTCGGTAATTGATAAAGTGTACGATTGCCACAGCATCACCTCCGGCGCAATATGGCGGAGAGCAATTCATAAATCTGTTTCAGTTCTTCCTGTGTTTCTGACAAATTAACAGTTCTGATTCTGTCTTGCCGGGCAAGGATCAGTAGTTGATTCACATTGTTTCCGAGCCTTTTGATCTGTGTTACCACCTCGGATAATCCTTCAAAATTGATAATTTCTTTCTGTGTGGTGGCGGAGATAACATAATCGGTAATACTCATTTTTGCTGCCTTTGCTTTATCCCGGATAACCGCATCCGTTTCATCGGATATGCGGAAATTCAAGCGTTTTGTTTTCATAAGCGATTCGCTCCTTTCGTCGTTCTAAAAGTGGGTGCAGGGCTTCTGCCCGCCCAAGCTGTTGAAGGCAGGGCGGCGGCCGCTGTGCGGTCGGCGTACAGCCGAAGGCGATGCTGGTTCTCTCCAAGGGAGAGAAAAAAGGCCGTAAATCCTGCGTTGTTTCTCAATCGGTAATTCCAGCAGAAAAGATAAATGTGCGGGGCGTATCTTCTCGCCCTGTTCGCCCCACAAACCGCCCACAACGGCTTTTCTGCTGCTCGGTCGAGTGTTTACTCTATTCCTTGTTTTGAGGTGCAGAAACGACTCATAATATGGGCGTTCTGTCCGCCTTAAGCGGGCAGAAAAAGAACAATGCAACATTGCAATGACACTGTGGTCTGCAATCTTCTTTTGCAATGTTGAAGGAGGCAACGTAGGAGACACTTGCAATGTTGCAATCTTCATTGCTTTAGCGACCACGCCCAATTTACACTGACCTTCCTTGTCCGCAGTTCGGGGATTTGTTTCTTGGCTTCGTTGACTGTTCTTCGGGAGATTCCTCTCTTCTCGGCGGCTTTAAAGATCTCCTCGCAGGGAATTTCATTCCCGCCCGACAGCATTTCCCGAATCAGTTCCTCTGCCTGACCTGTTTTGGTTTCTCTGTATTCATTGCCGCCGGACAGCAAATCGTCAGCGGAGATGTCATCGTAACCGTTCAGCCAATAGAAACCGTCCTCATCTCCGAGATGAAAAGCCAATGATTTTCCTTCGGGCGCAAGGGATGATTTATCGTGAACCACAACTCTTGTGTTCGGTTCTTTCTTCAGCCGACCGACAATGAGAACACTTCTCGCTGCCGCGCGGAAGTCAATCGAACCGAGACCGCGATAGGCGCTGGTAACCCCTGCCGCTTTATTCAGATGACCGACAAGCACAATAGCACAGCCTGTCCGTTCCGCCACCTTTCCAATCCCTTTCATCACTTCACGGGTTTCATTTGCTCGGTTCATATCCATCCTCTCTCCGAGATATCCCTGCATCGGATCGAGGATCAACAGCTTGGCGTTTGTTTGTGTGATGGCAATTTCAATTCGCTCGTCTAAAAATGTGAGGGAATGTTTTTCCTCGTTGATATTGAGTACCATCGATTCGTCTGCGCCGGCTTCTATGAGCCGAGGCTTGACGGTATCCGCAAGCCCGTCCTCTGCGGTCTGATAGATGACACAGAACGGTGTGCGTTGTTCCATTCCAGGCAGAGCCGTTCCGTTTGAACAAGACGATGCTAACCGCAGAGCAAGCGTTGTTTTGCCTTCGCCGGGATCGCCTTGAATGATGGTAACCTTGCCGAAGGGAATATACGGATACCACAGCCAGTTTACGGGCTGTAATTCCACATCCGACATCCGGATGATTTGTAATGTGTTTTCTTCCATTGTAACAATCTCCTTTAAAAATTGTTCTTGAATCAGCTACTGTTCTCACAAAATAAAATGTAGGAGCAGTAGCTATCTTGCAGACAGGCATTCGTCACCATCTCCTTTACATAAAAAAATAGCAGAGGGATAAATTCAGAAAGCATCAGACCAAAATAAAAAAGTGAAATCTATGCTCTGAAATTTATCCCTCTACTTATAAGGACAGTTAAAAACGGTTTGTAAACCGTTTTTTGAAAAATGATGTAAAAAAATACGGAAGCCTATGTTTCCATAGACTCCCGCATCCGGTTAAGCAACTTTTTCAGCCGCTTGGAGATTGCCATCTTACTGATACCGAATTCTTCTCCGATCTGTTCCATCGTCCATTCACAGTAGAAGTACAGATAGATTAGAATTCGGTCATCTTCCGTAAGTTCGGCAATCACTTGCTGCAGTTTTTCAAGCGTGAGGATTCGGAGAACGGTTTCCCAAGTCGGATCGCTGAAAGAATCGTCATGAACAACTGCCGATACTGTTTCGGAATCGCTCTTACTAATGTGTCTGCGGTCGCTCCGTTCTTCTGCAACCCGTCTTTTTCTGTCGCTCTCCAGAAATTCTGCGACCTCATTTGATACTGAAAGTTCGCTATCACCGTAGTGAATGGTTTTTTCCAAAAGTGTTCCTTTCCACCGAGGGAAGGGTCACGGTTGGTGGCCGAAACAGCACCATCTTACTGCTGACTTCAAGGTTTTTATCCTGAGAAAGGCATTGTTGCCTCAGGCGCATCCGAGAAATCTGAGGCCACACAGGTGTGACCTCATCGGCTTTTTAAAAATTTTATTTATCACAGGCTTTCGCCTAATGACCGAAAGGAACTGTTTTCATTATATCAGAACATTTGTTTGCTTACAAGTGAAAAATAGGAAAAGTTTATTTTATATTACTTTACTATTTGTATTTTCTATGCTACCATACAACTGGATTTCATACTTTATAAAAGGAGCGTGATAAAGTGAAAATAGCCATCTACAGCCGAAAATCGCTCTTTACTGGAAAAGGCGAATCGGTTGAAAATCAGATTGAAATGTGCAAGGAATATACAGGCTTTTCTTTGGACGATGGCTCTGAAAAAGAGCTTTTCGTTTATGAGGACGAGGGATTTTCCGCGAAGAACTTAAACCGCCCGCAGTTTCAAAAAATGATGCGCGATTTGGAAACGGAGCATTTCGATTATATCGTTTGCTATCGGCTTGACCGATTGAGCCGTAATGTCAGCGACTTTTCGGGATTGATTGAAACACTTGAAAAGAAAAATGTTCATCTCATCTGTATCAAGGAGCATTTTGACACATCTTCACCGATGGGCAGAGCGATGATGTATATTACTTCGGTGTTTGCGCAGTTGGAACGGGAAACGCTTGCCGAGCGTGTGCGGGATAATATGCATATGCTGGCGCGCACTGGAAGGTGGCTCGGCGGAACGGCGCCGACCGGCTTTGACAGCACCGAACTTTCCGAAGTCATTATGGACGGCAAAATGAAAACCTCGCATACTCTTATTTTTAACGATGAAATCGAAACCGTTAAGCTGATCTATAAAACCTTTTTAGAAAACCCGTCTGTTTCGGGTGTCAGCAAAAAGCTCATTCGGGAAAATATCAAATCAAAAGCAAATGGTAAGTTTTTCTCCATTCCGGGGATTCGGGAGATCCTTTCCAATCCTGTTTACTGCATTGCAGATTCCGACGTATACGAATATTTTCATTCCAACAATGCGGATATCTGTCGAAACAAAAAAGACTGGAACGGCAGTTTCGGCGTGACGGCATACAATAAGCGGGATTATTCCAAAGGTGCGAAGCGAAACAATATCAGCGATTGGATTATTTCAATCGGCAAGCATCATGGAATTGTCAGCGGAAAAGATTGGGTATTTATTCAGAATTATTTTCACGATAACAGCAAGGAAAAAATAATAAACACCTCAGAATTGGGGTTGCTTTCCGGATTGATTTATTGCACCGACTGTGGTGAAAAAATGTTCACAAAACGGCGAAGCAATGATGAAGAAAATTACAGCTATATCTGTTCCAGCAAGCTAAAGGGCGGAACAGCTTTGTGTAATTGTAAAAATCTTTTGGGTAAGCAGACAGATGATTTGGTGGTCGATTTTATCCGAAACAAGCTGGATGATTTTGACCTGTACGGCGAACTGAAAAGCAAAATCAGTGAATATGAAAGCGGCGATCAGCAAAAAGAAATCAAAGCGACAGAGCAAAAAGTCAAAGCTATCGAATCGGAGCTTGATATTTTAACCGAACGCCTTACGGATAGTTCATTAAGTGCGGTTGCCATCCAAGCGGTTGACCGAAAGCTCAATGAAAAAACGGCAGAGAAAGAAAACTTGCAGCAGGAATTGGAAACACTGTTGCAGGGCGATGATCATAAGGTGATTGACACTTATGCGATTGTTTCCGCATTACAGTCTTTCAGTAATGAGTTTAATAATCTGTCTGTATATGAGAAACGGCAGATTATCCGTCTGCTGATTGACCGCATTGAATGGGACGGAGAGGACTTAGATATTTTTATGTACGGCGAATAAAGCAATTTCAGCCCTTTATTCGTCGGCAAATTCTCAAAAGTTGCCGGACTGTTGGTGGCGTATTCCCGACCCTGATTGCTATTATTACCATGTTCTTTGTCGGAGTAGCTGCCAGCCCGTGGAACAGCATCCTTTCCACGCTGATTCTGACAGGCGTTATTATTCTGGGCGTTCTGCTCACCTTTCTGGTATCCCGGCTGCTATCGGCAACGATTCTAAAAGGGATTCCCTCGTCCTTTACCCTGGAACTCCCGCCCTACCGCCGCCCGCAAATCGGAAAAGTACTGGTACGGTCTATCTTTGACCGCACACTGTTTGTACTGGGCCGGGCTGTAACAGTGGCGGCGCCTGCCGGGCTGGTGATTTGGCTGATGGCCAACATTACCATTGACGGTACGACAATTTTGGCCTACTGTTCCAATTTCCTTGACCCGTTTGCCAATCTGTTTGGAATGGACGGCGTAATTCTGCTTGCTTTTATCCTCGGCTTTCCGGCCAATGAGATTGTCGTACCGATTATCATTATGGCATATCTTGCAAGCGGAAGCCTGACTGAATTTTCCGATCTGGCTGCCTTGAAGGAACTGCTGGTGGATAACGGCTGGACCTGGCTGACTGCTGTCTGCACCATGCTGTTCTGCCTGGTGCATTGGCCCTGCTCTACCACCTGCCTGACGATCAAAAAGGAGACGCAGAGCATAAAATGGACCTTGTTGTCCTTTGCTATTCCAACCGTAATTGGCCTGGCGGTTTGTTTTGTGGTTGCCACTCTTTCCAGGGCGTTTGGCCTGGTATAAAGCCTCCCGAAAATGAAAAACCGGGAGGTTTTTCATTTTCCCTTTGACAATGGGTTTTCTTTTCTATACAATAGAAAAGAGAAAAGGAGGAGATGAGATGGGAAAACGTTTTGTGGCTGAATTCCAGGTGAACCAGCCGGAGGAATTTGTCGGATTTATTCTGACCGATTTTTTCGCCAAGGAAGGCTTTCAACTGACCGATTATAACGGGGAAAGGGTCTGGAAAAAAGGAATTGGAATGCTGGCGGCGCCGCAATTTATCAAGGTGAGCTATTATGCCGGACAGGTGCACCTAGAGGCGTGGCTGAAATTTGCCATTCTTCCGGGCGTTTATTGCGGAGAGATGGGATTGGACGGCTTTTGGGGCTTTGCGATTAAGGAACAGCTTAAGAGCCGGGTGATGACATTGATTCAACTTCTTCAGCAGCAAAATGGCCAGGCAGTGCCATTGCAGGCACAGCAGAGTATGACCCCTCCTGCAATGGGATATGCACCCAGTGCGCCGGCTCCTTATCAGGCGGTACCACAGCCGATAGTACACAATCCAACCGGAAAAGCGACAACCTCACTGGTTTTGGGTCTAGTGGGTATCGTGGCATGGCTGGTTCCGCTGCTTGGCGTAATTATAACCGTCATGGGAATTATTACTGGAATTACAGGAAGAAAATCGACTAAACGCGGCCAGGCTACAGCAGGCCTGGTACTGAGCATTATTTTTCTGGTCGTTTCTGTCCTCTGGTGGGTCTTGGGAATTGTATCCATTTTATTCTAAACATAAAATTATAATACAGAGCAAAGGAACTTCAAACCATGAAACCAAATTACAAAAGCACCCTGCATTCCTGCTATATAGGATATATCAGCCAGGCAATTGTCAATAACCTGGCTCCGCTGCTGTTTATTATTTTTCAGACGAGTTTTTCCCTTTCCTATGAAGAGGTTGGGCGTCTGGTGCTCATCAATTTCGGGACGCAGATCGCGGCTGATTTCATTGCGGTCAAGATTACCGATCGGGTCGGATACCGTTTCTGCACAGTCTGGGCGCATTTGTTCTGCACTCTGGGATTGGTATTGCTGGGAACCCTGCCGATGCTGCTGCCTTCCCCTTATTTCGGGCTGGTGATTGCGGTAGTTATTTACGCGATGGGAGGCGGGTTTATCGAGGTTTTGGTGAGCCCGATTGTAGAATCTCTCCCCGGCGATGCAAAAGCCTCGGCAATGAGCCTGCTGCATTCGTTTTACTGCTGGGGACAGATGGGAGTCGTACTAATCTCCACATTAGTCATTCGTTTGATCGGGAATGATTGGTGGTTCCTGCTCCCGATTGTTTGGGCGGTGGTTCCGTTTTACAATATGTTCCGCTTCATGAGGATTCCGCTAATCCAGCCGGAAGAGGCGGAAAAGCTGATGTCCTGGAAGGAGCTGCGGAAATCGAAGATGTTCCTGCTGGTTCTTCTTCTGATGATGTGCGCGGGTGCAAGTGAACTGACCATGTCGCAGTGGTCATCCCTATTCGCGGAGGAAGGGCTAGGCGTTTCCAAGGTTCTGGGCGATTTGCTGGGGCCGTGCTTGTTTGCCGTCTTGATGGGGATTGGACGGGCTGCATATGGAATCCTTGGCCACCGCATCGACCTGAAAAAGGCTTTAACCATCTGCGGCGGACTTTGCGTGATCTGCTATGCTGTCACTATTTTTGCACTGCTTCCGGTATTTTCCTTATTGGGATGCGCCTTCTGCGGACTGTCCGTGAGTCTGATGTGGCCGGGTACATTTAGCATGGCCGCAGCCGCTTTCCCGAGGGGTGGGACGGTGATGTTCGGTATGATGGCGGTGTTCGGCGATATAGGCGGGTCAGTAGGCCCCTGGATTGCCGGCGTTGTGTCTGATCTGGCGCAGAAAACTACTCTTGCGGCAGGCCTGAGTGAACAGACCGGCCAGGCGATGGCGCAGATCGGCTTAAAATGCGGGCTGCTGGCAGCTATTATCTTCCCGATGGCGCTTTTGATTGGTGTGATATTTTTCCGTAAAGAGAAAGCAATAGAAGAATAATCAGGAGATGCACGAATAAAGTGCATCTCCTGATCTTTTTTTGCCTGTTTTGCATAGGATATAAAAAGACCTGTGTACAGGAAAAAGGAGGATTTTATGCCAATCATTTATTTGAGTCCTTCCACTCAGGAGTGGAACCAGTACATCATCGGGGGAACAGAGGAATATTATATGAACCTGATCGCGGACGCGATGATTCCCTATCTTCGATCCAGCGGAATACAGTATGTCCGCAATACGCCGGATATGACGGCGGCTTCTTCTATCCGCGCGTCAAATGCCGGAAACTTTGATCTGCACGTGGCGCTTCATTCCAACGCCTCGCCGGAATCCATGGCGGGTCAGCGCCAGGGAGCGGAGGTATATTACAGCGCGAACAGCGTAAACGGAAAACGGGCTGCGGATATCATTGCCAATAATCTGAAAAAGATTTATCCTAAACCAGAGCTTGTGCGCGCTCTGACTACCGATTATCTCGGCGAGGTTCTGAAAACCAGAGCGCCGGCGGTGCTGATTGAATTTGCTTACCATGACAATTACCAGGACGCACAGTGGATTAAAAACCATATCCAAGCTATTGCGGAAAACGTGGTGCTTTCTTTGACGGAATACTTTGATATCCCGTTTATCCCGCCGCAGATACCGGTCGTTGGGATTGTTACAACGCAGGATACGCCGCTCAATATTCGGAGCAGGCCTGATGTGAATTCCCCGATTGTCGGGAAGGTGTATAAGGGACAGACGGTGGTCATCTTTGGAACCTGGAATGACTGGTATGTGATTGAGGCAGACGGGATTACCGGATATGCCAACCGGAATTATATTACATTATAGAAATCCAAAACAGCCTGCCCAATTCCGCCTGACTTTGTTAAAGGCGCGGCAGGGCACGCATTGGATACAAAATAGAGTTTCGTCATTCATTTAAGAACTTCATAAAGCAGGACCCCGGACAGTCAAAACCGTCCGGGGCCCTGCTTTATTTTAGGAAAGACTAGTTTTCAAATGGGTTTTCTGTCGGATAGTAAACGCCTTTTGGCTGGTTAAATGCAACATCTTCAACGCCCAGATATTTCATAATATTGAAGATCGCCTTGCCAAAATGGCCAAACGCAACAGCGCCGTGATGCGGATAACGTTTTGCGATCAGTACATGACGGTAGAAACGTCCCATTTCCGGAATGGCGAAGACGCCGATCCCGCCGAAGGAACGAGGAGCAACCGGCAGGATTTCTCCTTCAGCCACATAGGATTTCAGACCGCCTTCTGCGGTTCCCTGCAAGCGGAAGAAGGTAATTGGGCCTGGCAGAAGATTCCCCTCCAGTGTACCGCGGCTGACGTCCGGTTCTTTGTCCGGTTCCAGGCAGCGGTGCTGAATGAGCTGGTATTTCATCTCATATTCAGAAAGCTTGCCAGCATTGGTGTTTCCGCAGTGGAAGCCCATAAAGGTATCCTTATGGGTATAGCAGTATTGATCCTTGATGGATTCTAAGTACATGTCAGCCGGAACACTGTTATTGATATCCAGAAGGGTAACAACGTCTTCAGAAGCGCACAGGCCAATATATTCGCTCAAAGCGCCATAGATATCAACTTCACAGGAAACGGGAATTCCGCGTCCGGTTAAGCGGCTGTTGACATAGCATGGGCAGAACCCAAATTGAGTCTGGAAAGCCGGCCAGCATTTATTTGCAAACGCGACATATTTTCTGGAGCCTTTATGCGCTTCAGCCCAATCCAGCAGAGTTAGTTCAAACTGAGCCAGTTTTGGGAGCAGGGTAGGCATTTTGTTTCCGGCGCCCAGTTCTTTTTCCATGTCGGCAACAACGGCTGGGATTCTCGGATCATTGTCATGCTCCTTTACAGCGACCAAAAGGTCGAGCTCGGAGTTCTCTTCAATTTCCACACCAAGGTCAAACAGCTTTTTAATCGGCGCATTGCAGGCGAGGAAGTCGTTTGGACGCGGGCCGAAAGCGATGATCTTGAGACCGCTCAACCCGATTGCTGTACGGGCGACTGGAATAAAATCGTCCATCATGTCACAGATTTCGGAAGCGGTTCCAACCGGATATTCCGGGATATACGCCTTAATGCTGCGGATGCCGAGATTGTAGCTTGCATTGAGCATCCCGCAGTAGGCGTCACCGCGTCCGTCAATCAGGTTTTCTTGGGTTTCTTCCGCGGCGGCGGCGTACATAACCGGGCCGCCGAATTTCTGGGCAAAGATCGTTTCCGGCGTTTCCGGGCCGAAATTTCCGAGGTAAACGACGGTGGCATTGACTCCGTTGGCGAGCAGATCCTCCGCGGCTTTTACAGCGTCGGCTTCATTTTCGATCACCACTGGACATTCGTAGATTTCTTTCCCTTTTTCTTTATAAGTTGCTACGACAGCTTTTCTGCGGTTTTCTGAGAGCTCCATTGGGAAGCAGTCGCGGCTGACAGCGACAATTCCGAGATGGACGTCAGGTACATTATTCTGAAACATTGTCTGTTCCTCCTTAGAGATTTTGATAAGTTAATGATATCATGAAACGAACGGGATGTCTATTACACAAAATGAATAAATATAATGATGAAAAAGTGGACAAAAAGACCGAAAAATGATTCATAATTTGTTAATTAAATGCAATTACTTGAAAGTACAACTTTGATTTCTATGTATAGTTTACACAATTATCGTGCGCCTGCACGATAATTGCTTGCTTTAACACGCAGCGCCTTCTGTACGAAAAGAAATAAAAAAATAATGGGAAAAGAAAAAATTTTGTCGCTATTTGTTATATGTATACAAAAAAATAAAACATTCTCTAAAAAATGCTTGACAATGTGCAAAAATCAAGGTATGATAGGTACTAGATTCGAAGTTGGAGTAGTGTGGTTCATGAGTTCCTTTCAAGAAGGCCCTTTGGCTCAGCCCGGAGACGAAAGCTTGGTGAAGGCTTACCGGCAGGGTGATAATGCCAGCCTGGTTTTTTTAATCTCCAGATATCTGGGATTGATTGACCGGAAGCTGGATCATTATATTGGATGGTCTTCCGAGCGGGACGATATGAAGCAGGAAGCGTTGATGGCGCTGCTGAATGCGGTGCGGTTTTACGATCCGGCTAAGGAAGTGAAATTTTCTACCTTTGCCGACCGGTGTGTGGAAAATTCTATCCGCAGCTCACTGCAAAAACGGAATACAAAAAAGGCAAGATTGCTGAAGGATGCAGTTTCGATTGACGATGCAAGAGAAATTGCCGTTCAGGAAAATCCGGAGGATCTCTATATTGATCAGGAAGGGTATCGCGTAATGCTCGGCCAGATTGAGGTGAACCTCTCCGAATTTGAAAAGAATGTACTGTTTTCTTATCTCGAGGGAAATAACTATGCACAGATTTCCACGCTGCTTGGCTCCTCGCAGAAGTCGGTTGACAATGCGCTGCAACGCGTACGAAGAAAGCTTAAAACGGTATTCTTGAAGTAAGAGGTAATTTGCTGAAATTATGCCCTGATAGCTTAAAACAGAGCGTTGTGCAAATCAAAGGTGACGGTTTGAGTCCGTTAACGGGCAAAAATATTTTAGACCAAGCGAGGTTGTTATTTATGTACGAAGACAAAACATTAGTGTGCAAAGAGTGTGGAAACGAATTTGTATTTACTGCCGGCGAACAGGAATTTTACGCTGAAAGAGGCTTTGAAAACGAACCTCAGAGATGTAAAGACTGCCGTATGGCCCGCAAAAATGCAAATAAGGCTCAGAGAGAAATGTACACAGCTACTTGTGCATCCTGTGGTGCAGAAGCAAAAGTTCCGTTCAAACCGAGAGAAGATCGCCCTGTTTATTGCAGTGAATGCTTCGCAAAAATGAGAGGCGAATAATAAGTTCGCAGTAAACCGCCCATTTTGGGCGGTTTTATTTTTAGGTTTAATAAACTGTTCTGAAAATTCACCTGGGTTTTTAGATAAATCCTCTAGAACTTGCGCAAAATCTTATGGAATTTGTGAATTGTCATTTTAGGCCGGTTTTGGTATACTATTAGGGTAAAGTAGGCAAGAGTAGGAGAGCGATGCACAGCACTTTATGCGTGTTTGTTGTATCGTTTTTTTGTATTTGGCGGAAGGGATACAGGTGGCGGTATGCTCAAGCAGATGATCAAAGCACTGGAAGAAATGCCGATTATTGCAGCGATAAAGAATGATGAGGAGCTTCGCCTTGCATTGAAATCGGAATGCCAGGTCGTGTTTGTGCTGTATGGGGATATCTGTAACATTGCCGCGATTGCCTCGCGCTTAAAAGACGCTGGAAAAATTGCGATCATCCACGTCGACCTGATAGAAGGTCTGGAAAACAAGCCGGTTGCAGTGGATTTTATTAAGCAGATGACGCGGGCGGACGGGGTGATCTCCACTAAGCCGGCGCTGGTGAAGGCTTCAAAAGAGGCGGGGCTGATTACCATTCAGCGTTTTTTTGTCCTGGATTCGCGGGCGTTTGAGAATATCCAAAAGCACATTTCACTGGGCCTTGCCGACCTTGTGGAGGTTTTGCCGGGGGTTATGCCGAAAATCATCCGCAAGCTTGCAAGCGAAATGGAAGTGCCCTTGATTGCCGGCGGGCTGATCACCGATAAAGAGGATGTGATTAATGCCCTGAGTGCCGGTGCGCTTGCGGTATCTACTACCTTGAGCGATATCTGGGGCAGTTAAGTAGTCGTAGAACCAGAAGGAGGATTCTGATATGAAAAAATACATTGTTGCTTTGGACCAGGGAACAACGAGTTCCCGCTGTATTGTTTTTGACCGGGATTTGAATATCATTTCTCTGGCTCAGAAAGAATTTCCGCAGATTTTTCCGCAGTCCGGATGGGTTGAGCAGCGTCCGATGGACATTTACGTGTCCCAATACGGCGTGCTGACCGAGACGATTCTGCGCGGAGATATCAAGCCGGAAGAGATTGCGGGAATTGGGATCACCAACCAGCGTGAGACGGCGATTATCTGGGACAAGGAAACCGGAAACCCCATTTACAATGCAATTGTGTGGCAGTGCCGCAGAACCTCGGAGATCTGCGAGGATCTGAAAAACCGAGGGCTGACAGATTATATCCAGCAGAGCACCGGGCTGTTGATTGACGCTTATTTCTCCGGCACAAAAATTAAATGGATTCTGGATCATGTTGAAGGCGCCCGCGAAAAAGCACAGAGGGGCGAGCTGCTGTTCGGCACAGTGGATACCTGGCTGATTTGGAAGATGACAGAAGGGGCAGTCCACGTTACCGATTATACTAATGCCTCCCGGACAATGCTGTTTGATATCAACCGCCTTTGCTGGGACGAAAAGATTCTGGAAGAGCTGGACATTCCGAAATCGATGCTGCCGGAAGTCAAGAGCAGCAGCGAAATCTATGGGACTGTGAATATTCAGGGCGTCGAAGTGCCGATTTGCGGGATTGCAGGAGACCAGCAGGCTGCTCTGTTCGGCCAGGCCTGCTTCCATAAAGGCGATGCGAAGAATACATATGGAACCGGCTGCTTTACCCTGATGAATATTGGAGATAAACCGGTTCTGAGCAAAAAAGGACTGTTGACAACGATTGCCGCCAGCGTGGGCGATCAGGTTTCCTATGCGGTGGAGGGAAGCGTATTTGTCGGAGGAGCTGTTATCCAGTGGCTGCGCGACGGGCTGCGGCTGATTGGAGATTCCCGTGATACGGAATATTTTGCCTCCAAGGTAAAAGACAACGGCGGCGTCTATATTGTGCCTGCCTTTACCGGAATGGGTGCTCCGCACTGGGATATGTATGCGCGCGGGACGATCTTCGGCCTGACCCGTGGGACGAACCGCAATCACATTATCCGCGCCGCTGAGGAGTCGATTGCCTATCAGACAAAGGACGTGATTGACGCGATGGTAGAAGATACCGGAATTGCTGTCAAAGCCTTGAAAGTAGACGGCGGCGCCTCTGCCGACCATCTGCTTATGCAGTTCCAGTCAGATATTTTGGGCATTCCGCTCCATCGTCCGATAGTAAGTGAAACAACGGCGGTTGGCGCTGCGTTCCTGGCAGGGCTGGCGGTCGGATTCTGGAAGGATCTTGACGATGTGAAGCAGAGCTGGAATCTGGGGATGACCTATGAGCCAAAGATGGATAAGGAAGAAGTAGAACGGCTCACCTCAAAATGGAAAACAGCGGTAGAATGTACCAAAATGTTTAAGTAAGCTTTATAAATAGAACAAAACAGCGTCCTGCAAAAATTTGCAGGACGCTGTTTTGCTTATTCCGGCAGGAACATCAGATCCAGAAGGTCTGTTCCTGATTTTGTACGAAATATTTTTTCACGGATAGAGCGAATCTCATCCTTCCCGAGCTTTGCCTCAAAGATATTGACCAGAAAATCTGCTTCCACCAAAATCTGATAATCCAATCCGTCGATGTCGGTATAGGTATGGTGATGCCCGACAAGATAACAGACCCGGTCGATTAGTTCGGGTTCAAATTCCAGCTCGGATAATAGTTCCCCGGCTGCCGGCGGCCCTTCAATTTCCTGGAGATGCCCTGTCTCATGCTGATATTTTTCCAGACTGGGGCGAATTCCGATGTCATGCACCAGTGCCGCGGCCTCCAGTGTTTCCAGCTTTTTTTCCTCCAGACCGGAAGCTTCCCCAATCAGCTTGGCGAAACTGTGAACCTTTAAAAGGTGCTGAACGCGATGCGGCGCACCCTGCTCATACCGAACCATCTGGAAGGCAAGTGTGTTGAGCCTTTCTCTGTTCATGGCCGTAATCTCAGGCTTTCAACAAGGCGAAAGCGCTTCCTTTCTTACAGATTTGAACTGGGTGTCCGTCCATTATTCTTCCCCGCGCATGGCAGCTTTCATAATAATCTGCGCACACAGCTCTGTGCCGAGATTTCCGCTGTCAAGACAGAGGTGGTAGCGGTCTGCATTACCCCAATAGTCATTGGCGTAAAACTGATAATAGCTTTTTCTTTTTTTATCAGTTTTGGCGATCATCTCTTTAGCATGCTTTTCGTCCGTATCGAATTGTTGCATAATCCGTTTGATCCGATCCTCCAGAGGCGCGTGGATATAGACGTGCAGGCAGTCCGGATATTCCTGCAGGATAGAATCGGCACAGCGGCCGACAATTACACAAGCTCCTTCGTTTGCCGCCTTCCGCACGGCATTTGCCTGTGCATTAAAAATCTGGTCAGAAAGGGTAAAGTCCGAATAACCGGTAAAGGGATTGGCTGCGCTGGCCGCCATGGAAAGGGAGTAGAGGAAGCTTGTCGGCGGATTTTCCTCTGCGTTTTCAAAATGGGACTGGTGGATTCCACTGGTTTTGGATGCCAGTTCAATCAGTTTTTTGTCATAGAAGGGGATCGCAAGCTTCTGTGCAGTCAGCTCGCCGACCTCGTGCCCTCCGCTGCCAAATTGGCGTGAGATTGTGATAATGGTTTGCGGTTTCATATGAATGCCTCCTTTGACATTGATTACTATATTAGACCTGATTCAGGGAATCATAAAAACAGGTTCTGACAAAAGCCGTTTATTGGGCCAGATAATTTATGATATATTTATTATAACACGTTGTTTCAAAATTTGCATAACAATTTTAAAATGATTGCTTTCACAAAGGTTTCACAATTATTCAAGGACTGTTTATTGGTTTATCAAAATCCTGTCACTGTGGTTGTGTATGATATAACCGTAGTCAAAAAGAAAGTGTTTGAGCAGCCGTATCAGCGGCGGTACTCAGGGAAAACTAAACCGCTGAATAAAGGAGAGAGAATTATGTATCAGCAGTATGATGGGAAAAATGGAATCAATCAGGAATACGAGGTTTTTAATCAACAGAATCAGCAGCCTGTAAATCCTTGGAATCCTCCAAGCCAGCCGATTTATACAACAGGCAATACCAGCCAGCCGGCGGCCGCCAAAAAGCCGAAAAGGGCAGCTAAAATGATAGCAATTATCCTGGCGGGAATGATTGTTGCAACAGGCTGCGGCTTTGGAGGGAGCTTGTTGGCGCAGCAGCTTTCCGGGAACAGCACTTCGACACCGTCCGTTTTAAAACAGTCGGTTGTAAACACCTCTGATAAAGAGAATGCCGGAGATGGGACGAGCGTTTCAGATATCGCTGCGGCAACAGAAAACAGTGTGGTTGAGATTACCACCGAGGTGGCACAGACAAACCAGTTTATGCAGCAGTACACGGCTTCCGGTGCCGGAAGCGGCGTGATTGTCACATCAGACGGATACATTGTAACCAACAACCATGTGATAGATGGGGCGAGCAAGATTACTGTCCGGCTGAAAAACGGGGAAAGCTATTCCGCGACACTGGTCGGTACGGATGAAACCACCGATCTTGCAGTCATCAAGATCGATGAAAAAGATCTTCAGGCGGTTACGCTTGGAGATTCCGACCAGCTCGCAGTCGGTGACCTTGCCGTCGCAATCGGCAACCCGCTTGGAGAGCTTGGCGGTACGGTGACAGAGGGCATCATCAGCGCCCTGGACCGTGAAATCACTATTGAAAACCAGACTATGACCTTGCTGCAGACCAGTGCCGCAATCAATCCGGGCAACTCCGGCGGAGGACTCTTTAATGGGAAAGGGGAGCTGATCGGAATTGTCAACGCAAAAACCTCGGCTTCAGGTATTGAAGGTCTGGGCTTTGCAATTCCGGTTAATACGGCAAAACCGGTTATTGAAGATTTGATTGAAAACGGGTACGTTACCGGACGGATTAAATTGGGCGTGTCCTTCCTGGATATCCAGGATCAGGAAACCGCGATGCGCTATCGTGTCAATGATCTGGGAACCTATGTCTATCAGGTAAACGACGGTTCAGATGCGGACAAAGCGGGTCTGTTAACCGGCGATTTGGTGAAATCGATTGATGGAACAGAGATTACTTCTTCCAGCGAAATCAAATCCTTGATGAATGACTATTCAGTGGGTGATCAGATGAATATTACTGTGCAGCGGGATAATAAAGAGGTAACTGTCACTGTAACCTTTACTGAGTACACGCCCGAAGACAGCAGCCAATCCTAAACTTGATGTTTTTTCATATGTTTTTCTCAAGCCAGAAACCGGTTAAAGACCGGTTTCTGGCTTTTATGCGTCTTTTTACAGTTTGCCGACGGGTTGAATCCAGACCGTAAGACGGGTATAATGAAAAAAATAGAAGTATTGCAAGGCCGTTTATTAGGGGAGAGAAGGATTATGTTTTACCAGAAGAAAGCAGGGCAATTGGAACGGGCTGATGAAATAGGGCAGTGGGATCCGGCCGCTGAAACAGCGGGCTGCCTTTCCCTGGAGGAATTTGAAGAAAATTTTGACGCGCTTGGCTTTCCGGGAGAATGCCTGGCCGTCTGCCGGTTGCCAGACAGCCGTTTTCACAGCAGCCTGGAGGTGTATGATTCCTACAGCTATGGCATTGTCCATCTATTGGATGTTCGCCATGTCCGCAATCCCCGGAAACGGGCCGCGCTTTTTTTTCGCAGGAATCTGTTTTTAGTTGTCAATCTGGATCGGGAGCCGGGAGTTTCACAAGCGGCTTTTTCTCGGCTGGCAGAGACGATAGGAAAGCGTTTTAGTATTGAACGTATGGTTGGCGGCGTGCTGATGCATCTCATGCAGGGGAGTACCGAAGTTCTTGCGAGCTGTGAAGAACAGATTCTTGACCTTGAGAAAAAGATAATGAAGGAAATACTCAGCCCGGAAATAAACCAGAAAATTTTTCAGATGAAACGCGGTCTTACTATCCGGAAGGATTACTATGAGGAATTGACCGCGTTGGGAGAAGCTCTCTGTGAAGATGAAAACGATCTGTTTGAGGATGAAAATTTTCGTTATTTGCAGGTGATGATCAATAAGGCGCAGCGGCTGAGCAGCCATACCCAGTCCCTCTGTGAAAGTTTGGTGCATGTCCGGGAATCCTATCAGTCGGCGCTGGACTATGGCCTGAACCGCAGCATGAAGCTTTTGACTGTCGTGGCAACCGTTTTTATGCCGCTCACATTAATTGTAGGCTGGTATGGGATGAATTTTAAAAGTATGCCGGAGTTTGGCTGGAAATATGGTTATTTAGCAATTATTATCGTCAGTATTCTTGTAGTGCTGATCTGCCTATGGATTTTCAAGAAAAAGAAGCTGTTTTAGCAATTTCGGTCTAATGTAGTTGAAAGGGTACATAGATATGTGATAGAATGAAACTGTTAATGAAAAGAGTGGAGGATGACATTTATGTGGAAGAGGTCTGGCCTGAAGCAACGGGCGAGACAGTTGCTGAAAGCCCAATATTGGCGGCTTGTCGCGGTATGTTTCATTATGGCCATCCTGACAGGAGTTTACAGCGATACGTTAAATGTATTGTTCAGCTATGATTCTGCCCGGGAGATTCACAGTGCAAATATCTTGATGAATTCCAGCGAAGGGATTTCCAATTCGGAAATTGTCAATGAATTTTTAACCGGGATTGGCGTAGATCAGCAGAAGGAGCAGGAGCACCGTTACGGCACAGAAGGTGTGCTGGCAGCCATTTTTAACAGCACTACACAGTCGGGTTCTATCCTGTTTGGGATTTTAAATTCGCTTAACCAGGTACTGTTTCATGACCGGATCATGGCCAGCGTGATCATCATGATTGGTGCGATGCTGCTGGTATTGTATTCTCTGTTTGTCGAAAATATGCTGATTGTGAGTGAATGCCGGTTTTTCCTGGAAGCGAATACCTATCCCAAAACACCGATCCAACGGCTTCTTTTCCTGATTCGGATCAGGAAAATCTGGAATGTTGACAAGGTGATGCTTTTTAAAACGCTTTTTACCCTTCTGTGGGATTTAACCCTGGTCGGGGGAATTATCAAGCGCTATTCCTACCGGATGATTCCGTATATTTTGGCGGAGAATCCTGCTATTGGACGCAAGGAGGCCTTTGCCCTGTCGAAACGGATGATGCATGGAAACAAGTGGCGTACCTTTCTGCTGGACGCCTCTTTTCTTGGATGGTGGGTGTTGAACCTGATCACCTTCGGCCTGCTGAAGATTTTTTATATGAACGCCTATAAAACAGCGACGACGGCGCAGCTTTACCTTACCCTCCGGCAGCAGGCGGTTGAGCAGAAATATGAGTACTATGAATGCTTGAACGACCCCTACCTGATCCGACAGCCAGATTTGCCGAACGGCCAGCCCTTGGATGAATACCCGATGAACCTATTCCCCATTCCGGAATATGCGAGAAGGCAGTGGCTCAGGATCGATTATATGCGCCATTATACGCTGCGCTCCTTGATCCTGCTGTTCTTTACCTTTTCGATACTCGGCTGGGTATGGGAGGTGCTGCTGAACCTGGTAAACGGGCTTGGCTTGGTTAACCGTGGGGTTCTGCATGGCCCGTGGCTTCCGATCTACGGAGCCGGAGGAGCTGCTGTTCTAATTATCCTGAAAAAGATTCGGGAAAAGCCTATTCTGACATTTTTCCTGACAGTAGTGATCTGCGGCGTAATGGAATACCTGACCAGCTTTGTGCTGGAGTTGATGACAGGGACGCGCTGGTGGGATTATTCCGGCTTTTTATTTAACCTTAACGGTCGGATTTGCTTGGAGGGACTGATCGTATTCGGCTTGGGCGGCTGTGCGTTTATCTATGTCCTGGCCCCTATGCTGGATGAGTTCTACCAGAAAATCCCGAAGAGGGTGCAGACTCTGGTTTGTGTGATTCTGCTGGTGTTTTTTGCGGGCGACCTCGGCCTATCTTATCTTCACCCGAATACTGGGAAAGGAATTTCAGATTATCCGACGCGGCCTCCGGTTGTTAAACAGGAACGGCTGCCAAAACCACAGAAATAATAAAAAAACAAAGCGCAAAAGGGTGAACAAATGTCACCTTAATTGCGCTTTGTTTTTTGTCTGAAAAGAGCGGATAATTCCAAGTTTGTGCTTGTATAAATCTCCAGTTCTAACAAATAATAACAAGGCAAATCATTTTATTGTACAAGGAGATTTTATATATGAAAGCAACGGGAATTGTAAGAAGGATTGATGATCTCGGCAGGGTGGTTATTCCAAAGGAAATCAGAAGGACAATGCGGATTCGGGAAGGCACGCCGCTGGAAATCTACACAACTGGAGAAGGGGAAGTGATCTTTAAAAAATACTCTCCGGTGGAAGAGATGGGCCAGTGCGCGCTTCAGTTTACGGATGTGCTGCATAAAACCGGCGGACTTCCGGCTGTGATCTGTGATAAGGATCATGTCATCGCTGTTTCCGGAATGCCCAAAAAGGAGCTTTTGGAACGCAGGATTTCTCCGATGATTGAGGACAGCATGAATGCCAGACGGGTGATCAGCTACCGCGGGGATACTTCTGATAAGATTCTTGCCGTAGAGGGGATCGACCGGTACACGGTGGTATGCTATCCGATTATTGCTAACAGTGACGTATGCGGGGCTGTTTTGTTTCTGTCAGACGGGAAGCATGTAGTAAGCACAGAATTATTGGAACGGCTGGCCGAGACGGCTGCCATTTTTCTGGGAAAACAGTTGGATGATGAATAAATCCCTGCCGGGAATCAATGCTTCATGAAATAAAAAGGAGGATGCTGCTTCTGCAGCATCCTCCTTTTAACAGCCGGGAGCTATTTTCTTTTCTTTCCGCCGGGATGTTTCTTTCTTTTCTTTCTGACAGAAAAACCAAAACTGCCGATTTTTTTCCCCAGCTCAAAGTACTCTCCATGCGCGAACGCGGCCAGATGGGACCGGGACAGACAGAGCTTGCCCTGTTCGTCAAGATACTGCGGGTCAACGTCGACTGCGGTGATATCAGCCAGGAACATATCATGGGAGCCGAGCGGGATAATCTCTGTTACCCTGCACTCCAAGCTGACCGGGCTCTGCGACAGGACAGGAGCCGATACAGTAAAGCCTTCCTCAATTTCCAGCCCGCAGGCCTCGAACTTATCGAGCTCCCTCCCGGAACGGACGCCGCAGAAATCAGCGGCGCGGATCATGGAGGCAGTAGTCAGGTTGATGACAAACTCTCCGCTTTCCTTTATCATCGGATAGGAAAAACGGGACGGGCGGACAGAAATATAGGTTTTAGGCGGGATTGTATTGATAATGCCAGTCCAGGCGATGGTGAGGACATTCGGCTGCTCCATGCTGCCGCAGGTTACCATCGCGGGCGGAACCGGTGCCAGCAGCGCCCCGCCCTTCCATTGAATTTTTTTCATTTTGGACAAATCCTTTCTCTGTTTCCGAAATAGATGAAATAAAAAAAGGCTGACTGCTTAAAAATAAGAAGCCAGCTTTTTTTATTTGCATGTCATTCGGCACTAATCAGCACGGGTCACTTTATTTGAACGCAAGCAACGGGTGCAAGCATACACGCGGCATGGTTTACCGTCCACGATTGCTTTCACTCTTTTTACGTTTGGCTTCCAAGCTCTGTTGGAACGTCTGTGAGAGTGAGAAACTTTAATACCGAAAGTAACGCCTTTACCGCAGATATCACATTTTGCCATAAATCTGCACCTCCCTCGACTTACTTTGGATTGACTAACGTTGTTATTTTAACAGATATCGCGGACAAAATCAAGCCTTTTATTGAAAAAAACTCTTTTTTTTCCCTCTTTCTCAAAAATTTAAAGATTGCGCCCTTGTATTTTTACCAGATTATCGATATAATGTTAATCACAGAGAAAATGCTTGCCGGGCACATTCTCTGGAGTAAAAAGTGATAGAAGAAAGAATAGGATTGAATCAATGTCGAGAGAATATGGGATTACTGTTGCAATCCGTATCCTGGTGGTGCTGACCGCACTGCCGCTGCATGAATGCGCGCATGGCTTTATCGCCTATAAGCTGGGCGATCCAACCGCGAAAAACATGGGCAGGCTGACCTTAAACCCGTTTAAGCATTTTGACCTGTTCGGGACGATGATGCTCCTGCTGACAGGATTTGGCTTTGCAAAACCGGTGCCGATCAACCCGGCCTATTTCAAAAACCGGAAATCCGGGATGGCGCTTTCCGCCCTGGCCGGGCCGATGTCCAATTTGCTGTTTGCGTTTGTACTGCTGCTGGTTGGGAAGGGCGCGCTTTATTTTATCCCTATGAATGAAACGGCCTTTATGGTGGTTAGGATGATTGTCTCCGTTATGATTACCACCAATATCGGACTGGCAATCTTTAATATGATTCCCATCCCGCCGTTAGATGGCTCTAAGGTGCTGGCTTTCTTTCTGAGTGACCGGACGAACTACAGGCTGATGGCCTGGGAGGGCAGGTACCAGATGTTTTTGATATTTGGGCTGTTTATCCTGCTGTCAACCGGGGTTTTGAGCAGACCGCTGAACCTCCTGGCAGACCTGGTCTATAATGGGCTGGATTTCCTGACAGGCTTTATGGATTTGCTGGCCAGAGTGATTGCAACATAAGAAAAGGAAACAAAAACCGGATGGAACAACTGGAATTTAAGCTTGAGGTGTTTGAAGGGCCGATGGACCTTCTGCTGCATCTGATTTCAAAACACAAACTGAATATTTATGATATTCCGATTGCCGAGCTTCTGGAGCAGTATTTACATTATATTGAACAGATGAAGATGGCTGACCTGGAAGTAACCAGTGATTTTCTTGCCATGGCGGCGCATCTGGTCTATATCAAGACAGTCTCTCTGCTTCCGAAACACGAAGAGGCGGAGGATCTGAAAAAAGAGCTTCAGGGACAGCTGCTGGAATACCAGCTCTGCAAAGAGGTGGCAACGCGACTAAAAAGCCAGTTTGAAGGCCATAATATCTTTATACGTGAGCCGCAAAGGCTGGAAGCGGATAAAACCTATCACAGGATCCATGAGCCCGAGGAGCTTTTAAAGGCATATCAGGTTGCGGTCGGCAAAGCCAAGAGGAATCTGCCGCCCCCAAAAACCGCTTTTTCCGGTATTGTATCCAAACGGATGGTGTCAGTCACCAGCCGGATTGTCTTTGTCCTAAACCGGCTGTATGAGAGCGGGAAGGCGCGTTACCGAGATTTCTTTACCCCCAGCGAGGATCGCAGCGAGATAGTCGCTACCTTTCTGGCGATCCTGGAACTGATGAAGTCGAAGCGGATTACGGTAGATGATGACAACACCTATGTCTATTTTAACCGCAATGCCGGCGTGGCGGCAGAGGACTTCAATGAAGCTGACTATCGATAAGGAGCAGATTACATCAAGATGGAATATAAAAAGTATTACGGAATGATCGAGGCTGTGCTTTTTGCAAGCGGGGAGCCTGTTTCCCTGGAGCGACTGTCTGAAGCCACTGAAATTGACCGGCCGACCTTATCCGGTCTGATGCCTGATTTCATGGCGGAATACAAGTCCTCCGACCGAGGGGTACAGGTAGTCAAATTAGGGACAAGCTATCAGCTCTGTTCAAAAAAGGAATATGAATCGTACATAAAGCGGGCGCTGGAAATCAAACGGAACACGCCGCTTTCGCAGGCGGCTATGGAAACGCTTGCAATTATCGCCTATAATGAACCGGTCACCAAGAGCTTCGTTGAGCAGGTTCGGGGAGTGGACAGCTCCCAGACCGTCAATAACCTGGTGGAAAAAGGGCTGGTGGAGGAAGCCGGGCGTCTGGATGTGCCGGGCAGGCCGATCACCTATCAGACTACCGCGAATTTCCTGCGCAGTTTCCAGCTTTCCTCTTTGCAGGAGCTGCCGCCGCTCCCGGATGAAAGCGGGCAGATCCATCTGGAAGAGGTAGTGGCCTCGCAGGAGGAACCTGTGGAAGAATAAGAACGGTATACTGATTGAAGAAAGGAATGATCGAAGAGATGAAAGCTTTGCTGATCATTGGAATCATCATTTTGGTTTTCGCAGTGCTTTTATCTTTCAGCGCGACGCTGTACGTCAGTATTACCGATGTGGTCCGGATGAAGGCCGGCGCCTTTGGGCTGCGCTTTGACATCAGATCCCCGGAGCGGGATGCAAAACTGGCCCTCAAGGAGACGGAGAGGCTGGAAAAGAAGGAAGAAAGGGCCTTAAAGAAAAAGAAACGCAAAAAAAAGAAAGCGAAGAACAGCAGAACACCGGCGAAGGAAGGACATCCGAAGAAGGAGGAGGCCTTTTCCGACACCGTATTTTTGATTTTGAATATTATTAAATCGATATTTGAGCCTTCTAAATTTGTCCTGCGCCATACCCGTCTGACGGGGCTTTGCTTTGATATGAGTGTTGGGACTGATTCGGCGGATAAAACCGCGCTGACCTATGCGGGAATTGGCATTGCCGTGAACAATACGCTGGCTTTGCTAAAAAGCCAGATCAAGGTGACAGTCAAACGTTTTTCCCTTCGCCCGGATTTTACCGCTGAGCATATTACCCAGGATATCCGGTTTAAAGTGAAAGTCCGGCTGGGCGTGATAATTGCCGGCGGATTGGGAATGCTAATCAATATGATAAAAAATGTATTCATCCATACGAAAGAGGAACAGACGCCTGAGAATGGGCTGAGAAGGGAAAGCGCCGAAGCTGAGAGATGACTTTTGGAAATGCGTGCCGCCCCTTGAATGTGCGGAACAGGCAGACGTTTTGCAAAGAAAGGAATGGTTAAACTATGAGTGAACATCCGATTCAGGGCATGATGTCCACAACAATGCAGAAAATCAGGGAAATGGTAGATGTCAACACCATCGTCGGCGAGCCGATTACCTCTCCGGACGGGACAATCATTATCCCTGTTTCCAAAGTGTCCTTTGGATTTGCTTCCGGCGGATCTGATATCCCGTCGAAACAGCCGAAAGATATTTTTGGCGGTGCGTCCGGCGCAGGGGTATCCATCCAGCCGCTGGCTTTTCTGGTGGTTTATCAGGGAAATGTCAAGCTGCTCCAGATGACCAACGACGAGAATACTGCGAACAACGTGGTGAATATGGTTCCGGAGGTCATTGATAAGATCAGCGAATTATTTAAAAAGGAAAAAACGGGAAAACCTGAGAAACAGGAAACTGTTGAAGAATAATTTCTAATCATCTCACTGTCCGCATACAATAAAACGGGCAGGTGATTGGATTTGAAAAAAATAGCAAGCTGGTTTTCGGTATGTCTGGCGGCAGTGATAGGGCTTGTCAGCAGTTCCACCATGGTAGAAGGGGTATCTGCTGACAGCTTTGCTGCGTCTGCACAGGCTTATTTGCTGATGGATGCCAGCACAGGGTCTGTAATTCTTTCTAAAAATGAGAACGAAAAGCTGCCGATGGCTAGTACAACCAAGATTATGACTGCGCTTTTGACGCTGGAACAGGCAGACCTGGATACATATTTCGAGGTGGATGCAGAAGCAATCCGGGTAGAAGGCTCGTCTATGGGCTTGACCGAGGGCGATCAGGTATCGCTCCGTGCGTTGGCCGGCGGGATGCTGCTCTCGTCCGGCAATGATGCGGCAAACGCCGCGGCCGTTCGGATTTCCGGTTCTATTCCGGCGTTTTCGGAAGTGATGAACCGCCGGGCCGAGGAAATCGGGATGAGGAATACCCATTTTGTTACGCCGAGCGGGCTTCATGACGAGGAGCACTATTCTACTGCATACGATATGGCTCTGCTGGCTAGGGAAGCACTGAAAAATGATTCCTTCCGGGAGCTGTGCAGCAGCCGGAAAACAAAGCTTACCTTTGGTGATCCGCCGTTTGACCGGTGGCTTTCCAACCATAATCGGCTGCTGTCCTATTACGATGGTTGCATCGGTGTGAAAACCGGCTTTACTAAAACGGCGGGGCGCTGTTTGGTTTCGGCGGCGGAGCGGGATGGAGTGACGCTGATCTGCGTCACGCTGAACGACCCGAACGACTGGACTGACCATGCAAATCTCTTTGACTATGGTTTTTCACTGATCAAAGAGGTGAAGCTGACACCTGATACAGATGGCATGAAGCTTGATGTGGTAGGCGGAGAAGCAAATCAGGTTACCGTGAGCGCGCCGGAAGAGGTTTCAGTTTCGTTTTTAGGAGAAGAAAAAAAGATCGAATCAAAGGTATTGATCCGGCAGTTCTGCTATGCTCCGATTGAGCAGGGGGATGTGGTCGGAAAAATTTGTTATCAATCGGGAGACACAGTCCTGGCAGAAGTCCCTCTGACAGCAGGCGAAAGCATAGAGCGCAGGGTGACGGAGGTGGAGCTGAGCTTTACCGATCGGATAAAGGCCTGGTTCCGGAAATGGGCTTCCATGCTGGAACAGAACAGGAACGACTGATGGGATATTAGGCGAAAGGAAGAAAGAAATGGAAAAAATCAGGATTCAGAAAGTAATTGCGGATATCGGGTTCTGTTCGCGAAGAAAGGCAGAAGAACTAATTGGGCAGAAGCGGGTGAAGGTTAACGGACATCCGGCCCTGATCGGACAGAAGATCGATCCAATGAAGGATTTGATCACCATTGATGGGGAACGGCTGTACTACAGCCGGAAAAAGCAGCATGTTTACCTTATGATGAATAAGCCGAGGGGATACATTACCTCAATGAGTGACGACCGGGGCCGCCGATGCGTTACAGAGCTTTTGCCGGAAACCCAGGTGAGGGTTTATCCCGTCGGGCGGCTTGACCTGAATACAGAGGGGCTGCTCCTCTTTACTTCGGACGGGAATTTTGCAAATGATATGATGCATCCCTCCCGCAGTGTTTCCAAAACCTATCGGGTGACGGTGCGGCCGGATATCAATGATGAACAGGCGGTAAAGCTTTCGGAAGGAGTTTATATTGACGGAAGAAAGACCGCTCCGGCCGAGGTTAGGGTGCTGGCTAAGGAGCAGGGCCGGGTAGTGATGGAATTAGTGATCCGGGAAGGCCGGAACCGCCAGGTACGGAAGATGTGCGAGGCGGTCGGGTTAGAGGTTGCGCGGTTAAAACGAGTGGCGTTTGGGCCGTTGAAGCTTGGGATGCTCAAGCCGGGAACCTGCCGGGAGCTGTCGGCAGAGGAACTGAAAGCGATCCGTTCGGCCGTGAAGAAGCCTGTCAAGAGCAGATAAAACCCTGGGGCCGGCAAACGCCGGCCTAAATTTATATCAAAGAGAAAGGAATGTCAGCGATGATACAGTTACTCCCAGTGACCGAGCCCTCCACGCTGGAACGGCTGAACAGGATTTACAGCACACAGGCAAAGTTCGCTTATGTTTGTGTAGAGAAAAAGGAGATCAAGGCAAGCTGTCTTTATAATATCAAAGGCGATTGCGGCGAGATTGTCAATGTATCCAGTGTAGAACAGGATATCTTTGACGGACTGGTACGGGCGGTCTTTGCCAATATGCTGGAATTGGGGATTGACAAGGCTGTTTTTGACCGAAAAATTGATCATGAAATGCTTGTCCGCCTGGGTTTTGTGCAGGACGATGGTTTTTGTGTTAATTCCTTAACAAAAATCATTCATAAGTGCAAAAATTGCGCAGGCTGCTGAGTTGCCGCTTGTTATTTTTAGGGGATATGTGTATAATAAAAACTGGAGAACTTTTTGAAATGGCATGAAATTCCAATTGGAAATGCTGTTTTTATTTTAGTTAAGTCAATAGTACAGATGGGGATTTGAAAGAAAATCCATGTCGGGGAGAAACGGAGGAATTATGATGAATCCTGAAAGCAAGATGAATCAGCTTGCTGAGTACGTTGAAAAAACTTCTCAGGATACTCCTGCGAGAAAAAGGCTTATGGCATTGTTTGATGCCGACACATTTGTGGAGCTGGATGCCTTTGCGGGGATCGGGGAAGATCTTTGCGGTGTTGTTACAGGGTACGGCTATGTTGGGGACAGCTTTGTATACGCTTATTCCCAGGATGTAACGGCGGCTGGCGGTGCGATTACCAAGGCGCATGCCAAAAAGATCAGCAAGCTCTATGACCTGGCGGTTAAGACCGGCTGTCCGGTGGTTGGTATCTTTGATTCCAATGGAGCAAAGCTGACCGAAGCAAATGAAATGCTGGATGCTTACGGAGAAATCCTTGCGAAAACTAGTATGGTATCCGGTGTCGTTCCTCAGATTGCGGCAGTTCTTGGCACCTGTGCCGGTACCTCTGCAATGCTGGCCTGCGGCGCGGATTTCCTGGTGATGACGAAAGAGGCGGAATTGTTCTTAAATGCTCCGTTCGTCACCAATGCAAAAGGTGAGGATAAAGACGCTGGTACCGCAGACTTTGCTGCAAAAGCAGGGATTGCCTCGCTGATTGCCGATGATGATGACGCGGCATTGGAAGAAGTGAGAAGGATCGTCACTATGTTCCCGCAGAACAACCTGGCTCCGGCTCCGTTGTTTGAAACTGCCGAAAATGCTCAAGCGGCTCAGTTGATTGCAAAAGCCTATGCCGATATTGACAGCATGTGTGCGAAATCTTTGGTAGAAGCAGTTGCCGACGCTGACAGCGTAGTAGAGCTTCAGGCTGATTTTGGGACTGGGATTGTCGCCGCACTTGCAACGGTCTCGGGAGCGGCTGTTGGATTTATTGCAAACAACGAAAGCAATGGAGAGCTGGATATTGACGCCTGTGATAAGGCAACCCGCCTGATCCGTGTCTGCGATGCATTCAATATTCCTGTTGTAACCCTCGTGAATACCAAAGGATTTAAAGTCACCGCTTGCCCGGTGCTGATCAGAAAGAGCGCAAGACTGGCTCATGCCTATGCGGAAGCTACTACAGCCAAAATCACAGTGATCTGCGGACAGGCTATCGGTGCCGCTTATATGGCCTTTGCTTCGAATGCGAATACCGACGTTACTTATGCCTGGCCGACCGCGGTGATCTCGGCAATGGGCCTCGAAGCAACGGTAGAATTTTTGTCACACGACAAATTAAAAGGAACAACCGATCTGGAACAGTCCAAGCAGGAACTGATCGATGAATATGTCAATACCACTGCAGGCGCTTTCAAAGCGGCTGAAAATGGTTATGTAGATGACGTAATCGCGCCGGAGGATACCCGTGCTGCGATTATCCATGCAATGGAAATGCTGGCAGGAAAACGGGTCAGCAATCTGCCCAAAAAACATTCTATTATGCCGCTCTAATTGAGTTTGAGTCAGGATTGATTATAAGGAGGAAATAACCATGAGAAACTTTAGTGTAACTGTAAATGGGAAACAATATAATGTTGCTGTAGAAGAAACTGCTGCAGGCGCAGCTCCTGTAGCTGCTCCGGCACCTGCCGCCGCGCCTGCACCCGCTGCTCCGGCTCCGGCGCCTGTCGCTGAACCTGCACCTGCTGCTCCGGCACCAGCTCCTGCCGCAGGCGCTGGCACAAAGGTGAACGCACCGATGCCAGGCACCATCATGAGTCTGAAAGCAAATGTCGGCGATGTGGTCAAAGAAGGACAGGTCATCATGGTTTTGGAAGCAATGAAGATGGAAAACGACATTGTCGCTCCATGTGACGGAACAGTTACCTCTATCGTTGCAAAAGCCGGCGACAGTGTGGAAACGAACCAGACCTTAGCCACAATCGGCTAATCCAAAGGAGGATACTGAAAGATGGGAAAAGTGAAAATTACTGAAACCGTCTTGCGTGATGCTCATCAGTCTCTGATTGCAACCCGTATGACCATCGACGAAATGCTTCCGATCTTATCAAAAATGGATAAGGTGGGATATTATTCCGCTGAAGTCTGGGGCGGAGCTACGTTTGACAGTTGCTTGAGATTCCTGGATGAGGATCCGTGGGAAAGACTGCGTATTATCAGAAGGGAAATGCCGAACACCAAGCTGCAGATGCTCTTTAGAGGGCAGAATATGCTGGGCTATCGCCACTATGCTGACGATGTCCTGGAATATTTTGTTCAGAAATCTGTTGCAAACGGAATCGACATCATCCGTATCTTTGACGCGCTCAATGATATCCGGAACCTGGAAACCGCAATCAAAGCGGCGAAAAAGGAAGGCGCGCACGCGCAGGTTGCGATTTCCTATACCCTGGGCGAAACCTTTACCGATGAGTATTATGTTGACTATGCAAAGCAGATCCGCGATGCGGGAGCTGATTCCATCTGTATTAAAGATATGGCTGCTTTGCTGACCCCTTATAAGGCCGCGGAGCTGACGAAGGCGATTAAATCTAAAGTTGACCTTCCGCTGCAGCTGCACACGCACTATACCTCCGGCCTGGCTTCTATGTGCCTGCTCAAGGGTGTAGAAGCGGGTGTCGATATCATTGACACCGCGATGAGTCCCTTGGCTCTGGGCACCTCCCATGCGCCGACGGAATCCATGGTAGCCGCATTCCGTGGAACGGAATATGATACCGGCCTTGACCTGGTGCTGCTCAACGAAATCCGTGATTATTTCATGACTCTGAGACAGAAATATCTCGATTCCGGCCTGCTGGATCCGAAGATGCTCGCAACGGATGCAAATGCATTGATTTACCAGGTTCCGGGCGGAATGCTTTCCAACCTCCTCTCTCAGCTGAAACAGGCCGGGAAAGAGGACCAGCTCACTGAAGTACTGCAGGAAGTACCGCGAGTACGCGCGGACGCGGGCATGCCTCCGCTGGTTACCCCGACCTCCCAGATCGTTGGGACTCAGGCTGTATTCAATGTAATCATGGGCGAACGTTATAAAATGGTTACCAAAGAATTTAAAGGTCTGGTACGGGGAGAATACGGAAGAACCCCGGTAAAAATCGATCCTGAATTCAGAAAGAAAATTATTGGCGATGCAGAGCCGATTGACTGCCGTCCGGCTGATCTGCTGGAACCGGAGCTTGATAAGCTGCGTGCTGAATGTGCGGATTGGATGGAACAGGAAGAAGATGTCCTGAGCTATGCACAGTTTGGCCAGGTCGCTGTAAAGTTCTTTGAGAACAGAAGGAACAAAAAGCTTGGTATTGACTCTGCCCATGCAGATGCCGCAAGCCAGGTTCATCCAGTGTAATTACAAAAGCCTCCGGTATTTCCGGAGGCTTTTCTATCTCTAGATTAAATGTAATAAGACTGAAAGACAAAATTTGTCAAAGATTTGAATAGATTTTTGTAGAAAAATGGCGTATAATATAAACATAGACTAAACAGCCGCAGAAGGGGTGACCAGGGTGAAATTAAGAATCATACCATTCTTGATTGTCCTGTTGTTTATGGTTCCTTTTGCGGCTATTTTTGCGTCTGCGAGGGCAGTCAATATTAATGAGCTGTCTTCATCCGAGGGGGAGACGGAAAAGCTGGAGGACAGTGCCAGTGAAGCTGGCGATGACAGTACCGACACGATGGCGCGTTCCTCGGAGGATGTGATCCAGCCGGGTGCTAATGTTACGGAGTCGAAAGGTATTAACCAGAACCCGAATGAATATTGGACGGAAGAACTTGATGCAACCCTTGCGCTGGCCTGTGACTGGCTTTCTATTTCAAAGCAGGGGAAATTATCGTACCTCTGTTTGGGAACGGCCGGAGAGCCTGCACCCGCGCAGCTTGTAACTAAATATATTTCCGATGTTTCTCTCACCGAAGAGTATGAAAATATCCTTGATTTAGAATATGCGATTTTGAACACTACCTTTTGCGGCTATAACGCGGAAAATATCCTTGGAAATAATTTGATTAAGCCTATAAAAAGGTATGCGTATTATGAGAAGGAAAGCCTTTATACCATAGCGTATGCTCTTCTGGCGCTTGACTGCAATCAGTACAGCCTGGAAAAGGATTCGCACAATTCCCGTGATTCCCTGACGCAGCTTTTGCTTGCCCGTCAAAACGCGGACGGCGGATTTTCAGCCTATCCGGAGCAGAATAGCACGCCGACCCAGACAGCGCTGGCTTTGGTGGCGTTGGCAGATTATCGGCAGGATCAACCGGCCTGCCAGTTGGCTGTTCAGAATGGGATTTCCTACCTTGCCTCTATGCAGCAGGAGGATGGAACTTATCTTGACGGGAACAAGACGTCCTCCACTGCGGTATCCAAGGTGCTGACTGCCTTGATTGCGCTGGATATTCCCTTGGATGACGAGCGGTTTGTCAAGTCGGGCGAAACAATAGATGAGGTGCTGCTGGGCTTTACCCGTGTTGACGGCGGCTTTGGAGAAGCGCGTCTGGACGACAGCGATGTGGTCGCGACAGAAAATGCAATTCTGGCGCTGTCGGCCTTGAAAAATGAAAAAAATCCTTACCAGCTTATGTTCTATCTGGAGAATGCAGGGAATTCATTTGAGAATGTTACTTCTTCCGCGGATACAGGCGTTACCATCCAACAGCCTGTTATGATCGGAATTCTGGCCGGCGCAGTGGTAATCATCCTGTTAGCATTGGTAGTGACCAAGAAAATGATAAATAGGCACGAAGAAGCTGGGGAGACTCAGGATGGCGATACGGAAAAGAAACGGAGTTGACATATTTGTCAGCTCCGTTTGCATAATGGGCTTGCTTTTACTTTGAATGGCCTTTTAACCAATCGGCATGATAGAGCAGGGCTTCCCGCTCATTTGGGAGCTTCTCCTCGATCACCCCTGTGAGAAGTAACTGGAGAATATCTCCAACCTGTTTTCCTTCCGGAATACCGATTCCGATCAGATCCTGTCCGTTGATGGCAAGATCTTTTAGGGAAAAGCATTCCTGCTCCTCCAGAATCTTGCGGATCATGAAGCCGGTCTGTTCTATTTCGGTGGCTCTCGCGTGGTATTCTGGTGCCAGAGCAAGTGTATCTGCTGTCATGACCTGTAAAAGCAGCTCCAGCTTTTCTTTCCCAAGACGGTTCAGCCAGCGTTTAACCGCCTTCTTTTCCAAAGGAATGACCGAGTCATGCCATTTGACAAGAGCTGTAACCAGTTCAATCGTTGCACGGTCAAACCTTAATTTTTCCAGGAGCTGTTTTGCATATTGGGCGCTGAGCCCGGCGTGACCGTAAAAATGCCCGATTCCTCGCTGATCCAGAGAAAAGCGTTCCGGTTTTCCCATATCATGAAACAGCATGGCAAGGCGCAAAGCCGGCTCCGGCCGGCAGCTTGCTACAGCCCTGGCGGTATGTTCCAAAACAGAATAAATGTGGTGCGGATTATGCTGTTCAAAACCAGCCATTTTCTGAATAGGCGGTATAAAAGTGGACAAAACGTCATAATAGTTTAAGATGATGTTTTCTACATCCCTCCCGCACAGCAGCTTTACCAGCTCTTTTTGAATCCGCTCCGGGGGAATCTCGCGCAGGCTCTCTTTTTGGGCGTGGATGGCTGCCGCAGTATGGGCTTCGATAGAAAAGCCAAGAACAGAGGCAAAGCGGACAGCCCGCAAAATGCGGAGCGCATCCTCTTCAAACCGCTTTTCCGGTTCGCCTACACAGCGGAGCACACCCTGCTCCAAATCTGTTTTCCCGCCAAAATAATCGATCAGACCGCTTGACGGAGACCAGGCAAGTGCGTTGACGGTAAAGTCACGTCTGGCCAAATCCTGTCTCAGGGATGGCGTGAACTGTACCAGATCAGGATGGCGGTGGTCGGAATAAGCGCCGTCAATACGGTAGGTGGTAATCTCAACAGGCAGATGGCCGATTAAAACAGTAACAGTGCCGTGCTGGATTCCAGTGTCAATTACAGGATAATTCGAAAAAGCCGACCTGACCATTTCAGGCCAGGCGTTGGTAGTGATATCCCAGTCATCGGGCTGTTTCCCAAGAAGGGAATCCCGGACGCATCCACCTACCAGATAGGCATCAAATCCTCTCTCTTCCAAGTGGGAAAGTGCGGTAGTAACAGAATTGGGAAGCTTTTGATCAACCAGCAAAATAATCCCGCCCTTTCTGCTTTTATAGCAGCGTGAAACCATCTGCTTAACGTTATTATACCTTATCTATTCCAAAATAGAAACCTCTTTTTTGTCGCTGTTAGAGATCAATCTAAAATCCGGGGGGATATTATTTTAAATTTGTAAGGTTAGACAAGAAGGGTAAAAAAATGTAACTTTTTAGGGCGTGCCGTTAAAATTCTGTAACTTTACTTCTTGGGCTAGATGTAGTAGCATAATAGATGTATGATTATATCATGAAGGGGGTATTATATGAGCCGCAGGAAGTCTTCCTCTGCAAAAAACGCAAAGGAAAACAAGCAATCTACGGAGAATATAAATCAGAATGATACTCTAACAGATAAAGAACGCAATCCAGAAAATGATAAAGCTTCTGAAGCAAAAAAGGTAGATACTGAGACAAAGATTTTTGATCGTGTAGGCGCGGAAAATCAAAAAAGCAAAGAGACTAAAGTGAAATCCTCTGAGCCGAAAAAGAAAGAGCAGCAGAAAACTGCAGGCGAGGCTTTTCCGCTCAAGACAGATTCTAAAAAGAAGGACGAACAGCCTAAGAAGCAGGAAACCGATCCGGTGAAAGAAGATAAGAAAAACGAGGCCAAAGAGGCTTTTCCAATTCAGGAAACTGCAAAGCCTGAAAAAGCCAAATCGGAAAAAACGCTAACCCCGGAGACAAAACCAACCCCGGCGAAAGCGACAGAGCTAAAGCCAGAGATTTCTTCCGTGAAGGAAACGCCGCAATCCAGCTGGAAACAACACCAGGATGAAGGCACGTCTAAACCAGTTACTGCAGCAGGCCAGGAGAAAAAGGGAAAACCTGCGCCTCAGGAGACGCCCGAAATACCGGCCGCTGTCGGCACAACAACGCCAGTGGAAACTGATACAGGCGATGAGAAGAAAAAGGGACTGACGCCAAAGAGGAAAAAAGTATTAGCGATCGTCGGCGGCTGTGCAGCATTGTTGATTGCCGTTATTGCGATTGTGATGGTCTTTTTAAGCAGCTCGATTGAAAAAAAGCTGGACGTCGACACGTTCTATGATGGAATTTTCATTGAGGACGTTGATTTAAGCGGGAAAACAATGGAAGAAGCAGAGACACTGATGAAGGATCTTGAGCTGGATCTTCGTGACCCCATTGATCTTACGCTTACATATAATGACAAATCGTATCATTATACAGAAGATGATTTCACTTTTGTCTACAATACTGATGAAATTCTCAAGGAGGCTTATCAGATTGGCCGGGAAGGGAATATATGGCTGCGGTATTTTAAGGTTTTGTCTTTAAAGAACAATCCCGAGAAGCTGGCCTTAAACCACGAGCTTGACCAGATCGATAATATTCTTGCCCAGATTGCGGCGGCTGCGGCCTCCGAGCTGAATACCGAGCCGAAAGACGCATCAGTAGGGGAATTTGACCCGTCTGCAGGTTCTGACATTGAGGCTATGTTCCATGTAGAGGATGGTGTGGTCGGCATAGAGGTGGATCAGACTCAATTGGTAGAGGACTGCAGAACGATCCTGGAATCTGAGGATAAAACCGGAACTATTTCTATCAAGGTCACAGAAACACCCTTTGAAGTGGATAAAGAGCAGCTTATGCAGGATATTACAAAGCTTGCCTCCTATTCCACCAAATCCACCAATACAGCCAATGGAAACCACAATATGGCAAATGCTCTTAACCGGATTAACGGTACGGTATTACAACCGGGTGACACCTTCTCCTTTAATGGAACAGTGGGCCGGCGTACTGCGGCAAATGGCTTTAGAGCTGCGGGCGTGATCAAAAACGGCGAATTGGTTGACGGCCTCGGCGGCGGGGTCTGCCAGGCATCCACTACCGTATACGGCGCGGCGATCCGAGCGGGGCTGGAGGTTGTGGAACGCGGTAATCACCGTTGGCCTTCCTCCTATGTCCCAATCGGGCAGGACGCAATGGTAAGCTGGGGCAGCCAGGATATGAAGTTCAAGAACAATACCGATTATCCGATCTATATTAAATCCTATATGTCCGGAACCACCCTAAATGTCATCATTTATGGCCATCAGCCAGAGGATTGGGATAAGATTGAGATCACCTCCTGGAAAACCTCAACCTTGTCTCCGGGAGCTCCGACCAAGGTGAAGGATTCTTCCCTGCCAAAAGGCACGGAAAAAGTGAAGATTGAGGCACGTGCGGGCAGTACTGCCAGTGCACAGCGCACCTACTATAAAGATGGCAAAAAGGTAAAAACAGAGGCGCTGCCCAGTTCCCGGTATAATCCGGTAAACCAGACGATTCTGGTGGGTACGGCAGAAAGTCCTGAAACAACGGAAAAGCCGGAAAAGACAGAAGAAAAGGTAGAGGAATAGAGATCATTTCTACACCACATCAAAGCAGGGGATGCAGCCTATGGCTGCATCCCCTGCTTTGATAGATCTAATTTTGTCAGGCTGATTATCCTTCAAAAGGATAGTACTGAAACCAGTCAAAATCAGCATAGTTATCCGAAGGCGCATGATTGGAAGAACAGTACATCCCAAGATACGCGCCCACAAACCCTCCGGCAACGTTGCTGGAGAGAAGGGAAGCGTCCAGTCCACTGAGGAAGGGAAGCCGCTGCGATTCTTCAAAGCCGTAATAGAGGCTGTATGTCTCGCATTCATTCTGTACCCAGAGATAAATTTTGCCCTGATAACCGGGTAATGGCAAACGCTTGATTTCGTCCTTTTTCAGATCTACTCCCAGGTACTGGTTATCAAAGAACTCTGCCTGGTTGAAGTTTTTGGATAGAGTAAGGTAAGCCTGGCCGCCTTCTGCCTGGACTGTATAGAGGTAGTGAAATTCATTGCTTTGTACCATGGCAATGCCGGCTTCCTCCCGGTCGCTAGCGGGGTGGAATTCCATAGCGGTGCCGGCTGCGAAATATTGATCCTGCTGCCTGCGTCCCAAAAAGGAAGGGGTACAATAATTGTCCGCCAGTGTTTTTTCCTGCATAAACAGCCGCAGCCAGCCTTTCCGTTCAGACAGGCTGTAGAAGCTGGTCTTTGCGGGACGGATCATATTCCATTGCAGCCCCAGCGTTTCTGATTCAAATTGGTCGTTCGGACAGGAAACCGGATAATAGGTTGTGGGAAGATTCGGCAGCCGCTCCTCAAAGTGGACAATCCCGTCATCATTGTCGATCCGGGGCCATCCGTCCTCCTCCCAGACAATCGGTACAAGGAAGGTTTCGCGCCCGGTGTTGAACTGTACACCAGTATAAGGACGCACACCCAGCAGAACCATCCACCATTCTCCATTCTGCGTTTCCACGATATCGGCATGGCCTGTAACAGAAATAGGGTGCATCAGGCTGAGATGCCGGTGAGAGACAATGGGATTGCGCGGGCAGATTTCGTAATTACCGTCAATGGTTTTACAGCGTGCCATCATAACGCAGTGGTTGAAAAAGGTCCCGCCCTCTGCAACAATCAGGTAGTACATCCCATTCATTTTATAGATATGCGGCGCTTCAATATATTTTGCATGGCTCCATTTCCCATCCCAGATGATTTTCCGCTCTCCCTTAAACTGGAAGGTTTCCGGGTCGAGCTCACAAAGATAGATCCCGTGGTGGCTGGGATATAGCTTCTCTTTGCTGATATAATTTCCGCAGTACCATACAGAGCCGTCGTCGTCAAAAAACAGGGAGGAGTCGATCCCGTCGGCGCCTTTCACAACAATGGGATCAGACCATGGCCCGGCCGGATCGGCAGCGGTTACAATATAATTCATCCGCTCAGCCTCCCGTCCCTCGGTGACAAAGGTGTTGATAATATAAAAGACGCCGTTGTGATACCGCAATGACGGCGCCCATGCCCCTTCGGAAAAAGCAGCTTTGGAATAGTCGAGCTGCTCCGGACGGTGAATGGCATGGCCTAGCTGCTCCCAGTGAACTAAGTCTCTGCTGTGGAAAATTGGGATTCCGGGGAAATAGTCAAAGGAGGAGGTCGCAAGATAATAGTCCTCTCCGACACGGCAGATGGATGGGTCTGGATAAAAGCCCTTTAGAATGGGATTGGTAAAGGTGTTTTTCATGATGGTCATTCCTTTCTGTGTGAACTGCGCCGGCAAGCATTACCCTGAACGCTTTTTAGACGGCAACGCGCCCCTCTTGCCATTTTCGTACAAGAGGAGCGCATTCATAAATACGAAATACAACAGCAGACATATTATAGCACTTATTAAAAGTATTTTCTATAAGTCTCCGTTGTTTCGCGTTATTTTGTAGAAATCACCAAAACTGAAATCATTTTATTGGTATCAATATCCATTGAAATGTCCGTTTTTGATGATGGAAGGATAATCAACATAAGCGTAGTTTAAATCAACCGGTTTGCTGCCCAGGCCGTTTACCCGTCCATTGGAGGTATACTGCCACATTTGGCAATCACCCTTATAGGTAGTGTTCGGGGAACTGACACCATAATGCGCCAGCCAAATGTCATACTTGCTGGTAATGCTGCTGTTTAAGCTGCCATTCAGGAAATAGGCGTAGCTGTAAACCATCACGTAGTAGCCGTTGTCCTCGAGAATGCTGCAGTAGGCGTCGACAATGGCGCTCATTTTGATAGCGCCCAGGGCGGCCTGGCTTGCTTCCTCAACATCATAAACAATGGGATATTCAAACTTCTTTCCATCCAGCAGGTCTACCATAGCATAAGCCTCTGTTTTTGCCTCCGCCACAGTTTTGGCATAGCTGTAATGGTAAACGCCCAAGTCCAATCCGGCAGCCCGCGCATTTTTATAGTTGCTGGCAAACTGCTTGTCGACCTGGCTCGGATAAAGATTAAACCGTCCGAAGCCACCCCGGATTATAGCGAAATCATAACCGTCTGCTTTCACTTTTTTCCAATTGTCGACCGAAACGGTACCGTTCGCATAGGAGGCGTCCACGCCATGCGCAACGAAACCGTTTTTCACAGTAACGGTTACCGTCTTGGAAATAGAACCGTCGGAAGCCTTAACTGTAATTTTAGCAGTGCCGGTCTTTTTTGCTGTAATAACGCCGCCGGAGGAAACAGTGGCGATTCCTGTATCGGAAGAAGAGTATTTCACTGTTACACCCGACTGTGTTCCTTCCAAGTTCGCATCCAGGCGGAAGGTTTTTCCAGGCATCATTGGAACCGTACTGGCGTTTAGCGTTAGATTTGCTCCGAGTACAGTAATAGTAATGGATTTTTTAGCGCCCTGCCCATCCTTGGCCTTCACTGTGATAGTCGCTTTCCCTGCCTTTTTAGCAGTGATCTTTCCGGTACTGGAAACGGTAGCGACAGATGTGTTCGAGGAGGAATAGCTGACAGATTTGCTGTTCGCTGAGGAGGGCGACGCGGTTGCCTTGAGCTGGTAGGTTTTTCCGATATACAGTTCCCGGCTGGCAGTGTTGAGAGTAATCTTCGTTACCGGCTGCTTTACAGTAACCTTAACCGTTTTTTTCTTGCTGCTGCCGTCCTTGGTCTTGATAGTAATGATCGCCGTTCCTTTTTTCTTTGGAGTGATTTTTCCGGAGCTGGAGACAGTTGCGACAGCTTTATTGGAAGAAGAATAAGAGAGTCCCTTGTTGCTTGCGCTGGAGGGATAAACCTTGACAGACAGGGTATAAGGCTTTCCGACATAGACTGTTTTTGAGGAAACAGAGGGTTTGATGCTCGTTACCTTCTGCCTGACGGTGATCTTACAGGTGGCCTTTGCGCCCTGCCCGTCCTTGGCCTTCACTGTGATGATAGCCGTACCACCCTTTTTGGCTTTGATCTTGCCCGTGCTGGAAACAGTAGCAACCGATTTGTTGGAAGAGGAATAGGTCACTTTTCTGCTGTTTGCCGAGGTGGGGGAGGCAGTTGCCCTCAGCCGATAGGTCGCTCCGGCATTCAGCGTTTTTTTGGTGGCGCTGAGCTTTACTTTTGTAACGGGCCTTTTCACAGTAACTTTGACGGTTATCTTTTTATTGGTGCCGTCCGTTGTTTTGATGGTGATTTTGGCGGTACCCTTTTTCTTGGCGGTAATCTTCCCGGAGCTGGAAACAGTGGCAACCGATTTATTAGAAGAGGAATAGGACAGCTTTTTGTTGGTTGCGTTAGAAGGGGAAACCTTTACCGATAAGGTATATGGCTTACCAATATAAACGGTTTTCGAAGAGACAGAAGCTTTAATGCTCGTTACCTTCTGCTTGACCGTCACTTTACAGGTGGCCTTGGCGCCTTGTCCGTCCTTCGCGGAAACGGTAATAGTCGCGGTACCCGCTTTTTTGGCTGTGATTTTACCGGTGCTGGAAACAGATGCCACTGAGCTGTTGGACGATGAGTAGGCAACAGCCCGGCTGCTGGCAGAGGATGGGGAGGCTGAGGCGGTAAGCTGGTAGGATGAACCGGTATAAAGGGATTTGCTGGCAGCATTTAAAGAAATCTTCGTTACCGGCTGGCACACTGTTACGGCAACCGTTGCAGACAGATTGCTGCCGTCCTGGGTTTTAACGGTAATCACAGCAGTTCCTTTCGCTTTTCCGGTAATGGTGCCGCTGCTGCTGACGGAGGCAACAGAGGAATTGGAGGAAGAAAAGGAGAGGGCTTTATTACTGGTGTCAGTCGGAGTAAAGGAAACCTTTAAGGAATAGGGCTTCCCGATATAAATTGTCCGGGAGGTCACGCCCGGCTTGATAGCGGCGGCCTTCTGCTCCACAGTGACTTTACAGGAGGCGGAAACGCCGCTTCCATCCTGTGCCGAGACCGTGATTATTGCCGTCCCGGCCTTTTTTGCAGTGACGAGGCCGTTATTATCTACCGAGGCAATCCCGGAGTCAGAGGACGCATATTCCAGTACGGTTTGCTCAAGGCCCGCAGGCTCAGTCCCTGCTTCTAGCTGCAGAGTGCCGCCGACTCCCAGCACCGCAGAAGAATGGTTTAGCTGAATAGCAGTTACCAGAGGGAACCCCAACTGCTGGAGTTCATCCGGAGATAGGATACTGGTAAGCTGTCCGGCGGATAACGGGGAGAAAATCCGGATTACTGCAGCGTCTGGATTTTCAGGGTCAGGTTCCTGTAATGTGAGATCACCCGGTAAGGGGGATTCTCTGGTATAAATTACAACAGAGTCAGAACCTAAAAAGGCGGAATCCGAGATTGTATCAGGCACCCTCTGAAAGAGGAGAGCTTTAAGAGCCGGGCAGTCAGAAAAGGCGCGGCTTTGGATCGCGGTAATTGACTCAGGGAGAGACACTGCGGTTAAATCCGTGCAGGAGGAAAAGGCCTCTTCTCCAATTGCGACCACCGGAATCTCTCCCGCCCCGGAGGATACGGCGCCCGGCAACTGAACAATAGAGGCTGTACCGAGATATTCTGAGAGTATGGCGCCTTCGTCTGAAATCAGATAACGGAAGTCCCCCTCAGCCTGAATGATACTGTCAGCGGGCTGTTCTTCTGCCGACACGGCAGACGGTACTGAACACAGCACCTCAATAAACAATAAAACCGACAGAAAAACAGCGGCAAAGCGTTTTGATTGTGTCATAAAGCTCCTCTTCCTTCCGGTTTAAACGGATATACAAATTCAATTTAATTATAACAGGTAAAAAATAAAAAACAAGGGCGGACTGCTTTCTGAGCCGATTCGACAGGCTTTTGTGTCAATTTTGTAACTTATTGGGAAAGGGGTTGTCATCTATCCAGAAATTACCTATAATAGAAAGAAGAATGGACGGGAATGCATATTCCCGCGGTTTGTCGTACACTCTAATATCAGGTATGACAAAGATTGGAAGTGGATAGTAGCATGGGCCGGATTTTATATGTTGTGATTCCCTGTTATAATGAAGAAGAGGTTTTGCCCGAAACAGTAAAACGGCTGAAGGGAAAATTCCAGGCTTTGATCCGGGAGGGCCTGATCTCGGAAAAGAGCAGAATTGCCTTGGTCAACGATGGATCAAAGGACAAAACCTGGGAGCTGATTGAGGGCTACCACAGGGAGGACTCTATGATTTGCGGAATCAATCTTAGCCGCAACCGGGGACATCAGAACGCCCTTTTAGCAGGCTTGATGACGGTCAGGAAGCATGCAGACGCAGTCATTTCTATGGATGCTGACCTACAGGATGACATCAATGCGATTGATGAGATGATGGAAAAATATCTGGATGGCTGCGATATTGTATATGGAGTGCGTTCCAAACGTGTAACCGACAGCTTTTTTAAGAGGGTGACAGCGGAAGGGTTTTACCGTGTGATGAACTGGCTGGGTGCCAATACGGTTTTCAATCACGCGGATTACCGCCTGATGAGCCGCCGCGCATTGGACGGGCTGGCGGAGTTTAGAGAGGTAAACCTTTTCCTGCGCGGGATAGTGCCGATGATTGGATATCGGACGGATACAGTGCTGTATGAGCGGAGCGAGCGATTTGCAGGAGAAAGTAAATACCCGTTAAAAAAGATGCTCTCCTTTGCACTGGAGGGAATCACTTCGTTGAGTGTGAAGCCGATCCGGCTGATCACCTCACTGGGCTTTTTGGTGTTCCTGGCAAGTATGATTATGTTTGTTTATATTCTGGTACGTTTTTTCACCGGCAATACTGTAACCGGATGGTCCAGCGTTGCGGCCAGTGTTTGGCTGATCGGCGGACTGACCCTGTTGGCGATTGGAATCGTGGGTGAGTATATCGGGAAAATTTACCTGGAGGTGAAACAGCGCCCGCGCTTTATCATTGACCGATTCCTGCACGATGACAAGGATGAAACCGGATCGTGACAGAGATAAAAAAGACAGCAGGCAGAGCTGCAGCTCTGCCTGCTGTCTTTCATTAGTGTCTTTAGACGGTTGAGTGCCAGCGGCACGAAACAGAAAACCACCCGCTATGCGGGTGGGAAACAAAAGGTTAAACCAAAAAAATCACCTTTCGTGGTACAATAAGATGTTCAAGCTTATTGCAAAAAAAGAAAGGTGATTTTAATGGCAAATAAAACAAACAGTTTATCACACACAAAATGGATGTGTAAGTACCACATAGTGTTCATACCGAAATACCGAAGAAAAGCGATATACGGACAGTATAGAGTGGATTTGCAGAAAATCATAAGAACACTGTGTAAATACAAAGGAGTAGAAATACTGGAAGGAAATATGATGCCTGACCATGTACATCTGCTTTTAAGTATACCACCAAAAATAAGTGTGTCAAGTTTCATGGGATACTTGAAAGGAAAAAGTGCGTTGATGATGTTTGATAAACATGCAAATCTAAAGTATAAGTATGGGAACAGACATTTCTGGGCAGAGGGGTACTATGTAAGTACAGTAGGACTCAATGAGGCAACCATACGGAAATACATAGAGGAACAGGAAAAGCACGATATAGCACTGGATAAATTGAGTGTAAAAGAGTATGAAGACCCTTTTAAGGGTAGCAGGTAGTACGAACGCCCTTTAAGGGGCGGCAAAAGCGGCAAAGGCAATAGGCTTGAACAAAGAGAAAGCCAGCGTCTTTAGGCGCTGGTCGGTATCTGCCCCTTATAGGGGCGAGCAAACCACCCGTTTGACGGGTGGTTATGATTTTGTTTCCTGAAATTCGTATCCAAGCCTTAGGGCATCAAGATTGGGCGTCAGAAGCTTTTGCTTGGATTTCGGCACACAGGCCTTGATGGCCTCGCACACCGTTTCATAAGAAGTAAAGTGGACTGCCTGCAGGGTATAGCCTAAAAGGACAATATTCGCAAATTTATCAAGATGGTGTCTCGCGGCGAGCTCTGTGGCTGGAATCGGACGATACCGGATATCTTCCCGGGTCTGTTCCGCTTCAATCAAAGAGCTGTCATAGACCACGCAGCCGCCTTTGGTTACCTTTCCAATAAATTTATCAAAGGATGGTACGTTCATCGCAATCAAAATGTCAGGCTCTAAAACAATCGGACATCCAATCGGTTCGTCGTCTACACAGACAGAACAGTTTGCCGTCCCGCCGCGCATTTCCGGGCCGTAGGAGGGCAGCCAGGAGACTTCCTTTCCCTCCAGCAGGCCTGTGTTTGCGATAATCTTTCCTGTGAAAAGAACGCCCTGTCCGCCGAATCCGGCGATCATCAGATTAGTCAGCATCGGAAAATACCCCCTTTTCCGAAACATCTTTGTATACGCCGAGCGGATAGTAGGGAACCATCTTTTCCTCCACCCAGTCAAGCGCCTCCAGAGGAGTAACGCCCCAGTTTGTCGGGCAGGTGGAAAGGATTTCAACGATGGAAAAGCCCTTGCGCTCCTTCTGTACAGTCAGAGCCTTTTTAATCGCTTTTTTCGCCTGCATGACCCGCTGCGGGGAATTGACCGCAACCCGCTGGGCAAAAGCGACTCCGTCAAGAGTAGAGAGCATTTCGCAGACCCGAACCGGGAAACCCGCGACCTTTGGATCGCGCCCATATGGGGTGGTCTGTGTTACCTGGCTGGGGAGGGAGGTCGGCGCCATCTGGCCGCCGGTCATCCCGTAGATGGCGTTGTTGACGAAAATGACAGTGATATTCTCGCCGCGCGTTGCTGCATGGACGGTTTCGGCCGTTCCAATTGCCGCAAGATCTCCATCTCCCTGGTAGGTGAACACTGTTGCCTCCGGAAGTGCGCGCCGGACGCCGGTCGCCACAGCGGGCGCCCTGCCGTGAGGCGCTTCAATAGTATCGCAGTTAAAATAATCATATGCCATGACAGCACAGCCGACCGGTACGATGCCGACCGTTTGATCCAAAAGCCCAAGCTCCACCAGGCTTTCCGCAAGGATGCGGTGGATAATACCGTGAGTGCATCCGGGGCAATAGTGCAGAACATGGTCTGTCAATCCCCTGGTCTTTTCAAATACAGTTCCCATGCTTACACCTCCCTGTTATCTGCTATTGCCTGAATTTGTTCGAGCAGCTCATTGGGGGATGGAACCATCCCGCCTGTCCGGCCATAGAAATGGACATGGGAGCTGCCGAGTACAGCGAGTTTTACATCATCGACCATCTGTCCCATGCTCATTTCGGCTACCAATATGTTTTGTGCCTGCTTTGCTTTTTCCGCAATCAGCTTTTTGGGGAATGGCCAAAGGGTGACGGGGCGAATCAGACCAGCTTTGATTCCGCGCTCCCTTGCCGCGCGGACAGCGCTGCGGGCGATACGCGCAACAGCGCCGTAGGCTACGACCAGCAGGTCTGCGTCGTCGGTAAGGAATTCCTCAGCCAGTACCTCGTTTTCCTCAATTGCCTGATACCGGGTAAAACGGTCTTTCACGATCTGTTCCAGTTCATCCGGCTGCAGGAAAAGGGAATTGATAATGTTCGGGGCGCGTTTCCCCTTTGTTCCGGTTGTCGCCCAGGTTTTTTCCGGGAGCCGGTCCGACTTTTGCTCCGGAAAAACTACCGGCTCCATCATTTGGCCGAGCAGACCGTCCGCAAGGATCATTGCGGGGACGCGGTATTTGTCGGCCGTGTCAAATGCCAGCCCGACCAGCTCAGCCATCTCCTGTACGCCGGACGGCGCGTAGACGAGCACCTGGAAATCTCCATGTCCCATCGCCTTGGTTGCCTGCCAGTAATCAGCCTGGGAGGGCTGGATTCCGCCAAGGCCGGGGCCGCCCCGCATGACGTTAACAATAACGGCTGGTACATCCGAGCCTGCAAGATAGGAAATCCCCTCGCTTTTTAGGCTGATTCCGGGAGAGGACGACGAGGTCATTGCGCGGACACCGGCGCTTGCAGCGCCCAATACCATGTTGATCGCGGCGATTTCAGATTCTGCCTGCAGGAATGTACCGCCGATTTGGGGCATCCGTTTTGCCATATAAGCCGAAATTTCGGTTTGAGGGGTAATCGGATAGCCAAAAAAGTGGTGGCATCCGCTTCGGATCGCCGCCTCAGCCAGCGCTTCATTCCCTTTCATAAGAAATTTGTTTGCCATAATTTTTCGGTTTCCCTCCAGGGGAACCTGCCTCCTCTTATTTTTCTACTGTAATGACACAATCGGGGCACATCATCGCACACATTGCGCAGCCAATGCACTTTTTCGGATCAATCACCTCGATTGGATAATAGCCTTTATGATTTAATTTACGATTGTTCTGCGCCAGGATTTTTTGCGGGCATGCCTTGGTACAGAGCAGGCAGCCCTTGCAGCGCTCAAATTCAATTGTTATTTTTGCCATTTTGATTCCTCACTTTTATCATTCTTTCTGAAATATCGTAACAGGAAAGCCTATTTGTTCCTGATTTGTGATCCATTCCGGTACTGCAGTAAACCAAACCGGCAGGCCGGCAAGCTTTGCGGTTTCTTCTGCCAGGGGCTGGACATTGTTTATATCGTCAATGCCTGTGTCCGAACCCAAATTGGAGTTGTGAATCAGCCGGGTAACACGAAGCCGGCAGGCAGATTCGATTTCACGGAGCACCTGTATTGTCTGTACGGGCGTCTGTGTCAGATAACGAAAGAAATTCATAACATAGCACAGGTCATAGTCCCGCTTTCTGATTTCACCTGATAGCTGTCCCAATGAAACTGCGCCGGCGTCATCTCCGCCGACATCAATCAGCAGATAACGGCTTTCGTCCCGGATTACTTCTGTCAGGTTCGGCGGAAGGGCAGGAATGTCGAGATTGGAATTAGCAAAAGGCGGTGTGATCAGGCGGACGCCGTATTCGGAGAAAGTTTGGCTGTAATCGGCTGACCGGAAATAGGGGTTGACCAGATCCATATCTACTACAGTTACCTGTCTGCCATGCTGAGCCAACAGGATCGCAAGATTTGCCGCGAGGCTTGTTTTACCGCTTCCATAATGGCCGCTGATAATACAGAGTCTTTTCATGGAAGCCAGAATTTTATCTTTCAATGAGATTCCTCCATTTTTGCGATTATATCTATATTATCACAAAAAACAGTGAAGGAAAACCCTTCGACAAAAAAGTAACAAACTTTTTTTGCTTTGGGCAGAGCCCCAGGTAGTGTCCAGTTGCGAAAAAGTAAGAAAAGTGGTAAAATAATAGGGTTAGAAACGATGAAGTAGAAAGAAGGCGTTTGGGTGTCTGTTAAAAATTGGAGGCTGCCGAAAGAGAACCGAAAATTGGCACAGATTTTAGCGGAGGAATGCGAAATTTCGCAGATGACCGCTGAAATTTTGGTGAACCGGAATATTACGACCTTTGCCCAGGCAGACGTCTTTTTAAACAGCGATCTCATACCGGAGGATCCCTTTGCCCTGATCGATATGAAGCGGGCAGCCGAGCGGGTCATGCAGGCGGTTGACAGCGGGGAATCAATTGTTGTCTACGGAGATTATGACTGCGATGGAGTTACCGCTACCGTAATTTTATACAGCTATCTGAGTATGCTGGGCGCGCAGGTGTCCTATTACATCCCAAAGCGGGAATCAGAGGGCTACGGCCTGAACTGCGGCGCGATCAAACGGATTGCCGAGACGGGTGCTTCTCTCGTGGTGACGGTGGACAATGGGATTTCTGCATTGGAAGAAATCCGGTACGCAAACGAGCTTGGGCTGACCGTCATTGTAACTGACCACCACCAGGTAGGAGAAGAGCTGCCGCCGGCTTATGCGGTAGTCAACCCGCATAGGAAGGATTGTCCAAGTGAATTTAAGGATCTGGCAGGCGTCGGTGTTGCGTTTAAGCTGGTAACTGCGCTGGAAAACGGGGACTATGACAGCACACTGGAACAGTTTGCCGACCTGCTTGCCATTGGCACAGTTGCTGACCTTGTCCCTCTTACCTCCGAAAACCGCGCCCTTGTTCGAATTGGATTAGAGGCAATTGCGCATACTGATAATATCGGGCTTGCCGCTTTGCTGGACGAAGCGGGAATATCCAGAGATAAAATCAACTCTCAGACAGTGGCGTTTGGAATTGCGCCGAGGATTAATGCGGCTGGCCGGATGGCGGACGCTTCGCTTGCGGCGGAGCTGCTGCTATGCGACGATACCCAAAAGGCGGCGGAACTTGCCGGGCAGCTCAACGCTTTGAATACGCAGCGCCGCTCCCAGGAGGACGGGATCTTCGCTGATATCGAGGAGATGATCTGTGAAAATCCGGACGTACTCTATCACCGTGTCCTTGCGTTCTACCATGAAGGCTGGCATCCGGGTATCATCGGGATTGTAGCCTCTAAGGTTTTGGAACGGTACGGGAAACCGGCGCTTTTGATGTCCTCTGAGGAGGGGATGCTGCGGGGATCTGCGCGCAGTGTAGAGTTTTTCTCCCTGTACAAGATGCTGGTTGCCTGCGAGGCTCTATTGACGCAGTATGGCGGTCATACTCAGGCTGCCGGGTTTTCCCTAAAGGAAGAAAATTTTGACCGCTTTTATGAAGAGATGGAACAATATGCGGCAAGAGAATGCCAGGTCATGCCAGCCTTTACATATGAGGTGGATAAGGTGATCACGCCGCAGGAGCTCACCCTGGAGCAGATTCGGGATACCTCTGTGCTGGAACCGTTTGGCACGGCCAATCAACAGCCGCTTTTCTGCCTTCAGCGGGCTGTGATCCGTTCTGTTGTGCCGGTGTCTGACAATAAGCATATCCGGCTTAGGCTCACGTTTGGCGGGATGGAGATTTCCGCTATGTATTTTGGGATGAACACCGGCCGGTTTTTATTCCGGGAAGGAGAAACGGTAGATTTTCTCTGTAATATTACCATCAATCCATATAACGGAAGGGAATACCTTTCTATTTCTATCAAGGATATCCGGTCAACCGGATTCGAACAGCAGAAATTTTTTAATGCAAAAACCTATTACGAAATGTTCCGGCGCGGAGAGGCGTTGAGCACAGGCGTGATCAAAAAGATGATTCCGAACCGGGAGAAGACAGCACTGGTCTATAAATATCTCAGACAAAATCGCGGTTATCATGGGGATGTTGACCTCCTGTTTTCCGTTTTCCGTACAGGCGGGTTGAATTACTGCCAGTACCGGGTGATTTTGGATATGCTCGATGAGCTTGGGCTGATTGAGGTTTCGCCGCTTCAGGACAGCATTACACTCTCCGAGTATGAACATAAGGTGGATTTACAGCAGGCGCCAACCTTGCAAAGGCTGGAAAAGCTGGCTGGTTGATTTGACCTGAAATGATAAGAGGGCGAAGAGGGGATCGCTATGCAAGATAAGATCTATCAGGAACTAAGCCGGATGATAGCAGAGTCCGGAAGGGTTTATGATACCGGTAAAATTAAAAAGGCATATGTGTGCGCGAAGAAGGCACACGGTTCACAGAAACGGATTTCTGGGGAACCGTATATTCATCATCCGCTCCAGGTTGCCTGTATCCTGGTTGAGCTGGGAATGGATACGGAGTGTATCTGCGCTGCCCTGCTGCACGATGTGGTAGAGGATACGCCGGTTACGCTGGAGCAGGTGAAGGGCGATTTTGGGGATGAGATCGCCGCTCTGGTCGACGGGGTGACAAAGCTTGGCAAGGTGCCGCTTTCCACCAAGGAGCAGCAGCAGTCGGAAAACGTGCGGAAAATGCTTCTGGCGATGAATCAGGATATCCGCGTGGTCATTATCAAACTGGCCGACCGGCTGCATAACATGCGCACGCTTTCCTATATGCGCCCGGATAAGCAGAGGGAAAAATCGCTGGAGGTTATGGAGATTTATGCGCCGATTGCCAACCGGCTTGGAATTATGGCGGTCAAAGAGGAGCTGGAGGATTTGGCTCTCCAATACTTGGATCCGATCGCTGTCGCAGAAATTGAGGCTACTCTTGCGATTAAACGCAATGACCGGAATATGATTATTGAATCGATCAAGGAACGCATCCGAGACCGGCTGAAGGAATACCACATCGATCCGTATATTGAAGGACGGGTCAAGAGCCTTTATGGAATTTACCGTAAGGTGTATATGGCCGGACGGGATTTCGACGAGGTATATGATATTTTTGCCGTCCGGATTATCGTCAATACAGATATTGAATGTTATAATATCCTGGGAATCATCCATGATATGTTTACCCCGATCCCAAACCGTTTTAAGGATTATATCTCAACGCCAAAGCCGAACATGTACCAGTCCCTGCACACCACAGTGCTTGGCAAAGAGGGGATTCCGTTTGAGATACAGATCAGGACATGGGATATGCACTATACGGCGGAATATGGGATCGCTGCGCACTGGAAATATAAAGAAGGAATCAACGGCAGGGACAAGCTGGAGGACCGTCTTGCATGGATCAGGCAGATTATTGAAGCGCAGAAGGATTCTGAGGGCGCTGAGGATATTGTCAAGACAATCAAAACTGACCTGACGCCGGAGGAGGTTTATGCGTTTACGCCCAAAGGGGACGTGAAATGTCTTCCAGCCGGCTCTACCGTGATCGATTTCGCTTATGCGATCCACAGCGAGGTTGGGAATAAGATGATCGGCGCTAAGGTGGACGGCCGGATTGTTTCGCTGGAGCATAAAATTGAAACCGGACAGATTATTGAGATTCTGACTACAAAGTCTATTACCCATGGGCCGAACAAAGACTGGCTGAATATTGCCAGGACGAGCGAGGCGCGTTCCAAAATCCGCGCCTGGTTCAAACGGGAGCGGAAAGAGGAAAATATCATCGAGGGCAAGATGGAGCTGGAGCGGGAGCTCAAGCGCAACTATATCCGCCTGGATGAAGAGCAGTACCGCGACCTGATCGAAAAGCTCTGCAAACGGTATAACCATGACGAAAACGATTTGTATGCCGCAATTGGATATGGCGGAATTAACCTTCAGAAGATCATGCCGCGCCTGAAGGAAGATTATGTCAAAATGATCAAAAGCGACAATGCCGATCCTCAGGATATTGTTCTTGACAAGCTGACCGATACCAAGAAAAAGCTTTCCGGCGATGTTGTCGTGGAAGGCTTAGATAACTGCCTGGTAAAATTTGCACAGTGCTGTGCCCCGCTGCCGGGCGACGACATCATTGGCTTTGTTACAAGAGGACATGGTGTTTCCGTTCATAAGCGGGACTGTGTCAATGTTGTAAACTCGGTCAATGACCCGGAACAGGCAGGACGCTGGATTGCCGTTCACTGGACTGGCGACGTAGCGCAGAATTATTATTGTACTCTTGATATTGTCGCGCGTGACCGGGACGCGCTTTTTGCGGATATCAGCCTGGCGCTGGCAAACCAACGGGTACCGATTCATGAGATCAGCGCAAAACAGCTTAAAAATGGAAATGCCATTGTAGTAGCAACGATCAGCACACAGGGCGTGGAACATTTAAAAAATATTATGTATAAGCTGGGCAAGGTAAACGGTGTGATCAGCGTAGAGCGTTCCGGCAAATAGGAGGAGAAACATTGAAGGCTGTACTGCAACGGGTATCCTCGGCAGAGATTACTATTAACGGGGAGTATTCCAATGGAACGATTGGACAGGGGCTTATGGTTCTGCTGGGCGTGATGGAAGGCGACGAAGAACCACAGGCTGAATTCCTGGCAAAAAAAATTATTGGCTTGCGGATTTTTTCTGATTGCAACGGAAAACAGAACCTTTCCCTTCAGGATGTGGAAGGAGAAATCCTGGTAGTTTCCAACTTTACCCTTGGCGCGGACTGCAGTCATGGAAGGCGGCCCTTTTATGCCAATGCCGCCGCGCCTGATAAGGCGGCGAGGCTTTATCGGTATTTTCTTGAATGTCTGCAAAAGGAAGGGCCGAAAAGGCTGGTAACAGGCGTATTCGGGGCACATATGGACATTTCGATGACCGCAGACGGGCCGGTTACAGTGATCCTTGATACGAAGGAGCTTGGAAAATAAAAAACCGTATAATAGAAACGGCCCCGCGGATCATCCGCGGGGCCGTTTCTATTATTGAGATGGAAAAATGGGTTTTTGTTTTCCCCTATAGGTAGTATTTTTATGCGTTCTTCTTCATCTGCAGCTTCAGGCGGTCAGCAATCATTGCAATAAATTCTGAATTTGTGGGTTTTCCGCGGCCATTGTGGATCGTGAACCCAAAATATGAATTCAGGGTGTCGACGTCTCCGCGATCCCAGGCAACTTCAATCCCATGACGGATTGCGCGTTCCACTCTGGAAGAGGTCGTCTTAAACTGCTTTGCGATAGTGGGATAAAGCAATTTGGTAACAGAATTGATCATTTCACTGTCCTGGATAGAAAGGATGATCGCTTCCCGCAGGTAATGATAGCCTTTAATATGCGCCGGGACGCCGATTTGATGAATTACATCAGTGACAATCATCTCCAAATCTGGATTTTGTGCTGCAGCAGGCTTTACAGCGCTGTCATGCCGCAGTTTTACAGCAAGATTGGAGACGGCATCGCACAGTTCTCCGATTTTAAATGGGCGATTAAGATATTGATAAGCGCCGTTTTGCAGGTTTTCTTTCTGACTCTGCACGTTTTCATAAGAACCGATCACGATAAATTTTGGAAGGTCTAATTTTACGGCATCTACACTTTTCATAATCCCAATGGAATCAATATGCTGCATGTTTGATTCCATTACGACAATGTCCGGCTCAAAGGTATGGATTTCTTCCAAGACAACAATACCGTTTTTTGGCGTCGTTTTGACATGAAAATTTCTTTCCTCCAGAATCTTGGCACAACTGATGCCAAAGTTTAACGAATCATCACCTAATAATACTTTAATTCTATGGTTCATGATGAATTATCCCCCTATCTGTTGTTGATATCCATATTTTACCATAATTTTCCAATTCTCACAAGAAGAAATTTTCGAGCTTTCCCGATATAAATTTCCATAAACCAATGAAAAAAGAGATTTTTTCTTGCATTTCTCCCGAACAAAAGCACGATATTTGTAAAATTTCGAAAAGTTTATTTTATTAGGAAGCGACGTTTTTACTCTGGTTATACATATTTTCTGCAAAAATGCCGTAACCGGAGGTTGGATCGTTGACAAACACATGGGTCACCGCACCAACCAGTTTGCCGTTTTGTATAATAGGAGTGCCGCTCATGCCCTGCACAATGCCGCCGGACAAAGAGATCAAATCTGGATCGGTAACTTTAATAACCATATTTTTGACCTTATTTTCCTCCCGGTAGTCAATATCCGTAATTTCAATTTCATATTCAACTGGTGTATTGCCCTGAAAATTACAGAGAATGGTTGCCTTTCCTTTCTTTACCTCCTGTTGAAAAGCCATTGGATAGGTTTTTTCAGAAAAATCCTTCTGAAAAAGGGAACCATAAATACCGGTTTCGTTATTCGTATTAATCGTACCGATGGATTCACCGGTAGTAAAAACGCCCATGAGCTCTCCGGGATTTCCGGAGGAACCTTTTTTAATGCTGTTGATGGTAACGTCGCAGACCTCTCCGGAACCGACGGGCATAATCTGTCCGGTATCAACGTCGCAGATGGCATGTCCCAGGCCGCCGAAAACGCCCGTTTCCGGGTTGATAAAGGTGATGGTGCCAATTCCAGCCGCGCTGTCCCGCACCCAAATACCGCCCTTGTAGCTGCCGTCGGACTTGGATTTTATGGGACTTACGGTGAAATCCATCTTTTTCCCGTTGCGTTCGGCTTCAATGACGACAGGTTGTCCTCCGCTTTCCTTGATAATCAGGGCAACTTCTTCATTATAGGAAATTTTTTTATGATTGACGCTTAAAATAATGTCCCCGGTTTTCAGCCCAGCCTCTTTTCCGGGACATCTTTTCCCGTTTTCTCCTTCGACATCAGCAAATCCTACGATTATCGCACCTGCTGTAAACATTTTGACGCCAAAGGTATCGCCGGAGGCGATGAGGTTAGGCGCCTCAGTCTGAGAGACGGATACAGTTTTAATGGGAATCAGCCCGAACAGGTCAACAGAAACAGATTGAGCGCCGGATGTACCTGAAACAGCAGAGGCGTTTCCACCGGTATGAGAGGTAGAGAGATACTGCTGAGCTAAGGAAAAGGCGGCGGAATCCTCAGTATGGTACCGGTCTGGAAGGAATTCATCCAGATAGGCAATTTCTGCAAACAGCGCGATAGACAGGCAGGTCAGAGCGGCTGTTATTTTATGAATCAGTTTACGCATAGATAAATCCTCTTTTCATTTGAAAATCATTCTTACTCTTATCATTCACATTGAGATTTTCTTTACTTGTGGGAAAAAGAGGCGAAAGAAATCTTCCAGTGATGGAAGGATTTACATTTTTTAAAGAATCAGTTATACTAAAAGAGTATCGAATCATGAAGGAGCTTTTTATGAGAGTTGCAGTAGTCGGAAGCAGATCGATCAGGGAAATAGACCTTGGACGAATTTTACAACAAATTCCGGATAACTGTTCAGAGATTGTTTCGGGCGGCGCGTCCGGTGTAGATACCATCGCAAGGGATATAGCAAGCCGGCTGTCGGTGCCGATGAAAGAATTTTTACCAGACTACCACTCCTTTGGAAGAACTGCGCCCTTTCAGCGCAACCAGGAAATTGCAGACTACTGTGATATGCTGGTAGCGGTTTGGGACTACCGCTCAAAGGGGACGCGGGATGTTCTGCTCCGCGCATTAAAGCTGCAGAAGAAGGTTAAAATTGTCATGGTAGATGCCATGGAGGAGAACGAAAAAGAATAAAACAAGGATGACCTGCCGGCAATTCTGTGGGCAGCACCATTGGACAAGATTCAAAACATTTTAAGAAAGGTTTGCGTAAAAACGGAAATTTTACGCTGGAAAGGAAGCCTTTATCGGACAAAGGCAAGGTGATTTTTATGATACGGGACTTCATTCGCTATTACCGGCCGCATATCAAGCTGTTCATTCTGGATATGGTTTGTGCTTTTATTGTCGCGGCCTGCAATCTATTTTATCCGATGATCGCAAAAAATATCATCAACGACTATGTGCCGAACCAGTTGTTGAATCAACTGGTCTGGTGGTCGGTGATCCTGATCTTGATTTATATTGCAAAAGCGGGACTGAGCTATTTTATTCAATATTATGGGCACGTTGTGGGGGTGCGGATGCAGGCGGATATGCGCCGGGATATTTTCCATAAATTGCAGCGCCTGCCGTTTTCCTTTTTCGATAAAAATAAAACCGGAACTATTATGTCCCGGATCATGAATGACCTGATGGATATTTCCGAGCTTGCGCATCATGGGCCGGAGGATTTATTCCTTTCCATTATTCTCCTGATCGGTGCGTTTATTATCCTGTGTACCATCAACGTTCCGCTGACCCTGATTATCTATGCTGTGCTCCCACTGGGAGTTATTTTCAGCGTCAAGATGCGCGGAATGATGAATGTGGCGTTCCGCAAAAGCCGTGAGGAAATCGCAGAGGTTAACGCCAACCTGGAAAACTCCATTGCGGGAGTGAGGGTCTCACGGGCCTATACCAGCGGCGGCCATGAGCAGGAAAAATTTAATTTCTATAACCGATGCTTTGAAAAGGCGCGTTCTATGGCCTATAAAGCAATGGGATATTTTTATTCCGGTATGGGACTTTTCACTGATCTGCTATACGCAGTTGTGTTGATTGCAGGAGGATTGTTCTTCTTTAAAGGGATTATCGATGCCGGAGAATTTACCATGTACATCCTTTATATCAGCATGTTCCTAGACCCGATTAAGCGGCTGGTCAACTTTGTGGAGCAGTACCAGAACGGGATGACCGGTTTTGAACGGTTTGAAGAAATTATGGCTGAGGAGGAAGAACCGGAGGAGCCAGATGCACAGGAAGCGGGAATATTAAAGGGCGATATCCGGTTTGACCATGTCAGCTTTAGCTATGAAAATGATAGAGCGGGACAGGACGACCTAATTATTAAAGACCTCTCCCTGCATATTAAGCAGGGGACAACGGTAGCGCTGGTCGGACCGTCAGGCGGCGGAAAAACGACGCTCTGTCATCTGATTCCGAGGTTTTATGACCTGACTGCCGGAAAAATTATAATCGACGGCAAGGACATCACCAAGCTGACCCGGGAATCCCTGCGGAAAAATATTGGGATTGTTGCACAGGATGTTTTCCTTTTCACTGGCACAATCCGGGACAATATCGCCTATGGGAATCTTGAGGCTACAGAGGAAGAGATCATAGAAGCCGCAAAAAGGGCGAATATCCATGAATTCATCCTGGGAATGGAGGATGGATACGACACCTATATTGGGGAACGCGGTGTACGGCTGTCCGGCGGGCAGAAGCAGAGAGTTTCCATTGCGCGGGCATTTCTGAAAAATCCGCCGATCCTGATTCTGGATGAGGCGACCTCCGCGCTGGACAATGCGACAGAGCTGCACATCCAGCGTTCACTGGAGGAACTCTCCAGGGGGCGTACGTCCATTATTGTTGCACATCGTCTTTCTACCATTAAAAATGCGGATGAAATTGTGGTGCTGACGGATGAAGGAATCGCGGAACAGGGCTCACATCAGCAGCTTTTAGACCTGGACGGTATCTATGCGGAGCTGTACCGCTATCAGTTTGTGGGTCAGGAAGATATTTAAAAAGATCAGTTTAACATTTGACCGCTATTAATAAAAAATAAAAAGGCAGGATACAGAATTTCTGTATCCTGCCTTTTTATTTGGTTAAACTAGATAACACGTACTTTGATGATGCCGTCTACTGCTTCCAGGCTTGTGATAATACTGTCGGAAACATCTCCTGTCACATCAAGCATAGTATAGGCAATTTCCTTTTTGGAAGCGTTCACCATGTTTTCAATATTCATGTTCGAGTCTGACACAGCAGTGGTAATCTTGGAAACCATAGCGGTTTTATTCTTATGAATCACACAGATTCGTTTGTTGCTGCTCTTTGGCATCGAAGCGGCCGGCATATTGACGGAATTCTTGATATTTCCATTTTCGAGATAATCAATTAATTCCAGAGCTGCCATTCTTGCGCAGTTATCCTCTGATTCCGGAGTAGAAGCGCCCAGATGCGGGAATGCGACGACACCGGCATGGCCGATCTGTTCGTCGGTGACAAAGTCGGTCACATAGCAGGAGACCTTTTTCTCGTCCAGTGCGGCCAAAATATCTGCGCTGTCAACTAACTCGCCGCGGGCAAAGTTTAAAATATGCACGCCGTTTTTCATCATGGCGATGGATTCAGAGTTAATCATCCCTTTGGTTTCGTTGTTGCAGGGGACATGAACTGTGATATAATCGCAGTTTTCATAAATTTCCTTCAGGTTGGTAGCATGCTGGATTTTGTGGGATAGCTGCCAAGCGGCGTCAACATTCAGGTATGGGTCATAGCCGTATACCTTCATACCCAGTGCCGCTGCAGCGTTTGAAACAAGGACGCCGATCGCGCCAAGCCCGATGACTCCCAGCTTTTTACCGGAAATTTCTGGGCCGACAAACTGTCCTTTTCCCTTTTCTACCAGCTTGGAAACCTGGTCGCCCTGACCTTTGAGGGTTTTGATCCAATCCATAGACGGAGCAACCTTTCTGGAGGAAATCAGAAGGCCGAGCAGTACCAGCTCCTTTACCGCGTTTGCGTTTGCCCCTGGTGTATTGAATACAACCACACCGTTTTCCGCACACTGTTCGCAGGGAATATTATTAACCCCAGCGCCTGCCCTTGCAATAGCTTTCACGCTCTTCGGCAGCTCCATTTCATGCATGGAGGCGCTGCGAACCATAATTGCATCAGGGCTTTCGATGTCGTCCGAATAGGTATAAATATTACGGTCGAAATTTTCTAATCCGGCGGGGGAAATTTTATTCAGTAATTTGATCTGAAACATGAAAAACAACTCCTTTATCGTTCATCAATAAAAATTACATACCCCACCAAAACGGTGGGGCAGGCGGATATCGCTGTTATTGGTTTTCAGCTTCGAATTTTTTCATAAATGCAATCAGCTTTTCGACACCTTCGATCGGCATTGCATTGTAGATAGAAGCTCTCATGCCGCCGACAGTCCGGTGACCTTTGAGGTTAACAAACCCAGCTTCGATTGATTCCTTAATAAATTTCTTATCCAGTTCTTCATTGCCGGTGACAAACGGTACGTTCATCAGGGAACGGGAGTCTGGTTCTACAGTGCCTTTAAAGAGTTTGGACTGATCCAAGAAATCGTAAAGCAGCTTTGCCTTTTTCTGGTTGAGCTCGTGCATCTTTTCAATGCCGCCGATTTCGTTTTGAATCCATTCCAGCACCAGTTTGCACATGTAGATAGAGTAACATGGCGGGGTATTGTACATGGAACCGTTTTTCACATGGATTGAGTAATCAAACATGGTCGGAACCTTTTCATCTACACCCTGAATCAGATCCTCGCGGATAATCACAACTGTCAAGCCTGCTGGACCCATGTTTTTCTGAGCGCCTGCAAAGAGCAGGCCGAATTTGGAAACATCAATCGGTTCAGACAGGATGCAGGAGCTGATATCCGCTACCAGCGGGATATCACCGGTATCCGGCAGTTCATTATAGTGGGTGCCGTAAATTGTGTTATTCATGCAGATATAGAAATAATCCGCGTCCTTGCTGAAGGTGGATGGGTCGAGCTTTGGTATGTAGCTGAAGGTTTTGTCAGCACTGGAAGCAACAACGTTGCATTCGCCGTATTTCTGTGCTTCGCTGTAAGCTTTTTTTGCCCACTGGCCAGTGAGTACAAAGTCAGCCTTGTGATGCTTTTTCATCAGATTCATCGGAATCATAGCAAATTGAGATGAAGCGCCGCCCTGTAAAAATAATACTTTATAATTTTCTGGAATACTTAAAACTTCTCTTAACAAGGATTCGCATCCATTGATAATCTCTTCGAAGACTTTAGATCGGTGAGACATCTCCATAACGGACTGTCCGCTGCCGTTATAATCCAGCATTTCCGCAGCAGCTTTCTTCAACACTGCTTCAGGGAGCATAGAAGGCCCTGCACTAAAGTTATAAACTCTGCTCATGTTTCTTCCTCCATTCAACTTGCTCACTCTCTGTCGAATTAGCTCTTTAAAGTGAGTATAATCTCATTATATTTTTTTTTGAGGGATTAGTCAATAGGGTTTTGGCGATTTTGTGAAATTTTGGACAATTTAAATTTTTTCTTCTTTTAATTTTTACATGTCTCTTTTTCCCAGATGAATCAACTGTATAAATAAATTCCAAGTGGGCAAAAATAGTGATAAGCAGAGACGTCTGATTGTGGTGGAACAGGCGATAATAAGAAAAGAGGTATGCAATCTATGAAAAAAATGCAATTTTCCCAAACTGCAGAAGTGACAAAAAAGAAAAGAAGAATTTTTTATACAGCGCTGGGTTTATGTCTTGTTGCAATTGGCATCGCATTATATATAGGGATTAATCAGACTGTACAGGAAATTCACGAGGACAGAACAATCGATCTCAATAATACATCATCCAAAATCGACGTAGTTCAGAATGAAGATGATGACCCGCAGATCGAGGACGTAAACAAAAATGAAAGCGACGTTGCGGTGGAATCAGAAACATCCGGCGGCAATACCTCCTCAGAAGCAAGCAAGACTCCGGTACAGCCAAAGAAGCTGAGCTTTGCGATGCCTCTGGAGGGAGAAACCTCAAATGATTACAGCAACGGGGAGCTCGTCAAATCGAAAACCCTGAACGAATGGCGCACTCATGACGGGATTGACCTGAAGGCTGCTGCAAACACGCCGGTGAAAGCAGTAGCGGACGGGACTGTGGAATCTATTACAGAAGATGCTATGTGGGGCGTTACAGTAACTGTTTCCCATCAAAACGGCTATGAGAGCATCTATTGCGGCTTAAAGCCGAGCGTACCGGTGAAAAAGGGCGCAGAAGTCAAGGTTGGGGATATTCTAGGCTATGTTGGCAATACAGCAGAAATTGAAATTGCAGAAGAAAGCCACCTCCATCTTGGGATCAAAAAAGACGGAAGCTGGGTCGATCCGATGAGTTTGATGAAATAGGCAAAAGGACGGGGTTTCCCGTCCTTTTTTGATTGAAATTCATATATGCAGATGATACAATGTAGTAAAGGCTTTCCATTCCAAACAGAAAGAGGGAGAGTACATGAAAAAGCTGTCTTGTATCGCTGCATCCCTGATAATCCTAATTATCATAATCGTTGGAATTACAAAATGTAGTTTTTGTTTTATGGATTCCTGCTATTTTTATAGTCAAGCGGTTCGCAGTAAAGATATTGATATCTATGAAGGAGTACGGAAATGTTTTGTCGGAACTTGTTTTTGGGATGGTAAGTCGAGTGAGATCACAATCCCTGATCAATATCATGGCAAACCTGTGACAGGATTGGGTGGTTATCACGGTATAGGCGCTCCGGTATTGTGTTTTGTTGCTCCTGACAATGAATCTTATATGCCTGTAGAAAAAGTACAGTTTACATTAAATATGGGAAAACATATTTCGGAGATTAACGAAATAGAATGGGAGCAGTTTTCCTGGATAAACTGTCCGAAGGAAAACCGCACCTTCTATTCTAAAGATGGTATTTTGTATGCGAGAGAAAATAATGTGGTTGTGTACGATCCTGCTCGTCCGGATGAGGCGCTTACTTATTATCCGCAGGACTGAAATAGAAGGGGGAATGATTTTTATTCCCCCTTCTATTTTTTATTATAACCCGGCCTTTTTTCCAATATCGTGCCGGAAATGAATCTGATCAAAATGAATGGTTTCCAAAGCGGAATAGGCGCCACTAAGAGCCTCTTCCAAGGTGCTTCCGGTCTGGGTGACGCCCAGCACACGGCCGCCTGCAGTCAGGAATTTCCCGTCCTCAAATTTGGTTCCGGCATGATAGATGACAGCCAGGCCGCTTCCGCCGTTTTCATCTAGTCCAGAGATCGGAAGGCCGGTCTGGTATTTCTGCGGGTAACCGCCGGAGGCGGCAACTACACAGGCTGCCGCTTTGTCCCTGGCAAACTTGACAGGAACGTCGCTTAGCCGTTTGTCTGAAACTGCTTCGAAAATATCCAGCAGATCGCTTTCCAGAAGCGGCAGAACTACCTGCGTTTCCGGGTCACCGAACCGGCAGTTATACTCGATGACCTTCGGTCCCTTAGGAGTAATCATTAAACCGAAGAAGATGCAGCCCTGGAACGGGCGGCCTTCCTGATTCAGAGCTTCCATTGTGGGGATGAAGATGGTTTCCATACAGGTTTTGGCAATCTCATCCGTATAGCAGGGATTCGGCGCGATTGTTCCCATTCCGCCGGTGTTTAGTCCCTTGTCGCCGTCCAGGGCGCGTTTGTGGTCCATGGAGGAAACCATCGGAACAATTGTTTTGGAGTCGCAGAAGGTGAGAACGGAAACCTCCGGCCCGGTCAGGAATTCCTCGATTACAACCTTGCTGCCGCTTTCCCCGAAAATTTTGTCCTCCATAATCGAATGGACGGCGTCCTTTGCCTGCTCAAAGCTTTCCGCTATGATCACACCCTTGCCCAAAGCCAAGCCGTCAGCCTTGACAACTGTTGGATAGGTGTCCTGTTCTTTGATATAGGCAACCGCTTTTTGAGGATCGTCAAATACTTCATAGCCCGCGGTTGGGATATGGTATTTTTTCATCAATTCCTTAGAATAAACCTTGCTGCCTTCAATGATGGCCGCCGCCTTGTTCGGGCCAAAGGTACGCACGCCGATGTCATTTAGGGCGTCGACCATTCCGGCTACCAGCGGGTCGTCCGGCGCAACAACGGCAAAGTCAATCTGCTTTTCTCTGCAGAGCGCGCACATCCCGTCAATATCACAGGCCTTGACCGGGATACACTTGGCATCCTTTGAAATTCCGCCGTTTCCGGGCGCTGCAAAAATGTTTGTTGCCTTGGGGTTTTCTTTTATTTTTTTTATGATGGCGTGTTCCCGTCCGCCGCTTCCGATTACGAGGATGTTCATCCGCTATTTCTCCTTTGAATCAAGATTAATGATGGAACAGCCGAATTCCGGTGAACGCCATAGAAATTCCGTATTTATTACAGGTTTCAATCACGTTATCGTCCCGGATAGATCCGCCCGGCTGTGCGATAAATTCCACGCCGCTGCGGTGGGCGCGCTCAATATTGTCCCCAAACGGGAAGAAGGCGTCAGAGCCCAGCGCCACGCCGGACATCCTTCCGAGCCATTCCTTCTTTTCTTCTCTGGTCAGGGGTGCAGGCTGTTCGGTAAACATCTGCTGCCAGTTGCCGTCTCCGATCACGTCTTCGTAATCGTCCGAGATATAGACGTCGATGGTGTTGTCGCGGTCAGGACGGCGGATATCCTCCTTGAACGGAAGGGCAAGAACTTTCGGATGCTGGCGCAAAAACCAGATATCGGCTTTGTTTCCAGCTAAGCGGGTACAGTGGATTCTGGATTGCTGGCCTGCGCCGATGCCGATTGCCTGTCCGTCCTTTGCATAGCAAACGGAGTTGGACTGGGTGTATTTCAAGGTGATCAGGGAGAGAACCAGATCGCGTTTTGCTTCTGCCGTCAGGTCTTTATTATCGGTTACAAGGTTCTGGAGCATTTCTTCGTCGATTTTCAGTTCGTTGCGGCCCTGCTCAAAGGTAATGCCAAAGCAGTCCTTATGTTCTATCGGAGCAGGCTGATAAGCCTCGTCAATCTGAATAATATTATAGGTGCCTTTCCGTTTTGACTTGAGAATTTCCAGCGCCTCGTCAGTATAGCCGGGTGCAATAATTCCGTCGGATACCTCCCGCTGAATTAACGTGGCGGTTTCCTTGTCACAGGGATCGCTCAGCGCGATAAAATCGCCGTAGGAGGACATCCTGTCGGCGCCCCTTGCTCTGGCATAGGCCGTTGCCAACGGTGAGAGCTGAAGGTCATCGACAAAATAGATTTTTTTCAGCGTGTCGGACATCGGAACTGCAACCGCAGCGCCGGCAGGGCTGACATGCTTAAAGGAAGCGGCGGCAGGAAGGCCGGTTGCCGTTTTCAGTTCTTTGACAAGCTGCCAGCTGTTAAAGGCGTCCAGAAAGTTGATATATCCCGGTTTCCCGTTTAAAACAGTGATTGGAAGCTCTCCGTCCTTCATAAAAATCCGGGATGGCTTCTGATTCGGATTACATCCGTATTTTAAAAACAATTCGTTTGCCATATTAATTCCACTCCTTTATTACGTTACTTGTTTTTATTCATAATCCGGCTTTCTGTTTTTCCGGTTTTCAGGTCGATGAAGCGGGTGAAGAGGGAAACCTTATTATCCGCATTGAGTCCTTCCCAGACGGTTTTGGTAAACGCGTCCAGATCATTCTCTTCAATGACTACTCCCTGCGGGTCTCCTTCATAGGATGGAATCGGATTCCCATCGCAGGCGTAGGTGTGGATAAAATGGCCTTCTCCGGCAACGGGCTGCGCATATTCGTAGAAGAATCGCTGAACAGAATCAGAATTCCCGTTATTACTTTTCAGGATGGAAAGCTTATAGGAGAATGCTTCTTCGCTCAATGTTACGATACCGGAAATTCTCGGAGTATAGTTCGGGGAGTCCGGTTCAAAGGTACGGGTGCGGAGCGCTTCTTCAAAGGTTCTCCCATTCGCCATGAAATCATATACCGTGTCGGTCTGGTCGCCGTTGGTGACAACGGTGTGTTCGTCCAGCACGCGGACAGGGGAATAGATGATCAGGGATGGATCGGACAGCTTGGCAGGGTCGAATGCCTGCGTCCGGATTCCGGCGCCGTCCTCGACAAAGACGCGGTTTCTGGAATTTTCACTTCGCCCCATGATAAAATAGGCGATTGCCGCCTTGGCGCCATCCGGAGTCATTCCCAGGATAATTCCTCTGCCGGGATAAGTATTTCCTTCCAGCTCCGATTTTATGTTCACAAAATTCATTGCAATCCTTCCTTTCTAATCGAGGACATAAGCCAGTCCGTTTTCCACCTTGATTTTTCCTTCGCAAAACAGGGAGACCGCTCTCGGCAGAATCTCCCATTCCGCCTGCTCCATCACGCGTTTCTGCAGGGTTTCGGGAGTGTCCCCGTTTTCGACCGGGACAGCTTTCTGCAGAATGATCGGCCCGCCGTCGCAGACTGCGGTGACGAAATGCACAGTGGCGCCCGTTAGCTTGACGCCCTTTTCCAATGCCGCCTCATGGACATGAAGGCCGTAAAATCCTTTTCCGCAGAAGCTTGGAATCAGAGCGGGGTGGACGTTCATCATCCGGTTTGGATATGCGCTGCATACGCTTTCGTCCAGAATGGTCATAAATCCGGCATAAACGACTAAGTCTGCCTGCTCTTCCTGTAAGGCCGCTAAAACCGCCTGGCTGTAGGAGGCAACGTCAGGATATTCCTTCCGGTTTAAAACGCGGGTTTTAATTCCGTTTTGCTGCGCGCGTTCCAGTGCATATGCGCCTGGCTTGGAGGAGATCACACAGCAAATCCTGCCGTTTTGAATCTTTCCGTCCTTCTCGGCGTTGATCAGCGCCTGCAGGTTTGTTCCGCCGCCGGACACCAATACTACGATATTTAGCATATTTCCACTCCGTTTTCCCCGCGCACCAGCTCGCCGATGATATAGGCGTCCTCGCCGGAGGCTTTCAGGCTCGCGATAGCGCTGTCAGCAAACTCAGGGGATACAGAAATAATCATCCCGGCGCCCATATTAAAGGTATTGAACATGTCGCGTTCCGGAATATTTCCAACCTTCATGATGTAATCAAAGATTGGCAGAACCCGTACAGCGCTGCGGTCGATTTTAGCGGAAAGATGTTTCGGTATGGAACGCGGAATGTTTTCATAGAAACCGCCGCCGGTAATGTGAGAGATCGCATGGACTTCCACTTCCTCGAGCAGCTTCAGGATGGGCTTCACATAGATTTTTGTCGGAGTCAGCAGGGTGTCTCCGAGCGAAGCGCCCAATTCCGGGATCATTTCCGTCAGGCTGCGGTTTTCCACGTCAAATACCTTCCGCACTAAGCTGAAGCCGTTGGAATGCACGCCGCTGGACGGAAGGGCGATCAGGATATCCCCGGCCTTCTGATATTCCGGATGGAGTACCTTTTCCTTATCCACGACACCGACGGAGAAGCCTGCCAGGTCGTATTCATCAACGGGATAAAAGCCTGGCATCTCAGCGGTCTCACCGCCGATCAGAGCGGCTCCTGCCTGCACACAGCCTTCTGCAACACCGGAAACGATATCGGCCACCTTTTCCGGAACGTTTTTTCCGAGCGCGATATAATCGAGGAAGAAAAGCGGCTTCGCGCCGCAGCAGATAATGTCGTTGACACACATGGCGACGCAGTCAATCCCGACGGTATTGTGCCGGTCCATCAGAAAGGCGAGCTTGAGCTTTGTACCGACGCCGTCGGTGCCGGAAACCAGTACCGGTTTGGAAATCCCGGTTAAGTCCAGTTCAAACAGCCCGCCGAAACCACCAATCCCGGATAAAGCGCCCTTGGTCATGGTTTTGGCAACATGCATTTTCATTAATTCGACAGCCTTGTAGCCGGCGGTTACGTCAACACCGGCTTCTTTATAGCTTTCGCTGAAACTTTTCATACAAAAATTCCTTTCTTTTCTGTTACTCTTTGCCATTCCAGCAGTAGGTGCAGACGTCCTCCGGATCAATTCCGATAGAATCGAGCATCCCTTCCAGTGACTGGTAACGCAGGGAGGTAAAGTTTAGCTTTTCGCAGATTTTTTCGATCATTTTATGATATTCCGGGCAGCGGAAATCGCTGTATTTCTGTACAGTCTCCTCCGGGACATCCTCAGTGCCCTCCAGCTCGGCGATTGTTCGCCGGGTAATCAAATCCATTTCCGAGGTGGAACGGGAGAAGTTGAGATATTTGCAGCCATACATAATCGGCGGACATGCGGAACGGATATGCACTTCCTTCGCGCCGCTTTCATATAAAAATTCAACCGTTTCCCGCATCTGAGTTCCCCGGACGATGGAATCGTCAATGAACAAAAGCTTTTTATCCCGGATCAGGGAGTCAACCGGAATTAGCTTCATATGCGCGATCTGGTTTCGCATGGACTGTTTCGGCGGCATAAAGCTTCTTGGCCAGGTGGGGGTGTATTTGATAAACGGACGGGAAAACGGCACCCTGGACTGGTTGGCATAGCCGATTGCATGCGCGACACCGGAATCCGGGACGCCGGCGACTGAATCGATATCCACCTCAATGTCGTTTTTCGCAAGGATTTCTCCGCAGCGATAGCGCATCTGCTCTACGTCGATTCCTTCATAACAGGAGGTTGGATAGCCGTAATAGGTCCACAAAAAGGCACAGACCTTTTTCTTTTTCCTGGGCGGGATTTTGACGGTGACACCGTCAGGCGTCAGGAATACAACCTCGCCTGCCCCCAGCTCCCGTTCCGGCCTGTAGCCCAGATTCAGGAAAGCGAAGGATTCAAAGGAAGCGCAGAAAGCGTCCTCCTTCTGGCCGATGATGACTGGGGTACGTCCCATTTTGTCCCGTGCGGCATACAATCCGTCTTTTGTCAGGAGCAGCAGGGTCATCGATCCGTCAATCAGATCCTGCGCGTAACGAATCCCCTCCTCCAGAGAATCCTTCTGGTTAATCAGGGAGGCAACCAATTCGGTAGCGTTAATCCGCTCGCCGCTCATTTCAAGAAAATGGGACATCCCGTTTTCAAACGCCTTTTTCAGCAGTTCTTCCTCATTGTTGATCCGCCCAACCGTGGTGATCGCATAGCTTCCGAGATGGGAACGGACAATCAGCGGCTGCGGCTCGTTGTCACTGATGCAGCCAATTCCCATGTTACCGCTCATCTCTAAGATATCCCGTTCAAATTTGGTACGGAACGGGGAATTTTCAATGTTGTGAATCGACCGTTCAAATCCCTTGCCGGTATAAACTGCCATCCCGCCTCTCCGGGTACCCAGATGGGAGTGGTAGTCTGTCCCAAAAAAGACGTCCATCGCGCAGTCTGTCTTGGAAACAGCGCCAAAAATTCCACCCAAACAAAACACATCCTTTTTTACTTTCTTGCTTTTTTATGATAAAGAGGACAGGGCAGCGGTAGGGCTGCCCATCAGACTCAATTATTCACCCATCAGACGTTTCATTACTTCTTTATAGGCGTCCTCTTCTCCGCCCATATCTCTTCTGAAGCGGTCTTTGTCCAGCTTTTCGTGGGTAACGGTATCCCAGAAACGGCAGGTATCCGGGGAAATTTCATCCGCCAGGACAATGGTGCCGTCGCTCAGCTTGCCGAATTCCAGCTTAAAGTCAATCAACTGGATGTTCACTTCCTTGAGGTAAGCGGAAAGAGCTTCGTTCACTTTCAGCGCGTATTTGGCAATCAGGCCGAGCTCTTCCTTGGTGCACCACTCCATTGCGAGAATGTGGTATTCGTTTACCATCGGGTCGCCGAGCGCGTCGTCCTTGTAGCAGAATTCCAGGACAGTTTTCTTCATCGGGGTGCCTTCCGGCAGGCCGATCCGTTTGGAAAGGGAACCGGCGGCAATGTTTCTGACAATGACCTCCAGGGGAACAATGGTAACTTTTTTTACAATGGTTTCTCGGTCGGAAATCTCTTCCACAAGGTGGGTCGGAACCCCTTCCTTTTCCAGCATTTTCATCAAATGATTGGTTACGCGGTTGTTGATGATTCCCTTGTCATGGATTGTCCCTTTTTTGGCTCCGTTTCCAGCGGTTGCATCATCCTTGTAATCAACGATCAACAGTTCCGGATCCTCGGTTGTCCAGACTTTTTTTGCCTTTCCTTCATAGAGCTGTTCGATTTTTTTCATTTTTCTTCCTCCCTGATATTTTGTAAAAGAACTAATTTAATTCTTCCTGCAGCTTTTGATCTTTTGCAACGACCTCTGCGGTCATCTTCTCTTTCATTTCGCTGAGCTGTTTCACTAAGCCTTCATCGGAAACAGCCAGAATCTGTACTGCCAGAATCGCCGCGTTGTCCGCGCCGTCGATGGCAACGGTCGCAACCGGAATTCCTTTTGGCATTTGAACGGTGGAGAGCAGCGCGTCGAGCCCGTCTAACGTAGAAGCCTTAATTGGAATTCCAATCACAGGCAGGGTAGTATGTGCGGCAAGAACGCCTGCAAGATGGGCGGCCTTTCCGGCGGCGGCAATAATCACGCCAAATCCGTTTTCGCGCGCCTTTGAGGAAAATTCACAGGCCTGGGCGGGTGTGCGGTGTGCGGACATGATATGTGTCTCTACCTCAATTCCAAAGCCCTTTAAGGTGTTGATGGTGTTTTTTAAAACCGGTAAATCACTGTCGCTTCCCATAATTACTGCGACTTTTTTGGTGTTCGGCATAATCAAGATCCTTTCTGTTTAAAATGAGAAACCGGGACAAAAAAATCCCGGAAAGAATGATAAAACAATAAAAGAAAGCTGCGAAAAATTCGCAGCTTTTCGGTTACTGAGCTATTTTGCCCGCACAAATCCCGTCAAAGAAAGACGCACTGGCACCATAAATGGAAGTATTCAGAGAACTGTGATACCCTACCATATGCCAGGTCATTTTAAAATCCTCCTTTTGGGATATTGTCGAACGAGTACATTACCAGTTTACCTTATTTTACAAAAGATTGCAATATCTGAAATCTTTAATTTTTTTCTTCGTTTTTTCAGATAAATAGTGATAATATACAACCTCTTTTCAGGTTATGATTTTTTTACTGCGTCGTCGCTGAACAGCTCCTTTGCGGAGGCAGCCAAACCAGCAAAGCCCTGCAGGTCGCTTGGAATAATGATCTTGGTCGCCTTCCCGTCTGCGGCTTTTGCAAACGCTTCCAGGCTCTTGAGAGCCAGAACCTGCTGGTTCGGGTTTGCCTCATTCAGGAGGACGATGCTGTCGGCCAGCGCCTTCTGCACCATTTCAATCGCTTCTGCTTCACCCTGAGCCTCGCGGATTTTCTGCTCTTTCACAGCTTCCGCCTGAAGGATTGTCGCCTGTTTTTCTGCTTCCGCGCGGAGGATCTGGCTTTCCTTCTGGCCTTCCGCCACCAGGATAGAGCTTCTCTTTTCTCCTTCGGCACGGAGGATGGATTCACGGCGTTCCCGTTCCGCCTTCATCTGTTTTTCCATCGCGTCCTGAATTTCAGCGGGCGGAATAATATTTTTGAGCTCTACACGGTTTACCTTGATGCCCCAGCGGTCGGTGGATTCATCCAGGATGGTAGTGATTTTGCTGTTGATAAAATCGCGGGAGGTCAGAGTATGGTCAAGCTCCAGATCTCCGATAATATTACGCAGTGTGGTTGCGGTCAGGTTTTCGATGGCAGACATTGGACGTTCTACGCCGTAGGTGTAAAGCTTTGCGTCGGTCACCTGGTAGAATACGACGGTATCGATCTGCATCGTAACGTTATCCTTGGTGATTACAGGCTGCGGTTTAAAGTCAACCACAAATTCCTTTAGGGAAACCTTTTTGGCAATCCGGTCCAGGAATGGAACCAGGAAATGGATACCTGTCGCCCATGTTCCGCTGTAGGTTCCAAGACGTTCGATCACATAAACCTGTGCCTGCGGAACGATCTTAATCCGGGAAATCAGGAAGATGAGAATGATCAGAATAACGACCAGAACAATAATCAGTTCCGGGCTGAATGGTAAATACGGCATAATAATGTCCTCCTTTAATTTGAAGCTTTCACTTCTTTGACAAAAACGGTAACGCCTTCAATCCGTCCAATCTGAATGACAGCGTCTTTTTCTATGATAAGGTTATCCTCGCTTCGTGCATTCCAGGAAAGGCCGTCAACCTGTACGCGGCCAACGCCCCGCAGGTTATCAATTTTTTCAGTCACTACGCCCTCTTTTCCAATCACCGCATCTGCATTAGTCGGTTTATGCGTGGCCTTTGCTTTGCAGACAATCGGGCGGGTGAAGATCAGCAGCAGGGTAGAGATCACAAGGAACAGGATGATTTGGACTAAGATCGGCGCGTGGAACAGGGAAGCGATAAACGCCGCTGCGCTTCCTACAGCGAACCAAATCGAGACAAGCTGGAGAGAGATCGATTCGGCGATAACCAAAACGATGAATAACGCTCCCCAGAAAATCAATTCGTACATGAAAGACCTCCTTCTTTTACAATTCCCAAGATGTCATTGTTATTGTATCATGAAAAGGGGTTTGTTTCAATCTTTATTTCAGGGGGTTTACAGAAACTTAAATTTTGAATATTTTTCACATTTTGTCAATGCTTTATACAGATTGTGAAGGGAAAATAGATTTACTTTTCTGCCCTCATTTGTTATAATGACATTGATATAGAGGAATAAGTTTAAAATGTAACGATAATATAGAAGGAGTCCTAACCATGATATGTAAGGTGTGCGGTATGGAATATGCCGGCGATGTCTGTCCGAAATGCAAAACACCTGGAACACTTGACTATACCCAATACGACTATTTCCCGCATAGAGCTCAAATCCGCCAGACGCAGTTTGCGGCGGGAGACTCCGCGCCGCTTTCCGGCCAGGAGCAGCCGCCGAGGCAGGAACCGGCTGGAATGCAGAATGACCGGCAGCGCACCGGCTGGAACGCAGAGGACCGGCGTCCCTTTGGTATCTGCCCCAAATGCGGAAATGTTCTGAGAGGGAATTTCTGCGGACAGTGCGGCTATTTCGCCGGGAACCGGCGGCCCGGCGATCAGGTCAATACGGGCTGTCAGCCAAACGGCTGGAATGGCGCCGGACAACAGGGGAATTCCTTTACGGAGAACTACCGGAATTCAAGACAGCCGTTGCCTCCGCAGCCCAAGCCAAAGACCTGGGTTATTGTACTGGTAGTGCTGGCGTTTGTCTTTCTGGTGGTGATTCTCCCTATTTTGTTTGTCTTTGGCTACACGAGCTTTTTGATTCATATGATCGATTCTCTGGATAAGAACTACAGTCTTTATTCGTCTGGAGATGGTTCCTCGCATAACCAGTATGATGAAAGCTATGAGGACTTTGACGACTTCATGGAACGGTATTTTAATGAAAACGGACAGAACAGTGAGGAATCTGCACCTGAACAGATCCCGGAGGATGAAGGGGAATCTGTCCTGCCGAACGGTGTTTCCAATCAGGAATATGCCCAGCTGACGCCCGGAATGACCTATGCGGAAATCAGTTCGATTATTGGCGGGGACGGGGTTGTCATTACCCAGGACGGCGATGACTTTACAGCGGCGTGGCCCGGGGAATATAAACCGGACGCGGTAGTTACTGTCGTGTTTGAAGACGGTTTGGCAAAGACAATAGAACAGGACGGCCTGTTCTGATTACATAAGAGAGGAGATAAAAGCCCGCCGCTGATTTGACGGGCTTTTTCAATTGACATGAAAAGAGAAACAGCTTATTTTTATCCTGCGGACATTTTGCTGCCGAAACAGGGGAGCGACCTTCGGACATTCAGTGTGGTTGCCTGCGACCAATACACCTCCGAGCCAGACTACTGGGAACGGGTAAGGAGACAGGCGGAAGGAGTGCCCTCCGCATACCACCTTATCTTTCCGGAAATTGATCTGAAAAAGGATGGGTTCGCCGCGAGAATTGACTCGATCAACCGCAGCATGGATGAACTGCTGGAGCAGGGATATTTTGCCTGCTATCCGAATAGCTTTGTATATGCGGAACGGACGCTAAGAAACGGTGCTGTACGTCGCGGGCTGATCGGAACGGTTGATCTGGAGCAGTATGATTACCGGAAAGGATCCGGAAGCCTGATCCGTGCAACCGAGGGGACGGTGCTGGAGCGCATCCCGCCCCGGGTTAAAATCAGGGAAAACGCACGGCTGGAGCTGCCGCACATTATGCTGCTGCTCGACGATGGAGACAAGCAGGTGATTGAACCGATTGGGCGCAAAGCAGCCCAAATGGAGCCGGTATATGATTTTGAGCTGATGGAGGAAAGCGGCCGTCTGCGCGGATGGCTGTTAAACGGGACGCAGGCAAAGGAACTGAACCATAAGCTCGCTTCGCTTTGTACCCAGAAGGCGTTTGAACAAAAATATCAGGTGGAGGGGGAAGCCCCGATGCTGTTCGCGGTCGGAGACGGGAACCATTCCCTTGCAACAGCAAAGGCCTGCTATGATAAGCTTAAGCAGGAATTACCTCCTGGCCAGGCGGCAGTGCATCCTGCGCGGTATGCACTGGTAGAGCTGGTGAACCTCCACGATGAATCCCTGCAGTTTGAGGCGATCCACCGGGTGGTTTTTGGCGCCGATGCAAAACATCTGATGGAAAAGATGAAAACGGCTCTTAGCCTTTCTGAAACGCCGGTATCCGGGGCACAGACGTTTGACGTGGTCGTGGACGGAAAGACAATACCGGCTGCGGTACAATGTCCGGAAAGCAATCTGGCCGTAGGAACGCTGCAGAAATTTTTGGACGCCTATCTCAAGGAGTTTGACGGCGAGATCGACTATATCCACGGGGAAAAGGTAGTCAGAGAGCTGTGTGGGGAAGGATCAGGGAATATTGGATTCCTGCTTCCTTGTATGAATAAATCGGAGCTGTTCCGTACTGTGATTTTGGACGGTGCATTGCCACGGAAAACCTTTTCGATGGGCGAGGCATGTGATAAGCGGTTTTATCTGGAAGCACGGAAAATCAAATAGAACAAAAAAGAGGAAAGGGATACCCCCTTTCCTCTTTTTGCTGAATTAGCCGAAATACAGTTTTGAGACATCCTGTCCAAACCAGACGGCGGTTTCCTCTTTCGCGGTTTCGGGGCTGTCGCTTGCGTGGATCAGGTTGTAGCAGCTCCGGTGCTCGTTTGCACACCGTTCGAACGAATCGTCTCCCAAGTCGCCTCGGATCGTACCCTGATCCGCTTTGGACGGGTCTGTCGCTCCGACAATGCGGCGGATATCGGCAATCAGGGAACTCTTTTCGCTCTTTAAAATCATCGGGATTGTATCCTTCCCGTTGAAATAATCCATCAGGTTATTCCGGAAGCCTTCCCCGTACTTCTCGATTACATGCGCATAGTGGGTGGAAACAAGCGCTTCGTCTACCTTTTTGTAGCCGAGTCGTTCAATCTCGATTCCTTCCCGTTTGAAATACTGCATGATGTCCTCCACGAGATGCTTCTGAAGCGCATCCGGCTTGAGCATGATAAAACTGTAATACATTGGCTGTAAACTCCTTTTTCTTCTTCTCTTTTCTTATTCTATGGATTTCAGGCTTTCCACCATAGAGACTTTTTTCAGCTTGCGGTACATGACCAGATCCACCAATACAGCGAAAAGGATGGTCAGGGCAAGCGCCAGGATAAAGCTGAGCGGTTTGACCTCCCGGCCGAACATCACCATGTCTACCTCAACAGTGGTAATCGTAAAGTGATGCAGGATGACGCCGAGAACCAATCCCAGCAGACTTCCGATGATTGTCAGGATGCTGGTTTCTCGGAACACATAGGAACCGACCTCCGTATCAAAGAAGCCGAGCACCTTGATAGTAGCGATTTCACGCTGCCGCTCTGTAATATTGATATTCGTAAGGTTATAAAGCACGATGAATGCCAGCAGTCCCGCGAAAAGGACAATTACCATAATGACATAGTCGAGGCTCGCGATCATGGTATCAAAATTTTCGCTGAGCGAGCTGGTAAAGCGGACGGTATTCACGCCGTCCTGCGACAGCAGGAGATCGGAAAGCCGCGACTCGTCCTCCTCGTTCTGCGCCGTCGAAACAGCAATAATCTGCTGGTAATCGGGTGCTTCCCCCATCACCGCCTCAAATTGCTCCGGGGCAATATAAAGATAGCTGTAGATATAGTTTTCAGTCACACCGGTAATGATAAAGTCACAATATTCATTATCGCTGTTCTGGAGCGATACGGTGTCTCCGACTCCGATCCCCAGCTTGGAGGCCAGTTTTTCTGTGATGACGGCAGAATCCTTGTCGAATGGGATTTCCTTTCCGCCGATCCGGCTTCGCAGAGTGATAAAATCGGAAATCCGGCCGGTCTGCTCCGGGACTACCAAATAACCGGACTGTGTCTTCTCCCCGGCTGTGATATCGATTAGCTTGGTGTCTGTGACAAGGTAATCGCTGAAATTTTTAGAATCCTCTAATACCGCTTTGCCGGCTTCTCCAAATTCTTCTTCCGACTGAATTTGGATTGTGGCGTCATAATGGAATATTTCGGAATATTGCAGCCCAACGACTGCGGACACAGAATCCTTGATGCCAAACCCGGTAAGCAGAAGGGCAGTACAGCCTGCTATCCCGATGATGGTCATGAACAGGCGCTTTTTATACCGGAATAAATTCCTGGCAGTCACCTTATGGATAAAGGTCAGCCGTTTCCAAACCGGCGTAATCCGTTCCAGCAGAATCCGTTTCCCGGCCTTAGGAGCCTTTGGCTGCATCAAGGCTGACGGGGATTCCCGCAGGATTGAGAAACAGGACAGGAACGTCGCCCCTAACGTACAGAGCAGGGAGGCGGCGCATCCGGCTGCTGCATACCCCCAGTTTAACGGCATCTGGATGTCCGGCGCTGTATACATAATGCGGTACGAGTTCCAGCATACCACCGGGATCAGCGAATTGCAAACCAGGATTCCCAGCACACAGCCGATCAGGGTAGCCAGGAGCGCATAGATCAGATATTTTGCCATGATCGTGCGGCTGCGGTAGCCCAGCGCCTTGTAGGTGCCGATCAGGGTACGTTCCTCCTCCACCATTCTGGTCATGGTGGTCAGGGCAACCAGGGCGGCAACCAGGAAAAAGATGATTGGGAATACGGTTGAAAGGGAAGCGATTCGTTCAGAATCCTCTGACATGCTTGCAAATCCTACATTAGTGTCCCGGTCCAGCCAGTACCAGGTAGGCTTTTCCAGCTCGTCAAGCTCCTTCTGTCCGTCATCGAGCTTTTGCTTTGCGTCGTCAAGCTCTTCCTCTGCCTCCTGCTTCTGGGCTTCATATTCTTCCCAGCCGTCTTCTATCTCCTGCTTTGCATCCGTAAGCTTCTGGGAATTCTCCTGCAGCTCAACATAACCATTATCTAAATCTGTACGGCTTTTGTCAAGCTGTTTTTTGGCTTTTTCGAGTTTTTCTTCTGCTTCTGTAAAGGTATCCTCTGCTTCCTGCTTGGACTGATCCAACAGTTTCTGCTGCTCATCAAGCTGTGCGAAACCGTCTTTTACCGCGCTGAGCCCGGACGTAACTCTTTGAAGGTTATCGTCATAGGAATCTACGGCAAGCTGCATCGGCTGCATCGTTTTGGTTAACTGTTCGATCTGCGCGGCAAGGGAATCGATCAGCGCCTGATCGCCGTCCTCTTCCGCCTGATCGAGCTGGTCGATGAGATCCTGATGCTGTAAATCCATCTGTGCAAGAGCGAGACGGGTCTGTTCAATCTGCGCGGCGCCGCGGTCCAATTCCTTTTTGGATGCCTGCAGCTCGGTTTGCGTATCCTCCAGCTCTGTACGTTTATCATCGATCTGCTTTTGCGCGTCAGAGAGGTCTTTTTCCGCTTTTTCTTTTTCTTCCTTCAGCGAAGCGATACCGTCCTCATATTCTGCTATGCCGTCTTTCCATGCCGCTTCTCCGTCCTGGAGCGTCTGCTTTGCGTCAGCAAGCCTCTGCTCGCTGTCCTCGACTTCCTGCTCTGCGTCCCGGAGCGTCTGCTCTGCATCGGCAAGCTTATCGTCCGCTTCTTTCTTCGCATCCTCATATTCCTGCCTTGCGTCATCAAGCTCCTGCTGTGCTTCTGCGCGAATTTCCTCCAGCCGGAGTGGGGTACGGACATCCGCCAGCTCCTCCAGCCGGTCGGAGGCCTGGGAAACAAGCTCTTCATAATCGTCCGAGAAGGCAGACAAATCTGCGGCTCCGATTACCGTGACAAAGAGATCGGTATAGGCGGGCTGGGAGAAATCCGTTTCCGGGATATACATATAATAGTCAAGGTTTCCGCTCCCAAGCTCGGTGCTTCCCAAGGAAAAAGAAAGGTAATAAGAGGAATCCACAATTCCGACGATAGTGTATTCCTTAGTTTTGATCTGGTCACCCAGAGAACCGTCTTTGTCTGTCAGAGTAATCGTACTGCCGATGACATCCTCCGAATCGAACAGATTGTCTTTGCTGACCACACATTCCCCGGACTTTTCCGGCAGCCGGCCCTTTACAACTACAGGGCGGTTCAGATAGTCTTTATTATCCTCTGAGAGATTGGCAGGAAGGGAATGGATGCGGATTACCCTGTCTTTTCCATCCAGCCGGCTGATCGCATCTACTGTATATCCGGCCATGACGCTGGAAACGCCCTCAGTTGCCCGGATTGCCGCAACGTCCTCATCGGTGAAGCCCATGGTAGAAACACCATGGAGATCCATCATGCGGCCTTCATCACAGTAATCGTCCACAGTCAGCTTCATATCCGGTGAGGTAGAGCGAAGTCCGGTGTAAAACCCTGTCCCAAGCGCAACAATCATCAGGATTGCAAAAAAACGGCTCAGGGAATGGGTAATAGAGCGGACAACGTCAGTCCGGAATGCCTTTTTCATTACCACTCAATCCTTTCCGCCGACACAGGGTTGGGGTTTGTCTGGATATCAACCACTTTCCCGCTCTTGATTTTGACCACGCGGTCGGCCATTGCGGTAAACGCCTGGTTGTGGGTGATGACAATAACAGTCTGTCCGTTATTCCGGCAGGTGTCCTGCAAGAGCTGCAGGATGGTTTTTCCGGTGTTGTAGTCGAGCGCTCCGGTTGGTTCGTCACATAACAGCAGCTTGGGATTCTTGGCGATCGCACGTGCGATTGCCACCCGCTGCTGCTCGCCGCCTGAAAGCTGAGCGGGAAAATTATTCATCCGGTTACCCAGCCCGACCTCCTCCAGCACCATGGCTGCGTCGAGCGGATTGTCGCAGATCTGCGCCGCCAGCTCTACATTTTCCAGCGCGGTCAGGTTCTGCACCAGATTGTAAAACTGGAACACAAACCCGATATCATGGCGGCGGTATTCAATTAACTGGCGCGGGGTATAGCTGCTGATCCTTTTGGAATCAAGCATAATGGTACCGCTGGTGCAGGTATCCATCCCGCCGAGCATATTCAGTACCGTTGTCTTGCCGGCGCCGCTGTGCCCGACAATAATGACGAATTCACCCTGCTCTGCCGAGAAGGTGATCCCATCAGCAGCCGCAATGGTAATTTCGCCCATATGGTAAAGTTTTGTCACATCCTGAAACTCTACAAAGGCCATTCTAGCCCACGCCTTTCTATCAATGTATTTGATTTCATGTTTTGTACCTATATTATAACATACCCGATTTTGGAAAATATCAACAAATTATGAGCAAAATAGGAATAGTCTGACGTTTTAGGCGGTTTGAAATCACCGGTGTTTTATGATACAATACGGTCATATGGATTTCTCCGTTGTTTTCTGCAGGGCGGGACTGATTCCTCGCTTTCCAGAAAGGCATGTAATAGGCAAAAGGCATGGTGATAATATGAAATTAGCGCAGACAAAGGACATCCGGACGTTAAACCGTCTGGCGGTTCTTGATTATATTCGGCAGCACCAGGATGTCTCCCGTGCAGAGGTGTCGGAACAGCTAAAACTGAATAAAGCGACGGTTTCTACCGTTGTAAAGGAATGGATAGACCTTCATCTCCTGCAGGAAACGGAACTGGGCAGCTCTACCGGCGGGCGGAAGCCAATCATGCTTCAGCAGATAGCAGACGCGGGCTATTGCATCGCGATTGACCTTGGCGTGACCAGTATGCGGGTCATTACGACCGACCTCTGCAACGAGGTGCGGCAGAGCCATACGATCCCGCTGATCGGGAACCAGTTTGCGGAAAATTACAAGCATCTGTATGATTATCTGGACAAAACGGTTCAGTCGATGTCCCCGTCGCCCTATGGGCTGGTCGGAATCGGGGTATCGGTGCGCGGGGTTGTCGACCGGGAGGGCGTGATCCGGAACATTCCGAATCTTCGCTGGCGGAATATCGATATTAAGACGCTGCTGCAGGACCGGTATCATGTCCCGGTGACGGTAAACAATGACGGAAATCTGATGGCGCTGGCAGAGCAGAAGCATCATCCTGAATACCGGGAGCTTGCGGTGATTTCGATTGCAGACGTTATCTCCACCGGGCTGATCACCAACGGTGAGCTGATTCAGGGATACCTTGGGTTTGCCAACGTGCTGGGGCACCATACCATTAATTTCGACGAAACAGAGCAGTGCTCCTGCGGAAAACATGGCTGCTGGGAACAATACTGCAGCAACCAGGCGGTGATCAGGCAGGTGAACCGGTATCTCGAGCATCCGATCTCACGGATTGAAGAATTCATTGCCCTGGTGAGAATTCAGGATGAACATGCTCTGAAGGTATTGCAGCAATTTATTAAATACCTTGCGGTAGGGCTTGGGAATATCATCTTTATCCTGAACAGCCAGACCATTGTCATCAGTTCTGTAATTGTATCGGCGCTCCCTTACCTGATCCCGGAGGTTCTGCGGCAGATTGTCCTGCCTATCACCCAGACGCAGGACATTTTTATCTCTGAGCTGGGAGATGATTCTGCGATTCTCAGCGCCTCCGATCAGTGTGTCAGTGGCTTCTTCATCCAAATGGCGAACCAATAAACGCAAATGGCGAAACGGGCGTGCAGCAAAAGCTGCACGCCCGTTTCTATATGGCTGAAAGTGAGGAATTATTTTTGATGGATTGCGGGAAGGACATAGTCAAGATAGCCATGAATGGCTTTTACTGTGTCGTCCTGCATCCGCTGGTCGGACATTGGCCCGGTTGCATGGGTGATGCCGTAGGCCGGCTGCGGCGCGCCGCCGATATTGCAGGGAACAGATAATAAGATCATTCCCATATGCTGGGCAAAGGTATTCATCCCCTGCATACAGAGTTCGCTGCCTCCGTAGAGATCACCGCTGGTCGCAAAACAGCCGAAATATTTCCCGGACATCAGGGCTTCCACCCAGATGTCACAGAAGGAATCCATAAAGGCTTTCATCTGCGCGGAAACACAGCCGTAATAGGTTGGGGAACCCAAAAACAGCGCGTCGTAACCGGTCAGGTCCTTGCCGCAGGAGATAACGGGCAGTTTCAGGATTTCTTCCCGGTAAACCCGGGAAGAATCAAACTTTAGGGAGGTTTCCTCAAAGGCCTCGTCTTTCACACGGAAAAGGGAGACCTCCTCGCCCTTTTCTTTGAGGTAATCCGCATATGCTTTTGCCATCAGATAGGTATTCCCGCAGACGCTGTGGAATACCACTGCAATTTTAGACATATTTCGTTTCCTTCTTTCTCACAAAACTTAATCGTAGATCAGTTTCTGACGGAAGTAGAAGAAGTGGTCGCTGTGGGTATGGACGGAGAGCATTTTGGTATGCGGATGGTCTTTGGAACCGAATTCCTTCCCGAACTTTCCGATGGATAATGCCTGCCCGCCGACATAGATGCAGGAATAGTTGAAGAAGAGCTCATCCATCAGGCCCTGAGAAACCAGATAGTGCATATAGGATGGGGTCTCAACCAGCACTTTGTCAAGGCCGAATTTTTTCATGATATAAAGCGCCACCTTAGAATCAGGAGCCTTTTCACCGGTCGCAATGACAATCACCTTATCCTGATTTGCCTTCATAGTACAGATCATTTCATCGGTTACATCCTCTATGGAGGATACCGGGCCGACAACAGCATAGTCACAGGTTAGACCTTCCTCGACAACCTTAAGCCCGGCGGCAGAGGTGCTGATCATAACCGGAACCTCCGGAGTTTGAAAGAGGATGTGGCCGAATGGGATATCAGTCCCGTCCAGGGAGGAAATGATATTCCACGGCACCGGATTCATTCCGGCGGCAATCCGCGCATCCTCCAGATCCTGGTCAAAGACATGGCAGGTATAGTCGCTTTCGGCCTGCATGGTTCCGGCGCCGATGATATCGCCGTCGGATACCGCGCGCAGCATATTCAGAATCCACCAGTCGGCATTTGCGCCGTCCGGGTCATATTTGTTGAGCTTTGCAATCAGCGGCCCCTGAGGCGCGTCAGTAAAGGCGATTTTTCCGTCGATCGAGGTGACGAGGGAAGTATAGGTATACGGACGGTCTTCGTGAAGCTCCGTAAAGTTCAGTTCGCCGTAGATTTCCTTGATGTGGTCACAGGTCAGGGTTTTTACCGCGGCGGTCTTTAAATCGTCGCTTTCATAAATTTTTCTGACTTTTGTTTTCTCTACATCAAACGGCATTTTAAATAAAGAAGTCGCCATATTGATTCTTCCTTTCCTTAGATCAGGCTGCCGCCGCAGACATGCATGATTTCTCCGGTAATAAATCCGCTTTCTTCACTGGACAGGAAGGAGATCGCATTTGCCATATCCTCCACTTTACCCATTTTGTGAAGCGGATACATGCTTGCGTATGCTTCCTCGAGCGCTTTGGGATCGTCCGCTTCTTCAAACCGCATTTCAATCATCGGGGTGCGGACAAGGCCCGGCAGGATGCAGTTGACGCGGATGTCAGGCGCATATTCCAGCGCGATGCATTTGGTCAGCATGATTACGCCGGCCTTGGACGGGCAGTAGCCGATCCGTTCCGGAATTGGGTGAACGCCGAGATCGGAGCCAACCGTTACAATGGTGGAGTCCTTCTGCTTTTTCAGCTCTGGGACAGCCGCTTTGCACATGTTGAACACACCGCCGAGGTTGATGCCGAGCTCTTTCATAAACATATCGTGGGATGTGCTTTCCAGGGAACCGATAAAGGTGACGCCTGCGCAGCAGACCAGCTTGTTCACCTTGCCGAACGCCTTAACCGCTTCGGAGACAACGTGCTCCGCGTCTTCCGGCTTGGTCAGGTCAGCCTGGACATAGATGGCGTTTTTATCTTCGATTTTCATATTTGGTTCTACGCCGCAGCCAACAACCTTTGCGCCTTCCGCTAAAAAGTGCTTGGCAACGCCTTCTCCGATTCCGGAAGAAGCACCGGTGATAATTACTACTTTATCTTCAAATTTCATCATGTACACCTCATTTAATTATAAAATTAGGAATTCTATGTGTATGAGCTTAGTCGTCTACCCGTTCAAATCTGCTGTAACGGTGTACCCCGAAGTTCTCCTCATTCTGTCCGCAGTAGATAAATTCATACGGTTTAGTGAATTTACTTTCAAATTCTTTAATGAAAGCCGCCTGAAGTTCTTTATCATCTACCTTTTTCCAGGATTCAAGGCTTTCCCAGATGAATACAAAGTGCATTTCGCCCGGCTTGTTTTCATTGATCCAGGTTTCTTTGCTCAGGAACGGGATGTGATCAAAACCGTCCCACATCGCTTCTCCCAGAGTCCAGACCTCGTGGTCAACTCTCAAATATTCTTCCACGTCCTCCGGCGCTACTTTGAAGATGAGATGCTCTACCGGCAGATGTTCTTTTGTAGTGAATTTATATTTTTTAGACATCATTAACTCTCCTTTGTGATTTGGTTTCCTTTCTTGGAAACCATCTTATTGATTGGCTTCGTTCATCCTATGAGCAAGGTCGATTACCTGCTGCGCGATATCAGGACGGGTCTGGAGGGAATCTACGTCGCTGTTCGGCAGGCATACCTCTCCTAAGCATTCCGCGCTCAGGTCGTTTAACAGGTTTTTAAAGACCAGCTCGCCGCCCAAAAACTGGTTTTCAAAGCTTGGAGCACCGCCGACTAAAAGAATCGCGCCTTTTTTAATTGGATGTTCCGGCATATCGTTTCTTACATGGCCTGCCCAATACACCTGGAGTCGGTCGATCAGGGCCTTTAATTCCCCTGTGATGGAATGGAAATACATGGGGGAAGCCAGCACAATATTGTCTGCTTCTTCGATTTTCTGATAAATATCCTGCATACCGTCTTTGATGCTGCAGCCTTTTTTATGCCAGCAGTAACGGCAGTCCTTACAGGGAGCCACCTCGGTGCGGTAAGCGTCGATAATTTCCTTTTCGCCGTCCAGATGCTCCAGGAACAGGTCAACCATAGCCCTAGTATGCCCCTTTTCTCTGGCGGCGCCGAAAAATACTAAAGTTTTCATGAATTACAGAATCCTTTCTCTTGTTTCAATTAAAACTGCTTTGCCTGTGAAAGCTCCGCCTGCCGCTCTGCCTCCAGGTCAGCTTCATGCGCCTTGTGGTTAAACTTGATCAGGTGCATGATCAGGAAACCGACCGCGCAGATTGCATAGGCGATAATGAAGTTGGTTTCAAAAACATAGCCCTCTGTCAGGACAATGCTCGGAGAGTGGATCATCCCGATTGCTGTAAGTCCAACTGCAATAACAGAGGTCACTGCCGCGTTTCTCCAGTTGTTGTCGATGATGAATACAAACAGGCAGCCCACGATCAGTCCGATAAACGCGGAGCCTGGTTTATACATGGCGAGACCAGCCAGTCCGCCTTCTGCAACATTGTTGATGATAAATTCAACCGCAACCGGAACAGACGCCATAATAACGGCAGGATAGTATTTGCTCTTGACAACATCGAATGCCTGCGCATAGCTGGAGATACCAACGAATACCAGAATTGGCAGAACAGTTGCTTCCGGAATAAACGCGTTGATGATCGCGGTCAGGCCGGTTAAGCCGACAAGCGCGTAGAGAATAACAATGCCGAGGTGATAGCCGGTGCCGGAATTCATCTTTTTCCATCCCGGATAGCCCCAGTAAAGGCCAACTGCCAGCGGACTTCCGAACAGTGCGCCAACCATGCTGGCAACACCGGAGATGACCAGCGGCTTGGTTGTAGTGAAGAAGGTATCTCCGCATTCTTTTGCCTGTTCTACAGCCTGGATACCGGTGATGACCTCGTTAATAGAGAAAACAATGATAATCGGCAGGAATGGAATGGTTGCAGACATAACGTCCGGAGAGAAAATTCCGAAGGTGAATTTCGGCAGGTAGAAGCCGACATTCTGGAAGGAATCAGCTACTGCGCCGAAGCCCATTGCGCCGGTTGCAAAAGCAATCACAGCACCAACGACAATCGCAATCAGAGCAGCCGGAAGCTTGGTGTTTACTTTGCCGAGATAAATCACGAACAGAACGATCAGGGAAATCCAGCCAACCAGAGGCATTTTCAAAACGCCGTCCAAGGACTGGAGGATTAAGAAGGCCATGGCACCGCCGGCCAGGGAACCAAACAAAGCGCCGGCCGGAACAATTTTCAGCAGCTTCGGAACAACAAATGCGCCGATAACAAAGACTGCACCGCCGATAAAGTGTGCGAATACGCCAACCTTAAACGCCATCATTGCATCTCCGGTGGAGTTAAATACCGGCAGCATAATGGAATAAAGCCAGATGAACATACGGCCCGCCTGCAACCCAGCCGGGATTGCGGTTAAGCCTGCGTCGCCTCTCTGTTTCGCGATGTGGCGGTAATAGAGCCAAAGGCCTCCGTTTAACACGATGACGCTGACAAGCACGCCCGGCATCATAGTGCCGAAAACAGTAGCGTTGTCAAGCTGAAATGTACCTACTAAAATTGCAATTGCAACGATAACCTTGGAAAATCCATCAAAGAATACTCCGATTGATGCGTCAAGGTCAGATTTCTTGAAAAAAGGAATCTTTACGTTTTCCATAATACATTGTCCTCCCAAATTGTTTGGTTTCACGAACTGTGAGTTGTTTTCGTGAAATCACAAAGCTTTCATTATTTCTTGTCGTAAATTGAAAAATTAAAGGATTTTGCCAGAACATCCAGCTTAAATTCACCGGCTTTGAACCGGCGGCCGGTTCTCTGGTTAATGATTAAAACCTTTGCCGGGGAATACATTTCCATCGGAACCTGATAGAAGTCGCAGCCATGCTCCTGATAAATTTCCAAGAACATCCTGCCGTATTCCGAGCATTTGTCACTGGTGATTTTTCCGATAACCGCTTCAATTTCGCTGTCCTCGCAGTCGACGGTAAAGGTTGACTGACCGCCGTACATCAGGACGTCATTCACCCGTCCCATTGCGATCAAATCGTCCTTTACAACAGGCGGGACAACACAGAAGCCATGTGCTTCAACGATATTGTCAAGGTTGAATTTCTCCTCCCGCAGGCGGTGAAGGGTCTGTTCCAGAATCCGTGCCGCAACCTCTACGGAGCATACGGTGCTTCCGCTGGCTGCAACGATGATGTAAAGGCCTTCCGGGTCAATTCCGCAGGCGTCAATCAAATCCTGCACCTCTTCTTCGGACATCATCGTCCCCTTTTCTACTGTCAGGACAGCCTGATGATATTGATCGGAATAATCGCTGTAGCATGAAAGCCAGTCGCCGGGTTTTCTGGCAACTGTTCTTCCCGGACCGGCCAGCACCGGGGCATATTTTCCGGGCCGAAGCTCCCATCCGGAGATATTGCAGGCGGCCTGCTGCAGGACAACACGGTCGGAATGGACATGGACTGCGTTATAATAAACGTCGTCGATCCGCTCCGGGAAAGTGTCGATCGTGATTTCGTTGAGTGCGCCAAACAAAATTTCAGTAACCAGCTTGGCTGCTTCCCAACCGCCGCGTGCTTCAACGCCAGCGTCGATGACGTAAGCGCCGTGGATGCGGTGAACCTCAACCTGATAATAATCCGGGTCGTGAACCATTTGCTTCGCGAGCCTGACAGCTCTTTCGTTTACACTGATCAAATCTTTTCCTCCATTTCTCTTCCTGCAGAGCCGAATGTGAAACCTTTTTATTACAGGTTTCCCTCAGATCCTGCGATCATGCAGGGTTATTTTTGATGAAACATAATTTAACTATTAAACTATGTTTTTCTATTAAAACCCCTTGCAATGAAGCAAAGGGAAAATAGACTGTGTTATCAAACAGTTTGTTGGCTTTGAGAACCCATCGGCGGTGTTCCTTTGCGCTGGAACATCCAGTACTTTGAGAAAAGAATCAGCGCGACGACACAATAGATAATGCCGAGGATGACACCGTTTTTCGGAAGCCATGCAATGGATTCACTGTGGATCAGCCCGATAAAGGAAGAACCGGCTAATGCAAGGGAGAATGCAGCCGCACGGAGATAGTGCTTGTCGATGACGCATGCCAGGACGGCGGCAATCAAAAGGCTCGATAAAAATGCGCCGTAGCTGAGTATTTGAATCCCGTTCATGGGGACGGAAAATTCCGCGAATTGAGACGCCGTAATCTCCGAGGTAGTCGTTCCGGCGGCCTGAACAGCCGAATCGATCAGCGTCTGGATATATTGGAAAATAATCGGGATCATTGAAATTAGGATAACGGGAATATATTTTGGCTTGGTATTCTGCAGCGTGGTGCCGGAAACGGAGAAGCCCACAAAAATCAGCAGCACCAGCACAGCCTCATATGGGACAACCGCCATGATAATTCCGGTCAGGCCGCTGATGCAGACCAACAGATAGGTAACGGCGACCGCGATGGAGTAGCCCGAGCGCGCGCCGATTTCCTTCCAGCCGGGATGGCCGAAATAAACGGTAGTAGGGAAGGGGTTGCCCAAAAAGGAACCAATCAGAGTAAAGACGCCGTCCATCAGCATCGATTGACGTTCCGGGTAATTGTCTCCTGCTTCCTTTGCGCTTTCCAGCCCCTGCAGGGTGGTCAGGAAATTGTTAATCTGCAACGGGATAATAATCGGCAGGTAAGGAACAATTTCTTTCATCCCGCTCAGGATATCGCCAAAGAAGAAATGCGGAACATAGAAACCTACATTTTCAAAAGAGGAGGTAAAGCTTTCCGGTGTTAAGGAGCCGGTTGCCCAGGCAATGGCGGCGCCCAGGACGATTGCAATGACGCCGGAAGGGATTTTTTTAAAGCGCTTGTCTGCCTTGCCCAAATAGTCGATCAGGATAATAAAGAGAGGCAGGACTGCATAGATCGGCTTGTCAAAGACAGAGGCCATCCCGACGATCGAGAGCCAGACAATCGCGCTGCCGGCCATGTTGCCGAGCAATGCGCTGTGCGGGACGTTCTTGACAATCCAGCGTCCGGCAAACGCGCCCAGCACCTCTACAATTCCGCCGATAAAGGCCGCGCATAGCCCAACGCGGAACGCGAGCATGGCATCTCCTGTTTTCCAGTAGACAGGCCCCATAATCAAATAGAGCCAGCCGGTAAGCTGCGAGGCACCGATCCCAAAGGGCTGGGAGGTAACGTCCTGGCGCTGTTCTTTTTTTGCAAGCCGCTTTGCCTCATAGAAATACCAGAGGTTTCCCAAGAAGCTGGCCACGCCGATTGCGGGGACGATCTGTCCGATGACAATCGATGCAGGCATGCCGAACACGGCGATCATAATACCGGTAGCTGTTAAAATTTTGGAGAAGCCGTCAAAGAAAACACCAAACGAAGCGTCAATGTCTCCTTTTCCCCAACACTTATATTTAAAATTCATAAGGACCTCCCATTGTATTTAAGATTCCAGCCGAACTCATTTTTAGTTTGCCGGCTGTGCAATGGAATATTACGGCGGAGATAGTTTAAGTGATAAACTAAGTTCCAATAACAAAATACAACTTTCCTAATGCTTTGTCAATATTTTATCAATGTGATTTTTATAATTTTTTCATATTTCTTCGTTTTTCACAAATAATAAGTCGGAATTTGTTTATATTGACAATTCTTTAACAATTTAGCGAAATAAAACAGGCGCCGGATGATCCGGCCCCTGTTTTATTGGGGGAATGATTCGCTGACTTACTGCGTACCGGCAGCTTCTTTCAGGCTTTGCGCTACCTGGTCGTAGGTCTGCTCTGTTTCTTCAGCCTTGTCCTGCAACGTCCAGGCAACAATTTGAAGATAATCTTCCGGACAGTCTACCGTGTAAACCCAATAACGCACCTTAAGCCCATCCGCCGTGCCGGAGACCGTCGTCCGGGTTGCCGCATGGCCTGGTATCTCGAAGTCTGCGGTCTGATCGATGACAGCATTCTCCATATTGGTGCCGATCTGGTGGAGGATCACAGAGGTGTATTCAGAGAAATTCATACTAAGCTCTGATTTTGAATCCGGGATTATCATGAGGTACTGCTCTTTCGCATTGTTTCCGCATGCAAGAACGGAATCGGATGAAAGGGCTGCCTGCATGTCCTTCCATTTATCTGGAATTTCCAGAGAATATTTTCCATCGGAGCTTGTAAGCTGAACAGTTGTCTGGACAGCCGTGTTTTTTGAACTGGTAGATTGTCCTGTTCCCAATAATCCACAGCCGGAAAAACAGCCGATGGCCAATAGTACTGCCAGAACAGCAGCCATGATTTTGCTATATTTCATTCTAATCTCCCTTTATGGAATCGGGCCGGCCGATGTCAGTGCTTCCCGTTCACTTTTAGGCTGGCTAAAATGCGGCATAAAAATTTTATGCCAACATCAGTTTCAACAAAAAACTTTGCTATGAAGTACGTTCCTATTGTATGCTACTCCCTGTCCCGATGTCAAGGAAATCGGCAAGTTGTAATCTTTCTGACAATATTAGCTGGGAGAGTGTAACAAAAAAGTAACAACGGGCGCCCAATTTGCCCGCTGTTACCTTTTATTCTATTCTGCTGTTAATAGATAAAGACGGGACGCATAGTCTCCATCCTTTTCCAAATCATGGGAATAAAATTCTCCCGAGTTGATGTCAGAGGTCAATAGTCCGAGATTCATCAGCTCGTCTCCGTACTGGCTGATATTGCTAGGGGAGACCGTATAGCAGCTCTGTGGATCAAGTCCCTGCAGTCTGATCCTGCTGTATCCGCCGTTCATCTGCCTCAGTATCCGGTAATAGGCGACCAGAGCGGTTTTTCTGTCCTTGGAAACCACCATCCACGACGTTCGGTTACCGTCTCCCTCGAAGGGGCTGATCAGACGGTAAAAATCTCCGTATTGGATCAGCTCCCGGTGCTGTTTCATAAAGGAAACCTGTTCTTTCACCATTTCGGTTTCCCGTTCGCTTAACTGATTGAGATCGAGCTCATATCCAAAGGTGCCGAAGTAGGCGACGTTTGCACGGGTCTGAAGAGGCGTGTTTCGCAGGAGCTGGTGGTTTGGCACGGCCGAGACGTGGGCGCCTATGCTGCTTAAAGGATAAACCATGGATGTGCCATACTGGATTTTGATCCGCTCAACCGCGTCGGTATCGTCTGACGCCCAGCATTGCGGCGCATAATAAAGCATCCCCGGATCAAACCGCGCGCCGCCGCTCGCACAGGATTCAAAAAGGATTTCCGGATATTTGTCAGTCAGGCGCTGGTAAAGGTCGTAGACGCCCAAAATATAGCGATGCGGCACAGTGCCCTGATAATCGGGGCCGGCACCCTGCGAGAACACCTCGGTCATGCAACGGTTCATGTCCCATTTGATATAGGAGACTGGCGCCTCAGAGAAAATTCGGTCCAGCAGGTGGAAAAGATAATCCACAACCTCTTTTTTGGAGAAATCCAGGACATATTGGTTTCTCCCGTGGGAGCTGCGGCGGCCTGGAGCAGCGAGCATCCAGTCGGGGTGGGCACGGTAGAGGTCGCTGTCGTAGCTGACCATCTCCGGCTCAATCCAAAGTCCAAATTTCATTCCCAGCGCCTGGATTTTGCCTGCAAGCCCGGAGAGGCCGTTCGGCAGCTTTTCCGGGTTGGGATACCAATCCCCCAAAGAGGTGGTATCGCTGCTGCGTTTGCCATACCAGCCATCATCGAGGACAAAAAGCTCGACGCCTAGCTGCTGTGCGGCTTTGGCGATCTGTATAATCCTATCTTCGTTAAAATCAAAATAGGTAGCTTCCCAGTTGTTGATCAGAATAGGACGCGTCCGGTCGCGCCAAAAGCCGCGCGCCAGCCGGCTGCGGTACAGGGTATGGTAGGCTTGACTCATACCGTTCAGTCCCTGGTCGGAATACACTGTTACGGCCTCGGGCGTCTGGAAGCTCTCCCCGTTGCAGAGCTTCCAGGAAAAACGGTCAGGATGGATTCCCATGGTTACGCGGGCCGTACCGAAGGGTTCAACGTCCGCCTGTGCCAGAAAATTGCCGCTGTAGACCAGACTGAACCCGTAAACCTCTCCGGAGGCTTCATCCGTATTAGGCCGTTTAAGCGCAAGAAAGGGATTGAAACCGTTTCCGCTGCAGCCCCGCATACTGTAAATGCCCTGCACGCCGTGCTCCAGCGGGCGGCATTTGACAGAACGCTCTCTTGCCCATGCGCCGGTCAACTCTATCATTTCAAAATCGTAGTCCGGGAAATCGAGACTGAGACTCATGGCGCGGTGAATGACAATGGGTTCCTCCTGCCGGCAGGTAAAGGAGGCGCTGCGTGCGATAGCCGGGTGTTGTTCAAAGATGGTATAAAAGAGGATCAGGTCGGTATGAATTACCTCATCCCACAGGTGAACCGCCAGGGTTTCCGCCTCCTCTTCCCGCTCGGCATAAGTAGCGGGGAGACCCGGCAGAGCCGGCTTTCCGGGCCGAATTTCATGAGATACATAAGCAAAGGAGGTGATATGGCTGCCATTTGTCTGCAAAATCTCATAGGCGGGATAGCGCATGTCCCCTGTACCGTAAGCGGGATATTCCTGCTTGATATGCTCCAGTGAAAAGGTTTTATCGCCCTCATAGGCGCAGGCGGACATGGCGCGCGGGAACAGCTCCAGCAGATAATCGAAATTTTCTTTATCGTGAATTCGTTTCCCGAAATAGAGTTGCCCAAGCTGTCCGTTTTTCAGTATTTTAAATAGATAGCTGATTTTATTATTATAAAGATGGAAGGTTTGGGTTGTTTCGTGATAAATAATCGGCATAAGATTCCTCCTCAATGCTTTGGATAAAATTGTATTCTTATTATAGCCTTATAATTGAGGGAAATCAGAAAAAAATCACCCATTTTTTATAAAATGGGTGATTTTTTTAATCGTTAGCGGGAAGAACCCGGTTGAGCGCCACTGCAAGCAGGCAGGCAACAACAGCCTTTAGGATATCGCCTGGCAGGAACGGCACTACGGCAGCCATGAGCGCTGCCGGGATGGTGGCTTGCTGCAGGATGCACATGAACAGCACGCCGAAGAAGTCAATAATCGGAAGGCCGACGCACACTGTCACAAGCAGATAGCGCCAAAAGCTGGGACGTTTTCCTTTCAATAGGCTGATTACCACCACTGCAACCCAAAATCCGATTAGAAAACCGCCGGTTGGCCCGAAGAGCTTGGCTGGCCCGGAAACGCCGCCGGAAAACACCGGAAGTCCAATGAGTCCTGCGAACAGATACACTCCCATGGCCGCAAAGGCCTGCTTTGGAGTCAGCACCAACGCGATCACATTGACAATTAATGTCTGCGCGGTGATGACTACCGGGGAAAAGGGGAGCGGAATTACGATATAAGAGGCGACAATCAGTAAGGTAATGCAGATGGCAATTTTGGTTAGGGTTTGTATCCTGACTTTTGAAACGGATGAGTTCATTTTCTTCCCATCTTTCTATGTAGATATTTTTTTCACAGTCCCAATTATAATCAAAGGAAGGATAATTGTCAACTAAAATTTTTAAAAAAGTTTACAATAATTTTTTTCCTCTGATAAAGATTGTAAATTTTCTCCTTTTTCGGTACAATAAAGGAGAAGAAGTAGAGAAGAATTGGGGGAAGGGTTATGAATTATGAGAAGAGAACCTTTACACAAGACGAACTAAAATATCTCAAGCTGCTGTCCGAGAGCTATCGTACAGAACAGCAGGTTTGTACGGAACTGATTAATCTCCGCGCCGTCTTAAATCTGCCGAAGGGTACAGAGCATTTTATGAGCGACCTGCATGGTGAATATGCCGCCTTCTACCATATCTTGAATAATGCCTCCGGCGTAATCCGCGAGAAGGTTACCCTGCTGTTTGGAAAAGAAATGGAAGAACAGGAGCTTTCCGATTTCTGCACGCTGATTTATTATCCGGAACAGAAGCTGGAGATGGTTCGGATAAGCGGCGGAAATACTGAAGTTTGGTATGAAGAGACTTTACATCGGCTGATTGACCTTTGCAAGCTGGTTTCCTCCAAATATTCCCGTCAAAAGGTGCGGGAGGCGCTGCCAAAGGAATACAGCTACATTATTGACGAGCTGCTCCATGCCCAGCCGGACGAGGACGACAATCAGTTTATTTACCATCAGAAAATTATTGAAACCATCATCAGCATCCAAAATGCGGATGAATTTATCATTGCCCTGACCTCGTTGGTAAAACGTCTGGCAGTTGACCGCCTGCATATTGTCGGTGATATTTTTGACCGCGGGCCGCGGGCCGACAGCATCGTGGATATGCTGTCACAGTATCATTCTGTGGACATCGAATGGGGAAATCATGACATCCTTTGGATGGGAGCGGCTGCAGGGAGCCTGCCCTGTATTGCGACAGTGGTACGCAACAGCGTTGCTTATCATAATCTTGCGACACTGGAAAATGGATATGGGGTAAGTATCCGCCCGCTTTCCGACTTTGCGGCGGCCACCTATCCCGACTGTGAGACACCCCATCAAGCGCTGTTAAAAGCTGTTTCCGTTATCCTGTTTAAACTCGAGGGACAGACAATCCGGCGGCATCCGGAATACCGGATGGATGACCGGCTGCTGCTCAGCCAGATTGATCCCGCCGGGGGTACGGTTGAGATCGAGGGGGAAAAATACCCTTTGCTGGATACCGGCTTCCCGACTGTTCACTGGGCAGACCCATATGCGCTGACTGACGAGGAAGAGCATGTGCTCCATGGTTTGGTACGGGCGTTTCGGGGAAGCGAACGTCTCCAACGGCATGTCCGGTTTTTGTACGACTGCGGCAGTATGTATCGGATTTACAACCACAACCTCCTGTTCCACGGGTGTATCCCACTGGATGAAAACGGGGAGCTGGCAGTGGTGAGCCTTGACGGAAAGATGCTGCGCGGAAAAGAATATATGGATTACTGCGACCACAAGGCGCGCCGCGCATACCTGACTGGGATCAGCGAGGAGGAAAAACAGGATTGCTGTGACTTTATGTGGTATTTATGGTGCGGAAAGGACTCTCCGCTGTTCGGCCGTTCTAAAATGACGACCTTTGAGCGGATGTACCTGGGCGACGAAGCTGCCTGGGAAGAGAAGAAAAATCCTTATTACACCTTCTATCAGTCGGAAGCCGTCTGTGTGAAAATTCTGGAAAATTTCGGGCTGACCTCTCCGTTTGCACATATTGTGAACGGCCATGTGCCGGTGAGGGCGATTGAGGGAGAAAGCCCGGTCAAGGCCAACGGACGGCTGATCGTGATCGACGGCGGCTTCTGCAAGGCATACCATACAAGAACCGGGATTGCAGGGTACACCTTGATTTACAATTCCCACGGGATGCGGATTATGTCTCACCAGGCGTTTGAGGATACCAAGACAGCGCTTCTGGAAAACCGGGATATCCAATCGAGCTCGGACGTTTTTGAAACAGAGCTCGCGCGCGTGATGGTCAGCGATACGGATTATGGACAGAAAATAAGCAATCAGATTTATGACCTGACCCTGCTGCTCAATGCTTACCGGCAGGGCGTGCTGACACCGAAGCTTTCGGAGGAGAATATGGCGCTTCGTTATCCCGGAGACGAACAGGACCTTATGAAAGCCCTGCTGGATACGAGAAAATAAAATTTGGATATCCTGTCCAAAATATCAAAGAAAAATGCAGGGGAATCACAAAAAAAGAGAAAATAGATTGACATCGTATTTTTGGAAGATTATGATGGGTGCAGGGAAGCAATCGGCAGGCTTTGCCTGGTGGATTTGAGACTCCGGATTTTTAGCTTTTGCTCAGAATGTGGAAACATTTTAAATTGGTAATAAAGGAGACGGCAAAAATGGGAATTTTGGAAAAAATGAGACTAGACGGAAAAAAGGCGTTTGTGACCGGCGGCGCGAGAGGCATTGGGAAATGCGTAGCGACCGCTTTGGCGGAGGCCGGTGCTGACATTGCAATCGTGGATATGGATCTGCCGGTTGCGGAAGAAACTGCAAAAGAGATCGCCGCAGCAACCGGGGTAAAGACCATTGCAGTAAAAACCGACGTGACCAGCCAAAGCGAGGTTGACGCAATGATCGACACGGTATTGGGTTCATTCGGCAGGATTGATATTGCCTTCTGCAATGCCGGGATAGCGCTGAATGTCGCCGCAGAAGAGATGACCTATGAACAGTGGCTGAAGGTCATCAACGTCAATCTGAACGGAGTGTTCCTGACAGCCCAGGCTGCGGGGAAGGTTATGATAAAACAGGGCGGAGGCTCAATTATCAACACCGCGTCCATGTCCGCGCATATTGTCAATGTCCCGCAGCCACAGTGTGCTTATAATGCCTCCAAAGCGGGTGTGATCCAGCTGACTAAATCCCTGGCAGTGGAATGGATTGATAAAAATGTACGTGTCAACTGCATCAGTCCGGGCTATATCGGAACGGATCTGATTCTGAGCAATGAAGGGCTGAAGCCGCTGATTGAAAAGTGGAATGCGATGGCGCCAATGGGACGGATGGGTAAACCGGAGGAGCTTCAGGCGATTGTCGTTTATCTCGCAGGGGACTGCAGCACCTTTACCACCGGTTCTGACTTTGTGGTAGACGGCGCGTTTACCTGTATTTAGGAGGACGCTGCCAGTATGACGAAAGCAGTTGTATTAGGAAGTTTAAATGCCGATCTCGTCGCAGACGTCCCGCGTACTCCGTTTGAGGGAGAATCCCTGCTGGCGGAAAGCTTTGTGGTTGTACCGGGAGGAAAGGGCGCTAATCAGGCTTCTACCCTGAGCCGGCTGGGCGCTGAGGTATCCATGCTGGGCGCGGTCGGGAAGGACGGCTACGGCGCAATGCTCAAAGAAAGCCTGGCAAAGGCGGGCGTTGATCACTCTCATCTCGATGAACGGGATGATATCTCAACCGGAGTCGCCATGATTGCGGTATGTCCGAACGGGAGCAACAGCATTATCTCTGTGCTGGGGGCAAATAACCGGGTGGACTGTGACTATATTGACCGGAACATTGACTTGCTGAAAGAATGCGATGTCTTTGTGCTGCAGCTGGAGGTTCCGCTGGAAGCGGCGGCTTATGCGGCCAAAAAAGCGAAGGAATTCGGGAAATTGGTTGTGCTCGACCCGGCGCCCGCCCCGGAAAAATTGCCGGAGGGGCTTCTGGACTCGGTTGACCTGGTGAAACCCAACGAGGTGGAGCTGTCCATCCTGACTGGGATACCGGAGGCAGAAAACCATCTGGAAGAGGCGATTGGAACCTTAAAGCAGATGGGCGCAAAGGATGTGCTGGTGACATTGGGGAGCAAGGGTTCCTGCGTCAGTATGCCGGATGGGAGCATCCATATCATTGAGGCGAAAAAGGTCAAGGCAGTGGATACAACCGCCGCTGGTGACGCGTTTACCGCTTCTGTGGCGATTAAGCTGGCAGAAGGGAAATCCCTGCGGGAGGCAGCGGAGTTTGCAACCAGCGTCTCAGCCATTGTCGTGACAAGAAAAGGAGCGCAGTCCTCCATTCCGACGCGGGAGGAATTGGAAATACTGTTATAAGGCGCAAGCGGGATATCGGCAGGATATTCCGCTTGCTTGTAATAGCAGAGGCATCTGCCTGTGCAATTCTGCTTTCCGGAAGTCCGATGAATCAAAAGAACTGATTTATGTTTGATTTTTCTATCGTGTTTCGGGGAAAAATACAATAAGATAGAAAAGAAAATAATCCTTTTTAAGGAGGAAAACTCATGCAAATTACAAAACCAGACCTTGCTTGGCTCACAGATCCCGAAATATTCGGCGTGAACCGTATAAAAGCGCATTCCGACCATAAGTTTTATCTGGATGAGGAACGGGCGCTTGCCGGCGGGCCAATGGAATTATGCCAGAATTTAAGCGGGACGTGGAAATTTAACTTTGCGAAAAATCCGTCTCTCAGACCGATGGATTTTTACAGAGAAGATTATTGTGTTGACGGATGGGGCTTTATTGAAGTGCCCGGACACCTGCAAACCCAGGGATACGACAAGCCGCAGTACACCAATACCATCTACCCGTGGGACGGGAAGGCGTTTCTCCGGCCTCCGCAGGTGGATATGGAACACAATATCGTCGGAAGCTATGTGAAGGATTTTACCGTGTCTGAGCCTCTGCGCGGAAAACGCACAATCCTTTCCTTTCAGGGCTTTGAAACTGCGATCTATGTCTGGCTCAATGGTGCCTTTATCGGCTATGGCGAGGATGGCTATACCCCGTCAGAATTTGACGTAACCGATTTCCTGAAGGATGGGGAAAACCGTCTTGCTGTGGAGGTCTATCTGCACAGCAGCGCAAGCTGGATTCAGGATCAGGACTTCTGGAGGTTTTCCGGTCTGTTCCGGGATGTGCTGTTGTATGCATATCCGGAAACCCATCTGGACGACTGGTTTGTAACCACTGATTTATCCGAAGGCTTTGACAGCGCTGCGCTGCATGCGCGCTGTGCCTTTTCCGGCGCGGCAGCAGACCAGCTTGAGCTGGCGCTTTATGATGCCGGCGGCACGCTCGTAATGAACAAAAGCTTTTCCTACTCGGAAGCAGCAGAACTATCGCTGGAGGTTGACCAGCCAAAGCTCTGGAGCGCTGAGGAGCCGAATCTGTATACATTGATTCTCCTGATTCAAAGGGATGGAAAAACCGTAGAAGCGGTTTCACAGAAAATCGGCTTCCGCCGCTTTGAGATTGTGGATAAGATCATGCGCCTTAACGGAAAACGGATCATCTTTAAGGGGGTTAACCGCCATGAGTTTGATCCGCGCCGCGGACGTGCCGTCACAGAAGAAGATATGCTCTGGGATATCTGTTTCCTTAAGCAAAACAACCTCAACGCGGTGCGTACCTGCCACTATCCGAATCAGACGCGGTGGTACGAGCTCTGTGATGAATACGGAATTTACCTGATTGACGAAACAAATCTGGAAAGCCATGGTTCCTGGTCAAAAAGAGATGTCATTGATGATTCCTGGACGGTGCCGAACGACCGGGAGGATTGGCTGGCGGCTGTCATTGACCGTGCCAATTCCATGATGCAGCGGGATAAAAACCATCCGTCTGTGCTGATCTGGTCCTGCGGGAACGAATCCTACGGCGGGAAAGACATCTTTGAGATGTCCCAGCATTTCCGCCGCAGCGACCCGACCCGGCCTGTTCACTATGAAGGAGTAGTGAATGACAAACGGTATCCTGATACTACGGATATTGAAAGCCGGATGTATCCGCCGGCTTCCGAAATTGAGGAATATCTCCGGAATGACCCGCCAAAGCCATATCTGAGCTGTGAATATGCGCATACAATGGGCAATTCCTGCGGCGCGCTTGACGCATATACCGCTCTGGAGCGTTACCCGATGTACCAGGGCGGCTTCATCTGGGATTATATCGACCAGTTCATCTATCAGAAAAACAGGTTTGGTGAAGAGGTGTTGGCCTACGGCGGAGATTTTGAGGATCGCAACTCCGACTATAATTTCTGCGGAAACGGGATTGTTTATGCTGACCGCACCCCTTCCCCTAAAATGCAGGAGGTGAAATTCCTCTATCAGAACCTGAAAATTGTGCCGGATCAAACCGGATTTACGATGGATAACCAGAACCTGTTTATCAGTACGGCGGGATACCGTTTTATCTGTACGGTAGAGCTGGAAGGACAGGAAATTGACCGGATTGAAATGGATTGCGATGTCCCGGCACAGAAAAAGGAGCACATTTCTGTTTCCTGGCCGGATCTTCCGGCTGGGGCAGAATATACCCTGAATGTTTCGGCAGTCCTGAAAGAGGATACCCTTTGGGCAATGGCAGGGCATGAGACAGCCTATGGGCAGACTGTGCTCGGCAGCTACCAGCCCGGTCCGATTTCGGAGGAAGCAAAGATGACAATTGTGCTGGGTGACGGAAATATCGGTGCGCACGGCAGATATTTTGACATCCTTTTCTCGGCAAAAGAGGGCGGAATTTCTTCCCTGAAATACAATGGGGTGGAATATATTACCCGTGCGCCGAAACCGCGTTATTGGCGCGCTGCTACAGACAACGACCAGGGCAACGGGCATCCATACCGATGCGGATTCTGGTATGCGGCCTCCGCGTTCCAGACCAAAACCAAGATGGAGTATGAAGAACAGGATGGAAAACTGCTTGTCCGCTACAGCTACAGGCTGTCCCCGATGGCAGAGGCTGAAACCACGGTGTCCTATACCGTTTCGCCGGACGGAACCGTTGCAGTGGAAGTTTCTTATCCAGGCGCTGAAGGTCTGCCTGAGCTTCCGATGCTCGGCTGGAGCATGAAGCTGCCGGCTGATTACCAGAACGTTGTCTGGTATGGCGCCGGGCCGGAGGAAACCTATCTTGACCGCCGCTGCGGCGCCAAAATCGGCGTATACTGCACAACAGCAGAAGACAATATTGCCGGTTATGCCATGCCGCAGGAATGCGGCAACAGGACAGATGTCCGATGGGCAGAAATTTCGGATGAAAACGGCAGAGGCCTTTTCTTTGAGATGGAGGATGCGCCGTTTGAGTTAGGTGTGCTTCCCTATTCCGCGTTCCAGCTTGAGGATGCGCTTCATTGGGACGAGCTGCCGATGCCGAAGTATACCTGGGTCACCATAGCAGGAAAACAAATGGGTGTCGGCGGAGATAACAGCTGGGGAGCAAGGGTGCATGAGCCTTATTGTATCCCGTCTGATAAACCGCTCTCTTACCGTTTTACCATTCGGTCAATATAACAGTAATAATCAAACCAGCCCCGTGGTATTCTGCGGGGCTGGTTTTTATACGATTCTGTGAAGAGGATTATGCAATTTCCCGGATGACGAGCACGCCGTTTACGGTGCTGGCTGTCGTTCCTGTATAGTGGAGCGATAACGTTACCGGAGCTGTTACTGTGCTGACAAGGAACGTAGAAGCCACGCTGCCTGCTCCGCCGTCTGCGGCAATCGCAGCGGTTGTGCTGTAGTTTGCCTCGGGTACATTGTTCAGAATAGGGTCGACCGTAAAGCTTCCGGCGAGCTGCGCGGCGGCAGTAACCTGGCAGCTGACTTCGTAAATATGTCTCTGAGCAAGATAAACAGAAGCAGAAGAAGCGGCCACGATCGTTCCGTTTGGCCCGGTCAGGATTGGAACGAGCGCGAGGTCAGTTCCGCTGGTCACAGCTCCTTCTGTGATATGATACATTGCATAGGAACGCTCTCCTGTCCCCGGCAGGCAGCAAGGGGGCGGGGTAACCGGCCGGCAGCACGGCTCCGGGCAGCATGGCGCCGGAGGGCATACAGGCTTGCAGCAGGATTCACAGGGGCATGGTTCCGGACTGGACGATCCTGCACAGCAGGTTGGGACAAGCCGGCAATTTCCGCATTCACTGCAGTCATAAATATTCAATTAAATTCACCTCCATTCCAGTATATGAAACGGAGAGGAAAAGGGTCAGCCTTTTGCATGAAAAAACGGTGCGGACTGAAACAGTCCGCACCGTTTTATTCTTCCTCCAATCGGTTTTCTGCCTTTACCCGCTTTGCCAGCTCAACGACATCCTCATATGAAGCAAGCTGCCCGCAGGCATTGCGGAATTTTGCCGCACCGCGCATCCCTTTTACGTACCATGCGGCATGCTTTCTGGATTCCCGGATTCCCAGCCGTTCCCCCTTGAATTTGCAGATGAGGCTGATATGCTCCAGCATAATCTCAAGCCGCTCTTCTACGCTTTTCGGCGGAAGCAGGGCGCCGTCTTCCAGGTACCTGCTGACCTCTTCAAAAATCCAGGGATGCCCATAGCTGCCACGCCCGATCATCACGAGGTCGCATCCGGTTTTCTGATACATTTCTGCAGCACGCTGAGGGGTGGTGATATCGCCGTTTCCGATGACGGGAATGGATACGGCCTGCTTCACCTGGGCAATAATATTAATATCCACAGGTGGATTGTACATCTGCCGTTTGGTGCGCCCGTGCACTGTAATGGCGCTGGCGCCGGCTTCCTCGAGCATACAGGCAAGCTCCACAGCGTTAATATTGTCATTGTCGAAGCCTTTTCGGATTTTTACGGTGACCGGAAGGTCTACCGCGTCAACGCACGCTTTGACAATATCGGCGGCAAGCTGCGGTGTTTTCATTAACGCGCTCCCGCTTCCGGTTGAAACCACTTTCTGTACGGGACAGCCCATATTGATATCGATAAACTGGGGAGAAAATTTAGCGGCTTTTTTACAGGCGGCCGCCATGATATCCGGCTCGCTGCCGAAGAGCTGGACGCCCATGGGATATTCTTCGCCGGTGACGCTTAACAGCTCGGCAGTTTTGCGGTCGGAATAAAACATTCCCTTGGCGCTCGCCATTTCGCCGGTCACCATAGCCGCGCCGTACCTTTTGCACATCAGGCGGTAAGCGTGATCTGCAACAGAGGCCATTGGCGCGAGGGCGGCAGTTTTTTCCAAAACAATATTTCCTAGTTTCACAATATCGATCCTTTAAAGTTGAAATAATAGAATGAGCGTGATATACTGTTAACAGACTTGTACCATGGAGAAAACGTGTCTACGGCTATCCATTATAAAGCAGACAGGCCGTTTCGTCAACTTTTGGACGGGCAGGTACAGGCGCAAAACAACAGGCTTTGGCCTGCCTTGAAGGCGCCGCGCTTTTTATAGGGATCATTTCGCGTACAAGGCTGGCTCCAATTCCACGGGAAAGGAAAAGTTTGAATGGCGAAGCCTTCAAACAGGAAACGCTTTCGTCAGAGCGAAGGCAAGGGTGATAAAGATGAAATTTTTGGCAATTGATGGAAACAGCATTTTAAACCGTGCTTTTTATGGGGTACGCCTGCTTTCCAATAAAGAGGGAACCTATACCAACGCCATTTTTGGCTTTTTGAATATTTTGCTGAAACTACAGAAGGATTATACGCCGGATACTACAGTGGTGACCTTTGACCTAAAGGCGCCCACCTTCCGCCATCTTCAGTATGAAGGCTATAAGGCGAACCGGAAAGGAATGCCGGAGGAGCTGGCGATGCAGCTTGAGCCGCTCAAGGAGCTGCTGCGCCTGATGGGAATTCCGATTGCAGAGCTCTCCGGATATGAGGCGGACGATCTGCTGGGCACAATTTCCGCCCGATGCCGTGCGAACGGGGACGATTGTATCATCGCTACCGGGGATCGCGATTCCTTGCAGCTCATTGGCGAGCATGTACAGGTTTGCATGGTGAAAACGAAGGAGAATATTTTATATGATATCCCTAAGCTCAAAGAAGATTATGGAGTATCCCCGGAAGAGGTGGTTGAGCTCAAGGCCCTGATGGGGGATGCCTCTGACAATATCCCAGGTGTGAAGGGGATTGGAGAAAAGACAGCGACTGCGCTGATCCAAAAATATCATAATATTGACGTGATCTATGCGTCGCTCGATTCGCTGGACGCGACTCCAAGGGTAAAAAAGCTGCTGGAGGAAGGGAAGGACATGGCCTTCACCAGCCGGGAGCTGGCGGCCATCTGCGTGGAAGCGCCGATGGAGCCGCTTGCTGAGCTGCAGATGCGGCCGGTACAGGAGGCAAAGCTTTCGGAGGCGTTGACCAGGCTGGAATTGTTCAGCTTCTTTAAACGGCTTGATATCCGACCGGTTTCAATGCAGGAGCAGCCTGCCGCACGGGTAGAGCAGAAAACGATTACAGCCTTGTATGATCCTGCTGCCGACATTTTGATAGAGAAGCTGAAGCGCTGTGGGAGGATCGATTTCTTTGAGCAGGATGGGACGCTTTATTTCTGCCTGGAGAATGAAATCGCTGTCATTACAAAAGAGATACCGGCTGTGCTGGAACAGGCAGTTTATCAAAGCAGCCTGCCCAAGCGCACCTATCAGGCAAAGGCATATTTTAAGGGAGCAAGAGAAAAAGGACTCTCTTTTACAGATCTTACCTTTGATGCGGAGCTTGCCGCTTACCTGCTAAGCTCTGTTTCCAGAGGATATGCCCTGGCGGGGCTGATTCAGAAATACCTGCCGCATCAGGCTTATCAGCTTGATACAGAGGGAGAAGCCCTGCGGATCGCCGCGGCCTTTTCCGACCTCTGTGACGCGCTGACAGAGCGTTTAAAGAACGAGAACATGTTCGGGCTTCTCTGCGACATCGAGCTGCCGCTCTGCGAAGTGCTGGCTGATATGGAGTATGAAGGCTTTGGAATTGATATGGAGCAGGTTGACCGTTACGGGAAAGAGCTTCTGGGACGGATTGATGAGCTAAAGGAACAGCTCTTCTTCTATGCGGGGCATACCTTTAACCCGAATTCTACTCGGGAGCTGGGCGTTATCCTTTTTGACGAGCTTGGACTGCCCGCCAAAAAGAAAACCAAGACAGGATATTCTACCAACGCCGATGTGCTGGAAAGTCTGCGCGGGAAGCATCCGATTATCGACTGCCTGCTGGAATACCGGAAGCTGACCAAGCTTCACTCAACCTATATTGTAGGACTTTCCAAAGTGGTTGGTGCGGATCAGCGGGTTCACTCCACCTTTAACCAGGCGGAGACACGGACGGGAAGGATTAGCTCTGCTGAGCCAAATGTACAGAATATTCCGGTACGGAGCGAAGAGGGAAGCAAAATTCGGGAATTCTTCGTTGCGCGGGAGGGATATATGCTGGTGGACGCCGATTATTCGCAGATTGAACTGCGGATTCTGGCCCATATTGCACAGGATGAAAATATGATCCAGGCCTTCCGGGATCAGGTCGATATTCATCAGGTGACAGCCTCGCAGGTGTTTAAAACGCCGATGGATGAGGTGACGCCGCAGATGAGAAGCCGCGCAAAGGCAATCAATTTTGGCATCGTATACGGAATCGGGGCGTTTTCCCTGTCGCAGGATATCCATGTTTCAGTTGCGGAGGCGAAGTCCTATATCGAAGAATATCTGAAAACCTATCATGGTGTCCGGGAGTATATGGACAGGATTGTCAGGCAGGCGGAGGAGGACGGCTATGTCAGCACCCTCTATCACCGCCGGAGAGAGCTCGCCGATATCCGTTCCACGAATAAGGTGGTCAAGGCACTGGCAAAACGGATTGCCCTGAATACGCCGATCCAGGGAACGGCGGCGGACATTATCAAAATCGCGATGATCCGGGTATACCGCCGGTTAAAGGCGGAAGGGCTTCAGGCGAAGCTTATTTTGCAGGTGCATGACGAATTGATCATTGAAGCGCCGGTAATGCAGGCGCCTTTGGTTGCCTCGCTGTTAAAGGAAGAAATGCAGTCGGCCGCCAGGCTTGCGGTAGAATTGTCCGTTGATGTACACACGGGAAAAAACTGGCTTGCCGCCAAGGGATAAGGAACAAGAATTACAGCTTGATCAATCAGATTATATAAGCTTTACATTTATTTTTATTAGGATGTGCTTTTGTCAAAAAGGGAGGGTCATGGAAATGAAAATTCTGATATTGTGCACCGGGAACACCTGCCGCAGCCCAATGGCGGAAGGAATTGTGAACGCGATTATCAAGCGGGAGCATCTGGAAAAGGAAATGCGGGTGGAGAGCATGGGATTCGCCGCGTCCGATGGGGATTTCCCAACTGTAAATGCGGTAGAATGTATGAAGGAGATCGGGATTGATATTACCGGCCATCGTGCCCGGCGCGTTACCCTTCAGGATTTAAATGATGCGGATATCTTTTATGTTATGACTGATTCACATAAAAACGTGATTGCAGACGCGGTGCCTGATTATGAAGACCGGGTTATTGTGCTGGATGTGCCGGATCCATTTGGCCAGGACATTGGTGTTTACCGGGAATGCAGGGATAAAATTCGGGATTTCTTTGAACAGGAGTTCCGTTTCCGGCTGGATGAAAAGGCGGACAAGTAGTCTGGCATAAACAAGATTGAGATTAGGCGGAATCAGGATGAAGGAAAGACTTTCTGTTACCACGATGCGGCCTGAGCATATTCAGGAGATATATCGGATTTCCTGCGCCTGCTTTACCACGCCCTGGAGCTTGGAAAGCTGGGAGGAGGAGTATGCATCCCCGTCCGCACTGACACTGGTAGCTCTATTGAACGATGAGGTTGTAGGCTACCTGAATGTGCACCATGTATTTGACGAGGGAGATCTGAATCTCCTGGCAGTACAGGCTGAGTACCGGCGGAAGGGGATTGCTGCCCGTTTGGTAAAGGAACTGGAAATTCAGGCCAAGCGTCTGGGAATTCGCTGCTATACACTGGAAGTCCGGACGGGCAATGCTTCGGCTATTGCCTTTTACACTCGGCTGGGCTTTGAGCAGGTTGGACGAAGGAAAAACTATTACGTCAAGCCGGTAGAGGATGCGCTTTTGCTGAGAAAACTGGTTAGCTGAGTGTGGCGGCGGTATGCCGTCACATTTTCTTGCTTTATTGCGCTGGAAGAGATTGGGGAAAAGAAGAAAGGAACGACAGGAATGAAGGTACTGGGGATAGAAAGCTCTTGCGATGAGACTGCTGTGGCTGTAGTGGAGGACGGGAGAAAGGTCCTTTCCAATATGGTGGTTTCACAGATAGAGGAACATAAGCTTTATGGCGGCGTTGTCCCGGAGATTGCTTCCCGTAGGCACTGTGAGAGTATTGTCGGGGTAACAGACCTTGCCTTAAAAGAGGCCGGGCTTACACTTGATGAAATTGATGCAGTCGCGGTCACCTACGCGCCGGGTTTGATCGGCGCTCTGCTGGTTGGAGTGAACTTTGCAAAGGGCCTGGCCCTTGTTAAAAAAAAGCCGCTCATCCCGGTTCATCATATCCGGGGACATATTGCGGCTAATTATCTGGTGCATCCTGAGCTGGAACCGCCGTTTTTATGTATGGTCATGTCAGGCGGGCATAGTCATATTGTCTGGGTGAAGAGCTATACTGAATATGAGATCATCGGACGTACTCGCGATGATGCAGTCGGGGAAGCCTATGATAAGGCGGCCCGGGCGCTGGGCTTTCCTTATCCGGGAGGCGTACACATGGATCAAGCGGCACAGAATGGAGATCCTGACCATTACAGGCTGCCGAGACCAAAGGTGGACGGAAACCCTTATGATTTCAGCTTTTCAGGACTGAAAACCGCGGTGATTAATCTGATCCATCATGCAAAACAAAAAGGAGAAGAGGTTTGCGTTTCAGATGTTGCGGCGTCTTTTCAGCTGACTGTCTGCGACCTGATAAGCGGCCGGCTGATGCGCGCGGCGGAAGAATATCGTGCCGACAAAATTGTACTGGCCGGCGGTGTTTCCGCAAACAGCGGTGTGCGTACCAGGATGGAAACAGAATGTAAAAAAATGGGAATCAAATTGTATATGCCGCCTCTTTGTTACTGTGGAGATAATGCCGCAATGATTGCAAGCCAGGGCTATTTTGAAGCTGTTCATGCAAAAAAAGCCGGTATGAGCCTGAACGCGACGGCCTCCCTTCCAATCACTGACGAAAAATTTGAGATAAAAGAGGCTGTTTTGTAACTTTGACACAAAAATGTCAAAATTATAAAAAATTCATAAATTAGAGATTGATTTTTTGACAGAGTCTCTATATAATAGTAGTTGTGAGAAATTTGATTTTTCTTTTGTTCGGCATTTTGCCGAAAGCAGATGGAAGGCTTTTTGCGGCTGAAAAGAAGAAAGCAGATCAAAAATGTTTCAATTGAAGGGAGTTTTACAAATGTTAACTAACAACAAAAATGTCCTCACTTGGGTTGAGGAAATGGTTGCTCTTTGTAAACCGGACAAAGTTGTTTGGATTGACGGTAGCGAAGAACAACTGAGTGCTCTGAGAGATGAAGCTGTTTCTACCGGGGAAATGGAAAGACTGAATCAGGAAAAATTGCCGGGCTGCCTGCTTCACAGAACAAACCCGAACGATGTCGCTCGTGTAGAAGCACGTACCTTTATCTGCTCCAGAAAAGAAGAAGACGCTGGCCCGACCAACAACTGGTGTGACCCGAAGGAAATGTACGCAAAATTGACCCCGATGTATGATGGCGTGATGAAGGGCCGTACCATGTATGTAATCCCTTATTCTATGGGACCAATCGGTTCTCCGCTTGCAAAGGTCGGCGTTGAGCTGACCGACTCTATTTATGTTGTTCTGAACATGGACATCATGACCCGTATTGGAAAAGCTGCTTTTGAAAATCTCGGCGATACCTCCAACGACTTTGTACGCGGCCTGCACTCCAAAGCTGACGTTGATCCGGAAAAGAGATACATTGTCCACTTCCCGGAAGACAATACAATCTGGTCTATCAACTCCGGTTACGGCGGAAACGTACTGCTCGGCAAAAAATGCTTCGCGCTGCGTATCGCTTCCTATCAGGGCAAAAATGAAGGCTGGATGGCTGAGCACATGCTCATCCTCGGCATTGAAGCTCCGAACGGAGAGACCACCTATATCTCCGCTGCTTTCCCGTCTGCTTGCGGTAAAACAAACCTCGCTATGCTGATTCCGCCGGAAGTTTATGCAAAACAGGGTTACAAGGTATGGACTGTCGGAGACGATATTGCTTGGCTGAAACCGGGCGCTGACGGCAGACTCTATGCAATTAACCCAGAAAACGGTTTCTTCGGCGTTGCACCGGGCACCAATATGAAATCCAACCCGAATGCTCTGAAAACTACTATGAAAGACACTATCTTCACCAACGTTGCTCACAATCTGGATGACAACACTGTTTGGTGGGAAGGCCTTGATAAAAATCCGCCGGAAAATGCGGTGGAATGGACAGGCAAGCCGTGGAACGGCAAAAAGGACGAAATCAAGGGAGCTCATCCGAACTCCAGATTTACTGCTCCGGCAAGAAACTGCCCGTGCATCAGCCCTGAATTTGACAATCCGCAGGGTGTGCCGATTTCTGCGATGGTATTTGGCGGACGCCGTGCAAAAACCGCTCCGCTGGTTTATCAGTCCTTTGACTGGAAACATGGCGTATTCGTAGGCTCTACCATGGCTTCTGAAACAACTGCTGCTGCTACCGGTGCTGTCGGCGTTGTCCGACGTGACCCGATGGCTATGCTGCCATTCTGTGGCTACCATATGGGCGACTACTTCAAGCACTGGCTCGAAATGGGTGAAAAGCTGGGCGATAAAGCGCCGAAAATCTTCAACGTTAACTGGTTCAGAACCGACGATGAAGGCCACTTCATTTGGCCGGGCTTTGGCGACAACATGCGTGTCCTGATGTGGATCGTAAACCGTTGCAAGGGTGCTGCGGACGCAGTAGAAACCCCAATCGGATATGAACCGAAACCAGAAGATATCAATCTTGAGGGTCTGGACATCGATCTGGATACTGTCAAGGGTCTGCTGGATGTTGATGTGGATCTTTGGAAGGAAGAAGCAAAGGGCATCCGCGAATTTTATGCAAAATTTGGCGACAGGCTGCCGAAGGAAATGGCTGACCAGCTCGATGCATTAGAAGCAAGACTGGATAAGTAAAGTACCAATATAAAATCCCCTGTACAAACTGTACAGGGGATTTTTGTTTCATTATCGGAGAATACTATATCAGCTTTTGTCGTTTTCAGACCTTTGAAAATATTCCAGCAGAGAATACAGCAGCTTGATCTCCTCTGATGTAAGCCCTTTTAACGAAAGAGTCTGTTCCTCCTCCATTCCCAGGAGATAATCCGTGCGCACACGGAAAAGGCGAGCCAATTCAACAATATATTGTACGGTTGGCATGGAAAGCCCCATTTCCCACGCGTTTACGCTGGAACGGGTCACATGGAGCTGTTTGGCAAGCTGTGCCTGTGACAATCCGCTTTCTTCCCTCAACTGCTTGATTCGATCGGCAATCATATCAGTAGCCATTCCTTTCTGAAGATACTTTGCAAACATTTTTCAAATTATCCTCTTGTTTTATTAGTATACGCTACAAAACTTGACATTACATTATCTAATATGATATATTAATATCAATATATGCATAGTTTTATTGACGTCATTAGTTTTCTTTTGTATAGCAGAGATGGCCAATTCAGTGAGGAGGGAATGGAATGAAAGGAAAAAAACTGTTGTTCCTGTTTTTATTGTCAGCGTTTATCATGAGCGTATGCAGCGGATGCTGCCTGCTGCATGGATCCCATGAACCGGAGGCAGGATATCCCAATACATATCATTTTACAGTCCGGCCAGATGGAAAGAGCCAGAGAATTGATCTTTATATTCATCTTGACTGATCGAAAAAAGAAAAAGCGGACAATCCCTAAGGATTGTCCGCTTTTCAATGCAAAAATAAATTATTTGATTTCAGCAAAGTATTTGATTGTTCTTACCATCTGGCTGGTGTAAGAGTTTTCGTTGTCATACCAAGAAACAACCTGAACTTCGCTGGTTCCGTTTTCGAGGTTAATTACCATGGTCTGAGTTGAATCGAACAGAGAACCGTAGGTCATTCCGACAATATCGGAAGAAACGATCTGTTCATCATTGTAACCATAGGATTCGGAAGCAGCAGCTTTCATAGCAGCATTGATTTCTTCTTTTGTAACAGAACCTTCAACAACACAGGTCAGAATTGTTGTAGATCCGGTTGGAACAGGTACACGCTGAGCGGAACCAATCAGTTTGCCGTTCAGTTCCGGAATAACCAGGCCAATTGCTTTTGCAGCACCGGTGGAGTTCGGAACAATGTTAACAGCGGCTGCGCGGGCACGTCTGAAATCGCCTTTTCTGTGCGGGCCGTCAAGAACCATCTGATCGCCAGTGTAAGCGTGGATGGTGCTCATGATACCGCTCTTGATCGGAGCCAGGTCATTCAGAGCTTTTGCCATCGGAGCGAGGCAGTTGGTAGTGCAGGAAGCTGCGGAGATAATTTTGTCATCTGCAGTCAAGGTATCTTCGTTTACGCTGAAAACGATGGTCGGCAGGTCGTTGCCAGCCGGAGCAGAGATAACAACCTTTTTTGCGCCAGCATCGATGTGAGCCTGTGCTTTTGCTTTAGAGCAGTAGAAACCGGTGCATTCCAGAACAACGTCTACATCCAGTTCGCCCCAAGGCAGTTCAGCAGCGTTCGGTTTTGCATAGATTTTGATTTCTTTTCCGTCAACAACGATAGCATCATCTTTGGCGACAACCTTGTCAGCCAGTGCATATCTTCCCTGAGAAGAATCGTATTTTAACAGATGAGCCAGCATTTTCGGATCAGTTAAGTCGTTAATTGCAACAACTTCATAACCTTCAGCACCGAACATTTGTCTGAAAGCAAGGCGGCCGATACGACCAAAACCATTGATAGCAACTTTTACCATAATAGATAACCTCCAAATAATTTTTACAGTTCTATTTTATACTATTTTGACGGAGAATACAAGAGTTTGACAGAGAATTAACAGAAAATTTTTATAAGAAAAGGCTCTGTTTTTTGAGAAAAAAACCGAATCGGAATTTCTTTTGAATAAACTGAACGAATTATGTCGAATAATGGCAGAAGCGTGACAAATACAGAATAAAATATAATCATATTCGCCAATTTTAGCAAGGTTATTTTTCCTTTACTTTTAAATATAAATTCCGTATAATTAAAATGTATCTCAGTGGAAAGGGAGCTGGTTATCTTGACAGAACAAGAACATCTAGAGAGCATTCGGCAGACAATCAGAAATTTACCGGAGATATTATTTGTAACAGATCTCTCTTTTTGTATCTGTGATATGAATATGCAGGCGAAAAGGATGCATCCCTCGATCCGTTCGGGAATGAAAATAACAGAGCTTTTTCCGCTGAATGAAAGCCCTTCTGATAAGCTCCTGCGCGCGATGCTGAGCCGGCAGCCGGGCCAACCGATAAAGGTATCTGTGGAAGAAAAGGAAAATCAAGCACGCTTTTTTATGGTGACGCTGCTAAAGTCTGACGATTCCCAATACTATTGCTGGGAAGAAGAAAACATTGTTTTACGGATTTTGAAAAAAGAACAGAGGCTTTATCGAAATTTGTCACAATTGCTCATCAATGAATCAGAGGCTCTGGAACGCTTAAAGGGGAATGCGGAAAAGAAAGCATTGGAATATGACTGCTGCTATGGAAGGTATCGTTCCAGAATGAACGATGCGAACTGTGATACCTATATTTATTGGCTTTACAGACAGATTGAGCAAGACCCTTGTATCGTAAATGTCCGAGAATTGTTAAAGCTGAGAGTAGATTCTCTGAATGAAAAGGCGACCGGTTCCGTTCGCCTTGTTTTTAAGGATGAGACAAAGGATTCAAAGAGATATTTTGTACGTCTGGATGAGCTGCTGTTTCATAAGTCGCTGGCTTTTATCCTGGCAAATGCATATGAGGCGTTAGCTAAAAAAGAGAAGGGAACAGTCCAAATTCGCTGTCATCTGGATAAAAACGATATCGTTATAGAAGTAGAAGACAATGGAAACGGTATCCGGCCGGAGCTTTTGGATCATGTGTATGACCCATTGATAACCGGTCCGGAAAAAAGCGGCCATTTGGGTATGGGACTAACCCTGGCCAAGGCCTTAATTGAGGAACAGAAGGGCAATATTTCGATCGAGAGCAAATATCATCGGGGAACTATTGTCACAATTCGCTTTCCCTTGGCGACAGGGACGCGGGTTAAAGAACGGACGACCAAATATGACAGGGGATTTGACAAAAGCAACTGGGAAATGGACGCGATCCTTTCAGAGGCTTGTCAATACCAGATTCCAGAGCTGGAAAAGAAATACGGATGTCCATAATGCCACGCTGCAGGTAGTGTTCAGCAAACGCAGGATCAATGATCCTGCGTTTTTTATTAGTGTCTTTAGACGGTTGAGTGCCAGCGGCACGAAACAGAAAACCACCCGCTATGCGGGTGGGAAACAAAAGGTTAAACCAAAAAAATCACCTTTCGTGGTACAATAAGATGTTCAAGCTTATTGCAAAAAAAGAAAGGTGATTTTAATGGCAAATAAAACAAACAGTTTATCACACACAAAATGGATGTGTAAGTACCACATAGTGTTCATACCGAAATACCGAAGAAAAGCGATATACGGACAGTATAGAGTGGATTTGCAGAAAATCATAAGAACACTGTGTAAATACAAAGGAGTAGAAATACTGGAAGGAAATATGATGCCTGACCATGTACATCTGCTTTTAAGTATACCACCAAAAATAAGTGTGTCAAGTTTCATGGGATACTTGAAAGGAAAAAGTGCGTTGATGATGTTTGATAAACATGCAAATCTAAAGTATAAGTATGGGAACAGACATTTCTGGGCAGAGGGGTACTATGTAAGTACAGTAGGACTCAATGAGGCAACCATACGGAAATACATAGAGGAACAGGAAAAGCACGATATAGCACTGGATAAATTGAGTGTAAAAGAGTATGAAGACCCTTTTAAGGGTAGCAGGTAGTACGAACGCCCTTTAAGGGGCGGCAAAAGCGGCAAAGGCAATAGGCTTGAACAAAGAGAAAGCCAGCGTCTTTAGGCGCTGGTCGGTATCTGCCCCTTATAGGGGCGAGCAAACCACCCGTTTGACGGGTGGTTATGATGGGATCAATCGCCTGAAAGAGAAAATACTATCTGTTTTATACCGGTGCATTTGAACTGGAATAGGTGATAGAAAGATTAGAATGATATCAGAAAAAGAGGACGGGCAGAGAATACTGCCCGTCCTCTTTTATTCTGTTAGCTGGTGATGTTCCAATGCTGTTTGGAGGAAAAAATGGTAGATTGGCGCCAGCTTTTCAAACTCCTGCTGTAGCATCGGCGCTAACTTGTCGGAAAAGAGCAGGGGAAAATCCTTGCTTTCTGCAATGATGCTGATTTCACGGCGTTCCAGCCATTCTCGCAGCCGGTCTGGCTGGTCTGAAAAGCGGGGGCGTTTGTAGCATTCTCCTGCCAGATGAAAGGTGTTTTGGGAGGAAAGCGCTTTCTCTGCCTGCAAAAACAGCTTATCCCCTCTGAGAATCCGTGTGCGGAGCGCATTCATATAAGCAGGAGAGGCATGATAAAACCCGCAGCCGTATTCAAAGCCGTGCTGTGAGATTTCAAAATAGACGCCGGGTACCTCGGTGCCGTGCATCTTTCCGCGTTTAAAAATAATCCACATGTTATCCCGGTACAGAGACTTATCATGGGAGAAGCGCGTATCCCGCCTGATCCGGCAGATCGTTTTATCCACACGGGGGTTCGTAGTGAAATTCGGATCAATCTTTATCATAACCGGAGTCAGCGCTTCTACCAGGTCGTGCAGCGGAGCGAATACCTCTGTCTGATAGGTGCTTTTGTGCTCTTCAAACCATGCTTTGCTGTCGTTCATCCGATTTTCAAAGAGATAGTCCAGTGTAGCTTTGGAAAACAATTTCATCTTCTGATCCATCCTTTGCAAGGTAATTTGCCGATTAAGGAATAATTTCATAGGCCCATTATAACATAAAAGCCAGGGAAAAGCACTTTGTAAACTGCTTTTTCCTGGCTTTACCCTATCTTAACTTTCTTTTCTGCTTTCCTTTTACCATTTTAGCATCCGGGGCGGTAAAATAGGGCCATAAGGGGGAAATAAGATGACGGAAATCAAACGGTCATTTCATAGCTTCAAACGGGAAAAAGCGGTTTCAAAAAAGGCTTTTTCATACAGATTCTCTGGGATATTCTTAATAGTAAGCTTAGCCGTGATGCCCATAGCAGTTCTGGCGGCGGTTTTCGCTGTTGCCACGTTGGTAATGCTGCCTGTGATATGGCTTTGCGGATGGATGTAGGGGTGTCTTAACGCTTTCTTAATAGCATGATCTTCCTGCTAACACTATTTTTATGGTGGTGATGATAGAATTTGTAATCGGAACAGAGAGGTTAGAATGATCAATCTTCTAAACATAATTTGGTGGTTGCCACTATCGTTTCAGTGATGGATTTATCAGTGAAACCAGCCTTGATTTTGTGAAGAAAGGAGTGCTTTTGCCGATAAAAAATGCTCGGCAGAGCGGTCAAGGATTCGTTTGTGAAGCTGGCTCCGAGAACGCAGGCTCAAAATCCTGTAATGCTGCTGGTATATATTTCAGCAATTTTAACTACAGGTCTCTGGCTGGCGTCATTGTTTGGCCTGAAGGACGCTTCGAGCGGCTTTACTCTTGCCATCGCTATCATTCTATGGTTTACAGTCCTGTTTGCTAATTTTGCTGAAGCCATTGCAGAGGGAAGAGGAAAAGCGCAGGCAGACGCCCTGCGCGCTTCAAAGCGGGATGTGGACGTATATAAAATCCCTTCAATCGGCCAAAAAGAAGAAGTGACAGTCATATCTTCCGCGGCCTTGAAAAAGGATGACCTAGTTATCGTTAGGGCAAACGAGCAAATTCCAGCGGATGGCGAAGTGGTTGAGGGAGCCGCCTCGGTGGACGAAAGCGCCATCATCGGCGAGTCCGCACCGGTGATTCGTGAAAGCGGCGGCGGCCGGAGCGCAGTGACCGGCGGCACTACAGTACTGTCCGACTGGATTGTAGTAGAAGTAACCAGTGAAGCAGGCGTGGATGATTTTCTTGCCGAGGCTACACCGGAAGGAAAGCTTAAGATGATCCGCGATTTTCAGGCAAAAGGGCATCTGGTGGCAATGACCGGAGACGGTACCAACGATGCGCCGGCGCTTGCTCAGGCTGATGTCGCGGTTGCCATGAACAGTGGTACACAGGCGGCAAAAGAGGCTGGAAATATGGTTGATCTCGATTCCTCGCCAACCAAACTGATTGAAATTGTCCGTATTGGAAAACAGCTCCTGATGACGCGCGGAAGCCTGACAACCTTTTCTATTGCGAATGACGTGGAAAAGTATTTTGCCATTATTCCAGCCCTGTTTATGGGGCTGTATCCGGGACTGTCTACGCTCAATATCATGAATCTGCATTCCCCGCAGAGCGCAGTTCTTTCAGCGATTATCTACAATGCGGCATTGATTCCGCTTGCCCTTAAGGGGGTAAAATACCGCGAGGTTTCCGCCGGAAAGCTGCTTAACCGGGATATCTTATTCTATCAGGTGCAGCAGGAGGCAAAGAAGCTCATATTCCTATGAAAAACGCTTGACATTATATCCGGGAAGTGTTAATATAATAAAAACGAAACGTTTCGCTTTTGGGCTGTATTACAGCAAGCGGACGAAAAGAGACAAAATCAGCCTGAAGCTCAAAGCAGCGTTCGAAATGGAATGAAGAAAAGAATTTGAAGGATTAATTTTTCAGATGGTGTTTTGCGGCTTTGCAGGCAAAACAAACTTTCATTCCGCAGGAAAGGAGTGCTATAGAAATGGGAAAACCAATTGATCCGGCATGTGTGCCGAAAAGAAAGCTCTACACTGGAGAAGAAATTCCCTGTATCGGGATGGGAACCTTTGGCTCAGACCGTTTTACCGCTGAGCAGGTGTCAAACGCCGTTTACGGCGCAATCCGGTGCGGATACCGCCTGTTTGACTGCGCGGCGGTTTATCAGAATGAACACCAGATCGGAGAAGTGTTTGCAAAAGCGTTTCAGGACGGTTTGGTGAAAAGAGAGGAACTGCATATCACCTCCAAGGTATGGAATGATATGCACGGCAAAGGGGACGTGCTGCTGTCCCTAGCGCAAACATTGAAGGATTTAAAGCTGGATTATATCGATACCTTCTTTGTACACTGGCCGTTCCCGAATTATCATGCGCCGGGCTGCGACGGGGATTCCCGGAATCCGGATTCCAGGCCGTTTTCTGTAGAGGAGTTTATGTCCACCTGGCGGCAGATGGAGCGGATTCAGAAAATGGGGCTGGCGAGAAATATCGGTATGTCAAATATGACGGTGGCAAAGCTTGAAAAGGTACTGCCGCTATGTGAAATGAAACCCGCATTAATTGAAATGGAATTACATCCCTGCTTTCAGCAGCCGGAGCTGTTTGACTATTGTATGGAGAAAGGGATTCAGCCGGTGGGCTTCTGCCCGATCGGCTCTCCGACCCGGCCTGACCGGGATAAATCGGAGGGAGATATTGCGGATATTCAGGTGCCTGAACTGGTGGATATTGCGAAGGCGCATGGGGTGCATCCCGCGGTGGTCTGCTTAAAATGGGCAGTGCAGAGGGGGCAGGTTCCGATTCCGTTTTCTATTCACGAAAACGAATATCAGAGCAACCTGGAATGTACGGCAGAGGATCCGCTCACAGAGCAGGAGATGGAAATTCTGAAGAGGTTGGACCGCAACTGCCGCCTGATCAAAGGGCAGGTGTTTCTCTGGGAAGGCGCCGATGACTGGCATTCCCTTTGGGATGAAAACGGAACCATATCGGAATAACGGATGGAAAGAGAGTGTGCTTATGTTAAAGGGAATCCCTTCTATATTGTCTCCAGAGCTGCTGAAAGTCCTGATGGAGATGGGACACAGCGACGAATTGGTGCTGGCGGACGGTAATTTTCCGAAGCATGCGCATCCGGCCTGTGTAATCCGGTGCGACGGCCACGGAATCCCGGAGCTGTTGGAGGCCATTTTGCAGCTTATGCCGTTGGATACTTATGTGGAACATCCCACACTGCTGATGCAGGTGATGCCGGACGATCCTTATCGCCCGGAAATTTGGGATACCTATCGGGAGATTGGAAAACGGCACGAGGCAAACGGGCTGCGTGAGATTCAAATCGACCGGTTTGAGTTTTATCAGCGTGCAAGACAGGCTTATGCCGTGGTAACTACCGGGGAAACGGCATTGTATGCAAATGTGATTCTCAAAAAAGGCGTAGTAAAATAACAGGCAGGGAGCAGGCGGTTAGCCTGCTCCCTGTTTTCTTGCTATTTATGTCTTGCCAATAGGCTGTAAATATAATATAATGGGGATGCATTGGAAGATAACATCAGAGGATTTTCTTCCATGGAGTAAATAAAAGTATTGCTCAGAAAAAAACAGAAAGAAAAGAGTGATTGAAATGGCAGAACAAGATGTCAAGGACGCATTTAAAAATCTATCGAAGGAGAAAAAAGAAATTGATGCTTCGAAAAAGCTGAAAGTCGCAATTATCGGCACAGGCTGGATTGCAGAAGCGCATATCGAAGAATACAAAAAAATGCCGGATGTGGAAATGGTGGCAATGGCCGACCTGATTGATGGCAAAGCGGAAGCATTTGCACAGAGATTCGGCGTGGAAAACGTGAAGTTCTATAAGGATCATAAGGACTTGATCGATCATGAGAAGGACCTCGACCTGGTCAGTGTCTGCACCTATAACCAGACCCATGCGGAATGCGCTGTCTATGCGCTGGATCACGGCGTAAACGTAATCCTGGAAAAGCCGATGTGCGTAACCATGGAAGAAGCGGCAGAAATTATGAAAGCGGAAAAGAGAAGCGGAAAGATTCTCTCGATTGGTTTCCAGCCCCGGTTTGACCCGAATATGAAGCAGATTAAAAAAATCGTACAGTCCGGCATGCTGGGTAAAATTTATTATATCCAGACCGGAGGCGGACGCCGGGTTGGGATCCCATTCCCATACGGCACCAGCTTCCTGGAACAGAAAACGGCTGGGATCGGCTCCATGGGCGATATCGGATGCTATTCCCTGGATATGGTGTTAAACGCAGTCGGATATCCGAAGCCGCTGACTGTTACCGGCTATACCTCCAACTTCTTTGGAACAAACCCGAATTATGCGGGCTATGTGCAGAGCGGGCATGAGGACTATGCGAAAATCTTTAACGTAGAGGATTTCGCGGCCGGCTTTGTCCGTTTGGAGGGGGATATTATCCTGGACTTTAGAATTTCCTGGGCAATGAACATGGATACGACCGGAGACACGATTATCCTCGGAACAGAGGGCGGCTTGAAGATTCCGTCTGCGGAATGCTACAACGGCAGTTTTGACCGCCCGCTGAAAATCTTCCATAATATTGCCGGCAACCCGGTAGAGACAGAAGTGCCACTGTCTACTGAACCGGAAGCTGCGTTCTATGATAAGATTAGAAGTGTTCTGGACGCGATTAAAGAAGGCGGCAAAACACCGATTTCCTCTGCTGAAATTATCTATAACCAGGCAATTATCGATGGAATCATTGAATCTGCAAAAATCGGAAAAGAGATTACCATCACGGTTCCTGAAATTTAGGAGTATTCATCATGAAAATATATTTACAGCTATGGTCGGTGAAGGATGATACCCAAACGGATTTTTTCTCCACCCTAGAAAGGGTTGCTGAAATGGGCTACGCCGGGGTGGAATTTGCCGGATTTGGCGGAATTCCAGCCGGAGAGATGAAGCAAAAGCTGGACGAATTAGGCTTGGAGGGGATTTCCGCACATGTTGGATATGACATTCTTGTCAACGATCTGGAGGCGACCCTTGTATATCTGAAAACAATCGGCGCGAAATACATCATCTGTCCGGGCGCCGAGGTCAAATCAGTCAAACAGGCCAAGGAGTTTGCTGTAGAATTCAACAAAATCGGAAAGAAGTGCGCGGAGCAGGGCTTTGTTTTTGGCTACCATAACCATAACTGGGAACTGGCGCCGGACGAAGGGGTATATCCTCTGGACGTTCTTTTTGAGGAGACAGACCCCAAATATGTGAAACAGCAGCCGGACGTATTCTGGATAGACTATGCCGGACTGGATGCGATGGAATATTTGCAGGCGCATAAGGAGCGTTGCCCGATGATACACCTTAAACAAATCAAGGGAAAAGACAATGTAAACGCACAGGATGGTACCATTGACTTTGCCAAGATCAAGGAAATGTGCCCGGATGCGGTGTTTGTCTATGAACAGGAAGAATATCCTGCCGGAACACCACTGGAATGTGCAGCTAAATCCGCAGAATATCTGCTTACCCTGTAAAACAGAAGAGTCCGGGAACGGTTGTAACAAACTGTTTCCGGACTTTTACAGTTTAGGCAAAGAAAAGCCGATTCCGTTATAACGGAATCGGCTTTTCTGAATCTGTTTTTAGCTTGCCGCTTATATTCTTGCAACCCCGGATTTTTTTGCAGCTTCTACAACAGCGGCTGCAACGATTTTTCCGATACGCTTGTCAATTGCGCGGGGAAGAATATAGTCCTCGGAAAGCTCCTCGTCTGAAACCAGTCCTGCCAGTGCATAAGATGTCGCCATCTTCATTTCCTCGTTGATATCAGAAGCGCGGCAGTCAAGAGCACCACGGAAAACGCCGGGGAAGGCCATTACGTTATTGATCTGATTCGGGAAATCTGACCGTCCCGTTCCAACTACTCTCGCACCTGCCTGTTTGGCAAGGTCAGGCATAATTTCCGGCGTTGGGTTTGCCATTGGGAATACAATGGCGTCGTGGTTCATGGTCTGAACCATTTCCGGAGTAAGCACGCCAGGCGCGGATACGCCGATAAACACATCAGCGCCCTTTACTGCGTCAACCAGCGTTCCCTTTTGACCGGAAAGGTTAGTGACCTCAGCCATTTCTTCCTGGGCCGGGTTGTTGTTTTCCGCGCCTTTGTAGATGATTCCGAAACGGTCAACCAAAGTAAGGTTTTTGACACCTAAACGGAGAATGTGACGGGCGATTGCAATACCAGCGCTGCCGGCGCCGTTGATTACAACCTTGACCTCGTCGATTTTTTTGCCGACCACCTTCAGCGCGTTCAGCAGAGCGGCGGCGACTACAATCGCTGTACCGTGCTGGTCATCGTGGAAAACAGGAATGTCGCAGATTTCTTTCAGCTTCTTTTCCACTTCAAAGCATCTTGGCGCTGAAATGTCCTCCAGATTGATTCCGCCGAAGGAACCGGAGATATTGTAGATTGTCTGAACCAACTCATCAACATCCTTGGTGCGGATGCAGATTGGGAAAGCGTCAACGTCGGCGAATTCTTTAAACAGGGCGCATTTGCCTTCCATAACAGGCATCCCTGCTTCCGGGCCGATATCGCCAAGCCCTAAAATTGCGGTACCGTCTGTGATGACAGCCACAAGATTGGATCTGCGGGTCAGCTCAAAGGATTTGTTATAATCCTTGTTGATCGCCAGGCAAGGCTCTGCGACGCCGGGCGTATAGGCTAAGGACAATTCCTCCATCGTATTGATGGGGACTCTGGAATTAACTTCAATTTTTCCCTGCCATTCATAATGCTTTTCCAGGGATTGTTCTCTGATATTCATATCATATATCCTTTCAATGAATCCTTGTTAGTCTTCCCACGGGAATTTGTACTGTGTCAGGCCAAGCTCGTCGCGGACAGCGATAATTTCCTTTTGAACAGATTCGTTGATCGGAACGCCGCTGTCTTTTCTGCTCTGCCATACATTCCATTCTTTTTCCCCTGCAGAGTAAATTTTATCATGGCCAGGAGCTTTTCTGGAAGCACGGACTGAACGGATAATGTCGCCGGCTTTCTTTCTTGTAAGCTCTTCACCAAGGAAGTGGTTGGTATCAATTGCAATAAAGAAGTGGCCAAGATGATATGGTCTGATGTTTCCATTTTCATCCTTACCATCGAGGTCCTTACCATAGCAGCCATCCTGAAGAATAGCGGAAAGAAGCTCGATTACCATTGCATAGCCGTAGCCCTTGTATCCGCCAAGAGCCTCGCCAATACCGCCGAGGGTAGTAAGAGCGGCTTCGCCGTTGCGGATTTTCTTCAGAGCAACGCCTGAATCGCCCTCGATTGGTTCACCGTCCAGGCCGATCACTGTACCCGGATGTACATCTTCACCGATTCTCTCGTAATATTCGATCTTACCGTTTTGTGTGATTGAAGTCGCGCAGTCAATCACAAAGTCAAAATCTTCATCAGTAGGAATACCAATTGTAAGCGGGTTAGTACCAAACATGCCCTCAACCCCAAATGTTGGAGCAACGGAAGGTCTTGCGTTGGTACCTGTCATACCAATACAGCCCTGTTTTGCCGCCATGGTGGCATAGTAGCCGGCAATACCGTAATGGCAGGAGTTGCGGACTGCAACCATGCCCATGCCATATTCCTTTGCCTTGTCAATCGCCATCTGCATGGACTTGTAGCCGATTACCTGGCCCATTCCATTGTGGCCGTCGATCACAGCAGTGGTTGGTGTTTCCTTAACAATTTCAAATTCGGTAGTAGGCTGCTGAATACCAGCTTTGATTCTATCAAGATAGATGGGTTTGAAACGGTTTACACCGTGAGACTCAATGCCTCTTTTGTCACTTTCCAAAAGAACATCAGCGCAGATTTCCGCATCCTCGCGCGGGATTCCATAGCCAACAAAGGCATCGGTTACAAAGTTGGTAATCGTGTTCCAATCGACAATATTAGTCTTAGCCATTACACATTCCTCCATTAATTTAATGTAACATTAGGACAACAAAAAAACGCAGTTACTCCATCGAGTAAATGCGTTTCTCTGTTCTCAAAGCATTACACTTATATTATACTCTTTCTCGCCGGGTTGTCAATAGCAAAATACAAGATAAGAAAATTTTTGCTTCTTTTTATAGCCTGAAAAGACCATATATTTTCCCGTTAGCGACTGGCTTTTATGTACAGCCCGTCCGCCAACACTACGGCATCAGAATCCCGTACAGCGTCGGGAGATTCATCCTCCACAATAATCCATCCGAGGTAATCCGTATCATTTAAAAAGTCTATGATGCTTTTGAAATCTCCGATGCCCTTTCCCATAGCAGCCCAAACATGGGAAGCATCCATATCCTTAAAATGGACGTGGCGCACTTTGTCCCGGTGCTGTTTGATTACCGCGAGCGGGTCAATATTCCCGTTGAGCATGTGCCCGATATCCGGGGCATAGCCAACCTCGCACTGATAGAGGGCGTCAAACATAATCTGATAATCCTCCTCATACCGGAAGATGGAGTTTGGCGTGGAATTTGGATGGAATACGCTGACAATACCCCGTTCTGCAGCGCGCTGCCCGATGGCGCGGATACAGGACATCTGGTTATCCTGCTTTTCCCTTAGATTGTGTTCCCGGATCGGGTCTTCCGCGGCATGTCCCAGCATCAGCTTAGCGGCAGGAAAATGGGTCAAAAACTCAATTGCTTGGTTCGCAGCCTGATATTCCTCCTCGGTTTCCCTGGGAAGCAGCCAGGGTTCATGGACAGCCAAAGCTGCCAGGACGATCCCTTTTTCATCCAATAGGGCTTTTAGCCTTTGCCAATCGGTATAATAATCCTCCAGCATGCAGATTTCCGCCTCAATTCCGGTAAAGCCTGCCTGAACAAGGGTATCTACCATATGCGGCACCTGTCCGTGAAATTTTTCAATATTCATCTGCCATGGATAGGTCTGGCCGCCGTAAGCAATATGTGACATAGAAATCCTCCTTTGTTTCATTATGTATAGTATAGAAGGTTTAGAATTCATATGTCAATAGTATTGACGCGCTTTTATGGCAGGGCCGGCGTTACGGTTTCTTGTTGGAAAGCATGGAAAGAACCTGATTGACAAAGAGAATCAAGCTGGATATAATAGCATTATAGTTCTTAAATAAAGATAAGGTTCTTAAATGTGATTTTTGGTCTGGCAGCTTATGGTGTTTTGGCTTGAGCCGTTTGCTGTCAGTCAATATGTACCGGGAGGAGATCTGCCTTATGAATGGAAAACTACTGGAATCTGCATCGGGAGCGTGGACGGTTGCTGCCGGAGGAATAGAAGCCACAGTCTATCTTTCGAATGGAGCCCTTTTTTGGAAGGTATGCGGTTCGGCTTCCGGAATGGATTTTGAATCAGGAGAGCTCGGGTGTGTCATGGTTTCCGGAAAGGCGCCGCAGTGGACATACCTGGTCTGTGCCGATGAGCAGACAGCGGCTGATCAAAGCCGTACCCTAACGGTCATCCTGGAGAACCAGGAGCATTCTCTTCGGCTGACACAAAATATTACTGCATTTGCCGGCCATCCCTTTGTAAGAACCTGGGGAACGCTGGAAAACATCGGCAGTACCGATCTTTTCATAGACGACTGCAGGCTTCTGTCCATTCTTCCCTGCGATAAGCTGCCGCTTACCCTATTCCATGTCGAACAGTTCAGTGCGAAATACCGCCGCGATTTTTTCCGTCCGGATGAAATTCGGCTGGTTGCCGGACGTGCCCCGCATGAAATCCGGATGGGCTCTTTCCCATCCCAGTATTGGCATCCGACAAGCTGCGCATGGTTCGCGCTGCTTACCGATCAGCAGGGCGGCTATTATGATGCGATGACGGAAGCCGGGAAAGGCTTAGTTTGCGGGATCGAATTTAACGGAAAAAGCCGGATTCGTGCATGGGCTGATTCCAGCCGGGCACATATTGTCGGCCAAATCGATGAGCTGTCCCACCGTCTTGCACCGGGAAAACGGTTTGAAATTCCGGCAGTATTTTTCGGCCGCTTTGACGGAGATTGGGATGAGGCAGGCTATGTGACCCAGCGGTTTACCGAAACGCATATCTCGCCGCCGATGCCGGACGGCCGATATCCCTGGGCGCAGTATAATTCCTGGGCTTATGATCAGGACATTAATGAGGCCCAGCAGCTCCGGGCGATTGACCGCGCCGCAGAGCTGGGATTGGAACTCGCCGTACTGGATCTGGGCTGGGCGAGGAACGTAGGCGATTGGCGCCCCGATCCTGTGAAATTTCCGCACGGCCTGAAACCACTGGCTGACAGGGCGAAATCCTATGGTATGAAATTCGGGGTGCATGTCGCTCTTGCGCAGTGTAATCTCAATGCCCCTGCCGCACAGGAGCACCCGGACTGGCTGGTACATACTGAAGTAGACTATTTCGGCGCTGCTCCGCTCTGCCTGGGACATACCCCTTGCCGGGAATGGCTGATCGAAGCGCTGTCCAAGCTGGTCAGCGAGGAGGGCGTGGAATATATTGTTCAGGATGGAGAGGATATGGTAAAGTGCTGTAACCGGGCGGATCATACCCACGAGGCAGGAGACAGCAACTATGCTAATTCACAGTATGGTCTGGATCTCGTGATTGCGGAGCTGAAAAGCCGCCATCCACAGTTGGTAATTGAAAACTGTGAGGATGGCGGTTGTATGATGACCTACCAGATGGCGCGCCTGTACCATACCAGCATCACAGTGGATAATATTGATGCCTATTCTACCCGCCAGGGGATTTATGGAGCTTCCTATCCGTTTTCACCGCGATACAGCGTGCGCTATATGCAGGATGAACCAACACATTATACTTTATATAGTTCCATTTTTGGCGGGCCGCTCATTTTGATGCACCGCGTTACAGAATGGACTGAAAAGCAGATGGAGGAAACCCGCCGGGCAATCGCTCTTTATAAAGAACTGAGGGAGCTTGTACGTGATGCGAAGATTATCCATCTGGCGGCGCCAAGAAATAATATTCCCGGAGGCGGATGGGGCTGGGATGCAATCCAGGCTGTTGCCGCAGACCAGTCCCGCAGTATCGTGATGGTTTACCGGGCACAGGGTGATGCTCCGGAAAGGCGTTTCTATCCGCGAGGACTACAGGCTGAAAAGAGCTATTGCATCCGGTTTTCGGAGACAAAAGCGTCACAGTGCTTAACCGGCGCGGAGTTGGAAAAGAACGGCATTCTGGTTAGGCTGGAGGAATTCGGAGCAGAAATCCTGTTCATAGAATAATGATGAAACCGATAATAAACATACAAATAGAAACAAAGCTCCGCAGGCCAACTGGCCTGCGGAGCTTTGTTTCTATTTGAAATGATGCGGCTGGACTGCCGGACCTCGGCACAGAACCTTTTGGGTGAGGCAAGAACCTCGCTTACAGTCCTAGAATGGACGAGAATTCATGCATCGCGTTTGAAATTTCAATCTGCTGCGGACAGACCTGCTCACAGCTACGGCAGCCGATGCAGCTAGAGGGCTGCTGTTCCTTCGGCATGCTAGCGACAGTCATCGGTGCGAGAAATCCTCCTCCGGTAATGATATGCTCATTATATAACGCGAGCAGTTCTGGGATAGGAAGCTTTTGCGGGCAATGGCTGGTACAATAGTGGCAGGCTGTACAGGGAAGCCCTCCTCTGCGCACTTCTTCGTCCGCCAGCTTAACTATCGTGTCAAACTCCTCCGGAGATAAGGGAGCGTCTGTTTGCCAGGTTTCTATATTGTCCTTCAATTGCTCCAGGCTGGACATTCCGGAAAGAACCATCGTGACGCCGGGAATCGACTGTAAAAACCGAAACGCCCACCCCGGAATACTTTCATCCGGTCTCATGGCTTTTAGTTCAGCCTCCATTTCATTGGAGGACTTTGCGAGCTTGCCGCCGCGGAGGGGCTCCATGATCCAAACCGGGATACCCGCATGGCGCGCGATCTCAACCTTCTGCTGCGCCTCCTGGAAATGCCAGTCCATATAATTGACCTGAAGCTGACAAAACTCCATGTGTTCGCCATAGGCCGCAAGAAATCTCTTGATTACCTCTGTCGAGCCGTGCGCTGAGAACCCGAGATGCCGAATCCGGCCTTTTTCCTTTTGCTCCAGCAGATAATCTAAAATTCCAAAATCCGGGTTGAGATAATCGTCGATATTTCCTTCATACACATTATGAATCAGGTAGAAATCAAAGTACGGGGTTTGGCACTTTTTCAATTGTTTTTCAAATATCTCTTTTATTTTTGGCATATTAGAGTTATCATAGCCGGGGAATTTTGAAGCGAGACAGAAGCTTTCCCTGGGGTATTTGGAAAGATATTTTCCCGCGATCAGCTCAGAATTACCGTTATGATAACCCCATGCGGTGTCATAATAGTTAATGCCATGCCGATAGGCATAGTCAATAATTTCGGCTGCTTTGGGTTCGTCGATGATATTATCGTCTCCGTTTACAACCGGGAGCCTCATCATCCCGAGACCCAGCCCGGAAAGCTTTAAATTGTGGAAATTTCTATATATCATATTTTGTTGACCGCAGCTTTCGCATAAGCGAAAGCGCACTCCTTTCTCATGAAATTGATTTTGCCTGCGAAATCGACACCATTCTGGCGACGCGTGCTGCAAAGCACGGCTTGAAAGGCGGAGCTTTCACATCTTTCTTTCCTCTGTGCCTGCTTTTACGGCCGAAACCGGTCCGCCCACTGCTTTAATTCCGCTTTGCCGGTATTTGCGTTAAAGCGTTTCCCTTCCTCTAGAACAGCTCCCGGACAGGAAGGCCGAAGCTCCGCATTGGTATTTCCCATGCCGCTGGAACCAGAGGTTGCAAAGGGGATAATGGTTTTGCCGGAAAGGTCGTGCTGCTCCAAAAAGGTGTTAATTATGGTTGGGGCGACATACCACCAGATAGGGAAGCCTACAAAGATCGTATCATACCGTTCGATCTGTTCAACCCGGTTTGCAATCTCCGGACGGAAGGATTTATCACCCATTTCTACTGAACTGCGGCTCTTTTTATCTGTCCAGTCCAGGTCAGCGGCAGTATACGGCTGTGCCGGTTTGATTTCATGCAGATCACTGTCTATGGCATCTGCTAAATTTTCCGCCAGCTTTGCTGTTACGCCGCTGGCGGAAAAGTATGCGACTAAAGCTTTGCTCATCATAATTACCTCCATTCAAAGCTCGGGATTATAGTACCGGTGTCCGCAAAACATGCGGCGGACATCGCTCTCCTGTTAAGAGACTGACCGGTGCTATCTGTCCGGTTCAGCCTCCTTTAAAACAATTATACAACCTGGAGTCGGCTCCAGGTCAAGGGGTTAATAAAAAGTTTACAAAAAATGCGAAGAGATAAAAACGAATCCAGGGATAGGCGAATTCCGTTGCGGCCAGGCCATATCCATGGTGATGGGGCAAGGTAGACAAAATTGTGTGTTGGCGGCGTTTTCACTGTTGCAGATCAGAGCGATTAGGAGTACAATAAAAGACAAAGAATGAAAAACAAACGATAGGAGTGGATAGCATGAAACCGGAACAGATTTATTGCCATATTGACCATACGCTGCTGCGGCCGACCTGTACCTGGAATGAAATACAGAAGCTATGTGAGGAAGCAATCCAATATCAAACAGCCTCTGTATGTATTCCGCCGAGCTATGTAAAGCGAGCTGCAGAGGAATATGGAGGGCGGTTAACCATCTGCACAGTCATCGGGTTCCCTTTAGGCTACCATACTACAGAGGTGAAAGCGTGCGAAACCAAAGCGGCCCTTCGGGACGGCGCAGATGAAATTGATATGGTCATCAACCTCACCGATGTGAAGAACGGGGAATTTGACAAAATTACCAACGAAATCCGCGTACTGAAGGAATGTGTGCGGGATAAGGTATTAAAGGTGATTATCGAGACCTGCTATCTGGAGGACGAGGAAAAGAAACAGCTGTGCAGATGCGTCACAGACGGCGGGGCTGATTACATCAAGACCTCTACCGGGTTTGGAACCAATGGAGCTACAATGGAGGATGTGGAACTGTTTCAACAGCATATTGGCGATGGCGTAAAGATCAAGGCCGCAGGTGGAGTCAAGACGGTGGAAGACTTAGAGAGGTTTTTAGATGCTGGATGCGACAGAATCGGAACCAGTTCGGCGGTAAAAATCCTGGCAGAAAAAGCCTCCGTGGGAAGCAGCTATTAGATGATAGCTTGGCAGAAAAGGAAACTATTGAACTAAAAAGCAGGTAAGAAATTTCTTGCCTGCTTTTTAAATTTCCCCAAATAACGCTTCAATTTGTTTTCATGATGGGTTCCAGCGGATGTGACAAATTGTCTCACCCGGCAACAGGCTGGAGCGGGACAGGAATAATCGGGGTTTCATGGAATGAAAAAAATTTTGCTATGGAAATGGCCAAGCTCAGAAAAAGCGGTAAAAAATCAATGGAGTGATTTCTGCTTGTTGAAATATGTGAAGAAAATATTTTTATTTTATGAATTAAATGTTGAAAAAATACAATCAAAAAATCATAAAAAAACATTTTCAACTCGTGAAAAAAATTATATACTATATACAAAGAACAGAGAAAGAGGAACAGTGTATGGGCAGAATAACAGTCTCTCAAACGCAGGATTACTTCATAAAAGATCAAAAACCATTCTTCTATCTGGGTGATACCATTTGGATGGCATTTTCAAAACTGACAATAGAAAAATGGAAACAATATCTCTGTTACCGCAAGACACAGGGCTTTACAGTAATACAGGCCAGCCTGTTTCCGCTATGCCATGACAACAGCATCAGCGAAAAGGAATTGTTTCCGTTTGAGCGGATACCGGAAACGGGACAATGCCAATTTAACCGGATGGTACAGGAATATTTTGACCAAGTGGAGACTTTTTTGTCTGCCGCTTATGAAATGGGGATGACAGTCTGCCTGCATTTGCTGTGGGTAAACTATATTCCAAACACCTGGGCCTCGCAGTCCTCTCCCGGAACAGGAATTCCATATGAGCAGTTGGAGAGCATTTACCGCCCGCTGCTTCAGCGCTATCGGAAATATCAGCCGGTCTATGCGGTGTCAGGCGATATTCGGTTCGAATCTCCGGAAGTGGAACGCTATTGCCTGAAGATGCTGGATATGATTGCAGAAGAGGACGCGGAAGCGCTGACGACGCTGCATATTGCGCCGGATGAGGATCTGCCTGACTCGATTGTCCGTCACAGACAATTGGGGTTTTATACCTACCAGTCCGGGCACGGGTTTATGCAGCAGGATAATACATATCGATTCGCCAGACAGTTTCTGGCTAAGGACTATAAAAAGCCGATTGTTAATACGGAGCCCGGTTATGAGGGGCATCGCCATGGATATCGGAACGGAAGGTTCGACCGGTTTGACATCCGCAAAGAAACCTATCTGAGCCTGCTGGGAGGGGCCAAAGCAGGAATCACCTACGGCGCCCACGGGGTATGGATGTGCCACGAACGGGAAATGCAGTTCAACAATGAAAGGTTTTCGGGTTCCCCGTTCCCGTTCGAAACGGCATTGAGGTTTGATGGCGCCTGGGACGTATCCTTTGCAAAAAGGCTGTACCAGTTCTATGGCATGCAGGATATGGAACCGTTGGACAATGCCTTAACGGACGATCTGCCCGACGTGCTGGCGGCGGAGAACAAAAGCAGGGGATTAATTTTTATCTATACGCCATATAACACGCGTCTGTCTTTAAGCTTTTCTATCACAGACTATGATGTGGAAGCGGTCGTTTTAAAAACGCGTGATTTTATTACACCGGATTGTAATTGTGAGAACAATACAATAGCGCCGCATGAATTTAACAGTGATGCGCTTTATGTATTGCGGAAAAGGAGATTGATTTCAAATGGGTAAGGTAACAGGCTTGCACCATCTCTGTGTATTCACAACCGACTTGGACGAGAGCGTCCGGTTCTACTGTGATAACCTGGGATTTCAGGAAACCTACCGGACTGTAGAGGGCAAGGACGATGAGCCGAATGACTGGTCGCCGTTGGGATATTCCATGATTCGGAACGGAAGCTGTGCGATCGAGCTGCTCTGTCCCAATAATACAGACACAGTTCCTGTGAACCGGAGGGGCATCATCGACCATATTGGTTTGGCTGTGGAAGGGATTGAATCTCTTGTAGCTGAATTAGAGAGCAAGGGGATCAAGCTTCAGGGGCCGGTAGCGGAGAACACAACATTAATGGACGGCTTTAAGGCGGCAGTGCTGTTCGGCCCAAGCGGAGAGCAGATTTCACTTTACGAATTTAATTGAGGTGAGAGATTATGAAAATTGGAATTACCGGCGGAACCGGGAATATCAGTAAGTATATTACAAAATACCTGTTGGAGCGCGGCGAGGAAGTCATCCTGTTTAATAACATGCCGGTTGATGACCCGGCATACCAAAAGGCGAAGATTGTCGTGTGCGACCGTTATGACCGGGAAGATTTTATAGAGCATGCATCCGCGCAGGGAGAATTTGACTGCGTGATCGACATGATCTGCTTTGAGCCGGAGCAGGCGCAGATCGCAATCGACGCTTTTGCGGGACATACACAGCATTTTGTCTTTTGCAGCACCGTCGACGCCTATACCAAAGACCCGAAAAACTATCCGATCCAGCAGGATTTTGAGAAAAAACCAAGGCCGGAATTTCCGTATGCCTACAGCAAGGCGATCTGTGAAAATATGATGCAGAAGGCTGCTGCTGACGGCGCGTTTGAATTGACCATTCTTCGGCCTGTAGCGACCTACAGCGAGGGCGGAAATCCTCTGGTGCATGCGTTCCGCGGCGGAAGCTACCATCTTGACCGGATTCGGAAAGGCAAAAAGATTATTATGCACGGGGATGGGAGCTCTGTTTGGACAACCGTACATGCCTCCGACACTGCCCGCGCTTTCGCAAACGCCGCCTGCAATCCCAAAGCCTATGGAAAATGCTATGATTTGATGGGTGACGAGTGCTTCTCCTACCGTCAGTATTTTAATATTATGGCGGAAGCAATGGGCGCGCCGCCGATTGACTTTGTGTTTATCACCACCGATCTATTGTACCGTATGATACCGGATGTCGCCGACTGGTGCCGGGAGAACTTTATGTTCAATAATATCTTTGACAACACAGCGGCAAAGGAGGACTTGGACTTCCGGTATACCATATCCTGGTATGAGGGCGCGAAGCGGTGTGTGGAATACCTTGACGCGCATCAGGGGCTGGAAAACAGCGACGAGGAGCGGTTTGCTTTTTATGATGATATTATCAAACTGTATGAGGAGCATGCAGAGCAGATGATCAAGACCTGTCAAAATTGGGGTAAGAGGTGATACGGATATGAGAAAAACCCCGCTGCTGAAAAGGCGCGAGAATAACCTGGGCCTTTACCTGATGGCTCTGCCCGGTTTCCTGGTGCTGTTCATCTTCTGCTATTGCCCGATGTTTGGAATTATCTTGGCGTTTAAGGATTACAATTTTTCAGACGGTATTCTGGGCAGCCCCTGGGTAGGGTTTGACAACTTTGTATTTTTCTTCCAGTCAGGGGTGGCCTGGAGACTGATCCGAAATACAGTAGGGCTTAACCTGCTGTTTATGGTATTCGGCCAGCTCATGGGCGTAACAGCGGCTATTTTTCTGAATGAAATCTTTGAGAAGCGCGTGGCAAAGGCCTATCAGTCAATCCTGTTTTTTCCGCATTTTATCTCCTGGGTTATCGTAGGCTATTTCACTTTCGCCTTATTTAACGGGGATAAAGGCCTGCTGAACAATTTTCTCCATGTAATCGGAATGGAACCGGTCAACTGGTATGGGGAAGCTTCTGTCTGGCCCGCTATTATGACCATAATCAGTGTCTGGAAAGGATGCGGGTACTTCAGCATTATTTATCTGGCTGGTATTGTCGGCATTAATCCTGAGTATTATGAGGCGGCCCGGATTGACGGGGCGAAGAAGCGCCACGAGATCAGGTACGTTACCCTGCCGTTTTTAAAGCCGCTGATTATGGTCAATGTTTTTCTGGCGCTGGGCAGGGTGTTTTACGCCAACTTCGATTTCTTTGTTAATGTCACGCGGTCATCCGGCCAGATTATGGAAACCACCGACGTGGTCGATACCTTTGTGGTGCGTTCCCTGACGGTGATGGGAGATTTTAATATGTCTGCGGCAGTAGGACTGTTCCAGGGGGTCTGTGGATTAATCCTGATTCTGACCGCAAATATGCTGGTGAATAAGTTTGACAAAGAAAGCGCTGTATTTTAGAAGGAGAACCGCTGTGAAAAAGAAATTACATAAAAATACCTTTAAGACGGTGGTAACGCTGGCGTTTATCCCGATCTGCGCGCTCTGCCTGATTCCACTGTGGACTTTGATTGTGGCCTCCTTTTCAACGGACAGCGATATTACAAAATACGGATATCTGTTATGGCCGAAAACGTTTACCCTGGAGGGGTATAGCTATATTTTTGCAAAGCCGATGCAAATTCTGCGCGCTTATGGCGTCACCATTTTCGTCACAGTGGTAGGAACCGTTATCGGGGTAGTAGTAATGGGGATGTTTGCGTATACCACTGCGCGGAGAAGCTTTAGGCTCTCCAAATTTCTGGGATACTATGCCTTTCTAACCATGCTGTTTTCCGGCGGGGTGGTGCCGTATTATATCATGATGACCCAATACCTGCACCTGAAAAACAGTGTATGGGCATTGATTTTGCCCAACCTGGTCGGTCCGTTTTATATCATGATCCTGCGGACCTATTACCGCAGCCTGCCGGAAGGGCTATATGAAGCCGCCAAGCTGGACGGGGCGGGGGAAATGTATATTTTCTTCAAGATTGCGCTGCCGCTCTCTGTACCGGCAATCGCAACAGTGGCGCTGTTTTCCATGCTCGGCTTTTGGAACGATATGTACCAGGCGCTTTTATTTGTGGAGAATCAGGATTTGTATCCGCTCCAGTATTTGCTATACCGGATCACCTATGAGACCGGCATTATCCAGGAGGGGGCGCAGACAGTCGGGCGAACGGTGCCGTATCAATCTGTGCGGATGGCGATGGCAATGCTTGCCATGCTGCCGATTATGTTTTCATTTCTGTTTGTACAAAAATATTTTGTCAAGGGGATCACCCTTGGCGGCATGAAGGGGGACTAGGGAAAAGAATTGATATGAAAAAATTGAACAGCAGAAATAAAGAAAGAGAGGTTTACGTATGAAAAAAATTATTAGCATGATTTTGTGCGGATGCCTGGCGGCTTCCCTTCTCGCGTCCTGCGGGTCGGAAAACGGCGGGGAGAGCACAGGCGGAAACAGCGGCGGGGACGCCGTTAACCTGAAATACTATTTTATCGCAAAAACAACCAATACCGAGGATACAAAAGAAATTCAGGAAGCGTTAAATGAAGTGACAAAAGAAAAGATCAATGCGACAGTAGAGCTGCATCCGCTTTCCTTTAATGAGTATCCAACAAAAATGCCTTTGATGCTGACAACAGGGGACGATCTTGACATCATGACCTCCTCTAACTTTTTGAGCTATACTTCTGTGGTACAGACTAATGGGGTATTGGCCTTGGAGGATCTTCTCCCCGAAGCGGCGCCGGAGCTTTGGAATATGTATGATCAGGAGCGCTGGGATGCGGCAAAAGTAAAGGGCAGCATCTACATGGTTCCAAACTATGACCCGAGCGTGAGCTATCCGGGATTCTGGGCCATTGGCGAGCTGACGGAAAAATATGATTTCGACTGGGAAAACGCAGAAAGCTGGGAAGACTGGGAACCGTTTTTTGATACGATCCTGGAAAAGGAAGACGGCGTTACCCCGATCCTTTCCGACGCAGATTACTGGGGGCGTCTCTGGTTCCCGGGCTATTACGGATATGAGGGCGTCGGCAGCGTCAAGGCGCCGAAGGGACAGGATCTGGTCGTTGTAAAGGCGGATGATCCGAACAGAAAAGTGGTTGCGGCGCCGTTTACCGACGAGTATAAAGAAACCATCGAACTGACGAGAAAATGGTATGAAAAGGGCTATTTCCTGCAAACGCCGCCAACCGAGGCTGAGATGATGTCTCTGCGTTCAGAGCAGAAATTTGCAACCTTTGCGGTACCGTTCGTCGGCGAAGGCGATACTACTGCGATGGCAGCCAGCGAATGGGGCGGCGCTACCATCCTGCAGGCCAAGATCAAGGGAAAAGCGCCGATTATTACAACCGGCAGCGCAACCTCAAGCGGAAACTGTGTTGCTAAGGCTTCCAAAAATCCGGAAAAAGCGCTCCAGTTTATTCAGCTGCTTCATACCGACGAATATATCCATAATCTGTTAAACTTTGGTATTGAAGGCAAGCATTGGGTATGGAAGGACGAAGCCAAAAAGGTAATTCAGTATCCGGAGGGCATGGACGCTGAAACCTGCGGATGGGTGCCGAATACGACCTACCAGTTTGGCAACAAGGCGGCGCTCCAATATTTCCAGACCGAGGCGGAAGTCGACACCTCCTCACGCGTGGAAGAAGCGATGAAATCTGCGGTTTATTCAGAACTCATGGGCTTTGTTGCTGATCCAGAACCGGTGAAAAACCAGCTGGCGGCGATCTCTACCGTCTGCCAGGAATACGCAGAACCGTTGGAACGCGGTTTGGTAGACCCGAACGACCCGGATAAAGGGCTGGCCGCTTTCCAGCAAAAACTGAAAGAAGCTGGTATTGACGAGGTCGTTGCTGAGTTCCAGTCTCAGATTGACGCCTGGGCGTCAGAAAACGGCAAATAAATTCCTCCTTATGATTGAACAGACCAATATTTTATTGGTCTGTTCAGTTGTTTTCTTTTTTTAATTTGGAGCGTTCCGGTTCATGGAAAGGATACAGTATGAAATTGAAGATAAGGCCGTTTAAAAAGGTGCTGCTCTATTACATTATTATTCCGGTAACCGCTTTTTTTGCGGTTATCCTTTTCTCCTTTTCTCTCCTGCTAACCAAAGTGATACAGGATAACACCCTGCGGCAAACGCAGGAGCTGTCCGCCACCGTACAGAATGGCGTTGACGAAGCACTTTTATATATGGATGCGCTGTCAAAAGATATTGCAGGTTCTCCGAGCATACAGCAGGCTTTTTCTGAATTATCAGGTGCCAATGGGGAAGATATGACAGCGCAATTGGCTTCGTTGACCGATTCCATTCTGCCGATGCTCAGCAGGCAGGGAGCGGGTGTCCAAGTCCAGCTCTATCAGGTAGACAACGGGGTGTTCAGCGCGGGAGCCTACCATGGATATGAGGCTTACCAGACCAGCTTTAAGTATTGGTATGATGTCGTGATGGTAAAAAACGGGGAGATGCATATTTCAGTTCCCTATGAGGACAAAAGGCTAAGCGAGGCAATCTCTCTTCCGCCGGATACCCTGTATGTATCTTTGCTGCGGACTTTTTTCGATGAAAACGGAAAACCGCTGGGTATTGTGGAAATTCAGCAGCTCTATACGTCGATTTATCAGGATGTCATTGAGCTGGAAACAGGGGATGGGCATCGGCTGATGATCTTTGATAATTATGGCTATAAAATGTTTCCCAGAAATTATGAAAATGATAATTACTATTATCAATTTTCTTACAGGATCACACAGAACAAGCCGTATGAGATAACCAGTGAAGAAACCGGAAGGAGAGAGTTGATTCAGACGATCAAGTCTGACTTTTCCGAGCAGTCGTTTGTCTTTGTGCTGGACAAAAATACGATCCTGGAACCAGTGTACAAATATCAGATTCTTTTTGTTGCCTTAAGCATGCTGTTTATTGCCATTTTGGTCGGACTTTTATTTTACACTGCCCATATTGTTTCAGACCCAATCCGAAAAATCCAGCGGCAGATTGCGGAATTTGACCTTAAGGATCAAACGGACGAAACGGCGGTAACCTCTACTAAGGTAGAGGAGCTCAACAATCTTTCTGCCGCGTTTTCCGATATGAAGGAGAAATTAAACGATTCGATGTCCAGATTGCTGCTGGCTCAGTCCCAGGAGATGCAGTCAAGGATGCTGCTGCTGCAAAACCAGATTAATCCGCACTTCCTTTATAATTCGCTGGCAGTTATTGCAGTGATGGCGGAAGAGGGGATGCGGGAGGAGATTGTGGCAACCTGTGATGCCATGGCGGATATTCTCCGATATTTGTCCGCGGATGACAATGGAGAAATTACCCTGGAGCAGGAAATCGATATTGTGATCCAGTATCTGTCCTGCATGGAGCTGCGCTACCAGCAAAACCTGCAGTACAGCGTACAGATCGCCCCGGCGCTCTATCATGTACAAATACCAAAGCTTGTGCTACAATTACTGGTAGAAAATTCAATCAAGTACGCATCCTCCTCTCTGCCGCCCTGGGACATCCAAATTATCGGGAGCTGCCTGGAGAACGGCTGGGCCGTTTCAGTCATTGATAACGGCCCCGGCTTTGCCAAAGAGGTGTTGGATTCTATTATGAATCAGGTGAATTCGATCAAACAGACGCATCTTTTGCCGTCGTTAAAGCTGGACGGGATGGGCCTGCTCAATATTTTTATCCGTCTGTATCTAAAGTTTGGCGAGGACGCGGTGTTTTGCATTGAGAATAACCCGGACAAAGGCGCTTCCATCACTGTCGGGGTGCAGAGAAAGGAAAATGGATGATGGCACATTGTTTTCAGATTTTGGTGGTTGAGGATGAACAGCTAATCCTAAAGAACCTGGTAAAAAAGATTGACCGCCTTGGCCTTCCGGCAAGGGTGGTGGCACAGGCTGCCGATGGGGTCAGCGCGTTGGCGCTGCAGGAACAGTATCTTCCGGAGATTATTATTACAGATATCCGCCTACCGGGAATGGACGGCCTTGAGCTGATCTATCAGGTACAGCAGAAATATCCCGCCACAAAATTTATTGTCATCAGCGGTTACAGCGATTTTGAATATGCTAAACGCGCAATCCAGCTTCAGGTATCGGACTACCTTCTTAAGCCGGTCAAGGAAGAAGAATTGTGCAAGAGCCTGTCGAGGCTGATTCTCTCAGTACAGTCGGCCCATAACGATCTGGAATTGGAGCTGCAGACGGAGGGGCATCGAGCAAAGGTGGAGCTTATCAAGTCCTACATTCAGCAGAATTACGCGAAGGATATCAACGTCAATACGATTGCGCAGAGGTTTGGGTATACTCCCACGCATTTATCACGATTATTTATGAAAATAGAGCAGGTCAATATTTCCAAATATCTCAGCCAGATTCGTATTAATTATGCCAAACAGTTGCTTCATGATAAAACGATTCTAGTCAAGAGGATCGGAGAAAAGGTTGGGTATCCCGATCCTTACCATTTCAGTAAAATATTTAAATCGGCAACTGGGATGACGCCGGGAGAGTATCGGGATTCCATCTGCAAATAATGATGAAGCTGTATGTTGTCTGGCTGAGCTGCTCCGGTTCTTGCCAGGCCGCGCCCCTTCTGGTATAATAAAATCAATGAAAAGGAGGTAGAGAAAATGCTGAATGAAGAGCAAAAAAAGCAGGTGCAATATGGTTGCTTCCTGATTATCCCCTTGAAATATGATCCGGCTGCGTTTGACCTTGTAAAGCTGGAAAAAATAGGCGTTTACCAATCATTGACTACAATGGATCTCAATGAGAACATCAAGGCTATGCTCGAACGCGCCAATGAGGCGGCGGTAGGCTCCTGCTATAAGGTGGCATGCCCGCATCTTGCAGCAGGACTCTGCGGGACAGAAGTCTCCATGGAAGCACAGCGGTTCCTCGTCACGGAGGAGGGAAGAACCTATTCCTTTGAGCTGGCAGCCTCTTATTTGTATGTTTTCCACACACAGGTGGCGTTTCTCTGCCTCAGCCTTTCCTTTGCGGAGATGGAAGCGCTGAAAGCAATCTGCAATCCGGGATCGGCATACAGCAGCGCCGCTTTTCACTGGATAGGTCCGTCCGGGGAAAAGCATCCGTTTTCTGTGGAAAGCTGGCTGACAGATTTCTGCACGCCGCTTGGCCTGCGCAAATTCTTTGATGGGAATTCCTCTTTTTTATTGGATTCCTATGCGTATATCTTTGCAGTGGTGCCTGAACGGTTTGATACACTGGAGGAAATGCAGAAGATTACCTTTAATCTTCATAAAATGATGCCGATAGACGCTCCGATAGAGGATATGTCTGAGGAGGATATCCGCTACGTTTATGCAGTGAAACACCAAACGTTCAACACTTACCGATGGGGCTGCTGTGTCGCTTCGCAGACCATATCCTATGTAGTAGCGGATGAAGCAATGGATTTTGCAACGGAAAGAGATACCCAGGCAGACGATGGCCTGCCGGTCGTGCTCCTGTCTCTCTACGAAAAATACACCTGCCTGCGTTTTACCGAGTTGATCACCCATCTGGATAAAGGACAGATTAAGCACCTGAAGAACCTGATGCTGAAATTCCAGGCTTTTGGAACAGTGGCGCCGGCTAACCTGTCGCGCTGGCATAATGTCAAGCAAATCTATGCGCATTTGCTTGAGGTCAATGATATTCCCGCGGCAATCCAGGATATCAGCAGCAAGCTGAACATCCTGACAGAGCATCAGCAGGAGATTGAGCGGGCTCGCAGCGAGACGGTTATCAATATCATCACGATTTTTGGGATTGTTTCCATCCTGGCGTCGGTATTGTCTATCGTCCAAATTCTTTCGGGCGGTGATATCCTGATCTGGGCTTCGACGATCCTGACTACAATCATGCTGATCTTAGTCACTGCAGCGGCTGTTTGGAGCCGGCGCAAATAAAAAAATGATAGAATACCTAAAAAAGCACCCGAAACAGCTTTTTACATAGCTGTTTCGGGTGCTTTTTTGTGCAGGGCTGGAGAAGCGGCGTGAGGTGCTGCCGAAGAAAAACAGATGACAGCAGAATACTTTCGGCAAACGCCCCTGCTATTGATTGCCGTGGGAATATACTGTAGACAGTGCGGCGCCTCTTGCGGCCTCTTCCTGATATGGAGATATGGCCAGCTCGGCGCGGAATGTCTGCTCCACAATTTTTTGCAGCGCCCTGTTTTTTCTCAGTCCGTTTCCGGAGCCGGTCAAACGGATGGGGCAGAGCCTCGTGGAGATGTCCTGCCTGCAAAAGTCATAGAGCTCTCGAGCGATTCCCTCCAGCATTCCGTAAATCAAATGTACAGGGGTGAAGTTATGTGTATCAATTCCCTCTATGGAGCCGCGCACATCCGGATTTCCCCGGGTGCCGCTGAATTGGGAATGAACTGTGATCGGATCATCCGGCTGTGGAAATTCCGCCAGAATGCGGTCGATAGCAGGATAGCAGGACTGGCATGCCTGTCCGGTCATCAACTGTACTGTTGATCGGAAAAAGGTTTCCAACAGTGCGAAGGCCCTGCCGCCGCATAAGCTGGAGCCTACCAGCAAATAGGAACCGTCTAAAAAGGGTCGGGTTTCCAGACGGTCACTTTTGAGATACTGCGCCGTATAGAGGGAAACCTGGCTCCCGGTTCCTACATTTACCAGGATCGTATCCGCTAAGCTGTCGACAGATCCCAAAAAGCTGGCCTGGTTATCTCCAATTCCATTGTAAACAGGGATTTGGTTTTTATCTTTTCCAATACAACTGACTGCGGAAGTGGTTTTTGGCAGGAATTCAAAAGGAATACCAACGGCAGAAAGCGCCTTTTGGTCAAATCGGAGCTGCTCAGCATCAAAGAGGCCGAAACTGGCGGCAAATGAACTATGGATAGGAATAGAGCTTTGAAGCTGTGCCAGCTGGATTGCGATATAGTCACAGATACTGCAAAATGTAACGGCATTTTCCGGCACCAGCTTGTTTTCCAGATTGTAGAAGTGGGTAACGCAGCCAAATCCGGTAGCTAATGGGTGTCCTGTTGTCCGGCTGAGGTATTCTGCATAGCTTTCTTCCGGGCTGATTTTTTGATTTCCGCGCTGATCCTGCCAGGTATAGAGAGGGCTAACAGCTCTTCCTTTCGCGTCCAGGTAAAGGATGCCGTGCATCTGCCCGGTAAAACCAATGCGCTGAATCTGGGGGTATTGTTTTTCCAGCCTCGTGACAATCTGTTCTGTGTCCTTCAGAATTATCCTTGGGTCTTGAATCGATTCCCAGGAATACTGGCTTGTCATGAAAGAGCGGTTGTTATGGGTGACAGAATCTATCGTCCTGCCCTCGTCATCAAGAATCGTCACGCTGATGGAAGTTGTCCCAATATCAATCCCCATACTGTATGTCATCCTATCATCCTTTCATGGTACGGAAAAAGCTGTAAAAGCGCGGGCCGCGCTTTTTATTTTGCGGATGTTTTCATCATACCAGAATTGTGGTAATTCTGCAATAGCAAGAACGGTTAGAATCAATTTCCTTGGCAAATACAGCTGCTGACACTAAATTAATTAAACTTATTAAAATAATATTGACATAAAATAGGAAAAAGATTATAATTGGACATGGAAAAGCAAAATAAATTAATAATTTTTGCTAATTTTAGAAAAAGATTTAATTAAATATCAAGGAGGTTATCACATGAATGGAGATTTCAACTACAGAATGCCGGTTCAAATCATCTGTGCTGCAGGGGTTTCTAAGGCGATTTCGTCCCATATCAAAGGGAAACGCGTCTTTATTTTATCAGACCCGTTTTTGTTTGCCAATGGTGTGGCACAGACGATAGGGGATAATCTTGAGGGGAGACAGGTTCAGTATTTCAGCGAGATTGAACCGAATCCGACCTGTGAGAGTGTGGATTTGGCTGCTGAGCAGGCACGACGGATGGGAGCGGATTGCGTTATCGGGCTGGGAGGCGGAAGCTCCCTGGACGTAGCGAAAATTGTTTCCTGCCTGACTACCAACGGCGGCAGTATTTATGATTACTATAGCGGTGGCACGCAGACGATAGAGAATCGACAGACCCAGCTGGTTTGTATCCCTACGACAGCAGGAACTGGGAGCGAGGTAACAAACGTCGGCGTCTTTACCAACAAAAAGACCAAGGTGAAAATGCCGATGGTTAACCAAGCTTTCTGGCCGGATCTCGCTGTGATTGATCCGGAGCTTACATATACTGTTCCTCCGGCTGTGACTGCCTCTACCGGAATGGACGCTTTCTGCCATGCGATTGAGGCCTATTGGAATCGGGAATCGAATCCAATCAGCGACGCGCTGAGCCTGAGCGCCGTAAAAATGATCCTGCAAAATATCAAAAAGGCCTATGATGATCCGCACGATCTGGGGGCCAGGGAAGCGATGATTATTTCAAGCCTGATTGCGGGAATTTCATTCAGTCAAACCAGGACGACGGGAATCCACGCGCTTAGCTTTCCGCTGACTGCGGAGTTTGGTGCGAGCCACGGCACCGCATGCTCTATTACCCTGCCTGCCTTTATCCGGATCAGTCAGGAGCAAGCGGCGGAAAAGATGGCTGCGATGGCGGGCTATTTGGGATTTGGCACCGTAGAAGAGCTGGCACAGGCGGTAGAGGATCTCATGGTCAGCATGAATATGCCTGTGCGGCTGAACCAGCTTGGTATTCAGGAGAAGGATCTCCAGCATATCACCGAGGTGGGTCTGACGCCGGCCATTGTACATTTAACGCCGGCGGAAATGAATACACAAACAGTCTATACCCTGTTGAAATCTATTTTGTAATAAAGGAGCGGAGAATATGACGGAAAATCATGAGAGATTTTTAGAGGAGCAGGCCAAAAAGATCAGAAAGCTTACGATTCAGATGATCGGAGAAATTGGCGTGGGACACATTGGCGGAGCGCTGTCCCTGTGCGAGGTGCTGTCAGTGCTGTATTTCGATCAAATGAACGTAGACCCGGGCAACGCTAAAATGGAAAACCGGGATCGCTTTGTCCTGTCAAAAGGCCACGGCGGACCGGCTTTATACGCGGCGCTTGCCTTAAAGGGCTTCCTGCCGATGGATGAGCTGATGACCTTAAACAAACCGAATACCCATCTGCCAAGCCATTGTGATATGCGGCTGACCAATGGGATTGATATGTCTACCGGTTCGTTGGGACAGGGCTTTTCGGCGGCGACAGGTATGGCGATTGCCGGAAAAATGGATCACAAGGACTTTTATATTTATTCCATTATCGGGGATGGTGAAAGCCAGGAAGGGCAGATTTGGGAAGCGGCTATGCTGGCGGGAAGCCGGGAGCTGGACAATTTTATTGCCTTTACTGACTACAACAAAATGCAGTTGGACGGATATATCGAGAATATTAACGGCCTATATCCTTTGGATAAAAAATGGGAAGCCTTTGGCTGGCATGTCCAAACCGTCGATGGACATGACGTAAGAGCAATATCCAATGCTGTTGATAACGCCAAAAAGCTCAAGGGGAAACCATCTATGATTTTACTGGATACAGTGAAAGGGAAAGGCGGGTATTTCTGCGAAAATATGGTTGCCTCCCACAATATGACGATTGACAGGGAGACCTGCAAAAAAGCCGTCGAGATGGTAGAAAAGGGGGAAATATAGCATGAGGCTGGAAAAAGAAGATCGTTGGCTGAGGGAAACCTATGTGGATTTGCTGATTGAATATGAAAAAAAGGATGATAGGATCGTCATCCTGGAAGCCGATTTAAGCAAGGCCGCCGGCACTACTCGTTTTACCGAGGCGTTCCCGGAAAAAACAATTAATGTTGGGATTGCGGAAGCCAATATGGTTGGAGTTGCTTCTGGACTTGCGGCGATGGGAAAAATCCCGTTTACCCATACTTTTACAGCCTTTGCTTCCAGGAGATGCTGCGACCAGGTGACGCTTTCGGTTGCCTATGCAGGACTGAATGTTAAAATGATGGGCAGCGATCCCGGCGTTACCGCTGAATTAAACGGCGGCACACATATGAGCATGGAGGATGTGTCTATTATGCGAAACATCCCGGGAATGATTATTTATGAACCGGTCGATTCCATGCAGCTAAAGCAGATTTTCCCACAGATCCTGGCGGTCAAATCACCGGTCTATATCCGGCTGCTGAGAAGAAATGCGGTCAAGGTATTTGACGAGTCATACAAATTTGTGTTGGGAGAAGGAACTGTTATTTCAGAAGGAACGGATATTTCTATCTTTGCAACCGGAATTATGGTTGCGGAAGCGGTTGAAGCCTGTGAGGAACTGAAAAAGGAAGGCGTTTCCGCTGAGGTCATCAATATTCATACCATTAAACCGCTGGACGCCAAGCTGGTGATTGAATCTGCCAAAAAGACTGGGGCGGTCGTGGTAGCGGAAAATCATTCTGTCATTGGCGGATTATACAGCGCTGTGGCAGAGACTTTGAGTGCGGCCTGCCCTGTTCCGGCGATTCCGGTAGGGGTGAAAGACCATTTCGGTGAAGTAGGAAGCACGGACTTCCTGATGGAGAAATACGGCCTGAAATCGAAAGACATTATTGCGGCGGCAAAACAGGCGATCGAGCTGAAAAAATAATACAAATACAGAAAAGAGGAAAACAGGATGAAATACTTTTTAGACAGCGCCAAATTGGATGAAATCAAATATGCGTATGAGATGTATGGGATCGATGGGGTAACCACCAATCCGAAACACATCAGAAACAGTCAGAAGCCGTTTATGGCCGTAGTGAAAGAGGTTGCCGAATGGATTAAAAGCGAAGGGCTGGAAGGCGTGGATAAATTTCCGGTATCCTTTGAGATCAATCCGCACTTGGAAAAATGGGAAGAGATTGTAGAAGCGGCGAAAGAAGTGGCTTCCTATTCCCCGAACTATGTGATCAAAATCCCCTGCTGCGAACAGGGGCTGATTGCCGCGCGCAAGCTGGAAAAGATGGGTGTGCGCACCAATGTAACGCTGGTGTTCTCGCCGTCACAGGCGATCCCGGCTGGAAAGCTGGGAGCAAAGTTTGTTTCTCCGTTTGTGGGCTGGAAGGAAAACAGCGGTGATTCCGGTGAATACATTGCGGACATCATTGATATTTACCGCAATTACAATTTTGAAACAGAAATTATTGTAGCGGCTGTTCGAAACGGAAAGCAGATTGCGGACTATGCGGCAATGGGCGCCGATATTGTAACATGCGGCTTACAGGTGTATCAGGACAGCTTCGAGCATCCGTTTTCTTCCTATGGCTTAAACGTTTTCCGCGAAGCCTGGGATGCAACGGCAACAGAATAAGGACTATTTGGAAGGAGCAGATAAACATGAGCGAATATTTAGGAAAATTACATGAATGCGCAGTGAAATTCCCGATGACCGACATCTGGATGGATTCCTGCGGAGAAGAGGAACTGAATTACGGTTTGGAACGGGGAATCGTCGGCGCAACCAGCAACCCGATTATTGTGGGAGCGGTTGTAAAGAACGAAATGAATATCTGGGAAGGCCGGATTAAGGAATTGGTCCGGGAGATGAAAGGCGCTACGGAAGACGATATTGTATGGAAGCTGATAGATGAGGTAGGCGCGCTGAGATCAAAGAAGCTGCTGCCCGTTTTTGAAAAATTCCATGGAAAAAAGGGTCGGTTGTCTATTCAGACCAATATTAAGTATTATCAGAGCAAGGAACAGATCATCGAGCAGGCGATGCATTTGAACAGCCTCGGAGAGAATATGATGATTAAAATTCCCGCTTCCGCCGCCGGGATTGAAGCGATTGAAGAGGCAACTTATCGCGGCGCCAGCATCAATGCGACGGTATCGTTTACTGTGGCACAGGCAGTTGCGGTTGCAGAAGCGGTAGAACGGGGTCTGGAGAGAAGAAGGGCGGAAGGGCTGCCGGTTGATACCATGGGGCCTGTCTGCACCCTGATGATCGGCCGGACCGACGACTGGATGAAGGAGTATGTCAATCAGACGGGAATGATTGTTGACCCGGAATGCCTGGAATGGGCCGGAGTAGCTGTAATAAAGGAAGCATACCGCATTTATAAGGAACGGGGATATACCACGCGCCTCCTTTCCGCTGCGAACCGGAATCATTATCACTGGTCACAGCTCATCGGCGGAGATTTGGCACAGACAATCAACTACGGATGGCATAAACGATTAAATGCCTGCGATATTGAGGTGGTAAGCCGCATTGACGATCCTGTTCCTGAAAAGTATATGCAGGAACTGAACAAAATTCCTGAATTTACAAAATCCTTTGAAGAAAAAGCTATGTCTCCGGAGGAATTTCAATATTATGGCGGATTCAAAAATACATTAGCGACCTTTAGCGCTGGGTATGACGATATCTGCAAGCTAATAAGAGGGTATATGATCGGATGAAGGCCAAACAGATTTTTCCGTTAATTGCGTTAGCGGTCATTTGGGGCGGCTATTATGTCGCCAGCCAACAGGCGATCAAGGGAATGTCAGTTTTTACAGTAGGAATTGTCATCAGGCTTCTGACAATGGTTCTTTTGACTGTAATCATGCTGGCAAAGGGTGAACTGAAACAGCTTTTCTGCACAAAGGGCGTTTTAAAACGCCTGCTGCTCATAGGCTTGCTTGGCTTTTTGCTGGATTTGACCGCGTTTATTGGCCTGAGTCTGTCTCCGGCCGGAAGCGGAACTGCGTTGCTGAAATGCGATATTATTTTTGTGAATCTGATATCGATCATCATTTATAAAACAAAATTCAGCAAGCTGGACTGGCTTTTTACGCTGGTTATGCTGTTTGGCGTATTTATGGTGATGGGAGTCAGCTTCTCGGACTTTTCATTTGGCAATAAAGGGGCTATTTTCTTTATTCTCAGCGCACTGTTTGTATCCATCAATGCGTTTGTAATCAAAAGCGTCCAGATGGATCCGCACAATCCGTCTCCTGATAACGTGATCGCCTACTACAATAATTTCATTACAATGGTGCTGTTCTTTGTTACGGCGCTCAGCTTAGGAGTTCTGGGACAACTGGAGCTGCTAACAACGGATCGCGGGCTGTTATTGGCGGCAATACTGGCAGGTATTGGGCAAACTGGAATTTACCTGGTTTACTACTATGACCTTCGCAGGTTTCCGGTTTGGCTGGTAAAGGTGTTTCTGCTTTTCATGCCGCTGGTTGCCGCGTTGATTTCCTTTGCTCTTTTTCATGAAAGGATGACCGCCGGCCAGGTGCTTGGAATGTTTGTCGTCTTAGGCGGGGCTCTGGGAATCCTGCTTCAGCAGCAGAAGAAAAGCAAACAAAACCCGGAGCTGTTAAAGGAAAGATAATAAAAACAAAAAACGAACAAGGAGTATACGTGCTCCTTGTTCGTATCATCTTTATAGGATCATAGCTGGCTTCTTTGGGGCTGTTTTTAGAGGATACCGCCGTTTTCAAAGAAATAAGCGGTCATCACGGTAGCCGGGCCCAATGCCTGCTGCCGTGGAGTAAAATCGCTGAAAGATACCTTGTCAGCGATAGAGTGGGCAGACAAATTTTTAACGACAATTTTCCGGAAGCTGGTATTTTCAAACAGGGTTCCATACAGGACGAGCTGTTTGGGACGCAGCAGCTGAATTGTGTTACAAATAGCCAAAGAAAAGTAATACATCGCCCGGTCGATTACAACCTGGGCTACCCGTTCATTATGGTTATAAGCCTGCAGGATGATTTCCATATTGATGTTCTCTTTTTTTCCTTGTGTGAGGCTGTATAGGATAGGCGTGTTCGTTTTTGAATACAGAGCGGATACTTCCTGCTCAATGTTGCGGTAACCTGATATGGTCTCAAGACACCCCTGCTTTCCGCAGATGCAGGGCTTGCCGTGAGGATCCATGATGAGGTGTCCCAGCTCAGTCGCATGATAATCAAACACGCTGATATTCTTTTTAGAGTTTACCTTAGCCGCTCCGATTCCGGGCCCGTATTTGATAAATAACATATCATTCGGGGTTTTGGTCTTAGAGAGAAAGGCTTCCCCATGCGCTAAGGCGCAGATGTTATTTGTCAGTATAACCGGCAGGCTTAGCTGCTGCTGCAGGATGTTCACAACATCCACATTTTTTTCCCAGGTTCCGTAGGAATCTGTGCTGATCCCGGCAGCTGTATCCACAATCCCATGCACACAAACCCCGACGCCCAGGATAGTCTGCTTTCTGGACAAATCGTACAGCGCAATTTTGTCAAGAATCGTTTTGGCAATGCGGCTTAGTATGATGGTTGACTGCTGATAGCAATCGTCTGTAAATTGCTGGTCTTGGAAAATTACCCTGTTCGTAAGGTCTATCGCGATAATGGAAAAATGATGCAATGAAATATAAACGCCGATGGAGACATAGGCGCTGCGGTTAATATTCAGCAGCACCTGCTTGCGGCCTTTTCTTTTTACAGATTCCTTCGGGACAGTTTCGAAAATCAGGTTTTCCTGTACCAGATCATTGGTAATCAAAGTGATTGCCGCCGGAGTTAACCCCAATTCGTCAGCAATTTCCTTTCTGGAAATGCCGTTGCTTTGGTGAATCAAATTGATAATTGAGCTGCGATTATTCTTTTTAACGTCTAACATATTAATGCCGTTTGTATTCGGCTCCATTAAAAAACCCCGCTTCTGTTCTCACAAGTTTACATAATTTACTATATATTTTATCATAATTATGATAAAAACACAATCTAAAAAGCTATTAAAATTAAATCTATTAATATTTAATTTTAAAATATAAAAAATATGTCTAAAAAAGTATTTACAAAACAGGATATTAGTTGTATAATAAACAAAAAAGAAAATAATCTATGAAATTAAATTAATAATTTTAATTTGTAGATTTGAAAGATGCTCCTTTTGAATGGGATGCTGTTCCCGCACAGGGGGAAATCTTTCTAAGTAGGAAAAGGATGGTTGTTATGAGTGATTTTCAGGTGGCTTACATACCGATAGGAGTGCCGACGTTTCATTTAGAAAGCGCGCAGAAGGAATTTGAAAAATCAATTCAAATGCTGCGCGGTTTATCGGAGGATGTAGTGTGTCCTAAGGAGATGCTGCTTTCTATTAATGCGCTGCAGGAGTTTTTGTCGGAGATTTCTCCGGACTTGATTGTTTTGCAAAATATTACCTTTGCGAACGCGGCTTATCCAAGCGAGGTGCTGAGACGGTTTGACTGTCCGGTTTTGCTGTGGACTTTGCGCGAGCCGGTGATTGATGGGGGCAGGCTGCGCCTGAATTCTCTGACGGGCGCATATTCAGCCGGAAATGCAATCCGCGCGTTTCGGGACGGAGTCTTCGAATATGTCTTTGGCGGCCCGTCGGAGGCGCAGGTAATTGAAACGGTTGCGGGATGCATGAAGGCTGCCCGGGTGAAAAAGCAGATGCGCGGACTCAAGATAGCCTCAATCGGGCATACTCCGCAGGGCTTTGGATTTGGCAGGGCTTTGGATTTGGAGCTGATGACGAAATTTGGGGTAGAGCTGGAATCGATTGAAGCGAGGGAGCTGATTGAAAAAGCGAAGTCCTATACGGCAGAGGAGTGCCGGAGCTATCTCGATGAAGCGGAAGAAAAAATGGTTGGCTTGTCCTCGGTGAACGCTGACAATGTAGAGGGCTTCTCCAGATTGTATAAGGCTTATAAGGATTATGTGCTGGAGAATCAAATTGGGGCGATTTCCTCCAGATGCTGGCCGGACTTTTTCACCTCGTTCGGCACACCGGTTTGCGCTGTGCTGGCCTTGCTGAATGATATGAAGATTGCGGCGAGCTGCGAAGCGGATACCTATGGCGCGCTGAGCATGTATATTGGGATGCAGCTGACTGATGAATGCGTCTTTTTCGGTGATCCGGTGTCGATGGATGAAGAGGAGAATACGGTTACATACTGGCATTGCGGAACGGCCGCCTGTTCGCTGGCAAGGCGGGATACAGGCGCATGCGTAGGGCTGCACTGCAACCGGAAGATAGGGCCTACGATGGAGTTTGGCTGCAGGGCTGCGGAACGGGTAACAGTATTCCGGGTTGGAAAAGACGGTGACGGCGTGTTTCGGTTCTTTGTTGCTTCCGGGCAGGCCCTGGATAAGGAAAAGCAATTTAACGGGACTTCGGTTGTTGTCCGAACAGACAATCCGGCGAAAGACCTGGTGTACCAGTCGGTTAAGGATGGCTGGGAGCCTCACTTTGTTGTGGTTTACGGTGATGTTGCTGCAGAGCTGGCAATGCTGGGACATATGCTGGGTATCGAAGTGGTCAATTATTAGCTGAAGCGCACTGATGCGTATTCGGCGCTGGACAGCGCTCTCATATAAACTAAAGTTTTAATTAAATGATGTCAATATTCACAAATATATTATCTTCATATTATATAATTTGTATATTGAAACTATTGTTAAGGTGTAGTATAGTTAAAAAAGCGGAATAATAAATAAAATCGTTTAATTAAAGAAAGGCGGAGGAATGAAGAAGCTAAGACTTGGAATTATCGGAACCGGCATCATTGCAAGGGCGCACATGGCGGGAATCCTGGAAGCAAGGCAGTCTGAGCTGGCCGCCGTTTGTGATATCAAACCTGAGCAGGCAGAACGGTTTCTGAACCATTTTGGCTTAAACGGGGTAAAAGTGTACCAAAATTATGAGGATATGCTGACCCCGGGAACTGTTGACGCGGTAATCGTTTCGACACCGACAGTATCCCACGCGGAAATTGCAATACAGGCGGCCAAAGCCGGTATTCACGTATTGTGCGAAAAAACAATGGCGATGAATGCTGCGGAAGCAAGAAAGATGGCCGACCAGGTAAAAGGGAAAAAGCTTGTACATACCATTGGCTTTGCCTTTCGATATATCCCTGCAGTCGAATACATCAAGGATTTAATTGAAGCGGGTAAGTTTGGAAAAATCCGCCACTTCAGAGGCAGGTTTTATGCGAATAGGCTGGCTCCTGCGGATCATGTGATGGAATGGAGGCATAGAATGCGGGAGGCCGGAAGCGGAGTAATAGGCGACCTTGCAAGCCATACCTTCGACATGTTCCACTATCTGGCGCGTGGCCAAATGGGCGATATCGTTAAGCTGGCTGCACACGGTGACATTATCATTCCGGAGCGGGTCAATGAAAACGGAGAACGGGAAAAGGTAACCACGGATGAAACGCTTCTCGTCTGGATGAAAACGGCGAATCAAGGCGAAGTAACCTTAGAAAGCAGCCGCTACTCGCCGTTCGAGTTTGAATTCCACATTACCGGGTCAAAGGCGTCGCTGAAATACTGCAATTACAAGTATGATACTGTGGAATATTTAGAATATGAGCGTGAAGGGCTGTACGCACAGAATAACGCGCAGGAATATTCTCCAATACCGGTGCCGGAAAGGTATTATCCAAACCATATAAAGGATCGGTTTATCAGGCAGTACTTAGCTTTTGAACAGGCGATATTAGGCCAGGGGACGGTAAAGACCGATTTTGAAACGGGATATGATAACCAGGTTTTTATGGACTTGATTCAAAAAAGCTATCAGGAAGAAAAAACCATCAGCATTTAATGGATTTAAGGTCGTATGGCTTAAATTATATTTATAAAACTGGAGGAAGAAACATGAAAAAATTACTGGCAATTTTATTAGCCTCCGCGATGATGGCCTCTTTGGCCGCATGCGGAGAAAACAGTGACCCGGCAGAATCCACTCCTACCGGAAGCTCTGAAAAAGAACCTGTCACAATTACATTTTTTGGCGGTGTAGATAATACCGGTACGATTGGGGAGCGGATTGAGCTCTTTGAGGAACAGTATGATTGGATAACTGTAGACTACCAGGAGTTCTCTGGAAACAGCGACGACAGAAAAAAGACGATCATCAACTCTTTGCAGGCTGGTGATGACGAACTGGACGTATTTTTATGTGATACGATTTGGGTTTCCCAATTTGCGGCTGCCGGCTGGCTGACGGACGTAACAGAGGAACTGAACGCAGTGAAAGACCAACACCTGGCCGGTCCGCTGTCAACCTGTATGTATGACAATACTGCATATGCTATGCCGGTGTATTCTGACGCAGGCGTTTTACTGTACAGAAGCGATATCATTGAAACGCCTCCGACAACATGGGACGAATTAGTTGCTATGTGTAAAGAACATGTTGGCAAAGACGGGATTGAATACGGATATGTGTTCCAGGCAAAACAAACTGAAGCAATTGTCTGCAATATGCTCGAATTCATTAAGCAGAACGGCGGAAACGATGTAGTTGACGGTGAAGTTGTCATTGACAGCGATGAAACCAGAGAAGCGTTCCAGTTTGTTCTTGATATGATTGACGACGGCATCGCGCCGGAGGGTGTATTAACCCATATTCCGGATGATACTAGAGTTATCTTTGAGGGCGGCAAGGCTTTATTCTCTCGGAACTGGCCTTATGCATACAGCACAGCACAGACAGAAGGCGGAGATTCCAAGATAGCTGGAAAAGTTGGAATCGCCCCGCTGCCGGTTGGCCCGAATGGGGAGGATTCTTCCGCGACACTGGGCGGTTGGAATATGGCGGCAAGCGCATATACGGATCAGCCGGAGGCTTCCAAGCTGTTTTTGGAATTTATGTCTGGTGAAGAGGCACAAAAGATTATGGTGCTGGGAGACGCGACCTTCCCGACCGTTGCTTCTTTATATGAAGATGAGGAAGTTTTGGAAAAATTGCCGTTTATGGAAGAATTGAAACCTGTTTTGGATGCGGCCAAACCAAGACCGCAGGTATCTGATTATTCCGCGATTTCAACTGTTATGCAGGTTGACATGCACACAATCCTCACCAAAGAGATCAGCGTGGACGAAGGCGTAACAAAATTAGCACAGGATATGAAGGATATTATTGCTGAAATGGGCTAAAAATTATCTTTGGTTAATAACAGCGAGACCTTCTATGGTCTTGCTGTTATTAATATAGAGTTTCTATTTTGGCCGTGAAGATAACAGAGGTGAAAGTATGAAAACAAAAAGGCTAAACCCTGGCGCCAGAGAAAATATAATCGGCTATTCCCTGATTGCTCCGGCTGTCATTCTGATTCTGCTGATCGGTATTGTTCCGATTTTTAATACCTTTTCCTACAGCTTGCAGAATTATGTGCTTTCCAAGCCAAAGGATCGGGGATTTGTCGGCTTGGAGAATTATGTTTATTTATTAACGCAAGATAAGTATTTCTTAATCAGCTTGTGGAATACCCTGAGATTTGCGTTTTTCTCCGTTATTTTACAGTTGGTCGTAGGCTTTATCGGGGCAATGCTGATGCATAAGGCGACTAAGGGCGTTACCCTTGTCCGGGCCGCGGTTTTAATTCCATGGGCAATTCCGGGAGTCATTGTAGCGCAGATGTGGTCGTTTATGTTTAACGACCAGTTGGGCGTCCTAAACCAGATTTTAATGAACCTGGGAATTATTCAGGAAAATATTACCTGGCTGGCGGATAGCTTTTGGGCTTTTGTGGCTGTCGTGTTGACTGATACATGGAAACAATTCCCGTTTGTTGCGTTAATGCTGCTGGCTGGGCTGCAGACCATTCCTCACGAATTGTATGAATCAGCGGAGGTTGACGGCGCCGGAAAGATCAGGCAATTTGTTTCCATTACACTGCCGAACATCAAACCAATCCTGCTGGTTGTTCTGTTGTTCCGGACAATGGGCGCTTTGAGAATCTTTGATATTGTTTACAGTATGACAGGCGGCGGGCCGGCCAATTCTACCACTACTCTGCTACTCCAGGCGTATAACTATTTCTTTAAGGACTTGAATTACGGAAAAGGCTCTGCAATGTCAACGATCATCTTCATCATCATTATGATTATGAGCGTGATTTATATTAAAGTTTTCAGATCGGATGAAGATTAACGGAGGGAATATGAGATGAAAAAGAAAATCAAAATTGGCAAAATATTCGGATTGATTTTTGCTGTATTATTTGTGGCAATTCTTGTGTTCCCCTTTTACTGGCAGCTTATTTCATCCTTTAAAGACCCTGAAGACCTGATGATGATGCCAACAGAAATCTGGCCGTCCAGATTCAGTCTGGATTTCTTTAAAAATGTTTTCTCGGTTCATCATTTTGACACGTTTTTGAAAAACAGTATTATTGTATCCGGATTTTCGATGCTGTTTTCTATTCTGGTAGCGCTGCCGGCAGCCTATGCTTTTACCAGAATTCGGTTTTCGGGATATAAATTCTGGAAAAACTTTATGCTGTTGGCAAATATGTTCCCGATTATCGCAGTGGTAACACCGCTGTTTGTTGTATTTAAAAAATTACACCTGGTCAATACATATGCAGGCTTAATCATCCCGACCATAGTCATCACCCTGCCCTTATCGATCTGGACGTTGGTCGCGTTTTTGGGCCAGATTCCATATGACCTGGAGCAGGCGGCGCAGATAGACGGCTGCACACGTTTGCAGGCTGTATGCAAGGTAATCCTTCCTTTGATGACGCCGGGACTCTTTTCCACAGCGATTATTGCGTTTATCACAGCGTGGAATGAGCTGATGTTTTCCCTTGTTTTTGTCACGAAAAACGAATGGAGAACCGTTCCGGTTGGAATTACTCTGTTTGTCGGAGAATTTACAGTGCCGTGGGGCGATATGGCGGCGGCTTCCATCTGCGCGACTGTTCCGATTGTAATTGTGGTATTGATTTGCCAGAAGCAGATTGTTGCCGGATTAACGGCTGGGGCGGTTAAAGGTTAAAATTATAGCCATGAGAGGTGCTTTAACATGAAAAAAGTAAGAATTGGGATTATCGGTACCGGGTTGATTGCAAGAGCGCATGCAAATGCGATTCAAACATGCTTCCGCGACTGTGAGATTACAGCGCTGTGCGATTTGATTCCGGAAAAGATGGAACAATACGCGGCGGATTTTAAGCTGTCTGCCAAAATGTTTACAGACTATCGGGATTTGATTGACAGTGGGCTGGTAGACATGGTTTCTGTCACGACGTCGAATGACTTTCATAAGGAAATCACCATCTATGCCGCGGGCAAAAAGCTTCCGGTATTGTGCGAAAAGCCGCTGGGGCTGGACGCGCGGGAAGTGGAAGAGATGGCGCAGGCCTGTGAAGAAAACGGGATCCTCAACTTAACCGGTTTCACTTACCGCAGAATTCCGGCCATGATTAAAATCAAAGAAATGATTGATCAGGGCGTGCTGGGGAGAATTTACCATTATAAGGGGAGATTCTATGCAGACCGTCTGGCGAATCCAGATCATCCGTTGGAATGGAGACATCTGGAGGAAAAAGCGGGGAGCGGCGTGCTGGGAGATCTGGCAAGCCATACGCTCGATATGGCCTTGTATCTTCTCAGCAGCCAGTGCAAAACAATTAAAAGCGTATATGCCAACAGTGAAATTTTCGTCCCCTACCGAAAGGATCCGGTTACAGGAGAGCAGGTGAAAGTGACCTGTGACGATTCCTGCAATATTTTAGCAAAATTTGAGGACGGGACGGATGTATGCCTGGAAAACTCCCGTTATTCTCCTTTTGAAATGGAAATCCATATCAGCGGAGAAAAGGGCAGCATTAAGTATAATCTCAGCAAGCATGACGAGTTTGAACTCATGCTGTATGATTCGCCGGCCGATTATTTTAAGACGTTCCAGACTGTCGCGGTAAAAACTCCGGGGACTCCGATCCATCCGGAAGCGAATGACAGAATGGCAAGGCAGTATACCTATTTCATCGATTGCCTGAACCAGCAGGAAGCGGCTCATCCTACTATTCGGGAAACAGTGTATATCCAGCAGTTATTGGACGCGATGAAGAAGTCCTATCAGACTGAGCAGTTGATTAAGCTTTAATTGATTCATGGAATAAAAGGAGAATGAAGAATGAAAGTTGGATTATTTACCAATAGTCTTGCCGCGCAGGGGATGACCGATTTAAGAGAAATCGCACAGTGGGCTGTGGAGCATGGCTTTGAAGAACTTGAGGTTGGCGCTTCGATCCAATTGGACGAAAAGATGTTCGACGACGTTGTTGCCAGGGACGATATTAAAATCGGGGCAATGACAATCTGCAGAAATCCGTTCTTTCCGGGAGAAGAGGGAAAGGCACAGAAAGAAGAGATGATCCGACGCCTGAAATGGGCTATGAAATACAATATTCCTAAATTTGTCACCTCGACAGGGATTGACCGGGGATGCGAATGGGATGAAAAATTTGATTTTTATGATGGAATCCGCAAACGTCCGATCCGTTCGATGGATATGGCAGTGGATTTTTTGAGCGAGCTGCTGGACATCAGTAAAGAGAGCGGAACGAAAATCTGCCTCGAGACCTGTCCGGCTATGGGGAATATAGCTATATCGCCTTACTTGAATCATGAGCTGTTCAGCCGGCTCCCTGATCCGCGCTTGGGAATGGCTTATGACCCGTCACACTTTGTCTGGGAAATGATGGACCCGTATATGCCGATATTTGAGTTTAAGGACAGGATTTTCCATGTTCATGGCAAGGATACGGAAATTAACCGTTATGAGCTAAACCGAAAAGGAATTTTGAGCGATTATTCATGGTGGCGCTATCGTATTCCGGGACTGGGAGAAATTCAATGGAACAAGCTGGTGTCAAATTTGTTTGAGGCCGGCTATGATGGAGTCATTAGTGTAGAGCATGAAGACCCGGTATGGGAAGGAACCATGGAAAAAGTGCAAAAGGGCCTCCTGATCGGGCAGAAGACACTGCGCCATGCTATTAACATGCAGGATTAGAGCGCGGTTCTACCATAAAAAATTGTATAGGAGATGGTTGCAGTGAAGATTGCAATTGGTTCTGATAAGTCCGGTTTCTATTTAAAGGAATTTATCCTTGCCAGGCTGAGCGAAAAGGGAATTGAGATTACTGACCTGGGAACGGCTGATGTGGAGCAGCCGCATCCGTTTTTTGAAGTGGCATCCATAGTAGGTAAAGCTGTCAGCAACGGGGAATATGAAAGGGCGATATTAATTTGCGGAACCGGGATGGGAATGTCCCAGGTCGCAAATAAATTCCGCGGCGTGCTCGCTGCCTGCTGCGAAACGACATACAGCGCCAGAATGTGCCGCGCGATTAATAATTCCAATATTTTGTGCATGGGCGGCTGGGTGATTGGCCCGGAACTTGGGCTGGAGATGGCAGAGGTCTTTCTGTCCACTGAGCACACGCAGGGCTTGGAGGAATGGAGACAGGCCTTTTTAAAGAATGCCTATCAGCAGGTCGTGGAGATCGACCGCACGCAGACTAAGTGAGGCGGATATTGCATAGGCGAAAGCGAGATGGTATCAATGTTAAATCGATTAAATGAAGTGAACAGCTTTGATGTAAAGCCGGTTGACGATCCGGGCTTTAGAAAATACGGAAAGGTATTGACAAAATACGATTTTTCCGGTTTGTTGGAATATCTGGAGCAAAAAACCGCAATTCCGCAGGAAGGAAACTGTTACGTAGCGTCTGAGCCTGAAATGGAAAAAGAGGCGGTTTATGAACTGCTGAAAAAGAATTTCTATGCTGATATGCCGTTAGAGATTGGATACTGCAATGGGAAAAACAGCAAACTGAATGCACTTGAATACCATAAGGGCAGTGAAATTGACGTTGCGGGGACTGATCTTGTGCTGTTGCTGGCGCCGCTGGAAGCAATCGAGGATAATCGGTTGGATACGAAGCTGGTGGAAGCATTTTATGTGAAAGCGGGAACAGCGCTGGAATTGTATGCGACAACTCTGCATTTCTCTCCGTGCAAAGTATCTGACAATGGGTTTAAGTGCGTGATTATTCTGCCGGATCAGACCAATACTCCCTTGGAGCAGATTCCGGAAATGGTTGAAGAGGAAGACCGATTGCTCTGGATGCGGAATAAATGGCTGATTGCGCACGCTGAAAGCGTACCTGCCAGCAAGGGCGCCCATGTGGGCCTGGTTGGAGAAAATTTAGAGGTAAGATATTAATCAGAGGCCATTCTGTGTCAGTCCGGGCTGTGAGAAATTGCTTTTAAAGCTGAGTTATTAAAAAAGGCCATCCGTAAACCTGTTTTTGGTTTACGGATGGCTTTTTTGGCATGATTACAATGCAATGAATATATGTCAGGGAGAGAGTAGACGGAACCGGAATCCGGGATTTCGTCCCTCTGTCCCCCAAACCGCAGACAATGTCTCTTCCCTTACCAAAGCTTTTTGCCCAAATCCTCTTTCCTGGCAAAAGGCCCCGGTAAAACGGAGAGATCACGATGCTCGCCGAAATAGTCGCGGTCAAAGGTGATCGGTGTCCCGTCGGGATTTTCAAACAGCTCTTCCGGTTCAAATGCCTTGCCCAAAACATCGCTGTTTACCATATCGGCCGCAAATCCGTCCAGGAATTCATAGAGATTGGTGGACAGTACCGGTTTGCCGTCCTGTATCATTACCTCTACCTTGATATCATGGCTTGTATCAACCAAATGGTCGGTTTCATTTTTGTATGCTTTTGCACCGTTAAAATAGGCGTTTCCCTTTACCCAAACCGGGAGATGCTGGAAATGTGCCGGCTCCAGCTTTTTCATATTCGGGGTATCGGTATCCATATCAAACTTTTTGATCCATTCGTCATAAGTCGGATAGGCGTCCATAACATGGGTGCCGACCTCACGGTTTTCCTTTTCCATTCCATCGTCGCTGTCATGCCGGATCAGCAAGGGAGTCTCCGGCCATTTTTGGACAAAAATGTTGTTATAGAAACGGTCGTCCCCATGCAGGATGGTCATAAAGCCCATTACCTCCGTGCGGTGCGGGATATGATAAGGGGTATAGCGCGCGCGGTTGACTCCCTCGACGATACTGTCCGTGCCTCCGCCTACGGCGGTGAATGAGCCGCAAATTAGATTGTGCACCATCGCCACGCCTTCAGTCGCCATCCGAAGCGAAGCGTCAGACAGCAGAATGTTGTTGTCAATCAGCGTAGGCCCATGGCTGACCTCCACAAAAATATCCTGACTCATCATCCCGCCCTTTAGCTGCTTGGCAAATTCCGGGCGCTGATTGTCGTGGAAGAGGTTTTGTGTGATTCGGGTTCCCTGCGCTTCCCAGTCGCACCAGATCCCCATCGTGCAGTGGTGGATATAGTTGCGGCGGAAAACAACGTCGATGGCCGCGTGCATTTTGATCCCGGCGATTTCGGCTCCGCCTAACTCCATCATATTGTTGATATGGTGAATATGATTATCTTCAATAATTGAGAATACACCGCCCATACGGCCGATAATACCGCCTTGTTCGCAGTTATGGATATTGCAGCGCCGAATAACATGGCTGCCGACATTTTCTTTCAGCCATCCATGGTACTGGCCTTTACAAACGGCATCCCGTTCCATTTGCGTAGGGCTCTTTACATGTTTATTGGTAAAATAATGTTCATTGTCCGGATCCAGGTACTTGCCCAAACAAATTCCGGCGCATTTGCTGTTGCTGATCTCACAATCCTCAATAATCCAGCCCTTTGACCAGTGCGGCCCAATCATTCCGTCCTGGTATGCAGCCGGCGGCGCCCAGTTCGTCGCTGCTTTGTCGACATGAAAGCCGCTGACAGTAATGTAGCTGACACCGGTTTTAGATGGCATGAAGCAATTGCGCCGCACATTGATTTCTACCTTTTCCTGATTCGGGTTCTTTCCCTGAAAATTGGCATAGATTACAGTATCATCGCCATCCTGTTCGGCATACCATTGATAGACCGAGGCTTCCGGTTCCCAGGAGCATTCATAAATCTCGCCCTTGAGGCACGATTCCAGGCTTTCAGCTTCATAGAGCATTTTATCATTCAGATATACAGCGCCGGTATGCTTGCTTCGGCCTGCAAAATACCAGTCCCCATAAACATAGGTAGTGTATGGATTGTAGCTGCCGAACAGGCTGTTCCCAATCCGGCATACCCATACGCTTCCTTGATATGGTTCCCAGCTTTTCACTTCCTCTGCTCCGGTAATCACCGCGCCCAATGGCTCTGCGCTGCAGTATGTAATTCTGGCCTCCTCTGTTCCGGCATGGATCGGATTAACAGATTCCCGGTATATCCCCGGAGCAACCAGAACCTCATCTCCGGGCAGGGCAATTTGCGCCGCGTCATTGATATGCTTAAATGGCCTTTCCTTTGTGCCGTTTCCGTCACGGAAGGCTTTTGCAGAAACGTAGATCGTCATCTTATTCCCCCTGATTGATCCGATATTCTTATCTAGATATCATTTTATTTATTATTTATATAGTATATTGTCTATAATCTGCTGTCAAGAAATACAGAAAAGAAGGCAAAATACAATATGTTTTTTGCAAGATATGAAATAGAAAGCAGTCATAATTGTTTCGCCGGGAACAGATTTAAATGAAAAATCTATTTTTGCGGCTCGATGCCAATTACAGAAGCAGGAAGAATTCTGGAATTTTCTGAAAGCAAGACTTTTAAAGCTCGGAAGGATGAGCGCTCCAAGCGGCATATGCTTTTAAAGAAATATGATACAAATGCGTCTAAAGCGAAATTTCGAACAGCGTGAAAAAAACTATCAGTTTTTAAGGAGTCGGATCCAGAGACAATAGCTACGGTTTCTATTTGTCGTTTGCAACGAAAAAACAGAGCCTCCGGCCTGGAAATTCAGGCGGAAACTCCGCTTTCTTGCTATTTGATTCGGTTTTATTTTTGGACATCCACGGTAAAACCGTTTTTCGGATTTTGCTCCCAAAAGCCCGCAAACCCGCATGAATACTGAAAAAAATGGAGTGACATCTTTTTTGTCATCCAATCATGGGCTAGGATGACGGAATTGTTACCCCCACGCTTCAAAAATAAAATGAGAATTGGGGTTCAGATTTGATTGCTTTTTTACTTTTGAATGTCCCGCTTTTACAAAATAGAGTAAACTTTGAAAAAAGGCCTAAATACTGGGTTTATGGCATAAAAAGAGGCCGAAATTCAGATGTCTCATTTTTTGAGTTCCAGATTTTCATTTTTTCAGTTTCCATAGATTTCCGATTGCTAGAATCAGAAAATAGATTTATAATAAAAAGAGCTTTTTTCTGTCTTAGCATCAACGTTATTAAGAGTATTTTTTCAAAGAATTAAAAATTAAAAATTCAGAAAAAGTCAATATCTTTTCTTCTATAATAGCGCTATTTATTTCCCTATATATGATGGTATTTTTAGTGAAATAGTGCAATAAAATCTTAGAATAACTCTATTGTTTATCGTTTCATTTACAATATAATGTAGATAAATGCTACGATAAGGAGTGCAAAAAATGAAAGATACTATTTTACTGAATCAAGAATGGGAAATCAAACAAATCGAGAAAAACAGTATATTGTCCAAGGAAGATATCCACGCCTATTCGTATTCTGAAAAATCCTCAGAGGGTTGGATGGCTGTAACAACTATGCCGGCTCAAATCCATGATATTTTAATTGAAAATGATCAAATGAGAAACCATGCGCTGGAAGGCCGGTGTGATAAATTTGAATGGGTCGCACAGAAGGATTGGCTTTATCGATGCAATTTTTCAAATGCACATTCCGGCGATCGTGCTGTGCTTTGTTTTAAGGGGCTGGATACTTTTGTTACTGTTTATTTAAACGGGGAAAAAATTGCGTCGCATCAAAGTATGTATCGGGCGTTAGAGATTGACATAACCAGCCAAATACAGACGAAAAATACGCTCTTATTGCATTTCCGTTCTCCCTATGCCTTTATTGAAGAGTATGAAAATGTTCATGGAAAAGATCATCCGGTTTCGGCAATCAATGCAATGCGAAAGCCGGCAGATGATTTTTCACGTTATTTAGGTGCCCAGCCTAAGTGCATTACAACAATCGGCGTATTTGATGAAATATCAATAACATACAGCAAAGCCTCGATTTCCTTTTTAGATATAGAAACAGATCTAGTCGATGATTACCAAAAAGCAATCGTCAGCTTTACTGCCGACCTTGATTGCACTGCTGATTTGGAGCTTGAGGTATTTGCTTCCCTTTATGATCCAAATGGAAATAAAATTAACTCCGCCGCAATGATGTCTCTGTCAGAAACGAAGCAACTTAATTGGAAATTTCCAATTATGAACCCTTCCCTTTGGTGGCCAAAGGATTATGGGGAACAATCGCTGTATACAGTCGTTGTTGATATTTCTTATCGCGGGGAACAATACGATCAAATTTCCAGGCAATTTGGTTTAAGGGATATCAGAATGAAAGCATTGTTTGATTTCTCTATTAACGGAAAAGCGATTAAATTATGGGGTGGCTGCTTTGCTCCTATTGGCAAAGGCGGCATTTCCCATGTGTTTGACAGCGGCCATTTTCAAAAGGTTATGGATCTGGTAGAAAATGGGATGAATTGTCTGCGCATTTGGGGACCTGGAGAAGCGTATCCGGATGAACTGTATCAGGAAGCAGACCGCAGGGGGATTTTGATTTGGCAGGAATTTTATGGGGATTCGGGTGCTTATCCAGAGGATGAAGCTTTTCTTGAGGAATGTCGGAAAGACGCGGTTTATCTCTTAAAACGCTTAAAGCACCATCCCAGTATCTTTATGTGGTGCGGTGGTAATGAATCCCTGATGTGGTCACATATTGCTGATCCAAACCAAAAGGTTTATGGAAAGGGACTCTATATGGATGAAACGCGGCTGCTATGCGGGCAGTATGATCCCAAACGTTTCTATTTGCCAAGCTGTCCAATGGAGGGACTCTATCCTAATGACCCTATGGAAGGGGATACACATGGCCTGGAACATCGCTGGTGGTTTGTGCCGGGCTGTGACTATCCATACTTTTTTAGCGAAAACACACGTGTTTCCCCCTCAGGTATGAAAAGCCTGCTGCGCTTTATGAAGCCAGAGGAAATTTGGCCTGACGATTATACCGCTTCCATTCGCCCGGGTGACGAATATCAAATTCCTTCGGCCTGGATTTATTATTCGGCAGAGGCATCCAATGAAATGTGGGCGAAGTTTGGACCGGTAGAACAATATTTTACTCCAACATGCGGTGAGGAATTAGTCTATAATGTGGCGGCTGCAAGGGCACAGCACTTTAAGGAAGCTGTTGGCCGTTGCCGCCGTGGAAGGCCTCATTATGAACAGGATCGGCCGCGCCGATGTTTCGGCCATTTAGTCTGGAAATTGAATGATACTCTGCCACAGATTTATTCTGCAGTAATTGACTATTATTCCGAACCTTTTATTCCATATTATGCAATGATTCGCGCTTATACTCCTCTTTTGATTTCCTTTGAAATTGATGATCAAGTATATGTATGGATAACGAATGATTCTGGAGAACGAGTGGAAGGGACTTTGGTATGCAAGATTTTTGATCCTCAGAAAAATACTTATGTAGAAGAACAAAGCCTTGCCATGCCAATTTCTATAGACCATAACGAGTCCAGTTTAATGACAGACCTCTATCAATTTGGTATGATCTGGAGACAAAATCTCCTTTGTGCATGGATTTATGATAAGGAGGGGAATTGTATTGCACATACAGTTGATTTTCTGACTCAGGAACGATATTTTAATTTCCAGAATGCAAATCTGACTCTTCATGAAGACGACGACAGTATTGTGGTTACAACCGACCGGTTTGCACACTGCGTTGAATTGGAAGGAGATGACGAAGGGGATAAATTCAACTGGCTTTTTGAGGACAACTATTTTGATCTTCTGCCCGGTATGGAAAAACGGGTTAGAATAAAAGGAAAGCATCGCCGTGGAACTATCACAGCTAAGGCACAGTATTCGGATCATGTCACCTCTCTCGCCTATCATTTAAAATAAAAATAAATTGAGATTTAGGGTAGTTTATGAAATATGGACTGCCCTTTTATCTCTATTTAATCTATTTGACTAGGAGGGCTTGCTTTGTATAAGGTAGTTATCATTGACGACAATGTCGTATTGCTGAAATCTCTGATGTGTTCGGTTGACTGGGAATCTCTTAGATGCCAATGTACTGGAACTGCGGCTGATGGCATTGCTGGAAAATCGCTGATAGAACGTACCCATCCTGACATCATCCTGACCGATATCAGGATGCCGGGTATCGATGGACTGGAAATGATTAAAACAACAAGACGGCTTCTGCCTTACTGCAAAATTATTATTATTACAGGATATGAGCGCTTTGATTATGCAAAGAAGGCACTGCAGCTAAACGTCGATGAATTCCTTCTAAAGCCAATTGATATCCAAGAGCTTACCAAGACGATAAAAGATCAGGTAAAAAAGCTGGATCAGGCCAGCCAACTGCGCGCTAAGCAACAGCACGAAGCAGAACAATATCTGCGTCAAGCACGTTTGTTAAAAAACAACAGCTATATTCGTAAAACATATGCCCTTTACCAATTATTAAATTCTGAATCCGGATACAGCAGCTCTGCTTTGACAACTTTATCAGAAGAAAATATTTCCGATACAGGGTATGTTATCGCCGTAGTCAAAAAACAGTTTCCGGATGGAGAGTTTTCTAATGAAGAAATAAAACAAATCCGAACGGCAGTTTTCAGACACTATATGGGAAAACGGCCATTGGAATTAGTAGCTTTTATTTTCGATAAACAACTGATTCTCACTGGCTTCGCTTCCCATCAGCATGGAAATAGCTCCACAAAAGAAATAGCGAGGATTTTGCGGATCACTTTACAGGAGCAATTATTTTCCGATCAAATCTGCGCATTTGAAATTTCTCAGCAGTTAGATGCACCTTTATCTCAATTCGGGACGATCTGTCGCCATGCCCTTGAGAGCTTGCAAAAAAAACTCTATTTTGTTGGCAATGAAGCCTACTCTGAATATTCTAACAATATTCCGGCACCGTTATCCAATCCGTTGAGTGCAGATCTGGCACAAAGACTGGAACAGCTCCTCACAACTCACGATCCGGCAGAAGCCAGTCAGCTGATTCAGGACACCATTCACGATGTTGCAATACGATATGGCGGTAATATTTCCCTAGTGGAAAATGCCATGCTGCTTTTTTGTATTATGATAACCTCCCAAATGATTCCTCCTGCTTTTTATACAGAAGAACTGTCTTTTGAAGAGGTTTCCTCCAAAATTAAATCTATACAAAATATTCAAATGCTGACGGATTATATTTTAAGCCTTTATTTTCTGTGCTGTGAAAAACGATCCTCTGACCGTCCTTCATACAGTCTGCTTGTCCAAAGTTTTTATCAATATGTCCGGGAAAATGCCGGAAAAAATCTCACTCTGACAGAAATCGCCTCGTATTTATCGGTAAGTCCCAACTATTTAAGCAGTTTGATCAAGAAAGAAACCGGCGAGAATTTTACTGATATTATCATACGATCCAAAATGGAACTATCCAAAAAATATTTACAGAATGTTTCCTATCGGATTGAAGAGGTAGCAGAACTTGTGGGATACAGCAACTATATCAGCTTTTACAAAGCTTTCAAAAAATGCACCGGCATGACGCCAAAGCAATATCGGCAATACAAACAGGAAGGTACATCTTTATGTTAGGACGATTAATGATAAAAGGCAGCCTGAAAAAAAATTACTGCTTCTGTTTACGGGTATTATCGTCGGATCTATTACTGTGTCGATTACGGTTTGTTTGCATATATCGACGAACAAGCTGATGCAAGATGAAATCGCAATGAACGCCGCACTGACCAGTCAACGGTTTTATAGCATAGATACCGAAATTTCACAGCTTGAAAATGATATATTTTCTGGCTATGTTTCAACTAATCTGGAGCGTCTATTGACCGACAGACTCGCCCAGAACACATCAAGGATCCAACAATTAAAAATCCAGGATGCTGTCAATCAAATGGCATATTTTCAAAGCTCCATAGAGTTTTTGGCAGTACAGGATATGAACGGCAACCTATATTGCGCTCAAAAGAACCTTTCTCAAATTAACGATCAGCTCATCAATAAGCTGTTGTCGGATCAGGAAAGTCTGGATAGTCTATCCGGAAAATATAAATGGTCTATTCAGGACGGTAAAATCATTGCCGAATGTCTGTTATATCAAACCACTCTGACCCGTCCCGTTGGCTATCTCCTTGTGGGAATTGATTCGGACTATTTTAATCGCAGATTACATACAGACCAGGTGGGTTACAGTGCTCTATCTGATCAGGAAGGCGTTGTTTTTTCGGCTTCTGCCGACATCAGTATCGAGGAGTGGGAGAATTTTATCCAGGAGAGCATCATTGACACCTCGCCGGAAACCGGGAAATGGATGCAGGGACAGGACGAATTCTATTATGTACAGAGTGCCAGTCTTGCAGGAAGTAACTGGAGACTATTGTGTGCATTACCGAAAAGCCATTTTACCAGTCAGATGGAAGAAGTACGCCAAAGCGGGGGAATTATTATATTAATATCCACTTTAATTTCTTTTATCTGTATTGCACTGGTTGCCGATTCTCTTTCCCAAAAAGTAAACCTCCTAGTGCGGAGAGCCGACGATATTGCAAACCGGAATTTTTATAACGATATCCATCTTGAGGCCTATGATGAATTGGCAAATCTGTCTACACGCCTGAATGCCCTGGGACAGCAGATGGACCATCTTATCCAGCAGTCTGTGAAACAGGAAAAAAAGAACGGGGAGATCGAGTATCAATGTCTGCACCTGCGCTATCAAGCGATACAGATGCAGCTAAATCCGCATTTTATCTACAACACCTTAGAAACGATCAACAGTCTTGCTCTACTTGAAAATCAAATAGAAATCAGCCAGCTTATCTGCAGGTTTGCACAAATGTTCCGTTTCAGTGTTCAGCGAAACAATCGCGACTCCAGTTTGGCAGAGGAAATGGAATACATTGAAAAATATCTCTCGTTTTATCAGCTTGCTTATTCTAATCGAGTGACTTATTCCACTGAATTGCCGGAAAAACTGAAGAATATTTGTCTGCCCAGTGCAATTTTACAGCCATTAGTGGAAAATGCTCTTGTACATGGAGTGGAACAAAGCTGTCAACCGGTCGAAATTATTGTCCGATGCACAGAAAGTAACCACATACTGCATGCTGCAGTAATAGACAACGGTCCTGGAATCAGTACAGAACAGCTCCAAAAAATCAGACAACATCTAGCCAATGAGCAATGGCAGTTCCCCAACGACTCTGCCGGCAATCATCTGAGTGTTGGATTATACAGTATTCACCGACTAATCCAATTGCGCTATGGCAAACAATACGGAGTAATCATTGAAAGTCAGCCAAACATTAGGACGATTGTACAAATTAATTTCCCTATCGAAGAAAAAAAGAGTAAAATAGACCAATAAATGTGGTAAATAAATATATTGTTTTATATTACGCTTTTCCTATAATAAAGATATCCTAATACTACAGGGAAATAAATTTCAAAGGAGAGTCAACATGAAAAAAGCACTAAGTCTGGTTTTATCAGCATTCATGGCAGCTGCGGTATTTACTGGTTGCGGGGACAATGCAAACAAAGATGGGCAGTCTCAATCTACAGCTACAGGAACCTTATCTGGGGATATGGAAATTATGCACTATATGAGCGGCGATGGAAAGCTCAATGCCTGGGATGATTTTATGAATGCTTTTATGGAAAAACATCCCGATGTAACCATTGAAAGCAGTGGAACTGATTATTCCAATTTCCTGACACTTTTGCGTACCAAAGCTGCTTCCAGTGATATGCCTGACTTCTGGGAAGCAACCCCCATGAAAGTATCTGATATTATTGAAGCCGGAAAAGCGATGGACTTAAAAGCAGCAGGGGTAATCGACGAGCTCCCATTGGGAGAGGATGTATTTGCAGAATGCGTATGGGGAGACGGCGATGAAATTTGGGGTGCTCCATACACATTAAAATCCTTTGCACTGTTTTATAATCAGGATTTGTTTGACAAACATAATGTCGACGTGCCAACTACTCAAAGCGAATTTTTAGAAGCCTGCCAAAAATTTTCCGATGCGGGGATTGATCCGTTTATCCGTGCCAATTCTGACTACACACATCTGTATGTAGACCTGAAAACAGAACTGGTTCCCCGGCTGCAAGCCAGCGGAAATGGAGACTATTACGCTAAGCTGATGTCTGGTGAGAAAAAATTTGCTGATTATGATGAGTTCCGGATTTCCGTCGATAATATGCTCACCCGATATCAATGGGAACGGTTGGATGACCTCTCCAATGACGGAACAGCAGCCGCGGAAAAATTCGCCAATGGAGAAGCGGCGATGTTTGTCGGTATGCAGTCTGTTGTTTCACAATCTTTTTCTACCAATCCAGATTTCAATTTACACTGTGTACCGTACCCGTATTCAGATGATCAGACTGAGAATCACAAGATTGTTGTTGAGATGGAAGATGGCTGGATGATCAGTGCGGATACAGATATTCCTGAGGTTTGTATTGAATGGTTAAAATATCTTTATGAAACGCCGCAGGCTCAGCGCTGGAGCGATGATGTAGGAATGATTATGGTTCAATCCGGTCTGGACACAAGCAAACAGTATGATTATGTACAGGAATTAACAGAATGCTACAGTAACGGAAAATCAGCACAAAATTGTATTCCTCAGCCAATCGGGGAATTTGTACAGAAATGGCGTTCTTATCTCCAGGCATGGATCGCTGATCCAAACCGTTCAACAGATATGCTGATTACCGAGGGACAGGGAGTATATGATGAAATTATTGCTTCCCAGAACTAAATAGGCTGTTTGTTTTGGATTCTGTACATTAGTTCGCGGAATGTGCAGAATCCATTTCATTTATGATAGGAGTGATCCAACATGAATCGCCGATATGGCTTACGATCCAATAAAACGTTATTTAATATTTTATTTCTGGCTCCGACTCTGATTTTCTTTGCGTATGGGGTTGTCATTCCTTTTGCACAGGGTATCCCTTATTCCTTTACAAACTGGAATGCTGTCAGTCCAGACTTTGATTTTATAGGTTTGCGTAATTATATTACCATATTTACCGAAAAACAATTTTTCACAGATTTTAAAAATACTCTTTATTATACGTTGCTTACCACGATCTTTTGCAATCTATTTGGTTTGATTTTTGCAATCGGAGTCTACAAAACTACGATCTACAATAATATATTTCGTACAATTTATTTCATGCCTTTTGTTCTAAGTCTTATTTTAGCAGCCTATATCTGGAAATATATTTACACGGATGTGTATTCGCCCCTGTTTAATGTCTACAGTCCTTTGGCTACAACACAAGGAGCAATTCCGGGGATTGCTGTTATGTCTATTTGGCGTGACAGCGGCTACTGTATGATTATTTTCATTGCCGCCCTGCAGTCTATTCCGGCAGATTATAACGAAGCGGCTATGATTGACGGCGCAGGGCCGATACAGCGCTTCCTGAAAATCACTTTACCGTTGTTAGTGCCTGCTTTCTCTACCAATATTACTTTATTGATGTCCTGGGGTTTTAAGGTATTCGAATTTCCAATGGCAGCTACCCGCGGAGGCTCCGGAGGCGCCTCCGAAACGATCTCAATGTATGCTTATAACAATATTTTCGCCTATTTTAATGCCGGGCTTGGACAGGCCGCATCAGTTATTATGGTAGTGCTGCTTGCGGTAATCACTCTTCTGGTTTCTAAAGCGATACGTTCCAAGGAGGTAGAGTTATGATACAAAAACCGAAAATAAAACAGCTGCCAAGGATTCTGGTTTTTTTGTTCATGCTTTTATTGGCTCTTGTATGGATCTCACCATTTTATATTGCTGTGGTCTATGCGTTTAAATCCCCTACAGATCAAGTGTTTGGGGCACTGGGGCCGCCTTCTAGCCTGTATTTGGAGAATTTCAAAGACGTTTTATTTGATAACAAATTATTTTTTACTGCTTTAAAAAATAGTATTCTGGTAACAATTCCCGTTACCGCCATTCTTCAGATTATTTGCTCTACAAGCGCTTATGTTATTGCGCGAAATAGCGGGCGTTTCTATAAGTTAATTTATTCGTTATTTGTCGCCTCCATTCTAATTCCATTTCAATCTATTATGCTTCCGGTCTATATCAACCTGCAAAAAGTAGGTATGATCAATAATCTTTGGGGCTTTATTCTGATTCGTATCGGATTTACCGTTGCATTTGATACGATCCTAATCACCTCATTTGTTAAGACGATTCCGGTTGTTCTGGAAGAAGCGGCCAGTATTGATGGCGCCGGACGTTTTACAACGTTCTGGAAAATCGTATATCCTACGATGCAACCTGTCAACATTACCGTAATGGTCCTGAATGTTCTTTTTACCTGGAATGACTATAATATCGCATTAATCATTTTGCAAAAAACGGCGGTACGAACCTTACCTATGGCACAATACATATATTTTGGAGAAACAACGACAGAACTAAACCCTGCTTTTGCATTTGCAACACTATCAATGCTTCCGGTAATTATCCTTTATCTTTTCTTTCAAAGGTATATTGTTGATGGAATAGTGGCAGGAGCGGTAAAAGGATAGCTGAATTCTAAGACATATATAAGGGCTTAAAAAAGGGCGCACTGATCCCATGTAATTTGAGCGTTTAAAAGCTCTCCTTTGCGGAGAGATCCGTCGATCTATCTATGAAACTGCCGGAAATTTCTACACTTCTGACAGTGGAAAAAAGGGTGATAAATGAAAAAAGCGGAGTCTCCGGCCTGGAAATCCAGGCGGAAGCTCCGCTTTTTCGCTATTTGATTCGGTTTTATTTTTGGACATCCACGGTAAAACGGTTTTTGGGATTTTGCTTCAAAAAGCCCGCAAACCCGCATGAACACTGAAAAAAATGGTGTGACATCTTTTTTGTCACACCATCATGGTACGCCCGATGCGATTCGAACGCACGACCTTCAGAGTCGGAGTCTGACACTCTATCCAGCTGAGCTACGGGCGCGTCTTTCGGACAACAATATATATTCTACAATATTTTTTTTGATTTGTAAAGGGGTAATTTTCCTCTGCTTTTGTAATCAGGGATTCTTTTTTCAGAAATAATAAATTTTTTTGTAAAAACCTATTGACAACAAGTAAAAATATGTGATATAATAGCGAAGCACCGCAGCGAGAGGGAGGAAAGGAATCCCGGCCAAGGAAAAAAAGTTCTTGACAAAAGCGATGAGGTGTGATAGAATAAACAAGTTGCCGCTCGAGAGGGCGGGGACG
>NZ_FUHT01000003.1 GCF_900155615.1 Massiliimalia massiliensis | reverse complement strand
CGTCCCCGCCCTCTCGAGCGGCAACTTGTTTATTCTATCACACCTCATCGCTTTTGTCAAGAACTTTTTTTCCTTGGCCGGGATTCCTTTCCTCCCTCTCGCTGCGGTGCTTCGCTATTATATCACACTTCCTGCTCCTTTGTCAAGGATTTTTTTCCTTTTTCTCAGCAGCACTCCGTGCGACAGCTTTGTTATATTATCATATCCTCTCTACTTTTGTCAAGACTTTATTTTAAGTTTTTCGACATATACAAAAACCTTTATTGCATTCCCAGCTTTTTATATGTTATAATGAAATCCAACATCAGTTTATGATAGGCTTATTTCAAGGAGGATCAAGCTTATGCCAATTAATATTCCCAGCTCGCTTCCTGCAAAGCATACGCTCGAGCAGGAAAACATCTATTTAATTACTGACGACCGAGCGGCTCATCAGGATATCCGCCCTCTGCGGATCATGATCCTCAACCTGATGCCTAAAAAAATTGAAACAGAGACCCAATTGCTCCGTCTCTTAGGCAATACTCCCTTACAGGTTGATATTGAACTGCTTCAGACTGCGACACATGTTTCAAAAAATACAAATTCTGAACACCTGTTAAAATTTTATAAAACCTTTGACCAGATTAAAGGGGAACGCTATGACGGCCTGATTGTCACCGGCGCTCCAGTTGAAATGATGCCCTATGAGGAAGTGGATTATTGGGATGAATTGGCTCAGATTTTCGAATGGAGCAAAACCCACGTCTACTCTACCTTTCATATCTGCTGGGGAGCGCAGGCTGGAATTTACTATCACTATGGGATCAATAAAAAGGTGCTTCCGCAAAAAATGTTCGGAATTTTTCCGCACAAGGTCACAAACCCGAACCATCTTCTCATGCGGGGCTTTGACGAAATTTACCAGGTCCCCCATTCCAGGCATACCGCAGTAGAGGAAGAATCAGTTTACCGCCATCCGGATTTAGAGGTTCTCTCCTATTCCGATATTTCCGGACTTAATATTGCAATTTCCCATGACTGCCGCAGAGTGTTTGTTTTTGGCCATTCGGAATATGACCGCCGCACGCTGGCAAACGAATATTTTCGGGATAAGGAAAAAGGGCTGGAAATCCAGCTTCCCTACCATTATTTCCCGAACGACGACCCGGCGGAACGTCCGCCTTTTATCTGGAGAGGGCATGCAAACCTCCTTTATAAAAACTGGCTGAATATTGTTTATCAGCAGACTCCATATGATCTAAATGACCTTGCTTGAGACAAAGACAGGCGCGGAAAATTCCGCGCCTGTCTTTGTCTCTGCTGAAACGCTATGTCAATATCTGATAGAAAAAATTGATCAGCAGAGGAACCATTGCAGAACAGATCACACCGTTGAGCACTGAGATGACGACGACATCCTCGCTGGTATATTTGATCATCATTGGCAGGGTGGTATCCTCGCTGGTCGCACCTGCCGGTGCAATCGCTGTAAAGGCGTTAAAATGTTTAACCAGAAACGGAATCAGTAGAAATGAGAAAATTTCCCGGAGCAGATTGCTTAAAAAGGCGATTGCGCCGGCTTCCGCTCCGGCTAAATCCCCAACCAGCACGCCGGATAGGCTGTACCATCCAAGCCCTGATGTCACAGAAACGCAAACAGGGAGCGGGATTTTCAGAAACAGGGCCGATAAAAAGCCTCCCGCCACTGATCCTATCATAATTCCCGCCGGGATCAGCAGGATCGTCAGGTTATATTCCCGCAGCTTCCGCAAAATCAGCTTATTCATCCCTACGCTGACGCCAACCGATACCATCAGAAAACCGAGGACATAATCGGACAGGGACATCACTGCCTGCGAGGCTTCAGGAGAAAACAAAAACTGCGCGCAAAGCACACCGAGAACCAGGCTGATGATTGCAATATAAACCATGGATTAGGCTTCCTCCTTTTTGGCGTCCTGTTTCAAAAATTTCCGGCTCAGCGGATAAACCAGCGCGACGGACAGCACAATCGGAACCACTGCCAGCACCGCGCTTTTCCATCCCAGGGAGAGCAGCTCCTGCCAAAAGTTCTCCCGGCTGCCCAGCTTTAGTCCCATCATAAAGATCAGCACTGCCACCAACACCATCTGAATCCAGGAATTGACCTTCCCGAGCCGTTCTGTCAGCCTGACCGGAATCAAAAAATAACCGATCAGCACCCCGACTGCCATAATTATTACCACCGTCATCTTGTATCACCACTCCTTAATCCCGTCGAAAAATAAGACTTGCGGATTTCCGCAAGTCTTATCCATTTTAATAGCCAACGCTATTCTTCATCCGTTTGAGCCGGGCCGGAAGAGTAAATAATTGTAATTCTAGAAATAGTATTAATAGGAACATCTACTCCCGCACTTATACCCTGCACTTCAATCACCATATTTTGTGCCACAGAATCACTCGGCTGTGCTTCCATACTGATGATGCTCTCAGAAACCCCTTGTTCAATCAATTGAGCTTTCAATTGCTCTACAGTCATTCCACTCCATGATACATTAACACTTTCAGGGCCATCACTTACATACAATATAATTTTTGTATATCGTTCTACCTCTGTACCGGCTTCAATATCTTGACCAATGACTGTTCCCTTTTCATCATCGGTATGTTCACGTTTTACATCAAAAGTAAACTTATCTTCATATAGCGGATTCCCCTGAATAACACTATCATAGTTCATATCAATAAAATTATCTACTACAACTAAATCGACTGCCGGCGACTCCTCAGAGGAGACCTCCGACGACGTCTCTTCGGAAGAAACCTCCGACGTTTCCGAAATCGCGGAAGACAATTCAGAGCTCACCTCAGAAGAGGTATTGTCATCCTTTTTCTGACAGCCAAATCCGATCATCACCCAGTACAGCAGAAAAGCAATTAACAGGACAAACGGCAGGCAGAGAAGAAGCACCTTCTTCCAAGGCGGCACCGGCTTTGCCGGCGGTTCATCCCCCTCGCCAGCCGGATTGATGATTTGGGTTTCATCCTGCGCCCCTTTTTTGCGCGCTTCCTCCAGATAACGGGTGTGCTCCGCCGTCATAGCGTCCATAGTAATCGTGAAATTACCGGCATGGTACAGACCGGCCACCAGCTCCCGTACATTGCTGGTCCGATTGCGATAATCATACGCCATCCCGCGCATCACTGCTTCTGAAACCGCGCGCGGCACTGTGTCGTTTAACTGCACCAGCGGAATCAGATTGTCATTGACATTGCGGGTATTCGCTTCCGGCGGCCTTGTTCCCGACAATACCTTATAAAGCACTGCGCAGAGGGCATAGACATCCGTCCATTCCCCATGCGGTGTCATTCTTGCATACTGTTCAGGAGCAGCGTATCCGTCATATACCTTGCTTTCCAATTCACTGTTCGCTACACGGGCGGCACAAATCTCGAAGCCGGTTAAAATCATCGTGCCGTCTTCACTGATCATCAGTGTTTCCGGACTGATCCCCCGGTGCACAACCCCATGGCTATGGATCACTGCCAGCGATTCCAAAACAGGCTTGAACAGCTCGGACGCCTGTTTCCAGCTCAGCTCTCCCGCCTGCTCGCTGAGATATTGGTTAAGCGGAACCGCATCATATTTTAAATACACAGAATAAACTGTGTTGTTCTCCTCGAAAAGATCGTATACCCGAATGATATTCTCCAGAGAATTCAGCTCGCCCAAATGCTGGTACAAATCTACAAAATCAGATTTCAGAGCCTTATACTTCGCGTCGCATCCCACGTTTACCAGGATGGCGTCTCCCTGTCGGGTACACAGGTTTTGCGGCATGTATTCCCTGATATAAACTGCGCATTCCTTGCTGCAGTCATAACCGATATAAGTCAGCCCTTCCCCGTCAAACTGGAGCATCCTGCCCACAACGTAACGGTTATGCAGAACGGTTTTAGGCTTAACAGCAAACTGCGGCACTTTGTCATCTCTGCTGAAGCCGCAATACGGGCAACGCTCCACGTCGCCAATTTCGCGCATACAGCCAAGGCAAATTTTGACACCCATATATTTTACACCTCAAATTCACGATTCATTTCGCGAAGCCTGTTTAAATAATATTCCTACTTGCCGCAAATGGGCAAATTTATACGTTTATATGATATCAATATCCTCGATATTTGTCAACTCAAAGGGAAAAAGAATTTTTGCACAAAAACGTGCAATACTATTCAAAAATATGTTCGATTGTTTCATTACATTGACTTTCGGAAATATCTTGGATATAATAAAATTATCTAGAAAGCATCGGTAAACTCAAACAAAGTGCTTAAAGAGGAAAGAGGTTTGTATATGTCAGTTTTAGTCACCGGCGGCGCCGGCTTTATCGGATCGCATACCTGTGTGGAATTATTGAATTCCGGAGAAGAGATTGTTGTGCTTGACAACTTCTGCAACAGCAAGCCGGAGGTCTTGGATAAAATCCGGCAGCTCACCGGAAAAGATTTCAAATTTTACGAAGTAGACCTGCTCGATCCGGACGGCGTAGAAAAAGTATTTGCGGAAAACGATATCGAAATCGTGATTCATTTTGCGGGCCTAAAGGCTGTCGGGGAATCAGTACAGAAGCCGCTCAAATACTATCACAACAACATCACAGGAACCTTGATCCTCTGTGAGGCCATGAAACGGCATAACGTCAAAAAAATCGTGTTCAGCTCCTCGGCTACTGTTTACGGAAATCCGCACACAGTCCCGATCAAGGAGGACTTCCCTCTTTCCACAACAAATCCCTATGGCTCCACCAAGCTGATGCTGGAACGGATTTTAACCGACCTCAATGTTGCCGATCCGGAATGGAACGTCACCCTGCTGCGTTATTTCAATCCAATCGGCGCTCATAAAAGCGGTCTGATTGGTGAGAATCCAAACGGTATCCCGAATAATCTCATGCCATATATCTGTCAGGTTGCTAACGGCACCCTGCCGCGGCTGAACGTCTTTGGCGACGATTATCCCACTCCCGACGGAACCGGCGTACGCGACTATATCCATGTCGTCGACCTCGCAGTCGGGCATGTCAAAGCGGTAGAAAGAGCGCGTGAGCTGGACGGCGTAAACATCTATAATCTCGGAACCGGAACCGGTTATTCGGTGCTCGATATCGTCAAGGCATTTGAAAAGGCGAACAATCTGAAAATTCCATATGTAATTGCGCCGCGCCGCGCTGGAGATATCCCCGCATGCTATGCCGATCCAACCAAGGCGAAAGAAGTGCTTGGCTGGGAAGCACAATACGGGATTGAAGAAATGTGCCGGGACAGTTGGAACTACATGCTAAAGCAAAAGGAGAACTAAATCGGAAAGGCCGCCTGAAAGCGGCCTTTTTCTTTTGCTGTTTTCACTCATTTTCTCTTGATTTTTACCGGACATCCAGTTATGATATTCTTAGTATCGGATAAAGGAGAAGTGGATTCATGAAACGCTGCTTATACTGCGGGAAGCCGCTTTCTGACGGGCAGAAAAAATATTGTACCGAGGACTGCCGGATGCGCGCCCATGCGTTCCAGCATTTCGCCGACCGAAAAATTTATTCCTTCCTGTTCCTGTTTATCGTCGGCACGCTGGGAATCGTTGTCGGAAGCGTGCTGATCGCAATGCATCCCGGAATCGGAACCGGAATAATCGGTTTGTCGATTATCGTCTGGGGAGTAAATTTTTTTATCCTTCCGTTCGGCATTCCGGATTCCCTGCATTTCTTCGGCATCCTGGCTTCGATCCGCATCACCAGGATATTAAGTCTTCTGCTGGTCGTTTCCGGAATCGTTTTGTCTGTCGTTGGATTTAACGGATAAATCCCATTTTGTGGTCTTTGCTGCCCAATAGGATACTGATTTTACTTCGCAAAATCAGCCGTAATCCCGAAAGGAGGAAGCTTTCGCCGCACGAAAGCTATGATATTATGGAACGTATTTTATATGTCTCTGATCTGGACGGGACGCTGCTCCGTCCCAACGAAACCATTTCGTCCCAGACCTGCGACATCATGAACCGTCTGATCGGTGAAGGAATGACCTTTTCCTATGCGACCGCCCGGTCATCCGTCACTTCAAAGAAAGTAACCGAGGGTCTCCAGGCGGCATTTCCCATCATTGTGCATAACGGCGTCTTTATTGTGGATAACCGTACCGGCAAGCGCTTGCGGGCAAATCTCTTTACGGACGAGCAGAAGGCGGATATTTTTTCTGTCCTGGAGCAGTTTTCCATTGCTCCCCTCGTCTATTCCCTGCTTTCCGGAGAAGAAAAGTTTTCCTATGTCACAAATATGCTCAGCCGCAGCGCCTTGGAATTTCTTCCGTCCCGAAAGGGCGATCCGCGCAGCCATCCGGTTAGCGAAGCCGGCAGGCTGCGGGAGGGGCAGGCCTATTATTTTACCTGTCTTGACCGGGAAGAAAAGCTGCTGCCGGCATATGAGCAGCTAAAGGGTCGTTACTACTGCACCTATCAGATGGATATCTATACCGGGGAGCCCTGGCTGGAAATCATGCCGCCGACCGCCTCAAAGGCAAACGCAGTGCTTCAGCTCAAAGACCTGCTTTGCTGCGACAGGGTGGTCGCCTTCGGAGACGCGGTCAACGATGTTACGATGTTTCAAATAGCGGACGAATGCTATGCTGTCGGCAACGCCTGTGAAGAACTCAAGCAGATCGCTACAGAAATAATCGGCAGAAACGAGCAGGACGGAGTGGCCAAATGGCTGCTCGAAAACGCCCGGTTTCCCGGCCGCAGATAATAAAAAGGATCAGGAGTTTTCTCCTGATCCTTTTTATTATCTCACCTTCAGTACACAGGACAGAGGTTTCGTTCCCAAAAGCTCCGCGCTGCGTTCATCCGGCTGGCTGATTCCGGCAAACAGCCTAAAGGAACCGCTTTCAATGCTGCGTTCTCCCGCTTCATTGACCGCCTCCATTTCGTGAGGGCGTACTGTCAGGGAAACGGTTTTGCTTTCTCCCCGTGTCAGCGCTACCCGCTGAAACGCCGCCAGGCTCCAGTTTGGAACCGCGTTCGGAGATTCCAGGTCCTTCAGGTAAACCTGCGCGACCTCCTCCACGTCAAAGCCACCCTTATTTTCCAGCGTCAGTTCGACTGTTGCCGCGTCGCCTTTCTGAATTTCCTTCGGCGCAGACAGCTTCACGGCCTCAACTGTGGAATAGGTCAGCCCATAGCCGAAGGGATATAAAGCCGGTTTCTCCATGTAACGGTAGGTTCTGCCCTTCATTGAATAGTCGGTAAAATCGGGCAGGTCGGAAGTATCATGATAGAAGGTGACAGGCAGCTTTGCGCTGGGCGAGCACTTCCCGAACAGCAGGTCGCAGACAGCCTCTCCGCCGTGGCTTCCCGGATACCAGATATCCAGGATCGCCGCGCAGTGCTCCTGCGCATATTGGATTGCCATTGCGCTCCCGGCACTCAATACCAGGATAACCGGTGTGCCTGTCTTGCAGACCGCTTCAAGCAGCTTCTGCTGAAGTCCCGGCAGATCCAGATTCGGCTTGTCGCCTCCTGCATAGGAATTTCCTTCATCGCCTTCCTCACCTTCGATCAGGGAATCAAGGCCCAGGCAGAGGATTGCGACGTCGCAGCGTTCCGCCACCGATACAGCCTCACAAATCCGGTCGTTTGGTTTTGCCAGGTTTTCCACCTTATCCTTATAAAGATGGCAGCCCTCTGCGTACCAAACACGTGCCGTATCGTCTACCGCGCCATGCACCCCTTCCAGGATGGTAGTGTATTTCGAGGCAGTCCCATAGTAATTCCCTTTCAGGACAAGCTGGCTGTCCGCAGTCGGGCCGATCACTGCAATATTCTTGATCTTTGCTTGATCCAGCGGCAGGATACCGTTATTTTTCAGCAGCACCATCGATTTCCGGGAAGCTTCCAGCGATTTTTTGTTGTGCTCCTTACAGTCGTTCACCTCATACGGAATCCGGTTATATTCACAGTCCTCATCAAACATGCCGAGCTTCATCCGGGTCGTGAACAGGCGGACTGCCGCAGTGGTAATATCCTCCTCTGTGATCAGGCCCTCCTGCAGAGCCGCCAATACATGGAGGTAGGTGTTTCCACAGTTGACGTCGCATCCGTTTTTCAACGCCAAGGCCGCCGACTCCGGTGCGGTTTTCGTCACCATATGATGAGTATGAAAATCGCGGATCGCCCAGCAGTCTGAGGTGAAATGACCCTCAAAACCCCATTTTTTCCGCAGGATATCGTGAATCAGGGTTTTGCTCCCGCAGCACGGTTCGCCGTTGGTGCGGTTATATGCGCCCATCACAGCCTCAACCTTTGCTTCCTTCACCGCCGCTTCAAATGCGGGCAGATAGGTTTCATACATGTCCTTTTTAGATACGACCGCGTCAAATTCATGGCGCAGGCTTTCCGGGCCGCTGTGAACCGCAAAATGCTTCGCACAGGCAGCCAGCTTCATATGCTTCCCGTCGCCCTGCAAGCCTTTAATAAAACGAACGCCCAGCCGGGCAGTCAAATAGGGGTCTTCTCCATAGGTCTCATGTCCCCGTCCCCAACGCGGATCACGAAAAATATTGATGTTCGGTGACCAGAAGGTCAGTCCCTTATAGATATCCCGATCATTCTTTTTTACTGCCTCATTATATTTGGCGCGTCCTTCTTCGGCAATGATCCGGGCAATTTCTTCCAGCATATCCTCATCAAACATGGCCGCCATCCCGATCGCCTGCGGGAATACGGTTGCTGTGCCGGCTCTTGCCACTCCATGGAGCGCTTCGTTCCAGTAATTGTATTCCGGTACGCCCAGCCGTTCCACAGCCGGCGCATCAAACCGGAGCTGAGAAGCCTTTTCTTCTACTGTCATCCGGCCGACCAGATCTCTGGCCCGTTCTTCCGGAGAGTAGGCTTGGTCTAGATAAATTGGTTTTTCCATTTTGCACCTCCGCATTATATTCTGATTTTATTATAGGGGACGCGTATGAATTTGTATAGTATTTTTCGTGAAATACGCAATTTCTTAAACCAAAAAAGCAAAAAGTGACAGTTTTTCAATTGCAGATAAAAAGTTGCGTCTTCCCGCAAAAGAGGATATAATAAAATTATTACAAGCTTAAGGAGGTTAGCAAATGAGCCAAGTTGGACTGGTCCTGGAAGGCGGCGGCCTCCGCGGAGTTTACACCTCCGGCGCGCTGGACGCATTTCTGGATGAGAAGATAAAAATCCCCTATGTGATCGGCGTGTCGGCCGGGGTATGCAACGCGGTTTCCTATTTGTCAAATCAGAAGGGACGAAGTGCCGCGATTAATATTGAGCACTGCAATGACCCGGAATACTACGGGCTAAAAAACCTGATCACCAAAGGATCTATTTTCAGCGAGGATATGCTGTTCCGCAAAATGCCGGAAGAGCTTTACCCATTTGACTACGACGCCTATGAAAACAGCGGGATTCAGTTGTTTGCAGGCGTTACCGACTGTGTCAAAGGAGCTCCTGCTTATTATATGCTGGATGGGTTAAAGGAAAAGATGGACATTGTCAAAGCCTCGAGCTGGCTGCCGTATGTTTCCCCCATGGTAGAATATGACGGAAAAAAATTCCTGGATGGCGGGATTTCCGATCCAATTCCAATCAAAAAATCCATGCAGGACGGCAATGATAGAAACGTCATTATCCTAACTCAGCCAAAAGGATATCAAAAGCAGCCTTCCAAGGCGGCACTGCTCGCAAAGCTGAAATACCGCCGCTACCCAAAGCTGGTTGCGCTTTTGGCTGCGCGCCATCAGCTTTACAATGATACCCTCGCTTACATCGACAGATTGGAAACTGACGGGCAGGCAATTGTACTGCGGCCGAGTGAATCTTTAGGGCTTTCCCGGCTGGAGAAGGATGCCGAAAAGCTGAAGGCAGCCTACCGTTTAGGGTATGCAGATGCCATGGCAAAGGCGGAAGCAATCAAAAAAATGATGCATGCGGAATCCTGAACCGGTTATATTATGTGAGGCCGTCACAGAACAGTTCCCCGAATTCTGTTATCCTGAAAGCAGAAAGGATGGTTAGCAAGATGGCAAATATTGTGATTATCGGCTCCGGCCCTGCCGGAGTGTCCGCTTCCCTTTATACCCAGCGTGCGGGAATTGAAACAACAATTCTTAGTAATGGCGGCGGCGCCTTATCAAAAACCGAAAAAATTGAAAACTATTATGGGTTCGCCCAGCCCATTTCCGGCCCAGAATTGGAGCAGGCCGGGCTGGCAGGCGCCAAGCGGCTAGGCGTCACCGTACTGGAGGAAGAGGTCGTCGGCATCACCTTTGAGGAAAAGCTGACGGTGCTGACAACCGCAAACAAATATCCGGCAGACGGGATTATCCTCGCAACCGGTTCTTCCCGGAAAGCCCCAAAAATCAAGGGACTGACGGAACTGGAGCATAAAGGTGTCAGCTACTGCGCGGTCTGCGATGCATTTTTCCACCGCGGCAAGGACGTCGCCGTGCTGGGAAACGGAGAGTACGCACTGCATGAGGCCCTGGAACTGCTGCCGGTCGTTCATTCTGTAACCCTGTTTACCGATGGGCAGGCGCTCCAGGCAGAGATTCCTGATTCAATCAAGGTCAATACACAGAGGATAGACGAGATCGTGGGTACGGAAGCCGTAGAAGCCGTTCGTACCACAGACGGTGAAATATTCCCTGTCAATGGCGTGTTCATCGCATACGGCATTGCCGGAAGCACCGACCTTGCCAAAAAAATCGGCGCGCTCACAGAGGGCAGCCGGATCATTGTGGATGAAAATATGGCGACCAATATTCCCGGCTTATATGCCGCCGGAGACTGTACCGGGGGATTGCTCCAAATTTCCAAGGCGGTCTACGAAGGCGCAAAGGCTGCGACAGAGCTGATCAAGTTTATCCGGAAACAGCAATCATAGTCTAGAAAAGAGGCATAATCTATGGGTTCTTTTGATTCTATTCCTGTATTGAAACAGTTTTTTCCGTTTTGGGAAAGGCTTAGTCCCGAGCAGCAGCAGCTCTTGCTTCAGAACACCTTCCCGGTGACCTATGAAAAGGAAGAACAGCTTCATCGCGGAGCGCTTGACTGTATCGGCGTGCTTCTGCTGAAAAGCGGGCGAATCAGAAGCTACCTGCTTTCAGAGGACGGGCGGGACATCACCCTTTACCGGCTGGCCGGAGGTGATCTTTGCCTTTTGACCGCTTCCTGTATTCTCAAGGAAATTACCTTTGACGTTTTTGTGGAGGCAGAAACTAAATCAGAGGGCTATCTGATCCCGGCTCCGGTATTCAGCCGGCTGACCCAGGAAAACATCTATGCTCAGGCGTTTGAGTACCAGCTTTTGACAATCCGGTTTTCCGACGTTATGTGGGCGATGCAGCAGATTCTCTTTATGAGCTTTGACAAACGCCTTGCCACCTTCTTGGCCGGTGAGCTTTCCAAAGCAGAGAACGGCATTATCCGGATGACCCATGAGCAGATCGCTAAATATACGGGAAGCGCGCGGGAGGTTGTCACAAGGATGCTCAAATATTTCGCGAACGAGGGAATCGTCTCCCTTTCCCGCGGCGCAGTGCAGATTATCAACCCGGAAAAGCTCTACCGGCTTGCAAAATAAGGCTAAAAAGGCCGCCGCCACAATTTGTGGCGGCGGCCTTTTTAGCCTTAGATTTCCTTACTTTTTGATCATGTCGACAATCGCGCCTTTTGGCTTCACGCCGACAGAGGTATCCACCAACTGCCCGTCACGAAAAACGGCCAGGGTCGGGATGCTCATCACGCGGAATTTCTGCGCAAGTTCCGGTTCATCATCAATATTAATTTTGCAGACCTTGACATTATCTTCCTCGTTCGCTATCTCATCAACGACCGGAGAGAGCATCTTGCAGGGCATGCACCAGCTCGCCCAAAAATCAACCAAAACAGTTTGTTCAGCCTTTAATACTTCCTGTTCAAAATTTTCTTTTGTAATTGTTACAACTGACATTCCAATCGCTCCTTTTCTTTCTTGTTACGTTTATTATAACCATTTTTGCAGGCTCATTCTGTAACCGGGTTACAAAAGCCGGGAAAAATTCAGCAAAATTCTTGTTCCCATTCTTCTGCAGTACCATAAAATACATTTTTGTCGATATATTCCTCTTTTCCCTGATAACCCCTGAGTCTTTCCCTGGAAGAATACTGCCAGAAGGTCCAATGCTCCCGGTCATGCAGCACCGGCCGCTTCCAGATATCCCGAATCCAAATCGGACATTCCTGATAATCTCCCTTCAGATACATTCGATAGGATTTTTCCGTTGCATAAAGAACCGGCTTCATTCCGTAATACGCTTCCAGTTCCCCGACCAGTTCCTTGAGCAGCTTATCCACATCTTCCCTTTCCGGTGGGTTTTGTTCCTTGTCCCCATAAAATTCCACGTCAATCACGGGCGGGAGCATTCCCGGAAGCTTCGGAACAGTACGGATAAAATTTTCCGCCTGGGTTTTCCCACTGCTGTCATAGCTGAAAAAATGATACGCGCCAATCTTTAGGCCGGTTTCGGAAGCCTGCTTCCAGTTTTCCGCAAAACGCTGGTCAGTAAAGCCGCTGCCCTCGGTTGCCTTGATATAGGCAAAGGAAATCCCTTCCTCCGCCAGGACGCCCCAATCAATCTCGCCCTGATAAGAGGATACATCAACCCCATGGATCGGAAACTGTTTCGCCGTCATCCGGTTTGGCTGTATCACTCCAAAATAGAGCATAGCCGGAATCAGGAATATAAGGCACGCAAGGAAAACAAGGGATGTGCAAACAGCGCGTTTTTTCATCATCTACCTCTCCTCTCTCCGGCGGGATGTGCCGTCTCCTGCTCTTCCCGCCCCAGCTGATATAGCATGGCGTTTATAATCGCCGCCGCGACATTGCTTCCGCCCTTTCTTCCCCTTGCTACAATACAAGGAACATCGCTTTTTAGAATCAGCTCTTTCGCTTCTACCACATTGACAAAGCCGACCGGCACGCCAATCACCAGCGCCGGAGAAACGATTTGCTTTTCCATCAGCTCATAGAGCTTAACCAAGGCAGTAGGCGCATTCCCGATGGCAAAGATCAGCGGCCCTTTTAAGGACGACGCCTTTTCCATGCTCACTGCGGCGCGGGTAGTCTGCCGCTTCCTTGCCGTTTCCGCCACATCGCTGTCCGCCATAAAGCACTCTACCCGTCCGGACAAACGTTCCAGCGCTTTTTTATTGATTCCGGCCTTTGCCATGTTTGTATCGGTCACAATAGCAGCGCCCTCCCGCAGTGTCTGGATTCCCTTTTCAGCCGCCCCATGGGTAAAGACTATATTTTTGACATAATCAAAGTCTGCGGTCGTATGAATAACCCGTTTTACAATAGGAAGCTCCCAGTCATGAAAAGAGGTTTCCCCCATCTCAGCCGAAATAATCTCAAAGCTGCGCTGTTCAATTTCCATTGGCAGATGCCGTTCCAATTTCATTCTTCAATTCCCTTCCTCGCCGTAATTCCTTGGTCAAACGGATGCTTTTTCTTAACTATTTCAGAATAATAGTCCGCCGCTTCTATCATATAGGGTTTTGGATCCCTGCCGGTCATCACTAGCTCCAGATGTGCGGGTTTGTTCTTCAGAAACTCCCGGAGCGGTTCTTCGGATAACAGCCCCGTTTGAACCGCAGACAGCACCTCATCCAAGATCAAAAGATCAGTTAGGCCTGCCTGCCTCACTGCTTCCTGAAGCAGGCTGTCCTGCTCGGATTTTACTGTCTGTTTTTCCTTTTCTGTCATCTGGAAGGAGAATTTTGTGCAGCTCCCCCGCCGTACAGTACAGCCCGGAAGCTGTTTCAGAACGCTGATTTCCCCGCTCGTCCTTCCCTTCATAAACTGCAAAAACCAAACGCGCAGCCCATTTCCCTCGGCCCGGACTGCCAGCCCAACCGCAGCGGTTGTCTTTCCTTTCCCATCTCCTGCGTAAAGATGGATTAATCCCTGTTTCATATTCCTTCCTCCATTATATGGTAAAACAGCTCCATGTCAAGCCCGCCGCGAATTCCTTCCGCCAGGAGGTCATACTGCCGTTCCCGGTAAGCGGCCTCATCGATTTCCTGTCCCGGACAATACGATACGCCCTTTTCTTTCAACAAAGCGGTAACCACCGCCTGCGCGATTTCAGGCCGGTCAAAGATCCCGTGGATATAGCTTCCGTACAGATTTCCTCTGTTTGCCCCGCCAATGCTTGTGAGCGGGATAGGAGGCGTATCCCAGCAGGTCTGTCCCATATGGATTTCATACCCGCGAAACGCTTTTCCGCTCAGGGTGCAGAATATTCCTTCCAGCGCCCCGAAGGTTCCCGAAACCTGTCCGCGCACCTTTTCCTGTCCAAAGACAGTCCTGCCCGGGAAGAGGCCCATTCCCCGCAGGGTACCGCCTTCTTCTACCTGCTCCGGATCGCTGAGCGCTTGACCCATCATCTGATAGCCTCCGCAGATTCCAAAGACCGGTCTTCCTGAGGAAGCATATTTGAGTATCTTTGCTTCCAGGCCGTTTTCCCGCATCCATTTCAGGTCGCCCATTGTATTTTTGGTACCTGGCAGCACCACAAGGTCAGGCTCTCCCCATTCCTTTGCCGACGTGATATACCGCACTGACACACCGTCCAACCGTTCGAGCGCATTGAGATCAGTAAAATTAGAGATCCTCGGAAAACGGATCGCAGCAATATCGCAGATTCCATGTCCCTGCTTCTGCTCGAGCCGCTCAGAAAGGCTGTCCTCATCATCTACATCAACCGGCAGATAGGGAATCACCCCCGCTACCGGGATATTTGTCAGATTTTCCAGCATCGACAGCCCTGGTTTCAGGATTTCCGGATCGCCCCGGAACTTATTAATAACCAGACCCTTGATTATCCTCCGCTCATCCGGTTCAAGCAGCGCGGCGGTTCCATAAAGAGAGGCAAATACTCCTCCCCGGTCAATATCCCCCACCAGCAGCACCGGTGCATCCGCCAGCTTTGCCATTCCCATATTGACGATATCATCCTGCTTGAGGTTGATTTCAGCAGGACTCCCTGCCCCTTCAATTACAATGATATCATATTCTTCCGACAAACGCTGATAGGCCCTCATAATATCCGGAATCAGCCTTTTTTTATACCGGAAATAATCCGCGGCCTTCATATTTCCCAGCACCTCGCCGTTGACGATCACCTGTGAACCGACATCGTTGGTCGGCTTGAGCAGAATCGGGTTCATCAGCACGCTGGGTTCTATCCCTGCTGCTTCCGCCTGCATCACCTGCGCACGCCCCATTTCCATTCCCTCCCGGGTGATAAAGGAATTCAGCGCCATGTTCTGGGACTTAAAGGGCGCGACCCGGTAGCCGTCCTGCTTGAGAATCCGGCAGATTCCCGCCGCTACAAAGCTCTTTCCGGCATTTGAGGTCGTTCCCTGTATCATAATTGCTTTTGCCATCTTTGTCCCTGCTTTCTATCATTTGCACTGGGTTAGTGCATCCATTAACTGTATATTTTCCGGATGGTTTTTTACAGCAACCCGGTAATCATATTCATCCAGCCCATGATAATCCCGGCAATCCCGGATCAGGATATGCCGCAGCGCCATTTCTTCCTTAAGGCGGGCAGAGCTGCTGCGGAAAAACAGGTAATTTGCATGAGAACCAGTCACTTTAAGCCCCAGTTTTGTTAGTTCCTGTTTCATCCACTTCCGTTCATTCGTCACAAGCTTTCTGCTTTTCTCCAAAAATTCAGTTTCTTTCAGCGCCGCAATCCCCGCTTTCTGAGCCGGAATCGACACATTCCAGCACGCTCCGGATGCCTCCGCGCCACAAACCAGGGCTTGATCCGCACAGGCCGCCCATCCGAGCCTGAGTCCAGCCATTGCATAGGTTTTGGTAAACGCCCGCAGGATAAACAGGTTCGGAAAATCTGAGATCAGAGGAAGCGCGGAAACAAGGTCATATTCCTCTAAAAATTCCGCAAAGCATTCATCCAGGCAGAGTGTAATTCTCTTTTCCCGGCACGCTTCAGCCAGTCGTTTGATAAAGCGCCTGTCCACATACTGCCCGGTCGGATTGTTCGGATTGCAGAAAAACAGAAGGTCTGCGCCGCAGTCCAACGCTTCCAGCAGGGAATCATCCGGCAAAAAGTCATTCTCCCTCAGCAAAGGCAGAAAAATAATCTCACACCCAGCTCCCCTTAATGCGGTTTCGTATTCTGAAAAGGTAGGACAGGGCAGCAACGCCTTTTTAGGCTTAATTGCCTGTACCAGACGAAAGATCAGATCGGACGCTCCGTTTCCGCAGAGAATCTGATTTTCCGGAATTTCATAATGTTCTGATATTGCTTTTTTTAATTCCCGGCAACGAAAATCAGGATATTCCCCACAGAAATCCACTGCTTTTTTCGCCGCCTCTTTTACCGCCTGCGGCATCCCTAATGGGTTCACGTTAATGGAAAAATCCAACACAATATCTGAATACCCCAGTGTATCCCCACCATGCACCCTCATAGCAGGCCTCCTAACCAAAAATAAAGTCCGCGCCAGCCCAGGGCAAGCAGGAACGCGGCAACGGCTGTCCAAAGCATCAGCCGGTTCGCTCGCCGGATATCCTCTTGACAGACAGGCCGGTCATTATCGCCGATATATGGTTTCTTTAAAAGCCTTCCAAAATAATAAGCGTCTCCTGCCAGACGGATATGCAGTGCGCCGGCACAGACCGATTCCGTCTGCGCGCTGTTCGGACTCGCGTGTGAAAACCTGTCGCGCCGGAAAACAGCGAAAGCATGCTTGGCGTCGAGACCTGCCGGTCCGCTGCAGAGGATCATCAGCCAGGCACAGATGCGCGCGGGCAAAAAATTCATTACATCGTCTGTTTTGGCAGCCGCGCGCCCAAAATTCAGATACCGGTCATTTTTATATCCGACCATAGAATCAAGCGTATTGACCGCCTTATAAAAAAAGCCAAGCGGCGCCCCGCCCAAAGCGAGATAGAAAAGCGGTGCGGCAACGCCGTCCGAGGCGTTTTCCGCTACCGTTTCAACCGCCGCGCGAATTACACCCGCTTCGTCTAAAGACTCTACATCTCTTCCGACAATTTGGGAAACCGCTTCCTTGGCGCCGGAAAGGTTTCCCTGCCGCAGACAGGCATACACCTTCATGCTCTCCCTGCGCAGCGATGTAACTGCAAGGATCTGATAGCACATCACACTTTCCAGAACAAAAAAACACAGCGGATGAATCAGCCAGCCGATCCATAAAAGCAGTCCAGGCACAGCTACCGAACAATATAGGGTCAGCAGAACCAGACAGATACCTGCCGCCCATTCTCCCCTTTCAGCCGCCGGAAACCACCGGCGCAGAACCGATTCCAGCCGCTCGATCAGCCAGCCAATTAACCGTACCGGATGGGGCATCCAGTGAGGGTCTCCCAACAAAAGATCCAGAAAAAAGCCGCATACCAGCGACAGAAACGAATAGCCTAAAAGCTGCACTGTTTTTCCTCCTTCCCGGACAGCCGGACAACCTGGCCGGCAGACCTGGCAGAGTCTGAAAGCAAGAATTCCCATCCATCGCCGCTTGGGCATTGCCAGTCATAAAATCCGGACTCCGGAATCAACGAGGACATCACAGCCATGATCGGGCCGCCGTGGAACAGAAATACTGCAGATCCGCAGTCCTCCTTTTGCAGGGTTTTCACCGTTTTCCAAAACGCGGCAGTCACGCGGAAGGCCATTTCCTCCTTGGTTTCTCCGCCTGGGAAGGGAAGCTCGCCGCCGCTCTCCAAAAAATGCCGATAGGCCGGCTGATCCTTTAATTCTTCATAGGTTTTCCCCTCAAAGCTTCCGAAATCCGTCTCAACCAACCCCTCGCATAAAATCATTTTCTGTCCGGAGTATAAAAGCTCTGCAGTTTCAATACAGCGTTTCATCGGACTAACGATTACGGCCTCTGCCTTTGGATAGCGTCCAGCCTGATAAAAACGGATCAACTCCTGTCTGCCCTCTTCACACAGCGGTTCATCCGTTCTTCTCCCGATATACTGCCGTTTCACGTTTCCGGCTGTTTTCCCATGCCGGATCAAACAGATTCTCACAGCAATTCTCCCTTCAGCACCATTCCCAGTCCGCATTGAACGCGGATAACCGCTTCGGCCTGTTTTGCCAACAGGCAGCAAACCCGCCCGACTGCTTCCCGAAAGTCCCGTTCTTCCTGTAAAACCGGTACAACGCCGCAGCCGACCTCCCGGCAGAGGAGAACAATATCAGGATTATCCCGGCAAAGGACTTCCAGCCATGCACAGGGATCCATATTTCTGTCTAATAGCCTGCGTACCAGCAATTCCAGATGTTCCAGCGCGGCAATGCCGTCTCTCTGCTCAAGCGGCAATACCGCCCCGTCCAAAACCTGATCCGCTCTCAAACAGAACGCTTTGCAGGCATATTCCTTTTTTCCCTGCGCCATTCCGCCAATTATCAGTTTCATTGCTATGATCATTCCTTTCTTGGAATTGTACGGTTTTGACATAGCCAAATGAGCGGCGATGGCTCCGCCGCCAAGGAATCAAACCGCTAACCGCTCAACGCCCTGGGCAACAACCACGCCCAGTAATACAACCCATTCGCACAGCGTCAGAAAATAGCCCGCCAAATCCCCGCTGACACCGCCAAATTGCCGTTTGGCCATCCAGTAATAAAAAAACAGCAGTAAAAACACCAAAACAGCGACGCATACCGCCGCGATCCAGTCAAAAAGAACCATCCCAGCCAGAGAAAGCAGAATAAACAAAACGGAGGAAAGCCTGACAGCCTGTTTCTGCGCCGCGTCAGAAAAGCTGCGGAGCAATCCGCTGTTTTTAGAAGGCGGAAATGAGACCGAGCTCCAGCCGCTGAGCGCACGCGACAGGACAAAACCACACCATAACACCCCCATGGAGGAAACGGTAAAACGGTATTCTTCCCATAAGCCGGCGGTCAGCAGCAAATAAATCCCGACTGCAATCACTGCAAAGGCGCCGACATGGGAATCTTTCAGAATTTCCAGCTTTCTCTCCGGCGGTTGACGGGAAGCGAGTGCGTCCGAAGTATCGCAGAAGCCGTCAAGATGGATTCCGCCAGTCAGCAGTATCGGAACCGAAACTGCTACCACTGCGGTCAGCAGTCCGCCTAATTCCAGCAAATGGCTCAGCCAGAGCCACAGGGACAGCGCCCCGCCGACCACCAGCCCGATCAGAGGAAAAAAGCAGAAGGCATACCGCATATTCTTTTCTTCCCATTTTACATCTGGTATCGGCAGAACAGAATACATTGCAAACGCTATTTTAAAGGATTCCCATAGTCTCATAGCTCTTTCCCTTCTTCACATATGACCGGAATGCCGCAGACGACCTCAACTACTTCGTCCGCAATCCCGGCCAGCTTTTGATTTAGTTTCCCCAACAGCCGGAGATACTCCATCACAGAGGAATCATAGGCCGTCCCGTCAGAAAACAGCTCGTTGGTCACGACAATCAGATCCTCCGTCCGGCTGAGCAAACTTCCGATCCCGGAAAAAATTGTTTCTTCCGCCCTCTCCCTGCCAGCCCCCGCCGATGAAAAGAATTCATTTGCCGCAAGGTTGGAAAGGCATTCCAAAAGTACTGTGCTTTTTTCCGGCAGTCCCACTGACCGGATGTCTACTGGGCATTCGATTGTCAAAAAGCCCTTCTCCGCCCGCAGCCTTCGATGGCGGTGAATCCGCCTCTGCGCCTCTGCTCCAAACGGTTCCATGGTTGCAAGATAAACGCGCGGCGCTGCAGCCTGCATCGCGCGCTGTTCCGCGTATTCTGATTTTCCGCTGGCCGCCCCGCCTGTCACCAATAGAAACATCTGCCCCGCTCCTTCTATGTTAAAGGCTGATACGCCTCGATTTCAATCTCCTCAAAGGTGCTCATCCTGCGGTAAACCGCAAGTGACATATCCAAAACCGGCAGGGCGGCAACTGCTCCCGTACCCTCGCCCAGTCTCATCCCTGCGTCCAGGAATGGAGAAAGGCCCAGTTCTTCCATGATTATTCTGCTTGCCGGCTCTCCCGACTGATGGGAAGCCAACAGGTATTCCCCAGCCGCCGGGCAAAGCCGAACCGCGCATAAGGCGGCGGTAGCTGAGATGAATCCGTCAATCACAGCAGGAATTTTCAATGCCGCGCATCCTAAAAAGGCTCCGGTTAATCCCGCAAGATCTAAGCCACCTACCTTTGCCAGCACGCCGACGACATCCTCCGGGTCAGGCCGATGCAGCTCCAGCGCCTGCCGGATCGCAGTCTGCTTTTTCACAAGCCCCGCTGAAGACAGTCCGGCTCCTCGTCCGGTCATCTCCCGGACTGAAAGTCCAGTCAATGCAGACGCTACCGCACTGCTGGTGGTAGTATTGCCGATTCCCATTTCTCCTGTAGCAATCAGTTGATATCCTTCCTCGGAAAGTCTTCTTACCATCTCAATCCCGGCTTCCACTGCCCGGACGGCCTCCTGCCGGCTCATTGCAGGTTCCCTGGCAATATTGCCGGTTCCATACCGGGGCTTGAGAGAAATCATGCCGGGAACATCTGCATTCATCCCAATATCCACCGGTATGATATCGGCGCCTGCCAGCCCGGCCATGATGCAAACGCTGGTGTCGCCCGATAAAAAATTCCCGGCAACAACCGCGGTAACGCTGCTGTCACACTGAGTTACGCCCTCGCAAACCACACCGTTATCCGCGCAGAAAATCAGCACTGCTCTTTTGTCAATCCGACAGTCCGCCGTGCCCTGTACGGAAGAAATCCGAACCACGGCTTCCTCTAACAGCCCCAAGCTTCCCAGCGGCTTTGCGATGCTGTCCCATCTTTTTTTTGAAAGCTCCCCGCTCCTTTGATCAGCCGGCTGAATCCGCTGAAGCGTTTCCTGCAATGAAATCATTCTTGTTCCTTCCTTTTCCGAAAATGTACACATTTCCTCAAAAACCGTTGTACCGCAGATGGATTAGAGACAAAGGAAAGATGCGGAAATCCCGCATATAGAGTCTGCGTTGTATGAACGCATTCCCAGGATGTGTCCCGCACCGGTTTTACCGCTAAAAAGCTGTTCCCGCAGTCGCTGCAGTCCCAATAGTGAAATTCATGTCCCCGAATCTGCTCTCCCTCCCGGCACAGCAGGTTATCTTTCTGTGCAGTCAGGGAGACGTATCCAAAGCGTCCCAGCCGATGGGTTCCAAAACCCCTGGCCGAAATTGCCCCCACCATTGGAAGCGAAATTCCCTGCGCGTCTTCCAGCTCTTCACAGAGATACAGAAAGCCACCGCATTCCGCAATGCAGGGCATCCCATCGTTGACAGCCGCCAAAATGCTTTCCCGCATAGTATGGTTCTCCGAGAGCGTTTGTGCAAACAGCTCCGGATATCCGCCGCCCAGCAGCAGGCCGTCCGCTTCGGGCGGGAGAATACGGTCGCGCAGAGGAGAAAAATACCGCAATTCCGCGCCGCCGGCGGCAAGCAGGTCAAGATTATCCTGATAATAAAAAGAAAAGGCTTCATCCCTTGCAACAGCAATCACCGGACGTCCTGCAGCCGGCTTTAGGGATACCGGCTGCGTCTCGACAGGCGGCGCCGTATCCCCCAGACGGAGAAGCCCATCCAGGTCAATGCTTTTCTCCGCCTGCGCCGCAAGCGTTTGCAGCTTCTGGCCGATGCCCTCCATTTCACCTGCCTGTACCAGGCCCAGATAACGGCTCTCAAAGCTGCAGTTCTCCATTGGCGGCAGAAAGCCGTAAACCTTCACCGGGAGGTTCGACTCAATCAGTGCTTTCATCTCGGAATACCGGGAAGCGGACAAACGGTTCAGGATCACGCCTGCAATCGCCGAATCATCCCGGAATGACAGAAAACCGAACAGGAGTGCAAGAATCGAAACGCTCGCTTTCTTGCAGTCTACCACCAGCACAACCGGCGTCTTGGTCAGCCGCGCCACTTCGTAAGCGCTCGCCTTGGTCGTAGTACCGGCAATCCCGTCATAATATCCCATTGCTCCCTCCAGCACAGAAATCCTGCGCCCGGAGGAATGACGAAGCAGTGAACTGGCTAGCTGTTCCCGGTTCATGAAAAAGGAATCAAGCTGATAGCTCGGCGTGCCGATTGCCCGGCTGTGGAACATCGGATCGATAAAATCCGGCCCGCATTTAAAAGAAGCCGCCGGGATTCCACGATTCACAAAGGCCTGCAGCACTGCGCAGGCAAGGGTAGTCTTGCCGTTCCCGCTTGCCGGAGCAGTAAGCAAAAAGCGCGGAGAGGATAACCGCATGCCCAAACACATCCTTTCTTTAATCACCGTTCCCAATCCGCACTGATTACAAATACCGGGTTTTGCGCACTCATCATATGGTAACGCCCTCTTTTTTCCAAAGGCGTTACCGCAATTTGCACAGCCTCAATTTCCTGAAAGCCCAGTTTTTCCAGAACAGAAAGAGTATGGGAAAGAGTTTCTACTGTCACAGCGTTAGCCACCACACGGAACGAACCAGAGCGGTCGACCAGCCGCGTTAATATTTCTTCCGTCTGTCCGGAGGTTCCTCCAAGAAATACACGATCAGGCGCCGGCAATCCTTCCAGCGCCTCCGGCGCTTTCCCGGCAACCACCGTTATATTTTCACAGCCAAATTTCAGCTTGTTTTTCTCAATCAGCTCCAGTGCCGTATCCCGGCATTCCACCGCATAAACTGCGCCGTTCTCCGCCTGGAGCGCCGCCTCTACCGATACAGAGCCGGTTCCCGCGCCGATGTCATAAACAATATCCCCTGGGCGCAACCGAAGCCTCGACAGGGTAACGCTCCGTACCTCGCTTTTGGTCATCGGCACATTCCCGCGTTCAAACAGGCGGTCGGGCAGGCCCGGCGTTACTACGGAGGGGTGAAAGTCCTTCTGTTCGATCAGCATGACCGAAAGCGAAGCCGTCTCAAGGCTGCAAAATTCCTCTGCCCGTCCGCGAAAAATTCGCTCCTCCGCAGAAGAAAGGTTTTCACCGATCCGTACGAAAGCATCACCGCATCCATATTGCGCCAAACGCCTGCACACACTCGAAACAGTTTGCTCGCCGCCGGTCAGCAGAAAAATCTCAGGATACCGGCGAAGAGCTGAAATCAGGTTTTCCCGTCTGCCATGAAGGCTGATCAGACGAACCGTTTCCCACGCCTTTTTCTCTTTGGCGCAAAAATACTGCAATGAGCTCAGGCCGGGGATTCCAATGATATTGTCTTCCGGGAAAGCTTCTACAATCCGCTTTGCACCACTGTAAAACCCAATATCCCCAGACAGCAGGACAGCAGCTACCTTCGTCTCAGGCAGGCCGGACAGAGCCGCTTTGATCTCCTGAGGCTGATACACCGCAACAGCTTGTTTTCCCGCCGGCGCGATTGAATCAAGAAGCCGTTTGGCGCCAAACAGAATGTCACTTTCTGCTATTGCGCTGTTCGCCGCTCCGGTCAGACCGGACAGATTTCCCATCCCCGCTCCTACCAGATAAATGGTTCTCTTTCTCATCCGCCGCTCCTCCTATAGACATGATTGCCGCTATTATTGCCGGACAGGTATATTTCCCCGGCAATACTGCACAAAGCCCCATTTGTTTTGCCTTTTTCTGCACAGCCTCCGAGAGGCAGAGAATCACAGCGTGTTCCCTCTGCTGCGCGCTGATTTCCTGTGCCAGCCGGTCAAGGTTCACCGGATTATCCGTCACGATAACCACCCTTTTCCAAATTTCCGGCAGACGTTCGCCGCTCCAAACTGTCTGAAACAAGGGCACACAGTCATAAGCGACTCCGGCAGCCGAGAGCTTCTGAAGGCACCGTTCATCGGCCAGCCTTCCGTATGGGATCAGCAGGCGCTCCTTTGGACACACTGCCTGCAGCAGCCGTTCTGAAAATCGCTTATCTTCCTTTCCAACAGCACAGGCCGGGAACAGGCCGCGCTTAACAAGCGACTGTTCCGCGCCCCGGCTGGCCGCAGCCAGTTTCAGGTGTCCCAGTCCCCGGACATCAATTTTCCGGCAGGCGAGCATAGAAAAAAAGGTTTCTGTCTCCTCACTCCCAAAAAAGAGCGCCCAGTCATACTGTTTGATCTGGCAGACCGCCTGCCATAACAAGGTATTATGCTTGATCGGTTTCGTCTCGGTCAGAGAAAGTCGTATTGACGGAATCTGACGAGCAGACAGTTCTTTGCCGAGCCTCGGAAAACGATCCGGTTCCAAGAGCAGCAGCACTTGAAGCTCCGGGGATTCCGTCCGGATTTGACTGGGCTGTTTGATTGGCTTCAAGGCATTCACCTTTCCCTTTCCTTCCAAAGCCGGGCAGTCCTGCGGAAATAATCCGCTGCCCGTTTTACCTGATGATGGCCTTTTCCTCCCGCACAGACCGAGACGACCAATGGTTCTTCTACAATTACAGCGGGAAAATAAAAATCGCATTCTTCTTTGCTGTCCGCGCGGTTTACCGGAATCTTCCGCTTTCGGCAGTAGGATACGATCTCATGGTTGAGCTGCGGATCGTCTGTAGCCGCTAGCACATAATCCATCCCATTACATTCCGATACCTCAAACGCCGACTCCTGCCATTCCTCCGCAAGCTCCCTGATTTCCTCCGGGACAGCCAAGGCACGGACAATCAGCCGGCAGGAAAACCGGCTGAGCGTTTTGATTCTCCGGCATGCAATCCTGCCGGCCCCGACGATCAGCACCCGCTGATTCCTGACAGGGAGGTAAAACGGAAAGTAATCCTGTTTCTCCTCTCTGCACGGTTCCTCGATTCCAAACCGCGCCAGCAGTTCAGGAAGGGAATAGCCTTCCTCCTGCTCCGGCCGCCCAATCACCAGCACAGTCACGCCGAGTTCCTTCGCGGCCTGCAGCTTTTCCGAAAAGCCGCCGGCCTTCCCGGAAGATTTTGTAACCAGATAAGCGGCTTCTGTCTGAGACAGCATCGCCCGGTTCATCTCCCTGGAAAAAGGTCCCTGCATTGCAAAAATGTGTTTCCCGGTTAATCCGCATTCCGTACAGGCACGGATTGATTCTTCAAAGGGCAGTACCCTCGCATAAAACCGTTCTGCAAAATCAGGCAGCACAGAAAAAAGCTTCAGTTCCTTCGTCCCGGTTGTAAGAAAAACCGCGCCGCTGGTTCCCGCCAGATATTCTGCCGCTTCCCGGGACGAGGAAAGATAAACGGCATCCTCCGCCGCTTCCTCCTCCCGTACCAAACGGTAATAAGGCACGCCGGCTTTCAGACAGGCATTCCTGATATTCCGGGTTGCCTCCTGCGCATAAGGATGGGTCGCATCAATTACAGCTTCAAACGGTTCATCCAGCAGGCGATCCGTCATCTGCTGTTCTGTCATCCGATGAGGCCATACGGTCAGCCCGTCCGATTCCGGGAAAAGCTGCGCGCCATATTCTGTCGCAGTACTGGCCACCACCTCAAAGCCATGGCGGCACAGGGCCTGCGCGAGCTCGCGTCCCTCTGTCGTCCCGGCAAATACAAGCAGCTTCGCCATCCTAACTTTCCTTTCCGATCCGGTAGCCTCTGGGCGTTACCATAAATTCACCGATCTGCTTGGTTTTTGAATTTCCGATAAATACTGTCGTAAACATATCCACTTCTGTATCCTGTAATTCGGAAAGGAGCAGAATTCGTTTTGATTCCCCATCCCTTCCGATTTGCCGGACAATTCCGCACACCGTATTTCCCGAACGCCGGGAAAGGATGATTTCACAGGCGCGCTTCAAATAGTCCTTCCGTTTTTTGCTTGACGGATTATATAAACAGATGGAAAAGTCCGCCTCCGCAGCACACAAAAGCCGTTTTTCAATCAACTCCCACGGTGTAAGCAGATCGCTCAGGCTGATCACCGCGAAATCATGCATCAAAGGCGCGCCCAGCACAGCGGCGCCGGAACAGGCCGCCGTCACCCCGCTGATCACCCGCACCTCAAGCGGCGGGTATTCCTCCGAAAGCTCCAGCGCAAGCCCTGCCATACCATAAACCCCAGCGTCCCCACTGCAAACCAGTGAAACCGTATATCCGGAAAGTGCTTCTTCTATCGCCATTCTGCACCTTTTTTCCTCCTGGCGCATCGGGGTGTCCAAATACCGTTTTCCCGGAAAATCAGCGCGGATCTGATCGAGATATACCGGATATCCTACAATCACCTCACTGCGATCCAACGCCTCGTAAGCTTCTTCGGTCATGCCGGCACGTCCGCCCGGGCCGAGCCCTACAATCAATAATTCTCCCATCCAAACATCCTATCTCTTAAAAAGTTAGCTGAAAATTTCTTGTTGCCGCGGCGATTGTCACGCCGTTTTCCACCGTTTTAGATAGAATCAGCCGACCGCCGCTTCCCAGTATCGCCGCCCGTTCACAGACGTTATCCACTCCAACCGTTTTCTGCACAAACGCGGATGGCCGGAATTCTCCCGGCGCGCTGCTGAGCTCGTCCGCCGTATAGCAGCAAAAGGGGAGACGGTATTTCCGGCAAAAGGCCAAGATTGCCGGTTCCTCCTTTTTCCGATCAATCGAGCATACCTGCTCTACCGCCGCTAGCGGAATATTCTCCTGCTCCAGCCTTTGACATATGGCCTGCTCCAGCAGTTCCTCCGCGATCCCTTTCCGGCAGCCGATTCCAATCGTGACGGTTCGGGGTACGCACAACAGGGTAACCGCAAAGGGATGTCTGATTTTAGCTGACACGCAGAGACCCAGCGCCCCTGCTTTTTTCTCTGTAAGCTGTGCGGGCAGATTGCCGGTATAGGGGAAATCCGAATCAAATCCAATCTCTCTCCCAGAGAGCACCGCAGATGAAACCGCCCGGATCGCCTTCGGCGTAATAATGGAAAGCCCCTGTTCCTTTGCCCAGACGTCGACAGCGAACATTCCGTTAATATCAGTGGCCGTCGTGATCACAGCCTGGGCCGCAATCAAATCCGCAAGCGTTTTTGCCAGACGGTTAGCGCCGCCGAGATGGCCGGACAGTACCGGCACCGCATATTCCCCTCGCTCGTCCAGCACAACCACCGCCGGATCGGTTAACTTTGACTCCACGTAAGGCGCAACCGCGCGCACTGCAATTCCGCACGCACCGACAAAAAGAAGCCCGTCATATTCTGCAAACCCTTTCTGTGCAAACCGGTCTATATCCGGCACGGCAAGCCTTTCCTCTGTGCCGCCTATCTGATAACAATCCAGCGTATCCTCCTGCAGCAGACTGGAAATCCGCTCCAGGAGCGCTTTTCCTTTTCCCGTAAAAGCAATCCCAGCCAGTTTCATGATTCTACCTGTTGCCCTGCTGCCGCACAGCATCCTTTCCGCCTAGTTTCCGTTTTCCGCCTTTCGGAATTCATGGGAGAATCCGGGGTCATAAAGCTTTGATCTCTGATACTCGTCTCCCAGAAAACGCCCGACCAAAACGAGCGCCGTTTTGCTGATTTTATTCTCTTTCGCCGTCTGAAGCAGGGTTCCCACCGTACAGCGGCAGACCTTTTCGTCCGGCCAGCTCGCTTTATAGACAAGCGCCGCCGGGGTATCCTCCGAGTATCCTCCCCGGAGCAGCTGCACGCTCAAATCTTCCAGCAGTCCCGTGCTCAAAAACAGTACCATCGTCGCCTGGTGTTCTGCCAGCCGGGCTATTTCTTCCCGGTCCGGGACTGGAGTTCTCCCGGCCATCCGGCTGATGATCACAGTCTGCGAAACGTCCGGCAGGGTGTATTCAGCCTTAACCGCCGCGGCCGCGCCGCAGAAGGAGCTGACCCCCGGCACAATTTCATAGCTGATTCCCAATTCCTCCAAAAGATCCATCTGCTCGCGGATCGCCCCATAAAGACAAGGGTCTCCGGTATGCAGCCGTACTGTCAGCTTTTCCTCCTGTTCCGCCTGCCTCATAACTTCAACGACCTCTTCGAGCGTCATAACGGCGCTGTTATAAATTTCGCAGCTAGTTTTAGCTGTTGTCAAAAGCTCTGGGTTTACCAGTGATCCCGCATAAATTATCACATCAGCCCGGCGCAGCAGCCGGTCTCCCCGTACCGTAATTAAGTCCGGCGCTCCGCAGCCCGCACCCACAAAATAAACCATCTTGCCACCCATCCCTTTCTATTCAGGTTTTACCAGCAGAATGGAAAAATAATGCGGGGGCTCTGTCACTTCCTCCACTGAACGGCAGACCCGCTCTCCTTCCATCCCGCATCGCTCTACTAGCTGTGTTTTCTTCTCCAGCCCGTTCTCCCGAAGCAGGGCCTTTACCTGTTCGAAAGCTCGTCCCGTTTTCATTAAAATCTTGTTTCCTGGAGCTTTCAGCATCGTTTCGGTACATGCATAAGAGCCGGGAATGATGGTAAGCGGCTGATCCCCTTCTGCCAGGCTGGTTCCCAGTGCCGCTGCAGCCGCGCAGAAAGAGGTGACTCCAGGGACAATCTCCGCCTGGAACCCTGATTGTACCACCCGGTCATGCAGATAAAGATACGTTGAATAAACAGTCGGATCACCCAGCGTCAAAAACGCGACGTCTTTTCCCTGCGCCAGCACTGCTTTTATCTTTTCGCCTGCCCGGTCTCGGTTTCGTCCGGTCACTTCTGGGTCACGGGACATCGGTATGTCGATCAAGAGCTGTTCCTTGGATTCAATTTCCGGGACAGCCTTTCTCGCTATTTCAAACGCGGTCTGTTTCTCTCCATTTGCCGCGATCATCCCAACTACGTCGCATTCTCGCATCAGCCGCGCCGCTTTTAGGGTCACCAGCTCCGGATCGCCCGGCCCAACCCCGATTCCATATAATTTCCCCTGCATTTATCTATTTCCTTTCCCTTGTTCTTTCTTTAATTCTTCGATCAGCAGATCGGCGTTTTCAGTCTTTCCAAGCAATCCATAGGGCTTAGCAAACATCACCACGCCAACCGCAACCGATCCCGCGCGCCTTGTCAGCTGCGCTTCTATCGCCCTCATCACGCGGGATATCGTTTCCTTCAGCCATCCTGCCTGCTCCAGCACGGAAAGCGCCGCCTCGGTTGTAATACAATCCATCACCGCTTCTGCCGTTTCCCGTCCCGCGCCTGAAAGCACTGCATAAACGCTCATCAATTCCAGCCGGCAATCCCCGTATTTCGAGTGGGTGTTCATCATTCCCCCAGCAAGCTTCACCAGCTTTCCGATATGCCCTACCAGCAGGACAGACCGGATATCTGCCTGCCGCAGCATATCCAGCGTATCCCCAATGAAATTGCTGCACTGGAACATGGGCGCACCGGTCAGGCTGAGTGTTTCAGACGCAAAGGTTTCACCATAATTTCCAGGCGTCATTAACAGCGTTTGATGTCCCGCCGCATGTAATACACTGATCTCAAGACGGATCGATTCAAGCAGGGCGGCATCGCTCATTGGCTCCACAATCCCGCTGGTACCCAGAATCGAAATCCCCCCCTCAATTCCCAGCCGGGGGTTAAAGGTCTTTTTCGCAAGACGTTCTCCTCCCGGTACTGAGATAATCACCTCAAACCCGCATAAACAGCCAAATTCCTCCGCCGCTTCCGTTACAGCCTGGATAATCTGCTTTCTGGGCTGAGGGTTGATGGCGGCGCTCCCGACAGGACAGGATAAGCCCTCTCTTGTTACCCGTCCAACACCATTTCCGCCTTCGACCGTGATCCCGCCGCCATCCTTATAAAGGACAGAGGCGTAAACCAGAATGCCATCAGTAATATCCGGATCATCCCCACTGTCTTTTCTGACGGCGCAGGAAACTCTGTCAGGTTCTCTTGCGATGTCCTCCGGTTGTGCAGTAATCACAACGCCCTTCGGTGTTTTTACCGCGACAGAAGAAACTGCCTGTCCGGACAGCAGCATCTGCGCCGCCGCCTTCGCCGCCAGTGCGGCGCAGGTTCCGGTCGTATAGCCGTACCGGAGATTTGGGCGGGTTTGATCTAAAAAATAATCCATGATTTGGCCCATGCTTTGCCAAGCAAAGCTCCCTTTCCTTCCCAAGGATCAAAAGTGCCGGTCTCCCATTGAAAAAACTCCATTCAGGATCATCACCGAATGGAGTCATTTGTAAGAAGCCGTTTGTCTTCTCCACAGGCTTCGGTTGACCGCAAAGCTGTGAAACTATCAGGCCCGGCAATCTGGCTTGCTGCATAAAGCAGGATACAGTAACGGACTTGCGCAGGATTCCCACCTGACTTCCCCGTATTTTGCCCATAGTTCTTTTCTAAGCCTTATTGTAGCTTATCCGGGTTTGGCTGTCAAGAAATAGTTCTGGAAAAGGCCCTTTCCTCATTGACAAGAAAAACCGCCTATGCTACACTAAAATTGCGAAAAAACGAAAACAGTTCCAAACTATTTATGTTGAATAACGGTGAAATATGGGAGAATATCCCTATTTTCTTAAAAGGGAACTCGGGTGCGAATCCCGGACAGTCCTGCTACCGTATGAACTGAGGAGGCTTTCACGCGGGGACAAGCCTGCAAGCCACTGGATTTTATCCAATCCGGGAAGGCGAAAGCCAACGATGAAGTTTTAGTCGGGATATCTGCCGTTATGCTCCGCTTTGCGGATGGCTGTAACTTCACAGTGTATGAAGGGTATAGTCTGCATCACAGCCTGACAGGGATCTTTCTCCCTGCCGGTGTTTCGTATTGCAGGGAAGCCCGAAGATATTTTCGGGCTTCTTTTTTCGTGTGCACAATCATAATAGAAAGGGGTTGTTTTTATGATGAAAACAACAAAACTGCAAAAAATCCTTGTTTCCGCCTCGGCCGTACTATGCGCGGCCCTCTTTTTCTCTCCGCAGGCATCCGCCATGCATATTATGGAGGGATATCTCAACCCCGGCTGGGCGATAGCCTGGGGCGTTGTCTGTGTTCCGTTTGTCGTATGGGGCTTTTTCTCTATCTCCAAATCGGTTAAGCAATCCTCCAAAAACCTGGTGCTGCTCGCGATGTGCGGCGCGTTTGCGTTTGTCCTTTCAGCATTAAAAATCCCTTCTGTCAGCGGGAGCTGCTCCCATCCGACCGGGGTAGGGCTTGGCGCTGTCCTGTTCGGGCCGTCTGCCATGTCTGTAATTGGCGTTATTATTCTGCTCTTCCAGGCGCTTTTACTCGCGCATGGGGGATTGAGTACGCTGGGAGCCAATACCTTCTCCATGGCGATCGCGGGGCCGCTTGTTTCATTCGGTGTGTTCAAGCTATGTAAGAAGCTCGGTGTGTCATCCGGAATCGCGGTGTTTTTTGCCGCTGCGCTGGGAGATTTGTTCACCTATCTTGTCACCTCTGTTCAGCTCGCTTTGGATCATCCCGATCCGACCGGCGGCTTCCTCGCATCCTTCTCTAAATTTGCCGGCATTTTTGCGGTTACACAAATTCCGCTCGCAATCTGCGAAGGACTTTTGACCGTAGTGATCTACAATGTTCTGGTCAAGTACAGCCGCAAAGAGCTGGAATCTCTCCACGCTTTATAATCTGCTGTTACATAGAAAGGAAGTCAGCTATCATGAAACTTTGGAAGAAAAATTTAATTTTGATCCTTGCCGTCGTCATTATTACGGTTATCCCATTGCTGGTGCTCCCAAACGCCGAATTTGGCGGAGCGGACGGAGAAGCCGAAGCGGCAATCACAGAAATCGATCCGGATTACAAGCCGTGGTTTGAAACGCTCCTGGAACCGGCAAGCGGTGAAATAGAATCCCTGCTGTTCGCGCTCCAGGCAGCAATCGGCGCCGGTGTCGTCGGTTTTGTTCTGGGACGGATTACGGCAAAATCAAAAGATAAAAAGACGGCGGAAGGGCACCATGAATCAGATTGATAAAATTGCTTATTCCTCCCGGATTGCGCGGCTTGATCCCAAGGGAAAGCTCTGCTTTTCCCTTTTCCCGCTCTGTCTCTGCATCGGGACAAGGAGCATTGCGGCCGGGCTGATCACCCTGTTCGCTATGGCGGCGTTAACCTGCATGTTGACCGGGCTAACCCTAAAACGGTATTTGCATTTCCTGCTGATTCCCTGTGGGTTTCTCCTGATTGGCACGCTTACAATTTTTATCAGCCGCTATCCGGCGGGAGAGTCCTTGCTTGCCGGTGTTACCATCGGACAATACCAATATGGCATCAGCCCGGATTCCCTGTTTCAGGGAATCCGGCTTTGTTCCACTGCGCTCGGTGCGGTTTGCTGTATGTATTTCCTTTCCTTCAACACCCCGATGACCAGTCTATTCCAATGTCTGCGCGGCAGCCCCCTGCCGGGCGTCCTGGTTTCGCTGATGGAACTGATCTACCGGTATATTTTTGTTATCTGGGAGGAAGCCGCTCGGATGAAAACTGCACAGGAGGCAAGGCTGGGATACCGGGGCCTCAGGCAATCGATCCAGTCGGCCGGAACACTGATCGGTACCCTGTTCTTCCGCGCCTATTCCCGCTGCGGCCGGATCTGTGCCGCACTGGAAGCCCGTGGCTTTGAAGGGGATCTAAACGCCTTACAGGAGACCTACGCGCCCTCCAAAAAATGGTATGGCTATACCCTGGCGTTCTGCCTGGTTCTGGGCGCAGCGGCGCTTGCAGAATTTATGCTCAGGAGGAAATTAGGATGAACACAAATTTTCAGCCTATTATTGAAACAAAGAAGCTTTGTTACTCCTATGACGGAGAGTCGAACTCCCTGGACAATATTAATACAGTGATCCCAAAAGGAAAAATTACGGCTTTTCTGGGTGGGAACGGCGCCGGTAAATCAACCTATTTTTTGAATCTGAACGGCGTGCTGACCCCGGATTCCGGAGAGGTGTTCTTTGACGGACAGCCTGTGATTTATGATAAAAAAGGAATCGCCGCGCTGCGCAGGCGGGTCGGGATCGTCTTTCAGGATCCGAATGACCAGCTTTTTTCCGCCAGTGTTTTAAAGGATGTTTCCTATGGCGCAGTGAATCTAAAACTGCCGGAGCAGGAAATGAAACGGCGTGTTGACGAAGCGGTAGAACAGACCGGTATCCGCGAATTTTTGCACGCGCCGACCCACGCGCTCAGCTTTGGACAGAAAAAGCGGGCGGCAATTGCGGGAGTGCTGGTAATGAAACCGGACGTCATTATCCTTGACGAGCCGACTGCCGGCTTAGACCCTTCCGGTGTGAGCGAGATTCTAAAGCTTATGCTGAAAATACGGGAAGAACAGGAGATCACCTTCCTGCTTGCTACCCACGACATTGACCTTGTCCCACTCTACTGCGACTTTGCCTATGTGCTCGATCATGGAAAAGTCGCACTGCATGGTACGCCGGAGGAGCTGTTTCGGCAAAAGGAAAGACTCCGGGAGGTGAATCTCCGTCTCCCCAGGATGGCCCATCTCATGGAAATTCTTGCAAAAAAGGATCATCTCGATGTCGATATCACGGCAGCAACCATCTCCAAGGCCCGGAAGACGATTCGTTCCCTTCTGAAATAACGAAACAGCATTTCCTTGCAAAATCTGTAAATTTCCTGTTTATTTTTGTGGTTCGGTTGCACCGGTTTCTGTAATCTGGTATAATTGGAATATCTTGATTATATGGAAAAAGGATGGTAAACACATGATCATAGAACCAAAAACCAGAGGCTTTATCTGCACCACCGCGCATCCGGAAGGATGCAGGGAAAATGTCCGGAGACAGATAGAATATGTCAAAAGCCAGCCCGCGATTGACAGTGCCCAAAAAGTGCTTGTTATTGGCGCAAGCGCAGGCTATGGGCTTGCTTCCCGGATTTCCATGGCGTTTTCCGGAAAAGCCGCTACCATCGGTATTATTTTCGACAAACCAGCTTCCGGAAAACGAACCGCGAGCGCAGGCTGGTATAACACTGCCGCACTGGAAGAATTCGCCCATGAGGAAGGGCTATATGCAAAAACCATCAATGGAGACGCTTTTTCCCACGCGGTAAAGGAAGAAACAATCGCTCTGATCAAACAGGATCTCGGCAAAGTGGATATGGTAATCTACAGCCTGGCGGCGCCCCGCCGCACTATGGAGGACGGAACCGTTTATTCCTCCGTATTAAAAACCACCGGCGAGTCCTACACCAATAAGACCATTGACCTGGCCTCCAGAAAGGTATCCGACGTTACAATTCCTCCTGCTACAGAAGAAGAAATCGCCAATACCGTCAAGGTAATGGGCGGCGAGGATTGGATGGACTGGATCAAGGCGCTGAAAGAGGCCGATGCGATAGAAGACAGCGCCGTGACTGTCGCCTATTCCTATATCGGGCCGGAGCTCACCCACCCGATGTATACCAACGGTTCAATTGGGATGGCGAAAAATCATCTCTTCCAGACTTCAAAGGAAATTTCAGGACAGCTCGGCATTGAAGCCTATATTTCCGTCAACAAAGCGCTGGTAACCCAATCCAGCGCGGCTATTCCGATTGTGCCGCTTTATATCACCGTCCTATACAAAATCATGAAGGAGCAGGGCAATCACGAGGGCTGCATCGAACAGATGTACCGCCTCTATCATGACAAGCTCCAGAAGGACAGTGTGGAAACCGATGAAGAAGGGATGATCCGGCTGGATGATCTGGAAATGCTCCCGCAGGTACAGGACGAAGTAATGAAGGTGTGGAAGACCATCTGTGACGAAAATATTGAACAGGCAGCTGATATTGATGGATATTGGGAAGATTTTTACCGGATGTTCGGCTTCCGCTTGGACAATGTGGATTATGCAAAGGATACAGACCCCAACGTGGACATTTTGAGTTTAAAATAAAGATCGGGAGGAATTGCTATGAACATCAGAGGTGTTGTCCCGCCCATGACTACCCTGCTGGATGAAAACCGCCGGATCGATTTCGGCGCGAATCAGAAGCTGATCGATTTTCTGATTGACAGCGGCGTCAACGGCATTTTGATCCTGGGAACCTGCGGCGAATTTTTTGCCTTTACCGAACAGGAACGCAGGGAATTTGTCACCTTTGCCGTAAAAGCCGTAAACCATCGCGTCCCTCTTCTGGTCGGTACCGGCCATACGGACGAACGCGAGGCCGCCCGGTTCACCAAATTTGTAGGAGAAGCCGGTGCGGACGGCGCGCTGGTGGTCTCTCCGTATTATGTCGCGCTGGACGATAACGCACTGTATCACTACTACTATACTGTTTCCCATGCGTCCGATACTCCAGTCTTGTTTTATAACTTCCCTGACCGAACGGGAATCTCCCTGAACACACCCCTGGTCAAACGGATTTTAAAGGATTGCCCGACCATTGTCGGCGTCAAGGATACCATTAACGACTATGGCCATACCCGTACCTTCCTGACCGACATCCGGCCGGATTACCCCGGCTTTATCACCTTCACAGGATGGGACGAATATTTTCTGCTCAACCTGCTGAACGGAGGGAATGGGATCATCGGTGCCTACTCAAATTTTACTCCATCTCTTTATGCCAAGCTCTATCAGGCGTATCAGACAGGCGATATGGATCTGGCTGCGGAGTGCCAGAAAAAAATCGGTATTTTAATGGGCTTATCCTCTGTTTCCGCACAGTCAATCGCTGTTGTGAAATATGCGGTTTCTTTGGTGCTCGGCGTTTGCGACATGCCGGCCGCGCCGTTTGAACCCCTCAGCAGCGCACAGAAGGAGCAGGTCAGAACTATCCTGACCCAGGCCGGGATTTTTCCGGCAGAATAGGAAAGAGAGCTGCAATATGACAAATGATGTATCACACAGCGCAAAGGAACGGCTTTTATGGGCACAGTTCGACGCGCTTCAGCTCGGAACCGGCTGGACTTACTCAGATCTCACAAAGCTCCAAATTTTGGTAGAGGACGTTTACGGGGACAGCCACCCCGGCAGCATCCACCTCAACCAGCTTTCAGAACAGGTAAAGATCGGCGTATATGAATCCGGCGGAAAACCCGCCGGATTTCACGCGACTGATATCTGCGACGGCTGTGCCCAGGGACACAATGGAATGAATTATATTCTTGCTTCCCGTGAGGTGTTAACCGACATGGTGGAGCTTCATGGAAGGGTTAATCCCTGGGACGGGCTTGTGCTTTTGTCCTCCTGCGACAAATCAGTCCCCGCGCATCTGAAAGCGGCGGCCCGGCTCGACCTGCCGACCGTCATTGTTCCGGGCGGGAGCATGCGTCCGGGACCGGACATGTCTACCTCGATCAAGGCGGGAGACATTTCCCTGCGGCAAAAGCAGAAAGACAATATCACCCAGCGTGAAATTGCCGACTATAAGCTGACCGGATGCCCTTCAGCCGGCGCCTGCCAGTTTCTGGGGACGGCCTCTACCATGCAGTGCATGGCCGAAGCGCTTGGATTGACACTGCCCGGCGCCGCGCTCATCCCGGCAACGATGCGGGATATCGGCCAATGGGCGCGCAACGCCGGAATTGCCGTGATGGAGCTCGCACGCAAAGGGATTACCGCTTCTGATATTATGACAATGGAGGCATTTGAAAACGCCGTCATGGTTCACAGCGCAATCGGCGGTTCGACGAACGCAACGCTTCATCTCCCCTCCATTGCAGCAGAGCTGGGACTTTCTCTTCCGATTGAGCTCTTCGATGAAATCAACCATAAAATTCCCCATATTGCTAACATCTATCCGAGCGGAACCCAGGTCACCGAGGCTTTCTGGTTTGCCGGCGGGATTCCTATGGTACAATGGATGCTGCGGGATTTCCTGCACCTTGATGTACTTACCATTACCGGAAAAACCCTGCGGGAAAACCTGGACGAACTGGAGCAAAACGGTTATTTTGAACGATATCTCGGATATCTGCACAATTACGGCTTAGCCCGGAAGGATTTATTAACCCCATTGGACGAAATCCAGGAAACCGGATCAATTGCTATCCTAAAGGGCAATATCGCGCCGGATGGCTCAGTCATTAAGTATTCGGCGGTAAAGCCGGAGATGCGGCGGCACAAGGGCCTCGCGCGGGTTTTTGACTGTGAGGAGGACTGCTACAGCGCGGTCGTAAACGGCAATATCCATCCGGATGAAATCCTGGTCATCCGGTATGAGGGGCCGCGCGGCTCCGGTATGCCGGAGATGCTGATGACTACGGAAGCGATCGTCTGCGATCCCAGGCTAAACGGAACGGTTTCCCTGCTGACCGACGGAAGGTTTTCCGGAGCTACCCGCGGCGCATGTATCGGACACATTTCTCCGGAAGCCGCGCGCGGAGGCCCTATCGCCTATTTGCAGGACCGGGACCTGATCGAATACGATATCCCAAACCGTACCCTTTCCCTAGTTGGAACAGACGGGACTGAGAAAACAAAGGAAGAAATCGACACAATCCTGAGGCAGAGAAAACAGACCGTGGTGCTCAAGCGCCCTGAGCTGCGCAAAGGAATTTTCAAACGATATACTGATTCTGCTGAATCCGCTATGAAGGGAGCAGGCATATGACAAAACGCGCATTGGTTTTTATCAGCTTTGGCACTGCCCATTTAGACGCACTAGGTGCGATTGAACATCTGGAAAAAAACATTTCCGCCTCAATGGAAAATGTGGATATCTTCCGCGCTTTCACCTCCCGGATTGTAATCCGTAAGCTTGCGGAAGAGCAAAATCTTGTCATTAAGACCCCGGCAGAGGTGATGGATGAGCTGGTGCAGAACGGCTATGAATCCGTTCTCTGCCAGACATTGCACGTTATCCCCGGCATTGAATATGAAAAGATGGCGGCGGAGCTGCTAACCTATCGCGAGTCCTTTTCAACCTTCCAAATCAGCCGGCCATTGCTGTCAGCACAGGCTGACTACGAGGAATCAGCACAGGCTATCTGTTCTATGATTCCGTTTCGGACAGATGAAGAAGCAATCGTGCTGATGGGACACGGGACGCCCCATTTCGCGAACGCTGCTTACTGTCAGCTTGAAAATACCTTTCGTTTTCTTGGCGAGGAGCATGTCTATGTGGGAACGGTGGACGGCTTTCCGGGTATTGAATATATCCTTTCCCGTCTAAAAACACGCGGAATTAAAACCGTCTATCTGATGCCGTTTATGATTGTAGCCGGAGACCATGCAAAAAACGATCTGGCCGGCGAATCGCCTGACTCCTGGAAGTCAATCCTAGAGGCAAGCGGATTCCATACCCTCCCGATTTTAACCGGGCTGGGTGAACTGGAACAAATCGGGGAAATATTTATCCGGCATTTAAAAGAGGCGGAGCAGGTATAAACCTGCTCCGCTTCTTCTGCATCGTTTTAACTAAAGTACCTCATAGTGGTCAAGAATCTGCTCTTTGCAGAGCCATGGCAGCGACTGCTCCAGCAGCACGCCGTATCTCGTATCGGTGCTGTAGCTGAAGGTCGTTTTGATCGCCAGCTCCAGAAAGCGGGTCGCCCGTTCCATTGCAATTGGAAGGCTGTCCCCTTTCAGTACTGACGCCACTACAATACTGGCAAAGATATCTCCGGTGCCCGGATAGCTGACCGGCACATAGCTGCACTTCACCCGCCAGAAGGTGTTGTGCTCCCGGTCATAGCCGACATTGTTGATCGTCATATCTGCCAGCTCCACCCCTGTTACAATCACAGTAGACGGCCCAAGCTCGCTCAGGCGCAGCAGCTTTGTTTTAAACTGCTGGTGTGTCAGAGGGCGGGGGTCATACGGCTCGTTTAACAGCAGGCTCATTTCCGTCGGATTCGGTGTAATAATATCCGCTTTATGCACCAGTTCCCGCATTCTTTCGCACATTGCCTTGGTATAGGTGCGGTACATTTTTCCATGGTCGCCCATGACCGGGTCGACAAACACCACTGCCTCCGGATATGCCTCCATAAACTTCAGGCAGTCGTCAATCTGCTTTTCCGAAGCTAAAAAACCAGTATAAATACATTCAAATCCAATTTTTTCCTTTTTATACTGCTCCAATGCCGGAATAATATAATCGCTCAAATCTCGGGTCACAATATTCTGAAAACCGCCGGTATGGGTAGAAAGGACAGCAGTCGGCACTGGAACTGCCTGAACGCCCATTACAGACAAAAGCGGCAGGATGACCGTTAAGGAGCATCGTCCAAAGCCGGAAAGATCATGGATCGCCGCCACACGCGCGGGTCTTTTTAACATTTTGATTTCCCCTTCACTTCATTTTCCGCAATCTGACAAAAATTTTGCCAGAATCTCGCCTCAATAAATATTCCCCAAGCACAAATAATAATGGTGCAGGATTTTTTCCTGTAATTTTAATATTGGAGGCGGTATTTGATGAAAAAACACATGAATCCCTGGATTACCGGGCTTGCTGCAGGTGCAGTAGTCGGTACTGCTGCCTATGTCATCAACCATAAAGGCCACACAAATTCTACTGCAAAAACCCTTCGCCGCAATACAGGCAAAGCGCTGAAAACAGTCGGCACCGTCATGGAGAACATGTCCTATATGATGAAATAGGCTTAATTCCCTCTGAAACTCTCAGAGGGAATTTTACTTATTGTCGTCTCAGCCAGAGGTTTCATCTTCATTATAGCATAACGATTCGCTGTTTTCCAGACTCGAATCATAATAGGCGGATTGCCTGACATACTCTCCCGTTTTTTCGTCCTTGCAAACAGCGCTGCGATGTTTGGATAAAAATTTTACAATTTCATAAACGTTGATCCAAATTTCCTGGTCGGATTCCTTTTGCGATTCATCAAAGATAAGCTCCATGCCAAAGTGGAGATGAGGCTTTGTCATCCCATTGGTATCCTCTTTGGAGGAATATCCGGTCATCCCAAGATACCCAATTACATCCCCAGCCTGTACCGTATCTCCGACAGACCGGGAAAATACATATGGGTGTCCGCTGCGAAGATGGGCATAATAATAATATCTTTTTTGATCCAGGCTTCTGATGCCGATCCGCCAGCCTCCGAATTCATTCCAGCCCATCGCCTCGATCACACCGCTCTCCACTGCGATAATCGGCGTTCCGACATTTCCCAGCAAATCGTTTCCCAGATGGTTTCTGCGAAACCCATAGCTTCTTCCGGCGCCAAAATCATCATAATGGTTATATCCGTATCCGCCCGCAATAGGAGAAAAGACCTTTACCCCATAATCGGAAACTATGGTGGACTCTCCATCCTCCCCAATCAGCTCATGCTGGTATTCTCCGATGAACCCGTCCAGTACAGCGCGATAAACATTTTCATAATAAGTATACCCTTTTTTATTTGATTTTGCCTGTTCTTCAGGTAAGGTTCCAGCTTTTGCCTTCTGGATAATCCCGTCAAGGTCTTTTCCCCGATACTGCTTCCAATTCCCCCCGTATTGGACAGCAAGGCATGCCAGACTTTCCACCCAGTCCACATGGTTTTCCTCCTGATAGCTGTCAATGTCCGCCTGTCCCGCCTTCTGCATAGCCTCCACCGGAACATCAAATCCCGCCCAGGTGATATATCCTTCTGCCGGGACTGCCTTCTCCGGATAAAAACAGGCAATTCCTGTTACTGCTATCAATAAGATCAGGACAAAAGCGACAGTTTCCCGCATCCACTGCTTCATTCTATACCCCATCCTTTCCCTTGCATTATATGTGCAAACTAAGGCGGAAATACTTGTCAAAGGAAGGTGGATTGTTTATAATAAAAGATGGCAATTGTTTTTTTGTATTCCATCGGAAAGAGGCAGAATTATGGTTTTAACAGTAAATATCGAAAATACCATTATCACATTTGGCGTGTTTGATGACGACAGACTATCTTTTTCCGCGTCAATCGCCGCATCTCCAAATGCAACAGAATTTGAATATGCAGCCTCTTTCCAGCAGATTTTGACCCTGTCCCATATCCCATTGATAAAAATTGACGGGATAATTCTGGCAAGCGTAGTCCCAATGCTTACGCCAAAGCTCAAGCAAGCATGCCGTCTGTTATTCCATACTGAGCCTCTGCTAGTTTCCGCAGGAGTAAAAACCGGGCTGAACCTAAAGGTCAGTACCGCTACCCTGGGAACAGACTTTGTCTGCGCGGCAGCCTGTGCCGTAAGGGAATATCAGACGCCTTCTGTTATTGTGTCATTGGGGACAGCGACTACCTTTTCCGCGATTGACGGAAACGGGGTTTTCTGCGGTACTGCTATTGCAGCCGGTGTACAGGTGTCGCTGGAGGCGCTCCATCAATGTGCGGCACAGCTTCCGCAGGCTTCTATTGAACCGCCGCAGGCTGTTATCGGGACCAATACAGCCGCTTCCATGCGTTCCGGATTGATTTACGGTACCGCTTCGATGATCGACGGAATGTGCGCCCGCTTTGCGGCACAGCTTTCCGGATTACCGGTCTTTCTTGCAACAGGCCAGCACGCACAGGATATCATTCCATACTGCGATACGCCGTTTGTGTCTGATCCCCATCTGGTTTTAAAGGGGCTGTATTACATCTATCTGAAAAACAAAAAGCAATAGCCGAAATTAAGCACTGTATCCCAATTCTTGGGAACAGCAGCAGGAGGTTTTTACATGTCAAATCAAACACGTTCCACAGTCAAGCTAGTACAGGTTTCCTTATTGATTGCAATTATGGTTGTGATGGCAATGGTTCCGTTTTTGGGCTACATCCCATTGACTCCGACCATCCGCGCCACTACAATCCATATTCCGGTAATTATCGGAGCAATTCTGCTAGGGCCAAGGGTAGGCGCTCTTCTGGGATTTGTCTTTGGGCTGACCAGTCTGATTACCAATACCATCAACGGCGGCGTCACTGCGTTTGTATTCACCCCGTTTTACCAGCTTGGCAATACACAGGGGAATTTTTGCAGCCTGATTATCTGCTTTGTTCCGCGAATTTTGATCGGTGTAGTCGCGGGACTGTTATTCCAATGGATTCAAAAGGTGGATAAAACCAGGATATTTGCCTGTATTGCAGCGGGAATCGGCGGATCTCTGACCAACACCATCCTGGTAATGGGAGGGATCTATCTCTTCTTCGGAAAAGAATACGCGGCTGCAAAGGAAATTGCCTTTGATACGCTGTTAAAGGTAATCGGCGGTGTGATCGCCGTCAACGGCGTGCTGGAGGCCATTGTGGCCGCTGCAATTGCGACCCTGGTCGCACGGCCGCTGATTGCCGTTTTCCGAAAAAAGGGAATGTTGTTATAAAACAGCTTCACCCCTCAGCGGAGATGAATCCTGCTGAGGGGTTGATCTCGTTTTATCCTTTGATATGCTATAATAAAAGCAAACCAAATGCCCTGCATTCAGAAGCCTCATATTATGAGGCTTTGGCAGCGCGATAGCGTTGCCTGCTTTATATTGCAACAACAAATCATGCCGCTTTGCAGCATGGCCGTTTTACGGCCGTCAAAACTTTGTTTTGATCGATTTGTGTTATGATAAAAACAAAAATACAAGCGAAGAGAGGGAGTAATCATGAACAATGCCATGATTATCGAGCCGGAGGATAATGTTGCCGTTGCCATTGAGCCGATCCCAAAGGGTGAAGCGGCCTGTTATGTCCTGCCTGACGGAACACCCTGCAGGATAACTGTGATAGAAAATATCACTATCTATCACAAATTTGCCGTACATGATATCGCAAAGGGTGAGAAAATCGTCAAATACGGTGAGCATATCGGCGAGGCGGGAGCGTTTATCCCAGCCGGGGCGCACGTGCACGAGCATAATGTCATCAGCGTCCGGGAGAACCTGGATGATCGGGGGTAAAACAGGATGGAGTTTTTAGGTTATCTCAGGCCGGACGGACGGGTCGGCATCCGTAATCATGTGTTTATTTTGCCGGCAAGCGTCTGTGCAGCAGACGTTTCACGAATTGCCGCTTCCCAGGTGCAGGGAGCTGTGACCTTCCACAATCAAAACGGCTGCTCCCAGGTCAAAGCCGACCAGCAGCTTACTATGGATGTCATGGCAGGCTACGCGGCAAACCCCAATGTATACGGTACGGTAATTGTGTCGCTTGGATGTGAAAACTGCCAGATGGATCTGGTGGAAGCAGCAGTACGGGAGCGAACCAGCAAGCCGCTTCAAAAGGTGATTATCCAGGAAGCGGGCGGAACAATCAAAGCAGTTGAGCAGGTGGTGCGCCTGGCGCAGGAAATGGTCAGGCAGGCGGGCCTGCTGCAGAGGCAGCCTTGTCCATTGTCCCGGTTGATTGTCGGAACGGAATGCGGCGGCTCTGACCCAACAAGCGGGCTTGCCGCGAATCCACTCGTGGGCCAGCTCAGCGACCTTCTGGTGGATGAAGGCGCAGCTTCTATTCTGAGCGAAACGACAGAATTTATCGGTGCAGAGCATATCCTGGCAAAACGGGCGGCAAACAGGGAAATCCATGACCGGCTGTTTGATATCATCCACCGTTATGAGAAATCGCTGCAGCTCGTCGGAGAAGAGGTACGGGCCGGAAATCCATCTCCAGGAAACAAGGCGGGCGGAATTACCACTCTCGAAGAAAAATCGCTCGGATGCATCCACAAGGGCGGACACCGCCCGATTATGGCGGTTTACGATTATGCCAAGCAGATCGAAACAACCGGGCTTGTCGTCATGGATACGCCCGGAAACGATCCTTCCTCCGTCGCCGGGATGATCGCAGGCGGCGCTCAGGTTGTGGTATTTACAACCGGGCGCGGCACTCCGACTGGAAATCCCATTGCGCCGGTAATAAAAATCACCGGAAATAAACTGACCTATGCAAAAATGGAGGACAATATTGATTTTGACGCCAGTCCGGCCATTTATGAAAGCGGCTCTATGCCCCGGCTGACACAGGAACTGCTGGTAGAGCTGATTGAAATTGCGAACGGAAAATTGTCCAAAGCAGAAGCCCTGGGGATGGTGGAAACCGCGATTGCAAGGGTGTGCAACTATGTTTAAGGTATCATGGATTGCAATAAAAACCCGGTTTGGCAAACGCCAAACCGGGTTTTTATATTATTCCTCTGATTCTTCCTCTGCAGAAACCTCTGCATCAAAGCCAACCTCTTCTTTGATCCGCGCGCCGCATTTCGAACAATAGACATTTTCCTTTGGATTATTCTGTCCGCAGCCCGGACAAACTGTCACGTTCTTTAGCTCCGCGATCTCCTTATTCAGTGCGTCAAGCTTAGAGAGCAGCTCATCAATTTCCTCACATAATGAGTGAACAGTATCCTCATTGGAATTTCCGCTCTTTCCCCTGGACTGGTAAACACTGCGCCCAAGCTTTTCATATAACGATTTAATTTCGTTATTCACCTTGACTGTCTCCAGCTTAAGCTTAGAAATATTGACAACTTCCTCAGTCTTTTTCGCCGCGATATTCACAGCGTCTTTCGCTTTTTCAAAAACCTCATCCATATTCATGACTTAATCACCCTTTCTATGGCGCTTATAAAATTATTATAACGAATGCTCATGAAAAATTCAATGTGATTTTATTAATTTTTCCCATAAAAGGTAAAAACAGCTTCTTTTCGTTTTAATATTTCCGAAAAACCGTCCAGATATTCAAACGGATATTTATAGTTAAAAATCCTCTGCACCTTATCATGTCCCGGCCGGATCAGCTTTGTCACACCGCCGGCGCCCGCCGCCAGGATCGTATGGCGCTCCTCCATGATGAAAATATTATACAGCCCCTCATAACCTTTTTTGCAATATCCGACGTTTTCGAGATTGTGTAATGTATTTTTCTGCCTGTAGAGATAATACGGCTCATAGCCATGTTGGCTCAGGGTTTCATAAGCATAATCTACCATTTCCCCAGTCTTGACCTGTTTCATCCTCTCATCCAGCCCGTCGACTGTATAAAGAGAGGACGATCGCTTTAGGGACAGGGTATGTACGGTGATATTAGTCGGAGCAAGCTCAGTGGCAAGCTGGATAGTGTGCTGAAAGCTTTCCGGTGTATCGCCCGGCAAACCGGCAATGAAATCCATATTAATATCCTCAAAGCCCATCTCTCTCGCCATCTGATAGCAATCCAAGACCTGCTGGGCCGTATGTTTTCTGCCAATAATGGCCAATACCTCGTCATTAAAGGTCTGTGGGTTGATGCTGATTCTTGTCGCGCCTGCCCCGGCAATAACAGCCAGCTTTTCCCGTGTAATCGTGTCCGCCCGTCCGGCCTCAATCGTATATTCCCTGACTGTACCGCACAAAAGCTTTTCCCGCACAACGTCTGTCAACTGCTTTAGCTGCTCTGCTGACAGGGTGGTAGGCGTTCCTCCGCCAATATAAATACTTTCCAGCCGCAGTCCAATTGTATCCGCCATCTTTGCCATATAGCGCAGCTCCTCACAGAGCCGATCCACATAGGGCTGGATCAGCTTTCGTGCCTTCTGTCCCGCAATCGAGCTTGAGACAAATGAGCAGTAGCTGCACCGCGACGGACAGAAGGGGATCGAAATATAAAGGCTGTAGGAATTTTCCCGGGAGGAACGCAGAATTTCAATCTGGTTTCGCGCAGTTTTCTCCATCAGGCTGATTTTCTGGTCAGAGACAAGATAACGTTCCTGAAATTCCCGGCGGATAGACTGTGCATCCATCCCCTGCTTCATCAGATAGATCATAAATTTTACCGGCCGAACCCCGGTCATAATTCCCCATTTTACCTTTACTCCGGTCGCACGGGTAAGGATTTCATAAAGCGCGGTGCAGAGCTGCTCCTCACAATGCTGTTTTTCCGCCCTGTTGTTTTCCACTACACGGTGTGCATGATATACCTTCCCGTTCCATTTCAGAACTGCAAGCAGAAAGGTATGGCTTCCTCCCTTCTTAAGCCGGGTAATCACCAGGTCATCCCGGTCAAAGTCATTGGTATCATATTCATGTCCAAACAGGGTGCAGGGGAAAAACACCTTGCAGATGCACTCCACCTCGTATTGAAATTTGTGCCGGTTACAGATAATCGTCATAGCTCATCATTCCTAAATAGGGATTGGTATTCCGTTCGTAATTTAATGTGGTGTCCTGGTCATGCCCGGGATGAACCTGATAATCCCCGGGGAGTGCGGCAAGCTTTTTCAAGGAATTGATCAGTGTCTGGTAATCTCCGCCGTAAAAATCATGCCGGCCCATACTGCCGCGGAACAGAGTATCTCCGCTGAATAAATCCTCCCCAATGATATAAACGGACGACCCTCTGGAATGCCCCGGCGTATGGATCAATTTTACTGTCAGCTCATCCAGAGACAAGGTATCTCCATCCTGAAGCGGGACATATTCCCTGACTGGCTGACAAGAAAACCCCATCTCCCGGCTCAAATTTTTCACCGGGTCAGCCAGCATCTCTCCGTCCTCCTGCTGGATATAAACCGGGATATCCGGAAACGCATTATGCAGGCCAAACAGCCCGCCAATATGGTCAAAATGGCCATGGGTCAGCAGGATCATCTTCAGTGTGAGACCTTCCTCCCGCAGCGTATCCATAATCACATCCGCATCGCCGCCCGGGTCAATTACCGCGGCATTTTTTGCCTCAGAAGCGACCAGATAGCAGTTTGCTGCCAGCATGCCCAGGGGCTTTTTCCAAATTCTCATTCCTATCACTCCGCTATTTTATTCGCCGTCTTTTCTTGCCTTTCGGATCATAGAACCCGGCGGGACAACAACTTCTGTCTGAATCCGGAATCTCATATGAGGGTGCGGCGTACTATCCACCGGATTCCCTTCATCATCGAACAGGGATTCAATTTTCATAACAACCGGCTTTGCCCTCGGCGAGAGAATCTCTACTTCCTCCCCGATGCTCAGCTTATTTTTCTGCGTAGCATGCATCCAGCCGTTCTCACAGGCATCCACCACTGCAACTACATCATATTCCCGCAGATATCCGCCGTTTTCATAGTACTGATCCGGCTTGCCAAAATAAAACCCCGTGGAATAGCGCCGGTGGCTCACCTTTTTTACCTCTTCCAGCAGCCACGGCTCCAGATTGAAATGCTCCGGGTCGTTCCAGAACTGGTCGACCGCGCACCGGTATGCATTGGTTACAACCGCGACATAATAAGCGGATTTCGCCCGGCCTTCTATTTTCAGGCTGGTCACTCCAGCCTTTGCCAATTTGTCAATGTATTCGATCATACACAGGTCTTTTGCGTTGAGGATGTAAGAGCCCGCTTCATCCTCGAAAACAGGGTAATATTGCCCCGGACGTTTTTCCTCCACCAGATGGTATCCCCACCGGCACGGCTGCGCACATTCCCCGCGGTCTGCGTCCCTGTCCACCAAGTAATTGGAGATCAGGCACCGCCCGGATACAGACATGCACATCGCTCCATGGACAAAAACCTCAATCTCCAGCTCCGGCGGCGTTTTTTCCCGGATTTGCGCCACCTCTTCCAGAGAGAGTTCCCTTGCCAGCACTACCCGTTTCGCTCCCAATTCATAAAAGGCGCGGGCCGTCTGGTAATTGACGATTCCCGCCTGGGTAGAAATATGGATTTCCATTCCGGGAGCATGCTCCTTAAGCATCATCAAGACACCAATATCATTGGCAATACAGGCGTCGATCCCAATCTGCTCTGCATACCGGATATAGTCTGGAAAATATTCAATTTCATGGTTGCGCGGCAGAGTATTGCAGGTGAGGTACACCTTTACGCCATGTTTATGCGCATACTCCACCGCCCGCTTTAGTTCTTCCTCATCAAAATTAGCCGGGGTGGCACGCATCCCAAATGCCTTTCCTCCCAGATACACTGCATCTGCGCCATACTGCACAGCGCTGATAAGGCGCTCGAAATCCCCGACCGGCGCCAGCACTTCCGGTTTTTGAAGCATATGCTGTTCCTTCCTTTCTGTCTTTATCAAAACAGCCGAAGGCCTGCTGCAAAACGATTTCTTTTGCAGCAGGCCCCGGATAACTCCTGCGGGCTGTCCGCCTGCAGGTCTTTTTTATTACTGCTATTTTCCGCTTAGGCTTAACCTAAGCTTTCATCCAGTCCGGCCTTTTTGATGTTTTGCTTGTGCTCATCATAGGTTTCCGCATAGTAGAATCTTGATCCGTCCTTTGTGCTCAGGAAGAAATAGTAATTGCTCTCGGTCGGATTCAAAACCGCTTCGATTGCCTCCAATCCTGGATTATTGATCGGCCCGGTCGGAAGCCCCTCGCTGGCATAGGTATTGTAGCCGTCCAGAATTTCCTGGGAAACCCCAAGCGGTTTTAATACATTTTCCGCATACAGGGTGGTCGGGTCAGACTGCATTTTCGGGAAGGTCTTAGTGTTTTTCAGACGATTCCAGTAAACGCCGGCTACATTTGCCATTTCCTCAGGCGTAGCCTCGGCCTGGATAATCGAGGCCATCGTCATGATTTCGTCGATGCTGTACCCCATCTGTTTTGCCTTTGTCCGCATCTCTGAGGTAAATCTCTTATCAAAGTTTACCAACATTTTGGAAACAACATCATGCGCGTCAGAACCAATATAATAGTCGTTCGTATCCGGGAAGAGATATCCTTCCAAACGGTACGGGCGCAGATCCTTGGTATCATCCAATGCTGTGACAAAGCTCGCCTTAAACTCTCCGTTATTCACCTCGTCGATAAAATCCTCCTTGGTGCAGATCATATTGTCCTGCATGATCTGGGCGATTTCTTCTACCGTCGCGCCTTCTTTAATGGTGATACGGCGGGCAACATTGCTCTGATCCGCGTATTCTTCCAGTACGTTTATCAGGTCGGAGTAGGACATAGAAGCCCGCAGAGGATATTTACCGAAATTGACGGTAATCCCTTCCGTCGCATAATGGATATAAGCACGGAACAGAAAAGCCGACTCGATGACACCAGCATCCTCCATTTTATTCGCAACGTCCGTTACCGTATCATTCGGCTCTACACTGACCTCAATGATCTCATCGCTGTCCTTAAAGCCCATTACATCCTTGACCACCCAAACGCCTCCGGCGGCAATCCCCACAGCAAAGGCCAGGATCAAAAGAGCAAGAATAATTTTCAGGGTCATCCGGACCGGAGAAATCTTTTCCTTCACATATTTGCGTTTTTTCCGCTTTTTCTTCTTTTTTCCACCATTTTCCGGCAGAACGGCCGGCGGCTCCTGCTCATATGTAGGCTGCTGAGAATCCCCGAATTCACTCAGCGCCTCATCGGGAAGATTCAGCACAAACCGCTGAGTCTGCGGCTGTTCCGGTTCTTCTGCCTCAGCCGGCGGTTCTGCCGGCTGAGGCGGCATAACAGGCTCCTCACCTTCCTGAGGAGCTCCAAAATGCAGGTCGTCATATTGCATTGGCTCTTTGCTCATTTCCTTGCCTCCAATTCATCCGTTCTTTTGATCTTCCGAATTGATTTTTCGGTTACCAAAAAATCAACCGGAACATCATATCTTCCCTTTGGAAGATGATAAGCGATACATTTATGATAACAAATCCCGATTTTAACTCCCTGATAGGAGGATAAAAACCGGTCATAATATCCTTTTCCAAACCCTAGGCGAAAGCCCTGATGATCAAAAGAAAAACCCGGGACAATACAGACGGAACGGTCTGTATTTACCCATTTTTCACACTGCGAAAGGTTTGGCTCCAGCAGCGAAAACCTTCCCCGTTCCATATCCTCCCATGAGGTGATCAGGAAAAAATCCATCTTTCCCTTATCATTCAGGCATCTGGGTACCGCTACCCGTTTCCCGTTGCGCCAGCAATAGTGGATCAGGCGATGGGTGTCCACCTCTACTGCGGTAGAGACAAAACATAATACCGTATCAGCCCGCGCAAGGAAGCTAGATTCAGACAGCCGGTCAAAAATCCGGTCGTCCAACTGCCGTTTTTCTTCCGGAGACAAAGTCTCCCGATAGCCGCGGTATTTTTTCCGAAGTTTATTTTTATATCCCCTGATATCTACTCCCATAGAATTCCTGCCTTTAATGTTTCGGCGCGTTCCCGTCCGCAGAGGATTTCGGCAAGCCGAAAGGCAAACTGGTTTGCTGTCCCGGCACCGCGCGCAGTGATGATATTTCCATCCTGTACTACTGGCTCTTCAGTATATTCCGCACCGAGAAGCTGGTCTTCAAATCCTACATAGCAGGTTGCTTTCTTCCCGTTTAAAAGTCCCTTGTGCCCCAGAATAGACGGAGCGGCACAGATTGCAGCGATGTATTTGCCCTGCTTCGCACAGTGGTCAATCATTTCCTGAACACCCTGTGATTTTTCAAGATTCAGCGTCCCAGGCATGCCGCCCGGCAGGATAATCATCTCAGTTTCTTGAGGCTTCAAATCGCTCATCAGCAGATCAGCCATCACAGTAATCTGGTGGGAACCGGTTACCAGGCGATTTTCCACAGCTACTGTTTTAACCGGAAGCTCACAGCGCCTGAGATAATCCAGCGGGGTCAGCGCTTCCACTTCCTCAAATCCGTTCGCCAAAAACAAATAGATCAAAATGTCTTCCTCCATTTCCTAATCATCCAGCATCAGGTTCATATAGTAAGGCTTGTCCGCATGTTCTGTATCAAGCCGTTTCATCATTGCAAAGGGACGTTTTTCTGCCGGCCTGAACCACGGCTCTGCTGTTTTGATCACAATAGACTCCGCATTGGTCTTGCCTGCCAAAGACAAGGCAGCCGTTTCCAGTGCCAGCCGGGGCAGATTGCTTTCCCGGATCAAAAGCGTTTGGCCCTCTTCCAGGCGGTACACCAGATATCCGGCGCCCAAATCATTCACCGCCATAGCGGTTTCATATCCTGCTACGGACAATTCCTCAAAGGTATAGCAGAAATCATTCACAGAAAGAGCAGCAGAAACCGGAAACTGCTGAAGAAATGTTTCTCTCAGCCTTGTAAACTCCGGCCGTGCAGCTGGCGCAAACTGTGTCGGTGTTTCCCGGCTGCCTTTTTTCTCAATTTTTCCGTAATACAACCAGGCGCAGGTCTCATAGCCAAGCTTCCGGTACATTGCAAATAAGGACGGCTCAGCAGGCACCAGCGTCATAAAGCTGCTGCCATTCCGGCGGCATGCCTGCTCTGCCCGGTCATGCAATAAAGTCATCAGACCACGATGACGGTAATCAGGAAGAGTAGCGACAGCATAAACATAGGTTCCCTGTTTTTCCCTTCCATCCACCCATTCCACACACGGCATCAGAGTCATCATCGACACAGGAAGTCTCCCGTCCATAACCAGCCAAACCCATTCCGGACGGTAAGCCCGGGAAAGGTAAAACGCCAGATAACCGCCCTCATCGCCAAAGCAGCTTTTCCAGAGGGCTGTGATTCCGTCCAGATCGTTAATCCCTGCCCGCCTGATCTCCACTTGAATTCCTCCTGTTTATTGTTTCAGTTCTGCCCGATATTCCTCCAGCAGGATGACAGGGCGATAGGAAAGCTTTGCCTTTCGCAGGCCTTCAATCCCCAGATCCTCTTCTCTGTTGATATACCGGTACTGACTGGCTTCATGTGCAATAAATTCCTGATTGATCGTCGGATAGGCACCGTTCACATCGGAATAAGCCTTTTCGATATGGACAACAAACACGTCTTCATTCATTGCTTCCCCGATTGTAAACGCCACCAGCTTGCCGTCAACCCGTAAAAGCCCTCCAACCAGGCCAAGCCTTTCAAAATACCGGAAGGAATTCCTGATTACGCAAATCTCAGCCAGACGGCCGTGATCGTCGCATCCGTTCTGTTTGCACCATTCCAGGGCAAAATCCATGCATTCGCCCATATTTTCTCTGGTAATAGATTCATAACTCCAGTTATTTTCTTCCTTAAAACGGTTAATATGGTTTCGTTTCCCATGATATTTTTTCCCTTTCAGGGAAATCAAATCCTCGGAAAGATAGATATAGTCAAAGCTGTCGCGGTCAGAAATATACTCAAATTTCCCGGGAAAAGCCTGCTCCAGGTCAGCGCGCTTATCATTGGTCAGGCCATGCAGACGAAACTGGACTCCCTGCTCATTGCAGTAACCCATCAGCTTTTCTATTACCGGCGCCGCGTCATGTACTCCGATCGGATAGGCAAAGGAATACTCTGTTCCTTCACCGGCACGAATCACCAGCATATCATCCACGATCGCAAATTCCCCATGATAATGACCCGACCATAAAAACAGGTTGGCAAAGGTCATTTCACAGCTCAGCTCCTTCACAGAGCGGAAATACGGTTCCAGAAGCTCCTGGTCGTCTATCGTCGGCTGTTTAAATGAAATCTCGATCAAACTAAATTACCTCTTTTACACTTAACATAATTTTTTGCGCTATCTCTTCAATCGGAAAAGGGTGTTCTCCATCACAGCATCGGATCACCTGCCACCCTTTCTTTGCAGCGGCATAATGCGCTGACTCCATACACTGTTCCAGATAGCTCATATTTTGTTCATGAATATCCTTTTTGCTTTCATCTCCATGGTACCGGGACAGAATTAATTGATCCGCTACTGCGCGGGACATATCCAGAAAAATCACACGGTCAGGTCTCGGCAAGGAAAGCTTTTGATATTCATAATCCTCCAGCCAATCCAGAAACGTATCCCACTCATCCTTCGGCAATTTTACCATCTGATGGATTGCGTTGGAACTTACATATCGGCTTGCAATCATAATAAAGCCGTTTTCCAGCTTTTCTTTCCAGAATTGCATGTAGCTTGCATACCGGTCGACCGCGTAAAAGCTAGAGGCCGCATAAGCGTTAACTCCATCCGCTGATTTTGAAAAAGCCCCATTCAGATACATTTTTACCAAAGTCGAGGAAGGCTGGCTGTAGTCCGGATAGGAAAGTAATTCTACTTTTCTTTTTTCCGCAAGCAGACGGTCAGCCAAAAGCTGTGCCTGTGTTGATTTTCCAGAGCCGTCCAGCCCGTCTAATACAATCAGTTTCCCCCGCATTTTCCAAGTTTCCTTCCTAGCCGCCTTATTCATAGCATGAGAAAAAACAAAGCGTTTTAATCAGATGACAGCGATTCTCTCTTCTTTAAACCTTTTCCAGAAGAACGCAAAAGGTCAATGATATTATACCATAACCCAACAACAAATAACAAGATTTTTTGACAAGATTTACTTTTTGGACATTCTTCGTTTTTCTTTCTGTTAAAATCTTGGCCTTTCCAGCAATTTCTCGATACCCCGCAATTTTTTCTAGGAAATCTATTGACAAAATTCTATCCTATTGCTATAATATTAAAGCACGTTAAATATGCGGCAGTGCTGGAATAGGCAGACAGGCACGTTTGAGGGGCGTGTGTCTTTGACGTACGGGTTCAAGTCCCGTTTGCCGCACCATAAAAGGGGAACAAAAAAGATGCCCCACCGAAAAGCCTTGATTTTTCAAGGCTTTTCGGCATTTTCAGGGAAAGTTTTTCAGCAAGGGTTTTATAGATGCCAAACAGCAAAAATCCTATTCTGACAAGACTTGAACCGACAAAACCGAATATTTCACCGAAAGGCGTATGGAAGATAAAAAACCATACGCCTTTTTGTTTGCCTAAATTCACAACAACAGTGTAGGAGGTACAGTCAATGAACATATATCAGCAGGAGCTTTTGCGAAAGCTTTCAGAATACGAATGCACCGGACAATATAATGAAGAAAGCAAACGGCTGGAGGTGTCCTATGGCGGCATTCCCCTCTGCTCTCAGAATGAGGACGCTTTCCTTCGATATCACGGAGATAAGACCGTGACGGACGATTGGAAAGCAGCACTCGAAAATATGAAAGAGCAAGCGGCGAAAATCAGAGAGTATGTGAGAATGTATGAAACTGCGCCTCCGATGGAAATCTCCGATATTTCCGAATACCGCAGAATGGCAGAATACGGAGATACCGTTCTTGCCGGAATGTACAGTGAGCAGTATGGCTTCATGTTTACCACTTGGCGTCAAAGCGCCGATAAGTCCTCTGTTGCCCACGGCGATTACACCCCGAATTTCGATTATGTAAAAGAAGCCTTCATCACCCGCTCCGGTCTGCTTGACCGAAATCGGCTGTTCACCGAGGATGAAGCGGCGAACCTGTATCGCTGCATCGCATATGCACAGGACAACTGCGAAAGCCTGACCTACGAACAGGAACAGGAACTGAAATCCCTCGAAGAAAAGCTCCAATATGGGTATCCCAAGCTCGAAGACGAATCACCGTCCTTTGAACAGGCAGATGCCCCACAACTGAATATGTAAACGACACTCCCTCAAGCTCTCGGATTTTGTTTTCCTGTATTCAAAATCCGGGGGCTTTTTGTATTTACAGAGAAAGGAAATAAAAAGATGTATTTTACACAAAACCCATCACTTCATGAGATTGAAAAGCTCATGAAGATGATCCCGAACTTCCGTCCGAGAGGACACGGCATTATTGTCCTTTGTGGTGAGGAAGACGGAACAGCTTCTCTCATCGAAGCCCTTGCAGGAATAAGACATCCGCCGTTTCAAAGGCGGCTTAGGCAATATATGAAGGAAAGCGAGAGTAACCCTATGGATTACAGAAACGAAAAGCACAGACGGGAATTTGAAAATACCGTCAGGAAGAAGAATAAGAAAAACTATGCGCTCATGGCCGCCCTCTACCTTCTGACCGCAGACTGTATGCTTTGGAGGTCGGTTAAAAACTGTGCCGTGGAGAATGTCATCTGCTTTGAGGAAATCCGACTGCATGGCACAGACGAAAACAGCTATGCGCTTTTCTGCGCCGCAAAGGATTTGTATCTCGGCACAAAGTATCTGTCGGTCAGCGACCTTGCAGACAGAGAGCTGGTACCGCCGAGGATGTTCGCGCTCATCTGCAACGCAATGGCAATCCGCCGCTTCGGTCTCGGTGCCATCCATTTTACAGCGAGGGGTGACATGAAATGAGCTATTTTGAGCATGAGCTGAAGGTGATATTCGGCGAGTCCGAAAACCTCTCAGCCGATACCATTTTTTCAGGAAAATCAATGGTGTCGGATATCGGCGGTGATTTACGGGCAAAGGTTCGGTTTATCAGCGCCGGCATTGCAAACCAGTACAACGGTTTTCGGCTGTCCATCATCAACCGGCAGCAAGGAGAGATTGACTGCGAAACCTTTCTATTCCGCGATATTATCGGGCTGAAAAACGGATACGATCCGCATATATGGGAAAATGGCGGCGAAGCCAAATGGTACGGCTTCCGCCCCACTATGCAGGAATACGAGAAAATCCAAAGCAAGGTTGAGGAATATATCGGAATGTATTCCGATCAGGAATTCACTCACGACGGCGGATACACAATGGGAATGTAAAGGAGCGCCTATGCAGAAAAAAGACGAAAAACAACCATTGAGAATAAAAAGCCTTGCGGAATTAAAAAGAGCAATTCAGCCCGGTACTGAGATCAAAGCCTTGTCGCACAGCAATTACCCCGACCTTATCGGTCTTGTCCGTGTGGTGACCGAGGTGCAGACAAACGCTTTCTATTCTAAAATCAAGGATCAGCCGAATCACAGACTTTCCGCCTGTAATTACGGCAAGGGCTTTCGTTCGGATTTTGAAAAGGCAGGATGTTATCTGTTTGACGGCACAACCGTCAAGGTGCTTAACTCTCGGAAAAACGATGGCAGCTTGCTGTATGAGATGGAGGTCTACAGCCCCGAAAACAGCATGACAGAAACAACGAAAACGGAGGAAAACAAATTGAACGAATATGAGAAAATGCGCCGCATGGTGCAGCGCACAAAAGAAACCTATCCGCCCGGCACACGGCTGGAACTCATCAGCATGGATGATCCCTATGCTCCAGTTCCGTCCGGCACAAGAGGAACGCTTCGCTTTATTGATGATATGGGCACTCTTCATATGCAATGGGATAACGGCAGAACGCTCGGCATCGTTCCCGGACGGGATTCCTTTAGAATGCTGACAGAGAAAGAATTGTTAGAGGAAAGAATGGAAAAACTGCCCCGCGTCTCCGGCAAGCTTGTTGCCCTCACCTCAGACGATAATAAATCCTTCATGGGTTACGCAACCGACCGGAGCTGGAACGGATGGGAATGTCCGCTGTTCTCAAAAGCTTCCGCAGATAAAATCATGGCGCATATTAATGAAAATGGCTGCCAAATGACTTATGACGCCGAAGATGACAGCTATACCGTGAAATATCCCGATGATGATGCGGTGGAAGCATTCGAGGGTGAGGACTATCTGATAAACGGTAACATCGAGCATCTCTATCCCATCGGAAGTCATTCGTGGACATGGGATCGTGCGCCGGAGGAAAATGAATATACGGACGAGGGCAATGCTCCTGTTATGGGAATGTAGCACAGGAGGATACCGCTTGAATATTGAAATCAAACTTGACAAGGCAATGATGGATCGGCTTCTGCTGTGCGCTGCCGAAGAAGAAGTGACTGCAGAAGAAATCATCATCAGAGCGATCACAAATTTTATGAAACGAGGTGAGGAAATTGCCTAACGAAGAAAAGAAAGGGATCACAGTAAAAATCGACGCGGAGCTTCACGCAGAAGTCCGTCAGTATTTAGAAACACATGGCATGACGATGGCGGAATTCGTTGCACAGGCTTTGGATAACGAACTCCATCCCAAATTTCAAATGAACGGAGGAAAGAGTATGGAAAACACAAGAACGGTAGCCTTTAAGGTACCGGAACCCTTATTTCAGAAAATCAAGGATTATCTGCAGCGCAACAACATGACGCAGAAGGAGTTCATCCTCGGTCTTATTGAGGACGAGCTGGAACGGGAACAGACCGAGCGTGAGGGCGTAACCGAGGCACAGGAGGACTTTTCAGAACCGGGCGAAGAAGAATCCGAACAGGAAGAAACAGCCGCTGTGGACGATTTTGAAGGGCTTTCTGAAGAAAGCGAAAACGAGGAAGCCACAGACGAAGTTGACGAGGATGAGTCGGAAGATGAAGATAACGGCTTTCGTATGGAGATGTGAGGTGAACAGAAAAATATAAGGAACGGTCGGATGTCTTATGATAATCCGATTTTTTGATATGTTTGCGGGCATCGGCGGCTTCCGCAGCGGACTTGCCGCTGTCGGAGGCTTTGAATGCATCGGACATTGTGAAATAGACAAATATGCAAATCAGGCGTACAACGCCATCTACGACGTGAGAGGAAAACTGTATTTTGAAACCATTGATCCAAACGAGCTGTCCGACCTCGACCTCATCTGCGCAGGATTTCCATGCCAGAGCTTCTCGGTTGCTGGAAAGCGGCTCGGATTTGCAGACGATACAAGAGGAACTCTCTTCTTTGAGATTGCCCGAATCGCTCGTGCAAAACGCCCTGCATTTCTTCTTTTGGAAAATGTCCCCGGTCTGTTATCGCATGACGGCGGCCGGACGCTTGATACCATCTTCTCCGCGCTTGTTGAGCTGGGGTATCATCTCGAATGGTGTGTGCTTAACAGCGCGCATTTCGGAGTCCCGCAGCAGCGGCGCAGGCTGTATATTGTCGCAAGTCTTGGAGCAGAATGTGCCGGAAGGATATTTCCTCTCGCAAGCGGCAATGCGGAAAATCTCAAAGAACTTATACCCGGACCGCAGGGACAGCGCGTCTACGATCCAAGCGGAGTAGCCTGCACCCAATGCGCCGGTTCGGGCGGCTGGGGCGGTAAAACGGGGCTGTATTTCATCGATATGAATCCAAATCCCATAATCACCGACCATGCGAGGTGCATTACCGCGCGGCAGGATTCAGGAGTGAGCAATCACCGTGGCGAGCATACCGCCGTGTTGGTGGAGGACGATGCACCGAGAGCAATCCTCACACCCGACAGAGAAACCGTCCGTCAGCAAGGCAGGCGGGTAAAAGAACCGGATGAACCAATGTTCACAATAACGGCACAAGACCGGCACGGCGTGGTGCATCACGGCAGAATCCGAAAACTGATGCCCATAGAATGCTGGCGATTGCAGGGCTTTACGGACGAACAATTCTATAAAGCGCAGGTCACCGGACTGAAAGACGGTCGGCTCTACAAAATGGCGGGAAACGCAGTGAGCGTACCCGTCATTTCTGCTATCGGACGAAAAATAAAGGAAATCAACGATGAATACCACATCACTGAAAGGATGAAAAACAATGGATAACAAACAAAAAATCGAGGCATTTGACCGTGACAATGCTCCCTTCTATCTCGTAGATCATGAAAACGGAGAGTTCAGCCTGTGTCTCCCGCTCTCTTTTTTACCGAAAGAATATGCCGACTTCGGTCAGAGCGTCTTCAACCGATACGCCGAGCAGATTGGCGATTCCATAGAGGAACGAGGACTGTACACACACGGCCGCGGATACGAATGGGAATCTGTGTTCAAAAAAGCCTTTGAAAACGATGCCAGTCTCAGCAAAATCAGCTTTGACTGCGAAGCAGGCGGATTTTTCTGTTATGCCGGCGACCTCTCCCTGCTTGCAGATTTCGGCAGCCGTTTCAGAACCATGTGTATGGACGAGGACAGCTTCGGCGACCTTGTCTGCAAGGCTTTGAAGGAAGCGGCGATTCGTGAAGCAGAGGAAGAAAAGCTGCGGAATACCCTTCGTGGATTTTTTATGGAATGCCCGAAATCTGAAGCGGAAATCCGAACGCCGGACGGAGATATCCGGCTGTCAGCAGAACAGGGACAGCAGCTTCTAAACGGTACGCTGAAATTCCTCATGATCGGAGGCTCTGAAATCAGCGCGGAGGATTTTCTCGGACAGGAAATCACATATATCCGTTCAGATCTGTTTCATGATGAGCATTTCCAAATGAAAACCGAATGGCCGGAGGAAACAATTGCGCCGACCATGTCCATGTAGGACGGAGGAATGCAGATGAAAAAACAGATGACAATTGAAATGGTAACGGAATATCCCGGACGGGACGGATATTATTACGCCGATCTTCGATTGCCAGCCGAGGATTACGAAATCCGTGACGCTCTGCAAAAATCAAGGGATACCGGCAGAAAAGACGGATACAGAGAAATCACGATTCTGAACTGCGAGCTTATACCGGAGCTTGCAGATGTCCGTCTGGATTCTCCAACGCTGGACGAACTGAACTTCTTTGCCAAAAGGCTTGATTCCCTGGGTTTTGAAGAACAGCTTGTGCTGCAGGCGGTAATCGACAGAATTATTCCCGAAAACTATGAGGGCGAAATCATCAGTATAAAGGATTTAATCAATACCACCTATGGGCTGGATGAGATTATGATTGCGGCTTCTGTTGGCAATGATGAGCAGCTCGGTGAGTTTGTTATCGAAAACGATATGCATGAGGATGTAAGCAGTGTTCCCGATAATGCCCTGTATCTGCTGGATAAAAAGCAGATCGGAAAGCTGCAGAGAGAAAACGAGGGCGGTGTGTTTGTGAATGGGTTTTATGTGGTCGCCGGAGAATATGAACTGCCGGAAATCTATGACGGAAGGACACTTCCGTCCGAAGAAAAGCCGTCCGAGTGGTTTGCCTTTCGCTTAAAGGTAGCGGAAGCTCCGGTGAACAGCGCCGATGAAACCGAAGGCAGCGCGGAATGGATCAGTCTGCCTATTTACAAATCCGAAGCAAACCGCATTGCCAAGCTCCATAACGAGGGCTGTATTGAAGACTGCGTGTACTTTGACTTTGAAGCCTCTGTGTCGCAGTTCACCTCCGAGATGTTCGGAGATAATTCTTACGAGGACTTTATCATGGGCTATCGTCCGACCGAAAACGGCTTCGAACGAAAAGCTGGTGCATTCTACAATTTCTGCAAGAAGGCACAGGATGACAGCGAGAATGATTATTTCTTTATCATTGATGAGATCAACCGTGGAAACTTGAGCAAGATCTTCGGTGAACTGTTTATGTTGATTGAAAATGATAAACGTGGCATTGGCTTGCAGTTGCTATACTCAAATGAGAAATTCTCCGTTCCTAAAAACCTTTATATTATCGGGATGATGAATACGGCAGACCGGAGCTTGGCGATGCTTGACTACGCACTCCGTAGGCGCTTTGCTTTCTATAGGATGTTGCCGGGATTTGAAACTAAAGGTTTTAGAGATTACCAAGAGAACCTTGGTAGCTTAAAGTTTGACCGTCTGATTGCGACGATTCAGACGCTCAACGAAGCAGTCTCCGCCGATGAATCGCTCGGTGAGGGCTTCTGTATTGGCCATAGTTACTTCTGTAATTTAAAAGAGGCTACCGACCAGACTTTGTCGGAAATTATCGAATTTGAGATTATCCCCCTGCTAGAGGAGTACTGGTTTGATGAGCCGACGAAGGTGAAGAACTGGGTTAGCAATTTAAGGAGTGCTATTAATTGATACCGATAAAGAACATCTTCTATATGCTTTCATACGCCTTCCAAGTTTTAAACGAGCAAGGATTCAAGAGTATACAGACAGAAAAATTCGATAATATTGCAGATCTTTGCGCAGCGATATTAGCCAAAGGTGTCTCAAGGCAGTTGAAACAGGGAATAAGTCGTGAATACATTGAACATTCCGAACAACTATCTGCTTTGCGTGGCCGGATAGAGATAACTGAATCCGTTAAGGCTCGCACTATGCTGAAACGTCAGATGGTTTGTACTTATGATGATTTCTCTACCAATTCCTACCTGAATCAAATCATTAAGACAACGATGGAACTTCTTATCCGGTCAGATATTGCGAAAAGCCGAAAAAAAGAACTCCGCAAGTTACTGGTTTTCTTTGGTGAGGTAGATACACTTGATCCTTATATGATAAACTGGAGTCAGCAATACAACCGGAATAACCAGATGTATCGGATGCTAATTTCTATCTGCTACTTAGTTATCAAAGGGCTTCTACAGACCAACTCGGATGGCTCCGTGAAACTGATGGATTTCATAGATGAGCAGCGAATGTGCCGATTATACGAGAAATTCATTTTAGAATACTACAAAAAAGACGGTTATAACAATCTTGTGCTTATACTGGAAGATGTGCATAAACTGGTACATTCTACGAAGAAAAGCACAATAGATTTCTATTTGGGTTTACTCAAGTTGAATGACAAGCAACTCAAAAAGCTTAATCACTTAAGGGAACTCGCAGGATTACCTGCAATCAGCCGAGAGTAAAATCCTCAAGGCGAATAAATGCTGAAATCTTGTAAAATTGTGATGTTAAAGTGATATTAAGTGAAACGATGGAACGCCGTGTGCGGTGAAAGTCGCACGCACGGTGTGGACCGGGGGAAAAGCCGGACGAATTAAGCATTAAAAGAACCAAAAAAGCGAGTACCCGATAAGTACTCGCCAAGATGGAACGTGAGATTTATTTAGCAAGTTTTTCAACTGCTTCTTCAAGAGTAGACACGAAGAAAACGTTGCTACCCTTGTTGCTTTCATAAATGAAATCGTGCAAAGGTTTACTGGTATAGTGGGAATAATCGCCATAAATAGCGATACGGCCACCGTAATTGATGTATTTTTGAAGCATCTCGCCAGCAAATCCAGAGCTAAGAATGAAGAAATTATCGGCAATCAATGATTTACTGATAACAATATTCTTTGTTCCTACCTCATATTTTGCACTCATTAACAAGTCAAGAGCAGAAGAAGTATCTGTTATTACCTTATCTTCGCTGTGCACTACGGCGCAGACGGTGTTATTTCTCACAACTTTCTCAATAGTCAAAATTATCCCTCCTTCTGACAGAATTGTGCTATATTGTAGCATAAACTATCAACGAAAACAAGGGTTTTGACAAAAAACAGGAAGTTTTAGCTTAATTCCAAGGTTTACCTATCGGTATAATATGATTCAGTAAAAATTGTTATTACAAATGAAACCGAAGAGCGTATTACTCATAATATTTTCTATACGGCAATTACTAGAACTAAAAATAAGCTGAAGATTTACTGGAGTCCAGAAACGGAACAGCATATCCTAGAACGACTAGAAGTTAAAAATTCCAACAAGGATGCTTATCTACTAGCACAAATATCATCACTACAAATGGTATAGATAACAAAATTTATGCATAACTGTTTATTACCTTATTTACATGGACATTTTTAAGAACATTTCTATAACAAACTGGTGCAAATTCTCATTTTCTCACGGCTTTCGTTCTAAGCGTAACCGCAAAGTAAAGCCGTGAGAAATATATATTCCGCTATCAGAGTGACGTCCTAACACAGAATAGATAAACCTGTTTCAAAGATAAAATGAAACAGGTTTATCTATTTTTAAGGTAAAAAATGCGATTTTGAGCAGAAATCTGCTGATAAATTTATAAATAGAACGAAAAGCTGCTGTTTCAAACATGAAAGTTTTTAGGTTTGAAAAAAGCAGCTTTTTTAACGTCAAGTGAAACATCAAAATAATCATGTTTGAAAGGAGCGAATGTTATGATAATTCCGTATGGATATTTGAAAGATATAAACGGAGAAATCCGAATCAACAAAGAAAAAGCAAAAACAGTCCTACTGATCTATCACCTCTATCTTGAGGGACTGAGTTTGAACAGAATAGCAGCGTATCTGTTTCATGAAAAGATCGCTTCTCCATCAGGAAAAGATAAATGGACTGTTCAGGCTATTGATAATCTGTTATCCAATCAAAAATACACCCATATAGTCTCTCCTGAAATATATGTGAAAGCACAGCTTGAAAAACAAAAGAGGACAAACCAATCTTCTGATCATAAACGAAAGACCGTTCGGTACAACTCCAATGATGTACTGAGCGGTCTTTTAGTTTGCGGGGAGTGCGGAAAAAATTACCGGCGCATTACAAGAAAAGACGGCAATATTGTATGGCGATGTGCGGACAGAGTGGATAACGGAAGACAGGCAACCTGCCAAAATATTTATACTATTTCAGAAAACGAAATAAAGAACATCATATGTAATTACCTTGAAATAGAAAAATTTGACGATGTAACGGTAAAGAATTACCTTGAGCGTATTGAAATAAGTTGTGATGAAATTATTTTAATACCTAAATTAGAACATATCTTCGACATTCATCTGTAATATCTATCAAACCCCATAAAAATATGCTATAATATAAAAAATAACTTTGTGGACGGATACAATATGGATGAACAAAGACGAGCAGAGGTGCTATGGGCATATTCCATTACACATGAAAGAATTTTAGAGAGGTTAGTGAAAAAAGAGCGTATTTCTCAGGAGAGGGCAGATGCGATATTGGATATGCTTATAGATACCATGAACGAAGAGTAAATAGAGAAACACAGTCGATCCAAGGTCTTCAAAAAGAAATCGAGTCTTTTCTCCATCCGGTAATTGATAGTGAAGATTTTGTCTTGTTAACTGACCTGGCAAGGACTGAAAACAATGAAGACGGATATAGCCACTTGGTCAAGCGAATCAATCTTCCCTCTTTCACTTTAACAGCAAAGAAATGGATTATACAGACAAATGCTATAGGTATAATTTCCAAACAAGGAAATAACGGCGGTACACTTGCGCATCCTGATATTGCTTTTGATTTTCAAGTATGGATGAGTCCTGAGAAACGGCACGAGGTTGTAAAAAGATTAAGAAGATAATTAGAGTGAATGGTAAAAATAAATTCATGTATATCAAAAAATGATATTTATAAAATTGTAATTTTAGTGGATATTTTTTAATAGGAATCTTTGAAGAATGAAACGATGGAGAATATGGTCACTTTTCTTGATTTAATTAAAGATATAGAGTTTCGTAAGTTTAGTAGCAATAGATTATCGGTAGGAACAGGAGATTTTGACTATTTTTTCCCAGATATATTACCGCCATTGTATAAATATACTCGGATTGAAGATTATGTAATTGATAATATAATTAACAATCAAATATCTGCGACTCGAATTGGAGAATTTAATGATTTATTTGATGGAGCCTTTCATCAATATGGCACATTAAAAGAGAGAGGAGATTTTGCACAAAAAGAATGGAAAAAAATAGAGAAGCAGCAAATATCGGCTAAACTTCCTGAAATGTTAGAAGAAGATTATTGTGTTGACATATGGAAAAAACATTTAAAAGAAGAATCTCGTCTAAAATTTAGGGAACTAGATTATCTTAATACTTTTGTTTGTTGCTTTTCGACTCAAAATAATTCTACGCTCATGTGGTCCCACTATGCAGCATCTAATACCGGAATATGCATTGAATATAATTTTAATTTATTGGGTGAAGAATCTATAATACGCCATTCTATTTTCCCCGTTGCATATTCAGATTTGCCAGTCAATTTACAAGATTTACTGGATGATACAAATCATAAAGTTTTCAAATATTCGTTAGATTCAGCTGTATTGTGTGCGGCACTCAACAAAGCAAATGCATGGAAATATGAGCAAGAATGGCGCATAGTATTGGTGCTTGCGCCATTAAATCAGAATGGAAAATGGATGTCGTTATGCGCTCCTGATCCATCCAGTGTAATATTTGGATATCATTTTTTAAAGCCATTTTTTTATTATAATGATAACAAATTAAGTGGTAATGCAAAAGAAAGTATTAAGAAGACAAAAAATTGTTAGAGTATTTAGAAAAAAATAAGATTCCAGTTGCTATTATGCGACCAATGATTGGTAAATATGAACTTGTTCCGCAACCTATAGCTATTCAAAGTCTAATAGACTTAATTAATCAAAATTTTAATCATGACGAACCGGAAGATATGCGTTATTATTATGTAATTCACGATCAATTAATGGAGCTTTTAGATAATGAATAAAATTAAAGTCACTTGGCTTATTCTCTAAAGTTGTAAGTGAAACTTTTTCTACTAGCGTTTATTTAAATTTGATTTTTAGATGCGTAAGTTCAAGTCCCACAGACCAAAAACGTATGGTATCTTTTTTAGTCCCTCTTTACAGCCCTACAGTGATCAATTTGCATACCGTAGGGTTTCTTTTTTTATACGAAATAAACGATCAATTTTATTGAATAATGATAATATAAAGTAAGGAGTAACGAAACAGAGGTCACTCCATTTTTCAGCATTCATACGGGCTTTATGGGGTGAATTTTTAAAAATCTGTTTACCATGGATGTCGGGGATCAAAAACTGAATCACATAGAATGCAAACGGAGCTTCAGCCTGAAAAATCAGACTGAAGCTCCGTTTGCTCATTTTCTGAAGTTTTTCTTTCCCTGTATCGTTGTTTTGAAATAACTTTTTCATTTTATTCGCTTATTGATGATTTGAAATACTCGTAAGATATGTCTGCCGATATTCTGTCGGGGTATACCCCGTTAATTTTTTGAAAGCATGGCTAAAATATTGCGGTTGATTAAATCCAACTTTATGCGCAATGACACTGTTTTTTATCTGACTCTGCTTCATCAGTTCAATCGCATGCTTAATTCTGATTTGTGTCAAAATTTCAGTAAAATTATTCCCAGTTATACTTGGGATCAGAGAACTCAGGTAACCTGGAGATAAAAATACCACTTTTGCAACATCATTTAAGCTTATGTTTGAAGCATAGTTATCCTCTATATATTGCAGAATACGATCGATGATGATTTGTTTATCTGTGTGTTTTTTCACAGAAATATACTCGCTTAAATCCAAAAAAACAGAGAGGAACACACCTTTTAAGTTATCCATATTTTCACTGGATATAATCGCTTGAAAATTAGCATGACGTTCTAAGAATAACGCCATTTGCCGCTTATTTTCACTAAAGATGTGTTTTGCACATAATGTAACCAGTATTAAAATTGAACTTTTAATGAATGAGCGATTTCGACCGAGATTTTGGATCATTTGTTCAAATAAATCACCAATTTTCTCTGTGAAATGAACACCATAGGAATATTGTAATAGGTCAAAAAGTGATTGTTGTATATCAAGTATTTGATAATAATCCGGAAAATCGTCATCTTCTTCACCGGCAGCAAAATGAACGCTGTTAAACCCACTAAAAAAACGATTGCTAAGAGATTTTTTGGCCTGCAGATATCCTTCCTGCATATTCTGATGTCCTGATATTGGCTCGCTGATTCCAATTGAAACAGATATCTTAAGAATATCTTGAATCCGCTGTTGCAGAACTATAAAATAATCATATATCGAATTTTTCCATTCTTCTATGCCACAGGAAATAGAAATAACAGCTACAATCTGATCATAGTTCATTTTTAAAAAATAGAAATTATCTCCAACATTTAGATCAATACACACAGAAAGTAACCCCTGTATATATTGCGGAGTGCAATACGCCTCACCATCCGGTTCTAAAACAGCGATGCAGTAAGGATTTTGGTATTTCTGAAGTATAGAATATACAGAACTATCGGGGCTCATTTCGTTGTTAAGCCTGCCTTCTAACAAATTTCGCAAGACACCTTCTTTTTCATATTGTTTTCTCTCTTTTTCATTTTGATTCCGAAGTGCAGCACTGATTTTCAGAATAATTTGAGCGAGTTCTTGGTAGTGGATTGGTTTAAGCATAAAGGCATCCGCTCCAAAATTCACCGCATTTTTCGCATACTCAAATTCACGATGTCCGGTCATTATAATAAAATGAATATCTGGATTTCGTTCTTTAATGTATTTTAGGAATGTAAGACCGTCAATCCCTGGCATAACAATATCGGAAATGATCAAATTTGGATGATATGTCAAGCAAATTTCTACAGCTTCAAGCGCATTGGCAACAATTCCGCATAATTCACACCCCATTTGTTCCCAGTCGTAAGCCGTACGCATATTATTCCTAATTCCTTCTTCATCTTCGATAATCAATATCTTCATCATTTTTTTCTTCTCCTTGCATAATTTCTAACGGAATTTTAATGGTTACAACTGTCCCATGAAAAGGCTGGCTGTTAATAGTAAAACCATATTTTTCTCCATAAAGTATTTTTATACGATGTTGAATATTTTGTAATGCAATATGGTGCCCCTTTGATTCTTCTGCAGAGGAAACCTGTTCTATTTGTTCAGTCCCCATACCCACACCATTATCTTTAATTGTTATAATTAGGTTTTTCTGCTCTTGCACTGCACTGATGTCAACTATTCCAGATTTAGTTTGACCGCTCAGTCCGTGAACAATAGAATTTTCAATAAAAGGTTGGAGAATCAATTTGGGGATTTTAGCTTGTAATAGTTCTTGTGGAAAATGGCAATCAATATGAATCCTTCCCTGATATTTATTATCAATGATATAAGCATAGTGTTGAATATATGTTCTTTCATCTTCTAAGCAACTGACATGATCTCCTTTCCGCTCAAGGTCTTTCTCAAGCATATAACTTAGGCTATAGATCATGTTACACACATCCTCAGCCTCATATTGTGAGGCAGTCCAACTGATTAACTGTAGTGTATTAAAAAGAAAATGTGGATTAATTTGAGCTTGCAAATTTTCCAACTGCAGGTCCTTCAGCAGAAGTTGTTCCTGGTATTCTTTGGCAATTAGTTCATCTAGATTTCTGGACATTTGATTAAAACTCTGCCCTAAAAAACTAATTTCAATGATTCTGGATTTGGTCGTCCATTGTGTTTTTAAGTTTCCCTCCTGCACTTGTTTCATGCCGAAAACTAAATTTACAATCGGTTTTGTAACCACAAAGGAACCAAGTCTGGCACCCCAAATGCCGAGAAGGACAATGAGAAATGCAATAAAATATGAGAAATATATAATTTGATTGATTTCTTTGTATAAGACATCTCTTTCTATTTCCACTTGTACAACCCAGTTTCGATATGGATATTTTGTAATTTTATCTTTCAGAAAGTGATAACTGATAACCTTGTTTTTATACTGGTAAAGTCCGGAAGATTTTTCCAATTTTTCTATCGAATAATTAGGAAGTAGCGTTCCAAGAAGGCTGCTGTTTTTCGCCCCTAAAATTGTATTTTGTTCGCTTACAATGATTAAATTTGATATGTCAAATTTTTCCTCCTTACTGGATGTATATACCTTATCATATAAATAGTTTGGCGAGAATCTTAAAACGATGAATCCAGTGACTTGATATGTATTAGTATCATATATCAATCGGACTGTGTCTAAGCAATCTAGTTTCTGATTATATCCCAGCCAGCATAACTGTAGGGGATAATTGATTGCCTGTTTGTATTCTGCGCTCGAAAAAGGATTGTCAATTTTTGACTTGAGCTTTCCGTAAGAATAAAATCTGGAGTCTTCTTTTCCGTAGATTTCAATGGAATCTATGTAGTAATAATCAGTAGAACTAAAATATTGAGAAATAATCATTTCAAATTGTTGTTTGGCTTCTTTATCAGAAAGATCTCTTTTTAGAAAATTCCATATCAATGGTTCCTTAATGAGATTTGTCGTTTTAAAATCGATTTCGGTTAATGTATCTGCAATATTTGCAGCTATTTGATTGGCAATATTGTTTGCATATCCCTGTGTTTGTTGTTCAAATAAAGATAAATATTTGCGTGTGGGGAATATTAAAAAAGTTGCAACTGATAATATAATCAGACTGGTAACACCCAGCGTTAAATACCATCTAAGTGTGATTTTAAATCTCGAAAACGGTCTCACTGCCTATCACAATCCTTTCTTATATTTTATTGTAACGGTCAAGTCTCCAAAAATCAAATACAATATATTGGAAAAAATTTACATTGTTGAAAATTTTAAATTTTTATTTGCAGTTGAAACTATTATTTCTGACTTTTTTTATAAATCTGAAAATTTTATACATTAAAAACATAAATAAACAGACTTGAAATAATTATATTTCATTAATATAATTATCATAGAAATTAGATGATTTTTAGCGAAATCATCTAATAGGTAGAGATCTGTACCGTATATGCATAATCAAGTTTAATAATAGGAGGTAGTTCAATGAAATTAAAATCAATTTTGGCTGCGTTTTTGGTTACAGTAACTACAGTCAGCTGTTTTACTGCCTGCGGCGATAATAATGATTCTTCCACATCAAATGGAGAAAAAACGACCGGAGAACAAATCACGATAAATTGGATGGACGGACGTAGTACTCAAGATTATCAAATAGAAGCTGTAGAAAATTATCTTGTGAAACCGTTCGAAGAAGCAAACCCTAACATTGATGTTAACTTTATCCCCACCCCTGATATTACACAGGTATTGAAAATTCAACTGGCAGCCGGTGAGGGGCCTGACTTAATGACATTAGAGGGACCGTCTTCGGTTGGAAATTTCAGCGATAGACTTGTTGATATGACAGAATATGTTGAAAAATATCATTGGGATGAGATTATGTTTGATTGGGCGTTAGAGGCCTGCAAAGTAGATGGCAAATATATGAGTATTCCAAACTGGTATGAAGCAATTATCATGTGGCATAATAATGACATAATGAAAGAGCATGGATGGGAAGTGCCAAAAACAGTTAACGAATTAGAAACCATGTGTCAAGAGGCGCAAGATGCAGGCTTAATCCCGATTTGCTATCATACCGGAGGCTTTATAATGGGAAATGACTGGGCATTGTCTTTATGGTATAGCAATTATTGTGGTCGAGACAGGGTTAAACAATTACTTACAGGAGAAGCAAAATATACAGATGAAGATTTTGTTGCAGCAATAGAAATGTATAACGATTGGTGGCAGAGAGGTTATATTGGCGAGAAACAGACTCATGCAATTTCTAATGAAGATTCACAGTCATTGTATTATAGCGGTAAGAGTCCGATTTTCTTCCATACTACTGCTATGATTGGACAAATGAAGCAAAACTGCACATTTGATTATGGTATGGATTACTACCCTAAATTTAATGATAATTTAGAGTCTGCAGTTGTGCCCATTGCATGCGCAGGATCTTTAGCAATCAACATTATTTCTGAAGTGAAAGATGAATGTGCACAGTACATTGATTATGTCTATCGTGATACCAAAAATATGGCCAAGGGTGTTGAGGCAGGCTTGTCCCCCTTCTGCACAAATATCCCGACTGAAGATTTTTCGGAAGATGTTGACCCTATGATATTACAAATGAAAGATATCTTTGCTGAATTGGAAGAAAATCCTGAAATGGTAGGATATTGCCAGTGGACTTTTTGGCCAACAGCAACACACGAGTATCAAATCAATAATATAGAAAAAGTATTTTTAGGGCAGATGACTGTTCAGGAATTCTCTGAAGAATCCCAAAAGGTTCTTGATCAGGATATTGCGGCTGGTCTTGTTCCAACTATTCCGTAATATAAACTATGATATGCGTTTGCTTCTAGCCGGACATTATGTCCGGCTAGAAACTTAAAAGGAGTGAATAATATGCGGAACAGATCATCAGGATATAAAAAACCTATACCGTTTTTACGAAAATATATAGGGCTTATTTTTATCCTTCCCGCACTACTATTACATTTATGCGTTGTTATGATTCCATCTGCTTCGACTTTTGTGATGTCATTTTATGATTGGAATGGCTTAAAATCTCCAACGTTTATTGGATTAAATAATTTTATAGAAATTTTCACAGAAGATAAGGTTGTTTGGGTTGCATTTAAAAATAATTTAATTTGGATGCTTATTTTTTTAATCGTTCCATTAATTGTCGGTTTGTTTGTGGCTACCTTGGTAGTTCGATTGAAGCACGGACAAATGTTTTATAGAACCGCGATTTTTATGCCCTATGTACTGTCTGCTGTCATTGCGGCGAAATTGTGGGAATCTATTGTCAATCCTTATTATGGAATTCCTATCATTTTTAAATCCCTAGGATTTGATTCATTATCACAAATTTTGTGGTTGGGAGATCCTAACATTGCGTTATTCACAGTGGCTTTTGTAGACAACTGGCACTGGTGGGGATTTGTAATGGTGCTTTTTGTGGCGGCTCTCCATCAGGTCGATGAGGATTTGTATGAAGCGGTGAGGATTGAAGGGGCTACCAAGATTCAAGAATTTTGGTATGTTACATTGCCTGGAATTAAGCCTACTTTTGTTTTTATCATTTCGATGTCAATCATGTGGAGTTTTACAACATTTGATTATATTTGGGCTATGACACAAGGCGGACCAGGTCAGGCAACAGAGATTTTATCATCTTGGATTTATAAAAATTCGTTTACTATGTTCCGTTCTGGCTATGCCAGTGCGCTTTGTGTGATACAAAGTGCCTTAGTATTAATTGCTTTCATAGTAATGAGAATTCTGGGGAAAGGAGCGGAGGAATAGTGAAAAAAAGCTATATAGAAAAGCAAAAACGAACAAATCCTATGGTACATATTTTTTTGATTCTTATAACTGCTTTTCAGATTTTTCCGTTGATTATGCTGTTTATAAACAGCTTGCGAACAGATAAGGAAATTAAAAATTTCCCAATAGGAATCCCCACCTCACTTGACTTTTCAAACTATATTGAAACTTGGCAAAAGGGTGGATATACTTCCGCTTTTATTAGTTCGTTCTCTATTGGATTTACTTGTGTATTGGTAATTTTAGTCTTTGGGGGATTAGCTTCCTATGCGCTAGCAAAATTATATGTTCCTTTCAAGAGCTTTTTTCTGGGTTATTTTACCTTAGGGATGAGCATACCCGGATTTCTGTTTATTACCCCCAATTATACCGTATTTACAAAACTAGGCATTGTAAATACCAGATTATCAATGATAATAATTTATTCGGCGATATTTCTTTCTTTCAATCTCTTGTTATTGAGGACTTACCTAATTGGAATTCCAAAAGAATTGGAAGAGGCCGGGAAAATTGATGGATGCAGTGAAGTAAGCGTAGTATGGTATGTAACAATGCCAATTGCTCGCCCGATTTTTTCCACTGTGGCGCTGTTGGTTTTTGTACAGTGTTGGAATGAATTTTTGTGGGCAAATACTTATCTGTCAACAGATGATGTCCGCACAGTATCCACACGATTTTATAAATTTGTTTCTCAATACTCTATGGATCTAGCCAGTGTTTTTACCGCCGGAGCCATCGCTATAGGTCCGATCATTATTTTATATATTGCTTTGCAAAAAAAATTTATAGAAGGAATGACTTCAGGTGCCGTTAAAGGCTAATGATGTTGGGAGGAAATGTTTATGAATTTTCCAAAATATGTTATGACAAATGCGAATGACTTAGATATGGCTATTCGGGAAGCTAAAAGCCCTATGTGTGAGTGGTATGATCCTAAACATGATGATTTACCTTACTTTGAAAATATTGTTACCGGAAATCGGTTCGGAAATTATCATCACACAAGCTGGAGTTGTGGACACTGTCCTGGAAGATGGGCGGAAAGTTTGTTTTTTTCTCAGTTTGTAACAGGAATGGAATTAGATCCTACTGTATTTCAAAAGTTAAAAAAATGGGTTTTCAAAGTATACGATAATCAAATTCATTTGCCGGCAAACATTGACTTAGACACTTTTGAATTGAAAAAAGAAGTCGATCTCTGCAACTTACGTGAATCATTTTTTGGATTGACGGTCGTCTATCTTTATGATCATGACGTTCGTGCGCTTGCAATAGCAGAAGACGTCATTATGACGGTAGAAAAATATTTTGATTTCGAAAACGGAAAATGGGATTCATTTGCTTATGAGAAAGCAACCGGCGCCAAAAGTGTAGGCCTTTTTACCGGAGATTTAGAACAGACACGTTTTTGCAATACGTTTGGAAGATTTATCGGTGGATTGATCAGATATTATCAAATTAGTTACAGCTCTGCTGCTTTAACTCTTGCTTGTAAGTTGGCTGATATCGCATTAAAAACTGTTGTTCTAGAGGATGGCTCTTTTGATCCCAATCGAACTGCCATGCATCCTTATTCTACAACATCGATGTTGTCTGGTATTGCCCTATTAGCGGATATCACTGGTGACATGCTGCTGTTTAAACGGTTAAAAGCATTTATGGAAAATGGATTTTATCAAATTGCGATCGACACCGGTTGGGTAACCGAAAACTTAAATCGCACAAATTTGGTAGGAGAAATCAATGATAGCTGTGACTTGTTAGAAGTTTGCCTGTTTTTGGGGAAAGCCGGTTTTTCTGAATACTATGAACGGGCAGAACAAATGTTGCGAGGACATATCCTGCCATCTCAATTATTAGATCCTTGCTTTATTTCAGATGAATATAATGATGATGATTCTAAAAGTTACATGGCGAGAAGGGTAAAAGGTTCATTTGGTTTCCCGACACCATACAGCCATGAAGATGAACCAGGCAGTGAAATTTCTTATAATTGGGATATTATCGGTGGAGTTAGCGGACTTTGCTGGTCTAAATGTTACCAAACAACGGAAGACAATAATATTTACAGCATCAACTTGTTATTTGACTATGAAAATCAAGAAATCAAATTTGTCAGTCCATATCAACACAATGACATTCTGTCTGTTAAATTGAGAGTAAAGAAAAACCTACGAATCAGACTCAGCAGACGAATGGATCGCAAACAGCTCGAAAAAGAGTTACAAGAATCAGGAATTGCTTTTTGCATTTTAGGCGATTGGCTGTATTTAAACCATCTTGCAGTAGGACATACCTATTCTTTTCGACTGCCTTTGATTGAGGAAGATAAAGAATACAAATTTAAAGATCATAAGTTGATTTTCCAGTGGAAAGGCGACTCCGTTATAGCGGCTTCTTCTCAGGGCAAAAGATTATGCTTTTTTCAAGAAATATCTTGATGAAAAGACCTGCTGATAGTCTGCCTCCGGATCAAGGGATCAGGCTGTCAGCAGAAATTTATAAATTACATAATAGCGGAGGAAATTATAATGAAATATGGGATTTACAATGCGTACTGGGAAAAAGAGTGGGTCTCAGATTATAAATACTATATTGAAAAAGTGAAAAAATTAGGCTTTGATATATTGGAAATTTCTTGTGCCACACTGCAAAATGACAGCCTAACAGACCATCAGTTGCTCGAAATTAAAAAATGCGCGGAAGATAATGGCATTATTTTGACAGCCGGATATGGCCCGACTAAAAAGCAAAATGTGTCTTCACCTGATCAACATATTAGAAAACAAGCGATAATATTTTTCACAAATTTAATTTCGAAGTTAAATTTAATGAATATTAAATTTTTAGGCGGGGGACTTTATACCTATTGGCCAATGGATATGAGTATGCCCAGAAATAAACAGGCTGACGTAGAACACGCTGTAAAGAGTATGCAGATATTGTCCAAAGTTGCAGAGGAAAATGATGTGACCTTAGGGATGGAAGTGTTGAATCGCTATGAGTCATATATGATCAATACCTGCACGGAAGCAATTGATTTTGTTGATGCAGTAGGCAGCTCACATGTAAAAATCATGTTAGATACTTTCCATATGAATATTGAAGAGGATAATATGGGAGCGGCTATCCGACTGGCCGGAAATAAATTAGGTCATCTCCATATCGGAGAACAGAATAGAAAAGTTCCAGGAAAAGGGACACTGCCGTGGGCAGAAATAGGTCAAGCGCTTCGAGATATTAATTACCAACACGATATAGTGATGGAACCTTTTGTTATGAGTGGTGGAACAATAGGTTCTGATATCAGGGTATGGAGAGACCTGATGATAAATCCTACAGAAGAACAACTTGACCAAGATGCAAAAGGGGCATTGCAATTTATACATCATGTTTTTGAACGTGAAGATTAAATCCAGTATTTAAGCTACTTTTCCAGGTTTGCTCATTTTTATAAAAATGGGACATCAAAAAGTAAAATTAAGAAAATCGCAATGCAAAAATAAAAAAGTGACCAAATCTGAACCCCTAATTCTCATTTTTCTTCTGAATCACAGGGTAACAATTCCGTCACCCTAGCCCAAACCTACGGGAGCGGTATGCACACCGTAGGTTTTCTTTTTATGCAAAATGATAAATCAACTTTATTAAATAATTGTAATATAAAGTAAGGAGTGACAAAATAGATGTCACTCCATTTTTTCAGTATTCATGCGAAGTTGCACGACACAAATATCTCCCGGAGTCTTTTCATGAAAAGACTCCGGGAGATATTTGTTAATATATGTATGATTTTTAAAATTGTAGATCATCGAGTTCACAGTCCCATTTTCTTTGGTAATCCGATGTTTCCTTATCAAGATCAGTTTGTGCTTGTACCAATAATTCTTTGGTAGACCGAATGAGCTCAATTACAAAATGATCCCTTTTCCGCCTTTTATAGAAGTTCACAAGTGCAAGAGATAGTAGTTCGTGTGCCTTTTCTGTATTTTTGTATGTACCGATACCATCAAGATAGCATTTCCCCACTCGGAATTGTGCATCAGCAATGAAAACGGAATCCCTATCATTTTTTTGACAGCAACCCAAGGCTCTCTGATAGAGCATAAAAGCATAATCTTCATTTTGATCTACGCCGTAACCATTCAGATACATATCACCCAATTTATACAAACAGTTTGCATCATCATGGAGTAATGCGCCGAGAGAAAAATATTGATATGCCTTCTTGTAGTCAATATCCTGATGTTGTCCGTAATAGGGACCATACCCGCAGTTGCGGATCGCTGAAATCAGGCCTGCATCAGCCGCTATTTGATAAAGTTCATACGCTTTTTGATGGTTCTGCTCCACAACCTTTCCGGTATCATAAAGCTCACCGAGATCCAAGGCGGCTTCCGGCATATCGTGTTCTATACAAAGCTCATAACACTCTACAGCTTTTCTGGCAATTCTCTCATTGGAATCATCATCGTGACAGTATGCCCATTCATAAACTTCTTCCCAGTCTTCGATTCCAATGGAGTAATTCACTTCATCCAGATCATCTTGGATGTCATCGTTTCTATAGTACGGAGGGAGTGGCGGCTGATTTTCATATTCTTCAGCTGTAGCTTCTCGTACAATATGTTTTGTCCATTCGACCGGATATGGTGCTTCTTCCGCCGTATATTCTGAACAGAATTTTACAATTCCTATTCTCAGTGCATTTTGATTTCCAAATGGTACCATCACATAAGAACCAGACTTTATCTCTCCAGTATCGCTGATATAAGAATAGACGGTTTCCATTCCTTTCACCTGAATGCCGCAATACCAATATCTATTCATGATATTTCCCCCTTTATAGTATCATTACAATTACATTTTACTCTTTTCTAAAGATCGGGTAAAGCCTTTTAGATCATAATAAAATCTTTATATTTTATTTGAGAAAATCGGATTGATTTGACGCTTTCACTTAGATATAATAAAAACAGAGAAAAATTTTGATGGGTAAAGATGAAAAATGGTTTTTAACTATAAAGGTGTAAAATATATCCCTGATGAAAGAGGAATAGCCGAAAAGGTAAAGTGCCCTTTAACAGATGAGTGGGAGCAGGACATTGACTGCATGGAAAATCAATCTGTCATTGACAGTGCTATTCCGGAACGATTTAAGAAAAAGGAAAACTGGAAAGTAATATGCGAAAGGTGTCCGTTTCGGAATTATTAAATTGTGCTTTGGATATTTAAAACAATCCTATGTACTATAAAATATTCAATAAAGAAAGTGAAGTATAAAAGGTAAGAAAATGAAGATCAGATGGACCGGAGAAACAGAGTTTCTCATGCTGACAAAAAACAAAATATATCATGTTATTTCTGTAGAGCAAGGATGGTACAGAATCATCGATGATTCCGGAGAAGACTACCTGTACCCTCCTGAAAAATTTGAAGTAATCCAAAAAGCAAATGAACCGCTCTCACAAGAAAGCGGTCCGCAACAGGAAAAAATCAAATAATTTGCTAAAACATGTGAAGAAATACAACAAGATGAAATTTGAGGTGTAATTATGTACTTGCCACCAAGTGAAATGAAAATCCTTAAATTTATGCGAAAGGAATGGGATGAGATATAAGAAGGTTTGGAAAGCCTTATAAATGAATTCTGAAAGAACATACATTGGATATTTAAAACAAGCCACTATTTTAATATAAAAGCATATAGGAAAACTACGGCGACGGATCACATACAAAATGAGGTGTATCATTTATGCTGCGCTTAAGAAAAATAAATCTGAAAAATAATATCATTGAGGCAGATATGTATTACGAGGATTTGGAAAAACCAGATCATATTAAAGTTGATGTTCGCACTCAAGAAATTATAGAATTGGAAAATGCAGATTTTTATGAATTCAGAACTGCTCCCGGTCACGCTCGTCAGGCACTCATAAAAATTGCCAAAAGCGGAAAAATTCCCGAAGAAAAGTTAATTATGTGGTACTGAAATTACATTTAGGTTAGAAATTGAAAACCTAAAAAATGATGACGGGAATCTACACCACTTCTGTCAATGAATCTACAATCGATGAAGCTCCGATGGCATATAAATCGCTGAACGATATCCTCCACACGATCGGCGATGCGGTAGATATCATTGAAGTATTAAAACCTATTTACAATTTTAAGTCTTCGCATTGATAAAAGAGACTCGTTTTTTGATAAAATATTCGAAGAATGGGTCTTGTTTTATGCGCTAAGTCTCGATAAAATACTGTTTCATCTTCTGTCTTTTTGTTTCATACACCATTTCAGATGTCTGTAAATCCAAAACATAATATTTAAAAATTTTCTTTAATTTTTCAAGATTATCTTGTGTTTTATAAGCGAAATTGATATAATAAAGTTGCGAGATTTTATTATAGAAAGGGGGATCCTATAGAATGGCTGTCAGCTATAATAAACTCTGGAAAATGCTGATAGACAAAAGGTTGAGCAAGACCGAACTGACCCGCCTTGCAGGGATCACCACAAATGCCATGGCAAAGCTTGGACGAAATGAAGACGTCCGAGTAAAAACACTTGAAAAACTTTGCACGTCTCTGGATTGTAAGTTAGATGATATTATGGAGTTTGTGCCGGACCAAAAATCTGAGAAAAGGAAATGAGCGTATGACATATCATTCAGTCCTCTATCTTCACGAATTGGATAGGAAGGCTTTTGAGGCAATGAATTCCTTTCCGAAATTTGTCAAGCTGCGTGAGGCATACATCGCGAATGTAGATGAAAAATCAGCCAAAATCGATTTGCTTTCCTCTGCGATTCGAATCAGTGACAAGCAGTTTTCTGAAATTTACAGGCTTCTGCCCCCTATTTGTAGTAAACTTGACATAGCTATGCCCGAGATTTACTATTTGAAGTCAAAAGAATTAAATGCTTTTACCGGAGGAAACACCTCCCCTTTTATCTGTGTGACATCAAGATTAACTCATGAATTATCGTTAGATATGATAAGCAGTGTACTGGCACACGAATGCGGCCACATTGCCTGTAAACATTACCTGTATCATTCGATGGCTGCACAGTTAATAAACGGCATTGAAAAAAGTCCATTGTCAAGGATTCCGGCAGTACGCAAATATTTGACACCGACTCTCGTTCGTGCTTTATTGTTTTGGGACAGGTGCAGTGAACTTTCAGCAGACAGAGCTGCTGTTCTTTGTGACGGCAGCGCAGAAAAAACCATTGATCTTCTTTTAAAACTTCACGGGTATCAACATGTGAATCGCGATGAGTTTCTACGACAGGCTATGGATTTAAAAGCGTTCGTTAACGATTCAAAATCCAATAAACTGATGGAATTCATGCTGGTACAGGATGAAACGCATCCCAGACTTGCTACACGTGCCTATGAATGTTACGAGTGGTCAAAATCACAGCAGTTTACCGAGATTTTGAACGGCACCTACACACTTGAAGATTTGGAAAGAGCACAGACAAAATCCGAAGAACAAGAAGTGATATCTGCCGACGTTTCCGTTACTGTCAGCGATTCTGATCAGGATGTAAATCTGGATAAAATCAATCATACTTTACATAAAGTCAATGCGCAACTTGATCGCTATACCAATAAAGCAGACAGAGCGGATTATGCGCTGGCGGTCACAAGTGGCATCCTTGCCGGCATTTTGGATAGCTTGTTTGTAGGAGAATTCTCGCTTGAACGCGCTAATCAATGGGGCAATGAACAAGCAGAAATATTAGTAGTCAAAGTTGCAAAATTGCAGGGTTATACTGGTACAGACCCTGCAAAGGCTGTAAAGCATTTGGAAGATATGTTTCCCATTGCGGCAGATAAGGCAACAAGTACTTTTGGCGGAGGGCTACAGCATCATCTTCGTGATTTCTCTCATCATCCAACCCTTATAGGATTGATATGCTCAATTTTAACACAATTTACAAAAAAGGTTTACGGAACTGATGTTACAGGCAAATTCATACCGGTGCCGCTTGGTGAGGATGGGCTTGCCCTCGTCGGCAAGAATTTTCCGGAGAAAATTATGTTTGGCGTTATAAACTGGGTATTCCATATGGTCAGCGATGTTGCTGGCTCTTCTGGTTCCATTATGAAAGGCAGCTTTGGAACAGGTCTTCCAGGACCGTTAGTTTCCTTCCTTAAGGAACTTTCTGCACTTCCTGTGTTTCAAAAGCAAAATCCAAAAGGATACAAAGAGCTTTCTGTCTATATTTCCAAATTGTTCAATGGAACATTACTAGGGAAAAAAGATACAAACGGTAACTTGATTCCACTCAAATTTGACCTGCGTACTGAGATGGGCGTTGCCATGCAAATCGGTCAGCAGGCTATTCCGGTACTTATTAATGAGTGTATTGTCAGAGCTTTTTTCCTTCTACGGCGGCTCCTGCATGAGTTATCCGGAGCAAATATTCAGAGTTGGAGCGACCTACACAAAATGAACTGGAACAAAGTCCTTCCCTTTCATAACAGGACAGTTGACCGTATGCTGACTATCTCAAGTATGACTTTCACAATCGCCGATACCGCTGATGCCGCTATTCACGCCGCCATTGAATCAGGCGCAAATTGGGTTTTGTTTTCAGGCAGATTTGTTACCCGTTTTAATTATGTAGGAGCAGGCAGAGCCGCACTGGCAATCGTAAAAGAGATTTCAAACGAAAAGAAAGAAACACAACTGATTCATGAAAAAATGATTCTTTCCGAAGCTAAGACAACAATTTTTTTAAACAAGCTTCAAGAATTTAAAGCACAGCTCCAAGAAAAGGTTTCAACCTATCTTGCGGAAGATATTTCTGCTTTTATGAATGGATTTGATGAGATTCACCACGGACTGGATTCCGATAATTCCGATCTGATCATTCACGGAAATATTACGATCCAGAAGATTCTCGGCAGAGAACCGCAATTTACAAATCAAAAAGAATTTGACGAGCTGATGGAGTCAGAAACTCCTCTAAGGTTTTAGAGACGGAGGTCAAACCATGCCAATGACAGATTTTAGAAACGAACTGAAAAAATCTTTGCACACAGCATCCGATACTGTTCGAGACAAAGTGAAAGACATCAACACCGCCGAAACGAAAGAGCATCTTCAGAATATCGCTGAGAAAGTAAAGGATAAGTTTGCAGAGACTAGCGGTAAGGCCACCAAACAAATGAAAGAATTCTTTCAAAAAAAAGACTATACGGGGGGAAAAAACGGGCAAGATCACTTTGCCCTCTCTGTGAGAAATGCTTTAAAAATCATCTATTATCTCATGGCCGCTGACGGCGAGATCTTTCACGGTGAAGAAGAAAAGTTTGACGCTATCGGCAAGGAACTCGATCCGAATTTTGAACAGGTAAAGGCTGATATTATCAGTGAATGTAAGATCAGCCTTGAACTTATGGCAAGCAAAGAGTCATATATAGCCGCCTTACGTTCTGGTATTGACAGCGCTATCATTCATTCTCATGGAACAGATGAAGCTATCATCACCCCAAAGCTGCTGGTGTGGGATTTACTGACTGTTGCTTACAGCGACGAAAGTTACAATCAAGCGGAACAGGATTTGATCAATTATGTTGTAGAAAAATGCAATGTCGATCAAGCGATCTATTTGGAAATGCAGAGCAGCATTTTAACGGTATTGGACTTAGAAAAAGAACTCGTTTGGATCAAAACTACCAACAGACCTTATTTAACTATCGAGGCTCATGTAAATGAAATCAATGAGCGTAAAAAGACAATCATGGACAGCGTCATGGCGCTGATTTCACTGTAGGAGGTGTTTTTTATGCCATTACCCGTTTTATTTATCGGCATCGGGGTCGCTGCCGCAACAGGAGGCTTGGGAATCGGTAAGGGAGTAAAAGCCGGTGTGGATTATCACACAGCAAAGCAAGTCAATGAAACCGCAAATGAACTGATTGAATCTTCTACCGAGCAGCTAAATGCTCAAAGACTCGCCTGCAGCGTTTCGCTTCAAAAATTAGGAGAAGAAAAACTATTCGTTCTGAATCATACCATTAACGAATTCCTGGAAACTTTCACCAAAATCAAAAATGTAGATTTTCAGAATTCCGAAGGATTAGACGAACTCAAGAAACTCCATATTGACAATCAAGAATTTGTGAAGTTAAAAGCCATGGTTCATTTTGCCGGTTCGCTTGCGGGCGGCACTGCTGCCGGAACAGCCGGCGGAGCTTTGGTGGCATTCGGCGCTTATGGGGCAGCTCAGGCATTAGCCTGCGCATCTACCGGAACAGCAATTTCAACCTTGAGCGGCGCGGCGGCAACCAATGCCACACTTGCCTTTTTCGGCGGTGGTTCTATAGCGGCAGGAGGACTGGGAATAGCAGGTGGTACCGCCGTGCTTGGCGGTCTAGTCGCCGGTCCCGCTTTGATGGTTATGGGGCTTGTTGCCGGTTACGCTGCAAAAAAAGAACTTGAAAGAGCATATACCAATCATTCCGAAGCACAGCAAATTGCTTCCCAGCTTGAAACAGCTTCCTTACAATGTGAAACCATTCGCAGAAGAACCTACCTGTTTTACAATTTGTTGGCTCGCCTTGATTCCTGCTTTTTGCCGCTCATCTTTAAAATAGAAGATATCTTCAAGACAGAAGGCGACGATTATCGCAAATATAGTGATGAATCAAAAAAAGCAGTTGCTTCCGCCGCAAGTGTAGCAATCACCATTAAATCTGTTTTGGATACACCGCTTTTGACCGATGACGGTCTGCTGACGGAGGAATCCGATAAAACGAAATCCGACATAGAGAGTTTTTTAAAAAATATGAAAACTAATGTTTAACTTCAAACCGATTTCCTGCTGTTTTAATATTCAAAGTATGCGGCTTTGAAATCAAAAACTGTCAAAAGAAGGTGAAGTGAATATGAATATTGTTCGCGCTAAAGAGATGATCACATCTTTGGCAGACGGAATCAACCCTGTGACCGGCGAGGTCCTTTCTGAAAAAGACAGCTGCAATCAGATTGAAGTCGTGCGAGCCCTATATACGATACTGAATTATATTGATACACATTCTGCTGATAGTAAAAGAAAGGTCGAAAATTCCGGAAAGCTCTGGACGCCAGAAGAAGAGGAAGAACTTTGCCATAGATTTCAATCGGGGTACACAAACAAGGAAATTTGTGCTTACTTTAAAAGATCTACAGAATCCATCGCTTCAAGATTAGTTCGTTTGGGACAGATTTCCAGTAGAGATGAATTTAGAAAAAGAAAATGATGATATATCATTTTCATGCAAAATTTGAAAATAGTTATATCCACTTTCCTGATTCTCATTTGATTTTTAAGCAAACCCAGATCGAAATTTGGAACTCAAAAAATGAGACATCCAAATTTCGTCCTCTGTTTTATGTTATAATCCCAGTATTAAAGCTACTTTTCCAGGTTTGCTCATTTTTATAAAAATGGGACATCAAAAAGTAAAATTAAGAAAATCGCAATGCAAAAATAAAAAAGTGACCAAATCTGAACCCCTAATTCTCATTTTTCTTCTGAATCACAGGGTAACAATTCCGTCACCCTAGCCCAACTGAATCCCGGTTATAATTCGAACCAAAAAGTTCGGATTATAACCGGGATTTTTTGCCGTCGTTAAATCCTTGTTAGGCGGATAATGCTTTTATAAAAACACGAAAATAGAACGTTACCTGATTCGAACTGATTTGTCAGACAGGCTTTTCACTCCTTTCTGTGTCATAAAAGTTTTTTCAGACGAAGGAAACAATGGAACAGAGGACGATATTTGGAACTCAAAATGAGATTTCCAGATTTCGTCCTCTGTTTTTATATCGTAACGCGTATTATTATTTGTTTGAAGATGATGTCAAAATATAAAAATTAAAAAACCGTAATGCCAAGGCAAAGAATCATCGCATAAATAACACAGATGGAAAAGCAAAGCCTTTTTAAACTTTCTTTCCCTGAATTAGATTGCTTACATAAGGTCGTTTTCCCGAAAGCACCTCATCATAGAAATTCTGCTTCCATTCGATATAGGCAACGCTGTCCTCTAACTCTTTGATAGATGCGCGCAGGGATTCCTGCTTTTTTGCCAGCATTTCTTTACGCTTAGTAATCGTCTCAGCTCCCTGCAAACACAAAGCAAGGTATTCTTTCATTTCCTGAATACTCATTCCACATTTTTTTAAACAGGTGAGATCTTTGATCCATTTCACATCATGTTCATCAAAAATTCGCCTGTTGTTGCTATCGCGTTTTACATTAGGAACCAACCCCTCGTTACAATAAAATTTCAAAGTCTGATAGGTCATGTCAAGTTCCCGGCAGACCTGCATCATCGTATAAATCATGTCATTCTCCTCATTTATTCATAAAAAATTTTTAATTTTTTTCTAAAAGCCTCTTGACCGGTAGTAACAACCGGAAAATATAATCGATAATATAAACCGGTTATGATGATCGGATTATAACATAAAAAGCGCCAAAATACAATGAAGGGATATGATGATGAATGAGGGTATTGCTTGTGAATGGTAGTTCCCGGAAAAAAGGCTGCACCAGTACGGCCCTGTATGAAGTAGAACGAGCCTTACAGGAAGAAGAAATTGAAACGGAACAGCTTTTTATCGGCAACGAGGTCCTGCCGGATTGTATTGCCTGCCGCAAATGTAAAGAAACTGGAAGCTGTATCTTCCACGATGTTGTTAATGCGTTTGTGGAAAAGGCAAAATCTGCGGATGGCTTTGTATTTGGCTCGCCAGTATATTTTGCTCATCCCAGCGGCCGGCTGCTCACCTTTATGGACCGGGCCTTTTACTCTGGCGGCGGTGCTTTCGCTTTCAAACCGGCTGCCGCTGTGTTAAGTGCAAGGCGTGCCGGTACAACCGCTTCCTTTGATGTCATCAACAAATACTTTACCATCTGTTCCATGCCGGTGGTTTCCTCTACCTACTGGAACCATGTCTACGGCCAGCAGCCGCAAGAGGTTCAGATGGATAAAGAGGGATTGATGACCATGTATAACATTGGGAAAAACATGGCATGGATGCTGAAATGTATCGACTTAGGGAAGCGGCATGGCTTGCATCATCCGGAAAACCAAAAAATCTTAACCAATTTCATGCGATAGGTAAAGGGGTGTTTGAAATGGACAGAGATACACAGAAAAAAGCACAGGACATCTTCCGCGAAAGCCGGAAACGGCTGGTACAGACCGATCCGGAATTTCTGGAAATCGCCGAGAATTTCGCACAGGGCGAGGCTGTACAGGCCGGTAAATTAACCGAGAAGGAGCGTATGCTGTGCATTCTTTCCGCCATGTTGGGCTGCCAGGGTATCGGAGAATTTCGGAATCTCCTTCACGCGGCTTTGGACACGGGGATCGATCCCGTTGCCGTCAAAGAACTTCTGTATCAGGCGGCTGCTTACCTGGGGATCGGCCGGGTTCATGATTTTCTGCTTGCTGCAAACGAAATCATGGAGCAGCATGGCATCCCGCTTCCCCTTACACCACAGGGTACCACTGATAGAAATACCCGGTTTGAGCAAGGGCTGGCCAAGCAGGTGGCACTGTTCGGGGAAGGAATGGCAAAGCGCCAGACGGATGCACCGCCCCTGCGCCGCAACATCAACCGATGGCTGGCGGACAACTGCTTTGGCGACTACTACACCCGCACCGGTCTGAATGATCAGGAACGGGAGATGATTACCTTCTGTTTTCTTCTGGCGCAGGGCGGTTGTGAAAACCAGCTTCGGGGTCATACGGCAGGAAATTTTGGCGTGGGCAACGGAAAAGAAAAGCTTTACAGCGTTGTGGAGCAGTGTATGCCATATATCGGATATCCTCGTTCTCTAAACGCAATGATGGTCATTGACGAGATCGCTGCAAAAGCAGAATAAAGAGGAGGAATCATTATGCAAACTGTCACATTACAAAACGGACTGAAAATGCCCATGGAAGGCTTTGGCGTTTTCCAAGTCCGCGACAAGGAAGAATGCAAACGTTCTGTGCTGGACGCGATTCGGGCAGGCTACCGGTTAATTGATACCGCTGCCTCCTATACCAACGAGGACGCTGTGGGAGAAGCGGTACGGGAGGCCATCGCAGAAGGAATCTGCACCAGAGAGGAGCTGTTTATCACCTCCAAAATGTGGGTGCAGGATATGCAGAATTATGAAACGGCTGAGGCTGCCATCGACGCTTCGTTGGAAAAGACAGGACTTGATTACCTGGATTTGTATCTGCTACATCAGGCAATGAAGGACTATTTCAGCGCATGGCGGGCAATGGAGGATGCCTGCCGGGAAGGAAAACTGAAAGCAATCGGTGTGTCTAACTTCTATCCCCATGTCCTCACCAATTTCTGTGAAACGGTGGAAATCTGTCCCATGGTGAATCAGGTAGAACTTCATCCCTACTTCACCCAGGAGACGGCGTTGGAAACCATGAAGCGTTACCGGGTTGTTCCGGAAGCGTGGGCTCCGCTGGGCGGCGGCCGGTACCGGCCTTTTGAGGATGAAATGCTGGGGAAGATTGCAGAGAACCACGGCAAGACCATTGGACAGGTCATCCTCCGCTGGAATGTCCAACGGGGTGTGGCAGTCATTCCGAAATCCACCCACAAAGAGCGTATTGAAGAAAATATTAACATCTGGGATTTCACCCTTACGGATGAGGAAATGCAGCAGATTGCTTCTCTGGATCAGGGATATATTGGCACTGCCGTAAAACATTTCGAGCCTGAGTTTGTCCGCATGTGCAACAATCGAAAAATCCACGACTAACTGTGAAGAGGCGAATATATGATGAAAAATTTTACTTATACCTATCCCACTCACGTCTACTTTGGAGAGAACGCTGCCCAAAAGGCATTGAACACGGAACTTCATGCCAGCAAGACCGTCATGCTGGCCTACGGCGGCGGTTCGGTAAAGAAAAATGGGATTTACGATGAAATTATGACCATTCTGAGGGAACTGGGAAAAAGGGTCGTGGATTTCTCCGGAATCATGCCCAACCCTACGTATGCAAAAGTACAGGAAGGCGCGGCGCTGGCGAGAAAAGAGCAGACGGATACCATTCTTGCAGTCGGCGGCGGTTCAGTCATTGACTGCTGCAAAATCATTGCGGCGCAGGCGAAAACCAAAGAGGATATCTGGAACATGGAATTTGTCCAGCACAAATTCCCTACAGATGCGATCCCCCTTGGCGCTGTTGTCACCGCTTCCGGGACAGGAGCTGAGATGAACGGCGGGGCAGTCATCACCAATGAGGAATTGCAAATCAAGACCGGCGTTATGGCGGCAGCTCCTAAATTTGCAGTGCTGAACCCGGCTTATACCATGTCCGTTCCAACCATGCAGGTGATCTCCGGAGCATTTGATACCTTGAGCCATGCGATGGAGACGTATTTCGGCCAGTCGGATGCAGATCATGTGTCAGACGATGTGGCGCTGGCAGTCATGCGGAACACTGTTGTGAATATGCGCCGTTTGCTTGCCAGTCAAAATGATCTTCAGGCCCGCGGCAATTTGATGTGGGACTCCGCTATGGCGGAAAATGGAATTTTGAAGGTTGGCCGTTTGACGGATTTTCAGGCACACCAGATTGAGCATCAGCTTGGCGCTTATACCGATTGCAGCCACGGACAGGGATTGGCGGTGATCCATCCGGCCTACTACCGCCATATTGTGAAGGATGCACAAGAGAAATTCACCCGCTTTGCCAGAGAAGTGTTCGGGATGGACACTTCCGAAGCCGGTGTTGAGGCGTTGGCAGTCTTGATCAAAGAGTGCGGTTTGCCTACAAAGCTGGGAGAGCTGAAATCAAGAGTAGAGATCACACCGGAGATACTGCGGAAAGTGGCGGACACCAGCAATATCATAAAAAGCGGTCCCCGTGAGCTCAGCCGGGATGAAATTTACGAAATTCTTTGCGAATGCCTGTGAGGTAACGCCGAAATAAAAGAAAGTGAGAAACCTATGATGTTCAAAAAAATTCTTAGCCTAATAATGGCCGCCATGATGACCTTTTCCCTTTCTGCCTGCGGGCGGACGCCAGCCGGCAGTAATAGTACCGAGTCGCGGAAGCCGGTGTCCTCTGAAGGTGATGCTTCTTCCTCTGTTCAAAGCGAAACCCTGGAAACAGCAGACGGCAGCACATTGGTTGTGTACTTCTCCTGGTCTGGAAACACTGAAGAAATGGCTTCCTATATTGCTGAGCAGGTTGGCGGCGACCTGTATGAGATCATTCCCGAAGTGCCTTACCCGGAGGATTATAACGAAACAGGCGATATTGCAAAGGCAGAACGAGACGAAAATAACCGCCCAACGATTGCCAATCTACCGGATTCTATCGAACAGTACGATACCATTGTGGTGGGTTACCCTATCTGGTGGCACACCGCTCCCATGATTATCGGCACTTTCCTGGAGAGCTATGATCTGGCCGGCAAGGAGATTTATCCGTTTACCCAGTCGGCTTCTATGGATACGGAGCAATTTGATAACTCCATTGAATTCGTCAGAGAGAACGCCGATGGCGCTGATGTACATGACGGCTTGTTTGCAAGACCCTCGGATACTGCTGCGATTGATGCTTATCTCTCCGAAAACGGATTAAGCCAATAAAAAACAATGTATAGATATCAACAGAGGCCAACCCTTGAAACTCAAAAAGCAACGATCAGAAATTATAAGTATTGTGAAAATAAAAAAGGCAGCTTCATCCTCAATTCCCCCTGGTCTACTAGACGTATGGAGAGCAATACAACAGCTTAACAAACAGAATAGATTCTGTTATAATATATTGAGATTTTATAAATAAAAAGGATGATAGATATGGCAGAACGCTGTTCCTGGTGCCTTGGCAACGATAAAATGATCCGCTACCATGATGAAGAATGGGGTGTCGCCTTATATGATGATCAAAAGCAGTTTGAGTTCCTTATGATGGAGGTCATGCAGTGCGGCTTGAGCTGGGAATTGATGATAAAAAAACGAGAGATTTTCCGCACTTGCTTTGACGGTTTTGACTTTAACAAGGTAGCTTCCTATGGGGAGCCTGATATAGAGCGCATCATGAATACAGAGGGAATGATAAGATCCCGAAGAAAAATCGAGGCGGTTATCCATAATGCCTGCCGGTTTCAGGAAATTATTCGGGAATTCGGCTCTTTCAGCGCCTATCTGTGGGGATTTACCAAGGGCAGGACTTACCTTTATATGGGACATCAAAAAGGAAAGCTGCCTGCGAAAAACGGCTTATCCGAACGGATCAGCAAGGACATGAAAAAGCGTGGGCTGAAGTTTATGGGCGCTGTCACAGTGTATTCCCACTTGCAGGCCTGTGGCATCATCAACGACCACCGGGAGGATTGTTTCCGATATCATGAGGTGATGGCAGGACATGTGGCAGTCCGTAAGCGAAGAGACAATGAGAGCTGAGAGCTTGAAAATAGAGAAGGCAGGCATTGGGGACTCCAATGCCTGCCTTCTCTATTTGATGGAATTGCTTCATGCAGCTATATTCGTAATAATAAACGCGGCATCTGCTTCCATTTGATCAAGCCTATTCATATAATTTCCAAGCTGTCTTTATCAGGCAATTTCGGGAACGGCTTCGCTGGCAGGGCCTGATACCAAAATGCGACCGAAGCAATGTCGTCCTGCAAGGGCAGGTAACGTCCTTTATCCCGCCAGCCCAGCGCCTGAATCGTCACTCTCAAGTTCTTTTCAAACCGGATTGGGTCGGTGATATGGAACCGGTACATTCCAAACCGTTTCTGCACCCGGTACAAACGGTCTGTCTGAATTTCATGGAATCCTGTATATGGCGTGCTGAAGGACAGATACTGATCATGGGTAAACGGATCCTCAAAGTCATAGGAACCACAGAAGTAATCCTCTGTCCCTGTTCCGCAGATGGTAGGGAACTCCCCGTCGTCATCCAGGAAAAATTTGATTTCTCCTTCTCCCCACCAGTTATTGTTGTTGACACCCCAGGCCAGGTAGGTGCCTGCATACTGCCCCTTTCCTTCCACCCCGTCCAGGATTATATAGTTCTGCTTGTATGGCAAAGGGTTCACTCTTCTGAACTGCGCATGAAAATAGCCGCACTCCTCTGGAACCTCAGTAAGGGTATAGTCGATCTGATAATAGACTGTCGTATCGTCCTCCGCCAGATTTTCCAGCGTAATACGGCATTTTTTTCGAAACGGCATCGTCCAGTAGCAGTTAAGCGCACTGCCCGGATTAACGCAGACCGCCAGGGAATTGATCTGTGTGTACTCATTCCAGCCGGCGCAGAAAAAATCTCCAATCGGGCATTCTACTGACGGCGTTTCCTGCCCGTCCCAATACATACGGATTATCAGGTATCTCCATGTACCCGTTGGCGTCAGCCAGATATGCTGGATTGCTCCCGGCCCATCAATATCAGCGATCTCAAACGTGCCTTTTGCCGGGATGCGGATATAGGGATTCACCTTCCAGCCTCTGCCCAAATCCCGCGCCGCTTCCCTTGCAATGCCATTTTCCAGTCCGCACATCCCGCCTTTCCCCTTTTCGCCCCGGAAATTTTCCGGGCTGATGGAACGGGTAACCGCGTTGGAAAGCAGCGGAAGTGTTCCCATATTCATATTTAGCCCATCAAACATTTTTTGTTTCCCACCTTATCTATTTTTATTTCCGCACTGCATCAGCACGGTTTATTATACGATCCAAGCCGCTCTCGGCAAAAGGCTTATCCATCCCTATCATAACTGCTTTTTCGCTTGAGCGCAAGATAAATGTCAATGTTTTTATCCATGTTTTTATTGTTTTATAATTCTATCTTATTGCTCCGAATTTTCGCCAAAACAAACAGCGAGCAGAATTTTCAAGCTAAAAATTCTGCTCGCTGTTTGTTTTGGCGGAGAGGAATGAAACTCCCCGATACACTCTTACTCTGTTTCATCAATATGAATATAATGGCTTCCGACGGTTAACTCGATAATATTTCCGTCCGGATCAAAAAAACTGCTTTCAAAAAAATCCTTGCCATATGCGGTCGGTCCACTGCGTAACGCCACACCCGCAGCAACCAGCTTTTCCGTCCTCTCCCGCACCTCCTTCCGGCTTTTTGCCATAAATGCAATGTGCGCGATTCCATAACTGTTTTCCCGGTCAATCTCATGCCGGGCGGGCTGTTCCCTTTTCTGCAGTTCAATGCGGGTTCCGTTTTCAAAATTGATGAAGCAGATTTCGACAGTACCATCTGTCCAGTTATCTTCCGGTGCTCCTCCAAAATACTGCCTATAAAAATTCTTTAATTTCTCAAGGTCGTCTGTTACCAACGCGACATGATCCAGCATAAAATATATTCTCCCTCTATGTATTTGTGGGATTTCGAATCCCAAATATTGTAATTGGTACGATCAGCAGCAATACTACGGCCTGTATGGAAAGCGCTGCAAAAAAGCCAAGCTGCTCTGCAACAAATCCAACAAGCCAACAACAAAAGGTTCCGCCGGCTGAGGCGCTGAGTGCGACAACAGAAGAAGCAGTTCCCGAAATATGGGGAAAGCTCTGACAGGTCAACGCCAGGCAAACCTGAAAAATTGCCCCTGTTATCAGCCCCAGCAGCAGAAAGGCCAGCAACAGCATCGTTCCCTGGAGAAAAGTGCTGCCAAGCATAACTATTCCGCCCAAGGCATTTCCAAATATTAAATACTGCTTGGGTTTTATTTTTCCGGACAGGAAGGTCATCATCAGCCTGCTGCCCAATATTCCGGCCCAATAGACAGCCATAATATTATTGTTCATCGTTGTCTGATCCGGAAACCGTTGGGAAAGATAAGTGGGAATCCATCCCATGAATGAGCTGCTGTGCGCCATATAAAGGAATCCAATCGAGGCAAAAAGCCATAATTTTGGATGCTTCAGGTTCTGAAATATTGACTGCAAACGCAGCGATTCTGAAAGTCCGGATTTTTCATGTCCCGGATGAGGAGCCCGAAAAAGCAGGATCAGAAAGAAAGCCAACACTATCAGGCTGATCACTCCCAAAATACCGAAATCAATCCGCCAGCCTATTTTAAAACGAGCCGCCGCTAGCAGGTATATCGGAGCAGTGACTGATCCTATTCCAAAAAACACGCCGCCCATGTTGATGTAGAAATGGCTTTTTTCCGGGTACAAATCGGACAAATATGCAGAAATCAGCATATTGAGCGAAGAAGCTGCCAGACCAATCACCATTGCGGCAATAATAAAGCCTGTGAATCGGTGAATGATAAAACAGCCGCACAAGGCAAGCATCATCATGGAAAATATAACTAAAATCACCCGCAGTTTCCCAAACCGGTCAGAGAGAAAACCGCAAAAGATCAACGCCAGAATCCCGCCAAAATTTTGCGCTACTGTTACGACGCCGGCCCGGCTCAGGGTAATCTGAAATTCCCCAATTACATTGGGAAGCAGGTTGCCGATCAATGTGCAGGAAACAGCAAATAGGAACATGGCGGCCATGCAAAATACTGTAATAATAGGTTTCGTTTTGTAGTTCATTTATTTCCTCCTTGCTATTGGATTGCGGGCTATGATACAATAAGAGAAGAAATTCGAGAGGAGTTACTCATCATGAATTGCCTTGTGTTTTCTGAATCCTATCCATTGCAGCTAAAGGATGACGATTTCCAAATTGATGCTGTCACAGATTCTAAGCAGCTGCTCAGTTCCATCCGCGCGCACAGTTTTGTACTGATCCTGATTGAAGCAAGGCTTCTCTGCGCCCTTGATGAGGAAACCCTTTCAGAGCTTCAGCATCAAAAGCATCTCGTTTTAGTCGCAGAACAAATCGAACCATGCTTATTTCCAATCCTGACCTTCCTCTCCTTTGAACGGCTTATTCCAGAACAGGAATTCCTTGCCTCCCCCAAGGCCTTTATCCGCCAGACGGCAAGGGAGGCGGCCACAAAAGTTCTCGCTGACAGCAATTCCTCCCTGGAAAAAATAGTTCGTTCCGGCAGCCAGTCTTTAAAAGACGGCCAGGCCCTATCTATGCAGCTCCGGATGATTGATATCCAGTCTCTTTATCTCTTGTTTTTCTGTGCTTCCCGGCCTTTCAAGAAGGAGCATTTAATAACCATTCAAAATTTTGCCAGCTCACATTTGAAAACTCCTTTTGCACCCATCGATCTGGATGGCGAGATTATTCTATTGTGTCCCATTGTGAAAGAGTCCCTGTTGGAGCAGCTCGTAACGGAGTTGAAACAGGTAGACTGCATCGTCGAATATGGCATCGGAATCAGCCGGCATATCTCATTGCAGGAAAATCCTGATTTTCTGCGTTCTTTCCAGGAAGCCAAACTTTCAACCATGATCAACTTCTATCAAAAGCAGGAAGTCTCCTTTTATTTTGAAAACCTGTTTCAGATGGAATATGATTATGTATCTCTGATTCAATCAGAAAAAGAGATCACCAACGCGATCCTGACAGGCTACTCCGAAGAGGAGCTTTTTCAGACCATTGACCGATATATCGCCTGTTTTACTAAGCACTCTATTCTTCCCAAATTGGTATACGAAGCAGTATTCCGTTTCTTTAATTCCCTTGACCGGATGTTTAAGTTTATTGACCCGCTCTGCACCATAAATTTGGAGGATCTAACCATCCACGATTTTGAGCAGTACGGAACTATTGACGATCTTCATCAGGCATTAAACGACATGCTGTCTTTTACCCTAAAAAAGGGAGAGAATTATACCCAAACCAACACCAGAACCCTGCGCGAGATCAAAAATTATCTGGACGACCATCTGAACGAGGCAATCTCTCTGGATTTAATCGAGCAAAGGTTCTATGTCAACAAATATGTGTTCTGCCGTCAGTTTAAAAAATATACCGGACAAACTTTTGGGAATTATATCAAATCCCAGCGCCTTTATAAAGCAAAGGACATGCTCGAAAACTCTCACACCAAAATTTATGAAATCGCACAGCTGCTGGGGTTTAAAGACGAAAGCTATTTCAGCGCCGTCTTCAAAAAGCACTTCCATCTCTCGCCCTCAGAATACCGGGCCTTGCATCAAAAATCCCAAACCAGAGCGGAATGATGAGACATCATTCCCTCTTTTATTTTCTCTTTTTTAAACGGATAACGTTCCAGGACATGGCAGGAAGTATTGTTTCCAGTAGCCCATCCTGTAATGCTGTATTGCTGCAGTCAGAATATGGAACAACAAGATTCGGTTGGTCAAAGGAATTGTGAGCTTTTGGATCATCACTGTGATAGATGATATGTTCTTCCAAGCAATATCCGTCGAAGGTACGGACATCAGCAGACAGATGCATCTCCTGTGACACGCTGCGGTTAATGGCAAGAACGGACACCTCTTCCGCCTCTTCATCAAATACAGTGACTGCAGAAAGATAGGGTACATCGGTAAATTCCTTACTGTCATAACGGCCGCAGGTTACCGGCGTCGTCAGAGCAGTTCCGCGCCCATACAAAGAAGCATGGAGATATGGATAAAAAATAGTCTGTTTATAGCTCCGGGCTCCGCCGACTTCAGTCATAAACGGCGCATTGACATTTACAAGCTGAGAAATGCAGGCTGTTTTTACGCGGTCAGCGCGTTTGAGCATCGAAATCAGCATATCCCCTACCACCAGCGCATCCTCAAAGGTAAAATAATCCTCCAGCAGGGACGGAGCCGGACCCCAAAGCTGGTCTTTGGTGCGTGCGTCCGTATCCTCCAGAATGAACCATACATTCCATTCGTTAAATGCCAGATTAATAGTACGGTTGCTATGCTTGATTGCCTTCATATAGTCCAGTGCGGCTAAGCCATCGCTGATATAGCGGTCAAAGGTTAATGCGCTGGAAAGGAAATTCTGCGTATCATTGATATAATTTTTAAAATAGATGTGCATATCCATCAAATCGACGTGGTCATAGGCATGCTCCAGCACACCGGTCTCCCATGTTCCCAGTGTTTTCTGACTCTGGCTTGAGGTCCCGCACATAATGATTTCTGTATCCGGATTCATCCATTTGAACATTTTTGCAGTTTCCGTTGCGCGCTGCCCGTAAAAATCCGCCGAATGATGCCCAATCTGCCATGTCCCGTCCATCTCGTTGCCAAGACACCATGTTTTAATGTTGTATGGTTCCTTAAACCCATGCTTGATCCGCAGGTCGCTCCAGTAGGTTCCGCCTTTGAAATTGCAGTATTCAAAAAGACTTTGTGCCGCTTCAATATCTCTGGTACCCATGTTCACGGTCATCATGGTTTCTGTTCCCGCGCGCTTAGCCCATTCCTGGAATTCATTCACGCCAATGCGGTTTGTTTCCAGGGACTGAAACGCCAGGTCAAGCCGTTTGGGACGGTTTTCAACCGGGCCAACCCCATCTTCCCACCGATATCCGGAAGCAAAATTTCCGCCCGGGTAACGAACCTGAGGAATCCTGACTTCCCTGACCATTTCAAGCAAATCCTTGCGAAATCCCATGTCGTCTGCTACAGGACTTTCCGGATCATAAACACCGCCGTAAACATCTCTTCCCAGATGCTCTACAAATGCATCATACAGATGCTCGCAGACAGGGCTGATCTGATATGCCCTGTCAATGCTCATTTTGGCTTTTAGCATATTTTCCTCCTCCAAATTCTATCGTTATATGTATTATCTATCACTTTATCCTTTTACGCCTCCCGACGCCATCCCCTTGATCAGGTATTTCTGGGTAAAGAGGAAAAAAATAAAAGGAAAAATAATGGTAATGGTAACAACTGCAAAGGTTCTTCCCCAGTCAATAACATTTTTAGTGGCAGCCCGCGTTACCTCGAGGATCAGGACACCCTTGTCCCTGCTGGTCAGAAATAAGCTCGGCGCCAGGTAGTTGTTCCAGGAAGAGAAAAAGGTGAAGATAATTACCGTAATCATTACGGGACGGGTGAGCGGGAAAATGATTCTGAAAAAAATTCTTCCGATTCCACAGCCATCAATCATGGCTGCCTCTGCCATTTCATGGGGAATCCCTTTCATATAGCCGACAAACATGAAAAACGGCAAAGAAATCCCCGCAGAATAGAGAAGCACGATTCCGCTTACCTTATCCATCAATCCCAGCGTAGAATACATCTGATAGAGCGGAAGCAGGGTTGCCTGAAACGGGATAAAAAATCCCAGTAGAAGATAAACCTTCATCACATTGTTAAACCGGCATTTGTGGTATACAACAGGATAGGCCGCCATTGCCGAAATCAGTGTTACAATGATAACTGATCCGAATGCAATGATTAAGTTATTCCAAAGCAGGCTGAGAAACGGAGATTTCTCAAAAGCGGTAATGTAGTTCTGAAGGTTAAATTCCTGCACCCAGCCATAAGGGTTGCTCGCAAATTCCGCTCTCGATTTAAACGAGCCGATCAGGATAAAAAGGATCGGGTATGCAATCACAAAGCAAAGAGGAAGCATAATCAGATCTATCAGAAAGCTTTTTGCCCTTTTCTTCATAGTTCTGTTTCCCCTTTCTCGGTAAATTTAATTTGAAGCAGGCAGAGCACTGCGGTAATAATCAGCACCAGCACGCCGATCGCGGAAGCCTCCCCGAATTTCCATTCGGTTACGCCGCGGACCAGGATTGCGTGGGTCATGGTGTAGGTTGCTGTAACCGGGCCGCCTTTTGTCAGCGACTGCGGAATTTCATATACCTTCAGCCCCTGTGACAGCAGCACTGTCAGGTTTACGGCAATCGCCGGAACAATCATTGGAATAGTTACATACCATGCCTTTTGAAACCCATTTGCCCCATCCAATTTAGCCACCTCATAAAGGGACGGATCAATCGACTGGATATAGGCGTAGAACAGAACCGCACACCACCCCAGATCAAACCAGATTGCTACAATGATAACCGCAATCTGTGCCGCGGTAGAATCAGAAAGCCAGCCAACCTGGTTCCCGCCAAAGAAACAGATGATCTTGTTGATCAGCCCATTTTCATCCGAAGCAAAAAAGCTTCTCCAGGCGTAACCGGCTACCATCAGACTGATACAGGATGGAAAATAAAATACTGCCCGCTGGAAGCCACCGGTATGGGAATCGCGGGCAAACAGAATCGCTACAATCAGCGATAGGGCCGTAATACCAAGGGTGGTTACTATCGTAAATACCAACGTATATCCAATTGAATTTCGTACAAGCTCATCCTGGAATGCCTTAATATAGTTTTCAAGCCCAACAAAATCCATCTCTCTGTGAGAAGAATAATTCGTAAAGCTGTAAACCAGGCACATAATGAGCGGAACGACGGTAAATACTGTGAACAGCAAAAAAGCAGGCAGCATAAAAATTTGATAGGATATCTTGTTACGCAAACGATTCTTCATGATAGCTGTGTTCCCGCCCTATGCCAAAGGACGGGAACAACCTCCTTTTTCTTCTTTAGCTGTTATAAATCTTATCGAATGCTTCCGCACATTCCTGCGGTGTTTTTTCACCCAGGAGCAGCGCTTGGTTATTCTGCGTATAGGCAGCTACCATTTCATCAACGCTCTTCTTCCAGTAGGATTGAGGCATAAACTGGTTGCCCGGTTCCATTCCCTCTACCAGTGCCTCGCCAAAGATTTCATTCCCTGTATAGCTTGTTTCAAACCCTTCCACACAGGCGATCATGCCGTTAATCTCTTCCTGGGCCGTCAGGCTCTCCTCATCAAACAGGCTTTCTAGGAACGCCAGTGCGTTTTCCTGGTTCTTCCCTTCCTTCATTACGCACATAGAGGGTTCCAGACAGTCACCGCAATAATATTTAGAAGAACCGTCTTCATTCGGAATCCCCATTACTTTATAGTTGAGGTCGGGATTAATAGCCTGGATGTCTGGTACGTTCCAGGAAGCTCCCATAATCATCCCAACTTTTCCAAGCGCAAAATTATTGACAACCGTATCCCACGGAATACCCATATTCTCTGCAGTCATGATGCCAGTGTCATAAAGGTCGGTTTTCAGAGTGGCGAAGATGGGCTCCCAGTAATCAGCGTAGGTTTTCTCCCCAGCTTCAACCTGATTCTCGTAGTCCGGCTCCTTGTTCAGCCAGGTTGCCGCATAAAGCGGGGTAGCTATCGAAATTGCCGCATCGGCTGTATTGTCGATAAACCCTGTTACGCCATCCAGCTGCCCGAGTTTTTTCATTGCTTCAACCAACTCGTCCCAGGTTGCCGGGTCTTCTTGCAAACCAGCCTGTTCCCAGAGATCCATATTAACCAATAGGCCGCCGACAGAACCCCCTGTTGTAACCGCGTAAATCTTTCCATCAAACGTGATTTGTTTTTTGGCAGATTCAGACATTTTCCCTACAACGTCTTCGTTGGTCAAGTCCAGCACATAATCGTTCTCCAGAAAATCATAACGGTTCTCCGCTACCATCAGAACAATATCCGGTACTTCATTAGACATAATCAGACCCTGAAGCTTTTCCATGTATGGGGCGACAGCCTGAGCATACTGGTATTCCACATTGACGTCCGGGTATAGCTCATTATAATGGTCGATCCAGGCTTCCATCATCTCGTCGCTGTACCACGTTAAGATCGAAAGCTCTCCGCTTGGCGAATCAGACGACGGCTGACCGCTATTGCCTTCGGGCGCATTAGAGCTCCCGCAGGAAGCAAGACAGACCGCCATCGTTAAGGTTAAGATGAGTGAAACAATTTTTTTCATCATTAGGCCTCCTTTTTGTTTATATCTCTATTATAGTGAAAAATAAAACGGCCATAAATGAAAGATCTTGATTTTTTCTATAACAAAATTGACTCATTTCATAATTTGTCTATATTTTTCTTTCATTTTATAAAATCTTTTGCAGAATAAACACAAAAACTAAAGGCTAGAGCAAATAATTCAGCCTTTTTTCATTCTTTTTCGCATTAGAGTCATATGATTATTGACATATGTCGGAAACCATGATATACTATATCTGACATATGACGGAAACAAGGTGATGTTATGCCAAGACCGCAAAAGAAACGATATGTATGCTGTATGCCGCAAAATAAAGAATTTGCCCCGATGCATACAAGCTGTGAAGCTCCAGTGACTTTGACTGTGGATGAATACGAGACCATCCGGCTGATCGATCTAGAGGGGGTTACACAGGAGGAATGCGCTGTTCAGATGCATGTTTCCCGAACCACAATCCAGGGAATCTATAATTCAGCCCGGAAAAAAATTGCAGATGCCCTGGTCCACGGAAAAAGATTTATGATTTCCGGCGGGGATTATATTGTTTGTCAGCACTATGCGGCACAATGCGGCAGAGGATGTCACAGGCACTGTCATAAGCATCAATGCAGTATGAATCATACGGAGGATCAGTAAATGAAAGTTGCAGTAACCTATGAAAACGGCCAAATTTTTCAGCACTTTGGCCACACCGAACAGTTTAAGCTTTATACTGTCGAGGACGGCAAAATTGTAAGCTCCGAAATCCTTGGCACCAATGGCAGCGGGCATGGCGCACTCGCTGGTTTTTTAAGTATGAACCAGGTGGATGTTCTAATTTGCGGAGGAATCGGAGGCGGCGCACAAACGGCTCTCGCACAGGCGGGAATCAAGCTTTACGGCGGAGTTACAGGACAGGCTGACAGTGCTGTAAACGCACTGCTCTGCGGTACGCTGGACTATAACCCGGAGGTTCATTGCAGCCACCATGAGCATGAACATGAAAACAATGCACATCGTTGCGGTGATCATGGCTGTGGAAATCATAGCTGCGGCAGCAGCGTGCGGTAGAATAAAAATGCAGTGGTTGATTAACCACTGCATTTTTACGTACACTTTGGATTAAACTGACTATACTTCCCTGTTCAGCCGCAGGACAGTCAACGTAGCGGCCCCATCTGTGCTTTGCACATTACTGTTATAGGTCAATGAAAATCTCGTTGTTTCCGGTGCAAAAACAATGATATGCCTTCATTGCTAAAACGAGAGAATCTCTAGGATGACCACAAACTAGAAAAATCTTTTCATTTACTATTTTTATGGTATAATAAAATAGAAACCTAAACGAAAGAGGTGGTAAAGCATGGCGTTTGACTTCAAAAAAGAATATAAAGAATTCTATCTTCCCAAACAAAAACCCGAACTGATTGAAATTCCTTCTATGAATTTTATTGCAGTACGCGGAAAGGGAGACCCCAATCAGGAAAACGGCACCTATAAACAGGCGATCGGGCTTCTTTACGGAATTGCTTTTACCATTAAAATGAGTCGCATGAGCAGCCATAAAATCGACGGCTATTTTCAGTATGTTGTACCGCCTTTAGAAGGGTTTTGGTGGATGAAGGATACTCCCGGTGTAGATTACAGCAGGAAAGAAGATTTTGAATGGATTTCTGTGATCCGCCTTCCCGATTTCGTAAAAAAAGAGGACTTTGACTGGGCTGTGCGGGAGGCGGCAGGAAAGAAAAAGACCGATTTTTCTAAGGTGGAATTCTGGACTTACCACGAAGGACTTTGCGTCCAGTGCCTGCATATTGGGCCGTATGACAACGAGCCGGAAACCATTCGCCTGATGGATGAATATGCCGAAAGACAAGGATATCAAACCGACATCACTGACCATCGTTATCATCATGAAATTTATCTGAGCGACGCACGCAGATGCGACCCGCAAAAGCTTAAGACGGTTATTCGTCATCCGATTAAAAAAGCGGAGACGTAAAAATACACCCATTACGAGGAATTATGAAAATCACAGTTGCAAAAAAGGACGACCTGAAGCAGCTTCAGGCATTATACCAAATTCTATTTTCAGACATGCATCGGCTTCAGCCGTTTTATTATCAGAACGGGGAACAAAACCCGGAATTTATTCTTTCCATGATCAAGGGGAAACGATCTGATTTCCTGCTGGCAGAAAAAGAGTCGAAGCTGCTTGGCTTTGCGCTTGTACAGGAAGTAGAAACACCTTCTTTTGACTGCGTTCTTCCGCACCGATATGCCTATTTGATGGATCTTGTCGTCCATCCTCAGTTTCGCAGCCATGGTATAGGCACACTGCTCTTAAACGCAGTGAAGGATTGGGCCAGACAACGAAGGCTCGAATATGTTGAGCTCACTGTGCTCCAGGAAAACGCCGGTGCAATCCGCCTATATGAACGTGAAAACTTTCAGGAAACAATGAAAACAATGCGCTTTATTCTATAAAAGAGGCGTCCCGGCAGACATTTAGCCGGGACGTCTCTTTTATCTCCAGCCTGCCGGCTTCACTTTTCGCTCTCTCGGCATAGAATAAAAGGTACGGTTCTATCTGCTGTACAGTAAAATCCTATTTTGAAAGGAGTGAAGAACTTGGCAACCTTAGGCATTGATGTTTCGGAATTTCAAGGGAGAATCGACTGGGATGAGGTCAAGCGGGACAATATCCACTTTGCAATTCTCCGAGCTGGCTACGGACGTTTTCAAAACCAACGTGACCGCTATTTTGAACGGAATTACCGGGAAACAAAACGGATTGGCCTGCCTGCCGGGGCATATCTTTTCAGCTACGCCACAACAACAGAGGACGCGCGGGAAGAAGCAAGAAACCTGCTGCGCTGGCTGGAAGGGAAAGAGTTTGAATATCCCGTTTATTATGATATGGAATCACAGGCTCAGGCCTCGCTGAGCAAACGCGAATTAACCGATGTCGCCGTAGCGTTCTGTGAAGAGCTGGAGCGTGCCGGGTATTTCGTTGGAATCTATGCCAGCGAATACTGGCTCACCAATAAATTTGAGCATGACCGTATCCATCCCTACACCATTTGGCTGGCACAGTACAATGACCGCCCCACCTATGAAGGCGATTTTGACATGTGGCAGTTTACCAGCACCGGTACAGTCAGAGGGGTTAACGGGCACTGCGATATGGATTATGGCTATGAGGATTTTCCGAAGATTATTAAGGAGAACAGTCTCAACGGCTTCACCGGGCGCGGTTCCTCTACCGAATCTTCTGATACTGTCCGGCGTAAGCCAAGATACCGAATCTATACAGTAAAAAGCGGCGATACCCTAAGCGGAATCGCCAGCCGTTTTGGAACAACCTGGCAAAAACTAGCGAAATATAACCGCCTGGCCGATCCAAATTACCTCTATCCAGGCCAGCGCCTTCGTATCCCGGATTAGCAGGTTTGCAAAAGCTTTCTCTAATATGGTATAATAACGTTAAACGGATCGTTTAACGTCCCCAAAAACGGCTCTCAGAGCGAACTCTTTCGTGCCTTGCGGCACCGCCGTTTTTATCCCGGCGGCCTTTAAAGGATACTGAATTCAAAATCAATGCGGATAGCGGGTGAAATGGTGTGAAAGGAAAATGTAAAGGCAACTGGCTGATGGTGACGGATTTGGATGGCACCCTGCTAAACCGCGAAGCTAAAATCAGCAGCAGAAGCCGGGAAATACTCGGCGGCTTAATTGAGAAAGGCGCAATGATTTCGATTGCTACCGCGCGTACCTGCGCTACTGTTCTGCCCCTGCTCGATGGGCTGAGACTTCCCCTTCCTGCTGTGATTATGAACGGAACCGCACTCTATGATTTCAGTACCAGGGAATTTATGGAGTGTAAAATGGTATCCTATCCTCTGGCAATGGAAATTTTGTCAGTATTCCGGGCTGCCCATTGCAACTGTTTTACCCATGTCATTCATTCCGGCGAGCTTGATATCTACTATGACGGACTGTATCATCCGGCAGAAGAAGAATTTTATCATGACCGGAAAGATCTGCCGATGAAGCACTACCGGCAAGCTGATCTTCCTGCCGGACAGGAGGTCATCTATTTTTCCGCGATGAATCAAAAGGAAACCATCCTCCAGATTCACAGCAAGATTCTTTCCCTTCCCTGCGCTAAGAAAATCAATGCTTCCTGCTATGCCGATGTGTACCATCCAGGCTATTATTTCCTGGAAATCTATGATTGCGGCGCTTCAAAACGCAATGGTGTTCGTTCACTGCAAAAACGTTGTCCAGGGTTATCCGTCGCCGTCTTCGGTGACAATTACAACGATCTGTCTATGATGGAAATTGCAGACCGCTCCTTTGCGGTCAAAAACGCGGCCGAAGAGGTAAAGTTTAAAGCAGATGCCGTCATCGAATCAAACCAAAATGATGCAGTCGCATTGGAAATGGAAAAATTATTCTATGGCGGATAAAAAGGAGAGCGGTATAAACCGCTCTCCTTTTTCATATTATCCTTCACAGTCAAGAACGCCGTAGCCATTCTTTCTGCGGTAAATTACATGAGTCAGCCCATCCTCGCCGAGATATACAAAGAAGGAATGCCCCAGCATTTCCATCTGCACGATCGCCTCATCATCGGTCATCATGTTGAGCAAAACATGCTTCCGCCGCCTGATCTCAGTAGACGGATTCTCATCCTCCAGCTCATCTATATATCCTAAATCATCCATTGCCCGCGCAAGGACGTCAATTCCGCTCTTTCTTTTTTTCTCCACTAAGCTGGTTTTCAATTTTCGCAGTTTCCGTTTTAGGTCATCTACCGCATAATCAATGCTTGGTTCGATCCGCTCTGCCTGTGCTTCGCCACGGATAAAGCTGCCTGCATTTTTCACCGTAATATCGCATTGATAGCTATCCAGCTTTTTTGTCAGTGTTACATCAAATGAAGCCGTTTCAGGAAGCATTTTTTCAACTCTTTTTAGTTCCTTTTCCACCCCGTCTTTCGGTCCCTGTTTTAACTCAAATCCTCTTGCTGTAATGTTAATCATGAAAATGAACCTCCTTATTGGCGCTGGGAGCAGCCCAGCAGGTTTTCCGAAGCATATTTTCGAAAAACCATAGAAAAAACTATTTCTATACTATTATTTTACCATATATTCTTATGAATTTGTCAATAAATTGTAAAGATTGCACGAAATATTCTAGGAGGAAAAGAAAACAACCTGTGACGGTTTGTCCGTCACAGGTTGCGGCAGCGGCGAATTGCCGCGGACAGTTCGCAGTTTTCTGATATTACTTTTTCAGCCCGTTCGGTGAACGCAGCGCAGACTTTGCAGTTTTAATCTGGTTCACCGCGTCAAGAAGCCCCTGCTCTGTATTTTTAAGCACACTTTCCGAGAATTCGTTGGCAGCGCGTTTGAGCTCTCTGGCCTGAGTCTGGGCCGTAGAAAGCACCTCATTCGCCTGGGCCTTTGCCTTTTTGTTGATCTCATTCTCATCCACCAGGCGGCGTGCGCGTTCTTCCGCAGCCTTGACGATCCCCTCGGCTTCCTTCTTGGCGTCTTCAATAATAATCTTTCGGTCAGTCACGATCAGCTTTGCCTGCTTGATTTCCTGCGGCAGATTGAGCCTAATATCGTCGATCAGTTCACCGAAACGATCCACTTCGATGACGCATTTTCCCCCGGAAAGCGGAACCGACCAAGCGCTTTCCAGCATATCATCCATAATGTCCAAGATTTCATTGATATTCATAACAATCCCCTATTCTGCCGTCCGGCCTTAATTAATGATGTAGCTGCTGCCATCTATTATGATTTTCCCAATCGCTCCATAATATCCCCGACGATCTCCGCCGGCACAAAATCCGCGATATTTCCGCCAAACTCCGCCAGCTCCTTGACAAAGCTCGAGCTTAAAAACATATATTCCGAAGCAGTAGTTAAAAAAATCGTTTCCGCCTTATTATGAAGCTTGCGGTTTGCCATGACAAGCTGAAACTCATACTCAAAGTCAGATACAGCCCGCAGTCCTTTGACAATGGCACAGGCGCCGACCTGATCCACATAGTCTGCAAGCAGGCCGGAAAAAGTATCCACCTCTACACGCTCCATCTGCGTAGTGCTCCGGCGTATCATATCAAGCCGTTCCTCCGCGGTAAAGCTGCATCGCTTGGAAGGATTCACCGCCACAAGGACAATCACCTTGTCAAACAGTGTTGTAGCCCTGGCAATGATATCAAGATGGCCTTTGGTAATCGGGTCAAAACTCCCCGGGCAAATTGCGATTTTCATAAACCGAATACTCTCCCAGTAACAAATCATGTCTTAAATGCAACTTTATTATAGTATACTCTCAGCAAAAATGCAAATTAATTCTCTTCCCCGGTTTCTTTTTCCCGGTATAGGCTCAGCCGGATTCGCCCGTAAGCATAAACCCTTTTCAGAACATAGGCCCCTATCTCTTCCGGAAGGACTTCTTCCTTTAAGTGTTCGCAGATAATGATTCCGCCCGGCGCCATTACCTCCGGTACGCCGGGGAGCACCTTCTGCAAAATCCCCTTCGAATAGGGGGGATCAAGGAAAGCAATCTGAAACCGTTCCTTTGTCCCGGAAAGATAGGCCTTCGCTTCCATGGCGACCACCTTAGATTTCCGGTAAAATCCGGTCGACTGCAGGTTTTCCTTTATCACCTGCTGCGCAGCCCTGCTCTCGTCTACAAAAACAGCATATTCGGCGCCGCGGCTCAATGCCTCAATCCCAATCTGTCCTGAACCGCCGAATAAATCTAAGAAACGGGAAAAGGGCAGATCAAACTGGATGATATTAAAAAGCCCCTCCTTAACACGGTCAGTAGTAGGGCGAACATCCAGCCCGTCCAGCGTTTTCAGCTTCCGTCCTCTTGCTTCTCCTGTAATGACTCTCATAGGCTATAACTACAGCTTTCGCTCCCGGCGAAAGCACTCCTTTCCTGTGGCATTGGAACTGATGCAGCTCGATAAAATTGATCCATCAAGCTGATACTCATTCCAAAAAATAGGCCCCTAAAGGGCTCTGTCAATGAAAAATACGTTCTATCCGGTTCTGTCTTGCCACGCTCATAACCATCCCGATCCCAAGATAAGAGATCAAAAGGGAGGTTCCTCCCCCGCTCACAAAGGGCAGCGTAATGCCGATGACCGGAATTACGCAAAGCACCATGCCAATATTAATCAGCGCCTGATAAAAAATGATGGCAAAAACCCCGCAGCATAAGCTGCATCCAAGAAAATCCTCGCTGCGGTGTGCTGTCCAGAGGATTTTTCCGCAGATGAGCGCGATGCCAAGCACTGTAGCGGCACAGCCTGCAAGCCCAAGCGTCTGGCCAATATAGGCAAAAATAAAATCATTATGCGCTTCCGGGACCGAGATCAGGCTATCCGAAAACAGCCCTCTTCCCGACCACTGCCCGGAACCCAGCGCAATCTGTCCTCGGTATTGCTGGTATCCTCCGCCCAGCGGGTCAGAAGCAGGGTTCCATGCAACATAAAACCGCTTTTTCAGATAATCCGGCAGGACAAAATTCCACACAAGCGGAACCGCTCCGGCAGCCAGCAAAATTCCGACCAATAACAGCTTGACCGACAGCCCTGCCGCAAACATCATAATAATAAACATGGCAAAGAAAACAGTGGCAGAGCCGTAATCCCCCTGGAACATCACAAGCATGGTATACCCTCCGCCATGCAGGCAGAGAAGCAAAAAATGTCCCGGCGTATTCATCCGCTCCCGTACTTTAGACAGATGAAGGGAGAAGGTTGCCGCAAAGGAGAGCTTTAACAGCTCGGACGGCTGAAGGGAAAATCCAAACAGCCTCAGCCATGCGCGGTCGTCGCTGCCCGGCGGCGTATAGCCGAGCGGCGTGAGCAGCAGCAGGCAAAGCACAAGGCTGGCTCCCGCCCATAAAGGCCAGAGCTTTACAATCGTATGATAATCTACCAGAGAAATGAGGGAAGCAGCAAAAATCCCCAGCACCATAGCCCCGGCTTGGGTAATCACGACATTCAGCCTGATAAAACCCGCCAGATAACAGGAGGTAATAACCAGGCAGCTAAAGCCGGACAACAGGATGCAAAAAAGCAGAAGCCATTTGTCCGTTGTCCTATAAAGCCGCGCCCGTTCCGTTCCCAAACGTTCCATTCACCATGCTCCATCCAGAGCCGATCAGAACAGTCCTACAATCTCCCCGTTTTCGTCAATATCAATTTTAAGCGCAGCAGGCGCTTTCGGCAAGCCCGGCATCGTCATGATATTTCCGGTATAAACCACAATAAATCCAGCTCCCGCGGATACCTTAACGCCACGCACCGTAATTTCAAATCCGGTCGGCGCGCCCAGCTTATTCTGGTCGTCCGAGAGCGAATACTGTGTTTTCGCCACGCAAACAGGCAGCTTATCGAGACCTAACTGTTCAATCTCGGCAATTTCTTTTTCCGCCGCAGCGGTATAAACCACCCCGTCCGCACGATAAATTTCTTTTGCAATTGTCCCGATCTTTTCTTTGATCGGAAGGTTATGGTCATAGAGTACATGGAAATCACTCGGCTTTTCACAGGCCGCCACTACCTTCCGCGCCAGATCCGTACCGCCTTTGCCGCCTTTGGCAAAGACCTCCGCCAGGGCAAAATCACACCCGAGCGCGTCGCAGCAATCGCTGAGCACCTGAATTTCCCTGTCCGTATCAGTCAGGAAACGGTTGATCGCCACGACGACCGGAACTCCGTACTTCTGCATGTTCCGGACATGCACCTCCAGGTTTTTCACCCCGGCCTTGAGCGCTTCCACATTTTCATTTTCCAGGCCGACCCGCGCCGCGCCTCCGTTATATTTCAGCGCGCGGATAGTTGCCACCAGCACGATGCAGTTCGGCTTTAATCCTGCGTAACGGCACTTGATGTCCAAAAATTTCTCCGCGCCGAGATCGGAGCCGAAGCCGGCCTCTGTAATTGTATAATCGCCCAGCTTGAGGGCAAGCTTTGTAGCTTTAACCGAATTGCATCCATGCGCGATATTGGCAAACGGCCCGCCATGCACAATCGCAGGCGTGTTTTCCAGCGTCTGTACCAGATTCGGCTTGATCGCATCCTTCATCAGGGCGGCCATTGCGCCATGTACCCCTAAATCCCGTGCGTAAACAGGACGGTTATCATAAGTATAGGCAACTAAAATGTTTCCCAAACGTTTTTTCAAATCATGAATATCCGAAGCGAGGCACAAAATTGCCATAATTTCACTCGCAACTGTAATCTGGAACCCGTCTTCCCGCGGGATTCCGTTCATCTTTCCGCCCAGCCCGACATTGACAAACCGCAGCGCGCGGTCGTTCATGTCCATACAGCGTTTAAAAAGGATTCTGCGCTGGTCGATCCCAAGCTCATTTCCCTGCTGGAGATGGTTGTCCAAAACCGCGCAAAGCAGGTTGTTCGCCGCGGTAATCGCATGCATATCGCCGGTAAAATGCAGGTTGATATCCTCCATTGGGACAACCTGCGCATAGCCGCCGCCTGCCGCGCCGCCTTTAATTCCAAAAACCGGCCCCAAAGAGGGTTCTCTGAGAGCCAGCACCGCCTTTTTTCCAATCTGCGCCATTGCCTCGCCCAGCCCGACTGAGATGGTAGTTTTTCCTTCACCGGCCGGGGTCGGATTAATTGCAGTCACCAAAACCAGCTTCCCATCCGGCTTTCCGGATAACTCCTCTATCAGCTCATCACTTAGCTTCGCCTTATATTTTCCATAAGGCTCCACAAACTCTTCCGAAACCCCAAGCTCCTTTGCAATATCATAGATCGGTTTCATTGCTGCGTTTTGTGCAATCTCAATATCTGTCATCATAAATCGCCAACATTCCTTTCCTGTAGCCGCCCTGAATCAGCAGCATCCATCCGCTTTCTTTCCCATAGCTTTCCTCACAGGCGAAAGACTCCCGCCTGCGCCCGTCTCACAGGGGATGCTTTTCCCAACATCAGAGCATGCCCCTTGAAACAAATTATTATGATTTATTATACCATACTGTCAATAATCTGACCAGAGCTATTGAAATAATTTACAGAAAATAATATAATAGGAAAAACGGCCTGCGTTCCCATGCAGTGAATGGGTAAAGCAAGCTATGATTCGAAGAAAGGAAGTCCGAGGAGGGCGCCGTATTAATCCTATGATGAATACTTACCGTTCCCACAGTGTGCGGGAAACTGAAGAAATTGCCGAACAGTTTGCAAAAACGCTTCATCCAGGCGATGTCGTCGCATACACCGGGGATCTCGGCGCCGGAAAAACGGCCTTCACCCGGGGAATGGCGCGCGGACTGGGAATCGCGGACGAGGTAGCAAGTCCCACCTTTGCACTGGTGCATGAATACCGGGGATCCGTTATCCTATACCACTTTGACATGTACCGGATCACTGATTTTGACGATCTGTATTCTACCGGCTTTTTTGATTATCTGGACGATCCCAATGGCATTCTGGCAATTGAATGGAGCGAAAATATCGACGGAGTGCTTCCGCCTGGAACCATTACCGTTGCGTTCACCGTGTTAGGTGAAGAGGAACGGGAAATCAAGATTTCCCGGGAAGAATAATAAAGGAATGATGGCAGACTATGAAAATACTGGCAATGGACACCTCCGCCAAGGCAGCGGGCGTCTGTCTGTTGGATGAAACGAAAATACTGGCGGAATATTCGGCCAACCTGGGGCTCACCCATTCTCAGACTATTATGCCGATGTGCGAGCATCTGCTTTCACAGAGCCGGATATCACCAGAGGAAATCGATTATTTCGCCGTTTCAAACGGCCCGGGGTCTTTTACCGGGCTGCGGATTGGGATTGCCGCAGTAAAGGGGATGGCCTATGCTGCCGGAAAACCCTGCGTAGCAGTTTCTACGCTGGATGCACTGGCCTATAACGCGGTGGATTTTTCCGGAACAGTGTGCTGTGTTATGGACGCACGATGCAAGCAGGTTTATAATGCTCTGTATGATGTACAGCCAGGAACAATAATAAAACGGACTCCTGACCGTGCCATCTCGCTGGAGGAAATAGGTTCTGAACTGAAAATGGAAAAAAATCCTGTAATTTTAGTTGGAGACGGCGCAGATTTGTGCTATAATGAATACCAGGGACTTTTAACAGGTCTGGTGCTGAGCGGGGCGGCAAACCGTTACCAGCGCGCTTCATCGGTCGGTCTTGCAGCCTTGGAAAAAATCCGTAAGGGCGAAACCATCAGCGCGGCCGAATTGACGCCGGAATATCTCAGGCTTCCCCAGGCACAGCGTGAACTGATGAAAAAACGGAGGGAAAACCCATGATTGCAATTGGATGCGACCACGGAGGCGTGACGCTGAAGGCTGAATTAATGAAACATATGGCGGAAAAGAATATCCCGTTTAAGGATTTTGGCACCTATACGGAGGAATCCTGCGACTATCCCGATATTGCAAAGCCTGTCTGCGAAAGTATTTTAAGCGGTGAATGCGAAAAGGGAATTTTAATCTGCGGAACAGGAATCGGAATTTCCATGTCCGCCAATAAAATCCATGGCATCCGCGCTGCGCTCTGCCATGATTATTTCTCTGCGAAATACACCCGAATGCACAATGATTCCAATATCATCGCGTTTGGCGCACGGGTGATCGGCCCGGGGCTTGCGGCTGAACTGCTGGATGTTTTCCTGAAAACCGAGTTCGAGGGCGGAAGGCACGCCGTTCGGGTAGAAAAAATGATGAATCTGGAAAAAGAATATAAATAAGGGAAAGGATGTTTTACCATGACAACTCCTATGATTATGGATCACCCGCTGATTCAGCACAAAATTTCATTGCTTCGTGATAAGAATACCGGCTCTAAGGAATTCCGGGAACTGGTATCTGAAATCGCAATGCTGATGTGTTATGAGGCGACCCGCGACCTGCCGCTAAAAGAGGTCGAGATCGAAACGCCGATTGCCGTTGCAAAAACAAAGGTAATCGCCGGGAGCAAGCTTGCTTTTGTTCCGATTCTCAGAGCCGGTCTCGGGATGGTCGACGGCGTATTAAGACTGGTGCCCGCCGCAAAGGTTGGCCATATAGGGCTTTACCGCGATCCGGAAACCAAGCAGGCGGTTGAATACTACGCAAAATTCCCGGTGGATATTGAAAAGCGGGAGGTCATTGTCCTTGATCCGATGCTTGCCACTGGCGCCTCTGCGATCGATGCGATCAACCAGATCAAGCAGCGCGGTGTAACTAATATCAAATTTATGTGTATTATTGCTGCTCCGGAAGGTCTGGAAGCATTGCAGAAGGCTCATCCTGACGTTGCTATTTATTGTGCTTCCAAGGACCAGAGCCTGAATGAGCATGCCTATATCGTCCCGGGCTTAGGAGATGCCGGCGATAGAATCTTTGGTACAAAGTAAACTAAAATCGTGAATATTCGTCAAATAAGGCTGTATTTTTACAGCCTTATTCTTTTTCCGGCATTATTCGACGTTATAAAAGGAAAAATTTGGTAAATATCATCAATTCAGGCTATTATATTTCTCTGTCCTTTCTCATTGTCCCTGCATCAAAAATATGGTAAAATAAAAGTGTTTTAAAAATAGCGTCAAAGGAGATAGACACAGATGAGGCGTAAGTTTAGAATTCTAATTTGTGACAATAAACGCTTCTGGGAAAATGCCTGGAATTCATGGGTGGATCTATCAAGATTTGAGATTCAGGAGATCATACCTGAAGCCTTTGCCATTTTTGATAAAATTTGCGAATACCGTCCTCATATTGTGGTTGTATCAGAAAATATGAAATATATCTCCGGAATTGGAATGATGAAGGCTGTTTCTGCAATTCCCAATTACCATCCTGAGTTTATTATTACCGATTCTGACCCTACTACGGAAAAAAAGCTTTTTGCTGAGGAGCATGGCGCCGCATTTTACCTTTGCCGGCCATACAGCAACAGCACCCTAAACGAACGGCTGATGGAAATCGTCACCTCTTCCCACTATTATCTCAACTGCCCGACCAAGTCCCGGGAACAGTTGGTAGCGGAAACGCTTCATGCGTTTAATATCCCCGCCAACCTCAAAGGCTACCGTTACCTGCGGTATGCTATTTTATTGGCGCTTGCCGGAAGCCAGGAACTCGATTCTATCACAAAGGGCCTATATCCTGCAATTGCAGAAAAATTCAATACAACTTCGGTTAGTGTGGAACGTGCAATCCGTCATGCTGTCTCAATTTCCTGGGAGGCCTGCCGGAATAACCCGGCCGACGAATTCAATGAAATCTTTAGCAATACTGCAAAAAAGCCAAGCAACAGCCGCTTTATCCTCACAATAGCAGAAAAGCTGCATTTGGAATTAGAATTAGAAAATGGACAAACGGATGAAACCGATTAGGTTTCATCCGTTTTAATATGCAAATCCATACTCCCGCTCCGAAAGCCCTCCAAATCCAGAGTAACATAATCAAAGCCGCACTCTTTCAAGGCTGTACAAATTTTATCCTTTTTCTTCAGCGCATCGGTCAGCGCCTCCTGGTCGACCTCAATGCGGGCAATCCCGTTGTGACAGCGCACCCGGACATTATAAAAGCCCAATTCCTTCAGCGCGGCCTCCGCATCCTCTGCCTGACGCAGCAGTTCCCGGCTTAAAAGCTGACCATAGGGAAAACGGGTCGCCATGCAGGGTGAAGACGGCTTTGTCGCAACAGACAGCCCAAGCTCTGCCGCGATTTCCCGTACCTCGGCCTTTCCGAGCTTGCAGGCTGCCAGCGGGCTGAGCACACCCCATTCCTCCAATGCGCGCAGTCCAGGCCGGTATTCGCTCAGATCGTCCAAATTAGTACCATCCATCACACAGGCAAGACGGCGTTCCTGGGCTACGTGGACGAGCTGTTCAAACAGCATGTATTTACAGTGATAACACCGGTCGGGAGGATTTTCCATAACCTTGGGATTTTGAAATTCGTCAATCTCCAGCACCAGGTGCTCAGCCCCCATCTCTTCCGCTATTTTTTTTGCCGCCTGCGTGTCGGCTGCAGGATGGAGCATCGTATGGAAGGTTACGGCAAGCAAAGGGACGCCCGCCTCAGAAGCAACCTTCAGCAGGACGGCTGAATCGACCCCGCCTGAAAAAGCGAGGCAAATTCCGTTTTTCCCCTTATCCCGCACCAATTTGCGCAATTCAGACAATTGATCCATTCTTTCGATCATTCCTCTCATAAAGCGATATAGCAAGAAAGCAAGCCGAAAACGGCTTGCTTTTCCTTTTCAATTAATATTCGGCACTTCCGGTTGTTCTTGGGAATGGCAGCACGTCTCGAATATTGGAAACACCTGTGATATACATAATGAGCCGTTCAAAACCAAGCCCATAACCCGCGTGCTTGGTTCCGCCATAGCGGCGAAGATCCAGATACCAGGAATAGTCCGCCGGATCCATTCCGAGCTCCCGGATTCTTTCCTCCAGTACATCCAGACGTTCTTCACGCTGGCTTCCGCCGATGATCTCCCCAATTCCCGGAACAAGCATATCCATTGCAGCAACGGTTTTTCCGTCGTCGTTCAGGCGCATATAAAAGGCCTTGATTTCTTTCGGGTAATCTGTTACAAACACAGGCTGTTTAAACACCTGCTCGGTAAGGAAACGCTCATGCTCAGTCTGCAGATCGCATCCCCAGTATACCGGGTATTCAAACTGATCCTTGTTTTTCTCCAAAATTTCGATTGCCTCAGTATAGGTGACATGGGCAAAGTCGGAATCCACCAGGGCGGAGAGGCGCTCAATCAGCCCTTTGTCATAGAAATTGTTAAAGAACTGCATCTCTTCCGGACATTCCTCCAGCACATAGGAAAGCACATACTTAATCATATCCCGCGCGAGATCCATATCATCGTTTAGGTCCGCAAACGCAATCTCCGGTTCGATCATCCAGAATTCTGCGGCATGCCGGGTAGTATTGGAGTTCTCCGCGCGGAAGGTCGGCCCAAAGGTGTAAACCTTGCCAAAGGCCATGGCCATACACTCCGCCTCCAACTGTCCGGAAACTGTCAGACTGGTCGCTTTTCCGAAAAAGTCCTGAGAATAATCAACGCTTCCATCCTCGCAAATCGGCGGATTTTTTGCATCCAGCGTCGTAACGCGGAACATCTCCCCCGCCCCTTCGCAGTCGCTCCCGGTGATGAGCGGAGTATGCGCATAGACAAAACCGCGCTCATTAAAGAACCTGTGAATCGCAAACGCCGCTACTGAACGTACCCGGAACACCGCGTTAAAGGTGTTGGTACGCGGGCGAAGATGTGCGATAGAACGCAGAAACTCCAGCGAATGACGTTTTTTCTGGAGCGGATAGTCTGTTGTAGAAGCTCCCTCCAGCACAATCTCATCCGCGTGAATTTCAAACGGCTGCTTCGCCTGCGGGGTCAGTATAATCTCCCCGCTTACCGTTACGGCGCTCCCGACATGGTACTTTGTCACTTCTTTAAAATTATCAATCCTGCTGTCCTCAAAAACAACCTGCAGGTTTTTAAAGCTGCTCCCGTCATTTAATTCCATAAATCCCAGTGCCTTGGAATCACGGATTGTTTTCACCCATCCGGATATTGTGACCTTTTGATCCTGATAAGCGCTGACGTCTGTAAACAGTTGTTTGATTTCTACTCTATCCATAACCCTCAATCTCCTATAATTCTGTCCTGAGCAGGAAAAATACTCTTGCACACAGTCCCTGTTCAATCTTATTTTTTATTATAACACAGGTTATATCCCTTTTTCAAGGTGCTGTCCGGAGGCTGCGCCTTTCTTTTGGACAGCATAACAAGCTGTTGATACAATCACTCGGTTTGCGCCGGCCCTCATCAGGGTTTTCGCGCATTCGTTAACAGTCGAGCCTGTCGTCAGCACATCGTCTACTAATAAAATATCCTTCCCCTTGATCATCTCCGGATTTTTGACTTTATATGCATCCTTCAAGTTATATTTTCTCTCTGTTGCAGACAAAGTATGCTGCGGTTTTGTTTCTTTTATTTTTTCAAGCAAATCCTGATAGGTTTTTTCCAGATAAAATGCGACCGACTTCGCAAGCACCGCCGCCTGGTTATATCCGCGCCCGCGCTTTTTCTTTCCGGTCATGGGCACAGCAGTTACAAGATCAAAGTCGGCTAGTCCGGATTCCTCCAGAAGCCTTGCCTGGAACCAGCCGAAATGCTCCGCGGGCTCGATATCCTGCCGTTTTAAATCGAGAATCGCCCGTTCTGTATCCTGGTTATAGCAAAAAGAAGAACAAGCCGCGTCAAAAAAGCCGCCGTTTTCCCGGCAGTTTGTCAGAACCCGGCTATCCTGACTTTCCGCTAAGTCTCTGCAGTGTTCACAGTAGTGGCGGTCATAAGGGATCACACAGCGGCAGAACGGACAGCGCGCCGGAAAAAAGGAGTGGATCAAAAACCGCTTCACCTTTCCCGGGAAATGTTCATTTCTCAAAATTCTTCCACCATCCCTACCAGCAGGTGTTTCAGATTAGTAAACCTGATTCCTTTGAGGTTGTTATTTACCATAAAAGCAACCCGCTCTTTCCGTCCGACCAAAATAACAATTTGTTTTGCCCGGGTAATCGCCGTATATAAAAGATTGCGGTAATAAAGCCTGTCGTATCCGCCCAGCACGGGAATCACCACTGCTTCAAATTCATTTCCCTGGCTTTTATGGACGGTAATGGCATAAGCAAGCTCCAATTGATCGGCTGCCATATCAAACGGATAATAGGAAAGCCTGTCCTCAAATTCCACCGCAAGGGTCTGGCTGCCGCGGTCAATCATCCGGATTGTCCCGATATCGCCGTTAAAAACACCCATGCCGCGCTCTGTATCCTTCTGCCATTCCATATCATAGTTATTCTTGATCTGCATAACCTTGTCTCCGACACGGTAGGTATAAAGCCCGGCCTTAAATTCCGTTTTGCCCGGTGCCGGCGGGTTTAGCTGTTCCTGCAGTCTGCTGTTCAGCTCTTCTACGCCGAGTTCCCCGCGCCTTTGCGGGCAGAGCACCTGGATGTCGTCCAGCGGGGAATACTGATACCGGTTAGGCAATCTGCGGCAGACCAGGTCAATCACCGTCTGCGATACCGCCGGGGCATTCTGCCGCGGAAGGAAGAAAAAGTCCCCGTCCTTCCGGGAGAGGTCAGGTACTGTCCCCTCTACGATCCGGTGCGCGTTCAGAACAATATTGCTCTGTGCGGCCTGGCGGAAAATCTGCTCCAGCCGTACCGTCGGAACCACCTCGCTCGCCAGCAGATCGTGCAGGACATTCCCGGCGCCCACAGAGGGAAGCTGGTTATAGTCTCCTACCAGGATCAGCTTTGCTCCCGGCTTCATGGCGCGCAGCAGCGCGTCGAACAGCAGGACATCCACCATCGACATTTCATCGATGACCACCGCGTCATTTAAAAGCGGCTCCTGTTCATTCTTGGCAAAACGGGGATTCCCGTCCCCCATCTCTACCTCCAGCAGGCGGTGGATGGTTTTGGCTTCCCGTCCGGTCACCTCGCTGATCCGTTTTGCCGCACGACCGGTCGGCGCGGCGATTGCAATATCCTTCCCGCAGTATTCCAATACGTCAATAATTCCGTTCAGCGTAGTGGTTTTCCCGGTACCGGGACCACCGGTCAGGATAAAAATTTCATTCATCAGAGCTTCCCGGATCGCCTTCTTCTGCAAATCCTCATACCGCAGCTTTTTTTCTTCCTCAACCTGACGGATCACGAAGTCGATTTGCGGCGCTTCCATCGGCGGTACGCTCACCATCAGCGATATTCGGGACGCGATATATTGCTCCGCCGCAAAAAGCTCCGGCAGGGCAAGATATTCCTTTTTCTTCCGCAGCCGTACAAGATCTCCCTGCCGTACAATCGTTTCCAGTTTTTCCTCAATGGTTTGGGCCGGAAGCTCCAGCAGCTTTTCCGCAGCCTGATAAAGCTTTGAACAGGGCAGGCAGGTATGCCCGTTACCAATATTATGTACCAGGATACAGCCCAGCCCTGCAGAGATACGAAGCTCGCTGTCCCGGGGAATGTTCTGATCCTCCGCAATGCGGTCTGCCAGGGAAAAATCGAGCTGGAACAGGCTCCCGCAGAGCAGATAAGGATTTTCACGGAGCAGCTCCGCAGACAAAACGCCCCATTTTTTCCAGACCTTCACGCTCATCGCAGGCGGGACACCGTAAGCGGAAAGGAAGATCATCAGATTCCGTACACCAAAAACCTGCCGCACCTCTTCCGCCAGCTCCCGGCTCTTTTTCAGCGTGATGCCTTTCACCTCCGCCAGACGTTCCGGCTGTTCTTCCATAATCTGAAGGGTATCCTTTCCGAACCGTTCCACAATCCGCCGTGCAATCGCCGGGCCGATTCCCTTGATCGTCCCGGAAGCCAGATATTTGCAGATTGCATTCTCGGTTGCAGGCATTTTCTGTTCGCAGGTTTCCACACGGAACTGGTATCCATAGGTCGCATGGGTGGTATAATACCCCATCATGCTCAGTTCTGTCCCCTCCTGTACATCGGGAATATTCCCTACTGCGCAGACGAGCTCATCTCCAGTTGCCACCTCAATGACCGCAAACCCGTTTTCCTTGTTCGCGAAAACAATGTGCTCCACACTGCCGCAAAGGTTAATCAGTTCTTTCTCCGCCATACCCTGTTTCGGTTCCCTTGTGAACCGCGTCCTTTCTTTGCAGAATCGTAGTTTTATTATAGTATATTTTTACCTGCTTTGCAAACAAATGTTTTCCCGAATCTTTCCCAGCAGCTCTTCCTGTTTGCAGAGATAAACGCCGTCGATATCCTGCACCAGAATTTCCGCAATCCTCCTGCTTTCCTGGCTCATACCGAGATCAACAAGAAAAACCCGGCAATCTGACCGGTAGCGCCAGTTCTGCTCATGCCTGATCCGCCGAACCGAAAACTCTAAATCCGGAAGCTCCCCCTTCAGCGGCATGACAATCACCGCTTCGTCCTGTTTTTGCCTGCTGAAAGCAAAACGGCAGAGACAGGCGATCAGCTCCACAACGCCGAAAATGGCCAGCCCAATTAAAAACGACAGCATCAGATCATTCATCACAAACTCCCCTTTTTCAAAAATAAATCATTTTCCTGCTTTATACTATGTTTTTACAGAAAAAGGGGTGAAAAATAAATTGTTTTTCAGATATTTTTATGATACTATTAATAGATAAGAGCAATACAGGAGGTTCCTTATGAAAAAATGCGATAACTGCGGAGCTCCGTTTGACGGCGGCGTCTGCCCCTACTGCGGCCAGGCGGCAGAGCATACCGGCGCTTCCGATCCAGCGAGCTTCAACACCGGATTCCAGCAAAATACGGCGCCGATTTATCATACTGCACAGCAGCCGACCGCCGCTCCATACAGCCAGCCAACACCGGCAGCCAGCCCAAAAAGCAAATGGACGGCATTCTTCCTTTGCCTGTTTCTGGGATACTTTGGGATACACCGGTTCTATATTGGTAAAATCGGGATGGGCGTACTGTATCTATTCACCTATGGCCTGTTTGGTATCGGCTGGATTGTCGACCTGATTATGATTGCAACCGGAAAAATGCAGGACAGTAACGGCCTGTATCTGGAAAAATAAGCCCGGCTTTTAAAATTATTCCTGCAATAAGCAAAAGATCCCTGCGGATTCTTTCCGCAGGGATCTTCATTTAAAATTTTAAGCGCTTAGAGATATAGTGTATCAATTCATCAACCTTAACCCGTTCCTGTTCCATGGTATCGCGGTCACGGATTGTGACGCAGCCATCCTCAAGGGAATCAAAGTCAAAGGTGATGCAGAACGGCGTTCCGATCTCATCCTGACGGCGGTACCGTTTCCCAATAGAACCCGCTTCGTCATAATCAACGCGGAAATACCTTGAGAGCTTATCATACACTTCCAGCGCCTGCTCAGACAGCTTTTTAGAAAGCGGGAGGACGCAAGCCTTAAACGGAGCCAGCGCAGGATGCAGATGCATTACCACACGGGTATCCTTTTCATCGATCTGCTCCTCGTCATACGCCTCGCACAGGAAAGCAAGCGCAACGCGGTCAGCACCCAGAGACGGTTCCACGACATACGGCACATACCGCTCGTTGGTTTCCGGATCAAAATAATCAAGGCTCTTAGAAGAATGGCTGATATGCTGTTTTAAGTCAAAATCAGTCCGGTCGGCAATTCCCCACAGCTCGCCCCAGCCAAACGGGAACATAAATTCAATATCAGTGGTCGCGTTGGAATAGTGGGAAAGTTCTTCCTGCTCGTGGTCGCGCAGCTTGATATTCTCTTCTTTGATTCCCAGGGAAAGCAGCCAGTTTTTACAGGTATCCTTCCAATAAGCAAACCATTCCAGATCAGTTCCCGGCTTGCAGAAGAATTCCATCTCCATCTGTTCAAATTCACGGGTACGGAAGGTAAAGTTTCCGGGGGTAATCTCATTCCGGAAGGATTTCCCGACCTGGCAGACCCCAAACGGCAGTTTTTTCCGGGTAGTCCGCTGAATATTGGAAAAGTTTACAAAAATCCCCTGCGCGGTTTCCGGACGAAGGTAAATTTCATTCTTTGCATCCTCTGTTACACCCTGATAGGTTTTAAACATCAGGTTAAATTTCCGGATATCGGTAAAATTGGTTTTTCCGCAGTTCGGGCAGGTCACTCCCTTTTCCTTGATGAATTCCATCATCTGTGCGTCAGTCCAGCCTGCCGGATTTTCCCCGGTTTGGTCTTCAATGAGCTGGTCCGCGCGGTGGCGGGTCTTGCATTCTTTGCAGTCCATCAGCGGGTCGGAAAATCCCCCGACATGCCCGGAAGCCACCCATGCCTGCGGATTCATCAGGATCGCTGCGTCCAGCCCGACGTTATAGCGGGATTCCTGCACAAATTTTTGCCACCATGCCTTTTTTACATTATTTTTAAACTCAACGCCAAGCGGGCCGTAATCCCAGGTATTAGACAATCCCCCATAAATCTCGCTGCCCGGATAAACAAAGCCCCTGCCTTTGCAGAGCGCGACAATTTTTTCCATCGTTTTTTCGCTATTTTTCAGCATACCCATAACCTCCGTCTAATATACATATTCCTATTTTAAGTCAGCGGCGCCATAAAGTCAAGCGCGTATTCCGCCGCCGCCCAACATGCCGGCTATATTTCACCCGTGCAAAATCCGGATTTTTATGATACAATAAAATCAGAAGGACTTTATGAAGGAAGGAAAAACGTATGGAATGGACACAGATTAAGCTCTATACAGCGACTCCGGCTATTGAGATTGTTTCAGGATATCTGATTTCGCACGGTCTGCGCGGATTAATGATTGAGGACGCAGAGGATTTTAACGATTTTCTGGAGGATACCACTGTCCACTGGGACTACATCGATGATGAGCTGATGAAATTGAAGGAATGTGAAACCGCCATTGTGTTTTATATTCCCGACAATCTGCAGGGATTGGAAATGCTGGGCGGAATCCGCAATGGGATTGAGGCCCTGAGAAACGAGGCGCCGGAGATTGATTTCGGAAGGCTTGCCTTTGAAAGCGAACAGATCAAAGAAGAGGATTGGGAAACCGCCTGGAAAAAGTATTACCATCCTGTCCGGATCGGGAAACATCTGGTTGTCTGCCCCTGCTGGGAGGAATGCGAGCTGGATGACGGCGATATCCGGGTTACGTTAGACCCCGGCATGGCGTTCGGAACCGGGACGCACGAAACCACCCGCCTGTGCATGCAGTTCCTGGAAGAGGCCATTACCCCGGACAGCAGCGTGTTGGATATCGGGACGGGCAGCGGGATTTTGGCTACCACCGCGCTCCTGCTGGGTGCAGAATCCGCAGTCGGGGTGGACATCGACGAGCTCGCTGTCAAAATCGCGCAGGAAAACGCCGATTTAAACGGCGTTGGCGACCGGATCAGGCTTTATTGCGGCGACCTGACCGAGCAGGTGAACGGTACCTTTGATGTGATCTGCGCCAATATTGTCGCGGACGTGCTGATCCGCCTGAGCCAAACGGTCACCCGGTTCATGCGGCCGGATACCATCCTGATCGTCTCCGGAATTATCGAAGACCGGTTCGGAGACGTCACTGCCGCTATGGAACAGGCCGGCCTGCGTATCACCGGTAAAAAGCAGGAAAACGACTGGGTTTCCCTACAGCTTTGCCTGGCTTAGCCTATATTCAAACTTGGAAAGGAATCAGCCGATATGAAATACCGCACATTGCTGTTTGATTTGGATGGAACGCTGACCGACTCGTTTGAAGGAATTACCAAAAGCGTTCAGTATGCGCTCTCTCACTTCGGAATCGAGGTGGATGACCTGACAGAGCTGAAATGCTTTATCGGGCCTTCCCTTTATGATTCTTTTACAGAATTTTATCACATGGATCATGAAACTGCCCTGCTCGCAGTAGAAAAATACCGGGAGCGGTTTCGGGAAACCGGAATTTATGAAAACAAGCTCTATGACGGAGCCGCTGAAATGCTGGAGTCCCTTCATCGGGCTGGTTTTACCATCTGTACTGCTTCCGCGAAACCGGAGGTATTTGTCCGCAGAGTGCTTGATTATTTTAAGCTCACTCCCTATTTTGATTTTATTGCAGGCAGTCTCTTCGATGGAACACGGAAAGAAAAAATTGATGTGATCCGCTATGTGCTGGAGCAGCAACAGATTACCGACCTTTCCTCCACCTTGATGATCGGAGACCGGAAGCACGACGCCGAGGGCGCGCAGCTTGCCGGCCTCCCATTCTGCGGAGTCCTATATGGATTCGGTGGAGAAGAAGAGCTTGCCGCTTACCCGCATGTATATCTGGCAGAGTCAGCCGCTGACCTGGAGGAGTTTTTGATTCATGGATAATCTGCGCTTTGCCTCTGTCTGCGAAGCAATCACCGGACAAACTCCCGATTCCGGTGGGATCGGTACGCTTGGCGAAAAGACGCTTCACGCGGTCTTAAAGCACTACATAGAACCGGACTCCCGATGTCATGAAATCCCGGTAGGCGGATTTGTCGCGGACATCAAAAACGCGGACGGCATCATAGAAATCCAGACCCGCTCTCTTGACCGTCTGCTGAAAAAGCTTCCCGGCTTATTGCAGACAGGCCCGGTTACTGTCGTATATCCCCTGCCCTGCCGGAAAACTGTTTCCTGGATCGATCCGGATACCGGGGAGGTGACCAAGGCGCGGCGCTCTCCCAAAACCGGGCTGCCCTATGACTCGTTTCGGGAGCTTTATAAGCTCCGCACCATCCTGCCCAGCCAAAACCTGACCATCCGCCTGATGATGATCGACATGGCGGAATATCGCTATCTGAACGGCTGGAGCCGGGACAGAAAAAGAGGTTCCAGCCGCTGTGACCGGGTTCCCGAGCAGATCGCCGCAGAATATTTTCTCTCTGAGGCCGACGATTTCCGGCTGCTGCTGCCGCCGGGACTTCCCGCGCCCTTTACTGCCAAAGAATTCCGGAAAGCCGCCAAAGTATCCGAGCGCGGAGCCGGCTGCGGGATCGCCCTGCTCCGCTCCCTGGGAATTATCACGATGTGCTGCAAAGAGGGACGCGCCTATCTCTACCGGGAAACCGGAAAGGATGAAACAAATGAATGAGGACACAAAACGTCTCCTGACAGTCTGCCGTCTTTGTCCCAGAAGCTGCGGCGCAAACCGGCTGGGCGGTGAACACGGCTTCTGCAAAGCCGGTGCTGAGATTAAGGCGGCGCGGGCTGCTCTTCATTACTGGGAAGAGCCCTGCTTATCCGGAGAATCAGGCTCCGGAACTGTTTTTTTCTCCCACTGCACTCTGCGCTGCGTTTACTGCCAAAACTACGAAATCAGCTGCGGCGGCTTTGGAATTCCATTAACTGAAACAGAGCTTGCTTCCATTTTTCTGTCCCTGCAGGAGCAGGGCGCGCTGAATATCAATCTCGTCACACCGACCCATTATGTGCCGCAGATCATCGAAGCGCTGTCCCTAGCCCGGAAGCAGGGGCTTTACCTGCCGGTAGTCTATAATTCCAGCGGGTATGAATCGGCTGAAACCCTGCGCATGCTCGACGGACTGGTTGATATTTACCTGCCTGATCTCAAATATTTCTCGGATGAGCTGGCACAGACGTACTCCAACGCGCCGGGATACTTTTCTATCGCTGTCAAAGCAATTCAGGAAATGATCCGTCAGGTCGGTCTGCCCAAATTTGAGAAGGATGGGCGGATGCGCAAAGGGGTGATTGTCCGCCATCTGATCCTGCCCGGCTGTCTTGCGGATACCAAAGAGGTAATTCATGCTGTCGGCGAATACTTCGGCAGACAGGTGCTGTTCAGCCTGATGAGCCAGTATACGCCGACTCAGGCTGTCTCCGGGCATCCAACCCTTTCGCAGACAATCAGCGAAGCGGAATACCTTGCTGCCCAGGAATGGATGAAGGAATATGGGGTTACGGAGGGATTTCTGCAGGAGGGCAGCGCGGCGAGCGAAAGCTTTATCCCTTCCTTTTCCCTGGAAGGACTAAAGCCTTATCGAAAGGAGAGTTGAACTGCCTGCAGTTTTGCGCTATAATAAAATCATAAAATGAAAAGATTACCAGAAACAAATAAAGAGAGGAACGATACCGATGCTGACTTCTGCAAAAAAAGAATTTATTACCTTTATGATGAGCGCCGATGTCCTTCGTTTCGGCGAATTCAAGACAAAGAGCGGGCGGCTGACCCCTTATTTTGTCAACACCGGCAACTATAAGACCGGGGCGCAGATTGCGACCCTCGGCAGGTTTTATGCAAACCTGATCAAAGAAACCTGTTCCGACCAGTTTGACGCAATGTTCGGCCCGGCCTATAAGGGCATCCCGCTTGCGACCGCCGCAGCCGCTTCCCTGGCAAGAGACCATGGGATTGACAAGCCGTATTTCTTTAACCGGAAAGAGGTAAAAGACCATGGAGAGGGAGGAAGTCTTGTCGGTTACAAGCCGGTGGACGGCGACCGGGTTATCATCATTGAGGATGTAATCACCGCCGGGACGGCAATCCGTGAAACCATGCCGGTTCTGACCGGATGCGCCAAGGTAACAGTACCGGATATGTTCATCTCCGTCAACCGCTGTGAAGTCGGGCAGAATGCCGGAAAAACGGCCGTCATGGAAGTCTACGATGAATTCGGCATCCAGGTGCATCCGATTGTCACCGTCGAAGATATCCATGCATTTTTACAGGCAGAAGGATACGACAAGGACATCCTATCCCGGATGGAACAATATATGGAGCAATACTGCATCTTTTAACAGCCGAATAGCTTACAGTCCGGAAGAAGCATTCCCCTTTCTTTCGGGCTGTCTTTCTTCATCACTTTCTGAGAAAAGAGGTTTCATGTCATCATGATAAAGCAGCTCGCGCGGCGGTTTTTTGGCTGTGCCAACGTGGTAAAGCCAGCCGAAGCAGTGGGTGAAATACCGCCGCCGTCCCAATTATACCGGGATGCATTTCACATAGCCTGGCCTTCTGTCCTGGAATCTGTGCTGATCAACATGATTTCTCTGGTGGACACCATGATGGTGGGCGTCCTCGGGCCGGAATCTATCTCCGCAGTCGGGATAACCGCCCAGCCCCGGTTTGTGGTTTTGGCAGCAATCCTTTCCTTTAATGTCGGCGTTACTGCTGTTGTGTCCCGTTTTAAGGGTGCGGATGACCAGGAAAGCGCCAACCGCTGCCTGAAGCAGTGCCTTTTGGTCTGCACCTGTATGGCGGCTGTGCTTGCAGTATTAGGCGCGGTATTCGCCCGGCCGTTTTTGCAGTTCGCGGGCGCGGGGCCGGACATAATAGAGGATTCTGTCGGCTATTTCCGCATCATTATGGTCAGTGTATTCTTTAACGGGATCAGCGTGACCATCAATGGGGCGCAGCGCGGAGTTGGAAATACAAAAATCTCTATGCAAACCAACTTAAGCGCCAATGTTGTTAACATCATCTTTAATTTCTTCTTGATCAACGGCGTTTGGATTTTCCCGAAGCTTGGGGTGCGCGGAGCGGCTATTGCGACGGTAATCGGCGATTCTGTTTCCCTGACTCTCGCCATCCTTTCGATCACGCATCGGCAGGGTTTCCTCAACATCCTTCGCTCCAAAACTTCATGGTTTCCAGACAAGGAAACCATGCGCGGTGTCTGGAATGTAGGCCTAAGCGCCCTGGTGGAACAGCTCTGCATGCGCTTTGGCTTCTTCACCTATGTAAAAATTGTCTCCAGCCTCGGAACCATCGCCTTTGCAACCCATCAAATCTGCATGAACGTTTTAAGCATCTCCTTTGGCTTCGGAGATGGATTACAGATCGCATCCGCCTCACTGGTAGGACAGCGCCTCGGCGCCAAACGGCCGGATCTCGCAAAAATTGTAGTCGCCGTCAACCAGCGGATCGGGATGGTTATCGCGACGATCCTCGTCATTATCTTTGTTATTGGCCGGAAAGGCATCGTCGGATTGTTCACCACCGACCAATCTATCATTGAGCAAGGCGCGGTTTTGATGATTATCATGGCCTTTAGCATCCATGCCCAGATCTGCCAGGTGGTAACCTCGGGGAGCCTGCGGGGCGCCGGGGACACCAAATACACCGCCATGGTTTCCCTGATCAGCATTGCAATCTTCCGTCCGCTGATCACCTATGTTTTGTGCTATCCGTTTGGGCTTGGGCTTGTCGGTGCATGGTATTCGCTGGTGATCGACCAGTTTACCCGGCTGGTTTTAGTCATGATCCGTTTCCGGCAGGGAAAATGGACGGGATTAAAGCTATAAACAGTTATTGACAAACCCTTTCAGGGAATGATAAAATATGATATTGGTATCTGTTACACAGATTGAGTTAAAAGAGAAAGGAAACTAAGGTTTATGACTTTTGATACTGTCAGAACACGTTTCGCCCCCAGCCCAACCGGATATATGCATGTTGGGAACCTGCGGACTGCGTTATATGCTTATCTGCTGGCGAAAAAAAACAACGGCACCTTTATTTTGAGAATTGAAGACACAGACCAGGAGCGCTATGTGGAAGGCGCTGTGGATATTATTTATAACACCCTGCGCCAGACCGGATTGGTCTGGGACGAAGGTCCGGATATCGGCGGCCCGGTTGGCCCGTATATCCAAAGCGAACGGATGGGAATGTTCAAGGAGTACGCAGAGCAGCTCGTCAAAAGCGGGCATGCCTATTACTGCTTCTGCGATAAGGATCGTCTGACGGAGCTGCGGGAAATCCAGCAGGCCTCCGGAATTGCGCCGAAATATGACGGACACTGCCGCGACCTCTCCCCGGAAGAAATCCAGGAAAAGCTTGACGCAGGAATCCCGTATGTCATCCGGCAGAAGATGCCGCGGGAAGGCACCACATCGTTTTATGACGAGGTTTTTGGTACGATCACCGTAGAAAACTCCACGCTGGACGATCAGATTCTGATTAAGACTGACGGAATGCCGACCTATAACTTCGCGAATGTTGTGGACGACCATACCATGGGAATCACCCATGTAATCCGTGGGAATGAATACCTCTCCTCTACCCCGAAATACAACCTCCTATACGAGGCATTCGGATGGAAAATCCCAACCTATATTCACTGTTCCCCGGTTATGAAGGATTCTACCCACAAGCTCTCCAAAAGAAACGGCGACGCTTCCTTTGAGGATTTGATCGCCAAGGGGTATTTAACAGAAGCTGTAATCAACTACATTGCCCTGCTTGGCTGGGCGCCAAAGGGTGAAAATGAAATCTTTACCCTTGAGGAGCTCTGCCAGGAATTTGATGTAGGCGGCATTTCCAAATCGCCGGCAATCTTTGATACACAGAAACTGAAAGCAATCAACGGCGCTTATATCCGAAAATTAAGCCTGGATGAGTTTATGGAAAAAGCAATGCCATACATCCGCCAGACCTGCAAGCGGGAAGACGTCGATATGAAAACCCTTTGCGAAATGCTTCAGCCTCGGACGGAGCTCTTTACCGATATTCCGGACCAGGTCGATTTTATCGATGCGTTGCCGGATTATGACCTCCAGATGTACTGCCATAAAAAAATGAAAACCAATCTCGAAAATTCTCTCATGGCGCTGACAGAGCTGCTGCCTGTTTTGGAAAATATTCCAAACGAAAACTGGAATCTTGATACAATTCACGAGGCTTGCTTTGAGCTAATCGGGAAGCTCGGTGTAAAAAATGGAGTCGTCCTCTGGCCGCTGCGGACTGCCATTTCCGGAAAACAGTTTACCCCTGGCGGCGGGATCGACCTTGCTGAAATCCTCGGAAAGGAAACCACCATCGAGCGAATCAAGGACGGTATTTCTCGTTTGACTGCCGCGCAGGAGGCATAAATCCAGAAACAGAGACGGTGCAGTAAAAGGATCATGACCGCTTCAAATTATACTTGTTTAAAAACCAGCTCCAAGCTTATGGGAAAGGAAGATTAGCCATGACAGAGCAGTCACAGCTCGTAATATTAGTCCGTTACCGAATCAAGGAGGGCAAACGGGAAGAATTTCTTGCCCGCTTTCTGGAAGAGAAAATTCTAGTCTCCTCGCAGAATGAAAAAGGCAATCTAAAATATGAATGCTCATTGCCGATAGATTCTGAATGCGATCTTTTCCTGACAGAGCTGTGGGAAAATGAGCAGGCCCAGCTAGCGCATGGGAAAACCGCTCATTATGCAAAGCTCACAGCTTTGAAACAGGAATATGTCGAGGATGTCTCCATCCAAAAATATTTCATTGAAAACAACTAAATCGAATTATCAGAGGAAGGCTGCCAAAATACTGGCGGCCTTCCTCTTTTTCTCCCATTTATTACCAAAAACGCCTTGCCTTTCTGACAATTTTTACAATGGACAAGCCATATAATGGTAGTTGCCAAAATAACAAGCTTTACATCAGGGAGGCAAAATCATTATGAAAACACAGGCAATTCATTCTCGTACCAAACCGACTGTGTCCCGCCAGGGAAAACAGGTTATGTTCCGCGCGGCTATCATCGCAGCGCTCTCTTTTTTCCTTCCGCAATCTAAAATATTAGGCGGGATCGCGCCCTTTGCCGTTGCTCTGACCGCCTGTTTACCGCTAAAATATTCTGTCATCACTGCGGTTGGCTCCCTGCTTGGCTATTTGACTCTGGGGCTGGATGAGACAAACATGATTTACCTTTTCATCCTAGGCACTGCCCTGGGACTGAAAATCATCCTTCAGCGCACTCGTTTTCGGGAAGGTCTCGCCTCCAGCGCAGCTATTTCTTTTCTGGCGTTTTTGATGGTCAGCCTGGCCGGGTTCTTCGTATTGGATTACTCCTCATCCGATTTGGTGCTGCGGATCTGCGAAAGCGTCATTGCCGGCGGGATTAGCTGCTTCCTGTATTTAGCGACTTCGGCAGTCTTTCGTCACGATGCCCTTTCTCAATACAGTAAAATTGAAATTGCTTCTCTTGGCATTCTCCTGATGATTGCTGTAATTGGACTGTGCGGGGTAAAGCTCTATGGGTTCAATCTTGGCATCATATTTGGGACGCTCTGCCTTTTTGTTACAGTAACTCATTTCGGACTGAACGGGGCCGCAGTGGGCGGAATCATCCTTGCGATTTCCCTCTGCCTTTACAGCGTCGATTTTCTTCCGATCAGCGCAGTACTTCTCGTGTCCGGATTTTTAGCCGGGCTCTTCCGTATTATTGGAAAATTCGGACAGATCGCCGTATTCCTCGCCTGCGCTGTTTTCTCAGCCTTTGTGATCGGGATCAGCCTGGACATGCTGTTCTATCTCATGTGTATGCTGATCGCAGCGGGATTATACCTCTCTATCCCGGAACGTCTCTTCTCCTATTTCAACACCGCTGTCATCCAGGAAGAACAGGATTTTGGGATCCGCAGCCATATTGAGCACAGGCTGGAATTTGCCGCGGAAACTATCCAGGACTTACAAAATTCCCTGGTGCGTGTCTCCAAGGGTCTGCGTGCTTCCGACCGGGCTGACTTTTCCATCGTCTGCAACAAAACGGCCTCTCAGGTTTGCCAGAGCTGCCCGATGCGTTTAACCTGCTGGGATAACCATTACAACGAGACGGCTGATGCCTTCCAGAAACTATTCAGCCTTTATAAAAACGGCTTGACTGCTACAGAAGACCATTTAAAATCCTTCCGGCAGCTCAATTGCTGCCGGTCTGCCTCTCTCTTACAAAAGATGGAGGAGGTTTACCGCGAAAATCTCACCCGCGACTCGGTCAACCGAAAGGCGGAGGAAGTACGAAACTTCGCCATCGAACAGCTCTCCGGTGTTTCCCAGATGCTCTGGGAGGTAAGTGAAGAAATCTCTGCCATTGAAGCGCCGGCGCCCGATGACGCGCAGATGGTACGGTCTATTTTCACAGAGCTTGCTGTAGAACCGCAGTCGGTTTTTTGTGCCGTTAACCAGTTTGACCGGATGGAGGTGGAAATCTACACCCTAGCCGGCGTACAAATCGATTTAGAAGAGCTCCGCGCCTACCTGAAAACAGCATTAAAAAGGGACTTCGCCGCGCCGTCTGTTTCTAAAATCAGCAACCGCGTAAGAATTTCCTTCTATGAAACCGCCGCCTTTACACTGGAATACGGAATCCGCCAGGCAACCAACCAGCGTGACACCGTCTGCGGGGATAGCTATGAGCACTTCCTGGATAACAAGGGAAACGCCTATTTTATCCTGAGCGACGGAATGGGAAGCGGGAAACGCGCGGCTCTGGACAGCACGATGACCTGCGGGATTATCCTAAAGCTGATTAAAGCGGGACTTGGAATGGATTCGATCCTGAAGTTTGTCAATTCTTCTTTGCAGATCAAATCTGCGGAGGAGTCCCTGTCAACCATTGATATTCTCAAGCTTGATCTTTATACAGGGCAGGCGGATTTCTACAAAGCGGGCTCCGCCGCTTCCTTCGCCGTCATGGGCGGCAATGTCGCCAAGGTAGAGACCCATTCCCTGCCTGTAGGAATTCTGCAGGGCGTGTCCTTTGACCACAAAACCCTGCTGTTAAAAGAAAACGATACCATCCTCTTAGCGTCGGATGGAATTGTAGAGCTTCCCGAACCAGAAATCTTATCCATGCTCCGCCATGGGCAGGAGCTGTCCTGCGAAGAACTGGCGGAGGAAATCAACAAGGCCGCCGAGGAAGAACTGACTCCGCATGACGACCTCACCACTATCGTGATACGGCTGGCAAAAGGAATCTAAAGGAAAAGGAACGTGCTTTTTAACACGTTCCTTTTCCTTTTATATGATCTCGTGCCGCAGCGCGTCTACCGGCTTGAGAGAGGCTGCCTTCATAGCAGGATATACCCCGAATACGATCCCGATCAAGACTGCAAAAAGGATGCATCCAATCACTGTCTGGAACGGGATCACCGGCTGAATTCCGATCACCGTACAGCCCAGCAGTGCGACCAGAATTCCTACCGCCGCCCCGATTACGGAGCCGATCAGAGTTACCAAACCGGATTCTATTAAAAATTCCGCAAGGATCATCCCCTTTGTGGCCCCGATCGATTTTTTGATTCCGATTTCCCGCGTCCGTTCACTGACAGAAACCAGCATAACAGTCATGATGGACAGTCCGGACACCATCAGGGAGATTCCTGCAATTACAGTCAGCACCGCAGTCACCATTCCCATCATCGATTCAATCATTTCCATCTGACTGTTTAAATCCTGTGCCTTGACCGCTTCCTTTACACCGTAAACATCATCAAGCCCGGCGGTCAGTTTCTCTGTGGCCATTTGGCTGTTGCCGGAGGTCTTGACCATGATCTGTCCGAGGTTGGTTTGTTCCGAAAGCGTCTGCATGGTGGTGTACGGGACATAGGTGAAGCAGGGCACCACATCCCCCATCAGGCTTTGCAAGAGATTCCCGCCGGATTTAATCACCCCTACTACCTCAAACGGACGGTACACTCCGTTAATCAGGATTTTCAATTCCTTGCCGACGATATTGGACCTCTGATAGATGCTTTGCGCATAGCTTTCGTCCACCAGACAGACCTGAGCCATCGTCGCGACGTCATTGTCATTTAAGAGCCTGCCATGAATCACCTCAACCCGAATCAGGTCGGATACGCTCTGATCCACGCCCCAGATCACGCAGTCATCCGCGCCCTGTTTCAGCTTTACTGTACTGTAGGTTACCATCAGCGGCGTCGCTGTATCCACTACACTGCTTTTCCTCAGCCAGCTAAGCTGTGATTCCGTCAGCTCTACCTGCTTTTTCTTGCTGTTTGCGCTGATTAGAATTCCGTTTGCACCCAGATCTGAAAGCTCCTCATTCACTGCTGTCTTTCCGATATGGCTGATAATGGAAATCAGAACAACCGACATCACACCGACTGCAATTCCAAAAATCGTTAAAAACGACCGCATTTTTTTCCGGGTAAGGTGCTTGAACGCATTGATAAAATAATCGATCATGACTCTGTTTCACCCTTTTTCTTTTTCTGGTGCTAATTCACTGCCAGGTTGACATATTCCCCGTCGTGGGAAACCTGGCTGATATCTTCGATAATCCATTCGTCCGGCTTCAGTCCGCCGACCACTTCCACTGAATTGGCGAGCTCCTGCCCGGTCGCAATGACCCTCATTTTCGCCTGTCCGTCCTGATAAAGGTATACATATTCCGAACCGCTGTCCTGCTGGTCGATTGCGCTGTAAGGAATGGTCATCAGCTCCTGCGTGTCGTTTAACCGAATGGTTCCGACCGTAGTATATCCGGACTTCAGGGCGGAATCCTGATCGCTGATCGAAACATAGACGTCTACCACCGTCTGCTTTGTGGTGCCGACCATTGTTTCCTTGGCAGCCGGAGAGATGGTCTGAACAGTACCGTGGTATTTTTTTTGATCCAGCGCGGACATTTTGAGGGTCACTTCCTGTCCCCTTTTTAGCTGCGCCGCATAGTCTTCCGGCACACGCAAAACCGCTCGCAGATGTTCCAGATCCGCAATGGTAGCAACCGTTTCCGTTGGCTGGGTTACCGAGCCCTTTGTCAGATTCAGCGCGCTGATTACCCCGGAAAAGTCTGCGGTAATCTGGGACGGAATCAGAGCCTCCAATTGTTCCTGGTCTATTTTAATGGATTGAAGAACGCCGCTCAGCTCATCCGGAACAGCGTCATAAAGCGAAAGCAGAGCTAATAATGCCTGCTTGGATTCTTCAAAGTCAATCTCTGCAATCACATCTCCGTTTTTTACCGTATCTCCTAAATTAACAAAAACCTCTTTTGGTACAAGCGGCAGTTGTGTAGTCAGCGAGCTTTGGCTCACTGCCTCAATCTTTCCAGTGGCACTGATTTTATCATAATAGCTGCTATAAGTAGGCTGTACCACTGTAACATCATGTAAAACAGCCCCGGTGACAATTTGCGGCAGGCTCAATGCGGCTGCCATCAGCAGGACAGTCGCTCCCAGAAGGATAGACATTCGTTTGACCATATAAAAATTCCCCTTTCAGACAATTTGCTCTAATGATAGTGTGGGTAATTTTCTGAAAATATTTCACTTCATTACAAAATAAACCGCTTTTTTTCACATATACTGTTAAAGTGATTGAAAACAGAAAGGACATGCCGAATGAATTTAATTCTTTGTTCCAAGGACTGTGTTCATCAACAGGATGGCTGCTGCAAGCTGGAAGCGAACGCCGCGCCGACCGGCAGCCATACAGAGGGATGCTGCTATTACCAGAAAATCCGCCCCGCAGCATCAAAAAAGCCGCATAAGAACCGGTAAAGTTCTTATGTGGCTTTTCCCTTTAGCTTGCACCTACCGCCGCGTTGCAGAGCGCTCTGACCTTTTCCGCCGAAAGCTCACAGATGCTGCACGGCGGCCGTTCGGGCGTATCGAATTCATGCAGGACAAGCGCCTGATATTCCACATCGCACCAGCGATTGAATTTGTATCCTGATTTCGGATGGCAGCCGACCGGCTGAAATCCAAACCGACGGTGAAAACTTTGGCTTCCCTCGTTTGGGACAGCAATAACAGCATAGGCCTGATAGTATCCCTGCGCTTGCAGAATCGGCAGCAGCGCACGATATAAAGCAGAGCCAATCCCGAACCTTCTGAATTCCTGAGCGACATAAACTGAAAGCTCGCAATCCCAGGCATAGGCGCTTCTTTCATGAAAAGAGGAGGCATAGGCATATCCTACAACCTGTCCGTTCATTTCACAAACCAGCCAGGGGAACTGTCTGAGCGTATCAGAAACCCGTTCTGCAAACTCCGGCAAACCCGGCGCCTCATATTCAAAGGTAATGACTGTTGACTCTATATAAGGGCGGTAAATTTCCAGTACAGCCGGAATATCCTCCGTCCGAATCATGCGGATTGTTTTTTCTGTCTTGCTATTCGTACCCATCAGTTGTCCAACACCTTCTTAACCGCTTCTCGAACTGTTGATACGCCGACCAGCTCAATCCCGTCGATCCCCGCGCTTTTCAGCTCCCGGAGCGCATTCTTGGAAACAATACAGGTATCAAATCCCAGCCTGCGCGCCTCCTTAACTCTGGAGATGAGATTCGTCACTCCGCGCACCTCTCCTGCCAGCCCAATTTCTCCAAAGGCAAGCACCGTCCCGGAGATTGGCTTATCCCTCAGGCTTGAAATCAAGGCGAGCGCAATGGACAAATCAGCAGCGGGCTCATCCAGCCGAAGTCCCCCGACCACATTAATATAGGCATCCAGGCTGGAAAAATAATAGCCGCACCGCTTTTCCAGCACAGCGAGAATCAGGGCCAGGCGGTTATAGTCAAAGCCGGTTGCCGTCCGCCTCGGCATACCATAGGCTGTCTTGCAGACCAGTGCCTGTACCTCCGCCAAAATCGGCCTTGTCCCTTCCATAATACAGGCGACACAGGTTCCGGAAGCGCCTTCCGGCCTTCCGTCCAGCAGCATCATAGAGGGATTTTGCACCTCCTGCAAACCGCCATCCAGCATCTCAAAGACTCCGATTTCATTGGTGGAGCCAAACCGGTTTTTTACAGCGCGCAGGATACGGAAGTTTTGGTTCCTGTCTCCCTCAAAATGCAGCACCGCATCTACAATATGCTCCAGCACCTTCGGCCCGGCAATCGCTCCGTCTTTATTCACATGCCCGACGATAATCACCGGGATATCCTCGCTCTTCGCCAAATGCAGGAACGCATTTGTACTCTCCCGTACCTGCATTACGCTTCCCGGCGATGACTGCAGCTTCTGAATATTCATTGTTTGAATTGAGTCTACCATCACGAGATCCGGCTTCTTTGCCAGAATCGTGTTTGCGATCCGTTCCACATTGGTATCGGCTAAAAGATAGAGATTTTCACTGTCTACCTTTAAGCGGTCGGCGCGCAGCTTGATCTGACGCACCGATTCTTCTCCGGACACATAAAGAATAGAGAGTGATCTCCCCAGGTATTGGCAAATCTGCAGCAACAAAGTAGACTTCCCGATTCCCGGATCACCGCCCAGGAGAACGACGGAACCTTTGACAATTCCGCCGCCCAACACCCGATCAAGTTCCGAAACGCCGGTATGAAACCGGATTTCATCGTTGACATCCACATCCCGGATTGGGCAAAGCTGGGCCTGCTCGCCATTTGCCGCAGCAACCACCTTTTTATTTGTCGGCACGGCCGGTGCAATTTCCACCTGCTCTAATGTATTCCATCCGCCGCAGCCCGGACATTTCCCATACCATTTGGGCGTCTCATAACCGCAGCCACGGCAGACATAGAGTTCCCTTGCCTTTGCCAATGTAAACATCCCCTTCCGCCAAACAGCGCCGCTCTGCTTTACGGCGTCTGTCCGCAGTATTCCATTATCCCGCAATAGATTGCGAAGGCCATTTCCTTTTGGTATTCCTCGTCAGACAGCTTTTTCGCTTCTTCCTCATTGGACAAAAAGCCGCATTCCACCAGCACAATCGGATTCTGGGCATGCATCAGCAAATAGACTGATTTCGTCCCCTTTTTGATTTGCCTGGTATTTTCAGGCTGGAGTTTTTCCACAATAGAAGTCTGGATTGTCTGCGCCAGCACCTCGCTCTGTGGGTTGTTCACCCCATAAAACATCTGTGCGCCATGATATTTGCTTTCTCCGAATTTGTTCTGATGGATCGAAACCGTCAAGGAATTTTCATCCTGATCAACAATCGAAAGGCGCTTGCGGATATCCTCCGCTTTTTTCTGTGCGATGCTGCCATCCGACGTATGTAACGACAGATCAGATTCCCTGGTCATCACCACATCCATTCCGCTCATCTGCAGGTAATTCTTCAGATATCCGGCAATTGCCAGGTTGATATCCTTTTCCACTTCCCCGTGGATTCCGGTCGCACCGCCGTCTATACCACCGTGTCCGGCGTCGACAACTACCGTTTCAATTTTTTCCGGCTGTGATGGCTGGGTATCCGCAGGGAGAATCGGCGTGTCCTGCAACATAACGCCGAAGAAAGCAAACATTCCGATCACTGCCAAAAATGCAAGCTTCCCCGCCGTCAAGTCCCGCCTTCCTGTATGATACATAAAACACACCCTTTCCTATCTTACGCTAAGGCTTAAGATATTATATGGGTGTGTTTCTTCTTTTATTTCTTTTTATCCTTTTTGTTCTTATACATCAGCTTATCCATCAGGACAATATCCTTATATCCCAGGATATATCCACTGTAAACGCATAGTACGGTAAAGAACGTCATCAGGCTGATAACAATCGATTTCCAAACCGGAAGGGTCAGCAGGGTATCCTTCGTTCCTGCCACCAGGTTGATAAAGATCATATCATGCATATTCAGCACCCGGTAAATAACCAATCCCCATTCACTGGCAGCTCCGCAGTCAAACGCTGTCAGGATAATCAGCGCAAGATCCAGCACAAACATCGGGATGCAGGCGATCAGCCCAACCCACACACCGCGCCAAAGATTCTTTTCCATCCGGTTAAAGTGAACGCGGTTGAGGTCGTCATTTCCAAGCTTCCAGCCAGTTCCGCTTACCAGCGCCCAATAAATGAATAAAATAAAAATCCCGCAGCAAACCTGAAAAATGGTATTATCCGAAATCGGGAGCACGCTGATTACCAGGATCATCGCGATTACTACGCCGCCCACATGGGCTCCAAAAATACTGACTGCATATTTCCAAAGTGGTTTTTGATTCATAACGGTCTGTTTCCTCCTCAAGGCGTTTACAATACTTAATTATTATAGCATTGCGGAAACAGAAAAACAATGAAAGAACTATAAACAATTTATATTTTTGTTACTTTTTGACGATTTCTTCCCTCTAATTTTTCTCTCAGCCATCTGCTGTCAAAGACAAGGACAATAGCAATACCGATAATCAAAACAAAAACAGAAACTGCAAGCGGCATGCCGAACCGAAAATTTCCGGTGGTTATGATTTTGCCGAATAAGACCGGCCCTGAACCGAGCACCAGTCCCAAAATGGAAAAATAGGTGGCCTGCGGATAACGGCGCAGCAAAAAATCAATCATTTTCGCACCAATCAAAATACCAAGCAGCGCACCCAGTCCAATCGGCAGCAAAAGGAGAAAATTGAAATCAGATACAGCGGTCATAATCGTAGTATATACCCCAAAGAGCAGCATCACAAAGCTGCCGCTGATTCCCGGAATGATCATGCAGACCGCTGCAATAGCACTGCACAGGAATAACTGCACAAACACAAACGGCGTAAGGGTGGTAACCACACTTTCCGAAGAAGCGTCAAACGGCCCGACGATAGTAAAGATCATAATTCCGAACGTCACAAGGCAGGGAATAAAATGCCACGGCTTCAGCCCGTCCTTTGTTCCGCGTTTCCAGATCATCGGGATACTGCCGAGAATGATCCCGATAAAGAAAAAATTAATGATCATATAGTGCTGGTCGAGCAGGTAAGAAATCAGGTTGCTGCAGGCAATAATGGCAAGCGCCGCGCCAATCACCAGAGGAACAAGAAAAGACAGGCTCTTCCTCGGTTCCTTCCTCAAACGGGAAATAGAACCGATCAGCCGGTCATAGATGTTGAGAATTACTGCTGTTGTCCCGCCGCTCAGCCCCGGAATCACGTTTGAAATGCCAATGACTACACCATAAAAAACACGTTTTAAAAAATTCATATACGATTGACTGGATTCCCAGCCATTCCTCCTTTAAAGCCCGGACAGGCTAATTCTATTATCTGCTCTTTCCAAAACCTGTCAAATTAAACCCATTATAGCATTTCCCGATTATGATGACAATAAAATAACAGGAAGCTTAAGAAAACTTTATAAATTTCTTACTGAAAATAGTTTCACAAAATCAAAAACTCCCGTCTGATCCGATGAGATCAAGAGGGAGTTTTGATAAGCCGAGCATACCAGTCATTTCCAAACAGGCTTGCCGGCAATCTTATAAAAGCCGCGTCTGATTGATCGTTCCGGTCTGCCGAAACTCAAGCCATTCGCAGATATTGACGGCGTGGTCTCCGATCCGTTCCAGATACTTGGCAATCATCAAAAAATCAATTCCATGATCCACCGGAGCGTTTTCCGTTTTCATGATCTTCACAACCTCAGCTTTTACCTTGTTAAATAGGTCGTCTACGGTATCATCCTGCCGGACAACCTCTCCGGCCAGCTCCAAGTCGCGGTCTACAAAAGCCCGGATCGCATCGTGTACCATCTGTTTTGTATTCTTCGCCATATCCGGGATATGCTGTACCACCTCATAGATATGCGGACCCTTGATATGCAGGATCAGCTCTGCTATATCCGCGGCCTGGTCTCCGATCCGTTCCATATCGGTCACAACCTTTAAGGCGGTAGAAACCAGCCTCAGATCACCCGCTACCGGCTGCTGGCGGAGCATCAGGGACAGGCTCCGCGATTCAATAATCTTTTCAATTTCATTGATCTGCCTATCGTGCTCCACAATAGATTTCGCCAGTTGATAGTCCTCATTCTGAAATGCGGAAACTACCTTCTCAATCGCTTCCTCCACCAGGGCGCCCATCCGGATCAGGTCAGTGTTTAGCTGTTCCAGCTCATGGTCAAATGTTGGTCTTGCGGCCATTCTGATTCCTCCTCTGCTTCACTTTTATCCAAACCGTCCGGTAATGTAATCCTCGGTGCGTTTGTCCCCTGGCATGGAGAAAATCTGCTCTGTCGTGCCAAACTCCACCATCTCTCCCACCAGGAAGAACGCGGTATAATCGGCAATACGAGTTGCCTGCTGCATATTATGGGTCACAATCGCCACGGTATAGTCCTTCTTCAGCCCTTCCATCAGCTCTTCAATTTTCAGGGTCGAAATTGGATCCAGTGCAGAGGTAGGTTCGTCCATCAGCAGAACCTCCGGCTCTACCGCCAACGCCCTGGCAATGCACAGCCTCTGCTGCTGTCCGCCCGAAAGACCAAGAGCCGATTTTTTCATCCGGTCTTTGACCTCATCAAAGATCGCCGCGCTGCGCAGGCTTTTTTCTACGATTTCATCCAGCTTCACCTTGGAACGGATGCCATGGATTCTCGGCCCGTAGGCGATGTTGTCATACACGCTCATCGGAAAGGGATTCGGCTGCTGGAATACCATCCCGATTTTCTTCCGAAGAAGGGTGGTGTCCACACGCGGTGAAAAGATATTTTCTCCGTCCAGCTCAACTGTTCCGTCAATTGACACATTCGGAACCAGGTCGTTCATCCGGTTCAGCGTCTTTAAAAAGGTTGATTTCCCGCATCCGGACGGCCCGATAAATGCGGTGATTTTATTCTCCAGGATATCCATATTAACATCTTTCAGCGCATGGTTGGAGCCATAAAAAAGATTGAGATGCTCTACATGAATTTTCACTTGTTCTTTTCCTACTTGTTCTGTCATTTCTATGACCATTCCTTTCTTCACTCATCACAGCTTTTCGGTCAATCGCAACGAACCGGCAATAATCAGCTTTTCCGGCTTACGTCCAGCTTCCTGCTCAAAAGCTTTGTCAGCAGGTTAATGCCCAGTACAATGATAATCAGTACCAGCGCAATTCCGAATGCATTGTCATACTGCGCCTTGGTCATGCTCAGATACATCTGGATCGTCAAGGTACCGCCCGAGGTCATCGGATGGGTCAGCCAGTTGTTCGGCATCAGAAAAGCACTTCCTGCCGTAAAGAGGAGGGCTGCCGATTCCCCGACAATTCTCCCGATGGAAAGGATTACTCCGGTCACAATTCCCGGCATAGCGCTCGGCAGGATAATGGTACGGATCATATACCATTTGGTCGCGCCGATTCCAAGTGCTCCGGTGCGATAGCTTTCCGGAACAGTTTTCAAAGCTTCCTGTGTCGTCCGGGTAATGATTGGCAGAATCATGATGGTCAGGGTCAGCGCTCCGCAGAGAATCGAAAAGCCAAGACGCAGCACTGTCCCGAAAAACACCATTCCGAACAGTCCGAAAATGATGGAAGGGATTCCGGACAGTGTTTCTGTTGTAAATTCGATCAGGCGTACCAGACGCCCGCCCTTGGAATATTCGGTCAGATAAATGGCCGAGCCAATCCCAACCGGGGTAGCAATCAACAGGGTAATCACAATGATATAGAGCGTGTTAATGATATTCGGCAGGATTCCAAAGGTTTCGTTCAGGGCGCTCTGAGCGGTTGAAATAAATTGCCAGTCAACCACAGAAATCCCACGGTAAACGACATAGCCTATGATCCCAACTAACAGCAGCACTGCCAGAAAAGCACAGATATAAATTACAATCAACAGCGCCATATCGCCGGGGCGTTTCTTTTTATCATAGATACTCACGCTATTTGTCATCCTTTTTGCCCCCTTTTTTCAGCACTGTACTTAACAGGATATTGATTACCATAATAAAGGCAAATAGCACCAAGCCAATCGTAAAGAGAACCTCACGATGCAGTCCTCCGGCATATCCCATTTCAGATACAATCGCAGTGGTCAGCGTCCGAACAGAGTTAAATGGCAGCGGGAAATTGATAGAGTTTCCGCAGACCAGCACAATGGCCATCGCTTCCCCCAGCGCGCGCCCGATTCCCAGCACAATTCCGGTAATAATCCCGGATTTCGCCGCCGGCACAGTAACCTTAAAAATGGTCTGTATCTTGCTTGCACCCAGTGCCAGGGAAGAATTTCGATAGTCCTGCGGGACAGAACGCAGCGAGGTTTCGCTGATGTTAATGACTGTCGGCAGAATCATAATCGCCAGCACCAGGACGGCGGACAACAGGTTTGCCCCACCGGTAAACTGATGATTCGGATCGTCTTTGAAAATAAACTTTTCCAGTTTATAGATTACCGGATTGACCATCAGGATTCCAAGCAGTCCATAGACTACAGAGGGAATTCCCGCCAAAAGCTCTACCGCGGGCCGAACAATTGCGGCAAGCTTGGTATTCGCAATCTCAGAGAGAAAAATAGCGGTCATCAGTGCAATCGGCACACCGATCAGGATCGCGAGTGCCGTGCCGACAATCGAGGTCAAAATAATGTACAAAATCCCAAAGCTTGGATCCTCGGCAGTCGGCGCCCAGGTGGTGCCGAACAGGATATCCAGTATTCCTACTTTAAAAAGCGCAGGCGCGCCGGAATAGATCATATAAACGGTGATTGCGAGCACTGCAATGATTGCTACAAACGCACAGACGATAAAGATGATATTGGCTGTAACTTCTACCACTGATTTTGTTTTATGGCTTCCTATGATTGAAAATTGCTTTTTGGTCTTTGATGGAGCCTCCATAGAACCTGTCTCCCTCTTTTCCGCTGCCCTTCTAGCAAAATATCCTCAAGAGTAGCAAATCTTGAGGATATCTCAGAAAGGACTGATATTTTTATGTTCTCGAATTGATTAGTTATTGGAACGTATCCCCTATTTTGCAGAGATCAGGCCAACCTTAGCAATGATTTCCTGACCCTTGTCGGAGTTGATGTAGTCGAACAACGCCTGAACCGCTTCGCTCTGTTCCGAGATTTCACCTTTGGTAGCCATGACAAACGGACGGCTGAGGAAGTAGTCGCCGGATTTGATATTTTCTTCGGTCGCTTCTACGCCTTCCAATTTGACAGTGTTAACAGTATCGTCGATGACATCCAGGGACACATATCCGATTGCGCCCGGGGTTGCCGCAACCTTTGCCATCACGCCGCCGGTAGAATCAACCTCCTGTGCATACTTGCAAGCGTCCTCGACTTCAAGCAGTTCTTCAAACGCGCCGCGGGTGCCGGAGCCTGCCTCACGGCCGATTACAACAATCGCTTCGTCTTTTCCGCCGAGATCTTTCCAGTTGGTGATTTCTCCTTTATAGATGCTGATCAGCTGATCCTTTGTCAGGTCTGCAACAGTATTTTCCTTATCAACTACTACCGCGATCCCGTCAATTGCTACAATGTTTTCAGCAAGGCCGTTCGCCTTTTCCTCATCCTTTAATGCTCTGGAAGCGTTTCCGATATCTACTGTTCCAGCAGTGACCGCTTCGATCCCAGCGCCGGAACCGGTGTATTCTGCGGTTGCCATTGCGTTGCAGTCAGCGTTAAATGCTTCCGTCAAAGCAGAGCAGAATTTTTCCATAGAAGTGGAACCGGACATGGTGATCTTTGCTCCGCCCAAATCAACAGTGCCGTTTTCCTCTGAAGCAGCACTGGAATCAGAAGAAGCTTCCGGTGTGCTCGTGTTATCTGTTTTTTCTTCTCCGCAGCCTGCAAGCAGTCCTAATGACAGAACAGCAGTCAAAGCAAAAATACCTACTTTTTTTAATTTCATGATAAATCCCTACCCTTTCGTAGAATTCATTTTCAAATTTTATTTTACTTGTTTGCTACGAGTATTATTATAAGGGATTTGTTTTTCTTCAGAAAGCATGTTTCGGTATAATTTAGGTTAAATCGATGTTAAACCGCAAAAGCCCTTTGCGGCGGACAAAAATCTATTGTAAAATGCCTTTTGCTTCTCCAAAATCCAATTTCGCCTTCCATTTCGTTCATTTTAGAGCATATTTGTAAAGTCATGTTAAATGAAATGAAGCAAAAGCTTTACACAGCAAAGCCGGGACAGGTTTTCGTAAAAACCTGTCCCGGCCCTAATAAGCATAATTTTACATTGGCGCTCTTTACCGGTTCCGGCGGCGGAGATAGATAATCAGCGCACCACCCAGTCCCAGGATCACAGCAAACAGGAAGATCAGTTCAATGACCGATGAACTGCCTGAAGCGCGGATATCCACCCAAAGTTCATCCATATAGCGGTTTAGTTCATCCGGAAGGTTGACAAAGCTTTCGCACTTGTCAAGAATCTCCTGCGAGGGGTAAGAAATCCCATCGTTTAGAACCTCTTCGTCAAGCATGGATTTAACGGTTTTGAGCGGCGTAGAATAGCCGATAAACTCAATGTTTGCCAAGCCGATATCCGGCTCCAGCATAAAGTTGATAAAGGTTTCCGCCTCTTTCTTATGCTCCGTTCCCTTCGGAATGACCATCGCATCTACAAAGAGATTGGTACCCTCTTTCGGAACAGCAAAGGCAAGATCCGGATTGTCCTCCTGCATAATGAAGAAGTCCCCCGCGTAATAGGGAGCCAGCGCCGCCTCGCCGTTGGACATCTTATCAAAGATTTCATCCATAACATAAGCCTGGAGTACCATCTTCTGCTCTTTCAGCTTCTCCGCAGCCTGCTCCAGCTCCTTCACATCCGTGGTATTCTGTGAAAAGCCCAGCAGCTTTTCCGCAATTCCAAATGCATCCCGGCTGTTGTTGAACATTAGAATCTGGCCTGTGTACTGCGGATCCCACAGCACCTCCCAGCTATCAACCGTTCCTTCTACCATCGTCGTATTGTAGATGATGCCTACTGTTCCCCAGGTGTATGGTACAGAATACTCATTCTCCGGGTCATACTGCGGATTTTTGAAGGTATCGTCAATATCAGCAAAGTTCGGAATATTTGAAAAGTCAAGAGGTTCCAGCATATCCTCCGCAATCATCCTGGAAATCATATAGTCTGACGGAACGATCACGTCATAGCTTGCAGAACCGCTGCGCAGCTTCGCATAGAGTTCTTCATTCGTCGCATAGGTCGTATAACTGACCTTAATGCCCGGATACTGCGCTTCAAATTCCTTGATGACGTCCATCGAATCATCACTGCCGTCGGAGATATATTCTCCCCAGTTGTAGACCTTAATTGTAACAGTATCCTCCGCCCGCACATCCAGCGCAGATACCTGAAGGCAGGTAAAGCACAGCAGGACAGCGGTGAGAATCGTCACCCACTTTTTCAATCACAGCATCCCCTTTCATCGTTGTTTTTCCTTGTTTTTCTCAGAACGGGCCTGACGGACATTCATCACAATCAGTAAAATCAGAACCGCCAAAAACAGAATGGTTGAAAGGGCATTGATCTTAGGATTGACCTTTTTCCGGGTCATCGCATAGATGGTGACCGGCAAGGTCTGGAAGGAACTGCCGTTTGTAAAATAAGTGATAATAAAATCGTCCAGCGAAAAGGTAAACGCCATCAAAAAGCCGGACATAATTCCCGGCAGGATTTCCGGAATTACCACCTTGAAGAAGGCGGAAAACGGCGTACAGCCGAGATCCAGCGCAGCCTCATAGGTGTTTTGATCCATCTGCCGCAGCTTCGGAAGGACATTGAGAATTACATAAGGTACACAAAAGGTAATATGCGCGATCAATACTGTGATCATCCCCAGCTCCCAGTCAAACATTTGGCAGATAAACACAAACAAAAGCATCATGGAAATACCCATGACAATTTCCGGATTAATGACCGGCATATAGGTAACATTCATGCAGACGCTGCGCGCCCGTTTTTTCATATTCTTGATCCCCAGCGCCGCCGCCGTTCCCAGGATAGTTGCAAACACAGAGGCGAGCACTGCGATTAAGAGAGTATTCCCCAGGGAAGTCATGATCAGGTTGTCCTTAAAGAGCTCCTCATACCAATGGAAGGTAAAGCCGGTAAAGTTGGCTCGGCTTTTGGACTCATTGAAGGAAAAAGCGATCAAAACAAAGATCGGTGCATACAAAAACAATAAAATCAGAAGGACATAGCCCTTGGTAACAGCTTTCTTCATATTACAAGCCCCTCCATTTCATCATCGTCAAAGGAACTCATAATTCCCATAATCACCAGCATAATCACCATCAGGATCAACGACATCGCAGAACCGACATAGGGGTTATAGGTGCTGCCGATGAACTGCTGCTCAATCAAATCCCCGATCAGCATATTCTGACCGCCGCCCAGCATTCTGGAAATAACAAATGTGGAAACACTCGGTACAAACACCATAGTTACCCCGGTAATAATTCCCGGTAGGCTCAGCGGCATCAGTACTTTAATAATTACCTTGACCGCATTGCAGCCCAAATCCTGTGCTGCTTCGATCATCGACTGGTCAATCTTCGCCATCACGGAGTAAAGGGGCAGGATCATAAACGGGAGATAGTTATAAACCATCCCGAGCACCACCGCACCGGCGGTGTTGATCATCTGGAACGGCCCGATATGTAGGAGCCCCAGAAATTTGTTGATCAACCCCTCATTTTCCAGCAAAGTCATCCAGCCATAGGTACGCAGCAAAAAGTTCATCCACATCGGCAGCATGACCAGGAGGATCATGGTACGCTGGTAGCGTTCTGTCGAACGGGACAAAATATATGCAATCGGATAAGCCAGGACAAAACAGATCAGGGTAGCGATAATTGCAAGGTTAATGGATTTAACAAAGATCGGCGTATACTGGCTGATCTTGACAAGGTTGTCAAGGGTAAACCCGCCCTCTTCCGAGGTAAACGCAAAGTAAACCACCAGAAACAGCGGGACGACAATAAATGCAACCATCCATACAATGTACGGAAAAGCAGGCAGTTTATTCTTCACGTTCCGCTCCTTTCTGCCCTGGCAGTTCTGCAGGAGCGATCATAATATCGTCAAAACGGAATTTAATCCCGATATCGGTTGCAATCTGTTCATCATTCATAGAATGGACAAGCAGACTGCGGTATTCCTCTTCCTCATCCTTTGCCCAGACAATCATTTCATTATAAGCGCCTTTATATACCATCGATTCCAGATAGACAATCAGGTCGCTGTGGTCCTCTGAAACAACCTCGATCGATTTCGGCGGGATGGTGAGCAGTACCTCTGTATCCTCCGGAAGGCTTAGCCCTTCGCGGGTAAAGGTAACCCCCAGGAAAGAGACCTCGTTTTCCGCCGTGACCCTTCCCTTGATTTTACTGGAAAAGCCCTCAAAAATCCGCTTCATAACATGGACGTTGTCCGGCGTAAAGGAAAGGGAAACCTCGCTTCCCTCTTCTGCGCTGCGGGTAGTCTGAATCAGCCATTCCAGCCCGTTACATACCACGGTAATCTCATAGTGAACTCCTTTAAAGATCACGCTCTTGACCGTTCCGGTCAAATCGGAGGCGCCGGCGGGAAGGATATCAATATCCTCCGGACGGATGACAACGTCTACCGATGAATCCTTTCCGAAGCCATTATCGACACAATCAAACTCAACGCCGTTGATCTCTACTCTGCCATCACAGATCATGGTCGCGTCAAAGATATTGCTTTCCCCAATAAAGTCCGCGACAAACGCGTTTTTCGGTTCATTATAAACATCCTGCGGCGTCCCGATCTGCTGGATTTCCCCGTCCTTCATAACCACGATGGTATCGGACATGGTCAGCGCCTCTTCCTGGTCATGGGTTACATAGATAAAGGTAATTCCAAGCTGCTGCTGGATGTTTTTCAGCTCGAGCTGCATTTCTTTGCGCAGCTTAAGATCCAGCGCGCCCAGCGGTTCATCCAACAGGAGAATTTTCGGGTGGTTTACCAGCGCACGCGCGATTGCGACCCGCTGCTGCTGCCCGCCGGAGAGCTTGCTGACCCGGCGCTTCTCAAAGCCCTTGAGATTCACCAGCACCAGCATCTGCCTTACACGCTTGTCAATCTCCTTTTTATCCAGCTTTTTGACCTTCAGCCCAAACGCCACATTATCGTATACGTTCAGATGAGGGAACAGGGCGTACCGCTGAAAGACCGTATTGATCGGCCGCTTATAGGCCGGCAGATCGTTGATCCGTTTTCCCTCAAAAAAAACATCACCCTCATCCGGAAAAGCGAACCCGCCGATAATTCTCAGCGTAGTCGTTTTTCCGCAGCCTGACGGGCCGAGCAGTGTGATAAACTCTTTGTCCCGGACATAGAGGTTAATCCGATCCAGAATCTTTTCCCCGTCATACGATAAGGTGATGTTTTTCAAATCCAATAGCTTTTCGCTCATTGTTGTATCCCCCTTTGCGGAATTTTAGTTTTTGCACGAAACGGAGCAGGCTTCGTACAGAACCCACCGGGCTTTTGTACCACCACCCGCAAAAGGCTTTTTCCCCCCGCGCTTTGGGCTTGGAGTTATAGTGGACATACGCACAGTGAATAAAAGACACAAAAACAACAATACTAATATAGGACGTATCAGTATAAATGTCAAGCATTTTTTCAAAAAAATCTCGAAAAATCTTGATTTTTTTGATATTCAGCCGGAATGAGCATCTATTAACGCAAATTTATATCAAAAATACTTCTAAATCCTTTTAATTTCTCTGTTTTCCTTTTAAATCCTTCAAATTTGTGCAGGATAAACAATTTTTATTTCACCTGTCCGGTAAAATATACAGATTTCGCTTACCGCTATTTTCTCTTCCTTTTTGCTCTTAAATAAAAAGCCAGTCGGTTCTCCGGCTGGCTTTTTATTATAGTCCTCACTGTTCCCATGGCGCTATACCGCCATGTTTCATAGGACAGAGAATATCTGTCCTATTTTCCGTCATTCCGTTTCTGTTCCTTTAGCCGGAACAGGGCGTCCAACGCTTCCTGCGAGGTATACCGATTGCCAATTGGACTGGGCCTGGAGGCATAAAAGCCATGAAAGTCAGACCCTCCGGTCATAATCAGGTTGTTTTCCTGGGCCAATTGTCTCAGCGCCGCCTCCCCTTCCTCTGGGCAGCGGCTATGGAACACTTCGATTCCATCGAGTTTTTTTTCCGCAATCAAACGGTGAAGCAGATCAATACTGTCATATTCATAAGGATGCGCCAAAACAGCGATCCCCTGCGATTGATGGATCAGGTCAATCACATCGTCTACGTCGGGATAATCAATTTTGATGTAGAGCGGGCCGGTCTGAGCATTAAAAAGCTCGTGAAACAGGCCGCCAAAGATATGTGTCGTATAGCCGTAGCACATCAAAGCGTGCATAATATGCTGCTTATAAATTGATGTGCTGTGTGATGAGAAACGCAGCAGATCTTCTGCCGTCATCGGAAAATAGCGCAGAACCCTGCGAAACATTTCTTTTCCCGCCTTTTTCCTGGCCTCGCACATCCTGACGCACAATCCCTCCAGCCGGTCCGGCTTTTCCGGCAGATAACACAGAACATGTACCTTTCTGCCATTGGCAGGGTCTTTGCAGGAAAATTCCACACCGGGAATGATCTGAATCCCATAGCGTTGTGCAAGTACCTTGGAACGGGACATTGACGCAACTGTATCGTGATCAGTGATCGATAAAAAGTCCATCCCCGCACGCTTTGCTCTCGCGATTACCTCTTCAATGCCTTCTGATCCGTCAGATAAACGCGTATGACAGTGTAAATCCCCTTTCATCCCAGATACCTCCTATTAACCCCATTATTATACTACTTTTCAGGGAGAAAAAGCAAGTATTCGCCTTTGTATCTAATAATTTCCATATTTTTAGCACTGCAACAGGCTCTTCCTCAATTTGACAGAAAAATAACTGATCGATATAATAGTAAGGAATGATGCAGAGGAGGACGGTTGCAACTATGACTGAAAAGAGGAAAGCGTTTAAGGCGGCATTTCCGCATACTATTCCGATTTTTGCGGGCTTTCTTTTTTTGGGAATCGCTTACGGTATTTTTATGCAGAGCAAGGGATTTTCCTTTTTATGGCCGATGCTGATGAGCATGACCATTTTCGCCGGTTCGATGGAATTTGTCACGGTCAGTCTGCTCGCTTCTGCTTTTAATCCTATTTATGCCTATTTCCTAACGCTGATGGTCAATGCGCGCCACCTGTTTTATGGAATTTCAATGCTGGATGTTTTTCGCGGCACCGGAAAAAAGAAGCCTTACTTAATTTTTGGCATGTGTGACGAATCCTTTTCTATCCTGTGCTCTACTAAGCCGCCTCAAGGAGTGGACAAGGGGTGGTTTTGCTTTTTTGTTACCCTGCTCAACCAATGCTACTGGGTTTTGGGCGCTACCATCGGCGGCCTGGTCGGCGGGCTGATTCCCTTTGAACTGAAAGGAATTGATTTTGTCATGACCGCCCTGTTTGTCGTAATCTTCCTGGAGCAATGGCTTTCTCAGAAAAATCACTGGCCAGCTCTGATTGGGCTGGGTGTTTCCGCCCTTTGCCTGGTCATTTTCCGTGCCGACCAGTTTATCCTCCCGGCAATGGCAGGAATCCTGATTCTGCTTACCCTGTTCCGGCGCCCCATGGAGCGCCGGACGATGGATGAGGCGGAAGTACAATCAACAGACGAATCGGAAAAGGAGGAAGCAGATCAATGGAAATGACGCTGATACAGGGAATTATCACTGTAGCTGTAGTCGTGCTGGGTACAATGACTACACGTTTTCTCCCCTTTCTTGTCTTTCCGGAAGGGAAAAAAACGCCGGACTATATCCGTTACCTCGGCACAGTGCTTCCGTTCGCGGTAATCGGCCTTTTGGTAATTTACTGCCTGAAGGATATATCCTTTTCCTCTTTTCCGTTTGGGCTTCCGGAATTTCTTGGAATTCTTGCAACCGCGCTACTCCATCTCTGGAAAAAGAATATGCTCCTTTCAATTGCCGGCGGAACAGTGCTATATATGGTTTTGATCTGGGTGGTCACATAGCGGAAAATGATGCCAATTTTCCCCTGCATAAGAAAAAAGCAGCCGTTTTTCGGCTGCTTTTTTCTTATGCGTCTTCAAACATATCTTTGCCAACGCCGCAGAGCGGGCAGACAAAATCGTCCGGCAGGTCTTCCCAAGCAGTGCCCGGAGCGATTCCGCCTTCTTCATATCCTACTTCCGGATCGTATTCCCAACCGCATACAGAACAAACCTTTTTCATAATACACACCATACCTTTCTTTTACAGAGACCCCCATTTTCAAAATTGCAGCCGCATCTTCGGCAACATAGGATCTAAAACGGAACGTGCAAACAGCTTCACGCAGATCGGCCTCTTTTACTCATTGATTATTGATATTTTTAATATACCACAAAAGTATACTTTTGTAAAGAGTTTTTCATGATTTTTCCAACATTTTTTTCAGATAAAGTCCTGTGTAGGATTTTTTATTTGCAGCGATCTGCTCCGGCGTTCCGGCTGCAATCACCTTTCCGCCGTTGTCCCCGCCTTCCGGGCCCAAATCAATGATATAATCAGCAATTTTGATTACATCCAGATTGTGCTCTATCACCAAAACCGTATTGCCGGCATCTACCAGGCGGCCCAGCATTTCGACCAGCTTGTGAATATCCGCCACATGCAGACCGGTGGTCGGCTCGTCCAGGATGTAGAGGGTCTGTCCAGTGGACTGACGGGATAGTTCTGTCGCAAGCTTTACCCTCTGTGCTTCCCCGCCGGACAGGGTCGTCGCAGCCTGTCCCATTTTCACATAGCTGAGTCCCACATCGCAGAGCGTTTGCAGCTTCCTTTGAATTTTCGGGATCGGTTCAAAGAAATCGCGCGCTTCTTCAATGGTCATTTCCAACACATCGTGAATGGTTTTCCCTTTATATTTTACCTCAAGTGTCTCCCGATTATACCGCTTGCCCTTACAAACCTCGCAGGGAACATAGATATCGGGAAGGAAATGCATCTCTATTTTGATGATTCCGTCTCCTTCACAGGCTTCACACCGTCCGCCCTTGACGTTAAAGGAGAACCGGCCCGCGTTATATCCGCGCATTTTTGCGTCCGGGGTTTTCGCAAACACATCCCGGATATCAGTAAATACGCCGGTATAGGTTGCGGGATTGGAGCGGGGAGTCCGTCCGATCGGGGACTGGTTGATATCAATGATCTTGTCGATGTGTTCAAGTCCCTCAATCGCTTTGTGCGCGCCGGGCTTCAGCCTTGCTTTGCTCAGCTCCTTTGCCAGCGATTTATAGATGACCTCATTCACCAAAGAGGATTTCCCGGAGCCGGAGACCCCGGTTACACAGGTCAGCGTTCCTAAAGGGATTGAGACATTAATATTTTTTAGATTGTTTTCCTTGGCACCGATGATTTTCAAGAAATCGCCGTTCCCTTTCCGGCGGCCAGACGGTACTTCAATCTTTTTCACCCCAGACAGATACTGCCCGGTAATAGATTCCTTACAGCCGATAATATCCTGGATACTTCCCTGTGCGACAATCTCTCCGCCGTGAACGCCCGCGCCCGGCCCGACGTCTACAATATGGTCGGCTGCGTACATGGTATCCTCGTCGTGCTCCACCACGATTAAGGTATTCCCCAGGTCGCGCAGCCGCTTGAGCGTAGCAATCAGCTTATCGTTGTCGCGCTGATGCAGCCCAATGCTCGGCTCGTCCAGAATATAGACAACTCCCACCAGGGAAGATCCGATCTGGGTTGCCAGACGGATTCGCTGGCTCTCTCCGCCGGACAGAGTGCCCGCCGACCGGGAAAGGGTAAGGTATTCCAGCCCAACACTTTTCAAAAACCCGAGCCGTTCCCGGATCTCCTTCAAAATCTGATGGGCGATCATTTGATCTTTATCAGACAGCTTCAGGTTCTCGACAAAATCAAGCGCCTTGACAACAGACAGCTTACAAAAATCGCTGATGTTGATCCCGCCCACCGTTACCGCCAAAATTTCCGGCTTCAGCCGTTCCCCATGACAGTCCGGGCAGGGAACCGCGCTCATTACCTGCGTAATTTCATCCCGCATATAGTTGCTCTGCGTTTCGCGGAAGCGGCGTTCCAGATTGTTGAGAATCCCTTCAAAAGAGGATCGGTAGCTGCTCTCCCCAAACTCGCTGCTGCGTTTAAACTGAATGATTTCCCCATCCGAGCCATAGAAAAGCAGCGTCTGGATTTTCTTCGGGAGTTTGCCGAACGGAGTGTCCAGGCTGAACTTATAGTGCTTCGCCAGTCCCTCATAATACATCTGAGAAATGGAACCATCCGCGTAATACCATCCGCTCGCCTTAATTGCTCCGTCCTTAATGGAAAGCTCCTTATTCGGTACGATCAGATCCGGGTCAACCTTCATAAAGGTTCCAAGCCCTGTACAAGTAGGGCAAGCGCCGTTCGGGTTGTTAAAGGAGAACATATTCGGTTCCAGCTCTTCTATGCTGACGCCATGCTCCGGACAGGCATAATTAAGCGAAAAGAGTAGCTCCTCTCCATCGGATACGTCAATAATTACAACCCCTTCAGACAGTCCTACTGCCGTTTCCAGCGAGTCAGACAGCCGGGAACGGATTTCTTCCTTAATCACCAGACGGTCTACAATGACTTCAATGCTGTGTTTTTTATTTTTTTCCAGCTTGATCGTTTCGGAAAGGTCGTAAATATTACCGTCAATCCTCACGCGGACATAGCCGGCCCGGCGTGCTGCATCCAGTTCCTTGACATGCTCGCCCTTCCTGCCTTTGACTACCGGCGCGAGGACTTGAATTTTTGTCCGTTCCGGCATTGCCATAATCCGGTCAACAATCTGGTCGATTGTCTGCTGTTTAATTTCTCTCCCGCAAACCGGGCAATGCGGAATCCCGATCCGCGCATACATCAGCCTGAGATAGTCATAAATTTCCGTGACCGTCCCGACGGTTGAACGCGGATTCTTGGAGGTAGTTTTCTGATCGATAGAAATGGCGGGGGAAAGCCCGTCAATACTGTCTACATCCGGCTTTTCCATCTGTCCTAAAAACTGGCGCGCGTAGGAGGAGAGACTCTCCACATACCGCCGCTGCCCGTCTGCATAAATGGTGTCAAACGCAAGGGAGGATTTTCCTGACCCGGACAGCCCGGTGAAAACTACGAGCTGGTCGCGTGGAATGGTCACATCGATATTTTTCAGGTTATGCACCCTTGCGCCCTTGATAACAATCTGATCTTTTGCCATGTCGACTCCTTACTTCTGTTTCTGTTTAAAGCCACTGGATAAACGCTGTTTTATCTATCCGATTATAGCCTGACTGCTCATAAAAACGAAGAGTCGCTTTTTCCTTTGAGCCAGTCATCAGCATAATTTTATAGCACATATTTTCCTCTGCAGCTTTTTTGGCATGTGCTAATACTGCTGAAGCACAGCCTTTTTTACGGTATTCCTGGTCTGTAACTACATTTTCAATCAATGCATATGGTTGTTGGTTGTGGGTTAAGTTTGGAATCACCACCATCACACAAGACGAAATAACCTTTCCTGATTTCTCAATCAAAAAAATATGGTGCCGACGATCCTGTAGGATCTCATCCCACAGCTGCAGGAGAGACTGTTCTATCTCAGGAAGCGGGTTTTGATGCAGTTGGGTATAAAGCTTCAATAAACCATTCAAATCCTGTCTTTCCGCTTCCCGGACAATCCAGTTATTTTCCATCTGTCAGCTCCTTGATCTTATCTCGGATCTGCGCCGCATATTCGAATTCAAGCAGCTTTGCCGCTTCCTTCATCTCTGCATTCAGCCGCTTGATCATCGCCTGTTTCTCGCGGTCGTTCATCCGTTTCTTCAGCTTTCGGACGTCTGTCTCTTCGTCCTTCTTGGATATTTCAATAATCTCCCGAACATCCTTGCGGATCGTTTTCGGGGTGATCCCGTGTTCCTCGTTGTACTTCATCTGGATGGTGCGGCGCCGCTGGGTCTCCGTCAGGGCGCGTTCCATAGACGGGGTGACACTGTCAGCATACATGATGACCTGTCCCTCCGCATTTCGTGCCGCACGCCCAATCGTCTGAACCAGGGAGGTCTCGCTTCTGAGGAAGCCTTCCTTATCCGCGTCCAAAATACAGACCAAAGATACCTCCGGGATGTCCAGCCCTTCCCGCAGCAGGTTGATTCCGACTAAGACATCAAACTCGCCCAGCCGCAGGTCGCGGATAATTTCCATCCGTTCGATGGTATCCACGTCATGGTGCATATACCGCACCTTGATATCAAGGTTGTCCAGATACGCAGTCAAATCCTCTGCCATCTTCTTGGTTAACGTGGTAATCAGCACCCGTTCCTTCCTTGCCGTCCTGATATTGATTTCGCTGACAATATCCTCGATCTGCCCTTCTACCGGCTTTACGATCACTTCCGGATCAAGCAGCCCGGTCGGACGGATAACCTGTTCTACAATCTGGGTACTGAGTTCCTTTTCATATGCGCCCGGCGTTGCCGAAACAAAGACAATCTGATTCAGCTTTCCATAAAATTCCTCATAATTCAGAGGACGGTTATCAAACGCGGACGGAAGGCGGAACCCATAATCTATTAAGGTTTTTTTCCGCGCAAAATCCCCGTGGTACATCCCGCGTACCTGGGGGATTGTAACATGGGATTCATCCACAAACAGCAGAAAATCATCCGGAAAATAGTCCAGCAAAGTAAACGGCGTACTGCCCGGCTCCCTGCCGGAAAGCACCCGGGAATAGTTCTCGATTCCTTTGCAGAATCCAATCTCCGAAAGCATTTCAATATCATATTTGGTGCGCTGCTCGATTCGCTGTGCTTCCAGGTACATTTCATTATCCTTAAAATATTTTACACGCTCCAGCATCTCGTTTTCAATGTCCTGCAGTCCTCTGCGCAGCTTTTCCTCCGGCACAATATAGTGGGAGGCCGGATAGATGGCAGCATGGGAAACAACTGCCTTGACCTCCCCGGTCAGAGTATTGATCTCCGAAATCCGGTCGACTTCATCACCAAAAAATTCCACCCGGATTGCGTTGTCCCCGGAGTAGGCCGGAAAAATTTCTACGACGTCTCCCCTTACCCGGAACTTATTCCGAACGAAGTTAACGTCGTTGCGTTCATACTGAATCTCCACCAGCTTGCGGATCAAATCGTCCCGCGCCTTTTCCATTCCTGTCCGGAGCGAAATAACCATGTTGCGGTAGTCAATCGGGTCGCCCAAAGAATAGATGCAGGATACGCTGGCTACAATGATTACATCCCGCCGTTCACTCAACGCGGAGGTAGCGGAATGGCGGAGCTTATCAATCTCGTCATTAATGGCGCTGTCCTTTTCAATATAGGTATCAGTATTCGGGATATATGCTTCCGGCTGATAATAATCGTAATAACTAACAAAATATTCGACCGCATTCTCAGGAAAAAACTCCTTAAACTCACTGCAAAGCTGAGCGGCTAACGTCTTATTATGTGCAAGCACCAAGGTTGGTCGGTTCATCTGCGCGATAATATTGGCCATAGTAAAGGTTTTCCCAGAGCCCGTAACCCCCAGCAGGGTTTGTTCCTTATCTCCTCTTTTGATTCCCTTCACCAGCTTGGCGATCGCCTCCGGCTGATCTCCCGTAGGCTTGTAGGGGGAAACTAATTTGAATAGCTCCCGCTCATTTTTCTCACTCATAATACGAATCCTCATTTATTACGATTTCTATCAGCCACATTTTTACACGAATTCAGCATGAATCTTCGGACTGATCATAAGCTTACACGAATTTGCTCACCAAAAGCAAGAACGAACAAATGTTTTATTTTATTCTACCTCTTTCGAAACGCTTTGTCAATGTTTTAGTATACCACAAAACCCCATATTTTTCAATTCTTCAACATACAACTAATGCGTCATCTGATCCACTTTTCGCCCTCAATATTTAATAAGCAAGATATTGAGGTTGTTTTTTTAATTCCATTGATCGTTAAGAATCAGGTCTCGTAAAGTCTGCATCGAAATATCCACCGAAGCAATCTCGTCCGCACAGCGTTTTAATTCACCGCGAATCGTTTTTTCGTGCTCAATGTTTTTCTTATACTTCATCTGATGTTCTAAGGCTGCCCAAAAATCAATGGCAATCGTCCGCAATTGTATCTCTGCCATAAATTTTTGATTGGATACTGAAGGGAAAGATAAAACCAAATGCAGGCTGCGATACCCATTGGGCTTCGGGTAGGCAATGTAATCTTTCGTTTCAATAATCTCAAATTCAGGGCATGTCCTTAACCAACTGGCAATTTTATAGACATCATCTAAAAAAGAGCACACGATCCGCATTCCAACAGCATCATGTATCATTTCAAGGGCGGTAACCCCATCCGCCGGAATTTTCCGGCGTTCCAGCTTTCGTATCATGCTTTCCGGTTCCTTGATTCTGGTTTTACAATACAAAACCGGCTCTACCCCATTTGGATAACTTTGCGTTGGATATTTGCGAATAATATCCAGTAAAACTTGCTCTACACGCTTCAGGCCGTCAAGCTGACACCCATAGTATTCTTCATAAGTCAAGATTATCATTCCCTATTTTTTTACATTTTATTTCTTTTTCCTCTGATACATACAATATAGAAAACTATTCCCGCTAAGACGAATGCAGTTCCAATCCACCAGTAAATTTTAACAAGATGGTTAGTTGTTCCATAAATCTCCAGTGCCCCCTGAAACAGACTGCCTGTTGTCAGCGCCGCTATGCCAGAGTGGTACAAATTACAAGACGCCCTGTTCGGTATAGGCATTCTGCAAAAAGCGATTCCGAAAAAAGGCAGCATGCCGCCAACTAAAGGAAATACAAACGCATAGAGCATATAATAGGAATATACCTCATGGCTGAAATGCTCGTAGACAGCGCCAAACAGGATACAGAACAAAGAAACAAACAAATAGACAAATCCCGTCTTTGCCGCGCTTCTATCGGAGTGGTTAGTAACCGATATAGACAATGTCGCTCACGCTCCTTTCCTTGATGCTTCGTCCGTTGGTAGTCGGGTTGTTGATGATTTGACCGTTAAAATACATGGTAGAGGAACCCCCGCCGTCCAGATTGTAGGCGGTCACGACGCCAAGCTCTTTCATAAATTCCGCCAATTGCGCCAGGGACAGGCCGGCGCTTTCATCCGTTCTTCCGTCGGAGACTACAAACACATAGTGGAGATCATCAATGAGGCCAACAGCGGTACGGGGATTACTTGTTTTGGCTTTTCCGACTTCATCATTTTCTGAAACAACCACTGTTCCATCTTCTATCAAGGCAGAGCCAAACGATAAGATCTGCTGCGCGCCGTTCGCAAGGAGTTCCTCGGCAGTAATATCCGTTTCGTTAATAACAGCGAAACTTCCGTCATCGTAGATCACCAGATCTTCTTGACCAGCCGCAGCAGTGCTTCTGTAGAGAACTCCGTTGCGGAGAACATATCCATCTTCCTGTGCGCCGTAATAATCTCCGTTAATAGCCAGAATCGCGCCTGCGCTTTCCGCAATCTCGGAAGTCTTTTCCGTCACATTGCGTCCATAAGCGTTTTTTGCAAATGCGGTCTGAAGGTATTCCGGAGAGGACAGCACAATATCCGCAACAAAAATTGAGGTATCGTATTCCCGGTATTCCGTAATTGTAATTTCAATATTTTCATCGCGGTAGAAAGTTTCGGACAGCACAGCCTCCGTATCGGAACCCGTTTCATTGCTCTGTTCCGTATCGGCTGCGGCAGTGCTCTCTCTTCCGCTTTCTGTTTCGGTCACCACCGTATATGCCCTGGAGATCACAAACGTATCCATAGCAAGGTAGACCGTAAAGGCAGCCAGAAACAGGCTATAGACAATGGCCCACCAGTGTCGCCGTATGAACATTTGAATTTCATCCCTCTTCTTTAAAATTTTTCTGAGATTTTCCTGCGTTTTTCCCTTCCCGGAAAATAACCCTCCGCTGAACCAGCCAGCTGATCAGAAAGAAAAACAGTTCTGTGGCAAGTTTAGCCGCATACCGGTTTATCCCCAGGCAATCCGCAAGAAGCCCCAGAACAAAGGTGTTGCCAGCCAAAATCATACCTGCCAATACAGCATACTGAACAGCAGAGCGGACAACATGCGCTTTGCTCTGGAACACCAGCTTGCGGTTGATGGTATAATTCACGCATGCGCTCATAATCCGTGCACCGATATTCGATAGTACAAGTCTCTGGATACTCCCTAGCCCGAATGTCCATAGGGTGAGAAGACTGTATAATCCATAATCCACCAAAAAACTGATGAGAGAAGCCGCTGAAAACTTCAGGATTTCTTTATACACACGACAGGAATCCCTCACTGTATCAAAATGCGAAGAGGCATTTCCGTCGATATAAATCGTATCGATCTCCTCCTCCAGGATCGGAATGCCGGCCCGTGAGCAGGTCAGCAGCACATTCATTTCGTACTCGTACCGTTCCCCGGAAATGGTGAGAAACTGCGGGATCAGCTTCGCGCAAAAAGCGCGAAGGCCGGTTTGCGTGTCCCATACCTTTTGTCTGGTTGAAATAAAATAAACAAATCTGGTCACTGTATTTCCGAACCGGCTTCTGAAGGGAACATTTTCCTTTAGTTTTCTGCTGCCCAGCACCAGCGCATCCGGATTGTCCTGCGCAATCCGGCAAATTCTTTTGGCGTCCTCAACGCAGTGTTGCCCGTCAGCATCCATGGTAACAATGATGCACTCCGCAGGATAATAATTCTGAATAAAAGAAAGCCCCGTCTTAATGGCTCGCCCTTTGCCCTTATTCTGTGCATGACGGAGCACAGTTCCATATTGGGCAGCGGATTGGAACACCTTTTTGAAATTTTCGTCACTGCCGTCATCGACAACAACGATTTGAAACCCACCGTTTTTTGCCTCTTTCAGAAGCGGAATGAGTTGTTCTGCCGGCTGATATGCCGGAATCAAAGCGATCCATAAAGGCTGCATATTTTGACCTCCCTTCGCCCATTTCTTAATTTAACAATGACAGCTCCTGCCCAAAATATATGTCCGGACAGGAGCTGTCATTTAAAATCCGCCGCGGCCCCGGCCCATTCCGCCTTGCTCTGGCGTACCGCCGCCCATCTGGCCCGGATTGTTTTCTGAGCCGTCGTTGGTGGTAACATCGCCGCCGTTATTGGCGTAGGTTCCGTCACAGTCCAGAGCTGTATTGCCATTGCCGTTGCAGGTAAGGTTCAAGGTACCGCCATTGATAGTCAAAGCGCCGTTGGAATCAATGCAGTCGCCGGTAGAAACGATTTCAAAATTCCCATCGTTAATGGTAATAAAGCTGTCAGACGAAGCAGAGAACTGCTCCTGTCCGGGACGCGCACCGCCAAATCCGGAGCTGTCTGTGCCGCCGGCAGAATTAAGGCCATCGTCCACAGAAGTAATGTCAAAGGTTCCGTCATCAATGGTAATTGACAAGCCTTCAATTCCCTCGTAGCAGTAGCTTATGGTAAAAGTACCGCTCTGAATGGTAACACCAGCGTCCGAATGTATGGCGTCGTCACCGCTGCTCAGTTCGAATTGACCGTCTGAAATGAGAATATCACCGCCTGCGTGAATGGAATCGTCCACCGTATCTGTCACAAAGCTTCCGCCTGTGATTGTGACAGCGCCATCAGCCTTGATTCCTTTCTGGCTGGCCGAGTCTTCCTCTGTCGTAGTGGTTTCACTCTGGGAACCGCCTCGCTGTCCAAAATCCATGGTATCCGTAGTCATCGTGGCACTGGCGCTTCCCTCCCCTGTAGTAACAGTAAAGGTACCGCCCTCTATCTGCAGATAAGCGCTGGCGCTCATGCCGTCGCCTTCCGCCGTAATGGTAAAGGTTCCGCCTGAAATATAGAGAAATCCCAGACTGGCATCGTCTGTGTTCTCCGCGTGGATTCCGTCCTTTCCAGATGTAATCGTGTATGTCCCGTTGGCGATCCGAACACTGTCCTTACCGGAAAGGCCCTGGCTTGCCGCCGTAATAGTATAGGCGCCGCTGGTAAGAACCAGATCGTCTTTGGAAACAACGCCATGGCCTGCGGCAGCGTTGATGGTCAGTGTTCCTGCGCCGTTTAAGGTCAGATCAGATTTGGAAAAAATTACTGCGTCGATGTTATTGTCATCGATGGCCACATATTCCCCGCCGTTAGCTAAACTGTTCTCTGAGCCGGACGCAGTAGTGATAAATACCTTATCTGCCTCCAAAACATAGATAGCTGCTGAATCAGAACTTGTAATTTCTACATTATCCAGCACGAGCTGAATTTTGTCCGTATCCTCGGCGCTGACCACAATCATGCCGTCATTCAATGTTCCGGAAAGGATGTAGGTACCCTCATCCGTAATGGTAACCGTACTTCCGGAAATCTGAACGGCGTCCGAATCGCTGGAAGCGCTGCCGCCCGAAAGGGTGATCTGTGTGCTGGTTTCCTCATCATAACCAATTTCCAAGTCTCTATCCGTAAACATTTCCGATGAAATTGCTGTTGACACTGCTTCAGTTTGGCTTTCTTCAGAGGATCCGTTTTCAGATTCTGTAACAGTAACACCTGCGAAACTGCATGCAGAAAGTGAAGGAATAACCATGAGAAGCAACAATAAGATTGCTATCTTTTTCATATAGACACCTCCTTTATAATTCACCGATTGGCGTTTCCTGTTTGGAGATAGTAATCTCCAAATTCCCGTTGCGGCAGCGAAGTCTGTCGATCAATTCTTTTTCTTTTGCCGTGGTTTTCAGTGTAAGGTTATAGGTGAGGCGGAACAGGCTTCCCATGTTTGTGGTTTTTACCATTGTCAGTTCACAGGCAGACGCATATTCTTTCAGAATCGGTTCGAAAACATCTGTGTAATCCAGATCCTCCGGAATGGTAATGTGAAGGGTTTTATACAGTGCAGTTTTCTTTTTTGCTCCAAAATCCAAACGGTTATACAGAGCGCTGGCAAGGCCGAGGAGGATTGTACACAGAAACGCATAGCCGAGGTATCCCATGCCAATAACCAATCCGGTACCCATGGCAAGAAAAATTGCTCCGATTTCCTTTGCAGAACCGGGTACGGATCGAAAGCGAACCAGACTGAATGCTCCGGCAACCGCGACGCCGGTACCCACATTCCCATTCACCATCATAATTACCACGCAGACCACTGCGGGTAGAAGCGCAAGCGTTGCGACAAAGCTTTTGGTATATCTGGTTCTGTACATATAGAAGACAGCCAATATCAGCCCTGCAACCAATGCGCTGACAACGCAAAGAAGAAAATCGGTGAAAGGAATGACACTGGTCATTTCTGTGTCAAACAATCCTTGAAACAAATTAGCAAACATGACAACTCCTCCTTGAATCTTCCATTGCGGGCCTTATCATCATGCGCCGATATGCCAGCCCATATTTTGAAAACGATGTACGGAAAACCCTGAGCTGATTTAATTCATGGCTCATCCAAAGCGGGAGTCCTCCTGCCGTTTTAATTTCCATCAGCGTTTGTCCTTTTTCAAGCAGCGGCGTCCCATACGTCTCGCTGCCAAGAGATAGATCCTCTTCGCGATAGAGGATATTCTCATCGAATGTCACACGGAAATCGCTGCCATCCAGCGCATAGAAAGCCTCCCGCTCATACGACAGAAACACCGTTGGACGCAGACCTTCGTAGTAGGAGCGGAAATACTCGATTTCATCCGCTATTTGAGAACGGACAGGAAGGGGAGAACCGTTTTGGAAACTTTCTCTGACCTGTATTTCCGGCAGAGTCAGCCGACGCTTATAGACCACTGACTTGTATTTCTTTTTCAGTTCCACAAATACCGGATCGTACGGCGCCGCAGTCTGATAGCTGCGGATCCGCAGCTTCTCTTTATATGCCGGTTTTTCCAGAGAGCGCCGAATCAGACGGTAGGTATCCGTATCATAATAGACATTTCGGATCGTAGTGCGTCCATAGCTGTCAAGTTTCATATAGGGCTTCATTGCCAGTAAAATCGCGCCTTTTTGCCGAGGCGTAAGCAAGTATTTGATTTCATATCGCTTGAATGTTGCTTGATATGCCATTCTTCTGCTCCTTTCTTTATTTATGCGTTCAGTCCATCAAAGCTTCGATCAGATCCAGCACCTGGGAAATAGGGATGGCATACCCCATGCCCTCAACCTCCGTAGAAGAAACCTTGGCCGTATTGATCCCGATCAGTTCGCCGTTCATATTGAGCAAGGCTCCGCCGCTATTGCCGGGATTGATGGCTGCATCTGTCTGAATATAGGTAGAGGAACCGGTATCTGTGCTGACAGCCCGATCCAGTGCACTGACGATGCCTGTAGTTACGGATTGACCGTACCCAAGAGCATTTCCAATCGCGACAACCTGTTCCCCAACTGCCAATTCGTCCGAATCTCCAATTGAAACAATGGAAATCTGGGAAAGCGTGTCTGAAGACAATGTGTCAACCGAAACCTTCAGCAGCGCAATATCCATGGATTCATCATAGCCGCACAGCTGTGCTTCATAGGTTTCGTCGTCCACAAACGTTACTGATAATGTTGTCGCATCTTCCACCACATGATAATTGGTAACCATGTAAAGCTCCGAATCACCGGAATAGACAATCACGCCCGAACCACAGCTGGTGGTTTCCTGCAGCTGCGTTTGGCCCCGCCCGTTTCGCCCAAATTGTCCAAAATAGTTTTGCACCTCCTGGACGGAGATGTTAGTCACCGAGACCACTGAGGAAAGTCCCTGGACTGCAACTCCGCTTACATCCAAAGACTGGCTGGTCGTCTCAGATATATAGGACAATGCAGAAAGCGAAACAGCACTGTCCTGTTCGGCCGTCTGGTTTTCAGCCACGGCTGATTCCGTATAACCAAGCAGCGCGTTTACTCCATAAAAGCTTCCGCCGGCAAGTCCGCCGAAAATTACGGCGCTCAAAACAAACGCGGCAGATTTTCTGAAGATTCCGCCTTTTCTTTGCTTTCTTTTCGTGGGAATCGGAGATCCCGATTGTTCAAATTCTGACATATGGTCCATGGGTCTGTATTTCTGTTCGTTATACATAACCTGCACTCCTTTCATACGTTCACCCGTTTTTTGTACGGAAAATCTTTTTGTTATGTTCAAAGTATACTGTTCGATATTTAGATGAACTTAAAACAGAAACTTAATTCAACTTAAAATCTATTTTTCGGTTATAAAATTGTACAAAAAAAGCGCTATTCACCAAAGAATAGCGCTTTTTCTCAGCGATTTATTTTTTGTTCAGCTCATAGGAAACGTAACCATAATCAGCAAAGATTTTCCGTCTTGTGTGCTTGCCGTAATCTTTCCCTTATGCGTATTAACAATGGCCGACGCGATAGAAAGCCCAAGTCCATAACCGCCGGTCTGGGAATTGTGCGATTTGTCTGCGCGGTAAAAGCGGTCAAATAAATGCATCAGATCCTCTCTGGAAATGGATTCCACTGTATTAAATACACCCAGGTGAATCATATTTTTTTGCTTTTTCAGGGAAAGCTCAATTTCCCCTCTATCATCAGAATACTTCACCGCGTTGTCCAGCAGGATGGTAATCAGCTGCCGTATGGCTTTTTCATCCCCAGTCATCGAAAGCATAGGCTCGATCTGCCCTGAAATCATTTTGTTATGCGTTTTTGCAAGCGCCTGAAATGTTTCTAATACTTCCTCTGCCAGATCAGAAATGGGAAATTCAATTTTTTCCACCTGGGGCTGTTCTTCCATACGTGACAGAAGAATCAGGCTGTTAGTCAACTGAGTCAACCGCTTGGTCTGACTTTTTATATCGTGAAGCCACTCATTTTCCCCGATGTCCATTTCCAGTACCTCTGCATCTGCATCTATGATGGTCAACGGCGTCTTCAGCTCATGTCCAGCGTCGGTAATGAATTGCTTTTGCTTTTCATAGTTTTCTGAAAAAGGTTTCACAATTCGGCCGGAAAGAACAATCAGCAATAGCAGCACAGCCAATAAACCGATCAGGCCAACGCTTGCGCCTGTAACTAAAAAGGTTCGGAAAGAACCCATTTCCCGTCCGTAATCAAGAAAAATAATATGGACTTCATGTTCCGATGTATATATGGTGTATCGATAATCTCCTACAAATCCCCGTGAAGGTCCGTCTCCGAAAACCGACTGAGCGTATTCAATAGCCGTTTGTGTATCTACCGCCGCAATCTTCCCTGTATTCACAGACACAATCGTTCCGTCCTCGGTAAGGAATACCGAAAAATATCTGGATTCATAGGGCAGTTCAGGAGAAGAGCGGCGGTCACCTTTCGGCAGATCATCTGACAGGAAAAAATCATCTTTCAGATGTTCACCAACCGGAAAATTCCCGTCGTTTTCCTCCAAAATAGCTAAAATACTGTCAGCATCCGCCAAAATTTTTCTGTAATTCAAAACGCCTACGACCCCAAAAATAATCGTCAGCACCAGCAGCAACGACAACATGGAGGCGAGAATCAATTTAACGCGCAGTTTGCGTATCATACTATTTCCTCCAATGTATATCCGGCATTCCGCATGGCTTTAATCTGGATATCCGCATGCAAAGCAGCCAGCTTTTTACGCAGATAGGAAATGTATACCCACACCACATTGATCTCTGCTTCGCTGTCGTACCCCCAAATTTTTTCCATAAACCGTTCAGAAGAAATCAGGTTTTTGGGGTTACTCATCAGCATTTCCATCATCTGAAATTCTTTATTTGCCAACCGGTAGCTTCCCGATGCGGTAGAAAGTTCATACGTTGCACGGTCCAAAGTGACATTTCCAATTTTCAATTGGGAATTCGCCTGAACCGCCTGTGTTCGTGTCATTGCCCGAATACGAGCCAGCAATTCTCTTGAATTGAAGGGCTTTGTAAGATAGTCATTTGCACCGGCATCCAAACCAATAACCTTATCGTCCACCTCGGATTTTGCAGTCAAAAGCAATACCGGAATCAGATTTCCTTTCTTTCGAATCTCCTTCAGTACTGTGATGCCGTCCACCTTTGGCATCATAATATCCAGAATAACGCCATCATAATTATCCGCCTCTAAATACTCCAGCGCTTCTTGGCCATCATAGGCTGCATCGACAGAATAATTATTTCTTTCCAAAATGGCGTTCAGTGCCTTTGACAATGCTTTTTCATCCTCGGCCAGTAACAGTCTCATATTGCACACTCCTCTTTGCCTCTTAATCATTTTGGAGAAAAACAGTTCATCTTTATATTATTATAGCATAAACGCTGTAGCTTAAATAGAAATAAAAATCTCAAATTATATCTCAATGAAAACGTCGCTGCGAATACTCCCCTGTATGGCATAGCTTAACCGGCTATTCAAGCGTATTTATGAGGAGAACGCGGGCGGAAAAGTATCCAACAGCAGATTACAAATGCTATCTGATGATTACGGACAGGAGCAGGAAACACAGGCAGAAAATATTGACAGGTTCATCTGCGCGATAATATTGGCCATAGTAAAGGTTTTCCCAGAACCCGTCACCCCCAGCAGGGTTTGTTCCTTATCTCCCCGCTTTACGCCTTCGGTCAGCTTGGCTATTCGGCAGGCTGATAATTTGATACTAATTTAAAGTGATCCATAATGTATAAACACATCCCTGTTTGACCGACAAGCCCTCGCCGGCCGATTTGAATAACGTACAGTACAGATATTCCGTATCCTGTTGCAGGCATCAATATTTTCTAGTATTTTTTGCTTAATCCGTCGTGTTATTTGTGGTGAGAACAAGAATTTCAGAAATCATCTTGCCGTTACATAATACCATATTTTTACGAGTTTTCCGAAAGATCAATAACAAACGTTTCTGCTTGTTCGTAGATTTTTCTTTGCTGTTTAGGTTGATTCTATTTCTCCGCCCGAGGTAGGATAAACGAAAAAACGGATCCACATTCTCTCTGTTTTACACTGCTTTGCGATGATGATATAAAAGGCGGGGACTTGTTCATCCCCGCCTTTTATATCGCGTCACTTTTTCACTCCGGTCAGCACTTTCTCCAGCGTATCCCAAAGCATATTAAGATCAATCGGCTTCGCCACATGCGCGATCATGCCCGCCTCCAAAGAGGCCTGGATGTCCTCGGAAAAGGCATTGGCTGTCATCGCAACAATCGGTATCCTGCCTGCATCCGGACGGCTCATTCCCCGTATTGCACGGGTCGCCTCATATCCGTTCATCTCCGGCATCTGGATATCCATCAGAACCGCGTCATAGGTTCCGGGCTGCGCGCTGCGAAATTCCTCGACTGCCTGAAGGCCATCCGTTTTAACTACTGTTTCTCCTCCATACATGGTAAGCAATTCACAGAGGATTTCCGCATTAATCGCGTTGTCCTCCGCAATCAGGAAGCGGCGCCCCTTCAGGCTTTTTTCCTTTACCGGGCTTATAGTTCCAGATTCCTTTTGGCGGTCTGTTGGAAGCGCCTGGGCGGTTTCACATTCAAGCTCCACAGAGAATACCGAGCCTTGCCCCACTTGGCTGCGGACAGTGATATTGCCGTTCATCAGGTCAACCAACCCTTTGGTAATACTGAGTCCCAGGCCAGTTCCTTCAATCCGGGCAGCGGCGCGGCTGCGTGAAAAGGGTTCAAAAATATGAGATATAAATTCTTCCGGCATTCCCATTCCCGTATCGCTGATCGTAAACCGGTATCTCACCCGGTTTTCAGCTCTCGGCAGCTGAATTTCTTCCGCCAGGAAACTGACTTTGCCGCCTTCCGGCGTGAATTTAATCGCATTGCTCAACAGGTTGATCAGGATTTGGCTGATGCGCAGAGAATCACCATAAAATGCCTCGTGGCAAATTTCTTTTACCTGGATGGAAAACTCCAGTCCAGCCGCCCTAGCCTGCGGCCCCATAATTGCAGATATCTGTTCGATCATCTCTGGCAGCGACAGTCTGATATGGTTCAGTGTGATTTTAGAACGTTCGATTTTACTCATATCTAGGATATCGTTGATAAGACTGAGCAGATGCTTAGAGGAAAGAGAGATTTTTTGCAGGCAATCCCCTACTCTCTCCCGGTCGTCCAGGTGAGCAGCCGCCAATGCAGTCATTCCCATGATCGCATTCATCGGCGTGCGGATATCGTGGCTCATAGCAGACATGAAATCGCTTTTTGCCTGATTGGCGTCCTCCGCCAAAGCCAGCGCTTCCTCCAGCGCTTGTTTTGTCTGCCGCTCTGCGGCGATCATATCAGTCACATCCGCCCGTACCAAGCAGACAGTTCGATGGGCATCATCTCCCCACAGCACATTGATCTGTTTATACCGCAGCTCTTCTCCTGAACGATACGGCAAAACAAAGTCATAGCCAGACGGCCTTTCTCTAAGACGCTGCAGAATAGCGTTAATTTTAAACTGCCGCTCCGCCTGTTCCTGATCAGCCTCCAGATGATAGTTCCCAACAAAATGCCCTACCGAGTCATTATAGTTCTTTACAATATACGGAGGCAAATTTTCCAAAACAATCTGACGGGTATACATCGTAAAGGTATTATCTCTAACATTAATAAAACCCATCAATTCAAAAGTATAGGACATCATATTCAGAAGACCCTGCTGCTCCCGGACAGAATCTGTAATATCCGTCCGGGAAAGGCAAACCCGCCCTAAACGCAGGTCTATTGCGAATACGGTCATATTTTTCGTCCAGATATCACCATTATCGTCTACAATCGAATAGGAAAAGGCATAGGAGCTTTCCTTCCGCAAGCGCTCCAGCATTTGGTCAGGCTCCAGTCCTTTTTGATACTGTTCCCTGTCCTTTGGTACAATTCTGGATTCCAGAGCTGTCTGAACCCATTCAGAGTGCCGGCCATGCCGCGGGGGTACATGGCAGATATTCTGATTACAGGAAATAACCGTATAGGTATCCTTCGCCAAGTCGACATCCACCACAAAGTCATTACCCTTGAAGGACAACTGATGCAGGATTCTCTCAGAAATGATCTGTTCCGTCACATCCGTAATCGTCAGAATTCCGGTCACATCGCCGCTTTTCGGCGTGGAAATCATATTCATCTTCACCTGAACATATCGGCCGCGAGGGTCTTTCGGAAGCTTTACAAAGCACCTGAGAACCTGCTCGGTATCACCTCTGTCGAAAGCGGCATGCGCCGGTTCGTTGAGATAAATGCTCAGAAACTCCTGCCGCTCCGTCTCGTCGACAATAAAGCTCGATATCCCGGTAAAGAAATCATTTCTCACCCACCCGAAGCTCTGCAAAAGGTCAGAATCTGTATGGTCAATAATTTCCAGGATGATATTCTGCGTGATATTGCAGTGGCCGATAATCAGCGCATTGGGTTCTGGTACACGATAATGCTGAATAATCAGGTCATTATACTGCTGCTCAACCCGCTCCTGTTCCTCCCGTTCCCGGGTCATATCATGATAGAAGGCATAAACCCGGCTCTCGCCGTCTTCATTCTGAATCAGGGAAAGGGTATTTTTCACCCAAAAGTATCCGCCGCCGCCTTTCTTGAGCCGGTATACAATCTCCCAATGATTTTCTTGACTGGCGATGTAGGCGTCCATCTGCTCGCGCACAAATTGCCAATCGTCCGGATGCACCCCAGCCATCGCGTCCTGCTTATAGAGTGCCCAAGCCTCCTCATAGGTCATGCCAGTCATAGCGGCAAATCCGTCAGAAAGGAACTCCGGCGCCATGCTGCCGTCCTGCTCATACCGGACTACAGCAACACCGCCCGGCAGATTCTTTACAACAGTTTCAAAATACTGCTCCAGCCGTTCCTTTTCCTTCCGGATTTCTACTTCTTTCGTAATATCCCGGACATATTTGACATAAGATGGAATCCCATTCCAATCTGTTTGCCGGAAACGGGTGCCGAAATACCGCCCGGTGCCTTTCATCGGCATTTCATGCTCCTGTCCATCCGCCGGATGAGTTTTCAGAGTACAAAACTCACAGGGGGAGTCCTTTCCGTGCAGCGCAGTATAGCACTTTTTTCCAATACAGTTTTCATCTTTGAAAAAAAGACCCTTGGATTCATTAACATAAAGCAGGTCATAATTCTTCCTGTCAATCACATAAATTCCGTCCGCGGTTTCGTTTGCAATACTCTGGAACAGCCGGGTCTCCGCCGACATACCGGTAAAGACAGCATAAAACCGGGTTTTTTCAGAAAGCGGGCCCATGCGCCGCCCATTTAAGTGAATCCAGACCAAATTTCCGTCTTTATGGCGTATCCGGTAAGACACATCCAGCACACTTCCACTGCTGACTGCAGCCTTAGCCGCGGCCAGCACTCTGTCCCGGTCCAGCTCATAGATCATATCAAGGGCATTGTACCGTACTAAATTGTCAAATTCCTCCCTGCTATGGCCGGAAAGCGCCATCACGCCATCCGAATAGAAGGTAGGAATGAACCGGTCACCTTCTATCAGATAGCTGGCGATCCCGCCAGGAATCGAATTGACAAGATGATCCATTTCCAGCCGCGCTTCTTTGAGATCAGAAATATTGTAAAACACACAGTGAAGCAGCGGTAAACCGTTTTCCTCCCCGAGCCAGCGCATTTGTACGCGTACCCAAACGATATGCCCATCCCGATGCTGCTTACGAAACTCAAACACAGCAGCTTCATGAGTTTCAATGACACCCTTTGCCTGTTCCACAACCATATCGGTATCTTCCCAATAGGTCATCTCGGCTGCATCCCGCTTGATCAGCTCGTTATATTCTTCGGCTGTATATCCGGATAATTCCGGCACGCCGTCAGAGAAATAGACCGTTTCAAAGATATCGGATACCTTATAGATTGCAACGCCGCCGGGAATTGAATTGATAATATCCTGCATCGTTTCATTAGCGCCGGCCAATTCCTTTTCCAAATATATTTGTTCGCTTACGTCAGTATAAACAGCGTAGAGGAGCTTGGCGCCATCCTCCCGGCTTTTGGCAGAACACTCCAGCCTGATCCATCGGTATTCGTTCTTGTCGTCATTCCAAAAGCGGTAAGTCTGCTGCAAAAGGCCGTCCCGCCGGATAAATCCCTTTACATTTGCTTTCATTGAAACAAGATCATCCGGGTGGACTCCCAGAAAGCTCGTTTCCTGCTCCAACAATCGGATATGCTCGGCAGAATACCCCATAATACGATAGAAAGCCGGATTATGGAAAATAGGAGAAAGCTTCTCCCCGTCAAATTGATAAACGCACAACCCGCAGGGAAGATTGCTAAAGGTTGCCTCAAGCTGTTCTTTTACTGTCTTTTCCTGATCCTGCCGCCATTTTTCTTCCGTGATATCCAAAATATATTCAATATGCGCCAGCGTTCCTGCCCAATCAATCAGCTTTCCATTGAGCTGAAAGGTTCGCTGAAGCTTGGGATGATAAAATTCCCGGACAGACAAATCTGTTTTACTCATCTCTCCGGTACGGCAAAACGGGCATGGCGCATCAAAGCCCGCGGCGCGGTAACAAGCGAGCCCAGGCGAATCCATCTGGCACAAAAACAAGCTTCTAGCAGCCCGGTTTGCATAGAGCAGTTCAAAGGTTTCAGCCGCACTAACATAAACCGCTACAGGCGCATTGTCCAGCACCGCCAGCATTTGATCCATGGACAGCGGGTGATCCAAATTCATGTCCGACCTCCTAATATCCGTTTTTAGGATTATTACATTTTCTGGAATTTAATCCAGTTTGCCGGGCAGTTTCTGTCACACAACGTCTCAATCTACCCGTAAATTATTCTTCTTTTCTGTAAATAAAATCGTAAAGCACCTGGAACAGCCGTTCCGGCTCAATTGGTTTTGCCAGATGGGCGTTCATTCCGGCAGCTTTGCTCTTTTCGATATCGTCATCAAATGCGTTAGCCGTCATCGCAATAATTGGAATTTTTCTTGCATCAGAATTGCTCAGATGGCGAATATTATTAGCCGCAGATAAGCCATCCATGATGGGCATCCGGATATCCATCAGGATAGCGTCATAATATCCTGATTCGGATTTTCCATAAAGCTCCATGGCACGCAGGCCGTTTTCTGCGACGTCTACGACAAATCCTCTTCCTTGCAGAAGCATAACCGCCACTTCAGTGTTAATGATGTTATCCTCTGCCAGAAGGATGCGTTTTCCAGTGAAATCGTAATCGGAGTTCCTGGCCTGTTCTTTCTGTTCTTCCTTTTCTCCCAGGGCTTTCGTAAATGCGGAAACCAGCGAGGACTTAAACATAGGCTTGCTCATTAGAAGGTTTACGCCTGCAAGCTTCGCCTCATGCTCAATCGAAATCCAGTCATAGGCGGTCATAATGATAATTGTCACCTCAGGCCCTACGATATCCCGAATCCTGCGCGCGGTTTCAATCCCGTCCATTCCCGGCATCTTCCAGTCGATCAGGATCATATCAAAATATTTGCCGATATCCCAGAGTATTTGAACCCGCTCGATTGCCTTGCGCCCGCTGTCTACCCATTCAGCGGTAACTCCGATTTCTTTTAGTGTGACAACCGCACTTTCGCAGACAGCTACATCGTCATCCACAACCAATGTTTTCAAATGCGAGAAATGCAGATTCTGCTTTTTCTGGTTATGGCGCAGCTTTTCTTCTGTGATACCCAGCTTTACATCTATTGTAAATTCAGTGCCAATTCCCTTAATAGAGCGTACAGTAATTTTTCCATCCATCATATCGACAATATTTTTGGAAATGGCCAACCCCAGCCCGGTTCCTCCATACAGGGAGGTTGTTCCGGTAGACTCCTGAGAGAAGGGCTCGAAAATATGCGGAAGGAAATCATCGCTCATTCCAACGCCCGTATCATTGACAATAAAACGCAGCTCGGCGTCGTTTTTCGTCCTTCTCCGCTGTTCGGCAGAAATGACTTTACCGCCTTCTCCGGTAAATTTGATTGCATTGCTCAGGATATTAATCAGCACCTGCTGCAATTTCATGGCATCGCCGATATAGTAATCATCCAGCACTGGATCAATAATACACTCATAGTCAATCCCCTTGGACTCTGCCTGTGAATAGCAGATGGAATTGATCCCTACCAGGAAATCCTCGGTAGGAATTTTTTCATTTTTGAGCAGCATCTTTCCGCTTTCAATCCGGCTCATATCGAGGATGTCGTTAATCAGGGACAGAAGAAAACGGGATGAAATGCCAATTTTAGACAGACAATCCGCTACCTGCTCCTCGTCTCCGACCGCCTGGGAAGCAATGGTGCTCATACCAATAATCGCATTCATCGGAGTACGGATTTCATGGCTCATGCGGGACAGGAAATCGCTCTTTGCCGCATTGGCCTGCTCTGCGGCTACCAATGCAGCCGCCAGTTCTTCCTTCTGCCTCTGTTCCTGCCGGACAACATCGGTCACATCTGTACGTGTCATGCATACCCGGCCGAGCTCCCGGCTGATATAGAACACCTGGAAGCGTTTAACCCGGACATTCCCTTCATCATCGATCATTTCGACAATAAAGGAATAGAACGGTTTCTCGGCCAACTGTTTTTTCATAAAATCAAAGTCAAAATTCTCGAGATATTTCCTGCGGGCCTCTTCCTCCATATAACGATTGGAAAGCCGGCGAATTTCTTGCTGGAAATCCCCCTCACGCAGTATCATTTTCTTCTGTTTTTCATGAAACGAGATCAAACGGTGCTTTCCGCTGCAAAGATCAACTTCGGTGATCACATCATAATCCAGGTGGGCTATTTGACTAAGCAACAGCTCCTGTAGCTTCTGTTCCGTAATATCAAAGGTATAGAAAAAAATCACGATATCGCCGGATTCTGGGTTTAGGCAGGCGCGCAGGCTTGTGCTGCCCCAGAAAACGCCTCCGCCGTTCCGCCTGCGCAGAAAATCAAAATGATAGTCTACTTTCCCCGCGGCATAATCCTCTATCACCTTTTGCCGGTCAAGAGAACGGCGTATTTCCTCTCCGTAAGCAGTATCAACGGCAGAAGCGGCAAGATTCTCTATCGTTTTCTCATAGGTATCCCCGACCATGGCGACTGCCACATCCGAGGTTGCGATATAGCTTTCCACCCGGTTGGTTGAGATATTCAGGCGTCCCTGGATACTGCCGTCAGAGGCCGACACCTCCGCAAAATAGATCAGTTCCTTTTCATATAGCTCCCTAACCCGTTCCTGAAGCTGCTTTTCTTCTGTAATATCCACAAATACACAGTAAAAGTACCTCTGCCCGTCCTCTTCTGTGAAAAGCTGGGCTTTAATGGAGACCCATTTTATCTTCCCGTTTTTACAGATCAAACGGTTTTCGTTATGTATGGTATTGTCATGCTGAAGCTGTGCATTCAGCTTCTCCGCCATGATTTTTAGGTCGTCCGGATAGATCACGGCAGACATTTTATTTCCCATCGCCTCAAATTCAGCTCTTGTATATCCAAGAAAATCGAAGAGCCCGTCATTCGCGCTGATCATGGAAAAGTCTGCATCAAACCGGCACCGGAATACAGCGCCCGGAATGTTATTATATAGGTGCAGCACCTCGTCCTGCGCCTGTTTTTGGGCGGTAATATCGATGCAAACTGATGCAATCGCCTGCCTGCCGTCCTCTGCTGTCACCGGCCTGCCCAGATCATGAACCCAGATATAGGTACCGTCCTTTTTCTTCATACGGTATTCTACCACATACTCTCCATGATCCTTAAGCTGCTTCGCTACCGCCAGATCCACGATCCGCCGGTCATCCGGATGCATGCAGTTGGAGATCTTTCCGTCAATATCCGAAACGAATTCCTCTTCATCCTCGTATCCGAGGTATTGAAGCATTTGACGGTTAATGAAATAATAAGGAAAATCCTCTTCTATATATCCTCCCATCATACCGCCTGGCAGGGAATCGTTTAATAGTTCCTGACGCTGCCTTGCAATCTGCTCCATCACCAGAGTCCAGGGATAGTGTTCCCCCTGCCGTTGGCTGTTTCCCGGCTCAGCGTAATGGAGGCTTTTGATCCGCCATTTCCCCTGCACGAGAACCAATGTATAAAACCCGCGCAGATGCCAGGTGTACATCGTATTTTTCAGTGATAATTCAGAGGACAGGCTGCAGATTTCATCGGAGATCTTCTGTTCATGAATGATGCTGCAGGTAAAGGTAAAGGGTTCAGGAATCTCTTTGATATCTGTACGGATATAATCCTCCATTTCCTCCAGCCCCTGGGCAAATTCATCTTTTCCGGTTCCGACAAACGCCACATCCTCGGTAAAAAACGCCAGCGTTCCCACAGCGTCACGTTGGGCAAACCATGCCGCACAAAAATCCAGCAGCGTTTCTGAAGCCGACCTTTGAACTTTCATATTTTTCATCCTTCCCACAGACAGCACCCGCCTTTATTCTGAGCCTTCGCACGGTAAAGCGCAGCGTCTGCGCGCTCAAAAACCTCTTCGAGCGGCTCCTCATAATCCCACAGCACAATTCCGGCCGAAGCAGCGGCTGGAATGCTTTCCACAAAACAGCTTTCCCGGATCGCACGGCAAATTTCTTCACCCTTCTTGCAAGCGATCTGGGCTGATCCCATCTGTTTCATCACAACGGCGAACTCGTCCCCGCCGTACCGGCAGACGAAGTCGGTAGCCCTGGTATAGGAACGCAGCAGGTCGCTAAACATTTTGATAAACCGGTCGCCTCCGGCATGCCCATAGGTATCGTTAACCTGCTTCAGGTTATCCAAGTCAAGCAAAAAAAATGCAGCCGGCATGTCCTCTTTTCGGAGCGACTCAAGCGCATATTTCAGCCCTCTGCGGTTTAAAAGTCCGGTCAGGTAATCTTGATAAGCCTCATCACGAAGCACCTTTTCCCGATTCCAGGAAGCGTTCAGTCCCTTTGTCCGCTGTACCCGTCTGAGAAGGCTTCCCATCCGGTGCGGCTTTGCTGCGTAATCATCAGCCCCCATATTCAGCGCCCTTTCCTCCAGCGCTTCGTCTATCGGCCCGGTAGCAATAACTGGAATATTCCAAATCGTCTTTTCACGCTGGAGTAGCTCTAGAATAGAAAAGCCTTCCCGCTCGGGCAGAGTTAGACTAAGGATGATCGCAGCCAGCTTTTGCTCATATCTCGCAACACGCGCCAGCGCCGAATTAATATCCGGCAGTTCTACTACCTGATACTGGTTTTTAAATGCCTTTCGCACATCACTTCGGTACTCCGCGTCCTCATCAACCACTAAAAGAAGCTGTTCAGCTTCTTTTCTTCTGCGAATAGCCGTATTTTCCTCTTCTCTTTTTTCGGCAACGCCATGTTCTCTGATCAGGCTTTCAAATTCTGAAAGAGGCATAGGCTTTGCAAAATAGTACCCTTGTACATAATCGCACCCGATTTCCCGCAGCCGTACAAGCTGTTCTTTCGTTTCTACACCCTCAGCGACAACACTCAGGTTCATCCATCGGGCAAGACCCATGATAAAGCGGAGAATTCCCTGGTTAACCGGCTTGGCAGTCTCGCTCTGGATGAATTTCATATCCAGCTTCAGGATATCAAGCGGCATCTTGTTGAGCATATTCAACGAGGAATAGCCGCTGCCAAAGTCGTCCATTTCGATGACAAAGCCCAGCTCTCTCAGATGGGTAACCGTGTTGATAATCTGTTCCGGGTTTTCCGTATAAGCGCTTTCCGTAATTTCCAGATGGAGCCGGGAAGGAGAAAGCCCATATTGAGTCACAGTTTTCATCAGGATCTCAGCAATATCCGCATTATAAATGTCTGCCCGGGAAACGTTGACAGAAACCGGCACAGCCGGATATCCCTTCTTTTCCCATTCCTGCAATACGGCGCAGGTCTTTTCCCAGACAAATTGGTCAAGTCTGGTGATAAAGCCGTTTTTTTCAAATAACGGAATAAAAACCGCCGGTGATTGGAGTCCCCATTCCGGATGGTTCCACCGCACCAGTGCTTCCGCCCCGGCGAGTCTGTCATCCCTGATCCGGTATTTCGGCTGGAGATAAACTTCAAACTGCCCCTGCATCAAGGCGGCTTCCATCCCGTCTGTAATCGCCTGCTCCCGCAGCAGCTTGTCACGCAGCGTATCGTCATACATTGCGAAATATTTTCCATACTGCCCTTTGATGCTGCGCGCCGCAAGAAGCGCGCGGTCACACATCTGTTCCACTGAAACGCCGTGGCTGACGACAGCGTAGATTCCCCATTTCATTGTCACATTCTTGGCGCTGGAAAACTCGTTGATTTCCAGACTGCTCGCTGCAAACAGATCGTCCGTATAACTCGACTGCCGTTCTACCAGGCAGACGAACTGATCCGCATGAAAACGTCCGCAGATTCCATGCTTTCCCACATGCCTGGTATACATATCCGCAATTCCGCAAAGCAGCCGATTTCCGGCGGAAACTCCGAAAATATCGTTTACCAGCTTAAAATTTTCTATGTCAGAGCAGATAATGTCATAGTCCTTGCCGGGATTCTGCAAAAGGGTCTCCCTCACGCGCTGATAAAAGAACTCCTTATTATACAGCCCGGTCAGCCGGTCATACTGGATCTGATTGATCATGGCGGCTGTTTCCCTCAGGTTAATCATTCCAGCCACACGGTGCAAAATCACCTGCGGCTTATAGGGTTTTGTCACAAAATCTGTAGCGCCATGGGACAGGGCTGTCACCTCGTCTGACTCCCCGTCCTTCTGAGTCGTAACAATTACAGGAATGGAGGCATAAGCCGGGTCTGCCTTCATATGGGATAAAAAGGTATACCCATCCATGACGGGCATCACAATGTCCAGCAGGATCAGCGCTATCTCTTCCTTATGCTCTTTTAATAAGGAAAGGGCTTCCAGCCCGTTTTCCGCTTCCAACACCTGGTATTCGGCGGATAAAATGCCGCACAGCATCATCCGGTTAATCTGGTTGTCTTCCACAACCAGTATTTTTTTCTGTAGTACCATTGTTAAAAACCTCTATCCTGTGTTATCGCGCTGTTGATAAGTTGTGGTGTTACACCGTTTCTCCGCGTTAGCAGAAAAAGATCGGAAACATTCTTTTCCTTCGCAGCAAGCTCGTATCAGGGTTCTTAGTTTTCCTTCCTCGCAGCCCAGCAGAAACAGCCCTTTCCCTGTGATTTTGCATGGTAGAGTGCTTCGTCAGCCCTCTGATAGAGGGAAGCAAAATCCTCGCCGGTTCTGCAGCCGGAGGCAATCCCAGCCGAACAGCTAACCAGTACTCCAAGCCTTTGAGTCAGCTCCCGGCAGCCCTCTGCAATAGCGGCGTAGCGTTCTTCCGCTTCCTCTCTGCTCTGAAGGCTGCTATCCCAGACGGCAAATTCGTCCCCGCCCATACGGCCCAAAATCGCGGAAGGGTCTGAAACAGTTTTCAGCAGGCGCGCAAACTCCTGGATCACCTGATCTCCGGCCAAATGGCCCATAGAATCGTTGACATCTTTAAAGCCATCCAGGTCTAAAATAAAAAAGTAACCGGCCTCTTCTTTAATCGCCTGGGTAATATGCCATTCCATATATACCCGGTTATAAAGCTCAGTAAGGTGGTCTAGCTCTACCCGGCGCTCCAAGATTTTGTTCTTTTTAATCGCTTCATTTGCAAGTGAGGCCAAGGATTTCGGGTAATACTCGTCTCCCCCTGATCCAGGTAAGGCATGGAATGATGGATACTGCAAATTTCCACCTGCTCGCCCAAATCGCGGCAGACAATGGTAAACCGGCTGCCCTCCATATCCACCAAAACCGCCTTGCCGGGCATTACCTTTTCCCTCACCCAGATGCTTCCAAACACTACACAAATATCGTCACTGATCTTTAACGCGTCGTACCATTCGTCCTGGAATTCAAACTGGATATCCCGTGCCTCAATCTGATCTGAACTCATTCCCGTAAGAAACTCATTTAAATTTTTATAGAACTCATGCCGTCCTGTTCCAATCATTAGCAGATTTTCCGGCATCGTTTTAAACGCGTGTTCCAGCCGGGCAGGTTCAGGATTTACGATATACATGTGCCAAAGCTGTTTTACCTTTTCCATTGCTCTGATCTGAAAATCGGAATAGTTTTGTTTCATTTTGATATCCTTCCTGCGGCTAATTGCGCACTATATAAAAACACCTTTCCCGTATAGCCGGATTTTAAAACATCAACGGATCATGTCCCAATCTGAAATCATACGGGGAGACAATTTTATTATTTATATATAGTCTTAATTATACCTAAATTGTCACTAAATAGCAAGCTTCAGCAAAAGAATAAGCGATAAAATATCTGCTGAACATTCCCGGCTCCTGTAATGCGGATTGGATTCAGGCCAGCCGCCCTACAGGACATCGAAAACTGGTATGAGCAGCCTTTCGGCTTCCGGCAGTCCGCATTGAATCATAAATTCGCGGACAAAAGTTAGAATATGACAGTAACAGCCGGACAATTTTTCCGCAAAGCCATCCCTATCCCCAGCCTCCAACGCATGGAACGCCTCCATGCTCATGGGATAGAGAATATCGTCCTTTTTCTGCTTCTCATCGAAAAAGGAAAAGTAATACCCCCAGTGCAGCAGCTTCGCCGTCTGCTGAATAATCGTTTTTAACGGGCGCAGAGTCAGGTTGTCCAGGATACAATCCACCATTAAATTCAGTGGTATGGAATCCGATTGCTGAAGCATATGCCAAAGCGCCGCCTGCTGCTCCCGGCCAATTCTTTCAAAGGCAAGCCTTGCCGCCGGGCGGATCGCAAACGCAAGCAACTGCAGCCCGCTCAGATACAGCAGGGTGTCCCGCCGATAGGTCTTATTTTTCATACACTGCAGGGTCGCCTGATCGTCTGAGAGAAGAACCATAGTCCCCTTTGCATTGTATGTACGGCCAAAGCCCAGCTCATTAAGCATTGCAAGCGCCTTTCTGACTGTGCTGACCGAAACGCCATACTGACTGGCAAGCACTGCTTCCGAGGGCAGAAAAGTACGGTCCGGATAAATTCCCAACCCGATCTTGTCAATTAAATCGCGGACAATCTGGGTATAATAATGATCTCTTCCGCGTTCCGCAATCCAGCAATAAACGCTTTCTTCATCTTCCTCCACGTTGGGGTGCCCGTCCTCCAGCTCTTCTAAATATTCCTTTGCCGCCTTCCCGGTCAGCTGGAATAAGGTTTTAAAAAAGGTCTCGATTCCCTTTGTATCCTGCTTTTCCAAGGCCTCGATCAACCCTTCGGCCTTCTTTGCATAGCTGCAGGCAGAGCGCATCGCCACAGACGGCTTCTCAACAAAAGAAAACGGAATCCGTATAAACAGCTCCAGGCTGATATAAAGGTCGTTCAGTAACAGGTTATTGGTTCGCTCCAGCAAGCTATAGAGCAAGACGGGATATGCTTCCGAGCGCCCATCTGCCGTGAGTGTTTTGGCATGTTTGATCTTCTGCATCTGCCTGCCGATATTACGCCGGTCACCATGCTGGGCAGAAAAAGCCAGGATTGGCGGGAATAAAAGCGTTAACGTCTCGTACGCCTCCAGAATAGACCGCTTTCGCTCCAGCACAAAGCCTGCAGCCAAACCATCCGTCAAATCAGGATGACGGTATATCACAACAGCGGACTTTCGTTCCTCCGTCTGAATCAGGCCCTCAGCCTTCAGAGCGGCCAGCACGTCCCTGACTGTCCTGATTCCAACATGATACATTTCACAAAGACTGTTTGCCGAGGGAAGCGCTGTTTTGTATTTTAAATAGCCCGATACAATTTGATGATGCAAAATCTGATAAAGAAAATCAAATAACGTCTTTTTTTCTTCCATATCCCTATCCCCTCTCATGTTGATTTTATTATAGCATATTTCTATCAAGTTTTTGAGAGGCTATTTGTAAACGTTCGCAGATTTATTATTGCCGAAAATAACATAAGATGATAAAATAAAGATGATAACAATCATTTTGAATCAGGAGTCTTTTCCATGAAACGATATCAGAAAACTGCGGATTTTAGAAAGCCTGTTCCCAGCAAGGGAGCACAGGTCGTGTTTTTGTCTGCCCTTTTGGTTATTATCTTTGCAGTTACTATCCTAAATTCAGCAAGGCTGCGCTCCGTTTTAAACGACAGCGCCCAGAGCTATGCCCAGGACGTCGCCAGTCAATTGGCCTCTGATATTACCGCCAGGATTCAAAGCAATGAGGACGACCTGCTCCTGATTGCCGATACACTCCTTTCAACCGCGCAAGATGAAAATCAGCTCCAGGCTTTGCTGGACAGGCAGGCGGATATCCTTGAATTTGATCATTTTATGCTGCTTGACCAGGATGGTCAGGAAATTTTCAATGATTCCGGAACGGAAAACCTAAAAGATTTCCCAGGCATCCAGGATTCCTTAAACAACGGCCAAGCCTCCGTTTCCTACATCGAAGGGCAAAGCCTGCTTTATTCTGTTCCTGTCTGTGTGGATGATGAGATCATTGGCACCCTGGCCGGGTTGCGCACAAAGGAAAAGATGCAGGCCCTGATCCAGCCAAAAAGCTTTAACGGCCACGGGCTAACCTGTATTATCAACAACCAGGGCGAAGTAATTGTTTCCCCGACTGACCTAAAGCCTTTTTTACAACTGGACGACATCTTTCATGAAGAAGCCGATTCCGAAGTAAGCCAATCGATCCAGCAGATGCAGGAACGTTTACAAAAGGGACAGAACGGTTCCTTTGACTTTACGGCCATTGACGGCAGTCGGCTGATCCTAGCTTACAACAGCCTTCAGATCAATGATTGGTTCCTGCTCACGCTGATTCCGGAGGATTTAATCTCTGGTGAAGCGAGTAAATATATTTTAAGTACCTTTATTACCATTGCAGCGATCATCCTCATTTTCCTGCTTTTCCTGCTTGCCATGTTCCAATTCTACAGCGGGCACAAAAAACATCTGGAGCAGATTGCTTTTACCGATCCTGTTACCGGCGGCCAAAATGAAGCCGCCTTCCAGATAAGCTGTGAAAGGCTGTTTTCCCAGCTTCAGCCTTTTAGCTATGCTGTTGTTATCCTCAATGTAAAGGGGTTTAAGCTGATTAATGAAAATTTCGGTCTCGAGGCCGGAAACGATACGCTCCGCTATCTCTATCGCGTAATTCAGCGCAACCTTCACGACGGAGAAAGTGTTGCGCGCTGTGAGGCGGATAATTTCTTTCTCACTATGAACGAGACGGATAAAAGGGTGATTCAAACTCGCTTAGAGAACCTGGTCAAAGACATCAATTCCTTTAATGAAGGCAGGGACACGCCTTATTATCTTACTATTTTAGGCGGAATCTTTTTGGTGGATGACCCTTCCCTTGACATTGCCATCATCCAGGACAGGGCACGCACCGCCTATCAAAGCCTTTTAGCTGAGCAGCGTTCCGGCTTTGCTTTCTACAGCTCTGACTATACCGAAAGGCTGAAAAAAGAGCAGGAGCTCAGTGACCTGTTCGATACTTCTCTTGAAAACCACGATTTTCAGGTTTATTTGCAGCCAAAGGTACGCCTAAAGGACGGATCTGTCGGCGGCGCCGAGGCTTTAGTGCGCTGGGTGCATCCCCAGAAGGGGATGATCTTTCCATCGGATTTTATTCCGTTGTTTGAACGCAACGGTAAAATTTGCGAGCTTGACGTCTACATGTTCAAGGAGGTCTGCAAGGCTATGGAACGATGGATTCAGGAAGGAAAGCAAATTGTTCCTGTTTCCGTAAACCTGTCCCGCCAGCATTTCAGGCACCCTCATTTTCTTGAGACCTTTGCGCAGATTGCGAAAGATCATCACCTTCCTAATTGGGTAATTGAATTTGAATTGACTGAATCGATCTTCTTTAGCAATGAACAGATCGAAATGGTCAAACACAGTATTCGTCAAATGCATCGCCTGGGATTTTACTGTTCCTTAGACGATTTCGGCTCTGGTTTTTCTTCGTTAGGGCTGCTCAAGGAATTTGATGTAGACGCCATTAAGCTTGACCGCCAGTTTTTCCTAAATATTTCTCAGGAAAAGGCTAAAAACGTGATTGCCTGCCTGATTGAGCTTGCCCAAAAGCTGGGCGTATACACTGTGGCGGAAGGAATTGAGGAGGAATCCCAGCTTGATTATCTACGCGCAGTCAAGTGTGACATGATACAGGGGTATGTCTTTTCTAAGCCTCTGCCGATCCCTGATTTTGAGCAATGGGTTGAGCGCCAAAGTGCAAAAGGCGAATAATTCCCCTGACAAGGATTCCTTTCCCACTTGTATAGTACAAAAGAAGAACGGGAGCAGCATTTTCCGCTGCTCCCGTTCTTCTTTTGTGCCACTATCTCAAAGTATTTGCCATGAGTGCCGCTCCGATATCCATATCCAGTAAAATAGGTCAGACTTTACAGACAATTTGTTATAAAACAGAAAAAACCGATGACAAGTGATATACTCACAAGCCATCGGCTAAACAAAAGACTACAAATTATCATTCTCACAATCCTACAAACTGCTCTTTAGTATCTTTTGTGGCACTTAGGACATTCTCTGACATAAGTAACCTTATACGCCTTTTTATAATTTCCTCCTGTTGTCCCCGCCGCATGCCTAAACCCTAGATACTTTAATTCCTTTATTCTTTCTAACTTAACATAGCATTCGGGGCATTTATTATGAAACAGATTATAAATAAACCTTTTTATGGATGTTAAAGTTAATGTATATTGCTGCTGTTCTCCATATCTATTATGAAATTCATCTCGATATGGATCATTGTCATAATCTTTCTGAGTATAGCCCAGCTCTCTGTTAATTTGTTCTTCTTCCTCTTTAGAATAAATATATACTTTACGCATATATAGCACCGCCTTATAAATCCCCAAGTTGCCTGCCTTACCACAGACAATTACTGAAGATAATTATAATCCAAAAAGTCAGCTTGTTCAATAACATTACGCACATTCGTTTCTTGTGTCAATACGCCGTCCGGTAGAAACAACCCTATCGCTGATCGGGGACAAATGGAAGGTGATGACCGCACAGCTTCGGGATATGGAGGAAAAGGGACTGCTCATCCGTACCGTCTATGCAGAAGTTCCGCCAAGAGTAGAATATTCTCTGACTCCAACTGGCTACAGTCTCAAACCGATCCTGGACGCTATGGCCTCGTGGGGTACATAATATAAAGAAAAAATACTGGATATGTAAAGGGTTCGCCAAGCCGAAAAAATAGAGCTTGGCGAGCCTTTTACATATTTGTTCGATTTCTTTTCTGATGTCTTTCTGCGATCTTCTTTACTTATATTAAGGTTTTTTCAAAAAACCAATATTTAATTATGTTTTTACTCGAGTTTTACAAATCTATTGCATTTTGTTCATTCTTCTGCTATAATTAACCCTATATTGAACATTTCCGGTTCTAGGGAACGAAAAAGGATACCATTTCGTTCGGGAAAAAGCAAAAAAAGAAACGCCCTTTTAAGGGCGTTTCTCCTGTCGATTTCTGTAGAATGGGAAATTATACATTTTAAGGAGGGATCGTTCTTTTGAACCAAAAAGAATTTGATATTCTTTATTATCTGTATCAAAAGCCGAACCAAAATAGTCAGCGGCAGATTGCCGCCGCGACCAATCATTCGCTTGGGACAATAAATAACTACATCAAAAAATTAACCGAACAGGGTTATTTAAAGGAGGCGGAGCTGACCGAAGCAGGACAAGCCGCTCTGGATGAATATAAAATTAAAAATGCAATCATCCTGGCTGCAGGCATGTCCTCCCGTTTCCTCCCGCTCTCCCTGGAAAAGCCAAAAGGACTGCTTGAGGTTAAGGGCGAAACTATGATCGAGCGTCAAATCCGGCAGCTCAATGAGGTCGGAATCACCGATATTACCGTTATTGTCGGGTATATGAAGGAAAAGTTCTATTTCCTTCAAGACAAATACGGCGTAAAAATCGTGGAAAACCGGGAGTATAACGTCAGGAACAACACCTCCTCCCTGATGTTGGTGCTGGATCAGATTCAGAACACCTATATCTGCGCTTCCGACCACTACTTTACTCAAAACATTTTTACATCCCATAGCTTTACCACCAACTATACTGTGAAAATGGTTCACGGCTACACCACCGACTATTCCTATACCCTCAATGATAAGGGCTGCTTTGATTCCTTCCGGACCTACAGCCATGACGAGCTGGGACTGGTTGGGCCATGCTGCTTCCTGAAAAAGGATGCGGATATCTATAATGCTTTCCTGAAGCAGGAATATGAGAAGCCGGATACCTGGGGGAAACTCTGGGAAGAGGTTTTGATTGACTGTATCACAAGCGTTGAAATGTATCCGCGTATCTTTGAGGACGGCGTAATCTACGAATTTGATAATCTGGAGGAACTTCGTATGTTTGACAAAAACTATATCAATAATCTGGATTCTAAGATTATTGACAACATCTGCGCTACCTTAAACTGCACCGCTGCGGATGTCATTAACATTGAACCGATGAAAATCGGCCTGACCAACGTCTCCTTTAAGTTCGAATGCAACGGTACAGATTACATTTACCGCCATCCAGGCGCTGAAACCAGCCAGTTTTTAAACCGTGAATGCGAAGCCTATGCAGAAAATATTGCAAAGGATCTGGGGCTGGACGAAACCCTGCTCGCAATCGACCCGGTTTCTGGCTGGAAGCTCAGCCGTTTTATTGAGGGCTGCGAATACATTGACCCATACGGCGCAGAAGACCAGAAGGAAGCCATGCGGATGCTCAAGGTGCTTCATGACCAGAAAATTGTTTCCCAATGGGAATTTGATTTCATTGAACAGTCTGAGGTTTATATCCATCTGATGGACAGCCAGGGGCTTTATGATTTTTCTACCTTTATGGATACCCACCGCCAGATGGTGGAGCTGAGCAAAAAAATGGATCAGGAAGGCTTCCAGAAAGTGCTGTGCCACAACGACACCTGGTACTGGAATTTCTTAAAGGACAAGCATGGCAAGGTTCATTTGATCGACTGGGAATATGCCGGCAATACCTATCCGGCTGCTGATGTTGCGGACTACACCATCAGCCTTGATTTTGATGATGAGAAATATCTTGCTCTGGCTGAGGTTTACGAAGGCCGCAAGCTTTCTGAAAAGGAAGTCCGGTTCTATTTCGGTAACCTTGCAATCGTTGCATGGCACTGGTTTGTCTGGGCGGTATATAAAGAAGCAACCGGCACTGTCATCGACGATTTGAAGCTCTGGTATCAAAAAGCGACTGACGCTTTGAAAAAAACACAAGAACTCTATAACAAATAAGGAGAGACATTATGGCAATTGTAGGTAATATTATTGTTTACATCATTATGGCCTGTATGGCGGTTGGCGGCGTTGCCTCCATTATTAAGCCAAAAAGTGAACTGGGCCAGCAGTTTATCGAAGGGATTCAGTCTATCGGGCCGATCTTCCTGTCCGTTGCCGGTATCTTTGCTTCGATCCCATTCTTAAGCTCTTTCATCAGCGCGGCTTTTGGCCCGTTGTTTGAGCTGGTCGGTGCAGACGCTTCTATGGCGGCTACCACCCTGATCGCAGTTGACATGGGCGGCTACCAGCTTGCCGACGCACTGGCGCAGACCCGTGAAAGCTGGGTCATGGCAATGTACACCGGTTACATGGCAGGTGCAACCATTGTATTTACTATCCCAATCGGGCTGAGAATGATCCAGAAAAAAGACGAGAAATTCTTTGCGCTGGGTATTATGTGCGGTTTCCTTGCAATTCCGTTCGGCGTGCTATTCTCCAGCATTATTACTGCACTGTCTAACCCAATGATCCGTGAAACCATCAGTACTGACAGCGAATCCGCCTATCAGCTTGCGCTGTCCTTCGGACTGATCTTCCGCAACCTGATCCCGCTGATCGTAATCTGCCTGCTGATTGTAATAGGACTGAAATTCATCCCGAACGGCATGATTAAGGGCTTTACAATCTTTGGAAGCTTCATCGATATCGCTTCCCGTCTGGTGCTGATTGCCTGCATCCTGGAAAAATTCACTGGCATCTTCTCTATGATTTTCGGCGGCTGGGGCTTCGATCCAATTATCGCTGACGCAGAAAGCACAGAACGTTCTCTTGAGATTGTCGGCAACGTCTGCATGATGCTGGCCGGTGCTTTCCCGATGGTTTACCTTATCCAGAAATATCTGGCTAAAGGCCTTGGAAAAGTCGGAAAGCTGTTCCGTCTGAGCGAACCGGCAACCGCTGGTATCCTGGCCTGCTGCGCAAATGCAATCGCAATGTTCCCGATGCTCAAGGATATGAAAGCAGAAGATAAAGTAAAAGTTGTTGCCTTCTCTGTCTGCGGCGCCTTTTTGATCGGCGACCACCTGTCCTTCTCCGCCAACTTCCAGCCTAACCTGATTGTTCCGCTCTTTGTCGGAAAACTTCTGGCGGCTGCACTGGCTGTTGTATTCACCCGTTTCCTCGCCCTCTCAAAGGCACGGGCTCTTGAGGCAGAAGATCTCAAAGAAGAAGCGGCTGCGGTTTCTGAAAACGCTTAAGCATGCTGATTATATAAACAAAACGGCCTCCTATCACGGGAGGCCGTTTTTAATGATAATATCGAAATAAAAAAGCCTTTGCTTTTGCAAAGGCTTTTTTTTCGATTTACTGCAGCTTAGGCTTCCGCATATTCTTGAGCAATCGGGTCGATTCCATGCTCCTCCCGCAATGCAAGGAGAGTCAGACCGTTGCGTGTATGCTCAGACGCTTTCTGATAAAGCGTATACGCTTCCTTTTCTTCTCCAAGTCTGGAGAGCAGATCGCCGTAAAGCTTCATTAAATCACCGCTGTCTGAAAAGCTCTTAAGGCCTTCCTTTACCTGCTTGATCACTGCTTCATCCGGTATAAAATCAGGATTGCGCAGTTTTAATGTGACGTCTGCACAGAGGAAATCAATATGGCATCCGCAAAGCTGCGGATTCTCTAAAAGAACCTGTTCCGCATCGTCCCATCTGCCGTCATCCATAGCTGTTACCAGTGCCCGGCTTTTAGCGATTAAATTCTCCAATGCCTGAAACTGCCCATCAAGCCGGCGCTGCTGTTTGAGGACGTCAAGGATATATTCCGCATCATAATATTCTCCTGTCAGGGTCTGGAGAGTCAGTATCTCATAAAACATCTGGTCGTCTATCTCAGGCAGAACCCCGGTTTTTCCAAACACGCCCTGCAGTGCCCAATACCGGCCAAACAGTTTTCTGGCTTCTGCAAACCGCTTTTGTTCGATAAGCCGCCGGTAATCGCCCTTTTCCTTCAACGGCCGTAGCAGCTTTTCTACCAGCACCATTGCCTTGATCCGGGCTTCCTCTTTCTTATATTCATCCTCATAGGGCAAACGTTCAATCCAAACTGGCTTTCTTCCCTGAAACGCCTTACGAACCTTTTTGGCCTCAATAAAACGCATAAAATCCTGGTGCACGTTATTGCTGCTCACTCCATAATTGACATAAACATTGTGGGTCTGGCGCTCTTTCCTTTCCGGAATAATTTTCCAGCTTTCTCCAAACTCCCCGCGCAGGAATCCTGCCGGATAGGGCGCAATGGGGTACATGCCGTTTTCAAATTGGACATAAACCGGTTCGCCGTCGAACAGTTTCTTGTCCAGAAAGAACTGCTTGTCACCCCACCGGAAAAAATAATGATCAGCTTCCTCGTCGGGATAGCTGAAAATCTTTTCTTCCAGCTGCCTCAGTACTTCCTGACGCCCAATTTCCTTGCTCATATTCAAATATTTGTAGTAAAGCTCTTTATAGTTCTTGATTGCTGGGTTCACCACATAATAGTCGCTTAATAATTCCGCATAGACGGTATAATAGGCTAAAAATTCCCCATCCTTCTCAGACGGTACCGGGTCAAGGATAAAGATGTCAATATGCTGCCCGCAGGCAAGTCCATGCAGCTCATGTGAGGTATAAATGCAGGATGTCGTAAGGTCTGTTACTTTAATGGTTGATTTATGGTACTCCGGATATCGCGCATGGCAGACCATATCCAAATCCATCTCTCGGAAATCATCACACACCGCGAGTAATTTTTCAAACTCGCTGCGTTTCATGCAGATATCAAGGTCGTCGTCCCAGGGCAGGAACCCATGGTTGCGCACTGCCCCCAGCGCGGTACCGCCCTCGCAATAATAGGTAATATGATGCTTTTTGCAGACTGAATCAACCTTGTTCAAAAGATTCAGCAGTCTCTCCTGTGTTTCGGTCATCGTTGTCTCCATGCCTTTGCCGCGCAAAGGCCCTTTCTTTCGAAATTTGAACCGGTTTTACTTAAATATATTTTCCTTGTCCCTTCGGTCAGGCATGGACTCCGGAACAGGAAGGGTAAAAAAACAATCATTACCCAATTACTTCCCCTTTATAGTCATAGATAACAATCGGTTTCCAATGTTCATCCGGCACAAGGGTTCTGAGCTTCTGAACGTAATATTTCCTGCCCTTCCGTTTTTCAGGCGGCAATTCCTCTTTCAGCAGGGCATCCATAGTGATATCAAATATTTCCTTGTCAAAGCAAACTCCGAGTCCCTTTTTATAGTGATGGAACAGAATTGAACGGTAGGGCTGAAGCAATTTGTTCAGCTCCTCCCATTTTTCCTCGTTATGGAGACGAATCAGTTCACTCTTAATCGGCATATATTTCTGATACATCAGGAAACGGTCGTTGGAACGGCGAAGAATCGCATAGGATCTCCAGACAATCTTATTGTCTTTTGCCATCTTAGACGCATACTCATTATATTTTTTGACGTTTTCCAGTACCTTTTCACTTCCGAGATGCAAAAGGGTATTCTGAACCTCCTGGCAGCTCAGATTAGGGTCAACCATCGCAGAGGGTGCTTTCGGCAAATAAGTGCGCCAGTTGGAATAACATTTCCCAAGATAGGTTTCTATCTGTGCCGGGCCGGCAAAGCTTTTCCCCGCCAGGCTTAACGGCGCGCCCTGACGGTCAAACACCGAGTTCGAATATACCTTGTTTCTCAGCCTGTAGCTTCCCGTTTTTCCGCTATAAATCCGGGTTAAGGTCTTAAACAGACGTTTTCCCCCATTTTTGCCAGCTATCTTTTTCAGCAGGCAGGCGGCACGGTACACCAATTTGCGTTTTCGGCCCTTCGCCTTAAATCCCACCAAGGAGGCCCACTCCCAAAGCTTTTTATAAACTGTCGCTCGTTTGGAGGCGAATTTTCCTTTTTTGGCGCAAAGAATATTAATGGTAACATAAATCCCGTTATTTTGGTACTGTTTGAAATGTTTCCGGGAAATGCACAGCGTATTATTGTTCACGTAACGCAGACTGTAATAGGGATACAGCGGGTTATCGATCATGGAATCAAGGGTACGCTCCTCCCGATTTTCCTTTTTAATTCCTTCTACAAGACGCAGCACGTCGTCCGCGTGGACACAGATTGAGGCCGTATAGCTCTGCGGCCAGAAATCATGGTCACGGTAAGCCGCCAGCGCCGTATCCCCGCTCAGATAATAGGGGATCGCGTTACGGTCACAAACCGCGGCAAGTTCTGTCAATAACTGCGAAAGGACGGCCGCAATCTCCTTTTCCCGCTCTCCATCCTCCTTATCATAGCTTTTGATCTCTTCAATCATAAGTTCCTGTAATTCTTTGATGCTAGCCATTTTTCTGTTCTCCAATATCTTTTATTCTTTCAGTGCCCTCCAAGGCGCCCAATTTCTCATCAATTTCCAGCCAGTCAAACCCGTTACGTTCCTGTTTCTTCGCTAAACGGTACTGGTCTCCTGCCTCTTCTTTTCGATCCATAGCCCAGAGAATATCCCCATAGGACTTTCTCAGCTCCCCTGCCGCCGGGTATTGTTCCAAAAGGCTCAGCACCTTCTGTTCCATCTGTGCAAACGCCTCAGAAGGCGTATTTTCCCGCACCATTAGATACACCTTCGCACGGATAAAATCCAGATGTGCGTCCTGATAGGCCGGGGACTGTTCATAAATCGTTTTCACCGTTTTCAAATCTGAAGTATTCATTGCCGCGGTCAGCGCAACGCTGGTACGGATTAAGGCGGCGCTCTGTTTCAATCCCTCAGACAACGGTTTTTCGGTGCCGCGGCGCAGCGTCAGCAGCTTCTGCGCCTTGTCATATCCTCCGCTCATGCACAGGGTGTTCAGCACAATTTCCAGGTGCTCGTCACCAATATCCCAATACAGCCCATTCGCCCTCATAGACCGGTTAAGCTGTTTCTTGATATAGTCCCCGAACACTTCGGTCAAAACACTGTAATACTTGTCCCGGTAAAGCTGTCCCAAGCTATCTTTGCGGTCATCAAACCACTTCTGATACCTGCTTTGCAGCACAGCAGCCTGCACAAGCCACTTTTCCTTGCGGTTATCCGCTTCATAAGGAAGGCGCTTAATCCAGAGGCGCTTCCGGTGTGCAAAGCACTTAATCAGGCGCTCTTTGTCCAAAAATCTTCGGTAGTCCCCGATCAGGTTATTATAGCTCAAATGCAGGTTCATCACCGTATTATGCGTTTCCTGATTTTCTACTGCGGGAACCTGATACCAGTTGTCCCCATAGGTCTTTGCACAGTATTCGTACGCTTTTTCCGGGATTGGGAAAAGCTCCCCTTCAAACGGTACAAGCTGCGGCGTGCCAAACAGCGCGCGGTCATAAACCAAAAGCTGTTCTCCCCAACCATAAATATATTGCGTAAAGTCATCCGGCACGTCTTCTACATAAATTTTATGATAGAGCCGGTCTAAGACTCTTTGTTTTCCAATCACCTTAGTCAAAGCGCGGTATCTCTTATATTGCGGCAAATAAGGGATGATCTTCGGATTTACGACAAAGCAGGGCGTTAACAGCTCGTTATAAATCAGCCATTCCTGAATCCGCTGCTCCGGACAGGCCGCCGGAATTGGATCCAGGGTCATAACATCGATAGACAAGCCGCAGCCCTCATAGTCTGCAACCTGAGATAAAAAGACTGTAGAGGTCTCCTTGTTCATATATTTAATGGTAATCTTGTGATGGCTTTTATTTCTCCGGCAGGAAATCAGTTCCCGGTTCGGCGCCATTTCCTGATCGATAACACTTGCAAATTTTCTCCAGTTTTCCCTGGTCATGCAGATATCCAGGTCATCATCCCAGGGAATAAAGCCCCTGTGCCGCAAGGCTCCGATTACAGATCCGCCGCACAGATAATAGGTGATCTGATGCTTCTTACAAATTTTGTCAACTTCCCGTAAAAGGGTAAGCAACATTTCCTGCAATTCGTTCACAGGCCGTCCTCCGTCTATCTTGAAATCTTACAATTTTACACAAATTTAACTCTATTTCGCGTATAAAAATATAATATCATTTCTAAGGTGTTCAAGTCAACCGAGTATTATGCTATCTTTTGAACACCGGGATCAGTTTTTATATTTTCCCAGTTTCTTTATTTCCGGACAGAAAAAGGAAAACCTCCCGGTGCAAATCGGGAGGTTTTCCTCTGGGAATTATCAGGTGCTGCGGATCTATTAGAAATCGACTTCTGTCCCGTAATAAATACAGGTGAAGAGCTTTTCCATCTCCTCCTGAGTCGGAATTCTCGGATTGGAGCCGGTGCAGGCGTCACCAATCGCATTTTCGGAAATCGCGGACAGTTTTTGTTTGAATTCCGCTTCGTCAATTCCAAATTCCTTCAAGGTTTTTGGGATGCTCAGTCTCTGGTTGAAATCGTCAATTTTCGCACAAAGTGCGTCAACACCGTCGAGTCCCAGCTCCCATGCGATATCTTCATATCTTTTAGCCGCTCTCATATCTTTCGCATTAAATTTGATTACATATGGCAAATAGATTGCATTGGCACATCCATGCGGGATATGTCCGGTGCTGAACGCGGCGCCGGTTTTATGTGCCATGGAGTGAACGATGCCGAGCAGCGCGTTGGAGAACGCCATTCCAGCCAGGCACTGTGCATAATGCATCTGTTCTCTTGCTTCCATGCATCCATTATAGGAAGCCGGCAGATACTGCATCACCATCTTGATTGCTTTTAAGGCAAGCGGATCAGTGAACGGAGAAGCCACTGTGGAAACATAAGCTTCAATCGCATGGGTCAGCGCATCCATACCGGTGTGTGCGGTCAGTTTTGCAGGCATTGTTTCCGCAAGGTCCGGGTCAACGATTGCGACGTCCGGCGTAATGTTAAAGTCAGCCAGCGGGTATTTGATCCCTTTCGCATAGTCGGTGATAACGGAAAATGCGGTAACCTCAGTTGCCGTTCCGGAGGTAGAAGGGATAGCCAGGAATTTTGCTTTCTGGCGCAGGGTTGGGAAATTAAACGGAACAATCAGGTCTTCAAAGGTAACATCCGGATATTCATAGAACGCCCACATCGCTTTTGCAGCATCGATCGGGGAGCCTCCTCCGATGGAAACGATCCAGTCCGGCTGGAACTCCTGCATCGCTTTTGCGCCCTTCATAACGGTTTCAACAGACGGATCTGGTTCTACGCCTTCAAAGAGCTGTACTTCCATACCAGCTTCCTTAAGATTATCCACAACCTTATCCAAAAAGCCGAAGCGCTTCATGGAACCGCCGCCGACAACAACGATTGCTTTCTTGCCCTTCAGATTTTTCAGCTCATCTAAGGTGCCCTTTCCAAAATAAATGTCTCTTGGTAATGTAAAACGTGCCATTCTCGACTCCTCCATCCTAATTCTCTGCCCGGTTTCTTTCCCGGAAAAATTTGCAAGGTTCAAGGTATGTTTCGCGGTTATTCGCAATTTGCACGGCGCGCTCGGCAAAGATTGTCGAAATCTCGTGATTATACCGAATTTCTTCTTTGTTATTATTTTAACATTGATTAATCGAAAAGGGTAATATATAATAGTTATTGTAGATATCGAAGATTAGAATAGGTCGTTTCCAAGGCAGTCAGGAGGGAAATTCATTGAACTTGCAGTACCTGCGTTATGCCCTTGAGGTAGAAAACGCCAACTCTATCACAAAAGCCGCACAAAATCTTTTTATGTCCCAGCCCAACCTGAGCAAAGCCATCCGGGAACTGGAGCAGGAGATGGGGATCACAATCTTTCGCCGCACCACCCGGGGAGTCTCCCCCACCAGGCAGGGAGAGGAATTTTTGACCTACGCAAAAACGATTGTATCCCAGGTGGATGAACTGGAATCCCTTTACCGCACCAAACAGCAGGATGAATTCCATTTGACCGTTTCCGTCCCGCGGGCCACCTATCTTTCTACCGCGTTTGCAGATTATTATAACAGCCTCAACCCTCAGGGGCAGGTAAATATCCACTTCAAAGAAACGGATTCCATCACAGCAATCAATGATGTCAGCACCAAATTCTCTGATTTTGCAGTCATCCGGTATGAGACGATCTATGAATCCTATTTTCTTTCCCTGCTCGCTGACAAAGGACTGCGGCATGAACCGATGAAGGAGTTTGAATACCTTTTAATGATGTCTGAAACCCATCCTTTAAAGGAATATGAGCAGATTCCCTACCACCAGCTCAACGGCTACATTGAAATCGTCCATGGGGATCTGCAGACCCCGGCGCTGTCCTTCGCGCATATTAAGCACAATGCGGAGCTGAAGACTCCGCCGAAACGGATCTATGTTTATGACCGTGGAAGCCAGCTCAACTTTCTCCAGCAGATTCACGGCACTTATATGTGGGTATCTCCTGTCCCGGAAGAGATGCTCCGGCAATACAGCCTTGTTACCCGTCCCTGTGCCACACCGCAGAATAAAGTACGGGATGTGCTGGTTTACCGCAGAAACCATCTCTTTCATGATCATGAAAAGGAATTGATTCGGGTTTTCAAAGGACAAAACGGATAAGATTTTGAAAACGCTCACTTTTCTCTCACAAAGTTCTCACATTCTTCTGGTATCCTGACCCTATGAGAATGGGAAAGGATTGGGAAAATGAAGAAATTTGCCTGGCCGCACCGCCGGAAAAAAGAAAAGCAGGAGGAACCTGTACCTGCTGCAAAAAAGCTGTCAAAGGAAGAGGAAGAAGCTCAATACCAGGAATTGATCCAGCGTTTTTTACAGCACAGCGCTATAACGCCTGACGAGAAAAAGTAGAGACAGGAAATATGGATCGGAAAACAAAAGGACGCGGTTTGTCTCCGCGTCCTTTTGTTTTTGCCTCTCTTTAAAAAGCTCTTGACTCTGACGCTGCGTCATACGCTACAATCTAATTGCACGGGAAAGAATTGAAAAAGGTACGGTGAGTAGGATGAAAACAGTCAAGGAAGTCAGCAAGCTGTCCGGGGTGAGTATACGCACCCTGCACTATTACGATTCAATCGGTCTGCTTCGGCCGGCAATGACCACCGAATCAGGCTATCGGCTATATGACGGGCAAAATCTGGAACGCCTGCAGTATATCCTCTTATTCCGGGAACTGCAGTTCCCGCTCAAGGAGATCAGCAGGATTCTTGACAGTCCGGATTTTGACCGCAGCCGGGCACTGGAACAGCAGATTACCCTGCTGCAGCTAAAAAAGGAACATCTCGAAAACCTGATCGGATTTGCCCGTGGAATTAAAATGATTGGAGTGAAAAAGATGGATTTTTCAGCCTTTGATACGAAAAAGATCGACGAATATGCGGAACAGGCCCGGGCCCTTTATGGCAAAACGGAGGCATACCGGGAATTTGAGGAAAAATCAAAGGGACGCACCACAGAAGAAGAGCATCTGCTCTCGGAAAGCCTGATGGAGCTTTTCAAGGAATTTGGGACGCTGCGCGGACAGCCGCCGGAAGCAAAACCGGCACAGGAAATGGTGGAAAAGCTGCGCGGGTTTATCTCTGCGCATTTCTACCAATGTACCCCTGAAATCCTCGGTTCCCTCGGCGAGACCTATGCCGGCGGCGGCACAATGACCGAAAATATCAACCGTGCCGGAGGACCGGGCACCGGCGCCTTTGTAGTAAAAGCTATCTCGGCCTATTGCGGCAGTCTAGCTAACCCACAGCCGGAATAAGCCGGACGGCGGTAAAAATCCCCTGCGGAATAATTTCCGCAGGGGATTTTATTTCTGGACTAGCCCATATATTTTTCAACAATATAGTCGCTGAGTTCCTCCAGTACACCCAAATCATAGAAAATCTGAAGCGCGCCGTACCGATTGCGGACATCCTTGGCATAGGTCAGGATATCCTTGATCTCACCCTTTGTCAGCCCGTAGCCCTCTGGTGAGGTCAAGCCGTTTAGCTGTGTCAGCAGGCCGGCGGCTTTATTTGTTTTTTCTACTACGTTCTCCATCATGCCGCGCAGGACATTCCAATTTTTCTCCATCGCGTCAATCCTTGGAATGACGTTTTCCGGATTGTCCTGCCCAACTTTTTGATACAGTGCAATTACTTCATCCGCCGCAAGCCCAAAGGAACGCCTAATTTCCGCTTCCCAGCGGTCATAGTCAAACTGCTTTGCCTTTTCTCTGGCCTCATCAAAATCAATATCCATCTGAAGCAGCTTCTGGTACATGTCATGGATCAGGCAGGTGGCCATCCCGACATTTGTCCCGTGCATTTCACCATACTCCCCGTTGAAAATCGCTTTCATTTCCAGGAAGTGCGCAATGTGATGCTCCGAAGAGGAAGCCGGACGGGAAACCCCGATATAGCTCATCGCAATCCCGATCAGCACCAGCGACTCCATCAAATAGGTCAGTGCTTCCGGTTCCCGGTTCACCAGCCCCGGCACATTGTCAACACATTTCTGCACGCTGTAAAGCACTAGGTCGCCTACCTCTTCACAGAAGTATTCATCATTAATCACGCCGGACATTTTCCAGTCGTTGATGGCAAGATATTTCCCGATAATGTCCCCAAGCCCCGCGCCGATCATCTTGGTCGGGCAGGTTGCAAGCAGTTCGGCATCTCCAATAACAGCCGCAGCATTGCAGCAGACATAGGTGGTTTTCAGATTGTTGTGGATTAACGGGGAAACATTGGACGCGTAGCCGTCCATGGAAGGAGCTGTCGCTACAATATAATATGGAATTCCCGCATGGAACGCCGCATAACGGGTGGTGTCATTCAGAGTACCGGAGCCAACGGTGATAATCAGAGAAAGCCCCTCGAAGAAGTGCTCGCGCAGCTCCTCGACGCCCTCATCTGCCGCGTGCATCTTTTCATAAGGGAAGCAGTATTCCTGTACCTGATAACCGTACTCCTTCAGCAGCGCGAGCACCCTCTCGCCGCATACCTTCCGGGTATTCACATCAGTGACCATCAAGATCTGATCCCTTGCCTTATCGAAAACCCGTCCGTCAGCAAGCTTTTGTCTATCAATCAGGCCGGGGAGCTTCTGCAAAGCGTTTTTCCCAATTGCGATGTTGTCAATATGCGCAATATGTTTCCTGCCGCAGCTGCATTCATACTCCGTATTGATCAGCTCATTGATGGTTTTGTCCAAAAATCCCATATAACCCAACTCCTTCTTACATTATCCCTGCGGCGGGGATGAGCCGCCGCATATACAAAAAGGCAGCAAAAAATGACAGTGCTCCCGGTTAAAATTCCCCTAGGCCTTTTCTCTCATTTCTGTTGCCGCCCTTTTATTCACTTATCGGTTCCAATGATACCACGCAGAGGTTTGGCTGTCAAATTTACAGCTCACAAGCCTTTTCGTCCTTTATTTTTTCTGCCCGTAATAGGCGTTCGGCCCATGTTTTCGGAAGAAATGCTTGTTTAAAAGCTCTCTTGGCATCGGTTCGGCCTGATCACCCATGAGCTGCTCTGTGTAAACCGCCATCATCGCAATTTCTTCCAAGACTACCGCATTATGTACCGCGTTCATGGGATCAGTTCCCCAAGCAAACGGCCCATGGTTTTTTACAAGCACCGCCGGGATATAATCCGGCTCCTGATCCTGAAAGGTCTCTACAATTACCTTACCGGTATTCAATTCATATTCGGTATTAATTTCTTCGTTAGTCATCGCACGCGTACAGGGAATGGTATCCGCAAAATAATCCCCGTGTGTAGTGCCGTATGGCGCAATTCCACGCCCTGCCTGCGCCCAAAGGGTTGCCCAGCGCGAATGGGTATGTACTACACCGCCTACATTCTGGAAATTTCGGTAAATTTCCAGATGGGTCGCCGTATCAGAGGAAGGGTTCAGCTCCCCTTCTGCTGTTTTTCCAGTTTCCAGGTCAACCACCACCATGTCCTTTGCAGACATCTCGTCATACTCCACACCAGAGGGTTTAATGACAACCAGCCCCTTGTCCCGGTCAATCCCGGAGACATTTCCCCAGGTGAAGGTCACCAAATGATGTGCCGGAAGGAGCATATTTGCCTGGTAGACAATCTCTTTCAGTGCTTCTAACATCTTCTCGTCTCTTCCTTTCCCTTATTTTCCTTTTGCCTCAATCCTAAGCTGTTTCAGGCGCTTCATCACATCGTTTGCGCCGCGCCCGAAATAGTCGTGCAGGAGGTTATATTCCGCATACAGCCGGTCATAGACCGCGCTATGCTCAGCATCCGGATAATAGGTGATATCCTTGAGGTTTCCCATGACCTTTTCCGCTTCGAATACGCTGTCATAGCCCCCGTTTTCCTTTCCGGCCGCCACTGCGCCGAAGATCGCGGAGCCAAGCGCCGGGCCCTGTGCGGAGCCAGCAATTTTGATCGGCCGGCGAATGACGTCCGCATAAATCTGCATGGTCATCGGGTCCTTCTGGGATATCCCTCCCGAAGCGTAAAACTCGTTGACCGGCACGCCGCTTTCCTCAAAGGTCTCAATGATTTTCCGGGTTCCGTAAGCCGTCGCCTCAATCAGCGCGCGGTAAATTTCCTCCGGTTTCGTCTGCAGAGTCATCCCGAGAATCATTCCGGTCAAATCCACATCCACCAGTACCGAACGGTTCCCATTCCACCAGTCAAGCGCGACCAGGCCGCTCTCTCCCGGCCTGAGCTTCTCCGCCTTCTCCCGGAGATAGCGGTGGATATTCATTCCCCGCTCCTTTGCCTCATCCAAATAGGCCGCGGGGAGACAGTTGTCAATAAACCATGCAAAATGGTCGCCCACACAGCTCTGTCCCGCCTCATATCCATAGAATCCCGGCAGAATCCCGTCTTCCACCACGCCGCAGATTCCCGGTACCGCCTTTTCCTCTTTACTGATAATCATATGACAGGTGGAGGTACCCATAATTGCAAGCATTTTACCCGGGCCGTCAATTTTTACAGCCGGTACGGTAACGTGCGCGTCCACATTGGCAACCGCGACTGCTGTTCCCGGCTTTAAACCGGTCAGCGCGGCTGCCTGCCCGGTGATTTCTCCCGCTTTATCTCCAATCGGGCAGATTGGGCCGCCCAGCTTTTCCTCTGTGAAATCCGCCAGGCGCGGATCAAGCGCCTCATAAAACGAATGCTTCGGATACCCGGTCTGTTTGTGGTAAAGGGCTTTATAGCCAGCCGCGCAGGAGGTTCTTGTCTGCACTCCCGTCAACTGCCAGACTACCCAGTCTGCCGCTTCCACAAAATAGTCCATATCCTGATAGAGCGTCTCATCCTCGTCAAGAATCTGCCACACCTTTGGCAGCATCCATTCCGAAGAGGTTTTGTCTCCATACCGCTTCAGGAACACCTCCCCGCGCTGTTTCGCCACCTCGTTAATCCGGCTGGCATACTTTTGCGCCGCATGGTGCTTCCACAGCTTGACATATGCATGCGGATCTGTGCGGTACTCCTCCAGAAAGCAGAGCGGCGTACCGTCCCGCTTCACAGGGAGACCGGTACAGGCGGTAAAATCAATTCCCAGCCCAATTACGTCCTCTGCGGATATGCCCGACTGCTCTAAAACCTGCGGGATGGTTGTCCCCAGCACGTCAAGATAGTCCTGCGGATGCTGGAGCGCCCAATCTACGCCAAGCTTCGTTCCATCCGGGAGTTCCTTGTCCATCACAGCATGGGGATAGTCAAGCGCCGCATCAGCCAGTTCCTCTCCAGTTTCCACATTGACGATCACCGCACGACCGGAAAGGGAGCCAAAATCAACACCAACGCTGTATTTTGCCATGATTCTTGTTTCCTCCGTTATCCTGTCAGTTTACAAGTTGTACATACAACTATTTTCTGTTTTTATTATACCTGATCTTCTCCGGAAATGCAATAGATATTTTCTTTTTTACCGGCAATTTATTTTTTCATTTTCAAAATTGAACCGCGTTCGATCAGTTTTGGGGAAAAGGAAGCGCCCATCGGCCCGCGTCCTGCCTCCAGCCGCTCAACCAGCTGGGCCGCGGCTGTCCGTCCGATTTCCTGGAACGGATAATCTACACTGCTCAGGGATAATCCGCCAAAGGTAGCCAGCTGAGAGTTGTCAAAGCTGACCAGAGAAAAATCGTCCGGCACCCCTTTCCCATTCCGCCGCAGTGTTTCGCAGAGCAGGCAGGCAACCTCGTCGTTATAGCAGACAATCCCGCTGTGCCCCTCCAGCCGTTTAAGCAAAAAGCTGTCGTTTTCCGGTGCAAAAAACTGTCTGAGATCTTCTGTAACATACCACAGCACATCGCTGTCATCATAGGACAGCCCCGCGTCCTGCACTGAGTTGACAAAACCGCTGAACCGAAAATGCCCCTGGATATCGTCAGATTTGAAAATACCAAAAAGCCGCTGATGGCCCTTTTGAATCATTGCCTTGGTTGCAATGCGTCCTGCCATATAATCATCCATTGAAACATGCGGGATTTCCAGGTTTGAATAGTACCCGTTGAGGAATACAACCGGGATTTCTTCCTCAAGCATCCTTTGGTAAAGCTTAATATTGGGATTTGGGAACGCGCTTTTGGTCGGCTCAATAATAAATCCGTCCACCTGTCCGGACAGCATGGAGGAAAGGACATTTCCCTCATTTTTGATCCGGTTGTAGGTAATGCCCAGCTGCATCTGGTAGCCGGCAGCAGTTAAAACCTGCTCGATCCCATGGATAATATCCGGGAAAACATAACTGTCAAGATAGGTTGTCACAACAGCAATATTTCCTGTCTTTTCCCGGATCGGCTTCGGCTGATAGGATATATAAGTGCCGCTCCCCCGCCTGCGTTCGAGCATCCGCTCGTTGACAAGAGTCCCCACCGCCTGCCGCACGGTCTGGCGGCTGATTCCAAAGCGCTTTGCCAACTCGTTTTCAGAAAGCAGCTTGCTTCCCTTTTTAAATTCGCCGGAAAGGATGCGTTCCCTAATCCAATCGCTCACCTGCACGTGTTTTGGCTGGCCTGCCATCTCTGTTCCCTCCTGCCGATGTTTGTTTTTTCTATTTTACCATCTTTGAGTTGTATTTACAAGATAGAATATTCCTTCAGCCTTCTGTCCGCCGCATGATATCCCGGCATAATCCGCTCCAGATCCGCATAAAAGGCGGCGGAATGATTCGGGTGGAGAAAGTGGCACAGCTCATGCCCAATGACAAATTCCGCCAGTTCTATCGGAAGCTGGCAGAGGTAAAGATTGATCGTTATTCTTCCCTTGGAGGAGGAACAGCTTCCCCATCGTGAAGCCATCAGTCTTGTCGTAAGCGACGGCTTCCGGACGCCTTCTGCAGCAAACCGGGGGCAGACCCTCTCCAATGCCTCCGAGAGCAGAACCCGAGCCTCTCTCCGGTACCATTTGACGTAAGCCTGCGCCGCCGCTTCCGGGCTGTTTTCCTTAACTCTGACCACAATGATCTCATGCTGCACAATAACGGCTTCCGTCTCCGCCGTTTCTACACGGGCCGCGTATTCCTTTCCCTGCCAGCGCAGCAGGTCTCCTGATACCAGTCCGGCCGGAAGGGTAACCGGCGTCCGCTTGAGCGAACGTGACTGCGCCCTGCGAATCCAATCAATGTGGCTGCGAATAAAGTCCTCCGCCTGCCTCTGAGAAATGCGCCGGCTGACTGATACAGACACACTGCCATCCGGACGAACCCGCAGGTTCATATTTTTTACCCGTTTGACCGAAAGCTGGTATAGCAGCCTGCTCCCGTCATCCAGGATCAGCTCCTTCATTCTGTCCCCTCCGTTCCATATCCAATTAATCTGTTTCTATCTTACAGGAAATGGAACGGAAACGCAAATAAAAAATGCTCCGGCATTTTCCCTTTGCAGGCATGCGGTCAGGCCATTGCTTTTTGCACAAAAAACCTCTCCTCCCAGGAGGCACAAAGGATGAAATGCAAAATTATTCACACAAGCTTTATAAATATACATTATGATCCTTTGTGAATGGATTGACAATACGAAAAAAAAAAGATACAATATTAAAGTAGATTTTTAAAGATAAAGATACGCAGAAGAAAGGGGTTATTGGAATGGGCTATACAATTGCTGAAAAAATCCTCAAAGAGCATATTGTCGACGGTGAACTGAAAAAAGGGACTGAGATCGGGATTCGGATCGATCAGACTCTGACGCAGGATGCAACCGGTACCATGGCATATTTGGAATTTGAGGCGATGGGAGTCGACCGGGTAAAAACCGAGCGCAGCGTCGCCTATATTGATCATAATACATTGCAGTCCGGGTTTGAAAATGCGGACGACCACCGTTTTATCGGGTCAGTCGCGAAGAAACACGGTATTTATTTTTCCCGTCCGGGAAACGGGATTTGCCATCAGGTTCACCTGGAACGCTTTGGAATTCCGGGGAAAACTCTGATCGGCTCTGACAGCCACACGCCGACCGGCGGTGGGATCGGGATGTTCGCCTGCGGCGCGGGCGGCCTTGACGTTGCTGTGGCAATGGGCGGCGGCGCCTATTATATCACCTGTCCGCAGACAGTGCGGGTAAACCTCACCGGTAAACTCTCCGACTGGGTTTCCGCAAAGGATGTTATCCTTGAGGTGCTTCGGGTACTGACTGTAAAGGGAGGCGTCGGCAAGGTAATCGAATACGGCGGAGAAGGGGTGAAAACCCTGACTGTCCCGGAACGCGCTACCATCACCAACATGGGCGCGGAGCTCGGCGCTACTACCTCGATCTTCCCGTCCGACGAAGTAACCCTCGCTTTCTTAAAGGCGCAGGGACGCGCGGACGTTTGGAAGGAATTAAAGGCGGACGACGACGCAGAATATGATAAGGTAATCGATATTAACCTCTCGGAGCTGAAGCCTGCGGCGGCATGTCCGCACAGCCCTGACAATATCAAATCCATTCAGGAGCTCGCGGGCAACAAGGTTGATCAGGTATGTATCGGCTCCTGCACCAATTCCTCCTATCTTGACATGATGAAGGTTGCGGCGATCCTCAAGGGCAAGACCTGCCATCCGGATGTCAGCCTCTCCATCGCGCCGGGTTCGAAGCAGGTCTTTAACATGCTGGCGGAAAACGGAGCGCTGTCTGATTTGATTGCGGCTGGCGCAAGAATTCTGGAATGTGCCTGCGGGCCATGCATCGGGATGGGCCAATCCCCGAACAGCGGCGGTATTTCCCTGCGTACCTTCAACCGGAACTTTGAAGGACGGAGCGGCACCGCTGACGGCCAGGTCTATCTGGTCAGCCCGGAAACCGCGGCGGCAAGCGCCCTGACCGGCGTCTTTACCGATCCGACAGAGGCACTCGGAAAAATGCCTGAATTTACCATTCCGGAAAAATTCCTGATTAATGATAATATGATCGTCCCGCCTGCTCCTGTGGAAGAAGCGGATAAGGTGGAAATCCTTCGCGGGCCGAACATCAAGCCGTTCCCGGTAACCACCCCGCTGGATGAAAGCATTGCGGCTCCGGCTGTATTAAAGGTCGGCGATAATATCACGACCGACCATATTATGCCGGCCGGCGCAAAAATTCTGCCGTACCGTTCCAACATTCCATATCTCTCCCAGTTCTGCTTCGGCGTCTGCGACACTACGTTCCCGCAGCGCGCAATGGAGGCCGGCAAGAGTATCGTGGTTGGCGGTACGAACTACGGACAGGGTTCCTCCCGTGAACATGCCGCTTTAGTCCCGCTTTACCTGGGCGTGAAGGCGGTTGTTGTGAAGAGCTTTGCAAGAATTCATCGCTCCAATCTGATCAATGCCGGTATTCTGCCGCTCACCTTTGTACACGAAAGTGATTATGATTTGATCGATCAGGGCGACGAGCTGGAGCTTTCCGATATCCGAAGCTGTATCGAAAACGATCAGCCGGTTGTGCTCAAAAATGCAACCAAAAATCTCGTCATCCCGGTTAATGCTGACCTTTCCGGCAGAAGCAAGGATATTCTCCTTGCCGGCGGGCTTTTAAACTATACCAAACAACAAGCATAAGGATGGATCAAGGAGGAACGAACCATGGCAGATAAAATTAAAATGACCACCTCGCTCGTCGAGATGGACGGCGACGAAATGACCCGTGTGATCTGGAAAATGATCAAGGATATCCTGCTCACACCGTACATCGATTTAAAAACTGAGTACTATGATCTCGGCCTGGAATACCGGAATGAAACCAAAGACCAGGTGACAATTGATTCGGCGGAGGCAACCAAAAAATACGGCGTGGCAGTAAAATGCGCGACCATTACCCCGAATGCGGACAGGGTAAAAGAATATAATCTTTCTGAGATGTGGAAATCTCCGAACGGCACCATCCGTGCCATTCTGGACGGGACGGTGTTCCGCACCCCGATTATTGTCAAAGGGATTACTCCGTATATCCCGACCTGGACAAAGCCGATTACCATTGCGCGTCACGCTTACGGCGACGTTTACAAAAACACAGAAATGGCGGTAGACGGCGGTTCCAAAGCAGAACTGGTCGTCACTAAGGCGGACGGCAGCGAGGAACGCAGCCTGATCCACGATTTTGCAACGCCGGGTATCATCCAGGGCCTGCATAACATTGACAAGAGCATCGGTTCGTTTGCGCGCGCCTGCTTTAACTTTGCGCTGGACAGCAAACAGGATCTGTGGTTTGCTACCAAGGATACGATTTCGAAAAAATATGACCACCGCTTCAAAGATATCTTCAATGAAATCTATGCGGCGGAATACAAGGAAAAATTTGAAGCGGCAGGAATTGAATATTTCTATACCCTGATCGATGATGCGGTTGCCCGTGTGGTACGTTCAGAAGGCGGATATATTTGGGCCTGCAAAAACTATGACGGCGACGTCATGAGCGATATGGTCGCCACTGCTTACGGAAGTCTTGCGATGATGACGTCGGTGCTGGTTTCACCGGACGGAGTTTATGAATATGAAGCGGCGCACGGCACTGTTCAGCGCCATTATTACAAGCACCTGAAAGGCGAGGTGACTTCCACCAATTCTGTGGCTACCCTGTTCGCCTGGACCGGCGCGCTGCGCAAGCGCGGCGAATTGGATCAGCTTCCAGAGCTTTCCGCCTTCGCTGACAAGCTGGAAAAGGCAACCATCCAGACCATCGAAGAGGGCGTCATGACTGGAGACCTGTACCTTCTTTCCAAGCTGGAAGGGAAAAAGAAGGTCAATACGGAAGAATTCCTGGTGGCGGTCAATGAACGCCTGCAGGCTATGATGTAACCTGATAAAGAATTCGTCGCATCCCCGCGCAATGCCGCTCGTCCGGGGCATATCCCGGCGGCATGAAATACAGTTTTTATTTTTGGAGAGGAATGATCACTTTCATGGCAGGAAAACCAACTGTTTCTATCTCTGTTATCCGGCGTCTCCCCCGGTATTACCGTTTTCTCGGAGAGCTTTCCAAAGCGGGAATTAACCGGATTTCGTCCCGCGAGCTTTCAGAGCGGATGGGCTTGACTGCTTCCCAGATCCGGCAGGATTTAAACTGCTTCGGCGGATTTGGCCAGCAGGGTTATGGTTATAACGTTGCTTCTCTGCGGGAAGAAATTGCCAAAATTCTTGGGCTGGATAAAAAACTGAATACCATCCTGATCGGAGTCGGGAACCTTGGCAAGGCAATCCTTTCCCATCTCGATTTTGGACAGCGCGGGTTTAACCTTACTGCAGTATTTGACAATAATCCAAAGCTGGTTGGTACAGCGATTGCCGGCTTAACAATCAAAGACACTGACCAACTGGTTCCTTTCTGTATGTCCCATCCGACTGATGTGGCGATTCTCACCATTCCCAAAGCTGCTGCAGAATCCTTAAGCGAGCGGCTGATCCAATGCGGTATCCGCTGCTTCTGGAATTTCAGCCACTATGATTTCGCGCTCCATTATGACGACGTTGTAGTGGAAAATGTGCATTTGACAGACAGCTTAATGACGCTGGGATACCGTGTCAATGAGCATCTGCGCGCCAACAGGCCCGACAGTGAAGATTAATTTGGGAATATCCGGCAAATAACTTGTCATAAGATTGGCCCATAACAAATAAAAAGGACGGTGTTGCTCAGTACACCGTCCTTTTTAAGTTCGTGAAATGTTCTTTGTCAAATTGGAATTAAATATCTGAAAGAATGATGAAAAAAGTAGTCAGATTTCCGAATCTCAACGGGAAGAAAAAAATCGAAAAAAATACTTGCATTTCCTTTTAAATTCTGATATAATATATTTCGTTGACAACGCTTCAACATTTGCGAGGGTGGCGGAATTGGCAGACGCGCTAGATTCAGGTTCTAGTGGGAGCAATCCTGTGTGGGTTCAAGTCCCATCCTTCGCACCAAATCTGCGATGAATATAATGTTCATCGCAGATTTTTTATTTTTTCCGCCATACTACAGATCAAAAAAGATTTTATAAGAAACCGATCGAACAGCATATTGTCATTTTCTCCTGATCGTGTTACGATACTGATATATGAGAATCGCTTCGGATCATAACAAGAAATAAAAGCCAAAAGGAGGAAAGCATATGTGTCCCAAAAACCGCCGCCTGTTTTTAAACAAGGAGCATCAGCTATACCTGGTAGAGGAAGCCATTCCACAGCCCAAAGAAAACGAGGTATTGATTAAAATCGCCTCAAACGGAATCTGCGGATCAGACGTTCACTTTTTCCATGAGGGCAGGCTTGGAAACTTTGTCGTTGAACAGCCTTATGTTCCTGGCCATGAAGCGAGCGGAATAATCATCGAAAACGGCCCTGGCGCCAAACGTTTTGAACCGGGTGCCCGTGTGGTGATAGAACCGGGAATTCCCTGCGGGCACTGCCATTTTTGCAAAGAAGGACGATATAACCTCTGTCCTGACGTCATATTCCTGTCCGCGCCGCCAATCAACGGCACCTTCTGCGACTATATTTGCGTCAATGAAAATTACGTGTTCCCTGTCCCGGAGTCTCTTTCCATGGAGGAAGCCGCTTTGGCAGAACCGGCTGCGGTTGCGGTTCATGCCGTACAACGGGCAAAATTCCGGCTCGGGGCTGCCGGCGTGGTTTTAGGCGCCGGCCCGATCGGGCTTTTGACCGTCCAGGCCTTTAAAGCCGCCGGAGGAGGTAAGGTAACCTGTATAGACGTCGTTGAGGAGCGCCTGCAGGCCGCGCTTAAAATGGGAGCCGACGAAGTGGTCAATGCCGCCTCGGTAAATAACCCTCCGGAAAATCTCGGAGAGGTCGCTTTTGAAACTGCCGGAAACCGGGTAACAACCGCCCAGCTTTTCACTGTAACAAGGCCGGGAGGCTGTGCCGTACAGGTGGGCTGGCCAAACGGGAATGTTGTAGAAATGAATATAGCAGATATGATTGACAAGGAACTCACCTACACCAGCGTGAACCGTTATGCCAATGCCTTTGACACAGCGTTGACCTGGCTTGGCGACGGCAGGATCAAAGGAAAAGAAATGATTACCCAGCGCTATACGCTCGACCACGCGGATGAGGCCTTCCGGTGGGCATTAGAGCATCCGAGCGAGACCATTAAGGTGATTATCAACAACGAATAATCAGACGACTGAATATGTAAAAGGGTTATAAAGAGGAGAGGTGAAATACCTCTCCTCTTTAACGGTTTAACAGATAGATCATCAAATTCAGATATCCTGCAAATAATACCCATAAAAAATATGGAATCTGCAGCAGTGCCGCAAGCCGGTTAACCCGATAAAACTCATAAATCATCCAAAGAATCAGAGCCAGCAGGAAAATCAGCCATATAAAGGAAAATAAATAGCTTCTCAAATTAAAAAACAGCAGTGTCCAACAAAAATTAACGAAAAGCTGAATCCCGTAAACCAGCAGCGCAAGAATCGACTCCTTAGCTTTTTCCCGGCATACCAGGGCGCTGCTGATCCCCATCAGGATATACAGAACTGTCCATACAGCCGGGAACAGCCAGGATGGCGGAGAAAGTGACGGCCTATTAATCGCCTGGTATAGCTCCATATTCTTGTTGGTTAAAAGCGCAGAGAGAACCCCAACGCCCAGTGAAATACTGATTGAAATAGCAAATGGTTTGATTTTTTTCCACATAATCGTATCACCCATTCTTATTCTATCAGGAAAGCCAGGAGGTTATACCTGCCCTCCGAAATAAACAGCCGCTGGATTAAAAGGCCAGGCAACAAATTCACACCTTTCTGCATATGCTGTCAGTGGGGTGTTTTTTTGAACGCTTGTGAACTCACCACTACAATCACAGCGATTGCCAACAGCCTTGCCTGCAATCTCTCAACAGATAATATGCTGCTTGCCGCAGCTATATTTACTCAATTAGGAGACACGCTCGCCACTATCGCCGCGCAGAACCAGGCTTGTCAAAGCCAGCCAAATCCTGCAAACAATTTGGCAGAGAACGTCCAACATAAGTGATACTGCATTCTATCACAGGGAAATTCCTCCTTCAGAAGCTTCCTGATATCAGCAAATAGGAAAAGCGTCCAAACATAGGTTGTGTTTGGACGCTTTCTCTGTTCTTCTTATTCAGGCTGCTTTTCCCCTTTCTTTTTCCGTCCTCCGAAAAACAAGATAAAGCCCAGCGCGCTGACCGCCATCAAAATCGGATAAAACAGGTACGGCAGCAGGTCGATCGGCGTGACCGCCAGGCCAACAGCCGCAGCGCCCGCACTTGCATACAGAAGCTGTGCGCCATACGGGATAATTCCCTGCCAAACCGACGTGAAGATGTCCAGGAGCGCGGCGGTTCTTCTGGGTGTGATATGGAATTCCTCGGAGATATCCTTCGCAATCGGCCCCGCCATTACAATCGCAATGGTATTGTTTGCCGTAGAAATGTCTACCAGCGAACTGAGTACCGCAATCCCGACCTGGGCGCCCTTCTGTGTATGGACATGCTTTTTGATCCCCTGCAAGATAAATTCAATCCCGCCGTTTGCCTTTACAAGCCCAATAATTCCGGCGACCACAATCGAAATAACAGTAATGTCATACATGTTCTGCACGCCACCCTTTCCATCCGGGCCTTCGAAAACCACCCGGAAGATCGCGTCAAGCGCAATGGCGTCGGTTGCAACTCCAACCACCAATGACAGCACAATCCCAATTACCAAGATCAGGAATACATTTACCCCAATCAGGGCGCCGACCAAAACAACCAAGTAAGGCAGGATTTTAAAGACATTGTATTCCAAGTCTCCGGCAACCTGATAATTTCCGCCCCGTGCCAAAATCAAAAACAGAACAAGGGTAACCAAAGCCGCCGGAAGCACAATCTTCAGGTTCTCCCGGAATTTATCCTTCATATCGCATCCCTGCGTACGTGTCGCAGCGATTGTCGTATCGGAAATCATGGAAAGGTTATCCCCAAACATCGCGCCGGATACCACCGCGCCCACGCAGAGCGCCCCGGCAATCCCCGTTTTATCGCTGATCCCGACTGCAATCGGAGTGAGTGCGGCGATTGTCCCGACTGATGTCCCCATTGCTGTTGAAATGAAGCACCCGATGACAAACAGCCCCGCCACCGCTACGTTTGGAGGCAGGATCGAAAGTGCAAAGTTGACAGTGCTGTCAACCCCGCCCGCAGCCTGTACCGCACCGGAAAACCCGCCGGCGAGGATAAATACCAGGCACATGATCATCACATTGGAGTCTCCCATATTCTGGGTAACATCCATCAGCTTTTCCTGAAAAGTCCGTTTCCGATTTTGGATAAATGCTACGACTAATGCAATCAGAAAACCGACTACTGCCGGCATTGCATAAAAGTCCTGAAACAAAATACCGCTTCCAATGAATACAACTAAAAACAGAAGAATTGGAAGCAGCGCCCATGCGTTTGCCTTTTTCATGATGTCCTCTCCTTTGTCTTTCTGTTATCTTTAGTATATCGGAACCAGCCCCATCCTGCAAGAATTATTTTCCCTTTTTTCAGAATTTTTGCAAGTAAAAATGCAAAAAAATATAATTTCACAAAATTTCCGACAAATTGGTACAAATTATTGAAGATTTATAGAAAAATCGCTTTTTATATTGACATTTCCCTATTAAATTCGTTACCATAGTAGATGTGGGAATTTACGAATTTTTTACTTATCTATTACATATTAATTACACACCGATGAGATAGGAGGATTCTATGGGCCTGTCAAATATCTTCATGCTGATAGGTGGGCTGGGCGCTTTCCTGTTTGGAATGAAATTTATGGGAGATGGTTTGGAGGCCGCAGCCGGCCCGAAGATGAATAATCTTCTCGAAAAGCTCACCAGGAATCCGTTTTTAGGCTTTTTGGTCGGGACTCTGGTTACAGCGGTAATCCAATCCTCTTCAGCGACAACGGTCATGGTCATGGGGTTCTTAAATGCGGGAATCATGGATCTTGCCCAGGCAACCGGCGTGATTATCGGGGCCAACATCGGGACAACCATGACCAGTATTTTGATTGCGCTGGACGTCTCTGTCATTGCACCGATCTGTATCTTTATCGGCGCGGTTCTGATGCTCTATTCCAAACGTTCGAATTACAAGCATGTCGGGCAGGTGATTTTAGGGTTCGGTATCCTGTTCCAAGGACTGCACACCATGAGTTCCGCCATGTCAGTGCTCAAGGAAATGGAGTCCTTTCAGAATTTTATCACCAGTGCGAACAACCCTATTGTCGGTGTCCTGGTCGGGACGCTGATGTGCGCGGTAATCCAGTCCTCATCGGCTGCGGTCGGCGTTTTGCAGGCTCTTGCCCTGCAAGGTATGATGCCGGTCGGATTTGCTTCCTATCTGATTGCCGGAATCAATATTGGTTCGGCAATGCCGCCCTTTCTTTCCGCTATCAATGCAAAAAACAATGCCAAGCGGGCTGCGTTTATCTATTTCTTCTATAATATCTTTGGGGCGTTGATCTTTGTTCCGGTCACGATGTTTACCCCATATATCGACTGGATCGAGGCCTTTGTGCCCGGTGAGGTGACGCAGGTTGCCGTCTGTCATATCATCTTCAAAATTGTTACTGCATTGGTGCTGCTCCCCTTCACCAATGCAATCGTCCGTCTTTCCTACCGGGTGATCCCGAAGCAGAAGCATGAAAGTGAACGCCGGTTTCTATATATTGACCAGAACCTTGCTGCTTCGCCGAGTGTTATTATTTTGCAGGTTCAGCAGGAGATCAAACGAATGGGCAGTATGGTACGGGATAATCTGGTCACTGCCGCGGAGGGCTTTTTAAACAAGGACTTAAAGTACGCGGAGCGTATCAGGGATCAGGAAGATCTGATTAACTTCCTCAACCATTCCATTACCGATTACCTGGTAAAGGTCAACACGCTGGAAATGTCAGACAGTGTTTCCGAGTATATCGGAAAGCTGTTCCATGTCATCAATGACCTGGAACGCATTGGCGACCATGCAATCAACCTGTTGGAGCGGACGGAATACTGCATGAATAAGGGGCTGATTTATTCCGATTATGCCAAGGACGAGGTCGTGGATATTTATGAACGGAGTCTCCTGCTGTTTGACTGCGCAATCGGCGCTTTCCTCAACAGTGAGCTTTCCGACGAGGAAGAAATCAGGCTGCACAGCCTGGAGGAATCGATTGACCAGCTCACGCTCGAGGCACAGGATCATCATATCGACCGGCTGCGCAACCAGGAGTGCAATACCGAATCCGGCGTAGTATTTACCAAAGTCCTGCATGACCTGGAGCGCGTGGGCGACCATTCCTACAACATTGCGTGGGCGGCCAAGCAGCAGGCGCACCATACGGTTCGTGAAATTTAAGAATAGAATCTCTCCTGCAAAGAAAAATAGGTGACAGGAGGGATTTTTTATGAAAATTGAAATTTTTGTCGACAAGATGAAATTCCTATGTTATAATTGCTTTTGACTGACCTTTAGACAGAACAGAAAGGGGAATCTTTATGAACTGGTTTGACAATTTTTTAGCAGGGATCAACAGCTTTTTGGGAAATGCCAGCGACTTTTTGTATACGTATATTCTGATTATTATGCTGGTATTCGTAGGACTTTACTACTCTTTCCGAACAAAATTCGTGCAGTTCCGGATGTTTCCCGAAGCAATCCGGGTACTGTCAGAAAAGAAAAAAGACGGAAAAGATATTTCTTCCTTCCAGGCATTGATGATTTCCACCGCAAGCCGGGTCGGCACCGGAAATATAGCCGGGGTTGCCACCGCGGTCGCAGCCTCCACTGCAATAGGCGGCTACGGCGCTATTTTCTGGATGTGGCTTTTGGCGCTGATCGGCGCGGCTTCCGCCTTTATTGAAAGCACGCTGGCACAGCTTTATAAAGAGAAAAAGGGGAGCGACTATATCGGCGGGCCGGCTTATTATATTCAGAAAGCGCTGGGCAGCCGGAAGTGGGGGATCGTATTTGCAGTGCTCCTAATCGCCTGCTTCGCATATGGATTTAACGCTCTGCAGGCTTTTAACGCGGGCTCTTCTCTGAAGTACTATATTCCGGACTATGACACCAGCTTCTGGCCCTGGGTTGTAGGCGGTATCCTAGCTCTTTTAACCGGGCTTGTTATCTTCGGCGGCGTCCACCGGATCAGCGGGATTGTCTCCGCAATCGTCCCGGTGATGGCTGTCATTTATATCGGAATGGGATTATTTATTACCTTCCGCAACCTTGATGCCGTACCGGACATGTTTGGGAAAATTTTTTCCCAGGCATTTAATTTCCAAGCGATTTTCGGCGGGTTCACCGGTTCTTGTCTGATGCAGGGCATTAAGCGCGGCCTTTATTCCAACGAAGCCGGGATGGGCTCCGCCCCGAACGCCGCGGCGGCCGCGGATGTCTCCCATCCGGTTAAGCAGGGCTTGGTACAGATGCTGAGCGTATTTATCGACACCATTCTGATCTGTTCCACCACAGCCTTTATGCTGCTGCTGTCCGGAGTCGGGATCAGCGAAGATCTCAGAGGAATGGACTTTGTCCAGGCGGCAGTTTCAAACCAAATCGGAAAAATCGGGCCGCTCTTTATTACAATTTCTATCTTCCTTTTCGCCTTCAGCTCGCTGGTTGGAAACTATTATTACACAGAATCCAACTTCAAGTTTATCCGTAACTCTAAAACCGGGTTGTTTATCTTTCGCTGTACCTGTGTCGCCGCAGTTTTTATCGGCGCATTAATGGACTTTTCCACTGTATGGAGCCTCGCAGACATCCTGATGGGGCTGATGGCGATTGTAAACTTGGTGGTAATTCTTCTGCTTGGGAAAAAAGCCCTGACCGCCCTGAAGGATTATTCCGCCCAGCGAAAAGCCGGAAAGAATCCGGTATTCCGCTCCAGCGAGGTTCATGTAGGTGATCCGGAGATTTGGAACGAAGCACACGCACAAAAGTGGGAAGAATAACAGATTATTTTAGCAGAGGTGACAAAAGTCACCTCTGCTTTTTGGTTAGAAAACGCTTCCGTTTCCTTTTTCCGATGTGGTATGATGAAGTCACAAAATTGATGTCAAATTGCTTGGAAAAGGGGTGTTCATTTGAACAGAAAGCTCAAAAAGGTAATCCTTGATGTGGATACCGGATCAGACGATGCGGTTGCCATTATCTCGGCCCTGCTCTGCGACGAACTGGACGTACTGGGAATTATGGCTTCATTCGGAAACTGTGCGCTGAAATACACGCTCAAAAATACGCTTCGCGTTGTTGACCTGCTGAAAGCAGACGTCCCGGTATTTGCCGGCTGTCCGGAGCCCATGGTGAAGAATCTCCTTCCCGGCCGGGAGGCTAATAACAGCCGGATCGTCCCAAAGGTTGTAGTCGATGGGAAAACAATGCTCATTCATGAAAACGATCTGCCTTTGCCAGAACCAACCAGCAGAGCGCAGGAGAAGCCTGCCTGCGTATGGCTCTGGGAAACCTTAAAATATGCGGAAGAAAAAATCACCATCATCCCTGTCGGCCCGATGACTAATCTCGCGATGGTGCTCCGGATGGATCCTTCGGTCGCGGAAAATATTGAAGAAGTCGTCTTTATGGGCGGCGGTGTATCTATCAATAACGTTACTCCCTGCGCCGAGGTCAATGTGTTCAATGATCCAGATGCGGCCAAGATTGTGCTTCATTCCGGCGTTCCCGTCACCATGGTGACGCTAGACGCAACCTGCAGTTCCCAATTCGGGTATGAGGATGTAGAACGGATTGCGGCAATTGGAAATCCGGCGGCAAAATTCACTGCTGAAATCATCCGGCACTATATCGATACCACAAATGCTGCCAATGTATTTGGAAAGGAAAAACGCGCCCCAATTCATGATGTACTGGCGGTTTGCGCGGCAATTGATAAATCAGTTTTAACTGATGTCCGCCGGGAGGCAGCCGACATTGACATTTCCGGCGGGATCGCAGATGGTCAGCTTGTTGTCGATCACCGTCCAATTGCAGACCCAAAATATCCGATTGATATCGCTTATCATGGAGATGGGGACAAATTACTCAACATGGTTTGCAGCCATCTGGAAAAATACGCGGCAAAGGTAAAATAGGCAGCGAGAAACTCATATTTCCGAAATAACCAACCCGAATGCTTGACAAGGCGGGACGGGTGAAAGGAAATTATGGAATCGTGTGCGGTATCCGGCTTGAAATCTCATCGCTGTCCCAGTAGTTGACTGGCAGGAACAGGAGAGAAAGCCGGGCTGATTGCAACAATCCAACAGGCTGACCAGAAATGCGGAAGCTGTAAGCGCTTGCTTAATCCCCTCTGTAAAAGGATTCTGGAACTGCCTGAAAAACACTGACACCATATTTTCTCCATTTCATAAAAGCAAAAAGCAGGATGGCGGGTGATCCCTGTCCCCTGCTTTTTGCCTGTTCTGATTCAAACTGATTGTAAGCTCACAGTTCCTGTATCAGTCCAGCAAGAAAATGCAGAGAAAGAATTGCATCTTTTTTCCTCTTGTGGTATGATAAGGACGGACTTTCCAGTCCAATATCTGAAAGGGCAGGCGGTTGATACGGAACGCTCATTACTGGAATTATTTACTGACAAGCTGATCGAGGAAACGAAAAAAAATTTAATCCGCTGGCGCCCTGCCAAGCGGCTCGACAGCCTTGCTGTGAAAAAACAATTTGACCATTACCGGAACGAATATGGGCTAGACTCTCCATCCGAGGCATTCCTCTGTGATTTGAAGCAGGGACGTCTTCTTCTACTGCAAATCGTGAAAACAACGCTGAAGCCCGGCAGCGTCATTCATGCTGAATACGACTACCGTCTGTGCATCCAGCCAGAGGGAAAAGGTGATTTCCTAAGCTTGTCTGATCATGAAGCCATTTCTGTGATGGAGCAGCTCTCCGAGCTGCGGTACAGCGAAAACGACAAGCGCTATCCGGATTCCAAGGCACAGGCCCTGTTCCGCTTTATCATCAGTATTATCAATGACAATCCACTGTTATCGTCCACATAAAAGCAAAGACGCCGGTTCTGTAAAACAGAACCGGCGTCTTTGCGATTTTATATTGAGAGCAGCACATTATCGTGATGTTATCATTTTGCAAGAGATATCCTTTTGCCCTTGCTCACCTTTAGCTTGCTGAATACAAACCCTACAACGATAGGCAGGTAAAAGGTCATTACGCGCCATAGCACAATGGTGATCGCCACCAGACCGGCTGTTGGGAAGAACATGGAAAACAGCAGATAAAATCCGCCCTCCGCTCCTCCGGATCCGCCTGGAAGCGGGATAAAAGAGGAGATCATCAATACAAACGCCGCCGCGCTGATAATGGTCAGGTACTGTGGGTTTGCTACACCCAATGCCAGGCAGATGCAGTATGGGACAGTAAAGAAAACAGTTAGCTGCAGCACAGTAATCAGGCAGGGAGCAAGCAGCATTTTCAGGTTGGTTTTCAGCTCACGGAAGGTTTCATAAAACTCGTCCATCTCCTTGTCGACCTTTGCGCGCATCTCAGCCTCATTTTTCACCAAATGAATTTTAGACAGCAAGCGGGTCAGCCCATACAGTGCTTTCCTGCTGGTACGCGGAAAGAATCCAATCCCGATCAGCATCAGCACAACCAGGCAGTTTACACCAAAACCAAGCAGTACCAGATATTCGAACCGGGAAACCTCCGAAACGAAGAAAGAAAATCGGAGCAGAATCAGAACCAGTGAATAAACGGTCAAGATTACTTGATAGACGATAAACTTTGCCAGAAGAATACAGGATGCCTTCCCAACTGGAATCCCGCACTGCTTCAGACGGTATGCCTGGATCGGCTGTCCGCCGCTGGCAAAGGGCGTGATACAGTTGAAGAGCTGGCCTACCATCGAGGTTTTTACACTTTCGGCAAAGCTCAGCTTTTGATTCATCCTGTTTGCCATCAGATAGAGCGCAATGCTTTCAAACAGCCAATATCCCACCATGCAGAGTACTGCTCCCCACAGAAAGGCAGGCTTTGCGGCAACCAACGCCTTCCAGATATTCTGAGGCTTATCCGCCATAAAAAGCGAACCGATCAGCGCACCCGCAAACAACAGGATAATAATCCAGTTCCATGTTTGTTTTTTCATTTTTTTCACTCCCCTGATCCATTTTTAAATGGTTTCACCGCGTTAAACCAGCCGAGGAAGATCGGCAAGCTTGGGGTTAATATTTTTTTCCTTCACAGCAACCGCCTCATAAAAACAACGCCACATTTTTGCCACATGCTCGCGGCTGTAAAAGATATGTCCCTCCATCGATTTTTCCGACGCGGCCTGATAGTAGCCCCGGTCAGCAGAAAGCCTGGTAAGACATCCCATAAAGCCTTCGTTATCATCCGCCCTGAGATAATAATCAAAGAGGATATCTTCATAAATCGGCAGATCCCTCAGCAGGATCGGCACGCCGCAGTTCATCGATTCCAGAATCGTCATCGGAAACAGCTCCTCATAGGACGGCAGAAACATGACGTCTGCCAGATTATATATTTCATTCATCCGGCTGCGTTCAATCAATCCTAAAAAGCGCACGTTCTCCGGCGGATTTGCAACTGCTTTTTTAATCTCCTCATATCCGTCAGAGATTTTCCCAAAGGCAAAGTCCCCCGCCCATAAAAACTGCATCTGCGGCATGCTCCGCGCAATCTCCAAAAACTCCAGCACACCCTTGCGCTTTTGAAGCTGCCCAACACAAAGCACGGTAAATTTTTCGGGATCAAGCTGATATTTTTTACGCAGCCCTTCTTTATCCCGGATTGGGTAAAACTGTTCGGAGGAAACAAAATTCGGGATGTAGCTGACCTTCCGGCGATCTACCCCATAAGCCTCCAGTCGCTCGATAAAATAGGGGTTCACTGTTACCAGGTAGTCCATACTTTTATAGAAGCGGAGCACATACCAATAAAATGCCCGTTTCATAAAACGCGGAAGATGAATACTGTTTTCCAGCGTTTCAGGCAGAAAATGCACATAGCCAACCGCCGTCCCCTTATGCTTTGCAAACGGAAGGCCAAACAAAAATTCCGGATTAATGGTGTGATAATGCGTGATGTCGCAGGTAGAACGGCTGTTTTCCGCCACAATGAAACGGTCGGATAATTCTTCCCTCACAAGCCTTACCTGTTCATCATGCGCAGACAAAACGCCTTGTCCCTGTACCATATCAGCCTTTGAAACCATATTAATCGTAAGCATAATCATTCTCCTTCTATCCGAGGCGTCTAAGAAACCCGTTCTTGAAACCAACCCAGCGGGCAGCTTCTGCAAGGATACTCATCCTTTCTCATTCAACAGGATTTCATCCGAGAAACGCTCTCAAACAGGGCGTTTCTTTTCTATTTATGTCCGAACGAAAATTCATCCTATTTCGTTCAATATTGTATTACTATCATAATACAAATAGTACATCTTTTTTCCTGATTTGTCAACTATTATTTTTTACTATTTCCGGAAATAGTATCCTGATTGATTTGACATGCTTATCTTACCACCCAATACTTAAGAATTCCTTAATCGCGCCGGAAGAAAAAGAAAATATTTTTTGTTTATTTAAGGATTATTCCACAGGACTTCACAGCCTCCCCTTGCCGCGGCAAGGAGAAAGTCCTCTCCCGGATCACAGTCGGTAAGGATATAGTCCACCTGGTCAAAGCCACAGGTACGGCACAAAAGGCTGATTCCAAACTTGCTGCTGTCACAGAGCAAAACTCTTACCTTCGCATGGGAAAGCATCGCCCGCTTTAGCACTGCCTGTTCAAAAGAGGCGTCCATCACACCGTTATTTACCGTTAATCCGCCGCAGGATACCATTGCCAAATCCGTATTAAGCTGCTCCAGCTGCTGGATGGTGTCCGATCCCACGACAGAGCTGGATTGGCTGTTCACCGTTCCTCCCGTTATGTAAATTTTTGCCGGACACTGCTGAGAAAGCAACAGCGCATTTTTCAATCCGTTGGTAATCACTGTACAGGGCAGAGATTTTAAGAGCGGGATCACTGCTCCCGCAGAGCTGCTGGAATCCAGAAACACAGAGCAGTCCGGACGAAAAAAGTCAAGAGCCAGCTTGGCAATTTTTTTCTTCTTATGGATATTCTCCTGTTCTCTCACCCAGCTTGAGGTCTCATTATTATTGGTTTCAAACAGCACTGCACCACCGTGAGAACGCTTGATCATGCCCATTTTTTCCATCACTGACAAATCCCGGCGTACTGTTGCCGGGCTGACAAACAGCACCTGGCTCAATTCCTTGACCGTCACGCTCTTCCTTCGGTTTAGCAGCTCCAAGATCTGCTGCTGCCTTGCTTCCATCAACATACTATCGCTACTCCTTCCGATTATATTGTTTAATTATGATTACTTATGATTATATTATAGCAAATTCCTGCAATTTTTTCAATTTCATAAACAGAGATAGACAAGAAACAATCATAAAGCTTATAATAAGCTTAGAAAAAATTATGCAGAAAGGAGACTCACCAAATGCCAAAAAAAGTGTTAGCCTTTGATTTCGGTGCATCCAGCGGACGCGCTATGCTCGGCATCCTGGACGGCGGCGTGATTTCCATGCAGGAGATCCATCGGTTTTCCAACGATCCTGTTTCCATACACGGAACCCTGTACTGGGATGTGCTGCGGCTGTTCCACGAAATCAAAGCCGGCATCTCAAAGGCAGTGCAGGCCGGCGGATTTGACTCCATCGGGATTGATACCTGGGGCGTAGACTTTGGACTAATTGACGAAAAAGGGCTTCTGCTGGAAAACCCGGTGCATTACCGTGACCTGCGGACAGAAGAAATTCCGCCGGTCGTTTTTGCCCAGCTTTCAAAAGAGGACATCTATGCGCAGACTGGAATCCAGTTTATGAGGATCAACACCCTTTATCAGTTAAAATATCTGTCCTTAAACCGGCCTCAGCTTCTTTCACAGGCTAAAACCCTGCTGTTTATGCCCGACCTGCTCGCCTATTTCCTCACAGGAGAAAAACGCTGCGAAATGACAATTGCCTCCACCAGCAATCTGCTCGACGCTAAGACCAAAAAATGGGCCGAGCCGGTTTTAAAAGAAATCGGGGTGCCGGAAAGCCTGTTTCCACCCATGATTCAGCCCGGTGAGCAATATGGGAGCCTTTTGCCGGAACTCTGCGAGGAGTTTGGCTGTGAACCGGTCCCGGTAGTGGCTGTCTGTACCCATGATACCGCCAGCGCGGTGGTTAGCGTGCCGGCCTCTACACCTGACTTTGCCTATATCAGCAGCGGAACCTGGTCGCTCTTCGGCACAGAGCTTCACGAGCCTGTCCTCTCCAGGGAAGCGGAACTAGCCAACTTTACCAACGAAACCGGTTACGGAAAAACAACGCGGTTTCTCAAGAATATTATGGGACTTTGGGTTATCCAGGAGTCAAGACGGCAATGGCTGCGCGAAGGAGCGCAGTGCGGGTATGATACTCTGGAAAACGAGGCGCTGGAGGCTAAGCCATTTTGCTGTTATATCGATATTGACGCGCCGGAGTTTGAAACTCCGGGCAATCTTCCCCGAAGGATTCGGGCCTTCTGCGAACGAACCGGACAGTATGTCCCGCAGACGCGCGGCGAAATCATGCGCTGCATCTATCAGAGTCTTGCCATGAAATACCGCTATACCTTTGAAACACTCCATCGGCTGACCGGAAAGGAATTTCATCATATTCATGTCATCGGCGGCGGGATAAAAGACACCCTGCTGTGCCAGCTCACGGCCGACGCCTGCAGCATTCCGATTCTGGCCGGCCCTGCGGAGGCCACAGCTATGGGCAATATCTCCGTGCAGCTCATCGCGGCCGGCATGCTCGACGGCGCATCGGGTGCCAGAAAGGCTGTCACCTGCTCAACCAAGCTCAAGCAATATCTGCCTTCCCAGCCGGAAGTATGGGAAGCAGCCTATACGGAATTCTTAAAAATACTCCAATAAGGTTTGAAACGGAATTCCTTTCAAGCTTCAGAGGCTATACCCAAATAGAAAGGATGGAAATTCATGAACGAAAAACTGCGGCAAGCATATGAGCTTGCAAAAGAACAGTATGCCGCAATCGGTGTAGACACTGAAAAGGCAATGGAGCAGCTCAAACAGATCAAGGTTTCACTCCATTGCTGGCAGGGCGACGATATCAACGGGTTCCTGTTCCAGGACAATGCCCTGACCGGAGGGATCCAGGTTACTGGAAACTATCCGGGAAAAGCTACCAATATCAAGGAACTGCGGCAGGACATCGAAAAGGCATTGTCCTGCATCCCCGGAAAACACAAGCTGAGCCTGCATGCAATTTATGCGGATACAGAGGAAAAAATTGATCTCGATGAAATCGAACCGAAACATTTTGAAAGCTGGGTCAACTGGGCAAAGGCGCAGGGGCTGGGCCTTGATTTTAACCCAACCTGCTTCTCCCATCCCATGGCTGATACCGGCTTTACCATCTCGAGCGCGGACGAGAAGGTGCGCGAATTTTGGATTGAACACTGCAAGCGTTCCCGCCGCATCGGAGATTATTTCGGCAGGGAGCTCGGACAGAAATGCGTCACCAATTATTGGTTCCCGGACGGCTACAAGGATATCCCGATTGACCGGGAAGCGCCGCGGCATCGGATGATGACCGCCCTGGACGAGGTCTTTTCCGAGCCGATGGATCCCCAGTATAACCTGGACGCAGTCGAAAGCAAGGTGTTTGGGATAGGTGCGGAAAGCTATACCGTCGGTTCCAATGAATTCTGCCTGGGCTACGCAGTATCCCGCGGCAAGGCATATTGCCTCGACGCCGGACATTTCCACCCGACCGAGGTTATCTCGGATAAAATCCCATCTGTTCTGCTCTATACAAAGGAGCTTCTTCTCCATGTCAGCCGCCCGGTTAGATGGGATTCCGACCATGTGGTCATCTTCGATGACGAGCTCAACGCAATCGCACAGTCTCTCGTGCGCGGCGGGCTTCTGGAGCGTACTCATATCGGACTGGACTTCTTTGACGCCAGCATCAACCGGGTCGCCGCCTGGGTCATCGGAACAAGAAACCTTTTAAAGGCCCTGCTCCGCGCCTTGCTGGAACCGACCGGCACCTTAAAGCAGCTTGAACTGGACGGAGACTACACCTCCCGTCTGGCCCTGACCGAAGAATATAAAACCTATCCCTTCGGCGCGGTATGGGATTACTACTGCGCCCAGATGGGTGTTCCCAGCGGAACCGCCTGGTTTGATGAAATCCGTCAATACGAAGCGGATGTTTTGAGAAAACGCTAGAAAGGAATCGATCAACATGAATTGTATCAAAGAAGCTCCTCTGATCCGCGAAATACGCCTTCTCGCGCAAAACCTGTACCGGTTGGGCTGGGATGAGCGCAACGGCGGAAATATTAGCTGTATCATGTCGGAGGAAGAAGCAGAAAGCTATTTTGACACCAGCAAGACGATTCGTTTCATTCCAATGGAGTTTGACGCAGGCGAGCTGGCCGGACGCTATTTTGTCGTGACGGGTACGGGAAAGTACTTTAAAAACGTCTATGACGATCCGGAAAACAATCTCGGCCTGCTCAGAGTACGGGAGGACGGAAAAGGCGTCGATCTTATCTGGGGATACGCCGACGGCGGCAGACCGACCAGCGAGCTTTCCGCCCATTTTATGACCCATATTGAACGGTTAAAGGCCGACCCGCTTCATCGGGTTGTCATCCATACCCATGCTACCAACGTAATCGCCATGACCTTTGTACATGACCTGACCGAACGGGAATTCACCCGCACGCTGTGGCGGATGTGTACAGAATGCATGGTAGTATTTCCGGACGGCGTTGCCGTACTCCCTTGGATGCTCTGCGGTACAGATGAAATCGGAAGGGTGACCGCCGATAAAATGAAGGAATTCCGGCTGGTGGTCTGGGGACAGCATGGAATTTTCGGTACCGGGCGGGATATCGACGAGGCGTTCGGGCTGATTGAAACAGTTGAAAAGGCCGCCGAAATTTACATTAAGATTATGACCCGGCCAATCCTGCAATCAATCACGGATGATCAGCTTTGGCAGATTGCAGATGCTTTCCATGTCAAGCCCCGCGAAGGATGGCTTGAACCAAGATAATGCGTACACGTTTGCTTTAATAAAGGAGGGACGCTGCGGATATTCCGCAGCGTCTCTCCTAATTTTATCATTCCCATCAGAGATATGCTTTCAAATCCTCAATTTTTGTCTCTTCCATCTTCAAAAGACGGTTGCCCAGCTTATGCGCCTGGGTATCTGCATGCGGGCATTGCCTGAGCTGCTTTGTAATCTCAACAATCCCCATCGTGCTCCCCTGCGTCATCATCTCGGCAAGATGAGAGGAAGAACGGTCTTTAATCAGATTAAAGTCAATCATAATGTCAGAGGACATCTTGGTCAGAGGCCCTACCTTTTCGGCCTTGGCATTTCTCTTTTCCAATTCTCTTCTTGCCTGATCGCTGATTTCTCCATAAGCGGATAGCTGATCTGTCAGCAAATCCTCCATTTTTTTCTCCTCTGTCACAGTCAGCAAATGCTTGATTGTGTCTTTCCCCATCGTTGCATTTTCATAAATAAACTGAAACAATTTCGTCGTTTCATCCATGTTATAGTCCATTCCTTTCCAGTCGTTTTTCTTATTTTCTCCGTCAGAAAAGGAAATATACAGAGAAAGGAACGCATGATTCATGCGCTCCTTTCTCGTGTTATGTTTCGTCTGCTGCTTCCGCTTCTAATACAGAAGTACAGTGCGGGCAGCGGGTCGCTTCGATCGGGATCTCACTGCAGCAATATGGGCAAGCCTTTGTCACCGGAGCGGCAGGCGCTTCTTCCTCTTTTCTCTTGCCAAGACCGGCAAGCTTATTCATTCCCTTTACCAGAAGGAAGATCAGCAATGCCATAATCACAAAGTTGATTACCGCTGTAATAAAGGCCCCGTATTTCAGATCCACGCCAAGGACATTAATTGCTTTATCCTGCAGAGCCGTACTGCCGAACAGTCCCAAAAGCGGAGAAAGGATATCGTTGACCAACGACTGAACGATTGCTTGAAAAGCGGCACCGATGATAACACCGACTGCCAAATCCATCACATTGCCGCGCAATGCAAATTCTTTAAATTCCTGAACAAATTTTTTCATTGTTGAAACCTCCTGTTATCCCAAATACGTCACGTAATCCCCGGCCTGCTTCCTGATTTTCGGCCTATGCTCCGGCGTCGCGGCATAACCGATTGCCACCACCACAACAGGCGGCGCATCGGGAGACAACCCCAACGTCTTAACCAGGTGCTCCTCACCAATGGAACCCATGATACAGGTCGCCGCACCCAAGTCCTCCGCTGCCAGGCAAAGCTGCATCACAGCCAGTCCCAAATCAAAGCGGTGCCACTTCTCAGCCGTAGCGCTGCCAATCTCAGGCTGTACGACAATGAAGGCAGGGCAATGGTCGGTAAATTGGTTGAAGCCTTCTTCCTGAGCACAGGCTGCAATCCTTTTGCAGAGATCGGGACGGTTTACAATAGTAAACCGCCAGGGCTGGCAGTTCCTTGCGGAGGGAGCCAGTCCCGCCGCTTCGACACATTTGAAAAGGATTTCCTTTTCAATCGGCCTGTCAGCATAGTCCCGGCAGCTCTGCCGGTCGCAGATCAGAGAAAAATAGTCTTTCATTTTCTTCACCTCATTTTCTATTTACAATGCATATAGCCGTCTGCTTCCTGCCATCTTACGGGATATCCTGCACCGTGAGAACAAAAAACAGAATCGGCTGTATTGGCTGCATCATGATCCGGGTCATACCCAGCCTGCTCTATCGCTTCCTGCTGGTTATGGCAGGGCTCATATCCGTCAAAAGTAAGGTTCAGGCTGCCGGAACCGCCTGTCAGGGAGATCAGCTCCCTCTGGTATCCCCGCAGCTCTGAAACCGGAGCACGCCCAGTCAGCCGGACAGTATGCCCGTCAAGCCTCGGCGGGTCAAAGCTCCCGGAAAAGCGCTGGATGTCTGCAATCAATCTTCCCACGCAGTGATCCGGCGCGTCAATCGTAAACCGGTAATACGGTTCCAGGAGAACGCTTTTCCCTTTGCGGAGGCCCTGCCGGATCGCGCGGTAGGTCGCTTCCCGAAAATCGCCGCCCTCGGTATGCTTCAAATGCGCCCGCCCGGTCAGGAGAGTGATCTTTATGTCGGTAAGCGGCGCGCCCGTCAGCACGCCCCGATGTATCTTTTCGAACACATGGGTGCGGATTAGGTTTTGAAAGTTTCCGTCCAGCACATCCTGGGAGCATTCGGAGGCAAAACGGATCCCTTCTCCCCGTTTGTTTGGTTCCAGCCGGAGATGCACCTCTGCATAATGCCGCAGCGGTTCAAAATGCCCGCATCCGATTACCGGTTCCTCCAAAGTTTCCTGATATAAGATCCGGCATTCCCCGAAACGGATATCCAGGGAAAACCGTTCTGCAATCAATGCTTTGAGTATTTCAAGCTGGATTTCGCCCATCACGCGCAGACTGATCTCCTGCAGTTCTTCATCCCACGCCACCTGCAGCATCGGATCCTCTTCCTCCAGAATACGAAGCTGTTCAAGAACAGCGCGCGGATGATATGTCCCTTCGTCAAAGACCACCCGGGCAGTCAGCATCGGCTTCATCTCAAAATAAGCGGAGGAAAACTCGCTTCCAATCCGGTCTCCGCATTTCGGAAGGCTGAGCCCGCTCACAACACACAGAGCGCCCGCTCCCACTTCGGCCGCAGGCTGAGCCTTGTCACCGTGGCACACCCGCAACTCATTCACCTTTTCAAAGCAGGTCCCTTCTCCGCCGCGAACCGCAATCTCGTCCTTTGCTCTCAATGTTCCGCTCCGAATTTTCAGATAGGTCCTGCGGATCTTTTTTTCGTCATACCGCACCCTATAAACATCAGCGCAGAAGGGTGCTGACGCATCATAAGCTGTTTCCGTCCACCGTACAAGGCATTCTAAAAACAGATCAATTCCCTGATCCTGAAGCGCCGAGCCGCTCAGGCAGGGAAACAGCTTCCGTTCTCTGATCAACCGGACGGCGGCCTTATCCCATTCCTCGGGCTGGTAACCGTTTTCCAGATAGTACTCCAGAAGCCGGTCATCCCGTTCTGCCACCGCTTCTACGGCAAGATCCGGCAGTTTCCCGTCCGCAATTCCGTCAAAACAGACTGCGTCTTTTGTCAGTCTGCGGCGGATTTCATCGAGCACTCGGCTGGGGTCGGCTCCCTCCCGGTCGGTTTTGTTTAGAAAGAAAAAAACCGGAACACAATGTTGGGCAAGAATCCGCCAGACGGTTTCCGTATGACCCTGCACACCCTCCACACAGCTTACAATCAAGACTGCATAGTCCATCACCTGCACCGCACGCTCCATTTCCGCTGAAAAATCAGCATGTCCCGGCGTATCCAGCAGGTCAAAGGATTTTCCTCCCGCGGAGAAAACAGCCTGTCCGGAAAAAATAGTAATTCCCCTCTGCCTTTCGATCCGGTGGGTATCCAAAAAGGTATCCTGATGGTCGACGCGGCCAAACCTCCGAATACTGCCCGTATGATATAAAAGCTGTTCCGCAAAGGTAGTTTTCCCCGCGTCAACATGCGCTAAAATCCCAATCGTCTGGTTCATCTGTTTTTCTTCTCCTTTTTGCTTATTTTCAGTATATCTCACTTCCTTTTCAGAATCAAGATAGAAATCATAACCACCCGTCAAACGGGTGGTTTGCTCGCCCCTATAAGGGGCAGATACCGACCAGCGCCTAAAGACGCTGGCTTTCTCTTTGTTCAAGCCTATTGCCTTTGCCGCTTTTGCCGCCCCTTAAAGGGCGTTCGTACTACCTGCTACCCTTAAAAGGGTCTTCATACTCTTTTACACTCAATTTATCCAGTGCTATATCGTGCTTTTCCTGTTCCTCTATGTATTTCCGTATGGTTGCCTCATTGAGTCCTACTGTACTTACATAGTACCCCTCTGCCCAGAAATGTCTGTTCCCATACTTATACTTTAGATTTGCATGTTTATCAAACATCATCAACGCACTTTTTCCTTTCAAGTATCCCATGAAACTTGACACACTTATTTTTGGTGGTATACTTAAAAGCAGATGTACATGGTCAGGCATCATATTTCCTTCCAGTATTTCTACTCCTTTGTATTTACACAGTGTTCTTATGATTTTCTGCAAATCCACTCTATACTGTCCGTATATCGCTTTTCTTCGGTATTTCGGTATGAACACTATGTGGTACTTACACATCCATTTTGTGTGTGATAAACTGTTTGTTTTATTTGCCATTAAAATCACCTTTCTTTTTTTGCAATAAGCTTGAACATCTTATTGTACCACGAAAGGTGATTTTTTTGGTTTAACCTTTTGTTTCCCACCCGCATAGCGGGTGGTTTTCTGTTTCGTGCCGCTGGCACTCAACCGTCTAAAGACACTAATAAAAAAGCCGCCGGGAAACCGGCGGCTTTTGGGAACAGGACAATCAGACCTGCACAACATAGTCAAATTGGAAAAACCCTTTATTGAAGAACGAGCTTGTCGGAATCATATTTTGATTCAAAAAGAGTGCCGTCGTGCTTTCAGCATACAGGTCATACCCTTCTTCGATTAACTGCTCCGCAACTTCGATTGACTGATATTTGTTTCCCAACAACAATGCTTTTTTATTCATACCTGACACTCCTTTACTCCGGTGATTTGTTTCTTTTGTTCTATAACTATATTATACACAAAACGAATAATTATGCAATATATTCGCAGAAATAATTTATAATTATACATATATTTGTATAGTTGCATAAATTTTGATTTGTTTTCTCGTCAAAACAACCAACCTATTTCACCTGGATTGCACAAACAGACCCTTCGTGTTAAAATAAAGCAAAGAGGAGGAAAAGCATGATGGAATTTACCGGCAAGATTTGCGTAGTCACAGGAGGCGCCAACGGAATTGGGCGATGCATTGCACAGAATTTCCTGGAACGGGACGCTTTTGCTGCTGTGATCGATACGGATGAGGTGAGAGGACGTGAACTTGCGGAAGCCTATCCCGGCAAGGTTCTGTTTTTCGCCGGCGATGTGGCGGAACAACTTGTTTTGGAAGGATTCGCCTCACAGGTCAGGGAACGGTTCGGAAAAGTGGACTTCCTGGTAAACAACGCCTGTCTGTCCAAAAAAGGGATCTGTTCCAGGTGCAGCTATGAGGACTTCCTCTATGTCCAAAAAGTCGGTGTCGCTGCGCCCTACTATCTGAGCCTGCTTTTTTCTGATTTATTTGCAGACGGAGCCTCCATTGTCAATATTTCATCTACCCGTGCCCAGATGTCCCAGCGGGACACAGAAAGCTATACAGCGGCAAAGGGAGGGATTTCCTCCCTCACCCACGCGCTGAGTGTCAGCCTTGCGGGGAGGGTTCGGGTCAATGCCGTAAACCCCGGCTGGATTGACACCGGGCTATACCACTCCGGGCATCGGCTTGATTGCTATGAGCCTGCCGATCAGCTCCAGCATCCGGCAGGGCGGGTTGGGAATCCGCAGGATATCGCGCAGGCTGTCCTGTTTTTGTGTAGCGATCAGGCTTCCTTTATCACCGGGCAGAGCATGATCGTGGACGGCGGGATGACAACACAGATGATTTACCATAACGACGAGGGCTGGAGCCTAAACGTGAAATAGCGGGGACGGATTAATAAAAATCCGTCCCCGTTTTATTCAAGTATGTTTGTAGTGATCTGATCAACGCCCCATTGGATCAATTTCTTTGCATCCGCCGTGTCGTCACAGGTCCAGGCATTCAGCAGGATTCCCTTTTGCTTAATCCTTTTTACAAGCTCCCGGTTAAGCACACGGTAGTCAATATCCAAGCCAAGCCGTTGGGCAGGGAGAAGCTCCAAAAGCTGGTCATCCCACTCGGAAACCAAATATTCTGCACGAGCCTGCGGAAAAATCCGGCGTAATTCTAACAGGTTGGAAAGTGAAAAGGAAATGAACAGCATTTTTTGCAGGTCATATACCTCTCGGATAATCTGCAAAATTTCCGCTATTTCACCGGATGAAAATTTGTTTTTGAATTCCAGCACCCCAACCTTTCGGTATCTCCTGCAGATTGACAGGTATTCCTGCAAGGTCGGAATCCTGAGATCAATCCGGGTAGAGCCGTCCCGGTCTATCAGCGCCAGTCTCCGCAGTTCAGCCAGCGCAGTGCCTTCAACCGGAATGTTCCTCTCCGCCACCCTGCCGGTCGTATCGTCGTGGATCACGACATAGTTCCCGTCCGCTGTTTTGTGCACGTCAGTTTCTATTCCGAAATAGCTGCGGTTCGCCGCAGCGATGAAGGCCGCGGCGGTATTTTCCGTCTCAATTCCGCTCAGTCCCCGGTGCGCGATCATCCGCACACCCTTTGCTTCCACCCGAAGGGTATCCATGCTGATTCCTCCTGTCAGGAAATCTCCCGCCTCATCCGGCGGATCAGTTCCCTCTGCTCCCCGCTTATCCGGCGGGACTCTGTAATCTTCTGCAGCGCTTTTTTCCGTGTTTCCGGATCAATTTCATTCCCGGTCAGATAGGGAAACGTCTGATTCGGGAATTTGACATAACAGACCGACAGCGCCCATCCGACCGCCATCTTTACATAATACCCCGGCTGTTTCACCCCGGACAATGCCGCAAGCACCCGGTCAATCCATTCCGGGACAATGTAATGATCAAGCAGCATCACCGCTCCAAACCGGGCCTCAAACTCCTTCTCAGATACAAGGTAGGGCTGCAAAAATCCCCATACCTGTTCCCTATCCTTCTGCACCGGCTTTAGCCCGGCGCAAAAGCTGTCACAGACCGACCAGTTGTCAATTTTGGGAACAAACCAAGCTATCCAGGACAGCCGCTCCTCTAAAGAGAGGTTTGCCTTTCCAATAACCATCCCTTTCAGCATGGTTTCTTCAAAATACTGCTCCGGACAATCAGTCAGATAACTCTGCCAGTCCGAGCGCACCGCCACCTCCTTGGCGAGCCTCCGCAAAGCGGGCAGCCGGACTCCGATAAGCGGCAATCCGCCAGGAATCAGTCCCTGCGAAAACTCCCGGTATCCCGGCTCGGAAAGACGTTTTAATGCTTCTTTTACAAGCAGTTCAATCTCATGACTCATGGTTACAGCTAACCGTTCCCTTTTCTGCCTCCATCTTTACCACAGCGCCGGTTTTCAAGATTTTGGTTGCGTCCCGCGCGCCGACTATGACCGGCAGATCCATCGCCATACCGGCAATGGCTGCATGAGAATTGGTTCCCCCTTCTTCGGTGATAATTCCGGCAGCGTTTCTGAGCAGCGGCATGAGCTGGTTAGAGGTTTTCGGAATTACCAAAATATCCCCATCCTTAAACTGTGCTGCCGCTTCCTGCTCATCCCGGCAGACACAGAGACGCGCAGTCACCTGCTGGCTGGTAATTCCCTGCCCGGAGACCAGGATATGGCCTACGACATGAACCTTCATCATATTGGTAGTACCGGAGATGCCAAGCGGAACTCCCGCAGTAATAACCACCAGATCCCCGCTCTGGAGATAACCGGCTTTTTCCGCCGTATCAACCGCATGGTCAAACAATTCATCCGCCATACTTTTTTCTTCCACCAACAGCGGCTTTACACCCCAGGACAGGTTTAACTGCCGCCAGACAACCTCCTGTGTAGTACAGCCGATAATCGGGTATTTCGGACGGAACTTGGAGATCATCCGGGCGGTTTTGCCGGATTTTGTTACAGTTACAATTGCAGCCGCGCCCAAATCATGCGCTGTGGTGCAGGTAGCATGGGAGATCGCATTGGTAACGTCCACCCCGCCGACGCCGGTTAACAGGTTAAACCGTTTGATATAATCGATGTCCTCTTCTGCCGATACCGCAATCCGAACCATGGTTTTGAGCGCCTCCACCGGGTACTGCCCCGCCGCAGTTTCCCCGGACAGCATGATGACGCTTGTTCCATCGTAAATGGCGTTGGCAACATCCGTTGCTTCTGCTCTGGTCGGGCGCGGATTTTTCATCATGGAATCGAGCATCTGGGTTGCTGTCACAACCTGTTTGCCCGCCATATAGGCTTTTTTGATGATCATCTTTTGCAGCACGGGGACATCCTCCATCGGGATTTCTACTCCCATATCGCCGCGGGCCACCATGATTCCATCCGCTACCCGGATGATTTCATCAATATTCTGAACCCCTTCTGCATTCTCTATCTTTGCAATAATATTAATATGATGGCAATGATATTCCTCTAATATTTTGCGAACCTCCAAAACATCCTCCGCACTGCGGGTAAAGGAGGCGGCAATATAGTCAAATCCGGTTTCAATGCCAAAAATGATATCAGACCGGTCCCGTTCACTGATAAATGGCATGCTTAGCCTTGTCCCTGGGACATTGATTCCCTTGCTGTTAGAAAGGGAACCGCTGTTCATAATTTTACAGGTAATATCCGTGTCCGTTACCGTTACAACCTGAAGCTCTATCAGACCGTCATCCAGCAGCACAACCGCACCCGGCACAATATCCTTCGGAAGATCCTGGTAGGTGATGCTGACAATATTCTCCGTACCAGCCACCTTGCGGGTTGTCAGGGTAAATATATTCCCCTTTTTCAGTTCTACCTTTCCGTCCTCAAAGGTGCCAATCCGAATTTCCGGGCCTTTGGTATCCAAAATAGTGGCAATCGGAAGATTGAGCTCTTTCCTGAGCTTAACTATCATATCGAACTTTTTCTTGTGGGAAGCATGGTCTGCATGAGAAAAGTTAAACCGTGCCGCATCCATTCCCTCCAGCATCAGCTTTCTCAGCACCTGCTCGTCGTCGTTGGCAGGCCCCATTGTACAGATAATCTTTGTCTTTCGCATCTCTCTTCTTCTCCTAACCGAGTCAATCTTAAAATCCCTCAGCATTATTATAAGCAATCCCAGCCCGAAATGCAACTTTTCGCCGCAAAGGTAAAATCCTAAATTTTGATCGCTTTTCTTGCAAATTCTGCCGAATTCTCCTTTTCCCTGCAACGTTTCCTTCAAGAATATTTTACCTTGGATTTACAAAAAGAAGCCCAAATCATAACCACCCGTCAAACGGGTGGTTTGCTCGCCCCTATAAGGGGCAGATACCGACCAGCGCCTAAAGACGCTGGCTTTCTCTTTGTTCAAGCCTATTGCCTTTGCCGCTTTTGCCGCCCCTTAAAGGGCGTTCGTACTACCTGCTACCCTTAAAAGGGTCTTCATACTCTTTTACACTCAATTTATCCAGTGCTATATCGTGCTTTTCCTGTTCCTCTATGTATTTCCGTATGGTTGCCTCATTGAGTCCTACTGTACTTACATAGTACCCCTCTGCCCAGAAATGTCTGTTCCCATACTTATACTTTAGATTTGCATGTTTATCAAACATCATCAACGCACTTTTTCCTTTCAAGTATCCCATGAAACTTGACACACTTATTTTTGGTGGTATACTTAAAAGCAGATGTACATGGTCAGGCATCATATTTCCTTCCAGTATTTCTACTCCTTTGTATTTACACAGTGTTCTTATGATTTTCTGCAAATCCACTCTATACTGTCCGTATATCGCTTTTCTTCGGTATTTCGGTATGAACACTATGTGGTACTTACACATCCATTTTGTGTGTGATAAACTGTTTGTTTTATTTGCCATTAAAATCACCTTTCTTTTTTTGCAATAAGCTTGAACATCTTATTGTACCACGAAAGGTGATTTTTTTGGTTTAACCTTTTGTTTCCCACCCGCATAGCGGGTGGTTTTCTGTTTCGTGCCGCTGGCACTCAACCGTCTAAAGACACTAATAAAAAGGATGCAGAGAAACTGCATCCTTTTTCAATTATTAATAGCAATCCGGGCATGGCCGGTAACCATCGCCCCGGGCGGCCTCTATATTATACGCCCAATAAGATTCGCAAGTTTGGAATGTGCTGCAGGTATACTTGTGATAATAGGCCGAATAATAATCATCGCACACAAAGGCGATATTGTCTATCAAAAAATCATATCCGATTTCATGACTAGCTGACTGCAGCTGCCAATAAGCAACATCTTCCTCTAATTCCTCGATCCTGCCGTTTTTGTCTGTAATCGCTGCGTTGAGATCTTCAATCGTCTGCTTCTGTTCCTGGATTGTTCCATTTAATTTGTTTACATTAGAGAAATATAAAATTGTAACAGCAATCAGTGCTATCACCATGAGAACACCCCCGGCAATCACAAAGACCATCTTTTTATCAATCGCCTTTTTCGTTTTCACGCTTACCGCTTCGAACGGGGCAAACTCTCCCGTATAAAGGGAGGCTTCCATCATCTGAGGTGTAAAAGCTGCCTGAGACACTTGTGTTTCCTCTTTTAAAGATGCTCCACAGCGTTCACAGAAAACACTGTCGTCTGGGGTCATCTGGTTGCATTTGGGACATTGCATCATCCATTACCTCCGTCATTTCCATTATTTTTAGCATAAAAATTGCTAACACAGCAACTGAGACCGGCGTTCCTAATATGTATCATACTAAAGGCCATAACCTATCGATGAGTTGTTCATCAGATTCTGAGGCAATGAATTGAAATAATTCGTTTTTTTCGCCATCCCCTTTTCGTATTATATCAGAATATACAAAGAAATCAAGATAACAAATAAATTTATATAAACCAAAAACAACAGAAACAAAGTTCCTGTTGTTTTTTATAAAAATTATTTAGACTCTACAATCCGTTTGGTATCTCTTGCGATCAGCAGTTCTTCGTTAGTCGGCACAATCCAAACCTGCACTCTGGAATCTTCAGCAGAAATTTTCCCTTCGTGACGGTTCAGCTCCACATTTTTCTCTTCGTCAAGTTTAATGCCAAGAACGCCCATATCAGCACAGACATCATGCCGCAGCTCATCCGAGTTTTCCCCGATTCCGCCTGTAAACACCACGGCATCCAGTCCGCCCATCGCGGCGGCATAGCTGCCGATATACTTCCTGATCTGATAACGGAATTTATCAATGGTTTCCTGCGCGCGGTCGCTTCCCTCTTCAGAGGCCTTAATCAGGTCGCGGGAATCGCTGGTCACACCGGACATCCCAAGGAAGCCAGACTGTTTGTTCAGCACATCGTTCATCTGATCCGGGGACAGATTTTCGTGCTTCATAATATAAAGGATAACCGACGGGTCAACTGCTCCGGAACGGGTACCCATAACCAGGCCGTCCAGCGGGGTAAAGCCCATGGTGGTGTCTACGCATTTTCCGCCGTCCACTGCCGCGATGGAAGAACCGTTCCCAAGGTGGCAGGTCACAATCTTTTTGTCCTCTACACCGCCGATCAGCTCGCCCAAACGACCGGTAACAAAACGGTGCGAGGTTCCGTGGAAACCGTATTTCCGAATCTGATATTTTTCATAATATTCATATGGCAGTCCATACATATATGCTTTTGGCGGCATAGTCTGATGGAAGGCCGTATCAAAAACCACAACCTGCGGCGTACCCTGTGGGAACACCTTCTGGCAGGCACGGATAGCCAGAACATGCGCTGGATTGTGCAGCGGGGCAAGGTCAGAAATGCTTGCGATCCGGTCGATGACTTCTTCGGTTGCCAATACAGATTCAGAGAAATATTTTCCGCCCTGTACGATTCTGTGCCCGACGGCAGCAATTTCAGAAAGGCTTTCTACAACGGCTTTTTCTCCGGTAGTCAGCAGCTCAACAAGCTTTTCAAACGCTTCAGTGTGGGTTGGGAAATCTGCTTCTTCCTTTATGGTTGTCCCATCCGCCAGCTTATGCGTAATCAAACCGCCGATTCCAATCCGTTCGCAGTTTCCTTTTGCAATGACGTCTTCTGTGGTCATATCAATCAGTTGATATTTTAATGAAGAGCTTCCTGCATTGATAACGAGTACTTTCATTCCTTTAACAACTTCCTTTCCAAACTAAAAAACAGCACGCCCGCAACCGAACAGTTATACGGCCGCTCTCTTGACAGCATGCTTCACCATACTATATAGTAATACATGAAGGTTAAAAAAACAAGTATTTCGGACAAATTTTAGCACAATTCATAGATTTCAACTTTAAAATATAGACAGAGATGATGACAGGAGGCAGCGGCCCAATGATTGCAGGAATTGTTGCAGAATATAATCCGTTTCATAATGGACATCAATATCAGCTTGAAAGAATCAGGCGTTTGGGCGCGTCCCATATTGCCGTCGTAATGAGCGGGAATTATACCCAGCGCGGCGAGCCGGCCCTGCTCGATAAATGGTCGCGCGCAAAGGCGGCCGTACTCTGCGGCGCCGATCTGGTTGCAGAGCTGCCAACGCCCTACGCCACAGCACCTGCCGCTGATTTTGCATTTTCTTCTGTTTACCTGCTCAGTCAGCTTGGGATCGATACACTCTGTTTCGGGAGCGAATGCGGGGATATTGAGCTATTGTCCCGTGCCGCGGCAGCCTGCCAAGCGGCCGAGGAAAATCCAACAATCAAAGCGCTTCTGAAAAGTGGTTTTTCTTATCCCCGGGCGCGGGAAGCTTTGGTGGCGGATTCAGGAAACCCGGAGCTGGTTCCGATAATCCGCCAGCCGAACAATATGCTGGGAATCGAATATCTCCGCGCAATTTGGACTGTCAATCCCACTATTAGGCCGCTCACCATCCGGCGTATTGGGGCTGAGCACGACAGCCCGCTTGCTCATTCACATTTCGCCAGCGCGTCCTTCCTCCGGCAGATGATCCGTACTCAAGGACTTCCCAGGGCCTCCGGCCTTCTCCCAGAAGCAGTTCGCGAAATTCTGGATGAAGAAGTAACAGCCGGGCGTGCCGTCCTGTCGGATGAGCCCTACTCCCGGCTGCTCCTGAGCACACTGCGGCGGGCAGGCCCAGAAGATCTTCGTACACTGCGGGGTATTACAGAGGGACTGGAACATCGCATCCTGCATGCTGCGCAGGATGCTAATTCAGCAAAAACACTTCTGGAGGCAATCTCTACCAAGCGTTATTCCAATGCCAGGCTGCGCCGCGCGCTATTAACCTGTTTGCTCGGCATCAAACAAACAGGAAAGCGCCCCCAGTATGCCAGAATTCTTGCCTGCAACAGCCGCGGAATGGACTTGCTGGGACGGGTAAGAAAATCTGCCGAAATTCCCATCACTCCAAAATTCGCGCAGCTTGCAAAATCCGGTTTTTCCGACGCGCTGTTTGAGCAGCACGCGACCGGCCTGTATGCCACGCTGGGTGAAGCAATACAGTCCGGCCGGCAGGAATACACCCGCCGCCCTTTTATTATAGAATAAATTTTTCATAACAAAAGAAAAAACAGCCATACTATTTCTATCCACGCTGATCAAATACTGGCTTTATATGTCAAGGCGCCGCCGCTTTTGGAATGAACACAGCAAAATACTGTTTGAAGGATTCGCTCTTCCAGCTTTGCCGCACCGCTGTCCTTGAGGTCACGCCAAAATCAGCTTGAAACCTGAAGAAAGGGAGCCTTTGCACCGCCAAGGCTTGGTGAATCGTATGGACATATTATCAGATGTTCTGGAAATTTTATTCCGTTCGCTGTTTTCTGCGGCCGCGCTGTTTATTATCACAAAAATCATGGGATACCGCCAGATTTCACAGCTTTCCTTTTATGATTATATTATCGGTATTTCCATCGGCTCGATTTCCGCCGTCATGGCCACAGACCTGGAAACCGATATCTGGAAAACCCTCGTTCCAATGATCGTTTATGGCGTTCTTTCTATTATTCTTTCCTGGATTACCACGAAAAGTATCCGCTGCCGCCGGTTTATAACCGGCACATCAGTGGTTCTGATTGAAGACGGGGAAATTCTGGAGGACAGCCTGAAAAAGGTCAAATATGATTTAAATGATCTATTGGGCGACTGCCGCAATGCCGGTTACTTTGATATCGCGGATATTGAATATGCTGTGATGGAGCACAACGGCAAAATCAGCTTCCTCCCATATCCGAACAGGCGCCCCGCAACACCGGAAGACCTTAATCTAACCCCGCAGAAGGAGGGACTTTGCGTCAACCTAATTCTGGACGGGCAAATCATGAAGGAGCATCTGAAAGCAGTCGGAAAAGAGGAGAAATGGCTGGAAAAACAGATTGCCCAGAGCAAGGCAAAGACGATTGACGATATCCTGCTCGCCACCTATGACTGCAACGATACCTTTACCGTTTACCTGAGAAACCGGGACATGAAGCCGATCCAGGTTCTTGACTGATGACACCTGTTTCATTTTGTGATACAATAAGAAAAACGGCATATTTGCTCAAGCAAACCGTGAGAAATATTCAGCAATCAAAATGGAGGAGATTTGATGGAGCCAGTCGTTTACCATGTGGTCAAAATCAATGGAGACTATGCGGTCATGAAAACTGACGACGGAGTGGAAAACACCGTTGCAATGGCACTGCTGCCGATTGAGATTACGGAGGGCGACACCGTCCTGTGGGAAAACCTTGCATATTCTATCCTAAAATAACAAACTGGGCCGGCACTATTTTCGCGCCGGCCCAGTTTGTTATTTTAGGAAGCAGCACGGTTTTGCTGCCTGCTGTACATTTTTCTCCAGTTATAAAAGCCATACAGGTCATTCAGGAAAAACATGGCGAAACAAATTACCATCGGCAGATAGGAAAGCGATTCCGCAGCCGCCAGAACCCAAAGGATAATCAGCACAACATCGTTCGCGGCATAGGCAAGCGCGTAAAAAGCACTGCGGCAAAAGGTTAGGTAAGAAGCAAGAAAGCTTGTCGTAATAGAAATGGTACTGATGACCAGACTCGCATTATGGAAGTATTTGAGGATAAAATAAAATCCTACTGTTGAAACGGCGGCGCCAAGTACCATAATCACAGCCCGAAGCCTTGAAAGCGGCGCAATCTTGACCTCGTTTTTCTTCTCCTCAAACGGGTTTTTCAGCCATGAGACTACGGACAGCATCGCCATCGGCATGGTCATGCCGAGATAGGTGATCATCTCTCCATAATACCGCAGTTCCCAAGAAATCACAGCATAAACGATGCTGAACACAACTGTCAGTATCTGACCCAGCACGTCACCCTTTGCGACAAAGATCAGAGCGGTTACTCCGATCAAAGAAGCAATCAGTGTAAGCGCCTGAAAATCTCCGCTTAGGAGGAAGGAAAGGGTAATCACAGTGATTGATGCCAGCCATAAAATCCGCTCAAATTTTGTCAAATTTCGAAATGAATGAAAAATCGCCATAAAAAACCTCCAAAAAAACAAGCATCCGTCCTGCACATCTTCAAAGACCTAACGATGTGCAAACGAATGCCCTATCAGCATTGCTACCCGGTGGCAGCGCCTATTTATTTTTTGTTATTATAGCACAGCCCCTCAGCAAAGTCAAGGCTTCATTTTTCCAAAAATCCGCAATGCCGTGCATAATTTCTACTCTACATTTTGGTGGAGAAATAACCCAACAGCAGCAAGGCTGCTGTAATGACAACGCAATACAGTAAAATCTTTTTGGGAGAAGGTCCTTCCCCTTTGTCCAAACCAAACAATCCCATCGTTTTACCCTTTCTCTTCTTAATATTTGCCCTTCGCCATCTTCTTTACATTGGCATTGTGCTGTTTAATCAGTTCTTTGTCCGTTACCCGGTTTTTCTCCAGCGCTTCGTAAACCTTCTCGACATTAACCTGGTTATCCTGTTTATATCTTGATTTTTTGAAATATTTCTTTAGAAGATTAATGGTAATTACCGGCAGCTTTCTTGGAATATTCAGAATCGCTGTTTTCTGTGAGAAAACAACCAGGCTGTCAATGTCCACACGGTAAATATTTTCTTTTTTCAGGATATGCCGGATGCAGTCCACATGGGTTTTGTTCTGGAAAAGCGGGTTATAAAATCTTGTTTTCTTCTCGTCCACAACATTTGCCCAGTCATTGTCCTTTTCCGTTCCATAAATATCGCCGTTCATGGCTTTGGTTTCCACAACTACCATTCCGAATTTCCCGATGACAATATGGTCAATCTGGGTTGTCTTATCATACAGCGGAAGATAAATATCGTGGATAACACGAAATTTGTTGGAGGACTTTCTCGCAATTTTCTCCAGCTCTTTTCCGACTTTCTTCTCCCCGTTTTTTCCAACGCGGATCTTTCTCAGCTTAATTAATTTTTTTACGCCGAAATAGGCGGCGACAAACAACACCACCAGCGCGACGATAACGGTGACAACCGCAATCTGTGTCTTATCCATATATACGACCATCCTTTTCTTCACTCATTCGTGCTTTTTTCCGGTATCCGGCAGGAAAAGCGAAAACTGTGTCTGAAACCTCAGATATTGTATTTATTGTATCATAAAACGTATAATCTTGCAAATTAACGGCAATAATAATTCATGAAAAGTTTGCAAATCCTATGCAAATTTTAATTAACAGGAGGTCTTGTCATGATCGATAGAATTGCGTTAATCCTCGTCATTATCGGTGCTCTCAACTGGGGCAGCATCGGAATTTTTGGATTTGATATCGTTGGATGGCTTTTTGGAGGACAGGGCGACATTATCAGCCGCATTATCTTTACCATCGTCGGCATCGCCGGAATCTGGTGCATCTCCCTTTTATTCCGAAAAAATGATATGGTAGAATAGAAAACATCCGGCTTCGGTTGAAGCCGGATGTTTCTTATTCAGAAAGGTTTTTCTTCCCAAAGCCAAACGGAACCAGCTCCCGCAGCTTATGGACTTCGTATTCCATTTCATCCCGCACAAGGATTACGTCAAGCTCATCAGGATCACAGAATTCCAGCATTACCTGCAGGCAAACGCCGCAGGGTGTACAGCGCCGGAGCGGAAGTACCTCTTCCTGTTTTCCGCCGGCAACTGCAATTGCCGCAAAATCACGTTCTCCGAGCTTTACGGCTTCAAAAAACGCAGTCCGTTCCGCACAATTTGACGGGGTAAACGCAGCATTTTCAATGTTACAGCCCCAATAGGTTTTCCCGCTTCTGGTCAGCAAAGCCGCGCCGACTGCAAACCCCGAATAAGGAGCGTATGCATGCTCCCTCGCTTTTAACGCTTCCTTCGCAAGCTCTTGATACTTCATTTGCCTTCCTCCGCCGTTATCCGGGTTATTTCTGCGTCCGGTTGATCGCGCTCAGCAGCGCCCGAATTGAAGCGTCCATAATATCGTTATGCACTCCGGCGCCCCAGCTCATTTTGCCGTTCGCCTCAATGCCTACATAAGCGACCGCCTGCGATTTGGAGCTCTTCTCCAGCGCGTGCTCCGTATATACCTCGACTGTGAAGTCCAGCCCTAAATTTTCTTTGAGCGCATTGCTGACAGCATCCAGGCGTCCGTTCCCAGCGCCTTCCATAACCTTTGTTTCTCCGTTTACAGATATGGTGACTGTTGTCCTGATTTCATCTCCCTGGGCAAAATGGTTTTCAATTAAAGCATACGGCGCAGAGACATTGACATATTCCTTCTTAAAAATATCGTAAACTTCATCCGGCTTTAACTCCTTGTGGAGATGGTCGGATACGCCCTTGACCGTATAGCCAAAATCCTCCCGCATTTTAGCAGGCAGGCTGTACCCAAAATTCTGCTCCAGCAGGTAGCCGATACCGCCCTTCCCGGACTGGCTGTTAATCCGGATGACATCGCTTTCATATTCCCGGCCAATATCATGCGGATCGATCGGCAGGTAAGGTACTGTCCAGTGGTTGCGGTCCTGTTCCTCCCGCCATTTCATTCCCTTGGCAATCGCGTCCTGATGCGAACCGGAAAACGCGGCAAACACCAGTTTCCCGCCATAGGGCTGGCGATCGTAAACCTTCATCCCGGTCATCCGTTCATAGACGTCAACAACCTCCGGCATATTCTCAAAATCCAGTTCCGGGTCAACACCCTGGGAAAACATATTCAGCGCCAGCGTTACGATATCGACATTTCCTGTCCGCTCCCCGTTTCCAAAGAGCGTTCCCTCAATCCGGTCTGCGCCTGCAAGCAGCCCCATCTCAGAATCCGCGACCGCACATCCGCGGTCATTGTGCGGATGCAGTGATACAATGACATTTTCCCGGTATTTCAGGTTATCACACATATATTCCACCTGGCTGGCGTAAACATGCGGCATGGAATGGGAAACCGTTACGGGAAGGTTGATGATTACCTTGTTGTCCGGAGTCGGCTGCCAGATATCCAGCACCGCGTTACAGATTTCCAGGGCAAATTCCATTTCTGTCCCGGTAAAGCTTTCCGGGGAATATTCAAATTTGAAATTTCCCTCGGTATTTTTCGTGTATTCATTCAAGAGCCTTGCTCCGGAAACCGCGATCTCGATAATCTCCTCTTTTGACTTGCGGAAAACCTGTTCCCTCTGGGCAACAGAGGTTGAATTATACAGATGAACCACCGCGTTCTTAGCGCCCTTCAGGGATTCGAATGTCTTTTTGATGATATGCTCCCGCGACTGGGTCAGCACCTGCACTGTCACATCGTCCGGGATCAAATCCTGCTCAATCAACGTTCGCAGGAAATTATATTCCGTTTCTGAAGCAGCCGGAAAACCAACCTCGATTTCTTTAAACCCGACTTTGACCAGGAATTTGAAAAATTCAACCTTTTCATCCAGGGACATCGGAACGATCAGCGACTGATTGCCGTCACGCAAATCTACGCTGCACCAGATCGGCGCCTTTTCAATTGCTTCTTTTTCCGCCCATTTCATACAGGACACAGGCGGCATAAAATACTGCTTTTTGTATTTCTGATAGTTTTTCATATGATTCATCCTTTCCTGATTCGGCCTTGCCGCATTTCTTGGGAAAGCTTTTTTTAAAAAAGAGCATAAAAAAAGCTTTCACCCCTAACAATAGAGACGAAAGACTAAAACCTCCGTGGTACCACTCTAATTCACGTCCAACAGGACATGCACTCATTACCAGATACGAGCATTTCTGCTTTATATCCTCCCGCTGTAACGGCCGGGATCCGTCGCAGCCTACTTAAGGGCAACCTTGTTCAGCGCGCTACTTCAAGGCGAGTTCAGGCATTTTCCGCCGCCGCCTCACACCGTCCGGCAGCTCTCTGCAGGCTTTCAACACCCTACTGATCCTCTTCAACGTATTTAAATTATTGTTATTAGTATACTATATTTATCCGTTTCATTCAACCAGCGAATTATACAATTTCACATATCTATTTTTGTTGAGAATAACGGGCAGACTCGTTGTTCGGCCTGCCCGTTATTCTAATATTATGTAGGCTAAATCCTTTCTTTTTTGATTCCAAACAGCACTTTCAAAATCCCAGATAAAAACTTCGGGCTTTTCCATACAACAACCTTCATGCAAGCTCGCTCCCTTTCAGCATTATGATATGGTTAGGATACCAAGGACAATCAGGATTGCGGACAAAATCAGCAGCAAAGGCTGGAACGCATAGAAAAACAAAGCAACAATCCCCGCAGCAATCAAAGCTTTTCCACGCAGCGGAAGCCATGACCATCGCATCTTTATCCGCCCCCTAAGCCGAAAAAATCAGGCACCCTTTGGTGAGTGCCTGTTATTGCATCATATGCTGCCTTTTTCCGTTTGGTTCCAATCTTTGGATAAAACGACCAGTAAAATCCCATTTTCCACGGAAACAACCGCTTTTTCCCCGCAAACCTCATTGCTCACTCCAAGCGGAAAATTGCTTGTGAGGGTTGCCCGGTCTAACGGGTATGCGGCGCCCTCAATGGTTACGCCCCGGCTTTCCTCGGTCAGCGAGAACAGGGAAAAATAATGGAATCCGCCTTTTTGAATTTCAATCCTTCCATCCTTGATTGCCGTAACTTCATTCTGCGCGTCGCGGATTGTTATCGATATCCCTTCCTGAATACAGCCCATCATCATCTGGACATTCGCGATCGAATGGTCGAACCGTCCGCCCAGCGCGCCATAGACGACAAATCTGGTGTAGCCAAGCTTTCTCCCCTGGGATACCGCGAGATAGAGATCGGTATCATCCTTTTCCGGCTTTACCCGGATCACCTGACTGAAATCGACTTCCTCCCGGTTGGAGTCAAAGTCTCCTACCAGCCAGTCTGGTTTTACGCCGATCCGCTTTGCAAGCTGGTATCCTCCATCCGCGCAGATGACGGTATCCTCTTTTTTCACATCAACCTGAATCCAGTCAGTATCCTCTACCGGCGCCGCGCCGAAAATATAACATGTTTTCATCGAATCTTCCTTTACGTCCTTCGTAGTCCTACCTCGGCAGCTCCCATTCCTTGATCTGCTTTGCCTCCTCATACAGCGCCTTGTAGCTCTCATGGCGGGTAGTCTCAATTTTCCCTTCCGCCAACGCCTCCAGCACCGCGCATCCCTTTTCCACTGTATGAGAGCAGCCGGTAAACCGGCAATGATCCCGGTAGGGCGCAAATTCACGGAAGCAGTACTGTAGCTCGTCCTTGAAGATAATATCATAACGGGTCAAATCCATGGTACTGAATCCCGGCGTATCCGCGACATAAGCGTCCAGCTCTTCCAAACGGTAGAGCTCTACATGGCGGGTCGTATGCCGTCCCCGGCCCAGCTTTTGGCTGATGTCCGCAGTTTTGATCCCCAGGCTTGGCTCAATTCGATTGAGAAAGCTCGATTTTCCCACTCCGGTATTTCCGGTAAAGGCACAAATTTTCCCCCGGAGCAGCTCTCGTACTTCCCCCAAGTCGGACTCTTCCAGATTATTAACGATGCAGACCGCAAATCCGGCGTTCTCATAAATCCGGCGCAGTTCATCCGCAGGCGCCAGGTCACTTTTGGTGATAACTAATACCGGCTCAATTTCCTTATGCTCGCTCATTGCAATAAATTTGTCAATCACCAGAAAATTGGGCTGCGGCTCACAGACGGAGACAACAATAAACAAACGATCCAGATTCGCCAGCGGGGGACGGACAATATAGTTCTTCCTCGGCAGGATTTCAGTGACAACACCCTTCCCCTGCGCGTCTGTTTCAATTTTCACCCGATCCCCGACTGCGGGCGAGATTCCATCCTTCCGGAACACACCGCGCGCCCGGCATTCATACAAAACCTTCTCGGAGGTTTCCACATAGTAGAAACCTCCGAGCGCTTTCATAATTAATCCGTTACTCATCAATCAATCTCACCATTAATCCTCGCTGACAGTGCTTTCCGGCTCTGAGGACGATTCCGGTGCCGAAGACGATTCCTCTGGTTTCGAGGATGGCTCTTCCGGCTTCGGAACAGCCTGGTATCCGCCGACAGAGGCGGTTCCGTTCTTGAAGTCAACCGTCCCGCTTGCATAGGCGTTGCCGTTAGCGGTAATCGTCAGCTGACCGGTCTTGGACGATTTTCCTTTCACTGTGAAATTCCAAGTTCCATTCTTGGCAGAGGTGGTTGCCACCTGTTTTCCGTCCAGGTAAGCGACAAAGTCCGCCTTCTTGCCGGAATTATTATGGATTTCAACAGAAACCTTTACTTCAACCTCAATACCATTGCCGTTGCTGACCTCCAGCGTGATGCTGGTGCCTTCCAGGACGACACTGCCCTTGGCCATGCTCTGGCCGACAACCGTACCCTTTGGCTTATCGCTGTCCACTTCCGTGGTTCCGCCGCAGACCAGGTCGTTCGACTCAAGCTCTGCTTTTGCCGCAGATACGCTCTTTCCAATCAGGTTCGGCACCGTAACCTCTTTCGTCGGAGAACCGGAGCTGACATATACCTTGACTACTTCGCTCTTTTTCGTTTCCGTATTGGCTGCCGGGTCTGTTTTAATGACCTTTCCAACCTCAACCTCCCGGTTGAAGAGGGAAACAACAGTAGTTGTAAAGCCGGAATCCTCCAGCATCTTAACGGCTTCATCCTCGGTTTTTCCGGTAACATCAGGCACTACGCCTGTATTCAGCCCAGAGCTAACGACAACCTTGATTTTATAGCCGTCTTTTACTAATTTGTCCTTTTCCGGGGTTTGTTCACAGATAATTCCGGCTTCATATTCGTCGCTCAGTTCTTCCTTTTCCTTCACAATCTCAAAGTGATCCGTATACTCTGTATTGGTAATGACCTTCTCGTATTCCAATCCGACCAGGTTTGGGACGATGACGTCCTCTTTCGGGTTATTCAGCGCGCTGAAGAAAATAATCAGCGCAATCACTGCGATCACAACAAAAGCCCCTGTTACCGCGAGCAGAATCTGCATCGTCGGAGAGATCCGTTTTTTTACGACAATCTCGTCGACATCTGCATATTTCGGATCAGTTGTATCAAAATAATTTTCCGAATCATCATCCGTAAAATACTTATACTCAAATAAAATGCTCGGATTGCGTTTAAACTCGTCAATATCCCGCAGCATCTCGGCTGCCGTCTGATAACGGAGATCCGGATCCTTTTTCATCGCGCGGACCACAATTTCCTCCAGCCCTTCCGGAATCTGGTCATTGAGGCTGCGCGGCGCGGGCGCCTCGGCCTGCATCTGCTTCACTGCAATTGCAACTGGGCTTTCCCCGTCAAAGGGCAGCTTCCCAGTCAGCATTTCAAACATCATGACGCCAACGGAATAAAGGTCTGTTCTTTCATCGGTAACCTCGCCGCGCGCCTGCTCCGGGCTGATATAATGAACCGAGCCGATTGCCTTTTCAGAAACAGTCCGCCCATTGTCCCGCGCAAAGCGGGCGATCCCGAAGTCCATGACCTTAACGGTTCCGTCCTGCAAAAGCATTACGTTCTGCGGCTTGATATCTCTATGGACGATTCCATTATCATGCGCATGCTGCAATGCCCTCAGGATTTGAACGGTAAAATGCACCGCTTCTTTCCAGCCAACGACACCCTGCTGTTCAATGTATTCCTTCAGGGTAATCCCATTGACGTATTCCATGACAATAAACTGAACCCGGTCACCAAAGCTTACGTCAAAAATTTTGACAATATTGGGGTGGGAAAGCACCGCAATAGCCTTGGATTCATTCCGAAAGCGGCGTTTAAAATCTTCATTGGTAGAATATTCGTCCTTCAGGATTTTAACGGCGACAATTTTATCCTCCATAAGGTCATAGGCCTTATAAACGTCTGCCATGCCGCCAATCCCAATCAATTCCCTGATTTCATACCGACCGTCCAAACGTTTCCCGATAAATTTATTCAAGCTATTCACTCCTTTTGATTATAGGATCACGACTGCTGTAATATTGTCAAGCCCGCCATTTTCATTGGCCTGATCAATCAGCCGATCACAAATTTCATTCGGATTTTCTGTGATTACAATTTCCTTGATCGTCTCGTCATCACAGGTATTGGTAAGCCCATCGGAGCAAAGCAAAAGCGCAGCGTTCGCAATATGGCTGACCTCTATATAATCAATATCCACAAAGCAGCTGATCCCGATTGCGCGGGTAATCATATTTTTCTGCGGATGATTGTTCACTTCCTCGGGTGTAATTTTCCCCTGCTCCAATAAGGTCTGAACAAGGGAGTGGTCTTTGGTGAGCTGATGGATTTTTCCATCGCGGATCAGGTATACCCGGCTGTCGCCTACATGGGCGATATATGCCTTTTCTCCGGAAACAACCGCCAGCACGACGGTAGTTCCCATTCCGATATACTGCTTGTCCTCCAGCGATTTGTCATATACCGCTACATTGCCTTCGCTCACCGCAGAGACAATGATATTTTTATAGTCCTCATCATTCAGGCCAGGCTTGAGGTGTTCCATTAAATGACGGCCGATTACGTCGCTCGCAACACCGCTCGCGATGTTGCCGCCGTTTTCACCGCCCATTCCATCGCAAACTAATCCAAAGCCAAGATTTTCGCTGATAGAACAAATCTTGAACTCATCCTGATTGGTAGCACGATGGCGCCCGATATCGGTTTTTCCATAGATCAACAAACTTATCTCACCTCTGACAGATTCTCTCTTCGCAGCTGGCCGCATGCAGCATTAATATCGCTTCCCAGCGTCCTGCGCACTGTGGCGTTGATTCCCCGCTTCATCAATTCCTTCTGGAAACGGTAAATATTCTGGCGCTCTGTTTTCTCAAATGAGGTTTCCTGCACCTCGTTAACGGGGATCAGGTTAACGTGGCACAATTGACCCTTAAGCAGGCAGGCCAGTTGCTCCGCGTCCTTTACACTGTCATTCTTCCCTTTCATCAGCGCATACTCAAAGGAAATTCTCCTTCTTGTTATCTTACTATAATTTTTGCAGGATTGCAACAGCCGCCCGATCGGGTACCGCCGGTTGACCGGCATAATCTCATTTCGCTTTTCATCAGTACAAGCGTGAAGCGAGATGGACAGCGTCAGTCCCAGGTCAAACGCCGCAAGCTCATCAATCTTTTCCGCCAGCCCGCAGGTGGAAAGGGAAATATTACGCATACTAATATTAGCACCATACGGAGAATTTATCAACTCTAAAAAACGGGTTGTATTCTCAAAATTATCCAGCGGCTCCCCAATTCCCATCATGACAATATGGGAAATCCGCAGGTTTTGATCCTGTTCCGTCTGGTAAATCTGGTCTAGAATCTCACTGGGCAGGAGGTTTCTCACAAATCCGGCCTTGGTGGAGGCACAGAATTCACATCCCATTTTACATCCCACCTGCGAGGAAACACAGACACTGTAGCCATGCTCATATTTCATCAGCACAGTTTCTACGCTCTCCCCATCCTCCAGGCCGTAGAGGTATTTTACGGTTCCGTCAAGCCGGGAAACAAGCCTTCTGCGTATCTCTGCTCCCGGAAGCCGGCATTCGTCTGCAAGCTTTTCCCGGAGCGCCTTCGGCAGGTTCGACATCTCTTCAAAGCCGCGCGCCTTTTTGACATGAATCCAATCGAACACCTGACCCGCGCGAAACGCGGGTTCACCCCGCTCTTTCAGGAAGGCTTTCAGCTCAGGCAGGGTAAAGGACTTGATATCAATTTTTTTCATCTAAACGTCCCTTTCTGAAACCCGTTCAAACAGCGCCGTGAAAAAGCCGTCACTGTCGGTTACATGAGGAAAAAAGGTTGCCATATTGCCTTCCACCCTTCCGATTTTCTCCCATTCCGTCAATGGGACAGGTGCAAACTGCGGGTTCTGTTCCAGAAACCATGCCGCGACCTCCTCGTTCTCCTCCCGGCTCAGCGAACAGGTGGAATAGAGAAGCCTGCCGCCCGGCTTCACATACCGCGACCCATTTTGGAGAATCGCCTTTTGAAGCTCCGGCAGCCCTTTCAGGCTTTCCGGCGGCTTATATTTGATTTCCGGCTTCCTCCGGATTACGCCCAGCCCTGCGCAGGGCACGTCGCAGAGCACCCGGTCGGCTTTAGGAAGCTCCTTCCGGAATTTCGCCGCGTCGGACACCTCCGCCCGGATACTCTGAATTCCCAAGCGCCGCGCGCCCTCTTCAATCAGAACCTTCCGATGCGGATGCAGGTCAAACGCTAAAATTTCACCCTGATCCTCCATCCACTGCGCAATAGTAAAGGACTTGGAACCCGGCGCGGCGCAGAGGTCATAGACCGTCATGCCGGGCTTTGCGTTAAGAAGCTTTGCACAAAACTGGGATGACGCATCCTGTACATAAAACAGCCCCTGCTGAAACTCGGGCAGCCCGGCCAGACTTCCGCTGTTTTTAATCTGCCAGCAGTGTGCAATATACGGGTTCTCTTCCATCTCTATTCCGCGCGCGGACAGCCGTTTTACCAGCTCATCGTCCGTTGTTTTCAGGGTATTCACCCGGATAGACAGAGGCGGACGTCCCAAAGAGGACCGCGCCAATTTTTCCGCCGTTTCCTCGGAATATTCCTCCGCCCATTTCCGAATCAGCCATTCCGGGCAGGAATAAGCAAGTCTCCAACGCTGGAATTTATTGTCACCATCCAGCCTTGTCTCCTTTCCATCCCGGATAAACGCCCGCAAAATCGCATTCACCATTCCCTTTGCGCTCGCCTTTTTGGCGTAATAGCAGAGGGATACGGTTTCGTTCACTGCCGCGCGGTCTGGGATATGGTCAAATCCAGTTAGCTGGCAGAGCCCCATCTTGAGGATTACTGCCACCTCAAGATCCAGTTTCTCGCTTTTCCGCTTTGAATACTGGTCGATCACCGCGCAGAAGGTCAGATCGCGCTCCACCACCCCATAGAACAGGGCGGAGGCAAGAGCGGCGTCCTCCTGAGACAGGCTTCTCCGTCCAAGCGCCCGGTCGAGCGCAATCGAGGAATAGCTCCCATCCCGATACACCTGGCAGAGTGCGTCAAAGCAGAGTTGTCTTGCATTTTTTGCCATAACGGCTCCTTTTTCGTTAGTCATTTCTTCGGTTTGCAAGCAAAATCAGGCGGAGAAGCTGCGCAACTGCAGTCAGCAATGCGGCGACATAGGTTAGCGCTGCCGCAGTGAGCATTTTCTTCGCTCCGTTATATTCGGCGCCATCCTCCAGGATGTGCTCGTCGGTAATGGTTCTCAGCGCCCGGGAGCTTGCATTGAATTCTACCGGCAGGGTAACAAGCTGAAACACTACCACAACGGTAAAGAGCAGGATTCCCACCGTCACAAGGACAGAGGATCCCATGAAAAGCCCAATAATCGCAAGCGGAAAGGCCAGCGTAGAGCCAATCTGGGTAATCGGGACAATCGCCGTCCTCAGCTTGATCGGGAAATATCCTACATTATGCTGGATAGCATGCCCGCATTCATGCGCCGCAACACCAATCGCCGCAACTGAAGTGGAGTTGTAAACCGTGTCGGACAGCCGCACCACGCTTTTGGACGGATCAAAATGGTCGGTCAGGGAACCGGCTACCCGCTGTATCTGAACATGATGCAGCCCGTTGGAGTCGAGGATAAAGCGCGCTACCTGGTAACCGGTATAGCCGCGCACATTCCCGATCCGGCTGTATTTGTTAAACGATGATTTCACGTTAATCTGCGCGATGGTTGCAATCAACAGCGCAGGGACAACCAGAATCAGATAGTAGGAATCAATATAAAATCCAAAAAAAGGCATTCGTCACCAATCCTTTATTCGCCCAGGCGGGTTCCTTTTTCCACTTTATGCCCGCGCAGGAAATCTTCACTCTTCATTCGTTTGGAGCCCTCATACTGTACTTCTGAAAGGCAGACGGCAGTCTGTTCTCCGCAGCCTACAATCAGCCGTTTTTCATCCAGTACTTCTCCGCAGCCGCCATGATATCCATCCGCCAGCTCACTGCGGTAGATCTTCAGCCGCTTTCCATGCAGGATAGTCGACGCGCAGGGCCAGGAGGACAACCCCCTGATCTGGTTATGCACCAGCCTTGCAGGTCTGGTAAAGTCGATTGCTGAAAGCTCCTTTGAGAGCATCGGCGCATAACAGGCTAGGCTGTCATCCTGCTTCTGTGGATTCAGCGCTCCGGCTTCCAGCGCTTCGAGTGTTTCAGTCAGCAGCTTTGCGCCAATTACCGAAAGCCGGTCATGCAGCTCGGAGGCCGTCTCGTTTTCCCCAATTGTCGTTTTGGCTTTGAGAAGCATATCCCCGGTGTCCAGTCCTTCCGCCATATACATCGTGGTAACGCCGGTTTCTGTTTCCCCGTTCAGGACACACCACTGGATCGGTCCCGCGCCCCGGTATTTCGGGAGCAGGGAAGCGTGGACGTTAATGCAGCCATATTTCGGTAATTCCAGAACCGCCTTTGGCAAAAGCTTTCCATAGGCTACCACAACGATTAAATCCGGGCTTAGCTCCCTTAACGGAGCGACTCCGTCCTCGGTTTTCAAGGTCGCAGGCTGATAAACCGGCACCCCATACCGTCCGGCTAGTTGCTTCACCGGCGGCGGCAGTACCTTATGCCCCCTCCCTTTCGGCTTATCCGGCTGGGTAAATACCCCGCACACCTCATGAGGAGAGTCCAGCAGCGCCTGCAAACAGGGCACCGCAAAATCCGGAGTACCCATAAATACAATTCTCATTCTTGCAAAGGTTCCTTTCCGGCGCCGCTTTATCATACAGCGCCCTCAGTCAGCGGGTTTCCTCCCGCCCTTTTTATTCTTCCTCTTCTTCTTTGATTTCAACCATCTCTTCTGCAATATCCTTAAAAATTCGGCCGGAAAGATGGTCAATTTCATGGCAGAATGCCCGCGCCAGCAGTTCTTCCCCCTTGATGGTGAATTCCTTTCCATTGCGGTCCTGCGCGGCAACCTTTACCTTGGCCGGACGGGTTACGCGCCCATACTGTCCCGGACAGGACAGGCAGCCTTCCACATCGGTCTGTTCGCCCTTTTCCGAAACGATCCTTGGATTAATCAGTTCAATCAGGCCCTCGCCGACATCAATCACAACGGCCTGCCGCAGAATTCCTACCTGAACGGCTGCCAGGCCGACGCCGTTTGCCTGATACATGGTTTCTGCCATATCATCCAGCAGATCCCATAGCTTTTGGTTAAAATCCGTCACTGGTTTTGACTTCTTCCGGAGGATTTCGTCATCCTCCAGGCAGATGGTTCTTAGTGCCATAGTTTTATATTCCTTTCTCTATGCATTCATATCGCCGTTAATGTCAGCATATACCGAAATCCGGCGAAAACTTTTTTCTTCTCCGGCCAAACGGAAGCACCGCTTTAAATATGTCCGAAAGGTGCTGTTGCTCCGGCATTTCACAATGATCTTCTCCCTGTATTTCCCACTCATTTTATACATCACGGCCTTCACCGGCCCCATTGCCTGAAACGAGAGAGATTTTTCACCAGGCTTCACCTGCTCCCGCATCAGTACAGCGAACCGCTTTGCCGCGGCGCTGACGCCCTGGGGATCTGCCCCGCTGAAGCTGATCGTACAGATATCGCAGAATGGCGGATACAACAGCACCCGCCGGCTTTCCAGCTCATCCTGGTAGAAGCTGTCATAATCCTGCCGGGCAGCGAAATTCAGTACCGGGTGCTCCGGCAGATAGGTTTGAATATAAGCCCTGCCATTTTTATCCGCCCTGCCGCTTCTCCCAACCACCTGGGTAATCAGTGAGAACACCCGTTCCACTCCCCGATAATCCGGAGCATAAAGCCCGGCATCCGCATTCAGTACACCCACCAGCGTCACATTCGGGAAGTCCAATCCTTTTGCGATCATCTGAGTTCCCAGCAGGATATCGTAATCTCCATTTCGGAACGCGTCAAATTTCTCACTGTAAGCATACCGGGAATAGGTGGTGTCAGTATCCATCCTAAGTATTCTCGCCTGCGGAAAAAGCTGTCCCAGCTCATCCTCCAGCTTTTGCGTACCCATCCCGGTCAGCTTCAAATGCTTCCCCGAGCAGGTCGGGCACTCCTTAGGCTGCCGTACCGAGTATCCGCAGTAATGGCACATCATATAGCCGTTATCGCGATGGTAGGTCAGCGCCGCGTCGCAATGCGGGCATTTTACCGCTTCGCCGCAGTCAATGCACTGCATCGCCGTCTGGTAGCCCCGCCGGTTGATAAACAGGATTGTCTGCTCCCCGCGCTCCAGGTTCCGTCTGATCTCCTGCTGCAGCATCCGGCTCATCGAGGAAAGGTTCGCATGGCGTTCCTCTTCCTTCATATCTACCAGGTACACCTCCGGAAGCCGGGCGGAGGCGTACCGTTCCTTTAACTCAAAATAATGGTATTTCCCCTGCTGCGCCTTGTACCGGCTCTCGACAGACGGCGTCGCTGACGCCAGCAACAGCAGGGCGTTGTGCGCGACGCATCGAAGCTTCGCCACCTCGCGGGCATGATATCTCGGGGAGGCGTCTGATTTGTAGGAGGCTTCCCCCTCCTCATCCATAATGATGATCCCAATCCGCTCAAACGGTGCAAACACCGCGCTGCGCGTCCCCACAACAATACTCGCCTTTCCGTCCCGAATCCGCTTAAATTCGTCCAGCCTCTCACCCAGCGAAAGACCTGAATGCATCACCGCGACCTGGTTGCCAAACAGTCCTTTAAACCACGCGACCATCTGCGGCGTCAGAGAAATTTCCGGCACCAGCATCAGCGCCTGTTTTCCATCCTGTATCACTCGCTCGATCAGCTTTAAAAAAACCTGGGTTTTTCCGCTCCCCGTCACACCGTACAGGAGCGCCGCCCGGGGCTTCTCCTCCCGGCGCAGGCTGTCAATCCCGGCAAACACCTCCTGCTGTGCCGCAGAAAGAGAGATATCAGACAGCGATATATGGGAAGTATTCCCTTCCTCCGGGATTCTATATACCATCTGCTGCGTCCAGACACAGATTTCTTTCTGCACCAGCGTCCGCAAAACGCCTTCACCCACGCCGCAGAAATACATCACTTCTTTTTTTGTAGCAGTAATATTCTGTTCCAGAAAGGAAACAACCTCACTCTGCTTTGGGGTCAGCTTGCATTCCAGGCCGCCGGCATACCTGTCGCTCAGCCGCAGGAGGGCAATATTCTTGTCAGAAACCCTCTGCCTTGCCAAGTCGGACACCTGTATCCAACCGTTCTGAACCAAGCTGTCCAACGCCTGTTTATACCGGAGGCTGCTCTCCTGGGCGCTCAGATATTCGTCCAGCTCCCGCGTGCTTCTCGCTTTCTTAAAAAAAGCAAGCAGACTGCGCTGCTCAAAGCTAAATCCAGCCAGCTCCTCTTCCGCCAATGCCCTGACAAGACGGTATTCCTGCGAAAGATTCATATTCAGCCCATTGGGCAGGATTGTTTTCACAGCATCATAAAAGGTACAAAAGGTATTCGCTATAAGAAATTCCGCGATCCGGAACATTTCGCCGGTAAAGACCGGCTCCCGGTCAATCTGGAGCAGAATAGGCTTCAGCCTTTCCTGTACCGTTTCTTCCCGGAAAACCTCTATGACCATCCCCAGCCGTCTCCGGTTGCCGTTCCCAAACGGAACCGCAACCCGGCAGCCGCGCCCGAGCGTCCCGGCGATCTCTTCCGGCACAAGATAATCAAAGGGTTTGTCAAAATGATAAACCGCTTTGTCTACATATACCTTCGCAATCAACCGTTTTTCAGCCAAGCGTATTCCTCCGATTATTGTTCCATTGATTTCAGTTCGTCAAGCAGCGCGTGCGCCACCTTTTCCTTACTCATTTTAGGAAGCGGCCGTTCCGTATTTTCGCTGATCAGGGTCACAATATTTGTTTCCCCGCCGAAACCGGCGCCCTCTTCCTTCAGGCTGTTCGCCACAATCAGGTCGGCATGCTTGCGCAAAAGCTTTTCCCTGGAATGCTCCAGCACCTGTTCTGTTTCCATTGAAAAGCCGCACAGAAGCTGCCCGCCTCTTTTATGCTCCCCCAGATACTGGAGGATATCTGCTGTTGATACAAGCGCGATTTCGGAAGAAGCCTTCCCCTGTTTCTTGATCTTTTCGGGTGCCTGCTTTGCCGGAGTGAAATCCGCCACCGCCGCCGCTTTAATAATCCAGTCCATCTGCGGCGCATATCGTTTGACAGCTTCAAACATCTCACCCGCGCTGACTACCGGCACCGTCTTTACGCCGTAAGGCGGCTCAATCCCCACCGGCCCGCTGACCAGCGTCACCGCCGCGCCGCGCAGATGGGCCGCTTTCGCAATCTCATACCCCATCTTTCCGGTGGAATGATTGGACAGAAACCGTACCGGGTCAAGCGCCTCCTGCGTAGGACCCGCCGTTACGAGAATTTTTTTCCCGGAAAGGTCTTTTTCACAGGCAATCTGCCGCATCAGCTCCATATAGAGCACCTCTGTTTTGGGAAGGCGGCCTTTGCCGACGTCCTTACAGGCAAGCACTCCGGATTCCGGCTCGATCACCCGATAGCCCAGCTCCCGGAGCGTTTTCAGGTTTTTTTGTGTTGCGGGATGCTCATACATCGCCGTATTCATCGACGGAGACACCAGCACCGGGCATTTCATCGCCAGAACGGTGGTGGTCAGCATATCATCCGCCAGGCCGTTTGCGAGCTTTGCAACCAAATTAGCGGTAGCCGGCGCGAGCAGCGCGGCATCCGCCCGCTTTGCCAGGGATACATGCTTCACGTCCCATTCAAAATCCCGGGCAAAGGTATCGGTGATACACTTGTTCCCAGTTAAGGTTTCAAAGGTGAGCGGCGTGATAAACTCGGCGGCGTTCTTGGTCATCACAACATGGACGTCAAACCCTTCCTTTGTGAGCCTGCTCGCCAAGTCTGCGATTTTGTAGGCGGCGATCCCGCCGCTGATCCCAAGCACCACTGTTTTCTGGTTATCCAAACGAATCACCTCCGAGGACTATTCCAGTTCGTCTCCAATTCCTTCCGGCTCTGCCAGCTTGAATTTCCCCTTGGCAAATTCATCCACTGCAATCTGAACCGGCTTTTCCAGCAGTTCCTGGTGGTTTTCCTCTGCGTCCTCCGCGATCTGGCGCGCCCGCTTTGCAACCGCTACAACCAGAGAATAATAGCTCTCTCCATTTTTTAAAATTTCTGTACTGGCTGGTCTGTGCATCATAATCTTTTCTCTCCTCTCAACATTTACCCAATCAATTCACTCATCCGGCAGGAACGGTTCTGTTCCGCCCGGATGATCGCGGCGATATCCTTCACCGCTTCAGATACCTTATCATTCACAACAACATAGTCATAATCCTTGGCCAGGTTCATCTCATCTACCGCAGCGGCAAGACGGCGCTTTACCGCCTCCTCATCCTCTGTCTGCCGGTCTACCAGACGGCGTTCCAATTCTGCCAGGCTCGGCGGCATAATGAAGATTGAAACTGCCTCCGTACAGGATTCCATCACCTGCTTCGCCCCCTGTACCTCTATTTCCAGGATGACATGCTCCCCGCGCTCCAGCCGGTCGAAAACCGGCTTTTTCGGAGTACCGTAGCAATTTCCGCAATAGCAGGCATATTCGAGCATCCCGTCCTGGGAAACCTCGCGGTCAAATTCCTCTTTGCTCAGGAAAAAATAATTGACTCCATCTTCCTCCCCCGGCCTCGGGGCGCGGGTTGTCGCGGAGACAGAATAGAAAATATTCGGTTCTGCCGCCAGCAGCTCCTTTAAAACAGTTCCCTTCCCGCACCCGGAGGGGCCGGAAAGGATTAGCAATAATCCCTTTTTATTCATCCTCGTCCTCATCCTCGTCCAAACGGTTTGCCACAGTCTCCGGCTGGATTGCCGACAATACGACATGGTCGCTGTCCATAATGATCACAGCGCGCGTCCGCCGCCCATAGGTTGCATCAATCAAAAATCCCTTGTCCCGCGCCTCCTGGATAATCCGCTTAATCGGAGCGGACTCCGGGCTGACAATCGCGATCAGCCGGTTTGCGGATACCATGTTTCCAAATCCGATGTTGATCAGTTTCATCGCTGTTTCATTCCTTTCTGCTGTTCCGGGGAACTGTGCCGGTTTTCCTTTGCCGGAGACTTTTCCAATTACAGTCCTTCCATCTATTCAATGTTTTGGATCTGCTCCCGGATTTTTTCAATCTCCGATTTGATTTCCACCACCATACCGGTGATTTCTATATCCTGTGCCTTAGAGCCGATGGTATTGGTTTCGCGGTTTAACTCCTGCACCAGGAAATCGAGCTTTCTGCCAACCGCCTGGTCGGTTTCCAGCAACTGGTAGAATTGCTTTAAATGGCTTTTCAGGCGGACTGTTTCTTCATCTACCGCGATCTTTTCGGAATAAATCGCCGCTTCCAGCAGCAGGCGCTGTTCGTCAACATTTTTATCCTGCAGCACCTCCTGCATCTTGGCGGTCAGACGTTCCCGGTAGTTTGCCACTGTCTGCGGGGAACGCGCCTCAATCTGGGAGACGATCTCCTCAATGTGATGCAGCTTTTCCAGCACATCAGCCTTAAGGCGTTTCCCCTCTGTTTCCCTCATAGCAATAAAGTGGTCAACCGCTTCCTGTGCTACAACCTGCACATCGGCCCAGACCGCCTCTTCATCCTCCGCCGCCTTGCGTACCGAAAAGATATCCCCAAACCGCGAAATAGAGGAAAGGGACAGGTCGTCAAGCAAGCCAAATTCATCCTTCAGTTCTCTCAGCGCCTCAATATATCCCTGCGCCAGAGACTTATTGATCTCAACCTCCGATTCCTTCCCTTCAATGGTAAACACTGTGACGTTTACGTCTACCTTTCCGCGGGACACCTTGGACTGCACGAAAGATTTCATCTTTTCTTCCAGATATCCATATACCCTGGGAATTCTGGCAGAAAACTCAAAGAACCGGTGATTCACCGAGCGGATTTCCACCGAAATATCCCGGCCGTTTCGAATCTGCTGGCAACGGCCATAGCCCGTCATACTTCTTATCATGATGCTCATTACCCGCCTTTGCTTTTATAAAGGCTTCCCTTTCTGAAGGCCGGCAAAACATCTCTGCAGGCTTTCGACATCCTTCTTCCCTACCCCAGAGAAGCTGCTTTTTGCAGCAGGACTCAAAAACAGCGATATGCCGGCTCTCTTTATCAGCCTGGAATAACAGGCTCTTCTTCTGTATTATTTTACCATACTTTTCCGCAAAACAATACAGTTCGTTCACAAAAAATTAACAAATAACAAGATATATTCAGATTATAGACCAGCTAACCCTGGTTTTACCCTGTTTGGGACAGCTTATTTCTCCTCCAGCCAGTTAACCTCCTCTTGAGAGAGGACAAAATCCTGTGCTGACATACTGTCCTCAAGCTGCGCAATGCTGGAGCAGCCCACAATAGCACCCGTTTCAAGCTGCTGGCTGGTGAGATAGGCAACCGCAATCACCGCCGGGCTGACATGATATTGCCTGCTCAGCTCCATCAAACGGTTAAAACGCTCTAAATTCATTTCCCGGTTTTCCGGGCTTAAAAAGCGCTGCCTGATCTTGGCAGGCAATTCCTCCTCCTTCATCTTTGCCAGCTTAGAGAAAAAGCCCTTCGCCTGAGCGTTGTAGGCCATCACCGGGACATGATGCCGCAGATAGTCCGCTCGGATTTGATCCGTCATGCAAACAAGGGTGTCATCTCCCCAGGTCTGCGGTGTGCAGGCTGCCAGCGACCACTGGATCTGGCTTGCCGAAAAGCCGAGCTTTCCGGCCCGTTTGGCATAGGTGTTTGCCTCCAAAAGGCGCTCCGTCGTCCAGTTGGAAACGCCAAAGCATCGTACCAGCCCCTTGTCAGCAAATTCGTTTAAGGTATCCACAATTTCTTCTACCGAGGTAGAAAGATGGTCGCGATGCAGCCAGTAAAGGTCAATATAATCCGTCTGCAGAGCGTCGAGGCTTTGCTCCAGATCATACCATAAATCCTTTCGTCCCAAACGTCCTGCTTCCATCTGTCCATAGGGCGGATGCCCGCCCTTGGTGGAAAGCACGAGCTGTTTGCGGACGCCGGTTCGTCTCAGCCATTCCCCAATCACCTTTTCGCTCGGATAACGGTCCTCCGGCGCAAGATTTGAATAGATCCGCGCGGTGTCCAGACATCTGCCGCCCAGTTCAAAATACCGATTCATCTGCCGGTAACCTTCAGCATGGTCGTCCATATTGCCGAGATATGTTGTTCCTAAAATTACCCTTGAAACCTCGAGGGCGTCCCGTTCGTTCTGAATCTGAAATGTTCTCATTGCAGTCTCCCTTCCTGTCCGTTACAAAAAAGGAGACAGAAGCACCTGCTGCCCCCGTCTCCTTTGCTTAAATTACTCGTCGTCTGATTCGGTATCTTCGTCGCTCTCAGTCGTATAGTGGCTCATCGTACAGGTTCCGGGGAGATTGGATTTTTTATAATATCCAACCTTGGTGCTTCCGCAGCCTGACCCCGCCAGCATACCGCTGACCGTACAATACCGTTTTTCTACTACCTCGCTGTCATCCAGATCAAAATCAGCGTTGTCATAGTCCTTCAGCAGGTCTGTCATAATATCCTTATAAACCGTCTGCGGCTTATAAACCTTATTTTTGATGCTTCGTTCCTTCTTTGTTGTATAGGTCTCGTCGTTCTGGTCGTAGCCGAAGCGGATTGCCATGACATAATACGGGTTCAAACCAACAAAGGAAAACTCAAGGTTATCATCGGAGGTACCGGTTTTACCCGCAATGGTAAAGCGGTTCATCCTTGCCTGCCGGCCCGTCCCATTGGGCGCCTCGATGACCTGCTGCATCATCTTATTCATAATATAGGCGCTGCTGGCGTCGATTGCGTAGCTGTTCTCCGGTTCATTTTCCAGCAGTACTTTTCCGTTGATATCTACAACCTTGGTGTAATATTTCGGAGTATTGTAATTCCCGTTGTTGCCGAAGATCGCATAGGCCGCGCAAAGCTCATCCAGCTTGACCCCCCGCTCGGTCATACCCAGAGTCAGGTTTTCTGAACGGTCTATCCCATCCCCCAAGGTCGAGATATGCAGGTTATCCTTTAAGAAATTATAGCAGTAGTCAATCCCCAGGCGCTGCATCAGCTCAACCGGAATGGTGTTCTTAGATACTATGAGGGCGTCTACAGTCGACAGGCCCTTTCTCGTCCAGTAGTCCTCATAGTTGCCCGGCCAGTCTTTTCCATTGATTTTTTTCTTCGGTTCGTCCACCAGCATGCTTGACCAGGTGATCAGGTCAGAGTTAATTGCCGGCGCGTAGGTTGTGATCGGTTTCATGGCAGAACCTGCGGAACGGACGTCGTCAGTCGCGCGGCTCAAAACAAGATTCCCTTCCTTTTCATTCCGGCTCCCGACAACAGCCTGGACATTCCCCTGGTAGTCCATAATAATCCCCGCGCCTTCCGGCGGATGCTCGAGCTTAGAGCCAAAGAAATTACTGTCGTCAAGGAAATATTCCTCCAGGTAATTCTGCATGTCAATCTGGCAGGAGGTATAAATTTTCAGACCGCCGCCGTTGACCTTCTCCTTTGCCTCCGATTCAGTCATACCGCACTGATCCTGCAGATCCTGAATAACCTTTTTAACGGTTGCGTCGACATACCAGTTATAGATCTTATTATCTGATTCCAGAACCTTTGAATCCTCGCCCTTCCGGTCCATGACCGCAATTTCTTCATTTAAAGATTCCTCATACTCTTCCTGGGTTATGGTGTTAAATTCCAGCATCTTGCTCAGTGTATAAGCGCGGCGCTCCTTGTTCCGTTCCGGATTTGCCATAATATTGATATTATTCGGCGACTTGGTAGTTGCCGCAAGGCTAGCCGCCTCCGCATAGGTCAGCTCAGAAACATCCTTGTCAAAATAATATTCCGAAGCAGCCTGCACCCCATAGTTCCCGTTCCCGAGGTCAATATAGTTAAGGTAAGCCTCCAGAATCGCTTTTTTCGGATTATGCCGCTCAAGCTGGAGCGCTCCTAAAATTTCACGGATTTTGACGTCAATCGTCCGGTTATCAAAATCGCGGTTAATATTCTTAATAAGCTGCTGGGTGATGGTCGAACCGCCCTGGCTTGCGTCCTGCTTCAGCGCCAGCTTTAAGAAGGAAGAAAGGGTACGCCCCCAGTCCACGCCCTCGTGATCCATAAAGCGCTGGTCTTCGGTATAGACAAACGCGTCCTGCACATGCTGCGGAATCTTGTCCAAATCCACCCATTCTTTTCTTCCGCTCAGATGGAGACTCTGCATGGCTTTTGCATTGCCTTCGGAATCCAGTCCGTAAACAGTCGAAGTGGAATAAACGTCCAGTTCGTTCAGGTCGATGCCTGTATCGGAATCCACATATTTCATGACAAATACAGTCAAAGCGGTTCCCAGGATACAGCAGATAATCAGCAGAATCAGGCAGATGGTTAAAAACACCTTCCCAATGCTGAAAACAACCGATTTGGCAGCACGTACACCCACCGGCCCGCGCTTGTGGCGGATAACCGGTTTCTTTGCTTCAGCTTCACGGTATTCGGAGCCGCGCATCACCTTTTTCTGCGGCTTTTTCTGATTGCCGTTTGTACTCATAAGCAGTATGATCCTCCTTGCCCTGTTTCACATATCATATAACGAAAGCGAATTTACTATCTTTACATTTTTTCATACGTTTTGATTATATCATAATTTTTATGTCCTGTTAAGTCAAAATTTTTGAAAATCAGAGATTCTGTATAATTTTCCCTATTTTGCGCAAACTAGGGGTAAACAATTCACAGAAGGAAGCCGTGCGGAAAAGATTTTTCCCGCCTGCTTCCCTGCCGCCTCAATTCCGGCTTGCCGGAAACGGCATGATATTCCAAGGGCTTGTGAATATTCTTTGCAAACCTTGAGAAAGGAAGCCTTTGCAAAACAAAGGCATGGTAATGATTATGAATAAAACCTCTCTCCGAATCCTCTTAATTGGCTCCGGTGTGGTTGTGACCGGCATTGTTCTGATTCTGGCCTTCACACTGTTTTCTCCAAAAGAACCGGCAAGCCCGGCCGCTGAATCTACAGCCGCGTCCTCCGGCTACCTCCTGAAGGAATATGACGGGAGAATCGCGCTTTACGCCCTTCCCGAAACTACACCAAGCCAAATTTTTGATATTTATGTCGATTCTCTCCCAGAGGCAGATATCGCCCGCCTCCAATCCGGAATTCCGGCAGACACCCTCGAACAGGCAGAGGAATATCTGGAGGATTTCGACAGTTGACCTTTAGTGTACAGAATCAATGTGAGAGCTTTATGAACATCCTGTAAAATATCGTAAAATATAACAAATTCCGAGCAAATACTTTCCTTATAAAAAGAAAGCTTCAAGGAATTGCTGTCCATCATCATTTTGCCCCTTTCCTATCTACGCAATCATAACCACCCGTCAAACGGGTGGTTTGCTCGCCCCTATAAGGGGCAGATACCGACCAGCGCCTAAAGACGCTGGCTTTCTCTTTGTTCAAGCCTATTGCCTTTGCCGCTTTTGCCGCCCCTTAAAGGGCGTTCGTACTACCTGCTACCCTTAAAAGGGTCTTCATACTCTTTTACACTCAATTTATCCAGTGCTATATCGTGCTTTTCCTGTTCCTCTATGTATTTCCGTATGGTTGCCTCATTGAGTCCTACTGTACTTACATAGTACCCCTCTGCCCAGAAATGTCTGTTCCCATACTTATACTTTAGATTTGCATGTTTATCAAACATCATCAACGCACTTTTTCCTTTCAAGTATCCCATGAAACTTGACACACTTATTTTTGGTGGTATACTTAAAAGCAGATGTACATGGTCAGGCATCATATTTCCTTCCAGTATTTCTACTCCTTTGTATTTACACAGTGTTCTTATGATTTTCTGCAAATCCACTCTATACTGTCCGTATATCGCTTTTCTTCGGTATTTCGGTATGAACACTATGTGGTACTTACACATCCATTTTGTGTGTGATAAACTGTTTGTTTTATTTGCCATTAAAATCACCTTTCTTTTTTTGCAATAAGCTTGAACATCTTATTGTACCACGAAAGGTGATTTTTTTGGTTTAACCTTTTGTTTCCCACCCGCATAGCGGGTGGTTTTCTGTTTCGTGCCGCTGGCACTCAACCGTCTAAAGACACTAATAAAAAAAGGTGTGCTGCAAATTTGCAGCACACCTTTTTCGGTTCCATACAGTTATTCTGTCGCAAGCGCCATATAAGCGTCAGTAATTTTAGCGGCTTCTTCCTCATAAATCGCTGTCAGCTTTTCCGCCCATTCCTGATATACGCTGTCTTCATCATTGTTCTTCAGCTTGATTTCCGCCATTTTAGCCGTTCCCTCTGTCGAAATTTCAGCCAGCTCAGATATTTTTTGCTCAGAAAGCTCAGCCAACTTATTAGGATCACCGTCCAAATCTGCCGCTTCCTCCTGAAATTCCTCTACCAGAGTCGGAGCCTTATCTTGAATTTTTGAGGAGTAGTCATCAAGTACCTCTTGATAGGTAGCGGCACCGCATCCTGTGAGAACGAGCGTCAGGATCATCAAAGCAGAAATTACAGACAAAAAATGCTTTTTCATAAATTATACCCTTCCTTTCATAAAGTTTTCATCATTGTAACACATAAGTATTCATTTGTCAACATATGTATTCATAAATTTGTTTTTTCCAGCATAAAATATAGTTTGGAGGTGGTGTCTATGTATATTCCTACGCTTGACGCGGCTTTAGTTGGTAAAGTGATTGCCTATTACAGGATGAAAAGCGGTGTTTCTCAAGAAGTGCTCAGCGGTTTGGCAGATATCGGGCGCAGCCATTTAAGCGCAATTGAGAGAGGTAAAAGAAAGCCTACATTAGAGACCTTATACCGAATATGTACAGCCTTAAATATAAAGATGAGTACCGTAATTCAAAAATTGGAAGAAGAATTGGAAATGCAGTAAGACAAAGGCCGCCTATTTAAATCATCGCGGGCGTTTGGCTTCTTACGAAAACAGGGCGGATAGCTTACAGCTATCCGCCCTGTTTTTGGCGTGTCTGTCTTTTACTTTTCTTTGCCCTCCAGAAAATAGGTAGCCTCCATGTCCGCTGTGCAGAGCGCAAAGCTTAAAGGAAACTGCTCAAAGGAAGCGCCGACGTTGCGGATATCCTCCGTGCCGGAAAAGCCCATATGATACCGGATAGCGAAGGCCTCCTCCCTGCTGAGACGCATAAATCCGGAAATAATATAAACCGATTTTTCTCCGTGCCCATATGGCATCCTGTCATCGTATTCAAAGGTGTCAACCGTCCTCCAGACGCCGTCCTCCTTGACATTCCTCGTTCCGGGACGATAGCAGTTGATTTTGCATACGTCATGCAGCAGTGCGGCCACAGCGACCGTCTCCTCTGTATACTCCATTCTGTAAACCGACCGAACCCGCTCCCTGGAAAGATAATCCTTTAGACAATGATAAACATTTACGGAATGCTCCACCAGCCCGCCCGCGTAGGAGCCGTGAAATCTGGTTGAAGCAGGGGCGGTAAAGAAATCGCTCTGCGGAGACAAAAGATACTCCAACAGCTTGTCCGCGCCGTCCCGCTTCACATAAGTTCGATACAATTCCAAAAATTCTTCTTTATAGTCCATGTGCTCTCCTCCGTTATTTCCAGCTTTTACAGACGTCGACCCAGCCGGCGCAGCCCGAATACCGCTCAAGCTCCAGGATGGTCAGCTCTATCGCGCTGTTGCTGCTGCCACAGGCAGGAAAAACGGTTTCAAAGCGTTTCAGGGATTCATCCAGGTATACTGGCACCCCATCATTCACCGCAAACGGGCAGACTCCCCCGACCGCATGACCGACCTTTTCCTCTACCTCTCCGCCGGGAATCATCTTTGCCTTGGTATGGTAGGCCGCTTTAAATTTCGCATTATCCACCTTTGCATCTCCCGCCGCTACAATCAGGATACACCGGTCGGGAAGCTGAAAGGAAAGTGTTTTGGCAATTCGTTCCGGTGCACACCCAAGCGCCTGCGCCGCCAATTCTACCGTCGCGGAGGAAACGTCAAATTCCTGGATTCTGTCGGCAATTCCCTCTTCCGCAAAATATGCTCTCACTCGTTCTATTGACATAGCAATACAAACTCCTTTTGTGACTTGATTTATTATCGTTTATCATACCATATTTCTGAAGTTGGGTCAAAGCCCTTCACAAAGTTGTTTTTTGAAGAAATCACAGGAGATTGAAATGTTTGGGAACGATAGCCAAAACCCAAGTCAGTACCTGCATCTATTAAGACAGGCACTGGCTTAGGTTTTGTATAAGCATCTGCTTCGCAGCCAATACTGAAATTATATGGAGGTGGTCAATATGAACTTAGATTCTTTGCCATTAGGCCTTGGGATGGCACTGGCACAACGCCCAGACGCAATGGAATGCTTTTGCAGCATGACAGAACAGCAGCAGGCAGAAATTATTGAACAAGCGCACCATGTCGCTTCCAGGAAAGAGATGAAATCGCTAGTCAGCAAGCTAGTCTCTGACAGTTCACAATAAAAAAGAAACGCATCAAAACAGCAAAGGCCCGCGCCACAAAATGTGGAGCGGGCCTTTGCTGTGTATCATTGGTTGGGCTAGTTGGATTCGAACCAACGGAATGCTGGAGTCAAAGTCCAGTGCCTTACCGCTTGGCTATAGCCCAATATGGAAACCAATCCCAGATATAAAAAAAGCCAGAACACTTTCGTATTCCAGGGCATCTGGTAAAAAATAATGGGGTGGGTAGAGGGATTCGAACCCTCGGTCTCCAGGACCACAATCTGGCGCTTTAACCGACTAAGCTATACCCACCATATTGATATAAAATTTTATTGGCACGCCCAACAGGATTCGAACCTGTGGCCTACTGCTTAGAAGGCAGTTGCTCTATCCGGCTGAGCTATGGGCGCATATCTGCCTGTCCGCAAACAGTACATAAAATGGAGCGGGTGATGGGAATCGAACCCACGCGACCAGCTTGGAAGGCTGGGATTCTACCATTGAACTACACCCGCATCTAATCGAAAAAGCTGTCTTGGACGTTTCAGCGACGTAATATATTATAGCAAGTACACTGATTTTTGTCAACACTTTTTTCCAAAAAACTGATCTTGAGAGTAAAATTGTAAACCCTAATAAAAATAAGAAAATCTTTTGTTTTATCCTGTTGAATCGTCACAAGAGGTATGATATACTATTTTGGATAAGTAAAAGTGTCTTGGGAGGACACGGTTTTATGCCTATTGAACAGAAATGCGTTCAAAATCCATAGTATAACCTCCTATGGAATCGGCATCGGACCAAAGCATCAGAAAGGAATGACTATCAGAATGAAAGTTAAAAAAGCAGTCATCCCAGCAGCAGGGCTGGGTACGCGGGTATTGCCGGCTACAAAGGCAATGCCTAAGGAAATGCTGACCATTGTGGATAAGCCCGCAATCCAGTACATCGTGGAAGAAGCGGTAAAAAGCGGAATTGAGGACATCTGTATTATCCTCAGCCGGGGAAAAAATGTGGTGGAGGATCATTTTGACCGCGCTCCGGAGCTGGAGCAAAAGCTGGCTGACAGCGGGAAGCTTTCCATGCGCGACGAAGTGCTGAAAATTGCCGAAATGGCAAATATCACCTATGTCCGCCAGCAGCAGCCAAAGGGTCTGGGGCATGCCATTATGTGCGCGCGTCCGTTTGTTGGCAATGAGCCATTCGCCGTCCTGTACGGCGATGATGTGATTATGGGCGACTATCCGGTATGCCGGCAGCTTCTCGACCAATACGAAGCCTACGGGCTTGGCTGCGTCTGCATGAAGGAAGTCCCGTTCGAACAGGTAACCCGCTATTCTTCCTTAAAGGTTGACAACCTCAAGGATAACGTTTATAAAGTAACAGACATGGTGGAAAAGCCGGCGACTCCGGAGCTTGCCTTCTCAAATTTCTCCATCCTGGGACGCTGCGTCCTGCCGCCGGAAATTTTCCAGATCTTGCGCAATATCCCAACCGGCGCTGGCGGTGAGTACCAGCTCACCGACGCCATGAAAATTTTAGCCCGTGAAAAAGGGATGATCGGGGTTGACTTTATCGGCACCCGCTATGACATGGGTAATAAGCTGGGAATTATGCAGGCTGCTGTAGAAACCGCCTGCGCCCACCAGGAAATTGGAAACGATTTCAAGTCCTACCTCAAGGAATTTGTAAAGACGCTATAATTTTCAAGGCTCTCTCCCAGAGCAGAGAGCCTTTTTTACATAAGGAGATAGGTTCCATGACAAAAAAGCTTCTGTTCCGCCGAATCCTGTGTTCGTTCATTATTGTTTTCACCCTGATTATTATCGTAGCCGCAGTTTTGGAGCATCGGGAACATACCTTTTATTTGAAAGCGCTTTTCCCCCTGACCGCCGGAATTTTAGGACTGGTCAGTACATTTTACACCTCTATTGATAAACCGGTATCCGATAGGCTCACCAGAGATTTTAACGAAATCACCCTCAATTATTTTCACGATGACCGCCGCGCCAAAAAACTGTTCTATAAGGGCTACCGCGCCTGGTATACCGACCATCACGAAACCGCATATTATTACTTGAAAAAAGCGCAAAAGGCGGCCGCTTCCCCTGAAGCAGAAGCGCGTATTTTGTTCCTGATCGGACGAACCGCACTGGAGGAGAAAAAATATGGCCGCGCTGTCGAGTATTTTCACAAGGCTTTGGAATTAGATCCATCCTATGATATGGTCTGGTCTAATCTGGCAACCATTTATTTTGACGAAAATCAATCGGACAAAGCGGCAAAATGCTGCGAAAATGCCATATTCTATAATCCCCGTAATACATTTGCCTATAACAAGCTCGGAAACTATTATCTAAATACGGGAAAGTACGAGAAGTCTCTTTCCTGTTTTGAAAAAGCAACGAAGGAAATGCCGGATCATCCAGTAATCCGGATGAATTACGCTAAGGCGCTTTCGGTTTTAGGCAAAGAAAGGGAAATGCTGGAGCAGTATCAAATTGCGGTCGGCGCCGGCTATTCAGATCCGGATCAGAAAATTCTGGCTCAATTAAAGCAGGACGCCGTCCTAGCGGGGCAGCTACAGCAGGAGCAGCCATGCGAGCCAATATAAAACAAAAACACCATGCTTATGAAACAATACATTTTTATATAGGCAGAATCAAACGCGGACAACAAATGTTGCCCGCGTTTTCACTCTTTATTATTCACCGAAAACCGCTTTGTAGTCCGCCTGGAATTTTGCGATTCCCTGATCGGTCAGCGGATGCTTGGTCATCTGCTCAATTACGCCGTAAGGAACAGTAGCGATGTCTGCGCCAGCCAGGGCACAGTCAGTCACGTGGATCGGGTTTCTGACGCTCGCCGCAATGATTTCGGTTTCCAGCCCGTAAATCTGGAAGATTTCAGAGATTGTACGGATCAGATCAATCCCAGGAGCGGAGATATCGTCCAGTCTGCCCAGGAACGGGGAAACATAGGTAGCGCCTGCACGCGCCGCCAGAAGCGCCTGGTTTGCGCTGAATACCAAAGTGACGTTGGTTTTGATTCCTTCGGAAGCGAGCACCTTGGTCGCCTTCAGCCCTTCTACGGTCATCGGGATTTTTACAACCATATTCGGATGGATTGCCGCAATCTCCCGGCCTTCCTTGATCATGCCTTCCGCGTCAACCGTCGTCGCTTTTACTTCGCCGCTGATCGGGCCGTCAACAATTGAAGCGATCTCGCTGATAACTTCTTTAAAATCTCTTCCCTCTTTTGCAATCAGGGACGGGTTTGTTGTAACACCGCAGATTACGCCCATGTCATTAGCCTTTTTGATGTCTTCTACATTCGCTGTGTCGATAAAAAATTTCATTCCAAATTCCTCCCAAGGATAACCGAAACCGTCTGCATGGCCAGCTTAGATTATCTGAATATTTCATTTTAAATTATAGTCCTTTCCCAGGTATTAGTCAATAAAATTTTCCAGCCAACAGGGCAAAGCCCCCGTGGAAGGAACACCTTCTGCGGGGGCTTTTTTAGGATTATATGGAGTAAACAGTTATTTTCCGGAAATGGTGCCGGTCTGTTCAATCTCAGCGATCTGGTCGATCCGCACCTGATGCCGGCCGCCTTCGTATTTGCCTTCCAGCCAGCTTTTTACAATCATCAGCCCAAGGTCTTTGCCGACTACGCGGGAGCCGAGGGAGAGCATATTTGTATTGTTGTGCTGCCGGGAAAGCAGCGCAGAATAACAGTCGGAGCAGACCACGCAGCGGATGCCCTTGACCTTGTTCGCCGCGATAGAAATTCCAATCCCGGTTCCGCAGCAGATGATCCCCTTTTCACATTCGCCGCTCGCAACCGCATTGGCGGCCTTCAGGGCGTATTCCGGATAGTTGCAGCGCTCGGTGGAATAGGTGCCGTAATCACGGTATTCCAGATGCAGCTCGTCGAGGTAGTCCATAATATGTTTTTTCAGTTCAATTCCAACGTGGTCAGAAGCCAAAGCAATCATGATTCATTCTCCTTTTTTATCAGTTGAGGTTATTTTCCCAGTATGTCACGTGCATAGAGCGCGCTTCCGTAAATTCCGTTTTCGCCGCCGTTGTCCGAATAGACAATGTGCAGGTTGTCCGCCGGGAAAGGCTTACGGCTGTGCTTGTAAATGTATTTTTCCAGGCGCTCCTTCGGGAAGCCCGGCATAGAGAGCACGCCGCCGCCCAGGATAATCACCGCCGGGTTCAAAATATTGATTTCGGTTGTAATCGGCAGGGAGAGATGCTCCACATACCGGTCTAGCTCCGGAGCGTCGCCCCTCTCTGCAAAGAGGTCATGGATATCTACATCCGGGAAGGTTGTTTTCTGCAATTCCACCAGGTATTTTCCGCCGACATGGCTTTCCATGCAGCCTTCATTTCCGCAGTTGCAGATGTCCGTCTTATCCCAGACCGGGATATGCCCAAGCTCCCCTGCGGAACCGTCGTTTCCTACCAGCGGCTTCCCGTCCACCGAGATCACATTTCCGATTCCGGTGCCGATATAGCAGCCGATGATAATATCCTTGTGCGGTATATTGTGCTGATACAGGTCATAGTAAAACAGCATGGTTGCATCCCGTTCCAGCAAAACCGGGCAGCTAAAGTGAGACTGTAATGCCGCCTGTACATTCTTGCCGCTGAAGCCCCGAATATTCGGCGCGTTCAGAACGGTGGAACGGTCACGGCTCATTGCCGCCGGGATTCCAGCTACAATTGCGATTACGTCTTTCCCCTTTGCCCTTTCCGCCAGATACCCTTCCAGATAGACTGCCAGGCTCTCCAGCGTGTCCTCTCCGGTCAGGATGCTTTCCTGCGGCACCTTCAGGTATTCGCTCAGCTCATTATTTTCATCGACTAAGCCCATCCGGATATTGGTTCCTCCAATATCAATTCCAAGTACATAGGTATGCTCTGCCATTTTCTCTCTGCCTCCTTTTATTCCTGCTTCAGACGAGGGATGATTACCTCGTAGCTTTCCTCTTTGCCGAACAGCGCGGAGGTTCCCAGGACAAACCCGTCCACGCCCATCGCGGACAGCATTTCAATCTTCTGCGGGGAAATCGCGCCGTCTACCATCAGGTTAAAGCCAAATTCCTCTTTCATTCCTACCAATGTTTCAATCTTTTTATTGACAAAGTCCAGATACTTCTGTCCCGCAAAGCCCGGGTTCACCGTCATGACCATCAGGTAATCGGTCAGCGGGAGCAGCTCGCGGATTGTCTCTACAGAGGTTCCGGGATTGATTGCAATCCCCGCCTTTTTCCCAGCCGCGCGGATTTTATCCAGCGTCCTGGCCGGATGCACGTCTGCCTCCGGATGGATATAGATGATGTCCGCGCCAAGCTCCGCGAACAATTCGACATAGTTGCCCGGATTATCGATCATCAGGTGAGCATCCACCGGTTTTTTGGTCAGCCGCCGGATACAGGCGACGTCCTGAATCCCCATTCCAAAATTCGGCACAAAGCTGCCGTCCATAATATCAATGTGGAAAATATCGGTACCGGCTTGATCCAGCGCCTCCACCTCCGCCTTCAGGCAGTCAAAATTTGCACACATCATCGATGGACAAATCAGTTTTTTCATCATAATCACCATGCCTTCGCAGCGCAAAGGCTCCCTTTCCTCAATTGTAAGCAACGCCCGCCGCATTCGGGAAACACTTTGGGTAATCGTTTTCTCTAACTACATTATTACAGGTTCGTCGGCACTTGTCAACCCGAATCAAAAAAATAGTCACTCTGCATAATTGCAGTCCAAAAAAGTTGGTTTAATCGCCAATATTATCCCCAATTTGACCCGATCTGCCCGGATTGCTTTACAAGCCGGGCAAAATCTGATATCATGAGTAACAAATGAGTAACGATTAATTTCAGGTTAAAGAAGGTTTTTTTGTGAGAGCAAAGAAAAAAGTCTCTATCAAGGATATCGCGCGGCTGAGCGGTGTTTCGGTCGCGACTGTTTCCCGTGTCATCAACCAAAACGGCCGATTCTCCGAGGAAACGCGCAGGCGGGTGGAAAAGGTAATCAAGGAATATCATTACACCACCAATATGACCGGCAAAAGCCTTCGGGAAAGCAAGTCCAACACCATCGGGGTCATCGTCCCGGATATCAGCAACGAGCTGTTTGCGGAGATTGTGCTGGAGCTGGAGAAATACTTCTTCCGCAAGGGATATTCCGTCCTGATCTGCAACACCAATGAGGAGGAGCAGAAGGAGGCCGCCTATTTCCGCATCCTGGAATCCAAAACCGTAGACGGGATACTCTGCATTTCCGGTAGCGAGGACCTGCCGCAGGAGGTGCTCAGCACCGGGATTCCAATTGCCTGCATCGACCGCAGGCCAAAGGGGAAAAACGAGGTTGTCTATGTGGAGTCCGACCACTATCTCGGCGGTTATATCGCAACCGAGGCACTAATCAAAAAAGGATGCCGGGACATTATGATCCTGTCAAAGCAGCGGGCCCTTTCAGTGAATACCCAACGGTTGAACGGTTATCTTGACGCGCTCCGGGACTATGGGATCCCCAGGCGGGACGACCTGGTCGTGCACCTCGGGGATGATTTGTCCAACTTCCAGGAAGCGCGGGACATCGTCTTTTATATGATCAAGAAAAAAATCCGTTTCGACGGAATCTTCGCCACCAACGACTGGCGCGCTTACGGCGCGCTGGTTGCCCTGCAGCAGAACAACATCGCTGTCCCGGAGCAGGTCAAGATTGTCGGCTTCGACGGCGTTTCCGTTTCGGAGTTCTGTTATCCGGCAATCACCACCATCCAGCAAAACAAAAAGGAGCTTGCTCTCAAGGCAGCCCATCTCCTGCTCAAAATGGTAAAAGGCGAAACCGTCCCGCAGCGCCATGTAGTGCTGCCGGTTGCCCTGGTAGAGCGCGGAACAACCTAAAACACAGAGTTTTACAGGATTGTAATAAGAATTTCAAACCGGTTACAATCTTTTGGTGAATGGTAACAATCTTTTGTTTCGAATTGTTATTAATAGATAATTATGGTAGAATAATAAATAGGTTCTATCATTCAGAACAGAAAGAAAATTGGTTGGAAAGAGTCGATATTTATGAAGAAAAGCTCGGCGGTTTACCGGATCATCGGCGTTGCGGTTCTTGCCGTTTTGATTGTTCTGGTCAGCATTCTCCTGATCAAAAGCCATTCAGCAAAGCAGCAGGACATCCAGCAGGTGGCTGCCGGTACACAGAAGCTGACGCAGCTTGAACAGGTGACTGTTTCACAGGCGGAATCGGAGATTGACGCCATGCTGGAGCAGGAGAAGAAAGAGGAAGAGGAGCAGAAGAAAAAAGAAGCTGAGGAAAAAAAGAAGAAGGAACAGGTTGAAAAGCTTTCGAAAAAGGAGATTAAAACTATCTTCAAAAAGTCCGTTTTTGTCGGCGACTCCCTGACGGAGGCCATCTCCACCTACAAGTTCCTTTCCAAGAGCAATGTCGTCTATAAGCGCGGGATGAGCGTTCCGAATGCTGGGGAGCTTTTCCCCACTGTCGTCGGGCTGAATCCTGACCAGGTGTTCCTTTCCTTTGGGATGAACGACCTGCTCTATTTCCGCGGAAAAGCAGAATCGTTTATTGAAGCCTACCAAAAGCAGGTGAGCTCTCTGCAGGATCAGCTTCCGGATGCCAGGATCTATATTATGAGTATTATGCCGATCCAGGATCCGGCGCTGAGCAAAAACCAAAATTTCAAGCACTACGGGGAATTTAACAAAGCGCTCAAAAGCATGTGCGATGAAATGGGCCTTACCTTCATTGACTGCACCGATTTGGCGGAAAAGCACATCGATCTCTACGAACCGGACGGGATTCATGTAAAATCCACCTTCTATCCCTACTGGTTTAAAACGGTTGCGGAAAAGGCGGGATTGCTGTGATAAACATATTTGAAAATTTTAACCCGGCCGGCACCGGGACAAGCCCAGAGGAACAGAAGCCGGCGCCGAACCGCGAAGGTCTCGTCATCCTCTGTGCAAAGATCAGCCTGCTTGTCTTTCTGGCGGTCTTTCTGGTTTTGCTCTGTTTTTCAGGAAATTATAAGGACAAGCCGGTTTCCGTGATCGAACAGGCCATGTTTCCGGCAAAGGGCATTTCTTCCTTAACCAAAGGATCGGACAATGATCTGCGGCGCTGCTACGGGTTATCCGCCGAGGATTATGACGGATATTTCCTCTATCTCTCGGAATCCACCATGGCAGTGGACGAGCTGCTGGTGGTCAAATTAAAAGACTCCTCCCAGGCAGCCGCTGCGGAGGAGCAGATAGAAGGCCGCCTGAACAGTCAGATTGACGCGTTTGACGGCTATGGTGCAGAGCAGACCGCACTGCTGAAGGCGCACGTGCTGGAACGGATGGGGAATTATATTTTCTTTGCCGTTTCGGAGGAAGCGGATAGCTGGAAAGCTGATTTCGTTTCCTGCATCAAAAAATAACCGGAAGAAAGGAACCTTACACGTATGGTTTTCAGCAGTATTCTATTTTTATTTATCTTTCTGCCTGCTGTACTGGCTGTTTATTTCCTTGTCCCAAAATCATGGAAAAATGTCGTGCTGCTTATTTTCAGCCTGGTGTTCTATGCCTGGGGAGAGCCGGTTTATATTATTCTAATGCTTTTCTCCGCGGCGTTTAACTATGTCATGGGAATCGACATCGACCGCAAACGCCTCGACCCAAAAGCCGCGCGGAACAGCCTTTTGCTCACTGTCCTTGTCAATCTGTTCCTGCTCGGCTTTTTCAAATATTCCGGCTTTCTGATTGATACGGTCAACCAGATTTTTCACAGCAGTATTCCCTATAAGGAGCTGGCGCTCCCCATCGGAATCTCTTTTTATACCTTTCAAACCCTCTCCTATATCCTCGACGTCTATTGGGGCAAGGTCAAGGTACAGAAAAACCTCATCAGCTTCAGCCTGTATATCACCATGTTCCCGCAGCTCATTGCCGGGCCGATTGTCCGTTATGCGGATATCGAACCGCAGCTCAAGGAGCGCCGCGTCACACTGGCGGGCTTCGGACTGGGGACGGAGTTTTTCATCAAAGGGCTGGCGAAAAAGGTGCTGCTCGCCAACAATCTCGGCATGGTTTACACCACGGTGCAGGGAATGGAGATCGGAAGCTTTTCTGTCCTGACAGCATGGGTTGGAATTATCGCCTATACGCTGCAAATCTATTTTGATTTCAGCGGATATTCCGACATGGCCATCGGGCTGGGACGGATGTTTGGATTCCAGTTTATGAAGAACTTCGACTATCCCTATATTTCCCGCGGAATTACCGAGTTCTGGCGGCGCTGGCATATCTCGCTCGGAAGCTGGTTCCGGGAATATGTATACATCCCGTTGGGCGGAAACCGCGTTTCTGTCCCACGGCATATCTTCAATATCATGCTGGTCTGGATGCTGACCGGCCTCTGGCACGGCGCAAGCTGGAATTTTGTGGTCTGGGGGCTTTATTACGGGGTGCTCCTGCTCTTTGAAAAATATGTGCTGGCAAAATGTTTTGACCGGCTTCCCGGATGGGCTGTCCGGATTTATACCCTCCTGCTGATTGTCATCGGCTGGGTGTTCTTCAGCAACACCGTCCTGTCGGACGCGGTGGGTTATCTGGGGAATATGTTCGGCGTGACCACCGGCGGGCTTGCAGATTCTACCGGTCTTTACCTGCTCAAAACGAACCTGCTTTTGATTGTGATCGGCATGATTTCCTGCGCGCCCTGGCTTTACAATCAGTTTAAGCGCCTGCTCCGCAGAGCGCCGTGGGCTGCGGTAGCTGTCAATATCGTCCTATGGCTTCTGTGCGTAGCCTATCTTGTTTATGAAACCTACAACCCATTTCTATATTTCCGGTTTTGAAAGGAGGAAGCGAATTGAATCCCAAAAAACGCAGCCCGCTTCTGTTTTTTACCCGGATTATGGCGGCAATTTTCCTGATTATTTTTGTAGCCTTGGTCATCTGCAACATTTTCACCAAGGATCGTGTCTTTTCGGAAAAGGAGAACCGGGTCTTAGCCTCCAAGCCGAACCTTTCGCTTGATCATCTTGCAAGCGGCCAGTTTATGAAGGAATCAGAATCCTATGTCAACGACCAGTTCGCTTTCCGGGACTTCTGGATTATGATAAAATCCACAGCCGATACGATCCTCGGCAAAAAAGAGGCCAACGGGATTTATCTCGGGAAAAACGGACGGCTCTTTGAACAGTTTGAAGAACCGGATGCAGAACGAGTCGCTTCTCTGAAGCAGTCCATTCTCGCCTTTTCCAAACGGCATGAAAAGCTCAAGCAATATCTTCTGATCGCGCCGACTGCTGTGAATATTTATCAGAATGAGCTTCCCGCCTTTGCACCGGCAGCAGATCAAAACGCATATATGGATGCATTTTTAAGCGCCTTTTCCTCCTCCGAGACCATGAAGGTAATCGATGTGCGGGAAGCGTTCCGGCTGGAAAAGGAAACGAACCTCTATTACCGCACCGACCATCACTGGACTACCACCGGCGCTTATGTCGCATTTCAGCAGGCGGCCTCTGTGATGGAGCTTGACCCCTCCGCCGTCAGCTATGAGCATTATCCTGTCTCAGCAGATTTCCAGGGTACGCTCTCAGCCAAAAGCGGATTTTTGGAGAATGAAAAAGAAGCGCTGGAGCTCTACTTCCCCAACCAGGAAACCGCCTATACCGTGAATTATGTAGAGGAGCAGAAAAAGGAGGCGGACGTCTATCACGGCGAGAGCCTAAAAACCCGGGATCAATACGCCGTCTTTTTCGGCGGCAATCATTCCCTCATCGAGATTCAGACAGCCTCCAAAAGCAAGGCCAGCCTGCTGGTTCTGAAGGATTCCTATGCTAACTGCTTTATCCCCTTCCTGATCCCCTATTACCGGGAAATTGTAATCGTCGATCCCCGGTACAACTATGACAATATCGATACGCTGATTGACGAATATGACATCCAGGAGGTCTTGTTCCTATACAACGCCAATACCTTCTTCTCCGATAAATACCTCCAAACATCCTTAGAACCTGCCCCGCAGGAAGAAGAGGCAAATGCAGAAGCAACGGAGCAAAAGGAGAGTTAAACCCTCCTATCAAAGAATCCCCCTGAAAATGGTATCGAAGCCATTTTCAGGGGGATTTATTAGTGATTATTTCTTATGGCACACTGCCGAACTCGGGCAATCCTTGCAGCCGCAGCCGCAATTGCAGGAGCTGCCGTTCTTCCTGTCTCTTATCAGCTTGACAAGAATCAAAACCACAGCTGTAGCCAGGATTAAGCCGATTATGATTGTCGGCAGGTTCTGGCTCAGAAAAGCCAACATAAAAACCGCCTTCCTTTCACGCTTATACGCGGACTTTTACTTTCAATTCGTTCTGTTCTTTATACGGACGGAATAGGAGGTACAGCAGCGCGGCTACAATCATGATTGCGACAACTGTCCCAATTCCAAATGCGCCGGTGGTAAACAGCATACCAAGCTGATAGATGCACAGAGCCATCGCGTAAGCAAACACACACTGGTACGAAATTGCAAACCAAGTCCATTTTGCACTGTTCATCTCTCTGCGGATCGCGCCGATAGCGGCAAAGCAAGGCGCGCAGAGCAGGTTGAATACCAGGAAGGAATATGCAGTCAGGGCGGTGAAGGATTCTCTCATGCTTGCCCAGATCTGCCATCCGTTCTCTGCAACCTCATCCAGTCCGCCGTAGAGCACACCAAAGGTTCCTACTACATTTTCCTTTGCAATCAGGCCGGTAATGCTGGCAACCGCCGCCTTCCAGTCTCCCCAACCGAGCGGGGCGAAAATTGGAGCGATAAATCCGCCGATTACAGCGAGGATCGAGTTGTTGAGGTCTTCTACCCTGCCAAAGCTTCCGTTTTCCACACCGTAACCCTGCAGGAACCATAAAAGGATCGCCGACAGCAGGATGATTGTCCCCGCCTTTTTAATGAAAGACCAGCCGCGTTCCCACATGCTGCGGAGCACGTTGCCGACCGTCGGCCAGTGGTAAGCCGGAAGCTCCATTACAAACGGCGCGGGATCGCCGGCAAACATTCTGGTTTTCTTCAAGATAATCCCGGATATAATGATCGCCGCAACACCGACAAAGTATGCGCTCGGCGCTACCCACCAAGCTCCGCCAAAGAGCGCGCCTGCAATCAGGGCAATAATCGGCAGCTTCGCGCCGCAGGGGATAAAGGTGGTGGTCATAATTGTCATCTTCCGGTCACGGTCGTTTTCAATGGTACGGGATGCCATAATTCCCGGCACGCCGCACCCAGTCCCAATCAGCATCGGGATAAAGGATTTTCCGGAAAGGCCGAATTTCCGGAAAATACGGTCCATGATAAAGGCGATTCTCGCCATATATCCACAGGACTCCAGGAAAGCCAGGAAGATAAACAGGATCAACATCTGCGGAACAAAGCCCAAAACCGCGCCGACGCCCGCTACAATCCCGTTCAGGATCAGGTCAGAGAGCCAATCCGCACAGCCGATTGCGTTTAGGCCGTCCTCCAGCAGGACAGGAATGCCAGGTACCCAAACGCCGTAATCCGCTGGATCAGGCTCAGAAACGGCAACCGCATTTTCGAACTCGTCCAGATTGACCGGAAGCGTTTCTTCCACTTCCCCATTGTCATCCAAAACCTCCGCTTCCGCCGTAATACCGGCAGCAGAAGCCTCCGTTTCAAAGGCGGACAATGCAGCCTGGTCAACCTCGCCGTCCGCGATGGACTGGCTTAGCGCCTCGGTGTCAAGCCCGGCTGTTTCAGCCGCTTCCAGATAGGCTTCTGTTTTGAGGCTCGCCAGATCGTATTCCTCCGCAACCTCGTTATAGTCCGAGCTGCCGATTCCAAACAGATGCCAGCCTTCTCCAAATACACCGTCGTTCGCCCAGTCAGTCGCAATCGTCCCAACTGTGGAAACAGATACATAATAGACGATTACCATAACCACTGCAAAAATCGGCAGCGCCAGCCAGCGGTTGGTAACAATCCTATCAATTTTATCCGAGACGGTCAGCTTTTGACGGTTTCTCTTATGATAGCATTTTTCGATCATCCCCGACAGGAACACATACCGTTCATTGGTGATGATGCTTTCGCTGTCATCGTCCAGCTTATCTTCCATCGCCTTGACAATCGGTTCCACATCCGGAACGGACTGAAGCTGTTCTTTAATCTTATCATCGCGTTCAAATAATTTGATTGCAAAGAACCGCTTCTGTTCTTCCGGCACATTTCCAAGCTGCGCCGCGATATTATGTAACGCCTCTTCCACCTCTTCGGAGAACTGATGCACCGGCATGACGGCCTCTCCGCTTTTTGCCAGCGAGACGGCGCGCTGCGCCGCCTGCGCAACACCGGTTCCCTTTAAGGCTGAGATTTCCACAACCTCACAGCCCAATTCCTTCTGAAGCTGCTGAATGTTGATTTCATCCTTGTTTTTCTTAACCACGTCCATCATATTGACCGCCATGACAACTGGGATTCCCAGCTCCATAAGCTGCGTGGTCAGATAGAGATTTCGTTCCAGATTCGTCCCGTCCACAATATTCAGAATCGCATCCGGCTTTTCATGGATCAGGTAGTTTCTGGCAACAACCTCCTCCAGCGTGTAGGGTGAGAGTGAGTAGATTCCCGGCAAGTCGGTAATAACTACGTCCTTGTGCCCTTTCAGCTTTCCCTCTTTTTTTTCTACCGTTACGCCGGGCCAGTTCCCAACAAACTGGTTGGAACCGGTCAGCGCGTTGAAGAGCGTTGTCTTCCCGCTGTTCGGATTCCCGGCAAGCGCAATTTTAATTGGCATTGCTATGACCCCTTTCCTCTTTCAAAAACGCAAGTCTCAAAGGCATTCTCCCGGTTCGGCCGCCGTCCCGAAAGTTAGTTCCTTCTAACCTTCTGCCTCAAGAAAAACAGAAACCATTTTGTTTCCGTTGCTGCCTTAATTATGATACCTCAATCATCTCTGCATCTGCTTTCCGCAGCGACAATTCATATCCACGGACATTCACCTCAACCGGGTCGCCCAGCGGCGCAACTTTCCGGATGAAGATTTCTACCCCTTTGGTAATTCCCATATCCATGATGCGGCGTTTCACAGCGCCTGCGCCATGCAGCCTAATCACCTTCACCGTCGTCCCGCATTTCGCTTCTTTCAGTGTTTTCATCCTCTGCCTGCTCCTTTCTAAACCACAAATCCCATGGAAAGGAGAACCCCCCCCTGCGAAAAAACCGCACAAGCCGCGGCTCCCCTCCATCGGATCATGAAACTAAATCATGATTTTATTCGCCATTTCCCTGCTGATTGCAACCCTGGAGTCCTTGACGCTGACAATGACATTTCCCCCATTTTCAGAGACAACCGTCACGTCCCCGCCGACTACAAAGCCCAGGTTCTCCAAAAAACGCCGAATCTCCTCTTTTCCCCCGACCCGCTTGATGGAGTTTGACTCTCCTGCTTTTGCCATCGTTAAAGGCATCATGATCTCTCCTTCTTTGATTCCTCAAGAATGTAAGCTGAAACTAACCCTATTTCCCAAAAGAAACAGTTAGTAATTTCTAACCATATATAGGTTAGCACTTGCTAACCATTTTGTCAAGAGAAATTTTGGAAAAATTCTTTTTTTCCTGTTTCAGCGAACAGTGCTGCTCTAAAAATTCTTTCAGCGCCGAGCAGCTCCCGGACTGCAGCCTTGCAACGGGAATATCATTCCGTTTTGCCTCCTGCGAAGCGGTAATTGCCATTTTGTGGGATACGGTATTAGTAAACAGGATCATCAAATCCGGGCAGCCCAGCTTTTTCCGCAGCGGCCCTTTCTCCTTGACGAAAATTTTGGCTTTACATCCATGATTTTTACAAATGTCAGCATACTGGCAAACCATTCGTTCGTTTCCGCCTATGATAACAACACTCATTTTGCGCCTCCTTTTGGTTAGTTTGAACTAACTAACTGAATTAAAAATCAGGGTGCCCACGCACCGGTTAGTCTTTTTTAACTGTTTTCAGTGTACCACAGGAAAGCGCCGATGTCAAGCATTTCAATATATGAAATTAAAAGTGAAATAAATTTCAAGTTTCATATCTTCGGTCACAAAAAGAGATTTTGAATTCTGGATAATTTTCACAAAGATTATTTTTTTAATTGGATTTTTTTAAAATGAATTGACAACGGTTTTTCTTTTCGATAAAGTTAAAGAGTACAGCACAAGACCTACTCTCTGTTTTGTGCAAGCCGTTAATATTTCCCTTATGAATGGAGGTCAATGGATTATGAGTCAGTTACCAGAGAAGATGAAAGCAATCGTCGCTTATGCACCGGGTGATTACCGGTTTGAAATGGTTGATACCCCACATGCCGGCGACGGGGAGATGATTATTAAAATTGAAGCCTGCGGTATCTGTGCCGGAGATACAAAAGCATTTAAAGGTGCTCCGAGCTTTTGGGGCGGAGACGGAAACCCGCCATATATCAAAGCGCCTATGATTCCCGGACATGAATTTGTCGGCACTGTGGTAGAAATTGGCCCGAATGTTTCCGGCTGGGAGCCGGGCGACAGGATCTGCCCGGAGCAGATTGTTCCGTGCGGAGAATGCAAATTCTGTAAAACCGGACGGCACTGGATGTGTGAAAAGCATGATCTTTACGGGTTTCAGAATAATGTGAACGGAGGGATGGCGGAATATGTCCGCTTGACCAAGGAATCCCTCAACTACCGCGTACCCAAAGAAATCCCGATTGAAAAGGCCATTCTGACCGAACCATACGCCTGCTCCTTCCATTGTGTAGAGCGTGCCGGCATCGGCGTGCGGGATGTGGTTGTACTTTCCGGTGCAGGAACTCTTGGGCTTGGTATGGTAGGAGCAATCCGCCAGCACAACCCAAGCTGCCTGATTGTACTGGATCTGAACGACAAACGGCTGGAATTAGCTAAACAATTCGGAGCTGACATCGTGATGAATCCGTCGAAAATGGATGTCGTCAGCGAGATCAAAAAGCTGACTGACGGTTACGGCTGTGACATCTATATCGAAGCAACCGGCCATCCGTCCAGTGTACAGCAGGGACTAGAGGCAATCCGGAAGATGGGAACCTTTGTGGAATTCAGCGTATTCGGCGATCTGGTTACGGTGGATTGGAGCATCATCAGCGACCGGAAGGAATTAAACCTGCTCGGCGCACATCTCAGCCCATTCTGCTATGATACCGTCATTGAATGGATCGGCAGCGGGAAGCTTCCAACCGACGGCGTCGTGACGCATCAGTTCCCGTTGGAAAAATGGGAAGAGGGCTTCAAGCTTGCCACTACCGGAGCAGAGGGCGCTCTGAAAGTGATTTTAGTGCCTGATATGAAATAAACAAATAATGCAAATATACAAATTAGAGGAGGAGTATCATCCATGCAGCGAATTTTAAACAATCCGGACAACATCGTAGACGAAATGCTGAGCGGCTTTGTGAAAGCGCATCCAGATCTGGTTGAAACGACTGAAAACCAACGCGTGCTCAAATCCGTAGAATCTACAGAGGGCCGCGTCGGTGTCGTGACCGGGGGCGGAAGCGGCCACAAGCCGGCTTTTATCGGATATATCGGCAAGAACATGTGCGACGCGGCGGCAGTCGGAGAAATCTGCACCTCCCCAACGGCCCTCGCCTTTTACCAGGCGTTCAAAGCGGTTGACAGCGGCAACGGCGTTGCCTGTCTGTATGGGAACTATTCCGGGGATAACATGAACGTCAAGATGGCGGTCAAGATGGCAAAGAAGGATGGTATTACCGTCAAGACTGTCATCGCAAACGACGATGTTGCCTCTGCGCCGAAGGATCAGCGGGAAAAACGCCGCGGCGTGGCCGGCGAAGTGTTAATGTGGAAGGTCGGCGGCGCCAAAGCCAGCACCGGCGCGAGTCTGGACGAAGTAATCGCGGCAGCCCAGAAAGCAATTGACAATACCCGCAGCGTCGGGATTGGGCTTACTCCCTGCACCCTTCCGGCAGTCGGCCATCCGAACTTTGAGATCAAGGAAGGCACAATTGAGGTTGGGATCGGGCATCACGGAGAACCCGGCATTGAGGTCTGCCCATTGGAATCCGCCAGAGAGATGGCAAAACGAATGGTGGATATCGTCCTGCCTGACTATCCGTTTGAATCCGGGGACGAGGTCGTGGTTCTGGTGTCCGGGCTTGGCGCTACGCCGGTCATGGAATTATATGTCCTTTATGATGAAATCGAAAACCTGTTGACCGAAAAGGGAATCAAGGTACATAAATCGTATGTCGGCAACTATTTCACCTCCCTGGAAATGATGGGCGCTACACTGACCGTCATGAAATTGGACGATGAACTCAAGGAGCTGGTTGACATGCCGGCGAAGAGCGTTGGTTTAACCCAGTTTTAACAGGAGGGATAGTCGATAATGAAAACAATCAAGCAGTCTGATGGCAAAGTAATCCTCATGGCCATGGTGAAAGCCATCCAGGAGAATAAAGCCTATTTGGGCGAGGTGGACGGCCTGATCGGCGACGGGGATCACGGCATGAATATGAACAAGGGGTTTTCTGTCTTTGAAGAACGCTTCGGCGGTGAGGATTTCACCTTAAGCGACGGGCTTAATTCCCTTGCTATGATTTTGATGAATGAGATCGGTGGTTCCATGGGACCGATCTATGGTACTATTTTCATGGAAATGGCAGATTCTGCCGAGGAAAAGGATGAGCTTACCGTGGCAGACGTCCGGGATATGCTGCAAAGCGGCATGGACGGCTTATTTGACATTGTAGACGCGCGGGTCGGGGATAAAACGCTGGTGGATACCCTTTCCCCTGCGGTAGAAGCACTGAGCGCCGCAGCCGAATCCGGCAGTGAAATGGACGACGCAATGCAAGCGCTGAAAAAAGCGGCAACAAGCGGCAGGGACTCAACCAAAGATTTGGTTGCAAAATACGGGCGTTCCAGCCGGCTTGGCGAACGCTCCAAAGGCGTTTTGGACGCAGGCGCAACCTCCTGCTGCCTCCTGCTCTGCGCCATCGCTGACGCAGTGATCAGCTTATAAATCCTCAGAAAGGAAGTCAATAAATATGAAATTAGCAATCGGCTGTGACGAGGCAGCCTATAACCTAAAGGCAGAAATCATCAAACACCTGGAAAGCAAAGGGGTAGCAGTGGACGATTTCGGCGCGGATAAGGGCGAGGTTGTCCTTTATCCCGATGTGGCATTCAAGGTGGCGGAAGCAGTCGCTGACGGAAAATATGAACGTGCGATCCTGGTTTGCGGCACTGGACTTGGAATGGCAATGTGCGCCAATAAGGTTCCGGGCGTCCGGGCGGCAGTCTGCCACGATCCGTTCTCTACAGAGCGTTCCCGCAAGAGCAACAACGCACAAATTATGTGCATGGGCGAACGGGTAATCGGTGTAGAACTTGCCAAATACCTGGTTGACCTCTGGCTGACCTGTGATTTTTCCGGCGGCGGTTCCGCGCCAAAGGTAGCGCGAATTGAAGAGCTGGAAGCGAAATATATCAAAAAATAGGATATGAGCAATAGAGAAGAGCGGGGACATCATGTCCCCGCTCTTGTTTTATACCCCGCAGCCGTTAAACCGCTTTTTGCAGGCTACATATTCGGCTACCAAATAAGCATTATCCAGATCTGTTTCATCCAGTCCCCGAAAGGCAAACAGTTCATCCCAGAGCAGACTGCTTCCCTCCACTTGGAAATATCCGGTTACACGATCAATCCCAACAACAATCGGTATTCCGGAAAAGACCTCGTCCTGATCCCGATAGAGCTTCTCTCCCCGTTCTTCCCGCCTGATTAGAAAAACAGCCGGGTCGGGCTGTACGCCGTCGGGCAGCCTTTCAGCAAAGCAGTCGTTTTCCAGCACAGACAGCTCTACAATCCGCTTCCACTTTTCATCCTGCACTTCTTGAAGCGGATAGCTGCCCTGCAGATAGCCGACCAGTTCTCCGGCACTTTTCCGATTCGGAGACAGCCTCGGACGGTATTCCTGATAAACCGTCTTCCATCTCTCAAGCAGTTCCGGTGTTGGCTCTTGCAGCAGCATCCCAGGCACCTCCTTCTTTTACAATCTACGCAGCTCCCTATGCCGGCCGTCAAACCGTTCTTGAATATCGGACATCGCTTCATAGCACTGCCGGCAGAGAATCCGCCGTTTTTCCCGCAGGGAACCGTCCTGCGGCGGCCAGATCGGTTCTCCGAACTGGATGGTCAGCGGCGGTCTCAGATTTATTTTTCTCCATCCCTTTTTTGGACGCTGCAAAATCATGATAGGCACTACCGGGGTACCGGACATTGCCGCAATCTGAAAAGCGCCCTCCCGAAACTCCCGCAGGGCTTTGGAATAGGTAACCAATTCCCCTTCCGGAAAGATTCCAAACCAGTCTCCTTCCTTCAGCCGTGCACTCATAGTTTTGATAAAATCCTTTGTTTCCTGTACCGAGGAGCCAACTGAAATACATCCAAGCTGCCTAACCAGCCAGCCCGCTACAGGCAGGTGAAAATTGTCCGGCTGAGACGCAAAGGTGACACGGCGCGGCGATACGGCACAGGCGATCATGGCGCTGTCCAGGTAATGGACATGGTTGCAGCATAACACAGCGCCCTCCAGCCCGCGAATATTTTTTCTCCCCTTCATCCGCAGCCCAAAGGTCACACGGGTCAAAACCTGCAAAACCGGTATAGCGATGCAATGATATAAAACCCAACGAAAGCCCCGGACAAAGAAATTAGGCCGGTCTGCCTGTTCCCCTCGCATCACGAACAGCCTCCTCAAACATGGTCTCCGCTTCTCTGACACAATGCTCAATCCGGTATTTCTCCGTAGATTTTGCATATTCTGAGGACATCCTTGCCTTCTCCTCCGGATGATCGATCCAGTAGTCAATCTGTTCAGCCAGAGACGCCGCGTCCCCGGCGTGGAATAAGCTTCTTTCATCCAGCGCAAACTGCCCTGTGGCAGAGAGCTTGGAATCGGAAATTACCGGCACCAGTCCGCACGCGATAGCTTCCAGGCAGGCAATTGCCTCACTCTCCGCATCGGAAGCATGAACGTACAGGTCGCAGGAACGGATCAGTTCTATTAATTCCGGTTTGCTGTAAAAGCCAAAAACCGGCGGGTGTTTTAGCTTTTTGCCCCTATGCGCCAGCATTTGCTTCCACGGGCCGCTTCCGGCAAAATGAAGCTGTATCTTTTCTGCATGCCTTGACATCCCAGCAGCCTTGATCAGCAAATCCTGCCTTTTTTCCGGTGACAGGCGCCCTACCATTAAAATATGAATCAATTCATCCTGCCGTGTTGCCTGTCCCGGACAAAATTCCGGGATAATCCCATTGGAAATGACATGCAGCTTAGCTTTGTATCCATGCGCTTTTAGCTGCTCCGCCATAAAATAGGACGGGCAGTGGATGTGCTCAAAATTTTTATAGAAATATTCCCGGAACAGGTAGTAAACAAAATCGGACAGTCCGCGCCATCTTCCCATATGAATATTATAGGTAATGTTTTCTGGCTGAAGGTGGAATGCCGCGCTGCACGGAATCCCCATTTCCCGGGCAATATGGTAGGCCCTCACCTCTAACGGAAACGGCAAAAACAGATGCACCAAATCAGACCCTTCGATCGCCCTGCGGATTTGCTCGTCATCCGGCTTTGCAATAATAAAGCTCTGCTTGCTTGAAAAATGTTGGACAATCGGAATTTTCCACTGCGGAACCGGATATTTCCCCGGCCCCGGATCACCGGTTGAAACAACCCGTATTTCATGCCCAAGCTGTTGCAGATAATGCGCAAACCGCTGAGCCGTCATCGTTGTACCATTTTTCTTCACATCATACATATCAATGACAAATGTAATAACCATGCTGCCTCCCAATTCCAAATCTTGGTTTCTTCCGCCGGGAATTTTCCCCGCCATGCGGAATCTTACCTCTATTATACCATAAAGCAACCGAGATAAAAACGGCGATATCATAGGGTGAGAAAGAATCCGTTCTATCAGCCGTATGTCGGGACATTAAATGATCCGTTTAACGTTATTATATCACAATCTTCTCCGGAAATCGATTGCTTTTTCGTTCTTCTGCAGATCACGTCATTCTGATTTCAAAAGATTTTTATGATATAATTTTCACAAAATTAAATTATTAAAAGAAAAATATCCTATCTATTTAATTTATAATCCTTTTAAAATAAAGGTTTTATTTTTATATCTTTTTATTGATTTTCATATTTAAATATATTATAATGAAAATATAGATTTTGCTTTTTATCACAAATTACATTTTGGGAGGTATCTTATGGAAGTCGGATTAGGTTCAATTGTCTATGAGTTTGGCGGTATTCCGCTGGAACGCCAGGCAAAAATGATCGCAGAGCATGGGATTAGGTATGTGGATGTACTTGCCTTCGGGCAGTTTAACCCTGCGTTTTACCCAATGGAGCAGCAGCTGCGGGTTGCAAAGGAGTTTGAACGCTGCGGAATTCGTGCCTCAAGCGTAGTCACCTGCGCAGAAGGAAACATCGGGTCAAACGATCCTGAAGAACGCGACTTTGCGATGGAACAAATGAAGCGTGCCGCTCGCCTGGTAAAACGCCTGGGCGGTCAGCAGATTCTGGTTGGAAAAGGCTGCGGAAACATCGATTTCTACCTTTCCAGAAAGGACGCGTTCCAGAATTCCGCACATTTTTTAAAGGAGTTCAGCAAATGGTGCAAAAATGAAAATATCATCGTCACCATGGAATTAGAACCGGAAGCGCTGCATGTCTGCAACGGAATTGAATCGATGAACGCCATGATCGAGGCAATCGGTGAGGATAACGTCTTTGCAAATGTAGACATCGGGCATCTGAATATCCTGCGGGAACCGCCGGAAGCATTGGAGCTGTTAAAAGGTAAGATGATCCATATGCACATTTCCGATAATGAGGGCCTCGCACACACCAACAGCGTAATCGGAGAAGGAAATTCCGATATCCGCGCTTATATCAAAAAAGCCATTGAGCTTGGGATTGACGAAACCGCAAAGGAAATGGGCGACGTCGCGGTTGCCGGAATTGAGGTCGGCGAGCCTGGCGAATATATCACAGACAGCGACAGCCGGGTGCTGCGCAGCGTGGGGAATGTTTATCTGCGGGTGCCGGAGCTGAGGAAGGAATTCTAAACCGTGGGCGAATGCCTTGACACTGTCTGTTAAATAGGGTATTCTGGATTTATAAAAGGATAAACCGGACAGGACAATAAATGACAGGATGTGACCGCAGCATGACAGAAGCAGAGCTGAAAAAGGAATATCGTAAGCTATGCCGCACAGAAAAATCCAAAAGCTACCGCTATCACAGGATTTGCTATATTATCCTCATTGTAATTATTTTATATGAGGCATTCATTTTCAGTCTGGATAGCTTCACCAGCATATTTCAAAGCCTTTACCCGCTCCAGATTTTTTTCTATCTGGGCTGCCTCCCCTTTGCCGTTGTTGGAATCGTCTTTGATCTGTTAGGGGACAGGGCCTTTAAACAAGGCTTTCGGGAATATTTAAAAGAAAAACAACAAACATAGCCTGAAGCTGGTTTATCCGATAAAAAAGGAACAAGCCTGGTATTAATACCGGGCTTGTTCCTTTTTTCGTCCAAAATGCTAACGCCGTAAAGCAGCTTCTATTCCGGTCAGCCGCTCGAAATCACCCAGCAAGCTTTTGTAAACCGATTGATATAGCGCGTAATACTGATCATATGCCCTCTGCGCTTCCGGCTGCGGACATACGGGTTCATGGAAGGACTGCCATGTTTGCGCCTCCTCCGCCGTTATCGTCCCGGTTCCCAAGCCTGCCAGAATCACATCGCCGAGGTTCGCTTCAACATCCTGCGTCGGACAGACGATCTTTTTTCCCAGCACATCCGCAAAAATCTGTTTCCAGAGCGGTGACTTAGCCACTCCGCCGGAAAGCAGGATCGTATCGCCGACATCATCCCCGGCACACTCAATTGTCTGTCGGAGAGAATAAGCAACCGCCTCCAGAAAAGCACGGTAAACATGCGCCTTTGTATGGTTTAAAGAGAGTCCAAACAGCACTCCCCTGGCATGGGTATTCCAGAGCGGGCTTCGTTCTCCCATAAAGTAAGGCAGCAAAATAAGCCCGTTACTTCCGGCAGGCACCTGCTCCGCTTCCTTATCCAACGCCGCGTAGGCGTTCATGCCGCCCTTTTGTTCCGCCTCCTTTTCCAATCCGGCGAGCTGGTCCCGGAACCATTTGATGAGCGCGCCCGAGGTAGCAGCACCGCCAAAGGAATAGGTTAAATGCAGCGCGTCCAGAACATAGGGCATTTCAATCAACCCTTTTCCGTTGATCGGGCGGTCATGTACAAAGGCCGCGCTCATTGACGTACCGATGGTCGCCGCGTACTTCCCCGCCGAGAACACGCCAAGTCCCAGTGTCGCGACGACGCAGTCCACACCTCCGGCGCAGACCGGGATTCCTTCCCGGAGTCCCAGCTCCGCGCCCGCCTGTTCCGTCAGCGTTCCAACAATTTCACTCGACTGTACGATCCGCTGCGGCATCATTGAAAGCGGGATTCCCATCCTTCCCATCAGTTCTTCAGACCAGCATCGGCGCTTTGCATCAAAAATCCCGCCGATATTTCCCGCCGAGGAATAGTCGATTGCGACCTCCCCGGTAAGCTGGTAAATTGCATAGGCATTCGGCGGCAAAAACAGCCGAATTTTTTCCCAATTTTCCGGTTCATGGTTCTTGATCCACAGAATTTTAGTGTATCCATGATAAGGGTCTGTCCCGTTATGGGTAATATCCTGAATCGTTTCCTTTCCGATTTCAGAGCAGACCCACGCCTCCTCTTCCGAAGCGCGGCGGTCCATCCAGATCAGGCAGGGCCGCACCGGCCGCATTTCTTCGTCAAGCGGAATACCGGAGCCGCCGTAAAGCCCGCTGATACAAATCCCCGTGACCTCCTCCGGGCCACATCCGGATTTTTTTACTGCATTCCGAATTGATTCCCTTACGGCCTCCATCCATACCATCGGCCACTGTTCTGCCCACAACGGCTTTGGGGTAAGTACATCATATTCCACAAGGTCAGAGGAAATTAGTTTTCCCTTCTCATTCATTACAATTGTTTTGGTTCCAGAGGTTCCAATATCTGTTCCGATCAAATAAGCCATCGCATACCCCTCTTTTCAGTTTCAATATATAAATATGAAATTAAATCCAGCCCCATCGTAACATAGAACAACACTGCTGTCAACCGAAATACCCCATAAAATTTAACATACATCCTTGTCATTCACGACAAATAAGCCGTAAAATACATATATCTTCTCTTTTATATTAACAAATTCATAATTGAAAAACGAAAATATTCTTGAGGATTTATCCCAAATCAAGCAAGAGCAGCAGCCGCTTCACGTATCCCGACCCTTGACAAACCGTACATCCTATAATATAATAAAAACAAACGTAAAACCATTGATTGAAAAGAGTAGATACTGGTTTAGCGGCTTTCAGAGAGCGGCGGATGGTGGAAATGCCGTGGCAAGCACAGTATTGAATGGGTTCAAGAGGGTGAAAAGAAAGGCGTTCTGCGCCGAGTAATGTTCAACGGGATTTCCTATCCGTTATCAGAGGAGCATGCATGTCTTGTGCATGATGAGTGGGCGTTTCAGATGCCAAGTTAGGTGGTACCGCAGAAGCAAGCAAGCTTTTGTCCTATGAAAGTTAGGACAAAAGCTTTTTTATTTTGTACAAAACAGAATTTTGTCAGTACTGAGGGAGATACATAATGAAAAAAGGAATGTTTTCACAATATGGCGGGCAGTTTGCCCCAGAAGCCATGATGCATGCAATCAACGAACTGGAGGAAGCCTATCTGTATTATAAAGATGATCCGGATTTTTGCAGGGAGCTGAACGAGCTCCTGCATCATTATGCCGGGCGTCCTTCCTTACTCTATTATGCAGAAAAGATGACTAAGCGGCTGGGCGGAGCGAAAATCTATCTAAAACGGGAGGATTTGAATCATACCGGCGCCCACAAGATCAACAACGTTTTAGGGCAGGTACTCCTGGCCAAGAAAATGGGAAAAAAGCGCGTGATTGCTGAGACCGGCGCCGGACAACATGGTGTCGCTACAGCGACAGCGGCCGCACTGATGGATATGGAATGTGAAGTCTTTATGGGCGAGGAGGATACAAAGCGTCAGGCACTCAATGTTTTCCGGATGGAACTGCTCGGTGCAAAGGTGCATCCAGTCACTTCCGGAACTCGTACACTGAAGGACGCGGTCAATGAAACGATGCGGGAATGGGTATCACGAATCGACGATACCCATTATGTTCTCGGATCGGTGATGGGGCCTCATCCTTTCCCAACAATCGTTCGGGACTTCCAAAAAATTATCGGAGAGGAAATCCGTGAACAGCTGCTCAAGGCGGAAGGGAAGCTTCCCGACGCGGTGCTGGCATGTGTCGGCGGGGGAAGTAATGCTATTGGCGCCTTCTATGACTTTATCAACGAACCCTCTGTCCGGTTGATCGGCTGCGAAGCCGCAGGCAGAGGTATCAATACAAAAGAAACCGCCGCCACCATTGCCACTGGCCGGACAGGCATTTTCCATGGAATGAAATCCCTCTTCTGTCAGGATGAATATGGGCAGATTGCTCCGGTTTATTCTATTTCCGCTGGACTTGATTATCCCGGCATTGGCCCGGAACACGCTATGCTCTGGGAACAGGGGCGGGCAGAATATGTCGCTGTAACTGATGATGAAGCAGTCGAGGCATTTGAATATCTATCCCGTACAGAAGGGATCATCCCAGCAATCGAAAGCTCCCATGCTGTCGCCTACGCGATGAAGCTGGCAAAAGAAATGACTCCTGAGCAGGTCATGGTTGTCAATATTTCGGGCCGGGGCGATAAGGATGTTGCAGCGATTGCACGGTATAAAGGAGTAGAAATCTATGAGTAGGATTACAGCAGCATTCCAAGAGAAAAGAGCACTGATTGCTTTTATCACAGGAGGAGACCCGGATATTGAAACAACCAAAGACCTTATCCCTGCCATGGCAGAAGCGGGTGCAGATATTATTGAAATTGGTATCCCTTTTTCTGACCCCATCGCCGAAGGCCCGGCAATCCAAGCCGCTAGTCTGAGGGCGCTGACCTCTGGAACAACCGTGGACAAGCTTTTTGACATGGTTCAGGAAATACGGCAATCAGTACGGATTCCACTTCTCTTCATGACCTACGCCAATCCGGTTTTCGCTTATGGTACCGAACGATTTTTACAGCGCTGCAGCGACTGCGGAATTGACGGCTTAATTATTCCGGATGTCCCTTATGAGGAAAAAGAGGAGTTCTCTCCTTTTTGCAAGCAGTATGGTATTACGCTCATCTCTCAGGCTGTTCCGGCTTTCGAAGAACGCGCGGCCATGATTGCCGCGTCGGCAGAAGGCTTTGTTTACTGTATGCCTGCTTCTGGTACAGCCAATAGTCCCATTGAAGCTTCGGCAGAAGCAATAAACAAACTAAAACATACTGTGAGTATCCCGTGCGCCGTCGAAATTGATAACACAGTTCCAGAGCAAGGAAATGCAGTCATAGACTGTTCTGACGGCCTTATCCTCGGAAACCAGATTGTTAAAATAATGGATGAACATAAACAAAACTGCATTCCTTTCGTAAAAGCTTATCTGAAGCGGGTCAAGAAAAACTATAGTGTACAGTAATATTGAGTAACCAAAAAGGGAGCAGAGATTCTTCTCTGCTCCCTTTTTTGACTTTCCTGATCAAAGAATAATTCTCGAAACACTCGAATTATTCCAAGAGTTTCTTGTAGAAACTCTAATCCATCCATTCCAACAACGAAAGACCGGGAAGTCAAATTTATGACTTCCCGGTCTTTCGGCTCCCCCTGTCTGGCTCGAACAGACGACCTCTGCAAAAGAGCAGTATTCGCTGCGCTCATACAACTCTAAAAGATTCTTCTGCGCTGTTAACACAGCTTGAATAATCTTACGCCGCGCGGCTGTTAACCGTAAAAATCCCCCTGCACTAATCAAATAGGAAATAAATATCCGCCGGCGTAGCCGGCGGTTTTTCTTATGCGGGTATAACCCGCTGTTACTGGCAGCCATTGCAATGGCATATACGGTCTGACACTTGCAAAAAATTGTTACTTGCTACCCTTGAAAGGGTCTTCGTACTCTCTAATGGTCAACTGATCCTGAACTTTGTCTTCCTCAAGTTGGTTTTGGATATACTCTGCGATCTTTTTGGTGTTTTTTCCGGCTGTGTCTACGTAGTATCCTCGACATCAAAAAGATCGGTTGCCATGCTTGTATTTCAGATTCCCATGCCTCTCATGTATGATCAGACTGCTTTTTCCTTTGAGAAATCCCATGAAGCTTGATACACTCATCTTTGGCGGAATCTCTACCAGCATGTGAATGTGATCCGGGCATACTTCTGCTTCTATAATTGTTACCCCCTTCCATCCACACAATTCTCGCAAGATTTTCCCGATTTCCGCTCGCTTCTCTCCATAAAATATTTTTCGTCGGTACTTCGGTGCAAACACTACGTGGTATTTGCAATTCCAACTCGTATGTGCTAAACTCTTATTGTCATTCATTCCGAATGTCCTCCTTTTGGTGTTCCTTGCAGTTGCCAGACCGCAAGCTTATTCTACACCAAAAGGAGTTTTTTTGTCCTTTTCCTCGCTTAAGCTTTTTCCGCTCCACCGACACAGTCGGTGGTTGTTTCCACAATGAAAAAAGCGGAGTTCTGAGCCTGAAAAATCAGGTCGAAACTCCGCCTTTGCTCTATTTGATTCGATTTTTATTTTGGACATCCGCGGTAAATCGATTTTTGAAAAATCACCTTGAAAAGCCCGCAAACCCGCATGAATACTGAAAAAAATGGAGTGACATCTTTTTTGTCACTCCATCATGCGATGTTAGCACCAAACGGAGCATAAATACGGGGTGCTTGCACCAAAAGTATTCTATATCACCGCAGGCAATCTGTGATATTCTTGGTATTTTTGTCAGTCAGCACCGCGCCTTTGGCGATCAGGATGTAACCGTTTTGATGCTTGTTATAACGAGCGTAGGGTTTTACCGTATCGTGAGGCAGCATATATGCCTCTTTGATGCCAAAATGCTTATCGAATATCACAACGATCAGATAGTCGAATTGGTTGTCATCGTAGTTTCTGATTACATTCAACTCTCGGCTTTGTACCGATGCAGCACCGCGCTCCCACCGGCTTTTGACCTGATAGCGCGAACCTGTTTTTGGATCATATGCATCATAACCCTTTTGCGAATTATGCTCTAACACAAACCCAAGCTTCTCCGCAACCAGCCACTCTGCGTAATCGCCAACAGGGCTGTTGTATGTACGCACCACATTTCGGCTGTTCAGCTCTGCCAGTATTTCTGCGTACATGTTCATTAGCTCGATAGAGCTTTTACTTCTAATATCCATATTTGTAACCTTTAATCACTTATTGAATAGGAGTGCTTTCTGCAATGAACGGGTGTACATCAAGACGTTCTGCAGTGGAGAGTATTTCAGCGCGCTGTCCACGGATTATTGCCAGCACAGGCGGTATATTGTGGCACTGATTATCTGCCACCAGCCATCTGTCATGCCATTTGAAAGTGGTGTTGTCAATTGCTCTCCAGTTCAATGCAATCTGCCGTTTTGATAATTCCGCCTGAAGATTGAGGTAATCGGTCTTTGCGCTTGCTGTAATATTATCCGTTCCGGAAATAATGGTAACTGATGTTACGCCCTGATAAGGGAGACCATCAATCAGTATTTCAAAGCCTTCTTTGCGAAAATGCTTGTCTACCCAGTAGATATCTCCACGGCAAGCGCGGATAACTTTACGCATATTGTAAACGTTACTAAACGGCGTATCTGGACAAACAAAATACTGTTTCACAGGATCTGCAAAATCGCCTGACATTTTAACTGTGAACAACTTGTTTTTCTTATCATACACAACAATGCCGTACTTGTTTAGCAGACTGAGAAGTGCTACTGTGCCAGAATAGTCTACTTCTTTGGAGCCTACGCCATGATAATTTAACAAAACCCGAAGTTGTTCTACACCGATCTTGGCACGGCCATAAAAGGACTGGCAAAGTAGATTCACAACAGGGTTTTTCAGCAAGATCTGTGCAATCAGTTCCGTGATAGCTACTTCGTCTGGGAATACAAAAAGGAGCTCAAAAAGACGTTTTCCCTCATCCGACAAAGCATAGCTTTCCTGTTGCAACAATCCCGCCTGATCTAAAAAGGCAAACGTGGATTCGCGGGATGCGAAACAATCCTCCGATTTAAAAGCACAGCAATCCCGCGCGGTTCCTACATCGTAGATAACCGCGCGGATATCTTTGTCGGTTACAGTGAAAAGATAGTCGTGATTATATGTTTCAGGCATTTTCACTCAACCTTATATACGCGTTTGAACATTAGCGAAATCATGTCTCTGACATACTCCGCATCTTCCTTAGTTGCATCTATAGGCATGTAAAGCATGGCTCTGCGCTTGTCTCCAAAGGAGATATTTAACGGAGCAGCGAACTCATCCTTTTCAGATGCTGGTAGAACATCAAAAACAGCGTTCTGGTTATTATCATCAGGAACATCATCATTATTGGTGGTAACTTGAGCAGGTTTTTCTTCTGCTGCCTTGACATCCAAACACAGAACACCATTCTGAACGATTCCGAGCTCAGTTGTAGTATCAATAAATTTCTGTGCTGCGCTTTTGGCTGCAGCAGGCATGATCTGGTGATAGTTCACCAAAAGATTTTCAAGCGTTCCAACGGATGGTAGCGATTTCCCAACAAAGTCAGGGATAAGCTCTGCATACAGCTTCGGGGCAGAAAAGCATTCGATTTTCAGCGCTTTCAGCGCAGCTTCAGATTCCGTTGGACGCACCAACCGATAAGCGGGTTCCAACAATGTAAAAGTCAAACCAGTAGATGTAGAAATCAACCCAAACTGCTTAGCGGAGCTGATGGTATATCGAAACGATTTAGTGCTGGAGCTAACTCCGCACTCTTTGGCGGCCACATCATATGATATGGGCTTACTTACGGGATAGTCTTTAAACTTCTTGACAAAATCGATGGCTTGATCCAAGGTGACTGCGGGGTATTCTTTACTTTTGGGTCTCGTTTTCTTTACTTCGGCACTCATAGTGTGGCCTCCTTTCTGTTTGATAATAGTGTAACACAGACTAAAATATTTGTCAATAGGACTAATAAAAAAGTTGCCAAAGCTTGCTTGCTAGTCGATACTATGGCGTATCAAGTGAGTACATAGGCGAAATCTATCGTGCCGCCAACCCGCAGGTGAATTTCCATTCTGTCATCATACACGATGATCCTCTCCACCAGTGAGCGCATGATGATCGCGTCATCCGTGCTGAGTGCACTGCCGCTCTGGATCTGTTCCTTGAGATTGTCCAGCCAGTATTTTGCTTCTGCGTAGCGGTTTGCGGTAGCTTTGAGTTCCTTCTGCCGCTCCTGTAGCCCGGCCATTCGCTGGCTGTAGGTGAGCACCTTGAGGTCATAGTCGGTGTCCGTAATTGCTCCCTGCTGCTTTGCCTTGTGCAGAGCAAGGACAGCTTCCTGTATTTCTATGATCTCCCGCTGCACCGCATCCAACTCTTGGTGACTGTCCTGTGCCATGACGATACCGCAGCTTTCCTGTATTACATCGATGATCTCTCCGGCATCACCTATAATGGATCCCAATGCAGCCCTGTATGTCCGTTCCAGTACATCCTCGTTGATATGGTGGCTGTCGCATACGGCGCGGCCGTTGCTGATCCGATTGGTGCAGCCCCATGCGGGCACTTTTTTCTTGCCCACGGTACACACATGCCTGCGGAGCCTGTGACCACAGATACCACATATCAGTAGTCCGCTGAATGGATATTTGCTGGTGTAGCGGCTGCTGCCTACGGCGGTATCCTTTTCCTCTTTGCGGCGCTGCATCTCTGACTGTGCCATTTCAAACATCTCCTGCGGTATGATCGCCGGATGGGTGTTCTCTGCATAGTACATGGGCGACTGGCCGGTGTTTTTCATGCGCTTCTTGGACAGCACATCCGGCTTATATGTCTTTCCGAGGATGGCGTTTCCAGTGTATTTCTCATTTTTGAGAATTCCCAGCACCGCATTTGGGCGCCACTGAGTGCTACCTCTTTTGGTTGTGATACCGTCAGCCTCCAGCCCACGGCATATCTGTGGTACTGTAATTCCGGCAAGGTATTCACCGTAGATGCGTCTCACAACCGCAGCTTCCGCTTCATCTATGGCATAACTGCCGTCGGCAGCTTTCTTGTAACCCAGCACCATGCCGGTATTTAGTATGACCTCACCGTTTTGGAACTTCTTCTGGTAGCTCCATTTGATGTTGGTGGACATGATGCGCGATTCCTGCTCTGCCATGGCCGCGAGAATTGTCAGCAGCACCTCGCCGCCGGTCGTCATGGTATCAATGTTCTCATTTTCAAAGTATACGCTGATGCCGAGGTCTTTGAGCTCTCGGATATAATTCAACGCGTCTACCGTATTTCTGGCGAAGCGGCTGATTGACTTAACCAGCACCTTGTTGATTTTTCCGGCGCGGCAGTCCTGTATCATCCGCATAAAGTCTGGCCGCTTTTCGGCGCGAGTGCCGGTTATGCCGGGATCTGCATAGATGCCGCCGAATTTCCATTCCCGTTTGGATTTGATCAGATTGGTGTAGTGGGCGACCTGTCGCTCAAAGCTATCTTCCTGTTCTTCCTTTTCCGTTGAGACACGAGCGTAGGCGACTACCACTGTCTCCGGCGGCCTGTATTGCCCTGTGGTGAATAACACCGGCGATGGGATTCTGCGTACCACCCTTCCTGCTGCCTGTGCCATATCACACCTCCTTCTTGTTCTAGCCTGGTTTGTTGCCCGGCTGGCCGTTTGTATATTCCTTGGTGATCTCTACACCGTTATAGAAGCGGAAGGTCACCGTATTTCTATGTATGATAATCCTCTTTAGAAAGAGGGGAATTTTCCTTTCATCAAAATCAGTCATAATGGTAAATTCGCGTTCTGAGACTGTGTTGCGTTGTAATTCTTGTATCTGCTCTTGTAATTCTCGTATCTTTGTCTTTATGATTCGCTGCTCTATGCGGAAATCCTTTTCGGATATCAGCCTGCCCAGCATTAAGGTGGCAAGCTCCTGCTCCTGTTTCTGTAGTGTTTTGATTTCGCCTCGCAATTTTGCAACCGCATCACCCTGCGGCCGCTGGGTGACGAATTCGTTGTACACCTCTATGAATTTCCTCCGTAGGACAGTATCCTTAATGCGGGTCGATTCACAGGATGCTTTTCCTTCACGTTCCTGTCGGGCGCAGACCCAAATATCGTTGCGCCATTTCTTCCCGGGATTATTCACTTTGTGGCGGAAGCCGCTGCCGCAGCAGCCGCATGTAATCATCCCTGTGAAGGGGTAGCTGGGATGTGCTTGCTTCACCAGTTTCGGATTTGCGCGGCGCTGGCGCTGCTCCTGCGCTCGGTAGAAGGTTTCTTTGCTGACAATCGCTTCATGGGCATCTTCGATGTAGAAGCGTTCTCCGTACTGACCATCCATGTTGTCGCATTTCCTGCCAACGATATTAACGCTTTTGCCCATCATGGCATCGCCCATATATTTCTCATTGGAGATTAGTTTCAGAATCGTGTTGGGACGCCATGGGTTTCCTTTGCTATTTTGGATTCCGGCTTTGTTGAGTGTATCAGCGATGGGAGGGCATCCGCAGCCGGATAGGTACATATCGTAGATCCATCGCACCACCTCTGCTTCCTCCGGCACGATCGTAAGGTGGTTATCTCCGGTCATACGATAGCCGTACATGCCGCTGCCGATGGAATACCAACCGTTTTCAAACCGCCGCTGAAACGACCATTTCTGCCGTTGAGAATCCACTTCCAGATCGTTTTCTGCGATACTGGCCGCTATGGTCAAGAACAGCTCGCTGGTAGGCTGCAGGGTGCTGATTTGCTCTTTTTCGAATATGACCTCGATTCCCATATCCCGCAGCTCCCGTACCGCCTGCAGCAGTTCTACGGTGTTTCTGGCGAAGCGGGAGACGGATTTTGTATGTATTACATCAAAGCGGTCTGCTCTGGCATCCTGCATCATGGCAAGGAACTGTGGCCGCCGGTTCATGCTGCAGCCGCTAATGCCTCTATCCGCGTAGATTGTAACCAACTCACAATCTGGATCCTCCGCAAATTTGTTGCGCCAGTATGCCTCTTGGAATTCGTAGCTGTGGAGCTGCGCCTTGCTCGCAGAGGACACACGCACATAGGCCACAACTCGTTTTTCCTTCATCGCTGTCACCTTCTTCCCGTGTTATTTGCGATATGCTTATATCTCGAATCCTGCCCAGCGGACAATCTCCCGAATAGCGTTGAAGTCTCTTTTGGGGCTGGTATAGTCCCGGATGAACTTGGGATCCTGCCGACCATTCCACTTGACTACAACCAGCGGGTATCCGTAGCTCAGCAGGATCCGTACTTCCAACGTGTCCTCCTGCTCACCACGCCACGCTACCTGTACTGTTCGTTTCCACACTCTGTGGTAGATGGGATTGCCGGTATCGCTGGTGTATCCTGCGATGGCGAACCCGTTTTCTTCGGTCAACTTATCAAAGTCTTTCTGTGCTTTCTCTGTGGTCATAATCATTGCCTCCTGTGTTTTGGGTAGGACAATGAAACCAGAAAGGGAGAGGAAAGTCCAGCGCAAGCGCCAATTGTTAGCAAAGAGTTAGCAATTGCGCTGGACAGCCGGTTTACCCGGTAATCTCCAGCGCCCGGATTGCTTCTGGGCGAATGAGCTTGGCATCAATGGTCTCATAGCCTACATAGCCAATCTGCTGCTGCGGCATCAGCACTTCGGTGAGAGGCCGCATAGCAAACGGCATCCGATCTGCAATCCAAAAGTAGCTGAAATCGCCAAATGCGATGGGTCTTGTACCTGCTCCGGCTGTTTCGGAAGGCATATAGTCAGAGATGTGCACCGGCTTGCTGAGAATGCTGTTGTCGCTGTGGTTCCAGAGGTAGTTTCCGCTGGCATCTTTTAATGTGCGCAGCTTCAACGCGGTTTCATTATTCATCACCAAAACACCATTGCGACGGTACTCTGCATCTAGTGAGAAGAACAGGCGGATTACATCGTCATAGGTGATGTCCGCAGTGGTATGTCCTACCAGCGCATCATTCAAGAATCCGCTGATCGTATTGACACCATCGCCGTTAATGCAGGCGGTTTCTTCGGCTCGACCAATGCTTTTTGCAAATTCTCCCGTCACATGTGCTTCGATGTCGAAATCGGCATCTCCGGCAAAATCCTCGGATAGATGGGTGGCGCAGCCGAGCGTATGACTGTGCAGCGTGTGCGTAGCATGGGTCTCCACATTCGTGAAGAAAGCCGGGTTCTTTTCACTCAGCCAAGTGATTTCCGGCTCGTTGTCAAATGCCCAGATGGTAAAATCATGGGTGGGTGCGTTCACCACGGTGCCAATGCGCCGGAACAGATTTTCTTTCTGACGCAGGGCAGTGAACTTCTTGTTGGATTCGTAGGGCAGACGATAGCTGCCGTTCTGCTTGCTGCGGGTCGCTTCCAGCGCCGCGCTGGGTGCTCTGCGAGTCTTACTTCTGATGGCATTCCAGAACTCACGGTTATATTCGGTGGTATGATACATATTGATTTCCTCCAACTATTTGAAAACTTGATTTATGGGGCTATACCCCTTCTTGATTTCCCGATTTTTCGCGTGTGACCCCACGCCCGTCTCGGGAATAAAACCTGTGGAGATTTGACTCCCCCTACCCCTATTAGGAGACAGGCTTGAACTGGCGCTGCTTGCAATACTCATCCACATCCTGCTGATCGTGCATATGGATATTCATGGTTCCGTCTTTTACGGTGTAGCAGATCTTCTTTGTAACAACGATCTCTTTTCCGTCGCTATTTTGGAAGCGCTGCTTGCCGAAAGTGACAGTGCTGCTCCTGCCTAATAGCTTGTCTATTAGCTTCATCCCCGATCTCCTTTCCCGGTCAGCTTGAAGCCGCACTTCTTGCAGTGTTCGATGGCGTCTTTGTAGGTACTAAAGAATACAGTGCTGGTACCGTTATGGATACACCACGGCATGGGTGTCAGTACGTTGCTTCGACTGAGAATCACCGGCGCTCCGTCAACCGCCATGTACATGGCCATGGATTCCTTCTGATCGTCACCAAAGTCTGCCGGATCCGGCATCTTCATAGGCACCCGGCCATCCTTTGTGCCGTAAAATTTGTAGTTTTTCATTTCACATCTCCTTGTATGTTCATTTGTGTAGCTGCTGTAGCAGGTTATATATTTCTTTTCTTAAAAGATTCGTTTTTGAAACCACCTATATTTGCTGCTACATCTGCTACAATGGGTTTGTTGCTGCTGTTGCATCCTGCCTCCGTTGTTTTTCCTGCGGCAGCCTCCTGTTCGAGGACTCCGCGTTTTCTTCTCCTGCCTATGCTCGGGTGGTAACCGTCTTGGCATAGTTGCGATCGAGTATTTGTGGCGAGCGGATGTATTTTATTTTCAAGGTACAAAAAAGAGCAACGATACACTGCGCCCTTGAAGCGTTGTATCATTGCTCTTTGAATTCTGTTATATTGTTTTTTGAACTTTGTATCTTTGAAAGGCATCTTCCAGCCTTGAATGTCTTTTGACTCTTGTATTATAGCATAGCCAAACATATGTGTCAATAGTGCAGGTGCAAAATATTGCGATTATTTTTGATGTTTTATTTCATCAAGCACAAAATATTGTATTTTATCGTTTTGGCCGCTGCTGCTTCACCCCCTATACATCCCCATAAAAGCCATCGCCCGAAAGGGCGTAAAAAATTTACTGAGGACTGACTATTACTGATTCTTTTTTATAAAAAATCGCGTATGAAAGATATATAGAAAAGTTTACCGGATTTCGCATCAAACTGACTCAGCCTGTTTTCCCCGCTAACTCCTTTCACAAAAGACCATAGCCCTGAAGGGCAAAAAAGTGCCCTATTACTGGGATACTGTTCTTTACTGGTTCTTTTTCTAAGAAAGTCGCGTATAAGAAAAAATTACGGGAAATCGACACAGCAAACCGCAGAAGCCCAGTCTCCTTCTGCGGAGAACTGTTATAAAAGCCAATGGCTATTATTTATATAATCCTGTGAAGTTGTGAATATATGTGAATGATTTTCTTATAAAGTCTCATATGAGAGAATAATAAGAAAAGTTATCTGAATTTGCTTCCAGGTCGTTCACTTCTTCACATCGTCCTGCTGCTTATAAAGCCAGCTCTCGAATGGGAAACGCGAGAGGAAAAACTGAACCTACTGAGTTTACTGAATTATTTTCTTAAAAAGTCGCGTATGAAAAAATTATAGAAAAGGTTACGGGAATTTGCTTCAACACAATTCAGTCCTTCAGTAATGGCAAACCGGCAGATGGATCGCTCCACCTGCCGGTATCGTTTTATTCAAATGTTCCGTCAGTATCGAAGATATGATCCAGCTCATCGCTGCTCACTGCGCGAAGCACCTTCTCACGCACTGTCAAGTCGGTCAAATCCAACCGTCTGAAACGGCTGGTTCCACCTGCGTCGGTACTCTTATGAATGAGCTGTACTCTCCCAATGCGATCCTCCCGCTTTGCGTATTCCGCCAGCGCTTTTGCCTTTGGCAGATTATCCGCATATTGGTTACCATGGGGCTCCAGAATGTCGACGATGTAATCCAACGCCGGATCGCTGCGAACGATCAGGAAGTCCGGATAGAAGGATTTCTTTTCGCCACCAATGTCGTAGGGCAGGCAAAGTGCCCACGATGCTCTGGCCGGATTGCGCAGCCAGCATACAAAATCTGCTCTGTGGGATTCTTCCTCGATGAGGGATGCCTCCCAGCCGTTGAGCTTAATTTTTGCAATTCCAGTGGTCTCCGAGGCCAGCAGATGGTTTTCGTATTCGGTGCCATCAGGATCCTCACGGACGCTGATATTTTCTGGAATACCGAAAATCTGCTCACTGACAATATCGCTGTCTGCAAGGATATCGTGATACTTTTTCTTGCAGGCGTCGGATTTGTTGACCACCTTGAGGCGATATTTTCTGGCAAATTCATGCAGCTTTTTCTTAGCGTATTCACCCAGCTTTGCTCTGCAGCTGTCGTCTGCAGCAAACAGGATGCAGTCGATCTTATAGCTGCTGGGATCATCGTCATCAAAGTAGCGGCCACCGTAAATGTTGGGGAAGCCGTATCTGCCCAGCCTTGCATCTGCGTTGCGAAGCTGTCTGTCCAGATCGGTTTCCGACATCAAGGTCAGGTCATCAAAATAACCCTCCTGCAGTGCCTTACCAAACGGATCATATACCTGTACCGCCAACTTAAACTGCAGCACCTGCTGAGCAAGCGCATCGTATTTACCGGTACGATGCAGTTCTTCCACATAGCCGCGCATTAAGCCGATTACATCGTCAATCACTTCATCCCGGGCACCAATGTGAATGACATTGTGGGTAAGCAGGTCTGCCAGATCCAGCAGGGATTTCAAATAATCGTTAATCCGATCCTGTCGGACAAGGTATGTCACATAGCCCTGCGCATTGATAAAATCAATAATCTCCACGCGGTCAATCTCGGTGGTGATCGAAAGCTGCTTTCCTGCCGGGGTGGGAACAAATGGCGATGCGGGCTGTGTGCCGCTGGAAGCTGGTACCGTAACCGTTCTCGGCGGAACGTATTCCGGCGCGCCGGTACCGGGATTCATTGTGTTGACAGGCGTCTGTGTTGCTCCTGCGGGCTGCTCCGTAGTGCTGCTGCCGGAAACTGGGGTGTAAGTTGCCGCGCTGCCGCCCGGATTATCAAACATGCTGATCTGGTTGGGATCCGGTGTTACCTGATGCGTTCTGCGCGGTGTATGCACCGTCCACGTTGTCCAAGTAGGTTCCTCCAGCGATTCGCCGTTGATCTCGGTGGGAATGTCGCCACCTTCGCTGGCCTGCAGTTCCTCAACCACCTTTTTGACGGTGTCCCGATTGAAGTGGGGCAGGTACAGCTTAACATCATTCAAGAATTCATCGCGCTGTACGCGCATCTGCAACGGTGTGCGCACCATTCTGCCCAGGAGCTGGGCGATATAGGTGGGATCCTGCCGGACTGCAAAGGACATCATAGTCTCTGCTCTAGGGCAGTCCCAGCCGGTAGACAGTGCTTCCTTGAAGAAAACGACTTTGATTCTATGATCGTCGGCAATTTCCGAGGCTTTGACATGAGGAATATTCAGACCGTTGATTTCCAACTGAGTTCCTTCACCGAAGCAGTGAACAACCTCTCCTGCCTTGAAATGCACACCAGCCTTTTCTTCGATCTTGGCCAGCACATCTTCCAGATTCGTATCCGACAGCTTGCTGCCGATGCCCTGACAAACCTGCACCACCAGCACAGGATCCACATTGGCATAATGCTGCTCGGTGGTGTACTGATACCACCGTCTGCACTTTTTCAGCCATTCCTCCACGGCGGCTTCCAACAGTGCCATGTCGTTATGCTTTTCGGGATCCTCAGGATAGGTGATCACAATGCGGTCTTTCAGCAGGCCGGAATTTCGTACATCATCGGCGGTGATAATGCAGGTTTGCTGACCTACATTCGGTATGTTCCGAACCAAGGTGTTGAAGCGTTCTGCTGTTGCGCTGATACCGAGAATCACCGGCATGGAACGCATCTTGCGCCGGATGCCATTCTCGGTATATTCATAACCCTTGATGAAGCGCTGCATGATGGTGGTGTCCTTGCCCGCCTCGCGGATGTTTTTCGCGCCACGGTGTGCCTCATCAATGATGAAATACAGGTGATCGCCCTTGTTAGCAATGGTATTGTCGATGGTTTCCCAGATGGTATACTGCCGATCATCGGAATGCTGGGTCAGCTTACCGTTGCGGCTGATTTTCTGAGTGTTCAGGAAATAAATGTGACCATCCTCCAGCATTTCCATGTCGAAGGATTCCTCTGCGATGGTCACGCACTGGCCATACCGCAGTTTGCTGGTTTTCAGCTCGATCTTCTGCCGGGACTGGGCATTCAGCTCCGGGGAGTCCGACAACCATACAAAGATGGCCTCCGGCTGCTCATCGAAGGTGGTACCGTCTGCCAGCGTGGATCCGAAGTAGATATCCTCGATCAGTGCGGCGGCGATGATGGTTTTGCCTGCGCCGGTGGGCGCCTGCAAAGAAACCACCTGCGTTTTCCCTCTGCGGCAATAGCTGTCCAGCGCATCGGCCATGTCCACACGCAGTTCTTTGACAGCCTTATCCTGAAAAGCTATTAAGTTTACTTTCATCTGCTGTTCCTCCCTGCGTTGATTCTAAAGTTGTCCAGATAATCCCGATACAACTGGTAGGTCTTTTTGCCCTCCAGCGCCTGCGTCATAGCAACATAGCTGGATTCGTAATCGGTGACGAGGTACACAACCTCAATTTCAGGGTGCTGGGCAAGCTGATCTGCAAACTCACCGAAGCGGTTTTCTTCGGTGAGGATCGCCATTTTGTTCTCCGGCAGAATCAGCATATCCGGCACACTTGCATCGATAACCGGGCATTTGCCAATGGCACCTGCCTTCATCCACAAGGTGGACAGCAACTCCTTGAACTGCATGCCCAACGACACCTTGGTTTTATCAAGGAAACCCAACTTGAAGAATGCTGCGTTGGCTGCAAATCCATCTGCCATTGAGAAATCACTACCAACATACTGCCCTTTTAGAGGATTACCCTGGATATCGTGGCCTTCGATACTGCACACCGTCCGGGGCCATGTAATATAGCGAGCAATGCCCAAATCAACCCATTCTTTATCATCAGGACAATAACCTTGAGCATACAACTTTTTGGCTTCATTAGCCGATACTTCATTATTGGTAATCATAACGCACCGACGATGTCCACTATCTTTTTTATTCATCAAATTAACAGCATGAAGAGTCGTTCCAGAGCCAGCAAAGAAGTCAACAATAAGCGCATTTTTCTTATTTGCAAGAAAAATATCCAACGTATCTTCCACCGCATACAGCGATTTTGGATATGAGAATTCTCTGTTGAGCAGTATATTTTTGATTATACCTGTTCCGAAATTTTTCGCGTCATGTGAGGAAAAACTCCACTGAGTAGTAGGAAATGACTTTTTCTCTTCTACATAATAGGCTTTTACGCTACCATCGCTTGCTTGAGATCTAACTGTTGCTCGTCCTTCTTCAATATCAGCAATTGTGCCAGTCGTCAAATATGATAAAACAAACTTTTGTGGCTTGTTAGGAGTATATTTTCCTACTCTCACATAACCCTTTTCTAGTCTTCTTTTTAGCTCATCGCCCGTTAATCCCCAATTCATTTCTATTCCATTATCTCGAATAGGAAAAACTGGTATAGCGCCGTCAATAACTGGTACTTTGTGCAAATCCTCATCCGGGGATAAATACTTGCCAATATGTACTATTTTCCCTGAAACTATGTCTACATATATGGGATAAAACTGCATTGTCCCGCCTTTGGTTGTACCACGTTTTGAAGCCAAATCACTTCGTTTTAAAGGTTCCCAGTGGACTTCTGCATCTTTTGCCGTGGATTTTGTAGCTATTACTTTTTCTATTTGGCAATTTCCCAACATAACCATGAAAATATATTCATTGGTACGTGCAAACTCATTTGCATGACTGTTTCCAGTAGGATTGATTATGCTACTGATCATCTGGATTCTTGCGTCCGAAAACATCTCTTCCAGCAAACAGCCAAGATGTAGATATTCTTTTTCATCAATAGTGATGATCAGTACAGAATCGTTGGGATTCAGCAATTTTTTGGCAATCTCCAACCGTTTCTTTATGAAGGAAAGCCATTTACTATGACGATATTCATCGTTGCTGTCGACGTAGTCGTTGTTATATTTCCAATCCCGGGCGCCGGTATTGTAAGGCGGGTCGATGTAGATACAATCCACCTTGCCTGCGTACAAATATTCCAAAAGCTGTAGGGCATGGTAGTTATCCGCTTCGATGAGTGTATGCCACAGATCGCTGTCCGGCGCATTGCACACCTCACCCAGCGGCTGCAGACAGGGATAGATAGGCTCACCAAATTCTGCAGTCACTACCAGATCCGCCACCGGCAGCTCCACAGCCTCTTTGCCATCCTTTGGCATACAGATGGCTGTATCGCCGTTGATCTTCAGCACCATATAGGTTTCGCTGACCTTGCCATTTTTCAGAGAGACCCGCTTACCCTTCCGGACAGGAACATCGTACAGGGGAGTGCACTCCGGCAGATGCTCCTCGAACACGAGGCCGAATTTCTTCTGCTTCAACGCCTGATTTGCAGCTTCCTCAATCTGCGCCCGCAGCTCCGGATTTTCTATTTTCGCAATCAAATCACTTAGTCTTGACATATCTATTCTCCTATCCCTGCACGGCCAGCAGAGTCGTTAGTGTGTCACGTATTTTATCCAACTCCAGCGGGTGGCCTGTGATCAGCTTGGCAATATCCGCCGGTATTTCGTTGCGCCCCGCAGCGGCAAGATCGTAAAATTTGCGTTTCCGTTCCTTGTCTGCGCCGGTAACCCTGTCCAGCACATCCAGCATCCGATTCTGCAAATCAATCGGAGGAGGGGACGCGGTCAGAAGGTTATAAAAATATGGCTTTTTAATTCCGACGGCATTATAAAATTCTTCTTGCGACATTCCGGCCTGCCGGATCTCTGCCACCAAGAACTCACCAAAATCCGTCTTGGTTCTTCGTTTCACGCCTTTCCACCTCCTATAAGTATGTTCGTTTACATACTAACACACTTATGGTGAAAAATCAAGGGATTTCAAGAAAAGCCTTGATTTTTCTTGATTTTCTGTCACCGAAATCAAGCTGCGCCTAACTTTTATCCATTCAATCCCTGTCACCGCAAACCTTTTGATGCTATCTTCCTTGCGCCAATTTTGCCCCTGAAACAACAAAAAATCGGTCAAGACCGAGCACCGCTGCGCCGATCTCAACCGATTTTCACATTATTTTGCCTGTTTCTACCCCGAAAATGGGGCTATAAAAAGAATTTGACTCATAAGCCTTGTAGACTTATGAGTCAAACATCATGGTGCCGCTGACCGGACTTGAACCGGTACGATATTGCTATCGAGGGATTTTCTTGCTACTCTATGTTACCATAGCCATCTTAAAAGATGTTGTAGTCTGGACTTTATCTTCACCTTAGATAAATCCGTAGGTGTGCGCCGTCAAGTCTCTACACGTTCTTAAAAGGGAAGCCCTTTTAAGCTTCGCTCGGTATTGTCCTATAAGGAGTTCCACCGAATTTGACGCAATTCACACAAAGAGTTTCCCCTTTGGTGCTCAAATTACTAAGTCCCTTGCGTCTGCCTGTTCCGCCACAGCGGCAAGATACAAGATATAGTATAGCATACCATTTGCAAATTGTCAATCCCGAACATGAAAAAGACTATTTTTCCTTTGATTGTTCATATTTTGCCGCTAATTTATAAAAGGTGTTGCGTTTTAATCCTGTACGCTCCATTGCTTCCTTTGCCGTAATTGCCTTTTGATTATGCCATAAGTTATAGACTTGTCTCCAATTAACAGGGTATTCCGCTTTTGGTCTGCCTATATGTTTACCCCTTGCCTTTGCATACGCAATACCTTGTGCTTGCCTTTCCTTTATGTTTTCTCGCTCTTTTTGTGCTACATAGGAAAGTATTTGTAAAACCAAATCCGATACAAAGCGGGTATCTATATTGTCTCCGTTTACCCTTGTATCAAGCAATGGCATATCAAGCACTTTAATATCTGCGCCTAATTCATTTACGATATACCGCCATTGTTCTTGTACTTCGGTATAGTTGCGTCCTAATCGGTCAATAGATAGAACAACTACCAAATCTCCATTTCTGATTGAATTTAAAAGGCGTTGGTATTCCGGTCTTTCAAAATTCTTTCCGCTTTGTTTATCAATGTATATATCTCGTTCCGCTATACCAAATTCTTTTAGTGCGGCGATTTGTCTTCCCTCGTTCTGGTCTTTGCTTGAAACTCTTATATATCCGTGTACCCTTGTTTCTGTCATTTCAATTACCCCTTTCTTTATTACTAATTATATCAGAAGTGTTTGTAAAAGTCAATAGTATTTAAAAACATATTTGAAAATTATTTCGATAGTTTAGGGACACGTTTTGTTTGCCGTTTTGTCCTATTTTAGTATATCTTTAAAGGTACACCTTTAGAAACACTTAAACAAGAAGAAAAACGATAGCATAAAGCTACCGTTTTTCGTTGTCTATTTCCATTTGATATTGATACCGTGTTTTTTAAACATTCTGCCTATTTCTTTTTCAAATACATTTTTTATCATCTTTTCAGTTTGCTTTGCCACTGTACTATGAAAGTCATAGTTAATGTTCAATCGTCCGGTTTCAAAGTCCCTTAATGTTTGCGCTATGGCTTCTTCAACCATTTGCCTAATGGTTTGCATTAGGGTTGTGTTGACATATTGATTGACTACTTGTTTTGCAATATCAATCATTTCTTGCCGGTGTTCTTCTGCGTGTACGCTTTCATTGCGCATACGGACTACGGCATTTGTGAAATCTTCTCTATCCATGTTTTTCACCTCCTGTTTTGTTCCGCTAAAAGCGGGAACATATTTTATTATTTCTACCATTTATAAGTGGAATGGCAAATAACGCCTTATATCGAAAACAACCGTATAAAAGTTGAATAGCGGGAGCGGGTACGGAGAGGGGAAAGGTTTCGGGATAGTGGGAAATTTGGTTTATTTTTTTGGAATATACCACGCACATTGTCAGACTGAAATGTTTTTTACTTTTCCAAAATTTGAAGTTCTTATAGATATACAACCCAAATTTTGGAATTGTTTTTTATTTTTCCAAAATTTAGAGTGTATTATATAGGGTATTATAAAGTGGAGTAGTCTTCTGTGATAACACGATACCATCTACCGTTATCTTTGTCTCTTACTACTCGATAATGATTCTCTGGCAAGCGCCGTTCTATGGTAGTCCACCCAACTACTTCCCCTTTTTCGTTCTTCACATTTAACTTTAAAGCCAGTTCTTTTTTTTCTTCTTCAAAAAAAGGTCTATCTAAATACTCGTCCGGTATGGTTATTTCGGTATCATAGTCCAGTACATATAACTTCTTTAAATTATCCCGATACCGTCCACGTACTTGTATGCGTGTGTCTTCTGCTCTCGTGTGAACAAACATATAGTCAATTTGTCCTCGAATATTGATTCCTGTTTCGCTACTGGCGTTAATGAGAAGCACATCAATATCGGGTGGTAGTTCTTCTTTTTCTATGATATAGTGGCGGATATTGTACTGTTCATCTGTCATTTCGTGATCCTTACTCTGTGTACTCCAAATAGCACTACACCGACTAATACCCTTTGCTTTTAACTTATTCCATAGTTCCTTTATTCTGGTAACGCTCTGAACATAAACAATTACTTTATCCCCTGCTCGAATGGTATCAACAATAGAACTGATACCATTGTATTTAATGGTTTCAGTAGTTTCATACTGGCGCACATCTGGGGCAACTGGAATATAATGGACTTTACCACGAAAAAAATATTTTTCAGTAATAGCCGGTGTTGCAGATAACCCAATTACTTTGACGTTAGAGTGGTCGACTAACTCCCGCAATCTTTTAATTGCTTCCAAAGTGTATCGCCTGTCAGTGATATTTTTATTTTTATATGAAGCCATGCGGATTCCCTGATGGATTTCATCACAAACAATAGTTTCAAATCCATAGCCAAAATTTGGTATTCTATTTACTAAACTTCCAAATTTGGCGTAGGTAATTACAACGATTTTATTTTCATCATAAAGGTCATATTCTCCAATAACATTTTGCGGTTGCTTACCCTGTTTTATAAACTGTTCCCATTCATAACTATATTTTGCGGTACTTGGTTTCTTTAAAATTTGGTCTCGCCCATTTGTTGTATCAATTACATAAAGATATTTGCTGTTTCTGCTTGCCATTCTTGTAAGGCTTCCCAATGCAAAGGTTGTTTTGCCACTTCCGCAAGGTGCTTTTATTACATTGAGTACCCCGCTTTTAATATTGCTGATATCTACCGCTTCCGAAAGCCACTTTGTACTCTTCATGAAATTTTCAATCCTTTCTAAATTTTAATTGTTGTTAAAAATAGAAAGAAGCAGTACAAAATGCACTGCTTCTCGAAACAACTATTAGTTGTTTCTCTCTTAACTTTCTATATATATTATAGCATTATTTTACAATAAATTCAAATTTTGATTGTGCAATATACACAACAAAGAGCGGGTGATATATGCGAAAACAGGGTACAAGCGGGCAAAAGGAAAAAGAAAAAAGCCTCCCATAAGGGAGGCAAGTCAATATTGATTTAACCATTAAGTTTTTCAGCAATGGTAGAAACACTACCTGTTTTAACAATATCTTTTGCATTTGCGGTGATTGTATATTTTCCGCCCCAACTAAGCGTTACTTCTGCATTTGCTTCAACCGCTTCTTTATAAATGCCGTATTCTACCGAGAATAGTCCTGCAATCTCTGCACTATCGTCGCTACCTGCTTTAAGAGCATTTTCGGTTGAATAATATCCATCATCATAGCCATCAAAGAATTTTGACATTCTGCGGTCAATATCATTTATTTTAAATATAGTATTATAAGACTTATTGCCAATTTTTAATTCAAGTGCTAATTCTCCATTGTCTGCTTTATTAGGTAAATATAAATCTGCTCCATCTTTGTTAGAAGCGTTAAGAGTAGCAAAAACAAATAAATCTATCTCATCATCTTCTTTTAAGTTTTCTTCTAACAGTTGTGGATTTTTCTTTAAAAATTCATCGGCTGTTAGATTATATCGTGAGGGGTCTAATGCACCCGTTTCACTATAATACAAACCATCTAAAACAAAATCATAATTATCTGGCTCTATTAGATAGGCATTATTAAAAACAATAGTACTGTCATCAATAGAAGAAACTACACCTACAACCTCATAGGTATTAGATTTTGATAAATTTATTAAATCTCCTTTATCAACTAAATTTACGATAGAGTGATAGCCATAGTCTATAAAAGTAGGAGTTCTAAAATTATCTTTCTCTATTTCTGATGCATAAGCGGCAAATCTATATGTATTTCCTACATACTTTTGCTCTGCTCTAAGTGCATTTTCGTCAGCGTCAGCATAAATATTTGAAAGTTCAATTTGTTCTGCTTTTTCAAGCAATTCTTCATAAGATAATGCCCCACCTGTTTGTTTTGTTTCTGTTGTGCTCGTATTTTCTGCTGGTGCTGATGAACAACCTGCAATGCCTATTACCATTACCAAAGCCAAAAAACAAGATAATACTTTTTTCATTTTTCTATTCCTCATTTCTTTAATAATGAACATTGAGGCTAATACACCTCAATGTTCATTATACTTCCTTGTAAAATAGAAGTCAAGGGGGTGGGGTAATGAATCCTAAAGTAATCGGTAATGTTATCAAAAGTTTTCGAGAAGAGCGGAGACTTTCACAAGAAGTATTAAGCGGGCTTGCTAACATAGATAGAAGCCACCTAAGTAAGATTGAATTAGGGGTGAGAAGCCCCACGGTAAACGCCCTATATAAAATTGCAGACGCATTGAATATAAAAGCAAGCAATATCCTTGTTGCGGCTGAAAAGGAAGAAAGTAAAAACATACAAGTTACTGATAATGATTTGTAAGCGGGAAGTATATCCCGCTTTTCTTTTTAAAAAAATAGCGCATGAGAAAATCGAAAAATAAATATACCTTTACAAACACTTTTGTTAGATAAACCCGCATAAATACTGCATAAATTCAGAGTGTGTGTTTGCGAATCCACGTCTAAATAAAGAGGTTTACAAATAGATTTATCTATGCTATTATATAGACACAGGGAAAATAAACACCAAATAAAACGAAAAGGAGTAGGTAAAAATGTCACATGAAGAAATCAGAAAGATTGCAAGCGGTAATGGAAACAAGAGCGGAGAAACGATAAATGCAGACGAAAAACTAAACAGCAAAGAGGAAAAGCAAGTCGAAAAGGTGCTTGATATAAGCAATGATTTCATCTATAATTTTTGCAAAACCGCAAGCAAAGAAGATAGGGAATGGGTAAAACAAAATATTGCGCAATGCATTTTAGAACATGGAGAGGATAAGTACTTCCCTAAATTCCGGTCTGAATTTGCAAAAAAATTCTATCCCGAGTTAGTAGCCAAGAAAAAGAAAAAACTGTCTTTGTTGGATAGAATCCAAATGCTTGATGAATAATGAAAGCGCAAAAGGAAGCGGCAAGAAATTGATTCTTGCCGCTTCCTTTTTGTCTATTAACGTGTGCCACGCCGCTTAAGCTTTGTTCTGCCGGAGCGGGGCTGTACTTTATTTAGCAAAGCATGGTCTTCCGCTTTAGGTTTTATATCCGTTGCATAAAGATTTGCATAACGTGTTACCATCTTTAAAGACTTTTGTCCCAACATCTTTTGCAAAGTCGCAATATCTCCACCGTCCAGAATCCAGTTTTTTGCAAACGTATGCCGGAAAAGATGAATGGAAGTTTTCCCCACACCTCTTGACCTATTATAACTTGCTATAACTTTAGAGGCGGCGTCTCGTGTAAGTTTTTGTCCGTATGGATTGCAAAACAAGTATTCATCATAGAGCGGTACGCCTCTATCGTCTGACCGCCATTCTCTGATATATTCTTCTAATTTAGGAATAATGCTTTTTACAAGGGAAATGCGAATAGGGCTGCGATTTTTTACTACATTTACATTTGCATACCCTTCTTCTAAATCGATATCACTTACCTTTAACGATATAGCAGAAGTAACACGCATACCAGTTGCAAGAAAAAGACACACCATTACCCAACTTCTATACTTTGAGAAATCGTCAATATCCGGTTTAACTATCAACCGTGCAATTTCGTCTTGTGTATATGTGTTTTTTATGGGTGGTTCAACATCTTTGATGTTGATTTTACGCCGCTCAATCCAACCATTTTCCATTGCAAAGTAATTGATAGCACGAAATCCACGAAATTCTTTTAATATGGTTTGCTCACTTAGTTTCCTAACATCTTTTAGATAATTCCGATACCAATAGTCAATTTCGTCCGATTCTAAAAAAAGTAAAGTAAGATTTTTTGCGAAGCGAATTACGTCACCATTATACTGTTCCAATACTTTTTGAAAGTCTTCCTCTTCTTCCGTTGCGTGAATCGCTAAAAACTCGTATAATGTTTTAAAACAAGAGCGGTAATATTTTAAGGTTTCATCTGTATTATTCTTTGCTTCCTGTTCCGACATGAAAAGGCTTTCCAACTTCCAAAGCGGAGTAGTCATTTTATCTACCATCAATTTCTTTGTCCGCTTTAGCTTTACATTAGGAGCGGCTATAGACGCTCTTTCAAGCGCTTCTTGCCATGCCTTTTCCTCTGCCTGTTCTTTTTCTATCTCTTGCGGTGCTACTTCAATATCTATATTTGCGAAAAAATTTCCTTGTTCTTTTCCCATTATATTACCCCCTTTTATATTTCATAGTATAGCACAACCACACAGGATTATCAAGAGAAATCCCGATTTTTACTATACAGGACTTATTGTTTTGAAATATACAGGATTGCAAAAAAATAAAGTCGGTGAAATGCGTAAACCCGCATAAACACTGACTTTTTTGCAATTCATATTCTTTCAACTTTTTAAGTGATACCCACAGGATTTTAAGTCCCTTGCGTCTGCCTGTTCCGCCACACCAGCAATTCAGCTTTTAAGAAATCGAATGCTTTTATATTTTACAATATTCTGATCCTTTTGTCAAGGGATTTCTAATTCTAAATATAAAAGAAGGCCGGAAAAATTCCGGCCTTCTTTTATGCTTTTCCTTTTGTTAGAATCGGATCAAAATAACGCTTTTTGTATTCTTCCATGTAGTAGGTATAGTCATTAAAGTCGCCTTCGTGCATCCGTTTGATGTATTCATGTCGGTTAATCATTTCACTGCCTTGTTGATAGCCAATCAAATAAACCGCAATATTGGAGCAGTGGTCAGAAATACGTTCCAGATTCGTTAATACATCCAGGAAAACCAATCCGCCGTCAATAGTGCATTTTCCTTTTTTCAGGCGTTCAATATGCTTGGTTTTCAGCGCATCCTGAATCATATCAATTGTCTCTTCCAACGGCTCAATATGGATTGCCATTGCCAGATCATTATTGCGATAGCTAGTAAGCGCCATATTGACAATCTCCTGCACTGCGGCATGGAGCGTTTTCAGCTCTTCCATCGCCTTGTTAGAGACCTTTGCCTCCTTCTCGGTCAGAGCTTCTGCACATTCTACGATATTAATGGTATAATCGCCAATCCGCTCAAACTCAGAAATCATTCTCAGGGTATTGGTCATTGTCCGGTTTTCCGCTTCGGTTAGCTCACGGTCAGCTAATTTTAGGATATAGTTATTCAGATGGTCCTCCATCTTATCAATAGAATCCTCCATCGAATAGATCTTGTCCGCCTTTTTTACATCATATTTGGTCAACAGGTTAATGGACTTGCGGAAATTTGTCTGTGCATATTCCCCCATGGTTACCACGACTTCCTTACACTGGTCCAATGCCAGCGATGGAGAAACAAGAAAACGGTCATCCAGCATACCAAGCTCAGCAGCGATATCCTTTTCGTCCTCGTCAAGCGCCTTGCCCCGGATAGTAAGGATTGCGAGCTTTTCAAGCAATCTTGTAAACGGCAGGAACAATATTGTCACAACCACATTAAACAGGGTGTGTACGTTCGCAATGCCTCCCATTCCGATTGCCTCACTCCAGAAAGAGAACGGCCAGAATGCATTAATCGTATACACGGCTACCAAGAATACAATCGTACCGATGATATTAAAATACAGATGTACCATTGCCGCACGCTTTGCATTCTTTGACGTCCCGATGCTGGAAAGCAGCGAGGTAACACAGGTACCAATATTCTGTCCCATAATAATCGGAAACGCAGCCGAATAGGTGACCGCTCCGGTTGAGGCAACCGCCTGCAAAATACCGACAGAAGCTGAAGAGCTTTGGATAATTGCAGTCACCAGCGCTCCCACTAAAACGCCAAGCAGCGGATTATTGCCCAATGTCTGGAACATATCATGGAACATCGGGGAATCACTGAGCGGTTTGACAGCGTCGGTCATAATAAACATGCCCTGGAACAGTACGCCAAAGCCGATCAAAATTTCTGCTACGATTTTTGTTTTTTTCCTCTTGGTTGCCATCATCATGACAACTCCGACGATCGCAATCAAGGGTGCCCAGAAATTTGGTTTAATCATCTGGATCAGGGTGCTGGCGCTCCCGCTGGCATCGAGCTCAGCCAAACGAAGAATCTGGCCGGTCACAGTGGTGCCGATATTTGCGCCCATAATAATGCCAATTGCAGATCGCAGCTTTAAAATTCCAGCATTAACGAGTCCAACTACAATTACGGTTGTAGCGGAAGAACTTTGGATTGCGGCAGTAACTACCGCGCCCAGCAGAACGCCTTTAAAGACATTGCTGGTCAGCTTTTCCAGGATTCGTTCCAGCCGGCCTCCCGAAAATTTTTCTAAACCGGCTGAAAGCATATGCATCCCAAACAGGAACAGGGCCAGACCTCCGGCCATAGTGACTATCTGAAAAAATACGTCCATATTGTTCCTCCATCCTAACTTAACAAAGGGTTAAAATTGCACAATTCAAGTCAGTATATATTATATCATTGACAAAAGAAAGCTGTAAAGGTCAGTTATGAAAAATCTATGTAAAATTTTTCGGGTAGTTTTGGTAAAATCGATTCTGACTGGTATTCTTTCCTTTTTTAAGCGGGATATCACAAAGTAAGCTGCAAAAAGACAAAGCCTGCCACAGAATTTTCCATGACAGGCCAATAGCTACACACATATTATTCTGAACGGAAATGACTTGCGTCCACGCCGCAGACCGGACAGACATAATTTTCCGGCAGGGCCTCCCCTTCGTACACATATCCGCAGATATCACAGACATACCGGGACGGCTTTCCTTCTTCTGCAGCCGGTTCCTCCCGATGAAAATGGCTCGCATCTACACCGCAAACCGGGCATACATAATCTTCCGGCAGGGTTTCACCCTCATACACATATCCGCATACATCGCAGATGTACCTTGCCGCAGTCTTTGCACCTGTATCAGCCTGATAGGTAGGCGCATTTTTTGGTGCTTTTCCCTTAATCACCTTATGATAATAACTATAGGTCATCGGCGTTTTAGCAGTGCCCTCCAAAAGATCGGTGAGCCGCCCATAGAAGACAACATGGGTTTCCATGTCCGTCATATCCAGAACATCTAATACCAGAGTCGCACAGACATTCTCTTCGAGGACAGGCAGTCCGTCCTCCCTGACAGAATAGCGAAAGCCCTCAAACTTATTCCGATCCCGGCCGCTGAAAAAGCCAAAGGCGGAAATTACAGCCGGATCAGTCTGCTCCGACAAAATGGAGAGGACAAATCTCTTTTCTTTTTTGATCAAATCATAAGTATAGTTGTCCTTATTCATGCTGATTGCAAAAATTGGGTTCTCGCTGGTGATCTGCATGCAAGTGTTAATAATGCAGCCATTGGCATGATCTCCATCCTTGGCGGCCACCACATACAAGCCATAAGAAACATGGTATAAAAGCGTCAAATCCATTGCCATATCAAACATCTCCTTTTCTCGGAACCTTTTTCTTAATTATACGCTTTTGGTATTATTTGTCAAGTGAATTCCGGAGCGGAAAAATAAAAATTTGTCTCCCACGCCGGAATATATGGGTGATGCCGCAGATAAACCCGATATTCTGGATAGATCGAATGAACCAGCAGCGGCAGTCTGAAAAGGTCACTGTTCCGATGATATGCGGACACCATCAGCCTTGGATGAAAATTTTGGATCGTGTTCCGGCATCCCATCAGGCTTTTTTCCTCCGCGCCCTCAACATCCAGCTTAATCACACTGGCAGGCTTTCCGCCCAGCAGCTCGTCAACGCTGTAAACCCGGACAGGCGTTCCCGTTTCTCCCTGAAAGGACGAATTCCTTCCAGCCCGGGCATCAAATAAAAGCGTCCCTTTCCGGTCATAGCTTCCCGCATTTATCGCTGTAATATTCGTTAATCCCAGCGCTTCAATCCGTTTTTTCAGTTTTAGAAAGGTTTTCCGATCCGGCTCCATCGCTAAAATACTGCTGCATCTGCCTCCGGCAGCCTTTAAAAATCCCTCAACTGTGTCACCGGTATATGCCCCAAGATCAATATAATCGTCTGTTTCACGCGGCCGGATGATCGAGTTATATACCTCGCTGACCGGCGAGGTGATCTCTTTTAGGTAAGAAAGCTTTCCGCTGATTTTGAAATCCAGCACATTGAGAAAGGTTTTCCGCGAGAGCTCATCACTCAGCAGGGCGTAAACCTGGTCCAGCTCATTTTCATGGGTCCGAATATACTCCAGGTCAAAAATACTGCCCGGCTCCTCACACCAGGAGGAAAGCGGCGCGTCAGGGATCACCGGCACATCCGGCGCAGCCATCCCATAATTCTCACTGAGCTGGTAAAGATAGCTTAACAAAGGCTCGCGAAAAGTGCCGAATGCAAGGACAATAAAAAAATCTCCGAGCAGCTCCTTCGTCTGAGAGAAGGTTCTTACCGGGTAGCCCTCAAAGGAGTGCCCGCGGACAAATTCATCGCTTGCGAAAATTCCGGCAAGCGGAATCCCAAATTTTTTGAATGCCGCCATGATTTTCAGCGCCCCGTCACCCATTCCATAAAGTACAATCGGCTTATCCATCCCTTTCAGGCGTTCCCAGACACTGGTATTTTCCTGTAACCGTTCCAGCATTGGCTGTTATCACTCCTTTTGGAAGGCGGGGTTTACTCAATCCTCCTGCAGGCCCAGCCACTCTTCCATATAATGATCCGCTTCTCCCTTGATCTCTTCCAGACGTGCGCATTTTTCAGCCAGCAGCGTATAATCCGCGGCGAGCTGCGGATCTGCGATTTCCTGTTCAAGCTGCTGTGTCTCCCTGTCGCAAGCCTCCATCAGCTTTTCAAGCTGGACAATCCGGCTGCGGCGCTTTGCTTCCAGTGCGCGCTGCTGCTTTGAGCGGTAATAACCCTGCCCGCCTGACTTTTTCTGAGTCGTCTCCTGCTTTTCCGCCGCCTGTGCTGAGGATAATCTCGTTTTCTCCAGGTAATAATCAAAGCCGCCGTCATAAATCTGAATTCCGTCTTCTGTCATATCCATAATTTTAGTTGGAATGGTATTGAGGAAATACCGGTCATGGGAAACAAAAATAAGCGTGCCCTCAAATTCCCGCAGTGCCTTTTCCAAAGCTTCCTTACTGGCAAGGTCCAGGTGGTTGGTCGGCTCGTCAAAGAGCAGGGTATTGCTGTGCTCGCTCACCATGATGGCAAAGCTGAGTCTCGCCCGTTCGCCGCCGCTGATGACGTTGATTTTCTTATAGACATTTTCGCCAGTGATCAGCATCTGTCCCAAAACAGACCGCACCTTGAACTCCGGCAGGTTTGGAAACCGCTCCCAAAGCTCTTCCAGCACAGTATTCTCAAAATTCAGGTTCTGGTTTTCCTGCTCGTAGAACGAGGTAGTGACGCCCTTGCCCCAGGTAATATCCCCGGAGCTTTCCGGATTTAAACCTAGAAGAGTCTTGAGCATCGTCGATTTTCCAATTCCGTTGCGCCCGATCAGTGCAATTTTCTCCCCGCGCTTCACTTCAAGGCTGACAGGCCCGCAAAGCTTTTTCTGCTCCCTGCCAACCCGGAGCACGACATCATCCGCAAAGAGGACGTCTCTCCCGGAGGCGCGGTCAAAGGTAAAAGAAAATTTCGGCGTTTTCTCGTATTCCTGCGGTGCTTCCAGAATTTCCATATTCGCAATCTGATGGAGCCTGCTTTTCGCGCTGTTGGAGGTTGAGGCGCGCACAATATTCTTTTCTGCGTATTCCATCATGGAAGCGATCTTGTTCTGCTGCTGCTCGTATTCCTTTTTCTCCCTTGCAATCCGTTCCGCCTTAAGCTGCTTGTATTTGGTATAGTTCCCGTTATAGGTATATACCCTTTGCTGCGCGACCTCCCAGACCTTCTGCACCATTTTATCCAGAAAATACCGGTCATGGGACACGACCAGCAAGGCTCCCTTATATTCGCTGAGATAATCCTCCAGCCACAGCAATGTCCTAAAGTCCAAATGGTTTGTCGGCTCGTCCAAAATCAAAAGATCCGGCTCCTCCAAAAGGAGCTGCGCCAGCGCGAGCCGGGTTTTCTCACCGCCGGAAAGGGTGGCGATATTGGTACTGTAGGATTTATCCGCAAAGCCCATCCCGGTCAAAACCATTTTAATTTTGACGTCAATATGATACCCGTCTTTTGCTTCAAAATAGGCGGAGAGTTTTCCGTATTCTTCCGTCAGCTCCGCATATTCTTCCGAATCATGGCCGCATAATGCGATCCGCCGTTCCAATTCGCGCAGCTTTTCCTCGGTTTCTTTTAAAGGCGCAAAAACCTTCAGCATCTCCCCATAGATGCTGCCGTCCCGATCCAGTCCGGTGTTCTGTCTGAGATAACCGATCTGAACGCCCTTTTCGATAAAAATGTCTCCCTGGTCAAAATCAGTATGTTCGGCAATCAGGTTTAACAGGGTTGTTTTCCCGGCGCCGTTCACGCCGATCAAGCCGATTCGGTCCTTCTGTTCAATTGTTAAATTAATATGATCTAAGATTACACGTTCTCCAAAACTTTTGGTGACGTCCTTTAAAGTCAAAACCATTTTCTTTCTCCTATGCGGGGCATATTCTTCCTTTTTTCTTCCATTTTTTATTTTATAAGAAAAGTTGATTTTTTACAAGTTTCTGAGCAAAATAACTTTGATTTGATTTGAAATGGGAGTTGTTATTTTGAAAGAGCTGATATCTCTGTCGAACATTGTCAAACGGTACCGCTCCGGTGAAAGCGAAATTCGTGCGCTGGACGGAATCAGCCTTTCGATTGGGCAGGGGGAATTTGTCGCAGTAACCGGGATGTCCGGCTCCGGCAAATCCACCCTGATGAACCTGCTCGGCTGCCTGGATTTGCCGGCCGAAGGAACATACCTGCTTGACGGGATCGACGTCACCACCCTGACCGACCGCCAGCTTTCCGAAATCAGAAACGAAAAAATCGGGTTTGTATTTCAGGGCTTTAACCTCATTCCCAGCCTGAACGCACTGGAAAACGTGGAGCTCCCCCTTACCTATCGCGGCCTTGCCAAGCGAAAACGCAGGGAGCTGGCAGAAAAGGCGCTCTGCTCTGTAGGACTGGAAACCAGGATGACCCATAAGCCCAGCCAAATGTCCGGCGGACAGCAGCAACGCGTCGCCATTGCAAGGGCGATTGCAGCAAATCCAGAAATTGTCCTTGCGGATGAGCCTACCGGGAATCTTGATTCAGCCTCCGGGCAGGAAATCCTTTCTATCCTTACCTCCCTCAACCAGGAGGGAAAGACCATCATTCTAATCACCCATGACCCGGCCATCGCCTCAAAAACCAACCGGAAAATCAAGATCAAAAACGGCAGGGTCAGCGCTGACAGGATGCAAAAGTACGAGTCGCTTCCCTCCTAAAAATCACGAAAAAAAGGGAGCAGGAAAACCTGCTCCAGAAAAGAATTTATATGAAAAAACTTTAAAAAAATTATTAGCTTAATTTAATAATACACCCGATAAAACGCGGTGTCAACACGCTCAAATCACTTTCTATCTTTTGTGTAAAAAACAGGGTTTCTCACTTTCCAAACTATACAATTTAGATATGATTTGTGTGTAAATTGTGAAGAAAAAATGAGCGATTTTTCATTTGTTTTCCAATGCTTCCAGCAGGGAAAAAATCACGGTATTGGAGACTAGAAACCCCTTTGGGGTGAAGGACAAACAGCGTCCCCTTTTTTCCATCAGACCCGCTCTGCAGTAACGTTCGGCAAGGGCGCTCATTCTCTTTGTGTCCAACTCAAACTGTTTTCCAAAAGCTTCTATATCAACGCCTTGTATTAATCTCAGGCGGAGCATCAGGCAGTCCTCCCATTTCCTGGCAGAAACTTCTTCCGTCTCCGGGAAACGCCCCTGTGTTCTGATATATTCCTCCAAATCCCGTTTGTAATAAAACCGTTTCCCCCGATAGAAGGAATGCGCTGCCGGGCCGAAGCCAAGATAGTCTCCGCCGATCCAGTATTTGAGATTATGGCGGCATTCTCTTCCCGGTTGTGCAAAATTGGAGATTTCATACTGCGCAAATCCCATTTTTTCCAATTCCCGACAGGCGGTCAGGTAAAGATCACAGGTCAAATCCTCATCCGGGAGCTTGGAAATGATCCCCGAACCGGCAAACGGAGTACCTTCCTCGATTTTCAGCAGATAGGCGGAAACATGCTGGATTTCCAGCGAGTCGATCAGTTCCAGGCTCTCCTGAAGCGAGCTGATGGTCTGGCAGGGAACCGCCAGCATCAGGTCTACTGAAAGATTATCAAAACCCGTCTCCTTGGCCTGTTTCACTGCCTGTACCACCTGTCCTGTCGTGTGGCGACGTCCCAAAAGCCTTTGCTCCTGTTCATTGGCCGACTGCATCCCAAAGGAAAGACGGTTCACACCCGCGCGCTTCCATTCTCTTAGTTTTTCCCGCGTCACAGTGCAGGGGTTGGCTTCCATGGTAATTTCGCCCTGCAGTGAAAAACAGTCCCGCGCCTGCTTAATCACAGCCGCAATATATTCCGGGTGCAGGATTGAAGGCGTTCCCCCGCCAAAATAGAGAGTGTCTGCTTCTATACCCCGGTACTGCTCCAGGTTTTTACATACCGCCCGGATATATGTTCGCTGCTTCTCTGCTCCGGCCGGCAGTGAATAGAAATCGCAGTAGGGACATTTCGCCTCGCAAAAAGGGATATGGATATAAATTCCCGTCTTATTCATGGCCCTTTTCCTCAAAAAGGCGGTTGGCCAACAAAATCCATTCCTCAAACTTCATCTCTTCCGCACGGACAGTGGATTTGATCCCCAGCTCCTGCAGAACCTCGCCAATCCTCTGCTTTGACAGCCCCAGAATAGAGGAAACAGGATTTGCCAGTGTTTTTCTTCGCTGGGAAAACGCCGCTTTCACTACCCGGAACAGAAACCTCTCATCCCTTACATCCAAATCCGTCCGCTCCCTGACCTCTAATCGGATGACAGCAGAATCTACATTAGGTGCCGGCATGAAGCTGCCGCGTGAAACAGCAAAAAGCTGCTTTGGCTCGCTGTAGTACCGCACGGCAAAGGTAACCGCACCGCAGTCCCTTGTCCCAACCTGCGCGCACAGGCGCTGGGCTGCTTCCTTCTGTACCATAACGGTGACGGAACGGATCGGCAGCCTTTGCTCCAGCAGCGCCATAATGACCGGCGAGGTAATATAATAGGGCAGATTGGCGCAGACGCAGACGTCCATTCCCTCCAATCTCTCCCGGATCAGCCGGTTTAAATCCACCTTCAGCACATCGGCATGGATGATTTCTACATTATCGTATTCTGCCAGCGTCTCATCCAGGATGGGAAGCAGACGCTCGTCAATCTCAATGGCGACTACCTTTTTCGCCCGCTTCGCCAGCTCATTGGTCAGCACGCCAACTCCGGTGCCGATTTCGATTGCGCCGTACTCGCTGTCCCGAACGCCATCCTCCGCAATCCTCGGACAAACGGACGGGTTGATTAAAAAGTTCTGCCCCAGGGCTTTGGAAAACCGAAAATTATGCCGTTCCATTACTTCCCGTACTACAGAAATATTACAAAGCTGCTCCATTTATTTTCTCCATTGTTTTCATTATTTTTCCTGCCGGTATTCCACCGCTGCAGGCAGTAAGCTCATGTTTAAGCTTATTGTACCATAGAACCTTTCGGAAATCAAAACCGGGTCATTTCTTCCATCGGTTTCGGTTGAATTTTAAAGTCGAATCCTGTATAATAAAAGCATACCATAACAAGAAAGCTGGTGGAAAAATGAAACGTCAGGACAAAATCAATTATTACCTCGATATTGCACAGACCGTTGCAGAGCGATGCACCTGCCTGCGCCGAAGCTTTGGGGCAATTATTGTAAAAAACGACAGCATCATCTCCACCGGGTATGTCGGCGCGCCAAGAGGCCGGAAAAATTGTTCCGATCTGGGGTATTGTATGCGGAAAAGCCTGGAAATTCCTCATGGCGAACGGTATGAGCTCTGCCGCTCTGTCCATGCGGAAGCAAATGCAATTATTGCCGCAGGCAGAGAGCAAATGATCGGTTCCACCCTCTATCTGGTCGGGTTGGACCCTGTCAGCAAAAAGCTAGTGCCGGGAACCAATTCCTGCGCAATGTGCAAACGGTTGATTATTAACGCGGGAATTACTACTGTAATTATCCGTGATACCGCCGAGGAGTTCCGGGTGGTCAATGTGAACAACTGGATTGAGGAGGATGATTCCCTAACCGGGGAATCGGGTTATTAGCCTAACCTCGCTTTATCATGTGACTGTGCTAAATTGATTGGCCGGTCACATATTTTTCTGCCTTTTCGGAATGCTAAATTAAGAAGGCGTTTTTATTGACAAATTCCTATTGTTATGATAAGATATAAATGCGGACAAAAAAAGTCTATTTTATTCCGTTTCACACTTCTGAAAGATTAAGGAGGCTCATCGATGAAATTCAAAGAAGGCGTATGGAATGATGAAATCAATACCCGTGATTTTATTGTCAAAAACTATACTCCGTATGACGGGGATGAAAGCTTTTTGGCTGGTCCGACAGAGAGAACCCGCAAGCTCTGGGGGGAAGTTTGCGGCCTGATGCAGAAGGAGAGAGAGAATAACGGTGTATTGGATATCTCAACAGACACCATCTCTACCATCTCTGCTCACGATGCCGGATATATCGATAAGGATCTGGAAACCATTGTGGGATTGCAGACCGATGCGCCTTTAAAGCGCGCAGTCATGCCATTCGGCGGCTACCGGATGGTGAAAAACTCCCTGGAAGCCTATGGCTTTGAGGAAGACGCAAAAGTAAAGGAAATTTTTAAATACCGCAAAACACATAATGACGGTGTATTTGACGCATATACAGATGAGATGAAGCTCGCCCGCCACACCGGGATTATCACCGGCCTGCCGGATGCTTACGGCCGTGGACGGATCATCGGCGACTACCGCCGGGTTCCGCTTTACGGGGTGGACTACCTCATCGAACAGAAAAAAACCGCCAAAAAAGAGCTGATCCTTGATATTATGGACAGCCCTACTATCCGTCTGAGAGAGGAAATCTCTGAGCAAATCCGTGCGCTGGAAGAATTAAAGGCCATGGCCGCAAAATACGGGTATGACATTTCCCGCCCGGCAGAGGATACCAAGGAGGCCATCCAGTGGCTGTATTTCGCTTATCTCGGCGCTGTGAAGGAACAAAACGGCGCCGCAATGAGCTTGGGCCGTACTTCTACCTTCCTTGACATCTATGCAGAGCGCGATCTGAAGGAAGGCCGATATACTGAAGAACAAATTCAGGAATTTGTAGACCACTTTATTATGAAGCTGAGGATGGTGCGCTTCCTGAGAACCCCGGCCTATGACGAGCTGTTCTCCGGCGACCCAACCTGGGTTACCGAATCGATTGGCGGGATGTGCATCGACGGGCGCCATATGGTAACTAAAATGAGCTACCGTTATCTGCACACCCTCACAAATCTCGGCCCGGCCCCGGAGCCAAACATGACCATTCTTTGGAACACCCGGCTGCCGGAGCATTTCAAGCAGTACTGTGCAAGGGTTTCCATCGAAACCTCTGCTGTTCAGTATGAGTCGGACAACATCATGCTGGAACGCTTTGGGGACGACTATGGAATCGCCTGCTGCGTTTCCCCGATGCGGATCGGAAAACAGATGCAGTTTTTCGGCGCGCGCTGCAACCTCGCCAAGGCATTGCTTTACGCGATCAACGGCGGGAAGGACGAGCGTTACGGAACGCAGGTCGGCCCATATATCGCGCCGCTGAAGAGCGATTACCTTGACTATGCGGAGGTGGTCGGCCGTTTCGACTATATCTGCGAATGGCTCTCCAAGCTCTATATCAATACTCTCAATATTATCCACTACATGCACGACAAATACTGCTATGAAAAGCTTCAAATGGCGCTGCATGACGAAAAGGTTTACCGTACCTCTGCCGGCGGCATCGCCGGGCTCTCGGTTGTCGTGGATTCCCTGTCCGCGATTAAATACGCGAAGGTAAAGGCGATCCGAAACGAAGAGGGATTAATTACTGACTTTGAAATTGAAGGCGATTATCCGAAGTTCGGGAACAACGATCCGAGAGTAGACCAGATCGCTGTGGATGTGGTGCAGGGATTCATGAAAAAGCTGTCCCGTCACACCACCTATCGGGACAGCGTTCCGACCATGTCGATCCTGACCATTACTTCCAATGTAGTTTACGGAAAGAAAACCGGAAACACACCGGACGGCAGGCAGGCAGGAGAACCGTTTGCACCCGGCGCAAACCCAATGCACGGACGGGATACTCACGGCTGCGTCGCCTCTCTGAAATCCGTCGCCAAGCTGCCGTTTGAGTACGCGCAGGACGGGATTTCAAATACCTTCTCCATTGTCCCGGGCGCGCTGGGCAAAACCCAGGACGAGCAAAGGGATAATCTTGTTTCCCTGATGGACGGATATTTTGAGGATGACGGGTTCCATTTGAACGTCAACGTGTTAAAGCGGGAGGTTCTTTTGGATGCAATGGATCATCCAGAGCTGTATCCGCAGCTTACCATCCGCGTATCGGGCTATGCGGTCAATTTTATCAAGCTGACCCGGGAGCAGCAGCTTGATGTAATCAGCCGCACATTCCATGAAAAATTCTAGCATCTGACCTGTCCGGGACAAGCTAAACGCTTGTCCCGGTCGTTATCAGCGGCGGTTTTTGCAAGGCAGAAGCAGCCTGTAGTTCAAAGAAAGGTGATTCTATGTTACATGAAGATATAAAAGGTTACATCCATTCCACCGACAGCTTTGGCGCGGTGGACGGCCCGGGAATCCGGTTTGTCGTCTTTTTGCAGGGATGTCCGCTGCGCTGCCTGTACTGTCACAATCCGGATTCCTGGAAATTCGGAGAGGGAACCCAGAGAACAGCCGGGGATCTGATGGAGGAAATCCTCGGATACCGCAGTTTCCTCAAGCGGGGCGGCGTCACCCTTTCGGGCGGCGAACCGTTTGCGCAGATGGATTTTACCAAGGCGCTGCTCTCCCTTTGCAGGAAGAACGGCTTCCACACTGCGGTAGACACCTCCGGCGCTGTGGCGCTGTCCCTGTCCAGAGAGGGGATCGATCTGACTGATCTGCTCCTGCTCGATCTGAAGGCATACGACCCGGAGGAATGCAGGAAACTGACCGGGCAGGATAATCATCATGCGCTGGAAACCCTCGACTACTGCGAAAAGACAAAAAAACCGGTTTGGCTGCGGCATGTCTGTCTGCCCGGCTACACCCTTTATGACGAAAAGCTTACACGAATGGCGGAATTTCTAAAGCACTATTCCTGCATCGAGCGGATTGAACTCATTCCGTTCCATCAAATGGGAAGCTATAAATGGGATTACCTCGGGGAAAGCTATCAGCTTGCAGAGACAGAGCCGCCTTCTGCCCAGGAAATGGAACGCGCAAAACAAATTTTTCTATCACGCGGCCTGCCTGCGGTTTAGCCGTTGACAGAATTTTTCCGCTTTGCTATAATAACAGTAAATTAAAGGCTGTGTGAAGAAACGGTTTGATTCACCAAGCCGGATAAGACTGATTGGAATCTTCCAACCTCTTATCCGGCTTTTATGGTTCATAAAGGCAATGATAAAAAAGAAGGTTGGAATTTCATGAGACAGAATGATTTGACGCAGGGCAGAATCCTTTCCTCCCTGTTTTGGTTTGCCCTTCCCTTTTTACTGGCTAACTTCATTCAGGCGCTGTATGGTGCTGTTGATACGGCTGTAGTAGGGTGGTTTTCAAACGCGGCGGGTATTTCTGCCGTATCCGTCGGTTCCCAGCTCATGACTATTATTCAGTCCTTTATTATTGGACTGACCACCGGAGGGACAGTTCTGATTGGACAGTACAGCGGCGCACAGCGCAGAGAGGACATCCGTCAAACGGTCAGTACCATGATGGTGCTGTTTGCCATCTTTTCCTTAGCTCTGACGATATTGATGCTGATTGCGGGAAACGGGCTTCTGAGCCTGCTGCAGACGCCAAAGGAAGCCCAGCAGATGGCAAATGAATACGTTATGCTCTGCTCCTTTGGTATCCCGTTTTTGGTGATGTACAATGCGGTCAGCTCTGTGCTGCGCGGAATCGGCGATTCCAAGCATCCGCTGCTCTTTGTTGCCGTAGGATGCATCACCAATATTATATTGGATTTTATCGTTGTCGGCGGTTTGCGGATGGGGCCGGCCGGAGCTGCCCTTGCCACTATGCTGTCACAGGGTGTAAGCGCTATTATGGCGCTTTTCTATCTGGTGAAGCGAACTCAGCTTGCCGAGTTTACCCTTAAGTCGCTTCGGATCAGCAGGGAAAAAATAGGGCTGATCTTCAAAATTGGATTTCCTATCTCTTTGCAGGACACTGTTGTCAGCGTATCATTCCTGATTATCGCCGCCATTATCAACAGCATGGGGCTAATCGCTTCCGCTGCTGTAGGAATTGCGAACAAATTTGATGGCTTCGCCATGCTTCCGGCCTCCTCCTTCAGTGGGGCAATCGCAACCTTTGCCGCCCAGAATATGGGAGCCGGAAAACCGCACCGCGCTAAAAAGGGACTGGAACTCTCTATTCTTTCCGCCCTGATCCCGGCAGTTCTGTTCTTTCTCTGGGCACAGATTTCACCCGAAAGCATCTTTGGCATCTTTCATGCTGAGCCGGATGTCACAGCAGCAGGCGTTTTCTATCTGCGCAGCTTCAGTATCGATTTTCTGCTGGTCTCCTTTGTCTTTACAATGAATGGTTTTTTAAACGGATGCGGCAAAACCGCTTTTACAATGGCAAATGGGATTGCAGCTACTCTCCTGTTCCGCATCCCCATCTCCTATTTTGTGAGCCGCCTCGGCGGAGACTTATTTGCCGTTGGTTTTGCGGCTCCTCTGGCAAGCCTCTTTTCTATCATCTGTGCGCTTATCTACTTAAAATCCGGAAAGTGGAGGCAATTCTCCCTCTCGGAACATATTGAAGAAAAATAAACAAAAGCTCCTCCCGATATCGGGAGGAGCTTTTGTTTGGTCAAGGAGTCAGTACTACTCGAGTACGTAAACATCAACAGTTTTCGCACCAAAGCGGACGCTTTCCGCATAGGTGTTAAAGAACAGGTCAACCAATACTCCGCTGCCATTATGGACAAACGCGCCGGTATCTGCAACCTTGGAATATCCGTACACATAGCTTCCGCTCGGCGTGCGGATATAGAGCTTTGTCCCCTTCGGGAAGCGGCTCAGATCCATTGCCACACAGCCCGGAACCAGCTTTGTCGGCCTTCCCAGCGCACTGTAAGCAGTTGCTTTCCCAGTCACTTTGTATTTATAGTTAAGCGGAATTCCGTTTTCGTCAAGCTGGAGGTCGCTGCTGTCATATTTCAGCACGCTTCCGCCCCAGGAAACCTTAGCACGGTATTCAATTACCTCGTCAACCGGTTCTGTGAGTACTGTCTCTTTGATGGTCGTAGTTTCTTTTTCCACACCATCCACGAAACGGGTCTGGCGTGTCAATTCCTTTTCGCCGTTTTTCCCGCTCTGCATCACAACCTCGCGCTGGTTGCTCGGGCAATCTCCATCCGGACGCTTTGTTTCAAATGGGATTTCCTCTGTCTCTGTGAAGGTTTCAAAGGTCACGCGATTTACAACGATTCCCATATCCGGAATTGCCTGTTCTGATAGCGCAACATTGATCAGGTCGTCCTCACTGTAGGTGATATTTGCCTTTTTCAACGCATCCTTGACAGTACCTTCTGCCATCACAACTGTCTCGGTTTTCCCATCCGCAGTCACTGTGACATTAAAAGCCCGTTTAATCATGATGCTCGCTTCATTTTTACTGTTAAATCCGGAAAAAACACAGATATCGTCTTTTCCTAGTGTAATCTTCTGCTCCTCCAGAATCTCATCTAATTCAGAATAGGGCGTATACCGGTAATAAACGTCCTCCCCCTCATACACAGCAATCCGGTTGTCTGCAACGGTCAGCCCGGTACATACCGCCAGAGAAACTGACGCGATAGTACCGATCAGCAATACTTTTAACATGGAACGGGAAACTCTTTTTCCCCGAAAGCTCTGTGCAAAAGCCTGTGTATTAGAAACGACAGCAGAACCGACCTGACTAAAGCGGTCTGCTAAAGCTGAGACGGCAACGCCTATTTCCTTTTTATGCTGCTGTGTTTCTTCCTGAGGAGCGACAGCCGGCTGCGTACCCTGGTTCTTTTCCTGTACGTCCATTTGTTCCCTCATTTCTCCGCCCTCTTCCAGTTCCAGGGAAACAGCGCGGAATTTTGTTACATTTGTTACTCTTTTGTAATTATTATAGTCGTCTTTCTCTCATTTGTCAAGAAAACCGGAGTCCTGTCTTTTGTATAAAACTGCTAATATTTGAAACCTGTCTTTCACAAATCAGAACAAATCCTCCCTAATATCTCCAAATTTCCCGCTTCCTCCCAAAAAACGCGGGGATTTCTTTGCTACTTTTACCAAATTGATGTTTTTTGTATTTTTGAGCATATCCACTATTTTTATTTTGTTTTACTTCAATATTTCTTGCAATCGCACAATTACAAAGCTCAATTATTGTATATTATATCTAAATTTATACTATTTGTATATTTTATTCTTTCGTGATAACTGATACCGTTTCTCCTGGTACATCTACCTATCAAAAAATTACAATTTGTCACAATAAAGACAAAGAACATGGAATCATCCGCAAAATTGACAAACATTGGATTCTTTGTTATGCTGATTTTAGTTATCGGCCTTTGTACGGAGGCTTATCTTTATGTTATAAGGAAGTGATGAAATTGCGAAAAGTATACATGCTTTTCACCGTCATGGTTATGTGCTTCTCGCTGACCAGTTGTTCCGGAATTTTTAAGCTGATACACGATTCTGTTGACCCGGACAATCCACTAAGCGGGAAAGATACGGATGAACGTATTATGATGTGCCTTGAAACAACCTATCCCGAGCATACCTTTTCAGTGGTCGAACCATTTGATAAAAAAGCAAATAAGGGAATTTTCTGCGACGAAAATGGAACAGCGTTTTCCGTTCATAATCTTTTATATGATAATGTTTATCATTTCGGGTGCGAAAACGATTATTTGGCAGTTCTTTTAAAACAGCAAAATTATTTTGATACATTATCTAACATTACTGAACAATATGGGTATGTTCTGGATATAGACTATGTAAATGAATCTGTGTGGATCGAGCCAACAAACAGGAACGCGGAACATCCTGATTTTTCACAGTATGCATGCATGGTACATGAAATTTTAAACTCTGTTAAAATACCGCAGGTAATTTTTCCAGAGGATACCGGTTTTTCTACAGGTGAAGTAAATTATTATACAACCCCTTGTTTCGGTCTTGTAATGTGTGAGATTTCATATGATGATATCAGAACGGCAGTCAATTTTTATTTTGAGGATCAAGACTTGCCAGTCGAACAGTTACAGCAGCGTTTTGAAGATGAATTAGACGAACTGAAACGATCTGAACGGCCATAACGTTTCAGCCCTAGCAATCCCCATTGTACCACAACAAACAGCCAGTGCAGTGAAGAACTTTCTTCACTGCACTGGCTGTTCACTTATTTACCAGGTTGCTTCATGGTAAGTGCGATCCGCTTGCGTTTCAGGTCAACGTCCAAAACCCAGACCGTCACGATATCCCCAACACTGACAACGTCCAGCGGATGCTTCACAAAGCGGTTGGAAAGCTGGGAAATATGCACCAGCCCGTCTTCATGTACGCCGATATCCACAAACGCGCCAAAGTCTATGACATTTCTCACAGTGCCCTTAAGCTCCATCCCAGGCTTTAGATCCTTGAGTTCCAGCACATCAGAACGCAGCAGAGGCTTCGGAAGTTCATCCCTCGGATCGCGCCCCGGTTTCTGAAGCTCTGCAACAATATCCCGCAATGTCGGGATACCGGTATCAAGGCGCTTGGCAAGCTCAGGATATCCAATCCCCTCCGCACGCTTCGCAAGCTCGCCGATCTGCCTGTCTGCCACATCGCTAAGCTGATAGCCGCACGCCTGCAGCAATTGTTCCGCAGCCGGATAGGATTCCGGATGAACACCAGTATAATCAAGGATATTCTGCCCGCCTGGTATCCGGAGAAAGCCCGCGCATTGGGTAAACGCCTTTGCGCCCAGCTTCGGCACCTTCATCAGTTCTTTCCGGTTCTGGAATGCGCCGTTTTCCTCGCGATAGGCGACAATATTCCTTGCTACACTCTGGTTGATCCCCGCTACCCGCGCCAGCAGGGGCTGGGAAGCGGTATTAAGATCAACACCGACGGTATTGACGCAATGCTCTACGACACCGCCCAGCGCTTCGTCCATCCGCGCCTTCGGCATATCATGCTGATATTGTCCTACTCCAATTGCCTTCGGGTCAATTTTGACAAGCTCTGCCAGCGGATCCTGAAGCCTTCTGGCAATCGAGACTGCGCTGCGCAGAGAAACGTCATATTCCGGGAATTCCTCCGCCGCCAGCTTGGAAGCCGAATATACGGACGCTCCCGCCTCCGATACCACCATATAGGACACCGGCGTTTCAAGCTCACGAATCAGCTCCGCTACAAAGCTCTCGCTCTCCCTGGAAGCAGTTCCATTTCCAATGGAGATCACAGTCACATGGTATTTTTTGATGAGAGCGGAAAGTGTTCTTTTCGCCTCTTCTGCCTTTTTCTGCGGCGGAGTGGGATAGACTACCGTTGTCGCAAGCACCTTTCCGGTTCCGTCAACCACCGCAATCTTGCATCCGGTACGGTATGCGGGGTCAAGCCCCAATGTCACGCAGTCCTTGACCGGCGGCTGCATCAACAGCTTCTCCAAATTCTCTGCAAAGATATGGATTGCCTGTTCATCTGCCTGTTCCGTTAACTGGCTGCGGATCTCACGCTCCAGCGAGGGGAAAATCAGGCGGGAATAGCTATCCTCACAAGCGCTTTGCACCAATTCTGAAGCTTCACCTTCCCCTTTTACAAACTGACGGCAAACCGTATTCAGCGCGGCGGCTTCATCTGTTTCTACCGATACCTTTAGAAAGCCTTCCCGTTCCCCTCGGTCTGCTGCCAAGACACGATGCCCTGCAATTTTACTCAGTGGTTCCTGATACTCATAGTACATCGTGTAAACACTTTCTGCCTCCGGATCGGAAGCTTTGGTCACCAACCTGCCCTGCCGCAATAGCTGAGCCCGCAGTTTCCCGCGCAGGCTGGCGTCATCCGACACCTCTTCTGCAATAATGTCCAGAGCACCCGCAACCGCAGCTTCTATTGTTTCTACCTCATCATTTAGAAAAGCCTTTGCTTCTTCCGCAACGCCGGTTTCCTTTCGTTGCTTTAAAATCAATTCCGCCAACGGCGCAAGTCCCTTTTCCTTTGCCACTGAAGCCCTTGTTTTGCGTTTTGGACGGAACGGACGGTATAAATCCTCTACCTCCGTCATGGTCTGTGCCTGTTCAATGGACTGGCGCAGACCATCGGTCAGCTTTTCCTGACCCTCGATGAGTGCCAATACCTCCTCCTTCCGTTTTTCCAGCCCGCGCAGATAGGTGAGCCGTTCGGACAGCGCCCGCAGCACCTGATCGTCCAGCGACCCGGTCAGTTCTTTCCGATAACGCGCAATAAATGGGATGGTGTTCCCCTCATCAATCAGCTTGACCGTGTTTTCAACCTGCTGGTGTTGAAGCTTTAACTCTTCCTGCAATTTTTTGATAATATCCATGAAAAAAGTCCTTTCGTTAAAAAAAGCGTTAGAAACAATGTTCTAACGCTTTTTTGGAGTTACCAGGTCGTATCAACGTCTTTTCCGTCAATCAAATTCTGGAGCTCCCGTTCCAGTTTATCCAGATACGCGCTTCGTCCGGAACGGTTTGCCTGTCCATTGAGTGCAAAGATCATCTGCCGGCCTCCGTCATCATACAGCTCAATGGTATCGCTTCCGCCTGCACGGTATTCATAGGTAACGGATACCACCGGATCGCTGGTGACAGTACCGGTATAAATCGCTTCCAGGCTCGGATTCAAAATCAACTGGTACAACTGTTTGAAGTTGTCCGTATCAATATTCTTTCCATCCAAGGTGATTTTCAGCTCATCATCTTCGCCGGTCAGCTCATAGACATAGGTTTTATCCTCGAATTCCACAGTCACTGTCTTTACATCATCGATATACGGCAGAATTCCCAGGCTGGATACCAACGTATTCGGATCTACAGTCAGTGCCGCGACACTTTCGGTTTTCACACGATAGATGACGTTATTTTCGTTGAACATCATATAGTAGGACTCATCGTCCGCCTTGCTGCCAAAGGTCATTGTTGCAGTACGTCCGTCATACTGCAGCACAATGGTCGCCGTCGGATCGTCAAACCCATACTGACTTTTCACAGCCTCGGCATCAAGCGCTACCGCTTCCTCCGCGGTCAGCCCAAAGAGCGGAAGAATAATCTCCTCATCCGCATGCTGGGAGTCAAGGTCACACTCAACCGGGCTTACCATCTGCAATGTTGAAGCATACATCTGGGTTTCATCATCCCCGGTTTGCTGTGCCTTTTCCATTACAACCTTATAATCGAGGTCTTTCCGTTCGATGGTCATCCCTTCGATGGTCGGAATCGCTTCGGAGTCTTCCGTATCATAACCCTCGATAATTGTCATGTTCAGATACGCGAGCTGTGACTGCTGCAGCTTCTGCGCATTGGCAACAGTAATGATATAAAGCGCCTCGTCACCGTCAACCATTGCGTAATAGCCTGCCTCGTCCGGCGTCATATCTCCGACTGTCACCGTATGGGTAGTCCCGTTATTAAAGGTCGCTACTCCGGTTCCGCTCGGATTATCCAGCCCATATTTCGCCTTATCCGTCACCTTGTCGAGCAGCTTCTGCTTAGCGGCAAGCTGAGTATAACGCTCGGCGGTATCCGTATACGCCTCGCTGTCGGTTTTGTAGTCGTCCAGCGCCGTGATACCCCACTTCTGTTCTCCAACCTGCTCCAGGCTATAGGTTCCGGTCTCGTTGGTAACCTGAAGTGATTTCAGGGAATTTTCTTCTTCCTGATAAAGGTATACATCTTCTTCCTCAGCCGATAGCGCAGATGAGGTGTCTGCATCATCCTTCGGCTGGGTGAACAGCAATGCCAACATCGCCCCGATCAGCAGAACCAGAACCACCGCGCCGATCAACAATGTTTTTTTCTTTTTGTTCATAGGTTATTTATTCCTCCTGAGCACAAAGATCACAATGCCGACAATGACGCAAATCACCGGCAGTACAAACATGAACAGCACGCTGATTGTCGTAAACTGGGACTGTGTTATGGTCAGAGATTCCTCATCAAAGCTGACCGACACGATATTCAGCGTATCTTCTTTTCCGACCAGCTTGTTCACCAGGTTTACTGTATATTCGTTATTATTGTAATTCGCAGAAGAGGTAAAGCTCGAGTCAAACATTGTCTGGCCGCCGAATACCAGCACATTGGACGTAATCGCATCGGTTCCCTCATAGCGGGTGCGTGTTCCCACAGCAGCTACTGCATAAGAGGATTGTTCCTGTGCGTTCGGGTCAAAGTCCTCACCCGGCTCATAAGGCACAAGGATAGAGGTTGCCGGAGCGGAAAGCAGAACAGAAGCAGTACGATTGCTGGATTCTTCCCATTTCAGGCTCAGCGGACGGTTATATGCACCGATAAACGGCAGGTCAGGCTGTCTCAGATCAGTCACATAATCTTCCTTGGTATATTCCAGGCCCATCATGAAATTCTGCCCGTAAACGTTGCTGGTATTGGTTTCATAAACAAGGCCCTCGCCGATTTCGATGCCCCATTCGCCCAGGAAGGCTTCAAGGTTCGGCAGCTCCGGCTGCTCGTAAGAAGCAATATAAACTAACGATTTCCCAAACTTCCCATCGTTATCCAGGAATGCGTCCAGCTTCTTCAGCTCCGCTTCGCTGTAATCCGTTGTCGGCGCATAGATCACCAGCAGGGAGGCGTCCTGATTCAGCTCTTCAGTAGTGATATTCTGCTGAGCGACTTCATAGTTGTTGGAGGTCAGCAGAGAGGTAAAGCCGGCAACGTCTGTCTCAGAATGGCCGGTCAGGATCGAGGCCTGCATGACTTCATTGTCCGTAACATACATGATTGCGGAGGTCATCACCTGTTCTGCCTTAGATGAAATAGTGGTCGTCCCGGTGGAGCTGTTCTGCTGCTGGTCAAACAGATCGGTAATCGTAGTGACCTTTACACGCTTGTCACTTTCCACCACAATGCTGGACTGCTGCACGTCATAGGAAGAAAACTTCTGTGCAAATTCCGGTTCCTCCAGCAGGTCAACAAACTGTACCTTGATGTGAGAATTCTGTTTTGCATAGTTATTGATGATTTCATAAGCCTGCTTGTAATAAACAGAGCTGGAAGCAGCGTTTACAAAATCAGATTCTGAAACGCAGACATAAATATTTACATCTGAGTCAAGCTTTTTTACATAATCGACTGATTCATCTGTCAGCTGGTAAATATTATCCTCTGTCAGGTCAATATTCACCGGAAAACGGTTTAACAGAAGGCTTGCAATGATGTTGATTACCACTACCACTACAATGAATCCAACCGTCAGGATGGTCGCCATAGAGCCATGTTTAAAGCGGCGACTTTTCAAAATATTTAATTTCTTCATCACACTTCAACTCCTTAGCTCCAGCGTTTTCTTTCCAAAATACGGACCGTCAGGAAGTTGAAAACTACAACTACACTGAGGAAAAACAAAATATTGGAAAAATCCAAAATTCCCGATGTAAAATCATTATACCGGGTCAGGAATGACAGCTGTTCAAAAATAGCGCCCAGCCATGCAACCGGCATGATGGAAGCAATCGAATCAATCATGAATACAAAGAACATTGCCGCAAAACCGCCGATTGCAGCGATCATCTGGCTTTCTGTCAGGGACGAGATAAACATTCCGATGGAAATCAGAGAGCCACCCAAGAGAATAATTCCCAAAAGGTTGCCTAAAAAGATATTCCACTGCGGAGTCGCCATAGAGGAAAGGATCAGGAAGTACAGGATCGTAATGGCAATCCCAATCCCGAACAGCGCGAACGCCGCCAGGAATTTCCCCCAGACAATGCCGTTTAAAGAAACCGGAGCAGTCAATAGTGCCTGGTCAGTTTTCAAACGCTTATCCTCACTCATAAGCCGCATGGTTAAAAGCGGTATGGTAAACATTAAAACAGTAAACATACTGGAAAAAACTGTACCGATGCTGTTTGTCATGCTGTACAGCACCGCGGAGAAGAACTGCCCGCCAAAGAAGTAGAAGATTGCCAGATAAATATACCCCAAAGGTGCCCGGAAATAAGTTGCAAACTCACGTCTTAAAATTGCGCTCATTCTTCGTCACCCCCATCTTCTTGTTCTTCTGCCTCTGCCGCCGGCTCTGCCTTTTCTTCCGGCTCTTTCTCAGCAGCAGGCATCATATTAATATCCGTCCGCCCTTCTGTGAGCTGGAGGAAGATATCTTCCAGGGTCAGCTCGCTGCTCTTCAGGCTCATAATCGGCCAGTTGCGGCTGGAAAGGCGTTTAAACACCTCGCGGCGGATGTCAAAGCCCTTTTCCGCCTCAATAATATATTCGTATACTCCCTTTTCACGCTTGCCCAACGCCTGGACTTCGGTCATGGCCGGGATCGAACGCAGCATGGAAAGCACTTCTTTTTCCGGGCCGTCGATCCGGATGGTATACCGTACATCATCGGAAAGCTTGTTCGAAAGATTCGTCTCCGTATCGTCCGCAACCAGCCTGCCCTGGCTGATTACGATTACCCTGTCACATACCGCCTGGATTTCCGGCAGGATATGGGATGAAAGGATAACGGTATGGCTTTCGCTCAACGATTTAATCAGCGTTCTGATTTCGATAATCTGTTTGGGGTCAAGACCTACTGTCGGTTCGTCCAGAATCAGAACCTCCGGATTTCCAAGCAGCGCCTGCGCAATCCCGACACGCTGTTTATACCCCTTTGACAGGTTCCGGATCATCCGCTTGCGGACATGGGAAATCTTTACCAGCTCGCAGATTTCGCTGATATGCGTTTTCTTGCTGGCGCCCACCCTCACCTTTTTCAGGTCATACATAAAGTCCAGATACTCGTCCACCGTCATGTCAACATACAGCGGCGGCTGCTCCGGCAGATAACCTATTTTTTTCTTTGCTTCCGTCGGGTTTTCCAAAATGTCAAACCCATCGATGATGGCTTGTCCCTCAGTTGCGGAAAGATATCCGGTCAGAATATTCATCGTCGTGGATTTTCCAGCGCCGTTCGGGCCTAAAAAACCTAAAATCTCACCCTTGTTTACCGTAAACGAAACATCATCAACAGCCAGTTTGTTACCGTAACGCTTGGTCAGGTTTTTTATCTCGATCATCAGTTCTCCCTCCAATATCGATAATTTTATGTCCATCCTCAGGGGTTTTTAAAACTCCCCAATCTAGCAGACAGGAAAACAGACGCCTCCTTTGTTTTGGCGTCTGCTCTTCTGGTCATAAACAGACAAAACAACAATTATTAATATAACACATTTCATTCATGTTTGCCACATATTTTTTCGAAATGAATGTGAAAATATTGTGTTTCTTTTGCTTTGCCTATTCATAATTCATTCATTTTTAACTATTTTGCTGAGAATTTAAAGATCGTGGTGTAATTATATACATCCCCGGCATGCAGAATCGGAGCTCCCAAATGCTGCTGTACCATGGCGTTCGGGCAGCACTGTGTTTCCAGGCAGAAGCCGCCGCGGTAATGATAAACGATTCCGTTTTTCCCCGCTTCCTCCTGAATCTGGTTTCCTGCATAAAACTGGACGCACTGCTGGTTGGTATAGACATCCATGACAATCCCGGTCTGGTCCCCGGCCACCTGTACCGCATGGGTCATCTGACGTTCTTTCGTTCGCAGGATAAAGTTGTGGTCGTATCCCTTGGTGATGGCAAAATCCGGGACATTGTTAATTCGCTCGCCGATTGCGTGCGGCTCGGTAAAGTCAAACGGCGTTCCCTTTACGCTGAACACTTCGCCGGTTGGGCAGCAGTCATCGTCCACCGGAGTATAAAAATCGCTGAAAATAGTCATCTGATGGTTTTCAATAGACCCGCTTGCATCCCCGTTGAGGTTAAAATAAGCGTGGTTTGTCATATTGACAACAGTATCCGCGTCTGTTTTTGCAAAGTATTCCAGGATCAGCTCGTTGTTCCCGCTCAGGGAGTAGCGGACACAGACCTGAAGATTTCCCGGAAAGCCCTCGTCACCGTCCGGGCTGTAAAGGCTGCATTCCAGGCACTGCCCATGCTCCTTTTCCGCTACCGCCACATTCCAGATTCTCGTATCAAATCCATCCGGGCCGCTGTGGAGGTTGTTGGCGCCTTCGTTCTGAGCCATCTGGTATTCCTTCCGGCCGATTTCGAATTTACCATTTTTAATCCGGTTTCCGTTTCTGCCGATCAGAGCGCCGAGATAGGCGCCGCCCTGCTGATAAGCCGCAGCGTTGTCCTTTCCAAGCAGGACGTCGTAAATCTGTCCGTTTTTGTCAGTAGTGCGGATGGCGACCAATGTTGCGCCATAATTAGAAATATCCACCTCGGTATTCCCATTTTTCAAGGTGAACAGGGTTGCCTGCCGCCCATCGCTGGTGAGACCAAAGGGCCTGTTTGTAACTGTAGTCATAAGCATTCTCCTTTTTATTCAATCCGGTAGTTACCGTATATCTTACTGATTCGGGTTTTTCTTTCCTTTTGCTTCATACCACGCGTCCGGCATAAACCGGCCCGGATGGGTCTGAGCGCTCTGCGCCAGTTCCTTCCCATCCTCCCCCTCCTGCAGGAGCTTTCCGACTACTACAAAACGGGAGTCGTCAAATTCATAATCGCAGGTGGACAGGGTGATCAGCTTGTCTCCATATTCCACAGGAATCGCAGAGCGGATATAGCTTCTGCGCTCCACCTCGCTGATAAAACCATCAAAGGCCGCCTCATCCGCCGCCTCCACGAAATTGTGGTATTCAAACAGTTCCCCCTGGGATGGATAAATTCCCGCCATAAACATTCCGATAATCACAAAATCCTGCTTGCCGTAGAGGGTGTCAAAATGGATGACCGGATGCTCTTTATAATAATCAAGGCTTTTGTACTTTAACAGATCCCGAAAATAGGAGCCGTCAAACGCGCTGTGCCCGTAAATGACAGAATTGTCAGAAAACAAGTCTTTTCCGAACTGGCATCGGTAATCGGCAAATACGGTTCCGAGACGGTGGTATTCGCCGTCCATATTCCTGCGCAGATAATAATCGTTATCCTTTCCCTGGACAACCGGATAATCAATTTTTGTTCCGTCAATGGATATCCAGCCAAGAAAATCCGGGTACTTTGCATGCAGAACGGCAAACTCATCGGTCGCGCCGTCCGGCAGCTTTGACAGGTCGTCATCTGTAGGCTTTTGCTCCTTCAGCTCATTGATCTGTCCCAAAAACTGGTTCGCGCTGAAATAATCATAAAGCTGGTATCCCAGCAGCCCCAGCGAAACGACAAAGATGGCTGAAAAGATTACAATCAAGACTGTGTATCTTTTCTTCCCGCGCGGCCTTGTCTTAGCTTTCATAATGTACCTCATAGGCCGTTGGATCTTCTATGGTCAGGCGCACCATATTCATCGCGTTCAGGCAGGTTTGGGTTCGGATGTAATCCCGCTCATTGCGATGCCGCGCAAAATAATAGTGCTCGCACCATACCCTCCCATGATGCTCCACCGCGATATAAACGGTTCCGACCGGTTTTTCTTTACTTCCGCCGCCCGGGCCCGCGATTCCGGTCACCGCGACATTATAATCCGCGCCGCTTTTCTCCGCCAGCCCCTTCGCCATCTGTACCGCGCATTCCCGGCTAACCGCGCCCACCGTTTCCAGTGTTTCGCGGGACACGCCCAGGAGCTGTTCCTTAATGCGGTTTGCATAGGTGACTGCGCCCATCTCAAACACCTCAGAAGAACCCGGCACCTCAGTGATTTGAGCAGCGATCATACCACCGGTACAGCTTTCAGCCGTAGCCACGGTCTCACCATGCTGCTGGAGACTATGGACGAGCGCTTCGTGCAGCCCGCCGATATCAATCCCGTATATGGTATTTCCAAGCCGTTCCCTGAGCTGGAGAATCATACCGTCCACCAGCTCCTCAGCCGCCTGCTGCGACGGCGCTTTTGCCGTTACCCGGATGAGCACCTCCCCAGTTTTTGCATAAAGCGCAACCGTTGGATTGCCTGATGTGACCAGGTCGACAATCTTCTCCTCCAGCGAGGACTCCCCGATTCCAAAAACCCGGACGTTCTTTGAAAAGATAATCCCGTTCGTTCGCTGCTCCAGATACGGCTTCACCCTGTGGGTAAACATCGGCTGCAGTTCCCTGGGCGGGCCAGGCAGCAGAACGACGGTGCGGTGATCCTTTTCAATGATAAATCCAGGCGCGGTTCCCCAATCGTTCTGTAAAATGACAGCATGCTCAGGCACCATTGCCTGTTTCTTATTATTTTCGCTCATCACTCTGCCGGAACGGGCAAAAAACGCCTCCAGCCGAGCTCCAATTTCTTCATTGTAGCGGCAGGAAACCCCCATCAGCTCGCAGGCGGTTTCCTTGGTGATATCATCCGTCGTCGGGCCGAGCCCGCCAGTCAGGAAAACAATGTCGCTCCGTTCCAGGGCGGTCTGCAGGATCGCCGTAAACCGCCTGTCGTTGTCTCCAACCGCGGTATGGTAAAATACATTGATCCCCATCCCAGCCAACTCCTGGGAAAGGAACTGGGAATGGGTGTTGAGGATATCTCCCAGAACAATCTCCGTTCCGACTGAAATAATCTCAGCGTTCATAGCAAAATCAGCTTCCTTTTTCTATAATTATAATGCGGCAATGGTCTTGACCTCTGTCTCCCGAACCGCCTCCTCTACCAGCGGCGCAAAATCAAAGGCAGCCTGCGCAGCACGCACCTGCTCGACAGCAGGGCGGGTTTTTGGATGCTTCGGGGTAAAGACGGTGCAGCAATCTTCAAACGGGAGAATTGACGTTTCAAACGTCCCGATCTTCCGAGCAATTTCGATAATTTCATTTTTATCCATCCCGATCAAGGGGCGGAAAACCGGCATTGTGCAGACGTCGTCCGTCGCAGCAATCGCACCGATTGTCTGGCTGGCGACCTGCGCGAGGCTTTCTCCAGTAATCAGTGCTTTCAGGTCATTTTCTTCGCTGATTCGGATTGCGATTTCCATCATCAGGCGGCGCATAATAATCGTGAAGAACTCTTCCGGGCAATGGGTCTTGATCGCTTCCTGAATTTTGGTAAATGGAACACAGTGGAAATAAATCCTCCCTGCGTACCGGCTGACAATTTCGCAGAGGTCTTCCACCTTCTGACGTGCGCGGTCGCTGGTATAGGGCGGACTGACAAAGTGGACGGCATGAAGGATTAACCCCCGCTTTGCCATCATATAGGCCGCTACAGGACTGTCGATTCCGCCGGAGATCAGCACCATTGCTTTTCCGGACGAGCCGACAGGCATACCGCCGGCCCCGGGGATTTGTTTGCCGTGAATATAAGCGCCGAAATCCCGAATTTCAATCGTCACGGTTACCTCAGGATTGTGGACATCCACCTTGAGATGCGGGTAGGCGTCCAGCAGCGTGCCGCCCAGCTCCTGCTGAATCTGCGGCGAGGTGAGCGGAAAGCTTTTGTCCGCCCGCTTTGCCGTTACCTTAAAGGTTTTGGCATAGGGCAAAACGTCTCTCATATATTCCACCGCGTCGGCCTTGATCGCCTCCAGCTTCTTTTCAGTCACCAACGCCCTGGTAAAGGCGGCAATACCAAACACATTGCTCAGGTGGTCGGCCGCTTCGTCAAAGTCAATGTCATCCTCTTTGGGTTCGATATACATGGTCGACTGCGCGCGGGTGACTGCAAATTTCCCGACGCCCCGGAGACGCCATTTGATGTTTTTTACCAGCGTATCCTCAAAGGTTTTCCGGTTGAGTCCCTTTAAGGCGATCTCTCCCAGCTTAATCATAATTACTTCCTGCTTCATATCTCTGTCCTTTTCTATTTCATTTTCATCAGGCTTGTGCTGCCCTCTTTTAGCTTTTCAGCAAAATAATCGATATCATCGATTGTAGTTTCCGGAGAAAAGCTCACCCGCAGCGCAGTGTCGATCCGCTCAGCCGGGTAGCCGAATGCTGCGAGGACGTGGCTTTTCGCCCCCTTTGAGCAGGCCGACCCACTGGAAACATAGATCCCAAACTGCTCCAGATAGTGGAGCATGATCTCCGAACGGATTTTTGCCACCGACAGGTTCACAATATAGGGAACACAGCTGTCTTTGCTGTTGACGGAAACCTCTGGGATTTCCCCCACGCGTTCCAGCAAACGGCTTTTGAGCATCTCATAGAGGGCATAGTGTTCCTTCCTGTTTTTTGCCAGTTCCTCTGCCGCCGCATAAAACGCGCTGGCAAGCGGAACATTTTCCGTCCCGACCCGGATCCCATTCTGCTGTCCGCCGCCGAAAAAGAGCGGCTTTATCCGCACGCCTTTTCGGATAAACAGCAGTCCGATACCCTTAGGGGCAAATATCTTGTGCCCGCTGGCGCTCAGCAGGTCAATCGCAGAGCGCTTCAGAGACAGCGGCAGCTTCATAAAGCCCTGTACCGCGTCAACATGAAACAAAACCTGCGGGTTCTTCCTCTTGACCGCCCGCCCGATCTCCTCCACCGGGAACAGCAGTCCGGTTTCATTATTCACCATCATGCAGGAGACAAGGACGGTATTCTCATCCACCGCGCTGTAGAAGTCAGCCGGATCAAAGCCGCCATCCTCCTTCGGCCCAATCCGTACCACCTCATAGCCTTGTGCCTCCAGTTCTTCCATACAGGCCAAAACGGAAGCGTGTTCCATTGTTGTAGTAACAACCCGCCTTCCTCTCCGTTTTGCGCCGACTACTCCGCCCAGGATGCTCAGATTATTTGATTCGGTTGCACCCGACGTAAAATAAAGCTCCTGCTCCTCACAGCCGAGAAGCCGGGCAAATCCCTTTTTTGCGGCATCCAGCAGTTTCTGCGCCTCCCATCCCTTTTTGTGCAGGGAGGCCGCGTTTCCGTATTCCTTTTCCATCCCCAAAACAGCCGCTTCCAACGCCGCCTTACAGACTTTTGTCGTGGCGCTGTTGTCCAGATATACTTCCCGTCCTTCCAAAACCAGTCTCGTTCCTTTCCTCGTTCAGTACTCTCAATCATACTCTATTATACAGCATAGAATCCTCTATTTCCAGATTTTTTATGAACAAACTGCAAGAAAAAATAAAAAACTCATCTCGGTATATTTTCCCTTTTTTGCGGAAAAGTAAAGGTAGCAAAACAGCAGTATAAGCTGTAAATTTATTTCGGAGGTTTTTGCCATGCAAGCTAAACTCTCACGGCGCGGAGTTGTGCGCGCCGTTTCCTTTGCCACTGCGCTGATCCTGGCGCTGTCCTTCTTCTGTTATACCAACATCCGCCGGGCGGACGCCGCCGAGCTGAAGCTGGAATACCAGTATCTCAAAAGCATCGACGATTTGACCGACCATATGGAGAACATTGACAATACCCTGTTAAAGCTGCTTTATGCTGGAACCGAATCTACCATGACACCGCTTGCCTCCAAGCTCTGGCGTGAAGCGGGGTTTGCCAAGGAATGCCTGGCAGACCTGCCGGTCGGGACGCTGCAGCTTGAAAATACCTATAAATTTTTGTCCCAAACCGGGGATTATGCAGTAAGCTTGTCTGACAAGCTTGCAGATGACCAGACGATTAGTGACGAGGAGCGGGATAATCTCAAAAGCCTAAAAGATTACGCTCACAAATTTCTCCAAGAGGTGCTTGCCGTCCAGGACGGAGTCCGCTCCGGTTCCCTATCCTTTAAAGAAGTGAAGGAGGACGTTTCACAGACAAAGGACGAAACCAAATCCGCTTCTTTTTCAGACGGATTCCAGGAATTTGAAGAGGGATTTACCTCTTATCCCACCTTAATTTACGACGGGCCGTTTTCTGACAATATTCTGGAGAAGGAGCCTGAAATGGTGAAGGCAGCCAAGCAGGTCTCCCGGGAAGAGGCTAGAGAGGCCGCAGCCAAAGCGGCCGGTACAGAGACCGCCAGCCTGAAAGATGATTCAGATGAAGAAGGGAAAATGCCCTCCTATTGCTTCACTGCCGAAAGCCTGAATGTCGCTGTCACAAAACAGGGCGGATATCTGAGCTACCTGGTCAACAGCCGAGAAGTTTCCGATCGTATGGTCTCAGAGGATCAGTGCAAGGAAGCAGCCGAACGGTTTCTGACACAAAATGGCTATCAATCCTTAAAGCAGACCTATTATGAAATCAAGGGCGGGTTAATGACCATCAATTACGCCGGAACACAGGGCGAGGTAGTCCTCTATCCTGATCTCGTAAAGGTGTCGGTTGCAATGGACAAGGGCGAGGTAGTACGGTTTGACGCACGCGGATATCTTACCAACCACAAGGAACGTACCGGACTTGATCCGGTTATCTCGGAATCGTCCCTTTCCCAGTCCATCAGTCCGCTTCTCTCTATCCAGAAAACCTCCCTTTGTGTCATCCCCGGAAAAGGGACAAGCGAGGACTTTTGCTATGAGGTGCAGTGCGTAACCGAGGATCAGACACATGTGCTGGTGTATTTGGACGCTAAAACCGGAAAAGAAACACAAATTCTAATCCTGTATATGGATGAAAACGGTGCATTAACTCTATAAATCCTCTGCAATGGTTGCATCTTTTGACAGAATCCCCTATAATAGAAATACTTGCGGACATTCTGCAGGAAAACATTGCGCGAGGTGTTCTGTTTTGACTCAGCCATTGCAGCCGCTCACCTTTCAGAAGGGATTGCGGGACGGAATCCCGATCTGCCTGGGATATCTCTCCGTATCGTTTGCCTTTGGCATGATGGCAACCGAGGGAGGCCTTCCCGTGTGGATTGCCGTTTTAATCTCCATGACCAACCTAACCTCCGCCGGGCAGTTCGCCGGTACGGCGCTGATCATCAGCGGAGGAATGTACATAGAAATCGCTGTCACTACCTTTGTCATCAACATCCGGTATATGCTGATGTCCCTTTCCCTTTCCCAAAAGGTAGATGACCGGATGACCCTGCCGCAGCGGTTGGGTTTATCCTTCGGTGTCACGGACGAAATTTTCGCTGTCGCCATGCAGCAAAAGGGGCTGATTAACGCCCGGTATCTGACAGGCCTGATCCTGACGCCCTATTTCGGCTGGGCGCTTGGAACATTTTTGGGCGCGGCTGCAACCGGCGTGCTCCCGCTTGCGGTACGCACGGCGCTCGGGATTGCCATTTACGGGATGTTTATTGCAATTATCGTGCCGCCCTCTACCAAAAGCCGTCCAATCCTGCTGACAGTTATTGTGGCGGCAGTCCTGAGCTGCCTCTTCCATTATGTCCCGGTTTTCGGCGGCCTTTCCAGCGGATGGATCATCATTATCTGCGCAGTCGCCGCCTCAGCGCTGGCAGCTTTGAAATTCCCGGTCACTGAGGAAGAGGAACGGGAGGTGGCCGCATGAACTATCCAAAGATCCTGATTGCGGTCGCGGTAATGGCTGTTGTCACCTATCTGCCCCGGATGCTGCCCCTGGCCGTATTCCGAAAAAAGATCAATAACCGGTTCGTAAAATCCTTTCTCGCTTATGTACCCTTTGCTGTGCTCTCTGCAATGACCTTTCCGGAAATCCTTGCCTCTACCGCCTGTCTTTGGTCAGCGCTTGCAGGATTGATTACCGCCTTGATCCTGGCCTATTTTAACCGAGGGCTTTTGACTGTTGCGCTTGGTTCCGTAGGGGTGGTTTTCCTCACAGAAACTATTCTAAGATGCTGCGGAATATTGTAAAAGGATGGGAATCTCCAGATTATGGAATTTCCCATCCTTTTTTGTATGAATGTTTATCAAATCCGCCTTGACATCCATCGTGACACGTTTATAACAGGGAGGTTTGTTTGTGCAGAGAATTTTAAACCAGCCGGAGCACTGTGTAGACGAGATGCTAAAGGGCATTTATGCCGCGCATCCCCGTTCAAGTCACCTGCATCGACGAGGATCTGCGCTGCCCGGTAAAGGCAAGCCTAAGGCCGGGAAAGGTGGGGATCATTACCGGCGGCGGTGCCGGGCAGATCATCTATCAGGGTCTGCCGGAAAGCTTAAGCGAATAATAAAGAAATGCATCGTGCTTATGGCACGATGCATTTCTTTACGCCTTATCCTTCGGTTTAAAAATAAGCGCCACCAAAAAGCCAAAAAAGATAGCCGCTGCTATCCCCGCGCTCGCGGAGGTGAACCCGCCTGTCAAGATGCCAAGCAGTCCTTTCTCCGCAACTGCCTCCTTTACTCCTTTGGCCAGGAGGTAGCCAAAGCCGGTCAGCGGAACAGTGGCTCCTCCGCCCGCCAGCTTTACCAGCGGTTCATACACGCCGATTCCGCCCAGAATCACTCCGGCGACTACATAGGATACCAGGATTCTGGCGGGCGTAAGCTTCGTATAGTCAATCAGGACCTGTCCAATGGCACATAATATTCCCCCGACAAGAAAGGCCCAGAAGTATTCTTTAAAAATTTCCATATATTTCTTCCTTTCTATTCCCTGTTATAGGTCAGGTGTACAAGGTGGGCAATCGACGGAATGCTCTCCCCCTGCTGGAAGCTGGTGGTGGACATCAGCGCGCCGGTCGCGATAAACAGTACATTTTTCAGCGCCCCGTCCTCAATCTTTTTCAGGAGGTAGGAACAGAGAACCGAGGCGGAGCATCCAGCCCCGGAGCCTCCTGCATGGACATCCTGCGCCTCAACATCATACAGCATCTTTCCGCAGTCATTATGCACGCCTGAAATGTCGATCCCGTCCCGTTTCAACAGGTCAATCAGCAACTCACTCCCGACAAGTCCAAGATCTCCGGTTACAATCAGGTCATAGTCCTGCGGCCCGGTATGGCTGTCCTCCAGATAGGTCTTGATGGTCTGCGCAGCAGCCGGCGCCATAGCGGCGCCCATATTATTGATATCTTTGATTCCCAAATCGGTAATCGTCCCTCCGCAGACCGCTTTTACAAAGGGCGGCCTTGCGCTTTTTCCGACCACCAATGACCCGGCGGCTGTCGCCGTCCACTGGCTGGTGGGCGTCCTCTGCCCGCCGTATTCCAACGGCAGACGGAACTGCCGTTCCGCCGAACAGAAGTGCGAAGAGGTGGCGGCCATAGTAAATCCCGCCAGATTGTTGTCTACAAAGACAGAAGCCAGGGACAGCCCCTCTGCCATAGTAGAGCAGGCGCCATATAACCCGTAAAATGGGATATTTAAATCACGCAGCCCATAGTGAGAGCTAATGCATTGGTTTAATAAATCGCCGGCAAAGATGTAATCGATCTGCATGGTCGCATAGCCGCCCTTTTCCAGCGCGCGGCTGACGGCTTCCTTCTGCATTCGGCTTTCCGATTTTTCCCAGGTTTTTTCACCCAGGGTAGTATCGTCAAAAATCGCGTCAAAATAGCGCGCAAGCGGGCCTTCCCCTTCCTTTTTCCCCACCACAGAGGCATAGGACATAATGCTTGGAAAGGTATCTAAAACCAGCGTGCTTCTTCCAATTTTCTGTGACATTTTCTGCTTCCTCTCCAGATCAATATAATTTAAACAGATAAAGGATCAGTCCGTAAACAATCGAAGCGCTGATCCCATAGACAATGACAGGGCCGGCGATCACAAACAGCTTTGCGCCCAGTCCCAGGACAAGACCCTCCGATTTGAATTCCAGCGCCGGGGAGACAACCCCATTGGAAAAACCGGTGATCGGAACCAGGGTACCTGCTCCGGCAAAGCGGGCAATCGAGTTATAGAGATCCAGTCCGGTTAATAACGCGGCAAGGAAAATCAGGGTAACGGAGGTAACGGCGCCAGCCGTTTCCTGATCCATACCAAGATACTGGTAAAGGTTAATCAGCCCCTCCCCAGCCATACAGATCAATCCGCCGATCAAAAAAGCGATCGGGATAGTTTTATAGGATTTTGTTCCGGGAGAAGCCTTTTTGGCCATCTCGCTGTATTCTGCAGGTGTCAGTTTCATGACGCTCCTTCTTTCTCTCAAGATTCATATCATCAGTTTGTCCCTTTTTTATCCGGATATTCTTTTTCCTATTCGAATATCAAGCCAATATCCATTTCAGAAAAAGGAATCTTAAGTTTATCCTGGAGACAACCGCTTTCAGCCTAACGCCTAAAGAAATATAATTTAGCAAACAAGTTAAAATAATACAAAAAATATGGCTTTTTTACAAGCAACCAAACAGAAAATATATTATATTTATTGGATAGATAATCAAATAGAATCCCAGACTGCTTTATTTTTTCAAAAAGGAAGTGCTATTATGTATCAGCTCAGTTTGCCGCTTGTCGGACTGCATACTCTCACAGGAGAATTTCTCAACGCCCAATACCGTGAGGCTACAAAGCACCTTTCCCGTTCTGAAGACCTGACGCAAAAACAACAGCAGCGAATGGATTTGGCGTTTCAGGGAAAACGCTTGGACTTTCTCCCTATTGACGTGGATACACGCTGGTGGTTTGCGGAACACTACCATGACGGAACCCTGGAAAGCGCTGTTCAAGATTGTGATTTAGACAAAATTCTGATGTGCTCGCCTCTCGCCGCCGTTCCACCGGCAATTGAACCGATCCCCGGCATCGAAATCAAGGAGCACTGGGAAGGCGAACCCGTCCGATATCAAAACGGCGGCTATCCCGGACGAAAACGATCAGTCACAATTCATACTCCGGTAGGCTCTGTTACCGCTGCGGAAGCCTATGCCTCGCGCAGCTTTGGGATCGTGGAATACCCGGTGAAGGAGGTCGAGGATCTTCAGGTAGTCCGTTACATCTATGAACAGCGCGCCCAACACGCAAAGGCCGTATCCTCTGCAGCCGACTGGTGCGCCCCGCTGACCCCAATTCAAACGCTGATCGTTCAACTGGCAGGAATTGAAACAACCTCCTTCCTTTTGGCGGATGAGCCTGAGGAAACAGAAGCTTTCATGGATTTTCTGGACGAGGTTCACAGACCGGTAATCGAGTTTCTGGCTAAGGAACGAAAAATGGTGTTCTCAGTGGAAAACTACAGTGCAGACAACAGCTCAGGATACTTCGACCAATATTTGGGCCCTCAGCTGCAGCGCAGAAGCCAGATTGCACAGAAGTACGGCGCCGATTTAGGCGTACATCATGACGGAAAGCTTCAGCCGCTCTTTGGACGCCTGCAGGAGGTGGGCGTAACCTATGCCAACGGTATTACCGCAGCTCCTTCCGGGGATGTAGAGCTTGAGGATATCCGCGCCATTGCCGGCGACAGGATGGTGCTCAAGGATATTATCCCGCAGAGCATTTTTATGGACAGCTATGATATTGGTGCGTTCAAGGAATATATCGCCCGCGCGGCCGAGCTGTTTCGTGCTGACCACCGTGTAATCCTCGGTATTGGCGATATGCTTCCCTGTACCTCAGATCTCAAACGGCTGGAAATTATGGTTGATATGATCACAAAGCTGACGCGCTGATCATTTAGCCGGATTTTAATACTGCCTATCGCAAAATTATGGATTGCATCCTGCCGCATTTTTTGTTATAATTGAAATGTTTGGTAAGCTGCCGTGCGGCCTGCCAGGAAATAAAAGTGAAATGAGGAATCGCAATGCCAACAAAAGTAGTAGTAGGCACCCAGTGGGGAGACGAGGGTAAAGGAAAAATTATCGATATCCTTGCTTCCAAGGCTGACGTTGTAGTCCGTTCTCAGGGCGGGAACAATGCGGGCCATACCGTGGAAAGCGGCGGCGAGGTATATAAGCTTCACCTAATCCCTTCCGGTATCCTGTATCCGAATACTACCTGTCTGATCGGCTGCGGCGTGGTAATTGACCCGGAGGACATCTTAAAGGAAATTGACGGCTTAACCGAACGCGGCGTAAATTGCAGCAACCTGAAAATCGATCCGCGCGCTCACGTAATTATGCCGTGGCACCGGGCTTTGGACGGGTTGAGCGAAAAAGCCTTGGGCGGCGGAAAAATTGGCACGACCGGGAGAGGAATCGGCCCATGCTATATGGACAAGTATGAGCGCTGCGGAATCCGGATGTACGATCTGGTGCATGAGGAGATTTTCCGTGAAAAAGCGGCTGCTGTCGGCAGTCTCAAAAATAAAATCATCACAAAAGTGTATGACGGAGAGCCATTGGACATTGATGCGATCATCGAAGAATATACCACATATGCAAAACGGCTTGCTCCTTACATCGGAGATGTTTCCGTTTTGACTTACAACGCGATCAACGAGGGAAAAGAAGTCTTGTTTGAAGGCGCTCAGGCAACCTTCCTTGATATTGACGTTGGAACCTATCCATATGTCACCTCCTCCCATCCGGTAGCGGGCGGCTGTCCGCTCGGCGCAGGCGTCGGGCCGACTGTGATTGAGGAAGTCATCGGTGTTGCGAAGGCTTATACTACACGTGTCGGTATGGGGCCGTTTCCAACAGAGCTTTTTGATGAAATGGGTGATACCATCCGTAACCGCGGGAATGAATTCGGCACTACCACCGGCCGCCCGAGAAGAACCGGATGGTTTGACGCTGTCATTATGCGGCATGCGGTACGTACCGGCGGGCTGACCTGCCTTGCAATCAATAAATTTGACACACTGAGTGATTTGGGTGATTTAAAGGTCTGCGTCGCATATCAGAAGCCAGATGGCTCTCTGATGACAGAATATCCGGCTGATATCGACGAGCTTAAGGACTGCGTGCCGGTATACGAGACTGTTCCGGGCTTTTCCGGCGACTTATCCTCCTGCAAAAGCTTTACGGAGCTGCCGCAGGAATGCAAAAACTACATCGCATATTTAGAAAAACAGGTGGGCTGCCCAATTAAAATGGTGGGCGTAGGGCCGTCCAGAGATCAGAACTTGGTGAGATAAGATGAAGTGGGAAGAGAAAATGAAACGCCGGAAACGGATTGTACAGGTCGTCTGCATCATTCTTGCAGCGGCAATGCTTCTCACAGCAATCCTGGTTCCGACCTATTCCATATTTGGCGGATAGAAATAGAAGGGATGGATTTTAAGATCCATCCCTTTTTCTTTTCACTAAATTACGCAAGCCGGTTGACAAAGATAAAAAATTTTGATATTATTATGATATCATATAAATATCATAATATTTTTCTTCAGAAAGAAGGATCCATATGAGTGAAGCAAGTGAAGTACTACAGCATACCCCGGTAGAGGAAAAGATCATCAAAGGCTACAACGGCTATGCCGCTCTCTTCTTGATGCTCTTCATCCTGCTGGCCTCCATTGCCATGATTGTTTTAGGCTGTATCTGGCCGAATGTCCTGGGAATCGTCGGAATCGTCTTAGGCTGTATTCTGTTAACCGCCGCAAGCATTTCCCTGGCTGGACTGAAAGTAGTTGCCCCAAAGGAAGCAATCGTGCTGGTGTTATTCGGAAAATATTACGGCACAATCAACAAGGATGGGTTTTATTTTGTCAATCCGTTCTGTACGACCTTTAACCCCGCGACTTCCTCTGTTCCGGCCACAATCAACCCCGCGACTGCTTCGGTAACGATTGGAACCACAAGAGACCGGAAAATTTCCCTCAAGGCTATGACCCTAAACAATGAGAAGCAGACGGTAAACGATGAAATCGGTAATCCGGTTATTATCGGAACAATTGTAATCTGGCGGGTTGTCAACACCGCCAAGGCTGTCTTTAACGTCAACAACTATAAGACCTTCCTCTCCATCCAGTGCGACTCCGCAACCCGGAATATCACCCGCTTATACCCATATGATGTTTCGGATGGCAGCGACGAGAAAACCCTGCGCGGAAGCAGCCAGGAAATAGCCGATATGATGAAACAGGATTTGCAGGAACGCGTTGCTATCGCCGGCCTGGAAATCCTTGAGGTACGGATCACCCACCTTTCCTACGCGCCGGAAATCGCGGCCGCAATGCTTCAGCGCCAGCAGGCAGAAGCCATCATCGCAGCCCGGCAAAAAATTGTGGAAGGCGCTGTAGGTATGGTCGAAATGGCATTGCAGCACCTGAATGAAAACGATGTTGTCGAGTTGGACGAGGAACGGAAAGCCGCTATGGTCAGCAACCTGCTTGTTGTCCTCTGCGGAAATAAGGACGCCCAGCCCATCGTCAACAGCGGTTCGATCTATTAAGGCCGGTGGCTGGAGATGGCGCAGAAAGAGTCCGGCAAGAAGCAGGTTCTGCTCCGGGTATCGAACAGCCTTTGGAATGAGCTGGCACAATGGGCTGAGGATGATTTCCGTTCGATCAACGGACAGATTGAATACCTGCTGACCGAATGTGTCCGGCAGAGAAAAAAGAAAATGGGGAAAGAGAAGAGGGACGATGGTTAACATCGTCCCTCTTCTCTTTTTGTTACCCTTGCAAGCCGTCCTCCTGACGCTGCATATTTTCCACAACAATATCATGAATATCTCCCAGGGAGGCACAATATTCCAGTACCTTCCAAGGCGTGTTGGTATGGAAATGGATTTTAATTAAATCCTCATCCCCTACAGCCAGCAGGCAGTCTCCCTTGATATGTTTCATAATATAATCATGGATCTCATCTTCTGAAAGGCGCTCTCCTTCGATGAGAAGCTGCGTATCAAATTTATATTCCAGCATCCTGTTCCCTCCTTTCTTTCCATAACAGATAATTTTATTTTGATCGTTTCTCCCGCCGAAATTCTTCCAGCTTGGCTTTTAAAACTTCAAGCGCGTCGCGGTGATTCACAGGCGCAAACCGGGGGAATGCCTTCAACAGACGGCGTTCCTGAAAGCGCCGTTGGCTCAAAAGCTCCTTGACCCGATTTGTCCAAAGCGAATTCTGTTCCACCCGCTCCAAGATTTTCTGTCCGTGGTCATGAAGCCTGCCGCGCCGTTCGCTGATGTCGTCCTTTACATCTGAAACCCGTTCCTTAATCCGATCAAGCGCTGCCTGCACCTCAGCCAGCTTCTGGTTCATATTTACAACAGAACGTACAGTTGTCACCGTATCTGCAGCTACTAAAAGGAGCAGCAAACCGCAGATGATATACAAAATCTGTTCCGGAATCCTCTCTGTCAGGTCTTTTACGAATGGGTGCACAACCTTTAAAATCAATACCGACATCGTTCCGAATGCAACTGCTCCCAGAAGGCATACCCTTCCGTTTAATTGGAACCGGTAATGACTGTAATCCCACCACCGGGCATGGAATAGCTTTTCCATCAGCCAGGACGTTAGGTATTCCAGCGTGCAGGTCAGGACTGCACCGGATAAAAACAGACTCAATATACTGCTGTTTGCCTCCCTGCCCAGGCAGAGAATAATGACAAGTGCTCCAAAGCCGTAAATGGGGCAGAGCGGCCCGGCCAGGAAGCCGCGGTTCACCAGCTTATGCTGAGTAACGGAGCAAAGGGTCGATTCATACACCCAGCCGATAAAGCTATATAAAATCAACCAGAAAAACAATTGTGCAACTGTCAGCATCTTCTTCGTCCCTTTCTATTCCTACTTCTTTCAAAAATTGTGTTCATGGAACAACGTTCTATTTTCTTTGCAGGCGGCACCAAACCTTCAGAACAGCCGCCTGTGTTTTTGCATCAGGAATTTCGTTGTTCAGCACCTGCTCTGCCAGCTCATCAAGCGGCACCAGCTCAGCCTCCAAAAATTCATCCTCATCCAAATGCTGCTTTGCAGGGGTAAGCCCGGCAGCAAAATACATATGGATTACCTCATCCACATAAGCGACTGTTGGATAAAGCTTGCCCAAATCCTCCCATTGTGACGCGCGGATGCCGGCTTCCTCCTCCAGCTCCCGTTTAGCAGCCTCCAGCGGGTCTTCCCCTACCTCCAGCTTTCCGGCCGGAAGCTCAGCTAACACCTTCTGGAACGGATACCGAAACTGCCGTACAACATATACCTGATGGTCATCTGTGAGAGCCAGCACAGTAACTCCGCCCGGATGGTGAACCACCTCACGGATCGTCTCCTTTCCGTTTTCAAGCTTCACCTGATCACGGTACAGATCAATAATTCTGCCCTTATGGATTACCTCTCTGGATAGCTGCTGTTCATATAATTTCATAGTTCTAACAACCTTTCTCACAAAGCTTTTCCGTTTTCTTCATGATTTCGCTTTCTTTTTCCAGTAAGCTAAATGACATACAGCTAGACCAGAAAAACCCGTCGGGCAGAAATCTATGACGAATCGACAAAAGCGATTTCTCTTATCCCTATTATCACATAATTGCGGGTTTATTTCAATATATTTTACTGATTGAAAGGAGACTCGAATCATGGCCTATAATTTTTATGCTGTTCCTCCTACCTACGACCGCATGGTGGAGCAGCTCCATACCCTGCAAAAGCGGTTTCCGTTTCTCCGTCTTTTCCATATTGGAAAAAGTGTGCTAGGACGTAAAATCTATGCAGTCGGGATTGGCAACCTGCGGCATGTCAACCTCTTTGCAGGAGCATTCCATGCGCAGGAATGGCTGACCTGCTCTCTTCTGATCCGTTTTCTGGAGGATCTGTGCAAATCGGTAGAGGAAAGCAGCAGCAAGCAGCCAATGAGCTTACATGAAACCCTGTTGGAAAAGGGATTCCTGATTGTACCGATGGTAAACCCCGACGGAGTAGAAATCGCGCTGCGCGGACCTGAATCAGCCGGACGATATGCTGATTTCGTCGCCTGCCTACAGGAAAAATCCACCCAGAGCTGGCAGGCCAATGCCAGAGGGATTGACTTAAACCACAATTTTGACGCTGGCTTTGCCCAGTGTAAGGAAGCGGAGCGGCAAGCCGGCATCACAGAGCCGTCACCGCGCCAATATGGCGGCGAACGCCCGCACAGCGAACCGGAAACCAGGGCGCTTGTCCAGCTTTGCATCGGGTTTGACGTTCGGGTTGCATTTGCGTTCCATTCACAGGGCGAAGAAATTTTTTATGAATACGGGGAAAATACGCCGCCTGTCAGCTACCATATTGCTTCACTGCTCTCGGCCTACAGCGGCTACCGGCTGGTTCATCAGGAGGGGCTGGCCTCCCACGGCGGATTCAAAGACTGGTTTATCGATCGGCTGGGACGGCCTGCATTTACCTTTGAAATCGGGAAAGGCATCAATCCCCTTCCGGTAGAACAGCTTACAAAAATATATCAGCAGCTTCATGGAACTCTTTCGATTGCTTCCCTGCTATAACAAAAAAGGAACGGGAATTCCCGTTCCTTAACTTTCTGCTACTTGTTTTTCGTGACGAAAAATACAGAATTTGCTGACCATATAATTGATCAGAACAGACAGCCCGCTTGCCAGTATCTTAAACAGATAAGCATGCAATCCCCAATAGCTGACAAACAGCCAAACAAAACCGGTTTCAAACAATCCCGTCCCAGCGCGGACGCCTGCAAACTTAACCAATTCCTGAAATTTCTGCCCAATCGGAGCAGGCGGCCTTTTAAAGACATAGCGGCGGTAAAGGCTAAAGCTTGCCAGCATTGCCGCAATCCAAGCGATAAAAGAGGATACCGCCGCATCCAGCCCACAGACATCCATCAAAAAGGCATATCCGCCAAAGTTGATTACTGTAGTCGGTATTCCATACAATGCGTATAATATAAACGATTCATACTTTTGGTATAATCTTTTTAACGTTTCTTTCATTTTCATCCCTTTTCTTTTGCCCACTTCAAACGTATTATTAATATACTACAAAAAAAGATACGTGTCAATGTGCAGAATATATAAAAGAATGAGCATAATGATAATCTTATGTAAAGAATAGATAAAGTTTTTTCCAGCATATTCCGAGACATTTTAGCAGCGCATGGATAGAAAAAGCAAAACAGGTGCAGAAACATTCCTGCACCTGTTTTCAATTTTAATTATGCCTCCAGCCCCAGCATAGCGGCGCCAATCAGGCCGGCATCGTTAAAGAGCTTTGCCGGGATGATCTTGGTGCGCTTCTCCGGATCTCGGATATAGTTATTTTCATTTACCAACTCGGTCAGCGGGCGGATCAGCGTATCGCCCTCCTTGGAGATCCCCCCTCCAATGCAGAGAATCTGCGGCTGGAAAATATTGATCATGTTTGCAATTCCAACGCTCAGGTATTTGATGTAAAGGTCGACAACGCTTTTTCCGGCTTCATCGCCGGCACGCATTGCGTCAAATGAGGTGCGGCCGTTTGCTTTGCTGATATCGCCGCCGCACAGCTCCCACATCTTGGAGTCCTTGTGCGCTTCCATAGCTTCCTTGGTCAGGTTAATCAGGCCGGTAGCCGAAGCATATGCTTCAAAGCAGCCCAGCCGTCCGCAGGTACACGGCCTTCCGTCCACTTCAATGACAGTATGGCCGAGCTCCGCACCGCCGAAATTAGAACCGGTGAGAATTTTCCCGTCCATAATAACTCCGCCTCCAACGCCGGTTCCCAGCGTAATGGCAACAAGCGAGGTGCAGCCCTTTCCAGCGCCGGCAAGATATTCACCGTATGCCGCCGCATTCGCATCATTTTCAATGAAAACCTTAACGCCGAGTCCTTCCTCCAGCTTTGCCACCAACGGAACGTCATACCACTGGAGATTATTGGAGTATTCGATTTTTCCGGTTGCTTTATTGGCAGTCCCAGGAGAGCCTACGCCGGCCCATTCCACCTGCTCCATGGTAAGCCCGGCCTTCTCCACCGCGCGTTTCGTTGTCACAATCATATCGGCAATCACAGCGTCCGCGCCGCGCTCGGCCTTCGTTTTCGCGCTTTCCTTCGCAATAATTTCAAACGCTTCATTCACCACACCGGCAACAATATTGGTGCCGCCCAAGTCGATTCCTACATAATATTTCATCAGTAAACCCTTCCTTTCTCATGACCGGTTTTGGTTTCCGGTCTTTTTAAGCTGTCATGATTATTACAGGGAGCTGAGCAGTACCAGGCCGCTGCCTGTCAGCTCATATTCACCAAGGTCTGCCGGGATAAACACACTGTCTCCCTTTAACAAAGGCAGGCTGTCAAAGCCATAGTCAAGCTCCAGCTCTCCGTCCAGCACCAGCAGAGACTGAAAGCTCTGGTCGCCGGCCATCAACTGGGCGCAGTAGTCAATTTCCAGTCTATGAACGGTAAAATAATCACAGGACGCCAAAAGGGTATCCGTATATCCCTGCCGCTTTTCCGGCAATCCCTGCGGTTTTGGCTCCCGTTTGACCGGCTTTAGGCTGGTGACCTCCACTGCCTTTTCAATATGCAGCTCCCGCGGCTTTCCGTCCGCACCGATCCGTCCGTAATCATAAACACGGTAAGTCGTATTGGAATTTTGCTGAATTTCCGCAATCAGGATTCCCTTCCCAATCGCATGGAGCGTTCCTGCTTCAATGAAAAACACATCTCCCTGGTGCACCGGCACCTGACGCGCTACATCCAGCAGCATATTTTCTTCAATCCGCTTTGCGAATTCCTCCTTGCTGATCTCATGATCAAACCCATAGATCAGGCTGGCGCCCTCTTCACAGTCGACAATATACCACATCTCGGTTTTTCCGTATTCGCCTTCCACCCGCAGAGCATACTCGTTATCCGGATGAACCTGAACCGAAAGGCTGTCCGCCGCATCAATCAGCTTGATCAGCATTGGAAAAAAGGAAAACTGTTCCGCCTTTTCCCCCAGAATCTCCTTTCCCTGTCCGGCAAGATAATCGCTGAGCAGAAGTCCCCTTGCTTCCCCATTCAGGATGACGCTGGTTCCGTCCGGATGGCAGGAAAGCTCCCAGCTCTCCGCTACCTTTGGAAGCTCGGTCTCTTTCCCATATTCCTCTTTCAGCCGGGTTCCGCCCCAAAGGTAATCCTTGAGCGGCGCTTTTAATTTCAACGGATACAACAAGCCGTATCCCCCTCTCAATCGCAATTTGATCCTGGAATTATGATACCATATTCCAAAAGCCGGGTCAATTGGTAATTCCTAATTTATTCCGTCAAGCTCTGCCGGATAATAATTTCATTTTTCGTATAGTTCTGCACCTGTTTCGGACGTTTGCCGTACATCACAGCGTCAAACAGCAGCCGGATCACAGAATAGCCCTGAGAGAAGGGCTGCTGGTCTATAGTGGCGCAGATAACGCCCTCCTTTAGCTTCCTTCTAACATAGGGCGTCTCGTCATGAGTGAGGATGGTAATCTTCCTGCCGTCTACCTCGGCCGCCTCCACAGCGCCGTGTACTCCTCCGGCAGCCACATAGAGCGCGCTGAGCTGAGGGAATTTGCGCAAAAGCTCGGTGGTACAGTGATAGGAGAGCTCATTGTCATCATTATTTTCTACCACTTCAAGAATATCCATTCCCGGATATCCGGTTTTGATTGCCGATTCAAATCCGCGAAGCCTCAGGTTGTGCCCCAGCATCTTTACTGATCCGGTAACAATCCCAACCGCCGCATTCCCGCCGGTCATCAGACCCATCAGGCCGCCGGCGATTTCCCCGCTCTTCCGGTAATCACAGCCTACAAACGCAAGCTTTTGAATTCCTTCGACATCTGCATTAAAGGTTGCGACAGTGATCTCCCTTTGAGTCAGCTCGTTCAGCGCCCGGATTACCGCGCGGTCATCAATCGGGGTGATTGCCAAGGCAGAAATCCCCTCCGCCTCCAGCTCCCGGATCAGGCTAAGCTGTCTGTTCACGTCAAAGCCCTTCATTACCCGGATAGAAAGCTTCACGCCAAAGCTTTCTATTTCCTTTTTCGCCCGCCGTATTCCATCGAGTACTTCGTCAAAAAAGTCATTTCCGTCTGAATTAATTAAAACGCCCATGACAAAAGGGCGCCTGCAGTTCGCCAGCGCCTTTGCAACTGCATTCGGACGGTAATTTAAATCCTCCGCAATCCGCAGAATCCGCTCGGCAACTTCCTTTTTTACACCGCTGCGGTGATTCAGCGCCCGGTCTACCGTCCCCCGGGAAACTCCCGCCATTTCTGCAATTTGTTTGATCGTTACTGCCATATCCTGATTCCCTTGCCTTTTCTATGTTGATCCGGCCTTGGTTGGCCACAAATTTTGCTTTGCTGTCCTGTTTTTTCAAGCTGACGCCTATGTACAGAAAAAGAGCGGACGGCAGCGTCCGCTTTTTTCTACGATTCCTTAAATTGCAGGGTTGCGACAATCGGATAATGATCGGAAAGATATTTCCCGTCCTTTACCGTATGATCCACATAGGTGTTTACTACCTCCAAATCATCGGTAACAAAAATATAATCGAGCCGCGCCTTGCCAAAATGGTTTCCCTTGAAGCCATGATAGGTGTTCAACCGCTCTGCCTGTCCGTTAGCGTAAGCATATGCGTCAACCAGACGGATATTGGAGTACTGATGCAGATTTCCTCTCAGCCGGGAAATCAGCTTATTGCTGGGACGTACGTTAAAGTCCCCCATCAATACCATTGGCATTGGTTTTTCCTGCTGGAGCTGATCCATATAGCGGAGGATCATGTCCAGGCCGGTCTTTCTGGCAAAGCCGGAGATGTGGTCAAAGTGCGCGTTGAAAACCCGCACCTGCCTGCCGCTGTCCCGAAACGTCACTTCGCAGATCGTACAGATACGCGGAAAAAACGCAAGGAACGCATGGCTTCCAAATTTTTCCGGATGCTTTGACAGCCAGATGGTCTTGACAAACTTCGCTTCCAAGTTATCATGTTTCACCAGAATATCGGAATGCTCGTTAAACAAACGCTTGCTTCTACCCCGTCCAAACAGCCTGTATTCCTCCAGGCACCTCAGCATGTCCTGCTTCATGCTGGGCATCAGCTCCTGTACGCCAACTACCGCAGCGCCGGACTGCCTGATAAAATCAGATACCATATATTTCCGATAGCTCCACCGGTTTGCCCGGTCTAATCTGCTGTCTTTCCTTAAGTTAAAGGTCATTACCTTAAAAGTTGAGGCCGAAGCGCTCATTCTTTCACCTTCAAACAATCTATTTGGCTTTTTGTACCGCCTTTTTTATTATACGTCAGTACAGGCGACAAATCAATGTAAGATTTTATAAAAAATTCTTAATTATAACTGAAAAACAGTCATGATCACCGTTACAAACAGCACGCTGACCGGGATGCAGATCGAATTGAGCGCACCGGAGAGCGAAACATCGCCATGCAGCTTGGAGGTGAAAATCGGCGCGGTCACAGTAAGAGGAGAAAAAACCGCCAGTACCAGTACCTGCCGAACCACCAGAGGAAATGGCAGGAGGAAATAAAACAGTACCGCCAGCACGGCGCATACCCCATACCGCACCCCGACATTTCGTATCACCCGGAATATATTTTCCCGGTTTGCCTTGAATTCAAAGACAAGTCCGATCATAAACATGGCGAGAAAGGTGTTTGCGTTGCCTGCAATCGAAGCAAAGTCAAGAATCGGGCCGGGAAATGACAGCTTAAAGCAGGTCATCAGCAGCAGAACAAGATATGTAATAAACGGCGTAGAGGAAAACAAGCTTTTCGCCAGCAGCTTCAGGCTGCCCCTTTCCCCGCCCGGCGCGACACAGGAAGCAATTCCATAGGTAAGTCCGGTACACATCATCACGTTGCCTGCGTCAAACATACAAGCCACTACGATCCCTTCCGGCCCGAAAAAGGTTTGGGCAAACGGCATAAGAAAACACCCGATATTAAAGCCGGAAAAATTGATAATATTAAACGCGCGCCCCGCCCAGTCCCTGCCCGCGCAGAGAAAACCAATACCGGACAAAATCAGGTTGCAGCCAATCCCAAGGAGAATCACTGAAAACAGAGATAAATCCAATTGGTATTGAGAAAAAGAGGTAACCAGCATGCAAGGCATAGTGACGTTTAAAATAATTTTTGAAACAACCTTGTGATCATCCGGCCCAAACAGCTTCACCCTTCTCAAGAGCATTCCAAGCAGCATCAGGCCGATCATGCATCCGGCCCGGATTAATACATCAATCATCAGACGCCTTCCATTTCCCGCAGGTTCCCTGCTGTCCGCGTTTTGTCAGATAAACCACCCTGTCGAGACAGGGTGAGAGCGGCCCGCATTCCTTCAGCCTATCCATCACTGAAAAATCACCCCAGAAATGCATCGGCACTGCACAGCCCACCTCCGCTGTTTCCATCAGCCCGGCAAGCCCGAACCAAAAGGCCTCTCCCAGCCTTGGGTCGACCGGAACAAAAGCAAGGTCGATTACCTTTCCGCGAAGCTTTTCCATTTCTGTATGGTAGCGTTCAGCCATCTGCAGGTTATACCAGTGCGGTTCTCCCTCCCAGTGCCAATGGTTCAAATCCCCGGCATGATAAATGGTAAAACCATCAGTCCGGACAAGGAAGGCAACGCCCTCATCGGTAGAGTTCAGAGTTTCGATCGTAACGCCGTTTCGTTCATATCGCTGCCCCGGAGATACGAAAAGCGCTTCCTCCGAGGTACTGATGTCGTCGCTCAGCACATACTGTATCTCACTCACCTTGCCTCGCCAGGAAAAGATGATGGGATTAAAATGGTCATGGTGGCTGTGGGAGGAAAACACCACGACAGGTTTTCCGCCAAGCTCCAAAGGATTTATTACCCCTTCGGATAAGCCCTTTCCTTTCGGCTTATCGGTAAAATAATCAAAGATCAGCCACCGGCGGCCGGTATCGACCGCAAAGCCGCTATGATCCAAAAAGTAAAAGGTCATTTTCTCTTCCTCTCTTTTACTGTCCCAAAAAGCAGCCGATCTTCCTGTACAGGAAGATCGGCTAGCGCTGTTCGTCTGATTGGATTTCTTCCTGGGAAAAGGCATTTGGCTTTGCCACAGTATCCCAATAGAAGATAAAATCGTCCAGATCCCCACCGGTTTCAAACCAACGCGCCATTTCCATTCTCGTATCATGATGGCCGGTATCCTGCATCCTGATCCCTCCTTCTGTACTTCTCAGTTTACGGCATGAGCCGTATCTTTCTATTCTATGCAGAAAAAAGGAAAAGATGAATTACAGCCGCCTATCCTATATTTTCGTCTGCCGCAGCAATCAGTTCCTTCCCGTAAGGAAGCGACTCAATCCACCGGCAGAACACATGCCATTCATCCAATTTATGATCTTTGCGCGCATAATAAATATTGATCAGCGTCTCATAGTTTAACGTACAGGTCCGCATCTGGTTATAGCTGGACGGCAAAAACTGGATCATATCGTACCAGTACTGCTTATCCTTGGTCTGAATAAATTTTTTCCGCAGCACCTCCAGATAATCCACAACGCCCTGCATCTGCATCAGCGTCTCGTCGGTCATTCTGTCGCAGCTAAAGTCGGACAGGCTGAATTCCTTGGCCTGAATTTTATGCATGGTACTGGTGGAATTCGCCACTGTTGCCACCTTATAGGTATCGTATTCCTTCCACCAATAAAGGGGCGCGGTGATATCGACGGACACAAAAATCTGGCGGATAAATTTCCGGTGGTCGCTTCCGGCTTTGCGGAGCCGTTTCGCAAGCCCCAGGTCATTTTCTCCCAGAACATAATTCCCATCCTCATCATAATAGCTGTCCATCCGGTTCCAGCTATTCATCGGGTTCCTTGCTCCGCGGATCGCGTTCTCTAAATTCATTACGGAAGTCCGTTCCAATAAAATCATCAGTTTGCTCCTCTCTGTTTGGCCCGGGGATTATTGAATGATTTTCTTTTCAATTTCCTCTGTCAGTTTGGCAATCAGCTCTTCCAGCTTCATCTGGCCGATATCGCCGTCTTTCCTGGAACGGACAGAAATCACGCCGTTTTCAATATCCTTGTCGCCGGCGACGATCATATAAGGCACCTTCTCAAGCTGCGCCTCCCGGATTTTATAGCCAATCTTCTCACTTCGGTCGTCGATTTCAACGCGCTGGATTCCAGCGGCCTGCAGTTTTTTCTGTACGTCATAGAGATAGTCCAGATGGCGGTCGGCAATCGGAAGCAGCTTTAACTGTACCGGTGCCAGCCAGAGCGGGAACGCGCCCGCGTATTTTTCGATCAGCAGCGCAAGCGTCCGTTCATAGCATCCAATCGAGGTGCGGTGGATGATATACGGGTTTTTCATCTGGCCGTCAGCGTCTACATATTCCATCCCGAATTTTTCCGCCAGCATCTGGTCGATCTGGATGGTGATAAGGGTATCCTCTTTCCCGTGAACGTTTTTGATCTGGATATCGAGCTTCGGGCCGTAGAACGCCGCTTCGCCGATTCCGTCCGCATACGGGATTTCCAGGTGATCCAAAATTTTGCGCATGACACCCTGCGCTTCATTCCACTGCTCCTCTGTGCCGATATATTTGCCGCGGTCATTCGGATCCCACATGGAGAACCGGTAGGAAACGTCCTCATAAAGCCCAAGCGTTTTGAGCATATAGATCGCCAGCTCCAAGCTGCCTTTGAATTCCTCTTCCAGCTGGTCAGGACGGCACATCAGATGTCCCTCGGAAATGGTAAACTGGCGGACGCGGATCAAGCCGTGCATCTCCCCGCTTGCCTCATTCCGGAACAGGGTGGATGTTTCGTTATACCGCAGCGGAAGCTCCCGGTAAGAACGCTTTTTACTTAAATATGCCTGGTACTGGAACGGGCAGGTCATCGGACGGAGCGCAAACACCTCGTCGTCCTTTTCCTCATCCCCAAGGACAAACATTCCGTCCTTATAGTGATCCCAGTGTCCGGACAGCTTATACAGGTCGCTCTTGGCCATAAACGGGGTCTTGGTCAGCAGCCAACCCCGGCGCTGTTCCTCATCCTCGACAAAACGCTGCAAAAGCTGGATCACCCGCGCGCCCTTCGGCAGCAGGATCGGCAGTCCCTGTCCGACCAGGTCGGAAGTGGTAAACAGTCCCAGCTCCCGGCCGAGCTTATTGTGGTCGCGTTTCTTTGCCTCTTCTACCTGCGCCAAATATTCCTCTAGTTGAGACGCTTTCGGGAAAGCCGTCCCGTAAACACGGCAAAGCTGCCGGTTGCTTGCGTCGCCTCTCCAATAGGCTCCCGTGCACTGGGTAAGCTTGACCGCTTTCACCGCCGCGACGCTCATCAGGTGCGGCCCCGCGCAAAGGTCTACAAAATCGCCCTGCTGGTAAAAGCTGATCGGCTCTCCGTTTCCTGCATGCTCCTCAATCAGCTCTACCTTATAGGACTGGCCCTTTTCCTCCATCAGCTTTTTCGCTTCCTCCGGCGGCAGCTCAAAGCGCCGAATTTCTACGCCGGACTTCACAATTTTTTTCATTTCAGCTTCGATTTTTTCCAGTTCCTCCGGCGTAAACGCTTTCGGCACGTCAATATCGTAATAGAAGCCGTTATCCACCGCAGGCCCAATAGCAAACCTCGCTTCCGGATAAAGATGTCCCACTGCCTGTGCTAAAACATGGGAGGCCGTATGCCAGAAGGCCTTTTTTCCCTCCGGGTCGTCAAAGGTGAGGATGGCAAGGGAACAATCCTTTGTAATGGATGTCCTCAGATCGCAGACCTCCCCGTCTACTTTGCAGGCGCAGGCCGCCTTATAAAGCCCCGCGCCCAAATCCTTTGCCACCTCAGCCGCTGTAATCCCGCTTTCATATTCCTTGATTACGCCGCCTTTTAATGATACCTTTACCATACTCAACGCATCCTTTCTCATATTACCAGAAATCATAAAAAAGCACTTCATCCCAATCTCTGGGATGAAGTGCAAACACTCCACGGTTCCACCCGGTTTATCCGCACCAAACATCAGCGCAGATCACTCACAGCCTGGTAACGGAGGCTTAATCCGTCATGTTTTTCATGCTCTCCAAGGTGGTAACAAAACTCCCAACAGGAAAGCACTCTCAGCAAGCTGTGCTTCTCTCTGGCCTGTCACTTCGGATTTCTGCCATGTCCTTTTCCACGATTTCGTTACCCTTATAGTAACACCTGTTTTCCCGGCTGTCAAGTCTTTGTTTTATCCGTTTTCCTGTGTTCCCCGTTCAAAAAGCTCGGATACAAGCGTCTTTAATCCCCGGTTTTCCTCCAAAGCAAGCTCCGGGTCGCAGGACAAAATTTTCTTTGCCCATCGCTGGGATCTTTTCAGCGTTTCCATATCCTCCACCATATTGGCAATTTTAAGCTGCGGCAGCCCGTGCTGGCGGGAACCAAAAAAATCTCCCGGCCCGCGCTGCTTCAAATCCTGTTCGGAGATATAAAAGCCGTCGGACGACTGCGTCATAATCTTCAGCCGTTCCCTGGTCTGCTCGTTTGGATTATCGCTCACCAGGATGCAGTGGCTTTGAACGCTTCCGCGTCCAACCCGTCCCCGCAGCTGGTGAAGCTGTGACAGGCCGAACAGCTCCGCATTCTCTATCATCATAATGGCAGCGTTCGGAACGTCCACCCCGACCTCTACCACTGTAGTAGATACCAGGAGGTCAATCTCCCCGGCCGCGAATCGTCCCATTAATTCCTCCTTTTCGGCGGATTTCAGCTTCCCATGCATTACGCCGATTTTTATGTCAGAGAGGACCGTCCTTTTCAGCCTCTGCGCGTATTCGGTAACTGAAAATGCCTCTGTCTCCCCTTCCTCAATCAACGGGCAGACAATATAGGCCTGATGTCCCTTTCCGATATACTCGCGGATAAACCCAAAAGCACGTTCCCGCTTTTTCCCGCTGATCAGATAGGTTTTGATCGGCTGTCTTCCCTTTGGCGCTTCCTTGATGACGGACAAATCCAGATCGCCGTAAATCATCAGCGCCAGCGTTCTCGGAATCGGCGTCGCCGACATCACCAGCCTATGGGGACGTTCTCCCTTTTCCGCCAGCTTTGCGCGCTGGTTCACCCCAAAGCGATGCTGCTCGTCTGTTACAACCAGCCCGAGCCGCGCGAAAGATACCGTATCCTGGATCAGCGCATGGGTACCGACAATAATCTGGTATTTTCCGGTCGCAATTCCTTCTCTGACCGCCTGTTTTTGCTTAGCCGACATACTGCCGGTCAGCAGCGCGCATCTCAGCTCCATTGGTTCCAGAATATCGGAAAAGGTTTTAAAATGCTGCACAGCGAGTATTTCCGTCGGCGCCATTACTGCGGTCTGGTATCCGTTTTGCGCCATGCAATAGCCTAAGCCGCAGGCAACCATCGTTTTTCCCGAGCCCACATCTCCCTGAACCAGCCGGTTCATCGGAATTCCGCTCCGGAAGTCCCTCAGTCCGTCGGCAACCGCCTGCTTCTGTCCCTCTGTCAGGGTGAAGGGCAGAGCGGCCTCAAAGCCGGAAATATCGCAGTTTTCGGCTATGACGGCAGTTTCTTCCCGATGCCGGCTCTTCAACAGACCCAATCCCAGCTGCAGGGTAAGGAGTTCTTCAAACACCAGCCGGTATTTCGCCACAGACAGCGCGTGGGCATCCTGCGGAAAATGGATATTCTCATAGGCAAACCGGAGGTGGCAGAGATGCTCCTGCTGTTTCATCTGTTCCGGAAGCACGTCCTCCAAGCGGTCTCCCCAGAGCTCCAGTGCCTGCCGGATATGACCGCTCACCACCCTGTTTGTCAGCCCCTCGGTCAGATGATAAACCGCACAGATCATTCCATTCTTCTCCGGATCAATAAACTCCGGCGAGTTCATCTCCCTGCGGATCAGGTTGCCCTGCAGCTTCCCGCGGAAGCAATACTCCTTATCCATCTGCAGCGCCTCGTACTGAAACCTGCTGTTGAAGATAGTCACTGTCATATCGCTGTGTCCATCCGTTACGAACACTTTATAAAGGGACAGCCCTTTCCGAATGCGCTGTTCTCCCTGTTTATGAAACACCCTTCCCCGGATACAGCAAACTGAGCCAAGCTCACATTCCATAATCGGCTTGGTTTCGGAAAAGTCAGTATAGGTTCTGGGAAAAAAACGCAAAAGGGAGCAGACCGTATCCACTCCCAATTTCTCATAACATTTTGCGCGCCGCTCCCCAACCCCTTTTAAATACCGGATCGGGTCAGATAGCTGAGGCATAAGCTCCTCCTGATTATTCAACAGATACGATGTAGTAATAGACCGGCTGCCCGCCGCTGATAAAGTTCACCTCAAAATCAGAGAACTTGGATTCCAGCAGCGCTTTTGCTTCTTCAGCCTGTTCGTCTGTCACATCAATACCGTAAACGACTGTCATAAAGTTTCCGTCTGCCTTTTTAGCGAGGCTGCGCAGAAGCTTGAGCAGCGCCTTTGTGACATCCTTTTCGACAAAAGAGAGCTTACCGTTGTCCATCGCAAGGATTTCACCCTTTTTGATATCATGCCCGTCATAGTCGGAATCCCGGGCGGCAAAGGTAATCTGCCCGCTCTGGACATGGTCGAGCGCCTTGGTCATATTGACGCGGTTGTCCTCAAAGGACGCCTCCGGGTCAAAGGCAAGCATTGCGGACAGCCCCTGCGGGATCGTCCGGGTCTGCAAAACGCAAACCCTGCGGTCGGCAAGCTTCACTGCCTGTTCCGCAGCCATGATAATATTCTTATTATTCGGGAGCACAAATACTGTTTTAGCCGGCACAGACTGGACTGCGCCCAAGATATCTTCTGTACTCGGGTTCATGGTCTGTCCGCCGCTGACAACACAGTTCACGCCAAGATCTCCGAACAGCGCATGCAGGCCCTCGCCCGCTGCTACCGCGACAAACCCATATTCCATGTCCGGATCAACCGGGACATATTCATGGTTTTGCTTGGTGCGTTCCACTTCCTTCTGCTTCTGGGCATGCTGTTCACGCATATTCTCGATCTTCATGTTCACCAGCGCTCCAAAGGTAAGCCCTTCTTCCAGCGCTTTTCCCGGATGGTCGGTATGAACATGAACCTTGATAATTGCATCATCGTCTACCACAACAACACAGTCGCCTATCGTTTCAAGGTAAGCGCGCAGCTTCAGCGCGTCCTTCGCGTTCTTTTTCTTATCCACGATAAATTCCGTGCAGTAGGTAAAGGTGATTTCCCCTTCATATTCCGCAACCGGGCTTTCCACCTTGACCTGAGCGCGTTTCGGCGCGTCCTCGTCTATCATCCGCCCATCCTTGAGCACGGAGAGCATCCCTTCAAAAATGACAACCAAGCCTTTTCCGCCGGCATCCACTACGCCAGCCTTCTTCAGCACAGGCAACATCTCCGGCGTCTGATCCAGCGCCTCCTGCGCCGCCTTAGTGATTGCCTCAAATACCAGGACCGGGTCGTTGACCTGGTTTGCTTCCTGCATTGCCTTTTCAGAGGCCATTCTCGCCACTGTCAGGATGGTTCCCTCAGTGGGGTTCATCACCGCCTTATAGGCATTTTCCACCCCAATCGAGAGCGCTTCCGCCAAGTCGTATGCCGAAGCTTCTTCTTTCCCTTTCAGCCCTTTCGCAAAGCCGCGGAACAGCAGGGACAGGATTACGCCTGAATTCCCCCTGGCCCCCCGGAGCAGTGCGGCCGCACAGGTTTCGGCAACCTTTCCGGCATGGTCGTCTTCCAACTGTTCCAGCGCACGTTTTCCCGCGCTGATTGTCATCGACATATTCGTCCCAGTGTCTCCGTCAGGAACCGGGAACACATTGAGTTCGTCCACAGCGTTTTTCTGGTTGCAAATATGATTCGCGCCAGAAATAATCGCCTGTGAAAGCAGCTTTCCACTGATCACGTCTTAACACTCCTTACAAACCTTATTCCCCGTTCATGCCGTCAACATAAACGTTGACCCGGGATACCGGAAGCCCGGTAATATCCTCAACCTGATAGCTGACCTTATTTACAATACTTTTTACGATTGCATTGATGTTGGTGCCATACAGCACAATAATGTGCAGGTCAATGTTCAAAGCGCCGTTTTTGGTACGGACACGAACACCCCGGTCAGGCAGGTCCTTTTTGTGGAACATTCCCAGAATCCCCTTTTGGGATTTTGTTTCCGCCATGCCGGCAACACCAAAACAGCTCATCGCAGTTTCTCCAACCAGGCTGACAAAATAATCATGCGAAATATCAATAACACCCAAATGGTTTTCATAGCCGATCATATCGATTCCACACCTTTCCCATTTTGTTATATTGCTATTATACACTAATTTCCATCAGAATAAAAGAGTTTCTTTTTTTATTCTGATAGCCGCAGCTTTTCAGAAGGGAAAACCGCAAAATACCAGCCGGAAAAGTCTCCTGGCAAAACAATAGGGTGTAAACTTTCGGTTTACACCCTGCCGTTTCTCACATCTATTGAAGTTTCTATCTCATCTGGGTTCTACGATCAGGCGGATTGCCGTCCGTTCCACACCATCAATTTCAATATTTGCAAATGCAGGAATACAAATCAGCTCCACACCGGACGGCGCCATGTATCCCCGCGCCACCGCGATCGATTTGATTGCCTGATTGGCCGCGCCTGCACCGACGGCCTGAATCTCAACGTTTCCCTTTTCCCGAATGACTCCGGCAATGGCGCCGGCTACCGAGGTCGGTTTAGAACTGGCCGAGACTTTGAGAATATCCATCACGAAAACACCTCCAAAGCAGTTACAGATCTATGTCTCGTAAGCTGTTATCTCTATTATAGTAGAGAAAGAAGCATATTTCAATGATTTTTCTACAAAATTGTAAATTATTTGATATTAATACGTTCAATTTTGTTGCATTTGCCGGTTTTTTTGCCAATTTCTACCACTACACCATTCATTTGGCAATCAATATCCTGCACCTCAAACCTTGTCGGCATAGCAGAAAGATACCGGTCGATCACATTTTGCGGGTTGACCCCGAGCGCCGAATAGGCCGGCCCGGTCATCCCGGCATCACTGATAAAGCCTGTCCCTTTTGGAAGAATCTGCTCGTCGGCTGTCTGCACATGTGTATGGGTGCCGACCACACAGGATACCCGACCGTCCAGATAGCAGCCAAACGCCTTTTTCTCTCCCGTCGCTTCCGCATGGAAATCCACAAAATAATAGGTTGCTTCCACCTCGGCAAGAATCCGGTCAATTTCATAAAACGGATTATTCAGAGGCTCCATATAGGTAACCCCCATCATGTTAATGACACAGAGGGTGTAAGAACCGCCGTCATACAGATAATAGCCCTTTCCCGGCGCCGAAGCCGGAAAGTTAGCCGGCCTGATTACCTGCGGCGTTTCCTCCAGGTAGTCATAAATCTCGCGCCGTTTAAAGACATGGTTGCCTGTTGTAACGATATCCGCTCCGCTGTCCAGCAAAAAATTAGCCGATGAAGGGAGAATCCCATTCCCAACTGCGGAATTCTCCCCATTTACAATCACGATATCCGCACCCGTCAGGCGCTTCACGCTCGGGAGATGGCGGCGCAGGAACTCACATCCCGGCTGTCCCACCACATCCCCGATAAATAAAATTTTCAGCATGCAAAGGCTCCTTATTTTTCCTTCCGGTCATCACCGACAAAGAACAGCGCAGCCGTTCCCGGGCCGGAATGGGAGCCAATCGAAGCCCCAATATAGTTGATTAAGAACGATTTGATTCCGAACCGTTTCCGAACCTGTTCCGCAATGAATTTGGCATCGTCTTCGCAATCCCCATGAGAGATGAACACGATTTTATTCTCATTCCCGCCGATTTTTTTCTCCATCCGGTCAACCAGTGCGGTCAAGGACTGTTTCCGTCCTCGTACCTTGCCAATCGCGATCAAATGCCCGTCGTCGTCCACATGCAGAACCGGCTTAATTCCCAGCATCGAACCGACCACCGCCGTCGTTTTGGATACGCGCCCGCCCCGGTGGAGGAAGTTCAAATCGTCTACTGTAAAGTAATGGCAGATTTTCAGACGGTTATCCCCAACCCATTCCGCTACTTCATCAATCCGTTTTCCTTCATCCCGCTGGGCTGCGGCATAGTACACCAAAAGCCCCTGTCCCAGGGAAGCGCACAGGGAATCTACCACCTTGATTTTCCGGGATGGGTATTCCGCCGCAAGTTCTTCAGCAATCCGGGCAGAATTCTGGAAGGTGCTGCTCAGTCCCGATGAAAAAGCAATATAAAGGACATCCATATCCTGCTCCAGGTATTTTTTTGCTGTCTCGCGGAAGAGCTCTGTTTCTAAAGCGACTGTTTTCGTGACAGCGCCCTCCCGCATTTTTGTATAGAATTCTTTGGAATCCAAGGATTCCGGATGTTCAGCAGTCAGATATTCCACGCCGTCCACGCTGTATCCCATAGACATCATTTCAATTTTGTGCTCTTTTGCAAAATTCTCCGGCAAGTCGCAGTTCATATCAGTGATCAACTGAAAGGTTTGTTTCATAATACTGTTCCTCTTTTCCGCATGGTTGCTTCTATTTATATTCATTATATCCGATTTCAAAAACCGAATCAATCAAAAGAAAAAGAAATTGGCTCTTATTACAAAAAAAGAATTGCTTTTTGGGCGATTCGCCTGTGAGAAAACCCTCTGTCCGCCCATTTCAAAAATGTGCTATAAAAATTTTTAATTTTGTTCATAATTGTGTCTTGACATTTCGCGAAAAAGAGATAAAATAAATAGTGAAGTTAGCACTCGGAAAGTTTGAGTGCTAAAAATAAACCGTATTTTTTAAGGAGGAAGAAACAATGACAATTAAACCTCTCGGCGATAGAGTCGTGGTCAAAATGGTAGAAGCAGAAGAAACCACCAAAAGTGGTATTATCTTAGCGGGTGCAGCCAAGGAAAAACCCCAGGTTGCCCAGATCGTAGCAGTTGGCCCCGGCGGTGTCGTAGACGGAAAAGAAGTAAAAATGGAAGTCAAGGTTGACGACAAGGTATTAATCAGCAAATATGCCGGCACCGAGGTCAAAATCGACGATCAGGAATACACCATCGTCCGTCAGTCCGACATTCTTGCAGTAGTAGAATAATTACAGTTTAGGAGGAAACAATCATGGCTAAAAATATTATCTTTGGCGAAGACGCCAGAAAATCCCTGCAGGCCGGAATCGACAAACTGGCTGATACTGTTAAAATCACCCTTGGCCCAAAGGGCAGAAACGTTGTATTAGATAAGAAATTCGGTGCGCCGCTGATCACAAACGACGGCGTTACCATCGCAAAAGAAATTGAACTGGAAGACCCGTTTGAGAACATGGGCGCACAGCTTGTAAAGGAAGTCGCTACCAAGACAAACGACGCTGCCGGCGACGGTACTACCACAGCGACCCTTCTCGCACAGGCGCTCGTCCGCGAGGGAATGAAAAACGTCGCGGCCGGCGCAAACCCAATGGTACTGAGAAAAGGCGTGAAAAAAGCAGTTGACGCGGCGGTTGACGCGATTATCAAGAATTCCAAAAAAGTAGACGGCAGCAACGATATCGCAAGAGTCGCAAGCGTTTCTGCCGGTGATGAAAATGTCGGAAAATTGATTGCAGAAGCTATGGAAAAGGTCAGCGCGGACGGTGTTATCACCATCGAAGAATCCCAGACCGCTGAAACCTACAGCGAAGTTGTTGAAGGGATGCAGTTCGACCGCGGATATATTTCCCCGTATATGGTTACCGATACCGACAAAATGGAAGCAGTGATCGACGATGCTTACATTTTGATTACAGATAAGAAAATCTCTGCAATCCAGGAAATCCTGCCGCTGCTCGAACAGATTGTTCAGGCCGGAAAGAAACTGGTGATTATTGCAGAGGATCTGGAAGGCGAAGCGCTCTCTACTATCCTGCTCAACCGTCTGAGAGGAACCTTTACCGTTGTTGCCGTTAAAGCACCGGGCTTTGGCGACAGAAGAAAAGAAATGCTGCAGGATATCGCTATCCTGACCGGCGGTACTGTGATTACTGAAGACCTCGGCCTTGACCTGAAAGAAACCACTATTGACCAGCTCGGCCGCGCGGGACAGGTAAAAATCAGTAAAGAAAACACCATCATCGTAAACGGCGCCGGTGATTCTTCTGAAATCAAGGCAAGAGTCAACCAGATCAAATCCCAGATCGAAACCACAACCTCTGATTTTGACCGTGAAAAGCTCCAGGAACGTTTGGCAAAACTGGCCGGTGGTGTCGCAGTCATCAAAGTTGGTGCTGCAAGCGAAATCGAAATGAAAGAACAGAAAATGAGAATCGAGGACGCACTCTCCGCGACCAAGGCTGCTGTAGAAGAGGGCATCGTGGCAGGCGGCGGTACCGCGCTGATCAATGCGATGCCGGCTGTCAATGAGCTGATTAATGCTGCGGACGGCGATGAAAAAACCGGTATGACCATCGTTCTGAAAGCGCTGAGCGAACCAGTCAACCAGATTGCTGCAAACGCTGGTATGGAAGGCGCTGTCATTGTCGACAAAATCCTGGCTTCCGGAGAAGTTGGCTATGGCTTCGACGCATATAAGGAAGTATATACCGATATGATCTCCGCAGGTATTGTTGATCCGACCAAGGTTACCAGAAGCGCACTCCAGAATGCTGCTTCTGTTGCTGCAACAGTCCTGACAACAGAAAGTCTCGTTGCAGATATCCCAGAAAAAGAAGCTCCTGCTATGCCGGCTGGCGGCATGGGCGGTATGGGCGGTATGTATTAATCGCTCGGCTTGTAATAGTCAAAGGCACAGGTTTTTCCTGTGCCTTTTTTCTTTTGTTCACTGTTTTTTAACAATTTGAACAACAAAAATCCATCTGAATTGTTAATAATAACAATCAAGGTTTGAATCTATTTGCTAAATTGTTCATATTCTACTAATTTGCTCAAATTTTTGAACAATTTCTTGAAATATATCACTGAGAAAGCTATAATATAAAAGTAACAAATTGTAAAATTTAAAAATTATCATAAAAATTTGGAGGGTATTTGACTAAGATGTCGTCCATGATTGATCGTCGAACTGAAGCTGTCCTGAATGCCGATATCGCTCAGGATAACATTCAAGAAAAGAGCCCCAGGCTCTCCTTTATTGTTCCGGTTTACAATGTCGAGCAGCATCTTGCCCGGTGCCTTGATTCCCTGGTTGGACAAACCTTTCAGGATATTGAAATTATTGTCGTAAACGATGGATCGCCTGACAATTCACAGGAAATTATAAACCGCTATGCAGAAGAATATCCCAGCTTAGTACGTCCGTTTGAAAAGCCTAACGGCGGCCTTTCCGACGCAAGAAACTTTGGGCTTGAGTATGCGCGCGGCGAATATGTTGTATTTGTTGACAGCGACGACTATGTTTCGAAAGAGCTGGCGGAAAAAACGCTTGCTAAGGCAGCGGAGCATGATGCCGATGTTGTCGGCTTCCGGCTATACCAGGTAACGCATAATCGGTTGAGAATCCAAAAAAACAACTATATCGACCAGTTCCAGCAGGGCGGCTGTTCGGTCGTACAGAATCCGTCTATCCTTCTTGCAGCCAGGCCATACGCCTGGAACAAAATCTACCGGAAAAAACTGTTTTTCGAAAACAACATCCGTTATCCGGTGGGTCAGCACTATGAGGATTCCGCAACCACCTACAACCTGCTGTTAATGGCTAACCGGATTGATTTTGTCAATGAACCGTTTTATTTCTATATTATTGACCGCCCGGATTCGATCACAAACGTCGTTGACCATCGGATTTACGATGTTTTTAAGAGCGTTGAAAGCTTCATGACCTTCTATAAGGCGCATGGAGCCTATGAGATTTGCAAAAATGTGCTGGATGAACTTGCCCGTACCTTTATTTTTGCCCGGCTGGTTCAAATTCTCAGCGTGGCCAATGAAGAATTTGCCATCCAGTTTATTGATGACGCTTATGAAAAGCTGAATAATTTCGCTCCAAACTGGAATAAAAACCCTTATTACTGGCTTGCAAAGGTAAGCTGGCTGAGCAAACGCAAACGGCTTTATGTCCTGCGCAGCAAAGCTTCCTTCTATAAATTTTACTATCGTGTCCATCAAAAGCGTCTGCGGAAAAACGCCATGAAAAGGGCTAACAAGCAGCCGCCGTCCATGGAAACTGTCCAGAAGCTGCAGGATATCCAGCTTGGCATCCTGGCTGTTGTCGACCGCTTTTGCCGCAGGCATAACCTGACATATTATCTTGCAGAGGGTACATTGCTGGGCGCGGTCCGTCACGAGGGCTTTATCCCCTGGGATGATGATGTGGATATTCTCATGCCCCGGAAGGACTATGAAAAATTCATCTCTCTGTTTGACAAGCAGGAGATTGAAAACTGTGTCATGCTCAACCAGTTTACCTATTCGAAATACTACCTGACCTTTACTAAGATCGCTTATCTGGAAAAAACCGGCTTTGTCAACCGGCTCGATCGTTTCCCAAACCGTTTTTCCGGCCCTTCGATCGATATTTTCCCCTTGGATCACGGCGTGGAAAAGGAAGATCCCAAACGGGTGCGCAAAATCCGTTTTTACCGTGATATCCTGCTCTACAAGAGCAGATATATGCGGCTGAGAGGACACAAGCGAATCCGACAGCTTCCATTTTTTGTACAATGGTTCTTCTCGTATAAGAAGCTCCATCAGATTATCCGCGATCTCTATACCCAGTACAATGAGCTGGAAACCGGTTACCTCACCAATTTTGCCAGCTCCTATCGTGTGTCAAAGGAAACCTTCCCAACGGAGGCCTTTGCCGAACAGGTAGAAGCAAAATTCGGGGATCAGAAATTTTTTATACCATCTGATGCGGAAACCGTTCTTTCACGGATTTATGGGAACTGGAAAAAGCTCCCGCCGGAAAACAGGCAGATTCCCCGCCATTCCCTGTGCTATGAGCCAAAGTTCGATCCGCGGGAAGATGAGAAAAAATAAATTCCATGTAATAAAAAGCTGAGCTAAAATAGCTCAGCTTTTTATTATTTATCCAATTTTTCTAATATTTCGCCATATTCTGCAATATATCCGATTTTATCTAACAATTCTCTTGAAATTCTTAATGTATATCTAGGTATATCGTTCATAATTTTCCCTATCTAAAATGAAGCAGTTTTTCCGCTTCTACATCCAGTGCATCAGCAATTTTCAGCAACAACTCCAAGGACGGCGTCTTATCTATTTTTGTAGCCTCAATGTTACTAATATGTGTTCTGCTGGTTCCAACAATTTCGGCTAATTGTTCTTGAGTCATGCCCTTTTTCTTACGATAAAAAGCAATATTCAACCCTACTAAAACTAATCTATCACGCACACTAATTTCCATATTTATCACCACAATATTAGTATAAAGATAAAGACAGAAACAATACACAATCTAAAATTTTGCATTTGCAATCTAATAAGTTGCAAAATGTAATGATAATTGATATAATATCTTTAAATAGATTGCAAATGCAAATTATTAGGAGGGATAATATGAGAATTGCTATTATCGGGTCAAGAAACAAAAATATTGAAAATCTCGAAAAGTATTTGCCGGATTCTATTTCAGAAATTATTAGCGGCGGCGCAAAGGGCATTGATACAACAGCTAAAAATTATGCTCTTGCCCATCAAATTAAACTGACTGAATTTCTTCCTGAATATTCAAAATATGGGAAATCGGCACCATTGAAAAGAAATCAAGAGATCGTAAATGCATCTGATTTGATTATTGCATTTTGGGATGGCCAATCAAGAGGAACAAAATATGCAATTGATTATGCTATCAGTTTGGATAAGGAAATAAAAATTGTCATTTTAAAATAAAAGCGCCCCGACAAAATCCTGTCGGAGCGCTCGCTTTTTATAATACTTTTGACAAGAATTCCTTTAACCGGGGGTTCTGCGGGTTGTCGAAGAAAGCCTGCGGCGTGTTCTGTTCCTTGATAATCCCTTCGTCCACGAACATGACCCGGGTTGCCACTTCCTTTGCAAACCCCATTTCGTGGGTAACGATCACCATGGTCATTCCCTCGTCCGCCAGCTCGCGGATCAGGTCCAGCACCTCGCCGACCATCTCCGGGTCAAGCGCGGAGGTCGGCTCGTCGAACAGCATAACCTCCGGATTCATCGCCAGCGCACGGATGATCGCAATTCTCTGCTTCTGTCCGCCGGAAAGCATCGCAGGATAGGTGTCCGCCTTTTCCTTCATGCCAATCCGCTCCAGGAGAGCATATGCCTTTTTATCCGCTTCCTCCTTGGACATCAGCTTTAGTTTCACCGGCGCCAGGGTGATATTCTCCAAAATCGTCAGATGCGGAAACAGGTTAAAATGCTGGAATACCATCCCCATTTTCTGCCGCACCTTATCAATGCTGCATTTCGGGTCGGTAATATTCATTCCGTCAAACCAAATTTCTCCGCCGGTTGGTTGTTCCAGCAGGTTCAGACAGCGCAGGAAGGTGCTTTTCCCGGAACCGGAAGGCCCGATGATGGCAATCTTTTCTCCCTGTTCAATATGCTCCGTGATTCCGCGCAGGACATGGTTGTCCCCAAAGGTTTTCTCCAAATTTTTAACTTCGATCACTCTTTGCCATCCTCCTTTCAGCACGTTTGAGCAACGCGCTTAAACCAGTTACCAGCACCCAATAAACGAGTGCGACCGCAATCAGCGGGAAGAACGCATCATAGGTATTTGCGCGGACAAGGTTTGCCGCCTGGGTCATGTCAATGACTGTAATTGTCCCGGCAACAGACGTTTCCTTCAGCAGGACAATAAATTCATTTCCTAAAGCCGGAAGAGAATTTTTGATTGCCTGCGGGAGAATAATAAAGCGCATGGTCTGCACTTGGCTCAGTCCCAGAGAACGCCCCGCTTCCGACTGTCCGACGTCGATGCTCTGAATCCCGCCTCGGATAATTTCTGAAACATACGCGCCGGAATTCAGTCCGAAACCAAGAATTGCAACAAACAGGACATAGTCCCGGTCAAGCGAAGCAAAAATCAAATAATACCAGATCATCAACTGCAAAATCATCGGCGTGCCGCGAATTACTGAAACATAGGCGCGGCAGATTCCGTCAAGGATTTTCCATCCGCCGGTTTGGTTGTGGTATACACGGACAATTCCAACCAAAAGACCGATAATAACGCCGATTAAAACCGCAAACAATGAGATCAGCAGAGTATTTCCGAACCCCTGCAAAAACATCTTCCAGCGGTCAGCCTCCACAAAGGTGGCTAAAAAACGTTCCGCTAAATTTTGAAACCATGCTGCCATGAGAGCCCGTCACCGTTCCTTTCTGTTCGAATCAGAACAACACAAAAACCCGTGGGACAAGCTCGTCATCCCTGCACGGGTTTTTATATTTTTTACTTTATACGCGATTATGAGTTAGAGTGATTTACCATAAATTCATCGATTTTTCCATCGTCCTGGAGCTGTTTGATTACCTTGTTGACAACATCCAGCAGATCGCTGTCCTTAGCAACGCAGATCCCATAGGATTCTTCTGTTTTGCTTCCGTCGGCATAAACCAGTTCCACACATTTTAATCCGTCGTTTTTCGCAACCAATGCTTCTGCCGGCATTTTGTCAATAACAACTGCGTTGATTCTGCCATTGAGCAAGTCCTGGGTTGCCTCCAAAGCGCTCTTGTACTGCACTTCTTCCGCACCAGTATCCTGCAGAACGCCCTGTACCGCGTTTCCATCATCATCTTCATAGCCGTTGACTTCCCCGTTAATCAGGCTGTCGCCAGTAGTACCGGTCTGAACGCCGATAGCCATTCCAGCTAAATCTTCAACAGATTTTACTTCCGTTTCTTCCGGAACAATAATGTACTGGATGGAGGTTGCATATGTATCGGAGAAATCAACTGATTTTTTCCGTTCGTCAGTAACGGTCATGCCAGCCGCGCCAATGTCGCCTTTTCCAGCCTGGATGCTCGGAACAATGCTGTCAAAATCAACATTCTCAACAACAAGCTTTACACCGAGCTCGTCTGCAATCGCCTGAGCGATGTCTACGTCTACGCCAACCGCTTCGCTGGTCTCGTCGGACAGGTATTCAAACGGAGGGAACGCGGCATTTGTGTACATCACCAGTTTTCCGTTTGCTTTGATTGCTTCTACCGCGCTTCCGGAAGCAGAAGACCCGCCTGCCGGTGTGCTTTCCTGGCCGCCATTGTCTTTCCGTTCGCCGCAGCCAGCAAATATTCCGCAGGCCATAACTGCCGCTAATGCAATTGCAAATATCTTTTTCATTTTTTAAACGCTCCTTATTTTCTTATTCGATCATCCGATGGGACGAGCACCGTTTCTCTTTTGAGTACAGTAATTAATTTATCACACTTTGTATTTTCTTGCAAGCATTTTTCATACATTTTTCAAAAAATCGATGCTTTGACCATATAATTATGCAAAATTTCGCATAAAGACAGCAAATTGACAAGGAATATTTGCATAATTATACATCTAAATCCGAATTTTATCCATTTCTTCCTGAATATTTATGCACAAATCAACTAATTCTCCTGTTATAGGCTGAAAAAACCTAAGCCGGCTGCAGCAAAGGGCCTGTGATGCAAAATCCTTCTGTGACCCGCCATATAACCCGTCTCCCGCGAGGGGATAGCCCAAACTGGAAAAATGCACCCTGATCTGATGGGTTCGCCCAGTCAAAAGGCGAATCTTCACCCAGGTATAGTCTCCTTCCCGTTTCATCACCTGATAACAGGTCACACTAGGCTGTCCGTCCGAACGTACGGTACGTTTGATCAGCGAGCCGTCTTCCCGTCCGATTGGGGCGTTAATCTCTCCGCAGTCCTCTGGCAGGCTTCCGCAGAGAACTGCCGCATATTCCTTCGTCAAGCTCCCGCTGAGCTTTTTCGCTGCCAGTTGATTCTTGGCAGCCAGGCATAGTCCTATTGTATCACGATCTAAACGGTTAATGGGATGAAAGGCCGCAGAAATCCCCTGCCGTCCCAGGTAATAGCTGTAAAAATTGGCGAGGGTATCCTCATAATGAATCGTGGAAGGATGCACCGGCATTCCCGGCGGCTTATGAAAGACAATTACATCTTGATCCTCATATACAATCGGAACGGATAAATTGTGGTTCGGCAGGATATGCGTCTGTTCCGAAAGAATCACCGTCAGCCGGTCTCCGGTATGGAGAAGATCCACCATCCGGATATGGGTGCCGTTGCAGTGAATGTGCTCTGGTTCCTGTTTCAGCCGGGTAATAAGCCTGCGTGAAAAGCCATGCTCTTTGATCAGGTAGGCCTGTACGCTTTTGCCGTCATGCTCTTTCCCTATCGTATATTCCAGCCTGCGCAGCCAGACCGCCCCCTTTTCTGTAGAAGCTGGCCCATGAAAAAAGCGGGAGAATATCTCCCGCTTTTTTCAATCAGCCTGAGCTGTTTTTATTTTACCTTTACAATCCAGCCGAAGGTATCGTCTCGTTTCCCCCACTGGATACCGGTCAATTCATCATAAAGCTTCTGGGAAATCTCGCCGATTTCATTCTTGTTAATCTGCATGACAAGGTCGCCGTATTTGAGTTCGCCAATCGGAGAGATGACCGCAGCCGTCCCGGTTCCGAATGCTTCCCTCAGGTTTCCGGACTTATAGGCATCAACCAACTCCTGGATATCCAGCTCACGTTCTGTGACCTTGAGGCCCCAGGATCTCATAATTTCAATCGCTGATTTCCTGGTGATCCCGGACAGGATGCTGCCGTCCAGAGACGGAGTGACTACCTCATCACCAATGACAAAGAATACATTCATTGCGCCGACTTCTTCAACATATTTTCGGTGAACGCCGTCCAGCCACAAAACCTGGGAATAGCCCTCTTCCGCTGCAACATCCTGTGCTTTCAGGGAAGCCGCATAATTCCCTCCGGTTTTAGCAAAGCCCATTCCGCCCGGAGTTGCACGGACATATTTGGTTTCTACATAAATTTTAACCGGAGCCAGGCCGCCGGCATAATATGCCCCGGACGGGGACATGATGATCATAAATTTATATTTTGTAGAGGAGTGCGCGCCCAGAGATTCCTCTGTCCCGATTGTAAACGGGCGGATGTAAAGAGAGGTTCCATAGGTATGAGGAACCCAATCCGCGTCAATCTCTACTAATTTTTTGAGTGCTTCCAGCAGGAAGGCTTCATCAAACTGCGGGATGCAGATCCGGTCATGGGAAATATTCATCCGCTTGAAGTTTTCTTCCGGACGGAACAGCCGGATTTCCCCATCCTCAGTGCGATAAGCCTTCATCCCTTCAAAGACCTCCTGGCCATAGTGCAGGCAGGTGGCCGCCGGACTCATTTCAATCGGAGCGAACGGTACGATCTTCGCGTCATGCCAGCCCAGGCTTTCTTCCCAATCCATGACAAACATGTGATCGGTAAAAATATGCCCAAATCCAAGCTTGGTCTCGTCAGACGGCTTCTCTTTCGGATGCTTTGTCAATTCAATTTTCAGTTTCATTCCTTGTCACCTTGTTTTTCATAAAGTTTTATTGCTATCTATTATAGCAATAAAACGCAGTTTTTACAACTGTTTCCGATTGCAATTCTGCACAAATTTTAAAGTGGAAAAGCCCCTCTTTCCTGTCACGCAGAAAAGGACAGATGTTTCTGTACAAAAAACATCTGTCCCAAATTCCCATTATAACGCATAGCAATGGTTCATCGGGCCGTTGCCTTTCCCGAGATTCAGTCCTGCTTTCAGCGCGCCGGTAATGTAGTCCTTCGCATTTTTCACGCTCTCCTCCATGCTGAAGCCCATCGCCAGGTTGCAGGCAATCGCGCTGGAAAGAGTGCAGCCGGTTCCGTGGGTATTCTCAGTATCTATCCGTTCCCTCGAGAACCAGTGGAGCGTTCCGTTTACGTACAGCAAATCGTCTGCCGTATCGCTCAGGTGCCCGCCCTTGATTAAAATTCCTTTTTTACAGAACCGGGACAGCTCTCTTGCCGCCTCCGCCATGCCGTTTTTCTCCTCAATGGAAAAGCCGCAAAGACATTCTGCCTCTGGGAGATTCGGCGTAATCAAATCCGCTGCCGGGATCAGGTCGCTGATCATCGCTTCCGCCGCATGGTCAGCAATCAGCTTTCCGCCGCTGGTCGCCACCATGACCGGATCGAGCACAATATTTTTTGCATGGTATTGCGTCAGCTTCTGCGCAATCACCCTGATGATTTCCGCAGAGGAAACCATCCCTATTTTCACTGCATCCGGTACAATATCAGTAAAGACGCAATCGAGCTGCTGCGCCACAAAAGCAGGATCCGTCTCAAAAATCCCATAAACGCCGGTGGTGTTCTGTGCCGTCAGCGCTGTAATCACGCTCATTCCATACACCTTATGCGCGGTCATTGTCTTTAAGTCTGCCTGGATGCCAGCTCCTCCGCTGCAGTCGGAGCCGGCGATCGTCAACACTTTTTTCATCCTGAAAGCCATCCCTTCCCTGGCAGGCTGCGCCTGCCCCGGTAATTTTGTTCCGGCTTCTATTTTAACTCTTTTTCACCATTTGTGCAATAATATTTACAATCCCGCAGAGGATTCCTCCTACCGGAAAGACAATCCAGCCAGGATGCCACATACCCTTCAAAAATCCCAGCAGGAGAAACAGTACTGTCGCGGCCAGCATAATAATTCCGCATAATGAATCCGCCACCGGGTTCTTCTTGGACGAGCTGATCTCCTCCAATATCTGCTGGCGGAGCGCCTCATCAATCTCAGTATCGGCGATGCTCTGCCGTTTTTGCCGTTCATATTTTTCCTCCTGCATTCCGAAATAGATAAAGAGGCAAACGGCAGCCAGGATAATCAGCAGGAAAGCAACCAACGGAATATTTGAGCTTTCGGGCATAATTTCATCCAGCACCAGCATAGCAATCACAGCTAAAATACACAGCGCGACCCCCGCCGTAATGGCGATGGCAAACTTTTTCTTGAACTGCTCATATTCCTTCTGAAATTCTGCATCTAATTTCCGTCCTGTCTGATGCAGGCTGCCTGCTGCCGGCTCAGACCGCTCCTCTCCGTCATAACCCAATTCCTGTCTGATCTCGTCAATGCTGCCAAAATCGGCAATGACTTCCCCAAAGGCTTCATGTTCATTTTTGCCTCCGGCAATCAGCTCGGCATATTTTTCCTCCATGGAATCGATAATTCCGAGCTTCATTTCTACCGCCTCTTTGGTTTTTGGAATGCCGGAAAAAACATTCTCCACATAATTCTGAATTTTCGTCATCTCTCTATCCATCCCTTTCATTTCCGGTTTGCCTGGTAAAACAGTCCACTACCCGCTTGGTCAATTCCCATTCCTCGCATTTTCCCCGGTAATAGCGCAGCCCCTCGCCGGTAATCCGATAATAGGTGCGCCGTTTTCCAAAGGTCTCATTCCCATAGTAGGACGCGATATACCCGTTTTTCTCCAGGCGGTTGACAGTGGAGTACAGCGTAGTTTCCTTAATCTGGTAATTCCCGCCGGAAAGCCGGTCAATCGCCCTGGAAATCTCATATCCATAGGAATCGCCCTGAACCAGCAGGCTCAAAACAATGGTATCGTTATAACCCCGAATCACATCACTGCTGATCAGGATAACCGCCCCCTTTCAGATTACTTCATCAGATGAAGTACTTTTATCATACCACAATTACTACGACAAGTAAAGTAATTTCAATAAAAAAGTGCAGGAAATTTTTCCTGCACTTTTTTACCCGTTATTCTTCCGGCTCTCCGTATGTAAGCGTATCTCCGACCTGCTGTAAATAGACCAGCGGATCACCGGAAACCAGCGTCATCGAAAGCTTTCCGTCCTCTGCCGACACAGTAAAGGCAGAATGGTAGGTGCTTCCATCTTCATTCATAGTCAGGTCAGCAGTCAGGGTATCTCCTTCCAACGTATAGGTACCGCTGAACGTCCCGGCCCATTCGCTTCGGTACCAGCCCGCGCCGAATTCCGCCGTCCCGTCATCCCGGAAGGTGAACCGGTAAATATAGGTCTGCCCGTCCGCTTCCTGAATACAGTCCCAGACGCCGGCCACCTCGACAGCCGGTGCTTCCGGCTCCGGCTCTGAGCTAACAGCCGGTTCCGGCACAGAGGAAACCGGCTCAGCCAGGCCGTTCTCTGTCCCGCAGGAGATTAGCAGCATCACCGCCATCCATACCACAATCAGCAAACCATTCCACCGTTTCATTCTTCTGTCACCCCTGTCATCTGTTTTGCTAACCCTTTCAGCCGTCTTGCAGCCTCGGCGATATCTGGCTTTGCAAAGACAGCCGATACAACCGCGATCCCTTTCGCCCCGCTCCCCGTCAGCTCCAGGACATTTGCCTCCGAAATCCCTCCGATTGCCACCACCGGAATGGTTACCGCCTCGCAGATCGCCTTCAGTGTCTCAAACGAGGTGGTTTTGGCATCTAGCTTCGTAGAAGTGGAAAACATCGCACCCACACCAAGATAATCCGCACCGGCCTGCTCGGCCGCAAGCGCCTGCTCAACCGTTTGGGCAGACACGCCGAGAATTTTATCAGGCCCCAGCAGCGCCCGGACATCCTGCGCCGCCATATCGCTCTGCCCAACATGCACCCCGTCCGCGTCGCTTTCCAGACAGATAGAAACATCGTCGTTGATAATCAGGGGAATCCCTGCCGACTCGGCCAGCTTTTTGATCTCTTTCGCTTCTTCCAAAAACGCCTCCCGGCTCAGTCTCTTTTCGCGGAGCTGCAGGCAGGTGATACCGCCCTTTATCGCTTCATTCACCTGCTCTGCCAACGTTCGTCCGGCAAGCCAGGCCCGGTCGGTAACCGCATATAATAACAGATTATTTGCTTCGAATTTCAAGTTTCATTCCCCCATTCAGGATTGTTTCGTCCATCCGTCCGATCTCGTCAATCAGCCGGACGCCAAAGCTACCAAGCCCTTCTCCTGCGCATCCTGCTTTTCCGGCGGCAGATTCTCCTGCCAAGCCCATCACGCAGGCAGCACAGGAACAGGCGTCAAACAATTCTTCCGGGCTGGCCGCACAGAAGATACCTGTCAGCGCGGACAGCATGCAGCCGCTCCCGGTAATCCGTCCCATCACCGGCGTTCCGTTACGGATCAGACAAACTGCCTGCCCATCGGTCACTAGGTCAATTTCTCCTGTCTGAACAGTGACGGCGCTGTATTTCAGGCTCAGCTCTTTTGCCATTTTCACCTGCCTGTCCCAATCGTCCTTCAGCACCGCGTCCACGCCTTTGCTCAGCGCCTCTCCGGCGGAAAGGGTACGGATTTCCGATGCATTTCCCCGGATGACGGACACCGCCATACTGCGCAGCAGCTCCAGGGCAAAGGAAAGCCTATACGGCGAGGCAGACACACCTACCGGATCAAGCACGACCGGTTTTCCCCGCTCTGCCGCAACTGCCGCCGAGGCACGCATGGCTTCTTTTTTCGTCTCGTTGAGCATGCCGAGATTTAACACCAGTCCGTCGCAGCCGGACGTAATTCCGGCCGCTTCTTCCGGTGCGTCCGCCATAATCGGAGACCCTCCGCACGCCAGCATAATATTAGCGCAGTCCCGGATTGTAACATAATTCGTGATTGCATGGACCAGCGGGCGTTTCTGCCGCACAGCCGCAAACACTGCTTCAAACATCTAGCGTTCCTCCCCGTAGGACATATCCCAAAACTTCATTTCATAGATGCTCGCTGTGCGGAAAATCTCTTTCAGGCGCGCCTTGTGCTCCTCTGCCAGGGGTGCGTAAAGGGTATCCGCGTATTCTGCGTCTGCCACACAGGTTTCGTAATAGCCGTCGTTGCCGTAATCGTCGATCAGGTCGGCATATTGAGTGACTTTCACCTGCTCCGGATAGCGCCGGGTCAGCTCCCTGCCGATGAAACAGTAGCTGAGCATGCAGGGAAGCACCGCCGCAAAAATTTCAGGCAGGCCGCCCTTTTCCGCCTCCTGCATCATGTAGTCAACATAAGCACGGTTGTCCGGCAGCAGCTCCATCTGCTCCCATTCCTGCGGTGAAATCCCAAAGCGGTTCAGGTATTTGTCGCGGGTGACATATTCTCCCTGTACCGTCCCGGAAATCAGCCGGCTCAGATGCGACATGTCACGAATGGTAGGTGCCTTCAAAATCCCGACCGCAAACACCCGCGCGTATTCCCGCAGGTAGAGGCTGTCCTGAATAATATAGCGCTTGATTTTTTCCTCCGTCAGGGTTCCGTCCTTCAGCTCCTGCAAAAAGGGATGGGCAAGATAGCCCTCCCATAAATCCATGCTGTAATCAATCATCTCTTTGACAAAGCTCATATCTGTACATTCCTTTCCTCCCAATATCGTTTCAGGTCTAGTATAGCAGATTTTGGGGAGAATGGGAAGAATGTGGCACTATTTGATGCTACAATATTGAAGCATATCCACACAATACGCGGTCACACATGATAGACTATTACATGAGATATGCAGAAGTCTATATTCTATCAACTTCAATCGGAGGGATCAATTTTGACATATTCTAAATATGACCGTCTACGGGAATTACGTCTTGAAAATCATCTGTCACAAAAAGAGGTTGCAGAGCACTTAAATATCCGACAGAATACCTACTCTAAAATAGAATGCGGGAGGGCTGCCTTAAAGATTCCGAATGCCATTAAATTAGCATTCTTATATCAGACCAGTCTAGATTATCTCAGCGGCCTGACAGATGAACGGAAGCCTCATAAGAGGTGCAAATAGATAGCTTTTTAAGTCTGTTTCTGTTATAATAGAATCAGATAATCCAGAAAGGAAGCCTTTTTACTGAAATGACAATTTTTATTGACGCGGACGGCTGTCCGGTGGTTGACGCCGTACTGAGGACGGCAAAGCGGTTCGCTGTCCCGGTAACGATTCTCTGCGATACCGCTCACCGGATCGAACGGGAGGGCGCCCAAACACTTACCGTTTCCAAAGGCGCGGACGCGGTGGACTTCGCGCTGGTAAACCTGGTTCAGCCAGGCGACCTGGCAGTGACCCAGGACTACGGGCTGGCGGCTATGTGCCTTGCCAGACGGGCTGTGCCGCTCAACCAGGACGGGATGGTCTATACCTCCGACAATATCGACGCCCTTCTGCTTGCCCGGCATACAGCGCGAAAAATCCGCAGTGCCGGCGGACGGCTCAAAGGGAATGCCAAGCGTGATAGAAAGGTGCAGGACGCGGCATTCGAGGCGGCGCTTACAAAATTGCTGCAGCAGGCTTGACAAGTGCTGCCACGTTGTGCTATACTGACCCACGTAAATTAAAATAAGGGGTGGAAAGATGCGCAATTAGTCTGTATTCATGAAACAAACAACAAGTTTTGTTATCGGGATATAGGCGGAGTCTGCGCTTTTTCACAGGGATCAATTCTCTTCCGGCATGGGGAGGGTGTTTTTTGTCTGTTTCCGATAACGAAACAGGCTTTTTTTGTGCCCAAAAGCAAAACGGTATTTTTTACACCGGGTACTGGACTTCGCTATGAAAGGACTGATCCCTATGCTGCAAATTCACGACCTTACCATTACCTTAAATGAAAACCTTCATAAAATACTGGAGCATTTCACCTTCACCTTAAATCCCGGAGACCGCGCTGTCATTATCGGCGAGGAGGGAAACGGGAAAAGCACCCTCTTAAAGCTGATTGCCGACCCGATGCTGGTAGACAGTTACGCCGACTACACCGGTACGATCCTCAAGGGAAACGGCCGTCTCGGCTATCTCGCGCAGGAGCTGACAGAAAAGGAAAAAGCTAAAACCGTCTATGAATACCTGCTCGATTCAGGCGCGTACGATTTCCTTGACGCCAGGGAGACCGCCGCGATTGCCGCAGAGCTTCGCCTTTCTCCAGAGCAGCTCTACTCCGACCAGATGGTCGGCACGCTCTCCGGCGGAGAAAAGGTAAAGCTGCAATTATCCAGAATCCTGCTCTGCCAGCCGGATATTCTTCTATTGGACGAACCAACCAATGATATCGACATCGATACGCTGGAATGGCTGGAGCAGTTTTTGCTGAGCTGCCGGCTGCCGGTGCTATATGTTTCCCATGATGAAACACTAATCGAACGGACAGCCAACCGGATCATCCACCTGGAGCAGGTACGGAAAAAGACTGTCTGCCGCCACACCATCGCCTCTGTCCCCTACCGGGACTATATTGACGCCCGAAGCCGCGCGCTCTCCCATCAGGAGCAGGTGGCGCGGAAGGAACACGCGGAGCACAAAAAGCAGATGGCGCGCTGGCAGCAGATTTATCAGCAGGTCGACCACGACCAGGGCGCCATTTCCCGGCAGGATCCGCATGGCGGGCGGCTGCTGAAAAAGAAAATGAAAGCGGTAAAATCCACCGGTAAGCGGCTGGAGCGGGAGGCCGAAGATATGGCCCAGCTCCCAGACCTGGAGGAAGCACTCTTCCTGTCCTTTCCGCCGGTTTCTCTTCCCTCCTCCAAACAAATTCTGGATTTCTCACTTCCTGTTCTGGAGACAGGCGGCAGAGTACTGAGCCGGGAAATTGCCCTTTCTGTTTCCGGAAATCCGCATCTTGCAATCATTGGAAAAAACGGCGCAGGAAAGACCACGCTCCTACGCCAAATTGCTGCAGTCCTGTTGAACCGTATTGATCTAAAGGTAGCCTATATGCCGCAAAACTACCAGGACTCTCTGACCCTGCAAAAAACTCCGGTCGAATTTCTGGCGTCGGGCGGAACCAGGGACGAGATCACCCGCGCCCGGAATTTTCTCGGGAGCGTTCGGTTTACCAGGGACGAGATGTCGCACACAGCCGGGGAATTATCCGGCGGGCAAAAGGCTAAGTTATTCTTTTTAAAGATGGTACTTGATCAGAATGACGTGCTCATTCTGGACGAACCGACCCGGAATTTCAGTCCGCTGTCCAACCCTGTGATCCGGCAAATTCTCAAGGAATATGGCGGTGCAATTATCAGCGTGACCCACGACCGGAAATACCTGGATGAGGTCTGCAACCAGGTTTACGAGCTGAAACCGGAGGGCCTGTTACGCCTCCGGTAGACCCCAAAAAGCGCCGCTGTGGCATTACAGCGGCGCTTTTTCCATATCGAGTTGTTTCACGCTCTCCCGAACAATCAGCTTGGTGCTGATTTGAATCCGTATCGGGACAAGCTCCGGGTTTTTGATCCGCTTTGTCAGGCGTTCTACCGCCATCCTTCCCAGCTCCTGCTGGTAAAAACGGATTGTCGTCAGAGTAGGGGTTGATATTTCACAGAAGGGCATATCGTCAAAGCCGACGAGCGATACATCGTCCGGTATCCGGTAGCCGAACTCCTTCATTGCCTTCATGGCGCCCAGGGCGATAATATCATTTCCTGCTACAAAGGCTGTCGGCAATGTTACTTTCCCTTTCAGGAATTCGCACATATCCTTATATGCCCCATCCATGGTCGGGGTCAGGCCAATCATCATTTCCCGGCGCGGGTGAAGATGATGCTCCCGCATCGCAAAATAGTAGCCCTTTCTCCGCTCCAAAAAGTTTTTAGTGAGAGTGCTGCTGTCCAAGAAGCCAATATCCCGATGTCCGTTTTTAATTAAATAATCTACCGCAGCATGGGTGGAATCCTCATTATTGGTTACGGCAGTATCAAACTGCATCTGGTGAAACCACGCGTCCAACACTACGACCGGGCAGACCGCATGGGTAAAAAGCTCCATATCAGATTCCATTAATTCGGTTGCCAAGAGCAGGATCGCCGAGGAGGTATCCATAATCAGTTCCTGAAGCCGTTCCTGATAGTCCGCATCCTTCTGGCTGATATTGCAGACCGTCATATCATAGCCTGTTTCCCGGCAGGCGCGTTCTACTCCCTCGATCAGCGCAATAAAAAACGGGGTATCTGCTATTACCAAACCCGAAACCTTATAAATCACGAGTTTGATGGAACTAATTTTAGGCGCAGAAAGATATCCAACCTCCCTGGCGACCTTGATAATTTTTTCTGCTGTTTCCCGGTTGACTCCTTTTTTGTTGTTTAACGCATTCGACACAGTCGCTGGAGAAAATCCGGTTAACTCGCTTAGCTTTGCAATATTATACTTCATCTTAGACACTCCATCCAAGAAAATTATAATTTGTTTTTCGACAAATTTCAATATTTTTTGAAGGAACTTTTTATAATTTTCAGATTTTCCCTGTAATAACTGCAAAAAATAAAAACGGAAGTCAAGCCATAGTGTGGTTTGACTCCCGTTTTTATTTACATTTTATTCCACTGTAAGGCCTTTCCGGCTTGTTCCAGATGCTTCTGGTATGCCTCCGGTTTCTGAACCAAAAGGCTAACAAACAGGCTTTCAATAATACAGAGCTGTGTAATCCGTTTTGACATGACTTCGCCATGGAGCTGACGGGTAAACGCCGCAGTCTGCAAAACGATATCGGACAGCTTTGCAAGCTGTGAAGCCGGATAGTTTGTGATTGAAATTATTTTGACATTCCTCGTCTTTGCATACCGCACAATGTCAAGGATCGATTTGGTCCGGCCGGAATAGGAGATCGCAATCAGTGCGTCGCATTCCTCAAAATCCGAAAGCGCGATTAACTGTGTATCAATATCCGTATTGGCAAAGGTTCGGATCCCAAGCCGCGCCATCTTCTGCATTCCAGATAAGGCGACCGCATAGGAGTCGCCTATTCCGCAGAACATCAGCCGCCTGGCGCCCAAAATCTGCTCTACTGCCCGGTCATAGGACGCCCGGTCCAAACACTGCAGGGTATCATTCAGCGCCTGCACAGCAGAGGAAAACACCTTGGTTAATAGCTCCGCAGAATTGTCATTCGCCGTAATATTTTGATAAAGCGGCTGCGTTTCCTCTTCCGCAACGCTCTGAATGTCCTCCCGCAGCTCCGGATATCCCTTATATCCCAGCCTGCGCGCAAGGCGAACCAGGGTCGCTTCGCTGCATTCAGCCCGGCGCGCCATTTCGACAATGGTGGCGTTCTGGACAAAATCAATATCTTTGAGCAGGACGTCGGCCGCTTTCTTTTCCGCGCTTTTAAGCGTGTCATAAACAGCCTGCAATTGAACCAGCATACCATGCGGCAGCCGGTCATTCTGCAATAAATGTGGCGCAATCGGCATCAAACGTTCCTCCCTATTCCGGTTATGCGGCATAACCGCTTATATTTTATTTGGTGCTATTATAACATATTACAAACGATAATTCAAATCACGCAGGGTCGGGTAAATATCGCGGTACACCTCATATTTTTCCCGATAACGCATTGCGCGCCCGGGCTCAGGCTCATAACAGGATTTCACCTTTACGCACTGTTCTGCCGCCTGGTCAATCGAAGAAAACACACCGCAGGCAACTCCGGCAAGCATCGCCGCGCCCAGACAGGCCGCATCAGATACTACGAGCGTTTGAACCGCTTTGCCGGTAATGTCAGATTTGATCTGCATCCATTTCGGGGATTTTGTCGCACCGCCGACCGCACGCAGGGTATCGATCCGGATTCCGCAATGTTCCAGACGGTCCAGGTTAATCAGCAGCTCATAGGTCAGGCTGTCCATAATCGCTTTGACAAGGTCATACTTTGTGGTAGACATGGTAAGGCCGACAATCGCACCCTTGGAATCCAGGTCGCACCATGGCGTTCCGCTTCCGTTAAAGTGCGGCAGGATCATAACGGAGGAGGGGCCTTCCGGCGCCCTGCTCTCCAGCAGCCGGAAAGCATTGCCGTCCAGCAGAGCTGCTTCCTCTACCTGTTTTTCGCAGAAATTGTCCCGGAACCATTTAAACAATATTCCGCCGATATGGTTTAGGGTGAAGGTGAAATACATCCCGCTTTTCGCATGGCAGTAGCAGGGATAATAGCTGTCAAACATCTTCCCGCCCAGTCTTGGCGCGTCAAACGCGGTGGACACTACCTCTGCCGTTCCATGGGAATCGAGCGCGATATTTTCTTTTACCAGCCCGGCGCCAAGCGCCGCGCAGGTTTGGTCGTGCCCTCCCGCTACCAGCAGGACTTTTCCAGTTAATCCCAGCTCCTCCACCAGTTCTTTCCGCATTTTGCCTACAATCTCGCCGGAAGGAACCGGTCGGGAGAGCTTTTCTTCCGATATGCCGAGCTGCTCCAGCATCTGCTGCGACCATTTTTTCTCTTTCAGGTCAAACAGCATTGTCCGGGAAGCCATGGTTTCATCGATGACGGCCGGCGCGCCCAGCTTCATTAAAATGAAATCCGCATAGGTTACCAGCTTATCCGCTTTTTCATAAATCTCCGGCAGGCTTTCCTTGATCCACATCATTTTGGTGACCGAGTTCATCGGGTGGGGGCGCATCCCAGTCCGCTCAAACAGCTCCCGCTCGCCAAATAATTCCCCGCAGCGGTCACCCTGCTCTTTGGAACGATAATCCATTCCAAGCAATGTATGGGCAAGCGCGTTCCCGTCACGGTCTACCGGGATGACAGCGTCGCCCTGCACTGAAAGGCTCAGCGCATGTACGCTCGGTACGCCGCTTTTCTGAACCGCCTCTTTCATTGCCTCTTTCGCAAGCTTCCAGACACGTTCTGCATCCTGCTCATGGCGGACGGTATCCAGGCTGATTACCTCATATTCCCGAAACCCATGACCGAGAGCGGCGCCCTCGTCTGAAAACACCATCGCTTTGCAGCCAGTCGTTCCAATATCAAGTCCTATCAGGCTCAAAACAAACACCTCGTTTCTAATAAAATTCCGCCGGGCCGCCTATGAAAAGACAGCCAGGCGGGATTTCCGTCTCTTTCTTTAACGGTAAAGCTGGTCCTGAATTCTGCGGAGCTGCAGCAGGACGGAGCTATCGTTTAATTTTACCATATCGTAGGTGATGACCTCATCCTTCTTCACATCGCAGGTCAGCACTGCGCCTTTTGCCAAGCCAACCGGGAGCATATTCCCCTTGGCGGCAATATCAGCAAGCTCAATGCTTGCACGATAGCAGTATTCTCCGATTCCGTCCAGCGTCTGGCCGGCTTTCAAGTCCTGTTTTGCTACTGTGATACATTCCGAGGTGAGCTTTTTCATCGGATGCGCAGTGGATTCACCGTAAATGACTGCCTGTGCGGCGGTGATTGGGGTTTCAATGCTGCAAAGGTGATACGGACGGTACAGCAGATAGTTCGGGCCATTTCCCATATCGCGCTGAACCAGACCTTCAATGAGACGCGGTTTATCGGTTGTTACGATTACAAATACGCCTGGGTTGATGTCCCCGATTCCGAAGTCAACAACTCCTGTTTTTTCCAGGATTCCGCCCTGCTCCTTGGTCGCGAATACAGTAGTCAGATCCTTGACATTACATTTCGGGCCATGCATGCCGCGGATATCCGGAACGAGCCCGGTAGCGTTGGAAACCGCCGCCATCTCGATCATGGTCTTGGAGCCGTCTACGAATTCAACCAGCATTTTTGCGCTCATATTTCTTGCTTTTGCTTTTTCTTCCCATTCATCCGGGGTCGCATAGATATTCAGAGGATTATTTTTCCCTTTTCCAGCCGCAACCACTTCAAAGCCCAAGGCTTTTGCAAAGCGGTACACTTCTACAATAGATCCCGGTTCGTCGCCGGCGGTCAGCGAATAGACGACGCCTGCGTTTTCTGCCATCTGACGCAGGATCGGGCCGACTGTGATATCGCATTCCACGTTCATCATAACGATGTGCTTGCCGTTGTTGATGCAGTCCAGAGAAACCCTTGCGCCCATTTCCGGAGAACCGGTTGCGTCAATCACCACTTCTACCATCGGCAGCGTAACAGCAAGACGGTAGTTTTCCGTCGCGACCTTTTTGCCTGCCTCAATTGCTACAATTGCTTCTTCCGGGCAGTTGGTACGGACTATTTCGCCCTGATAACCGGCAACGCGGTATCCCTTTTCCGCCAAATCCAGAGACAGGTCGCATACAACCGGAATATCCATCCCGACCATGCATTCTACCTGTGCAATGATATCGGTTCCCATCTGTCCCGCGCCGATCAGCGCAACCTGAATCGGGGTGCCTTCTGCTTCCAACTCTTTTAATCTGCTGTCAATTTCATACATAATAATCACTTTCCCTTTCTTTTATTATCTATTCCATCCATGGTTTCACGACCGCTTTTAACGCTTTCCCCTGCTTGGACAGCATAATTCCGTCGCAGATTTTGTCAAGCGGTACAATCACATTGGTGTATTTGGACGCGGTGATTTTTTTCTCATTGAGATAGCTCAGCGCGTCGCGCAGGCCGCAGGACGGATAAGAGAACGCCCCGGTAACGGTCAGCTCATTGTAATGGATCAGGTTGCTGTTTAAGGAGGTCATCGGATTGGATTTCGGCACGCCGCCGAACAATACGATGATCCCGCGCTTTTTGGCCATCTCGACTGCCTGTTCCTGAGTTGAGGTCACCGGATTTGCACAGATGATGATATCCGCGCCGACTCCATCGGTCAGCTTCAAGACCTCTTCTACCGGGTTGACCGCAGCCGAGTCAAGCAGGACATCCGGATGAAATTCCTTTGCCTGCTCCAGGCGGGTCAGTCCCACCATAATAATTTTAGCAGCGCCTTTTGCCCTGGCCACCTCGATATGGATGCATCCGATCGGCCCGTCCCCGATAATGACTACCGTGTCGCCCGGCTGAACATTGTTCCGGTTCTGACAGGCTATGACCGAAGAGGCCGGTTCCGCCATAACTGCGTCGTCAAAGCTCAGGGTGTCCGGAATATGTTCAATGAATCCATGCTCGATGATATATCCCGATATGGCAATGTACTGCGCAAAGCCACCCGGAAAATGGGTGCCCAGCATCTTGTGCTCCGCGCAGAGGTTCACCCATCCGCGCTTACAGTAGACGCATTCTCCGCAGCTTACGTCCGGCGCCAGCGCGACCCGGTCTCCAACTGCAAAGTCTTTTGCATCGGGGCCGGCTTCTACTACAGTCCCGACAATTTCATGTCCCATGATCTGACTCCCAACATCCGCACGCAGACCTTGATAAAAATTGCGGACATCACCGCCGCAGATTCCACAGGCCTCTACCTTAATCAAAACTCCGTCAGGCTCGCATTCGGGAATCGGGATTTCCCTGATTACCATTGTTTCCGGCTTTTCAAATACAGCCGCCTTCATCATTCCGTTCATATTTTCTCTCCCTAATGAAGTTATTTCTCGTTATTCAGCAAGCGGGAACCAACTGCTCCGCCCGGATGAATGACAGCAAACTGTTCTCTGGTATAGTGTGTATAGTGCATCAGCGCGATGCATACCGCGTCAAACGCCGCAATTACCGCCAGCGTGCTGGCGGTAGCCAGCATGTTAAACGGGCAGGGCTCCCGATCTACCCGGACATTGTAAACGAGGTCCGACTGTTTTGCCAGTGTAGAATCCAGGTTTTCCGTCACGCCGATCAAAGTAGCTTTTTTCGTCTTGCAGGCAGGAATAAAATTGATGATTTCCTGCGTATTTCCACCTTTGGAAACCAAAATCAGTACGTCCTCCTCCTGCAGCATCCCCAGTCCGCCATGCACGGCGTCGGATGGATTGATATAGCAGGCAGGCACCTCAACACAGCAGAGGGAATGCGCAACTTTTTTGGCTGCCGCAGAAGAGGTTCCGCAGCCGGCTACCAGCACCTTTCCCTTACAATCACCCAGCGTCTGAACGATTTTCAGAATCGTATCCATATCCAGCTTTTGAGGAAGCGCGGCGATTGATTCCGCCTCCACAGCAAAGGTATGCCGGATGGATTCTTCCAGTAATGCTCTATCCATATATAACATCCTCTTTCTATTTTCTTGCGATAATCAGCATATCCTCATTACAGTCGGACAGATGCAGGGTTGTTTTACCATCCTCGACTGTATAAAGCGGTGAAATTATCTTTTTTGTTTCCATTGCAACCATTTCAACCGTATAGCCGCTGAGATCACGCAAAACAGTCAGCTCATCGTGATACGGCATATAAATCACGATCATATCGTCCGATTCCGCCATCCGGATCAGCTCCGAGCGCGCTTCCATCGCATCGGACGGCTGCAAGGAGAACATATTGTAATGCTCAAAAAGCCATTTGGAATAACCGACGTCCCATGCACCCGGGAACTGCAGCGCAGCATGCCAATTGTAGGGCAGGCTGGAGAAGTTGATTCCATTAAAGGGTTCTCCGCGGTGGTACATCTGCCAGACGCCGTGCGCGCCATAGGTAATCCCGGCTTTTGATCCCGACAGCAGACTCAGCCAAGTGGCGCGCCGGATGTCATACGCGTTAAAGCGTCCATAGGTGCAGCCGTGTCCGTGTCCCTCATAGCATGGTTCTGTATTGATGATCGGTTTTTTCTCCGGTTTATCTAAGAACTGCTTGGAGAAGTCGAGCATCGATGTCTGTGTGCTGTCATTCCCCATCGCCCCAACAGAATGTCCGGACTGATATACATAAAAATGATATTGCGGATGCCGCCGCAATACCTCCGGCGGATCAGCCGTCGGCTGTAAATGGAGAGTTGTCAGGCCCTGCGGATCCTGTTCATGAAGCACATCTAAAATTTCCAGATAATACTTTACAACCTGATCCGTTTCAAAATTTGTATCGCCGGATACAGAATAGATTGGGTCGAATTTCTTAACCCGATTGATAAAATATGTAGCCAAAGGCCGTACAAATTCAAACGGCATCACCGTTCCCGGGCTTTTCTGCGCCGCCCAGGTATCCGGGATATAATTCACCCAGAATAAGTGCAGGAATGGGATCATATCGTATTCCCGCATGACTGCAAGCATCTCTTCCGCTTTGTCAAAATATGTCTCGTTGATTTTTGAAAAATCATATTTTCCATCTTTCATGATGAAGGGGTGAAGATCATCCTCGCTGCTGGAATTGTCGTGCGCAATTGGCATCATACTAATCTGCAGCGCGTTGAAGCCCTGCTGCTTTCTTCTGACAACCAATTCTCTCCATTCCTCGACAGATAATTTCTGAAATGCCATCCAGTCAGTATCGCTGAGTAGAAAAAATGGCTTTCCGTCCTTTTCCAGGAAATCCCCGGAAGGCGCAACTTTTAACCGATCCATAATAGACCTCCTTATCATAACTGCCTTTCAGTTTCTGTGATTTTATTATAATCTATATTTTCATTTTTGTCAACAAAAAATGAAAATATTATTATTTTATTTTTCTCGGCGCTTTCCACCATTAATCTGCGCATATTTCTGGATATCCCTTTTGTGATCTTTTCGAAAATAAAGCTTGAATTTTTATATTCTATATAGTAAAATGAAAATAAAGGATAAGAAAGCGAGGATTTTTTATGAGTAGGATTTTGATGTTGGGCGCTCCGGGGAACATCTCTGCCAGCAGCATTGAGGCATTATCCGCAGAGCATCATGCGATCTGCGCGTTAACTCATCCCAAAAAAGACCTGGACAGTTACGGCGGCAAGGTAACCTTTTACTTTGGAGACCGCGATAATCCGGCAGATCTGGCTGCTGCCCGCGAGCAGGCAAAGGCGGATATCGTGATTGATTATTCCTGTTTCCGCCCCGAACAGGCGGAGCTGGCCGTCAAAACCTTCTGTGATACGGTTAAACAGTATATCTTTGTCAGTACTGTCGACGTTTATGGCTACCCGCTCTCTCAGCTCCCTATGCCGGAAAATGGAAGCTGGAACGCGCCGAACTGTGAATATGCGGCAAACAAGGTGCTTTGTGAAGAAATTTTTCAAAAGCCCGGCAGCCAGCGTCTCCCTCTGACGATTGTCCGCCCCGCCTATTCTATGGGAAACAAATTCCTGCTCACCGCCCTTTCCCGGGAAGGTGGCTATTCTCTGGTGCCGCGTCTGCGTGCTGGAAAACCGCTGTTTTCGCCCGGTGACGGAACCGCTCTCATCCACGCGGGCAACGCATATAACTGCGGAAAAATGATTGCCCGCATTGCGGGGGATACCCGCTGCATCGGCGAGGATTTTACCCTTGCACACGAAACCGTCTCCACCTATGACGACTATATCAGAATTGTAGCCGGCCAGCTTAAGACAAAGCCCAGCTTCGTACATATTCCAAGCGACTTTGTCTATTGCTGCAACCTGCCCGGTACAGAGGACGTCCTATTAAACGACCTGACGCGCCACAACGTATATTTTGATATTTCCAAATTCAAACGCTTTTTCCCGGATTTTCGATGGGAAAAAAGTATGCAGGAATCCGTTGCTGAGTTTATTGCATATAATGAAGGAAAATACGACGATTTATCCCTGCCATCCTATGAAGACAAGTTAATTGAGGCGTACCAAAATAAAGCGTAAAAGCAAAGGGCAGGCAACTTAGGTTGCCTGCCCTTTGCTTTTGTGAATTTATGAACCGGTCAGAATGGTAAATCCTGTCCCAACCGAGATCGAATAAATAATCAAACCTTCCGGATACGGATTGCCATATATTCTTTACCCGGCAGTTCTACACGGAATTTCCCCTTGAAGGTTCCTGCCTTTTCAATCGTCATATCCCAGGTGTCGATTACTTCCACCTCATATTCGTTGATATCATCCAGGTGGTACTCCCGGAAAGCAGGACGGAACACTCCAAAATAAATCAGATAATAAGTCCCACGATAACCGACATCGCAGGGAACTGCCACCTGATCGTCCCAGGTAAAGGCGGACCCTCTGTTAAAGATCGGCATAGACAGCGGAGTTAGTCCCAGGCCCGGGGTTTCACACAGGATCTTATGCAGGAATTTAAAGCGTTCCTGGCTTTCGCCGTGCAGTTCGCCGCCATGGCTCCACCAAAGGATATCGTCGGGATGCACATAAGTTTCGCCATGCCCGGCATATCCGCCGCGTACAGTCGCCTCCCAGAACCTTCTCACCAGCTCCTGCCCGGAAATGTTTCCCCAACAATGGTTGATATTGCCTTCGTAGCAAATTTCATCCCAAACAACCGGTTTCTGGTAACGGTCGGCATAATCGGCAGTGAATTCAGTAGTTTTATGACGATCCTGACGCTGCAGGCTGCAATGAGTAATCCACGGCCGGCTGTGATCATAGAAGTGGATGCAGTTATGGATAGAACGCAGATGGTTGTACGGATCTTTTTCACAGATAATCTGCGCGTAGCGCTCCCAGTCTGCGATGGTCTTTTTCTTCAAAAGGTCGTATTCGTTGGCAAGGCTCCACCACACATTGCGGTAAGCCGCAAACCGCGCAATCACATACTTCCAGTACCGGTCGTCACTCTCGGCGTCCATTTCGCTAAATCCCCATCTGTCATATGGATGCATCACAATCAAATCGGCTTCAATTCCTAAATCCATCAGGTCTTGAATCCGTTTTTCAAACAACTGGAAATGAACCGGATTAAACCTGGTAAAATCCCAGTTATTGCCCTCGCAGGCTCCATCGTATTCCATAAAGTTTTCCTTGGTCAGCACAGAGCTGTCCATCGGCGTTCCTTCATAAGGATAGGTCAAAGGTTCCGTCAGGTTATAGTCATAATGCTTGGGGAAAACGCAGAAACGAATTTTGTTGAAATACCCTTTTCTCAGAGTTTCCAGCGTTTTTTCCTGCAATTCCTGCGGCTGGTGAGTCCAGACATAGCAGGTGGTGCCGATAGAATAGTAAGGCGTCCCATCCTCATAAGCAAAGTGATGAGTATTTGCAACACGAACCGGACCATGATTTCCCTCAGACGGAGCTGTTACGGTAAATTCACCTTTCACCGGCTCATCCGCAAAGCTTCCGGATATCTCATAGGTATAATCGCCTTCAAAGGATGGCATAAAACGCACCTTATAGGTTCCGTCTCCATCATAGAAGCCATCTACAGTGACTGATTCATTTTTTCCGATAAAGGTACCTTTGACGTCATAATCAACAAAAGGATTCTTGTCGGAATACCCCTTTGCCGCGACCTCAAATACACCCCATTTTTCTACTGTATTCATAATCCGAGCCTCATTTCTTCTTGTGTATTGAAGCAGCCATTACCCTGATCAAAACAGGGTAATAGCCGCCCACTAACATTTTAACCTTTTACTGCACCCGCGGTCAAGCCTTTGATAACCTGTTCCTGGAAAACAATAAAGATGATAATCGCAGGAGTCATTAACACAACGCATCCCGCGCTCAACAAGCCGTAGTCGCTTGAATAAACGCCCCTCAATTGATAACACGCCAGGTTTAGCGTTTGGAGCTTCACATCGGTAGCCATAATAAATGCAACCAGGAAGTCGTTCCACGTATTCAGAAAAACGAAGGTTCCGACAGTCGCAAGACCGGGCTTCGCCATCGGGATAACCAGGCTGAAGAAAGCGCGCAGAGAGCTTGCGCCGTCAATAACGCCGGATTCGATCACAGCATCCGGGACGCCCTTCATAAATCCAGTCAAAATGAACGTACCGAACGCGATATTCATTCCAACATACATCAGAATCAACCCGATTCGGGTATTATTCATCCCTACCTTAACATAAGTAGTAAAAATAGGAATCAGGATGGTCTGTGCCGGCATCATCATTCCCAGAATCAGGAAGGAATACATTTTCATTCCCCGGGTCAATTTGGCACAGTAATAACCGGACATAGAAGTGATAACCAAAATAATGACTACCGTACTAGCGGAAAAGATAAGAGAATTCAAGAAAGTATTTCCAAAGTTTACCGCTTTAAATACCTCGGTCAGGTTGGACGGAACCGCGGGATTCGGAAGTGCAAACGGGTTTACAAAGATCTGCCCATTATCCTTGAATGCGGTCATAAATACCCAGACTACCGGGAACAAGGTGATAATACTCCAGATTGAGAGTACAACATATTTTGCAATTGTACCTGCTTTTTGCATCGCAGGAGATGTAGATTTGATTTGTCCTTTCATATCAATACCCTCCTCCGATTAATATTCAAATTTGCGGCCGAATTTCTTCAGCAGGATCGCAAATGTTACTGCCAAGACCATGATTACAATCGAGATCGCACTACCCATTCCAAATTTACCGCCCTGGAAGGTGGTATTGTACATGTAAACGCCCAGGAAAGAAGAAGCAACCCCCGGACCGCCCCATGTCATGATATAGGAATGCTCAAACGCCTTCATCGCGCCGCCGATAATCAGAACACAGCACATAATGATGGTTTCTGCCTGGGTCGGAACAACAATCTTCCAGAATACCTGGACAACATTCGCACCGTCCAAAGCAGCGCTCTCAAAGATGTCTTCCGGCAGGGACTGCATCCCGGCAAGCAGGATAACGACATAATATCCGATAAACTGATAAATCATCGGCGTGATAACAGAATACAGAACAATCTTGGCATCAGACAGCCAGTTCGGCGGGTTCTGTACTCCTAATGAGGTCAATATCTGGTTAACCGGTCCAATTTCAGAGTTAAACAGCAAAGTAAACATCAATGAAATCGAAGCCGCCGCGACAACCGCCGGCAGGAAAACCAGTACACGATAAACCTTCTGTGCCTTTTCTGCGCAGCGGTAAATCATAAACGCAAAAACCAACGCAACGGTCGGCTGGATCAGCAATGCCAAAATAGTGCTGATCACTGTATTTTTAATAACTGTACCAAAGTCAGGATTAGTAAACATTGTAATATAGTTCTCAAATCCCAAAAAAGTCGGCGTTGAAATCCCATTCCAATCACATAACGAATAATAAATCGCCTGACCGATTGGAATGATTACCATGATTAAATAAATCACCAACGCCGGAATCACAAAAATCAGGGAACGATACCATTTTTTTCTCAAATAATCCATAAATTCACCCCGCTATTTTTAGAATGGGAAGAAATGACCCCGACCCGTGATTATCATTTTTAAATATTCTATCTACCAGGAAATACAATGCTTAAAAATTATAACCACGGGCCGGTTTTTTATTAACTGACGGGAGAGCCGAATTCCGGCCCTCCTGCCAAGTTAAACTGTACTTTTTCAGTCAACAATAACCTATGTAGCCCCGCCCTTAATAGGGGGTTTTTTTATGCCCTTTTTTAAGAACGGAAAAGTACGCCTTATCGGACAAACCCATTCGTTTTCATCCAAATCAAATTGGATTATGCTCCAGCTTTTGCTTTCTCTTCGTCAAATTTCTTCTGAATCTTAGTCATAGCTTCATCAGCAGAAATAGAACCAGCCCAAACTTCGTCCAGAGTTGACTGATAGAATGCCTGCAGGTCGCCGTTTGCACAGTTTGCCCAGTGGTTCGGACGGCCAGTGATGTCGTTTTCAACTCTCCACTGCATTACTTCGCCAAGCAGGCCGAATTCGCCGTTAGAGTAGTCGATAGACTCTGTGATTCTGCTGTTCGGAGAAACGATAGCGCCAGCTTCCGCACCAGCTACCGGGATATCCCAGTTAATAAAGTCAAACGCTTTAATTACTGCATCGTGTTTTTCCGGATCGTCCCAGGATTTTTTCAGCATAACGTTTGCGTCGTTGATCCAGCCTTCCTGGAAGGTAGAGGTGCTGATGTCGCCGTCATCTAATGCCGGAACAGGGATGATTTCAACTTTGTCAAGCATTTCTTCTGGGAACTGTGTGAACATCCAGTTAAAGGTGTAGCACATACCAGCTTTGCCCTGGATGAACAGTTCGAAGGAAGGAGACCAGTCGCCGTTTGCCATTGTGTCAGACGGGAATACTTTGCTTGCAGCCATGTCTGCCATAACTTCCATCGCTTTTCTGTTCTGCGGAGTATCGAACTGATAGCTTGTCAGCATATCTTCGATTGCTTCCTTACCGCCTTCCTGCTGAACAACATAGTCGGAGAACCAGAAGTGGGACGGGTTACCACCCTTCGAGCCAACGTTAGTAGCAGCATATCCCTTGTCGGAGATAATCTTGGAAACTTTCTTCAGGTCGGAAACAGTTTTCGGATAATCAGCTTCTGTCAAACCGCATTCAGCAAAGATATCTTTGTTGACCATGAATACGCTGACCGCCAGTGTGAACGGAACACCATAGTTTACCCCGTCGATTACGTCGAAATCAATGTATTCCTGAGCATAGTCTTCTTTTTTAACCTTTTCAGATTCTGCAAAGTAAGCGTCGCAGTCAGCCAGAACGCCTTCTGCAACATAGTCGTTCAGGATGGAACCGCCCCAGAAGTGCCAGATGTCACAAGCGTTGTTTGCAGTAACATCAAGTCTTGCTTTGTTACGCTTATCGTCACCAGCAGATGGTTCATTGATAATTTTAACGCCGTTATTTTCTGCATTAAATTCATCAATTTTTTTGTTGTACAGAACAGAGTCAGGAGATACGTTTTCACCAGATGTCGTCCAACCGGACAGCAGTCTGATTTCAACAGTTTTCCCTGAATCTGCGCCATTTCCGCCGCCAGCATTTCCACTTGTATTGCCGCCGCCGCTTTCGCCGCAGCTAGCAATCAGCGTACTAGTCATGAGCGCGGAGAGCACTACAGCTAATAGTCTTTTTGCCTTTTTCATAAAATTTCCTCCTTATTCTACAGGTTTCCCTGCATTTGACGTGTCACAAACCTGTTAAAACAGGCCTGTGCTCTATTTTGATAAGACGAGTCCGACAGCCGCCTTCCATCCGGAATAGCGCTTGTCTCTCGTTTCATCACTCATTTTCGGTGTATATTCAGTGCGTTCCATCCGGTCAAAGATAGAAGCGTCATACACACCCATGGCGATTCCGGCCAAGTAAGCCGGACCCACCCCGCTGAGTTCATTCATACCGGGGATCCGCACCGGGATTCCAAGCATATCGCTCTGGAACTGCATTAAATACTGGTCTTTGGTCGCTCCTCCATCAACCCGCAATTCCTGGATATCAACGCCTGCTTCCTCACTCATAATCCGCAGGATATCAGTAATCTGATAGGCAATACATTCCTCCGCAGCCCTGACAATTTCCGCTTTCCCGGTATTCCTTGTCATCCCGCAGATCATCGCTTTTGCCCGGCTGACCCAGTAAGGCGCTCCAAGTCCGGTAAACGCAGGTACCAGATAGGTGGTATCCTCCGGATTCGCCTGCATTGCAAGCGGCCCGCTTTCCTTTGGTGAGTCGATCAGCTTTAAGTCTTCCACAACCCACTTCATCACCGCACCACTGTAGTTGATATTCCCTTCCAGCACGTAATTAACCTTTCCGTCAATCCCCCATGCCAAAGAAGTTACCAATCCGTTTTTGCTGAACACCGGCTTTTCGCCAATGTTCATCATAACAGACGTCCCGGTGCCATACGTGGCTTTGATCATTCCAGGCTCCCGGCAGCCATGCCCGCAAAGCGCGCCATGGGAATCACCCAGCACGCCACGAATCGGAACCGGCGCATTTAGGAAACCGTCAAAATCAGTCATACCGTAATCTGCGTTTGCATCACAGACTTCCGGCAGCTTTACATCCTGTACTCCAAAAATCTTCCGGACTTCGTCGTCCCAGGACAGAGTAGAGATATTAAAAAGCTGCGTCCGCGAAGCATTGGAATAGTCAGTTTTAAAGGAAGCGCCTTTTGTCAGCTTATAAACAACCCAGCTATCCATGGTTCCGCAATTGATTTCTCCGCGCCGCGCCTTCTCACGGACACCGTCAACATTTTCCAGAATCCACGACAGCTTGGCGGCCGAAAAATACGGGGACAGATTCATCCCGGTTGCCATCCGCACTGTTTCCGCAGAATCCTTTAAGCGTTCGCAGATATCCTCCGCGCGCGCGCACTGCCAAACAATCGCATTATAAACCGGCTCCCCCGTCTGGTTGTCCCAGGCCATCACCGTTTCGCGCTGGTTAGATACCCCTGCGCAGACAATATTGTCTTTATTGATATCCGATTTCTCGATTACATCTTTTACCACGCCGATCACATTTTGATAGATCTCATTCGGATCGTGCTCTACCCAGCCGTCGTTGAGAATAATCTGGCGATGCGGCAAATCGCTTCGCCCGATCAGATCTCCCGCAGAGTCAAACAGCAGCGCTTTTGTACCGGAAGTACTCTGGTCTATTGATAATACATATTTCATCATGTCACCGCCTGTTTGTTATAACAAGGATTCCGCTTTCTGGGCGATTGTTTTGGCATTTAAGCCGTAGTAATCAAAAACCTCCTGTGATTTTCCGCCGATTGCCGGTTCATCCGGAAGCGCCATATTCAGCACTTTTCTCGGGCAGGTACTGGCGACAACCTGGCTGACCATAGAGCCTAGTCCGCCGTATTCACTGTGTTCCTCCACTGTGATGACAGCTTTTGCATTTTCCGCCGCTTTGATGATCGCTTCCTTATCAAGCGGTTTCACACAGTACATATCAACGACTGTGGCGGAAATGCCCTTTTCCTTTAAGAGCGCCGCGGCATCCTTTGCCGGCTTTACCATCTCGCCACAGGCGATAATCGCAATATCAGTTCCTTCGCAAAGTACTGTCGCATGGTCCATTTCAAAGGGTACATTCCCCTCTTCGTAGACATCATCCACAGCGTTTCTGCCGACTCGGATATAAGCCGGCTTGTTATCCTTCAGCAACGCTTCCATCAGTGCTTTTGTCTGGAAACGGTCGCTTGGAAGATATACCCGCATATTCGGAATCGCAGCAAACGCCGCAATATCCTGCGCGGAGTGATGGGTCATTCCCAGCGCGCCATAACTGATCCCGCCGGAGATCCCAATTAGTTTTACATTGGTATTGGAATAGGCCACGTCTACCTTCGCCTGTTCCATGCTTCTTGTAGAAAGAAAGCAGGCCGGGGAAGCCGCATAAACCTTTTTCCCGCATTTCGCAAGCCCGGCAGAGACAGAAACCAAGCTCTGCTCCGCAATTCCTACTTCTATTGTCTGCTCCGGATACTGTTTGGCAAACTCAGTCAGCGAAGCCGATCCCCGGGAGTCGCTGCAGGTAATGACAATATCCCGATCTGCCGCCGCATGCTCTACCAAAACATCACAGATAATCTGTTTATTTGCTACCTTATTCACAGGCTGCCACTCTCCTTTCTTCCAACTCAGCAACTGCTTTTTCATATTCCTCTGCTGTTGGAACACGGTGGTGCCAACCGGCCTGGTTTTCCATAAAAGAAACACCGCAGCCTTTTGTGGTATCCGCAATGATTACAGTCGGTTTTCCCTTAAATGCTTTTGCTTTCGTGAACGCCTCATCCAACGCGTCCACATCATTTCCAGCCGCGTGGAGCACATTCCAGCCAAAGCTTGCCCAACGGTCATCCTGACTGTCCTGCGCCATAACATCCTCTGTGCAGCCAGAAATCTGCAGGCGGTTGCGGTCTACAACCGCGATCAGGTTATCGAGCTTGTAATGCCCCGCACACATAGCTCCTTCCCAAACAGAGCCCTCTGCCAGCTCGCCGTCCCCCATGACGACGTAAACGCGGTAGCCTGCCTGATCCATTTTCCCGGCAATCGCCATTCCAGCAGCAACAGAAAGTCCATGTCCCAGAGAGCCAGAACACATTTCAATTCCATTCACCTTGGTATTCGGATGCCCGATATATTTTGATTGAAACTGGGAAACTGTCTTCAAATCCTCTTTTGGGATAAAGCCCTTGTCAGCCAGCACGCTGTAAAGCGCCTCTACCGAATGACCCTTGCTGAGAATAAAACGGTCATGCTCCGGGCTGTCAAAATTTTCCGGCGTGACATTCATATGCTTGTTGTAAAGTACATTCAAAATATCACAGACGCTGAAATCGCCGCCAATATGACCCGCTTTTGCACGGAAAATAATATCAAGAATATCCTTTCTTAATGAAAATGATTTTGCTTTTAAATTTTCCATTTTATACCCCGTTCCTCGCTTTGCCAGTTTATATCGAATAAAATTATTCGCCTCTTAAATAAGCCTTTACATCCTCTTCGATCGGATCATACAAATCCGGTTCCAAACCGTTGATATATTTGCAGGCTTCATATAATACCGGCACAACATCCGCATAAATCCCTGTACAGTGATGGATGTATGGCCCTTCTACGAGCTTCGCCTCCAGACGTTTCAGGTTTTCAACCTCAACCCACAGGTAAGTTGCGTTGCAGTATGGCCCTTCCACACCCTTTGCGTGGCCGAGCAGCAGAGAATATTCCCCATTATCTCCGTCAAATCTCGCCAAGGTGACGTCTCCGTATTTTGCCAGCGCTCTGACGGAACCAGGATAATCAAATGCAAGCGGGACGCCGAGTGTCGGCTTTTCCTGCGCGATGGAGAACGGCCATGGCCCGCAGTGCTGCAGGAGCTCTGCATTTTCATTATCAGGATGGCGGATCGTCCAGTCAGCAAAGAAAATCGGCTGTTCGTCCATTGCCGCCGCCTGAACCATAATCGAGGTAATCGCGCCATGGATATCGGTTTCGCAGACAACCGGAATTTTTTCTTCGGTCAGCAGGGAGTTTGCACAGCACGGCATAATTCCCAGTTCATCCTGAAGCGCTGTCCAGCACTGAATCGCAATCGCGTTGCATCCGTAGAAGGAAGCCAAATTCTTCATGGCAACCTTTAAAGCAGCAATATTTTCCAGCTCCTGTTCGTTTACTTCCAAAATCGCATTCTCTCTCAGGAACTCCATTGTTTCCTTAACAGCCGGATCAGTTTCTTTCGCAATGCGAATCGCTTTAGTCAGCTCCGGCATCGGAATCGGAGAAAGCTGGATGTTAAACTTCTCAAGCAGCTCCCCTTCGTTGCACATTGTCGTCCAGAAATCGAACGGACGCGGTGCAATCTGCAGGATTCTGGTATGGTAGAAAGTCTTTACTACATTACATACGCGGAGGAAATCACGGATACCGCGTTCAAATTCAGGATCATTCAGTCTGCAGTTTGTCATATATGTAAATGGCACCTGGAATCTTCTCAGCACCTTGCCGGTTGCGAACAGCCCGCACTGGCTGTCTCTCAAGCGAATTCCATTTTCATCCGGGCGTTCATCCCGCGGCCCCCAGAGCAGCACAGGAACGCCAAGCTCCCTTGCCAGTCTCGCGCAAACGTATTCTGTACCGAAATTACAGTGAGGAATAAACAATCCGTCAACCTTTTCTGCTTTGAATTTTTCCAGGATACGCTTCATATCAGCGTCGTTATAGAGCAGTCCCTCTTCGTTAATATCATCGATATCGACGAAATCAACGCCGAGCTCGATTAACCGGTCTTTGGTTAATCCTCTATACTTTACTGCGTCTGGCGCGCTAAAAATGCTGCGTCTGGTTGGTGCGTAACCTAATTTGATCTTTGACATCATCATCTCTCCTTTAAATTTCGTATTTATTTAAATCCCTTACGCTTTCGCGCTCGATAAATTCTGTACTGATCTGCACTTTAGAATTAATGGTATCCCGCGTTTTAATCTTTTCAACCAAATGCTGAACCGCCACCCGGCCCATCTCCTGCTGAAAAAATCTAATAGTAGTCAAAGCCGGAGAAGAGATTTCCGAGAACGGAAGATCGTCAAACCCAATAATCGAAATATCCTGCGGCACCTTATAGCCAAACTGCTTTAACGCTTTCATGGCGCCCAGCGCAACAATATCATTATCAGCAAAAAACGCTGTCGGCAGCTTCGGTCCTGTTCCAAGATACCGGCACATGTCTTTATAAGCGCCGTCCATAGTCGGAGTCAGGCGAACCCGGTAATCGCCGTTCAGGGGAATCTTTCTTTCAGCCAGCGCCCTGCGGTAGCCGGTGCCCCGGTCAATAAAGTTACGGGTGCGGACGGTACCGCTCAAATACCCGATTTCCCGGTGCCCCTTATCAACCAAAAAGAGAACCGCGTCTTTGGCAGAATCCTCGTTATTTGCCAGCACAGTGTCAAACGCCATATTTTCAAACCAGGCGTCCAATACAACCAGCGGGCAATAGGTATGCTTAAAAATGCTCATGTCTTCCTTTGTCAGCTCCGTTGCCAGCAAAAGAACCCCCGAAGAACTATCATTGATAATTTCCTTCAGCCGAGCCTCAAAGCCGTCCTCACCCTGATTGATCGTATAGATCACAGTATCATATCCCGCTTCACGGCAGGCGCGTTCCACGCCTTCCATCAAGGCTGCAAAAAAAGGCGTATCCGAAACAACCAGACCGTCGCGTTTATAAATCACAAATTTTATCGAGCTCACTTTTGCTCCGCTCACATAGCCGACTTCCTTGGCTACTCTTAAAATTTGTTCCGCAGTGTCCTTATTCACACCTTTTTTGTTATTCAGGGCGTTTGATACAGTAGCAGGGGAAAAGCCAGTTAACTCACTGATTTTCTTTACACTGTATTTCATCAACACTCTCTCCTGTCGTGCCATTATTATAAATGATTTTATATAAATATTCAACAAATTTTCACACATCTCTCAATTTTGTAAAGTTTTTTGTACATTTATTCCTATACACTTCTGTTTTTAATGTAAAAATTGCACAATATATTCTTCTGATCTCAACGATTATCCAAAGCATATTTATATAAACGTTTATATAAATATTTACATTTTTGTTTATTATCAAACTGAACAAAAAAATTTACTTTAACCTGGTAAACTAAAAAAATGATAGGAAATATAACTAATTAAATCAAAATATCTTATTGATTTATATCAAAAATTTTTTCATATTTTAGAAAAGGGTTGCAAAAGCAAAAGTTTGACTATAAAATAAATCTTGAAAAAGATTGAATTAATTTAAAATATTTATAATTTTTCTTTCTCATTCTTATAAAAACCCCTTTTACAGGGTATTTCAAGCGCTGTCTTATGCAATTATTACTTTAAATTTATTACTTGTTTAAAAAGATTTGTGTAAAGAGGGCATTTGTTTTACAAGCAGATCCGAAACAGCTTTTCTCGTCATCAAAGCTGATTCAACATAAATAAGGAAAAGGAGCGAAGAAAATGAACTATCATTTTGACTGTCCGGAACACAAGAAAATCCGCGTTATCGTCAACACAGACGCAAAAAACGAGGCGGACGACCAATTCGCAATTGTACACGCTCTGCTCTCACCCAAGTTCAATGTTAAAGGGCTGATCGCCGCGCAGTTCGGCGAGCGTCGCACCACAGAATCCATGCAGGAAAGCTATGACGAGTGCGTCAAGATCACCAGCCTGATGCATTCCGAGGTAAAAACCTACAAGGGTGCGAAAAAGGCAATCCAGTCTAAAACTGAATACGAGTATTCCGCGGGTGCGGAGCTGATCGTCAAGGAAGCGTTGTCCGACGACCCGTCCCCGCTTTATGTTCTCTTTCTGGGCCCGCTGACCGACATGGCCTGCGCATACCTCGAACACCCGGAAATCGAGGGCAAGGTGAACGTGATCTGGATCGGCGGCGGTTTATATCCAGAAGGGGCCGAAGAATTCAACCTGAGTAACGACATCCTGGCCGCCAACATCATTATGGCTTCCCAAATGGAGGTTTGGCAGATTCCCAGTATCTGCTTCAGCGCGATCATCACTACAATAGCTGAACTGGAGCAGCGCGTCCGGCCTTATGGAAAAATCGGAAATTACCTCTATCAGCAGCTGGTAGACTTCCATAACACGCAATATGACAACTGGACCTCCGGCGAAACCTGGAGCCTTGGGGATTCCCCGGCGGTCGGCGTGCTTCTCAACGAACAGGCGTTCAGCTATGAAATGAAGGAGGCGCCGGGTTTCAACGAGGATATGACCTACATTCACAATACCGGCTACCGGAAAATCCGCGTTTATTATCGGATGGATTCCCGTTTTATTTTAGAGGATTTATTCTGCAAGCTGGCGCTGAGCTTCCCAAACCCAGAGGACTAGCCGACGCATCTGAATGCTGTATTCGCAGCATAGAAATAAAATGTGAAAAGGAGAAATGTATTTATGAAGTACCATTTTGACTGCCCGGAACGTAAAAAAGTCCGCCTGATCGTCAACACAGACGCAAAAAATGAAGCTGACGACCAGTTTGCTATTGTTCACGCCCTGCTTTCCCCGAAATTTGACGTCAAAGGCTTGATCGCCGCACAGTTCGGCGAACGGCACACTACAGAATCCATGCAGGAAAGCTATGACGAGTGCGTCAAAATTACCAGCCTGATGCATTCCGATGTAAAAACCTACAAAGGCGCAAAAAAACAAATCCAGTCCAAGACCGATTATGAGTATTCCGAGGGCGCGGAGCTGATCGTCAAGGAGGCGCTTTCCGATGACCCGTCCCCGCTCTATGTCCTCTTTTTAGGCCCGCTGACCGATATGGCCTGCGCATACCTCGAACACCCGGAAATTGGGGACAAGGTCACAGTGATCTGGATTGGCGGCGGCGACTATCCGGCCGGCGGCGGGGAGTTCAACCTAAGCAACGATATCCCAGCCGCGAACGTCGTGATGGAGTCCAAAATGGAGCTGTGGCAGATTGACCGCAGCGTCTATTCCACCATGATCGTCAGCCTTGCCGAACTGGAATACAAGCTCCGCTCTCACGGCAAAATCGGAAACTATCTGTTCCAGCAGATGGTCGATTTCAACAATTCCCCCAGAGCGCACTGGACCTCCGGTGAAACCTGGAGCCTGGGAGATTCCCCGGCTGTCGGTGTCATCCTGAATGAACAGGCGTTTAGCTATGAAATGGTAGAAGCGCCGAGATTTAACGACGATATGACCTATGTCCACAATACCGGCTACCGGAAAATCAGGGTGTATAAACGGGTAGATTCCCGGTTCATCCTGGAGGATATGTTCTGCAAAATTGCCATGAGCTTCCCAAATCCTGAAGATTAAAAAAAGAGCCGTCTCCATTTTCATGGAGACGGCTCTTTTTAGTTCATTTAAAAGCTAATCTGATCCGGGTCATGCGCGAATCCGACGCAGCCTGTCAATCCTGAAATGACGCCCATATCCTCCTCGGAAAGGGTAAAATCAAAAATCCTGGTGTTGGACTCGATCCGCTCCGGGGTCACAGATTTCGGCAGCGGAAGAAACCCATTCTGCAAAGACCAGCGCAGGCAAATCTGCGCAACGCTTTTCCCATATTTCTCAGCCATCGCCTTCATTTCCGGCACTTCAAAAATTTTTCCAACGCCAAACGGGCTGTAAGCCTCCAGCAGCATGTTCTGCTCCCGGCAGTAGCGAACCACCTCATCCTGCGTATCGCCCGGGCAGAGACGAATCTGGTTCACCATCGGTGCAATTTCAGCCGTTTTCAGCAGCTCTTCGATGTGATGCCGACGGAAATTACTGATTCCAATCGCCCGGATTTTTCCGGCCCGATACAGCTCCTCAAATGCTTTCCAGGTTCCGGCATTGGCTTCCTGCCAATTTTCCCGGAAGAAAATCGGGTTTGGCCAATGAATCAGATAAAGATCAAGATAGTCAAGCCCTAATTCATTCATCGTTTTTTCAAACGCTTTCATGGTCTTTTCATAACCGTGATCCGGATTATTTAGTTTGCTGGTGAGGAAAATTTCTTCACGTGGAATTCCGCTTTCCCGGATCGCCCTGCCAACACTCGCCTCATTTCCATAGGCAGCCGCAGTGTCAATATGCCGGTAACCTGCGTTCAGCGCATCCCTAACCGCATGATAAGCGATCTCTCCGTTTTCCGCCTGCCAGGTTCCGAACCCAATACAGGGAATTTGCACCCCGTTTTGCAGGGTATAGCAATCTGTAACCGATTTCATCGATATACCTCCTTTTAATAGATCATTCCGCAATTTAGCAGAGTCATCTTGAATATCTATAGTATAAACCATAAAGTGCGCTTAAAGTCAAGGGGTATTCTGAGAAATTTTCTGTTTTTCTTCTTCCGACTAATTAAAAAGATAAGTTGACCCACCTTTTATTTCTCGATTTGGAAGATTTTTTCAATCGTGTTATAATGCTTCTGAACATAAGGAGAATTATAATATTATGGACAAAAGTAAGAAAAAATATAATCAGATAACCCTTGACGAGAGAAAGGTAATAGAAAAGTTATTGAAAAGCAACACCCCTAAAAGACAAATAGCAAGATTGCTGAATCGCAGCATAACTACAATCCGCAAAGAAATCAAACGAGGAACGATTAAGCAAAGAAAAGAAGTTAAAACAACAAGCAAACGAGCAGACGTTCCGCTATACAATTCAGAATTCATTTATTTTGCTGAAACAGCACAAAACAACTACGAAAAAAACAGAAAAAACTGTGGCTGCAAATGCAAAGCAGTGCAGTGCTCAGATTTTCTTACATATATTGAAAAACAAGTAAAAAGCAAGCATTGGTCGCTTGACGGAGCTGCCGGATATGCTAAAAAAAACAAACTGTTCAAAAATACCGTAACAACTCAAACTTTATACAACTGAGTTGATATGGAAATTTGCAACATTAAAAATATTGACCTTCCGAAAAAAGTTCAAAGAAAAACACATACGCAAAAAGTACGTCAACATAAAAGATTGTACGGCACCTCAATCGAAGAACGCCCTGCGTCTGTCGATAGCAGAGTAATGTTCGGACATTGGGAGGGCGACGGAATTGTCGGCAAAAACAAGCAAGGACATTTAATAACACTGGTAGAACGCAAAACAGGAATAGGATTGCTGTTCAATGTCGGTGACAGAAAAGCAGATAAGATAGTTAATGTTTTAGATGAGCTGGAGCATAATTTCGGTGCACTATTCCCTTTAGTGTTTAAATCAATAACCAAGTGTTAAGGCTGATAAAGAAAATAAAGATACTTTATAGGAACAGTATCCTCCCAGCCGATGAGATATGCTGTTAAATCGCAGATCGTCATAGGTGGAGCTGAATCAAGCATTATTTCCTCAGGAAAATAATTACCTATTAACGACTGTTTTTCCACAGCCATATCAAGCTCTTCGTCAAAAATCTCCGTATAATCAGCATACAAATCAACAGCGCCGAATAAATGGAGCAGCTCGTGAGCATAAAGTCCGTACAGGCTTTTTTCCCATTGGTACATCGTGTATGCGACACAAACATCAAAAGACAAAAAGTAATCCGGTTCAGCTTCTTCAACCGAAAAAATCCACTCAGGCACTTCTTCCTCGACCCCTTGACAAGCAAATGACCTTCCGTTCTTGTTCACGGAAAAAATGAATGCAATATTTTTCGTGTTATATTTTTCCGTTATATTTTGATAACAGGCTCCTATTTCTGTCTTGAGTTCTTTCATCATATTCAGTATTTCATCATAAGCTAAAGCTCCATCTACAATCACCTTCGGGTAATTGTATTTTATGATTAATGCTTCATCGTCCTTACCCGTTATAATCCTTGCTTCTTTTCCTCTTTTTTTTGCTTCTGTTTCCAGCCAATCCCCGGCTTTTCTAACCTCTTCCAAAATTTCGTCCTGCACCTGCTGGTTAATTTCCGATTCCGGGTCATCTACCATTACATTGACAATCAGAATATCCCCCACCAGCTCCTTAGCGCTTCCGGAATTTTTTGACCGGACATATGGTTTTACCAATTCGTCGCCGGTAAGGGCAGTAATTGCTTGCAGCTCCGATTCGGTGTTGTTTGATGTAAGCTCCTTTGATTGAGTGTTCTCTGAATCAGATTTAGAAGGTTCTGAAACCGTACACCCAGTAATCAATACAAAAAATAACAAGCAGGAATAAACGCAGCGCCAAATTCTCATACAAGCCTCTCCTATCCAAAGGAAAACGAGGGAATGGGAACCCCATTCCCTCGCTCCAAATTATTCATAGCGATAATATTGATTGATGATTTCGTTATCAAAAGTGTAGATAATGTCCCCGTTCGGCACCTCGTATTCCTCTTGCGTGGTATCCCAGCCTGCCGCCTTACCATTAGCGATGAATTTTTCCGCAGCCTTATCAAATTCCTCGCGAGGGATTTGATAGCGTTTTAAATATGACGCCAACTGCATTTCATTCTGTTTTTTTCCGTACTCGTTCTGTTTGGAATAATTCTCAACCCATTCCGTATAGTCTTGTTTCTGTTCTTCGCTTAAGCACTCTGTAAACTCTCCCCAAATTCGATAATATGTAATTCTGTATTTGCGTTCAAATTCATAGTCGTCTTGCTCTTGGGGTACAAGCTGAATGGAACCGGGCTGATATTCCGGCAAATCTTTTTGCTCCGTATTGGAACCTGCGGACGAAACGTCCTCATCAGGCAGTTTAGATGATTCACCGCCGGGATCTTCAGAAACCGTTGACTGGGCGGAAGAAGGATCAGACGGACTATTTGTTTGGGTGGACTGACACGCCGTCAGTGTTAGAATGGACGCGCAAAGTAAAATAACCGGCAGAACGTTGAACCTTTTCATAAAAATCAATCATTCCTTTCTTCGGAATTTGTGCCGCTCGGCGAAGCCGATTGCCGCTTTGCTTTTTGCAGCAAAGGCACAAAAACGGGGTGTGAAAAAATATTTTTCACACGATTCTCCTATTTCTTCCACTTTGTGGAAGTATCGTTATAATCATTGGCTGAGTATGTATAATTGAATGAACTGTTTGGGATATATTTACCCCCGCTTAATTTGAACATAGGATTAGGATTTGTCCAGGAACTTCTTTTGTCGTTGGTGTGATAAGTCGTAAGCGGGTTATAGGATTTATACTTATCGCTTCCCCATTGGAGCTGAAAGTGCAGATGAGGCCCCGTCACATTGCCTGTGCTTCCGCTGACGCCAATCGCTGTTCCTGCTCTTACCGTTCCGCTTGTCACCTTATAGCTCTTGAGGTGATAATATCTTGTTTGGAACGAGCTTCCGGTTTTTGTAACAATTATAGAATTTCCGGAAGAAGAATCATAAAATGTTGAAACCGTGCCGGGAACTGCGGCAACTACAGTTTTTCCATCGCCGGTAATGTCAATTCCACGATGTACTGCTCCGTCAAAATTCCGATAGCCCCATTTAGAACTAATCGTGTAATTATCAGGAAGCGGCCAAGCAATGCTGCCGTTACCACCAGAACTGCCGCTATAACTAATCGTCATCAACGGGCGTTTGCTTTCTGTAGCATAATCCGAAGAATAAAATGAATTGTAATCATTGATAGATTCACTATAATATCGAATCATCATACCATAGTTAGCTTTCTTTCCTGTAGAACTGTTCGCATACCACTCTTTTACTGTGTTCGTGCAATTAAAAGAGTAATAAGATTTATTGTTATGGCTGATGTTGCTGGCAATCAATGTACCGGCAGCCGGTTTGTTCGCCCAGGTAATCGTTCCTGAATCCCAGTTCCCGCCTGTAACCTTATAAGCCGAAGCGTTATTCGCACTAGTTGTTCCCGCCAATATGTTAAGCCTTTGCGTTGCCCGAGTTATCGTCGAGTCAGTAGAAATCGTCGGCATTGTTACATATTTTAAGTAAGCTCGTGCGGTCTTTCCGGACTTTTTGCCAATATACATTCTGTCTAAATTTTCATTTTGATTGCCATTATCCTGCAAAACATAGGTATCAATGATATTCTGTCTAACCCGGCTGACAGAAACATCAGGGTCAATCGTAACCGGGTAAACTCGGTCGGGGGCGTTAAGCCATACAGAATCAGGAGTCATTGTAATTTCATACAGATTGTCGCCTGTTTCATTTAATGCAACAGAAATATTTTCTGACAGTTCCGAGGAGCTGTCGTACATATACGGTGCCCACATCGTAAAGATAACAGTATTATTGCTATCAAAAAATTCTATTTCCCTGTTATCAAGCAGACGAGCGGATAAGCCGTCTGTAAAAACAGTCACGGTATATGATGTAATATTCTGCGGACTGTCAAGGATAATGCTTTCCTTTACCCTGCTGGGCAGTACAATGTACTCTAAGTCTATATTTGGCGCTATTGCGTTTTCATACTGAACTGCTGATGAAGATTTGTCAACAAGAGTTTTCTGTTCTTCTGTATCCAAATCAGAGCGGTTCGCAGAAATAACTTCTGCCGCCGGACTCCGGAGATAAGCAGGAGCTTCCAATATCGGTGCGGTATTTGTGTTTGCTTCAACTCCCCAGGCTATTGAATATCCGTCCTGTTCCATCGTAACAAGCCTGTCTTGGTAGTTTTTCGCAAAGCTCACATCGGAAATTCCATCAACGGTTTCATAGCGTTCAGTTCCGTCAGAAGCAGTTTGAAGCCGAAGCGTATTATTAACTTCCACCCAGGAACCATTCGCCCGGCGGTGGATCGGTTCGCTATACACGGCAGCGGTATAGCTTCCGTCTGACATCAAAAAATGCTTTTCGTATTCTTTTCTTAAAGATGTATCTTCCTGAATAATTGTTAGTGTATCGTTTGCTGCGTTGTTTGCTTTATTGAAGCTTGCAGTTTCGGCTCCAGCCGTAAAACCGAAAGACATACAGCTGAACATAAATGCAAGCAGTGAAAACAGCGAAACAAACTGTTTCGACCGCTTTTTCATCGTTTTCCTCCTTATTTTTTCATTGTTATAACGGTACATCTTTTTATAATGGGTTTGCCAGGTCTTGCGCTAACGTTACAGCACCATCGGTATCATCTCCTTTACAATAGAATTTATAGATCTACCGGCAATCCATATTTGTTTATATTTCCTAATTTCAATATAACATAGTTAATATACATTGTCAACATATATTCTTTGATAAATAGTATTTGAAAAAGGCTATATTTTGTAGTATAATATATACAGATAGAAAAAACTGCGGCAAGGAGGTGGTTATTTGGCTCTTTCAGATAACTTTAAACGTGGGACGATTGAGCTTCTGCTGTTGACCTTACTCAATGAAGAAGATAAATACGGCTACCAACTGGCGAGCGAGCTGGAAGCCAAAAGCGACGGAAACTACACATTAAAAGAAAGCTCTTTGTATCCTCCGCTATACAGACTGGTAGAAAAAGGGTTTATAACCAGCCGAGACCAGCTCGTAAAAGGAAGGAACCGAGTATATTATCACATCGAACCTGTCGGAAAAGAGCATTTAGCTCAACTGCAAAAAGATTACTTGTCCCTGACGAAAGGTACCTTTAAAATATTAGGCGTTGATTGTTTGGAGGAATTTGGCAATGAAAAAGAATAAGGAATTGACTGACTACTGTAAAGCCGTAAAGAAAAATCTGCATTGTTCTAAACAACTGAAAAAGGAAATTCTGCACGCATTGGAAAGCGATATTGAAGAATATTTAGAACAAAATCCTGATACGACAGCAGAAGATGTCCGGGAGCATTTTGGCGATCCTGCCGATTTTGCCAGGGAATCGCTGTCCGTATTAGATGATGAAGAAATCCAGCGGCAAATCAGTAAATCCAAATTCATCAAGCGAATCGTTTTAATTGCTGTAATTATTATCTGTCTTGTCTTTACGACAACCGCTATTTGGGTCATTGTAGAAAATTCAAGAACAGCGATATACTATTATTCAGAAGAAATCGGTGAATACGAATAGGAGATACTATGACAAAAAAACCATTGACAATTTTATTGAACACAATATTGAGCAGTATCATGGTTATCGCTGTTTTATGCTCTATTCCTGTTGTTTCCGCTAATGCGTCAGAAACTGAAACAACAGCGCCTATGGAAAACATCATCAGCGAAACAACGGAATATCATTCGGACGGTTCATCAACAACCATAATTGTTGCCGAACTGCCGCAGCCGCAATCCAGGGCAAGTGCATATACAAAAAAAGGATACAAAACATATATCGCAAGGGACAAAAAAGGCAACGAACAGTGGCGCTTTACACTCAACGGAACCTTTTCTGTTAATCCCGGAGTTAACGCTGTCTGCACAGCCGCTTCTTACAGCATAAAAATCACCAATAATTCTTGGCAAAAAGAATCAGCTTCAGCCAAACGCTCCGGAAACCAGGCGATAGGCGAAGCTGCATTTATAAAAAAAATGCTGTTGATTACAACAGAAAAGAAAAGCTGCCGTGTAGTTTTAAGCTGCGATAAAAACGGAAAATTATCTTAACCAATAAAAGCGCTGATTCTTCTGAATAATCTATAAGCGGGAGTAACACTACTCCCGTTTTTTATATCGCAAAATCGTTGACAAATTATCGGCGTACCGATATAATGTGCTTAAAGGAGTGATTCAGATGGATTTACAATTACTGCTTGACACAAAGAAAATATCAAAACACCATTTGTCAAAAATAAGCGGCGTCCCCAATACCACAATACTGGATATTTGCTCCGGCAGAAGCTCCATTGAAAAATGCAACGCAAAAACAGTATTGCTGCTTGCAAGAGCGCTGGGCTGCACAATGGAAGATATTATGTCGCTGGACAGTCCCAATGAATATAGCAGGAATACGGGACTGCCAATCGACAAAAGCTATTTTGAATGCGGACTGCCGCAGTATTTACAGACCTCTCTCGACAATATGAAGAAATCCTGGAAAATCATCGACAGCGGAAAAAACGACCTGCATTGGGATTTATATTGGTGTGAATTAAATGCGGACATAAACTCTGCGGAGGTCGATCATATCATCTCATCAGAACAAGCGTGGTATTTGAGAGAGAAATATTTAAGAATGGAAAGGGATTGATTTCTAAATGGATTTTACGAACTTACCGACAAAAAAGAAAACATACGGCGGAGCAAACGGAAGTAAAATTTCCGTAATCTATAACGGCGGGCAGTATATGCTGAAATTCCCCGGAACTGCGCCGAAGAATCAGGAGTTAAGCTATGCTAACGGCTGTATTTCCGAATATATCGGCTGTCATATATTTGAAATCATCGGCATTCCTGTTCAGGAAACATTACTGGGAACTTATACGAAGAACGGCAAGGAAAAAATTGTTGTCGCCTGCAAGGACTTTACAAAATCAGGCGTAGTATTGCAGGATTTTGCTTCCCTGAAAAATACGATTATCGACTCGGAACACAACGGATACGGCACGGAACTCAACGATATATTGCAGGCTATTGATGAACAGCAGGCTGTTGAACCACAGGTGCTGAAAGAATGGTTTTGGAATGTCTTTATTGTTGACGCATTAATCGGCAACTGGGACAGACACAACGGCAACTGGGGCTTTCTTTATGATGTTGATTCTGATGAAATGTCCCTCGCGCCGATATTTGACTGCGGAAGCTGTTTATTCCCGCAAGCAGATGAAAGTATTATGAGGGCAACCCTTGCAGACAAAGCGGAACAAAATCTGCGTACATTTTCTATTCCGTTGTCCGGAATAAAGATAAACAACAGCAAGATAAATTATTTTGACTTTATCTCATCACTGGCGAACAAGGATTGCAGCAAAGCATTAAAAAGAATTTTACCGAGAATTGATATGGTCAAAATCAACGAAATGATTGACGAGACCCCTTATATTACGGATCTGCAAAAAACTTTTTACAAAACAATGCTTGCACAGCGCAAGGAAAAAATATTGGACTTTTCCTTAAAAAAGCTCCGCAGGCGGGAACGGGAGCAGCAGCTCGCCAAGTAAGCAGAAAAAAAGCAGGGCAAGCGCCCTGCTTTTTTAATTCTGTAAAAATTTAAATCGTACATTTGTATATCGCAAATGTTTGTGCTATGATATATGCGATGTAAGTGTGATTACTTATGTCGTTGCCAAAAAATCCTGCAACGAGCAAACTTTATGACACATTTTACATCATTTTATATTGAACCTTGACAGTTGAATAGAAACATTGGTGACATTCCGATAACAAAGAGCAGCTTCAGACGTTCCGCCACAACTACCTGTTTTTTCAAAATACAAAACGCAGATATATACAATATCTGGTCAGAAAGGTACGAGCAGAAACACAGCGTTCTGAATATACAATGATGATTACATTGGATTGCGATGAAGTGTTATCAGGGATAATGATACTTCTGTCCAGCCACAGCCCGAGCGTTGAAGCAATTTTTGTGGTTATTGTGAGCCGTCGCAGGCAATGGGGACAGCTGGGTGAGAACCACGCAGAGGAGTTATGTCCTATGGAGGTGTCACATCAACACCCCACCCGTGTTTTATTTGGGTGGGTCAGCTTGATTTTTGAATCGGCCTTTTTCTTCTTCCCGCTTCATCTGTCTCATCTCGAAGAAGATAAACACGAAGGCTAAAACCGCCGCCACACCGTCGGCAATCGGCCCGGCATACATCACTCCGTCGATCCCCCAAAGCAAAGGGAAAATCAGAATCAGGGGAAGCAAAAATAGAATTTGGCGTGTTAAGGAAATAAAAATCCCTCTGTTCGCCTTCCCGATAGAGGTGAAGAAATTGGAAGTAACCGGCTGGATTCCGTTGATAAAGGTCAACAGCATAAAAATGCGCAGATAGCGGGTTGCGAACTCAAAATACTCATTGCTCCCTTTCCCGAAAATCGCGATAATCTCATGGGGTATAAGCTGGAAGCACAAAAAGAAAACCGTGGCAATAGCCGTTACCCAGATAGCCGCCAAGCGATAGGTTTTGCGCACACGCGCAAAGTTTTTCGCCCCATAATTAAATCCGACTATCGGCTGGCAGCCCTGTGCAATTCCGACAGAAAAAGCAACCAGTATAATATTGAGCTTTGATATCACCCCAACGCAGGCCAAGGGAATATCGCTCCCGTAATGGGACAACGCCCCATAATAGGTCAAGGTCTGGTTCATGGTAATCTGTACCACCGTCATAGCAAGCTGGTTCAGGCAGGCGGCCGCCCCCAGTGAGCAGATCGCCCAAACCCGCCCCGCATTCAGATGAAAATGCGCCCTGGTAAAGTGAATACTTTGAAACCGGGTCAGATAACCGATTACCAGGCAGCAGGAAACAGCCTGTCCAATCGAGGTGGCCAGCGCCGCCCCGGCAATTCCCATATTCAGCCCAAAAATAAAAAAGGCATCCAGAAAAATGTTGAGCACTGCCCCGGAAGCAATACTGATCATCGCAAAGGTTGGGCTTCCGTCTGCACGGATCAAATGACTCCCGCCGGTTGCAAACACAGCGAACGGAATCCCAAAGGCCGTTATCTGCGTATAGGACAGCGCATAGGGCAGTACCTTTTCCGTCGCGCCGAACGCGCCCATCAGCGGTCTTAAAAAGATCAGCACAGCCGCACAGATCACCAGCCCGCTGACCGCCAGCATAGTAATTCCAGTACCTACAATGTTTCCCGCCTTATCTGGGTTTCCACGGCCCATCTCCAGATTAAAATTGGAGGCAGTTCCCACGCCGCATAAAAGCGCGACTGCGGTACTGATGGTAGTCAGCGGAAACGCCACATTGGTCGCCGCATTTCCCAGCATTCCAACGCTCTGCCCGATAAAAATCTGGTCTACAATATTATACACTGCATTGACCAGAAAGCTCATTACCGCCGGTACCGCAAAGCGGATAATCAGTTTTCCAATCCGCTCCTTTGCCAAAAGCTCTTGTCTTGTCTGTCCCCGCTCCACTGCTCTCCTCCGTTCATTCATTCTGTTTTTAGTATACCCTTCTTTTTCTTTTCAGTCAAACACAGCATTTTAGCAGCGGGAGGATTGCCGTTTCAGGAGCAATGGCTGTTCTGCAAAAATTCTTTCCTATAAAAAGCAGGCAATCCACAATTGGATTGCCTGCTTTTTTGAACTCCTGCTCCCGCACAGAGCAGCCGTATTGAAAAACTGTTTGAGACCTACAGCAATGCATATTGCGGCCGGCTCTTTCCAGGGAGAGAAGATTCAAAGCAAATTCCATTTCAGCCTGGCGGAACAGCGCCCTTTATCGCGGACGCTATTCCGCGCTGAAAAAGGGAGTGCAAAAATTCAGGTTCTCTCATACCCATCCATTAGCTGACGGTAAATTTCATCAATCTCCGCAATCACCGGGTTCGCCTGATAATCCGGCAGATCATGACTGCGGTCTGCAATCCTGCGAATGGTCTGCGTCGATACGCCAAACCGACGGAAGCTGATCCACATCCCGATCTCTTTGAGCATCCGATCAATTGCCTCACAGCATTCATAAGAGGCTTCCTCGTCAGAAGCTCCAAACAGACCAGGCTCCAGAATCCGGCCAACCGCCGCAAACTTTTCTACTGCGGCCGGCCTGGTGAAGCGCAAAAATGAAGGATAGGTCAGCGCCAGTGACTCGCCGTGCATAATCTGCGGGCAATGTCCGCTAATGGTCATTCCCACACCGTGCGGCAGGGTTACGCCGGCATTTGCGATAGCAAGCCCGCCGCAGGTATCTGCCCAGGCCATCCCCTCCCGTGCTTCTATATCGCCCGGATCACGGACAGCCCGCCGCAGATATTTCGCTGTCATCCGGATGCCCTCCAGTGCAATGATATCAGTATAGAGTGAGCTTTTGACATTGAGATAGCTTTCAAAGCAATGACAGAAGGCATCAAAGCCAGTGGAAGCCGTAATATGCTCCGGCACTGTCAGCATTAGCTCCGGGTCGACCAGCGCAGCCCTGGGATAGATCAGATTGTTAAACACCGCGCTTTTCGTACAGGTTTCTGTTTCTGTCATAACTGCGACCTGTGTCACCTGAGACCCTGTGCCTGACGTCGTAGTCACTGCAATGCAGGGCAAGGTTTTTTCCGGCTGGGGAGTTTTGAAAAAGAGATAATCCCACGCCCGTCCCGGATTGACAGCCGCCATGGCGATTGCCTTTGCCGTGTCCATTGAGGAACCTCCGCCGAGGCCGATAACAACATCTACCTGCTCCTGCCTTGCCAGCTCTGTGCCGGCGTCTACGCTTTCGGTGGTGGGATTCGGAACAACGCCGTCAAAATGAACGACGCGCAGTCCGGCCTCTTTCAAATATGCTTTTACTTTCTGGTAAAGCGCAGAAACTGCCGGAAATTCCGGAACGGTCACCAGTAGAGCCACTGTCCCGTATTCCTTTGCAACAGCACCGATCCGGCTGATTTTCCCTTTGCCAAAAATAATTTTTGTTGTCTGTTCATATGAAAAGTCCATAAAAGAATTCACCGTGCTTTCTTATTGTTTTTAGGCCAATATCAAAGGAAAAATAATCATCGACACCATTTCTACCGAAATCGCAGCTCAAACACCTCATAGGGTCGGGTATCCAGACAGGCAGTTCCATGATTTCCCGCTACGTCTGTTTTTTTCGGCAATTCCAGTTCAGAGGAATACAATACCGTTCCATCCCTGCCCGAAACATCGAACATACGCACGATCATCTCATCCCCTGCCGGTTCTACCGCTGTCGGGATAATATTTTCACTGTCGATTGTCAGGAAGGTCTTTTCCTCCACCGCTTCCGGAGACAGTACAGCAACCGGCGGGGTAATTCTTTCGATGATTTTTCTGCTGAACGCAACCGGATCGTCATTTTCTGCTATGCTGATAGAATAATGGTAGGAGCTGGTTCCATTAAGCCGCAGATCATAAATTTCAAAGGTCGACCATCCCCACGGAGAACGGTTGGTAAAGTTGTTGGAGCCCCATGCCAGCAGGTTGACAAGCTGCCCGTCCGATACCCAGGTCTTTGGCGTACCGGTATGCTCATAAACAAGCCCTTTTCCGCGTTCTGTAACCGCTATCGCGTTGGCGGGATGAAGCGGGCGGTCCTGCCGGCTCTTTACTACGCCAAACGGCTCGTCAATCAGAATATCCGAGTCATCCTGCGCCAAATCCCAATAGAGGCAGAGCTTGCTTTCATCATGATAGAAATCTCCCATTTCGTGATGGTCAAAGGTCACGTCTAAATCAAAATCAATTGTTTGGCACGCGCCATGCGGAAGCTTCATCATCATTTTATAGGGAATCGTCCCCATCTCGCCCTCTACCATCAGCCGGTCATACAGCGCTCCGGGATATAAAACGGCACGCTTCCCTGTATCTTCATTGCTGATCCACTCGGTAGATTTATCAGCATGAGTCAACCGGCCCTTCAGAAGGTTTCCAAATCCGTTCAGCCGTTCTCCGCTCAGCTTGGAGCAAAGTGAGGAAATCCGCCCGTCCGGAAGGATTGTCACGCGCATCACATCATTTTCAAACTGATACGGCCCGGTAATTACAATCTCCTTCTCTTCATTTAATTTTGGTTCCAATCGGAATGAGCGATAACCGAGTCCGTCCATCCGGGCTTCAAAGCAGAGCTTCCCGTCCTGCATCTGGCTCGGCAGTTCCTGATCCTGATCAAAAACACGGTACGCTCTGCCCGGCACGTCGACACTTACCCATTGTCTGCGCGCCACAGGAAGTGTGTTGAACACTGTGACATATCTGCTGTCCTTGTCAGACGTACCGCCGACAGCCTCCGACGCAAGCTTAATATAGCTTGCAGCTGAAGCTGCAGCCTGATCCATCTGCGCAATATAAGCATCCTTCAGTTCCTGCGTGTCATACCAGTTGATGTCGTGATGCTGGGCGGACAAAAGCTGATCCCATGCTGTATCAGCGTCAAACGGTTCTATTTTGCGCCCGGCCAAGCCCGCCAGCACCTGCATGGTTTCGGCAGCAAGCAAAGCCTGTTCCGTTGAACGGTAGGCCTTGAACATTTTTTCTCCGAATTCCCCTTCGCAGTATGACCAGTAGGTGTAATACCGGATTTTTGGCATCCGCGTTGCTGTTTTCAGTTCCTCGTCCAGCGCTTCGGACATCAGCCAGAATGTTCCAACACGCTTCCGGTCAGCGATATAATCATCATTTACTTCTACCAGGTCAGGGCATTCAATAATAATACTGCCGTTGCGGTACAAGCCCCGATTTTCCTCATAGTTGGTGGGGTATTTCCGCTGGCCCTCCGGAAGCTCTTTCATCAGTGTTTCCTTAAAATCAGGATCCGTAACCTGTTCGTTAAATACTGCGGCAACCTCCAGATCCATGCTCAGATGGTTCTGTACAATCGGAAGATAAATCGGCAGACAGGTGCCGTCCAGCCCGCACCATCTTGCAAAAGTCTCGTTTCTGACCAGCTCTAATTGGCCAAAATTTGAGCAGATCTCCAATGCCGGAGTTTCTAAAAACTCAAACGCAGAAGTAAACCGATGAATCGCCGCCTTTTTGATTCCATATGCCGCCAAAAGCTGGGGCAGGTTTTCAAACAGCCCCGTTTCCTGATGCATGAACGTGTCGGCCCGGATTCCCAGAACCTCCCGGAAAATCTTTTCCCCATATCTGAGCTGACGCAGCGCCGATTCAGAACGGGCCTCATGATAATGCGCCTGCGCATAATCGCATCCGACAAATCCAAGCCTTTTTTCCTTCAGAAGCTGGTCGATCATCTCTTTTGCCTCCGGAAACTCCTCCAGGAACATCAGCAGTTCTTTTGCTGATAGGTCAAAATCTATTTTCATTTCCGGCGTATCCAGGACTTTTTTCATCATCTCATACATTTTCAGACAATATCCACGGACGTCATTTCCACCCCACGGCGGGACTGTTTCCAGCGCCCTGGGGGAAGATTGATCCGCGCCGATCAAGACCATCGGATGCTGTGCGCAGACCCATTTCCACTGATAGGATTCAGGATACATCAAAACCGAATCACTCATATTAATCACCAAGCCCTTGCCCCGCAAAGACTTCCTTTCTGAAAATTAGTAAATTACAAATATCATCATTCATCCTCCAGGCCTTTCTGACTCGCCCGGATATCCGACCGCGCCTCCTCAGGACAGGCATGGAAAACATTGTGATAGAATCTGTCTTTCCCCCGCTAAGCCTTCAAGCCGCCAAGTGCAATCCCCTCCATAAACCGTCTGGAGGCAAAGCAGTAAACAATCATAATGGGCAGAACCGACAGCAAAGCCGCCGCCATAATAACGCTCCATTCAGGACGCCGTCCCATCGACGACTGTACCGTATAAAGAGTCAAGCCAATCGGCAGGGTATACAGCTTCTGATCACTGATAATTACCAACGGCCAAATATAGTTGTTCCAGCTTCCCATAAAGGTAAAGATCGCCAGCGCCATTACAGTATTATTAACCATCGGCAAAAAAACCTTGAAAAACATCTGAAAGCGGTTACAGCCGTCGATCATCGCGGCATACTCATAGTCGATTGGGATCGACAGCATGGTCTGGCGCATTAAAAACGTCCCCATCGGGAAGGAAATCAAAGGCAGAATCAGCCCCGCCAGCGTATTGACCAGTCCCAGGTTATTCATCAGGAGGTAGGTCGGGATAAACAGCACTACAAACGGAATCCCCTGGGTCATAATGAAGATGTAGAAGATCACATCCCGTCCAAAGAAATGAAGCCGCGCAAAGCCAAAGGCCGCAAACGAAGAGATAATCGTACTGCATATTGTTACAACGACCGCGCATACAATGCTATTTTTCAAAAACGTCCCAAAGGCCGCAAAATTCCATGCGTCCAAATAGTTTTCTATCCGCCAATCACTCGGCCAAAGCGTATAGCTGTTCCCATAAAAATCATCCGCGGTTTTAAACGATGACACCAGCGCGGTAATAAACGGGATCAATACCAAAAGCAAAAGCAGGATTGCCAGCAAATAGGAGATCACCTTTTGAACAGGATTTCCCTTGATTTTATTACTTGTCATAGCAAACCCACCTTTTCGATAGTTTATTGTTAACCAACGCAATAATCAGAATAAAAATTGTGAGAATCCATCCGGTAGCCGAAGCCGGGCCAAACTCCATTGAACCGCCGAACGCCTTGCGGTAAATCAGATATGACGGCAGCAGCAGCGAATTGTCCGGGCCTGTGCCGATTACGCCAGAGGATGAGGCCAGGATAACAGCCATATCGAACTGTCCCCAGCAGGTAATCAGCCCCATGGACAGATAGAAAAAGATAATCGGAGTAGAAAGCGGCAATGTGATTTTAAAGAAAGAATGAAACATACTTGAGCCGTCAATTTTCGCCGCCTCATAATAGGTTTCCGGAATATCCAACAGCCCTGTCAGGAACACCACCATCCAATAGCCCAGGTTTGCCCACACCACGATAAAATAGAGGCATATCGGCGCCCAGGTCGAGCTTGACAGCCAGGTTGGCGGTTCTGATATACCGAATAATCTCAAAAAGCTGTTGATAAGCCCTACCTTTGGAGCCAGCATATAGCTCCATACCATGGCGATCATAACAGTTGAGCAGATGCTGGGCAAAAAATAGAAGAAGCGCAAAAAACGCTTGATGGGCAGCGCCTTGACCGCCAGCGCAGCTCCGTAGGAAAGGATAAATCCTCCCAGGATCGTCCAGATCGCATATTTGAAATTGTTGAATAGCGCCTCATGAAACATAGTATCCTTGAGTCCGTCAACAAAGTTTTTCAGCCCGACAAAGGTGCCCCCGCCAATCGGATTCCAATCCTGAAAGCTGATGGTAAAGGAAAAAATCAACGGGTACAGAGTAAATACCAGAATCCAAATGACATTTACGCTGATAAAAGCATATCCCGTCAAATTCTCCTTTAAAATTGCCTTTTTGCGGGCTGGAGTCAATTTTTTCTTGGTTTTCATTCTCAGGTCCACTCCCTTTTTACGGCAGATGGGATGGGTTTTCCCATCCCAACAGCCATAAAGCTATTTTCCTTTTTCACACTGAGATTTTATCCAACCTTCTCAATTGCATCCCAGTTGGCCATAATGGTCTCATACGCTTCATCACATACAGTTTTGGAATCCTTGTTTTCTACCCATACATTGGAAAGGGAGTTCATTGCATTCTGTACATTTGTGCCCAGGATATGATGGGTAAACGGGAAGTATTTCGCCCGGGAAGCAACAGCGCCCAGAAAGTCTTTATTAAAGGATTCCGGCTGCTGGTCAGGATAGGTATAGTAAGCTTCGTCTTCCAATGTTGCCGCGCTGGAAGGCATTGAGGACAACGCGCCGATATCGATGTTGTTGATTCCTTCCTCGCTTCCCCAGTGCTTCATGACCTCCCAGGAGGTCTCCACATCTTTCCCGTTTTTCGGGATGAACATACCGGAGCTTCTCGCCGGAGTTACATCGCCCTTCGCATTCGGGCCGGTTGGAGCAAAAATAACGTCCCAGTTGAAATCAATACTGTCAGCATTGGTGCGCAGGTAATTGACCGTCCAGGTTCCGTTATAGTGGAACGCCGCTTTTCCATCACGGAAAAGCTGGTCGGCCGGCGTTGTGGAATAAGAGGACGGTTCCGGTACTACTTTATCTTCGTAGATCAGCTTCCGCACAAATTCCATTGTATCTACTACCTCCGGGGAGTTAATGGTGCATTCGGACATATCGTCTGAAAATGCCGCGCCGCCATTGAGCATATACCAATATATCGGTTCATTAGACATCCCGTCGGACAGCCCATAAATTCCATTTCCCGAATCCGCCACCTTCAGGCAGATTTCCCGCATTTCGTCCCAGGTCCAGGAGCCGCGCGGTACGTCAATTCCGTTTTCCTCCAGCATGGTAGTATTGACATACATAAACCAAGCGCCATACCAGGATGGCAGTCCAACCATCTTACCATTGACAACCCAATCCGGTGAACCATAAAATTCCGAGAAGTCTACACTGTCTCGTTCCATGTATTCATCCAGTTCCAGCATCAGGCCGTTCTTCGCATAAGACGATACCATATCACTGTTGCAGAGAATCAGGTCAGCCGGATTTCCCGCGGTAATTTCCGAAACCATTTTTTGCACAAAACCGTCAAACGGAATATAATCGAAAACCACTTCAATACCGCTCTCAGGCGTCCATTTTTCCTTAAAGTATTTATCTGCGATTTCAATTTCATGTTCGCCCCACCAGTTGGCAAAATGCACCTGTTTTGTGCCGGATGAATCGCCGGCTCCGGTATTTCCGGACGTATCTGTTCCATTTCCGTTGTTGCCGCAGCCTACAGCAGTTGTGGCCAGCAGCGCGGCGCTCAATAAAGCAGCTAGTAATTTTTTCATAGTTTCCTCCTTGATAATTTTCGTTTCAAACTAGATCAATGCGGATGACCGATGCAATGGTTTTCCTATATCACCTCCAGCATGCCGCAAAAGCATACTTTTCCGTTCATAAAAATAGGTATAAAAAAACACCTGTTTTATAGCATAAACAGATGTTTTTAGAGAATAGTTGCATATATTTTATCCGCAAGAAAAAGTATGCTTTATCGCATATTACTTACATATCTTTATTAAGTAAGTTTTTACACATTTCCGTTTCTTCGATCCCTTTGATAATAAATATAACATATTTTATTTGTTTGTCAATAGTTTTTTATAAAAAATATATAATTTATTTTTCAAAAAAAGAATTGACATTTTAAAATCAGCACTATATAATAATAAAAACAGCAGTATCTTACGAAAGTTACATTAGTAATTCGCTTCTTTTATCTTGACTGGAGGTTCCTATGCCCACAAAAATTGATAAGAGCATCCTTAACAATATCAATAAGAAAAATATTATTAATGTGATTCGCGAGCATGATGTGATCTACAAAGCAGAAATAGCCCGGATGACCGACCTGAGCATCCCAACCGTCATGAAAATTACCGACGAGTTTATCTCAAACGGGCTGGTCCAGACGGTCGGAAAGGGAGAATCTACAGGTGGCAAGCCGCCGCAGCTTCTCCAGTTTGTGGCCGATGCGAGACATATTATCGGCGTGGATATCGGAACTACCAATATATCGGTGCTCCTCATTAACCTTGCCGCTCAGATCAAAATCAAGCATACCATTCCGACTGATCCCAGCCGGGATTTCGCTGTGATTATGACGCAGGTAATCGAGGCAGTTGCCTCTATTTTGAGTCAGCAGACTGAGACCGAAGCCGAAAATATCCTTGGTATCGGTGTTGGAGTAGCCGGATTGATTTCATCCGCTGAGGGCAAGGTTTTGTTCTCACCAGACTTTGGATGGCGTCAGCAGGATATCAAAAAGCCGCTTTATGACGCTTTCCGCCTGCCGGTATTTGTCGATAACGTCACCCGCGCCATGGCAATGGGAGAGCTGTGGTTTGGACTGGGACAGGACGTCAATGACTTTCTATGCATCAACCTTGGCTACGGGATCGGCGCCGCAATCGTCATCGACAATGAGGTATACAGCGGCCGGCGAGGACTAAGCGGCGAATTCGGACATATGACGATGGACAAAAACGGTCCGAAATGTGATTGTGGAAATTATGGCTGTCTGGAAGCGCTCTCTTCTGCGAATGCCATGTCAAAGCAGGCGCGCACAGCCATTCAAAGCGGTGCGCATTCTACAATTTCCTTGGTAGTCAACGGAGATCTGGAAAAAATCGATGCAAAAGTAATCTTTGAATGCGCCCAGGCCGGGGACGCACTTGCCAATAATATTGTGAACCAGGCGATCAAATATTTAGGCATCGCGATTGCAAGCGCGGTAAATTTCCTAGACCCTCAGCTCATTATTCTGGAGGGCGGGGTCAGCCGTGCCGGGGAGGCGCTTCAGCTTCCCCTCACCCAGGAAGTAGAGCGGCATGTCATGCCCTTCCGGGAGCATTCCGTCAACATTATGACCTCCCACCTAGGCTCCGATGCAGCCGCAATAGGAGCTGCTGCATTCCTTCTGAAAAACCTAGTGGAGCATGGTGGAAAGATACAACTATCCGAATAAGAAAGGAGGGATTCGATGAATCGGAAAATACTCATTGAAGAGATTGCACCCGGAAAAATACCGGGCGTCGAGGTGGAATTATTTCAGCCACAGAACACCGGACACGACACCTATTTTGAGTGGACGCCCTGTTCCCTGATCGTTGAAATGGGCTCTTCACAGATTAGCGGCGGTTTTCTGGAAGCATGGCACCATGCACCTGTCTTTCAACAGGTGGAATCGCATATTCATCCCGAAATGTTCTATTTTTTCTCCGGAACTGCGATCATGCTTTTTGCGGATGTGAAGGACGGCGCGGTAGATCCCAACAGCATCCAGATTGTCCGGATTCCTAACCGGACACAGATTATTATTTCTGCTGGAAAAGCGCATTTTGTCGCAGTAGCGGAAGGGAATGAACCAGTCGGGATCGTGGTTGTGTCCCCAAAAATGGAAGCGCCGCGTCTTGACCTGCCCTTTACTGTAGAAGGTGTTACCGAATAAGCCTATCTTTCTTAACAAAAAGCAGAAGGGACAGATACAAAGAGTATCTGTCCCTTCTGCTTTTTGGCACTCCGTACGGGGGTCGAACCCGTGCTTCAAGAATGAGAATCTTGCGTGTTAACCACTTCACTAACGGAGCATCTTATTTCGACTTATCTATTATACAACGATTCAGACAGGTTGTCAAGAAAAGACGGAATAAAAAATCCGTCTTTTCTTTCATTTCTTTTTCATTATGCGATAGAAGTAAATATTCCAAACAGCATCATCGCAGCCATGATCGCGATGAAAACAATGATAAAAGCGGAGGAAAAGAAATTCTGATACAAGTTCGGCACTGTAATAATATTGTCACGCTGGGCGCTCAATGGGTCATCGCTGGTAAAATGTATGTTTTTCCTCAGCACAATCAGCAGAATCACTGTTGCGATAAAGCATGCGATCATCAGCATACCGCCAGCCATATTGACCGCTATGTAAACTCCGGAATTTTCCGGGAACAGGCTTTGCAGTGCTTCCAGTGAAACACTTACAGCATTATTCAGAATATGCAGCCCAATTGCAAGCTTGACTGATCCGGTTTTTACTGTGACATAGCAGAGTACTAAGCCCATTAAAAAGGCCGGGAACATCTGAGCAAAATTGCCATGCATGATTCCAAACAAAATAGAGGTAACCATAGAAGCAAAAAAGAGATTGTATCGGCTCAACGACCGCAGAATAACGCCGCGGAACATCAATTCTTCTGTAATCGGAGCGATAACGCAGCAAAACAGCACATAAAACACCGCGCCCAATACAGAATCTGTTGGGAAGGAAAGGCTGCTGCCCGGCGCGCGAAAGCCAACAAGACCTAGGCCGGCATTAATTAGCTGGTAAATAATTCCGCCGACAAAATTTAATCCAAAAAGGAAAACAATACTTAAGCCGACAAACCCGGCGGTTGGCCGCACACCCTGAAACAACCCCTTCAGCCGGATTCCGCTGCCTTTGGAGCAGTACCATACAGGAATCATATTGCTGAAAAACATAATCACTGCAATCGGAACATAATAAAGCCCCGTGGAGAAAATCGGGTCGGTGAGCATCATATTCAAAACAATCTGATAGATTGCTTGAAAACTCGTCTCTCCTGTTGCCGCAACATACTGCATAGCCTCCGAAAAAGCGCGGAAAAAAAGATAAACAAACTCAAACAAAAACATCAGTACAAACTGCAGGAGCAAAGACAACAGCATTGTTTTCGCAACTCGATTGCTGTTCTTCTTAAAATAAAAACGCTTCTTTTCTTCTACCTGCTGCCATGTTTCAAATCCCTGTGATGATCCATAATTTGGTGTCATTGGGCTCTTCCTCTCTATGATATAAATTCCCGAAGCAGGCTATCCTCCGGAATCAAAGCCGGGTTTACCGGTGCAAACTGCGAAATTTCCGCCAGCAACTGGTCAATGACCGCTTCATAAGGTCCCTTATCCTCTAAACCGCCTAATTCCCGCATCGCTCTGCCAGCATAGACAAACGGCTCATAGGCATGGGCAGAATTTAAATGGTAGTCAGCATAGCACCGGAACGGCTTAATATAGTCCTCTTCCCCGCGTACCACATATTCCCATAGCTTGAGTGTGTTCACCGGATCAGAGTTACGGTGAACCTGATCCCGCAGAATCCTTCTCAGCAGCCGTAGGGAGCGTGCCTTCAACAGAATATGTCCATCTCCGTCCACAAAGTCGCTGTGAACGCTGACATAAATGCGGAAGATGCGGCTCGGATCAAACTGTCCGGCAAGGCGCGGGTTCAGCGCATGGATCCCCTCAAAAATAATATAGGTGGATTCATCAAAAGTAACGGAAAAGGTTTTTTCCGAACGCTTGGCTATTGAAAAATCAAAAATCGGAAACTCCGCATAGCCGGTTTCTTTCAGTTGTTTGACCAGGCCATTAAATTCATTGACATCCAATCCATCGATGCTTTCGTAGTTGACATAACCATCGTTCCAGCGCGGCAGTTCATCATAAGGCTTATAGAAGTTATCAAGGGAAATCCGGTGAACCGTCTTCCCAAGCTGTGCAAGGCTTCTTTGAATCAGCTTCGCTGTCGTGGTCTTCCCGGAAGAAGACGGCCCTGTCAGCAGGATGATCCTGTGGTCCTCCTGAAGAATCTGATGGGCAACCTGTTCGATTTTCTGATGAAAATCACATTCGGACAGCGCAATTAAATGATTGGGGTCCTCTTTGATCAGCGCCGAAACCTCCTGCGCATCAATCCGGCACATCTCGCCACAATATTTCACGGTAATCCCTCTTTCCTATATGGAAGCTCTGTCCTTCACAACCTTATTTCGCTGCAAAAAACAGAGCTTTCTATTATTGTTATTCTGTCGTACAGGCAGGACAGAAGCAGGAATTACGCCGCGGTATCGGACGACAGGTCAGACGAGGTATCAGTATCCGGTTCATACTGCTGCTGGAAGGTCAGATCATCATAAACAAATTTATGGATCATATCTGCAGCCTGCTCCGTATCGTAAACATAATACCAGACACCATTCTTAATCACTGTGTTTGTCCCGCTCTGACTAATATCAATATACTCATTCGGGAAGGCCTGCATTTCCAGCTTTAAGTCCTCCGCTGTCATAATGCTGGCCAAACTGATAATCTTGCCGTAATCCAGAGAGGTTTCACACATCGGCAGAAGCTCTCTGGCAAAGCCCGGATATTGGGAGAATTCCATATTCATCGCAGTTTTAAACAGCTCGCTCAGCACTTCCCTCTGACGTTCCGTGCGGGCATCGTCTGTCCCGACATAACGAATTCTGGAAAAGGCAACCGCCTGCGGCCCGTTCAAATGGATCTTTGTTCCCGCAAGGCTGGTATCCAGGCGGTTTGATTCATCTCCTGTGATTTCAACCACCAGCTTGTTCAGATGCTTCATCTCCGCAGCACTGACCTCAATATCCACCCCGCCGGCCGCATCAATAATTTCGGCAAGCTGGTAGAAGTTAACCGCAACATAATCCTGAATATCTGTATGGAAGGTCTGATTAAAGGTCTTAATTGCCAGCTCCGGCCCGCCATACGCATAGGCGGCGTTGATTTTATCTTTCCCATAGCCGTCGATATTTACCAGCGTATCGCGCGGAATGGAAACTATTTTTATCTTGTCGTGCTTATTGTCAATTGTCAGCATCATCAGCGCGTCTGTCCGGCCCTTAACCTGAGTTTTGCTCCGGGTATCCATCCCGCAAAGCAGAATATTGGTTACGCTGTCATCCCGCTCGATTTCGCTGTTGATTCCAAGATCAGCGCCCTCGAGAATCGGTTTAATTCTTAATCCACCGAAATAGTACTGGAACAGGAAAACCAAAAGTCCCGCCAAAACCAGGAGGACAATTACTGTAATGAGCAGAGCCTTTTTCCCTTTGCTCATTTTCTGTTTTCTGCGTCGGTTATACTGCTTGCTCCTTGAACTGCCGGAGGACTTCCGGCCGCCCCTGGAACGGGACGGGGCGGTACGCCCCCGACTGCTGCTGGAGGAAGTTCTTCTTCCAGTTCTGCTATCGTATTCTGCTACTACAGAAGAACCGCGTACCACACGCTTTTTCCCGGACTGCGGCCGATTTTGATCCTGCATTCACAAACACATCCTAACCTTTTTATTATCCGTTTTTTCATCACAAATACTCTTATATCATTTTATTTTATCATGTAAAAACTATGTAACATGCAAACAGATATGTTATATTATATCACCTGGCGGCAGCAAATTCAATGAAAATGATGTAAATAAGGCATGAATCGACTGTTTTTAATTGTTATTTCTTCCTTTATTTTTCAATTTTTATCATACTAATTGTTTTTTCTTCTATTTTTATACAAAATGTAATTATTTTTATTCTTTTCTGCGAAAAGAATATTGCTTTTTCTTTCTATAAATGTTAGAATAATTTACATATATGACGACTGAAAAACCAAAAGGGAATGGTGAACAATAAGATGGCAAAACAGAAAAAAATGGTAGAAGCGATCACCTCTATGGATGAGGATTTCGCTAAATGGTATACCGATGTTGTGAAAAAGGCTGAACTAACCGACTATTCGGGCGTAAAGGGCTGCATGGTAATCCGGCCATACGGATATGCGATCTGGGAAAATATCCAGAAGGATCTGGACGCCCGCTTTAAAAAAACAGGGCATGAAAATGTTTACATGCCGCTGCTGATTCCGGAAAGCCTTCTTCAGAAGGAAAAAGACCATGTAGAGGGCTTTGCTCCGGAGGTTGCCTGGGTCACCCAGGGCGGCCAGGAAAAGCTGGCTGAACGGCTCTGTATCCGGCCGACCTCAGAGGTGCTGTTCTGCGAGCATTACCAGAAAATAATCAATTCCTACCGCGATTTGCCAAAGCTGTATAACCAGTGGTGCTCTGTCATGCGTTGGGAGAAAACCACCCGTCCGTTCCTGCGTTCCTCTGAATTTTTGTGGCAGGAAGGACATACCATGCACGAAACCGAGGAAGAAGCCAGACAGGAAACCATGCAGCAGCTTCAGACCTATGCGGATTTTTACAAAGAAACGCTTGCAATCCCCGCGGTAACCGGACGGAAAACCGAGAAAGAAAAATTCGCCGGCGCACGGGAAACCTATACGATTGAGCCGATGATGCATAACGGCGTTGCGCTTCAGGGCGGAACCTCCCACTACTTTGGGGACGGCTTTGCGAAAAGCTTCGGCATTACATTTGCCGGACGTGATAACACCCTGCAATATCCCCATCAAACCTCCTGGGGCGTTTCTACCCGAATGATTGGGGCTATTATCATGGTACACGGAGATGACAACGGGCTGGTACTCCCGCCCAAGGTTGCTCCGATTCAGGTAGTCATCGTGCCGATTGCAATGCATAAAGAAGGGGTGTTGGAAAAGGCAAGAGAAATCGCCGCCAAGCTTTCCGAAGTTTTCCGCGTGAAGCTGGATGATTCCGACAATTCACCCGGCTGGAAATTCAGTGAATATGAGATGAAAGGCGTGCCGCTTCGTCTTGAAATCGGGCCGAAGGATATCGAGCAGAATCAATGCGTCCTGGTTCGGCGCGACAACCGTGAGAAAACCTTTGTCTCACTTGACAGCCTGACGGAAGAAATCCCGCGGCTCCTACAGGCAGTCCATGACGGGTTGTATGAAAAGGCACTGAAAAACCTGGAAGAGAAAACCTATGTTGCCCGCAATTACGATGAATTCTTAGATATTGCCGCAAATAAGCCCGGTTTTATTAAAGCAATGTGGTGCGGCGATGTAGAATGTGAAAATAAGATCAAGGAGGATACCGGAGGAGTAAAATCCCGGTGCATCCCATTTGAAGAGGAACATCTCTCCGATGTCTGCGTCTGCTGCGGAAAGCCGGCCAAGCATCAGGTCTACTGGGGAAAACAATATTAATCAACAATAAAAGCGGTGGAAAGCAAATTTGCCTTCCACCGCTTTTTGATTTAGATTACTGCCTAATCATTACAGCCGTTTTCTCCCGGCCGCCTATGTTAATGCTGAAGTCCTTCTGCCGGCATTAGCTGAATACCACGGGATTCTACCGGAGTAGAAAAAACAATCTGTGTTTCTGTATTCCCATAGGTCTGAAGCTGGCCGATAAAGGAATCCAGCTCCTGCGTACTTGGAAAAGCCACCTTAATCAGCATCGAATACCGCCCGGTAACGCAATCACATTCCAATACATTAGGACATGACTCAATATAGGAATAAAAAGATTGTTTCTGCTGCGGCTGTACTTCCAAATTAATAAACGCCGTGATCGGATATCCTAATTTCAGATAATCCACCTTGGTCGTATAGGACTGAATAATCCCCTCCCGTTCCAGCTTTTCAATTCGGGAAGCAACTGCCGGAGAGGAAAGAAACACCTTTTGCGCAAGTTGGTTGAGTGGCATTCTGGCATTTTCCGTCAGCAACCGAAGCAGCTCCTTGTCAATTTTATCCACGCTGTCCGCTCCTTTCGGATTTTTTACACTTTGTTTATTATATCGCGGCAAAGGGTAAATGACAAGCCAATCCCAACTGAAAACTTTTGTTGCAAAGGAAATTTTCCCTATTGACCGAAAATGCCAACATAAACCTAGTCAATCTGCTTAACAGTGCAGAGTATCCCCATTTAAAGCTGACTTCCGGTAAAAATCTTATACAACGTCTCAAGCGGAAGTTTTGGTTCCCGATCCATCGTCAGCAGCCCGTTAACCTCCTGCATAACGTCGGTGAGCTGGGTGTAGCAGTATCCGCAGAATTTGCCGGACTCCATCAGCATCCGGTTTATCGGCACCAAACGATCAAGGAATTCCTTCTCGCTTTTTACCGCGCCGTAATAGCCCCAGAAGGCTTCGCCCTCCTGGTTGACAGAAAAGTCAAAGGCAATTCCGCCGTATTCGGTCATCAGCACCGGCTGTCCCGCCCGGTAGCCGTCACCGTCCGCATAAGCCTGGCGGTGCTCCATTGCGCCGGAAAGGAGTTTATCCATATCATCGTATTTATCCAGGTTATCCGGGAACAGCTTGTAATCATGAATCGCACAGAAGTCCCCGTCACTTAGCTGCTCCCAGCCGTCATTGATGCTGATCAGACGGGTGGGGTCAAGGGATTTCACGGTATAATACAGTCCCTTAGCGAAATTTTGCTGCTGCGTTTCGCTGAGAATCCGGCTCACGCCCCAGCTCTCATTGACCGGAACCCAAGTGATAATCGACGGGTGGTTATAGTGGCTTTCCACAAATTCCGTCATTTCGGACAGGGTATTCCGCTGTGCCGTACTGCTGAATTCATAGGTGCTAGGCATCTCGCCCCATACCAGCACGCCCATCTTGTCTGCCCAGTAATAATAGCGCGGGTCTTCAATTTTCTGATGCTTGCGCGCACCGTTAAAGCCCATCGCCAGGGTAAGCTCCAAATCCTTTCGGATGGCCTCATCAGACGGCGGAGTCAGCAGGGATTCTTTCCAGTAACCCTGGTCGAGGATCAGGCGCTGATAGAGAACCTCATTATTTAACAGGATATTTCCTCCCGCATAGCTGATCTTCCTCATCCCAAAATAGGTGTCGGCCTGGTCGCCCGATTCTTCGAGCGTTAGCTTTACGCGAATCAGATTTGGTTTCTTCGGAGACCACAGCAGGTCGTCCCACATTTTCACGCCATCATCGTCAAAACAGAACTTTCCTTTTCCGTAACCATGCCGGCACAGAAGCTCCGCCCGCGCCAAAACCACCTCTGAGCCGTTACGCTCTATTGTGGCTACAGCCGATACGGTCGCCGGGGTATCTGAAGAAACATAGACCTCCGCCCCGGCTTCCAGTCTGTCCACATCCGGCGTAAACTTTGCATACTTTATGTAAGCTTCCGGCAGATACTCCAGCCAAACTGTCTGCCAAATCCCTGTGGTCGGGGTATACCAGCATCCAAAATGCTCCCCTCTCCAGGATTGTTTGCCGCGCGGCTGCGCCTGACTCTGCGAATCGGTCGCCTGCACTGTGACTGTGTTTTCCCCGTCAGATACCAGCTCTGTGATATCAAAGGAAAAAGCAAGGTTTCCGCCCTGATGCGTACCGGCAAGCTTTCCGTTGACCCACACCCTTGCTTCATAATCCACCGCGCCAAAATGAATCATCAGGCGCTTTTCCTTCATTCCCCCTGCGGGAACGGTGAATTTCCTGCGGTAAAAGACATGCAGGTGGTCTGTTTCATCGTGAATACCGCTCAGCTCGCTCTGATAGCAGAACGGTACTAAAATTTTCCGGTCAAATACCGGCTGGTCAAAAGAGAATTCCCATTCTCCGTTAAGGTTTTCCCAACCGCCGCGTACAAACTGCGGTCTGGGATATTCTGGCCTTGGAATCTGTTGCATAGGCTTCCTCCTGAATTGAAATATTTGTTTCCAATGTCTTCGTTCACCATCAGGTTTAGAATATCACATTTTCCGGCTTTTGAAAATAGAAGAAATGTTGTACAAATGAGAAAAAATGTTGTTTCTCCTCAGTATTCATTGCATTGCCGCCGGAATACTTGCCCGGCCTTTGTCAGCAAGGCATAATCTCGGCTCAAAAGCAGTAAAAATCCCCGATGAAACAATTCGTCGGGGATTTGATATTAATAATTTTTCAGGCGTTTAAGCACCTCGACAACCAAATTCCAGGTGCGCTGCGCGGAGGAAATACTCATCTTCTCCTTACAGGTATGGATCGCCGTCATATCAGGCCCGAGGGAAATACAATCAAGCCCTTTTATTTTACCGGAAAACATCCCGCATTCCAGGCCGGCGTGGATTGCCTCAATTTTCGGTTCCTCCCCATACTGGTCGCGGTATGCCTCCACCACGATCTCCCGCAGGCGGGAGTCCTTCTTGTATTCCCATGCCGGATAATCTCCGCTCAGATTCACAGAGCCGCCCAACGCTTCTGTCAAGCTGTAAAGGCGTTCTACCACAGCCTCTTTGGCTGTCCGCACAGAGCTGCGAACCGCAAAGCTCATCGTCATTTCCTTATCGTCCAGTGTCAAAATACCGAGGTTCAGCGAGGTTTCTACCAACCCCGGGATATCCATGCTCATCGCCTGGATCCCATTTGGCACATTCAGCAAAAGGCAAACAGCGCGTCTGGTACAATCCTCGGTCAGTGCCAGCACTGCTCCAGTGTCCTTGATACAAGCCTTTACGGCAACTCCAGGATCGCTGATTTTATATTCGTTCTTTAAAATCGCGTCATATTCTTCCGCAACCGCTTTGACAGTATCCGGATCAGAAGTGACGACTTCCGCCCGACAGGACAGCGGGATTGCGTTGTCCTTCAACCCGCCGCCCAGGGCGGCAAGCCGGAATCCCGCTTTTTTCCCAATCCGATTGAGCAGCCGCCCCATTAGCAGGTTGGCATTTCCCCTGCCTTTATCGATTTCTCCGCCGGAATGTCCGCCCAGAAGCCCGTCAACAGACAACGTCACAGATATTCCCTCACAGCTTTCATACTGAACTGGCAGACGGCACGCAGCCGTCACTCCGCCCGCACAGCTTGTCAAAAAAATTCCTTCCTCTTCGGAGTCAAGGTTCAGCAAAAGCTTTGCTTCTAAAGAAGAAAGATCAATTGCGGCTGCGCCCAGCATTCCGATCTCTTCATCTGTCGTGAAAACAGCTTCGATTTTCGGATGCGGCAGATCATCGGAAGCCAGGATAGCAAGCGCGTATGCCACAGCAATCCCATCATCTCCGCCGAGGCTGGTTCCCTTCGCATAAATATAGTCTCCATCTATCGCGAGCTCCAACGGCGTTTTAGACATATCCAGCTCTGTTAAGGCAGCGTCTTTCTCGCACACCATGTCCAAATGCCCCTGGATCATCAGCGCCGGCGCATCCTCATAGCCCTTTGCCGCCGGTTTTTTGATGATGACATTATACATCTCGTCCTGAATATAGGACAACCCATGCTCTTTTGCAAAAGCGACGCAGTAATCGCTGATTGCCTTCATGTTCGTTGAACCATGCGGAATCCCGCAAAGATCTTCGAAATAGGAAAATACGGCTTTTGGCTGCAGATGCTCTAAAACTCTCATCCTCTATTTCTCCTTTTTATTTTGACGGACAGCGGCACGATACGCCTTTTTTCCGTCTGCGGACGTCTCTTCCAAAAAGCCGCGGTCCAGCATCCGTTTGAGGAGTTCCCTGGCGAAGTCCTGCGGCTTTGTTACAACCGCCTTGTTTTTGCTGTAGAACTCCCCGGCGCTGATATCTTTTACCAGCTCTTCCGTCTCTTTTATGGTTATCGTATCATGTTTTTTCAGATAATGCAACACCTTGTCGGAGGCCTTCTGATACAGCAGGCGAAGCAGGTTTTCCCTCTGGTTGACCGATTTTTTCAGTCCCCATGCGTAAAGTCCTGCCGTGATCACCGCAATGGCCAGAATCCACAAAACCATTTGCCACCAAGGCATTCCAATTCCCCCTGACTAAAATAGTATAAACCGGTTATTCTGCAAAATTCGGAGATATTTGACCAGACGTTCAATCAACGGCTCTGCTTCCTCACCGAATTCTTCAGACACTAACCCGCTGATTTCATAAACACTGCGCGTCCCGTCAATCTGCCGCCAGATAAAACTGCCGAATTTCTCCAGCGTGATCCGGCTGACCCGCGGCTTTTTCAGCAGCTTCTGTGCAATGCGGTTATAAATGCCTTTATTTTCGATCAGTATGACAACCATGCCGTCATCGTCCAGCTCCCAGCGAAAGGCCGGATTCTTTTTCGGCACGAAATCCAGATAGTTCTTTTTCTGCTTCATTTTATGCCCATACCTTGCAAAGGCAAAGCTTCCTTTCTATATGGTATAATATCCATAGCTGCAGGCAAACCGAAAAACCAGCCGCCCGGATGAAACAAGAGAGGCTGTATAATTTCTTATACAGCCCACTGTTTGCTTATGGCAGGATTATTTTACGCTTTTCCATTCAATATCAATCCCATATCTTAACACCCTAAAAAGGGCGTTTTTTTATGCTCTTTTTTATGAACGAAAAGGTGTACCTTATCTTTCCTTCTTGTCCCGTTTGACTGCAAACAGGTAGATCGTTACAAGCAGAGCTGCGAAGAATACCAAACCGCCGATATTGCCAAGAGAGAAGCTTCCGCTGATATTGATCATATCACCCAGGGATCTTCCGTCCTTGAAGGTAATGACTGCAAAGACCGCCAGCAGGATTCCCACCAGCCCTTCGCCGGCGATCATACCGGAGCAGTACAGCACACCGTTGTCAACTGCTTTTTTACGTTTGTCATCAGACCATTTCTTTCTCTTTTCGAGGAAAACACGAACCAAAGCGCCCGCCATAATCGGAACGCTCAGGTGAATCGGCAGATAAAGGCCAACTGCGAACGGCAGAACCGGGATCCCCAGAATCTCAACCACAATTGCAATTCCTACGCCGACGAATACCAGCGTCCAGGGCAGGTTGCCGTTCATAACGCCTTCGGTTACCATCTTCATCAGGGTTGCCTGCGGTGCGGCAAGCTCAGCAGATCCGAATTCCCAGGCCGCATTGAGCAGATACAGAATTCCGCCGATTGCGGCAGCAGAAACAATCGCCCCGATAATCTCGCCATACTGCTGCTTTCTCGGGGTCGCGCCAACCAGGAATCCCGTTTTTAAATCCTGCGAGGTATCGCCCGCCATTGCAGCAATGATACAGATAATTGAACCGATTGCAATCGCTGCAACCATTCCGCCGGTGCCGGTATTGCCTGTTACTTTCAGCAGGATAGTCGCAATCAGCATGGTAGCGATTGCCATCCCGGAAACAGGGTTGTTACTCGAACCGATCAGCCCTACCATGCGGGAGGAAACGGTCGCGAAGAAGAATCCAAATACAATGACGATCAGCGCGCCCATGAGGTTTACCGGAATAAACGGCAACAGCCACATGGCCAAAGCGACTACCACAATCCCGGCAAGAAGGATTTTCATTGACATATCCTGATCCGTACGTTCCACCACTTCGGTATGGGAGGATTTTTTCAGTCCCTTCATCGCTTTTGCAAAGGTTCTTACAATCAACGGGAAGGATTTGATCAGGCTGATAATACCACCGGTTGCAACGGCACCGGCGCCGATATACCGGATAAAGGTACCCCAAAGGTTTGACACACCGCCATCCTTCGCAATCAGCTCATTGACCGTTACATCCGCCGGATAGATAATGACATCTCCGCCGAACAAAGCAATCAGCGGCATGAGCACAAACCAGGCAACCACACCGCCGGCCAGCATATAGGAAGCGATTTTCTTCCCGCAGATATAGCCGACGCCCGCCAGAGCCGGAAGCACGTCCAAACCGAAAGCGCTTCCTTTATAAGCAGAGATATCCCAGTTAACTTCCGAAGGGAACAGCTTAACCCCATCGGTAATGAACTTATAGAGAGCCGCAATTCCCAAGCCGGAAAAAACGATCTTTGACTTTTCGCCGCCCTCTTCCCCGGCAACCAGAACCTCTGCGCACGCAGAGCCTTCCGGATAAGGAAGAGTGCCATGCTCCTCTACGATCAGTGCCTTTCTTAACGGAACCATGAACAGCACGCCAAGAATTCCGCCGCATAATGCAATCAATGCAATCTCTATAAATGAGGGCATATCAATATCGCCGTTATTTGCCCACATAAACAGTGCCGGCAGAGTGAAGATCGCACCGGCCGCCAGTGATTCGCCGGCAGAGCCAATCGTCTGCACCATATTATTTTCCAAAATCGAATCTCTTCTCATGATGACCCGGATGATCCCCATGGAGATCACAGCCGCCGGGATCGATGCGGAGATTGTCATTCCGACCTTCAGCCCCAGATATGCGTTTGCGCCGCCAAACAAAACAGCTAGCAGGATACCGACGATAATGGACGTTGCGGTAAATTCCGGCATGATCTTGTCTGCAGGAACAAACGGCTTAAAGGTTTGATTTTTTTCCATCAAAGCTTCCACCTTTCTTAAATTGTCGTATTTATTATACCTTGATCCCCTTTAATTCTCAAGTGATAATGAATGAAATGTAAAATTTATGTCAAAATAAATAAACTTTTCGATTTTTCTTAACAAAAATGTCAAGTTACACAAATATTCTGTATTTATTATCCAAAAACATGTTTTATTGCACTAAAGCACTATCACAAAACCATCCTAAAGTTTCCGGCGCTTTTCCCAAAAAAGATAGTGCATTTTTCTGAACTTTTTCCCTATGCAATCCACAAAAAATATACTATAATGTACTATATTGATTGAATAAATTTAAGAAAAAGTACCGCTGAGGTGTAACATGAGTGTAAAAGTCAAAGACATGACATCCGGAAAACCGATGAAATTAATCTTTTTATTTGCGCTGCCCCTGATGGTTGGAAATATTTTTCAGCAGTTATACATGGTAGTCGATGCAATTGTTGTAGGACAGGGTGTTGGGGTCGACGCGTTAGCGGCAGTCGGCGCTACCGACTGGACGCACTGGGTGCTTCTCTGGATGATCCTTGGCCTAACCCAGGGATTTGCCGTGATGATTTCTCAATTTTTTGGAGCGGGCGATATTGAAAATCTCCGCAAAACAGTGACTATGTCTATTGTCCTGTGCTTGGGCTTTGGGGTGTTTTTCACTGTGCTCGGTCTGATTATCGCAAGGCCGACACTGCAGCTTCTGAGAACTCCGGACGATATTATTGATCAGTCTCTGATTTATCTCAGCATTTTATTCGGCGGGATGCTGATTGTAACAGTCTATAACATTTTTTCTTCCATTCTCCGTGCCCTGGGAGACGGGCGCACACCCCTGATTGCCATGATCCTGGCCGGATGTATCAATATTGTATTGGATCTCCTGTTCGTTCTGGTTTTTCATTGGGGAATTGCAGGAGCAGCGATTGCAACGCTTCTGGCGCAGGCCTTTTCTGCTGTTTATTGTATTCTGTCAGTGAGGCGTATCTCTGTCCTTTCCTTTGAGAAAAAATATTGGAAGCTCGACTGGGATATTATTAAGCATCTTTGTTCGCTGGGGATTCCGATCGGCCTGCAGATGGCAATTATCGGTGTCGGCGGGATGGTTCTGCAGTTTGTTCTGAATCAGTTTGGCACTACAGTAATTGCCGGATTCACTGCTACAAATAAGCTTTATGGACTGCTTGAAAGCAGTGCGATTTCATTTGGCTTTGCGATGAATACCTTTGTTGGGCAAAATCTCGGAGCAAGAAAGTTTGACCGGATTCATGAAGGCGTGCGCAGTGTTATAAAGCTATCTATTTTACTTTGTCTGGCTATCGGAGGCATCATGATTCTCTTTGGCAAGCCGCTCCTTTCCATGTTTGTATCCTCTAGCGCGCAAAACAAGGAGCAGGTGCTGGATATCGCCTATCAATACCTGTTTATTATGTCCTGTACCCTGATCTTTTTATATCTGCTCCACGCCTATCGTGCGGCCCTGCAGGGATTGGGCAATGGGAAAAAGCCGATGATTTCCGGCTTGATGGAGACCCTGATGAGAGTCGGAGTATCACTGATTCTGCCCCGTATCATCGGGGAAATCGGAATATTCTTCTGTGAGCCCGCCGCTTGGTTTGGCGCCGCAGTCTATCTAATTTTTGCCTATTATTCCGAAATCCGAAAGATAGTCCGGAAATTGGAAACGGAGCAGGCAGACTCTGCTCTACAAAATGAACAACTGGAGGAAGCAAAATGAAACTGACCTTTCGATGGTATGGAAAAAATGATCCGGTTTCCCTTTCGGCAATCCGGCAGATTCCCAACATGAGCGGCGTAGTGTCCGCTGTTTACGACACTCCGCCCGGTGAGGTTTGGCCAAGAGAAAGCATCGCTGCATTAAAACAGGCGGCGGAACAAAACGGCCTTGCCTTTGAAGTCGTTGAGAGTGTTCCGGTTCATGAAGAGATTAAACTCGGCGGTGCGGACGCGCCGCGGTTGATTGAAAATTACTGTGAAAATCTTAGGCGGTTGGGTGAATTCGGCATCCGCGTAGTGTGTTACAATTTTATGCCGGTGTTTGATTGGCTGAGAAGTGATCTGAGTAAAGAATTAGAGGACGGCTCCAATACCCTCAGCTATGAATACCAGGATGTGCTGGCTATGAATCCTGCCTCTGGTTCCCTTTCTCTTCCCGGCTGGGATGAAAGCTATACAATGGATGAAATGCGACGCCTGATTGAACGCTGGCGTACACTTGACAGTGAAACGCTCTGGAGCAACCTTAGTGAATTTCTGCACGCCGTGATTCCTGTCGCAGAGGAAGCTGGGATTAAAATGGCAATTCATCCGGATGATCCGCCATGGGGAATATTCGGGCTTCCCCGCATTATCACAGGGGCTGACAGCATCCGCAGAATGGTTTCAATCACAGACAGCCCATCTAATGGTATTACCCTCTGCACAGGTTCCTATGGGGCAAATCTTGCAAACGACGTGGCAGCCATTGCAGAAGAATTTGCGGATCGGATTCCCTTTGTTCATCTTAGAAATGTCCGGCATACAGGCGATCACAGCTTTTTTGAAGCACCGCATCCAAGCCGATGTGGCTCTCTCGACCTATACGATGTTGTAAAGACGCTGGTAAAACATGGATTTAACGGATATGTCCGTCCTGACCATGGCCGGATGATTTGGGGCGAACAAGGAAAGCCTGGTTATGGATTATTTGACCGTGCGTTAGGCGCTGCCTATATTAATGGGTTATTTGAAGCGGCAGAAAAAGAAGAAAAGTATTAAAGGTATAAAATGATGCAGTACATAGATAAATATCACTCCCCTCTGGGCAATATTACCATTGCCAGCAATGGAGAATGCCTGACCGGCCTGTGGTTTGACGGACAAAAATATTTTGCCGACACGCTATCAGCCGAGCATGAAGAAAAAAATTTACCTGTTTTTGAGCAGACTAAGCAGTGGCTTGACCTCTATTTTCGCGGCGAGATTCCAGATTTTACCCCGCCGTTGTATTTAAATGGTTCTCCGTTTCGGCTTGCCATATGGGAAATCTTGATGCGGATTCCCTATGGGCAGGTAATGACCTATGGGCAAATTGCCGCAATTATTGCCGAAAATAAAGGACAAAAAGCAATGTCTGCACAGGCAGTAGGCGGTGCGGTGGGCCATAATCCAATTTCCATCATCATCCCCTGCCACAGAGTTGTCGGCAGCAACGGAAGCCTGACAGGCTATGCCGGCGGCATTGAAAAGAAAATTGGCCTGCTCACGTTGGAAAAGATCGATATGGAAAACCTGTTTGTACCCCAAAAAGGAACTGCCCTTTAAAACTGCATGGGTATCTGTCCGGAAAAGACGATTGAAATACTATAAACGAGTAAAGCGCTCCCATACTATATAATATGGGGGCGCTTTTGTCTGCGACAGTTGACATCTGCCATTCAAATATCAAATATACACACTAAAAGCCATTAAGGGCAAAAGGGTATCGGTAGTTCATCAGTTTGGGCGGTTGTTTTTCTCAACTTCAACATTATGAATTTTTCGTCCCACCACAAACTCCCAGAATATTATTCAGAAGGTCGGTAAATGATTCCTGATTGAGGACATCTTCTACCTGTAATTTATAAATATCAGTCTGCTATCAACTCAATCAAATTCCCAGCCGGATCAAAAATTTCGATTTCATAATACCCATCACCAGTAATCCGAGGATTGTCATAAATTCGATACCCATCCTGTCTCAAACATTTCGTCATCTGATCAACTTGTTTTCAATCGGAACAACGAATTGCAACATGATGGCAGCCAATCCGAGGGCATCCCGTCGATTTTGGTATTCAGGATGGCTCATCAACTCGAGTCTGATTCCGCCGTCAAAAGACAGAAAATAGGTCTTCAGCCCAGTTACCGGATTCTGATACTTCTGATTTGCATTTACTCCAAAATAGAATTCATAAAATACTTTCATTTCTTCCAAACGAATCGTATATAATGCAACATGTTCTGTCCTCATGTCTGCTCATCCCCGCTCTGCCCATAGCCGTGTCTGGGTCTCGATTGTTTTCCAGTGTTCATCGCTTCCTTTAATATAATGATAAGATACTGGTCCTGACACCCTTCCTCAAAGGAATAAAAGCTATTGCCGCCATGAACATATTCTCCCTTTCTTTCTAGTACTGTTGCGACTGCAATTTCATCGTCACTGAGCCTTGCATCTTCAAACGGATTACAGTACAGCCACTGGTCTGCTGCCGTAATCCCAACTATATGCGGAGTGCCCATACTGCCATGTTCCCCGGAGGCTACACGTTTAAATTCATACTCAATCGGTACCGATAGTTTAGCAAAAATATTTGATTTTGCAGAACAGTGTTTTTCATCAACGCCGCTCTAAACAAAGAGTACCAGTTCTTTGATAACGGTAGAATCGTTGCGGTTTTAGAAAACCTAAAACCCCAAATACTGCTGAGAAAGCCTTTTATAGCAATGAAAGGGCCTGAAGCCTTATCGGACAAATCAATTCTAACTACGCTATATTTTGTTTTTAGTGAATAATTTCCGCGTTTTTATAACAGTGCTGTCCGATTGACAACGACTTAATAATGACCAAATACCCAACACAGCCCTTGTATAGAAAATCCCGGTTGTAATTCGAACAGAAATATTCGAATTACAACCGGGATTCATATGAGCGAGGGTGATGGAATTGTTATCCCCACGCTTTGAAAATAAAATGAGAATTTTCGGTTCTAATTTAACCACTTTTATACTTTTGCATTGCGATTTCCTCTATTTTATTTTTTAATGTCCCGCTATTGCAAAATTGAGTAAACTTTGAGAAATGGCTTAAATACTGGGTATATAACACGAAAAAAGAGGTCAGCATTTGGACATCGCATTTTTCGAGTTTCAAAATTTAACCTTTGTTCAATCCGGCCAGTAAAAACACCTATTGCTCTTCAGCTCCAAAAGCTCCAGATTGCAATAGGTGTTTCACTTTTGTTAAAATTACAACTTATTTTCAGACAAATCAATCGCCTAATAATTCATAGTACTCCATTAATGCGCTATGGTCTTTCGCGGCTTGCCCCTTTTGCTTGAGCACCTGGAACATTTCCATTACCTGCGCGCTCAACGGGACAGGTGAACCGACTGTATGAGCAGTTTCAATTGCATTATTTAAGTCCTTGATGTGCAACTCAATACGGAAACCGGGATCAAACTGATGGTTTAACATCATCGGCACCTTCGCGTCCATTACAGTACTTCCCGCTAATCCGCCGCGAATTGCCTGGAACACCAGATTACAGTCAACATCTGCCTGCTTTGCCAGATGAAACGCTTCTGCACAAGCAGCAATATTACACGCTACAATAATCTGATTTGCCAGCTTTGTGGTGTTGCCCGCGCCGGGTCCTCCGCAATATACGGCAGAGGCTCCCATTTTAAGTAAAATACTGTCCTTCACCTGTTCAAATACATCCTGCTTGCCCCCTACCATGATAGACAGGGTGCCGTCAATTGCTTTGGGTTCTCCCCCAGAAACCGGCGCTTCCAGCATTTCCACCTGTTTCGCTTCACAAGCCTGGTATACCTGTTTTGATACTTCAGGAGCGATTGAACTCATATCAATGACAATACTGCCGGGATGTGTTCCCTTTAAAACGCCGTGATCTCCCAGCATGACTTCCTGTACATGACTGGAATTTGGCAGCATGGTAATGATTACATCAGATTGTTTGGCAACTGCCTCTGCATTTATCTCAGCAACTGCGCCAAGGGTTGCAAGCTGTTCCACACGTTCCGAAACCAAATCAAAAATATGAAGCGTATACCCGGCAGAAATCAAATTCTTTGCCATTGGATAGCCCATAATCCCTAATCCAATAAAACCAATGTTCATCTTTTCACCTTCTAATCGTCATATACCATTTTATCAGGATCTGTTCCAATTCTGCCATCACATTCCAGGGTATCAATCCGTTTCATTTCCTCTTCAGTTAATGCAAAATCATAGATATTGCAATTTTCCTGGATACGTTTCTGATGGACTGACTTTGGAATAATGATAATCCCCTGCTGCAATTCCCAGCGCAGTACAATCTGTGCCGGGGTTTTCCCATACTTTTCAGACAGTTCCACAATGATATCTTCCCCGAGTACACGCCCTTTCGCAATTGGAGCCCACGCCTCTGTAAGAATATCATGTTCCTTGTGGTATGCAATCAAAGCTTTTTGTGACAAATATGGGTGCAGTTCAATCTGGTTTACAACTGGTTTGACGTTCGCATGCGCCAACAATGTTTCCAGATGATGGATATGAAAATTGCTGACTCCAATCGATCTCACCAGCTTTTCTTCCTGTAATCGTTCCAATGCTTTCCATGTGTCCAGATATTTTCCGGTAACAGGATAATGCGCCAAATACATGTCGACATATTCCAAATCCAGCAGCTTTAAGCTCTTTTCAAATGCGGCCAGAGTTTTGTCATAGCCCTGATCCGGGTTCCACACCTTGGTGGTGATAAATACTTCTTCTCGGCTAAGTTCGCTGTCGTGGAATGCTTTCCCAACACTTGCTTCATTCGCATACAATGAAGCTGTGTCAATACTGCGGTATCCGGCTTCCAAAGCCCAGCGAACCGCCTGGTAGGTTTCTTCCCCGTCGTTGGCCCTCCAAACCCCCAGCCCAAGCTGAGGGATCTGATTTCCATCATTTAATAAAACTCGTTCTCCGATTGCATTGGTAATCATTATTTGGCTTCCTTTCTTGTACTGTTCTTGTATTCAACTGTAAACGGAATCAAAGCTTCCGGCGGCACGCAGACATCCATTTTATTCGGTCTTGGATCCCCGTAATATTGATAGCCAAGTCCGCCGTTTCTGCGGATCGGAAGTTCCGCAATATACTTCTTTTCATACGGCAAGGTTACAGTCATATAGGTATACTGTGCATTTAACGGATTTTCACAGAATAAGTACTGTGTTCCCTCCTGATCGGTGCAAGAAAGCACCTGCCCGATATTGGAATACGGGAACGTTCCATCCAATTTACAAATAAAGCGGGATACCAGCAAGCTGTAAGAATCAGGATGGATCAGCGCCACACCCTGCATAATCTCGCGGATGGTGGTTAATCCAGACGGTTCTTTTCCGCTTGTATGCGGATGACATACTGTATCAAATTCAGAATGCATATGCTGTACGGCCGGGAAAGACCGATGGATCCGCCGGATATAGACAGCGTTGCCTTCAGACGGATAAGCCCGGACAGATAGTCCTGTACCAATCACCTGACCGTCCTGTTTTACATCAATCAAAGACCTTGCCTCAGCAGCCTGATAACCGCCCAGATTTTCCTCCGTGGTTCCGCTTTCCGACGGAATCCGGCTATCATAAATCGAACGGTCTGTAAGCTCCCATTGAGATCCGCAGGTTCCATCTTTGGAAAGACCCAGAAGATCCAAAAGGGCCTGGTTTTCTACTTCGCCCACCACAATCAGAGTTTTGCCGCCGTTGACTACCAAATCACGCAGGGAGACTACCTGCTCATCTGTAATCCCCAACGGTTCTATCAGCAGCAGTGACCGGTTGGAAACATTCTGAATATTATCCAGATTCACGCTGGAATGGATCGGCAAGCCGGAAAACCGCAAAAAGGCGCTTTCGAATGTCAGCGGATAAATCTGGTTTCTTTTCGCATGTTCATATAAAAAGCTGTCTGACCAGATCAATACCAGACCATCATTATGCGCGATTTTTTTATGCCCGATGTCCAGCCGTTCTTTGTACCATCTCCATTCCGAAGCGGACAGGTCGATCCCAAACAGTGGCTGTACGCCGTCATAAGAAGGAATAAGCTCTCCGTCCGGGCCAACACAGCGCGCTGTGTTCAGCGCAATACATTCTCTTTCCAGCATTCCCGGATGATCTCTTAAAGTATGCCAGTGCTCCGGCGCATTGCAGGTCGCAGACATCCACATGATTTTTGTATCCGGTGCAACTGCCTTGATCGTGATGGCGTTGGTAATTCCAACGGCTTCCATAGACTGGAAATTCTGCCATCTGTGGCTGTTGGTTTCCATTGATTCCAAGGCGTAGCATTTTAAGCCTGCCCGGGCATTTTTGGCATAGTCATAGCCGTATTTCAGGAACGCATCGGCCGGGCCATGCTTAAAGGGCGCCATGACGATCAACTCTTTTCCCGCCTGTTCAAAAGCAGGAACCAGTTTCTGATAAAATGCTGCCCAACGGTCACTGTAAAAGTCAGCCCACTCATAACGGTAATGTTCCCAGATATCATCGGCACGTTCTGTAATCGTATTTCCCTTTACCTGAATACCGGTGTGTTCTGTAAACTGCGCAACCATATCGTCCGAATAATCCCCATCTTCCAATTGGGTTGCCAGGCCTCCGAAGCCGTCCGCCGCAAAAAATCCATCGGCATCGTAATCGTCGAGGAAAGCCAGAACATCCCGCAGCAGCATATCTTCGTACAACGTTCCGTCTTTCAGATGTTTCAGCGGGCAGATCATCCCCATTTCCTTTTCGGTTGTAGCGCCGTTGCGATAGGTGACAAAAAGCTCCAACAGATTGTTATAAATCCAAGTGTCACGGGACAGTTCCCCATATTCCGGCCAGACAGACCATGCCGCTTCCGCACCCTGGAAGAACTTGATATCATAGGTATGCAGCACTTTGATCAGTTCATAGTATTGCTTTCTGCTCCACACCTGACAGCCCGGCACTGCCCTTTGCGCAGTCCAGGTCGGCAGAAGCGGAGTGTCGTCAATAACACCGTCGTTGCTGTGAATATGCCCGACATAGGTTTCATGGTTAAATAAATATTCTGGGACAAATCCCAGGGTGTCCAGAAATTTTCGAACACCATAATCAGGCTGCTGATTATCAAAAACCCGCAAGTCGATGCTCAGGGCAATCGGATAATCATTATGTTTTGCCTGCATGTATTTCACTCCTTTTTATCCTTTTACTGCTCCGGATGTAATTCCTTTGACAATATATTTCTGCATAAAGATATATAAAATCATGATTGGAACAGTACAAATTGCAATTGCAGCAAACAGCAAGGTATACTGTATTGTATTTTCCCCTTTAAAGGCCAGCAGACCGGTAGAAATTGGCTTCAAATCCCGATCGCTGATTAAAACCATCGGGAAGAAGAAGTTGTTCCATGCATACATTACGTTAAAGATAATCCCAATGCTGAGAACATTCTGTGAAAGGGGCAGTACAATTTTTATAAATAGTTTAGGAATAGAACAGCCGTCAATTGTCGCGGCTTCTTCAATTTCAGTTGGAACGGCGGACATAAACCGTTGGAAAATAAAGGTGGTGAAAGCCAGCCGATAGCCAACCAGTGTAATAATCAGTCCCGGTATTGAGTTTGTCAGGTTAAATGCTTTCATTTGTAAAAATAATGGCATAATTGCAACCTGTGCCGGGATCGTCAAGCCAGCCAAAAGCGCCAGTGTAATAATTTTTTTACCATACAGGTCTTTCCGGCTTAAAGCAAAGCCCAACATGGCAGAAAGAGGCGTGCAGATCAAGACCTGAAATACCGTGATAATCAGAGTATTTACATAGTATTTTTCGAAATTCCCCTTGACCCATGCAGTAGTAAAATTGTCTGTTACCCACTGATGAGGCAGCCCCAGCAAATTCGTATACATTTCTTTTTCCGGTTTAAAGGCTCCCAGAATAACAGGATACACCGGAAGCATCAGCAGAATAGTAACTGCTACTAAAATCAGGATACGAACAATATTCCAAACCTTATCCGATTTGTATGAGGATCCACTTCTCGCTTTCATATCACTTAAACATCCTCCTTAATGATCAGCTTTTGAATACCGTTCATAACCAATACCAGCAGGAACAGAACAACTGCCGCCGCCGACCCTGTCCCTACTCTCCGGAAGGTGAACATCTCATCATACAGGAAAGTAGCGAGGACCTGTGTGGTTTTATTGCTCAATACATACATGATATCGAAAGACCGCATGGCTGAAATCATGGTTAAAACGGTTACCAGGGAGGTAGTCGGAGACAACAAAGGCATGGTAATTTTAAAGAATACCTGGATCCGGTTTGCTCCGTCAATTCTTGCTGATTCGTGCAGTTCTATCGGGATATCTTGTAGTCCGGCAATAAATAACAGGATTGACGTACCCAGGTTCATATAAATCTCAATTGCACCGATCGAGAAGATAATCAATCCCGGTTCCCCCAGCCAGACATGGGTCAGAAAATCAAGTCCCAGTGCTTCTAACGACCGATTTAAAATACCGATATTTGGATTATAAATGGCGTTGTTCCACATAAAGGCAACCGCAGTTGTAGAAAGAACACATGGCAGATAAAACATTGCACGGAAAAAATTGTTTAATCGTGATTTCTGATAAATCAAAATTGACAGGAAAATGGAAATAATAACACAGCCAATCACTACAAACAATACGTATTTAATCGAGTTGAAAAACGCAGGCCAGAATTTGGGCGTATTCAGCGCCAACGTTTTGTAGTTCTCCAGTCCGACAAATTCTTTATCCGGCGATAGTCCATCCCATCTAAACAGACTAAGCCCAATTCCCTGCACCATCGGCACAACAAAGACAAAGATGTACCAGATCAATGGCAATAACAAAATCAAATAATACCAGGCATTGTTTCTCCTGACCCGTTTGCTATTTAATAATTCTCGCATTTTGATCACCTATTTCTTGTGCTCCAGTATACATGATACCGGAGCACATTATTGCACAGTATTATTGTTGCGCTTTCATGTTTTCAAAGCCTTGTTCGATGGTAGCAACTGCATCTTCAATTGGAGTTCCCAATGTAATAGAGCCAAAGTATTCGTTCATTAATGAACCAATCTCAGCATTTTCCAATTTAACCTGCGGGTCCCCGCCGGCTTTATGAGAATTCATATAATCGACAACTTTGTTCAGAGCAGGATGGTCAACAGTAACGTCATTCCCTACCGGGACCTGCACTGTGGTGGAAGAGAAAATTTCCATGGATTCAGGACGGCTCATAAATTCATAATATTTAAGAGCTTCATCTTTGTGCGGAGTATTGGCGTTGATAACATGAATCTGTGCCGGACGGAACAGATAAACATCCTCCGCACCGCCAGGAGCACTGATGGAGAATACATCCCAGTTTAAGGTTTCATCCTCTGCCAGGGTGATTGCTCTCCAAGAACCTTCTACCAGGAATGGAGCTTCACCGCGCATAAACACTTCGCAAGCACCGAATTTATCTAAGCCGGTGCTTCCTTCGCAGTAATAGTCCGCGTCAGAAACCTGTTTTACCAGTTTAGAAACGGTCGCCATCGGTTCATCAGTCATTTTAGCTTCACCAGCCACAATTTCATTAAATAGATCGCTGGAGTGATCCGGAATCATAGATACCAGCAATTGATAACCAAGCTGTGTAGAAAGATTTGCAGCGTTTCCACAAGCGATTGGATGGATGCCTTTTTCCATGAATTTATCACAGATTTCAATAAATTCGTCCCAGGTTTTCGGTTCTCCTGTATATCCCATTTCTTCCAGCATATCTACATTATAAAAGGTATTGACCATACAGAACATCTGGCATGCGCCATATACTTTTCCATCAAAGGTACACGGTTCCAACGCACCTTCCTGATAGTTGTCCAAAAATGACTGTCCGGTCAACTCCAGCAGATTGCCGCCGTCAACATACATATCCAGATGTCCATCCAATGCGAACAAATCAACGTCATTGGATAACAGTCTAGTTGTCAAAACCTGTTCATAAGCATCTACTACATATTCAAAATTCACTTTAATATTCGGATTTTCTTCATTAAAATTAGCTACGACCTGGTCATATGCCGCAGAGTCGTCCCCGCGCCAGGTCAAAAAGTTTAATGTTACTTCTTCCCCGGAATCCTGTGCCGCGTCATTATTCCCCGTAGAATTAGCCGAATCACTGTTGCCGCCGCATCCTACAAGACCCATCAGCAATACCGCGGTAATGAGAGAAGATATGATTCGTTTTTTCATATGTTTTAACCTCCAAAAGTATTCGAATTAATTTTTGATCAAAAACTATAGTTTCATTATACGGGCTGCCTGTGGCATCTACAATGTGGTAATGATTTTATTTTGTAGAAAATTATTTTACATCTTCATATTTTATTGATAAAAAATGTTTTATATAGTATATTTTATTTGTAAAAATTTATAAATTCTTCTTTTATTTAGATCTAAAAACAATTTAGGAGAACAACCATGAAAAAGTCTGCGCATATCAAATGGGGACGATGGTTTCGATTGACCATCTGTGTCTGTTTTATTATCATCGCTATTTTTATCACCTTTGGGGTATCAATGTATTTCTTTCTTAACCATGACATTATTGACGACAGTACACGAATCTCACGCATTAATGCCGAAAAAACAGTACGTTCTTTAAATAATATATGTTCCAGTACTGTTTCTACCTACGCTTCTTTTTTTGCAAACAATTCATTTATGAATACCTTTCTCCAACTGGAAAATTCTAAAACCCTTTCTTTATTTGAGCAATACCGTCTGCGTACACAGCTTAGCACGCAACTACTGGCTGTCCAGGAGCAAAATTCCAGTATCAAAAATATCTATTTATATGCAGGTTACAGCCATAATTTATTAAACGGCCAGCGTTCTATCATTCCTATTCAGGAAATTGAAGATATTCCTGACCTGCAAAATATCAGTTTATCACCTTCTGATATCACCGCTTCCTTCTGGCAAGCTTCAGGAAAAGATCATTCCGAGGCTTTTATTACCTACATAGGCAGAATGAAACCAATTAATCAAAAAAGAAATTACGGCTGGATGGCTATCAGTCTCTCTCTAAACCACCTGCAATCCGAAATAACTGCGTTAAATGATATGCAGAGTTCTTATCACATGCTGCTGAGTTCCAGTGGAAACCCATTAATTCATACTGGAAATCCGGCTGAACTAAAATTGTCAGATTATGAAGATTTATATCGGGAATGTAATCAAAACAAGGAAAACGGAACTTTTCTTCATAATTCTCAAAAATATGGCGATATGATTGTTTCGTTCTATCCGTTGGATTATGGCGGGTTTGTTTACCTCAGTTTTACTCCCGTCAGCAGTGTTATTGAAAGCGTAGACCAAACGAAAATGTTCTTTATTCTGATGTGTTTAATTGTATTGGTCATCATTGAATTTTCCATCTTCTTTTTCATTTATATTGTCTACAAGCCCATTTTTTCTCTATTGCATGAGATGAAAAAATTTGAAAAAGGTGATTTTTCTTCTCGTTTATATCATGGCAAAAATGATGAGATTAAATATATCTATGATCATTACAACCACATGGTTGAGAATATTGCTCAGCTTATTCAGGATCGCTATGAACAAATCACCTTAAAACAGCAGGCAGAAATCAAAATCCTACAAAATCAAATTAACCAACATTTTTTATATAACACATTAGAATCAATCCACTGGCTATGTCTAAAAAATGAACCGCAGTCTGCAGCAAATTTTACCATGAAGCTATCTATGTTCTATAGACTCTTTTTAAGCAATGGGTTAGAAATGATTGCCGTTCGAGACGTTGTTAGCATGCTTCAGAATTACTGCGACATTGTCCAACTGCGCCATGGTTCTAAATTCAGTGTTGACATATCCTGTGATGAAAAAATTATGGATGCCATGGTTTGCAAATATATTTTCCAACCTATCGTAGAAAATGCGATTCTACATGGCGTCGAACAACGGGTAGACGGGGGAACAATCTCTATTCAATTCCAGCAATTTCGAAACCGGATTCTGTTTTCCGTAGAGGACAACGGACCCGGTATACCAGAAGAAATTCTTATGAAACTGAATCAGCGTCCAGAAGATTCTATTAAAATTGAACAGAACAATTTTGCCCTGCAATGTATCAAATATCAAATGAAGTTAATCTATCATGATGATTATTCCTTTAATATTGAAAGTGAAATAAATCAGGGCACTATTGTCACCATCGATATTCCCAAACTTTAAAAACATACCTTTCCGTTCTAAGTAAAATCATAGCTTTTTAGGTTCTAAAAGAGGTGTTTTCTATGCCTTTTCTTATGAACGAAAAAGTATAGATTCATTGGCAAAACCTCGAATAGAAAGGAAAGGAAACGATATGTACCGTTTGGTTTTAATTGATGATGAAGAATTAGCATTGGAACACCTATCCAATTGTCTGGATTACACACAACTACATATCGAAATCTGCGGCACTAGCAACAATGGTAACAGCGGATTAGAACTGATCTGCCTGAACAATCCTGATATTGTCGTGACTGATATTAAAATGCCTGGACTAACCGGGATTGATCTGCTTAAAACACTTTCTGGATTTGAATCTCCTCCTGAAGTAATTTTTGTTTCCGGCTACAGCGATTTCGAATATGCAAAACAGGCAATCCAGTATGGAGCCAGCGACTATATCCTAAAGCCGATTTCTCCAGATGAACTTTCTCAAGCGCTGCAAAAAGCGATTATAAAAATCCTGAAAAAACGAAAAGCAGCACAAGAGCGGCTAGAGCTCTACCAATCTTTTAAAGAAATCCAGACCTCCTACGAGTTTCAATCTCTGAAAAGTTATTTAATTGGGCAATCTCCTATGGTACCTGAAACAACACATCTGCTTCCTGATAATCTCACAGTCTATATCATGCTAACCGTTTCGGTTTCGGACGAAAGGAAACGTCCTCTATCTGACATATGGAATCAGATAACAAAGCTTGCCCTGACACCCAATACTCTGATTTTTGATAATGGTTCTATTTCCAGTATTCTCTTAGGCAGCTTCTCGGATGAGAATATTTCTTCCCAAGCCATGGCGTTAGCAGAAAAAATTATTATGGTATTGGAAAAGGACGAAAATCTGGATGTAACCATTGGAATAAGCAACGTCTGTCACGATAAATCAAAATTTCCAGACATCTTTGCTCAGTCTTCTCAAGTACTGTTACAAAAGCTATTTTTTCCTGATCAAAAAGTATTCTATTATCATCAATCACATATTACAGAGGATCAGTTCTTTTCCAAGGTATGTTCTACTCTGTTGAATTACATGAAAACAGCCGATAAAACTTCGGTTTCTCATTATCTCAAAACTGTTTTTCAAAGCATGCATTCTTTAGACACACAGACTGCCATCACCAAAAATCAAACTGAATTTTGGTGCCGAATTATTTTAGAAATTGAGCATACGCAGTCTTTTATTCACAAACATATCATAACCAATGATCTGCTGAACGAATGGATTCGTTCTATGAACTATGCGAAAACGCACAATGAGTTGTTCGTTTTAGTAGAACGCACCATATATGATTTTGTAGACCTAATGAATTCTGGGCATTCGGCCAATACAAAATCTGTGATTCAAAATGCGCTGATCTATATAGAGGAAAATTATGCACAGCATCTGACACTTGCCAAAGTCGCACAGCATGTATATTTGAGCAATTCTCGTTTCAGTACACTATTCGCAGAAGAGATGAAGGAGCCATTCTCAAAATATCTTACCAATAAGAGAATTGAAAAGGCGAAGGAACTCATGAAAAATCCTTATGCTAAAATTTATGAAATTTCCTATGCTGTCGGATTTCAAGACGCCCGATATTTTAGCGCTGTGTTTAAAAGGTCAACCGGCCTTACACCGATGGAATATTTAAAAAGGCAACATCTCTAAATACGGTTAAGAAGAGAGGCGAACACGTCTTGGAATGCTAATCATTCCAAGACGTGTTCGCCTCTCTTCACATGGAGCGGATGACGGGAATCGAACCCGCGTATCCAGCTTGGGAAGCTGGTGTTCTGCCATTGAACTACATCCGCATATCGTTATATATTTTACACTTCTTTCAATATTTTGTCAAGTAAAATCTCTAAAGATATCATTCGATTTGGTTACTACATGCTAAATGACAGCATCTCTTCAACTGTATAATTATCTACTTTTCTACTTGATTTTTCAGGATTAAAGATTATAATTAAATATATGATGTGATGGTTTTGTGACAAATTTATGGATCTACAAGAATTTACCTTGGCTTGTATTGCATGTTCTTACAGAAAAGCTACACCTTTTCGTTCTGGACTTTTTTGGTTTTTTCTCTTCGATTTTAAGGGATTTGTAAAGCCTATTTTGACAGAACGAAAAGGTGTATTTTTTATTTCATAAATCCATTAAACCGATAAATGGCAAAGCAGATGAAAATCTGTGACGCAAAGCTATAGGGCCTGTAAAATGGCAGCCAGTTACCGAATTGTGATAGGACTGCTGCTATAGGATTAAAAAGGCCTATAGCAGCAGCTTTTTTCTTTACATTAAATGGAATTTGGCATGGCCTTTCCCACAATTCAAAAGACAAGGAGTATGATAGTATGAAAAAATGGACAGCACTGTTCCTCTCCCTCTGCACCGCATTTATGATGCTTGTGGTTCCACTTCCAGTCGCTGCACAAATCACTGTGACTGATATCACTGACCTCTCTCAGATTACCGGCTCCGGCAGCTACAGGTTGTCTCAAAGCGTTACACTGACAGATATGGTGACGATTCCGGACGGAATGGAGATCACAATCGATCTAAATGGACAAACCATTACTGGTGCTTCAGGCAAATACCTGATTGAAAATCACGGTATCCTTACTGTAAATGGAAATGGTACACTGAATTCGCAGGGGCCGGGCGGTATCCGCAATTATGGTTCGCTTACGCTTAACGGCGGCACCATCAATATCCCAACTGGAAATTATGGAGGCGGTGGTATCTTTAACCGGGATACAGGAACGCTGATAATTAACCAGGTCGTTGTAAATACCGATTACTATGCTTTGTATAATAACGGCGACTGTCTGATTAACAACGGTGAATTCCATTCCACCTCTTCTAACCGGGCTGGATCAGGCAACTGGGCTTATTGCATCAGTAATAATCATAAAATGACCATTAAAAATGCAACTGTCACTGGCATTCAGGGCGCAGTAGCTTCCTCTTCCGGAACACTTACCATCTACAATGGCAATTTTTCCACTAAGCAGGATGATCCCACCTCTTTCTACGCACTCTATGTAGCAGGCGAACGCGGAGAGGTTTCCGCTAATATTTATGGCGGTACCTATTCCAGTCCCAAATATGCCGCTTACATTGGAAATGATAATACAAACGGCGACGGGGGATTGAATCTGCCTGCTGTTGCCTATATCTCAGGAGGAAGCTTTACTGGCGGAACAGGCGCATTGCTTCCCTGCAAAAATACCGGTTCCGTCTCTATTACAGGCGGTACCTATAACACTGATATTACATCACTCCTGACAAAATGCTATCAGCAGGATAGTACCGGAGCAATCAAAGAGGCTCATTCCTGGGACCAGGGCAAGGTAACCACCCCTGCCACTGCCCAAAAGGAAGGCGTTATGACCTATACCTGCTCTGTTTGTCAGGAAACCAAGACTTCCGTAATCCCTAAGGTTGATCCAGGCGAAGTGATTCCAGATATCTCCATTTCACAGGGCGCCCCTCAAACTGCTATTTCGGCAGATAAAGAAGCGCTTCTCCATGCAGTTTTAACCAGCGATGAACAAAAACTGGTTGAAAGCGGGACAGATATCCGCATTATACTGAATGTCCGAAGCGCCGATCATACGGTAAGCGATGAAATTCGGCAAATCATTGAAAAAAATTTAGGAAGCTTTACGTTAGGCCAGCATCTGGATCTGAGTATGACAAAAATGATCGGAAGCCAGCAAACAGACGTTACCCAGCTTAACAGTGAGATTCCAATTGTCATTCAGGTTCCGGAAGAACTGCAAAACGGGAATGAAAATGTAAAGCGCAGCTTTGCCGTGATCCGCGTCCATTTGGATGACAAAACCGGCCAGTATCTTACTACCGCCCTACCGGATATTGACGACAATGACGAAACCGTGACAATTATGACTGACTGTTTCTCCGCATACGCCCTGGCTTATCAGGACGCCGAGTCAAAGGATTCAGCCGTAACGGAAACAACCACCAATGCCGAAACTCTGGATCATAATCAGATTCTCCTCTGGGCCGGACTTTCTCTCGTTTCACTAACGTTAGTTTCACTTCTTTTGTCACACAGAAGGAAGCTTGTCAAAAAATAAAATATTTATGAAAGACCGGAAGGGGGATTTCCCTTCCGGTCTTTTTTGAATCATGGAGCTGTTTCCATCGTATTGATCTTACCTAGTTAGTAATCCAGTCTGCGGTAATACCGGCGGATTTCCATCGGATGGCAGCTCACCTGCTCCAGATGGGCGTCAATCCGTTGTGTCACAGCATGCATCACCAAATGGGACAAAAATCCCCGGTATTTTGGACTGATGCCTGGCAGGTCATACTCCTTGGTGTCAATCACAGTATAGTTCGCGCAGATTCTCGGCAGGAAACGCGCTACTCGTTCGGCCAGCGGGCGCTCCGCGTCCTCACCGACAAAAACTGTTACCGGCGTATCCTTCTCCACTATCTCGAGCATTCCATGGAAAAATTCCGCCGCATGGATTGACTTGGTGCGAATCCAGTGCATCTCTTCCCAATAGCACATCGCATAGGAATAGGTCGCGCCCCAAAGGATTCCCGCACCAACAAAATAGTGCAAAGCGTCCTTTTCATGCGCCTTGGCAAATTCCAGGCCGAATGTATCCGCCTTTTTTTCCACCTCTATCAGCGCTTTGGCAAGATGCTGTTCCATCTCTTCATAAAAGCTTTCATATTCATCAAACTCGTTGTTTCGGTACATAAACCGGTGCGCGGTCATAAACAGCTTTAACTGCTCATTGCCGGGATAGGAAATACAGTCGTCCACCATCCCAACCAGGGGTACATCCTCTTTGTCAATAAAACCAAACACCCTTACCCCACGCTCTTTTGCCAGCCTTACAACGTTGACAATCTCTTCGGTGCTCCCCGTCACAGTCGAAAAGATCATGACAGCGCCTTTTTTGAATTTTTTGTTTGTATTAGTTAGAAGTTCCGCCGCGTTTTCGAGATAAACCGGGATCAGGCTGTTTCCGCTCAGATAGTTTACCACCTGCATACCGGAAGCATATGTTCCGCCGATTCCGACATAGAATAAACTGTCATATCCCTGCTCTACGATTCCATCTACAATCTTTTCCACAGCTCCCCGGAGCTTCAACGCGCCGTTAACGCTGTCTAGCTGTTTTTGTTCATCAAATTTCAGCATATTTTTCCTCCTGTTTTGATCTTTATTTATCCCCCCGACTGGAAGCCATACCCGACAACCTCAGTCGCAGAAACAACGATTACAAACGCATCCGGGTCAATTTTATGTACCACCCTTTTTAGCCTATGATATTCATTCTGCCGAACCGCACACAGAAGTGTTTCATTTTCGGTATTGGAATAGGCTCCGATGCTTGGGATTTTCGTCACGCCCCGTTCCAGCTCATGCATCACAAAGTCCGAGACTTCTTTTCCGAACCGGGTGACCAGCATCACCATCTTCCCGTTTTCGGTTCCGCAGAGCACCAGGTCGATCAGCTTTGACTGGACATACATTGAAATCATAGCATACATCGCAGAATCAAAATTCCGGTAAGCAATCATCGCTAAGATGATCACCACTATGTCGGACGCAAGCACCAGTGTGCTGATCTTGAAACGCGGATATTTTTTCTTCACCAAAAGATTGGCGATATCCAATCCGCCTGTGGAGCCCTCACAGTAAAAAGTAATTCCCACGCCTACCCCGATCAATACTCCGCCGAACACAGCCGCCAGGAGCGTACTGCCGGAATAGGACGGCAGATAGCAGTAAACATGGTCGTATATCAACGCAAAGCTCAGCACGGATATCATTGTCTTGAGGATAAACGTCTTTCCCAGATAAATCCATCCTAAAATCAGCAGCGGCAGGTTAATTGCCGCAGTGACCAGCCCGATTGGCGCGCCGGTAAGGAAATTAATCACTGTCGCAAGTCCGGACACGCCGCCCGGTGCAATCTGGTTGGGCGCGGTAAATATATAGACGCCCAGCGCATAGATCGCTGTTCCCACGACAGTTAAAAGGATATCCCGCAATAAAACAGGGGCTTTTAATCTTATCATATCAAATGGCCATTCCTTTCTATCCATCAGGATGGAAGCCCTGCCCCTTTGACTTTCATCCGAATTTGAAAGTATGCTTTGTCTAAGCTGCTCTGCTCTGTTTATCCCTTACGGAAAACAGAGAGCATCGACTCGGAATTTGTAAATACCGGGATATGGTCAAGTGAAAGAGAGACAGCAGCCGTGCTTCCGCCATCCCAGTGTTTTCCGGTGCTAACCTCAATCCACTCGCTTCCCTCCGGCAGATAAACATCACGCTGTTTCATGCCTGCGTACATCACCGGCGCGATCAGGAGATTCGGCCCAAACATATAGGCATCTTCCACATCCCAGCAATTTTTATCCTCCGGGTAATCATAAAACATCGGGCGCATTGGCGGGGTTCCTTTTTCATGTGCATCTTTCATCAGTCTGCGGATATATGGGCGCAGACGTTCCCTCAGTTCGATATGTTCCTTCAGGATAGGATATGCTTTCTCCCCAAAGCTCCAAATCTCATTTGGCGCCCCGGAATCGCACATGCCTCCTCCTACCTCGTTCGACATCGGATCCTCATAAGGCAGCCGGTAGCCGTGAAGCCGCATAACCGGACAGAAGGTGCCATATTCAAACCATCTGATCAGCAGTTCGCGGAAGGCCGGATCATCCGGATATCCGCCGTTAAACCCGCCGATATCAGTCGTCCACCAGGGAATTCCCGCAACTGCCATGTTAAGTCCCGCTGCAAACTGGTCACGCATGGATTCAAAGCTGGAATGGATATCGCCGGACCAGACCAGCGCGCCATACCTCTGACTGCCAGCCCATGCACAGCGCAAAAGGTTCAGAGGCTTTGTTTCCCCCGCTGAAACCAATCCGTCGTAGAAGCCCTTTGCGTACAGAGCCGGGTAAATATTTCCAACCTGCAGATTGCTGCCAATCGCATAGCGGTAGAGGTCAAAGTCATAAACAGAGTATTCCGGCTCCGCTACATCCAGCCAATATGTCCGGATGCCAAGATCATAATAGTGATTTTTCACCTTATTCCATACATATGCGCGAGCTTCTGGATTTGTGGCATCGTAAAACGTTTCATTTCCTAAAAACTGCATCTGCGTACGCACGCCCCGGTCTGTGCCGACCAGCAGGCCCTGCTCCAGCATTTCCTGATAGTTTTCACAGTTAGCGTCTACCGTAGGCCAGATAGACACCATTAGCTCGATTCCCATTTCCTTGAGTTCCGCTACCATTCCCTTCGGATCGGGCCAGTATTTCCGATCAAAGTCCCAGGTGCCCTGATTCGGCCAATGGAAATAGTCGATTACCAGCACAGAAAGCGGAATGCCTCTCCGATGATATTCCCGCGCGACCTCTAACAGTTCCTCCTGGGTACGGTATCGCAGCTTGCATTGCCAAAAGCCCATTGCGTATTCCGGCATCATTGGCGGAAGCCCGGTCACCTGGGAATAGGAATGCATAATCTCAGCCGGTGTGTCTCCGGCAGTAATCCAATAGTCAAGCTGTTTGGTTGAAAGAGAGCTCCATTCGGTCACATTGGTGCCAAATGTCACTCTGCCGATTGCCGGGTTATTCCAAAGGAAGCCATAGCCCTGATCGGAAAGGACAAACGGCACGCTTGCCTGAGAATTTCTCTGAGCAAGCTCCAAGGTACTCCCCTTCAGGTTCAGGATATCCTGTTGGTACTGCCCCATACCAAAAAGCTTTTCCTTCCGGTTCGATTCAAACCGCATGGCGAGCTGATAGTCCCCGCCGAGAATCGGCCTGAGTTCCCTCGCATCGACCTTCAATAGGCTGTTAAATCCACCGTAAGCCGCTTCTGTCCGAAGGTATTCCTCCAGAAGCAATGTTTTTCCATCCCGGTAAAATAAAATTTTTCCGTTATCCAAAACCTGAGCAGTAATTTTTCCGTTGATAACCAATGCATTTTGTCCGTCTATGGTAATCTGCGCATTGCTCTCCGATTCAAGCAACGCCCAGTTTTCCTCTTCCATCTTAAAATTTTTGGTCGCGCGGACGCGCAGACCATTCTCTCCCCATGGTTCAATCCACAGCTTTTCCCTGTCATATTCCCGGACAAGCCGGTTTCCAACCTGTTTTAAAATCGCCATAAAGTCCTCCTTCTCTTTCATAATTGACTCAAAAGTGTATTATTCTGATTCCTTGTTAAGCTGTAACACAATATTGCGGTACTCGCTTGGGGTAATCCCCACGTTCTTCTTAAAAGTTTTCGCAAAATAACGGGTGTCATGGAATCCGGACTCCTGCGCAATCTGCAAAATTTTACAGCTTGGGTCGCGAAGCAGCCGTTTCGCATGGTCGATACGCAGGTTCATCAGATAAGTAACAAAGTTGCTTCCCGTATATTTTTTAAAGGTAGTGCTGAAATAAGAGGCATTTAAATTTGCATGTTCCGCTACCTCCTCCAGCGATAAATCCTGATCAAAATGGGTATTGATATATTCGATGGCCTGATCCAAATTCTGCTCTAGCCGCAGATTTTTGACTACCGTCATCTTTTCTTTAATTTTAGACAGGAACACGTTAAAGTCAGCTTCCAAATCAGCAAGCACATGATAGCGGTCGATTAAGTCAAGCTGTATTTTGATTTCCTCGTAATCCTCCTTCGTGATCCCGTTGTGCCGGAGCACCGGCTCGAATTGCCCGATCAATTCCTCCAATATTCTGCGCAGATCAGAAACCGGAGTTTTGTCCTGTGCAAAGCGCAGGAACAGGTCGGCTGTTTCCCGATCCGCCTTTTCAAATTCAGAGGAAAGCAGATGCCGCAGAATGGAAAGCGCGGTCTTTTCTGTGTCACAGGAAGATTCAGGTACCGGATGGTAATCATAAATCCGATTCCCCTGATAATAGAGCTCCTGCTTGGCTGCATTCAACGCCTGCCGGTATCCCTGCTGGATCTCCCCACAGTCGATCACAGGGCGGCTGATGCCAATGCTGCATTTTATCTCGCATTCATTCTGCCATGTGAGAAATTCCTCAAGCTTCTCCCGAAACTGCTCCTCCTGCGGCAAAACCCATAAAAACCGCAGCGGCCCCACCTGTAAAAAAAGCTGGTGATAGCCAGTAGGCTGCAGTTCCCGATAAAGCGCCTGATACAGCTCGGTTCCATCTAATCCATCCTGTTCGGTAAATTCCAATACGGCAAACACCATAGCGCAGCCTTCAAAGCCAAAATGCCTGAGCCATTGCAGGGATTCCTGATCCCCGTACCGAATGGCCCTAAGCAGCATCGTTTCATAGTGCTTCTGGTTTCCTTCAGACGATTCCGGCTGGTGCGCCAGCGCGCTGCTCGTGCTGTCAAGATCCTGGATCGCCTGTTCAATCACAGAAATCAGCTTTTCCTGGTCAACTGGTTTTAAAATGTACTCGCAAACCTGCAGGGAAATGGCTGTTTTCGCATAGTCAAACCGGCTGTATCCGCTTATAATAATAATTTTTAGAAGCGGATATTTCATGCGCAGCTTTGCGCTGAGTTCCAGTCCGTCCATATCTGGCATACAGATATCGGTGATCAAAATATCCACCTCATTTTCCTGTGCGTATTCCAACAGGACGGATGGATTCTGAAAGCTGATTACCTCTGCTTTTCCGGACAAACGTTTCCGCAAAAGCTCTGTAATCCCCTTTAAAATTTTAGGTTCGTCATCGGTCACCGCGATTTTATACATCTTGTTCCTCCGTTACCGTACCTTCGGAACCCGCAGATAGACACAGGTTCCTATTCCTACCTTACTTTCAATCCAAAGATGATATTCTTCTCCGAACCGAAGCTTCAGCGTTTTATTGATATTCTTGATTCCAATGCCCCTGCTGTCCTTCCCCATAATCTGCTCCATCATCTCGGGCGGAATTCCGCATCCATTATCCCGGACGGCAATCAGGATATCTCCATCCTGCTCCTTCATGGCAAGATCAATCCGGCAGTCATCCAATTGGTTTTGGAACGCATGCAGCAGGGCATTCTCCACAAAAGGCTGAAAAATGAATTTAATCGTTTTAAATTGCAGCAGGGAAGCGTCAATATGATAAGAAACTGAAAATTTTTCTTCAAACCGGAAATGCTGGATATAGAGATACTGCTTTAGCTGGTGGAATTCCTCCTCAAAGGTGACATATTCTCCGGAATCCTTGATCGAATAGCGCAGGATACTGGAGAGGCAGGTCAATGCCTTAGAGACCTCCGGCAAATCCTTGTCATAAGCAACCCAGCTGATGCTTTCCAGGGTATTATAGATAAAATGAGGATTTAACTGACTCTGTATCAGCTTAATCTCTTTTTCCTTATCCTGGGAATACGCTTCTTTCAACTGTCCAATCAAAAAATTAATCCGCTCGCTCATCTGCCCGAACGCTCGGTACAGTCCGCCGATCTCATCGCTCCGGTCAGTGGAAAGCTGCTGCCCAATTTTATCCAGCTCGTCAATATGATCCATCACCACGATCATCGCCTGAATGGGACGCACCATCTGACGGTTGATCATAATTCCGCAGAACAGGGCAAACAGGCAAAGAAAGAATACCACGATTCCAAAATAAATTTTAAACACAGTCACCTGTGTGTAGATCATATCCTTTGGGATAATATTGACAAACACCCAATCCGAATATTCAGAGGTTTCATAAAGATAGCAGTATGATCCGGTATGATCCTCATATTCGAGAAGCTTCATCGGTTCATTCTCCTGCAGTCCGGAAAGGAGCTTGCTGTCCAGCAGGCTTAAATCCAATTCCGTCTCTTGGTTATACCAAACAAGCTGGCTGCTTCCGTCCAAAATTGCCAGCATTTCCTGAGTATTGTTTTGATGCAGCGAGGTAACATCCTCAAAGGAAAGGGTAGAAACATGCATTACGCCCAGCCCGATCAGGTCATTCTGATGATAGATATTCCGGATTGCTTTCCGGCCGGAGATAAAATAAGCTGCTTTCCCCTGGCTTTTCCTGATATTCGGGTTGGCTTCCCAGACAATAGACTGTTTTGGGGTATTCATCTCTTCCACAAAATCGACCATCTGGCGCTCATTTTCCCGGATGAATTCCTCAAAATTCCCATAGCCGGAAATGGATACCAGACTGCTCTGATCCGGGAAAATCAGAGAAAATGCCCCGACATATCCCCTGGACGCACGCACCCGCGCCAGAATCATCTGAATACGGTTGTCCTCGTCCATCGAGGCTGAGAGCACTCCTTCTTGCGAGGACATTTTCAAAAGCTCGGGATAATTATAAATTGTATCGATGCTCTGCTCATAATCCCTTAGCAGGGAATCTACATTGTCCTTGACATTAGTCAGGCTGGTAATGCGGAAGTATTCTTCACTCTCAATCGTGTTTTTCTGGATGACGGAAAAAAGCACGCCGCTGATCAGCGCAAGAGGAAGCAAAACAATAAAAATGATGATAATTGCAACCTTCCCGTTGAGCGGTGTGTTTTTTTCTTTTTGTATCAATCTCTCCAACAGGAGTTTCCCAGCCTGATTTTTTCTCAAATTTAACACTCCGATACAAAAATCTGATCTGTTTTTGTATATTATACCAGTTGCCAGAGAAATCTGCAATTAACCTTTTACAGAACCGGCTGTAATTCCGCCGACAATATGCTTCTGAGTTAGGATAAAGATGATAATGACCGGCAGTGAAGAGACCGTAGCAGTTGCCATCAGGTTTCCCCATTTGGTTCCGTGCTGCCCGATGAAGGTTCGCATCCCTACAGTAATCGTCCAATATTCTCGGTCTGGCAGCAATACCAGCGCATAGATAAATTCACCCCATGCAAAGATAAAGCTGAACGCGGCACAGGTGACCAGTGCAGGCAGCGTCAGAGGCAGGACAATCCGGAAAAAAGTTTTCCAGTTGGAGCATCCGTCAATATATGCCGCATCCTCCAATCCCTGCGGAATCGCAAGAAAGGAGGTGCGCAGTACCAGCGCGATAAAGGGCAGTGACGAAGTAATATTTGCCACGATAACTCCTGCAAAGCTGTTGGTCAGTCCCCATTTGGAAAACATTGCATAGAGCGGGAGCGCAATCGAATTGCTTGGAACCATCTGAATGATAATCAGCAAAAACAGCGCAATGCCGGCGCCCTTTAAATTTTTTCGCGCCAGCGCATAGGAAATTGGCGCAGCCAAGAGAATCGAGCCCGCCATGGCAAAAACCGCGATGATTGCGGAGTTTTTAAAGTAATTCAGAAATTCGATGTCCTTAAAAAGGACGGAATAATTCCCAAGATAGAAATCCTTCGGAAAAAATGTAGGCGGGTTGGCAAAGATTTCCGCACTGGTTTTAAAGGAGGATATCAGCATCCAGTAAATGGGGAACAGGAAAATCAAGATGATAATCAATCCCAGGAGACTCTGGAAAATCCCTTTATGTTTTCGTAAAAGCTTACTCATGCTTCCATCTCCTCCTTATTGGAAAAATGGATGTACACAACGGCCAGCAGCGCGATCAGGACAAAGGAGATACAGGATGCCGCCGCCCCTTCCCCAAACTTGAACATTTTAAACGACTGTTCATAGGAGTAATACGGCAGGATCTGCGAAGAATTAGCCGGGCCGCCGGAGGTCATGGCATAAATGATATCAAAGACCTTGAAGGTATAGATGAAACCTAAAAGCAGCAGTACCATGATCGTCGGCTTCAGCATTGGAACAGTGATATAAAAGAATTTTTTGACGCTCCCCGCGCCGTCGATTACTGCCGATTCATAGAGCTCATTCCCGATTCCCTGAATCCCTGAGAGCAGGATCACCATATTAAACGGAATCCCGATCCAGACATTCCCCAAGATGACGCTTGCCAGTGAGGTCTGGGTGCTGGCAAGAAAATTGATTGGCTCTGAAATAATCCCAATCTGCATCAGCAGATAATTGAAAATCCCGATATCGCCTGCCAGCAGCCATTTAAAAATAGCGCCTGTAATAATCCCGGGGTTCATCCAGGCGATCAGGATGATTGCTCTCATCCATTTCGCACCCCTAAACTGTTTATTAAAGTAAAGTGCAAACAGAAAGCCTACCGAAAACTGGAATACCAGGCTGAACAACACAAAAACGAAGGTGTTTTGGAAGGAATTCCAGAAATATTTGTCCGCAAAGATGGCGGAGAAGTTCGCAAAGCCGATGAATTTTTGCTGGCTTGCATCCGTAAGGTTGCTGATATTTATTTCCTTAAAGCTCATCACGATATTATACCAAATCGGATAAATCATAAAAATCGCGATAAAAGCAAGAGCCGGGACAGTAAAAGAATAATCAATATATCGTCCGCTCCGGAAAAACTTTTTTCCGGAGTTCAGCAACGGTGATTTTTGTTTTTTCATAATTAAGACCATGCCTTTCGCAGAATCGGCCGGATATCGCCGTTTCGGCAATCAATCCATGATTGACCGTAATCCCAATTTTCTGCCTGCAAAGCAGAGAAAGCGGCAAACTTTGGATTTGCCATGCCCCCATTTTCCGGGACATGGCAAATCCGGTTCAAGCTATTTCCCTTCGCTTGCTTTGAATTCTTCATACAGTGGAGTGATGGTAGCCGCCGCGTCATTCAGCGCGTCCTGTGCGGACTGATCGCCGGACATGGCAGAACTGATCGCAGTTTGCAGAGCTTTTGACATTTCATTGTATTTGCCGCCGTAAGCACGCGGACGCGCGCTTTTGAGCTGGTCGATAAACACCTTGTTAATTGGGTCGTCCTGATAATACGGGTCTTCTGCCAGCACGCTGTCCGCCGGAAGCTGGCCCAGGCCCTTTAAGAACTCTTGATAGCGTTCCGGCTCTACAAGATATTCTACAAAGTTCCAGATTCCGTCAATGTCGGTATCCTTCCCAATCCCGAAGCTTTCGCCGCCCAGGATAGAAGCAAATTCGCCGTCGGCCTTCTTTGGAATCATGGCAAGGTCCCACTCCATATCCGGCGCATTTTCCTGCAAAGGCACAACATTCCACGGGCCGTTGAGCATCATCGCGACCCGTCCGGTTTCAAACAGGACACGGGCGTCCTCCTGGCTGTGATTGACGGTATCAGAGCTCATAACGCCCTCTTTAATCATGGTGGAGAACATGTCGAGCGCCTCTACAGTACCCGGAGCCGCAACATTATCGAGATCCTCCCCGGCCGACCACATAAACGGCAGGAACTGGAACACCGCGTCTTCTCCAGCTCCTCCAGCCATGGCAAAGCCATACATATCGTCTGTTGCAACGCTCTTGGCGGTCTCATAAAGTTGATCCCAGGTCGTCGGAGGCGTTTCGATCAAATCAGTGCGGTAGAACAATGCGACACAGTTTGCATAAACTGGGAAGCCATAAAGCTTTCCGGCAACTTCATGCTCTGCCACGACCCCCTCCAGGGTATCCTTCATCACGCCGCTCTCGTTGATCCGGTCAGTAATATCTGCTAAAATCCCGGCTTCTACAAAGGTCGCGGTAGAGTTACCGTCATAGATAAACAGTTCCGGCAGATCGCCGCCCGCCGCGGTAACCAGAATTTTCTGGATGTATTCGCTGTATGGGATATAGGAGATTTTGATGGTCGGCCCACCAGTTTCATCCTTATATGACTTCACCATATCAGCCAGCAAAGCCTGCTGTGATTCGCTGTCCCAGTAATGCCAAAGGTTTAATTCCTTTGTTTCTGCCTGCCCGCCGTTATTTGCATTGCCGGAATTGTCTTTCCCGTCCGTTCCGCCGGCACAGGAGGTGATTCCAACTGCCAGTGCTGCTGCAAGAAGCAGTGCAAGTGTCTTTTTAAACATATCCATTCCTCTTTTCTTGTATTTTTTGTGAAAATTTCTATATTTTTATTATATCTTACCAATAAATGAAAAAAAACGACAATATTTCTATATCATGTGTAATATCTTTGCAAAACATGTAGTTGATTTTTGGAATGAGGTTCTATTTTTTGGAATCCTTGTTTTTTCGTTGACTTGCTATAATATCTGTGATATATTATAACAAATTCAGTAAAAATTTCCAAACACGGGAGGGCTTTTGATGAAAATTGTCACAGTGGGCGATAACTGCATGGACGTTTATGAGCAAACAGGCAAGGCATATCCGGGCGGTAATCCGGTCAATGTTGCCGTCTATTTAAGGCGACTCAACCATGCTGTAGATTATGTGGGTGTTGTAGGAACCGATCATTATGGCAGTCTGATGCTTGACGCCCTCTCTGAAAAGGGAATCGGGATCAGCCATGTCCACCAAATTCCTGGAGAAACAGCACGCTCTTCTGTCGAACTGCACGACGGCGACCGTGTGTTTGGGGATTACTTTGAAGGCGTGATGGCTTCCTTCAGCCTTTCGGAGGAGGATATCCAGTTTATCTGCTCGCATGAACTCATGCATACCGCATATTGGGGAGAAACCGACCGTTTTCTTCCCAGGCTGAGGGAAGGCGGAGTCTTGATTTGTTATGATTTTGCCGACAAGCTGGATGATCCTAAAGTGGAAAAGCTGCTCCCTTACGTGGATTATCCCCTTTTTTCCTATAAACAGGATGACGAATATATCCGCAGCTATCTCAAAAATGCTCATGTAACCGGAGCAAAGCTTTCGATTGCCACCCTGGGCAGAAACGGAAGTCTCGTTTACGATGGGAAAACGTTTTATACCTATGGCATCGAGGATACTGCAGTAGTGGATACCATGGGCGCGGGAGATTCCTATATCGCGGGATTTCTTGCCGGAATTGCAGAGGGAAAAACAGTAGAGGAATGTATGAGGATGGGAACCCATTCCTCTGCGGTTACACTCGGATACAGCGGCGCATGGTAATACAAGCTATAAAAGGAGCCGTCCTCCGAATAGGAGGACGGCTCCTTTTATGACTTCTCCCAATTTTGATATGAAAACTCCACAGCCTGTTCCGGCTGGTTCTCTGTATAATAAAGAATCACCTGATTCTTCCGGTCGAGCTCAAACCGTATTCCGTTCCACAACGGCGCAAACCGGTCATCCTCCGCCGGATAGTTTGTCCCTTTGAGGAGATTTGCAGAGGCAAGATCATAGTCCGCCGGATCAAAATCCCCTGCCTGATCCCGTCGGGCTGCAGTCATCCCAAAATACTGCAGTCCACCGGGCGAGGCAGTACATTCAAAGGTTGGGTCGACATAATAGTACTTTCCCCCCAGGGTAATGAGATTCCATTCGTGCGCCTGGGTTGCATCGCGGTTAAGAGAACCACAGGTAGTCGCGTCCACCCCTACCTGTAAAAGCAGGTAGGAATAGGCGCCGGCAAATTCCTGGCAAATTCCAATCCGTTCCATTAGGGTGCGGTACGGAGACAGGTTTACCCCATTAGCCTCATCCTCTTCTCCCCCCAGAGCCTCGTAATCATAGCGGATGCTCCTGGTAAAGCCGTAGTAGAGAGACAGCGCTTTTTCAAGCTCATCATCGTTTTCCCTGACGTTCTCGGTAATCCAGCCGGCAACTGCCTCCTTAAAAGCCTCAATCCTTTTTAGGTATTCCTCCCTTTCGATGCTGTATCCAATTCTGCCGACACCGTTTTCATATTTGCAGTCATCCCAATCCAGATAAGCCCAAATCACCGGCAGGCACTCCCGGGAGGCAGAAAGAATATCATAGTAGGTCGCCTGGTCGGGACAGTCAAATTCGTTATCCCCAGCCAACGCCGCATCACAAAAGGCATAGAATACCGGTTCAAATTCTTCCCCGTAAGCGTCTATCAATACAGAAGAGAGGACATGCGGCTGAAATGTATACCGATAGGGCTGTTCCTCCTGAGACTGGCTCGCCTCGGATGAAACAGCAGCGGAGCTTTCCGCTTTCTCCCGAATCCAGCCGCAGCCAGAAAAAACAGCGCCCAAACAACACACTGCCAGCAAACCTGCCAAAAACTGTTTCATCCACGCAGCACTTCCTTCCTCTTATTCTCATTCTACCCTGTAATCCGCTGCTTATCAAACAAAAATTCAGCTAAGAATCAGTAACAAAACAGAAACCCGGACAGAAACATATGCTCTGCCTGGGTTTTTATCTGCTTTATGATTCAACTATAGAAACCGGCTGCGGTACTGCTCCGGAGTGCAGCCTAAAAGCACTTTGAACTTATCACAGAAATACCGGTAATTTTGGAATCCCACCTGCTCATAAATTTCTTTTACCTTCATTCCCTGCGACAGCATCAGCTTTGCGTGCTCCATCCGAACAAAATTGATATACTTGATGTAGGTCTGTCCTACCTGTTCCTTAAAGAGCATGCTAAAATAAGTGGGCTGCATCCTGCACAGGGAAGCAAGAAACGGCAGGGTAATCGGCTCGCTGTAATGGCGGTCAATATATTCCTTCGCAGGCAGAACACTTTTTTCCTCCGACTGTTTTTGTTCATTCAGCCATGCTACCATCCCTTCAAATACCGAGAATACCCAATCTGCGATATCCGCCGCTTTGTTATACTGCCGTATTTCCACATGAGGTAAAAACGGTTTCCCGTCCCGGTCAAATTCCCGGCCCGTCTCCCGGCAAAGCCCTATCCCAATATGCACCAGCTTCAGGCACTCGCTGTAAAACAGATCCAGCGCCAGCCCGCTCTCCAAAAGAAGATTGAGCATTTCGTCTACCTTTTCCAACACCTTCCGATATTCTCCTATATGGAAGGAATAGACGATGCTGTTGGTGCCATTCAATAACTGTGCCGGCGGAGTCAGGGTATAGGACAGCTCCCGCGCAGCGACAAAGGGTTCATCGGCATATTCTGCATATTCGAGCGCCTGCTGCCCATCCTTGAGTCCATAGGCGAGTTCCGCTATCCCGGAGCAAACATTGCCCAGCCCGGCAGCCTCCACAATGCCGTCAAGCACCAGGCCTTCACAGAAGATATGGAAATGCGCCTCAAACGCTGCATGGTCAAATGCAATCGGGAAGGACAATAATAAAACCAGCGATTCATCCAGGTATGACGCACAGTGATAAACTCCGCTCTCTACAAACTCCTGTGCAAATCGCTGCCCAACCAATTCTTTCCCATCCGGCTGCGCCGGCTTAAAAACAGCCGCCGCAAAGCTTTGCAGTCCCGCCAGATCAACCTGGTATTTTTCCTTTAGCTTCTCCAGGGTCTCCTGCGTCTGTACCGGAAAATGAATCAGCTCTTCCATCGCCTCCGACAGCCTTGTCTGCTGCTCCCGGCTTTCCTGATTAAATTTAGCCCGGGCTTCAAACACCTGCTCAATTTTCCGATAAACCTCCTCTATCTTTTCAACTGTAACCGGCTTATCGATATAATCGATTACTCCCAGGCGCAAAGCGGAGCGTGCATATTCAAATTCATTATATCCGCTGATCACAACAAAAACTGTAGACGGAAGGGCCTGCTTGACAGCAGCGATTAAATCCAATCCATTCATTCCCGGCATTCGGATATCGGTTAATACAATATCCGGCTTTTTCTCAAGGATCTGTTCCCTTGCACTGATTCCGTCATAAGCAGCACCGCATACTTCCGCACCAAGGCGCTCCCAGTCAACCAGCAGCCGCAGCCCCTCAATTGCGAGAAATTCATCATCTACTAAAAATACCTGGTACATCGTTCCCCCCTATTCATCCCGATCCGGGATTGTAACCGTAACACGGGTGCCTTTTTGCGGTTCGCTTTCAAACTGGCAGCCATATTCCCCGCCGTATTTCAGACGAATCCGCTCCGTCACGTTCTGAATGCCAACGCCCTGCGGCATAGAATCATCTACAGTCATTCCGACACCGTTATCTTCTACGACAAATATCATCCTGCTATCCTTTAATTCTCCGGTGACTGTCAGTTCCCAGTCTCCGGTTTTGGTTTCCAGCCCATGATAAATCGCATTTTCCACCAACGGCTGGAGCAGGAGCTTTAACATTTTCTTCTGCATCATTTCCGGCGCAACCAAAAGCTGAAAGTGAATCCGGTTTTGATACCGAATGTTTTGAATGTTGATATACTTTTTGATATGCTCAATTTCCGTTTCGACTGTAATCATGTCATTTCCTCGTTTGAGCGCTATTTTAAAAATATCAGAAAGGGAGATTGCCATATCGGCGACATCTGAATTTTTTCCAAATTTTGCAAGCCAATACATTGTAGCAAGCGTATTATAAAAAAAATGCGGATTGATCTGTGCCTGGAGCGCATTGAGTTCCGCTTCCTTTTCCAGCAGGGATAAGCTGGTGATTTTTTGGTTTAGCTGTTCATTTTGCTGGATCATCATCTGGAACCGTTTCCCTATCAGGCCGATCTCATCGTCCTTAAATTCTATCGAGGCCGCTGTTTCACGGTCTTCCATCCGTTCAATCAGGCGGTTGAGCTGTTTTAACGGACGGGTGATAGTGTTAGCGGCAAGGATCGAGAAAAAGACTGAGAACAGGATCAAAATAAGGATCACAATTGTAGTGATCAATGGAATCGTCAACCCGTCTGAAACCAGCTTTGCATTTTCAATCACATGGATCAAATCCCAACCTGTCCGTTGGTTGCGGATATGAGTAATAATATAGTGGTCAGAATCAAAGGAGTCCGGATAAGCGCCGAGCGCTTCTTTAAGATCGTCAGTTTCTCCAACCTGCATACCGATATAGCCGATTTTATCGCTTTTGGGATCAGCCAGCAGATAGCAGGAGTCGTCCGACTGGATTGCCATCGGATACACCTCGTTGAAATAAGCCATCAGTACATTGACCACCAATATACCATAGGTTTCTCCGGTACGGGTATCCTTTAACAGCTTTGTGACAGAAACACAGTCCGGATTATTCTGCTGAACGGCATATTCCCCCAGCACATCATAAAGGAAATAGCATTCCTTTCCATCCTCCCCGACTGTCTGCTGATACCAGCTTTTATCTGAAATGTCCTGAAAATGGATTTTCCAAAGGTCGGCAGCGGAATAAGGAAACGGAGTGTATTGGTATTTGAAGCCTTCTTCGCTTAAAAGAAACATACTGAAAAACTGACTGTTGTCCGAAACCATATCGGAAATCAGCGTATCCAAGCTCTGTACTGTCCTCGCATCCAGGTATCCCTTTGGATTCTCCCGATATGCTCTCATATAATTTTTGATAGTCTGATCTCCCAAAACCGAACGGGAAAGTGTTTCCATGTTCCGGGACAGGAGATTGACAATATTGTTGGAGATGTCAAGATTGTTTGCAAAAAGCTCCGTCGTGCTGTCCCGGACGTTCTTGGTGGCGATAACAAAGGAAATGCTTCCCACCAAAATCAACGGAATGATTCCGATCGCAAGCGTGAAATATAAAAATTTGTTCCGTACCTTTCCGAAGGAAAGCAGTTCTTTTAGCCCATGCATTTTGACTCACCCTAATCCATCATACCAAAAACAAAGAAAATTGCCAACTTTTTTACAAAGCCATTTTCAGGAAAGCCCTTTCTTCCTCAGCCAATCGGATTTAGCTTCCAGATATCAAGCGAGAGCAGCTTTGCCGACCCGCCCCTGCAGAATATTTCTATCCCGTCACAGGTCGGGTCAGGATAGATCAGGTTGGTCATACAGCTTTTCCCGCCGTTCGCGAAGAGTTCGATGCAGGAGGTATCTGCAAAAATTCGGAGCGTAAGTGTCCCATCCGCTTCCGGCAGGCAGGTGCATCGGCTGATTCCTTTGCTGCAGTTGTCTGCCTGGCTGCGGTCAACGGAAAGCTCCTGTGTACCGAGATCATACTGGACGACCGTCCGTATCTTCTCTTCTTCTCCCATCCGCAGATACACACCAGCTTGTTTCGCCGAGCTGTTTAAAATATCCCATTTTATCTCAATCTCCAGGCATTCTCCGCTCACCCTGTCCCGGATGAACCGGCTGCCTGGTAAAAGGACAGCGCTCTCCCAATGAAAGCGTTCTCCCCGCAAAGCGGCTGTCTCCTCCGCAGGTTCACAGATTAACCGGTTTTCTTCATCCAGATGAAGAACGCGGGGCAGAGAGATGGAACCGCACCAGTTTTGCTCTACAGTCGGGCCAAAGGAGGTAAACCAGGGCATCCAGTCCCAAGAATTGAGCCAGCCGAACATTACCCGGCGATGACTGTTATCCTCAAAGGTCTGCGGCGCATAATACTCAAAGCCATAGTCCAATTCCCCTTTTGTCTGCCAGTGGAAGGTTCCGGATTCATAGTCAAAATCTCCGACAAGATACAGCCCTTTTACTTTGCCCAGACCCATCGGGGAAAAAATCAGTACATATTTTCCGTCAAGCGGAAAGAAATCCGGGCATTCCCACATGGTGCCGAGCGAGCCGTCGCTTTCTGCCAGCACACTTTTATATTCCCAGTCCACCATATCCTTCGAAGTATAAAGCAGCGCCTTGCCGCGATTATCCTTGCAGGAGCCCAACACCATATAATAGGTATCTCCATGTTTCCAGATATTTGGGTCTCGGAAATTTTCCGATCCTTCGGGCGGAAAGCCCGGGATCACCGGATTGTGCTCATATTTGTGAAACCGTATCCCATCCTGGCTGGTAGCCAGACACTGCACTTGGCGCAGGTTTTCACCCGCCCAGGTTGAGCCGCAGTAAATCACCTTGATTTTATCGTCATCTGCCATGGCGCAGCCGGTGAAAATTCCTCCCTTCGGGTGGGTATCATAGGGTTCGCTCGGTGCAATTGCAATCGGGAGATGCTCCCAATGCACCAGGTCTCTGCTTTTCGCATGGCCCCAGTGAATATCGCCCCAAAGCGGGGAATAGGGATTAAACTGGTAAAAAATATGATATTCTCCCTGAAACTGCACCAGGCCGCAGGGATCATTGATCCAGTAGGCGGGCGCCATTAGATGGTATTTCATCCTTCGCGGGTCTTTGGCTACCTCCTCCCTTACCTGGGAGACAGAAGCTTCCGCCTTCTCGATCGCTTCTTGATGGCGGCGGTCAATCTCATTCATGGTAATCACCTTGCTTTATGTAACACAAAGCTTCCTTTCTTGTTTCTATCTTTCACTCTGCTTATCCTTTTACCGCTCCGGCGGAAAGCCCGTCGATAATTTTCCGATTCAGGATCAGGTAAAGCGCCAGGGTCGGGACAATCGCGGCACAGATGGTAGCGAAGGTGGGACCCCATTCCCGGTTTCCACGGTCATCAATGAAGGAAGCCAGGCCTACCTGGAGCATTTTATTTTCATTGCTGGAAACAAAGGTTTGTGAAATTAAAAGATCGTTCCAAATCCCAACAAAGGTCAGCATAATCACTGTGACAAATCCGTTTAAAGAAAGCGGGATGACAATTTTAAAGAAGCATCGGTAGATGTCGCAGCCGTCGATAACCGCTGCCTCCAGAATCTCATCCGGCAGGTATTTATAAAAGCCGGTAAGAAGATAGAAGGCCATCGAAAGAGAGGTACAGCTAAAAACTACGATCAGTCCCAGCAAGGAGTTGAGCAGATGGGTCTGCTGGAGCAGCAGGAACTGCGGCAGCAGCAGCACAAACGCCGGAATAAACATCCCCATCGTAAGATAAAGGAGCGCAAGATTTGAGCCCTTCCATTTCATCTTCGTAACGGCGAAAGCCGCGGTGGAGCTGAATATCCAGACAAATATAATGGAAACCACCGTAACAATCAACGTGTTCTTAAAGAGGACGCCCAAATTTGCCTGTTCAATCGCAACGGTATAGTTGTCGAGGTAAAGGCTCTCCGGCAAGGTGAACATTGGCTTGATAAATTCCGCCGAGGTTTTGAAGGAGGACAATATCAGCCAGATAATTGGATATAGGTCGATAACCAATAAAAAGATAATGAAAAATTTTAGGATGCCTCTTCCCAGTCTTTGCATGAAATTTCCTCCTTCCTAGACGTTTTCTTTTCGATCCAGACGCATAACGACCTGGGTCAGCACAATTGTAAGCACCAACATCACAATGGCAATTGTACTTCCATAGCCATACTGCCACTTGGTGAATGCAATCTTGTACATATAGATGGAGAGTACCGTCGTCACCCGTCCGGGCCCGCCGTCTGTCAAAACAAGCGGCATATCGTAAACCTTCAGCGAGTTCATAATCGCCAGAACAACACACATAATAGTAACCGGCTTTAAAAGCGGCAGCACGATTTTCCAGATGGTGGTCAGCTTCCCGGCCCCGTCAATCCGGGCCGCTTCCTCTACCTCCGGCGGAACATTAATCAGCCCTGCATAAAAAATAATGGTATAATATCCAATCCCCTTCCAGAGATCGACCAGACAAACCATCCACATTGCGGTCGCGGAATCCCCAGTCCAGCCCCGGATCAGGGAATCCAGCCCCATAACATCCAGCAGGCTGTTCAGAAGCCCATAGGTCGGCGTCACCTCCAGCACCTTGGAAAAGAGCGCTGCTGCCGCCACGCCGGGAATTACAACCGGCAGGTAAATAATGGTACGGGCCGCATTAGAAAAATGGTTGAGCCCGTATTGCAGCATCAAGGCAACAATCAGCCCAAATACGATCCAGCCGCCGCCGGTCACGAAGAAATACTGCATTGTAGTTAAAAAGCTCTCCTTAAAATTAACGTCCCCAAAGAGCTTTGCATAGTTTTGCAGGCCCACAAACTCAAAATTGACGTTTGGTGTCCCTTCAAAAAAGGTGAAGTAAAATGATTGGCACATCGGGAAAAATACGACAGCCGTATACGCGATAATAGCAGGCAGAATAAAAACCAGGATTGCCTTTTTGTCCCGGAGAATTTTTTCCATCTTGTTCCCTCCTACAGAATAATTTTCTCACCCTCTGATAACAGAAAGCCGCCGATCTTTTTACCGGCGGCTTTGTTTGTCATGCTTCAGATAACAGATTCTATTTTAACGTTGCTTATTCCGCCGGGAAGGCCTCGTCAACGGAATCGGCCAGACGGTCGCAGTATTCCTGCGGAGTCATGCTGCCCTCTGCCAGCAATTGTGCATTTTCAAGCGCAATATCAGTGGTTGCACTGTCCATCTTCGCTTCAAACCAGAGGGTTGGGTACTGAGATTTCTGAAGCTGGTCAACGATCAACTGCTGAGTTGGGGAATAATCCAGATCCTTTGTAGTGACGTATGGGGTCATGATTCCGATTTCGCTCTGACGGTCGCCCATGGTTGTAAACAGGTACTTTAAGAAGTCATGAGTTTTTCCAGTCTCAAATTTTTCTTTTCCGAGGCAAAGCGCGGTCGCACAGGACAGGTCATCCATCTGGGAAGCGTGTTCCATATCGATGCTGCTGCCTTCGATTCCGGGCGGAATGAAGTAGCCGATATTCTCTTCCCCTAGAGTGTTAACCTCTGGGTCTGTCCAGGTGGCAAGCAGCCAGGAGCCGCTGTACATCATCGCCGCCTGCCCTGTCAGGAACATCTGGTATTGCGTAGAGGCTTCTACAGTGTTAAAGCCCTCGCCAAAATATCCGTTCTGGAACATTTTCTGCGCTTCGGTTGCCGCTTCTACAAAGATATCATCCCGGAAGCTGCGGTTGTTTTTGTTTTGACTTGCATCAAGATGAACGCTTTCCCCTTCCATCCGGTCGGCATAGAGCATAATCCATCTGGTAATCGGCCATTTATCAGAACCGTTGCAGGCCAGGGGCTGCACGCCTGCCTCTTTAATATCTGCGCAGAGCTGCTGGAATTCCTGCCAGGAGGTGGGGACACTCCACCCCTTTTCCTCAAACATCTGCTTGTTATACCAAACGCCGTTGGTGGTCAGTTGCATTGGCAGAGAATAAATATGTTCGTGATTGCTTAAAACATGCTTGGAATTGATTGCGCCCGGCAGGACAACATCCTCAAGCTCTACGCCGATCCTTGAAAAATCCTCGTCGATATCAACGATTGCGTCCCGCTCAATCAGCGCATCCAGGGAGGTTCCGTCCTCATAGGTAAACATATCCGGAACGTCGTTGGAGGAAATCAGAATCGCAATTTTAGAAGCAATGTCGTATTTCTTTACCGTTTCAAACTCATAGCTGAAATTTGGATGGTCTTTGATATAATCATCCAGCGCCAGTTTCACTGGATGCACGTCGCTGGTTGGATCATCGGCTGAATTTTCGGAAATGACCTTAAAGGTATACGGTGCATCCGCGTCACCGGAAGCATTGCCGCTGGTGTTCCCGCTCTCATTGGAGCCGCAGGAGGCAAAAGCGGTCGTCATCATGGCGGCAGCCAAAATTGCCGCCAGAGATTTTTTGCTCATTTTCATAGTTTTTCTCCCTTTTCTATGTCAGGGCAGAAGCCCTGAGGCGTCGATGTTCGATTTTGCTATACGCGTATTAGCTTTATTCATAATTTATCATAGAACCGTTCATATTCCTAGTGCCAATTTTTTCAAAAATACAGATTTTTTATAAAAAACAACCTGATAACAAAATTTGTTTTATACGATATGCACAATATTCAAATATGTATTTTGTCACTTTCTCCTTGCAATTATATTTCATCCTATTGGCAAAACAAAAAGGAGGCAGAAACTTTACTTTCCTAGTTTCTGCCTCCTTTTCTATTTTACCGAACCCAGCATTCCGGCAACGAAGTGCTTCTGCATTACAAAAAACACCAGCGCTGTCGGTAAGGTAGCTATGACGATCGCAGTCATAATCAGGCCATAATCAGGAGTATAGCTGGTACCAAGCGCTGAGATCACCAGCGGAACCGTCCGTTTGTCCGGAGTCTGCAAAGCGATTAAAGGCCAGAGATAATTGTTCCAGCTATTCATAAAGGTGATGATTGCGGCCGCGGCATAGGTTGCCTTCATTGTTGGGAAATAAATTTGAAAGAAAATTGCAAGCTCACCAAGCCCATCCATCCGCGCGGCTTCCAGAATATCCTTCGGGAACGACTTTGTATTCTGCCGGAAGAAAAAGATCAAAAATGCAGTGGAAAGGGTTGGGATGATCACTGAGGGCAGGGTATTCAACCCAATAATTTTGAGCGGCGTTTTCCCCAATGATCCGAAAAACCGGTATAACGGGATCATCAGCGCGGAAAACGGCACCATCATTGACAGCAGCAGCACGCTGAACAGCCGGTCTCTTGCCTTAGAGCGAAAAATTTCAAATCCATAGCCCGCCAGCGAGGAAATTAAAAGTGCCAGGATCGTTGTAAGAACCGCAATGACCGCTGAATTGAGAAGCGAGCGCAGAAAACCCTGATCAGAGGCGAGCAGCGTATTTAGGTTTTCCATAAAGTAATTGCCCGGGGTCAGCTTTCCTCGGGTAACATCAATCGAACGATTGGTTGAACCGATGATCATCCAAAAAAACGGGAAAACCGAAATAAAGGACACCACCGTCAGCCACAGATATTTAAAAGCCCGTGCAAGTCTTTTTTTCCCCATGATATTCATTTCCTTTCTTCGGAATCTGATCCGATTTCGGTTTACTGAAGGCCTGACAGCCAGGCTGTTCAGCTTCATGCGCAATGTGTTTCATCTTTGCCGTCTGCAATTCATACCGTTAATGTTCGCGCTTGTCCCCGCCTATCTTGAACTGGATAAAGGAAAGGATTACGATGATCAATACAACCACATAGGACACCGCGGCAGCGTAACCGAAATTAGGCGAATACTTAAAACAGAGGTTATAGATATACTGAGAGATGGAAACGGTAGCATTTGCCGGACCGCCTCCCGTAATGTTCATGACCTCATCAAAGAGCTGCAGTGTTCCGGAGGTGGAGGTAATGGTAGTGAAAAGGATGATTGGCTTGAGCATTGGAACGGTGATGGCGGTAAACTTCCGAAAGGCGGAAGCTCCGTCCAAATCAGCCGCCTCATAAATTGACGGCTCGATATTCTGCAGCCCGGATAGATAAAAAATCATGTTATAGCCTGTCCAACGCCAGGTAATGGCAATAATAATCAAAATTTTTGCAAATACCGGATCTGTAACCCATGGAATCGGGCTGGAGATAATGCGAAGCCCCATCAGCATTTTATTGAATAATCCATCGTCCGCAAAGATGCTCTTCATGATCAGGGAATACGCCACCAGGGAGGTGACGCAGGGCAGAAAGATCGCTGTGCGAAACACACCACGGAATTTGAGCTTTGGGTCATTGAGCACAACCGCGATCAGCAGCGCCAGAATAATCATAACCGGCACCTGAATAATCAAATATAAAAATGTGTTAAACAGCGCTTTTTTAAAGGTCGCGTCTCCCAGCAGCCGGGTATAGTTTTTCAGCCCGACAAAGGAAAGGTTGGAACCCATCCCCGACTGCATGGAGGTTATCAGGGTTTGGATCATCGGATAAAACACGAACAGCAAAATCAACAGGGTACTGAGCGTAACAAACACCCAGCCCCAGCGGTTGGTTTTATGCTCCATGCTGTATCCTTTGGTCTTTGGCATATGGTCATCTCCTTACTGTGCGGACAAATGGGCGTTGTTGGTTCACCCTTTTGTGATTTCAGCGCGTATTTGATTTAACCCACAGCCGCTTCAGCCTGGGACTGTGCATTCTGCAGTGTTTTTTCCATATCAGCGCCTTTTACAATCGACTGAACCGCTTCGGTCATAATATCCTCCACCGCATAGGTGTGAAGTCCGTAATTGACTGCCGGTATCTGTTCAGTCCAGTCTGCAAAATCTTCAAAAACTTTCTGTCCGCCAAAAAATTCATTCTCTTTTTTATAGTTTTCCAGCTCGCCTGCTGATTTAAGGGTGCTGACCAAGCTGATTTCCGAAACCAGGTCATTCATCAAATCGTCGTTGGAGGCGAAGGTCTCCGCCAGAAATTTCACAGCGGTATCCGCGCCTTTAACATTTTCCAGTACATACCAGCTAGCGCCGCCCAGGTTGGAGGAGTTCACCGATTTTTCATTGTTGCCCAGGCGAGGAATCGGAGCAACCGCCCATTTTCCGTTCTGGTCTTCTGCAGCCCTGATGGAAGAAGCAATCCAGCAGCCGGAAGGAACCGTAGCAACTTCCCCTTTCTGAAACGCACCGACAAAGGAATCCCAGTCCGCAACCTGTTTGCTGATACCGGAATCCACCATTTCCTTATAAATGGCAACCGCGTCCTTTAACGCCTGGTTATCTTTGATATTGACGGTTTCCCCATCCTCCTTGACATACCATTCTCCGGCCGACTGCATCATAATCCGAATTTGGCCGATATCGCTTGGGTCAAGGGTAAGCATGGCCTTGCCGGTCTTTTCTTTTACAGCTTTCCCGATTTCAATATATTTTTCCCAGGTTAGATCCTCCATGTCATCTTCCTGGTATCCTGCTTCTTCCAGGATGTCGGTGCGGTAGAATAGGGCTGTAACGCCGCTGTCAAAGGGGACTCCATAAATTTTGTCAACATCCGTCATAAATTTCAGCTTATAATCTGCAAATTTCGAGGGATCGACACTGCCGGTCAGTTCCTTAATTTCTCCCGGATAGGAGGTGAGGAAATTCTGAATCCGGTAGTCCTCAATCAAAGTAATGTTTGGCAGCCCGTCGTAGGTTCCGGTAGAAAGAGCTGCATTTAGTTTTTGAATAATATCGTCCTGCGCCATGCTCACAACATTTACCTTAACATCCGGTTCCTTCTCCGCATAATACTTGATTGCGGTTTTGGCCGCCGCCACATTGAAGGTGTCGTCCCACGCCCAGATAGTGAGAGAATCGGCTGTCTCTTCGCCTGCCTGAGAAGAACCGGCAGAGCTGCCTTCATTTTTCCCATCATTGCTGCAAGCCGCCATGCTCAGCATCATTATGCCGCCAAGCAAAGCCGCAAGAATTCTTTTTGCTTTCATAGAAATTCTCCTTTGCTTTGATCATTTCAATTTTTATTTATTACAGTTTTTTCTATGTCCTATTTATATTTTCCCAAGAAACTGGAGGTTATGAAAATTTCTGTGAAAAATTTAAAATTATCAGCAAATACAAAATACTTGTTCCCAATAAAAATTCTCCTGAGTAAAGGACTGACCATCACAATCAGCGATCCTTTACTCAGGAGAATGTCTAAATCTATCTTATTTTTGATTCATCAGGGTATCGACCAGCGCAATCACGTTTTCAGGCGGAATTCCTTCGACAATATCATGAGAGGCAGACGCAATATATCCCCCGCCCTCTGACATCAATTTTAGTGTTTTTTCCACCTCCTGTTTTACTTCCTCCGGCGTGCCAAACGGCAGCAGTCGTTGTGTGCTGATGCCTCCCCAGAAAGCCAGTCTGTCGCCAAAATCCTTTTTTATCTGTGGCAAATCGTAGATTTCCGGCTGTAAAGTTTGATACACATCAAGTCCTATTTCAATTAAATCCTCAAAAATATCCAGATTGTTTCCGCAGGAATGCTGCACAACAATTTTCCCCGCCTTTTTAATCCGGTCATACAGGATTGCCATTCTTGGCTTGATAAATTGCCTCCAAAGCTCAGGCCCCATGATCAGACCTCTCTGCTGTCCCCAGTCGTCTGCAAAATAGAAGCCGTCGATATCATATTCCAGCGCCACATCCACTACTTCCAGGCAGCGTTTTAAAATCACATCCAAAAGCTCTTCCGTAAATTCAGGCTCAAGTAAAAGATCCATGAGAAAGTTTTCGGTTCCTCTAAAGGTACAAGCCTTATCATACAGGGCAAAACCTAGTGCGGCAAAGCAGGCGCGGCCGTTTGCCTCCTTAAGCATTGTTTCTATCCCGTTTCGCCAGCCTGCCTCTTCAAACGGAGGAACCTTCAGATCATTGATATCAGGTTCTTCTAATAGCACGCCCTTAATCAATCCAATATCCTTTTCAATGCTGGATTTATCCCAGTACACGCCCCAGGTATCGCAAAAAATTTCAGATCCGGGTTCTGTCTCCGTCATGGTCTCACTGTACCACTGGATGCTGATATGATTTCCTACCGTAGAGAGATAGCCGGGATTTCCAGTATATTTTTCCAGCTCCTTCCGTTCCTGCGAAGTCAGTAAAACTTCATAGGGAACCATATCTGTCGGCTGGTGGCGAATTGCCTGGAGAACACGTTCGCGTCGCGTCATAATCACAAGTCCCTTCCTATTTAATATACCTTAATTATAGCGGGAAATTTATTCCGACGCGTTCATTTTAAAGACAATTATTCGGCTGGATTGTTCGAAATCCGGACAAAATTCCGATATTCTCCGGGAGAAATCCCCTCCTGCTTTTTAAAAGCTGAGCTGAAATACTGAGAATTGCCGAACTGCAGACGTTGAGATATCTCCGTAATAGATAAGGCGGTAGTTTCCAACAGCTTTTTGGCCCGCTCCAGCCGCAGTGTGTTGATATAGCCCTGCACGCTGACCTGAAAGTGTTCCCGGAAAAGCCTGGACAGATGCCGCGGAGAGATGCTGACAGCTTCGGCCACCTGATACAGGTGAATTCCCTCGGCATAATGGAGATGGATATATAACAGTGCTTCGGCCAGATAGGAATTTAGATTCTTCTGAAAGACCCCGGATTCATCCTCAAGAATATCAGCAAGCTGTATCTGCAGCTCACAGAGGTATAATTTTGTCAGAATTTCAGAGGACTTTTTTCTCCGGCTGCTTTCGGATATGATCCGTTCTGAAATATTGCGGATTACCGCATTATCGCTCAGCTTCAGATATTGTCTTTTATGGGTTTTCATCTCGTAGAACAGCCGCATTTCCTTTCCCATTCCTCGAAGATTCTGCGCAAAGAAGGACTGTGCCGGCGGAATAAAATGAACGTTCACCAGCGTGCAGGTTTGCCTGTCATTCAGCAGAAAGCTATGTTCAATATCAGGAAATAAAATAAAGCATTCTCCCTTATTGATTCTTACCATCTGCCCATGGATCAGCATATAGCTGGTTCCGTCAATGACACAGATCACTTCCATAGAAGGATGACGATCTGGTCCGATTTTACAGCCTGGTTCAAAAGTCTGGATAAACGTATCCGTAATCCTGGAAGCTTCCTTTTCGCCATACAGCATCTCATGAATCATTGCTTCATACATTGTACCGCTCCTATCAATCTTCGCAAAAAAATACAAATAATCCTGTCTTTTTCCTAGATAATTTTATCACGATTTGGTATATTAGTCTATATCAGCCAGATGAAATGCCCCGGGGAAGCTGGGTGAAAATCCCACACAGTTCCGCTACTGTAACCAGCATTTGCTGCCGAGTCAGATTACCGGTTCATCTGGATGCGTAATTCACGAGAATGAAGGAGCATCAGGTTTGAAAGACAAATTTTTCAAGCAGTGTTTTGTCGCTTTCGTCACCAAAATAGCGATGCTGCAGGCAAAACCAGCTCCAATTCCACAAGAAAGGATCGATCATCACGATGAAAAACAAAAAACTGATCATTGGAATTGCGGCTGTAGCTGCAATCGCCCTGCTGCTGGCAGGACTTTACCTGATTTTTTCTCCCAAGCCGACAGAGGGCGCGAAAGAGATTACCGTTGCAGTTATGGTAGACGGAGAAACCAAAGGTACGTATCAACTGCAGACCGACGCAGAGTACCTGGGTGACGTTTTGGAGCAGGAAAAGATTATCGAGGGCGAAGACGGTCAATATGGCCTGTTTATCCATACGGTAGACGGAATAAAGGCAGATGAGGGGAAACAGGAATGGTGGTGTCTGACCAAGGGTGGTAACAATGTAGACACAGGCGTTGATCTGACACCGATTCAGGACGGCGATTCCTTTGAACTGACCCTTAAGGTTGGATATTGATGAAACTGCGCGAATTAGTCTTAGCGGCACTATTGGGCGGTATTCTGTTCATCCAGCAGGTCATCCTGTCAGGGCTTCCCAATATTCATCTATGCGCTGTCCTCATCATCCTATATACGTTATATTTTCCCCGGCTTGTGTTTCTGTCGGTTGGTATTTTTATTCTGCTGGAGGGTGTGATTTATGGATTTGGGTTATGGTGGATCAATTACCTGTATATCTGGCCCTTACTGGTATGCATCTGCCTGCTGTTTAAAAAGCGAAAAGCCGCGTGGTTCTGGGCTTTGTTAAGCGGGCTTTATGGCTTTTGCTTTGGCGCGCTGTGCTCGCTCCCCTATTTTGTGATAGGCGGCCCCATCATGGCATTTAATTACTGGATTGCTGGAATTCCGTTTGATATCCTGCATGGAATCGGCAATATTGCAGTCACCGCATTATTATGGAAACCATTGGGAGCTGTTTTTCGCCGCCTGAATACTGCATGAATTGCAATAAAAAGCGATACACCGCAGCTTAAGCTGTGATGTATCGCTTTTTTCTCGCATTTCAAAATCTATAACCTTTTTTAAAACTCCATACATTCGATATACTGCTCCATAAATACCGGATTCACACTTAAATCTACTGTATCGGAGCCATGAGCCGCTTGCTCGGACCGGCTGATAAAATCTGTGTTTTCGAGCAGCATGGCAGCGCCGCTTAACGCCGCATTTCCTAGCACAGCGGCCTTTTTTTCCAGTTCAGGCGGATAAAGACCGATTCTGGCAGCGTTGCTCAGGTTCAGGTAGCTTCCAAAGCCTCCGGCAACAGCAAAGGTGTGTAAAGACGCCGCGTCAATTCCGGCGGTGTCCAGCAAGGTTTTCACACCGGCGCAGACAGCGCTTTTTGCCAACTGTACCATACGGATATCCTTCTGGATGATCCGCACGCTGCCGGCAAGGCTGATGTCCTCCTCCGAGCTTAAGCGGCCTGTTTCATCCATCCAGCCTAGCTGTCTGATCGCCGCGACCGCATCAACCACGCCGCTTCCGCAGATTCCTGCCGCAGGAACATCTCCGATCACGTGTACAGCCAGCTTTCCATCCTCCGGCGCAATCCGGTCAATCGCGCCGGTCACACCGGGCATCCCGCAGGACAATCCGGCTCCTTCAAACGCGGGCCCGGCGGCAGTCGAACAGCAGAGTAAATTACCCTGATGCCAAAGCGCCATTTCCCCGTTTGTCCCAATATCTACCAGAAGCGCAGTCTCATCTCTATCGCAGATCCCACTGGCGAGCAGCGCCGTTGTAATGTCTGCCCCGACAAACGCTGACATACACCGGGGAAGATAGATTTTTGCCTGCGGATGACAGGGCAGGTCAAAATCCTTTCCCTCTCCGGTCTTCCCAAACAGCTCCTTTGCCTGAAAGGGTGCGGCTGCGAGCGGCGAGGGGTCGGCCTTGGCAAACAGGTGGAGCATTGCCGTATTCCCTGTAATGACTGCCGCGTCAATCTCTTCTACCGAAATTCCTGCGTCATCAGCTAATTTAACAAGAAGTCTCGATATTTCTTCCCGAACGCACCGGGCAAGCTCCTCGGTCTTTCCGTTCATTGCGGCATGAATTCGGGAAATCACATCCGCGCCAAAGATACGCTGCGGATTAAGGGATACCGCCGAACTAACCGGCCCGTCCTGTCCATACAGCCGGGCGGCAAGGGTAGTTGTCCCAATGTCCACCGCCGCGCCATAATGCCGGAAATAGGGCTTTTTTGTAAAGAAGCCAACAGCTCCCTCTGCCTGTATCTGTCCCTCTTCTAAACGATTAGCCGTCCATACAGCGGCATCGCCGAGCAGCCGGGTGCAGCAGGCAAGCCGAATACCGGCAGACAGCTCATCCGGACGAAGCGCGGCAGCTTCATCCGCCGTTGCTTTGCTCAGGGCGCCTTCCGCACGGACTCTGCATTTTCCGCATCTTCCCTTTCCGCCGCAGGGCATTTCTAACGGACTGCCGCCGCTCAGCAGAAGGTCGGACAGAAGGGCGCCGCTTTCCGCTGTGATTACCGTTTCCCCGTTCTGGGAAATGAAGGTTACTTTAGGCACGCGCCCACGCTCCTTTTTAACAAAACCGTTCCAAAATAGGTTACGGTATCCTGCCCGTTAATATATTTCATCCCAGCCAGGGGAGCCAGCTTGGAAACATTGATACAGTAAGCCTCCAGGGAAGCCAGCGCCTGGTCAGGATACCGGCACGGCTTTTCCTCTGCTTTGGCGCAGATTGTACAAACCCTGCATCCGCCGGCTCCGAGAAAGAGCGTTTCATAGCCGGACAGCGTGTTTAATTCCAGACGGATGGTCTGGGTAAGGCGATTCATTTTTTCTCCCGCCTGCATCATTCCCTCGAAATCATAGCTGTCCTCCAAGCGACCGATTGTCTGATAAACGATTGCCGCTTCATACTCCCGGGCTTTTTGGATCAAGTCCTGATATTCCCCGACATAGGGAGGGCACATCCAGCTTTTCCCATACATCCCGCAGGAATTTTGCTCACAGAGCGTTCGGAAGGATGGTTCAAATTCAATTTCACTGACATAAACCACGCCCGCGCGATCCGCTCCCAGTGCAAGCACCTTTTTTGCTATTTCCTGATAATTCATCATCCTGCTTCACTTTCTATGAACGAGTGTGGTTGAATTCTTCCACAGCGCCGAAAAATGCCTCGATATTCTTCCACTTGCTGTGCGGCGGAATATCGCAGCCGGAGGAAATAATAAAGTTCGGTTCGTTTCCGCATGCCTGCAGCAGCGAAATCGTCGCTTCGCGGATACTCTCCGGCGTCCCGGAGGCAAACTGCCCAGCCGGGTCGATATTTCCCATACAGAGCACATCTGCCGGCGCCTGATCCAAAATTTCCCGCATATCAACTGCATTGCCGAAATGATAGGCTGCAGCTCCGGAAGAGAAAATTTCTGGCAGCATATTGTTGACCGAATTGCCGCAGTTATGGTAAATGACAGCAAAATCCTCCGTTTGCAATGCTTCAATAATTTTCTTAACATAAGAGCAGGAGAACTCCGCGCTCATTTCCGCTGAGAGAAGCCCCGCCAGCGGTTCCGCCATCACCATACCGTCCGCCCCGGCTTCGCGGAATGCCAGGCCGTAATTGATGATAAACTCCGCTGCCTTTTCCAGCACTAGATGAACGGTTTCCGGTTCATCATAGCAGAGATACATAATCTCAGTGACATCCATCAGCCGGCCTGCCAGAGAATACGGCCCGATCACGCCCGCCAGAACCGGCCTGTCCTGGATCCGTTCTTTTGCCATCCGGATTGCTTCCACGCATACTCCGGTGCGGCCGGCTCCAACGCTTGGCACTGCCAAGGCTTTTGCTTCCTCCTCATCGGAAACAAGCTGTCCTGTCACAGTAGGCACCTCATCATCAGAAAAACGGACTGAAGCCCCGAATGCCTGCGCTTCTACCGACAAATCCATCAGACTGACAGCCGCGATAGACGGCGTTGCCTTTGCCACAGTTTCCATCGCCTCTGCCTGAAGCTCGCTGCTTTCTACCAGTTGCTTTACCGTCACCTGCATTTTCTGTACAGCAGGAAAGGAAAGTACCGGCATAGCGCGCTGTTCTGTTCCCCGGGCTATCTCCCATAAATATTTAGCTGTTTTCATGCGCCTATTCCTTTCTGGCAAAGCTCTATTGCGGCGTCTGCTGCAGTGCTAGCGTCAGGTGTGTAGACATCCGCGCCGATTTGGTCGCAGAACGCCTGTGTAACCGGTGCGCCGCCGACCATAATCTTCACCTTATCGCGGATTCCCGCTTCCTCTGCTTTTTTTACCACCTCACCCATATAGGGCATTGTTGTGGTCAGCAGGGCAGAACAGCAGATAATCTGGCATCCTTGTTCCTGTGCCGCCTTTACATAAGTCTCCGGGGCGACATCCGTTCCGAGATCAACTACCTCCAGCCCCTTGCCCTCCATCATCATCTTGACCAGGTTTTTGCCGATATCGTGCAGGTCTCCCTGTACTGTTCCAATGCAGACCTTGCCGGCATTTTCTACGCCTGCATCAGCAAGCAGCGGTTTGAGCAGAGCCGCTCCCATATTCATTGCGCGAGCCGCGACCAATACTTCCGGTACAAACACCTCGTTATTTTTAAATTTTTCCCCGATAACGCTCATGCCTGATAAAAGGCCTTCCTCCAAAATCTGTTTTACTGAAATTCCCTCATCAATCGCCTGCTGAACCAGCTCCTTGACAATTTTTGCTTTTCCCTTTTGTAAATTTTCGCTGATTTGATTTAATAATTCCATAATACCGATCCTCCAATTTTTATATTTGAGTAATATTCGTCTTCTAAACTATACCGCTTTTTTAGAAATCTTTCTTGTAAAAAAGAAATAAATTTAGTACTTTTTTGCCCACTTTTCCTCCCGAAAATTATAATTTTGGAATTATTCCAAAAATCATAAAATTTTACCAAAAAAACCTTATTTTTCTATTTTCTTACATATCATTCCCTGCTATAATATAAGCAAGATCATACTGGGAAAGGATACTGTCATGGAACAAAATCAGGCTTTTGACCACCGCCTGGCCGTAGAATGCGCCTCCGCATTCTCTGCTGCCACAGGTCTCGGATGCACTGTTTCTGACAAGGACGGCGCTATTTTATTTGAGAAAGGCTACGGATGTGCCTCCTGCCGGATGTGCGGACTGGCCGGGCTAAAACATGAAAACTGCATCCAAACGCATATCTACGGCATGTCTGAAGCGGAGCGCTTTGGGGGCAAGTATATCTATTTCGGCCCAATGGGTCTGACCTTTTTTGTATCCCCGATTCTGGGCAGTGAAGGCAGTGAAGCCAAAATTACTGTCGGCCCGTTTTTGATGGTCGAGCTGCAGGATTATATTGCCTGCGACCTGAAAGAGCAGATGAAAATTCCGGAGGAGAAACTTCCCGCTCTCTGCCGGGAATTGGAAAATGTTCCTTTTGTGGCGCCGGATATCGTTTCGCATCTTTCCACCCTCCTGTTTATGTCTGTCGGGTTCCTTAATAATGTCTCCTCCTCCAACCGGATGCTGGAAACCCAGGATTCTGACGCCATTCAAGGCCAGATTACCGCATATATCCAGTACTTAAAAAGCACAAACGAACCTCCGCGTTATCCCTTTGCAACGGAAAAGGCTCTGCTGCAGGCGGTAGAACATGCAGACAAGCCAGAAGCCCAGCGGCTTCTAAACGAAATGTTCGGCTTTATTTTTTTCTCACAGAGCGGAGATTTTGACGGCGCCAAAAGCAGGGTTTACGAGCTGCTGGTTCTGATTTCCCGGAGCGCCATCCAAGCCGGAGGAGATCCGGAGGAGATGCTGCGGCTCAGCCAGCAATACCTCCATGACCTTGGAAACCTCTCCGACATAGATTCCCTGTGTTTTTGGCTGACAGGCGTGATGAACACCTTTATGGACCGCATCTTTAACTATAGAAATGCCAAACATGCCAGTGTTATCCATCAGAGTATCCAGTATCTTAACGCACATTATTCCGAGCATGTTACCCTGGAGCAGATGGCGCAGCTCGTATTTCTTTCTCCCGCCTATTTCAGCCGGGTGTTTAAACAGGAAACTGGGCTGTCCTTCAACACCTATCTCAATAAGGTACGAATCGAACACAGCAAGGCAATCCTTTTGAAGCAGTCGATCCGTTTAACCGATGCAGCAATGCTGGTCGGATTTGAGGATCAAAGCTATTTTACAAAGGTGTTTAAAAAATTTACTGGAGTGACGCCGCTCCATTACCGGGCTGCAAGGATGAACGTAAACGAAGGCGAAAAGCGCCCGGAAAAGACATGATTTTTTTCGTCCTTTATGATAAAATAGAAGCTGTATGTAAAAAGGAAAGGAACTGTCATTCATGAATGAAAAAGAAATTGCTGAAATCCGGCGCCGTTTTCGGCCGGATAAAAATAACATTTCTGTTCTGCGGGGCTGCTGCGTTAATGAAAAGCGGGAAATCGTCTCGGAATTTGAACAGCCTTTGATCTCGACCCCACAGGAAGAAACTGAAAATATTCTCCAGGTTCTGCGGCGAACACTCTCCGGCTCCCTCAACAAAAATCTGATGGATATTGAATTTGAGACCCAGCAGGTAGTAGACAGTGAAGAGCACCGACTGTTAGCGGCTCTGCGGGATTCCGCCTTAAAGGACGAAGAAGCAGTTCACGCCTTTTATCAAAAGGCTGTCCGGTCGCTTGATCTGGAGGGGAATTATCTGATTTTGCTCGTCCATGACGTTTATGATATCCCCTATCGTTCCAGAGATGGAGAACACCAGGAGGACGTCTCTTCCGAAGTTTATTCTTACATATTGTGCAGCGTCTGTCCAATTAAAATGACCAAACCGGCCTTAAGCTACTATATGACAGATAAAGAATTCCGCAACTGTGCAATTGATTGGCTGGTAGCCGCGCCTGAGCTCGGATTTTTGTTTCCGGCATTTGATGACCGGAGTACGAATATCTATAATGCGCTCTATTATTCCCGCGATATCGCGGAGAACCATACCGGGTTTGTGGATGAGGTATTTCATTGCCCTCTGCCCATGCCGGCTGCGGAACAGAAGGAGACCTTCCAAGCAATCCTAGAGGATACTCTGGCGGAGGACTGCAGCTATGATGTGGTGGAGACGGTACATGAGGAATTCTGCAATCTGATTGCAGAACATAAGGAAAGAAAAGAACCCGAACCCCTCGCAGTGTCCAAGCAGGCGGTCAAGGGAGTTTTGGCTTCCTGCGGAGTATCAGAAAACCGGTTGGAGGCATTTACAGAAAAATATGATGAGGCATTCGGCAAGGATATGCAGCTCAGCCCGAAAAATATCATCAATGACAAAAAAATCGAGGTGCAAACCCCGGACGTTACTATCCAGGTCAGCGCCCAGCGCCGGGATCTCGTCCAGACCAGAGTTATCGATGGAACAAAATATATTGTTATACGGGCTGACGAAGGCGTTCAGGTCAACGGTGTCCATGTCCACATCGAATAAAAAACAAAGCAGCCGAGAATCCATTGGATTAATCGGCTGCTATCATTATATCTATCCGGGAATTAGAATCTGACCGTTTCCAAATCACGGATTCCCTCCTCAAATAACTGCGCTTCTTTTCTGGAATGACCCAGAAGAATTTGCTGAACCGGCCAATAGGCGTCGTTAATCTCAGCCTTCCGCTCTGCCAGCTCAGGGTGCGGGTGCCCGTAGTAGCGTAAAACCCTCCTGCCGAAATCCTTCCCGAAATCGTCTGTACTGTTATCCAGCAGGCAGAGGAAATCGTTGTCCGGATCTCCAATGACAGCATCGCCAAAATCAATGACTCCGGTCAGCCGATTCTTCTGATAAAGCATATTGTCTGCGCTGTAGTCGTTGTGTGTCAGGCACGGACGGTATGCAAACAGAAAATCCATATCGAGCAGATCGCGGTAAATCCGCTCAACCCAAGCTTGACGGCCGGGGGTAAGGAGTTTTTCAGCCTTCAAAATTGTAAGCAGGTTTTTCTGATCCTGGAGGAAACGGTCTTTGACCTCCAGCTTCAGTTCGGAATAAAGCGGGTGGCTGTCTGGAATTTCAACAGAATGAAGCGCTTTTAAAAATTCCGCCTCATCACAGGCGAGACGATCCTTTTCCTTTTCACTTAGCTTGTGATAATTTTCATAGGCCAGCCGCTCGCCTTTGATGTAAGTCATCATATTGAAGGCTTCTCCCTGATAAATGACCTTTGGAATCTCGCAGGGAAAGGAAAATGACTCCAAAAAACGGTATAGCTGAAATTCCAAGGCCTGCGTCTTTTTTACAGCCTCCCGTTTCGGCACCTTCATGACATATACATCATCGCACAAGTAGGCGTCGCTGTCATCCCCGCAGGAAAGCGGCCGGATATCCCGAATATCAAAGCCGGCGCCGGCAAGCACCCTGTACAGTTCATTTGTTAAGGCCATCATTACCCCACCCCTTCAGTTCAAAGCTGTTTCGATCTCAGCACAGGCTGATCAATATAGGAAAAAAGGAGCAGGCGGAATCAATCCGCGCCTGTTCCTTTTTCTTTTTCACTGTTTTTTCGTAAGGCTATATGCCGATGTCAGCTGATTTTTTTCTCCCGCAAAAGCTGGCGCATCTGTTCCCCAATATGCTCGGCTTCCTGTTTTGCCTTGACGCCAAATTGCTGACGGTAGGAGGTCTTTAAAACTCCTACTACCTCCGCCAGAATCTTATAGCCCACAGGGAAGGTCACCTGATCGGCTAATCTAGTTAATGGGAGCAAATCACCCTGAAGCTTCAGCGCTGTTTCCAGGTCATGATTTTCCACTGCCTCATAAATCTTACAGATTTCATTTGGGAAAATACACGCCAAAGCAGTAAAACTGCCGTCGCAGCCACCAGACAGACATGGCACCAATGCATCATCAGTCCCGGTCAGGATCGAGAAATCATCCCGAACATTGTTGCGCAGATTGATTTGATGCATAATCTGTTTAATGTCAGCACTGCTATTTTTCATCGCCACAACATGAGGCAGGCCCATCAGCTCAACAGTTTTGTCCAAAGGAATCGGAGAAGAAAAGGACGGAATCTGGTATGCAATAATCTTCACGTCAGAGCAATTCGCATCCAGGCTGCGATAAAATTCCACAATCTCATCACCGCCATACTGGTAATAGTAAGGCGGCGCAATCAACGCGCCAACCGCTCCCAGCTGCGACATGTAGCTGAGATAGTCGATACTCGTTTTGCTGTCAGGCCCGGTAGCGCCGCAAATCAATTGCTTCCTGTTTCCAACCACATTGGCGACTACCTTCATAATCTGCTTGTTTTCTTCCGCAGAAAGCATAACAAACTCGCTGGTCGATCCACAGGTAACCAATCCGGTAATGCCAGTCTGACAGAGTGAATCCGCCTGTTCCTCGATTTGATTGTAATCCACCTTACCGTTTGGCAAGAAAGGGGTCAGCATTATTCCATATGGCCCCTTAAAAAATCTATTTTCTTTATTCATAGCTGTATTGATTCTCCTCTTCCTCGTGATGGCTCAATATAAACGGAGCTTTAGCAAACACGAAACCGCTCTATTGCTTCCATATTGAGCTCAATTCCAAAGCCCGGTGCCTGCGGAATTTCCACAAAGCCTTCCGAGTCAACTTCAAACATTGTCTTCGTCAGCTCTTTGCGAAGGATGGTATCCTGTTCACAGAATTCTAAGTACCAGGCATTGGGGAGCGAAGCAATATATTGGAGTGTGGCTGCCATTAGGATATGAGTTTTAAATGCATGCGGTATAATGGTAATTTGGCGCAGGTCACAGGCGTCGGTCAGCTTTCGTGCAACAGAAATCCCGCCGCAGCGGCTTAAGTCCGGCTGCATGATATCCACGCACCGCTGGTCTAGAAGCTGCTGAAATTCATGCATAGTTCCCACTTCCTCGCCGCCGGAAATGTGTACAGTCGTGTTCTTCGCCAGCTGCGCATAGGCGTCCAGGTTATCCGGAGAGAAGGGTTCCTCAATCCAATGGACATCATATTCCTCCATCGCTTTGGCTGCTTTGATTGCACCCTTGACATCAGTCCACTTCATTCCGATATCGATCATCAGGTATTTATCGTCGCCCAACGCCTTGCGGGCCCATTTCACAAGCTGGATATCCTTTTCAAAGCTTTGTCCCAGCGCGCCCCAGCCCAGCTTCAGGCCGCGGTAGCCCTTTTGCATATGCCGTTCTACCAATTCGTTGATTTCCTTTTCCGTTTCCGGCATTAATACGCTGCAATACGCCTGTATTTTATTGCGGTAGGTTCCTCCCAGCAATTTTGACACAGGAAGAGAAAGCTTTTTCCCGATTGCATCCCAGATTGCCATGTCAATCCCGCTCATCGCATGGATCACCACGCTCCGCCTGCCATGATAAAGGCTCATTTCATACATTTTCCGCCAGATTTTCTCAACGTCAAATGCATCTTCACCGATAATCACTTCCTTGAGGCCGCGGCACACCATATGAGAATCAGGCATATCAATCACTGTTTTTACCGCATAAGGCGAGGAATCAACTTCCCCGATTCCGGTAATGCCTTCATCGGTATGAACCAGAATTACAACCGTATCCTGGCTTCCGTCCCCGATCATCTCAATTTCGCTTGGCTGTTTTACTACGATCGCTTCTACATCTGTTATCTTCATCTTCTATCTCCCATCCCGTTCATTCTTCCCAAGGATGAACAACAATCTTAATTGGTTTTTTCACCGGGTCTTCCATCAGTTCAAACGCTTTGTTAATCTCACTCAACGGCAGAGCAGTGTAAACCATATCCTTCAGATTGATTCTGCCGGATGAAACCAGTGTCAGCAGGGGTTCCCACACATGCGGGTTCCCCAGCACACCGTAAACCTCAAGCTGGTTCATGATGATGTCCAAGCTTGAGAACTCATTTGCCTGGTCCTTATTGGGAATTCCATATAACATAATCCGGCCTGCCCGTTTTACACACTCAAAGGCAGATCTTGTAGTGGCGCCGCTGCCTGCTGCTTCGCAAACCAAGCCGGCTCCTTTTCCACCGGTAAATTCCATTACTTTTTCTCTGACGTCTTCCTTTTTGGAGTTAATCAGCAGGTCTGCGCCAAATTTTTTGGCGCGCTGCAGCCGTTCGTCGTTTCTCGCCACTGCGATGACCTTACCCGCTCCCATCGCTTTTGCACCCTGGATAAATGCAATGCCAGCCGGGCCAACCCCATAGACTAGCACCGTTTCTCCAAAGCGAACGCCAAGCCGCATCAAACCGCCGACCGGGCAAACAACGCTCTCTACTATTCCGGCCTCGTCATAGCTGACGTTATCAGGAATGAGAACCAGATTATCCGCCGGCGCTTTGACATATTGAGCATATCCGCCCTGATGAGGCGCTGTCCCAATCTCTTCCATCTGACTGCAGAGATGCCGGTCTCCGTTTTTACACTCACGACAGGTTCCGCATCCGATTGAGGTTTCAATGACAACCCGTTCTCCAATCCTTCTTTCCTCGACGTCCGCGCCGACCGCGACAATTTCACCGGCAATTTCATGTCCGAGGATGTGCGGCGGCCTTCCGTAGCTGAACCGTCCTGTAATTACCTCCAGGTCTGTCGCACAGACACCTGCCGAATGCACCTTCACCAGCGCTTCGGTGGAACTGATTTCCGGCACAGGAACTTCCTGCAGTTCTACTTTGTTATAATCGGTCCATACGGCTGCTTTCATTTTTTCTTTCCTCCTATGATGAAGTATTCCATCTCTTCCGGATATGGAAAGAGATTTTGCGCTCCATCCGCAGTAATCAGGTAATTGTTTTCAATCCTGATTCCGTTATTTTCCAGATAAATTCCCGGCTCCAGCGTGACTACCATTCCTTCACTGATCGACTGATCACATCCCAGTACAAAGTCCGGGTCGTCCATCTCGGTCAAACCAACCGCATGACCGGCATGATGTACCAAGCCCTGATAGCCCTTAGAACGCAGGCAAGAATCAACCTCTCTGAAAATTTCCTCACCGGCCACGCCCGGTTTTAGACAGGCCTCTCCGCAGCGCAGCGCCTCTAAGAGCGCGGCATAAGCCTCTCGCAGTTCTTTTTCAGGCTCGCCTACAAAGAAGGTACGGGTCGTGTCGCACCAGCGTCCCTGATATTGGGGCAGCAGATCGGCAATCAAGCAGTCGCCTGTTTCAATCACCTTCTCGGTAGCCGGGCCGCTGATTTCAGCGCTCCGTTTTCCGGACACCAGATCATATATATAATGCAATGGTTCTCCCGCCTGCTCCCGGTAAGCCGCTTCAATAGCCTTCAGTACATCCAACTCAGTTACGCCGGCCCGTACAAATCCCTTAATCGTTTCATAGGCGCGGACATTACATTCCAGCGCCTTTTTGATTTGCTCCAACATCTTCTCAGCCTCTTTTCCAACACATTGCTAATCCTGGTAGCCCCACTTCATGCGCGCAGCCTGTTCCCGGGAAATCTCATTCAATTTCCGGTACAGTTCCTCAGCGTCTACTTCCTTCGGTGAAAAGCTGAACGAAGGAAGGATCAACACCTCTCCGTCCATGATCTCCACCGCCTGGCGATACCATTCCACCGGATCGCCAATACCGTCCCAGTACAGGTAGATAAATGCCTTGCGGCGGAATGCCTGTTTTAAAAACGGAAGATCGTCTTTGCTGTACGCATAAGCAAGATCAATACAGCGCGGGGAAAATTTCTGCGCTACATACCGTTCTGCGCAAGGATTCGGCCCGCAGTTATGCAACCCGCCGCAGCCATATTTTTGATAAATCATGCTGTGGTAGGGTGCGGAAAACTCATCGTATATCTGTGGCCCGAACATCGCGCACATATCGTCGCTGATATGCCCTTTCCGACCCTCCGGGAACCACAGATCTACAAAATCGGTAGTTGTAATATGCTCTTCGCCGCCGGCCGCATTCACACTGGCGTCCACTACCCTTAGGAGAAAGGTCTGAATCTTATTTAACAGTGCCTTTACTTCATCCGGCGCAATATAGAAGGCTTCCATCAGTCCTGTCGTACCCAGCAGGTCTGCCGCGACATTTACTCCACCGGCAGTATCCAGCAATGAAATCGGAATAATTCCCTGTCCTGCCTCAGCAAAACGTGCAATTCGCTTGAGGCCTTCTCCAAGCCAGCCGTCAGTAACCTCCGGGTCAGGCAGCATGTCGATGCCGTCCTCAATGTCCGGAATCAGGCAATCTTTAATACCCGGGGTTGAATCTTCATTCGCGCCCCAATAATATTCTGCGCCGAATGCAGACGCAATGCAGGAGCATCCGACATCAGGGCGCATAGCCGGAATTGCATCGGTCAGATGCAGGCGGTCAAGCGTTGTCTGCACATTGCGCATAGCCATTTCCAACTGTTTGTCGCCATCCATGGTAACGGCACGGACAGTACCAATCCGGTCTGCTTCATAGCGGATGTCTACGGGAATTGCATCGACCGGTTTCCCATTCCACAAATCCCGCATGACCTGTTTTCTCTGTGCTATCAGATCTTTCGCTTCATTTGAAATGCTCAGTTTCATCGATAACCTCTCGCTGTCTCAATCATTGCCTGGATATTTTCCACGGGCGTATCAAAGCAGATCGGACAGTCGTTGCTCATAATAAATTTCCCATGATTGCAGAGTTCTATTTCTCGTGTGGTTTCATTTATAACATCGTCTGTTGAGCCATGCAGCAGCGTATCTACACTATTGAGATTTCCGAATACTGTGAAAGCACCCTCCGCTTCTTCATACACTCGGTGTATATTGATATCCAGCCCTTTGTTATACCGCTCTACCAGCAGAGCATCCAAACCGAGCTGCTTAATATCCTCCATCATCGGGAAGAGGTCTCCCAGAAAATAGGAAAACGCATAAAGTCCCATCTTTTTCAGGCCCTGGTAAAAATATTGCTGGGCAGGGAATACTACCTCGCTGTACAGCGCGGGAGAGATAATATCAGCAGAGCAATAGGTTTCTGAGCCGATATAAGCATCCGCCCCGCACTTTTTCAGCGCTTTCAGCGTTTCCAGCCTGCTTTCGTGCAGCCGATGCAGCAGATACCCCACCATTTCTGGTTCTTCGATCATGGAAATCAAGCCGTTTTCAAAGCCCAGCACCCCATGCGGATCCAGCGTATCGGCAAAGGGATTTCCTTCATTTAAGGTGATAAACACCTCTTCGCCATATCGTTCCCGAATCACCTTCACCTGGTCATAGATACCGCTTTTCAGTGCTTCTTCCTCTGATACGGTGACCAGCGAAACATATTCGTCAATCACCTGCTTGCTTTCCAGCTTACGAACCTCAGGAATCAGCTCTTCCGCAGCCTTTTGGCGTTGTTCATCCACAGGCAGCCGGCCTGCGCCTCTGCCCAGATGGAAGGTATCCGGGTGAAAACGGTCATAGAAATTCAGTTCTACCTCGGCAAGTTCCCTGCCGCTCATTGCCCAGGCGAGATGTTCGTTCTCATAACCCTGGACAATATTGGCAAGCTGAAACTTATATAAGCCCCATGCATGTGCAGTAACCGGAACCTGCCCTGTTGTTTTTCCCTGCAGAGTATCTAATATCAGCTGTCTTGCATTCATAGGTAGTCTCCTTTTTACTTGATTGCGCCGGCAGTAACCCCTTTCGCAATCTGCTTCTGGAAGATAACGAAGATCAGGATTGTCGGGATGCAGTTAATCAGCAGCCCGGTCATCAGCAGCGGCATATTCGAGGTATACCGGCCGATCGAGGTTGTAATTTCTACTGTCAGCGTTCTGGTGCTCTCTGTCTGTAAAAAAAGCATTGCATACAACAGTTCGTTCCAGAAGGTCAGGAAGTTCAAAATAACCAATGTAACAACAGAAGGCTTGAGAAGCGGGAAAATGATATTAACATAAATTTTCGGAGGTGAAGCGCCGTCAATTTCCGCCGCTTCCAAAACACCGTTCGGAATATTTCCACACTGTGTTGTCAGCATAAACACTGCAAAAGGAATTGCTGTCGCTACATAATAAAGAATAACCGAAGCAAAGGTATTGATCAGCCCGATCTGGGACATAATCAAATAAACCGGTACCATTAATACCTGCCCTGGAATCATCATGCATCCAAGGATCAGCATCTGGATGGTCTTGCTTCCTCTGAACGGCAACTTCGACAAGCCAAAAGCAGCCATTGTAGCAACAAGGGTGTTGATCAGAATGGAGCTCACCGTTACGAATAAGGAGTGCCATCCCAGGCGGAAAATATCAAACCGCTCCATCGCGATCTTGTAATTTGCAAACTGAATTGCTCTTGGCAACCCGAAAATATTGGTATAGTATTCTGATTTTGTCTTAAATGAGTTCAGCAGCATAAAGACAAACGGATAGAAGATTGTGATGACAATCGCAATCAGGATCAAATAAACCAAAATTTTGGCAATAAGGCCTTTCCAACTATATGTTTTCATCTTCTATCCCCCTTAATCCATCCAGTCTCTGCGTTTGTTGAAGGATTGCAGCACTGTGCTGATCACCATTACAACTACAAACAGAATTACCGACAGGGCGCAGGCGTAGCCAAACTGGTTTGAACGGAAGGCTTTCAGATAAACCAGATATTCCATAACCGTCGTCTCGTAGCCAGGCCCGCCGTTTGTCATGGTAAAGACATAGTTAAACAAAGAAGTAAAGGAAGCAATAACATTCAGGATGATGACAAACATAGTAACATTAAAAATCATCGGCAGGGTTATTTTGAAAAAGCGGGTCCACCAACCGGCTCCGTCCAATAGTGCGGATTCATAGACTGACGGGTCAATCGAGGACATTCCTGCCAAGAAGATTAAAGTAGCAGAGCCAAAGCCAGCCCAGTTGATAATCATGATAATGAGCGGGATAGAAGTGGTGCCGCTCCCAAGCCAGTTAATAGCCAGGAAATCCAGTCCCAGGGATTTGAACAGCGCGTTCATCGGCCCATTTAAACCGAAAAATGATTTAAATACAATACCGAGTACCGATGTCGCCAATACAGTTGGGAACAGGAATGTAGAGCGAAAAAATCCGGCTCCTTTGATTCCCGAATAAAGCAAAGCGGCGACAACGAGCGGTGTAATCGTCCAAACCGGCGTCCCGATGAACATAAAGATAAAGTTGTTTTTGATAACCTGCCAAAAGTTTTTATCAGCAAAAATATTGGTAAAGTTTGAAGCACCAACAAAGTCAATGGTAGACATCCCATCCCAGGAGGTAAATGACAATACAAATACGCTTACAATAGGGATGAGCATAAATGCTAAAAGGAAAACCACTGCGGGAGCGACAAAAATTTTTCCCCATCGCCGTCTCATACGGTAATATCTTCCTTTACTGGCAGCTGGTTCAGCCATAATGATTCTTCCTTTCGTTTCCGGATAGGTGTTGGAACAAGTCTGAGTAGGATGAAATTCATCCTACTCAGTGTCCAAATCCTTATTCTTCTGTTTCAGTTGCACCAACGGCAACGTTCTTTTCCTGGATCAGCTTCAGGCCCTCTTCGATGCTGATATTGCCAGCGATCATCTGCGGTACCTGACGATAGAATTCAGCACCTGCGTCAGCAGAAGTAACAGAGTCAAACCCGATTACGTTTTTATTTTCAGAGAACAGAGCATAGCAGTCTGCCAGAAGCGGGTTGACATCCTCTACAGAGCTCATATCGATACCGACTTTACCCGGCAGCTGGCCTTCCTGTTCGTAACGCTGCAGATAGAAGTCCTCAGAGGTGCAGGCTTTTACAAATTCAACAGCCAGTTCTTTGTTCTTGGAGTAGTTTGTTACAACCAGGTTGTTTGCAATCTGGCCAACAATATATCCAGAATATTCATCAGAGGTGTTATAGCTCGGGATTGGCATGGTGCCAACGCTGTCTCCCAGTTCTGTATACAGGTTCCAGCAGTCCCAAGAACCGCCGAAACGCATTGCGGCTTCACCAGTGTAAAGCGGCATAAAGACATCTTCCGCAGTAGTAGTCAGCCAGTCTTCATTTGCCCAACCGTTTTCAACGATTTCTTTACCAAATTCAACCCATTCGGTCACTGCTTTGGTGAATTTTTCACCGGTCAGGTCTTCATTGCCCGGCAGCAGGTCAAAGATGCCTTCCGGACCATACAGAGTTGCAGCAGTCGCGCCTACGTTCCAGGCAGAGGCATAGCCGTTACCATCGATCATCGCAAACGGAGTAATACCCGCTGCGGAAAGCTTTGCACAAGCATCCTTCAGTTCATCAATTGTTTCAAAGTAAGCGTCTCTCGGCAAGCCCGCTTGTTCATATGCGTCTTTATTATAGAAAAGGTTTACTGTGCTGACATCAGTTGGAATACCGAGCAAATCGCCTTCAGGTTTAAATTCAGCGCGGCAGAGGTCAAGGTTCGGGAACTCAGCCAATTCTTCGTCTGTGAAATAAGAATCCAGCGGTTCAATGAATTCACGGTAATCATTTGTAAAGGAACCCGCCCACAGGAAAGCGATATCCGGGCCATTCTTTGCAACACCGGAAGACCGGAAAAGGGTATAGAGGTTATCAGCAGTCTGGTCAACTACTTCTATTTCACAGTTATTTGCCTCTTCAAACTCTTTGATGGTTTGATTAAAGATCAAATCCTCTGTCGCAATGGTTCCGGTATCATCCACGGTTTTATAAGAGCCGTTCCAGAATACCAGTTTGGTTTTTTCTCCATCATTGCCGCCGCTTGTGTCTCCGGTAGTACCGCTGTTGCCACAAGCTGCTGTCATTCCGCACATCATCAGTGCTGCTGCTAATGCCAGTACACGTTTTGCTTTAAACATTCTTTTTTTCTCCCTTTCTGTACCTTGTTAGTCATACCTTTCCGTTCTAAGTAAAATCATAGCTTTTTAGGTTCTAAAAGAGGTGTTTTCTATGCCTTTTCTTATGAACGAAAAAGTATACTTTCAATTCAATTCGATTACTTCTGAGCTTTCCTCTACTCCGCTGATCCGCACCCCCTTCTCCATTAAATCCTTCCCGCTCATGGTAACTGTATCCCCGCGGTCAATATAGTGAACTTGATACAGGCGCTCCGGCACCAGGCCTTTCAGGCAGATCTGACGATCCTCTCCTGCCGCGCCTTTCAGCTTGAAGGCAAAAACATATGCGCTTCCATCCTCAGCGATATATTGGAATGCCGGGCAGCGTTCTCCTCCGCCCCGATGCAAAGGCTGCTTGGTTAAGCGGTACATCCCGCCGCACATCATATATTTTTTCGAGATAGACTTGAAAAATTCAATATGCTCTTTCAGGCGTTCCCTGCACCATTCCGGCCAGGCTGTTAAATCATAAGAGAGACCAACGGATGACACCATTCCACATCTAATATAATAATCAAACTGGGTCTGGCTCATATGCTCGGAAATAGGATTCTGCGGTTCTTCTTTCCCGTTATCCCACTCCAGCATCTGAGACTGTGGGAAATGATAACATCCCACTGGATGAATAAAGGAGGTCGCTCCCCAGAACGTTTGAAGATGCTGGTCAACATAATCCGGGTCGGACAGGAAGGTAAAATGCATCCTGCTTAAAATCCCAAAGTCCATTCTTAAGCCGCCGGAACTGCAGTTTTCCAGTACCAGCTCCGGATAGCGCCGATGGATAATTTCTAAGAACCGGTAATAACCCTGATAGTGGGCGTACAGCCCGTCTCCGGCGCCATGTCCATGGTCAGTCCGGTTGCATCCGGACATCGGGTCAAGGTTAAAGTCAAATTTGATCCAGTGAGCGCCGTATTCGGTAACTAGTTTATCTACAACGCCGATCGCCCAATCTACCGTATCGGGATTCCCCATACAAACGTACCCTAAGGATTCCCCATTCCGCTCTGCAATCAGATCCGGCCGCTTTTGGTTTAGCTCGGCTCCAGGGCCGACTGCTTCGATTTCACACCAGATGCCAAATTTGATGCCCTCGCCGTTAATTGCTTCGCCCAGGTATTTGATCCCGTGCGGGAACTTGCCTACATTCTCAATATCCCAGTCTCCACGAGTCTGCTCCCAAGCCTGGCCGCTTCCGAACCAGCCCGCGTCCAGCATAAAATTCGGAATGCCAAGACTACTGGCAATTTTCGCATTGTCGATGCATCGGCCTTCGTTGATCAAAATATCCCGGAACGGCCACCAGGAATTATAGCATACCGGCAGGGTATCAAGCTTTTCCTTATCAAGGAGGCTGATATATTTCATGAAATACTGCCGCATACCGTAACAGGCTTCTTCCAAGCCTTCTCCGGAAAACGATATGTAAACTTCAGGAGTAACAAATTCCTCTCCCGGTGCAAGATCAAGGTAAAAGTCTCTGCTGCTGATTCCCATTTTGACGAACAGCCCCGGGCCATCCAATTCCTGCCGCTTAGCAGCGGCCTGCCAGTTCCCAGACCAGCCGATATTCATGCTGATAAAACCGCTCTCACACTCAAGGCCCAGCCATGGCGCATAGCCCTTATTGCTTCTGCCCGAGATTACCTCAATAAAGAAAGGATCTGAAAGCTCCGCAGCCATCGGCGTAAACTCATCACCCCAAAACGAAGTATAATAATGAAGCCTTGCCGGGCTATCTTCCACCACGACTCCGATATCCGCTCCGCTAAGCCGAACCGGGCAGTCTGTTTGATTCCTAAGCTTCAAATAATACTGCCCCACACCGGTTTTCTTGTCCGCCAGCTCATGCAGCTCCGCAGAAACGCTATGCCGGGACATATCCTCAGTATAAATCCGGTGAATCCGGGTACCGTCATCCAACTCTGAATTTAATTTTGGAATGCTGCTCCATGTTGCCTGGTCGACGCATGCCGTATAAGCAAATCTCATAGTGCACCCTCTTTTGAAGTTCTTATTTATGAACTAAATATTCTTTTATGAACACATTATAGCGCGTTTTGATACAAAAGTCAAGTTTTTAATCTAGTTTTTACACTTTTTAAACTCTTTTTATATTCATATTGCTCAAATTCTAGCGATTCAGAACTTACCGAACTTCGATAATTTCCGAGCTTTCCTCCATGCCGCTGAGCACAACGCCTTTTTCCATTAGCTCCGCACCGGTCGTGGTAAATTCATCCCGGCGGTCTACATAACGGACATGATAAAGCCGGTCAGGTTCCAATCCCTTCAGGCAGATCCGGCGTTCTCCGCCTGCGCCCTTCAGCTTATAAAGGAATACATACGCGCTGTTATCCTTCGCATTAAATTGGTAGGCCTGGAATCGGTCTCCCTTGCCATACCGCAGCGCCTGGCCGGTCAGCCGGTACATGCTGCCGCACAAAATATAATCCTTGGATATGGATTTGAAGAAATCAATGTGTTCTTTCAGGCGTTCTTTGCACCAGTCTGGCCAGCTTGGAAAATCATAAGACAGCCCAAAGGTTGACATCATGGCGCTGCGGATATAAAAATCGAACTTAGTCTGGCTCATATCTGCTGTGATCGGATTACGCGGCTCCTCTTCACCGTTGATGCCGCCGCAGGATTCCGATTGAGTAAAATGATAGCAGCCAGCAGGATGAATAAAGGAGGTCGCGCCCCAAAAGGCCTGGAAATGGTTATCCACATAGTCCGGGTCAGAGAGGAAGGTGAAATGTGTTCTGGCCAGGACACCGAAGTCCATTCTCAGCCCGCCGGAACAGCAGTTCTCCAAGATCAAGTCCGGATAACGCTGATGCAGAGTTTCCAGGAACCGGTAATAGCCCTGATAGTGGGCATACAGCCCATCCCCTTCGCCATGTCCATGATCGGTGCAGTTGCATCCCGAATTCGGATCCAGGTTGAAATCAAATTTAATCCAGTGCGCTCCATATTCGGTAACCAGCTTGTCAATAACGCCGAGCGCCCAATCGACCACCGCAGGGTTCCCCATGCAGACATAGCCCAGGGATTGTCCGTCCCGCTTTGCAAGGAATTCTGGATGCTCTTTGTTGAGCTCTGCATGATCACCAACCGCTTCAATCTCACACCAAATCCCAAATTTCACGCCGGTTTTATTAATTGCTTCTCCAAGATAATGAAGTCCATGCGGAAAATCGTCAAGATTTTCAATATCCCAGTCGCCGCGTTTCTGATACCAGTTGATTCCGTCCGCGTTATTGCCAAACCAGCCCGCATCCAGCAGGAAGTTGGTAATTCCTAAATCCTTTCCGATCACTGCGTTTTGGATACATTTATCTTCATTGAGCAGTTGATCCTCATAGCACCACCAGGTATTATAGCAAACCGGCAGAGAATCCCATTTTTCCTTGTCGATGATGCTGACATAATCGATAAAATACTGGCGGGTGCCGAAGCAGGCATCCTCCATACTATCCTTCGCAGCAGAAATATAAACCTCAGGCGCCTCAAATTCTTTCTGCGCAGGAATATCAATATAAAAATCATTGCTTCCAATTCCCATACAGACAAACAACGCCGGATCGCCAAAAAGGCGGCGATAGGTAGTAGCCTGCCAGTTACCGGACCAGCCGATATTCAGACTGACAAAGCCCTCAGCACATTCTAAACCTACCCAAGGGGCAAATCCCTTGGAGCTTCTTCCGGATAAAACGTGAATGGCGTGGGTTTCCGTCAGAAGCATATTTAATGGATCAAACTCACGCCCCCAGTTGGAAGAGAAGTAATGAAGCTGTGCCCCGCCATTCTCTACTGCCACTCCTACATCTGCTTTGCTGATGCGGATCGGACGGTCTAAGGTGTTTTTAATTTTCAGGCAGCATTTTGCCGCGCCGGAAACCCGGTCGGCAAATTCATGCAGCTCTAACAAAACGCCGGACAATTCCTCCGGTGTTTCCCGATAGATCCGATGCAGGCGTTTTCCCTCCGAATGCTCTTCACACAGAGTTGGAATTCCCCGCCAAACAATCTTGTCAACACATACGGTATAAGCAAATCTCATAGCATCTGCGCCTCCTATTAGGTTCGTATATATGTACTAAATATTTTTTTATGAACCTTATGCGACAATTATAATCCCTACCCATTAGAATGTCAAGTGTTTTTTATATTTTCGCCTTGATTCCCAACAAAATTATGTCCAATATGCCGAATAACTGATTTCCCCTTTACAAAAAACCAGTAGGAATCTCTGAAAAAATATTTCTCAGTTGATTTTTTAAAGTTTACAAGTATAATAAAAAGTAATACCGGATGGAATATGCAGTTAATGGAAGAAGGGACTCAAAAACTCATGGAAGTCAAAAACCACAGAATGCTGGAAAAAGCGTTACAGATGCTGGAATATATTGCGAATCAGCCGGACGGCGTTTCCCTGATCGATATCTGTTCCCAGCTTAGTATGGCCAAAAGCAGCGCCTATGTCCTGCTGATGACCTTTGTAAACATGGGATATGTCAAGAAATCAACCAACAACCGTTTTATCATCGGAATGAAGCCGTTTGAAATCGGTTCAAAGTTTGTCGAAAATAATGATTTTTCCCTCTATTCGCGCGATGTCTTAAAGGAATTGGTAGATGCCGTAGATGAAACAGCACATCTCGCGGTTCTAGACGGCTCAGACGTCGTTTATCTGAGCAAATGCGACTGTTCACATGTAGTACGGATGTCATCCAGCGTGGGAAAACGGATTCCCGCCCATGCTACCGCATTGGGCAAGGCGCTTCTTTCCGGAAAGACAGATGAAGAAATCCGGGAGATGTACTCCGGCGGAATGCGAAAAATCACCGCGAAAACCATTGACGATGTCGATATTCTGCTCCAGCAGCTAAACGAAACTCGTCAAACCGGATTTTCCTATGAGCAGGAGGAATCTACGCTTGGGGTACAGTGCATTGCTGTACCGGTTAAGGAGCATTCCGGCAGCGTTTACCTTGGCCTAAGCCTTTCTGTTCCAATCATCCGCAAGGATTTTAACTTTGACCTGATGAAGCAGCCCCTGCTGGAAGCAAAGCTGAGATTGGAACGGGTATTATGATGAGACAGCAGCTATTTGGTAAAACAAACTCCGGTTTTCCGGTCTATAGCTTTTTGCTGTCAGACACAGACGGTATATCTGTCACGGTCTGTAACTACGGATGCCGGATTCTCCGGCTGTCAACGCCAGACCGTAATGGCTTTTCCAAAAATATTGTGCTGGGATATGACCAGTTTCCCCTGTATGAAAGGGATGCCAAGTACGCAGGCGCTGCTGTCGGAAGAATCGCCAATGTAATCAGCAATGCACAGTTTGAGATGGACGGGGCAGTCTGCCGGCTTACGAAAAACGACTCTCCCCATCATCTTCATGGCGGAATCCAGAGCTTTTCCAATATAGTTTGGGATGTTCTTGAACAGTCTGATCATCGGATTGTATTTTCCCATCGGTTCCCCGGCGGGCTGGACGGATATCCCGGCAATCTCGATGTAAAAGTCATCTATTCCCTGCCTGGGAACGGAGCGCTCCATATCCGATATGAAGCGGTATCCGACCAAAAAACCCCAGTCAGCTTTACCAATCATTCTTATTTTAACCTGGATGCCGATTTTAACCGGGAGGTTACGGACTACTTGGTTCAAATCGAAGCAGAGCGGTATCTGGAATTATCACAACAGGCTCTCCCGACCGGCGCCATGATGTCAGTCGATGGCTCCATCTTCGATTTCAGAAAGCCTAGAACCTTGGAACACATCGGAGATTCCACATTGCAGAACACCAGAGGGTATGACCACACCTTTTTGCTGTCCGGGAGCGGAATGAGGCAGGCGGCATCTGCCTATTCCCCTTATACAGGCCGGCGGATTCGGGTATATACCGATCTTCCCGCGCTGCAGTTTTACACCTCAAATTTCCCGGAAGAGGCTCTAATCCTAAATGACGGCGTGCCGGACCGCATCCATAATGCAGTTTGTTTTGAGACGCAGTATGCGACTGATTTTGTCCATCATACCTCTTTTCCCGGCAAGTATCTGCTGCCCGGAGAACGGTATTCCTCTGAAACAATTTACCGTTTTGATGTAGTTTAGTTTGGAATGATTGCCAAAAGTAAATCCCCTCGAATCAAAAGATTCGAGGGGATTTATAATTCAGGTCAAAAAATGCACTCCACAAGACGAGGAGTGCGTTTGAAGCGCGGCAGCCTTCCGCTAATAGGGCATAAACAAAAGCCTCGAACACAAACGACGTGTCGAGGCTTTTGACTGCGAGAGAGCGACCAAAGGGTCAACAAACAGGGGTAAGAACGACCAAAAGTACACCTGTAACAATTCGATAAGTGATGTGTTATCAATTTTATCCGTTCATCTGATATTGAAATTTCACTACGCAGCAGTCTGCTCCCCTTTTGTTTTTGCCTTCAAAAGAATTAAAACCATAGCGTTTCCGTAGCTTCAAACTGCGGCTGCGACCCACTGGCATAGGGATCATAACGATGCGCATTGCATCCGAATTCCTGCAAGGATATGATCCGCCCATCGGAATCCCATGTGATTAGTGACATTCCATCAAAAGCATTTGCTTCTTCGCCGCACATCTGATATCTGAAATACCATTGCACGACGGTCTGATTTTCTTTGTGGAAGAATTGATGAATATCCCATTGCATAACGGAACCCCGCGTATTCCATTCGTCAAACCACAGCTTGATTTTCTCTGCGCCGTGATATTCAGGCCCCCAGCTTTCGGTATAGACTGCGCTATCAGCAAAAATTTCGTTAATGACCGAACTGTTTTTCGTAAGCCACATATGGAACCATTTGCGAATTGTTTCTTCTCTTTTCTCTATCATGTCATTATCCCTCGACTATCGTTCGCATTTATAGTTTCTTTTGCAGATACACCATATCGACCAACTGCACACCGCACTCGAAGATCGGATGATCATAGTTGCCCATGAAAAAGTTTTTGATGCTGTGGGAACGGACAAAGCCGCACTTTTCGTAAAACGGGACAGTCAAAGGACTGTCGCCGGTGCCGACCTGAAGAATGGAATAACGATCACAATAGAGTTCAGCAATGTAATTTATCATAGCTTTGCCGTAGCCCTTACCCTGATGGGCAGGCTCCGTTGCGAGGCTCTTGATCTCCAGAATGCCGCCGCCCTCGTCGGTGACAACGCACTCACATTTCACACCATCCTCTATCAGAACATACATCGTTCCCCGGTCAAGATACCGGTCGATCATATCCTCCTGCTCGTCGGCAAGGAGCAGGAGAGGCAGATATTGCTTTTTGTTTTCTTTGACTTCGTTAATTTCCAACCTTACACCCTCGCCGTAACTCATAGATTTTTTCCGAAGGCTCGAATCTCATCCAGTTTCTTTTTCGATTATTCCTCGTTGACCTTCCGGGTTTCTTATCATAGCATATAAATGTGAATTTTTCAACGAAACGAAAAAGTACCCTCGACGGTGGTTCTGTGACCACTGCCGAGGGCTTTCTGCTTTATTCGTAGTCCTTTTCGATGCTGACACCGCATTTGAACTGTATCTCTATGCCGCTGTCACTGACGATGATCTGTTCCATCAGTTGCTTGAGAATGGTGCTGTCATCTGCACTCATGATACTGCCGTCTTTGATGTGCTGCTCGAATGCGTCCAGCCAGGCCTTGACCTCTGCATACCGTGTTGCTACGGATTTCTGTTCTTCCTGCTGGGCTTCCAGCTCCTGCATTCGCTGGCTGTATGCCTGTATATGTGTTGCATAGTCCGTTGCGCTGACGCTGAAGCTCTGCTTTGCCTTATGCAGGGCGAGGACGGCTTCCTGTACCTCGATGATCTCCTGCTCGATGCGATTCATGGCATCTGCGTTTTCGGGTTGCATGACCAGCCCTGCGCTTTCACGCACCGCTTCCATGATATCCTCGGCATCCTCGATCATATCGCTGATCGCTGCGAGGTAAGTGCGCTGCAGTATATCTTCTTTCACATGGTGACTGTCGCAGACCGCTCTGCCATTTGATATCCGATTCGTACAACCCCACTTCTTGATTTCCCGATTTTTCGCGCGTGACCCCACGCCCGTCTCGGGGTAAATACCCCCAGAGATTTGACCTCCCCCTCCGGTTAGGCGAATTTTTGACAAAAAAGAGAGACTATCAATCTTTTCGTGGCAAAAAATAAGAGGTGTGGGAAACCGGTATTTATATTTCCTCCAACATTTGTCGGTTATTTTCAAGTTTTTCGGTTTTACTTTTTAATGGCAAACGGCCACGGTTTTGCTCCGTGGACATTAGGTCAGCCGTACAAGCTGACTGTTGTTAGTTAGCTTCTCCGTAAGCGTCTGCATTAGGTGCCGATCCGTGACGGTCAGCGACCAGTCGGAAAGCTCACGGTTGGTAATGTAAATCATGCTTCTTTCTTCCTTGAGGAAGTTCACCGCCCGATAAAACAGCGGTAGGTCCTGATCGGATAGGGCGACGTACATAATCTCGTCCAGTATGATCAGGTCTGCGCTCAGCATATATTTGAATTTACGGCTGCAGCGCTCTACGTGATCTTTGTTTCGGATGATGTCCAGGAACTCATCGACGTTGCAGTAATACACCCGATGGCCGGCTTCCAGTGTCAGTTCTCCCAGATGCACTGCCAGAGACGTTTTGCCTGTATCGCAGCGGCCAAGCAGAATCAGGTCCTCAGCCTTTTCGATCCAAGCTAGGTTCTCTAACTGCTGGATGTGCCACGCAATGCCCTTGTTCAGGGTCTCTATGGAAAAGGCCTTTCTCGGCAGGTGACTTTCCTTGCGGCGCTTTGCGATAGCACTTTTCTCTCGTTCTGCCAATTCTGATTCTAGTATATATTTCAGATAGTCCAGATTCGACAGAGATTCTTTTTGTAGGTTGACTACGCCACCAGCAATATTAGCGAGGCTAAGTTTGCGTGCCAGTTCTTGCAGTTCAGTAATACCTGCCATCTTGCTCCCTCCTAATCTCATAGGCTCTATTCCGGTTGCGGTAGTATGCGTTTTTCGATAGGTGCTTCTTAGCAAATTCATCTCCGTATCGGAAGATGAGGAAGGCCGTAACCTCCTGAGAACTGCAAATGCCAACCTTGAGGCAATACTCCATGGCTTCCGCCACCTGCTCAACGGAGTACATATTGGACAGAGCGATGATTCTGCCGCATTGAATGTTCTTGTACCGCGGCTCAAGCTCGGTCAGTTTCTCGAGAAAAGGCTCCAACGCGTCGCAAGCTTCGAATATGTATCGGATTTCGTTGGATTTCACAAAATCCCGTTTTGTCTCGTCACCGTGATAGGCTGTCACGCCGCAGTCTTCTTTCTTGGGGCATTTGTGGAGCAGTGTGCCGGTAGCGGCCATGTAGAATAGCAGCACGCCGTTTTCTTCCTCCACGCGAATTTGGTCGTACTGCTTCCCCTTGCTCCGAGGCAGTTCGTACACGCTCCAATCTACGGCAACGGTGTACTTGTCTGATACGCTACGGATAAGAGTGTCATCTACGTGGGGTGCGTTCACCGGCTCCAGATGCCGAATTTCCTCTCGGAACAATTCCCGTGGCGGTTTTCGTGTGCGCAGATTGGTCGTTCCGTTGGCCTCCGTATCCAGCCATCGCAGAGCGGCACTGTTCAGGGAATCGATGCCAGCGAAGATTCTGCCCTGCAGGAAGCTCTCCTTGACGTAGCGGACGAAAGTTTCAACCTTGCCCTTGGACTGAGGATCGTGGGGTCTGCACAGGCGGACGCTGAAGCCTGTACTTCGGACAAAGTTCTCAAACTTCGGCACCAGCAGAATGTTGCCGAAATTCTCGCTTCCCACAAACGCCCGATCCTGATCGTACATAATCATGCATGGCCTGCCGCCGAAATACTGAAACGCGTATTCGTGGGCTCGAATGGCTGTTTCCGTGGTAAAGGGCTCCCGGCTGAAATACAGGAAGTGCATCCTACTATAGGCCAACACCATGCAGAAGAAGTACACCCGCACCGGCTGCCCGTAGATATCTTTCATGCGGTATTGCCCGAAGTCCACTTGGGCCTCATACCCCGGTGGCGATTCCTCTCGCGGGGAAGTGACTCTGCCGGTAAATTGCAGGAAGCCCGTTTGCTCCCGCAGCTGCTTCATATAGCGGTAAAAGGTCCGCTTGTTGCAGTGAAAATCCGGAAATTCCTCTTTAAGACGGTATAGCAGATTCGTCTCTCGAATTTGCGGGCAGACGCGCAGAATACTCAGGATGAACTCCCGATATTGATCCATGTAGGGGGTATTGCCGCGGATGAGCTGGTCAAAGGTTTTCTCGTCTGTGTTCCACCATTTACGGACGCTGACCGCAGAAAGATTCAGCTTTTGCGCGATCCCTGTTCCGGTAAAGCCTTCTGCCTTCAGCTGCCGGATTGCTGTGTATTGCTCTTTGGAAATCATGTTGTTTTACCTCCTTAAATTTATTTGATTCCAAAGCTCATCTGTACACAATCATATACACCACCTCCTTCAAGGGGATTATATCATATTTTCTGTTATTTATGCAAAAATACGATTATATCGTATAACAGCCTTGACAGACGTTTCGGTTTATGCTAAAATACGATTGAATCGAATATTTGCCTAAGGAGGTCCTATCATGGCTTATATCAAACGAGATATTGAGGATAAAATTCTTGCTCTTTCCAAAGAATATTCTTGTATTTTAATCACCGGTCCGCGTCAGGTGGGTAAAACTACTGTTCTGCGGCAGCTCATGGACGACAGCCGTGAGTATGTAACATTGGACGACATGGAAGAGCGCAGCCTTGCCAAGCGCGATCCTGCTATGTTCCTGCAAATGCATTCTACCCCAATCATGATCGACGAAGTGCAATATGCGCCCGAGCTTTTCTCCTACATCAAGATGGAGATTGACAAAGGCGCTGCTCCCAGCACCTATTGGCTTACCGGTTCGCAGGCGTTCAAGCTGATGGAACTGGCGCAGGAGTCCCTTGCCGGTCGTGTAGCGATTCTGCATATGTCCAGCCTCTCCCAACACGAGATTTATGGGTCAGGTGATTGTACGCCGTTTACTCTGGAGCTGGACGCGCTGAAAGCGCGAGAGAAAACAAATGCGCCTGCGGATATTGCGGAAATCTATGACCGCATCTGGAAGGGCTCTATGCCCGGTCTTGCCAGCGGCAAGTTCTCTGATCGGGACGTGTTCTATTCCAGCTATTTGCAGACCTATATTGATCGCGATGTAAAAGAGCAGGTGCAGCTTGCGGATCCGCTTCTGTTCCGTGATTTTGTCCGCGCCGCCGCCTGTCGGGCAGGACAAATGCTCAACACCCACGATATTGCGCAGGATGTTGGCGTATCCGATGACACTGCTAAGCGATGGCTGCAGGTGCTTGAAAAATCCGACGTTATTTTCTTCCTGCGTCCCTATTCCAACAATCTATTGAAGCGTACCGTTAAGACGCCTAAAATGTATTTTTTTGACACAGGCTTAGTCGCCTATCTCACGCGGTATTCCTCTCCTGAGATTTTAGCCAATGGCGCAATCAATGGTGCTATTTTGGAAAACTTTGTCGTCTCTGAGCTGCTCAAATCCTACCACAACAACGCCAAGGAATGTCTGCTTTGGTACTACCGTGACAGCAATTCCAACGAAATCGACATGGTAATCGAAAGCGATGGTATGCTCCATCCGATAGAGATCAAGCGCTCCGTCAATCCAGGCAGTGAACTGATCAGCGCCTTTGTTCACCTTGACAAAGCCTCTATTCCTCGCGGCAATGGCGCGATCCTTTGTATGCGGCCGAAGCTGTCTGCCATCAATTCCGAAAACTATATTGTTCCGATCTGGATGATCTAACCGCACAATGGTGCCGGGCAACACGTTTGCTCGGCGCTTTTTATTTCCCCTATATAACCCCTTCATAAAAGGCCATCGGTGAGAATGTTATAAATAACTGAACAACTGCATATCTCTGATTCTTTTTCTGATAAAATCGCGTATAAGGAATAATATAAAAGTTACGCGAAATTGGTTCGTACTGACTCAGAAGTTCAGCGCGCAAAACGGCACCGCAACATTTCTGCTGCGATGCCGCTGTGTCAATGTTTTTGCTGTCTTCAGTTCCACATCGGAACGATGCAAGTATTATCGGAACTATACAACGTCAATTACTATAAATTTCTTCCTCGTGCTCGATAAACCGATGGAAAATGTTTTCCAGTTCATCTGTGACATCATCAAAGTCTTCCTCAACAGAATTCCAACAGTATATAGTAACTATGCGATACAGGTTGATGTACATATTAACGAATATTGTCATCATGTCACCAACGAAAACAGAGCTATGCATTTTCATATAAAACGATGTGCCATGTGAATAATCGCTCAGCATCTGAAAGCCATGATATTCTACACCGCCTTCTTCGCCAATCAGTTTGCAGATGTTTTCGAAAGTGAATTGCTTATTATCATTGATTTTATATGTCCAGCCGTATTGTTCCTGGATATACGCTTTCTTCCTGCCGGGTTGCTTGGTATAAAAAGCCTCTGGAATATCCAAATCTTTATATAGTCCTTCAAGCATGTCCAATTCTTTCTAGGTTGGAGTGCGTCTTGATTTATAAATAGTGCTTCTGTATGAATATGCCCAATAATACTTCCACAAATCTTCATTGTTGACGATGATATCTAAACAAACGAGATTCTCCAGAATGGCTCTGTTAATCATTTTAACTGCATGGAAATGCCCCAGCAAGACATTGTCATATGCCATCTTGCTATAATCAACTATTGTTTTCGCGAACGAATAGCATATTCCTTCATATGACCATGTATTATTAACAACTTGCTTTTCTATGGCCTTTTCCGAAATATTTATTAGGCGTTTTATCAATTTAATCTCGCGCTGATATTCGCACAGGGCACAAGCGTTATAGTCGTTTCCATACAAATTCCTTTTATTTATGAAGCCCATTAATAATCAACCCTATTTTTTCTTATCTCCGTTTTATGAAACGGCAGATTATATGATTTGGATTCCAATCTCTTTCAAATACCCATAAATCCCATCATACCACTCGCGCCTACGGGTCTGATCGTTATCGCTACCCGCTGGCACAAAGATAGCCATGCCCTGACGGGCGCGGGTGAGTAGTACACGGTATGCGTTTTTCAGATACAGCCGCTTTTCTTCGGAATTTACGTTGTTCCAGTGATTGCCCACAAAGTTGTTGTAGGTCCATTCACCGTTTACATAGCGATAATCGGCATCCCACGCAACAACGGAATAGTCCAGCTCCAGTCCCTGAATATCGAACTCCGTCACCACATCCTCCAGCATATAGCTGGAACGCACATCGTCTTTGCCATTCAAAAACCAGTTAGCAACCGAAATCTCATTCTTTACGAAGATGCCATCCGGTTTCAAACGCAGAGCGCCGCTGCTGGCCAGTAAGCCATAGCGCGTGGTGCCTTGGCATTGCTCTCGCACCCACGCTTTTGCTTTGTTCAGGTCGCGGGTGATCACGATCGGATATTTATCTTTGATGCGCTGATATAGCTCTTTTGCTTCGTCTGTATCTGCATCCAGCACAGCTTTCACGAACGCCGCCAAATCCGGTGTGCGGAAGGACCGCACAGAGGTCGCCAAGTGCAGCTTGTCTCTTTCGTATGTCTGCAGCCCTGACAGCATGTCCGACCACGCCCTGCCGCGGCGATATTCATCATCGTTGAGCTGCGGTGTGATATATACGTCCCAATCCGGGAAGGACCGCTTCAGCGAATCAAACCATTCAGGGAGTCCGGCCTCGCCGGTGTTGATCTCCTGGCCGCCACCAACCAAGCAAATAACCACTGCCCAGTCCTGGTGTCTGTCCATGGTGCTGATCAGGAATTCCGGTTCGCTGCAATGGAAATCTGGCACACCTTTCTTGGTGCGCATAAATTTTCTAATCATATCGTGAGTCCACGCACGCTGCGCCTCATCAAAAATGGCAACGCGCTCCGGTGGTACATTATCATTGCCGACGAAGGAATCGCGATATTTGTGGATAATCTGAATAAATGCGGATGTGCTGCGCAGAGTATCTGCTTTGGCCACACGGTTACCGCGTTGTTTTTCCTGCTCCACCTTGTCGCGAGCCAGCGCTTCCTGCAGCACCGTCACCAACGGGAAGTTACCAGACAAAAATACTGCATGTTCACCGGCCTGTGCGTCCGAGCGCTGGATGGCGATGTTCAATCCTACCAGCGTTTTGCCTGCCCCGGGAACGCCTGTTACAAAGCAAATAGACTTTCTGCCGTTTGCTTTGCTGTGTTCAATAATGCGGTTGATTTCATCGGTAGTGACTGTCAGATTCTCTGCGCCTGCGTCGCTGCGGGTAATGTCATGGACATTGTGACCGCGATACAACGCCTGCGCTGCTTCTACGATCGTGGGCGTGGGAAGGTATTCTGAATTCTCCCATGCCTCGTAATCGAAGGGCGCCTCATTAAACTGTTCGGCAATATGCTCGATTGCAATACCAATATTTCTGGCATTGCATCGGATCGGCTCCACAATGCGATCGCGTACTGTGAGTGTATTCTGATACCGGGGCGCATGCGTGGAAATCATCATAGGCACCAGCAGCTTATTATGGCTTTCCTTCTGGAAATTGCGCAAATCCAATGCGTAATCGTACACCTGGTCATATGTAGACTGGCAATATTCGCTATCGCCGCACTTAAACTCCAGGAGAAAAACGATATTCCGGTAAAGCACCACTGCGTCCACACGCTTTCCCATGCGGGGAATGGTATATTCGAAAATGATCCTACCGTCCGAAAATGGGTGCAGCTGATCCTTGAGAATCTGCACCTCAGACTCCCAGGTATTGCTCTGCTGGATCGTCGTCTCTGCCGAAATATCGTTGGAGTGGATGATTCCGATGATTTCGCTGCTCGACTGCTGCAAAAAATCCGCAATCGTCGCAGAGTAATAGGATCTCAAATTACGCATAGTGGTTACCTCGTTTTATTCTGGTTTTGAATCAGCCGCATCAAAGCGTTCGGCCAGTTTTCCTATAAAAACACAGACTTCCGTTTGTGAAAACACGTTTGATTTCTGTGTAAAAAACATATTCTTATCTGTACTCTTTTTCATAAGTCGATGAAGCAAAATCAAATTCCGTTTCTGCTGCGCATTAATCATTCCAAAGATCAGAATGCATTCCTCCACTGTGACGCGGTTGGCAAATGTAAAAAAGGATGCCATAATGCCTGCCACAATATCACACAATTGCAACCATTTTGAATCGTGTGATTTTTCAAAGCGGAATGCTGCTCGATAGAATAAAAACTCGCCATCTATAGGTGTGCTTTCCAACACTTCTTGTACTTCGGATATTTCATCAAAAACATGTGTGCTACCCTGGAATATCCCCATTCTTGACATGTAATCGGCAGCAAACCCGTCGATCAGTATGTGATCCTCGTTGTCAATAAGAAACGGTATGTCTTCCTTCCTGCCTGACGCCTTCAGTTCTTGACGTAGAAATTCGAGTAAGAATTCATCGTCAACATCATCCGAGGCAATACCTTCTATCCAGTTCACCATTGCAACACAATACTCTTTGATTTTGCCTGGATCAATATTGGGATAATTATACCGCGCTAATAATGGAAGGATATAGTCCTCATCGCGCTGTGCATACTTAAACAGCACATTTTTGATTTCGTTGTGATAAACCGAAACTGACAAAACGGAATCCACGATATCTACCCGTGAGTAGTAGAGCAGATTGATCGCGCTCCAATGGATGTACAAATTATCGACTGACAGCATATCGGTCAATACCGATTCCACTTTTGCTGAATTTAGCGCGTGCAGAAATTTATGCGTTCCTTCTGGGACTTTTCCGATCAAATGCTTCTGTTTCACGTCAACAATGGATTTCTGCAATTGTAGCTTTGAAAAAACAGTATCTATATCTAACGGCGGTTCTGTTCCTTCAAAAGCAATACCTGCTAAAACGTAATCCTCGGTGTAATCCACATTTAAATCACCGGCCGCGTCTTTGAATTTGAATTTCAGGCAGTTATTGCTCTCGTCATAGTACATGGTGTAATGATTGAAAACGCCATCCAAAAAACATAGAATCTTTTCGTCATCAACACCCGAAAAATCATAAATAAACCAATGCACTACGCGGTAGGATATAGAATTATCCAACGCCCACTGAATAAAGTCCGTGTCTATAATTCCTTTATGGGCGTTGTTATAGTGCGCCACCAGTGTTAGTTCTTTCTGAAATGCTGCATTTTCGCTGGCAAACTCCGGAAAATCGGCGGTTGTTAACGGTCTGTTAGAGATATTTAGCACAGTACTCCCTCCGGTTTATTCATTCTCCGGACCGTACTCATCAAAGAATACATCTTTTCGAAAACTGTGAAATGTTATACGGAAATCATCCTGGATTTCATCATACAATTCAAAAATATTATCAAAAAGAACCTTCATATACCGAAGACGACCAGAAATTTCATCCAGATTACTTTTCCGCATTTTGTGAATTGCTTCATTTCGAATCACGTTGAAGGCTGCTACTTTTTCCAAAAACTCATCTTTTTTGTAGAAGCTTACGGTGTCCTTCAATTCATTCAAATAAGCACCTAACATTCTGTTCGCCGGGATTGAGAAACGAATGGTTGCAGGATGCACTGATAGCTGAATTAAAAAATGACAATCCTCCAATAAATGCAAACACATCGCTTCTATACAACTGATGGTACATCAGAACTGCAGACAGCATTCCAGAAAATGTTCCTGATGAAAAACTTTCATCAGCTAATTCGTTGAGCAGCTCTAAGTTTTCTGGCAGTTCAAGATTTGGCCATTTTTCGCTGTCCATTATTCTATTGACAATGTCGTCCACGCAGTTCACCTCAGTCCTTTTTATGTGATTTATACCCCTAAGCGGTGGCGGATGGTGTTCAGCCATTCGCCTTTATATTTGAAATATTTGGGGCCGGCGATGGCGCTTTTTACGCCGGTCAGATGTTTTGCCAGCGCTGTAAGCGACCAGGTTTCGCCGTTGTAGCTGACGTGCTTGTCGTCAACAACCTCGCACAGCTCGCCGGTGTGATCGTTTCCGTTGCAGAAGAATTCGATCTGCTCACCAACAGCGATGCCACAGGCAGAGAATGTAAACGGTGCCATGCGCTCCTGATGTTGTTCGTTGATCTCCTGCGCCAAAGCTTCCTCGCGCTGCTCTGTTGCTGTGGCTTTCCACTTTTTCAGTCGGTGCTTGTAATCGTTGATTTCTGCAATGGCTTCCAGAATGGAATAAGCATCCTCCGGTGTCATAGCATAAAATTCACGAATACGCCGCTTGCCATCTACTTCTTCGGTGGAACGCAGTTCCGGATTCAGCTTGTCCAATATGGAATGGAGCTTTTTGTCCGACAGCGCGGAATCCACTTCGTATGTGGCGTAGACGCGAAACGCAAACGGCACAGCAGTGCTGCGGTTCAGCTCGTCCAGCCGCTGCTTTACGTCCCTCGCATAGCCGATTTTCACGTACTGCGGAAACGATGGATTTGTAAGTATATAAATTACACCTTTGCTCATTTTTTCGCCTCGTTTCTGTTATTTTCAATACTATCCTGTGCAAACTATGTAGGGTAATTTATGTTCGACAATCCTATCGTCTATTGCAAACAGAACAATAGGATCGTCAGACTATCTGTGCTTATCTCAGAATTTCGCCACACGCCGCCGCAAAACCTTCGTAAGCATTTAGCGCTTTGATTGCTGACTGCTGCTTACGCCTTCTGCTATGCAGTGCACCACTATTGGGATTTAGTTTCGCAGCCAAAGCTGCGTCGGAACTGCATTTTTCAACCCACTCACGCATTAGTACCCTTGTAGCCTCTACAACATTCGCATGCAAGGGCTGCTCCAGATCGTAATGGGGCATAATTTTATAGGGCAGTGTATGAATATGCCGCTTCCCAAATCCACCCTCTGGCTGAAAATCTTTTATGGCATCAGCTAAAGCGTCGCTATTTAGTAACCCGGTATAGAATATGGCTTCATCCTCTGTTTCTGCCAAATACCAATACAACGTTTGGTCAATGATAAGTCGGCTCCTGTCGTATGATTCTAACGATATATAGGCGGCACACGGATTTGATCCACTAGCGTTAGAAAGTACAAGCCAATTTGCGGTTGAAAAGTTTTGGTTGCGCTATTTACCATAGATATTTATTCTATTTTCAAAGAATTGCACCAAATTTTCATGGACACCTGTTTCTATTTGAGTGAACACTGCATTTGTGCTTGTGTTCATGCGCACACGATCTGCGGCACCAATAGTTTTCCATTCGCCGCCTTCTTTTCGACCTGGAAGCAATACCTTGGCCGGTGCAGAAATAACGAACGGTGATAGATGTTTGGAGATAAACGCATCGAAAACGTATTCTTTGTCGATGTTGTTGCCACTCAGTTCATTGCAGCATTCAATTTTGCTGTCACTCACTAAATACCACAATTCATCTGTTCGCTCAATCGGAGAAATATCCCAATTTCCGTTTGTTCTTTCAACAAACTTATGGAATAGTGCTGTTCTCGGAAATACGTCGCAGCCTTGGTAGAATCTGAGCGGACTGTCGTTAATCACATCTACTACTTCAACATCGGCGCCTTGGTTCGTCCATGCGCTGCGCGCACCTTGTCGATTAAGTGTATAACTGCATTCAGAAAATACGCATGGAGCAGTGTACACACGTCCATATAAACAATCCGGTGAAGGTTGATTTACTTTTTTACCGGATACTACTACCGCTTTGTTTTTGAAAGTATCAATTGGAAGTTCCCAAAGTGCATTCATTTGCATTGGTAGACTGGCTCTGGACGTTCTAAATCTTTCGCTTCTGAAATGCTCGTGGTTTAATCCACTCAACAGACTACCTGGCATTATACAGCTCCAGAAGCCACCATCCTTTATGTAACGATCAACAGCGCTTACTAAAAATATGGTGGCCAGCTCCATATGTGGATGGGATGCTCCTGTCGGTTTGATACCATAGTGGTCCGCGAGTGTTTGCAAAGAAGTTTTATACGGATTTACCGCCAATTTACTCATAGCCATCCACGGAGGATTTGAAACAATACAATCAAATTGTCGAGCGGTTACACCGGGGCGATAACTGTTGGATAAAATGAAATGCCAAATTCCGTTTCGACCCTGCCGTTGCAATCGCTCAAGTTCCAAGATTAACTGCCCTGCGGATATGCATAACGCTGCACGCTCGTCATCGGCAAACACAACCTCTGTTTCTTGCGTTATTGAATCAACTACAGCTGACACTTCGTCGTCCGCAAGTGTCACTTCTGGATGATTTGCTCTTATCATAGCAAATCTATAGGCTTTCGCCATAAAGGAATCAAATGTGCTCCTGTGTTCAGGCGAAAGCAAGAAACCAGGAAGCTCTACCTGATGATTATCAAAATGCAAAACATATGAATCACCAGCACTTTCCGGCATTCTATGTGTTATTGGTGTCGCAACGAACAGTGAGTCTGCATGATAAATGGGAATTACTATATTACCGTCATGTACACTAAATAGGTCACGCATCGCCATAACCCAGTTGACTTTTGCCAACATTACTGCAAGAGGATCGATATCAAATCCCATCACACAGGAAAAAGCAATTGCATCTTTTTCTGCAGAATAGCTTTCTTCGTTGATTGCAAACCGATAACGAATTGCTTTGATCGTTTCGATCAGGAAAACGCCGGAGCCGCAACACATATCCAACACTTTGGGGCTGTTGCTGGTAAGTTGATCCATGTTATATTCAACGATTTCCCTCGCTGCCCAATGAGGTGTAAATTCTTGCCCCAGCATCAATCTGTGCTCGGCATTCGCCATTTGCGCTAACAGTTTTCCAAAAATATCATTTTCTCCAAGGTGCGAAAAATCATATGCAACAAGGCGCTGTTGCATCTCCGCCACGCTATCCATAATAAGACTGGAGTAAGGAGCGCTATTTAACCAACCAAAATAGTCGTAATCTACCAAGTTCTCTATGTTTTGGTTTGAAAAATAACCGCCATCCAGAATTTGCTGTATTTCATTCCTTGTGCTTACTACTGGAGCGCCTGCCAGGACATTTACGCAAATGATTTTAGCAACTGTCACCAAATAGAACTCATTGATATATGTATCAACGGAAAATTCACCATAATCTGAAATTCCAAGGTATGCGATAAAATTCTGCCACACTTGACGAATCAGATCGGCATACTCTCGTTTTTCGGACATCGCTGTTCGCACTGCAGTTTCAAATATGCGAGCATGATTGCGGTAAAAGGAACTTTCAATACCGAAATCCATCACAAGCGTATTTGCGTTCAGTAAGCGAGACTGATCGCGTCCGAGGAACTGATCTACAAACCCTTCAAAACGATTTCGTTCTTCGGTGGTATCAACCGACAAATCGACAAAGGTTACCTGTTGTAGTTCAATGTTATCAGGGCCATACAAACCACTTTCTGTTGCTTCTCCTAAAACAGAAACAGCATAGCCATACCATCTCACCGTGTCCGAAAGCACACCTAAGATTTCATTTGCGGGTATGCCAACATTATATAATGCTGCACAATACTCTTTTACCTGGTGATAGCCCTCATCAAAAATACGACGGTTTGTCAAATTCTTTTCATACTCAACGGCCGTTTTGCCTACAACCGCATCCACAAAACCTTGGCGGTCCCCGTTTTCTGATGAAAAACGCACCCTTTCTTCGGTGCCCATCATATGAGCCTCAATCCACCACGGCAAATCAGGGAAGATGGCCGATAGCTTTGAAGACAAATAATGACGCAATCTATCCTCGACTGCTCCAGCGTCAATCATGGTCTGCGCATTACGTGCAAAATCTCGTAATGCTTCATGATTCATCATTTTTGCCACCCCTTTCTAGTAGTTTCCTGTTTAGTAATATTCGAATTTCATTAAGGATTTCTGTTCCGTTTTCGAATGGAGCAACTACAACCGTGTCAATTTTATCCTGTAATTCTTGTGTCGTTTGTTTGACTTGAAGCAGCTGATCTGCATATACGGATAACAATTGCAACTGATCTGCGGAATATTGTGGAAACAGTAACTTTCGGATATGACTTGCCTCCACTTTTAATGCTCCGCCACCCATAATTGCACTAATAATCTCCAGATAGCATTTACTCCACGAAGAATTCAGTAACGCAAATGCAATTTTAGTTGCCTGTTCAGAACTGCACCAAAGTGTCGAAAAATTCGCATCTACTGCCACGGGTGCTTCTGGTGTCTGCGGGACGAAAATACATTCCGCAGCCTTTTACTGATGTGCGATAAAGAAGTAATAGAAGTGTAAAAAATTTTGCCGTTCCTATCCGGCACTTGCGCATTGTGTCGGATAGGTCGGGCGGTTATTCGGGCAAGTCCACCTTGCCAACAAAAGAATAATAAATCTCAATGTCCTGTCTGCGGGTCTTGTTCTCGTCATAGCTGCACTCATGCACAACGATTTTCTCTACAAACTCCCGCAGCAGAGTAGGGGTAAGTTCTTCAAAGCTGGTATGCCGCCGGACAACATTCATAAACTTTTCTGCGTTCACGGTGGCTTCCTGTGCTTTGGAAAGCTCCGCTTGAATAGCAGCGGCTCTTTCTTTCAGCTCCCGTTGCTCTGCTTCATAGTCTGCCGACAGCTCTGTGAAACGCTCGTCTGATATGCGCCCGGTCACGCTGTCCTCATACAGCCGCTTGAAGATAGCGGATAACTCGGCTATGCGTTTCTCGGAGGCTTCCAGTTCCTTTTTCTTGGCGGCGTTCCTGCGTTTGCCCCCGTCCTCGTTCTGCTCAATCAAGAGTTTCATAAACCGGGCTTCATGCTTTGCCGCATAGCTGGTCACTTTCCGCAGATTGGAGAGTACACCAGCGGTCAAGAGGTCGGTGCGGATAAAGTGCGCCGTACAGTCATGGGTGCGTTTCTTGTAGTTGCCGCAGATATAACAGTCCTGCTTGCGCTTGTCCGTCTGGTATCGCTGCTGATACATCACGCTGCCGCAGTCCGCACAGAACAGTATGCCGGAGAACAAACCCACTTCATCATAGCGGTTTGGGCGTTTGCGCTGTTTGCGAAGCTCCTGCACCCGTTCCCATGTTTGGGTGTCTATGATAGGCTCGTGGTGGTTCTCGAAAATCACTTGCTTTTCCGGGGGATTTTCTACACTGTGCTTGACTTTGTAAGAAAGTTTTTCTGTCTTGAAATTTACCAGACAGCCTGTGTATTCCCGGTTTTCAAGGATATGCACTACGGTATTGGTCGCCCACTTGCACTCATAGCCGGGGTGGTAGCGGCGGGTGCTGCCCGTCCTGCGGTATTCAAGCGTTCCCGGCGTGGGGATTTGCTGCTCTGTGAGCATACGGGCTATCTTGGTCGGACCATTCCCGGCAAGACAGAGGTTGTATATCTGCTTGACTACGGGTGCAGCTTCCTCGTCAATAATGAAATTTTCATCCTCGTCCATGAGGTAGCCATACACAGGCTTGCTTGTGATGGGCTTGCCATTCATGCCTTTTGAGCGTTTTACTGCTTTGATTTTCTTGCTCGTATCTCTCACCAGCCATTCGTTAAAGATATTCCGCAGCGGGGCAAAGTCATTGTCGCCCTGTGCGCTGTCCACTCCGTCATTGATAGCGATGAAGCGGACACCTTTCTGTGGGAAAATCATTTCCGTGTACATTCCCACTTGCAGGTAGTTTCGCCCTAACCTCGACATATCCTTTACGATAACTGTCCCGACTTTTCCGGCTTCAATGTCCGCAAGCATGGCTTGAAAACCGGGTCTTTGAAAGTTCGCACCAGAATAACCGTCGTCCGTGTACCAGCGCAGATTGGAAAAGCCGTTCTGCTTTGCATAGGTTTCAAGGATACGCTTCTGATTGGAAATGGAATTGCTTTCGCCTTGCAGCTCGTCCTCATGGGATAGTCTTGGGTAAAGGGCGGTAATTGGTTGTTGGTTGGTCTGTCTTAACATAAAATCCTCCGTTTCCGACAGCCAGCCCCACTATTCCGTACCTTGATTGTACCACATGGGGCGGCTGTCTGTATAGCGGCAAAAGCGTCAAATCTGCTTCTTTATGGTCGGTCAAATCGCCGTTTTTTGTGTAGCAGCTTCCGCTTCCAGCACTTTCATCATCTTGTCGGCTGCGGTGTCGGTTGCGCCCTGCTTGAAGAAGCCGGAAACGGTAAGGACGGAGTTGCCCATGCGGATTTCCGTCACACAGTCCGGGCGGCGGTCTGTTTTGGTGGTGCTTGTCTGTTTCGTTTCTGTCATAGGCTCTCCTTTCGCTGCTTCATCAGTTGCTTTAAGCGTTCCAGCTTTTCCTGTGCGGTTTCCTTTCGGAAGTTGCTGCCCGTGAAGCGGACGGGGGCGCACATGGAAGTCAGCCTGTCATAGATACGGGCGTGGGGCGTGTCCTGCGGGTGCTGCAATTCCTCCAGCGTGAGGTTGGTCGTGGCGATCAGCGGCTTGCCGCTTCGGTAACGGCTGTCAATCACGCTGTAAACCTGTTCCAGCCCGTATTCTGTTCCTCGCTCCATACCGAAATCATCAAGTATCAGCAGAGGGTAGCTGCAAAGGCGGGAAATATATTCGTTCCTGCCCTCAAAGCTGGCGGCAAGGTCACCCAGTATCGTTGCAAAGTTTGTCATGCAGACGGCAACCTCTTTTTCCATAAGGGCGTTGGCGATACAGGCGGCAAGGTAGCTTTTTCCCGTCCCCACGCCGCCCCAAAACAGGTAGCCGATATTTTCAGCCTGCATGGTTTCCCAGCTCTCCACATAAAAGCGGGCGGTTTCGGTCTGCGGGTTTCTGCCGTTGTCATGCTCAAATGTCCAGTTCCGCATAGCAGGGTCGGTAAAGCCCCGGCGTTTCAAGTCCTCCACTTTTTCAAGGTGCTTCTGTCGGCTTTCGGCGGCTTGCTGCTTTTCACGGGCTGCCCGCTGGCAGTCGCACTCTGCCGGGTGGCGGTCACGCCCGAAACAAGTCTTTCCCTCTGCAAAATAGGCTTCTTTGGGCGTATGGCACTTACCGCAGTATAAAAGCCCGTCCTCGCCTGTGTAGTCCTCCGCTTCGGCGGTAGTGGCTGTAATGTCCGTAATCATAGCTTCAATTCCGTTTTTCATAAGCTCTCGCCCTCCTTGCATGAATAATCGGGTATGCCCTGTTTCGGGGCAGCCTTGCCTTTGGCAGCGTCCTCCTGCGCCCACTTGTAAATGGTGGCTGCATGGCTGTGGTACTGTTTCCCGGTGGAAGCGATATGGCAGGAAAGCCGGTCAATATAATACTCCCACTTGTCGGGCAACTCTGTTTTTAGCCCGGAAAGCTCTGTATCGGTCAGTATCACATTGTTGTATCTGCCATAAGCGGCGGGGGCGGGGTGTCCCGTTTCTCCCTCTCTCTCTTTTTCTATCTCTATCTCTTTCTCTAACTCTATCTCTATCTCTGGTGGACGAATGTCGGACAAATGTCCGCCTTTTGTCCGGGGCGGTAAAAGTGCCTTGTTTTCCAGTCTTGCAGCCCGTTTCCGCTCGGCTTCGGTAGAGGACTGTCCTATCATCAGCTCAATGTCGGTCATATAGAAAGCCCCGCTGTCAAGCTGCTCCACAAGCCCCAACTGCCGGAAAATCTCTAAAGCCCTCTCAACCGTCCCTATCTGGTGGCGGGTCAGTGTCGCTATCATCTGCGCTGTGTAGGGGATATGCTCGTCAAGCTGCAATTTCCCGCCGTTTTTCAGCGATTTTAAGTACAGCTTCAAGAGGATATTGGAGTATAAAATCCCGTCTTTCATATCTTCCAGCAGCACAATGGAGTCGCTGTCAAAAAAGTTCTCTTTCAGCTTGAGGTAGTAATACTTGCGGTTATCTGCCATTGTCCCTGTCCTCCTTTTTCCGGCGTTTGGAGTAGTAGTGGGGGCAGAGTATGATAACCGCCCGGAAGCTCTGCTTGCAGCTATGGGTACAGCCCCGGCAGAGGTCATTGTATGTGATACGATCGCAGGTGGAATTCCCGACTTTCACTTGCCGCAGGAAAAAAGACCATTCCAGCCGCCGTTTCTTGCTCATTCTTGGCATGGGTGCGCTCCTTTCTGCCGTTTCCGCTGGTGTGGCGGTATCGGCGGTAATTCTGTATCATCTCGGTATCATTTTCGGGTTTTTTCTGCCCTATAAGCCCGTTAAAAAATCCTTTGGTATTTGCGGATAGGGTACGGGGCAGCCCCCTTGTTCTGTATAGGTTCGGGTACATTTTGGGGCGGTTTTTATCGTTCCTGTTCCTGCCTTTTCACAGGCTTGCGCTCCCGGTGTAAAATCTGGTCGATATTGCCCTTGACAGTCTGTAAGCGGCGGTATTCCTCCCGTTTTGCCCGGTAATCGTTGTAGCCGCTGTTTTTCTCTTGGATAAGGGTTTCAATCTCTGCTTGCAGGGCTTTATAGCTCGGCAGCTTGGAAATGCCGTTTTCCCTGAAATAGCGGGCGGCTGCGTCTGCTATGATAAAGTCGCTTTCGTACTTCTGACGGTAGGCTGCTTTTGCTTTGGCGTTTTTCTGCTGTTTCAGCCCGTCCCGGACAGGGCGGGTCTTGGAATAGGCAAGCACCTGCCGTTGCAGCTCCTTTTTCCCGTTCAGCGTCTTTTCCATCTGCTTCAGCTCTGTAAGGCTTTCCCGCATGGCGGTATAGGCGGCAGAACAGGCTTCGTCCAGTTCCTCCGGGGAAGAAAAGCCGTACTGCTGATAGGCGGTAACGGTAGCTGCCATTTGCTTTAGGTTGTGCTTTGCCGCCCAGCGGTCATAGCCCACGCCCTTGCCCTCGGCTCGCTTGGCTTCCCGGTCAACCATGCGCTGCAAGGTGTTGTCTGCCGGGGTGGTTTTTGTGGTTTTTTCCCCTTGTGACAGCTTTTTAACCGCGGCAGGGTATTCGAGTATGGCTTTGCTCTGTTCGGCGGCTCTGTGGGCGTTCTGCGTAAGCAGGACAAGGACAGCAGCCTTGTCAAAATCGTCCCCCAGCTTCCGGGCTGTGATAGGCTTTGTCCTGTCCGGCGTGAGGTAGGAAAGCCGCCCCCGGCTCTCCTTGACGGTCACACCCTCCCGCAGCAAAAGGGAAGAAAATTCGTCAAAGCTGCCAGCTTGGGAAAGTGCCTGCCGTATCGTCCGGCGCAGCTTCGCCTTGTCCGTTTCAAACTTGGTGGGCTTGGTCGGCTGTCCTGCGGCTTCTCTGACAGCGTTCTCTTTATCAAGGGCAAGCTGTCCTTTCTTTGCCGCCCAGTATTCCCGTTCGGTTATCCGTTCCTTGCTGCCGCTTAGGAGGTCGATTTGGTAAAGCCCCTCCCGGTGGCACATCTCCATGACTTCACTCTTGAAATATTCCATAGCGGCGTTGGTGCAGCGGTGCTTGCAGCCCTCCCGTGTGTCGGCTGGTCTGTCCATGTAGGGCAGAAGCGGGACTTCATAAATCCGCAGGGAGTTGATGACGATATGCACATGGATATTGCCGCTGTGGTTATGCCCGTCCGGGTGGGTGCAGACTAAGGCTTGGTGTCCGGGGAAATGCTCTTTACAGAACTGCTCGCCCAGCTCCTGCGCCCGGTCTACGGTCAAGCCGTTGTCTGTCCCGTCCCGTGGGTCAAAGCTGATGATATAGTGGTGGCTTTTCACATCTTCCCGTTTTTGGTTTTTCTCATAGCGGAGATTAGCCCGCATACAGGCAACAGCGAAATCCTCGCCCCCACAGTTGAGGGAAGAAATGCGGTAATCCTCCCTCGGTATCAGCCGCCCGTTTTCATCAAGGGTGGGCTTCATGGTAAACTCGTCATGCTCAAATGTGAGATAGGCTTCCGCTGCGCCATAGTCCGCATTTTTAGAGCTGATATGTTTGAATGTTGCCAACAGCGTCACCCACTTTCTGCAAGACTTCAAACTTTAGGGCAGCAAGGTCGGAAACCGCCGCCCGTACCTCCCCGGCAAGCTGCGGGTAGGGGCTGTGCCACTCGTTCAGCGTCCGGGCTATCTGGTTTAAGTTGCCGCCGATCCTGCCGTATTCGGCGGTCAGCTTCCCGACAGCGGCAAGCAACTCGTCATTGACGGGGGAAACGGTTATGATGGGGCGTATGGCTGCCCCGGTTATGGCTTGCCGGATAAACTCGGCTTGGCTCATGTTGTAAGCAGAAAGCCTTTCCGCAAACTCGGCGTATTCTTCCTCGGTCATGCGTGTCTTGACTACCCGGCTGCGGTGCGGCGTGTTATATCGTTTTCGCATGGTAAAACCTCCTTCGGCTGTGCGTGGTGTCCTCTCACTAATAGGAGAAAAACAGGGTGTAAAGCGGAACTGTTTTTGAAAAATCCGAAAAATTATTTTGAGGGATTTTCCAGCGGCGTAAGCCGCATAAGCAGGGTTTGGGGAAGGCACTCCCCAACAAGATTCCCGCAGGGGCAAAATGAGCGATAAGCGAATTTTGGTACTGCGGTAGAATCTTGCTCTGAAAAACTCCGGCGTTCCCCGGCTTCCGTACTTTCCGCTAACAAGACGTTTCAAAAGGGCTTTGCTACCCGCTATTCCGGCATATCTTGAAAATTTTCCTTTCACTACCTACAACACCACGCAAAGCAAAATGGACGGAGATTTTTAGAATTTCCCCTTATTCCCTACAACACCACGCAAGCCGAAAAAGGCGGACAATGGCAGTATTTTTTTCTTTGATACCCTCCACGGATAAGTAAGGGATTTTGCCAACTGCGGCGGCAATTTTCCCTTTTGTTTTTTCATACTGGGGATTTTCAAAAATGCCAAACAGGAACGAAAAAAAGCAGCAAATCTGTTGAATAGATTTACTGCTTTCTGGTTGCCGGCGAAGCGGCGGTTATTCAGTTGTAGGCGGTAGGGCTATCTCCCAAAGCGGAACTTGAAAATAGCTGTGAGAAGCGTCTGGGTGATGTAGTCCTCTGTATCTTGGTCTACCCGTCCATTCACACGGGCGGCACATTGTATGCGGCGGCGGTAATACTGCAATACAGTTCCCACCGCTTCCGGCTCCCCGCTGGTGGCTTGGACGATTGTTTCATAGGGGAGAAGCCTATTATTTCTCATATGCCATTCCCTCCATTTCCGCTTGGAGCTGCCGTAGGACTTTTCGGATATGGTAGCCCGCTGTGCTGCGGCTGCGCCCGTACTGTCTGCCAATTTCGTGCTGTGGAATACGCTTGAAAAAGGACAGGTAAATCATTTCCCGCTCCCGTTCGTCCAGCCGTGACAGGGCTTCCGCAAGTAAGCCGCTGCTGAAAATGACCGTATCGCCGCAAAGGGTAAGTATGTATTCCTCGTCCGGCTCCGGGGCTTGGAAATATTCATCTGTCGTGCCTAAAGGGTAGTGCTTTTCGTCTGTGAGGTATTCAAGGGATATTTCTCTTTTGTGCTTCCTGCTCCGTGTCCTCGCTGCGTTGATCGTTGCATTTCGGATAACGACTTTGCAAAAGGCATGGAAAGTGTACTCGATATGTTCCCGATATTCTTCTGTACAGGTCATGGAAAATCCCCCTTTCCTCCCAAAAGGGCTGTGGCTGGTTAGTAGTTGCTTTTTATGATAGTAAGGGGCGGCAGCACTTTAGGCTGTCGCTCCTTGACTGCCTAACTGCAAAACCGGGCGGGGCTGTCAACGGCGGGCGAAGCCCGTTCATCTTGACCGTTGACTGGCTCGGCCAGGTTTGCTATTTATCCGGCAAACTTGAATTTATTTTAAGCTATCACGTTTTACCTTTTTAAGCCTTACTATCATTACCATAGGAATTTCTTTGTTGTTTTTGAAACATTCTTCATAAAATCCATCAATGACAAATCCAGCTCTAAAACAAAGGTTAAAAATATCTTGTATGGAACGATGATAATAAATCTGCTCCTCCGGTTGCCCTTCAATCGCTATACCATAGTAACTGTGCGGTGTCATATATTTTTCAGTCAACGTGATAAAACAAGGGTGTTGCGTTGCAAAGACAAAAATTCCGCTTTCCTCCAACAGTTCATAAACAGCCATAAGAAGTGGTTCAATATCCGTAATATCCATAATTGCCATATTAGAAACTGCTTTCGTAAAGGCTCGATTTCTTTTTAATTCTAATATACTTTCTCTATTGGTCGCATCCGCTACACAAAATTCAATTTGTTTTGCATATTGTGATTGCCGTCTTTTAGCCAATTCTATCATTTTTTTGCTGTAATCAAAAGCGACAATCGAAGCGCCTCTTTGTGCAAGATACGAAGAATAATTTCCATTGCCACACGCAATATCCAAAATGTAATCCGCAGGATTAGGAGATAGAAGTTCCGTTACTTTGGGACGCACTACCTCTCTGTGAAATTCATTAGATTTGTCACCCATTGCATTATCCCAAAATTGTGCGTTTTTCTCCCAGATTTTTTTACTTTCCTCTGTTCCCATGTTCTCTCCCACTCCCAAAATTTGCCTTTTTGCTTCCATTAAATCTTCCTTACTATATTCCATTGTTACCCTCCATAACTTCTGATTGTTGCCGTCTTGACTATTATGTATCTTTTCTTTCCAAAATGGTATAGGCTTTTATTTTTATAATGCTGCAAAACTTTTCTTCTGTAAGGTATTCAAAGGATATTTCCCTTTGCCGCCGCTATTGGAAAGCCAAAAGCAGCGGCTTTTTTACGCGATATGACCGAAAAGTCTAGAAAGCAGGATATGTCATCATTTGTCATTTCTTCTCAATGTAATAACTGCATGGCATATCAAGCCAAATACAAGAGAAAAACAGCCACCGCCAAATAGTGATGCTCCCCACCCTGCACCCGACATTGTCATAAAACCGCCAACAAAGAAAATACCAATGCCAAGAAATATCCCGACACCATAAAAAAGTCCAATTGCCATATCATACTTATTAAATTGTCGTTTCTCTTTTTTTTCACATGTTTCCATTTTTGTTATTACCTCCTTCGCAAAATCGTCCATGTGGACTCCAAAAAGAAAACAAATTTTTTTCAACGTATTTAAATCGGGTTCATTAACATCTCTCTCCCAATTCGATAGCGCCTGCCGGGTAACATTCAATTCCCCAGCCAGTTCTTCCTGTGTCATTCCCGATTGTGTTCGCAGATGACGTATTTGCTTTCCTGTTGTAATATCCGTCTGTTTCTGGTTCAAAATGGTTCCTCCTCTCTGATGCTGATTTTATCAATGATATTTCGCAATAGCCAGCAATGAACGCTTGCATTGCGCAAGACGTTACATTATCTTCTGAAACATATGCCGGATCTTGTCTAAACGGCTGTTCGGGCGGCGTGGCTGAAATACAGGCTCGCCGGAAGTTTCCTGATACCCTTTTAATTCTGTAATGCAGACACTTCTTCCATTTGTATAAAAATTCAGATCATTCCTATATTCACCGATACAACGGGCAGGGATTTCACCCTTAAAAATAACTTCATCTTTTTCAAGTCTGGTTGATTCAATGATTGCGCAATACTTTGGTGCATCATTATAAGCCCGTGAAAGATATTCCTGCGGTGCAAAAAGGGTAAAGGAAAGGTATGGTTCCAACAGTTGTGTCCCTGCTTTTTTCAATGCCTGCTCCAACACGACAGGCGCAAGAAAACGAAAATCAGCGGGGGTGCTGACCGGGCTGTAATAAACTCCATAATCAAAACAAATTTGGCAGTCTGTCACTCCCCAGCCATATAAGCCCTGCTCCATTCCATAACGCACACCCTCCATGACGGCATTTTGAAAACTTTGGTTTAAATAGCCGAGAGATACCTCGCTTTTATATTGTGTTCCGCTTCCAACAGGAAGCGGTGTTACAGTCAAACCAATAGATGCCCAAAACGGATTCGGCGGCACTTCAATATGAATCGTGCAGCTCGCTTTTTTTTGCGGTCTTTCCAGATAAATAACCGAAGGCTCTTTCATAGCCACGCCCACATGATATTTTTCTTCTAATAGCGAACAAATAACTTCTAACTGTACTTTTCCCAAAAAAGATAACATAATCTCATGGGTAACAGTATCAATGTCAAAATGCAAAAGAGGGTCTGTATCAGCAATCTCTGCGAGGGCATTTAACAGGGCTTCCCTTTGCTCCGGCTTTTGCGGCTCTACCGTTGTCCGAAGTAATGGCATGGGATTATCAATCCGTGTTTTGTGAGGCAGGAGTTTTTCATTTCCCAGGATATCGTTCAGTTTCAAAGTATCATCAGCTAAAATAACAATTTCTCCCGGACAGGCATGGTCAGCCGGGACGATTTCACCATTTGACGGAATACACATTTCTGTAATCTTTATTTTTTCCTTTTTTGACAGCAGCAGGGTATCCCGTAAATGGAGCGTCCCATGATACAGGCGTAAATAAGAAAGCCGTTTTTTCCGCTCTGTATACTCAACCTTAAAAACATATCCACATAATTCAGACTGAATATCGTCCGTTTCTGTAATGAAAGTTTCTATAATCGCTTCAATCAGTTTTTCTGTTCCTAAATTGTCTTTTGCACTCCCATGATAAACAGGAAACAAAGAGCAGCATCTGGTTCTTTTGCACTTTTCATATTGTAATTCCTGTATATCCAAAGAATCCTCTGCAACATATCGTTCTAATAGTTCATCGCTTCCGGAAATAATCATATCCCATTTGTCTAAATCAGAAATATCGGTCATGGTTATCTTTGGCGACAGGGAAACCTCCTGCATGACAATCATATCACTGGTAAGTTTATCTTTAATGCTTTGGTAAACACACTGCAGGTCGATCCCATTTTGGTCTATCTTATTTATAAAGATAATTGTCGGAATGTCCATTTTCTGAAGCGCATGGAATAATATACGGGTTTGTGCCTGTACGCCGTCTTTTGCTGAAATGACTAAAACAGCTCCGTCAAGGACAGATAAAGAGCGGTATGCTTCGGTTAAAAAATCCATATGACCGGGAGTGTCCACGATATTGATTTTATAATCATTCCAATAAAAAGAAGTAACCGCTGTCTGAATGGTAATTCCCCGTTGCCGTTCCAAAATCATAGTGTCTGTTCTTGTGGTCCCTTTATCCACGTTTCCCTGTTCCGCAATCGCTCCACTGGTGTATAGCAGACTTTCTGTCAATGTAGTTTTTCCTGCGTCTACATGGGCCAGAATGCCGATATTGATTATTTTCATGTGATTGTCCTCCCTTTACAGCCCCAAAGGGCATAAAAATCCCCAGCAGTAAAATACTTTTACCACTGGGGATTCTAATTTGCGGACATACACATATACAGCATACACCTATTTGTGATTGCTGTTTTTTGAATATGTCAAAATTGATAAGGCAAAAGTATTCTTAAATTGGGTACAAAAAACCAAGCCCCCACAAAAGGAGCTATCATAATTCTTTGTTCCCACTATTTGATTATAGTTTTATTTAAGAATACCTTGCCGCATATTTTTTACTCCTTTTCTGGAATGAAGCTATTATATCACATCAGTTTTAGGAAAGAAAGTACTTAAAAGAAATTTTTCTTCCCCTTATATGTAACAATCATACCGGCTTCCTGGTGTTCAGAATGGTTTCTGCTGTCTGCTGTGGTGTTTGATTGGAATTGTCCAGCCAAAAGCCGATCCGTGGTGTTGTCTGCATAAATGTATCGTATAAGGTTTCAACCGTAAAGCCGGAATAGCCTGTTTTCTCCCTGTATCGTTCCCTTTCTTTTATTGTTTCCACATCTGGACAAAGAACGACAACCTCAACAGGGTATTTATGCAGATAATTTATCATTCGGTTTAATTCATCACCGTAGTAGTTATCTTGGATCACTACAGAAAAGCCGTTGTCAAAGTATGACCTTGCCGCATCAGCAGTCAATTTGTATCGAAGGTACAGCTGGCGGACTGCTTCCGCTGATGGGGTAGCTGACATATTTTCTCTGCCTGAAATAATCATTTTTCGGAACACATCACCACGAAGATGGACGCATTTTTCTATTGATTTTGCCAGTAAATCGGAAACTGTAGATTTTCCAGAAGCCATTAAGCCTGTAATGAGATAAATTTTTTGTTTCATTTCACTTCCTCCGGCACAAAAAATATGTACATGTAACTAATTCAACACATTTATAATTTGAATAGGGACATTATAGCATTTACTAAATACAAATTCAATGTATACGGAAAGAAAGATATAAGGAGTGGGAGGGATTCCGCCGTAGTCGGCATTGTAGGAAAATCCAAAAGTTTAGATTTTCCCACAATGCTTATCTTTTGGTCTTTGGTTCGGAATAGTGTAGTGCTGGCGGTCTATCTCTTGTTTTCGGTTGCTTGCTTCCTTACCGTACATGAGCATTGAATTAATTCTTGTCACACACAAATCCGGTAAATGCCGTTTTGTGAAACTGGGGAGCATATACCAATAACTCGTGAATCCAGAATCGTCCTTTTTTTCGTTGGGCGAAACGGCACTATATTCTTTGAAGTGCCGCCCACGAGAGTCGACATATGTTTCTCCTGCACCGATATAACCAGTTAGCGCGTCAGATAAAACACGTATTTCGCTGAATTTTTTGCGACTACAACTCGCCCTATCAGTGGCGCGGATTTCATTAGAAATGCGTAACACGCCAAAACCCAATTCTGCAGGAACTACAACCAAACCGTCCACATTGCTGCGGTTTTGAACCACTTTTATGATATTATTCTTTTTCACGGAAAAGCTCTGCAGTTGCTTGCACCAAGATTTTCCTCTGACAATGTAGAATTGCGATTCTTCGGAAACGATTTCCATATAGAAAAAATCATTGGCTCCTGTGCGCAATCCCTGTCCACATGTAATCCCCAGGTCAGACAGAGAAACATAATCCGGATGGTTTCGTGATCCTATGATTTTTGTAAGTTCAGCTGGAAGAACACTATTTGAGGTAACGGCGCTTCGTTCCTCTTGTGCTGTCCATTTTGCGTACTTTGCAATACTTATTAGGTCCGAAAAAGCAGAAGTTGCATCATAGCTATGCGCCGTATATCCATTTCCAGAAACATTCATCTTCCACAGCAGCAACTCTACAATCGCAGCGTAGTTACAGTGCCCTTCAAAATACATGTTTTCTATCAAAGAAGTTGCACCCACAAGGTTGGCGCCAAGATCGATTTGGTATATATTCTTTTTTAGTCCCTCATTGAAAGTAACAGTATTTGACCGTTCTGCAACAACCAAACAGGTGCGAACTAATGCGTTCTCAAACCAGCACGTGCCCACATCTCGTGCAACAACAATATTGTCAAAACATTTCAACAACATATAACGAATTGGAGCTGCATACTCTCGATTCAACCATGCCTCTGGCACTACAATGGCCAGAACGCCTTTATTACTTAACAGTGACGCGCAAAGCAGCCACGAAGGAACCGCCATATCTGACAAGCCAGAGTAATTCTGAGCCAACTTCAAAAAGAACGCTTTATCTGGTGCACTCAAATGTTGCATTGTTGAAATCTGTTTGCACAAGTTGTGTCGTATTTTTGCGCTGGACGGAATAACGCTGTGCTCATCCTTTTGCAGCTGATATCTAACATAAGGTGGGTTTGTAATGACTAAATCCCAACCACCTGGTATGATAATTTGTTTGCTGCAAAAAGAATCCCCCTTGATTATTCTTGCGGATGATAGACGCTGCGCGCATTGTTCAGCGATGGGAGCATCTATTTCTACGCCAACAACGTTTGAATTGGGCTGCACTTTCTGAATGGCCGGCAACAGCAAATCGCCCACTCCTACCATTGGATCTATGGCAGAAGAATAGAGTCGACTTGATGGCAGCAACGCTGATAACAGTTCAGCTACTTTATTCCCAGAAAAGTATTGCCCATATCGCTTTTGATGGCTTGTATTATGTGATTGTTTCATCATTTTTCTCTGCCTCTTTTCGTAGGCGGTAATATTCGTAGACATCTTTTGCGTCCATTGTTTCGGTTATTCCGAATTCAAAACATTTTCCGATATACACGGAATAGCATCTTCTTGCGTCAAAACTGCGATTATGTGCATTGTCCCTAATCACGCTGTCAAGTACCTGTACACTCGTCATTGTTTTCTGAACGTCAGCATTTTTTTATGTAGCAGGAATAACGGATCTCCTTGTACTGAACCATCCGAAACGATCTGTTTAAAGCTGGCCTGTCTTTTATCCAATATACCTGAAAATACCACCTGCATACCGGCGCTTGTTATGGCTTTGCTGAACGCATCCCACACTTTCGCTTTTGCTGCATGGAATACAACGGCAGCATGTCCTTCTTTTTTTAAGACTCGCTGTATTTCACCAAAAACAACAGCCAACATCGACTGATATTCGGATAATCCCTTGTTCTGTGACGCGCTGATTATCACTTCATCTGCGCGTTTGGTTTGAGTTTGCAACCACAGCTCATTGATTTGGTTGACTTCCGCATAAGGAATATAATCTCCGAAGGGAGGATCTGTAAAAACGAAGTCAATACTATTATCTTCTTCTGTCATGCTAGCACTTGAGGCATTGTGAACGGTAACGTTTCCAGTGCACTTTTCTAACTGTAAGTACGCATCATAAAACGGCTTAGATTTTCTTTTTAATCCAAGTAAAATGTTTTTTTCCACAGGGATTTTACTTATATAGAGAACACCGCTCTGTGCGCCAGTCAACACAAAATCTTTGCTGTTCTTCTTAGCAACAACGCGAGTCATAAGCGTACAATGCGTTGCGTTATAGCTCAGAAGCAATAGTTTTAAGGCATCTGCAATACTTGATGGATATGTGTCAGCAAGATTCCAAAGCCTCAGCATGACCGCATAATTCCTCGTTGTATAGAACTGGTGAAGATAATTTATACCAAAATGATATCCCGCACGATGCAGCTCGCCCCATGTTATACTTTTGGGTTCAGAGGTAATATTTAGCGATTCCTCCAGCTCATGGTACTCAGCAATATCTGTTTCATTGGCTTCGCGATCCCAGTTTCTTCCGTTTGTTGTGCCATATATCCACGCTGGAATACGCTTTTTCCTTTCGACCTTAGCTTCCAGCACGCGATCAAAGTGTTCTTCTGTAGCGAAAGGCATATCGGCAACGCTATGGCGCCGTCCACAACACGGACAAGTGATTAGGTCAACAAAACTTACTGGATTTCTTGTTGTGCCGTGCTTAAAATAAGAAATTTCACTATTGCACGTCGGACAGATCAGCATGTCACTCCAAATCACATGCCGAATAACACCTTTCTGTCCTTCCGGATCAATCGCGGCATAGACCGTTCCTAATAATTCTCCGGCTTCTTTAACAAACGAATCAACGGCCTTTTTATATTCTGATGCTGATAGCCCATTTACTAATGTTTTGGTTGCAAACGAAGCATATGTTCCAATTTCATATAGAACAGCATTGCGTTTACCCCATACTGGTTCAACACCAAAGCTTTTTGCCAGATTCTTCATCTGTTCAGTGGGATGCTCACATAGCAACGCAGCAATGCCGGTGCTGCCGCTTCCAGAAAAAGCATCCAACACTGTGTCACCCGGTTTTGTCATACAAGCAATATAAACTGCTATCGCCTCTGGGGATATCCTTGTCGGATAGGGAAAAGTATTATTAAACACCCCTGAACGTGTTGATGGCAGAGGCATTGAAAAAAGCTTTTCGATAGTTTGCATATTCAATCTTCTTCCTAAATATTTTTAGTTAGCACAGGATTATTGTTCATCGTTATCCGGAATGAATTCCATTACATCGCCAATGTCGCAGCCGAGCACGGCGCAGGCTCTGCCGAGGATAGCGAGGTTTACCGGTTCGTCGCGGCGGAGCTTGGTCATAGTGTTTGGAGCGATGTCGGCAGCTTTGCGTAATTCCGCCTGTGTCATCTTTTTGTCGATCAGTAATTTCCACAGTTTGTTATAAGAAATAGCCATCTTTTCTGCCTCCTATAAGCGATAGCAATTATGCATACAATATTACAGAATACAGTATAGCATATATCGTCGAATATTTCGAGATTATCTCGCAATTTGTTGCGAATTTATCTAACAACCCATTCAGGATGCGGGACTCGAACAAAATTGATGCTTTTTCTGCCAACAGTACGCGTTTCGCATATAATTACGATTATTTCTAATATTATTAAGTTCAAATCCGCACTCTATATCGGCTGCATGACCCTTCATTGAGACAAAAAGTAACCAAACGTAGTTTTCTTCCATTCAAATCCCTTCGGTTCCACCTTTTGTTCGTTCTTTATCGAAGCAAAGAAATAACATTAGTAACACGTACAAAAAGTTAGGCAAGAGCGGCATAACGGAGCGGGAAGGTATAAAAATAGCGTCGGAACAGTGCTCCGACGCTATTTTTATGCGATTTTACCTCGATTTTTGTTTGTTTAGAGCGTCTTTGCAGCAAAGAATGCAAAAAAGAACACACTCTGTCGTGGTAGACAAAAGTGTGTTCTTTCGTGGTGGAGTGCAGGACTTCAAATCCGAACCGAAGGCCGCAGAAACGTCCGCCAGCGTTACTGTCTGCGTCCCGTTTTTGTAATTATACGTGAAAACCAGCCGGTCGTCAAATACATAAATGCTGTTGAGAAAAATATCGATGATCTGTCGCTGGTATTCCTTGTTGTTTGGGTCGCCATATTTGAACCGGCTGATCCACTCGATGATGTCCTCCCGGCTGTATTTTGGCCTTTCCAATTCCGCCTGTAAAATGCTGGTTTTTAATTCTTCCTGCAGCTTTTCCAGTTCCTCCAGCCGCTCTTTGGTGCTGTTGGTCAGGATTCCCTGCTGAATTGCATTGAGCATATTTTCAATCCCGCGGTTGGTATCTGCAAGCTGTTTGCGCAGCAGTGGGAGAGTATTGTCCTCTGTGTTTTGCAGTTCTACCAGCTTGTCCGCAATTTGGGCAATCAGTTCATCCTGAAAGACCTGCTGTATGGTATACTGCACAGCGATGCGTTCGATCCAGTCTTTCTTCACCGCTTTCTTGTGGCAGCCCAGCTTTCTCTTGGCACCGCTGCATTTGTAATAGCGATGGATAGCACCCGTATGGGATTTACCGCTCTCGCCAATCATCATACGCCCACAGTGACCGCAAAACAGCTTGGTGGTCAGCAGATATTCTTCCTCAGCTTTTGTCCTTGCCGGAGTCCGCTTGTTCTTTTCCACCCTCATCTGCACCCTTTCGAACAAATCCTTGGGAATAATACTCGGTACACCATCTGGTATGATGATGTCTTTGTACCGATATTCCCCGATGTATTTCCGGTTACACAACACGCTGTGAAGGCTGTTGGGACGGAATGGCTTCTGTTTTTGCGTCAGGATATGCCGTTCATTCAGAGAAGTGATAATGCTGCGAACCGTTTCTCCCTCTGCATACCTCTGGTAAATCTCCCGCACAACCGGGGCAGTCATTGGATCAATTCTGAGATGCTGGTCGTCGGTCAGCTGATAACCGAGTGGAATCCCACCACCGTTGTTTTTACCTTTCAGCGCATTTTCTGTAAGACCCCGGTTGATTTTCTGCGCCAGCTCCGCTGAATAGTACTCCGCCATCCCTTCCAGCATGGATTCCAGAATAATGCCCTCCGGCCCATCAGAGATATTCTCCGTGGCAGATACCACCTTGACGCCGTTTCGCCTGAGTACCGCCTTGTAGTGGGCGCTGTCGTAACGGTTGCGGGCAAACCGATCCAGCTTCCAAACCAGCACAGTATCAAACAGCCCTTTTGTGCTGTCCTGCACCATTTTCTGAAATTCCGGGCGGTTATCTGTCTTGGCGGAAAGTGCCCGGTCAATGTAGCTGCGTAGAATCATGATCCCGTTTTTCTCCGCATACTCCTTGCATTCTCGCAGCTGCCCCTCAATGCTTTCTTCCCGCTGATTGTCGCTGCTGTATCTGGCATAAATCACCGCCTTCATCCACATCACCTCCGTTTGTCTGTTTTAAGGGGTTTGGGTTCTCCCAAGGTGCGTTTGGTGGATATCCAAACGCTATGCTTGCGATACTAGTAACAGCTAAATAAATGCCAAGACATGGTGTTTGTTTGGTTACATACGAGGATCGTCTTGTATGGTTACTCTTACCTAAGCTACAATGTGATTGCCGGTCTGACGACGCTATGCTTGAGCTGTATACGCTCGTTTCTGCAAACTGTCAGCCGACCTCTCATTGCAGCGTTCGATTGATGCAGGTTGAAATACCGGTTTGCGATACTAGTAACAGCTAAATAAATGCCAAGACATGGTGTTTGTTTGGTTACATACGAGGATCGTCTTGTATGGTTACTCTTACCTAAGCTACAATGTGATTGCCGGTCTGACGTCGCTATGCTTGAGCTGTATACGCTCGTTTTTGCAAACTGTCAGCCGACCTCTCATTGCAGCGTTCGATTGATGCAGGTTGAAATACCGGTTTCCCGGACATTCGAATAACTACGCAAGCTGAATCGGTAATGAGTAAAAGGCGGTCGCCGGTATATTTTCATGGGAGGACAAGATATGAATTATGAACTAATTACAGTGGTAGGGATCGATGTTTCCAAAGGGAAAAGCACAGTTGCAGTCCGCCGACCGGGCGGAGAGGTTGTTCTGACTCCTTTTTGCGTCGAACATAATTCCCAGGAATTAAAGGAATTAGTGGAAAAAATCCGTAGTATCGGCGGCAACATCAGGATAGTTATGGAGCATACAGGGATGTATTGGCGTCCTATTGCACTCGCTTTGCAGCAGGCAGGATTTTTTGTAAGTGTGGTTAACGCTATTCTTATTCATCGCTTCATTGACAATTCTCTGCGCAATGTGAAAACCGACAAAGCTGATTCCCTTAAAATTGCTAACTACGGACTTACGTTTTGGGAAGAGCTGCGGGAATATTCAGCGGAGGATGAAACTCGCCAAATGTTGAAAACCCAATGCCGCCTCTATGAGCGAACGCTTGGAACAAGTGTCACTTTACGTAATGGATTGATTTCTCTTCTTGATCAGACATTCCCTAAGATCAACAATGTTTTGCACTCTGACTACCGCAATACCAGAGGCCATTTTAAATGGGTTGATTTTGTAAAACGTTTCTGGCATCGGGATTGCGTTGCCGGACTTTCAAAACACTCTTTTGAGGAGACCTACCAGAAATGGTGCAAAAAAGAAGGATATTGCTTCCGCACTGTTGATGTGGAAAAAATATATGACTGTGCCCAAAATGCTGTTGCCACCTTTCCCAAAAGTGAAAGTACAAAAATCCTGATTACACAAGCCGTAAACAGCTTAAATGCCGTTTATGATGCCTTGCAGATTCTGCGCGGAGAGATGGTGCGCCTTGCTTCACTTCTTCCGGAATATGAAGTTGTTATGGAAATGCAAGGCGCTGGTGAGATTACCGGTCCAATGCTGATGGCGGAAATTGGCGATGTCCGCAGATTTACAAATAAAAACGCACTTGTGGCTTTTGCCGGAGTAGATGCTCCGCCTTATCAGTCTGGAATGTTTGACGCAAAAACTCGTCATGTTTCTAAAAGAGGCTCCCCACATCTTCGGAAGACCCTCTTTCAGATCACTACCATTCTCCTTCGAAAATCTAATTCTGAAAATCCCGTGTATCTTTTTATGGATCGGAAACGTACTGAAGGAAAGCATTTCTACGTTTACATGGTGGCTGGAGCCGCCAAGTTCCTCCGCATCTATTACGCTAAAGTGAAAAATTATTTGGATGCGTTAGAAACCGCTTAAGTAACAGTCCATAAACCAGTTTTTTCACCGGCGATATCATCTCCGGTGTTTTTCTCATGTCCTTTTTTATATTTCTAAATTTTTTCTGAACACTACATTTTTAGGCTTGACATTTATTTGCAGGTTTGCAAAACCAGTCACCGACTGGGAAAACCGTTTTCCCAGCACAACACACTATCACAACCGCTGCCGGAAAGCTATCACCAACCTGTACAAATTCCGGCCTCAAATCTATCAAAAAGTACCGGCTGGGAAAGAAAAACTCTCCCAGCCCGGCGGGAGCTTTCAACTGTGCCGCTCCCTTTCTTCATGCCATTCCTTCAGCGCCTGTTTGCCCTGTTCGCTCTCAAAAAACGCCTGCATCTGGGGAAGCAATGTGCGGGCAAGACTTTCAACCGCTGACTGCGGTATTGGTTCTGTCTTGTTTTCTAAAACGACTTGATTGGCTGACATCCCTCTTTTCTGTAACTCTCTTTTTCTTTCCCAGCCAAGTAGGAGGTTTGGGGTGGGAAGCGTCAGCTTGCCACCCCCTGTAGTCCCCCTCCAAACAGGAAAGATTGTATGCCACAGTCTAACATGGGAAGCTTGCCATTTCAAGGCTTTTGCGGTATGATATAAGAAATCATAACTTGTAAAATTATAATTCCCATAAGAAAGGGCAAACGAATGGAAGAATATCGCTTTGAACATAAAGAACCTTTGACACAGCGGGTGGTTTTAGCGTTAAGAGTCAATACCAAACAGTTGAAGGAACAGTTGTGGTTGGGAACAGAATACGAGGTAGAGGCGGCTCTGCGTGGTTTGGATAAGCCCCTGTATCTGGCCCAAACCCGCCCACTGGGGGCGTTTTGGTGCGAGTTCGGGAAAAGCTTCGCCGACGGCTGGACGGAGGTTGTGTTGGCCCTTTGTGGGGCATTGTTGGCGCGAAGGGCAGAACGGGAAACACAAGAGCGGAAAGCGGCTGAACTTCTTTCCCAGCTGGTGGTGGGAAATTCCGCTGCTCTGTATGCGGCCATTCAGATTTGGGAGATGTACCTGCGCTGCTGCCGAGGAAGGGATAAACATAAAGCAGAAACTGCCCTGCGGGATTATGCACAGCTGCTGATCCTGCCCTTTGGGGAATACTCGCCGGAGATGGCAAATTGGAAATGGGAAAAGCCGGTTGTACCTGTGTGGAATTATCGGGAAGATGCCAAGCTGGAGTTGTGGTACCCCCCATGGAGAAATTTCCTTTGAATGTGCGGTGGTAAGTGGTTCCCTGCGACCGGCTCTTATCTATTACCGCCAGCGGATACTGGATGCTGGCATGATTATACGCACCTGCAGCCAATGCGGACGGGTGTTCTTCGCCCCGGATTCTCGCAGCAACCTGTGCAGTGAACGGTGCCGCAAGGCCAGTAAAAAGGCGGCAAGGAAAAGTTTTGATAACAAATCCAAAGAGGAAGAATATGAGCAGGCCTACAAGCGGGAGTATATGTTCTGGTACAACCGCATCAAGAAGCTGGAAAAGAATCGTGCCCCGCAGGAACAGATCCAAAGGGCAAAAGCCGCTTTCCGACAGTTCCGAAAGGAAGCTGGCCAGCGCAAAAAGCAGATTCAGAACGGTGCGTTATCTACGACGCAATTTATGAACTGGATGATCGGGCAGGAGCCTGTTATCCAGGAAATCTGTGGTGAGTAAAAGGACGCAGGCTATCCATATGGATAGCCTGCGTCCTTTGTTTCGGGTTGGTTTGTAGTATTTAGCTATCCACCTGGATAGCCAATACAGGATTTTTGTTTTTCCAAGCTGTAGCCGACTCCACGAACGGTTCGCAAGTAACAGCCGGAGGATTTATCCAAATAAAGTTTTCTGCGAAGACTCCTCACATGGTGGCTGACCACTTCTTGGCCAGTTCCGTAATCTGGCTCTTTCCAGACATATTCATAGATTTGTGTAAAAGTAAGAACCTGATTTATATTTTGCAAAAGATACAGCAAAATATCATACTCCTTACGGGTGAGAGCAATTTCGGAATCTTTAAAATACGCCCGACGCTCTGCTTGTCGAATTTTCAATTCGGAAGAAATTATCATTTCGTCTTTTGGATTTGTAATAATTTCTATACCCATGTCTGTTTGCCGTGTAGAAAGAAGCAAAAGGATGGAATGATAGACAGAATCATCTGGATCATCCAAATTCAAGATAATCGTTTTTCGCATTTCACCACCTTCTTTGTTTTCACAATCATTCAAATTTAATCAATTGCCTCAAAAGTCACCTCGGCATCGCCGGTTGTGGCAAACACTTCTACGCCCTCGCTGATATGTCCGATGTGCTGGCGCTCAAACTGCTCACCATTCTGCTCATAAAGGATAACCAAACTTCCTCTCGGCGGCCAGTAAGCAATATCGCCAACCTCATATCCGTCTGAACGCAGGCTATCTGTCGGCAATGCGTTTGCACCGTAACGGTAGCACATTTCACGACCGTATAAGTCGTCCATTGATAAGGTCATCGGCATTTGCTCAATCAAAGCCCTTGTTGTTGCGTTATCTTCCAATGTGGCAAACAGTTCTGTATTACCAACAGTAATTTTAATTTGCATATTTTCTGTTTCCTCCTGTGCCGGCGCTTCGGATTCTGTTGAAGTGACATTTTCCGGCGCGCTATTTGGTGTACTGCTTTCAGTTTCATTTGTATCGGTTGTTTCTTTTAGGGCAATCGTCACATCAATCTGTCCCTCCAAAGCGTCCAGCATTTCCTGTGGGCTTGTAATGTGACCGAGTTTTACAAGATTGCCGGTATTTGCGGAATTTTCCTCGCCGCTTACAAAAATCACGAAGTTGCTTGCAGGTGTCCAAAAGACAAGATCGCCGTTCTGATACCCGGAAGTCACATCACTTTCAGAGTATTTAATGTCAAGGCTGTCACCGCAGAAATCATTATCGGAATCATTTAATGTAACGGTAAGGGGAAGCTGCGAAATCAAACTTTGTGCAGGTACGGAATCATTCAAATAGGCTTCCAGAACCGTATCGCCAATGGTAAGCGTAACGGGTGTGCTTCCCGCAGTATCGTTTGTATTTTCATTATCGGCACTCGGCTGTGATGAACTTGCGGGAGGATTATCTGATGAAGCGGGTACATCGTTTTCAGTCTGCCCGCAGGCTGCCAGTGCAAGCGTTAAAACAAGAGCCAATGCGATACACAATATTTTTTTCATAGTCAAAATCTCCTTTTTATTTTATTCCAATATCCGAAAGCCATTCGGATATATCTTCGCTGTTATCTTCACGCCCGGTACGAAGCGTAACGCCGTCTAAAACAGTTGCACCGTCTGCAAGAGAAGTGATATTTTCTACGCTTTCCTCAACACCCGCTCCCATTGTGGTACAAAACGGAATAATGGTTTTGCCCGAAAAATCGTATTCATCAAGGAATGTGCGGATCGCCATTGGTTCGATGTACCACCATATGGGATAACCGATATAAACGGTATCGTATTCGTCCATATTGTCTAAATGGGTGGAGAGTTCGGGGCGGGCGTCCGAGCGCATTTCTTCTTCTGCAATGGCTGACGCTTCTCTATGGCTGACGGGATAGGTTTGCACGGTTTTTATTGCAAACAGATCGCCGCCCACCTGCCGCTGAATTTCCATTGCCGCCGATTCTGTGTTACCGATTGACGGTGTAGCGTGAGCCGAAGCGTCAGCTCCCTCCGGCACAATATCAATCAGTGAAAAATAAGCGATCAGTGTTTTCCCTCCGGTTGTTTCTTCATTGGCTGTTGGCTGCCCGGATGATTGCATAGTATCAGTTTCCTCCTGTTCTGAGTTTTCTTGTTCGGATGATGAGGTCTGCGGGGTGCTGTCTGAGTTTACAGGATTCTCCTGCCCGCCGCCCGAACAGGCCGCAAGTGACAACAGCAATAATACAGATAAACAAAGGGCTGTGATTCGTTTCATTTGAGTTCACTCCTTTTTCTTGGTTTTAATATTTTGGATAAGGTAAAGGCAAGGGCAGCAAACAAAATCAAAATGCAGAGATAATCCCCGAAAAAGAACAGGGCAGGTTCTTCATAATCGAAAAACGCATATTCCATTAGCAAAAACATTCGATCTGCAAGCTGTCTTGTAATAAATGCGTAAATACCGTAAGCGGATAGTAGGGCAGCGGATATTCTTCCTGCCATACCGAGCCATTTATTTCGGAACTTGATTTTCTTTTTGAATATTCCGGCGATCATTCCAAAATGCAGGCCGATATGCGCCGACATTAACAGGTAGCCCCAAGAGGTCGAAATCATATGTAATCTGCGTCCAAACATTCCGGCTCTCAAATTCAAAAAGGCGAACACTTCACGGGAAAGCATTATGCCGCTTATCATCATTCCAACCATTGCTGCAAATAAAAGCACATTTATGGTTGTTATTAAAATTCTAACGGCTGAATATTTGCCCTTGAACAGCGTTTTGTACCAATTCAGATTCAGCATATGGTGCAGAACGAAAAGAGCAAAAAGGATTGTCCCGAGCCATTCGTGCAGGCTGTTTCCTGTAATGTGGTATGCCATTTGCGCAAGAAACAATACGGTCATTAAAACATCAACCGATATTTTGAAAATTTGTTTTGGTTTCACTTTTCTTCCTCCTTTCGCTTTAATACGCAATATCAAGCTCGGCAAGCCAAGCCAGCAGCTCGTCTTTTGACTGTGCCACCTCCGGGCGGTATGCGCCGAATTCTTCTAAAACAGTACAATCATCGGGCAGAACATTTCCAATATCCCGTAAGCTGGCGGCAAATCCACCTGTGCCGTGGGAACAAAATGGAATAATTGTCTTGCCGGACAAATCGTATTTCTCGATAAAGGTAAGAATCGCCATAGGGCAGGAATACCACCAATTTGGAAATCCCAAAAAGACAATATCGTAATCGCCCATATTTTCGATATTCCCTTGTATAGCAGGGCGGGCATTATCATCGTGTTCCTCGATTGCCCGATTCAAACAGGTATCATAATCGCTGGAATATGGTTCTTCGGTGATGATTGAAAATTTGTCGCCGCCTGTTTCTTCTTCAATCCATTGGGCAAGCAGTCCCACATTTCCGGGCATAAGTACGCTGGCCGAGGTAATGGCGTCCACATCAACCGAATCGGGATCAGCGACCGAAGTATTTTCCGCCCAAGTGAAATAAGCGATCAAAATATTGCTTTGAGGGGCGCTTCCCTCCGGCTGGGTGAGCGTGGATTCTTCAACATCTGCCGATGAATCAGCACTATCTGTCGAATCACTTTCCAATTCTGAATTGCTCCCGTTTGCGCTGCTGATTTCTTTGGACGGCTGTGGAGCAGAACAGGCCGTTATCCCAAGCAACAAGCAAAGCGTTAGAAATATACTGATTAACCTTTTCATCTCTATTCCTCCAATCCAAGAGAGCCGAGCCATTCGGCAATATTGCCGTTTTCGCTTTGTACCCGGTTTCCGCTGCACTCAAAGCCCTCGAATATTTTTGAGTTCGGACAGGTACGGCTAAGACCTTCAATACTGTTTCCAAACCCGCCGCCCCCATTGGTGCAGAACGGAACAATCGTCTTTCCCGTAAAATCGTATTGCTCTAAAAAGGTATAGACAATATGCGGCATATCGTCGCCCCAATTTGGGAAACCTATGAAAATCACATCATAGTGAGCCATATCCTTGACGCTGTTTGCGATAGTCGGGCGGGCATTTTCATCACGCTCTCTGCGGAATCGCTCAACGGTTTCGTCATAATCAGCCGGATAAGGTTCTGTCGGCACTATCTCGAACAACTCACCGCCAGTTTGTGAACTGATTTCCTCGGCAAGCTCTTTTGTATTGCCTGTCCGTGAAAAATAGGCAATTAAAAACTCTTTTTTCTCTACAATTTCCTGCGCCTCGCTTTCTTCATTAGAAGCAGCTTCATCGGCTTCTATCTGTGTATCGCTTTGCGGGTTTTCGGAATCTGTTTTTGAATTTTGTAAAACATTGTTTCCGCAGGCCGTACATAAACCCACAAGAAAAAGTATAAATACACCTGTAACTATCCGCTTCATCACATTATCCCTCCACCTTTCTTAAAAAATTTCTGTTCAGTATCAGCTGCGTACAGCCGCCCGTAAATGCTCCCGCAAGACAGCCGGAAAACAATAAAAACGGAAGAAAACTCAACATACCAAATCCGGCAATTATCACGGCAACGATTATTTGTCCGATGTTATGGAAGATTGCCCCGAATACGCTGCAAAGCCATATCCACTTTTGCGGGAGCAAACGGTGAAGAACGAGCATACCTGCAAAGCAAAACAACCCTCCCACAATACTGTATAGTAAAGACATCGCATTTCCGCTGAAAAAAGCGCCAAGTAAAATGCGTGTCAGTATAATCAAAAATGTTTCCTTGGGCGAATAGCGGTAAACTGCATATACCGTTATGATATTGGCAAGACCGAGTTTTACTCCCGGAATGGGAATCGGATTTGGAATCCGAAGTTCAACAATAAAAATTGTCAGCGCTATGGTCGAGAGCAATGCAAGCTCCGTTATTTTTTTCGCTTTCATATCGCACCTCACCCTGCGGCATCCGCCTCGCCGCTTTGTATGTACTGTATCACAAGACGGTTTGGCAGACAGACAATCGGCAAGCCCTCTGCTGTAAGCCAGCCCATATGTACGCAGGTATTGTCCGGGCAGTCAGCATTTGTGATACAGATTTTGCCGTTTTCAATTAAAACGGTATTTACTTTCCCGTTATAAGAAATCTCAATCTGTTGATTTTCTGTATTGTTCAAGTCAAAACGATACAATGTCGTTCCGTCCTGCACGATTTCCACCGTGTTTGTTTGTGCAGGGCGTATTATCCAAAAGCAAAACGCAAGTGAGAGAACAAAAATCGCCGCTGCTGTAATTAGCAATATCTTTATCCGTTTCATTGTCCGATCACATTCACAACCATATTTTTATAGGCTTCAGAAAGAGTGAACTTGTCTTTTAACCCATTCGTCAAATAAATTTCGCCGTTTTCTGTCAGCAAAAGAAAATCAATATCGCCGTACTCTCTAAAATATTCTTCCGCTGCGGGCAAGCCCATTACAAAAAATGCCGTAGCAAGAGCGTCACAAACCTTGCTTTCTTTTCCTACTACCGTTACCGAAGCAAGACCGCTCTGTGCGGGTTTACCCGTTGACGGGTCAAGAATATGTCCGTATCGTTTACCGCTTTCGTCCTCAAAATATCGTTCATATGCCCCGGAGGTTACAACGCTTACATCAGACAAAGAAAGCAAACCCAACGAATTTCTGTTTTCGGGGTGTTCTACGGAGATTTTCCAATCGCTGCCGTCCGGCTTTGAGCCGATTACCCGGATATTGCCACCCAAGCTGACAATAGCAGAGGTGACACCGTTTGCCTGCAAGTTTTCTGCTACGAGGTCGCAGGCATAGCCTTTGGCAACCGCACCGAGGTCTATTTCCATTCCGGGTAAAAGCGTAACGGTGTTTTCAGAAAGGAAAATTTTATCATAGCCCACATACTGCATAAGCGCGGCAATCTGTTCATCGGTCGGAACTTGCTTATTGTCCGTTGTAAATCCCCAAGCGGTTAAAAGGGGATAAGTGGTAATGTCAAGGTTCCCGTCTGTTCGTTTTGCCATTTCAAGCGAAAACCGTAAAAGTTCTGCGGTTCTGTCGCTGACGGTAATGCTTTGGCCTCCGCCGTGATTGATTGCATAAATTTCGCTCTGCTCATCGGTCACCGACCAAAGGCTTTCAAGGGCTTTGAGCTGATTTTCCGCAGATTCTAAAACATCACCCGATATATCGTCATAAACCGTAAAGGTGTTGTAGGTATTCATCGCAAAAACATTTCTTGTAATTGGATTATCACGGTATCGGGCCGTATGATTACTCTGATCGGAACAGGCACTTAAAAGACAAGTTGAAAGGGCAAGTATTATCGCTGTCATTTTATGAAAGAGCTTCATAGGCTTCGTCCTCGACAGGCTCAAGCCACTTTGTGGATTCATTTTCTCCGGGAACGGCGATTGCAATGTGACTGAACCAACTATCTTTTTTCGCACCGTGCCAATGTTTCACGCCTGCGGGAATTTGTATAATCGTTCCGGGCGTCAAACTTACGGCTTCTTTTCCGTCCTCTTGATACCAGCCCTCACCTGTGGTACAGATTAAAATCTGTCCTCCGTTTTTTGCAGCGTTATGAATGTGCCAATTATTCCGGCAAGCAGGAGAAAAGGTTACATTCGAGATGTGGAGAGAACAATTTTTATCGGTAAGCGGTTTTAGAAAGGAATCCCCGACAAAAAACTGTGCAAACGCTTCATTCGGCATTCCGACACCAAAAATATCTGCTGTTTCAAAATCCGATATGTTGTTATACTTCATCGTTATAGACCTCCTTTGCAAGTCTGAACGCAGCCCAAGCGTTGGGCCAGCCTGCATAAAAAGCTGCGTGAGTTAAAATTTCTGCCATTTTCTCCGCACTGATTCCGTGTTTTTTTGCATTTGTAATATGAACTTTCAGCGAATTGTCAAAAATGCCTTTTGCCATTAAAATGCTGACGGTAATCAAACTGCGATCTCGAGGGGACAATTCGGTTTCTCTTGACCAAACCTCGCCGAACAGAACATCATCGTTAAGTTCTGCGAATTTCGGTGCAAAGCTGCCTAACTGTTTTCTTCCGGCTGTTTGTTTTTCCATTTCTCTGTTTCCTCCTGTCTATTTTTTGCCGCCGAATACGGGAAAACGGCTGTGTTCACCGTAATCTTTAATTCGTGGAATTGCCTTTAAGATTTCCATATCATCATCTGAAATGACAAAATCAAGTTCTGCGTTTGTACGCATATGGTGGGGTTCGCAGTTTTGGGAATGACGATTGTGCCGAGCTGAATGTCATATCGAATACAAAGCTGCGGAACTGTCACACCATATTTTTCTGCCAGTTCTTTCATTTTTGCATTTTTCAAGGCTTCTCCGTGAGCAACGGGCGAGTAGGCTTCTACTGCGATTCCATTCCTTTGGCAGTAATCAATCAGTGAAAACGGAGTGTTGGAAATATGGCAAAGCACTTGATTTACCATAGGCTTTACGCTTACCGCTTCCAAAAGGCTCTCAATATCTTCTTGTAAAAAATTCGATACGCCGATCGCCCGTACCTTTCCGGCAGAGAGTGCGTCCTCTAACGCTTTCCAGACCTGACGATTTTCTTCAAAATAGCGGTTCTCCGATTGATTGACCTCTGCCCACGGCTGCGGGCTGTGAATAATCATCATATCCAGATAGGAAAGTCCCATTGTGTTAAGAGTTTCGTCTATGGATTTGGTGGCAGTTTCATAGGATTTATGTTCTGCTGCTACTTTACTTGTGATAAAAATTTGCTCCCGTGGAACACCGCAATTTCTCACACCGATTCCAATGCCCGCTTCATTGCCGTAGGCCTGTGCGGTATCAATATGGCGGTACCCAACAGTTACTGCCTGCTTGACCGCTTCGGCAGCTTTGTCATTGTCAATAAACCAAGTTCCAAGTCCGAGCCTCGGAATACGAACACCATTGCTCAATACATAAGTTTCATTTAACATTGTGATTTTCAATCCTTTCTTTGTGAGATAGCGACCTCGTTTGCAGTTGAAACATACCTGAGCCACACACAACCGTTTTCTGTAATTTCTGCACTTTTCACTTTGAATTCGATATTTTGCCCAAATGGAGAATCAAGCCGTTCAAACAATGTTGGGGTGTTGGAATTACCGTCAGCAACAGGTGCGATCACTACGCTGATTTCGTCGATCAATCCTGCTTGTGCAAAAGACCAGTTTAGTACGCCGCCGCCCGATACCTTTAAGGTGTCGATATGGAACAGCTCTTTCAATTTTTGAACGAGCAGCATACAGTCGATTTTATCCTTACCGGCAAAAACATAAGAAATCTGCTTTTCTCTCAAAAACGCCAGATAGTCGGTTGATACTTTTTCGGTGAGCACCTCGATTACAAACGCTTGGGGCCGTCCGGCATATTCTATATAATTTTTCTCCCAGCCTAATTTACCGCACGGGTCAACGGCGACAATATAATTTTCTGCGTCTTGAATAGCAAGAAAATCAGTATAAGTGATTGGCTCGGAGTGATTTTTCAAGTTTGGTTTTTTATAAAAGGTAAAGTTTTCATCAACGGTAATCCGTCCGTTTACCCAAGCCTGCGGGGAATAAAAACGATTAATATTCTCGTAGTCTTTATAAGCCTTATCTGCCACAGAAGAATCGGTATATTCTCCTGTGATTTTTCCGTCAATCGAAACGGACATATGGCAAATAATATATGGTCTGTTCATTAAAACGCCTCCTTTTACGCCTTGCTGCTCTTGTGCCAAATCATATAGTCGAGATTGTCAAGAAGCTGCTGCTTTTTATGAATGTCGTCGAGCAGAGAGCGTCGCTGTTTTTTGAGCATACGGATTTGTGTTTCATCAGCCCCCATATTTTCGGTAAGTGCCAAATACTTTTTTGTTTCCTCCGGTGTAAAACCCGACTGAATCAATGTATCAATAAGTCCTAAACGCTCAAAATCCGAATCTTTATATTGCGCCGTACCGTCTGTATTTGAATTTTCTCTGATAAACCCCAAAGATATATATTTTTTCAGTGTTTCCAAAGGAAAATCAAATTTTTTAGCGGCGTCATTCAATGTCATAATCTGCCTCCTGTCTATATAAACAAAAAAATATAAGTGCCGCCGGATTCGCATTTGCGTTCCGATTACACTTATATTTTAGTTCGTTTCCGTTTATATATCCAATACTTATGTTATATACAAAAGTATGCAATTAGAGCATACTTTTAAAATGCTCTAAAAACTTGCCGGCTGCTCCAAAGTTCGGTTGAAATTTCTTCCACGCAAGCACGGAAGTCATTGAAAGCTCCGGGTATAAAGGTTTGAATACCATTTTTTCGTTTGCAAATAAATTAACCGCCCCCTCTATTGTCAAGGCCGAAGCCACACCGCTGTCAACCAGCATAGCCACATTCGTGATGATATTGTAAGTAGCAAAAATATCCAGTGATGAAAGAGGTGCGCCGAGCCAGTGCTCCATTTCTTTTTGCAGCGGTAGCCGATCTGTCGTAATAATAGGAATGGAAAGCAAATCATCTTTTGTGATACATTCTTTTTTAGCAAGCGGGTGATCTGAACGGATTAAAAGTCCCCATTTTTCTTTTTCAGCCATACGAATATAATCAAACTTGGTAACATCTATCGGTTCAAGTAAAAGCCCGAAATCTAAAAGTCCTTGTTCCAACCGTTCTTTCACATAATCAGCACTGTTCGTATAAAACTGAAACTGTACTCGTGGATATTTTTCACGAAAAGACTGCATTACAGAGGGGAGAATTTGCGAAGCAGTCAATCCACCGCTTCCGATAGAAATAACACCGCTTAAATCACTTTGTTCTTCAAACTCGCTTTCAATTTTGTCAATTAGCAGAGCAACTTCCTCGGCACGGCGGCGAAGCATAACGCCTGCGTCGGTTAAAGATAAATGTCTGCCTCTTATAAAGAGCTGTACGCCTAATTCTTCTTCCAACTGTGCCATTTGTCGGCTTAATGTTGGCTGCGTAATATGGAGAATACCAGCCGCTCGTGAGATGTTTTCTTCTCGTACAATCGTTAAAAAATACTGTAATACACGAAGTTCCATGGCACACCCTCCTATTATAGTTTTCATTATAGCAGAAGTATGCCTAGAATTCAACAATCTATCAAATCTATAGATTATAGGCATATATCTAACCATACAAAAATGAGAGGGCTGTCAAGTATAGCAGTCCTCTCATTTTTGTATTACCACATTTTCATTTTATCCAGAAAAACAACAAACCCGAACCCATTGCCAACCGGCACAAGGTTCGGATTTATTTGTTGTGGTGGAGACGATCGGACTCGAACCGACTACCTATACGTTGCGAACGTATCGCTCTCCCGGGTGAGCTACGCCCCCATAATCCGACAGAACCCAAACGAATCCTGCCGTATTCTATTCAGTTGGTGGAGACGATCGGGATCGAACCGACTACCTCTTGAATGCCATTCAAGCGCTCTCCCAGGTGAGCTACGCCCCCAAACAAAACAAGCGATAAGCCCGCTGCCTCATTTTAGATAAATCAACAGTCAAGCCTCCCACGAGACGATAATTATTATATCACAAAAAAATCTTCTTGTAAAGTACTAGCACACATCTTTTCCGCAAATTCTTGCTTTTAAAAAGATGTGTGCTAGTATATAATTTCACTATTCAATTAATTCGGTTTCCTTTACTTCAGATTTCAGCATGTTACAAATCAATCTATCACATTTCCGATTTCTTTTTCCTGTACCTGCTTACTCCTTCCAGCGAAAGCTTCTGTTCCTAACCTTAGGCCATTACGAAAATACTCTGTCTTACAACAGTCTTTATAATTATACTATTAATTTTTTTCTTTTCGCTTTGCCTCTATTATTCGAATCAAAATCTCATTCTGTGCCGGAAACCATCAGGATACAGTTCCTGACCTTTTGAAATTCTTCTAGAAATGTTCATTTAGCTATCATTCAAAATCCATGATCGAGGGTCATTGCATTTGCAACATCTTCAACCTGTTATTGAGATGATTTTGCGATTTGCTTGCTGATCGATTTTCCTTTTTACTGCTTTTATGACACTAAAAAGACTCGGAATCCTATTTTGATTGCTTTTCATCTGTTTGCACAGCCGGCTTCCCTGCAATCAAGTTTCACCGTAAGACTAGCTATTTCGGTGGTCTCACTCCCGTCCGATTAAATTTCTCTGATTACCTGGTGTTTGCAAAACATTACAAACCACTTCTTCCTTTTTCACTCAACGGTTATCTCAGAAGATTTCATCAGTGCATCGGAATTTTCCTCGTTTCTTCAAGCTATTCTTGTCAAAGGAAAAAACCTTTTTGCCAAGCTGTTTTGTTATTCCGCCATGGTTCTTCGTTCATACACTCTTGTTTTAGCCCCGCAGCTTCCCGGATTTACCTTTTCGGTGGTACGGAAAAATTCAGCGATCGGCCTTGTTTCGATTTCACAGCGTTATCTGCAGCCTGCAGGCCTTTCCTCTAACTCATTTGAAAATGGTTCAAAATCCATTGGAAACGCCTCCCTTTCTTACGGAAAATACTTTCGGAACATTCCCCTATGATTTCATTTTCCAGCTAGCTTTTGTTTTTGACTCTCAGCATTTCATACTGCGTCTTCCTCACCAGCCAAGAAAACCTCCATCCGGTTCTTTCCGGTTTTTCTTTTCCTTTTGTTGTCTTTATTATAACCGAATAATTATAAATTGTCAACATAATTTTCGTAAAATAAATTAATTTTATATGAATAATATCTAAACACTTTGCCTATTGCAATTTCCATTAAAAGAGGGTATAATGATTATTGTAGGCGGTCAAAAATTGGCCGCGTTTCTTTTATGATGCTGTAACCAGCTCCGAAAGGACGATATATATGGACGAATATGTAAACCCAAATGAAACCCCTACCTATCTCACGCTTGTGGATGAAGAGGGCACGCAGACCGAGTTCGAGCTCCTCGGCTCATTAGAAGAGGACGGCGTTGAATACCGTGCGCTTGCGCCTCATTATGACGATCCTGCTCAGGCGCTTGCAGCAGACGGACAGTTTGTAGTGCTGCGGGTAGAAGAGGATGAAAACGGAGAAGAAACCCTCGCCAGCATTGACAACGACGAGGAATACGAACGGATCGGCGAACTCTTTTTAACCCTATTTGATGAGGAAATGGATTGGGAATAATTGCTGGCTTGTATTTTTTTAATATTATGATATAATATTGATGCGGAATCAAAGTTCCGTCTTTTGTGTGCAAGCTATCTGCCTTGACTCGTTAGCACAGATTATAATAATCCAACACTTTGATAATCGGGAGCCGGACTCTTCGACGGATTGCAGACCTCCCGCCTTTTGGCGGACGAAGGGAGCATGGTAGTCAGAAGGAGGCAACCCACCTGCAATATTTGCGGGTTTTTATCAACTGTGCGACGGCAAGGCGGACAAAAGAATGCTCAGAGCCAGGACTTGTGTCCTGGCTCTTTTGTTATGGAAGGGAGAATTGATTATGCCGGAATGGCTGACGCGCACCAAGGCGCTGATCGGGGAGGAGAACTGCCTCAGGCTTTCTGACGCACGCGTTGCGGTGCTGGGGCTGGGCGGCGTGGGCGGCGCATGTGCGGAAGCGCTCTGCCGCAGTGGAATCGGCACGCTGATTTTGATTGACCGTGACACTGTTTCCCTCTCAAACCTCAACCGCCAGCTTTTCGCTACGCTGGACACGGTTGGGCTGGAAAAAACGCAGGCCGCCAAAGCGCGGCTTTCCTCTGTCAGCCCGGACTGCAAGCTCATTACTCTGACCGAATTCTATCTGCCGGAGAACCGGGATATCCTCTTTTCACAGAATCCGGACTTTGTGGTGGACGCAATTGATACGGTCACAGCAAAGCTAGACCTGATGGAAACCTGTTTTCATCGCGGCATTCCCCTGATTTCCTGCATGGGGACAGGCAACCGGCTTGACCCGTCGCAGTTTACAATCGGCGATATCGCCGACACTGCCGGGAGCGGTGACAACCTCGCCAAAGTGATCCGCCGGGAGCTCAAAAAGCGCGGCGTTCCAAAACAGCCCGTCCTGTTCTCTACTGAGCAGCCGCAAAAAATCGGCTTCGTGGGCGAGCCGGAATTCGGGCGGCATGCGCCGGCAAGCATCGGCTACACGCCCCCGGCCGCCGGATACCTGCTCGCGGGATATGTCGTCCGGTCACTGCTTGGGATGGAAAAAACCGTCAAATAGAAAGCGCCTGCGGCAATTGCCGCAGGCGCTTTTTAAATAAAGCCCAAATTCAGATAAATCAACAGCATTCCGAGCGCAAAGGAGGCCGCATTGGCTGTCAGCGCATAAACCGGCGCAATCCATCGTTTCACTGAAACACCCTTTGCCCGGCTGAAGTAAAGAAGATAAGCAGCTGCTTCTACTGCAAAAACGATCCATTCCAGGACAAAATACTGGATTCCCAGCAGCCATCCCCCGCCAAAATAGATGCTCAGGTTGAGCAATACGTTCAGGATCACCTGCGTTATCACATTTATAAGGGTGATAAACAGCAAAAGGTTTTTCCGCCGCAGTCCAAACGGCAGCGCAATCAGAAGCTCCACCCCGATTGTCAGCACGATCCGCAGCAAAAGTGACAGGATCTCCCCGGTATAGCTGTAGCTTTTCTGCGCTGTGACCGAAAGCTCCTGAGCAGAGGAAAAGTCAAGCTCGCTTCCGTCCACAGTATAATCGCTGTGAAACGCATACCGCTTCTCAATCCCGCTCACTGCAAAGGCGTCATACTCCGGGAAGTAAAGCAAAATTTTGAATTCGTCCGGCGGATAATAAATCCAGGAAAAAATCTCTGTCTCCGTTTGATCAGATTTCCACCCCATTTTCTCAAAATATTCGATGAAATAAAAACCGTCCTTGTCCTGATAGTTCCGGAAAGCCTCCCACGCCCGCTTCCCCAAGGCCGGATTTTGTATGTCCGCCAGCAGGCAGCTCTCCTCGTCGATCGGCTCGTCGCTCACAGAATAAGGCCCCGTGGATTCCTCTCTCGACAACAGGGTTACATAATAGATTTCTTCCTGAAGTCCGTCAAAGTAAACCCATGTCGCCGCTTTCGGCCCCATGTCCGCGGACACCGGAACCGGCATCAGCGCAAGCGCCACCGTCAGGCAGGTAAAGATGGCGAACAATCTCTTTTTCATAGCGATTCCTCTTATAAAACAATGTCACTAAAATCAACACATAAAATTTCCTTCAATGCTTTCAGCTCATCAATATAAAGATGTCTCTGGCCCACTTCGATTTTTGCAAGTGCGCTTCTCGTCACATCACAGCCCTTTACTTGCAGTTTCGCTGCCAATTGCTCTTGTGTCAAATTCATCTCTAAGCGCAATTCCCGAATCCGTTTGCCTACTTTCTTCTCATATGTCATATTCACAGTTATTTAAATAAATCCTTCATATCTACCTGAAATATCTCTGCAATTACAAAAACTTCTTTATCTGTTGCGATTCTTGTTTGGCCTTCCAATTTTGATAAACTTGTATAATTAATATCTATTCCTCTCGATTGCATTCTGGCCATTAATTCTTTTTGCGTCATTCGATGGAGCTTTCTCAACTTTGTAACAGTCGCACCAATACAGTTCTTGTCACCCAATTCTGCGATACGAGGTCTCATATCATTCTCTCCCAATATAATTCTTTATCTGAATTATATTTCTCACATCTCTTGAAATAATTCTGTATTAGAATTATAATGTAAACAATTAGTTACGAAAGAGATGATATGAAAATGAAAATGGATGATATCGGGCGTATTGTGATTCCGGCTTACCTGCGCGAATATCTCGGTTTGCATCGCAAAAATAAATTAGTGTTTGAACAGCGTCCCGATGCTATCGTTCTGAAACATTGGGAGGGCTGCTGCCTTTTTTGCTCCTCAGAGAAAAGCCTGATTGCTTATAAAGGAAAACTAGTCTGCCGGGACTGCCTCGAAGGGCTAAAAGAAATGAAAATGAATTAATCGCCGCCGCGCACTTGCTTTTTCCATTGAGTGTGGTAGAATGAAAGAGGAAACTTTACCGATTCTTAACAAACCATCTTGAGAACATCAAAGGAGCTGTTCTTTGTGGCGAACATAAGAAGCCGCTGCGATTCCTTTTTCACCCGGATTCTCAGCGGCCGAACCATGAGCTATAAACAGATTTTTGCGATTTTCCTTCCGCTTTGGGTTGACCAGGCGTTTATCATCAGCCTGAACATGCTCAATACGGCGATGGTCAGCTCGTCCGGTGTGGCGGCGGTCAGCGCGGTCAGCATGGTGGATTCGCTGAACCTGTTTCTATTAAACGTTTTTGTCGCGGTGGCAACCGGCGGCACAGTAATTGTGGCGCAGTACAAAGGAAACCACGACCATATGATGATGTCCAAGGCGGCTGCGCAGGCGCTTTTGTCCGTCACCTGTCTGGCAACGGGGCTGGCGGTCGTACTCCTGATCCTGCATGGGCCGATGCTCACCTTTTTATTCGGCGCAGCAGAGCAGGAGGTGCTGGACAACGCGCGGATTTATATGATCGCGAGCTACATATCCTATCCCAGCTTTGCGGTTTATCAGGCGGTCTGCGGAGCGCTTCGGGGTGCTTCCGACACCAAGAGCTCCCTTGCGATTTCTATGATTACCAACATTTCCTATGTCCTGATGAATTTTTTCTTTGTTACCCTGTTGGACATGGGTGTTTTAGGGCTGTCGATTTCCCTCAATCTTTCCCGTCTGCTGGGAATGGGCTGTTCCCTGCTTTACCTTCTGCGGCTGAACCATTCCTTTGCATTGGAATGGAAAGACCTGCTCCGCTTTGATTTTCAGATCATCAAGCGGGTCATGACAGTCGGGATCCCCTTCGCGGCGGAGCAGATGTTTTTTAACGGCGGAAAGCTGCTGACCCAGACCTTTGTCGTCCAGCTTGGAACCTATTCCATGACCACCTATGCCATCTGTAACTCCCTTACCCCGCTCACCCAAATTACCGGAAACGCGCTGGGACTGACAACTGTCACAGTAGTCGGGCAGTGCATGGGACACAAGGACCCGGATGATGCGAAAAAATTCTCAAAATCGCTGGTAGGGGTAAGCTGTGCCGCGTTTCTTGTCATGCAGCTCATCATCTATCCGCTCCTGCCGGTTTTAATTTCCCTGTTCTCCCCGCCTGAGGAAATTGTTCCGGTGATTTACCGGATCATGATCTTTACTGCGGCAGCAAACCCATTGATGTGGTCGACCAGCTTTGTCCTCCCGAACGCTCTGCGTGCGGCGGGCGATTCCAAGTTTACCTCGATCGCCTCTATGTGCTCGATGTGGCTGTTCCGGGTTGTCCTCGGTTATGTATTCGGAATTATCCTCCCGTTTGGGATTACCGGCGTATGGTGCGCCATGCTGTTGGAGTGGGGCGTGCGCAGCGTTGTATTCCTCATCCGGTTCAAGAGCGGAAAATGGACAAAGCACCAGCTTATTTAATGATTCGGCCCTTCAGCCGCTGATTGTGAGAAGCGTGTTTTGTCTGCCAAATCAGCTTTTATTCCACCAGAACAGGAATCAAAAGCAACTATATTAAATAAAAAGACACCGTAAAAAGTCGTCTGAGGAGCCAGCTCCTCAGACGACTTTTGCCATCTATGTATTATTCCTGTATTCGTTTTTCATAACGGTGTTTGATCCATTCGGTACAGAAGATCATCAGTATCAGCAGAAGCCCTAAATAGACCGGGAAAAAGGAAAGCCCAAGCCATTTGGACACAAGCCCGAATACCGGCGGCATCAGGGTAGAGCCAACATAGGCGCTTGCCATTTGGATTCCCATCATAGACTGAGAGTTTGACTCGCCAAAGGTTTTTGGCGTCTGGTGAAGCAGCGCCGGATAGATTGGTGCGCAGCCTAACCCGGCCAGGAAAATCGCAGCCGGAACGCGCCAGACACCTACCGGTACAAACAGCAGGAGAACACCGGCCAGCGTGATAGTCTGCCCCAGACGGATCATCTGGAGGTTATTGAGCTTGATAGAGATAAATCCCGCCGCCGCGCGCCCAATGGTCAGCCCCAGATAGAACAGCGAGGCCCAGGCCGCCGCTACATCAGCAGTCACATGGAAAAGCTCTGTCGCAAAGCTCGCGCCCCACAGCCCAACTGTCAGCTCCATTGCACAATAACAGAACAGAGAGATAAAGGTAGGCTTGGCAAGCGGCATTCTTACCACTTCCCGCAGACCCAGCACCCGAATCGGCTTTTCTTCCGGTGTGCCGCTTTTCTCCTCCTGTGCCTTTTTCCAGGCCGGAAGGGTAAGGAACAGCACCAGAGACAGCACACACTGGATCACGGCAATGGTCAGATAGCCTCCCCGCCAGTTGTCCGATTGTGCCAGCCACAACGACATAATCACCGGGCCGGCTGTCGCGCCGATTCCCCAGAAGCAGTGCAGCCAGTTCATGTGCATCGCTTTATAATGAAGCGCCACAAAATTATTCAGCGCAGAATCAACCGCACCAGCGCCAAGCCCGAGAGGGACAGCCAGCAGGCAGAGCATCCAAAAGGACGGGACAAGCCCAAATCCAACCAGTGCGAGGCCGGTCATCGCCACGCTGACCGCCGTCACCTTTGCAGTTCCAAACCGGGAAATCAGCCGCGCACTCAAAAAGCTGGATACCACCGTTCCGCCTGCTACAATCATGGAAATAATCCCGGCCAAAGAAAGATCTGCACCCAAATCAATCCGCATCACAGGCCAGGCGCTTCCCAGCAGCGAATCCGGCAGTCCCAGGCTGATAAAGGAAATATAAATTAGTACTAATAAAAACACCATACCTATTCCCGCCCTTGCTCCTTCTGATTTTTGCGGTACTGCAGGTAGCTTTCCAGAATAATCGTCGCAGCCACCTCATCGATTACCTCCTTGCGTTTTGCTCCCCGTACATCCAGCTCGTTCAGATAGGCTGCCGCCTGCATGGTTGTCTGGCGTTCGTCCCAGGTTACAACCGGGATCGGGATCAATGCCTTGAGCGCCCTTGCAAATTTGTCGCAGAGCTCAGCGCGCGGGCCTAGAGAACCATCCATGTTTTTGGGCAGTCCGACTACGACCATGCCGACGTCCAGTTCCTTCACCGCAGCGTAGGCAACCTTTTTCACGCAGGTTTCAAAGTCGCGTTCATGCACCACCCCAACCGGAGAAGCCAGGAATTCTGTCCGGTCGCAGACAGCCAGACCAGTGCGCGCTTCGCCGAAATCAACCGCCATAATCTTCATAATCATCCAATCCTTTCGATAAGCAGAAAACCGCTCCTGTCACGCAGAACCGGCCAAAGCTTTCTATTTTTCCTCTTTATGCTGGAACAGGGTCATCGCATAGGTACGCAAATCCTCGTCCAGATGGCTGATATCGTTCTGCCAAACAATTGACGGATGAAGCTCATCGTCAAAGGTGAGCTTGTTTACCGCAGTATTGTCGCAAATTTTCATTTCATTCAACCGTTTTGGCGGCAGGCCGTTTGCCCACGCCATAAATGTCACAATTGCACAGCCATGAGATACAATACAAATCGTTTTATTTCGATTTCTTTCTACAATATGTAATACGGTTCGCACCATACGGTCATAAACATGGGAAAGTTTTTCTCCATTTGGGGCTTGAAATTCCGGATCCCGCTGTTTCCACATCCCGTAACGCACCGGGTCAGCCTTTTCCAACGCCGCCCACTTTTTTCCTTCCCAGTCGCCGCCATCGATCTCCAGCAAGCCATCGTCAGTCTGGATCGGGAGGTTATGGTGGCGGTTCGCCGCCGCCGCTGTTTCATAGGCGCGGGAAAGCGGGCTTGTATAAACGCTGTCAAAGGGAAGGCCTTTACAGTATTCCGCCAGGCAGTCAAGCTGCTGGTAGCCAAGCTCGGTCAGCTTCCCGTCAATTCTCCCCTGAAATGACCGGTCAAGATTCCCCTGTGCATATGCATGCCGGATTAAATAGATTGTTGTCATCCGCCTTTCCTTTCTTAAAACATTTTATATTTCCTGAATTTCACTTAGGCGCAGCCGGTATCAGCGCCGCAAAAGCGTTCTGCCCCCTACCAGGGCTTAACTGTACCGGTCAGCTCGCTTATCCTTTCAATCCCGTTTTCATCACAATAACGGTTCAGGCCATCAATCACCTTCAGTGGTGCAAACGGATCCTGGAAGATCGCCGCACCAATCTGGACTGCGGCAGCGCCTGCCATCATCATTTCAACAGCGTCGTTCCAGGCAGAGATCCCGCCCATTCCGACTACCGGAATTTGAACCGCATTCGCAACCTGCCATACCATCCTGACAGCAATTGGAAAAACTGCAGGGCCGCTCATTCCCCCGACATTATTCTTCAAAACCGGACGCCGGGTTTTCAGGTCAATCCGCATTCCCAAAAGAGTATTGATCAGCGAGACCGCATCCGCCCCCTCCGCTTCGACAGCCCGCGCGATCTCCGTAATATTCGTTACATTTGGAGACAGCTTCACCATCAGCGGCTTTTTAGTCGCCCTCCGCACTGCCGCCGTAATATGTGCGGCGCTCTGGCAGTGTACTCCAAAGGCAGCGCCTCCCTGCTTTACGTTCGGGCAGGAAATGTTAAGCTCGATCATATCGACATCAGTCGGCTCCAGCCGTCTGGCAATCTCCACACAGTCCTCTTCGGTTGCTCCCGCAATATTGGCAATTACCACAGTATCACAGGATTTCAAATGTGGAAGCTCCTCCTGAATAAAATGCTCGATTCCCGGATTTTGAAGCCCAACGGAATTGAGCATTCCATTCGGGGTCTCGGCAATCCGCGGAGGCGGGTTGCCGTCTTTTTTATTTAAGGTCGTCCCTTTGGTCGCGATCCCGCCCAATTTAGACAGAGGGTACAGCTTTTCATATTCCCGTCCAAATCCAAACGCGCCGGAAGCCGGGATCACCGGGTTTTTCAGTTCAACACCCGCGATATTTACACGTAAATCTGCCATAAATCCATTCCTTTCTAAAGCGCCTTTTTCCTACTCAAAGATCACTTCTTCCGCAGGGAACACCGGCCCGTCTTTACAGACATGGGCGTAATACTCCTCACCGTTTTTCACTGTTTTGCAGGCACAGACCAGGCAGGCTCCCACGCCGCAGCCCATCCGTTCTTCCAATGAAACCTCACAGGGTACGCCAAATTCATTGGCCAATTCCACCACGCCCTTGAGCATAGCGTGGGGCCCGCAGGCATAGATCATGTCAGCATGCCCCTCCATCAGACGTTTATGCAGCGCCTGGGTTACAAATCCCTTCGCGCCCATTGTCCCGTCGTCGGTACAGAGCATGACGTCATTCCCGCAGGCTTTAAAATCATCATTTAAAATTACTGCGTTTGCACTTCGGAAGCCAATGATAACCGTTGCATTTTTTTGGTAGTGCTTTGCCGTTTCAAGCATTGGCGGTACGCCGATCCCCCCGCCGACCGCGATCACGCTCTGATTGGCGGGCAGCAGGGTAAAACCCCGGCCAAGCGGCCCTAGTACGTCTACAAATTCGCCCTCATTGATTTTGGCAAGCTGTTTTGTTCCCTCGCCGCGTACCTCAAAAACAATCCGCAGTGTGCCGGCGCTGCGGTCAATCTCACAGATGGAGATCGGCCGGCGCAGCATAAAGCCCTCTACTCTGAGATGGACAAATTGGCCGGCCTCGGCAAGCTCCGCCATTTCTTTGGCAGCGATGGTAAAATCATAGGTGTTTTTCGCAAGGTTTTTCTTTTCTACCAATTGGTATTTCCCCTGCAGATACGTTCCCTGTTCCAAACTGTTCCCTCCTGTTTTCCTGTCGGCGTCTATTTCGTCTGAATCCTGTCAAGGAGCGCGTTCAGAGTCACCTGATAGCTATCCTCCTCATACGGATAGGAAATCTCCCGATATACAAAGCTTTCGTTATCACGCTTTCCGATCAGTTCGATCAAATACTGCATAAAATGCGGGTTTTTTACCAGCATCGGCCCGGTAAGATAGGTCGCGAACAGGTTGTAAAGGCGAAAGCCTTCGCGGTTATCATTCGCGCTGTTTCCCTTTCCCATCTTTACAGTAAAGAGAGTCTCTCCCGACAGCCCGGTCAAATCCGTACATTTGTTAATAAATCCAACGAAATCCTTTCCGAGCCAGTCGGCTGTAAAAACAGCATCCCCGGTGAAGCGGGTGTCCTTGTCCTCCTGTACTGAAAAGGGCAGAAGAGAAAGTCCTTCATGATCCCTGCCGTCCAATCCATGAATGACGGAACCCAGCATTTCCAAAGAATTTCCGGTAAAGAGACAGGGAATCCCGCTTTCTACCGCTTTTTGAAAACCCTCCGCATGTTCCTTCAAATGTTCCAAAGCTACTTTTTGGTTCCGTTCCGTACCACTTCCGCAATAAATAAATGCATATTCAGAAAACTCAATTGTCTCGCCGACTGTTTTCCGTTCTACCTCTGCCGCAAAGCCCTGATCCTCCAAATGGCGGGACAGCACCCGCATATTCCCGTTCTCCCCATAGAGATTCATCAGGTCATAATATAAATGCAATATCTTCATCTGCGCCTACTCCTTTTCTCCAGCCGCTCATCTTTTCTGCTAGTCCACCAGAACCTGAGCGAGGAATTTATCCTTGTCAGAAAAACAGGTAATGACATAGCTATAACCGACAGCATGCTTCTTCAGTTCCTCCACTGCGTCCGCAACCTGTTTTTTCACGGTAATTACAGCAGGGTCTATCTGCGTATAGGAAAAACGTCCCGCAAGGTCGCTCGCATAGGCGCCGGCCAGAATAATCTTTTTGATATTGTCATGCTCGAGCAATTCAAAATCAATATCCCACAGCCAGGAGGTTTCGCTGGTAAAATATTTCCGGCTCACCCGGTCAACAATCACCATTACGGTGGTATCCTCCGGATGCGCCCGGGCAACCCGCAGCGATTGGTCATAGGAGATCGAGTTCTCGTGCTTAGAGGTTAATAGGGTTCCCTTTTTCTCTCCGGCTGTAAAGGTGACAACCCTTCCGTTTTTCAGCACATAGCTGCTGATCGATTCGGCTATTTTCTCCCCGTCGATTCCAACTAACCGCGCTACAGAATAGGCGGCGAGGATATTATAAACATTATAGATGCTCTTCAGCGCCAGATCTATCCGATGCTCACCGTCGATGATAATATATCCATCGGACAAATTGACCTCTGTGACAGTATACTGGGTATCATGCCGGCGATGCCCGCAGCTTTCGCAATGGTAATTCCCGATATGATTGTAATGGTAGTATTCATATTCCATCGGCGCTTTACAGTATGGGCAGTACTTGCCGTCATTGTAAACACTGGTATTTTCCTCTGTGGACTCAGAGAACCGATCCACACCGAAATAAATGACATCCTCTTTTCCGTATCCAAAGCAGGACACCAAGGGGTCGTCCGCATTTAAAATGAGCCGGCTTCCCTCATGGATGCTCTGCCCAATGATATCATATACCCATTCCGGATGCCCGTTGCGGGTCAACTGATCCCGGTAGAGGTTGGTAATCACATAATGGGTTGGAATAAAGTGTTTAAAGGTATGGCGGGCGAACCGTTCGTCGCTCTCAATCAATACGACGTCGCTTCTCAGCTTACCGCGAAGCGTACTGTCCGAAAGCAGGAAAGTGGTTACCCCTTCAATCTGGTTCGACCCCTCTTTATTATAAGCCACCGTCAGCCCGCTTTTGCGCAGAATCTGGGAGATCATCTCTACAGTTGAGGTTTTCCCGTTCGAGCCGGTTACCGCGATGACGTATTTCGGCAAAGTTAATTTCCGCAGGATATTGGGATCGAGCTTTAACGCAATTTCACCCGGCAGGCTGGAGCCTTTGCCGATCAGTTTCCCAATAAAGCGGAGGAGTTTGCAGACAAGTATGGTCAAAAACATTCTCATGATTGCGACTGTCCTTTCGTATCAGTTCAGGCATTTTCCGCCCTGTTCAAATACCTCTTTCAAAGCAAGGATAGCAATGACCGGAAAATCCGGCCATTGCCATGCTGAAGCCTGTTAAATTTTCGTGATATCAACCAAATCCACATCGTTGATGGTTTTGTGCATTGCAATGCAGTCGGCAACTGCATTGGCAGTATCCAGCGCCGTCAGGCAGGCGATCCCATGCTCCACTGCTTTCCGGCGGATTTTTACGCTGTCCTTTGCCGGTGAACGCCCCTTTGCTGAGGTAGAAATAACATAGCTGATCTTCCCGCTATTGAGGATGTCCATCGTGCTGTTCGGCTTGTGTTCGCTGATTTTGGAAACCACGTTGGTTGGAATCATGGCGTTATTCAGCTTGTTTGCCGTCCCGCTGGTTGCATAAAGGTCAAACCCAAGGTCCGCGAATTTCTCCGCAATCGGGATAATCTCGCCCTTATCGCTGTCCCGGACAGTGATCAGAACACCGCCCTCGACCTTAATATTCTGACCGGCCGCAATCAGCCCCTTCAGAAGCGCTTCCTCAAAGGTTTTGGCGATTCCCAGCACTTCTCCGGTGGATTTCATCTCCGGCCCAAGCTGGTTGTCCACGTTGTGCAGCTTTTCAAAGCTGAACACCGGAACCTTCACCGCGATATACTCCGCATCCGGCACCAATCCGGATTCATATCCCATTTCCTTTAACGTATGCCCCAGCATAATCTTGGTGGCGATATCCACCATCGGCACGCCGGTCACCTTGCTGATGTACGGGATTGTCCTGGAGGAACGCGGGTTGACTTCAATGACATAGACCTCATGGTTATAGACCACATACTGAATATTGACCAAACCGATGACTTTTAATTCCATTGCAAGGCGTTTGGTGTATTCAATAATGGTTTCTTTGATTTTCGCGGAAAGGTTCTGCGCCGGATAGACGGAGATGGAATCCCCGGAATGAATGCCCGCGCGTTCAATATGCTCCATGATTCCCGGAATGACAAAATCCGTCCCATCACAGATCGCGTCAACCTCTACTTCCGTTCCCATCAGGTATTTGTCCACCAGAACCGGGTTTTCTAATTTCGTACGGGTGATGATCGCCATATATTCATCTACATCCTGATCCGAATGCGCAATAATCATGTTCTGGCCGCCCAAAACATAGGAGGGCCGCAGCAGCACCGGATAGCCGAGCTCATTTCCGGCTTTTTTCGCTTCTTCCGCTGTAAAGACAGTATGCCCGGCCGGACGCGGAATCCCGCAGCGCTCCAGAACCTGGTCGAACCGTTCCCGGTCCTCCGCGGCGTCGACGCTGTCGGCCTGGGTTCCCAAAATCTTAACTCCCAACTGATCCAGATAATTTGCGAGGGAAATCGCGGTCTGTCCTCCAAACTGGACGACTACGCCATACGGTTTCTCCGTTTCAATAATATTCTTAACATCCTCTTTTGTCAATGGGTCAAAATACAGCCGATCCCCGGTGTCAAAGTCAGTGGAGACGGTCTCCGGATTATTGTTGCAGAGGACAGCCTCACAGCCCTCTTCCTTCAGGGCCCAGACACAATGGACGGAGCAGTAGTCAAATTCAATTCCCTGCCCGATTCGAATCGGCCCGGAACCGAATACCAGCACCCGTTTCCTGCCCTGGTCATGCTCCTCGATAAACTCCGCCGCTTCGTTCTGCTTGTCATAGGTTGAATAGAAATACGGGGTCTGCGCCTTGAATTCCCCGGCGCAGGTGTCAACCATCTTATAGGAGGCAGAGAAGTGCTCCGGCACCTTCTGGCCGCTCATCCGTTCAATAGTACTGTCCAAATATCCCCATTTCTTCGCATAGCGGTATTTCTCTACAGTCAGTTCTCCGTCGGCCAGCCATTTTTCCAGTTCGACCAGGTTCTTCAGCTTGGCGATAAACCATTCGTCGATCATGGTAATTTCATGGATTTCATCAATGCTCATCCCGCGTTTCAGGGCTTCAAATACATAGAAAATCCGCTCGTCGTGCGCCGGGTCAATTCCCGCCTTGATTTCCTCATCGCTCATCTTGGCGAGCTTGGGCAGGTTCAAGGAATCCACCTTCAGTTCAGCGCCGCGGATCGCCTTCATCATCGCCTGTTCAAAGCTGGTTCCAATGCTCATGACCTCACCGGTCGCTTTCATCTGAGTACCGAGCTTTTTGGAAGCGTAGACGAATTTGTCAAAAGGCCAGCGCGGGAATTTCACCACGAGATAGTCAATTGCCGGCTCGAAGCACGCATAGGTGGTTCCGGTAACCGCATTGACGATTTCATCAAGGGTATAGCCAATCGCGATCTTGGAGGCAACCTTTGCAATCGGGTAGCCGGTCGCTTTGGAAGCCAGCGCAGAGGAACGGGATACGCGCGGATTTACTTCAATCACCGCGTATTCCATCGATTCCGGATGGAGCGCAAACTGACAGTTGCAGCCGCCCTCTACCTTCAGCGCCTCAACAATATTCAAAGCCGCCGTCCGCAGCATCTGATATTCCTTATTGCTCAGGGTTACAGCCGGAGCGACAACAATGCTGTCCCCGGTATGGACTCCGACCGGGTCGACATTTTCCATCGAGCAGACTGTAATGGCGTTGCTCTTGCTGTCCCGAATACACTCAAACTCAATTTCCTTCCAGCCGGAAATACATTTTTCAATCAAAACCTGTGTGATTGGGGAAAGCCGCAGGCCATTCCCGGCAATTTCACGCAGTTCCTCTTCCGTGTCTGCAATGCCGCCGCCGGAACCGCCCAGGGTAAAGGCCGGGCGGACAATCACCGGATATCCGATGGTTTCGGTGAAAGCGATCGCGTCTTCTACCGTTGTAACAACCTTTGACGGGATGCAAGGCTCCCCGATGGATTCCATCGTATCCTTAAAGGACTGGCGATCCTCCGCCTTATCAATGGTTTCCGGATTTGCACCCAGAAGGATTACATTATGGCTGTCGAGAAAGCCCTCCTTTGCAAGCTGCATGGAGAGGGTAAGGCCGGTCTGTCCGCCCAGTGTTGACAGCAGGCTGTCTGGTTTCTCAATCTCGATAACGCGGCGGATGACGTCCAGCGTCAACGGTTCGATATAAATTTTGTCAGCCATTGCCTTGTCGGTCATAATCGTCGCCGGGTTAGAGTTGACCAATACAACCTCCAGCCCTTCTTCTTTTAACGCACGGCAAGCCTGAGTACCCGCATAATCAAATTCGGCAGCCTGTCCGATCACAATCGGGCCTGAACCGATTACCAAAACTTTCTTTAACTCTTTTCTCAACGGCATAATTCAAATCATTCCTTTCAGCAATCAAGCGGAATTTGCTTCCTGTGTAAATATGGCGTGTATTCTGTCCTGATCTATTGTTACACTAGCTCTTGTTATCCATCATGGAAACAAACTCTCTATAGAATCCTTCTTCCGGCATAAACTGAACACTCACAGCCGGAATATGCAGATATCTAAGCCCCTCGCAGGTCTTGTCATTTGCATTGTGGAAGCTCACCTGTGCTGTCTCCGGGCTGATTTCCTCTACAACAAAGCCATGGTTCTGGGAGGTAACATAGGTGCGTCCATGCGCAAGGTCAATGACCGGCTGATTGCCGCCGCGATGGCCGTAATGGAGCTTCCTTATCTTTCCGCCGTTGGCAAGCGCCAGGACGAGATGTCCCAGGCCAACGCCGGCTATCGGCATTCCCCAGTCACAGAGCTCCTTTACCGTATGGATGATCTCTTCCGCTCCGGAGGGATTACCCGGCCCATCCGGAAGAAAAACACCGTGATAGCCGGCTGCTTTGATCGTCTCCGCTGATGTATCATACGGCAGGACGGTAACGCCGCAGCCATTTTTAGTGAAGCCTTCAATCATACTTTTGTGTACACCAAAATCCAGCACCGCTACTTTTTTTGTTCCGTCTTCCGCCTTATATTCCTTAGGCGCAGATACGGAAACCGCCTTCAACGCATCTGTGACCTGAAATGCTCTCAGCTCCTTAAGAAGCGCTTCCCTGTCATACTCCCCAGTAGTAATCACCCCGTTCATCTCCCCTTCCTCCCGAAGGATTTTGGTAAGCTTTCGGGTATCAATATCGTAAATACCGACAATACCATGCCGTTTCAAGTAATCGTTGATGTCGCCTTCTGAGCGGAAATTAGACGGTACCTCGCACCATTCCCGGATGATATAGCCGGACGCATAACAGCGGGGAGCTTCATCGTCAAAAGAATTGACGCCGTAATTTCCAATCAGCGGGAAGGTCTGGGTAACCAGCTTTCCATAGAACGCGGAATCAGTCAGAGTTTCCTGATAACCGACCATCGCAGTGGTAAATACTGTTTCTCCCATCGCTGTTCCTTCTGCACCGCAGCTTTTTCCGATCAGTTCTGTTCCGTTTTCAAGCAGCAGCACTGCCTTTTTTCCATCCTGGATCATATTTTTGACCATCCCTTTCTCTTTTAACGATCTTTTATATCCTTACTTTCCTATTTCGACAGTGAAATCGGTGCGATCACACCTGCAATATCCTCCCGCATCCGAATGGCTTCTCGGCGCGCCGCGCCGGCAAAATCATGCTCGTCACAGCCTTCTTTCTGATATGCACACATAATTCCCCTTGAGGAATTCACAACAGCGCCCAGGCCGTTTTGGTCGAACGCATAGCTTACGTCCTTTGCGCCTCCGCCCTGTGCCCCATAGCCCGGAACAAGGAAAAAGGTATGCGGCATCTTTGCACGGAGTGCTTCAAGCTGCTGAGGATAAGTAGCGCCAACTACCGCGCCGACCGCGCTGTAGCCGTATTTTCCAACCTGCTCCGCGCCCCAGCCTTCACACATTTCGCCCATTAACTCATAAACCGGCTTTCCGTCAATCAGCCGATCCTGCAATTCCCCGGAAGACGGATTGGAGGTTTTCACCAGCACGAAAATCCCTTTATCCTCTTCCCGGCAAATCTGGAGAAGAGGCTTGATCCCATCGGTACCAAGATATCCGTTGACGGTCAGGCAATCGCCGGGGAAGCCCTGGTAAAGGATACCGTTTACCTCTGTTTTCCCGAGGTGTCCGGTTGCATAGGCTTCCATCGTGGTGCCGATATCGTTGCGCTTTCCGTCTGTGATCACTACCATTCCCTTTTCCTTCGCATAGGACATGGTTTCGTACAGCGCCTTTACCCCCGGCCAGCCGTACATTTCATAATAAGCGCACTGGGGTTTTACAGCCGGAACAATATCACAGAGTGCGTCGATCAGGCCCTTATTAAAGGCCAGCAGTGCCTGGGCCGCGCCCTCCAGCGTGCTGCCGTACTGGGCGAACGCCTCCTCCCGAAGATATTCCGGCACATAAGAAAGCTTGGGATCCAATCCCGCAACAGTCGGATTTTTCATCTCGGCAATCTTTTCAATCAGCAAATCCATTGACATCTTTTTCACCATACCCTTGCCATACAAAGGTTTCCTTTCCTTCACAGCTTCTGTTTTTCCGGTTCTTTTGACGGAACCTATCTCTCAGAATAGACCACGACGCCATCCTGAATGGTCATAACAACCTTTGACGCCAAAGTTCTTCCTTTATATATCATATTTTTAGAGCGCGAATGGCTCTTCTCCGGGTCAACCACCCACTCGCGGCTTAAATCCGCAATCGCAATATCTGCCACCGCGCCCACACACAGTGTTCCGGCTTCAATCCCAAGCAGTCTGGCCGGATTGGTGCTCATCCGCTCCAACAGTCCGGACAGGCTCAGCAGTCCCGGCTTGACCAGATGGGTATAGGCCGCGGCGAAAGAGGTTTCCATCCCAATGACGCCGTTAGGCGCCCGGTAAAAGTCCGCCTTTTCCTCCGGTGTGTGCGGCGCGTGGTCTGTAACAATACAGTCCAGCGTTCCATCCAGCACCCCTTCAAGCACAGCCCTCCGGTCTGCTTCCTCCCGAAGCGGCGGGTTCATCCTGTAATCGGCGTCCTTTTTCAGCACTTCGTCCTCAGTCATCCCGAAATAGTGGGGACAGGTTTCTGCCGTCACCTGCACGCCCCTGGCCTTAGCCTCTCGGATAAGCTGCACCGAAAGCCTGGTGGAGACATGCGCGATATGCACTGCACAGCCGTTGGTTTCCGCCAGGATAATCTCTCTGGCAGTAACAGTATCCTCACTGCTGCGGTGCATCCCTTTCACTCCCAGCAGTTCGGACACCCTTCCGGCATTGACAATTCCGCCCTGAATGATATCCAAATCCTCACAGTGGGAGGTGACAAGCAAGCCGTGTTTCCTCGCCTCGCACAATGCGCCTGCCATCATCGCCGCATTTTTTACCGGCTTGCCGTCGTCGCTTACCGCCTTGACGCCCAGCGCCTGATACTCCGCAAAGTCACCCAAGGCTTCGCCGTTTAATCCCTGGGTGATCGCAGCAGTGACGTAAACATGAGCCTTCGCCTGTTCCGCCTTTTTCTGTATGGCTGTAATGATTTCCCGGCTGTCAGTAACCGGGCTGGTATTCGGCATGCAAAGCAGGGAGGTTATCCCGCCGGCGGCGGCAGCCTCACACCCGCTGAGTATATCCTCTTTATAGGTCAGCCCCGGGTCACGCAGGTGAACATGCATATCCACCAAGCCCGGCATCACGCAAAGCCCCTCGGCGTTTACTACCTCTTCGCCTTCTTCCGGCTCCAGGTACTCCGCCCGCGCGGCAATCCGTCCGTCCCGAATTCTCAGGTCTAGCTTTTTGTCCGTCCCGTCTGACGGGTCGACCACCCGTCCGTTTGCAATCAGCATGGCTAATCTCCTTTTTACTGTTCCGGCAGGATCAAAACGCTGTTGATCCCGTCCCGCTCTTTGACCTTTACCTGTACCGTTTCCTGTTTAGAGGTCGGGAGGTTTTTCCCGATAAAATCGGCGCGGATCGGCAGCTCCCGATGCCCGCGGTCAACCAGTACTGCAAGCTGGACGGTTTTCGGCCTGCCCCGCTTCATTACCGCGTCCATTGCGCTGCGGGCGCTCCGTCCGGTATAGATTACGTCGTCCACCAGCACCACCTGCTTGTTTTCCACCTCAAACGGAATTTTTGTCTGATCCTGGTGCGCCGCACTGAGTTTTTTGTCATCCCGGAATGCGGTAATGTCCAGCATGCCATAAGGCACCGCCTTCCCCTCTACCTGTCCGATCTTCTCTGCAATCCGTTTCCCCAGCTCTGCGCCGCGGGAAAGGATTCCGATAATACAAAGGTTGTCCGCGCCCTTATTCCTTTCGATGATCTCGAAGGATATCCGCGCGATGGCACGTTCCATCGCCTTTTCGTCAAGAATCAGTTTGTGCTCCATTCCACCGCACCTCCCGGCTTCATTTTTGCTCAAAAAAAAGCTGACCTCCTGCCAAAGCAGTTGTCAGCTTATACATTCCCTATCCGGATACAGCTATAGTATCCCCCTATTGTAAGCTCGCTGCCTTGCCGGCCTCACAGGACCGAATTAAAGGTTGCTGTTTGATTTGTATTAATTATAGTATACCGCGCCTTGTTTGTCTATAGTGATTTTGTAAAATTTCAAAATAATTTGCCGGATGTTTTTGTAAGATGTCAGCGGTCGATTTTTTGCAGGGTGCGGTCCCTTGCCCGATCCAGAAAATAGTCGTCAATCTCGACATATTCGCAGACTGCGCACTGCCCGCGCTCGTCCATCGAAATAAAGTCCTCATCCAGCATACAATAGGTTTTTGAATAGTAAACACAAAATCGGTTTTTACAGCGCATTTGTTTTTCCTCCCGCTTTTTAATTTCATTATAGTCCATATTTGGAACATGTTCAAGTAGTGGAGTTTGCATTATGATTAAAATGTATTGCAAAATCATACGCAAAATTGTTTAGTATGTTAGATCAATGAAAGGAGTTAAAAATTATGATCGTTTACACGCCGTTTTGGGAAACAATGAAAAAGAGGAACCTCTCTTCCTACCAGCTCGTTCATGTTTATGAGATGAGCTCCCATACCATCCACCGCCTGCGTCACAACGGGGGTATTTCCACCGCGCTGATTGACAAGCTCTGCGGTATTCTTAACTGCCGCGTAGAGGACATTCTGCTCTACCTCCCGGACGATTCCAACCAAATAGACATATTATGACGCTGGCCTGACGGAGATCGTTATGGTCAGCTTTCTTATTGCTGGATCGAAATTGGTCGCAAACCGAATATTTTTTCAACACAATGTCGAAAAAAGAACAGAATTGGAGGAAAATATAAGATGATTACTTACCGCCCCTTATGGAAAACGATGAAGGAAAAACAGATCACCACCTACACGCTCAGGGAGACTTATCATTTCAGCCCGCACACGATTTCCCGCCTGAGGCACGACCAGGGCATCTCCACCTGGATGATCAACCGCCTCTGCCAAATCCTGGAATGCCGGGTCGAGGACGTAATCGAGTACATCTCCGAGCAAAAATTTGAGGAAAATCAATGATCGCCGAAAAATATCGATAGGTCAAAAACACCCTAAAAATACTGATCATATATATTATCATTTTATATGAGAAAAAGAAAATTGGCAATTTCCAGATTTTGACTCTCTCAAAATTCGGACAACTTAACATTTGCAGAATGGTAAACTGGATAAAACTGGTTTATGATAAAAGAAATCAATGAATTTGGGTGGTGGGCTATGATTGTATACGACCCGTTTTGGCGGACGCTAAAGCTGCGAGGGTCCAGTTCTTATCAATTGATACACAAGCATGGATACAGCAGCCATACCCTCTTTCGTATGCGACACAATTTGGGAATTTCAACTGCCCTAATTGATGATTTATGCGAACTCCTTGACTGCAAAGTAGAAGATATCCTAGAGTATGTGCCGGAAAGTAAAACAAAAAAGCTGCCCTAGCGGGCAGCTTTTTTGTTTTCTATTCAACTTTTGGGAGCTTATCCAGAGTTTGCTGAATTTCTTCATCTGTCGGGATATAGTCGGTCATCTTTCCGTCGTGGAATTTTTCATACGCTACCATATCAAAATATCCAGTTCCGGTCAGGCCAAACACAATGGTCTTTTCCTCGCCGGTTTCCTTGCATCTCATCGCCTCGTCAATCGCAACCTTAATCGCGTGGGAGCTTTCCGGCGCGGGCAGGATTCCCTCGATCCTGGCGAACTGCTCCGCAGCCTCAAACACCGAGGTCTGGGTAACGGAAACCGCTTCCATCAGCCCATCGTGGTAAAGCTGGGAGAGGGTGGAGCTCATGCCGTGGTATCTCAGGCCGCCGGCATGGTTCGGAGCAGGCATAAAGCCGCTGCCTAGGGTATACATCTTTGAAAGCGGGCAGACCATACCGGTGTCGCAGAAATCATAGGCATATTTTCCTCTGGTAAAGCTCGGGCAGGAGGCCGGCTCAACTGCGATAATCCGGTAGTCTGCTTCGCCCTTGAGCTTTTCACCCATAAACGGGGCGATCAGGCCGCCGAGATTAGAGCCGCCGCCCGCGCAGCCGATGACGATATCCGGCTTGATTCCGTATTTATCGAGCGCCGCTTTGGTTTCCAGCCCGATGACGGACTGGTGCAGCAGTACCTGGTTGAGCACACTGCCAAGTACATAGCGGTAGCCCTCGGTAGCGGTCGCTTTTTCTACCGCCTCGGAAATCGCGCAGCCCAGGCTCCCGGAGGTGCCGGGATGCTCTGCCAGGATTTTCTTTCCAACCTCGGTTTCCATCGACGGGGACGGGGTGACCGACGCGCCGTAGGTGCGCATCACCTCTCTCCGGAAGGGCTTCTGCTCATAGGAAACCTTCACCATATAAACCTTGCAGTCAAGGTCAAAGTAGGAGCAGGCCATGGACAGCGCGGTTCCCCACTGCCCTGCGCCGGTTTCAGTGGTAACGCCTTTTAAGCCCTGTTTCTTCGCGTAATACGCCTGTGCAATCGCGGAGTTCAGCTTGTGGCTGCCGCTGGTGTTGTTGCCCTCGAATTTATAGTAAATCTTTGCAGGCGTCTGGAGCTTTTCCTCCAGGCAGTAAGCCCGTACCAACGGAGACGGACGGTACATCTTATAGAAATTGCGGATCTCTTCCGGAATTTCAAAATAAGGGGTGGTGTCGTCGAGCTCCTGCCGCACCAGCTCCTCACAGAACACGCCTGCAAGCTCTTCTGCCTTCATTGGCTCTAAGGTGCCCGGGTTAAGCAGGGGAGCCGGTTTGTTTTTCATGTCAGCGCGGAGATTATACCATACTTTCGGCATCTCCGATTCTTCCAGATAAATTTTGTAAGGGATTTTTTCTTTTGACATCATTCTGTCTCCTTTCTAAATTTGGGACAAAATACAAAAATCCTGTCCCAGTTTAATTGCTGGGACAGGATTGAATAAACCCTGCGGTGCCACCCGGCTTGACATATCATTATAATACGCCCACTTTACGCATACCAACATATGCAGACTTTTGTTTACGAAGTGCCATACTCCGGCGCACATACTCCGGCAAATCTCCCGTTTCTGATTGCCCTCGGAAGCCCATTCAGCTTTATGTTTTCCGCCGCAATCACACCTCTCTGCGGCTCTCTGAAGGAAAATGGATAAAACCTACTTACTCTTCCTCATCGGTTTGTTGTATTGTAGCATATTCGCACCGGTTTGTCAAGAAAATTCTTCTCCACAGCCCTTGTTTCGTTCTGTCACAGTTATTGTCTCCTTTCCCAACTGAATCTTTTTTCAGTCTACCATATCCGCCTCAATATGACAAGATTTCCCCGACAACTTCCCTTTCCAGGCAGGCAATGCATTGTTTATATTCCAAAAATTGTCCGGGACAGATCCGAGCAGTTGTTGAACAGAATTTTTATTCACAAAATATTTACAATTTTAAACTGAATATGCTATTGACTTTCCCTGACCTTAAGTGTATACTAATTTCAAAAGTCAAAGAAAGTCAAAGTCAAACAAAAAGGAGGCGGTCAAACGTGAACATGACAGACTTGATCGTGGCTCAGATCAATGAAATGCTGCGGGAGGCTGGCGGGACAGTCAAAATCCAGAGAAATGAGCTGGCCGGCAAGATCGGCTGTGTTCCCAGCCAGATCAATTATGTGATCACCAACCGCTATACAAGGGAAAATGGATACCTGGTGGAAAGCCGGCGGGGCGGCGGCGGATTTATCCGGATTGTGAAGCTCGATTATGAAAACCGGGAGGCGATTTTTCACCTGATTAATTCTATCGGCACTGAAATCGATGAAACCAGCGCGAGAGTGATTCTGCAAAACCTCGCTTCTGACAAAATCCTCACAGCAGAACAGTATAAACTGATGATAGCCGCCCTGCGCGACAACAACTTTACCGGACTGCCGGATAAGGCCAAGCGCACACTGCGGGCTAACTTAATGAAAGTCATGCTTCTAAGCTGCGTGGAATAAGGAAAGGAGAACTGAAAAATGCTTTGTGATTACTGCCAAAAGAATGAGGCAACCAATGTATTGAAACAGACGATTAATGGAAAAACAAAACTGCTGCACATCTGTGATAGCTGTGCCAATTCGATGCTGTTTTCGAACCTGTTTTCCGATTTTTCCATTAACCAATTTTTCAGCCAGGGACTCCAGCCCGTCCGTACCAAAAAAGTATGCGACAAATGCGGGATGAGCCTCGACGACATCATGAGCACCGGCAAAGTCGGATGCGACCACTGCTATGACGTTTTTTCCGGCGAGCTTTCCCGGAGTATTGAAAAAATTCACGGAAAATCAAACCACGTCGGTAAGGCGCCGCGTTCCGCCGCCGGAAAGCTGAAACAGAAAAATGAGCTTGCGGCTGCAAAGGAGGAACTCAGCCGTTTAATTGAAAAACAGAACTTTGAACAGGCTGCCGTTGTCCGCGACCGGATTAAAAAGCTGGAAGCTGAGCTAAACGGCAGCAGCGAGGAGGTGCAGGGCGATGAGTAAATGGTATGAGCTGCCGGCGCCGCACGAGGATATCGTGCTGAGCAGCCGAATTCGGCTGGCGAGAAACCTTTCGGATTTCCCGTTTGAAAGCCGGATGTCCGATGATCAGCGGCGTCAGCTTGCGGACAAAGTAAAAGCGGCCTTGCAGGATATTCCGGTCGGAGGAACTCCCCTCTCATTTGTCGAGATGGAATCCCTGGACGAGATCAAGCGCTACGCAATGGTGGAACGCCATGAAGTAAGCCGGGAATTTGTCAAGAATCCGAAAAACCGGATGCTGGGACTGAGCGCTGACGAGAGCGTCTCCATCATGGTAAACGAGGAGGATCATCTGAGAATCCAGGTGATGGCAAACGGGCTGAACCTTTCCAGCGCCTTCCAGCTCTGCAACGAAATCGACGACGCGCTGGATGCAAAGGTTGATTATGCCTTTGATGAAAAGCTCGGATATCTTACTACCTGCCCGACAAACCTAGGTACGGGGCTGCGCGCGTCTGTCATGGTGCATCTGCCGGCGCTTGAAAAAAGCGGCCTGATGAACCAGCTTACCGCAACCATTAACAAGCTTGGGCTGACCATCCGCGGCACTTACGGTGAAGGAAGCAAGGTACTGGGATCAATTTACCAGATCTCCAACCAAATCACATTAGGCATTACCGAACAGGATGCGATCCAGAATCTGGAGAGCATTGTCCTTCAGGTAATTGAAAATGAAAAGCACGCAAGAGAGAGCCTCTTAAATGACAAGCACCGTCTGGAGGACGTAGTCTGCCGCAGCCTAGGCGCGCTGCGGTATGCAAGGCTGCTTTCCTCCAAGGAGTTTTTTGAAGAGGTATCCAATGTCCGGCTGGGCATTTCGCTTGGGGTAATCCACGATGTGGAGATCCCGCGTCTGAACCGGCTGATGGCTCTGACCGGCTCCGCAAGCGTCTGCGAGCGGGAGGGTAAAAACCTTTCCCCCCAGGATCGTGATTTTGTCCGAGCCGGGATTGTCAGAAACTATTTATAAAAGTCTTTAACAGCCTCAACACTACCATAGAAGAAAGAAAATATCCTGATGAAAGGGGATTACGATTATGTATCTGTTCAATGGATTTACTGAAAAAGCAAATAAAGCATTAAACGCGGCCATTCAGGTTGCCTCTGAATTGGGGCATACCTTTATCGGCAGTGAACACATCCTATACGGGCTGATTGCCGAGGACAGCTCAGTGGCCTCAACCCTGCTAAGCAAAAAAGGCATTTCCAAAGAAGATGTTTTGCAGAAGATTGTGGACAGCGACGGGCGGGGTGATCCTGTCCGGCTTTCTCCCGAGCATTTCACTCCCCGCTCGAAACGGATTCTGGAGCAGTCGGTATCTGAAGCAAGACGGCTTGGCCACAGCTATGTCGGGACTGAGCATCTGCTGTTGGCAATTCTCCGTCAGGTAGACGGCTATGCGGTCATGTTCCTAAACGATGCAGGCGTTGACCCACAAACCCTCTACCAGGACTGCGTATCCGGAATTGCCGGTGAAGCTGCTTCTGCATCCGGCGGATATACGCCGGACGGCTATCAATCCGGGAACGCAAAGACACAGGGTTCCGGCGACCTCAAAAACCTGTTGAAATACGGCAAGGACTTGACCCAGGCGGCAAAGGACAATGATATTGACCCGGTCATCGGGAGAAAAGAGGAAATCGACCGAGTCATCCAAATCCTGTCCCGCCGGACAAAGAATAATCCCTGCCTGATTGGTGAACCAGGCGTTGGAAAAACCGCGATTGCGGAAGGCTTGGCCCAAAAAATCAGCGCCGGTGAGGTTCCGGAAATTCTAAAAGGCAAACGGGTCGTTTCGCTGGATATGACCTCGATGCTGGCGGGTGCAAAGTACCGCGGCGATTTTGAGGAACGGATTAAAAATGTCCTGGACGAAGTCGCCAAGAATCACAATGTCATCCTGTTCATCGATGAAATCCACAACATCATCGGCGCAGGCGCGGCGGAAGGCGCAATCGACGCCGCGAACATTCTAAAGCCGCAGCTTGCCCGCGGGCAAATCCAGGTTATCGGCGCGACCACCCTGGATGAATACCGCAAATATATCGAAAAAGATTCCGCTCTGGAGCGCCGGTTCCAGCCGGTCATGGTTAACGAGCCGAGCCAGGAGGACGCGGTAAAAATCCTGTTTGGCCTTCGTGACAAATACGAAGCGCACCACAAAATCAAGATCACCGATGAGGCAATCAAAGCGGCTGTAGAGCTTTCGAGCCGGTATATCAATGACCGGTTCCTGCCGGATAAAGCGATCGACCTGATCGACGAGGCGGCCGCAAAGGTACGGCTGCGCGCCTATACCGCTCCAACCGACGTGAAGGAGCTGGAAGACCGTTTGAAGGAGCTTGCTAACGAAAAGGCAGCCGCAGTCAACAACCAGGAATTTGAACAGGCGGCGAAATTCCGTGATGAAGAAAAACAGATCAAGGAACAGTTGGAATCTCAGAAGCAGCAGTGGATGGAGAAGAATTCCGGCTTAACGGGAGAGGTTACCCCGGAAGATATTGCGGATATTGTATCCGGCTGGACGGGCGTTCCGGTAAAGCAGCTTACGGAAGAGGAAAGCGAACGGCTGCTTCATCTCGAAGAGGTGCTGCACAAACGGGTCGTTGGACAGGATGAAGCGGTCAGCGCAGTCTGCCGGGCAATCCGCCGCGGACGTGTCGGTTTAAAGGATCCCCATCGCCCAATGGGTTCGTTCCTCTTCCTGGGGCCGACCGGCGTCGGGAAAACCGAGCTGTGCAAAACGCTTGCCGCCGCTCTCTTTGGCGATGAGGACGCCATGCTGCGGCTGGATATGTCCGAATACATGGAGAAGCATACGGTTTCCCGTATGGTCGGATCTCCTCCGGGATATGTCGGCTACGAAGAAGGCGGCCAGCTAACCGAAAAAATCCGCCGGAAGCCTTATTCCGTCGTCCTCTTTGATGAAATTGAAAAGGCGCATCCAGACGTGTTCAACATCCTGCTTCAGATTCTTGAGGACGGTATCCTAACCGATTCACAGGGACGGAAGGTTGACTTTAAAAACGCTGTGATTATCATGACCTCCAACATCGGCGCCCGCCTGCTGGACGAGAAAAAGACAGTCGGTTTCGCAACCGGCAATGACGCGGCCAGCAAGGAACAGGAGGAAAACCGCTCGATCATCATGAACGAGCTGAAAAAATATTTCCGTCCGGAGCTGTTAAACCGGATCGATGATATCATCATCTTCAACAAGCTGACCCGCGCGGACATCGCGGAAATCGCGACCCGAATGTTCTCCACGCTGGAAAAACGGCTGGAGCAGCTTGACATTCACCTGAAGGTCACACCGGAAGCAGTTGAAAAAATCGGCGAGGCCGGATTTGACGATGTGTACGGCGCAAGGCCGCTCCGCCGGGCGATTACCGCGCGGATTGAAGACCCGATCTCCGAACTGATGCTCGAAGGAAAGGTTAAGTCCGGCGGACTTGTTACAGTCGGCGTCAAGGACGGGGAATTCTCCTTCGACTGCTCCGAACCTGCCCGTGTTATGGAACATTCTGAGGAAAATTAAAGTATCTGTGAAACCAGAAACTGGGAGTCACCCATTTGGGTGACTCCCAGTTTCTTCCATGCGAACTGAAAAAGAGCAGGAATCATGATCCGACGCCCTGCCGCCCTTTTTCTGTCAGGCGTGCTCTGCTGCAATCCTTATTTCTTTCTGTACAGAGCGGCCTTTACTTTACCTTTCGGATCTTTTATCAGTAAAATTACCAGCCATATAATGAGTCCCAAGGCTACGACAGATAAACCAAGATAGAAATCATTTATCATATCTTCCAGCGCAGGCGTAAAAAATTCTGCATGAAGCTCTGCATATTCAAAAATTGCATCGACCAGCCACATCAGAGAAGCGCCCCAGTACATCCAGCATAAAACCCCAACCTTCATATCATCGCCCGGTGATTTTTTATACCATATGACCGTACAGATAATCGCAGCAAAAACAGTAGTCAATAATGTCATCGCTTTTCTCCTTTAATTTGTTGATGGCTTAGCTTTGAGCATTTTCTTTTCCATTGCACCTGTTACAAGTACCATTCCAATCCAAACAGCGGTAACAAGACAAGCCATGGCGACACCAGCCGTCGCCATCTCATGAAGCATTTCTGCCGCGTCTGCCGGATTCGAGGCTGCCGTCAAAAACGGGAACCAAGGTGTAACTTCACCATGCCATACATGCTCGAATGCCAAAAGCGCAGAACCTCCCCAAAGCAAGTTGGATAACCATTTTAATTTGTGTGAAAATTTAATTTTCACATCGGAAGTTTTTGTCTTACCATCTTCTTTTTTTCTCATTGCTCTTGTCAACACAGTGGTCACAATCGCTTCCGCAGCCGGAACAATAAAACATGCCATATATACGTCCTCCTTAAAAAAATGATTGCCTTTTTAGAAATTATATCCGCGGAAAAATATTGGCACTTGTTTCAAAGGATTGCAGTAAAACAAAAAAGGCATACGGTCTTTCTTCAGAAAGACCGTATGCCTTCACAGCATACATTCTCAACGCAGAATTTATCAGAAAAGACAAAATGCTTCTTGCATTTCTAACCGGTTCCTTACCGATCCTATATAAGATTATACCTCTATGTCACCATTTTGTCAAGACGAAATATTACTTTTTCCTGCCGCATGGATATGGGATTGGATCATCTGTAATTTCAACCAAATAGTCAATACTGGTATCATGAAAGAGGGCTGATTTTTTTAATATATTGAAAAGAATACTGATTTTCCCCCTCTCATAATCTGAGTAGATTTTTTGAGATACATGCAGCATCTGCACCATTTCTTTCTAAGTCAGATCCTTATCTTCCCTCAAATCTCTGATTCTTCTCCACATATTTTATCACCTCGCTCCGATTATAGCATATCGGAACGAAGGATATGAGATTTTACCGGTATTTCCGTTAAAGACACCCCGCCGGATTGTTTCCGATGGGGTGTCTTTAATTTTTATTCTTCCGCAAAGAGTTTTTTTGCTTCCTCAATCACCTTGGCCTCAAGCTGTCCCGGAAGCTGTTCATACCGTTCAAAGGCAAGGCTGAAGCTGCCGCTTCCCTGTGTCATCTGCCGCACAAGGGTAGTAAAGTCGGACATCTCGCTCATCGGAACCTCCGCCTCAATCACAGTCATACCGTCTTCCTCATCGGATGGGTTCATTCCGAGCACTCTGCCGCGGCGTTTGTTGAGTTCGCCCATCATATCTCCGGTATTTGCATCCGGAACCAGTACCTTTAAAGAACCGATCGGTTCGAGAAGTACCGGAGAAGCCTGCGGGATACCCGCCTTGTAAGCGAGGGCCGCTGCCATCTTAAAGGACATTTCAGAGGAGTCAACCGGATGATAAGAGCCGTCGACCAATGTCGCTTTCAGCCCAACCATCGGATAGCCGGCGATGACGCCCTTCACCATCGCTTCCTTCAGGCCCTTTTCAACAGCCGGGAAATATCCCTTCGGCACAGCGCCGCCGAATACCTTTTCTTCAAAGACAAGCTCTTCACTGTCGCAGGGTTCGAATTCGACCCAGACATGGCCGAACTGCCCGTGTCCGCCCGACTGCTTCTTGTGTTTCCCTTCTACCTTCACCTTTTTGCGGATGGTTTCCCGGTAGGCGACCATCGGCGGTTCCAGTGTAACGTCAACGCCGAATTTGCTCTTAAGCTTTGCTACCACGACGTCAAGATGCTGCTCACCCAATCCACTTAAAATCCGTTGATGGGTTTCATGGTTGTGGTCATAGCCGAGGGTCAGATCCTCCTCGCAAAGGCGCTTGATTCCCTGTGAAATTTTGCTTTCATCGCCCTTATTCACCGGCAGGACTGCCATAGAATAGCATGGAGCCGGGAAATCTGCCTTTTTCAGGGTAAGCTGCTGGCCAATATAAAGTGTATCGCCGGTGTTGGCGTCGAGCTTCGTAACAGCGCCGATGTCCCCAGCCGGAATCACTTTGGCATCCTCCTGCTTTTTCCCGCGCAGGGTGACAAGTTTGCCCATCTTTTCCGTTTCACCAGTCGTTGCGTTTTTGGGCACAGATTCTGGTTTCAGGATACCTGATACCACCTTAATATAGGAGAGCTTCCCGACAAACGGGTCAGCTACTGTTTTAAAGACAAACGCAACCAAATCCTTATCCTCGTCACAGGAAACGGCGACGTCTTTTCCATCCCCATCCTGTGCGGTTTCAATCGCAGCCTCCTGCGCGGTTGGCAGCAAAAGCTGAATCCCCTTGAGGAGCATGTCAATGGCTTCCATCTCAGTGGAGGAGCCGCAGAACACAGGCGTGATATCACCCATCCGAACCCCCTTGCGGATTCCGCGCAGCAATTCGTCGTGGGTGAATTTTTCCCCGGAGAAATACTTTTCAAACAAATCATCATCTGTTTCGGCAACAGCTTCACTGATCGCAGTGATCAGCCCGTCAATTCTGTGCTCGCTCTGCGGAACATCGACTTCAACGGCTTTTCCTTTCTCGTAGCGGAAAGCCTTCATATCAATCAGGTCAATATAGCACTGAACCTTATGATCCTCTACATAGGGAACAACCAACGGGCAGATGCTAGGCCCGAACTCTGTTTTGAGTTGTTCGAGCACTTTATAAAAATCAGCGCTTTCCCGATCCAGCTTTCCAACATAGATCATCCGGGCTTTGCCCTGTTTTTTTGCCATTTTATAGGCTTTTTTACTTCCGGTGGTCAGTCCGGATTTCCCGGAAACAGTTACAATCACGCTGTCTGCAGCGCGGATTGCTTCGCTCATTCCCCCGACAAAATCAAACAGTCCCGGTGCATCCAACAGGTTCACTTTGCAATCTTTATATTCAAACGGCGCGACAGAAAGCCCAATGGAAGCCTTTCTTTTGGTTTCTTCCGGATCAAAGTCGCAAACTGTGGTGCCATCCGCAATGGTTCCCAGCCGGTCGGTTGCACCTGTAGTATACAGAAGCGCTTCAGCCAAAGTTGTTTTCCCGGAGCCGCCATGCCCTACAATGGCAATGTTTTTAATGTTGTTTGCATTATACTGTTTCATGGTAAATCTCTCCATTCGTTTGAATCATTGGAAGCAGCCTGCTTCCTTATCTGGAATATTGCAGGATTTGTTTGTGCAATCTATCCATTTTTACCAACTCTTTGCTCAATATTATATCATAGTTACCGATATGGTGCAACTGCGAAATTGTCAAATAATCTAAAAAATATCTGTTAAGTGTGTATAACTTTAGTGAATCAGATATGAACAGCTCTGCTTTTCTGACAAAATAAAAAAGATTTCTTATTCGGAACAACCGCTTGCAGGGTATATAAGCATTTTTTCTAAAAAGAAAGTATGGATTTTGTAGCAAGTATAGAAAATTAAAAATTAACGTATTTATTTATCAAACTATGTTGAAATTGTGAATAGATTATGTTAAAGTGTTATCATAAACAATGAATTGGAGGGTAATTCTATGGATCAGAATTATAACAATCAGCCTCAACAGACTCCAAGCAAAGGAATGGCTGTCGCTTCTATGGTACTTGGCATCATCGCTCTTGTATTGAGTTGCTTCTGGTATATTTCTGTACCTTGTGCAGTCGTTGGCTTAATTCTTGGTATCCTTGGCCGTAAAAAATGCGAAGCTGCTAAGGGGATGGCAACCGCTGGGATGGTAATGTCAATTATCGCAATCGTTCTAGTAATTCTGTTTATTACTGTTTTAGCTGGCATTATCGCTTCTATCGGTCTGTCCGCATAATAAAATGCCATGTAAAAAAGCATTCCATATGGAATGCTTTTTTCTTTTATTTAGCTAGTTTCGATCATCAGAAAAAAGTTGCAAACTTATGCAATTCATGTTACACTAAAATCAGAAAATGTTAAGGAGGGCAAGTTTATGGATCCGAATTATAACAATAATAACCAATGGAATCAAAATGGGCAAAATCCGCCGACTGACCCAAATGCGCAGTGGCAGTCAACCCCGGACGGAGGACAGTACCAGTCTTACCAGTCCCCGCAGCCGAATGCATGGGAAAGTCAGAACAATGGCTGGAACAATCCGCAGCCGGATAACAGCCAGCAGTGGAATCAGCAGCCATATCAGCAGCCCTATAACCCGCAGGGGCAGCAGCCGGAGCAGAAGGGCTTTTCAATCGCTTCTCTGGTGCTTGGTATTCTGTCCGTTGTATGCTGCGGAGCCGGTTTATTTGGCATCCTTGGTTTAATTTTTGGTATCATGGGGCAGAAACGCGCTCCGTCCTCAAAAGGGATGGCAACCGCCGGTATTGTCCTTTCTGCCATCGGTATCGTTCTGTTTATCGTTATCATTATCATGAGTGCCGTTGGGGCATTAGACAATTTCTGGTACAATGTCTATTATAGTTATTAATTCTGTTCAAGTATAAAAAGAGCATGGCAGACGCCATGCTCTTTTTATGTCCCGAAAAGCTGCAGTGCAGGAATAAAATTGCGAATTACAAGGTAAACAAGATATACGCCCAACATCCCATAGATAAACCAATTGCCGCGCGGAAGCAGCTTTATGGGCCGGTGAAAGAGATAAAACCAAAGCTCCAGCCAGAGCGGAAGAACAATCACTGCCAGAAAAAAAGGCATCAGATTATACCGCATTGCCATCAGCACATCCCCATGCAGCAGAGAAATGACACTTCGTGTTAGCCCGCAGCCCGGACAAGGGATGCCGGTTAGGGAATAAAAATAGCAGGGCGGGAGATTCCGTCCCAGGCCAAGTGCAAATTCTTTCCAAAACGGAACGGTTATCAAAAGGATTAACGGGACAACCGCTCCAATCCAAGCAAATATCCGCATTGTTCTCTGTTTCATCCTTCACGCCCCATCCTGTCTGTACGTGTCACAAACTCATCTGACAAAAATCAGGGCAAGGAACAAAATTCCCTGCCCTGACAAACAAACCAATCTTAATCCTGATGGTCTTCGATATATTTTACGATGTCGCCGACAGTCTTGATGTTTTCCACTTCTTCATCCGGAATTTCAACATCAAATTCTTCTTCCAAAGACATCACCAGGTCCACAACGTCCAGAGAGTCTGCACCGAGATCGTCTGTAATGGAAGCTTCCATTGTTACTTTTTCAGCGTCCACATCCAGTTGATCACACAAAATTTCAGTTACTTTTTCTAATACCATTCTAATATCCTCCTTAATGAAAATAAATTCATTTTATTGTCAAAGGTTACCCCTTACAACATACATCATATGATTCCCACTGTCAAGCCTTTATTCCACAAATTCACCAATTTTTCTGAATTTGTGATACCGCCGTTCCAGCATAGTTTCCTCCGGTACGTCGGAAAGCCGATTTAAAGCGTCCTCCAGATAGTCGGAAATGTTTTCCGCGGCCTGCCCGTAATTATTGTGCGCGCCGCCTGCAGGCTCCGGTATCACTGTCTCTGCAACTCCCAGCTTGACCAGATCCTGTGCTGTGATTTTCAGGATATTCGCCGCTTCCTTTTCCCGGGAAGCGTCTTTCCATAGAATACTCGCGCAGCCGCGGGGGGAAATGACAGAATAAACCGCATTTTCCAGCATAGCCAGCTCATCACAAACACCCAGCGCCAATGCGCCGCCGGAGCCGCCCTCGCCGAGCACAATCGTGATGACCGGCGTTTTCAGCCGGCTGAACTCCAGCAGGTTTTTGGCAATTGCCTCACCCTGCCCGCGTTCTTCCGCCGCAATACCGCAGAACGCACCCGGCGTATCCACAAAGCAGATTACCGGCCGGCGAAATTTTTCTGCCTGCTTAGCAAATCTTAATGCCTTGCGATAGCCCTCCGGATGAGGCATAGCAAAGTTTGCATCTTTATTTTCATCGATATTTTTTCCCTTTACATGGGCCAATATCGTCACCGGCTGGCCCTGAAAGCTGGCAATGCCTCCGATAATCGCATGGTCATCCCCAAACAAGCGGTCGCCGTGCAGCTCAAAAAAATCTTTAAATATCAACGGGATATAATCCCGGATGGTCGGACGGTTTTTATTCCGGATAATCTCCATCCGCTCCCATGCCGTTGCTTCCATATACCCATTCCTTTCTTTTTGCCAAATCCGAATGTGGTTCAAAACAGAAAGCTAAGCTTCTATTTTTTTCCTGTATATCCGTGATGGCGCAAAAGCTTCGAGATGGTGCGCCGCATATTCTGGCGCTCCACAATCATATCAACAAACCCATGCTGCAGCAAAAATTCCGCTGACTGGAAATCGTCAGGCAAACGCTGCTTAATGGTACCCTCGATGACCCGTCTTCCGGCAAACCCGACCAATACCTTCGGTTCGGCCAGGATAATGTCGCCGATCGAGGCAAAGGACGCGGTCACACCGCCTGTCGTTGGATCGGTCAAAACGGTAATATACAATAGCCCTGCATCGGAATGACGGCCTACTGCAGCAGAGGTTTTTGCCATCTGCATCAGGGAAACGATTCCCTCCTGCATCCTGGCGCCGCCTGAAGCCGTAAATATTACCACTGGCAGGCCTTTCTCTGTCGCACGCTCAAAGGCCCTGGCGATTTTTTCTCCCACGACGCTTCCCATGGAAGCCATCATGAAGCGGGAATCCATCACTGCAACCACACAGGGCTTTGTTTTAATGGTACACTCTCCGGTCACGATTGCGTCTCTCAGCCCGGTTTTTTTCTGCAGCGCTTCAATTTTTTGTTCATAGCTGTCAAATGAAATCGGGTTAGCGCTCTCCATCTCCGCGTCATATTCTACAAAGCTTCCCTTATCAATGGTGATATTCAGCCGTTCTCTGGCAGTCAGCCTTGCATGATAGTTACATTCTGAGCAGACCTTATTTGCCCCGACAAAGTCCTCCATGAACATGACATGGCCGCAGCGCGGGCACTTAAAGAGAAGGTCTGACGGAATGGAAACCTTGCTTTTTTTGCTGTGCTCCGGGTCAGTGTCAAAACGCGACTTGACCGTCTTAAACAAATCCTCCAGCAAGGGTACTCCCTCCTTTTATGATAGAGCCGGACAGGCTATAATTCCCCGTCCGCCATCTTTCTTTCTAAAAATCCATTGTCAAAATCCGCCGCCGCAAAATCAGGGTCGCGCAGGATGGACAGCTGGAAATCGATATTGGTATCGACCCCTTCCACCAAAAATTCAGCGAGCGCCCATTTCATCTTTTTGATCGCCGTCTTCCGATCCTTCGCGTAGACGATCAGCTTGGCAATCATGCTGTCATAATACGGCGTGATTTCATAGCCCTGGTAAACCGCGCTGTCAATCCTTACTCCCGGTCCGCCCGGAAGGTTCAGGGATTTGATTTTGCCCGGCGACGGCCGGAAATTCAGCGCGGGGTTTTCTGCGTTAATTCTACACTCTATTGCATGCCCTGTCAAGTGGATTTCGTCCTGCGTATAGGAAAGTTTTTTGCCCTGAGCAATTAAAAGCTGTTCCTGCACCAGATCGACTCCGGTTACAAGCTCTGTAATCGGATGCTCCACCTGAATCCGGGTGTTCATCTCCATGAAGTAAAAATCCCCCCGGGCGTCGAGCAAAAATTCAATGGTTCCGGCATTTTCATAGCCGCATGCCTTTGCGGCTTTCACCGCCGCCTCTCCCATTTTTGCCCGAAGCTGCGGCGTCATCACGACACAGGGTGCTTCCTCCAGCACCTTTTGGTTTCTCCTCTGCACCGAGCAGTCCCGCTCTCCAAGATAGATCACATTTCCAAAGCTGTCAGCCAAAACCTGCACCTCTACATGGCGCGGGTTAAGGATAAATTTTTCCAGATAGACGCCGGCGTTTCCAAAGAAATTCAGCGCTTCCTGTTTTGCCGCAGTAATCTGGCTCTCCAGCTCCTGTTCGGAGTCAACCCGCCTGATTCCGCGTCCGCCGCCGCCGGCAGAAGCTTTGACCAGCACTGGATAGCCGATTTCGCGCGCCAGGCGCTTTGCCTTCTCGACATCCGAAATCTCGCCGTCCGATCCCGGGATTACCGGTACGCCGGCAGCCCTCATCGTCTCTTTCGCCTGCGCTTTGTCGCCCATCATCTCGATAGCCTCATAGCTTGGCCCGATAAATTTCACTCCGCACCGAGTACAGGTTCGTGCAAAATTCGCATTTTCTGATAAAAAGCCGAAACCCGGATGGACCGCATCCGCGCCCGTCAAATCACAGGCAGAGAGGATCGCCGGGATATTCAGATAGCTGTCCTTCGTTGCAGCCGGCCCAATGCAGACCGCTTCATCCGCCAGCTTTACATGCAGCGCGCCGCGGTCAGCCGTAGAGTAAACCGCCACGGTCGGAATTCCAAGCTCCCGGCACGCGCGAATAATTCGAACCGCGATTTCACCGCGGTTGGCAATCAATACTTTATCAAACATGACCATAACCCTTTGCTTTCTGGTACAGGCTATTGATCCTGCACACAGTTATTTTCAGGCGGGCAACGCGCTGTAAAGCACAGGGCGCTGCTCCGCCTGCCCTTCTCTATTCCCCGATGGCAAAGGTGATTTCTGCGCTGCAAACCCGCTTGTCACCGACATAGGCCGTCGCCTTGCCAACACCAATCGACCTGCGCGCCTTGATAATCTCCACTTCCAGCGTCAGGGTGTCGCCCGGCTTTACCACTCCGCGAAATTTTGCTTTGTCAATCCCGGCAAAAAAGGCAATTTTCCCTTTGTTTTCCGGTACGGACAAAGCGCAGACCGCACCTGCCTGAGCCAGCATTTCGATGGTCAGCACGCCCGGTTGAACCGGCTGGCCCGGGAAATGGCCTTTAAACCAATATTCGTCCTCTTTGAGGTGCTTTCTCGCAACCACCCGTACACCCGGTTCCATTTCCAATACCTCGTCGATCAGCAAAAACGGGTCGCGGTGCGGAATGATTTCTTTGATCTGTTCCTGATTCAGTAACGGCATTTTCTTACACATTCCTTTCTGTAAAGCTGAGGTCAGAACACTTCCCCCATATCGGGACATTTCATGTTCCTCAGCGTTACCGGATTACCATAATCGGCTGTCCGTATTCCACTGGAGCGCCGTCCTCCACAAGGATTTCAGCTACCTCTCCGTCATATTCGCTCTGAATTTCATTCATCAGCTTCATCGATTCAATAATAAACAGCACATCGCCCTTTTTCACCTGCTTGCCGACAGCGACAAACGGTTCCTTGTCCGGGGCTGGAGAGCTGTAGAAGGTGCCTACAATCGGCGCCTCCATTACATTTCCGGAATACCGTGCATTGGCTTCTTCTGTCGGCTGGACAGAAGCGGAGGCGGCAGCAACGGCCGCAACAGGCGCCTCCGTTCCTGCAGTGGAGGTACAAACAAGCTCCTGGCGTTTCGCACTCAGGTTTAGCTTAAAGTCCCCGTCCTCCAGCACCAGCTTGCCAAGGCCAGTCCGTTCCATCTGTTCCATCAGTTTTGTGATTTCAGCCACGCTTAATTTCATTTCACCCATGGTATAAGCCTTTCCTTTCCTGTGCGGCACTGCGTTCAAGCTGCCAGGCCGCAGACAAGATCTCCTATTTTTTATTCTGCGTATTTTTTCAGGCAGAGGGTGGCATTATGCCCGCCAAACCCAAGAGAGTTGGAAAGCGCCACATGAATCTCGGCGTCCTTCCCCCCGTCTGTCATATTATTCAGGTCGCATTCTTCATCATACTCCTGGAATCCGGCTGTCCCTGGGACAAAGCCTTCCTCCAGTGATTTTGCGCAGATAATTGCTTCCACCGCGCCTGCCGCACCCAATAGGTGGCCTGTCAGTGCCTTCGTGGAGCTTACCATTACGTCCTTTGCCGCATCGCCAAGGGCGAGCTTAATCGCTTTGGTTTCATATTTATCATTCAGCGGCGTAGAGGTTCCGTGCGCGTTGATATAATCCACATCCTCCGCTTTCAATCCGGCTTCCTCCAAGGCAAGCTGCATCCCTTTCCCTGCACCCAAGCCTTCCGGATCAGGGCTGGTGATATGATATGCGTCCCCGGTTGCGCCGTAGCCAACGATTTCCGCATAAATTTTCGCGCCGCGCGCTTTGGCATGCTCAAGCTCCTCCAAAATCAAAATTCCGCCGCCTTCGCCCATAATAAAGCCGTCCCGGTCCTTGTCAAACGGAATCGAAGCGCGATCCGGGTTGTCCGAATGGGAAAGCGCTTTCATGTTATTAAAGCCGGCAATCGCAAATTCACTGATTGCCGCTTCCGAGCCGCCGGTCACACAGGCATCCAAATAACCATGTTTAATATTGCGGAACGCTTCCCCAACCGCATGAGCCGAGGTCGCGCAGGCAGTTACAGGGGCAAAATTTGCGCCCTTAAAGCCAGTTTTAATAGCAATTGTTCCAGCCGCCATATTGGAAATCATCATCGGAATATAAAACGGAGACACTCTGTTTCCGCCCTTTTCCAGAAATTTCGCATGTTCTGCCTCCGTGGTTCCGAAGCCGCCGATTCCAGAGCCGACAATCACCCCGATACGGAACGGATCCAGATCCTTAAAATCGCTCCCGCAATCTTCCAGCGCCTGTCTTGCCGCCTCCATTGCATACTGAGTATAGAGGTCTGTTCTCCTCAATTCTTTTTTTTCAAAAGCCTTCAGCGGATCAAAATCCTTAACCTCTGCCGCCACTTTTACGTCTGAATCAGAGGCGTCGAATTTTGAGATAAATGAAATGCCGTGTTTCCCAGCCCTTACATTGTCCCAGGCGGTTGCAATGTCATTCCCAATCGGGCTGACAATTCCCATCCCTGTGATAACTACTCTGTTCATGGTACTTTCTCCTTTTCGTAACTTTCTGATCAATAACGCTTTGCGCTTTCTATGTTACATCTGCATGGCCCCGTCAATGACAATGACCTGACCGGAAACATAGCTTGCATCGTCTGAGGCCAGGAAGGAAACCACACTTGCAACCTCCTCCGGCTTTCCAAACCGTCTGAGCGCAACTGCCTCCATGCATCTTGCCTTGACCTTTTCATCCAGCACATCGGTCATCGGGGTCTCGATAAAGCCCGGCGCAATGGCATTTGCAGTAATCCCGCGCGGGCCAAGCTCCTTGGCGGTGGTCAGGGTCATTCCAACAATTCCCGCCTTGCTCGCGGAATAGTTAAACTGTCCCGGATTGCCATACAGACCTGCAACAGAAGAGACGTTGATGATCCGCCCGCTTCTCTGCTTCATCATCACCGCGCCGACATGGCGGGTCATATTGAATACGCTTTTATAGTTTACGTTGGTCACCATGTCAAACTGCGCTTCGCTCATCCGCACCAACAGTCCGTCCTTGGTAATTCCCGCATTGTTTATCAGTACGTCAATGGTTCCGAAATGTTCCTTGACCGCCGCAACCATCTCCTTGCACGCCTCAAAGCTGGAGACATCTGCAATAAAGCATTCCGCCTTCACTCCCAGCGCCTCGCATTCTGCCTTCACCTGGCGTCCGCCGTTTTCAATCTCGACCTCGCCGCGGCAGTTTATCGCGATATTAAAGCCGTCCTTTGCCAGCCGGAGTGCCATCGCAGCACCCAGTCCCTGAGAAGCGCCGGTAATCAGCGCTGTTTTTCTTTCGCTCATATCATCATTCCTTTCAAAGCAAGGTAAAACCCTGTAGTTCGTTTTATTCCCATTCAAAGATCGACGCACCGTAGGTCAGTCCCGCGCCAAAGCCCACCAGGCAAATTTTATCACCCTTATGGAGCCGCCCCTGATGGGAAAGCTGAGCCAGTGCCAGCGGGATGCAGGCGCTTGAGATATTCCCAAACTCCTGGATATTGACATAAAAGCGTTCCTTTGGGAGCTTCAGCCGTTTAATGGCAGTATTGACAATCCGCACATTAGCCTGATGCGGGATAATCATATCAATTTCAGAAACACCGATTCCTGCTTTTTGAGCCGCAATTTCTACTGCCTCCGGCATCGCTGCTGTCGCAAATTTATAAACCTCGTTCCCCGCCATCTGCATAAAATAGTCCGGCGCGGCGTTCATTTCATCGTTTCCCCAGTCAAATTCATTCTTGCCAAACGGGTTATTCGGAGCAGGAAGCTTGGTGAAGATCTTGTCCGCGCCCTGCGGCTTCCCCTTCAAAGCGCAGGAATACATCCCCTCGCCCTTCCTGACAATCGTAGCGCCGGCCCCATCTCCAAAGAGCACACAGGTGCTTCGGTCGGAATAATCCACCATTCTTGTGATGATTTCTGAAGAAACAATCAGAATGGTTTCAAATTCTCCGCTCTCCAGGTAATGTTTTGCGACATCCAGCGCAAAAACATATCCGGCGCACGCGGCGTTTAAATCCATTCCGGCCGCCGATTCAATCCCCAGCTCCTTTCCAACCAGGCAGGCGAGCGACGGGGTCAGGCAGTCCGGCGTTACAGTGGTAGCGATGATCATGTCGATCTCCTGCGGGTCAATTCCCGCTTCCTCCACCGCTTCCTTTGCCGCAGCCGCGCCCATCTGGAAATTCAGGGTGCCGTTGGTAATATGACGGGTTTTAATCCCTGTACGGGTGGTAATCCATTCGTCGCTGGTATCGACGATCCTTGCGAAATCCTCATTTCCCGCGATAACATCCGGGACAAACATCCCAGTGCCGATGATATTGATTCCCATGGCTTCAATACCTCCTATATTTGTATTTGTAGTTGCATCTATTCCCATAAATGTGGTATATTTAAAAAAGATATTGGGACAAAATGACAGCCGGACTTTTCAATTTTTGCCGCTGCCCGAAACTATATATATTACAATAGTAAAATGTTCCATTCTATTTGTCAACAAAGTTTTGTTGCTTTTGTTATAAGATGTTGGTATCTTTTTGGCTTTTGCAGTTGTTTTTATACAAATTGACCGAGATTTCCGAAGAGAAACCAAACAATTTTTAAAAGCGGTGAAAGAGGTTTTTCTCTTATGCTGCTGCCGTTTCAAGAAGAAAGGATGAAAATTAAAATGTCAAAAAATATTTTTCTTTTTTCAGGACAAGGCTCCCAATATCCGGGTATGGGGAAGGAGCTTTTAGCGCTTTACCCAACTGCCGAAGCGATCTATGAATGCGCAGGCGACGTGCTCGGTATGGATCTGAAAAGGCTTTGCTTTGAAGGGACAGAAGAGCAACTGGCACAGACCAAGGTTTCGCAGCCCGCTATCTTCACTACCTCTCTCGTTGCATTGGAAGCAATGAAGCAAAACGGCATTACTTTCGAGGCAGTCGCCGGACATTCACTCGGAGAGTACGCCGCGATGGTTGCGGCCGGCGTTGTCACCATGGAAGACGGCTACCGCCTGATCAAACATCGTGCAGCCGCCATGCAGGAATGCGCAGAACAGCAGGACGGCGCGATGTGTGCAGTGCTTGGAATGGAGGCGGAGGAGATCGCAAAGGTATGCGAATCCGTGGACGGTTATGTCGTCCCGGTAAACTATAATTCCCCCGCGCAGACTGCGGTTGCCGGCGAAACCGCTGCAATCGAGCAGGCCACTGCAAAATTTGCGGAACTCGGCAAAAAATGCGTCCGGCTCGCAGTGAGCGCGGCATTCCATTCCAAACTCATGCAGCCTGCGGCAGATGCATTTCTTCCGAGCATTCAGGACATCCCCTTTTCCAAACCGACAGTGAATTTTTACTCCAACGTAACCGGTGGGGTGCTCACCGATTTCTCCGATATGCCGCATTACCTTGCAAAGCATCTGGTTTCTCCGGTCAGGTTTGTGGATGAAATGAACGGGATGAACCAGGCTGGCTTCGAATATTTTATTGAACTCGGGCCAAACAAGGTGCTGACCGGACTTGTAAAGAAAACCCTGAAAGGGTCAAACGCTTATAATGTAGAGAATGAAAAAACCTTGCAGAAGCTGCTTGAAAAAATGAATGGCTAAGGGAAGTATTTCCAAAATGGATAACATTTATTTATGCGGTTTTATGGGAGCCGGAAAAACCACTGTCGCCAAGGCGCTTGCCAAGAAAAACGGTGTTTCCTACTGCGATACGGACGACCTTATCACCACGCTTTGCGGCCTGTCAATCCCAGAGATTTTTTCTCGTTACGGGGAGGCTTATTTCCGTGAAATGGAAACGAAAGCCCTCCGCGAAACGCAAAGCCTGCCCGGCGCTGTGATTGCGACCGGCGGCGGATTGGTGTTAAACCCTAAAAACGTAGAACTCATCCGGGAATACGGAACACTCCTTTATTTGGATACTCCGTTTTCCCTCTGCTATGAACGGATTCACGGGGATCAAAACCGCCCAAATGCCGCGGCACGGACAAAAGATGAGCTTTTCGCCCTTTACCGGGAGCGGGAAGCCGTTTACCGGAAAGCAAGCTGTTTGATCATCCCCTGCGGGAATGATCTGGAAGAAACGCTCAGACGAATTGAACAGGTATTAAACAAATAAAAAGAATACGGATGGAGGCAATGCCACATGGGAATTTGCATCAACAGTATGGGATTATACGGCATGAACGCCTACCCGGTACAGGTCGAGGCAGATACCCTGCGGGCATTGCCTTCCTTTGATATTGTCGGCCTGCCGGATGCTTCAGTCAAGGAAAGCCGCGACCGCGTAAGAATCGCATTGAAAAATTGCGGGTACGAGTTTCCGGCAACAAAAATCACTGTAAATTTGGCGCCCGCAGATGTGAAAAAAAGCGGGCCGCTGTATGATGTCCCGATTTTTCTTGCCATGCTCTGCATCACCGGGCAGCTTGCCTGCGGCGACCTTTCGGATTCCGCTTTCCTGGGGGAATTATCCCTGGATGGTTCTGTCCGTCCGGTCAATGGGGTGCTCCCCATGGCGATTGAGGCAAAGAAGAATGGTACCGCTTCCCTTTTTGTGCCGCAGGAAAATGCGGCGGAGGCCTCCCTGGTAAGCGGGCTCAACGTTTACGGCGTCGAAAATGCCAGCCAGCTGATTGCCCATCTTCTCGGCCACCGGCTTTTAACCCCAACCCTGCCGGAAGCCGGCTCGGAAGAAAGCACAGACGCCTTCCTGGATTTCGCGGACGTCAAGGGGCAGACTGCCGCTAAACGCGCGCTGGAAATTGCCGCCGCAGGGAGCCATAATGCCTTGATGATCGGGCCTCCCGGTTCTGGCAAAAGTATGCTGGCAAAACGCCTGCCCTCCATCCTTCCGGATATGACCTTTGAAGAGTCTATGGAAGTGACACAGCTTTATTCGGTTGCAGGACTTTTGGGACAGGACAGTGGGCTCGTCAAAACCCGTCCATTCCGCGCTCCGCACCATACCGTTTCCCCTGCTGGGCTGTCTGGCGGCGGTTCTATCCCCCGCCCCGGCGAGGTTTCTCTCGCCCACCACGGCGTTCTGTTCCTGGACGAGCTCCCGGAATTTTCCCGCTCGGCAATGGAAATCCTGCGCCAGCCGGTAGAGGATGGAACGGTGACTATTTCTCGTGCAAGCGGCACACTGAGCTATCCCTGCTCCATCATGCTGATTGCGGCAATGAACCCATGCCCCTGCGGCTATTTTGGACATCCGACCAGGCCCTGTACCTGCACGCCGAACCAGGTAACCCGCTATCTTTCTAAGGTGTCCGGGCCTCTGCTTGACCGGCTTGACCTGCATATTGATGTCCAGCCGGTAGAATTCGAGAGTCTGTCCTCTACCCAAAAGGCCGAATCCTCCACTGAAATAAAAAAGCGGGTGGATGCGGCAAGAAAAATCCAAAACCACCGATTTGCAGGCTCAGGCATTGTCTCTAATTCTCGGATTCCGGCGGCCAAGCTGTCTGAATTCTGCCCGATGGATCTCAGCGCGCAAAAGCTGCTCAAAAGCGCGTTTGAAAAACTGGGACTTTCTGCCCGGGCTTATGACCGAATTATGAAGGTCGCGCGAACCATTGCTGACCTTGACGGGTCTGAAACGATTTCCAACGCGCATATCGCAGAGGCAATTCAATACCGAAGCCTGGACCGCAAATATTGGCAGCGCTAAAGGAGAAACAGCATCATGAACTGGACAAATTTTCTAATCGTAGGATGCGGTGGCTTTTTAGGCGCGGGCGGACGGTATGCCTGCTCCACACTGATCAACCGGGCGGCAAACCATCCATTTCCTTTCGGCACCCTGATAGTCAACATTTTCGGCGCTTTTCTGATTGGGCTGATCAGCGAGCTGTTTGCCGTCTATGCTCCTGACAAAAAGCGCCTTCTACTCTTTTTTACAACCGGCATAACCGGAGGGTTTACCACCTTTTCCACCTTCAGCCTGGAAACGCTTCAGCTCTTTGAGGGCGGGAAGGCTGGGTTGGGCATGCTCAATATCCTGCTCAGCCTCATCTGCTGTCTCGCCGGGGTATTTCTCGGAAAGCTCCTAGTACGGCAGATCGTCCTCTCCTAGCTGATGCTGTGAGAATCAAATAGAAAGAAGGCTAATGAAATGGATCAAAAAGTCGTTCTGCTCCTGGTCGACGGATTGCGCCCGGATGCGCTGACCGCCTGCGGCAACCCATTTATAGAGGAACTGACCCGCAGATGCAGCTATACGCTGGAGGCCAAAACAGTGACTCCGTCCGTTACACTCCCCTGTCATATGTCCCTGTTTCACAGCGTTACGCCGGAACGCCACGGGATCACCACCAACGTCTATACCCCGCAGGTCCGCCCAATTACAGGATTAGCCGACCAGTTAGCCCTTTTTGAAAAAAAGGCAGCCTTCTTCTATACCTGGGAAGAGCTGCGGGATATCGCGCGCCCTGCCTCCCTCAATTACAGTCTGATGATAAATCACGAGAAGGAACCGGGTACAGACCGGAAAATTACCGATGCCGCCATTCCCTACCTCATTACTGAACAGCCTGATTTTTTATTCCTTTATCTAGGGGAAACGGATGCATTCGGACATGACTGCGGCTGGATGAGCGAGCAGCAGCTTTCCTGTGTCAGCCGGGCGGTTGACTGTATCCACGATGTCATGGACGCTCTGCCGGCCGGCTATCAGCTTATCCTTACTGCCGACCACGGCGGGCATGACCGGCATCATGGCGCTGGAACGCGGGAGGATACCACAACGCCCCTGTTCTGCTATGGAAACGCTTTTCCGGCAGGAAAACTACTTGGTCATCCTTCTATCCTCGACCTTGCCCCAACCGTCGCTAAGCTTTGCGGCGTCCCGCCTGTCCGCCAATGGGACGGTCATTCCCTGATATAACAGTCTCAAGCTTTCTGCTTGTCATAATTTTGATGAAAGTCTTGGTGATCACCATCGAACAGGAAAAAATTTTACTTGATACTGATATTGGCGGAGACATTGATGATGCAATCTGCTTGTCCTATCTGCTGAGAGAGCCACGCTGTGAGCTCTTGGGTATCACTTCTGTTGGCGGAGACGCGATTCGGCGCGCTATGGTTGCTTCCGCGCTCTGTACGGCCGCCGGCCGAAAGGATATTCCTATTTTTCCCGGAAGAAGCATGCCGCTTGTCCCAATCCCAGTTTATCCGCTCCCAGAGGGTGCAGGAGAACTGGAAAACTGGCCGCATCAGGTTTATTTTGAAGAAAACCGCGCGGTGGAATTCTTGCGGGATACGATTCTGTCACATCCGCATCAGGTGAATCTTCTCGCGATTGGGAACATGACAAATATCGCCCTGTTGTTCCAGCAATATCCGCAATGTGTGGAGCTCCTGAAGGGATTCTATGCCATGAACGGGTACTTCGGCTCGGAACCGCTTCCCCACCCACTCTACAACTGGAATTCTTGGTCGGATCCACTTGCCTCTGAAATCGTGTTCAAGACTGCGCCAAAGGTGCATCGGGTCTTTTCGCAGGAAATCACCCGCACCCTGACGATCGATTCTTCTGAAGCCTCTGCCCTGTTTTTTCCGGCATCCCGGCTGACGGATTGCCTTCTTGCTTTCGGCGGTTCTTGGCTTCAAAGCAGCGGGGAGTTAACCATGCATGATCCGCTGGCCGCCGTCGGTATCTTTTATCCGAGTCTCTGTACCTACCGCCGCGGAGTAGTGACAGTCGAGACAGAGCAGGAAGAACGTATGGGTGCGACGACATTTACTCCGTGCGGGAAAGGAAACGTTGAAATTACGGATTCGGTTTCCAGAGAGAATTTCTATGACCTGCTCTTTTCTACAATCAACGGTAAACAGAACCTATAAGCGGTTTTCCATTGGAGGAAAGAGCGGTCATTACAGTAAAAAAGATGACATTCAGTGAATGTCATCTTTTTTTATGATATAATTTTTCGTGCCTTTGATATTGCCCAAAGGACTACCAGCCACGCGCCCTCATAGATGCAAAGTGTTGCGGGCGAAAGCTGGCTGACGCTCTTTAACGCGGTAAACACAATGAAAAGCAGCACGCCCAGCCCTACCGCCACACAGCTGACAAGCTGTGTAAGATTAATTTTTCGATGAAGCAGCTTGGCCGCCAGCACTGAGTAAAGATAAGCCGGAAAGGTTCCATTGTTTGAAACTGCGCCGCTGAGCGCTTCCTCCGAATCCGACAGAATTTCCTCCTCTTTATGCAGCCGGGACGGGATCACGCGGAACGCGTCCTCCGGCATGTCAAAAATCTCAGCAAGCTGGCTTTTGGTGAGAATTGGGTCGACTGTTTTGACAATTGCGGTGATATCGTGATTATAAAGGTCGACCAGCATGTTCCGCGAGTCGTCATTCCCTTTCACTCCTACTACAAACACCGCGCTTAATTCCCCTGCAGCCGACAGATAAATCAGGTTTCGGTTCTGCGCCAGATACCGGCTCTCATAGTCCCGGCTCGGTACGTCGATATTATGGTTGATCATCAGTTCCCTGGAACCAACCAGCACCCTTCTGTCCTTGATCCAGGCTGAAATACCCATTCCATCCTCATAAATCAAGGTGTCGACTGGGTCAAGATAGTCCTTCCGGTCTGAAATGATATTCAGAAAAATCCCGCCTAGAATGCTCTTTGTTTCGCAGAGCACACTGGTTGCATCCAGAATTGCGCGGTCAATCGCCATATTAGAAAAGGTCTTGATTCCATACAGGGTGACATCATTGGTGCGGAACAGGTCGTTCGCGCTGATCAGCATAGAGTTGACGTCGCTGTATTCCTCCACTGCGCGATAACCGAGCACCGCGCCGCCCATCCGGGACAGTTCCTTCTGCGCCTGGCTGAGCGGGAGTGCGGACACAAACGCCGGTGTAATGCCCGCGCCTACAATCAGCACGCCGCTCAGCACCGTCAGCGCTGTAAAAATATCTCCGCCCATCAAAAAGGCAGTCACTGCGGCAATCAGCCCAAGACCGCAGACCATAGGCACAACATATTTCGACTGCTGATCCGCCACATCCTGGCTGAGCGATTCCTTAATAAAGCCGGATAAAAACGGTGTTTTCCGGTTTAACACAAAATGCGGGCGGCGGTTATCAAGCGCGCCCTTGGTAAAGTCCTCTGCCAGACGCTGGTTATCAAGCAGGCAGGCGGAATATTTATCCGTTTTTCCTGAAACAAAATGAAAATTCTTTAATATCCTTGAAAAATTCAAGATCCGCCCGACATACCAGCCGCCAATGCAAAGCGCCATAACCGGCACATACAGGAACACCGCGTCCCCGTTCACCATTTCTGGATCGATGATAATCACTGCACTGTAAACCGTCATGACGGTCAGCGCCAGGCTGTAAAGAGTCGCCTTGCTGGGCCGGCGCCGGAACAAAGCCAAAAACCCGTCCCGGAGCGTATCCGAGCTGAACGCGCACAGCAGCGCCATAATAACTAGGTTTGCCGCGCAGAATGCAATCGGGTTCTTTGCCGGATCAATGAGCTGCACCGGATTCCCGTTTGGCAGGCGGTTTAACAGCACCATCCCCAGCGAGAGGATAAACAGCACGACTGCCGCCGCGCACCGGAAAATCATCCCATGCTTTAACTCGTGCAGGGTATCGTAAAGATCCTCTGTTTGGCTATAGGCGGTATATTCCTCTCCGGCTGCCTGAGCGCTGGCTTCCTCCCAGCGTTTGGCGGCGTCCGACTCATCGGGCGCTTCTTTTTGGGAGGCGCGGAACAGCGGGCTGTCTCCCCGCTCCTGGCGCTCCAGCTCATCCGTTAAATCCTCAATCAGCGGAAGCTTCATCGGAGGCGGAGTAACATTAATGGAAAGGTCTGCTTCGACAGCCTTTCCCGTCTGTTCCGGGTTGGACTTATTAAAATCTGCCTCCAGCGAAAAATCCCGCACCTTACTCTGACGGTTTTTCCGCAGGGCAATATATTTCAGCTTTGCAGTATCATTTAAATCAACAGAGGTTTTTACTCCGGCCGCATTCAGCGGCGTCCCCTGGATTTCCGTCGTCACAGAGGAAAATGTTCCGTCCCCGCTTGACCGGGTTGTCTTTCCGCGCTGTGCATGACGGGCAAGCTCAGCTGGATCAGCTTCCAGCGTCGGTTCCTCTACCCCATATGGCAAGGCCTCTATCGTTGGCTCCTCGACCGAAAGGGATGGCGTTGGAAGCTCGTCAGTGTGCGCCTCAAAGGTCGCGGTCTGAATCTGCTGAACCGGCGTTACCGTTTCTTTCTTAATCTGCGGCTTCTGGGCCGTCTCCTTCTTTTCCTCTGCCTTTGGCGGCTGAACTGTCTGCGGTTTCTGCTCTGCGGCAGACGGCTTTCTTTCTGCAGCAGGCTTGGTTTCTGCCGGTTTTATCTCCTGTTTGGTCTCCGCCGGGCTGCCGACAGCCGGCTTTGACTCGACCGGCTTCTTCTCTTCCGCCTTTTTCTCCGTATTCAGAGAAGCGGAAATTGAAGCCGGCTTCTCTGCTTTTACCGCTGTCTCCGCCTTCCCGGACAGAGACTTCTTCTGCTCCTCGGTAAAGAACGGGCGCGGGCGTTTCGGCTTAAAGCCGCTTTCCACCTCAAACGGTACACGGGTATCCTGCTCGGCCTGTCGTTTGGCTTCCTTCTGAATTTCCACCTTGGAAATCAGGCCGGTCACGCTGTCCTTATGTACCGCAAAATCTTTTCCGTGGGTTGTAGCAGGCGTGCTCTGCAAGGGATTAAAGCCCGGCGTCTTCGGAGCCTCCGAAACCGGGCGGAGCGGCTTGATTCTCGGAGGCTGTGTTTTCTGCACCTGCTCCTGCTGGGCTTTGAGCTGCTTTTCTATTTCCGGCTCTTCTTTCAAAATCTGCTCTAAGAGCTTATTTTCTTCTTCTGTCAGCGCGCTGTCCGACACTGGAATCCCATCCAGCAATTTGTCGGATTCCCGGCCCAAAACATCGTCCAAAAGGGCAGTCGTATCAAATTTTTGGTAGTCCTCGGCAAGTCGTGCCAGCTCCTGCTCATCCATCTTATTCTCTTTGATTTCACGGATAATATCATCAATATTGTAAAGTTTGTCTGACATGGCGAGCACCACACCCCTTTCCTTTAAGAAGTATTTCTATTTATCTTGCGCGAAGCCCCGCGCGTTGCCTTGCAATCTCATACATTAAAATCCCTGCCGCAACGGAAGCGTTGAGGGAATTGATCTGCCCGTTCATCGGCAGGCTGACCACAAAATCGGACTCCTCCTTCAACAGCCGGGAAACACCCTTTCCCTCCGAGCCGATCACCAGCGCAACGCCGCCGGAATAATCCACCTCACACCAGGGCTGCCCGTCCATATCCGCACTGTAAACCCAGACCTGTTCGCTTTTCAGGTAATCAACCGCCTGTTTGAGGTTTGCCACGCGGCAGACCGGGAGCACGCTTGCGGCGCCCGCGCTCGTCTTATAGACCGTCTGATTAACCGAGGCGCTCCTGCGCTTCGGAATGACAACCCCATGCGCGCCGGCTGCCTCTGCAGTCCGGATAATAGCGCCCAGATTATGCGGGTCCTCGATCTCGTCACAGAGGATCAGAAACGGGGCTTCCCCTTTTTCCTTTGCCTGCTTCACCACATCGGAAAGCTCGGCGTAACCCACCGCGCTGATGACCGCGGCAACACCCTGATGCACCACGCCGCCGCTGAGCTCCGTCAGCTTTTGTCGGGAAACATATTTGATTACCAATTTCTGTTCCTTCGCCATACGGATGATCTTCCCGATTGAGCCATGCTGGCCTTCCCCGTCCGGCTGCTGCAAATATAAGGTGTCAATCTGCCGGCCGTTTTTTATCGCTTCCAGCACAGCGTTTCGCCCTGCCACAACATCACTGCGGGGTTGGGAGGCTTGGTGGTTCGGCTTGTTCATCTAGTCTGTATCTGCCTTTCCGCCGGAAAAATCCGACATCAATTTATATTCTTTTTTATTATATCATAAACCCTGACAAAAAAACACCCTTTCCCTTTATTTTCTAGCAGAGTTTTTTGAAAGACTTTTTTAAGAAAGGCTGGTCAGCGCCACCGACAAAATCCCTCCGGCAGCGGCAGCGGCCGTAAGCTGGAACAGCAGCTTCCAGCATCCCTTCAGCCTGCGCTTTTTCCGCACCTTGGGCCCGGCACTTTTCAGATATTCCTCACTGCGCCGGAGCGCTGCCAGGGCATCCTGCTCCGCCTGGGGATTCAGAAAAAAGATCACCTTTTCAAAATAGCGGTCATCCGGGCGGTTCACCTCTATAATCCGTTTGTTGACTCCTTTTAGCATTCCAATCATTCCCTTTTCCAAGCGTTTTTTCTTCTGTTTTGATTGTTGCCAATTTATGGAAATGTATACAGGCAGTAATTTTTACCTTGTGGAAAAAATTGTTGACAACTCGGTTGATGAAGTGGAAAACTTTTTGATTTTTGGTTGAAAAGTCTGTTGAAAGTGTGAAAAACCCCGGTCTTTTCGAGATCAGAACATTTTTTCGCCCCTGTTGAAAAAGAATTCCAAAATGCTACTATTTGTATATTTTTAAAATCTGTGACGAAATTTGTCGTCGAATTTAGTCCGGTTCGCTCGAATTCCGGCAAAAAAGAACCTCCCGGCGAACACCGGGAGGCAGCTAAATCTATTTACCTGTTTCATCCAAATTTGATAAGGCATAATCTAAACATTGCTGAACAATTTTATTACACGATACTTGTGTCTCTTCACTTAATTCCATTAATTTATCATAAGTCTCAGGTTGATCCTGATTGTTCGATTAATCGAAGAAATCTTTTCCGTTTCAGTTTTTATTCTAAACTTTTCCATGACATCACCCACTTTGGATCAATTATACCTCTGAATATCATTCGATTTCCTGTTCAAGATTTCGGAAAAGGTCGCAATTGAAAAAATCAATCATATTGATTTCCAAACCGTCAAGCAATTTTTTAAGTGTAATCACCGATAAGTCTTTTCTTGAAGGATCCATCATGCTGTAAACTGTTGATGGAGTCACACCAGCTCTTGTAGCAAGCTGATTATATTTCATATCTTGTTGTTTGCAAAGTTCCTGAATTCTAACCACAATAGCCTCTTTGATTTTCATAATAGTTACCTCCAGAAATAATTCTAGAAGTATTTACATTTGCGCGTATACGCGCTTGCGTAATTATAGTATTTCTGATAAAATATTATATATACAAATCCAATAGGAGGTAAAACATGATATCTTATAAGCCATTATGGAACACATTGGAAAATCGCGGAATCACATCCAGACAGTTAATTACGATTTACGGAATGAGCGAAAGCACAGTAAGCCGATTATGCCATAACAGAAGAACTACAACCAAAACGCTTAATCGGCTCTGCGAATATCTTGCATGTGATATATCCAACGTCATCGAATATATCCCTGACCAAAATGAAAAGTCTTAGCCATGGGGTGGTTTCTCCTTACTCTTTTTAACACAAAAAGAACGGCGCTCCTCCGTAATAAAAGAAGCGGCTGAAATCAGCCGCTTCTTTCCTCCTGATAGGTGCGAATATCGTGAAATAAAAACTGCTGGGCGATGCCCTGGATTTTTTTCGCCTGCTTTGGGAACCCGTTCGGGAAATAAAGCGCCAGGGACTTTTTCATCCAGACGTCCACCGGGAATGCGTCAAGCTTGTGGAAGCCGTAAAGCAGCGCGCACTGCGCCACCTTGACCCCAACGCCCAGAATCTGCATCAGCTCCGCCTCGCCCTCCCCGGTAGACGAATGTGCAATCCGCGCGGGATCGATTGTCCCGTCCGCCACCTTTTTCGCCGCGTCGAGGATATACTTCGCCCGGAAGCCCGCGCGCAGGGGCGCGAGATCATCGGCTGTACAGCCGGCAAGACGTTCCGGGGCAGGGAAGGAAAATCCGCCGGGAACCGGGCTGCCGAACCCTTCGCAAAGCCGCCCGACAATCCCCTTGATCCGGGGAATATTGTTGTTCTGGGAAATAATAAAGGAGCAGAGCGCCTCCCACGGATCCTGCCTGAGCAGCCTGATCCCGCCTGCCCGGTCAATCGGCCCGCGCATGGCACGGTAACGGTACAAGCGGCGCTTGGCGTCCTCATAGTCGGTATCGAGGTCAAAATAAGCGTGCCAGAATCCTGCGTCCGCCTGGCTGCTGGCGATCAATACCTGGCTGCCCGCCTGCCGGATATCGGCGTAATGCGCTCCGGCAAAGCCGGAAAAGCTCCCGTCCGGGTTTTCCTCCCATCGAAAGCACTGTCCGCAAAGCAGGGTGTCCCGTAGGGAAAAATGAGGGATTGTCAGGGTAATCTCGTGCATAGGCCGGTTCCTTTCTTTTGCAGATTCGACAGAATCCGCTTTTGCTTTTCATTATAACACAATTATGGTATAATAGGAAACAACATATTTATGGAAGGAACCAGGCCAAATGAGAGACAGTATCTATACAATCCCGGTAAACGAGGTGTTCGAGCCGAAATGCGGCTGCCCGATCTGCACGATGCGGGATACGCTGGAGGAACGCAGTGTGGAATATATTATGGGCGCGGCAATGATGGAGCCGGACGTCCGGGTGGAAACCAACAGGCAGGGCTTCTGCCGCCTTCATTACGGCATGATGCTCAAGCGGAAGAACCGGCTTTCCCTTGCCCTGATGCTCGAAAGCCACCTGATCGAAATTAAGGAAAAGGGTATGAAGCCGGGCAGCGCGTCCAAGGGCGGGCTGTTTGGGAAAAAGGGCGAGCCTGCGGAAAAGGAAAGCTGCTTTATCTGCGGAAAGATCGACTGGGCACAGAAAACCATGTTCGACACTATCATGCGCCAGTATGCCGCAAGCGAGGAATTCCGTCAGCTTTTCGCCGGGCAGGAGCTGCTCTGCCTGCCCCATTTTAAGGAGCTGACCGCCTATGCCGGCGAGCACATGGACAAAAAATACCGCAGCGCCTTTATTAAGGAATGCACCCGCCTATGCCGGCAATACCTGGAAACACTGTCCGGGGACGTATCCCACTACTGCAAGATGTTCGACTACCGCAACGCCGGCGCGGACGCGGACTGGGGCAACTCCAAGGATTCCATCGAACGCGCGATTTATTTTTTAACCTCACGAAAAACAGAGGATTAAAAGAAGCGGCTGAAATCAGCCGCTTCTTTTCTTTTGCCTGGCGGCCAGCTTTTTCAGACATTTGCCGCAAAGTGCGTGCCGCCCAATCCTCACAAGGTCTTTTTCCGTATGGCATATCATACATGTTTTTTCCCTCTTTTTCATAACGATCCCTTCCTCGCTAAAGAATACGTCCAAGCAGTCTCCGGATCGCAGCTCTAAATATTTCCGTATCTGGACGGGAATCACTACCCGCCCGATGGAATCTATTTTTATTTTCATGATTATCACCTCAAACATACTCTTTTGAGTTAATTATAATCTTTCTACACAAAAAATCAACTCAATTGAGGTAACTATTTTGAGTTAAATCGCATAAGCTTTTATTAACTCAAAAAAGTTAATGAGGTGACTGGTTATGAAAATAGGTGAAGCAGTTCGCGAGAGAATTTTGGAATTATGTGACAGCAGAGATATTACAATTAATAAACTCGGAACAATTAGCGGTGTGACACAATCTACAATTAATAATATTATCAGCGGTAGAAATAATAGCACTACGATTGCAACGATCAAAAAACTTTGTGACGGTTTGGAAATCAATATTATTGACTTCTTCAATTGCAACCTTTTTCGTAATCTCGAACAGGAAATCGAATGACTTTTAAAAGACATGGTGAGTTCTATGAAATATGAAAGAATTCGGAATTTAAGAGAAGATAGGGATTGGACACAAAAGCGAGTCGGTGAAGCAATCAATGTTCCACAAAGGACTTATGCTTATTATGAATCAGGCGAAAGAATGATTCTACCTCATGTTTTGTGTGCGTTAGCAGATCTTTATCATGTCAGCGTTGATTATTTGTTAGGTCGTACAAACAAAAAACATCTCTAGTGCATGGGGAGATTTCCCCTTACTCTTTTTGGTGAAAAAAGAGTAAAGCGCTTCCGTTTCAACAAAAAAGCGTCTCATGAAAAAATCATGAGACGCTTCCTTCATTATAACTATTTCAAAATCACGCCAGGCAGGATCGAGAAGATTCCCGCTTACGCCTTGTTGACGGAACCGAACAGCTCCATTTTTTCCTTAACAGTTGCTTTAATCGCTTCAAAGCCGGGAGCCAGGAGCTTTCTCGGGTCAAAGCCCTTGCCCTGCAGGTCTTTTCCTTCTTCAATGTATTTACGGGTCGCGGCAGCAAAGGTAAGCTGGCATTCTGTGTTAACATTGATTTTGGAAACGCCGAGGTCAATCGCCTTTTTGATCATATCTTCCGGGATTCCGGTACCACCGTGGAGAACAAGCGGCATTTTGCCGGTCTTCTGCTGGATGGCGTCCAGGGTTTCAAAGCTTAAGCCGGCCCAGTTGTCCGGGTATTTGCCGTGGATGTTTCCGATTCCGGCAGCCAGCATGGTAACGCCAAGGTCAGCGACCATTTTGCATTCTTCCGGATCAGCGCATTCGCCCATTCCGACGACGCCGTCCTCTTCGCCACCGATAGAGCCGACTTCCGCCTCAATGGACATTCCCTTTTCTTTGGTGATTGCAACCAGCTCTTTGGTTTTCGCGATGTTTTCTTCAATCGGATAGTGGGAGCCGTCGAACATAATGGAGGAGAAACCAGCTTCGATACAGGCTTTCGCGCCTTCGTAGGAGCCGTGATCCAGGTGGAGCGCAACCGGCACTGTGATGTTCAGCTCTTCGAGCATTCCGTTGACCATGCCGACAACCGTTTTATAGCCTGCCATATATTTTCCAGCGCCTTCAGAAACACCAAGGATGACCGGGGAATTCAATTCCTGAGCAGTCAGTAAAACTGCTTTCGTCCATTCCAGGTTGTTGATGTTGAACTGACCGACTGCATAGTGGCCTTCTTTTGCTTTGGTCAGCATATCTTTTGCTGATACTAACATATTTGTTACCTCCGTTTATTCCCCGGCGGAGCTCGCCGGGCGTTGATAATTTTTTAACTTTCTTTCATTATAACCGCTTTTTCAGTAAAAATCAATAGAGGCAGGCCGATTCTGCTAATTTTTCTCTGCTGAATCAATTATTTACAAATTGGTTGTTCCATGCTAAAATAAAAGACAAATACAAAAATAGTAGTATTTCATCTGCAAAAGCCGGACTAAACCGGCCGCGAACTGCTTGAAAGGAATGAAGCACCATGAAAAGTGAATCCGTCATCCAGGGTGTGCAGAATGCGCCGCACCGCGCGCTTTTTAACGCCCTTGGGTTTACCAAAGAGGAAATGTCCCGTCCGCTCGTCGGGATTGTCAGCTCCCAGAACGATATCGTTCCGGGGCATATGGATATTGACAAGCTGGTCGACGCTGTAAAATTAGGCGTCGCCATGGCGGGCGGCACACCTGCTGTATTCCCGGCGATTGCCGTCTGCGACGGGATTGCAATGGGACACCAGGGGATGAAATATTCCCTCGTCACCCGCGATCTGATTGCCGACTCGACTGAGGCGATGGCAATGGCGCACGGGTTTGACGCGCTCGTCATGATCCCGAACTGCGACAAAAACGTTCCCGGCCTGTTGATGGCTGCGGCACGCCTCAATATCCCAACCATCTTTGTCAGCGGCGGGCCGATGCTCGCTGGTACGGTGGACGGCCAGAAGGTCAGCTTCTCCGCCGCGTCAGAAGCGGTCGGCGCTTACATAGCCGGGAAAATCTCTGCGGAAAAGCTGGAGGAATTTGAAGAAAAAACCTGTCCGACCTGCGGCTCCTGCGCCGGGATGTATACCGCCAACTCGATGAACTGCCTGAGCGAAGTGCTCGGCATGGCGCTGCCGGGCAACGGCACCATCCCTGCGGCCTATTCCCAGAGAATCCGGCTGGCAAAGCATGCCGGGATGCAGGTCATGGAGCTCCTCCGCAGCAATATCCGTCCGCGCGATATCATGACCGAGGATGCGTTCTATAACGCGCTGACCATGGACATGGCCATCGGGTGCAGCACCAACAGCATGCTCCACCTGCCGGCGATTGCGCATGAGGCGGGCGTGGAACTAAACCTTGATATGGCGAACAAAATCAGTGACAAGACCCCGAACATCTGTCACCTCGCTCCGGCCGGCCCGCACCACATTGAGGATCTGAACGAGGCTGGCGGCGTCTATGCGGTGATGCACGAAATCAATAAGCTTGGGCTTTTGAAAACAGATCTGATCACCTGCACCGGCAAAACCGTCGCAGAAAACATCAAAGACAGCGTCAACAAAAATCCAGAGGTCATCCGTCCTGTGGAAAACCCATATTCCAAAACCGGCGGCATCGCAGTTCTCCGGGGCAATCTGGCGCCGGACTCCTGTGTGGTAAAGAGAAGCGCGGTTGCGCCTGAAATGCTCAAGCATTCCGGCCCCGCTAAGGTTTACGACTGTGAAGAGGACGCCATGAACGCCATCAACGGCGGAGACATTGTAGACGGCGATGTGGTCATCATCCGGTATGAAGGCCCGAAGGGCGGCCCCGGCATGAGAGAAATGCTCAACCCGACCTCCGCAATCATGGGACGGGGACTCGGCAGCACCGTCGCATTGATTACCGACGGACGCTTTTCCGGCGCAACCCGCGGCGCGGCCATCGGGCATGTTTCCCCGGAAGCTGCGGTCGGCGGCCCAATCGCGCTGGTTGAAAACGGCGATATCATTGAAATTGATATCATGGCAAATCAAATTAATGTTAAGATCAGCGACGAGGAATTTGCAAAACGGCGCGCTGCCTGGAAGCCGAGACAGCCGAGAATCACCACCGGCTATCTGGCGCGGTATGCCTCCCTTGTCACCTCCGGAAACCAGGGCGCAATCCTGAAAGCACCGGAAGTAAAATAACTCCATTGATAAGAAAACGGCACTGCAAAAATTGCAGTGCCGTTCTTTCTTTATCCCTGTTCGGTCAGCAACGTATAGCTGGCTTCCCCGTAAAATTGATTCTGATCGAGCTTTTCCTCATCCCATACGGCGGTAAGCTCGTAGACCTTGCCCGGCTTGAGCTCCGCCATCGTCGCGTCCTCATAGGTGTTCTCCGCGTCCGGCGCCGCCTCTGTATCTCCCAGCTTTGAGATATCCCATTCCCGGACAGTCAGCTTATCCGGCGTTACAATCCAGGAAATGACATAGAAAACCGCGTCTGTCCCCTGATACTCCGGAATTTTCAGCTTATTCCCTTTTTGCTGGTTTTGGTCTAACGGATGTGTCCCGCAGGCAATGATGCTTTCCAGCTTATCATTTTTTTGATAGCTCCAGCTAAAATTCCCCGATTGCACAATAAACTCACTCTGCTTCGACGATAAAGCGTCTGTCAGAGCAATTTCCGGCGCGGTGGTCAGAGGGATGCTGTAGTTCGGCCTGCCGCTGCCGCTTTCAGCAGGCATACTGCTCGTGCCGGTGAGATAGCCATGATAGTATTCCGTTCGCCCGCAGCCCGATAACAGGCACAGCGCCGCCGCGGCTGCCAGGGCAATATATCGTTTCTTCATCCTTATCTTATCCTTTCACCTCACAGCCGCCCCATTCCACAACGGTAAACCCGTCCCGATCAAACGGTTCAAATTCCTGCGGCTCAATCGGAATGTTCTGTTCTGCCGGCTTCCACGCCATGAATACCCGCAGCATAGAGTCCGGCGCCGGGTCAACTATCAGCTTCGCGCTCTCCCGGTAAGCCTCCTGCTGGAAGGAAATCAGGTTCCATTCGTTTGCCTCCATCCGGGGCAGCCAATAAATGATAAACTCGTTTGCCTCCGCGCGGTTCAGCCCAATCTCTGCCAGCGCCTGCTCCAAAAACGCGGCGGTGTCCCCGCCCTTCACACAGAAACCCCTGCTGAAATCATACCGGGTTTCGTCTGTCCCCTCCCAGTACAGGTAACGGTATTCCATCCCTTTTTGGTCGGTCAGGGTTCCGTCCGGCTGTGCGGTGACCGTCCAGCCGTCCTGATAGGCCGGATATGCGGCGGTCAGTCTGCCGTCATAGTCAAGCCTTACCGCAACCTCTGTCTCTTGCTCCGGATACAGGTAAATGACCGGCTTTTCAGCGGTAAGCTCGTCGTCCCGGTTGAAGCACCCCGCCAGGCTGAAAATCAGCGCGGCGGAAAGCATGCACGCAAAAATCCTTTTCATCGCTCTTGGCTCCCTTCCTGTTCTCTTTTCTTCCATTATAACAAGGGTTTTCCGGAAAAGGAAGTGACCGCGTGATTTTTTAAGAAAATTATCATGTTTGTTGATAAAGTCAAAACCGCGCAATTCCGCCTCGGTAACTGCATCAGGCGAAAAATGCCAGAAATCTCCCCATAGCTAAAATTTTTCATTTCGGTCAGGGATATGTTCGATAATGTCCTCTACCCGGCAATCAAGCAATGTACAAAGCTTATCCAGTAAAGCAGTAGATATTCCCTGATTATGGCGCAGACGGTAGACGGTATTGGCACTGAAGGCATGATATCGGATCAGCTTATATGCTGACATGTTTTTTTCTTTCAAGGTTTCCCATAACGGTTTATAGGATATCATCACTTGCTGCCACCTTCTACTTTTTTAGTTAATAGTATAAAGCAAAAACTATTTGCTAAAAAGAGGATTAGAATCCCCATATATCTAAAACTCATTAGATAATCTTTTTTCTAGAACAGGGGGGTGATTTTTAAGAGGGGCGCGACTTTATTTCCCTTTTTGTCAAGAGATGGAGCGCCCCTCTTAAACGCCCTTTTCTGCCTACTCTTTTTGGCGCAAAAAGAGTAGGGTTCTTTTGCGCAGAAAATCCGGCGGGTGTCCGCCGGATTTTCTCCATCAATCTTCCTTATATTATGTATCCTGCTCTTCCGCACGCTCAAAGCCCTGGATAAAGCCGTCCGACTCAATTGAACAGATGTCGCCGCCGATCACCTTTCCGTCATACACCAGGACGTTCGCGCGGACATTTTCCTCCTGTCCCGGATAGTTAGTGACCTCGTAGGCGATCCGTTTCGCACATTCGCCGCGGTACTCCTCCAGGTTAAATCCCTGCTGCTTCTGCATTTCATTATACTGGGTATAAACATCGTTAAACTCAGTCGGGATCATAACGTCTTCCATTTCGCACGGCTCCGACGACGTTTCCCATCCAAAATTTTTAAGAAAGGCGGCGACGTCTGAGGTCTCTTTAATGACGTTGGACACCCTTTCCCCTGTTTCTGCGGTTTTGCCCAGACCGCTGACCGTCAGCACCACCACTGCCGCCACTACCGCTACTACTCCGGTAATACAGGCGACGATCTTCTTCCGGCTCATTTTCATTGACACAATAAACACGGTAACTCCCCTCCGTTCCTTCCTACAGCATTTATATGCAGTTTTTTTCAAAACTTGCCGCAAAACCCAATCTTTTTCTCTTGCGCCGGAGAGTTTCTTAGGCTACAATAAAAGAAAGCAAAAAAGGGGGATACGCTTTGGCACAGAATATGCGGCTGGATCGTTTCTTTTCCAGCCAGAACCTCGCCAGCCGGAAGGAATTCCGCACGCTGCTCAAGCAGGGACGGGTGGCGGTTAACGGCGCCGTCCCTGCGAAAGCAGACCTGAAAATCGATCCGGAACGGGATGAAATTTTTCTTGACGGAACCCGGATCGGCTATCAAAAGCATCTTTACCTGATGCTGAACAAGCCGCGGGGAGTGGTCAGCGCAACGGAGGACCGTTCCCAGAAAACCGTGCTCGACCTGGTGCCGGAGGAGCTGTACCGGCCCGGATTGTTCCCTGCCGGGCGGCTTGACAAGGACACTACCGGCTTTGTCCTTTTAACGGACGACGGCGAGTTTGCCCACCGGATTCTTTCCCCGAAGCAGCATATTGCAAAGACCTACCATGCTGTCCTCGACGGGCCGATTTCAGAAGAAACGGCCGCACAGTTCGAAAAGGGAGTTACATTAAAAGACGGCTTTACCTGTCTCCCCGCATGGATAAAAACGGTTAAAGATGGGCAGAATCCGATTGTGGAAATCATTTTGCATGAGGGAAAATACCATCAAATCAAGCGGATGGCGGCGGCCTGCGGGCGGCATGTTTTGTCCTTAAAGCGGATAAAAATGGGCGGCTTGTGCCTTGACCCTGATCTGCCGGAAGGCGGCTGTAAAGCACTTTTGCACAAAGATATCCAGAAACTTTTGGAAGGGCAAGGGGCAGAATAACCGAATTTTGCACAAGATTTTCCCTTTATTTTTGGGAATTGGGCATTTTATATAAACTCTTTTTTAAAACTTTGGACAATACACTACTGTTATTTTTTAAAAAAGTCTGGTATAGTTATAGTACATTAAAACAAAATAATTCTGTTCTCGAAAACGAATTATCAAATTGGGAGGTCCATAATTATGGCAAGTTTATCACTTAGAGGTATTTATAAAAAATATCAAGGAAACGTAGTTGCTGTATCTGACTTCAACCTGGATATCGAAGACAAAGAGTTTATCATCCTGGTTGGTCCGTCTGGTTGTGGTAAATCTACAACCCTGCGTATGATCGCTGGTTTGGAAGAAATTTCCGAAGGTGAACTGTACATTGGCGACAAGCTCGTAAATGACGTTGCTCCGAAAGACCGTGACATCGCAATGGTATTCCAGAACTACGCTCTGTATCCGCACATGACAGTTTTTGAAAACATGGCTTTCGGTCTGAAACTGAGAAAAACTCCGAAAGATGAAATCAAAAAACGTGTTGAAGAAGCTGCCCGTATCCTGGATATCGCTCACCTGTTAGACAGAAAACCGAAAGCTCTTTCCGGTGGTCAGAGACAGCGTGTTGCTCTTGGTCGTGCGATCGTTCGTGAACCTCAGGTATTCCTGCTTGACGAACCGCTCTCCAACTTGGATGCAAAACTGCGTGCACAGATGAGGACCGAGCTTGCTAAATTGCACCTGCGCTTGGGTACAACCTTTATCTATGTAACCCATGACCAGACAGAAGCTATGACAATGGGTACCAGAATCGTTGTTATGAAAGACGGCTTCATTCAGCAGGTTGACACCCCGCAGAACCTGTACAGCAGCCCATGCAACGTATTCGTAGCTGGATTTATTGGATCTCCTCAGATGAACTTCATCGATGCAAAATTGGTTGACAACGGCGGAAAATATGCTGTTGAATTCGGCAATGAAAAGGTCTACACTGTTGAATTGCCGGAAAGCAAAGTAAACGACGCTGTAAAAGAAAGCGTTGGCAAGGAAGTTATCCTTGGTGTTCGTCCGGAACATCTCCACGACGAGGAAATGTTCCTGTCTGCTGCTACCACTGGTGTTGTTGACTGTGACGTAGACGTAACTGAAATGATGGGTGCTGAAACATATCTGTATCTGACCCTGGATGGCATTAACCTGACTGCTAGAGTTTCTCCGAGAACTACTGCAAAACCGGGCGACAACATCAAAATTGCGATCGACGTTAACAACATTCATCTGTTTGACAAAGAAACTGAAAAAGTTATCTGCAACTAATTTGAAAACAGATTTGCAGGAAACGGCGCAAGCCGTTTCCTGCTTTTATTTTTCCTGATATTTCCACAAGAAGTTAAAGATTTTGTAACATCTTTTTATAAAAAACATGTTACAATTTGTAATAAGTTTGGGAATAACTTCAATATTTTTCTCTGATATTTACAAATTCAGAGGAACTCCATATGTAAATCTTGAGAACTTTTCAGGTTTCTGTAGCTTTTTTTGTGATTTGGGTTGCAAAATTCAAAAATTTTAGTTACAATAATTATGATTAGGTATCTTATGTCCAAATTTCTATCAGATATCAACTATTTTCACAAAAAAGAGGGGAAATATTATGTCAAACAGACTTTTCCAAGGCGTGATGCACCAAATGCGTGATACCATCAACCGCGTGATCGGTGTCGTGGATGAAACCGCTACCATTATTTCCTGCAGCGAATTATCCAAGATTGGTTCTACCAATGAATTTATTGCACTGGACCTTTCCGAATCTCATGACACGTTCATCCGGGATGGTTATACCTACAAACCGTTTGGCCCTCACATCAAACCGGATTATGCTGTCTTTGTTGAAGGTGTCGACGAAGTGGCAGCGAAATATGCCCAGATCCTTGCGATCACCCTTTCCACTATTAAGCAGTATTATGATGAAAAATACGACCGCAACAACTTTGTAAAAAATGTTGTGCTGGATAATATCCTGCCGGGCGATATTTATATTAAGGCAAGAGAGCTGCACTTTAACACTGATGCAAGCCGTGTCGCGCTGCTGATCCGTGTCGTTTCCACTAATGATGTCTCCGCCTATGACGTAATCCAGAATCTGTTCCCGGACAAGCAGAAGGATTTTGTCTTTAATATCAGTGAAACCGATATTGTTTTGATCAAGGAAATCCGCGCCGGGATCGAATCCAAGGATCTGGAAAAGCTTGCGCGCTCTATCGTGGATACACTCAGCAGTGAATTCTACACGAAAGCGGTAGTTGGAATCGGTACGAGTGTTTCCGGTATCAAGGATCTTGCCAAGTCCTTTAAAGAAGCGCAGGTTGCGCTGGAAGTTGGAAAAGTATTCGATAATGAACAGGCTATCGTATCCTACGACAACCTGGGGATTGCGCGTCTGATTTATCAGTTGCCAACTACCCTTTGTGAAACCTTCCTGAAGGAAGTATTCAAACAGGGCTCTATCGATTCCCTCGATCACGAAACCCTATTCACCATTCACCGTTTCTTTGAGAACAATTTAAACGTTTCCGAAACCTCCAGAAAACTGTTTGTACACCGAAACACCTTAGTGTACCGGCTGGAAAAAATCAAAAAGCTGACCGGTTTAGACTTACGGGAATTCGACCATGCGATTGTCTTTAAGATTGCGTTAATGGTGAAAAAATACCTGACCTCAAATCCGGTAAAACTTTAATCCTTGACAGTATAGTGTAAAGCAAACAAGCAAAACGGGAATTCCCTTTTGCTTGTTTGTGTTGTCTTTCATTTTCCCCGTGCCGGACAGGTTCTCGTGTCTTTTGGAAGATAGAATACCTGTATCTTATTCCTGCTTAGGCAGGTAGGAATCGGCTTGGGATCGCAAAGGCTGGCGGCTGTCACCGCTAGCTTTCAGAAAGGAGGCCTTTGTTCAGCAAAGGCATGAATACTATTATGATCGAACTAGTCGACGTTTCTTTAAAATACAATAATGAAACTACTGCGCTGAATCATATCAACCTGAAAGTCGACAAAGGCGAATTTGCTTTTGTGGTCGGTTCTTCAGGAGCCGGCAAAAGCTCTATCATTAAGCTCCTGCTGCGTGAACGAATCGCTTCCGCTGGAAAGGTGTTTGTCAATGGATATGATCTCAGCAAATTAAAACGCAGGAAAATCCCGGAGTTTCGACGTTCATTGGGCGTGGTATTCCAGGATTTCCGCCTGATTCCAACAATTGACGTTTATGACAACATCGCGTTCAGTCTCCGTGTAACCAATGCGTCTAATAAATATATTCGTACCCGCGTCCCCTATATTCTGGAGCTGATGGGCCTGACAGAAAAGGCCAAGCGTTTCCCGCATGAACTATCCGGCGGTGAACAGCAGCGTGTATCTCTGGGACGGGCGCTTGTCAACAATCCTCCCCTGATCATAGCAGACGAACCTACCGGCAACGTTGACCCGGAGCTTTCCTATGAGATCGTGGAACTCCTGAAAGGCATTAATGCCTGCGGCACCACCATCCTTATGGTAACTCATGAGCACGATATCGTGCGTTACTTCGGCGGCCGCACCATCAGCATCGAGCACGGCGAGGTCGTGTTTGATGATTACATAGGAGGTCACGATGAAGGCTAACAGTGCAAAATATTTAGTAGGCCAGGGCATTTCCGGCCTATGGAAAAACCGCATGATGACGCTTGCAAGCGTCGGTGTGTTGACAGCCTGCCTGTTAATTGTCGGGTTCGCTGTTCTGGTAACCGAAAATATCAATCAGATCGTGGGATATGTCGAATCTCAAAACGAGATGGTTGCTTTTATGTATAAAAGCGGCGAAACAGAAGAATTTGTCAGCCCTGTCCCGGATGTGGAAAGCTTTAACCGCATCACTGCGCTGAGAATCCAGCAGGACTATGAAGCAAGCGGGAAAACGGAGGAGGAGTTTCGCCAATCCCTAATTGACAGCGGAATTACCGAAGAGGAGTTAACCACGCTGTTTGGATCCGAATCAATTGCTTCCTTTGAAAAGCCTGGCGACACTGGTGATACCTCTTCTGCTGACTCTGGTTCAGCGCAGGATGGGACAACTGATTCTTCCGAGCCGGATACCGCAGACACTGATTCTGCCGAACCGGCAGAGGGCGTACCGGTAGTTTATTGGGACGGACTGATTCAGGATATCCAGGCAGAGCTGGAGCAGATTCCAAATGTAGTAGAGGTTCGCTTTGTTTCCAAGGAGGAAGGGATCGAAAGCCAGAAGGAATCCTTTGGCGACCTCGGTTATCTTCTGGATGATTATACAGGCGCGGACAATCCTATCCGAAATTCGTTCGTCATTAAAATCGAGGATCTCAGCAAGCTGCAGGAGACCGCTTCCGCAGTGGAGCAGATTCATGGGATTAAACTCGTAAATGCTTCCAACGAGGTGGCGACCACCCTTACCGGCCTGCGCCGAATCATTAATATAGTCGGCTGGTCTATTGTGGCCGCTCTGTCAATTGTTTCTTTAGTTATTATTATCAATACCATCCGCGCGAGCATTTTCAGCCGCCGGAAGGAACTCAATATCATGAAATATGTAGGGGCTACCAATTCCTTTATCCGCCTTCCGTTTATTGTGGAGGGAATCTGTCTGGGAGTGATTTCAGCTATTGTTGCCTACCTGATTATCTGGGGAGGTTACTCCTATTTCATGACCTCATTTATGAATACGGCCTCTTCCTGGATTAAGGCAGCTTTCCAGAGCATTATTCCGTTTGAACAGATTGCTCCAAGGCTTGCCGTCTTCTTCCTAGGTGCAGGCGTAACATTGGGTGTAGCGGGAAGTCTTGTCAGTATCCGCAACCATATCAGAGTATAGGATATAATCGAAAAGAAAGGTGAAATGATTATGTTTTCCTCGACAAAACGTCATGGACTGCTTCGCGTGGTCGCCGTACTTACTGCACTGGTTATGATGTTTGCGGCCAGCGCTTATACAGCCGTCCCGCAGCAGGTTTCGGCAAAATCGGAAGAACAGCAGCTCAAGGACGAGCTTGCGGATTTAAAGGACAAGCAGAAAAAGCTGCAAAAGGAACAGCAGCAGCTTAAGGATGACCTTGCTGATGAAAAGGACAAACAGGCTTCCTATGAAAAACAAATCGACAATGTAAAAGAACAGATCGAAATTTATCAGGATCAGATTGATACTGTGAATCAAGCGATCAAGGAAACCGATCAAAAAATCTCTGACAAAGAGGATGAAATTGATCAGACCAACAAGGATATCAAAGAGAAGGAAGCAGAGATTGAAGAAAATGATGAGCTCTTCAAGGATCGGCTTGATACAATGTATATCGCGAACTCTTCCAACTCTGTTCTCGCTATGCTGCTCGGAGCAGAATCCTTCTCAGATTTCCTCTCTGCCACAGAAACAGTAAAAACTATTTCCGAAAGCGACCAGCAGCTGCTTGCGGAGCTTGATCAGCAGCATAAGGATCTGGAACAGCTCAAGAAGAAGCTGGAAGATGATAAACAGGATCTCGAAGAGGCTAAGCAGGAGAAAGAAGATCAAAAGGCAGAACTGGTCGATGTAAAAGCCGGTTATGAGGACAAGCAGGACGAGCTTGCGGATCTGTATGAAAAGTCCGGCATCAAGATTGACGAGATCACTGACCGCCAGAGTGAAGTGTCAGAAGAAATGAGAGAGAATGACGCCTTGATCGAAGAAACCCAGGCTGATATCAAAAAACTTCAGGATGCAGCCGCAGAAGCAGAAAAAGAATGGGAGGAATCCCACGGCGGCGGAGGCAGCAATTCCGGCGGAGGAAATTCAGACAGTGGCGGCGCAAGCGATGTGAAGCCATCTGCAAGCGGATATCTCTGGCCTTTGAATGGCGGCCACGTTACCTGTGCCTACGGCGGATATGTTGGGCATCGCGGGGTCGATCTGAGTACTGGCGTTGTTGGTACCAGTATCTTTGCCTCCCGTACCGGAAAGGTCGTTGACGTCCAGTATTGGGACGGACATACCAAGACCGGGATGCAAAGCTACGGCAATATGGTCAGAATTTATCATCCGGAAACCGGGACATATACCCGCTATGCACACTGTAACTCGATTGCAGTACGTGAGGGGCAGTGGGTCAACCAGGGGCAGGTTATCGCTTATATGGGAAATACCGGCAACTCTTTCGGTGCACATCTTCACTTTGAGCTGAGCACTGGGGCCAGCAACAGCACCCGGATCAATCCTTTGCCTTATATTACTTAGACATTCTAACAGCACGATCCCCTGCGATACCGCAGGGGATTCTGTTCCGCATCAAGCTTGTACCCCAGAAAGGAAGAGTTTATGAATAAAAAAATATCACTTGGCGCTGCGATTGCCTTTATGGCAGTAGTAGCTAGTATTACATTTGTTGTTACGATGCTTTTTTCTCAGGGTGTTTTCAACAAAATGATTTCAAATGTCAGCCAGCGCGAGGACATGTATAAAAAGGTTCAGGAAATTGATAAGCTGGTAAGAAATAACTATCTGTTTGAAATCGATGAGGATGAGCTTAAAAATGGCTTGGCCAGCGGAATTATTGCCGGTCTGGACGATCCATATGCAGAGTACCTTGACAAAGAGGCATATGAGCGCGATCTATTGCAGAAAAAGGGCGAGTTGGTCGGCATTGGCGTTCAGGTCAGTGTAGACCCGTCCAGCGGTTATATGGTGATTGCTTCTGTCTATGCCGGAGGCCCGGCAGAGGAAACCGGACTCAAACAGGATGATGTGATTGTCAAGATCGACGATAAAGACGTCGCTGAGGTCGGTGCAAACGAGGCGGTTAACCTGATGCAGGGCGAAGCCGGCACAAAGGTTAAGGTTACTATCCGCCGTGACGGTGTGGATACTGACTATGAAATTCAGAGAAAACAGGTAGAAATCCCAAGTGTGGAAAGCTGGATGATCGATCAAAACTGCTATATTAAAATTGAAGACTTTAACGCAAACACTCCGGCACAGTTTAAGCAGGCAGTCGATAACGCAGTGCAAAACGGAGCTGCGGGCCTTATTTTTGACCTGCGCGACAATACAGGCGGCACCATTGATTCCGTTACCGAAATGCTGGATTATCTCCTTCCGTCTGGTACTATTGCAACAGAAACCAATTCCAAGGGTGAAGAGTCGGTACTGGCCACATCAGATGACAGCCAAATCGAACTGCCGATGATTACTGTTACCAACGCAAAAACAGCGTCCGCTTCCGAGCTCTTTGTAGCTGCACTGAAGGATTATGGGAAGGCGCAGTCTGTCGGTGTGACAACCTATGGAAAGGGCGTCATGCAGACAACCTATGCGCTGAGTGACGGCAGCGCGATCCGGATCACCACCGGGTATTTTAACCCGCCGAAAAGTGAAAACTTCAATGGGATCGGTATTGCGCCGGACTATGAGGTAGAACTCACTGCCGAACAGGAACAGGCGCTTGACTCAAGCGATCCGTCCACCGACCCACAGCTTGCAAAAGCAATTGAAGTCATTAACTCACTGGAAAATTAATGATAAACGAAGAAAAGCCGAAGAGAAAATCTCTTCGGCTTTTCCTATTTTTCCTGATTCTTTGATACTCAGGCCTCTTCACACCATTTCCGCATTGCGCCAAACAACAGTGCAACTGAAGTTGCTCCCGCATCCTGGAAACCAACTGCACGCTCCATCAATGATTTTGCACGTCCAAATTTTGCAACATATCCTTTGGTTGCTTCCACACCCTCCAGCGCCGCCTGCTCCGCCGCGGTAAAGAAAGCTGGGAAAGCGTCCCCTGCCGCAGCAGACTGGTTCATGGCAGCGCAGGCGGGCTCCATTGCATCGACCATTGTTTTATCCCCAACCTTTGCGCCGCCGCGCTGTTTGATCTTCTCAAGGCTGTCTGCCATAATATCGGCAAACACCGCTGGAGTAATTGCCTGAATCGGTTCCTTTCCCTTCAGTCCGCCCAAAAAAATTGTACTGAAAATCACGCCGGAAGCTCCGCCCATTGAGTTGAGCATTGCCATCCCAGCTGCCCGGAACAGATCGTTTACAGTCTGGTATTCCGCATTTGACAGAACCTCCTTCACCTTGGTAAAGCCAATCTCAATTCCGATTCCATGATCTCCGTCTCCGATTTTGGAATCCACTTCAGTCAGATATGGTTTTTGCGCAATCATTTCATCCGCAGCAAAGAGAAGCATTTCCTTTAACTGACTGGCTGTCATGTTTTGTCCCGTAAAAGGGCATCCGTCTTTTTTGATAGCCACAAAACTGTTCTTTTTGTTTGAAACCGTGGGAGTGAATTCCTTAGATTGATTGTTCGGCTTCTGGGCCTTATCCCCCTGTATCCCTTTCTTGAAATAATACGGACTGTTGCATGGCATATCATAAAACGGCTTGAGCTCATCGTCAAGCAAAAGCAGGCTAACAGAGGCGCCGGCCATCTCCTGACAGGTGATATAGGAATTCATATCCATATCATAGACCTCTATCCCTTTCTCAGCAAGCAGAGCCTTCAGCCTCCGGTTGATAATACAGAGCTCTGACAGAGTTGTAGAACTGAGACCATTTACCAAAGTGCAAACCCTGTCGCCTGCCCGGATTCCGGAATCCCTGAGCAGCTCATCAAGAAGGATTTCCGTAATTTCATCCGCAGGCAATATCTTCATCCGTTTAATACCCGGTTCCCCATGGACGCCCATTCCAAATTCAATTTCGCCATCCGGAAGGGAAAAGGCCGCCTCCCTCTCTCCGGGAATCGTACCGCCGGAAAGCGCCACCCCGATGCTATAGGTACAATCCCTTGCTTTCGCGGCAATCCGGTAGGCCTCATCCAGAGTCAGCCCGCTTGCAGTTGCCGCGCCTGCGATCTTGATGACGAAAACATCTCCGGCAATTCCCCGGCGGTCCTTGATCCGGTCTTTGGGTGCAGATGCTATATCATCCCAGACCCGGACAATTCTGCTCTCCACACCCAGGTCGTCCAGCAGTTCTGCCGCCATATCAAAATTCAGGTTATCGCCCGCATAGTTTCCATAGACAAAGAGAATCCCTTTTCCGCATTCGACTGACATCGCGGTCTGGAGAATCGTATTCGGATCAGGAGAAGCAAAAATGTTTCCGTTAGCGCTCGCATCCGCAAGATTTTCTCCCACAAACATTGAGAACATTGGCTCATGGCCGCTTCCGCCGCCAATAACCAGTCCCACCTTCTCTTTTAGTTCCTTGACCCGGATTCCTTTTACGCCGTCTACCCGTTCAAATTGATTCGGATAAGCTGCCAGGAATCCCTCTAATGTTTCTTCCACCACCATTTGCGGCTCATTAATTATTTTCTTCATGATAACCACCCTGCTCTGCTTAGCAAAGCTTCCTTTCCTTCAGCGTTTCTGATTGTGTGAGGCTTTTAGCCTGTAACTGGTTACCAACTCTTTTCATAACCATCATACATATCTCAACTTAGGAAGTCAAGATAAACTGTGTACCATTCCTTTTCCTGAAATGTCCAGAACGGAAGGAACGTAACCGGTATTCCATCCGGAGTCTGCGCGGTGAACCGGAGAGTTCCGGGCTCCCTGCCCGCAATTTCTTCAGGATGGGTAGGAGATCCGAGAATCGTCCGCCTCCGCCCGGCCGCCGCAAGCATCATTGGGCCGTACATCAGCGCGGCGCGCTCTTGATGGGAGGGTGTGATTGGGCTCAGGCGAAGATGCATCGGGAAGGTAACCGTAATCTGATCCCCGGTCTTCCAATGCCGGTTCAATTTCGCCCATTCTCCGGCTTTCAGGCAAATTCCGGAATCCTCTCCATTGACGAGAATATTCCCTTCCCCTTCCCGCAGCCAGGATGGCACACGCAGGGAAAGACGGTAAGTGCCGTCAGTTTTTACCTGTATGCTGAACTGATCCTCCGTTGGATAATTCCCGCAGATTTCCAGGGACAGCCTTTCTCCTCTCCATTCTGTTTCCAATACGGAAGGCAGGTACTGGGAAAGATAGATTCCATCCTCACCCAAATAATAGATCAGATTATGGTATTCTGTAACCGCCTGCGGATAGGTTCCCGAACAGCAGGGAAAGCTGTGTTCATAATAGACCTTTCGCCCGCCGCCAATCCGATAATCCGCGTAATAAAAGGTTTTTCCGCGTCGCTGTGCGTCGTCCTTCATCGGCAGTGCCGCAAACATCCCATTATATAAAATCGTCTCTGCCCAATCCCCATATTTTGCTTCCCCGGTAATGGATAGCAAGTGACGGGTCAATTTGAATACGGCCCAAGAGCCGCATGGTACCTCAAAGGACTTGGCGATCTGTTCCACATCATAGTAATTGGAACCCCATGGATCGGCAAGGTGTTCGTCAAAAGCAAAACCCCCGCTCGCCATCCTCTGATGACGCTGAAACAGGTCATAACCCTTTAAAATTGTGGTAAGGTATTTCTCTTTCCCAGTAACCAGATAGGCATAAGCGGCAGAATTAAGCGTATTCACATGGCTGTAGCCATGCACGCCGGTCATCACCTCCGGGTTACCATACTGGAGCGCATCCCAGTAATAATCGTAGTGCCATTCGCCTGCAAAGCTTTTGTAGCGCTCCCCGCCGCTGGCCAGATACATCCGGTAAAGATTTTCCGGCAGGGTATACCATTCATTGTCAATTCCATGAATCGCCGTATTCCCTCCTGTGAAACCGGAGCGGGTGCCATTAGCGGAGCAACGGTATTTAGGCAGATGCGCTTGCGCCCAGTCGGTAATAATCTCAAGCAGGTCTTTTGCTTCCTTCAGCCCGGCATAAAGGTATAGGTCGGTCAGGCCGCCCGCCATCTTTTCATAAGCATACTGCAGTCCATTGCACTGCTCGGAGTAAAAAAAATACCCGTCAGCCTCAATCGTCTTTCCCCATTCCTTCATCAGGTAAGCCACTTTTTCCAGCAGCCGCTGATCACCAGTCACCCGATAAGCCTTTGCCAAGAAACCCAGCCATTGGCCGAAGGGGTTAAAAATTTCATCCCAGTCATAGATATTGAAGCTTCCGTCGTTGGAATACCAGCCGCCAAGCTCCTCCCCGGGATGGGGGAGGCCTGCGCGGCGCCGGAATCCCAATAATATATCATCATTAGGCAACCGTAAAAAATAATCCACGACATCCTCAAACTGCTGCTTTGCAATGCCGGATGTCAGTGTGACTCCTTGATAGTCGCAGGGGATCAGTTTTGTATTGATCTGCATTCCGTATCCTCTTTCCAGATTTTTAAGGTCAAAATCTCGTGTTTGTGCAGCACAGCCTGATAATTTGAGACTTGGATCGCCTCATCAATCATCTCCTCCAACGGTGAGACAACCATCACACTGCATTCCTCTCCAAAATCGACTGATACAGGTGAAGTCTGTCCTTCTGACTCATAAAGCCGCAGGATCACGCCATCTCCCGATTCAGCTACCTTAAAGGCGGTAATCACTGCATTGCCAGTTACAGAGAACGGCAGCTCTAAGCCGGCACGGTTGTATTCATAGCCGAGCTTTGCCAGCTCGTGGAAGGACATCGGAGAGGTATAAGGCAGAACTGAAAATTCAAAGCGGTGTTTTCCTGCTTCCCTCGCATCATCTATATCCCACATTTCATCGGCATGCGGCATTACTGTCACTCCCTGGAGGCTGGGTGAGCGCATCAGCCCCAGTGTAAAACAGCCGGGCTCCCATTTGTTGCAGGGAAGCCCCCGGTTTAATACCGCGACACCGCAGGTCTCGTCGATATCATGACGCACCCAGTGGAGGGCCGGATAATCCCCGCTTGGCTTAATCGCCGTGGTTTCATACCGTGACGGAGCATGATAAGGCCGGATTGCTTCTGACTGGTCAACCGCCGGATCAAATTCTCGTTTCAGGTAACCATAGGGAATTTCCCAGACAGCTTCGCAGGAATTGTAATCATTGACCGGAATCAACACACTCAATCGTTTGTTGGAGGTATTCCAATCGACGTCTACTGTAAAGTCCAGGCGCTCCCCATCCGCTGAAGGAGTAACCAATACCTGCCACTTCAGTTTGGAAGCGGCATATTCATGAACATTCCGTTCCCCATACCAAAGAATCGCGTTATCGTCCTCTTGTACAGCATAGTGAAACTTCCCTAAACAGATAGAATCCTCCAGCATATAGGTTCCATAAAAATCGCCAATGTCATTCTGGAGCATCAGCTCACCGATTCTGACCTCCTCCTCGCAGAAGCGGGGTGCGTCCATTCGATGCAGGAAGGTACCGAACAAATCCTTTCCGTCCTTTATAATAGACAGTATTCCCTTCCGGTCATAGGTGACACTCAGCTTTCCGAGCTGTTTTACCGCCCGGAATTCCTTCGCACGAATTACACCGGACGGCTTTTTCACCGGTGCTTTCCGGTAGTCATAGCAGTATGCGATTCGTTCGCTTTCATCCAGTAAATCCATCAGCTCATTCTGCCCGCAGTCAATATGCGCGCCTGCAATAGAATCATGATGGATATTAAGGATCAGGTTTTTCCAGGCATGCTCCAGTTCACCGGGATTGATAAACGGTTCGCTTTCATTCCAGAAACGGCGCGCCGCCGCTGCTTCCGCCTGAATCAATGCATAACACACTTCCCTGCTGCGCTGCTTGTTTTCAATCCGAGTGAGGTATCCGCCCTGATTGACGGGATTTAAATCCTCAGTCGGCTGTACCGCTTGTTTCAGTGCGGCTTCATATTTACTATGATGATACTCCCAGAATTCATCAAAGGTGCCAAACCGGAAGGACACCTCACCCTGATAGCTCTGGTTCAGTTCCCGCATAGCCTCCAGAATACAGGCGTCCGGAACGGTCTCCTCCCCGCCGATCAGGACAAATCTTTTTTTCTCTCCGTAATCTGCACTCATTCTAAGAATTTCCAGAACCTCTTCCTTTTGGAACGGATGAATATTGAGCATGCCGCGCCCGTTGCATTCCTCACATCCATATCCATTGCAGGCCGGACAGTGCGGATGACGGGCACATTCATAGAGGATCGGGGCATGAGCGAGGTTGCAGGATCCGAGCTGCCAGTCGATGCAGGGCAGTGCGGTTCCATCAATACCAACCCAAACGTCATGCAGACAGGGACGGTATTTTGTTCCCCCGACCCGGTTTGCTCCGCAGAGCTTTAAAATCTGTGGCAGATTTGCGCTGCTCCCAAAGGCGTCCCAAACAAATCCCTGACGGCTGTGTTCCTTTCCTGCCATTCTCTGATAAAAAGGTTCTGCCAGCAGGAAATTTCGGATGATTCCCTCCGCCGGAGCATAATTGGTATCGCATACCAGCAGTCCCTGCATCAGGAATTCAAGCTTTCCTTCCTTTAGCAGCTTTTTGATTTCTGCTTCCCGCTCTGGATGACGTTTCAGATAAGTTTCCCAAAAATATACCTGGCCTTCACTAAAGCAAAAGCCATCGTCCGCCAGTTCCATAAAAGCCTCCGTCAACCAGGAGAAAATATCCATATAGCTGGGCGTAAGAAAAAAACCGTTATAGGCCGGACGGTCAAAGCAGCGCGCCCATTGAGGATCAATATGGTTGTGAAAAACCGCAATTACCTCACGTTTTTTCTGATTCATCGTTATCACCAGGCCTTTTTAACAAGCCTTCCTTTCTTTTAGAATTTAAATCGATTCAGGCCCAAAAACGCGGTGCGAAAAAATTCGCGCTGCGTTTTTTCTTATGCCTCACAAAGCTTTTTGGGAACCTCCGGATTGTTGTTTGCAAAGTTTTGCAGGATTACCAATGGTTCATAGCTGCTGGTGTTCTTAATCCTAATTCCGTTCCGGGCTGTTTTTTCCGACACAAAAAATTCATCCGCAGAGGGCTGGCCAAACCGGAGCATCTGCGGCGCTTCGCATTCCAGCCCGCCAAAGCCTCCATGACCCTGTACCACAAGCGCACAGTAGCAAGCCTGATCGGTCAGGGTAATTTCACTGTTCGGCGCAATGGTAACTTCTTTTGCTGCAATCCACTCGTTGGCATACGCAACCCATTTTTCACAAAGTCCTTCCTGGGTTGCTTTCAGTGCAACCGGAGGACGGAAATAGGTCTCCTTATAATCGGAACGGGTGGACTCTTTCCAATCGATCAGTGCAAATATTTTTTCAACATCATTCTTTTCATCCTCCGGCACACAGTCCGTCAGCAGATTTTGAGGATTCACTTCGCCCATTGTGACATTTTCCATAATCGTATTGACATCGCTGTTCCATTGTGGTTCATAGGTTACAACCGAAGCCGGCGCATGGATTACCCCTGCAGGTGTGTACCATCCGGTACCCAGCTTAATCCGGTAAGCGCGGGAATATTCTGTAATCCTCGTGTCAAACGCAGTGTAATTGCGGAGGCAAGTCTTGATATCCTCCGGATCCGTAGAAGGATCAAATCCGAAATAGGTCAGTGGAAAACGCCCCAAATAACTATTGTACTGCATCGGAAAATAATAGGCTTCCGGTTTTCCATGCTTACCGATTTTATTTGCTTTTTCCTCAGTCAGATGCAAATGATGGAACAGCGGTTTATCATAATCATACAGTTTGGCGAAGGTCGGCCAGGTTCCATATTTTTCATAAAGCTCTTCGCCAACCAATTTCGCGCCAAGCTCCTCCACTACATCCCGGAAGAGAATCGTTTCTCCGGTTTCCTTTGAAACCAGTACATGGCTCATCCCTTCCTCCGGTTCGGTCTGGGGGCCGTTGAGCGCTACCGTTACAGATCCCAGCCAACGCTCACAGATTCCTCCCCGCTCCATACCCAGTGCATAGTAATCGTCCGGATGGAGGCGCAGGCGCTTGCCTGGTTCATTAAAGGAGCGCGGAACCCAGGTCGGAGTAAGCTGCAGGATGCCGCCGTTTTTCTCAAATAGTTCATTGATTTTCTGACTCATGGTTTTGATATCCTTTCATTAGGCAGAAGGGATGTTTCTTCAATATAGCCACAGCTTCTCTTCCGCACAATTATTCTTCCTTCAGGCCGCCTTCGATCACAGCTACCTGATAAGCTTCCAGTGGAATAGAATATTCCAATTCCCCGCTTAATTTGCTTTCGTTTCCGGAAAGGTATAGCATCCTGTCCGGACAAAGTGATTGACTGAGCGCAAAGCACGCAGTATTTTCTCCCCGTTTCAGATTTGCCGCGACCACTGCAAAACGTTTGGTTTCATGGTTGCGGTAAATGCGTACCAAAATCCCCTCAGAGACTTGGATCTCTATTCCCTCCAAATGATCATATTCCCCGGATTGGTAGGAATCCGGGAGCTTTTTCTTTAAAATCGACAGCTTCTTTAAATGCTCGGAGAACTGCGGAAAATCGGAGAGGATTCCATCTCCGCCTTCAATTTTCAAATCCATCAGGATTTTTTCTGCAAAGCAGATATTTGCCGCGTCATATTCATTGGCGTCCACTTCGCTGGAATAGTTCATCCAGGGAATGCTGTACCGCATAATTTCCGGTTTGTTTCCGGTCTGATGCCAGTTCCAAAAGCCGTCGCAATATTGAGCAGTCAGGTCCGACATTCCTTCCCCAATCATAACGCCCTCAGAATTTGCCTCGCGGACAATCTTCCTGACCTTGGTGAGAAGCTCCTGAAGCTCCTTTGTATAGGCATATTCCGGACGTTCGTGCCCATGGGCTGGATGATAGCATACATAGGATTTATGAGCAATTTGGTCAAGCTGTAGGTTTCCGAACCCACATTCCCGCACAATCCGGGCAACTGTTTTTTGCCACCACTCCTGTACTTCCTTGGCCGTGATGCAGATATCAAGCAAGGTCATATTTCGGGTGGATGTTTCCAGGGAAGCGTTACGGAATGCCAGGTCGTTATTTGCACGGGAGAATTCCGCGCCGCAGTACGGCTCTCCGGTACGTCCCAGCACCGGCCAGCGATAGCCGTATTCCGCATACTCCGGAGTTGCAATATCCAGCAGTGTTCCGTTAAAAAACGGAATAACTGCACACCCCATGGCGCTGCATTCCGCGATTTTTTCTCTGAGCAGTGCTTCTCCGCCCCACTCGGGGTTTGCAAAGTATCCATAAGGATAGTCGTTGTCATGCCCGGCCGGATACCATCCAAACACCATGATCTGGTTTACTCCGGCGTTCAGCGCCGCCTCGGCCATTCTGGGCAGATCGTTATAATCATGGTAGACCGTCCCGTCCTGCTGCTTCATAAAGTAAAAATGCCAGCCCAAGGATTCCTGAAAACGTGCTGGAATTTCTGCGCTCTTTACCTGCGCCTTGAGCCATTGGCGGTGGCGTTTTGCCGGAACATGCCAGTCCCCGGTATGGAGGGAGATAAGGTATACCGGGCTTCTCCGCGTTTCACCCTGCTTGACGTTCGGATAGCTCTGCAATGCAAATTCCAGATATTCAATATTATTTTCCTTATAGTCCGCCGCTTTCTTAATCCGGCGTTCCATCCCGAAATCGCAGATATCAAAATCCCCGCTTCGCTGTTCAAAGCTGATTCCGCCCTGCCCGTCTGAGTAATCCATCCACGCAGTAGAAAGATTCTGCGGGTAGCGCGCCGCTTTCCGGTTGCAGCCCCGAGTCCAGTCCTTATGGTTGCCATCCCCAAATGCAAATGGGTCTTGCACACGGGTATCCCCAAACGCGGATTGCTCCGGCATAATCAAATTCATCGGAGACTCGGGGTGACCCAGTCCCGATACAATCGGGAACATGATATGGGAGAAAAACTCATCATCATCGTTAGAAATAGAATAACACATCATCAGCTCATCGCCGGAAAGTTCCATTTCGATCCTAATTTCAGACTGAAGCGGCTTTCCATCCTCGGAAACCAGCTTTTGAAAGGTTGCAGTCAGGCTATTCCCATCTGTGACCACAACAGGAAAATCAGCTTTAGCGGAATCGGCATAACGGCCGTCCCAGATTTTATTTGGCGCCATCAAACGGAACAGGTTCCCGCCTTCCCGGTAAGTAATGTATTCCCTTTCAATCCGTTTGTCATATAAGCCGATGATCGCGGCATGGTCATCCAAAGTGAGCTTTACAAGCTCATTTTCCAGATAATACATTTCCCTGACCTCTCATTAGCCTTTTACTGAGCCTGCTGTCAATCCGCGGATAACCTGCTTGGAACAGGCAATAAACAACGCAATGATTGGCAGGATTCCAATGACGATCACCAAAATCTTTGGTGCGTGTTCTACACGGTAAAGCGCGTTGACTACCGTCATCCCAACTGGAATTGTGAACAAATCCGTACTGTTCAGTACAATACTCGGCAGGACAAAGTCATTCCAGGAGCCTATAAAGGTGATCAGAGCGATGGTCGCAATTGCCGGGCGCATAATCGGAATGCCGATTTTAAGAAGGTGTTAAATTCCCCGCTTCCGTCAATCCTTGCGCTCTCCAGCAATTCATTCGGCACGTTTTCCGCCGTCTGCTTAAACCAAAACGCAGCAAAGGGACTCCCGACGCCAACCATAATCAGCGGCAGATGGGTGTTCACCCAGCCGAAAATCCGCAGCTCATAAACCAGTGCAACCATGCCGAGGGTGGTAGGAATCATGAGGGTAAAAACGATAAAGGCAAAGAGGAATTTCTTGCCTCTGAAATTGTATTTTTCCAGGCCATACCCGCACATCAGACAAACAATACAGGTCAAAGCGGCCTTTAATATACCGACATAGAGGGAGTTAAAGATAAACCGCGGCAAACGTCCGCCCGCCCAGGCCAGTTCAAAGTTATAAAGAAAATCCGACCCCGGCAGCAGTGTAACAGCTTTATACATGGATTGTGTATTGTAGGTGCTTGTAATTATAATCACATAAAAAGGGAATAACACAACCGCAAACAGAAGGATTGTTATTAGGATAACTACAATTGGTCTCACAGCTTTTTTCATGCGTTATCACTCCTTTTCATGACTGCATTCAAAATAACACTCGATACGCCAATTATCACAGCGTTCGCCATCCCAATCGAAGCTCCGTAGCCATATTGCAGACTGATAAAGCTGGTGCTGTAGAAATTAAGCCCCATAGTCAGACAGGAGGCATCCGGCCCGCCGACGGGATAGTTGCTTCCAAAGATTCCTCCGGTAAACATCATAAATTCCTGTTCAAGCTGCTGGAATGCGCCGATGACAGAGGTAAGGATGACAAAATATGTAATTTTTTTCATCATCGGAAGACAGATGCTCCAGAAAATCCGAAACTCCTTCGCTCCGTCGATTACGGCGGCTTCAATGATTTCGTCCGAAATACTGGCCATCCCGGTGATAAAGAAAATGCTGGTATATCCGACATAGGTCCACTGATTGATCAGAATAACAATCACTCTTGCCATCATCGGATCACCCAACCATTCAATGGTAGGAGATTCCAATATTCCGAGGTTTACCAAAACGGAATTAACAATCCCAATGTTCTTGTTGAACAGGAACGAGAAGATCGCTCCGACTGCAATCGTGGAGGTAAAATAAGGAATTAGGCTGATAACCTGCACCGGGCGGGCCAGCCGTTTTAATTTAAAGCTGACAAAATAAGTTAAGAGAAGGCAGAAAATCATTGTCAGCGGTGTGGAAATAAGAACAAGCAGGACAAAGGAATTCTGGATTGATTTCCAAAAGTTTGCATCCTGCAATAAGCGCTGATAGTTCTGAATCCCGATAAAGTCCATTGTCATTCCATCCCAGTTTGTAAACGATATTACAACGCTGAAGATCATAGGAACAAGGTTAAACAGGACAAAAAACAGAATAAACGGGATACAGAAAATTACACCGTATTTATTGATATTTTGTCTGCGCGGTCTGCTCATGACGATTCCTCCGATTAAAAGAGAGGGGATAAAAGCACTCTTTTATCCCCTTATCTTTGAAGTTATTTATTCTGTAATTTCAGGGTATACACGTTTTAATTCATCCACATAGGCCTGCATTGCCTGGTCAGCGCCGTCGCCGTTTTCCAGAGCCTGAAATGCGATTTTCACGCCGTCAGACCACAAGGTTTTGTCATAAGGAGTCAGTTCCAATACTTCTGTGTTTTCAATGTATTTGGCATACTGTTCCAAAACATCACACTGGAAATAGTCCCGCATATCCTGTGGAGTGGTATGGAAGGCAGGATCTTCATAGGCTTCTTTGATATCTGCAACATCACCGAAGTTGTCGCGGGAGAACGCGACGCCATCCATGGTGCAGCGGAAGTAGGTGATATATTTAAAACCGCCCATTGGGTTTTTGGCATCCTTCGGAACACATAACGGCATACCGCCGCCAACAAACATCTTTCCTCCCGGAGGTGTGCTCATCAGAATCCACTGACCTGCAGATTCTGGAGCAGATGCCATGAAGGTCCACATTGGCTGCCACATTGCGCACTGCCACATAAAGTAGTTATCGCTTTCAAGCGCTGCCGGAATTTCCGGACCATCTGCTTCGAGGGTGTCAACCAAATCCTCGGAGGCAAGTGTATTTAAGATACCAAACTGTTCAGTCCACTGGGATTTCATGTTGCATGTTGTCCCGTCAAACAAGCCCTTGCTTTCCTGTTTTAAGATCCCGACCAGTTCATTCAGGTTCGCGGCCAGGAATTCCTTTCCACCGCCTTCCTGTTTGATTTTACGGCCTAATTCAACTACATCATCCCATGTTTTGAGCTTTTCAGAAATTTCATCCGGGTCAGTTGTTCCCAGATATTTTTCTGCCATTGACTTTCTGACCGCAAAGGTAGAAGGTGCCGGCCCGATTTCAATTCCGCGAACAGCGCCGCTGGCATCAGAATATAAATCGCCAACCCAGCCTACCAAGGAATCTTTGTCCAGATTGTACGGATCGGCTGTCATATCAATGAACAAATCCTTTGCCTTGTCGCTGCAGACAACACTTCCGCCGTCCATCAGGTCAAGGAACAGCGCATCCGGAACCTGTCCGCCGGAAGCCAGTGTCGTCTGGAATTTTTTGAGCATTTCCTGGTTGTTGGTAATTTCAAAGTTAACCGTGTACTCCGGAAAAACTCGTTCAAATTCCTCTTTCATTGAGACAGCCTGCGACTCAATATGCTGCCAGGCAAGAATTTCTCCGCCCTCGGCAGTCTTGTCATCGCCGCCGGTAGAATTGTTGCTGCCGCCCGGATTTCCTCCGCAGCTTGCAAGCATTGCTGCAGATAGTAAACCGGAAAGCACCATGGTGAAAATCTTTTTCATAGTGTTTCCTCCTTAAGATTTATGGTTTATTGTGATGATACTGCACATCTATTGGCCTACTCTCCGTTTTGTTGTGCGGTATCATGTCGGCTGTAGTAATTGCCAGGTCAGGCGTTTTCTCCCAGAAGCTCCGCTTCAATTCCAAGCATTTTGCAAATCATCTTCAATTCTTCCACATGGTCTCCATAGACCGCATGGCAGTGGTTTGCGTCAAAGCAATCCAGGAATATTTGATGGTCAAACGGCAGCTTTGCAAAAACATGCGGCCATTCCGGCGTGGTTTCCGCCATTTTTTCTTTTGGCAGCGTCACAAACTCCGCCTTCATAATCGTCATCCGGTATTTGCCCTCTGTCCTATTCAGCCTGGCAATCGTTGCCTCTCCTGGTTTCGTCATGCAGGTAACATGGCATCCGCCCCCGGAATAAATCGGGAGCGCCGGATTTAATGAAACATGCTTTAAATTCTCATCTGGGTTGTCCGAACCCGCCGCATAATAGGTTGACTGTGATCCGCAGTTGCAGAACACCATGACGTCATAATCAGAATCGTAATGCCTTACATCCATGAAAATGACCGGCTTTCCTGTCAAAAGCTTCAGAATCTGCATAGTTAACGCCGCGTCGCTGTCTGCTTCACAGGCATACGCCATTGGCTCCTTCGGGCCGTCCCAATCGTAGGGATCATTGATAAACGCCGCACTTAAACATTCGGTGCAATGATGCCGGCTCATCTCGTAATGGCATTTCACACCCAGGAAGTCCAGCTCATTGTCACGGATAATTCTTTTGATCGCCTCATGATGGCGGATCTGTGTTTTCAGCTTTTCTTCGGTCAGCTGCACACCATCATAATGAATGGATTCCAGCTTGTCATTCAGCCATTGGAAGCCTTTTTCCACCTGTTCCTCCGGAATCTCCTGCGCAATGCGGACAATTTCTGATTGGTCAATGTGCTCTACATCAATTCCAAATATCTTCTGCCAGTCCTGCATGGAAACGGTCGCGCTGTACATCCCCAGGCTTCTGCCGCCCACAAGTCCGTATTTCTGTCCGTTTAATGTATGTACTGCCCTTGCACAGCGGGCAAAGGTCAGCACCCTTTGCAGCACTGACTCCTCCCGAATATCTCCTGCTGCCCGAAAATGTTCGATACCTAAATGATGAAGGGCTCCGCCGGCCGCCAGCATTGCAACCATTCCGGGCCATTCCGGATTAAGATTTGCCGCAAGCAGAATCGGGACGCTCAAATTCTGTGCTGCGATTGCAGAGAAATTCGGGAAGGAGAATACCCCATACGAGAAGATCACTCCATCCACATCCTGCGCGGTCATACGCAGGGCTTCCTCCTTGGCAGACTTGACTGAAGCTACTAATCCAGTCGCCTGAACCAGTTCTATCTCACCATTTTCCTGAAGGGCCTGCGTAATTGCGTCCACCTGTCGCTGTACGATTTCTTTGAGCTGCTCATGTACCTCCGGTTCGCCATCAGAAAACCCGATAATCCCGATACGTGGTTTTTGCATATTTTTATGTTTCCTTTCTCATCTTATCTGGAAGAATCTTCCTATCCATTTCATATTTGACTTTAATCAGAAGTTTTATTTCATTTAAACGATGATAAAATTCATAAATGAATTTATTTTTTCAAATTTATAAAAAATATATCTATAATTGAATTTTGATTATTCATATATGAAATTTAAATATTTGATTTAGCTATATTATATTTAATAAAAACATATTTGTCAATGATTTTTCGCAAATTCTCTAAAAAATTTCCCAAAATGTCGGATTGACAATTGCTGCATATCTCTTTATAATTAGAATAGTGAATTGGATCGTTGTGACAAAAAATAAAAATATACAAGAATTGGAGAAACGATATGCCAGAAGAGTACATCACTGTTCCCGCAGTCAATCGGGCAATTGATATTTTGGAGTATGTGGCGCAGTCCCCCTCCTCTGTGACAACAAAAGATTTATGTGACGCATTACAGATTCCCACTTCCACCTGTTTTCGGATTATTAAAAATCTGCTGGCTCGGGGCTTTCTGATTGAAGACCGAAACACCCAGGGAAAATATTCAATTGGTTTCCAGCTTATCCGTTTGGCTGACCAGACTATGTATAAGCTTGACCTGCGAACCATTGCCCTGCCCTTTATGCGCCAGATTTCGATTGAAACAAATCAAGCGGTTCAGCTTGGCGTACTGGAAAGCGCCGGTGTTGTCTATATAGAGCAGTCCCTTCCTCTTCATCCGGTCAGCGCGATTGCGGAATCTCATACACCGGTGCCAGTCAACATCTGTGCGGCCGGAAAGGTGCTCTGTGCCTATATGCCGTTGTATAAACAGGCGGACTATCTCCGGCGGGCCAATCTTGCAAAAAATACGCAGTACAGCATTACTGACAAGGAAATTCTCACAGAAAAGCTCCAGACTGTCCTGGCAAACGGCTACGGAACAGATGAACAGGAATTTTCCATCGGCGTAGGCTGTGTCGCCGTCCCAATTTTTAACTATACCGGACGTTGTGTTGCCGCTATCGGTACCACAGGAAATTTTGCCGACTATAATACACCCGAAAAAATGGATAAAATTTTGAAGGTGCTCCGTCCCATCTCAAATGAAATCTCTTTTCAACTTGGGTATCATTCATAATAAAAAGAGGGCTGAACGCTTTTTGTTCAGCCCTCTTTTAAACAGAAAAGCCCGGCAGACTTGCCAGGCTTTTTATTATGAAAACGGTGTGCCGTCCTCCAGATAAATCTGTTTCCGCAGTACCTGCACCAATGCCTCCTGCCCGCTTTCCCTTAGAAACAGGTCGGTAAGCAGGGTCGGATTAATGTTCTTCTGTCCCGCTGTAAACCGCATTTTGTAAACAACCGCGCCATCCTCTATCTCTTTTCCGAGCACCGAAAATTCCGGTTTCAAGTCAACAGGCTTCTCTCCCTTTTTCGTCCGCTTCATCACAACCAATTCCGGACGGGTACAGAATTCATCAAAAAGTACGGACACCTCTTCCGGATTATTGCAGATAAAACGCAGCTCATAGTCCGCCCACCGAATCTGCTGTGGTTTTTCCTTCTGGAGCGCGACCCTGGTTACAGCCATATCCCGCGGCAGATTTTCTCCTAAACGCCTTTTCACTTCCTCCAGCTCCATGGGTTCCGCCAGCCTGAAATCCATACATTCGCATTCGCTCTCATACCCCAGAGCCAGCGGCAGGGCAAAGGTGAGATACATATGCGGGTTAAAGCCCTGCGTATACCAAACCGGAATGTCTGCCCGCTTTAACGCCCGCTGCATACATCGGGTAATATCCAGATGGGAAATGTACTTAGCGCGGCCCTTTTTCTGATAGAAAACCCGCACGTTTGGCATCGCAAGAATCTGCTGGTTCCGTTCCGCCATATTTTCTACATTGCCGGTCCGAGCTGTATTATTCAACGCATTTTCCTCCTTTGCGATCCAATAGCTTGTTCGCGCCGCAGCCGGCACACTGCTCCCGGCAGTTCGGGGTTGTAACCGCATTCTGCGCTTTCTCCCACTCCCGCGCCAGAAACGCCTCGCTTACGCCGAAATCCAGATGGCTCCAGGGGAGCACCTCCCCGACCGTACGGGTACGGTTCGCGTAAAATTCAATGGAAAGCCCGCATTCCTTAATTGCTTCCTCCCACCGGTCAAAATAGAAATGCTCGTCCCAGCTATCGAAGTAGCATCCCCGTTTCCAGGCCTCATAGATCACCCTGCCAAGCCTGCGGTCTCCCCTCGCAAACACCGCCTCCAGAACGGAGGTCTTGCTGGCATGATATTTAAAGGAAATTTTCCGTGAGGTAATGCAGTCCAGCATATGTTTTTGCTTTGTCACAATCTGCTCTAATGTGTCCTGCCCAAACCACTGGAATGGGGTAAACGGTTTCGGCACAAAGGTAGAAACCGACACAGTGACATTGACCGGCCTGCCTTTAGGACGGTTTTCCATGTGATGATAAAATCCGACAATCTTCTGTGCAAGCTCAATAATCCCCTCGCAGTCCTCCATCGTTTCAGTCGGGAGTCCCAGCATAAAATAAAGCTTGACAGAGGTATAGCCGCCTTCAAATGCAATCCGGCAGGAGGAAAAGATATCCTCTTCCATAATGTTTTTATTGATGACGTCCCGCAGCCTCTGTGTCCCTGCTTCAGGTGCAAAGGTCAGGCCGCTTTTTCTCACCCGTGCAATTTTCTCCAGAAGCTCCTCTGAAAAATTGTCGATCCGCAGGCTGGGCAGGGAAAGATTGATATGGTTATCTACTGTATAATCAATCAATTCGTCCAGCATCGGTTCGAGCTTTGAATAATCAGAGGTGCTGAGTGAGGAGAGTGAAATTTCCTCATAACCTGTGCTCTCACATAGGTCTTTGCCCTGCCGGCAAAGCACATCCGGATCCTTTTCCCGCAGAGGACGGTATAAAAATCCCGCCTGACAGAACCGGCATCCCCGGATACAGCCGCGCATCAGCTCTAAAATTGCCCGGTCATGGACAGTTTCAATAAAGGGAACTATAAATTGATCCGGATAAAAGGTTTTGCTCATGTCCTGGACGATCCGCTTTTTCACCGGGAATTTTGCGTTGTCAACCGGCGCTATCTCACGAATCCGCCCATCCTCATAGTAAGATACTTCATAAAGGGACGGGACATAAACGCCCTCAAGCCGGTTTGCTTCTTTCAGAAATTCCGTCTTGCTCCACTTCTCCTCCTTTGCCTTTCGGTAAAGGGTGACCAGCTCTACGATCACATCCTCGCCTTCTCCAAGCATAAACAGGTCGACAAAATCGGCAAGCGGCTCTGGGTTGCAGGCGCACGGGCCTCCGGCTACTACCAGATTTTTGAGCTCTGTCCTTTCTTCACAGAGAACCGGAATTCCGGCAAGATCCAGCATATTGAGAATATTGGTAAAGGATAATTCGTACTGGAGCGTAAAACCAATGATATCAAAGTCTTGAACCGGATCAAGGCTTTCTAATGCATACAACGGAATCCCTTCCCGGCGCATCGCTTCCTCCATGTCCATCCAGGGTGCGAATACCCGTTCGCACCAGACATCCTCTATCGAATTGAGCAGCGAATACAGGATTTTCATCCCCAGATGAGACATCCCAACCTCATAAGTATCCGGAAAACAGAAAGCAAAGCGGACAGAAATCTCCTCCGCTTTTTTGACAATGCTGTTCAGCTCTCCGCCGATATATCTGCCCGGCTTCTGCACATTCGGCAAAATCCGGTCTAATTTTAACTGTATCTCTTTCAAAATAATCACCCAGCCCTTGCAGTGCAAAGGCTTCCTTTCTTACAGAGTGTAAGGCACTGTCACCAATGGAATACCGTTTCCAGAAACACATTGAACATCATAACCAACGGCAAGGTTGCCGCCGACAGGATGGTTGATACCGCAAACAGCTCCGAAGCATAAACCGGATGGTTGTCAAACCGCAGAGCGAACGCAGTGCATACAGTTGCCACCGGGCCGCCTAGTGAAATCGTGATGCTCAGCAGGATAATCGGGTCAATCGGCATCCATCGGAACATCAAGAGGATGACAGCCGGATACAAAATCAGCTTTAAAAAGGAAACATAATAAATCCGTTTTTTGAGAAAGACGGTCTTGAGGTCTGACTGCGCCAGAGTCAGTCCCGCAATTAGCATTGCAAGCGGCGTATTCATGTCAGATATGTATCCCAAGCTATCGGTCAGAATCGTCGGCAGCGGAATCTGAAGCAGATAAATGACCAGTCCCAGCAGGGCGGCAATCAATGCTGGGCTGCACAGCTTTTTGATCCGTTCCTTTACGGTAGGCTTCTGCCCGCTCTGTCCCCCCATCAGGATAATCCCGTGCGTCCAGACAAACAGGTTAAAAACAGTAACGACGCCGGTCAGGTAAAAAACCCCTTCCGCGCCAAACACTCCGTTGACAATTGGAATCCCAATAAAGCCGCAGTTGGAATAGGTCGCTGCAAAACGTTCCACCTGATAGGCTTTCTGCTTGTCCGACACCAAAAAATGGGACAGAACAATCAAAACAAGCAGGCTGACCGCCGTTATTCCAAGGGAGAGCATCAGCCCTTGCAGGTGCTTCGCGTCATAATCTGTATCATATGCCATAAACAGAAGCGCCGGATTTACAACCATGAGCAGCAAATTGGAAAGCTGTTTATTTCCTTCCTTTGAAATGACTTTTGTCCGGTAGGCAATCATCCCCACCAGCATAATCAGGAGCATGATCACAACCTGCTGCAATACCTTCAGTGCCACATCCATCTTTATGATTCTCCTTTATGTTCTTTTTTGAATATCCAAAGCTTGCTGAACAGGTAATTCAGCACAATTACAATCATATTAGAAATAATTTTAACCACCAGGTCATTAAAGCGGAGCAGCTCCGCAAACACCCACATGATCCCAATATCCAGTACACCCGAAAAGGCCCTGCAGGCAAAAAAAGCGGCCAATTCGTGCAGGAGCGCCTTCTTGCCATCCCGACGGCTTTCAAATACCCAGATTTTATTGGTTACATAGGCAAACAAAACTGATAAAAGCCATGCGATAGCTGTTGCCGCGACAGGCGGCATCGCCAGCGGGTGAGCCAGAATTGCATAGCTGATAAAATTGACCAGCGTTGTCAGCCCTCCGAACAGTAAGTATAATATTATCTCTTTATACTTATAGTAATATTTTTTGATTGTTTTCAACCCAATTTCCTTCTTTCATATACCTTTTTATTATAATCGTTTTTTCCGCTTCCTACAATAGTTTTTCCCTGATTTTTCTTTTTCAGACATTTTCTCCGGCTAAAGCGTTGAATTTCTTTTTCTGATTGTGTATAATGAAATTTATAGAATTGATTGGAGGCGTGTCGAAAATGTTTCAGGATATGATGGATACCATCGGACTGGTAGAACAATATGACAAAGAGGTCGGTGAGGCAATGGGCGCTGAATTAAAACGCCAGCGCAGAAACATTGAACTGATCGCAAGTGAAAATATCGTTTCCCCTGCTGTTATGGCGGCTATGGGATCGGTACTGACAAACAAATATGCAGAGGGCTATCCGGGAAAACGGTACTATGGCGGCTGTGAATGCGTGGACGTTGCGGAAAATCTCGCGATTGAACGCGCCAAGAAGCTGTTTGGGGCAGAGCATGCCAATGTGCAGGCTCATTCGGGCGCACAGGCAAATATGGCTGTCTACTTTGCATTGCTCCAGCCGGGCGACACAGTGCTGGGAATGAGCCTTGCGCACGGCGGCCACTTAACCCATGGTTCCCCGGTAAATATGTCAGGAAAATACTTTAACTTCGTTTCCTATGGGTTAAATGAGGAAACCGGTATGCTGGATTATGACATGGTTGAAGAACTGGCAAAACAGCACAAGCCAAAAATGATTGTTGCAGGCGCTTCCGCCTATCCCCGTGTGATTGATTTCAAACGCCTCTCTGAAATTGCTGAAAGCGCCGGCGCTTACTTCATGGTAGATATGGCGCATATCGCCGGATTGGTTGCCGCAGGCGTCCACCCAAGCCCTGTTCCATACGCGGACATCGTAACGACTACTACACACAAAACCCTGCGCGGGCCGCGCGGCGGTTTGATCCTCTGTAAGGAAGAATATGCAAAGGCTATTGACAAGGCGATTTTCCCCGGTACTCAGGGCGGCCCGCTGATGCACGTCATCGCGGCCAAGGCAGTTTGCCTGGGCGAGGCCTTAAAGCCTTCCTTTAAAGAATATGCACAGACTGTTGTGGACAATGCCAATGCGCTTGCCGAAGCTCTGATGGGATATGGTTTTGATCTTGTTTCCGGCGGAACGGACAACCATCTAATGCTGGTTGACCTGCGCAAATTCCACATTACCGGAAAAGAGCTTCAGAACCGTCTGGACGAAGTGTATATCACTGCCAACAAAAATGCGATTCCAAACGATCCGGAAAGTCCGTTCGTCACCAGCGGTGTGCGGATTGGCACCCCGGCTGTCACCAGCCGCGGTATGAAACCGGAGGATATGAAGGTGATTGCAGAATGCATCTACCTGACCGCGACAGATTTCGACAATAAAGCAGAAGAAATTCGCGCAAAAGTGAATGAACTCTGTGAAAAATATCCATTATATGAATAAACTCTGCTTGACTTTTTATCTGTATTTGATATAATTGGTTTAGAGCTTCTATTATTTTGGAATATTTTTCTTTCAGCTTCTCCGGCACCTGTTTTCTTTGGAAGGCAGGTGCCTATTTATCCATGGAAAATGTTGTAGAAAAACATTTTAAAATAGCATATGTTTTCTTGCAGATAAAATACAAACAAATAGTTCTTAAAAACATCTATTTATGTCATAAAATAGGTGTTTTTTTGTGTTTGTTTTTATGAACGAAAACATATACTTTTTCGTTCATAAGAAAAGGTATAGAAAACACCTCTTTTAGAACCTGAAAAGCTATAATTTTACTAAGAACGGAAAGGTATAAAAAATATTGCACAAAAAAATCATTTATCTTCCCCGATTTCTGAACATAGTATATCACAACCTTTTTTATTTGTAAAGCTATTTTATAAAATTTTTCTAATTTATCCATTCTTTTGGTATCTTAGTTATAAAAAGATTGCATTTAACAATGGGATACGCTTTGCTTTTTCTGAATACACTTCCATGAAAAATCAACCCGAAAACATTTTTTCCCCACCTAAAATTAACCATAAAAAGTCTTTTGCAGCAGCAAAATATAAAAAACAGGCGCTGGAAAGATTCAAATCTTTCCAGCGCCTATTCGCCTTCTGTTATTGAAAAGCCTGTACAATAAACTGTGTTGCACTTCCGACAACTGAAGATTCATCCTCAAAGGACGGAAGCGTAATCGACAAATCCTGTACGCAGGGCGTCAGGCTATTGCGCAGGACGTAGCGTTCCGCTTCTGTTACAATTTCCGGGAAAACCTTAGAAAGACCTCCCCCAATCACAATTCGCTGTGGGTTGATCAGGTTAACCGCGAGGGAAAGCGCCAGCCCCAGCTTGGAGGCAACGTCCTGTATTACCCGAATCACAGTTTTGTCCCCGTTGCGGTAGGCCTGTACGATATCGGTGATGTCCAGCTGCTTCAGTTGCTCCGGCGACTGTTTAAGGAGAGAAAATACATTCATGGAGGACAGCTCCTCCACAACCTTCTGAACGATCATCGGGATAGTGATATAAAGCTCCAGACAGCCCTTGTTCCCGCAGGTGCAAAGGATGTCGTCATCCGAAACCTTCAAATGCCCCAGCTCGCCGGAAAAGCCTTGTGTTCCCATTAAAAGCTGAGAGTTGACAACCAGCGCCGCTCCAACCCCGTAACCAATCGAGACAAACATAAAATTAGAGAGCTGCTGGGAACTGCCAAAGGTTTTTTCAGCCAAAGCCATACACCTGGCGCTGGAATCCAACATAACGGGTAATTCAAAACGCTCTTTCAGGCGGTCGACGATATGCGGGTCAAGCCCGCTGATATTCGGTGCAAAAACCACCACTTGGTTGATATAGTCGATGATTCCACTGACTCCTATCCCAATTCCCAGGATTTTTTCTTTGGAATACTGGTCAATATACCCCTGGATTAACGCCTCAATTTTCTCCTGCGCCAAGGTCGGCGCAGGGGGGACCATGTTTGTATTTAGAATCGTTCTATGTTCCATTACCGTCCCATCAAGCGCCACCACTCCGATCTTAAAGGAATGGGAACCAATATCAATTGCAATTATTTTTGCATAAGAGGGATCGATGGACAGGCAGGTCGGCCTTCTTCCGCCGGAGGATTCCATAATTTCACCCTCCATAATGATTCCGTCCTCAATCAGCGCTGTGACAGCCTTTGATACGGTCAAAACACTTAAACCAAGCAGCGACGACAATTCCGCCCGCGTGATTGATCTCTGTTCAAAAATTTTCTTTAAAACCTCTTTTTTTGCCCCGCTATATTCAGGCATCTGCATTTCACAGCTACCCCCTCTCTATTTTGTCATCTGGATTCGAAATGATGGATTAATTTTGCTGAAGTGCTAAAATACCACTAAAATTATACCATGCTCTTCTATTTTTTGCAACAAATTTCACTTTACATATCCTATTCTTATTTACTTAAATATATTTTATTTATAAAAGTTTTAAAAAATATATTGACTTTCAGATTATAAGATTATATAATACAGTTGTCATGAACGTAAATAAAAAATAATAGAAAAGAGGTTATCACTATGAGCGAAAAAGCAATCAAAACCCCATTACCAAATGCCGGATTGGGCTGGACCGCCATCGATCAGCAGGAGATTGATGCAGTTACCAATCTCTTGAAAACCCCGGAAAAACTTTTCCGTTATGACGAGGGCGAGAAACGGCAATGCGATTATCTGGAAAAAGAGCTGCGGGACAAAACCGGTGCGCACCATGCCCTGTTTGTCGCTTCCGGAACAGCAGCGCTGGCTTGCTGCCTGTCGGCCTATGAGCTCGGGCCGGGCGATGAAGTCATTGTTCCAGCCTACACCTATATCGCAACCGCTGCGGCTGTCTGCGATGTCGGAGCGGTTCCGGTAATCGCTGAAATCGACAATTCTCTGGGACTCGATCCTGCAGACGTTGAAAGAAAAATCACACCCTATACGAAAGCAATCATTGTAGTACATATGCAGGGTGTCCCGGCAAAGCTCGATGCGATTCGCGCAATTGCCGACAAACACAATCTGATCCTAATCGAGGATTGCTGCCAGGCGATCGGCGCCACCTACCACGGCGATTTCTGCGGAATTCATTCCCATGCCTTTGCCTGGAGCACCAACTATTATAAGGTACTGACCTCCGGAGAGGGCGGCGTCTTTTTTGTACGGGACGACGACGCGTTCCAGCGCGGACTCTATCAGTCAGACTCCGGAATGACAATGTGGAAAACCTCCATTGAAAGCGTGCTGAAGGTTGCGGCCTTTTCAAGAAGCGGCGCCCGTGGCAATGAAGTCGCGGCGGCAATTTTACGGGTTCAGCTCACAAAGCTTGATCAGATTCTTGGGAAAACCCGCGGACTGAAAAAGCTCCTGCTTTCCAAGCTTAATAAGCCGCTTCATTACTCCCTGCAGTATGTAGATGATCCTGAGGGCGACTGCGGCTTCTCGGTCACCTTTATTGCAAACAGCCAGGAGGAATGCAAAAAGATGAACGAGCTGCTGGTTCAGGAAGGGCTGTCTCTCGGCTCTGTTTATGACGCCGGGTTCCCAGACCGCCATATCTATGCAAACTGGGATTCCATCATGAATAAGAAGGGTGCGACACCGCTGAATTATCCATGGAATGACCCAGCCTATAAAGGAAACGTCACCTATTCCAAGGATATGTGTCCGCAGACGCTGGATATCCTATCCCGCAGCCTCCGTTTTACGATCAACATTAAGATGACAGAACAGAACATGCTGGAAGTTGCAGATGCTATCAACAAGGTAGACGCAGCTATGTAATTCGTGCGAAAAGCAGCTAAGCGGCAATTTAGATTGCCCGCTTAGCTGCTTCTACCAAATGTTTTGATTCAGGCTTATCAGAATACCAGAGGAAACATTATGACATATCATACAAAATTTGTATTGAAACGTTACTTTTTCATGGTAGTCGGCTGTTTATTTTACGCAGCCTCAATCGATCTGTTTCTGGTACCCCACCATATTGTAACAGGCGGGGTCACCGGAGCGGCAACCCTGATCGCAATTCTGACCAATGTAAAAGTCGGCATTACCAGCGCCCTGATAAACATCCCGATTCTGATCGTGGCATTTAAGATGATGGGATGGAAATTTATTGCAAGATGCTTTTTAACCACATGGCTGCTGGGGATTTTCATTGACATTTTTTCGTTCCTTCCCTCCTTAACGGATAACCTGATGATGGCTTCCTTTTACGCAGGCATCTGCCAGGGAATTGGAATCGGATTATTTTATAAATATGCTGTTTCCAGCGGGGGCACAGAGCTTTTGGCGAGGATTTTGATGCGCCTTTTCAAACATTTCTCTCTCGGCACAATGCTCGGCATCCTGGATGGCCTGATCGTTATTATCGGCTGCGTGGTGCTCAAAAATCCGGAAAATACCCTTTGCGCGCTGATCGTAATCCTGGTCAGCTCCAAGGTAAGCGATATTGTGATCGGCGGACGGAACAACACCAAGCTCTGCTACATTATCACCGAATGCTCCGAAGAAATTTCCGCGCGCCTGCTTAGCTGCTCAGAACGAGGGATTACCTATATTCCCGGAAAGGGAATGTACCAGAAAAAAGAGAAGGGCATCCTGATGACAGTTGTGAAAAACAAGCAGGTAGCTGCCTTAAAGGAAGAGGTCCATCAGATTGATCCGCAGGCTTTCGTGATTATTGGAAACGCGAGCGAGGTGTGCGGCAATGGATTTCATTCCTTTACAGAGCAAGCCTGAGGATAACGTTTTGTCAGAAAGTTTCTCATTGTGAAGGAGGGAATTATTTGAAAAAGCTGAAAATTGGAATTATCGGGCTTGGTTTTATTGGCTCTGTCCATATTGACGCCATCAACAGAAGCCCGTTTGCCGAAGTAGCCGCAATCTGTGACACCAACCGGGAGTTCGCTGACCTTGCGGGAAAGACGTTCCAGATTCCGAAGGTTTATTATGATTACCACGATATCATCTCAGATCCCGAAATACAGGTAATCCACAACTGCACGCCGAATAATCTGCATTTTGAGATCAACAGACTCGCGTTGGAAAATGAAAAACATATCCTCTGTGAAAAGCCACTGGGCATGACTTCCGAAGAAACCGCAGCCCTGCTGGAAATCAGCAAGGCGCAGCCCAGCCTTAAAACCTGCGTAGATTTTAATTACCGGATGTATCCGTTGATCCAGGAATACAAAAAACGAATGCAAGAAAACGAGTTGGGTACGCCCCGGCTGGTGCACGGACATTTCCTGCAGGACTGGCTGTTATATGATACCGACTATAGCTGGCGGCTGGAAAACAAGGTTGCCGGAAAAACACGCACAGTGGGAGATATCGGATCTCACTGGTGCGATATTGCCGAAACCCTGCTGGGTACGCGGATCAAAGAAGTGATGGCGAATCTTGTGACCGTCATTCCGACTCGAAAAAAGCCACTTAAGCAGGTAAAAACTTTTTCCTCTTCTGCAGACGACGGGCAGCAATATGAAAATTTCACCGTTTCTACCGAGGATTATGCCTGTGTTATGCTCAAAATGGAAAATGGCGTGCAGGGCATCTTTTATATTTCTCAGGTCAGTGCAGGACATAAATGCGACCTGAATATTGAAATTAACACAGATAAGCTGTCATGGTCCTGGTCTCAGCAGGAGAGCGACCGTGCTTGGCTCGGCTACCGCGACCAAGCCAATCAGACTGAGATGCGAAATCCCAACAGCTTTCATTTTGCAAACCAGTATACTCATCTTCCGAGCGGACATCCGGAAGGCTTCCATGACGCGATTCTCAATAATTTTAATGCTTTTTATCAGTCCATTCTGATACCGGGCAACACTGACACAGACTATGCGACCTTTGAGGACGGACATCATATCATGAGCGTGATCGATGCAATCGTAGCAAGCAGCCAAACAAAACGCTGGGTGACGGTCACAGACTAAAAGGACAATCGAAAAAGGTGGGTAGTTCCAAACTGGAACTACCCACCTTTTTATCTGCTCTGCGCCAATAAAAACGTTCTCATATGAATCCGGGGGCAATTCCCTACCGGATAACATGGTCGGCCTTCATCGCTTTTTTAAACTGAAAAGCAAATAAAACTGCGGTAAAGGTAACTGCGATAAAGTCTGCAATCGGCTCCGCCATATAGACCGACATCGTCTGATTCTCAGAGAAAATATGCGGCAGCAGATAGATCAATGGAATCAGAAGGACAAATTTCCGCATCACCGCCACTACAATTGACGCCATAGCATTTCCAAGAGAATTAAAGGTCATTTGACACGCTATTTGAATCCCGAACAGCAGCAGGCATCCCATATAGACACGGAGCGCCGTTTGTGTAAACTCTAATAACTGTGTATCTGTAGTAAACATCGCTGCAAATGCCTGCGGGAACAGCATCACACAAAGCCACAGCAGAGTGGAATAAAACAGGCTGGCTTTCAGCAGCAGCTTGAAAGCCGCTTTTACTCTGTCAAAATTCTTCGCGCCATAATTATAGCTGATAATCGGCTGCGCCCCCTGTCCCAGCCCCTGCAGCGGAAGCATGGCAAACTGCATGACGCTGGTCAGAATAGTCATTGCGCCGACAGCAATATCCCCGCCGTACCGGAGCAGAGAGGAATTAAAGCAAATAGAGATGATGCTCTCACTCGCCTGCATGATAAAGACAGAGACTCCTAACGCGACACTGGGGAAAATTACCCTTGCCTTTAGTCCCAGGTTACGCCGGCGGATTTTCAGGAAGGTCTTTTTCCCGAACAGAAATACCAGAACCCAGGCGCAGGACATTGCCTGCGACAGAATGGTTGCCAAGGCGGCGCCCCGCACTCCCATATGAAAGCCGAAAATAAAAATCGGATCAAGGATGATATTAGCTACCGCACCAATTAAAACCGAGAGCATGCCGGTCTTTGCAAATCCCTGTGCGGTAATAAAGGCATTCATTCCCAGAGTGAGCTGGACGAAAATCGTCCCAACAGCATAGATATTCATATAGCTGACGCCATATTCAATCGTATTTTCACTGGCGCCAAACGCCATGAGAAAATCACGATTCCACAAGAGAAGGATAGCAGTCAAAACGGCAGAGATGATAATTTGCAGGGTAAAGCAGTTTCCAAGTGTTTTTTCCGCAGATTCGTAATCATCCTTCCCCATAAAGATAGAAGCCCTCGGCGCTCCGCCGTTCCCGACCAAGGCGGCGAAGGCCGTCACAATCATGATCAGCGGCATACATACACCGACGCCAGTCAGCGCCATTGCACCGATCCCTGGGATATGGCCAATATAAATTCGGTCCACAATATTATAAAGCATGTTGATCACCTGCGCCGCCACAGTCGGAAGCGCCAGCCTCAGCAACAGCCTGCCAATCGGTTCTTTCCCTAAAAAGTCCTTCTCCTCGTTCACACCGATTCTCCTCTTTCCAATGCTGATTTTGTATTTGCCATAATCCTGTCATTCAACGCAAAAAACAGTTCCCGTTCCTCCTCTGTAAAACCGGAAAATACAATTTCCCGGAATTCCAGGCGCAGGGCGTCTATCTCCTCTGTTATCGGCCTTGCCGCCGGTAAAATGGACAGATGGATTTTCCTGCGGTCAACCGTATCCTGCCTGCGCTGGAGCAAGGATTTTTGGATCAGGCTTTCTACTGCCTGCGACACTGCGCCCTTGGATAGCATTCGCAGCTCAACAATGTCCACGGCAGTATCTTTTCCCGGATTATTCTGAAGGAAGCTGATAATATTGGCTTCAATCGGCGTGAGCTGATACCGGCCGCTGATCTTCTTCAGCATCCCCTCATACAGCCTGGCAATTCTTCGTATACTCATTAACAAATCGGTGGTATGCGCCATATTAGACATCCTCTCTGACCAGTCCATAATAGTTCGCAGAAAAATAGTTTTTCAGAAAACTATTTTTCTGCGAACTATTATACCTCTTTCCTTCTTCCCTGTCAAACAGTGAAGATAACAAAGATTTCTCTAAAATACGGTACTTATTTGGCCGCTATTGTGGGGGAGAGAGTATTTGACACATTGCTCTGTCCCGGTTACAATAGAATTAATGAAAGACAGGCCTATACAGATTCTGTCAAAACAACAGCATACTTTTCAACTGATTTGATTAAAATGGAGGGAACGAGATGAACACAGCAGGAAATCCAGCCAGTTCAAACGAGATTACCCGGAATTATCTGGACTCTATCCTTATTGAAATGAGGCATATTGATAATACTCTGCCGGATACCACCTTTCGCCTGTTTGGGGAAGAATTCGCAACGCCGATTACTACTGCGGCATTATCCCATTTGGGGAAGGATTCCGAACATGGGATGGTCGAATTCGCACGGGGCGGCGCAATGGCAAATGCCATAGTCTTTACTGGGATGGGTGATACCAAAGAGCTCGAAGACATGGTCGCTACCGGTGCCAAGGTAATCAAAATCATCAAGCCATATGAAGACGAAAACCTGATCTGTGAAAAAATTCGGCACGCGGAGGACTGCGGAGCGTTTGCTGTAGGGATGGACATTGACCATGCGTTTAACAAAAAAGGGGAATATGACAACATCCTGGGATTTCCAATGCGTCCTAAAACGCTTGACGATCTGAAGCGCTATGCGGGCATGACCTCTTTACCCTTTATTGTGAAAGGGGTGCTGAGCAGGGTTGACGCGGAAAAATGCGCGGAGATCGGAGCATCTGGAATCGTCCTTTCCCATCACAACGGTATCATCGATTATGCGGTTCCCCCGTTGATGATCCTGCCGGAAATTATGAAAGCCGTAAATGGGAAGCTCGCTGTTTTCGTCGATTGTTGTATGGAAAACGGAGCAGATGCTTTTAAAGCCCTGTCATTAGGCGCAACGGCTGTCTCTGTAGGACGAAAGCTGATGAAGCCGCTGTCGGAGCAGGGTGCAGAGGGTGTTGCTGAGACGATCAGGCTTATGACTACACAGCTTAAAGGAATCATGGCAAGAACCGGTGTTGCCAATCTTTCCAGCTTTGATCCGTCCGTGCTGCGGCTCCCATAAGCAGAAAATAGGAAGTGAAGCTAATAGCTTCACTTCCTATTTTTATTTTATCCGATAGTTACTCTATTCTTTTTCCAGCCATTGCCGAAGCGCCGCCATCATCTGTCGGATATCCAATGGTTTGGCAAGATGCATATTCATTCCCGCCTGCTGCGCAGCATAAATATCATCCGCAAATGCATTTGCGGTTAGCGCAATAATAGGAATCTGGGAAGCGTCCGGCCGTTGCAGCTTTCGAATCGCTTTGGCGGCTTCATAGCCATTCATCACCGGCATCTGAATATCCATCAGAATCAGGTCATAGTACGCCGGGAGCGAATCATAAAATCGATCAAGAGCAGCTTGCCCATTTGCAGCCTCTTCTACAATCAGACCTTCCATTTCAAGAAGCTCCCGTGCGATTTCCCGGTTTAGGTCGTTATCGTCTACCAACAAAATTCTCCATTGACGATCTGAAGAAAGCGGCGCCTGTGATAAACTTTTAACGTTTTCCTTTTCCCGCAAAGCATTAGAAAGCCGCAGGTAAATTGTTGTAATAAAGCGGGAGCCCTGATTCAGCCGGCTTTCCACCTCAATCGTTCCGTTCATCATACGAACCAGGCTTTGGGCAATTGACAGACCCAGGCCAGTACCCTGCACTGAACTGGTACGGGCGTCCTCTGCCCGTTCAAAGGGTTCAAAGAGTTTTTCCATAAACTCCTCTGAAATTCCATACCCGTTGTCCTCGACGATAAACTGATAACAGCCAATTCCACTGTCCGAGCTGAGCAGCTCATTGACAATCAGCCGAATGGTTCCATGCTCCGGCGTATATTTCACGGCGTTTGTCAGCAGATTCAGCAGGATCTGCCTTATGCGAACCATATCTCCCTCTACATTATCATGTATCAGCTGCCCAATCTCTACAGTGAGCCTTTGATTTTTGCCTTCTGTCTCCTGAAGGATAATTCCTTCCGTTTCCTCCAGCAGCTGATGAAGATGAAAAGGCGCAATATTGAGCTGGGTATTCCCGCTTTCAATCTTAGACATATCTAGAACTTCATTAAGAAGCTGAAGCAGATGATCGCTGGACAAACGTATCTTTGCCAAGCAATTTTTGACCTTCTCTGGATCCGATAAATTCTGTTCGGCAATACTCGTCATACCGACTACTGCGTTCATTGGTGTCCTGATATCATGGGACATACGGGAAAGGAAGTCGCTTTTTGCCAGATTCGCGCGCCTCGCCGCCTCATAGGCTTCCTGCAGCGCATGCTTTGCCAGCTCCTCTTCCTGCTTGCGCTCCAGCTCCTGACGGTGTTCCTCTGTTACATTCCGAAAGCTTAGAACCAGGCTGCCCACCTGTTCCTTATCCCGTTCAGCCAGATAAATTTCCATCCGCAGCCAACGCCCCGCTCCCTGGCGCTCTTCCCAATATTCTATCGATATGCTGTCATTCACGCTGTGCAGAGAACGGTTTAGCTCTTCCGAGTCCAGTAATATAGAAAGCCGTTCCTGATCCTGTTCGGCCACACAGTTTTTAAGATATGCCCGAGTGTTTTCAAAAAACCCATCCTGACGTTCATAACGCAATAATGTTCCTGCCATCCCCGGCAGACGGATGCCATAGCTCCAGTCACCCCGGATATCTACATAGTAAATCCCAAGATAGGCACTGTTGACTGCACGGATCGCAGATTGATTCATCTCAAGCTGTTGGATATTGGCACTCAGCTCCTGCTTTTCCTTTTGAATATTTCGAATGGTTCCAACAACTTGGCAGGGAGCGCCATGCCGGCGTATCACCTTACCGGTAACATGATACCACCAATAACCATCCTCCTCCGGCACCTGCGGTGTACGAAAGCGGCAGTCAAACGCTTCTCCCCCTCCGCCGCAGATGTTATGCAAAGCCTTGGGGAGATCCTCCGGATGAATCACCTTTTCCCTTTTCAAAAGCTTTTGATAGTCCGGGAATTCATTCATCTCCACATAGCTTTTTCCATGCTCGTCTATTTGCGGCTCATAAGCGATGAACGTATCAGTCTCCATCGTATATTCGTACATAACATCGGAGCTGCTTTCCATTGCCAGCCGGTACATTTCTCTTTCCCGCTTCAGCTGTTCTTCCAGTTCCCTGCTTTCCGTAACGTCAATAAACATTCTCTGGATTACCTGAGTTTCATCCGACAGCCGCAGAAGCGCATTGCTTCCTTTCAGCCAATGAATACTCCCATCCGGCCAGATTACACGGTATTCCAGCCACACCCGGTCTCCCACCTGCCGCAATGACCGATAAGAGTCGCGCAAAATATGACTATCCTCAGGATAAACCGTATCAGCGATGCCCTGACTCCAATCGCGCTGCTCCACAGTAAGCGGATCGCATCCAAGCAGGGTAACCGCTGCAGGGTTAATCGAAACCAGTTCGAACTCATCTTCCTTTTTCAACAGCCTGAGAATACCGCAGGGTACCGTGTTATAGATACTGCTAAGCAGTTCCTGTTGACGCCGCATATTCTCGGCGCCGTGCTCCGCATCCGTAACGTCAAGATAGAGTGTATTGAGGATGGTCTGCCCATTTTCATCCTTAGATTTCCTGCCGCTGTCCAACACCCACTTAAGAGACCCGTCCTTACACCGGACGCGATATTTCCGTGAATATTCCTTCCTGCCATTTTGAAAATCCTCAGCAAAGCCTTTGCGTACCATCTCACGATCCGGCGGATAAATTGCACCAACCCCATTGCCGCCGGTCACCTGCAAAAACTCCTCTACTGTATATCCAAACAAAGCCGCCGCGTCATTGCTGACATAAAGATAGCGATAAGGATCGGAAGCCTCACAGATTGCCAAGCCACCCGAAACAGACGACATAATTATCTCTAGCTGATGGTTTTTTTGTTTCATTTCTGATTCAAGCTGCCTCAGACTCTCCTGAACGTATTCATAGGATTGTCTGCCAATGCCATCCGGAAACTGCTCATTTTCCAGAAGCTCCATGTAGGGGTTGGAGCAGTGCAGATGAATACATTCCGGCTCTGCATCCGCCCACCGGAATACAAAGGTCATACGTTGATGCACCTTCAGATACATTTCTGTTGCAGGATCTGTAGCAATCCACATCCGTCCCGTACAGATAAAAAGATTCTGTGCTCCTTCAATTACATCATAGTCTTCCTCGGTGACAGTGCATTTCGCAATAGCGCCTTTAAATTGTCTGAAAAATGAGGCGACCTGTTCCCTGCCAACCGCATACTGCTCCTCCCCGGCCCCAAACCAGCTAATCTCCGGGCCAAAGGTCGCAATAACACCCTCCACATCATTTTCACAATAATGCAGATGCATCATCCGGCTGGCTTCCGCTTTCACCCGGTCGATTTTCTCCTGACATCCTCGATACTCCATTATTTATCCTCTACTTTTCCCAAATCAAATCCTCTGGTCATCCCATAATACAAGCTGGAAATCTCGTATAGATCGTCCTATAGTTCAAATGATGTCTCGTTCTGATATCCTTATTATAAAGAATGTAGGAAAGAAAAACAAGATACAGTCTGCATACCTGACCATATAGTATCAAAATTTAAGGAGGCAAGCCTCTCTCTTCCGCTTTAAAATATCAGCGCTGTACAGAATATCCGTACAGCGCTGGCCAAAGCTTCCGGCACTAAAGAATATACTCTAGTCCTCTGCATCGATTCGCTCAATTTTAAATATTACCGGTCGTGTCCCATCATTGCAGCAGGCAATCATCATTTTCTCGTCGTTGGTCCATCCCTTCATAATCGATCCGCCCTGTAACGCAGTATACACATACCGGCTGATTGCGTCCCATGCCTCAGAACAGAATTTTCCGTCCAGCATATGCCAAAAATCGTCTCGCTCTTGGTTCCTTTCCAGAATAAACTCCTGGCCCACCTCAAATATGGGACATTCTCCTGATTTAGGATCAGCCAGATACTGCTCCTGTAAATCCTGATAGCATTCCTTACGGATCACTGTAATCTTGCATTTGTGTTCCATATCAAATTCCTCCATTCGTTCTGCCCGGAAAACAACTATGGTCATTTTCGGCCAAGCCTCTCTTTTCAGCCGATACGGAAATACCTGTATATATGCCCTGTATCATTTTGTCCGTATTTCAAAAAGAAGCCCGCCCGAGCTATACCATCATTATACATGATTTATTGTTCAAATAAAAGTACGGAGATTCTTAAGACGAGAAAAGCAGAGACTTCCAAAATTACAGTAACGAAAATCGGAGACCAGCTCCTTCAGCATGACTATTCTGTTAAAATCTTAAAAGCAAATCATGGCGTGCTTTGCCGCTCAGTAAAGAGCTTTCTGTTTGATTCCGGCGACACCTGCTATGACGAAGCTATTATCCAACCTCAAAAGAATGGTTCCTTTCATTCGAATTATCATCAATGTGATTTATATCCTGCGATCTTTTATGAGCATAGTATAAATGAAATACAAAAATAAGAAACAGAGGCCGCAATTTGGAACTCAAAAATGAGACATCCAAATTTCGGCCTCTGTTCACATGTCTGCCGGATATAACAAAGACGCCGGCTAAAGCGCGGGCATCTCGTCCGTGATAAAGAAAAGAACCCGGAGCGCAAATTGGCTCCAGGCCCTGCCTGTCTTATGACGTCGCCCTTGATACAAGAAAAACCTTCGCACGGCTTGCTTCTTAGCTTAATTCTTTTGCGTGATATACGAAAAACGTATGCACCAATTATGTCAGACATGCCTGTACGGTATATCTATATGCACCAGTTTTTTCCAGCCTATATTTAAAGTGAAACTTTGCACCAATTTTAGATAAAAATCTCACGGCCCTGCCCTGCGGTTGTGTGTAGAGTAGAAGCCGTGAGAAAATAAGAAATTGCGCTAATTTTGACGTTAATCTAGGAGCGCGGTACTAAAGTTTGATAGTCGCCGTTTTATTAGATCAGAGTGAATCCTTATAACCGTTTTACGTAAACAGAGCACTGCGAGTTGAAAGGCGAAGCGGACAAGCCAAAAATCAGAGTAGAAATATTACTAAAACTTTAAACTGGATAACGTTTAAAATATCGCAAGAAAGATTGGCCGCAAAAAACACTATTCTGTACTATTTTACAAAAGCTTACTATCGAAATCGTTAGCGAATCTAAACAGATTCTCTGCTGAGTCTGAATTGAAAAATACAAGTCCGATATTCTTCACTTCCTGGTAACCTTGAGCTTTTATTTTTTTCATGAACTCAATATCTGCTTTCGTATCTTTTCTAGTAGGATAATAAGAAACCCCTGAGTTCTCATGAATATCTAAAAGAGCATCCTCTTTCCATTGGTCATGCTCTAGGATATGTCCGCCTTTCGGTTCGATAATACATTGATAATACATTGATAATACATTGCGTGGTTAATGTAGTCATTAATAATCATCAAATAATCAGGGAAGAAACGTCGGCCATCTTCTGGATTATAGAAACAGTAATCAAGTTCGTTGCGAATGACGTAAATTTCTGCATCTTTATATTTTTCTCTAAGCTTGCCAATTTGGCCGCCTATCCATTTTACAAAACGTTTTTCTTCACTAGTGCCATAATTTTCGTCATAGGCATACCATTCCGCATGCTTGATATCGTATCTTAAATCCGGCTTAGCATTCTCGCTCTGAGATTTTGAGCGCTCGTCATTTGTAATAAAGGTTTTCTTACCGGTAATAGGGTCTATGGTTGGAAATGATGTGAGATAAATAGACTTTTCTACTTCGAAGATTTCGCGAAGCGGACGAGGTCTAAATTCGCGGTCACCAATTATCCTTGGCATTCCAAGATCAATTTTCTTTCGTACTTCCGGTAGAATTGTACCGACTAATAACTGAAGCTTTTCTTGTGGACCTATCGCAACTTTATTCAAACCCATTTTTACAGATAAGCAGCTTCAAGCAACAAATTGACCCACAGGTTAGCGCTCATAGTCCCGAACCCCTCACCCTAGAAGATAAACTCGAAACTAATGTGAATATATCACCAAAACGGCAAAATGTCTATGGTGAGACTGAAGTATGTCGCATACGTCAAAAGCAGAAAGCATTGTCCGAGATAGAAATTCAAGCCGTATGCAAAAGATACCAGTCAGGAGATTCAGTTTATAAACTAGCCGAAGACTTTAAGTGCCATAGAAGTACCATAAGCGCGGTATTGAAGCGTAATGGCGTAGAAGTATCACATAAAGCATCCACGAAGCCGGAACTCGTCAAAAGAGTAATAGAACTATATGCAGAAATGAAGACCCCAAAAGAAGTTGGCGCTATCGTAGGACTAGACTGCGGAACGGTACGGCAAGTACTAAAAGAGAACGGAATCTATATCCGCAAAAGCTGGGAGTATCCCAAGAACAAATAATCAACCTTAATATAGAAATAAGTTAAAATATCAATATGAGTCCATCGAACCACAGTAAAAGGACAAACGATTCAGGAAAATGGTCTTTCATATTCTTTATAGTACTTTTGGTTGTCATGATAATATATAGCGTTACAAAATCAAATCGGTTAGACGAAACAATAGAAGCATGTTCACGCTATGGGATCGATAGTACAACCTGTCAGCAAAAGCAATCTACATATCACATTGAATGCAGAAAGCTGGACGACATAGGCGTTTCTTACAGAATCTCATGCAAAAACCTATAATGCTATAAATATTAATCATAAGACTTATTCCTCTGTCCATTGTTTTGCATAATCGAGAATGCGACGGTAATGGTTCATGTTTCCAAACATCTTAAGATCGCCCAAGGCGCTGTGCGTACTACACCAATTGAGTTCCTTGCATCGAGGAAGTAATTATCGTTTTTCTTGATATAATAAAGACAGTAACTGGATGAATCATAATGACAAATTCAAAATCAGGAAAGAAAACGACACTAAGCAACCCTATCAGTAAACATAAAGACGATTCTTCAAAATCAAAAGCAGCAAAAATTAAGAAGAAACTAATCATCCTTAAGCTTCTCGTTCTCGTTCTTTGTATTATAGTAATTGGCTCCATAATAAGGTCATTATTAGCCAAACCATCTGATAATGAAGTAGATTCCAGCATAAAATTCAATATGAATGAAGCCATTATTCTTACTCCCCTTGAAGATTATAGGAATATGCTCAACGACGATAGGATGTCAATGGAGATATATAAGGATCGCTTTGGGGAGATTCCGGAGTTTGAGCGAACCAATCCTGACGACGATTCTCTTTATAACTTATACGTGGCCAAAATCACCGATACCTTAAAAATGTATATAGTAGCTTATAATGAAAACCACTCAATTGCTCAAGTCAGATGGGTATTAGATAATTCTGGAGAAGACATAACGTCCGAGAGGTTATTGGCAGAAGATCTGTTCGAAACAACCATTGTCTATGAGTACGGCGATTCGGTACAGAAAGAGGATGAATTTAAGGAGCTCGAAAACGCAATGGGAGCTATCGCACTTGAAACCGCCAGCGATTCCGATAAAACATATAAATTCAAAGACGATATTTACAGAATTAGAAAGAGCGGAAATATTATCACTTACTATTTTACTGATGTGGAATATGATCATATAGAGGAAATGTACATCAAAATAACCCCTGATGTTACATATGACATAATAGATTCGCAATATTATTCGTCAAACAATTCTGGTGATTCGAAGGGTTCTGTGACGACCGATACAAAAGAAGGTGTAGAAAATAAAATCAGAGGTCTCATTAATGAAGAATTTGAAAATACTGATATTATATCTATTTCAATTATTGATGATTTCGGAACAGAAGAAAATGATGACTATGTTGCTATCATCTCACTAAGATATAATCAAGAAAATAATGGAATAAAATCGAAAAAAGTATTAGGACTCTATAATACTGATCTTGCCGCATACATCGGTACAGAAATTCCTAATGTAGAAAAACTTACAATAACTTGGGAAGTTCCGCATCTAGAGAATGCTGCCGCAAAAAGATCCTACGAACGAAAAGGCGAATGGATGCAAACGTCTGACGAACATTGGGACCCACAATTCAACTCTAACAAATAATTGAATCACTCTTCTCAAGACATAGAGACGAGCTGCTAAACTTCTTAGCTATTTTATGAAATCAACGAAGAAGAATGTCACTACCCAGTGACAGCTATTGCGCGAAATAGCGAACTTGTAATAAATATATCAACTAACGGAAATGGATCGCCTTCCAACTTTTGATCCACTAATGCATAAGCTATTTCCCCAAGCTCTGGGGAGCCTCCGATAGTTTCCGGCATCTCTATAGTCATGGGATCTTTCAAAAAAGAAACACAGTTCCCAGCCATTTTAAATACAAGTTTTTTATTAGAGATGTTTGTCTCATTCAAGTCTTCTTTTATCTTTGCTATGATTTTCTTTTTATCCTTCTCCATTTCTGAATAAATGTCGCTCACTTCAGTATATTCGGAGTTAATTGAGCCTCTCTTTGCATCCTTATGTTGATTATAAGTTTTGCAATATAATGCACCAAGAACGGCACCAAATAAACAAGCCGCTAATTGGTTTAGTTTATCCGAGTCTTCTTCTATTTTATCAGCTAAAGTTTCATAGTAGCTCATAGGCTGGAATGTTAAAGCTTCTCTATTGGAGTTACTATAAAATACCGATGCAACATTTTTGCACTTTACATCTAATGATCGAACAAAAGAACCATAATCATTGATAGCAGCGTAATCTTTACAAAACTCAGAGCAGCGAGACGAAACAAGATCACAAATCTTATCGAGTCCTTTTTTCTCTTCGCTTTCATTAGCATAGCCCCAATTAAATAACGACATAAGTAATCCTTTTTAAAATCTACTGCATTTAGTATAATATATGCAAGGATAAATAGCGAGTTTTCGAAAATGTATTGTACGTCATGCGGAAGCCAGATAAATCAGAATGATAACTTTTGTGCCTCATGCGGAACTCTGGTTAAGAATAAAACAAAGAAAAAGAATAGTAAAAACCAAGAACTAATAGAAGGACTAAAGAGTTTTGCGAAAGCTAGAGATAGTTACTACTTGCAGACACTTAGAGCTGAGATGTCCGACGATGAAATAGCCGAAGCATCGAAGTATGCTACTATTATTCTGGTTGATGCCTGGAAGTGGGAAAATGTATTTGGAAAACTAAAACCTCCAACAAGGCAACAATGGAATTGGGACAGTAAAAGGGTGACCGTAGTTTTCACATATTTCGGAATCACCAATCAAGAAAAAGAATTAATCCTTCGTGAGCTTGGAACAAACCTTACAGTAAATGATGTTTATTGGGTCAGTGGCTTTTCGATATATCCAGTTAACAATCTACTACAAAAAGGCTGGTCGTGCTATTCATGCGACAATATGTCCTTTATCATGTATCCTTCTGATAGGTCAACCATAATAAAGAAGGCAAAAATAAAGTTTAAATAAAAAGTGAGAACAGAATGGCAGCCACGAATAAAAACAATAAATCATTCCATGTAGTACACGAAGGTGAAGCGCTAGACGACTTGTTTAGCGATATTGAGACACCAGCAGGAAAGGTTGTAGCTTGGATTATTCTAATGGTCATACTTATAGCCTTAGGGTTTCTTTTAGGTGTTTTTTGACAAGAAAAGTGAAAAAACATTTTCATTTAATAAGCCCGCATTAAGGCGAGCTTATTATTTATGGCATTTTCTTTAGCTTCCTATTCAGCTTATATCGCCCCCACAGAGCATGAATCCACCAGCCTATCCTCTCGAGCATATCGAGTCTCCTATTTAAGTATGAGTACAAGATACTCATCTTTCCGTAACCATACAAGCATGAGTTTAATACTCTTGTTATCTTATTCTCGAATCAGAAAATTCTAAAAACGAGGAAATTACAGAAAGCGACTAAGCTCAAATCTATAAAAGTCGTCGGCTTCTTTCAGATAGGTCTCAAATAAAGCATTTGTAATAAGGTTTCCATTCCTATCAAATGTAATATTTTGCAGCTGGTTATCTTTTTCTAGTCGATTGATCAAATTGATCGTTAAACCGGTCTTTACGAGATATATCTTTTTCCTATCCGTCGTTCCATAAAGAATTTCATAGTATTCATCTTCACTCAGTATAGAATAGTCCAACATCAGCTGGAAGAACATACGTAATTTGAAACTTACAAAGTCCTCCTCAATCTTCTGCTTTACAATAGCGATGTTCGCTAATTGCCGACTGTTCTTTTTGCTTAGATCAATATAAACATTATGATAGGACTCGCGTCCGATTGTTGTATAGGGCTCTTCACCATAGCTTTCTCCGATGTACATTAAGCTATCGCCTTCAGCAATACGCCTTTGGAAATAGGCAACTTCTCCAGCAACGTTCTCCTTAAGCGACTGCTTTCTATTTTTAAAAAACATCTTATAATATGCGATCGCTTTATCGTTCTTTAAACGGGCGAATTCATCATCGATAATACTACCATCACAATGTCTAATAAATAGGTAGCGTAATCGCTCCAAAAAATGGCTCTCGTGTAGCTTAGGATGATCCTTAATTCGATTGATTTTTTCCAGGATCATCTGACAAAGATCGTCTGAAATAGTATATATAGTATTCATCCCGAGGGCAATCATTTGACGTTTTAGCTCTTGTATCGGATCTTTAGCAATAGAAAAGAAAAGGTTTTCATTCTCGACAATCTCTTTACACTTGTCGACATTGTCCTTATTTTCCTTATTCTCGATATCGAAATTCTCGAGGGTAGGATTCTTAACGTTATCCGCAAAAACCGAACTGCGTAAAAGTCGCATTTTATTTTCAAAATTACCTCTACGTCTGTTGTATTCTTCGCTATTGACGAAATGAACCTGAGGCATTAGTAACCCAAGGTTCGGTGGTTGTGAAAAAACAAGGTTTAACCTGTTCACTCGACCTATTAGATTTGTAAGATCTTTCCCATATAAATTAGTTCCGTTAAGGATAAATAGCGAACTAATAGGTAAATTGATACCCTCCAGAATGACCTTGTTTGCAATTATGAACTTAAGCTCAGGAATTTGAGAGTATTTGTATTCTAAGTATTCTTTTACGTTATCTGGCATTTTACCATGCAAATAGATGATGCCTTTCTTAATATAGTCGATAGCGTAAAAATCGTCATGGACGTATTCTTTAAGGCTTTTAATAACCTCCTTCAATACTGGACTGTCTTGAACTGTTGTTATTAATTGAGAAAACTCTTCTGCAAATTGCTCAATTTTCCTAGGCGCATACAGATAGCAGAAAGATTTATCAGTTGCATTTTGATTGATATAGCTAAACATTGTTTCGCTATGACCGACAGGAAAGAACGTGTCGGTAAAACGATTGTACTTCTGGACTGTACCATCTATGCAATACTCGAAAAGCTCGGGTTCTTTAATGTTGAATCTAATGCGCTGTTCAAATATCTCCTGCGATTCATCTGTTTTGAGGTTGTTCGTATCCGTAACTAACGGGGACAGATATATCACTTCAGATTCTTTACTGCGCTGACGATTAAGCCTTATTAAGCGAGATAGTAGTATTGACCGAGAATCACGTTCCAGGAGCCTATGAGCCTCATCAATATATAAGCAGTCAAAGAATATATCGTGCTTATCGAGAAGCCTTAACGCTCTTTCTTGAGTCAATACGGCAATAAAACGTTCTTCATTGCTATACATTTCATCGTGTATAATAATTTTAGCGCCAAACTTCTTACGGCGAATAGTACGATAGCTTTGCATCAAAAGGGATTTTGTAGGAACAATAACGGCAACCCGCTTAAAGGTCTCCCAATGCGTAGCAATATGATCAAGAATAATACTGCTTTTTCCAAAGGAGGTAGGGGCAATATAGCAAATGTCTTTACTGGTACTATTTAATATCCGATCTCTTGTATGCTTTTGCCCATACGTTTCGATAATCGACTCGCGTTTATAGCCATCATCAATCAGGGTGGGGATAATTGCAGAAGTGATATTGTCTATTTGTATCTGTTTAAGATCAGCTATAGCACGAGAGATAGGATAATATCCAATATTAATACTAAAATCATAGAGCGGAGTAAAATCATTAAAAGACAAGGAGTATTTCAAAATGATGAAATAGGCCAACTCCACAAATGAGGTAAGCCGGTTGTCTCTTTCATATTTTCTCAATAGTATAATCGCTACCGTCAAGAGAAAAGTCTTTTCATTTTCGTCGAGTCGCGTCGGAGCGACGGTCAATTTTTCCATCGCTGCATTATATAGCGGCAGCGTTCTTAAATTTTGGATCAGCCTATTATCATCCATTCATTATCACTCCGATTCAATATATTCTATAAAAAGATCTGTCGAACGATGTGTTACGCATATTACGTGGACATGCTTACCCTTCAGTTTATCTGAAAGGTGTTCAATGTCTCTTTTAATAAGAACATGATCTGGTTGCGACCAAACTCCAGAAAGAAACACAGTTCCGCAAGGCATAGTATTAAACTCTTCAATTGAACGGAATTTACCATTTGTGAAGTCATTTGCGAGTTCTTTTATGTTTTTACGAATATTAGCTGCAGTGCCTACATCGTACTGACTGGCGTGAGAATAGGCTTCTTGCCATGGATTGTTTGGTAGTTCTTTTTTCCCACTTTTATCTCTACCGGATACCTTCGCCGAAAGATCATTTATGGCCAGAGTAACTTTTCCTGCATGAGATACATCCTTTGAATCTATAGATCCCGCCTTACTTTCCATCAACCATTCCAGTCCGTCCTTAGAGTAATATCCATCAAAGCCCTTCTTAATTGAATTCTCTTCAAGGTTTAGAAACAAGCATTCCTGCTTGAAATCAGCGAGCCTGATATATAGATGAACAAAAAACTCAGCCGTTGCTCCCATAATCCATTCTGGGTTCTTGGAAGAAAATAAGTTCCTTACACGTGTTTTTACCGTAGAGAGACTTGATCCCGATTTTCCCTCACATATCGACACGAAATTCTCATCAAGAACGGCTTTTGTTGCTTCGTCTATATTTTCAATATCAATAATTGTAAGAACTGTATTGTCGGAAATCGCATGTTCCTCACAAACAAATGGAATCATATAATCATAACCTCTCACTCAACAAGAATCAGTATTAAACGGGCCACATCTCTAATCATTTCTCTTTCCGTATGGAGCACGTTCTTCGGCAACCATGGAAAGCTCCTCGTCGTGGTAAGAATTCTCATAAGGAATGACTTTTTTGGCGACATCCTCAGTATCCATTACATTATCCGTCCAAAGCTCACACTGTAACATTACAGTCTTAAGCGCATCGTCCATGCCTTCTGGCGGATACTTGTGCTTTTTCAGAAGTTTCTTAATCAGCATACGCATCTTAGCTCTGGCTGAATCTCGCTTTTGCCAATCAATCGTCCTATTCTTTCTAAGCGTTTCTGTGAGCTCCTTTGTGATAGCAATAAGCTCATCGTTTTCGTAGAAATCTTTAATGGCACGAGGCTTCGTCAGAGCATCATAAAAAGCAAGTTCATCTGCGGTAAGTCCGAGATTTTCGCCTTCCTCCTGAGAAGCGGCAATCTGATGGGCTAGATTCAAGAGTTCCTGAATAACTTCTTCGTTTGTCAGCATGCCATTCAAGTAGGCTTTCATCATTCTCTGAATAATCTCACTAAACTTTTCCGACTTGACGACATTTGTCCGGCGATAAATTGAGACCTGTTCCGCTATCAATTTCTTCAAGAGCTCAACAGCAAGGTTTTTTTCTTTCATTTTCGCAATTTCTTCAAGGAACTGCGGATCAAAAAGATTAAACTCTCCGCCCACATCGGTAAATAGATTTATAACTCCATCGCTCTTGATACTTTGCTTGAGAAGTTCATTGATGCGCCTATTCATTTCCGGCAATGAAATTTTCTTCTCCCCGCCAGTATTTGACAGCCTTAGAACAAGTACCCGGACTGACTCGAAGAATGCAGCCTCAAAGCGGTCATCCTCGTTCACCAGGGAAGAACAGAGCGATAAAGCTTGATGGAGTAATAAAGCTTCACGGATAAAGCCTTCTCTCTTTTTCTCATTTCGAACATCAACAATAAAGTTGACCGCACCGCTGATAGCCTTTGCACGCTCAAGGTCTGTGCCAGTCTTAAACTTGGAATAATCATACCCATAGAACAAATCTCGACAAATGGAGAGCTTCTCGAGGAATTTCGGGTATGCGACCTTTGCAACATCAGTGTCGCCATAGTTCTTTTTATCTCGTGCCGTATAATCATTCATTGCTTGTTTGAGAGCAGAAGCAATTCCGACATAGTCTACGACCAAGCCACCTTCCTTATCTTTGAATACACGGTTTACACGTGCGATAGCTTGCATGAGATTATGTCCGGACATTGGCTTGTAAACATACATCGTAGCAAGCGACGGAACATCAAATCCAGTAAGCCACATATCTACCACAATAGCAATCTTCATTGGGCTATTGTTGTCTTTAAAGAGCTTCGCCAAGTGATCTTTGTGGCGTTTATTTCCGATAATCTTGCGCCATTCTTCCGGATCTTTATTGCTTTCGGTCATCACGACACCGACTTTTTCAGTCCAGCTCGGACGGAGTTCCAGAATGCGATTATAGATTTTCATGGCAATTGCCCGAGAATAAGCTACAATCATCGCCTTTCCGGTCAAGAGATTCTCGCGGTAATTCTCATAATGATCAAGGATATCATTTACAAGCGAGTTTATCGTGTTGTCGTTGCCAAGAATCGCCTCCATTTGGCCTAGCTCACGCTTACTACGTTCCACAACGGACGGATCGGCGTTATTTGCCATGATTTCATATTCTGTATCAATCAGCTTCAAAGTATCAGCATCAAGATTCAGCTTAATAACACGGCTTTCATAATACACCGGGCGGGTTGCGCCATCCTCGACAGCCTGAGTCATATCGTAGACATCAATATAATCACCAAAGACTTCACGGGTACTGCGGTCTTTAGAGGAAATCGGAGTACCTGTAAAGCCAATATATGTAGCATTCGGAAGGCTATTACGAATAATACGTGCCGTACCTACTACACGCTTGGCGATTTCCTCGCCTTCCTCGTTGGTTGTAATCTTAATCTTTTCTGTTAATCCATACTGGCCACGATGCGCCTCGTCTGCCATCACGATAATATTCTTACGTTCAGAAAGCGGTTCTTGAGATTCCTCAAACTTCTGCATCGTTGTAAAGATAATACCATTCGCCTGACGTCCGGCGAGCAATGTTTTTAGATGCTCGCGACTTTCAGCATGCATCGGTTCCTGACGCAGAAATTCCTTACATTTTGCAAATTGACCATAAAGTTGATCATCAAGGTCATTACGGTCAGTCAGAACTACAATAGTCGGGCTATTCAATGTTTTCTGCAAAAGATGGGCATAGAAAACCATCGACAGAGATTTGCCACTGCCTTGTGTATGCCAAAATACGCCACCCTTACCATCACCGCCATCGGCGGATGCTTTCTTAGTGGAGGCAATGGCTTTATTTACGGCGAAATACTGGTGATATCCTGCCAGAATCTTAAAGACATTTACGCCTTCATTAGAGAAACAGATAAAGTTTCTTATGATGTCCAGCAGCCGCTCTCTCTGAAACATTCCTTCAAAGAAAGTATCAAACTGGGCATACTGCGTGTTCTCGTAATTTCCGTCTACGGTTTTCCATTCCATAAAACGGTCTTCGCCAGAAGTGATGGTTCCAGCTTTTGACATTAAATGGTCGCTTATAACGCAGATCGCATTATAGACGAACATAGACGGAATCTCATGCTTGTAGTTTTGAAGCTGCAAATACGCTTCACTTGCGTCGGTTTCTTCTCGCGACGGAGATTTCAGCTCCACAATAACCACAGGAATACCATTCAAGAAGAGCAAAACATCCGGGCGCTTATTGCTGTTTTCAATAAATGTCCATTGGTTAGCCACAATGAAAGAGTTATTGTCGGGGTTCGCATAATCTACAAGATATACGACAGCAGAACGCTCAGCGCCATTAACAAAATATCTAACCGGAATACCGTTTTGAAGATAGTCCATAAAGACAGAGTTTTTCTGGACGAGCGAATCATTTTCAATATTCTTCAGCTTATTAAGAGCCTCAATGAGCGCATCCTGCGGCAGTGTTGGATTTAAGCGCGACAAAGCATCCTCTAATACTTCTTCGTAAAGAGGATTGTGGAGATCACGTTCAATATCTGGGCCATACAAATGTTGATAGCCCATATTTTGGAATAATTCTATGACGGAATTCTCATAATCCGCCTCTGTATAACCAGGCATAATATTTCGCTCCTTTGCGTATATTTTACCCCATTCATAAGGTTCGGTCTATTAAACAAGAATTTAGAGCAGCAAGCTCAGGCAATATATCAGCAGATGTTTATTGATAACGCAAGCTCAGATTGGACAGAAGGCACACTGAGCGATATAGCCGATATTACAATGGGACAGTCCCCAAACGGAAGCAGCTATAACGAAGATGGTAATGGTACAATTTTCTTCCAAGGTCGAGCTGAATTTGGTTTCAGATTTCCAACTGTTCGCCTTTATACAACAGAACCGAAGCGAATGGCTTGTGCTAATGACACTTTAATGAGTGTTCGAGCACCTGTAGGCGACCTAAATGTGGCTCATACCGATTGTTGTATCGGTCGAGGACTTGCCACTATTCATTCAAAGAATAATCATCAGTCTTTCGTGCTATACACAATGTTTTCTCTCAAAAAGCAGTTGGATGTTTTTAATGGAGAGGGTACTGTGTTTGGGTCAATTAACAGAAATTCGCTAAACGAAATGCCTCTCCTCATACCATCAAGTGAAAAGCTTGATGAGTTTGAGGCGTTAGTTGCTCCAATGGATGCCGCTATTCGCAACAATTACGATGAAATCTGTCGTTTAGAGCAACTTCGTGATTCGTTATTGTCTAAACTTATGTCAGGTGAGCTTGATGTTTCCGACATTGAGATTTAAACCGCTAAATTCTTGTTTATCTCTGCATTTGCAGCTATCTTATCATCCAGCGACTTTAAGACTCCGGATATACGTTTCTGTTCATCATAAGGCGGAATCATGATATCCAAATTCTGAACCACACTCGTCTGTACCCGCTGTCTGCCAGATGATCCTACCATCGACTTTATTGCAGGATCACGAACCAGAGGGCTACAAACAAGATAATAAACAAAGTCTTCATCCACGCCATCCTTAGCGCGGAACACAATATACTCGGTAGAGCCGAAGCCGACCTCCCCGTCATCAAGAATATTCACTTTCGCAGTTTTTCCATTCTCTAAGCAAGGAGTAATTCTAGCCATAATCGTGTCTCCATTGCGAAACTTCGTGCCACCAGAAAATGATTCAAACTCATATTCTGGTATATCTCGGCAGAACGGCTGTAGCTTGTCCATGGCAATTTTCTTAGCAATCGCTCCTTTTGTAATTGATTCCTTCGGATTGAAATCTGCTATATCTTTCAGTTTTCTTGATGTCCAACCAGTCATTTTAACCCTCTCTATCCTATGTATTTCTTGTGCGCCAACTTAACGTTACTCTGTTTAACCATTGCATACTGTAAGGTTGTGTCTATTTTACTATGCCCCAATAGTCGCTGCAATTGCTCAATAGGCATTCCTTTATCTATCGCCATCGTTGCTAATGTCCGACGGAACTTGTGTGGATGCACCTTTTGGATGCCCAGCTTCTGCCCAAGCTCCCTAAGCCGAACCTCAACGCCGCCGATATTTAATCGCTCATGCGGAGCTCGTAAAGAAACAAAGAGAGCGGGGCAAGAATCTGAACGGCTTTCCAAGTAGTTCTGTAGGTGGATTTTTGTTCTCGCATCAAAATATACCACACGTTCCTTGTCGCCTTTTCCGAACACAACGCATTCTCGATCTGTAAAGTTAATGTCCTCACGATTCAGTAGAACCATTTCTCCCACACGCATTCCGGTCGAGGCGAGCATATCTATCATCGCCAAATCGCGTAATTCCGTACATCCATCCCGCATCAGTTCCAAAGATTCATCGGTATAAGTTTCTTTGATGCTGGTAGCTGTTTTGACCTTATGTATTCTGCGAACCGGGCTTTTTAAGATATAATCTTCATCTTCAAGCCAGGCAAACAGGCTCGACAGTATCCGGCGCACATTATCCACAGTTACACGGCTTAGGTTCTTTCGTTCCTGATATGTCGTCAAATAATTACGCAAGTCCTCCGTAGTAATTCGGCGCAAACTTTTTCTAATCCCCGAACGCATGGCGTCAATGGTAGTCTGATAGTATTTCAGCGTCTTCTCGGAACATCCTTCTATTCGCTTTGCGGATAGGAATGCCTTAATCAGGCTTTCGCTGTCGTCCTCCTGTTCGATTTCAGATGCTGTAACCTCATAATAAAATAGTGTATGCTCCAGCACTTCTTGTAGCTTTTTTACTCCAAAATTATCGAGGAAGGGAAGCATTTGCTGCACAACCTCGCTGACGATTTCTTCTTTCATCTCGTCATCCTCCTTCATAATGATTATTCCAGAGAACGACGCCAACGGCTGTTCAAATGGCTAACTCTCGCCGTTGATGAGAGTTTTAAACAAGAATTTAGCGGCTTAACCTTTGAGCTTCTGGTACTGCTTTTTTCATGCACGAGATGGCTTTCTACAAATTCCATCCTTGCTTACAAAGGCGCAAACACCAGTAAGCCCATTATTCCCGCAGATATCAGGATTATTTTGACGGCAACCATAGGTCTGTAATTCGGTGTCCACCTCGTTAAGAGGTGCATTAAAGGGAACCCTCAGTTCCTTTTCATTCATAAAGGCACCTCCGAAACATCAAGATGTCCTGACATAAGCTGAGGGAGTAACTCATCGCGAAGGGATGCAAGTTCACGGTTCTCTATATGATTCGCAATAACAAGGTCGTACAGAGGAGTAAGCATACCACCTATTCGGTCATAGTCGGAATGTGGGGGAATCAGCACTTCAGCTTTTGCTAGTTCTTCACGCTTGATATGTCCCATTGTCGTAGCCATGTCTGCAGCGATAGCCGCGAACTTTTGCAAGTGGTGGTTTGTCCATGCGTAATAGAACCATTTATCGTAAGAGGAGGATGTGACTTTGAATAAATGCTGATTCAATCCGCAAGTCCCTCCACACCAAAGGTCAACAAGGAGGCTGCCTGACCATGAGAATATTACGTCGCCATCATGGACAATGTACTCAGGCTTGATTGAAGGCGAGCATAATTCGCTATTTGAATCGCAGAAACCTTGGCGCAGTTCCTTGATTTTAAGAACAGGTAGACCTTGCTCATCATCCTTTGGACGGTATTTCTGCATGGCGAGTCCATTTAGGTAATCTGCAATACCAAGGAGAGAGCTTTCTTGCCAGCCATCCGGGATGCTGTCGAGCGAGAGGAACTCTTGGGCGAAAATATTCTGTGCTTGCTGAAGTAAATTCTTGTTTATCTTCTTATTTAATGCAATCTTGGCATCTATATCAGATAAAATTCCTGCAATTTTCTGTTGCGTTGATAAATCAAACGCAGGTACCTCATATTGCATGATTGCAGTTTTATCGCCACGGGGCATTTTTGTGCCTTTCGATGTAGCAGTCGAATACTCAAAGAAAGCGTCGTCTGCGAGCACATAATAAAGGAATTTGGCATCCATATCTTCTTTTGCTCTAAGAACTAAGACATCATTAGAGCAGCCGCCGTCATATTCAGCAAACCAAATCTTCTTAAAGTATGGTCTGATGTTTGATACTAAAACATCGTTTTTTCGATATGCTTGCGTCTGAACGACGCTTGGTAACGAAGATGCGACATCAACTCCGCCTCTATTAGGTAGCATATTTTCTGTGGAGATGTAAGTTGTATCTGTTAGGCTTAATACCTCAACTTTTTCCTTGGCATAGGAGCAAATATCGCCTAATTTATATTTCATACCCGATCGCCCCCAATTTCTTGCGGATTTCGTCCTCTAGCTCATGAGACTTCGCAAACATATCAGAGAGTTCGGATGTCAAACGCACCATCTTTTCCTCGAAGGGCTCGCCATCATCCTCTTTTTCCTCAATACCTACATAGCGACCCGGCGTGAGAATATAATCCTGTTTTTCAATATCCTGCAGAGTAGCAACAGAGCAGAATCCTTTCTCGTCTTCAAGCTTTCCTTCTTGGAATGCTGTAAAAGTATCCGCCAGCTTTTCAATATCTTCATCTGTAAAATCACGATGCTTGCGGTCAACCATATGTCCCATCTTACGAGCATCAATGAAAAGTGTTTTGCCTTTCTGCTTTTTATTCTTGGATATGAACCACAAGGTTACTGGTATTGTAACGCTATAGAAAAGCTGTGTCGGTAAGGCAATAATACCCTCAACCAGATCTGCTTCGATAATCTTTTTGCGAATGTCACCCTCACCTCCAGACTGAGTCGAGAGCGCCCCATTCGCCAATACGAGACCAATTTTTCCATTCGGGGCAAGATGGTAGATCATGTGCTGAATCCATGCAAAGTTGGCATTATTGGCAGGAGGCAGACCATACTTCCAGCGTGGATCATCTTTCAGCTTTTCTTGATTCCAAGGATGATAGTTAAAAGGTGGATTCGCCAAAATGAAGTCTGCTTTTAGCGTTGGATGAAGGTCATGCGTAAATGTATCCGCCTGATGTTCGCCGAAATCAGCATCGATGCCGCGAATCGCCATATTCATCTTCGCCATTTTCCAAGTATCGGCCTGCGCCTCTTGGCCATAGACAGCAACAGTGCCTCTACGTCCGCTGTGCGCTTGAACAAATTTTGCACTTTGAACAAACATACCACCAGATCCACAGCATGGGTCATAGACACGGCAGTTATCAAATGGCTTCAAGATAGAAACGAGAGTCTTAACAACGCTGGATGGAGTGTAGAACTCACCGCCTTTTTGGCCTTCAACTGCGGCGAACTGAGCAATACAATATTCGTAAGTCCGACCGAGTAGATCTTTGCTGCCATCAGTATCGCTCATATCCATATTTGTGAAGAGGTCGACGACATTACCAAGTACACGCTTGTCCAGATCTGGATTGCTGTAATTCTTCGGAAGAACATTCTTTAATTTTTTATTATCCGCCTCAATGGCTCGCATGGCATCATCAATAACTGTTCCGATTTCCGGAGTGTGTGCGGCGGCAGCAATAGTAGACCAACGTGCTTTTTCCGGAACAAAGAAAATATTTTCTTCTTCGTAGGCATCCGGATCATCTTCAAAGCCATCACCTTCGGCTAATAGCTCTTGATAACGTTTATCAAATGCGCTGGAAATATAGCGTAGGAAGATGAGACCGACAATAACTTTTCTATAATCGGCAGCAGGAATATGTCCCCAAAGGACACATGCCGCATCCCAAATTTGTTTTTCAAAACCAATATTGGCATTATTTTTTTCAGCCATGAATGACTCCTCCATCTGTATCTTTTAAGAATATCATAATTAATCTATTAGAATCATCGTCTCTATTCATCGACAAATTCCATAATATCATCCATAGTAACATCAAGCGCTTTGCAGATTCGTCCGAGGACATCCGTTGTTACATTATCGCCATGTGTAAGTTTGTTCATTGTATAGTGGCTCACATTTGCCATCTGCTCGAGATCTTTCTTTTTTAAGTCCCGATCAATAAGAAGTTTCCAGAGCTTTTTATAGCTTACATTCATAGTCTCAACCTCGCTTACATTTTATCAGTAAGTTACTACAGCTTATTATATCATACTGAGTTTGAAAATTCAAATAAATGTTAGTGTTCAAAAACAAAAATAAAAAGTAATCCGCCAAGATATTAAAAATCTTGGCGGACTTTTTACTCTTGTCGCAGAGTCCATTCATAATCTTTTAATACTTCAGCATTTTCACAAATCATTTTTCCTTGCTCGTCGACTCTCATTGAATATCGAATTGGTTCTCCACTGGATGTGTCCACGTATTGTGCCTCGATAACGGAAGGCGGAAATATAATATAAGGTGCTGGAGGTACACGAAACTTTGCGAATAGACTATTATACCCCTCCTGAGAAGCCATTGGTGGAATTCTATTGGACTCAATTCCAATAGCAAATATTTGTAATAATGAAGCGTAATGCATGAACTCATCTGAAAAAATGTCTTGTAGTGGTGCTATCGCAGCCATAAGTTCCACAAAATCGTCATCCGTATATTTCGTATGATTTACCGTATCTAACGCGAATTTATCACCGACACGTGTTTTCTGCTTTTCGAGTTCGGTAAACATGTCATAAACAAGCGCTTTTAGAAATTCTGATTCTTGTTTATCTCTTTTGAGTTCTTTAATCACAAAGGCAACCCTTGGAGACAAATTAGGCGTATTCCTGATAAGTGTTTCTCTCAGTATTGCATACTTTAGTGCAGTGGCTAGGAATAAACATAGACCTTCCACTTTCCCTTTTCCAATTGATATTTCTGAACTTCTTGCCAAACACTCTAAAGTTATAGATACTTCCTCCGGGATAAATACATCGGTTTGAATAATATTCCATATTGCCATAGAAAGGTCAAAGTACTCATGAGGCGATATCACTTCGGGTATTATTTTTATGAATCGCTCTACTGCAATACCTACTGCACCATCTTTTTTAAATGCAGCTACTACGGCTTTTGGTACTGGACGCTCACCTTTTCTGAATTTTGATAGTGCCGTCTTATCAATTGCCTCATTGAATACGAGATGCTTCTCTTTTTCGTCCTTTGTCATAGCTGCTGGCAAGAGAATATATCTGTCTATGTTTTCGCGAGTAGGTTTAACTTTTCCTCCATATTCTAATTCAGTGTCGATATCTCCACTACAAAATTTCACAAATTCATTTTCAAATGCCACATAGTTTAATTCTTGCATCTCTAAGGCCCCTTTCATGTCAACTCAAACGTCAACTCTACGTCAACCTCACTGTCGGCTACATTTAAATTTGCCTGCAATATAATAACGTCAAGAAAAGCGAGAGGTGCTAAATACGAGACCTAACCACTCTCAGATTTATATATTATAACATTTTTTCTCGCTTTTCTCAATCTCGAAGAAGGAGGTGAGACTTATGAAAAAAAGAGATGACATCATCTCTAGAGTTAATGCCGGATCCAAAGGTGGTAGCAGCGAAAGTCAGGATACTGATTTTACGCGTTCATTGCCCCCAGGGACCTTCAGGAACTCTTAACCCCACATCTTTTGGCGAAGAGCCTTCGGGCTCTTCGCAATCTTCAACCGAAAGAAGGTGCAAAGAATGTATGGAGAACACGTAAGGCTAAAGTACCGGGATATAGACGACCTTATGACTTATGAATTCGTGTTCTTCGATTATGGAGATGACGAAGAGTCATGGTGTATCTACATTATCTCGGATATTGATTATGGCACGAGGCCAAGCGACTGCCACAGTGCGCATTGGCTGAAAAACGAAGACGAATCATTCAGATATATATGCTGGGAGGGAGAAATTACAAGTTTTGAAGATGCATTGACCATTGCTTCTGTTTGGGCTGATTGCACAACCAGGTATATAGAAGGCCCTTTCGACTTCGACTTTTATGCGCACTCTTATCAATAAGCGCCCAACGCAAATGTATCCGTAAAAATCTAACAAAACAAAAAGGAGAAAACCACTATGAAGTTTACGAAAAAAGAACAATCATTAGCTCCTACGAAGGAAGCACTCAATAGAATTCAGCAGTTTATCGCATGCAAACAGCCTGAACAGCTCGCCATGCTCGGTTCGTCGGATGGAAAGCATATAGATACTGTATTTTTCGTTGATAAATCAAAATCTACACAAACCAGCTGCGAACCAGATGTTGAAGTCTGTAATAAAAAGATTCGGGAGTGGTATGAAAGAGGCATTGAATTCCGTGGATTCGTGCATTCGCATCCAGGCGCTTATTCTCAGCTATCCGACGCTGACATTGAATATGCCGATAGGATTATGGAAGCCTTCGACATGGAAAGTATCGAACTTCCAATCATAATCTTAGATCCACGATATGATGGCGGCTGCGCCATTTTCTGGTATACGCTGGAACGCAATAAAGAATTTACTGGCGAACCTCGCGAAGTTAATATCTTACCCGGAAGCCAACCACAGGTTCCATCGAACTTATTTTCTAAAATTCAGAGCACGGTTCCCATCAATGAGCTTCAGGAATCTACTATCATCCAAGTTGGCTGCGGTGGTTCTGCTGGGGCTACAGAAGCGATGGCGAGATGTGGTGTAGGCAATTTTATCCTTATAGACCCCGATATTTGCGAGGCTCGTAACGTCTTGACTCAGCGTTCCTATATAGCCGACTCGGGACAAGCAAAAGTAAAAGCACTCGCCAATAAGATTCTCAATGTTAATCCAAAAGCGAAAGTAGATATTCATTGGAGGGCTATTGCTAAAGATACTACTATCGAAGAATTCGTCGAAATGCTTCCGGAGAACACATTCAAAGATCCGAGCAAGGTTCTCATAGTAGCAAGTACAGATGATTTTTCTGCTCAGGATGCAATCCTAAACCTTGCATTAAAACTATGTGTTCCGTTTATGGCTCCACAGATGTACGCCGATGGATTGGCTTCCGAAATCACTTTCTATTACCCTGGTATCACCAAGGCTTGCCCAAAATGCATCCTGCACAATAGATACGAGGAATACGCAAAAGGATATAAAAATACTGTAACATCCGAAGGAACGATTTATCCGTCTGTTTTGCAAACAAATGCTCTTGAGGTGCAGATAGCCATGATGCTTTTGCTGTACCGTAAAGGAAATAATCGATATACAAATATGCTTGATGAAGTAGCCGATCGGAATCTCGTACTTTTACTCCTCGCTCCAAATGCAGGCAAAAACTATGGTTTAGATTTCATGGATACTGCGATGCATGAAGAATTCTCTTTCTTTGGCGAAACGCTTTGGGTTCCAGTAAAACCTTTGTCTGGTTGTCCTATATGTAGTTATAGTCTCGATACATAATCCGGGAGGTGATTTAGTTGATTGAGCTTAGCATTTTCAGAGATGCAGATCTTGCGAATTTAAAAATTGATTTAGATACACTGGATAATGAGCCGATTGGCGCCACTTATGACTATGAGTGCCGCCTTACAGAAAGCTGCTCTCCGAGGGAACTAGTATTGAGGTTCTGTAAGCCAACCCGAGATACTTACGGTATATTCACGGAACCATATTTTGCATACTCGGGAGGAAACCTATTAATAAAGGCACTGTCAGATATCCATGCACTGAAATTCGACTGTTGGAATACTTTCGAACGAGGGCTTCGTTTACTTGGGGAGGGAGACAATGTCTCTCCCGCCCCATCATTAAATACTTCACCATCAGGGCAATCTCTGCAATTAGAAGTCGATGAAGAACTGGAATCACAAACAGATATAACGTCTGTTACAGACTGGAACGCTATTTCTGTGCCGGAACAATCCGAGTCAAAGATACCGAGTTTTGAACATCTAAAGGAACGTCTGCAAAAGATGGTGATCGGCCAGGACGATTCCACCGAAGCTATCGCCTATATTGTGGCGCAGCACCTTGCCAAGAAGAATCCTACAAAGCCTGTCTCCATATTGGCCTCCGGGCCGCCTGGTGTCGGTAAATCTGAAACTGCAAAGACACTGGCGAAGATTCTATCTCAAGATTGTGAGCAGGAATATGCCATATCCTGGACAGACCTCAATAACTTTACGGAGGCTTTCTCAGTTTATCGCCTGATCGGCGCTCCTGCCGGATATGTCGGTTATGAGGATGAAGCTGTTTTTGAAGTGGTTGCTAGGAATCCCTACACGATATTTATCTTTGATGAGCTGGATAAGGCGCATCCAGAGGTTTTGAAAACCTTTATGGCCATTTTGGACGAAGGCCGTTGCGCATCCCGAAAAGCACTCAGCGATGGTTCAAGGGAGTTCGACTTTAAACATTGCATTTTCTTCTTTACTTCCAATTATGATCTCAGCTCCAGTCAGCCCGCTAAACGTAGGATAGGCTTTACTGTATCGGATGACGTTGAGGATATTCATCTGGCGGAAAATGAGGTACATATCAGCTACCGGGGTGGTCAGACAGATCCTGTATCGGATATATCCTTACCTATGCGCATCTACCGGGAAAATGAGGCGGCACGAAAAGCTTTTGTTGGCGTAGGCGTGCTCCGTGAGATTGCCTCCAGATTTCAGTGCTTTGTCAACTTCAAGCCCCTTTCTGCCAAAGCGAAAACCCGTATTCTGGCTAAGCAGATTATTGAGATGGGATTCGAATATTCTCACGCCATCTCCTACATTGCGCCGGGTATCATGCAAGGCCTTATTGATGCAGCTATGTCTGGCGATAGCCTGACGGTGCGATCCTTTAAGTCAGTGATTGAAGGTTACTTAGCTCCTGTATTCGCAAGAGCAGAAGCCATAGAAAACCGAACCTATCGGCTGGAGGGTACTCTGGAAGAACCACAGATGATTCCTGCAGATTAGAGGCAACAATGCCTTAAAACAACATATTTCAAGCACTTGTGCAAATATTACAACATCGTTTTTTGTATGCCACAAAATGCATTTTCACCTCTGTTAGCGGGTGTCGCATCGCTATAAAAGCGAAAACAAAATTGACTTTTTGTCAACCTGCTTTTGTGGTTTACTCACTGCAAAGGCCGACAAAGCCTGGCACATTAACAAATCGATTGGGCGGTCGCTGTGACCGCCCGGAAAGGAGAACAAACTATCATGCCCGCAAAGAAATATTCCACCATCCTTGCTGATCCGCCTTGGAGTATTAATCAAAAAGGGAAGCGAGGAGCTGTCATGCATTATCAACTCATGTCTTTAGAAGATATTAAAAATATGCCCGTCGCCGATCTAGCGGAAGAAAATGCACATCTATGGCTGTGGATTCCAAATGGGTTGCTCCAAGAGGGATTAGACGTCATGAAAGCCTGGGGATTTAAATATCGCGACCCCTTTTACTGGATTAAACCCCGTCTCGGGTTAGGAAACTACCTGAGAAATGCAAGCGAAACGGTTCTGTTTGGAACACGTGGAAAAGCTCCTGTGAAGTTTAAAGCTCAGCCAAACTGGCTCTTTGCGCCACTTCAGGATCATTCCCATAAGCCGGAGGAAATGTACCCCATTATTGAGCGCGTATCTCCCGGCCCGTATTTGGAACTGTTTGCCAGAAGACCACAGCCAAACTGGGATGCATGGGGCAACGAAATTGCATCCGATGTTATGATTCCCGGCTACCCCGTACCGGAATACAGCGATAAAGCAAAAGAACGTGAGGAGGTCTGATCATGTATGAATTCACCAGAAAGCCTTATTGCCAGAATTCTCAAATGGGCTTTTGCCCTCTTCATTGCTGCGATTGTGCTCCGCTGGACTGTATGTATCATCATGGAAATCTGGTGGGTACTCGTACTCCTCGCCGCCATTGGCATTGGAATTTATGTTGCTTTTCGTGTCTGGAAGAACCGTCATGGAGGACAATGGTAAGAAAGGAGGGCGAGCTATGACCAGGCATCAAATAGAAACCATATGCTGGAAGGAGTTCGTCTGGCGGCGCTCATTCAAACTGGAACAGGTCCATGAGATGCTGGCACACCTGGCTACCGTATCCTCCCGTGGAGCTGTCATTTGGGAAATCCGTGCGAGGGATGGCTTTATCAGGCACTTGCTGGGCGCAGACCCAGCAAGTATCCACAAAATCACCGAAGCACTCCAAGTACATGGAGAGATTGAATTCTATCCGGTTGACGAACATAACCGTAAGGCAGTTGATACGGTAAGGCAAATAAAAGTATCTCATCCGAGCTTATCGCTTCGTACAGATATCGCCGAATCTACAATTCGAGCAGGGCTGGCGGCTATGGCTGCCACAGCCCGTGGCGAGGAAGCGGTTTTACAGACCATTCTCGGTGCAGCCTATCCGCCCAGCACAATTCCGAAGAATCTTCCCGATCCAAATGCCGGATGGCTACAGGCAGTGCTTGGAAATGTATCTCAGGCCTCCACCGAAACTCGAAAATCCATCAAAGAGAAAGCAGAGCAACATACCTTTCAAGCTATTGTTCGCATCGGCGTTTCTGGTGCAAGTGCAAAATATCGTATTAACTGCGTCCTGAGCGCATTACGCACTCTGGAAGCGGCTGGCGTCAGAATCTATGATGAATTTGATAAACCCGCGAAGCTGAATACTGCCCATGTGCCATGGCATTTTCCGCTGAGGTTATCCGTTAAAGAACTTGCGGGATTTCTAATGCTACCATCTGGCGATGAGGAACTACCAGGAATGTCTGGCGTCCATCCTCGAGCAATGTACCCACCGACGTGGTATAGGGAACCGACAAACAGGTTTAATAGCCGTTCTTTTGGAGTAACTCTAAATCCAGCAAACGGTCAGAAACTTAGTATTTCTCCTGACGATAGCCTCATGCACACATGGCTTGTAGGCCCAAGTGGTGTAGGCAAGACAACAGTGATTTTGAATCTGGTATTATCTGACATTTACGCTGGGCGCAGTGTATTAGTGATTGACCCAAAGGCAGACTTGGTTACAAGTATCCTTGAACGCATTCCAGCCTCCCGTGCAGATGATGTCGTTGTGATTGACCCTTCCGACGATAACCCTGTAGGTTTCAATCCCTTGGCTTTGCCGGGCAACCCCACACTTATGGCAGATGCTATCTTAGCGGTCTTTAAAGAGATCTTCTCAGATAACTGGGGTGTTCGAAGTCAGGATGTGCTGAGCGCGGCGTTATTGACTTTGGTGGAGACAGACGGAGCATCACTGTTGTGGCTGCCGCCACTTCTGACAGACGAGAACTTCCGCCATAAGATCACAAAAGATGTCAAGGACAAAATAACACTCAAACCATTCTGGGAAACCTTTGATAACCTCCGCCCCGCCGAGCGCGAACAATGGGTTGCACCTGTGCTCAATAAAATGCGCCAGTTCCTGTTTCGACCGGGACTGCGGGGCGTCTTGGGGCAGAGCCATCCCAAGTTCCAGCTAACGGATTTGTTCTCTCAACGTAAGATTGTCCTCGTCCCCTTGAATCGCGGCACAGTAGGCGCAGAAAGCGCCAGACTGCTGGGTAGCCTAGTGGTAGGCCTTACCTGGACGTTAGCCCTTTCTCGGGCGAACGTCGCGCCGGAACGCCGCCATTTGGTCTCCTTGTATATCGACGAGCTGCAAGATTACCTGACCTTGCCTACGGATTTATCCGATGCTTTGGCACAGGCCAGAGGTTTAGGAGTTGGCATTACCATGGCGCACCAGTATCGCGCACAACTCCCCTATGAGATTCGTGCCGGTATTGATGCCAATGCAAGGAACAAAATCATATTTGGACTGAATGCCAGCGATGCCAGAGAAATTGCAACAATGGCTCCCGGCTTGGAAGCATTGGATTTTATGCTCTTGCCAAGATATCAAATCTATACAAATTTTATGTCGGGTGGTAGACAGACTGGCTGGATACAGGGAAAGACAATCCCCGCTCCACCGGCACTCCATACTGCGGCAGAAATTAAGGCACGAAGTCAGACTCGCTATGGCCGCTCCAGCGGTGAGGTTGAGGCAGAATATCTCAAACTATTTGAGGAAGCCCCGAGCCTGATCGGTCCAGATCTTGATGATTCTGTCATCGGTCGGAGGAAAATATGAAGACGAACCGCCCGACCTTTCGCAGCGATGAATATGCCGATGATTCTCCCGACATATCGGCACAAAAACCGTTTAAGGGAAGCGACCCCTACCGCCATGTAGCGGTAGCCTATTCCCCCGGCGAGGAGGTGATCCCCATAGGAGTCAGAGTCGGAAGAAACCAACTGGAAAAATACAACGAGGAGCTATCAACACGCGACCGAGAGATTCTTGCATCTCTAAAAAAGTGCAAGTTTCTGCTTACCGGGCAGATCCAGCGTCTACATATAATCAATGCATCTACGCAGAAGGCTGCTAGGCGAGCCGCCGCCAGAGAGCTTCGTAAGCTGAAAGATTATGGTCTTGTAAACACGCTCGAGCGAAGGATTGGTGGCACTCGTGCCGGATCAGGTTCTCTGATCTGGCATCTCACAGAAGCTGGAGAGCGTTTCCTGGCAATAGGAAGTTCTGAGCAATATTCGCGAAGACGCTATTTAGAACCCTCACGCATGTTTCTACGGCACTCTCTGGCTGTATCAGAATGTTATGTTCAGCTTGTAGAGATTTGTCGCAGGACTCCGGGGCTGACATTACTTACCGCTGACTGGGAACCGGATTGCTGGCGACCATATACCCAGCACGGCAAAATCGTCTCATTAAAGCCAGATCTGTTCGTAGCCACGAAAAGCGATGGCTACGAGGACAGGTGGTTTATTGAGATTGATTTAAGCACGGAATCGCCATCTACTGTTATCGGCAAATGTGATCGCTATCGCGACTACTATCGTTCTGGATTAGAGCAGAAGCAATTCGGTGTGTTTCCGGTAGTTGTATGGTTAGTGCTGGATGCAGGACGCAAGGAACGACTCCGTTCCGCCATCCAAGAGGCGTATCCGAAGGGTGGCAAATTGTTCATTGTCATTACGGCAGATGAATTTGAACGCCTGATCCGGCAAGGCTTTGACGCAAAAGATCTATGCTAGTGGTTATCCTCTGGCAGAGACGTCAAAAGCCTGCGGCATGCAAGTCGAGGCATCTCGCTGAGACGAAAAAGGCAAATGACTGTTTTTACTAATTTTAACGAAAGGAATTACATGATACAAAGACCAAGCCAGGAAGAGATTGAAAAAGGCTTAGCAGAATTTAAGGGCGACTACAAAAGAATTCTCCGAAACATCACGAATTGTTTGGAGTTCGATTATAAGGCAATCTGTTCGCTCAGAACGCTCTTGGCTGATTCTAAGGAAGATATCGCTGAAATCAAAAGAACCATCCGTCCATATGTCGTAGATCTCATCTATGTCTTGATTCTCGATGAAAAAGATCTGAATAGCGGCGAATACGGGGTGGATGAAGAATGACGCGAAAAACTCTCACCGAAGAAGAAATTAAAAGCAAATACAACTCTATTTCAGAATGCCTTGCCATCTGCTACATCCAATCCAAGAGAATATTGGAAGATGCAGAAATACTCAATATGGATACGAAGCCCATCAAAGAAGACTTAGCCTGTTTCACTCAAGAATTCATGCAGCTTTGTATGTAGCAAGTACCTTCCCCAAAAAACAAACACAGCAAAAACAAAACATTAGAGCCTTTTGTAGTCTATGCAAAAGATACTCTCGGCTTGCATACCCCAGGCCTTTGGCAAAAATGCAATTACGCTTGATCAAGAACGGATTAGCCGGCGTTTCCGGCTAAGTACCTTATACACCCCTAAAACAGACTAGCTCATAGTAGAACATTCTTAAAGTCGCCGGAGGCCTGAAGCGTGCAAGTCGGGCAAACATAATCAGCAAACGAAAACCTATCTATTTTAGACTATTAACTTTAACGAAAGGATCAATATGGATTACCACACACTCGTCAGTCTATATGACGCGCATAGCGATGCCGTCAGCGAGCTGGAGCACGCTTGCGAACACTTTAACCAAGCAGTTATCGATATGCATAGCTACAACATCTCGCTAATCGGCACAGCGGGGCAGCTCCGGGAATTTATAGATAAACTGGAATGTTGCTATAAAAGCATTATCGAATTTCAGGACAGTAAAGATAAAGAGTTGAAAGTAAAATAAGGTTTTCGCGAATTGAGACGTTTGTCTCCGGCTTGCATACTTCAGGCCTCAGGCACCATAAACGAAGGAGGTAAGCCAATGAAGAAAAATACGCGAGGTCGCAAAATGTGCTCAGACTCCGTCCGAGTATTCCCTGTATTCCGAAAAGAGCCGGATATTGAAAAACTTGGACTTGTATTAATCGAAATCGCAAAAGATCTCGCAGATAAAAACAACTAATTTAAAAAGGAACTTTATGAAAAATATCACCCCTATCTACAGCAAGGAGAATGAGATGTCATAACTATTATGACATCAGATATATAAGCTAAGGTCGTTTGGCTCGTATATTGTCATTCTTCTAAAACAAACGACGGCACCTTATAAAAGTATATATGTCCGTTAGAAAGGAGGGTTAAGGACAGCTCTAAAAGCCCAATCGCACATTAACAATCCAGTCTTTAGAAAAGGAGGTCTTCTCTATGATGACAAAAACCATTAAGGAACAGATTCTGGCTATCCGGGATACTGGAGAAACCAATATGTTTGACGTAAACGCCGTCCAGTATATCGCTAACCGCGAAGGATACTATGAACTGGTCGTTTACCTGATGGACAATCGTAAAGAGTACAGCAACTTCATCATGACAGGCACCGCACCAGGGCTTGAAAATGATGACGGCGAAATGTAACTGAAAGACGTAGAAAGGGGGATATTTCTATGATGTTAGATTTTAACGATGACAGAACCTACACCAAGGATGTAGTTCTTGCAAATGTCAGATACGCATTGCTCGATCCCGAATCACTGCAAGATGATGCGTTCTCTGCTGAATTTCTAGATATGGCAGTTGTATTCGCTATAGTTGACACTTCTAATCCATATCGAATTAGGTACAAGATTATTGATGCAGTAGATATAGTTTCATTAGACATTAAGCTCAATGAGATCATGGAAGCTGCCAATGAGAACTGCAAGAAAGCCGGGTACAATATCATGCTTATGGAAGATGCCATATCTGAGATTACCGGAACGGAGATCTCAAGCAACGCATTTTGTCCGATGTATGTTGGGACAAATCCTGAACGCATACTCGGAGCTTCCATTCTTATGTATGAGACATATCTTGAGAATCTTGCGGCGCAGATAGAGGATGACCTCTGTATTGCACCGTCAAGCATTCACGAGGTTCTCATTTTTCCGCTTTCGCTCATACATCCCACAAAGATCATTGAGACGGTACGAGATGTAAACCGAACAGTCGTATTACCACAAGAGAAACTCAGCGATAATGCATATATTTATCGCCGAGGCACTCATACTATCTCGCAGGCCACGCTGAAGAATCCTGATGATTCCACTTGCGAACAAAATGATTAAGAGCGATGAATATGTAAAGGAGAAACAAATTATGTGGCAAGAAGGAACTATTGGTATTCCGGTAAAGAAAGAGGCTGAAAAAGAATACATAGCGGTTCACTACACCTTAAAGGTATATGATGAGCCGAGCAAATTTGGAATCAATCACGGCAAAATCTCAAAATTGCAGTTAAAGCAAAACGGAAAAATTGTCGCTAACTATGACCGTGGCTGGGATATTCACCCAACCACAAAGGAAGCCGAAATGGCTCTCTGTATCTTGTTAACCCGACACAATTAAAGGAGGTCTCTATTATGACGACTATGAAATACGCCGCATCTGGCGAACAGAGAAAGCAACTCGTAAACGCATTGTCTGAGGTTATCGGATGTGAGTCCAAATATCTCAGAGCTCCGAGTTATGGTTATGAGGTTGGAGCGTGCATTGTGAATCGTGCCGGAGATATTGAATTTCCGGATGACATGACCGAAGAAGAAATCGAAGCTATTGTCAAGAAACTTACCTGGCATGGCTTTGAGAGAACTCTGGATGAGTCTACGGAAGAAATCGACGGCGCACCTGTATTGGAAGAGTCTTCTCCCGGAGCAGAAGATCCGACTGAGGAAAATGTATCCGATGCCGTGGATGCGACCGTCGAAGAATCTGAAGATATTTTAGACGAAACCGTCGTTAATGAAGACAAAATCGGCGCAACTGAGGATTATGATACTTCTACAGAAACATCAACAGAGTCCATTAAAGAACCGGAAGCTCCTGTTATGCCAGAAGGCAACTTTGAATCAGCGGAAGCTACGGAAGAAGTTACGGACGAACAATCGGAGGAAACTCCTCTTCCGGAAGCGACCGAGCCAAAGAAGATCGTGATTGAGCTGCCAGGCTCTTACCTTGATGAGGCTGAACTTGGCAGAGTCAGAGCGATTGTTGCCAGTAAAGCAACGGTTCTCAAGAAAGCGCTCGAAACAGACGATCTGTCCATTGAGCGTAAAGAGGACAAGGTTTGCTTTCCGTGGTTCACTGATCATGGCATTGACGGAGAGGCGAAAGCATATATGCAACTTGTATCTGGTATTGCGAAGAGAGCCAAAATGCTCACTCGCGTTACGACTACGGAAAGTCCGTCAGATAACGACAAATTTACAATGCGACTCTTTCTCGTATCTCTGAACTTCAAAGGGCCAGAATATGCCTTTGCTCGTAAATTCCTGCTTCGCAACCTGTCTGGAAACAGCGGTTGGCGAACCGAGGAAGCGAAAGCAAGACATGATGCCCGTAAGATCAGAACAGAAATTGAAGCACCGGAAGTAACCATTGGGCAAGCATCTGAAGGAGGCGAAGACCATGCAGAACTTTCCGAGTAAGGGAGTCGTCGAAAGACTACGAAGAATGTACCCGACAGGAACCAGAATAGAGCTTGTCTCTATGAATGATCCATATACTAAATTAGTTCCCGGAGATCAAGGAACGGTTGAATTCGTTGATGATATCGGGACAATTCATGTTAACTGGGACTGCGGCTCCGGCCTTGGTGTCGCTTATGGCGAGGATATTATCCGCAAAATTTAGGGCTATACCCACTCACACGCCAGCCCCAAGTGGGCTGGCAATTCTATAGTTAAGCCTATCGCACATTAACAGAGAGGAGGCATCAATAACATGCTCTTAAAAGACAAGCAGGCAATCGAAGCCCTTAGAAAAGAAAACTATTCGTATGCCTGTATTGCAAAAACACTTGGACTTTCGCCAAATACCGTAAAGTCTATCTGTCGCAGGAACGGCTATGTACCTAAGCAGGAGTTCAAGACAAAGGCCGAGAAAAGTGTCTTACAGATATGTAAAAACTGTGGTCGCATTTTGGATTGTTCTAATAGTCATAAGAAATACTTTTGCTGCGATGCTTGTCGCATAGAATGGTGGAAAAATGCCAGAAGAAAAGGAAAATAATAATCCATTTTCAACTGGATTTTTCTCCTTAAAAGAGTGATGAATGTCATTACAGGAGGTGAAATCTATGCAAATAACCGAAATAAATGCTACAAAACTGCCGGATATCGGAATAAAACGTGTCGCCGCATACGCCCGTGTATCTTCCGAAAAAGGAGAAGCACTACATTCTTTATCTGCACAAATCAGCTATTATAACGAGTATATTTCCAATCATATCGGCTGGGAGTTTGCTGGTGTGTATGCTGACGAGGGCATTTCCGGGACAAAGGACTCACGTCCCGAGCTCCAGCGCCTATTAGCGGATTGCCGCAAAAAAAGGATAGATCTCGTCATTACGAAATCTATCACCCGCTTTGCCAGAAACACAGTAACGCTCCTTGATACAATTCGGGAACTAAAGTTGCTAAATATTGATGTGTTATTTGAAAAAGAAAACCTTCACAGCCTTGGCGCAAATGGGGAACTCATGCTAACGCTCCTAGCAATGTATGCAGAGGAGGAAGCACGTTCAGCCAGCGAAAACCAAAAATGGCGCATCCGAAAGATGTTTGAGGAAGGACGACCAAATACTGGCCGCATGCTGGGATATTACCTGAAAGACGGTCAATTAACCATTATTCCTGAAGAAGCGGAAATTGTCCGTATGATTTTTGATGATTACCTCTCCGGAATGGGGAGGCTTGCTATCGCTAAAAAGCTGAATGCTATACATGTTCCTACGGTGCGAGGCTGTGATGATTGGCGCGAAGGCAGTATCTATCGAATTCTCCATAATGAGAAATATACCGGAGATATGATTCTGCAAAAAACCTACGTTGAGGATTTTCGAACGAAGAAAGGAGTCATTAACCGAGGTGAGAAAAGAAAATACTTTGTAGAAAACAGCCACGAGGCGATTATCTCAAAGGAAATTTTCGAACGGGCACAAGCCGAAGCAGAACGCAGAAAAGCCAAGATAAAGTTACCCGAAAAACGCATGAAAACTATCTTTACAGGTATGCTTATCTGCGCTTGCTGTGGTAAGCATTTCAATAGAAGAGTCGCGAATGCCAGCACTAAATATGCGAAGCCCGCTTGGATATGTGCAACATTCATGAGGAAAGGAAAGAAATATTGCAATAACCGGCAAATACCAGAAAAAATATTGATAGCAAAGACAAAGGAGGTTCTTGGCTTGCCGTCGCTCGAGGATATTGATCTAAAAGATTATATATCCGAGATTGTCTGCGGTAAAGATTACGACCTTACTTATATTATGAATTCTGGTGCGGAAGTTAAAACAATATGGCATCCCTATTCCCGAAAAGACAGTTGGAATGAGGAAATGCGACAACAAGCGCGAAATAGAACCTTAGAAAGGAGTACCTTGTATGAATAACGCAAAACGAGTGACTGTTTGGGAACCGATAGATATCCAAGCTATGTGTGAAGAAGAATCGGAAATTCCCAAACTAAAAGTTGCCGCATATGCCCGTGTTTCTACGGAGCAGGACGAGCAACAGTCCAGTTATGAGGCACAGGTGGATTATTATGGCAAATATATCCGTAGTAATCCGGCCTGGGAATTTGTCGGTATCTACGCCGACGAAGGTATAACCGGGACAAATACTAAAAAACGTGATGGTTTCAATCGTATGATCGCCGACGCAAAAGCTGGCAAAATTGACCTGATTCTTACGAAGTCAATCAGCCGCTTCGCTCGCAATACCGTTGATACGCTTCAGACAGTTCGTGAGCTTTCCGCCCTCAAAATCGAAGTAATCTTTGAAAAAGAGGGAATCCGAACCTTAGATAAGCAATGCGAAGTTATGCTGACAATCATGTCCAGCCTTGCGCAGGAGGAAAGCCGGTCTATCTCGGAAAATGTTCGCTGGGGAATGCAGAAAAGTATGCAGGATGGTAACATCTCTTTGCCATATAAACGTTTCCTCGGTTATAGAAAAGGCGAAGACGGCAGGCCGGAAATCGTACCAGAAGAGGCTGAAATTATCAGAGATATCTACAAAATGTTTCTTGATGGAAAAACGATCCGCACCATTGCGGACACTTTGACCGAACATGGCATTAAGACGCCCGGCGGAAAAGATAGGTGGTCAGTCAGTACTATTAAAAGTATTCTCTCAAACGAGAAATACAAAGGCGATGCCTTGCGTCAAAAGACCTACACTGTAGATTATCTGTCGAAAACAGTCCGAAAAAACAATGGCGAAGTAAAACAGTACTATGTGTCGAACTCGCATGATGCCATCATCGACGAAGATACTTTTAATCTGGTACAAGCAGAGCTTGAGCGAAGAAGCAATTTTAGGTCTGCCCTAAGAGATAACAGCGTGTTCAGTACGAAGATCATTTGTGGTGAATGCGGATATTTTTACGGCAGGAAAGTGCTTCATAGCAATAGTAAAAAGCATCGAAAGGTCGTGTGGTATTGTAACCATCGGTATGATGGTGAGGAAAAATGTACATCTCCCAGCATTTCTGAATCAGATATTAAAAAATACTATTTGGAAGCCTTGAAAAAACTACTTTCTAACAAGGATTCATACATTACAGAATGTCAGGAGCGTCTCGAGAATGAAGATATATTAGTACAGCTTAAGGAAACGCGCCTGCAGGCTGAGATTTCACTTGAGAACCTTATGGTAGAAATTCAGGAGTTAGTCCATGAAAATGCCAGAAAGTCTCAGGATCAGCAAAAATACCGAGCTAAATTCAATCAACTTGTCCAGCAAATTGATGAACAGAAAAAACGTATAGCCGACTTGAAAGCCGAAGAACTTAAAACGGTAGGTATGCGCGAGAAGCTCCACCGATTTGTAGAAACGCTGGAAAACTACCAAGATGTTACGGTATTTACAGAGCAAGAATGGAACAACTTAGTAGAGCGCATAGTTGTAAAGCCGGATTCGCTTGACTTCAAATTTAAGAATGGCGAGAAGATAAAAATCACAATCTAATCTCAGGCAAACTATATACCACAAAATATGAGCGGCCAGCAATGACCGCTCTTTTTCTTGCTTTAATTTATTGGTCTTTTACTACTCATAAGCCTCATGAAATTCCAGATTTTGTAAAATTGGTGCAGTTATGAAAAGCCGTGTGGCTTATGTTTATTTGCCTCAATTTCAAAAAAGCCGTGAGCTTATGCTTGCGATGCACCAATTCTATCAAACAAAGACCAGCAAAATTGGTGCAAACTGATACTGAATTTGTAACCGTGATTAGAAAAGCACTCGTTTTCTAAGCCTGCGCTCATACTTTTTCCATCAAAATTGGTGCAGATATAAAGAAAAACCCCCGAGAAATCGGGAGTTTTTCTCACGCCATTTTGTATCAAAAGTGACGTCTAAACCTGGTGCGGGAGATGGGACTTGAACCCACACACCGAAGTACTGGCTCCTAAGACCAGCGCGTCTGCCATTCCGCCACTCCCGCAAAAGCTGTTATAACAGCTTTATTAGTTTATCACATTTCTAAAAAACTGTCAATCAAACAGCCGAATTTCCCTGAAAGAAATTTTTTGCTTCATTGATATCGTGATGCATCCTGCCGGATAATTGTTCTAAGCTGTCAAATTTTTTCTCCCCACGAATGAACTGATGCAGCTTTACCTTTAATTTACAGCCATATAGGTCCCGTTCGATGCCAATAATATGTGTTTCTGCCAAAGGCTGCCGTTCTCCTTCAATAGTCGGCTTAATTCCAATATTTGTAATGCTGGGATATGCAATCCCATCAATTTCCGTCGAAGAGATATACACACCAAACCGCGGCAGACAGATAAACGAATCCAACTCCTGGTTAATGGTGGGGCAACCGAGCTGGCGGCCAAGCTGACGGCCATAAATCACCTTACCACTGATAAAATAGCAATAACCCAACAGCCGGTTAACGGTGTCAATATCTCCCTCGGCAAGACAAAGTCTGATTCGCGTTGAGCTCACAGGCTTGCCATGGTCTAAATATGGCGGCACCACCTCAACCCGCGCTCCAATTTGTGCTGCAAGCTCAGTTAAGAGCGAAACATCTCCCGATGCATTTCTGCCAAAGCGATAGTCTTCTCCGCAGCATATGATTTTTGCGTGAAGGATATCACAGAGAACCTGATTTACAAACTCTTCCGCTTCCATTTTCCGAATCTGTTCAAACTTCGGCATATAAACAGCCTGGACAGGAAGCTTCGCAAGCCGGTCAATCCGGCTCTCAGCTGTCAGAATATCCTTTTGATAAGCCTTTTTGTCCGGTCGGTCAGAACGAGCAAGAAAGGTCAAAACAGCAACGCGCAGATTCTCCTGATGCGCGGCTGCAGTCATGATTACCTGCTTATGGCCTAAATGCACACCATCGAACATCCCAAGAGCTACGGCAGTATCTGAACCGCTTTCCTGTGTTAAATCAAAGTAAACATCCATGCTGATCCTAATCCCTTTTAAACATTTTTTCGATCTTCAGTTCCATCTCTTTTAAATTCAGGCTTGCAAGTCCTAGAAAAGCCTTGTTCTGGTCAAAAACCCGGTGAAGTCCCTCTGCATTCTGAAACCTGACCCGGTTTAAATCCAGCTTCACGCCATTCTGAAATTTTGCCGCCTGCGTCCTGTTTAGATAAATCGCTGGAAAACATTCAAAAACCTTCTCAACAGGCAGCAGATGATGCTCCAGCTCTCCCCTGTCGGCAGCCTGTTGCAGTTCCTCCAATGTCAGGCAGTCCTGCAAGGTAAAATCGCCTGAACAATGCCGGATCAAGGCGGTCAGTACCGCCCCGCAGCCTAACTTGTCTCCGATATCACTGCAGAGCGAGCGGATATAAGTCCCTTTTGAACAAAGCACCTCTAGCTCGCCTTCCTGAGTCTGCTCGTCAAAATCGCGCAGCATAAGCCTGCTAACCGTCACCTGGCGGGGTTTTCTCTCTACAGTTTCTCCGCTTCTTGCGATATCATAAAGCCGCCGTCCGTTAACTTGTACAGCCGAATACATGGGTGGAAGCTGCGAGATTGTACCTCGAAATTCATCTAAAACCTGTTCCAATTGTTCTCTTGAAGCATGGCTTGGTTCATTTTTTAGGACAGTCCCGGTAATATCCAGCGTGTCAGTGGTCATTCCGAGCCGAAATTTAGCGAGGTATCCCTTTGTACTATTTGGCATAATGTCGCAAACCTTTGTCGCCGTCCCAAAAAACAAAGGCAGAACACCGGTTGCCATTGGATCCAGAGTTCCGGCATGGCCTACCTTTCGCGTCTGTGTGATCCCCCGCACCTTTGCCACCACGTCAAAGGAGGTCCAGCCGGAGGGCTTATTAATACATATGATCCCATTCATGTATTACAAATTCTCCTATTATGATTCTGCAAAAAACGGACAGTATGATCCTGTCCGTTTCTCCCCTACTGTTCAAAGCAAGGTACAATTACATCAAGAAGGGCTTTTTTCGCTTGCTCCAGGGGGCCATCCACTACGCATCCGGCAGCGCGGATATGTCCGCCGCCGCCCAGCTTTGCACAGACTGCGGCAGCGTCTACAAACTGGCAGGTACGCAGGGACACCTTATATCCGCCCTCAAGCCGTTCCCGCATTGTAACGCCAACCTCGACCCCCTCGATCTGCCGGGGTATCGCGGCGACGCCATCCAAATCAGCCGTATCAATCTGGGAATTGCGGATCATTTCCTGTGTGATCACAATCATCGCTACGCGATGTTCACAATAAAATTCCATTGTTTCCAGCACTTCTTTTTCCACTACGATCCGGCTTTTGGATTTTGTATCAAACAGACCCCGGTTAATCTGTTCATACGCACAGCCGCGTTCAAACAATTCAGCCGCAATTCGGTGGGTTTCTGCAGTTGTATTGGAAAACTTAAAGCATCCAGTATCGGTCGAAATACCGGTATAAAGACAGTTTGCCATAAGCGGACTAATCTCAGCACCCAGCTCAAGCACCAATTGGTAGATGATTTCACAGGTAGCCGCCGCTTTGCTGTCAATATATACCGCATCTGCTTCCATCGTATTGGATCGGTGATGGTCAATGCAAATATCAATCTGATCCTGGAAATGCTCCAGATAGGTTCCCAAAAGCTGCGGAGAAGCGATATCGACCGTTACAATACAGTCGGGCTCAAATTCATCCTCCTCAAACTCTTGAAACAGATAAGAGAATTTTTTCGGAAACGGATCAGAGCAGATTACGTTCGCCCGTTTTCCCAGCTTCCGCAGGGCATAGTAAAGCCCCATCCCGCTGCCCAGCGTATCTCCGTCCGGATTCTGATGTGTAATAATGAGAATCCGGTTTTTCTGTTTCAGCTTTGCTGCAATTTTCTGTAAATCTTCTGTCATGGCTTTGTTCCCTTTCTGAATCGGAAAATTACCGATTCAAATCCTCCAGCATTTGATTGATCTGCGCGCCGTATTCGATCGAATCATCTGCAATAAAGGTGAGCTCCGGGCATTTACGCAGATGAAGCCGGTTGGACAGCTCCCGCTTGACAAAGCCCGTTGCGCTTTTCAGCCCTTCTACTGATTCCTTCGATTTTTCAAAACCTTCAATCGCGCTGACATAAACTTTACAGTACGACATATCGTTGGACACGGATACCTTGACAATGCTGAGCATCGATGAGATCCGCGGGTCTTTCAGTTCCCGCAGGATAGCGCTGAGTTCCCGCCTGATATCCTGTGTCACTCTTCCTATTTTAAAACCAGCCATTTTGTTCCTTTTCCGAAACCGAGCCTGAATTTGTCAGTCCCGGCTTCTTATTCCTGGGCTATTTGTCTTCGATATATTCCTCCAGCAGGAAGGATTCGAAAATATCGCCCTCTTTGATATCGTTATATTTGTCCAGGCCAATCCCGCATTCATACCCTTGGGCAACCTCCTTGACGTCGTCCTTGAACCTTCTGAGGGAGTCGATCTTATCCTCCACCAGAACGATTCCGTCACGGACAACCCGGATCAGTGCGTTACGCGCCACTTTTCCTTCCAACACATAGCATCCTGCTACGACGCCGACATTGGAAATCTTATAAACCTGACGCACTTCCGCACGGCCAAGCTCCACCTCACGGGTTTTCGGAGTGAGCATACCGCGCATCGCCTGTTTCACATCGTCGATTGCGTCATAGATGATGCGGTACAGCCTGATCTCTACCTCGCCGGATTCGCTCATCTCGCGGGCATTGTTATCCGGCCGTACATTAAATCCAATAATAATCGCGCCGGAGGCCTGTGCCAGCATTACGTCGGAACGGTTGACCGCACCAACACCACCGTGGATTACATTAACTCTGACTTCATCATTACTGAGTTTTTCCAATGACTGGCGGACTGCTTCTACAGAACCGTTTACGTCTGCTTTCACGATGATCGGCAGTTCCTTCAGCTCGCCTTCCTTCATCTGATCAAACAGGTTATCAAGCGTTACCTTCTGGAACTGTTTAAACTGCTCTTCCTTCTGTTCGTGCTTCCGCTTTTCAACCAATTCTCGGGCAAGGCGTTCATTTGCAACTGCGGCAAATTCGTCCCCTGCAGTCGGCACCTCGTCAAGACCGGCAACCTCAACCGGCACGCACGGTCCGGCTTCCTCTACCTTGAGTCCCTTGTCGTTGGTCATCACACGGACACGGCCAACGGCAGTGCCTGCAATCAGCACATCTCCGCTCTTTAAGGTACCGTTCTGTACCAGCAGCGTGGCGATCGGGCCGCGGCCCTTATCCAGGCGGGATTCAATTACGGTTCCCTTCGCAAGACGGTTCGGATTTGCTTTAAGCTCCAGCATATCAGCAGTCAGAAGCACCATATCCAGCATCTGGTCGATGCCTTCCCCGGTCAGTGCGGAAACCGGACAGCAGATGATATCGCCGCCCCATTCCTCCGGCACCAGGCCATGTTCCGTCAGTTCCTGTTTTACCCGGTCGGGATTCGCAGTCGGTTTATCCATTTTATTGATCGCAACGATAATCTGTACCTTTGCCGCCTTCGCATGGTTGATGGATTCAACCGTTTGCGGCATGATACCGTCATCCGCCGCGACTACCAAAATTGCAATATCCGTTGCCAGCGCGCCACGGGAACGCATCGCTGTAAACGCTTCGTGTCCCGGTGTATCCAGGAAGGTAATGTTCCTGTCATGTACCTTCACCTGATATGCACCGATATGCTGGGTAATCCCACCGGCCTCCGTTGAGGTAACATCAGCATTCCGGATTTTATCAAGAATCGAGGTTTTACCATGGTCAACGTGTCCCATAACAACGACGATCGGACTTCTTTCCTCGAGGTTTTCCTCTGTGTCTGCTTCCTCTTCGAAAAGTCGTTCTTCAATGGTTACAATGACCTCCTTTTCAACCTTCGCGCCCAGCTCATCGGCAACAAGCGCCGCGGTATCAAAGTCGATTACCTCATTCTGGGCAACCATTGCACCCATCATCATCAGCTTTTTAATCACTTCGGAAACATTCACTTTTAAGCGGCTCGCCAGCTCCGATACAACAATTTCGTCTGGAATCTGGACGGTAAGCTGCTGTTTTCTGGCGCGCTGCAGAGCCAGGCGCTGGAGCTTCTCCGCCTCTGTTTCCTTTTTATTGGAATATTTGGCCTTCTGGCGCTGGGCGGCCTTATTGCCGAATTTCTGTTTTTTCACATTATTTTTATACCGGTCAGCAGGCGCAATCTGTTCATATTTTTCATTATATTTATCCAGATTGACTTCCACCTTCGAGGTATCTACATGCCGAACCACCTTTTCATACGCCTCGGAATTTTCTGCCATTTTCGGCGCATGAACGGTATTGACCGGCTGCTGCGGCCTTGCCGGCGCTTTGGTCTGTGGCTTTGCTGCTTTCGGTTTTGCATTCAGGGAAACATTTTTTGCAGCCTCAAAGCGGTTGCGGTCCTGTAATTTATTATGCCCGGTTTTCGCAGCCTGAGTCTGCTGCTGTGGACGCGGAGCTGGTTTTCTTTCCTGCACCTGGCCCTGTGATTTTGTCTGTCTGGACTGCTGCTGTGGTTTCACTGGCGCTTTGGCCTGTGGCTTCGCTGTTTTCGGCTGCGATTTTTCCGCATTTTCCACCTTGGCTGGTTTTGCTGTCTTTTTTGGCTGCGGTTTTGGCTCTTCCTTCTTCGGACGGTTCTGCATTGCAAAATAGGCATCCAGGTTCTGGACTGTTCCCTTCTGCGATACATAGTGCTCAAACACCACGTTAAGCTCCTCTTCGGTCAGTGCGGTCATATGTTTTTTGGTTTCACCAAAATGTTTTTCTATCAGCGCGATGATTTCCTTATTAGGGACATTTAAGTCTTTCGCGACTTCGTGCAATCTGTACTTAATCTCCATATTCGGCATCCTCCTTCTCATTTTCCATATGGTTTGCTTCATCTATGACGGTCAAAAGTTTTTCTGCAAATGCTGGATTGGTCACCGCGATTACGCCAGCTCTTTTTCCAATCAAATACCAAAACTCATCCAATGACAGTTCTGTCTTTTTCAGCGCAACATCAAATTGACCACACAGGAACCTAATCTCTTTCTCTGTCTTTGGGGAGAGATCCCTGGCCAGCAATACCAGCCCGGCTTCTCCTTTCTGCATTGCCTGCTTCACCAGGTCAAATCCGATTACCAATCCGCCGATCCTCTTGCAAAAGGTTACTGTTTCTATCAGTTTATTCATCCTGTTTTAGTTCGTTCTCCATTCCGTCATAAATTTCATCCGGGATTCTGCAGGAAAAGGCCCGCTCCAGGCCGTGATTTTTTCTTGCGGCCTGCAGGCATTCTACCTTGGGGCAAAGATAAGCGCCGCGTCCTGCCTTTCTTCCAGTCAAGTCCAGCGAAATTTCGCCTTCCTTATTCTTGACTACACGTACAAGCTCACGCTTCGGCTTCATTTCATTGCAGCCAACGCATTTTCTCATCGGTATTTTTTTTACCCCTTTTTTTCCTTGCATCGTTTTTTCTCTCCCGTTTTGTTAGATTTCTATCGGAGCGTCCTCGTCCTCATCTTCTCCATAAAAACCGCTTTCCGGCTTGATATCAATCTTATATCCGGTCAGCCGTGCAGCCAACTTCGCATTCTGGCCTTTATTTCCGATTGCCAGCGAAAGCTGGTTATCCGGTACCGTTACACGACAAATACGGTTTTCTTCATCTATAATCTCCACCTTCAGTACATCGGAAGGGGACAATGCCTGTGCGATAAATTCCTCCGGGTTTTCGCTGTAGCGCACGACGTCGATTTTTTCACCATGCAGTTCATTTACAATATTGGCTACCCGCATTCCTCTATTTCCAATACATGCGCCGACCGGATCTACCTGGCTGTCCTTGGAAAATACCGCAATTTTTGTTCTGGAACCAGCCTCCCTGGAAATGGCCTTGACTTCTACCGTTCCATCGAAAATTTCAGGAACCTCCTGCTCAAACAGGCGTTTCACCATATCCCGATGGGTTCTGGAAACCTTGATGGAGCAGCGGCGATCAGTGCTCACCACATCGCTGACATATACTTTGATCCTCTGGCCTTCCACCAGTGCTTCACCCGGAATCTGCTCGTTCTTGAAGAGGATCACCTCATTCTTGTCAATCTCTACAGTCGCGTTTCCGGTTCTCGGTTCCACCTTCTGGACTGTAGCAGTGACCACCTCGTTGAGCTTGGACTGATACTGCTCATACATCTGTGCCTTGACCGCATCGTTAATCGCCTGATGGATCAGGTTCTTCCCTGACTGCGCCGCGATCCGGCCGATCTGCTTGGTATCCAGCTTGATGGTAAGCTTTCCGCCCAGCTTAGCCCGCTTGTTTTTTTCGAGTGCCTCCTCCAGGCTGATCTGGGTGCCCTCGTCTTCCACTTCTTCCACGATATCCTTTACAATGGAAACCTTAAATTTGTTTTCCGCCTGGTTAATATCGATCACAACATTATCTTCCCCAACAGTGTAATATTTTCTCACCGCCACGTTGATTGCGTTTTTAATATTATCCAGAATACTGTCTACCGGAATTCCTTTCTCCGCCTCCAGCAATTCCAACGCTTCAAAAAAATCCTGATTCATTTTTCAATCATTCCTCTCCGGTTATTTCAATTTTAGTTTAAATTTCAATATCATCATCCAGCTTTACAAACGCGCAGTCCCGCAGGTGGAATACTGCTTCTCCGCCTTCCTGCCCTATCGCAAACTGTCCGTCGTCATAACGGAGCAGGCTGCCGTGGAATTCCCGGTTGCCGTTTTCATCCGGGCGGATCAGCTTGACCACCACAGCGTCCCCGATACAAACTTCAAAATGATCCGGCTTTCTCAGCTCCCGCATCACACCCGGAGAAGACACCTCCAGATAATAGCTTTGCTCAATCAGGTCCTCTTCATCCAATTTGCCGCTGAGCGGGCGGCTGACTGCCTCGCAGTCGTCAAAGGTAATCCCGTCGTCACTGTCAATAATGACCTTTAAAAACCAGGACGCGCCTTCCTTTTCAAACCGGACATCCCATAAATAAACGCCAGCCTCGTCTGTAATCGGCTTTGCCAGGTCATATACCATTGCCGCCGTATTCTTTTTCTGTCCTTTCACGAAAAGAATCCTCTCCTTCTTCATCGAGCCCCATTAACAGAAAGGAAAGACCGGGATGTTTCCCGGTCTTTCCTTTCTCTCTTTATTCAACTTCTTAAGTATAGCAACTTTTTTTGCGTTTGTCAACTTATTTCCGGCATTTTTTCCCTTTGTCCCGCACCTGCTCGTAGCTGTGCGCAATCATTTCACAGATTTCATCCTCTGTCATACTGCCGTCCAGCGTGATGGTGTTCCAGTGCACCTTATTCATATGGTAGCCCGGTGTGACCGCAGGATAGACGCTTCGCCAGAAATCAGCCTGCATTGGCTCGCATTTGACGTTAATCCGTAGCAGTCCCAGCCGTTCATAAATCGCCGCAAAGGTTTTCCGGTTCCCGGCCCGCATCATCGTCCAGTTATCATCGTGAAACGGATAATCCTCATAAGCTCCCGGAAAGCTCAGGCAGAATGTAATCCATTTTTTCCTCTGGCTTGTCATCTCTCGTCTGTCCTTTCTATTTTAACAGGAGCTCTACCGGACAATGATCGCTCCCAAAGACTTCCGTATGAATTTTGCTGTCCGCAATCCGGTCTTTCATCCGTTCAGAGACCAGAAAATAATCGATCCGCCAGCCTGCGTTCTTTTCCCTTGCCCGGAAACGGTAAGACCACCAGCTATAAATTCCTTCCGCTTCAGGATAGAGATACCGAAAGCTGTCCACCCAGCCGGCTGTGAGCAATTCGGTCATCTTACCGCGCTCCTCGTCGGTAAAACCGGCGTTCTTCCGGTTGGTTTTCGGGTTTTTCAGGTCGATCTCCTGATGGGCAACATTCATATCCCCGCAGATGACCACCGGTTTTTTCTGATCCAAGTCCCTGACATAAGCCCGAAATGCGTCCTCCCATTCCATCCGGTAGGAGAGGCGAGCCAGCTCCTGCTTGGAATTCGGCGTGTAGACATTGACCAGGTAAAAGGCTTCAAATTCTGCTGTGATAACCCTCCCTTCCCCGGTATGCTCTTCCCTCCCGATATCATAGGTAACGCAAAGCGGCTCTGTCTTGGTAAATACAGCCGTTCCGGAATAGCCCTTCTTCACGGCGCTGTTCCAGTATTGATGGTATCCCGAAACAGGCACCTCAGCCTGACCAGGCTGCATCTTTGTTTCCTGGATGCAGAAAATATCCGCTCCAGACTCTGCAAAGAAATCCAAAAAGCCTTTATTCATACAGGCGCGCAGCCCGTTGACATTCCATGAAATTAGTTTCATTTTCCTTTTCCATCCCTTTCAACTGAAATTCTTTTCACCTTTATTATACCAAATACAGGCGAAAAAAGCTATGGAAGCTTCGGCTTTTGAAATATGATCTAATTGTAAATTTTATCCTGATTTTTCTGTGAAAGGGTTGATTTCATAATAAAATTGTACTATACTGTTTTTAGCACTCAAAGAAAGCGAGTGCTAAAAATTTTATATTTTTGTTCTTTAAAGGAGATCGATCATATGGCAAAAAAACAATTCAAGGCTGAATCAAAACGGCTGCTGGATTTGATGATCAATTCCATCTATACACATCATGAAATCTTCCTGCGGGAGCTGATTTCCAATGCCAGCGACGCAATTGACAAGCTCTATTTCAAGTCTTTAACCGATCACAGCGTTTCAATGGCGCGGGAGGATTTTAAAATTCACCTCTCTGCTGACAAAGACAACCGCCTGTTAACCCTTTCCGACAATGGGATTGGGATGACCAGGGAGGAGCTGGAAAACAACCTTGGCACCATTGCAAAAAGCGGTTCATTAAACTTTAAAAAAGAACACGATTTGCAGGACGACGTCGAGATCATAGGGCAGTTTGGCGTAGGGTTTTACGCCGCGTTTATGGTAAGCTCCGAGGTAACCGTAATCAGCAGGGCATTTGGTTCAGACGAGGCCTACCGGTGGAACTCCAGCGGTGCCGATGGCTACACCATTGAGCCTTGTACAAAGGAGAGTTTTGGAACCGACGTGATCCTGAAGATCAAAGAAAATACCGAAGAGGAAAAATTTGACGAGTACCTAGAGCAATACCGGCTTCAGGGCATTGTGAAAAAGTATTCCGATTATATCCGTTATCCGATCACGATGGAGATGGAGCGTTCCAAACTAAAAGAGGGCACAGGTACCGATGGTGTTGATCCGGAATATGAAACCTATACTGAAACAGAAACCCTCAACAGTATGATCCCAATCTGGAAAAAAGGCAAGGATGAGGTCACAGACGAGGACTATAATAGTTTTTATAAAGAAAAATTCTATGACTTTGAGAATCCGATCAAGGTTATCCACAGCAAAACAGAAGGCGCCGCCACCTATAATGCGCTTTTATTCCTTCCGGCAAAGGCTCCTTATAACTATTATACCAAGGATTTCGAAAAGGGCCTGCAGCTTTATTCTAACGGCGTTCTGATTATGGACAAATGCGCCGACCTGCTGCCGGATTATTTCAGCTTTGTCAAGGGGCTGGTGGATTCGGAGGATCTCTCACTCAACATCTCCCGTGAAATGCTCCAGCATGACCGGCAGCTAAAGGTAATTGCTAAAAGCATTGAAAAGAAAATCAAGAATGAGCTTGCCAAGATGATGAAAGCCGACCGGGAAACCTACGTCAAATTCTTTGAAAGCTTCGGCCTGCAGCTCAAATTCGGCGTCTATAACCAATATGGTATGAACAAGGATCAGCTCAAAGACCTGCTCCTGTTCCATTCCTCCAGTGAAAACAAGCTGGTTTCCTTGAGCGAATATGTATCCCGGATGAAATCCGAGCAGAAATACATCTACTACGCAACGGGTGAAAGCGTCGCCCGGATCGAACATCTGCCTCAGACCGAGCTGGTGAAGGATAAGGGCTTTGAAATACTCTACTTTACCGATGATGTCGATGAATTTGCGATCCAGATGCTCCGTGAGTATGACGGAAAAGAGTTTAAATCTGTTTCCTCCGGCGATCTTGGGCTGGAAACAGAGGAGGAAAAGGAAGAACTGAAAAAGCAGGAGGAAGAAAGCAAAGACCTGTTTGTGGCAATGAAAGAAGCCTTAGGAGACAAGGTAAAGGAAGTAAGATTATCCCAGCGGCTGAAATCTCATCCGGTCTGCTTAACGAGCGACGGCGGGTTAAGCCTTGAAATGGAGAAGGTATTAAACGCAATGCCGACTGATCAGAAGGTCAAGGCAGACAGAATTTTGGAAATCAACGCCTCCCATCCAATTTTCTCTACCCTCCAAAAGCTTTATGCTTCTGATAAAGACAAGCTGAAAGCCTACAGCGACCTGCTCTACACGCAGGCAATGCTGATCGAAGGGATGCCAATTGATGATCCGGTCGCGTTTTCCAACGCAATCTGCGGCCTGATGGTGGAATAAACATTTTCTAAGAAAGGAATGAGCATTACTATGCCAAATCCAATTGTAACCATTGACACCGGCAACGATGTCAAAATGAAAGTAGAGCTTTATCCAGACGTAGCGCCGAACACAGTGAAAAATTTTATCTCCCTGGTGCAGAAGGGCTTTTATGACGGGGTGATTTTCCATCGTGTTATTCCCGGCTTTATGATCCAGGGCGGCGATCCGCAGGGAGTCGGAATGGGCGGCCCAGGCTATTCGATCAAGGGAGAATTCGCCGCAAACGGATTCCAAAATGATCTCAAGCATACTACCGGCGTCATTTCTATGGCCCGCTCCTCCCATCCGGACAGCGCGGGTTCCCAGTTCTTTATTATGGTGGACGACGCGCCGCATCTTGACGGCCAATATGCCGCCTTTGGAAAGGTAATCGAAGGGATGGAGGAGGCCCAGCGGATCGTCAGTGCTCCGCGTGATTTCCGTGACAAGCCGAAAGAAGAACAAAAGATGGTGAAGGTCACTGTCGATACCTTCGGCGTTGATTATGATGCTCCTGAAACATTATAAAAAAACAGCAGCCTGTATATTTGCAGGCTGCTGTTTTTCTGTTCAAAAAATATGGCTGTCTCCCCAGACAGCCATCCCCTAATTTTCAGTCAATTTCTATTCTGCGAACCCGGAATCAACCAGCTTTGCCAAGCCTTCTACTGCTTCCTGTTCATCCGCTCCATCAGCAATAATTTTTATATTGTTTCCGCCGAGGATACCCAAAGACAGGACACCCAACAGGCTTTTTGCATTGACGCGGCGTTCTTCTTTTTCCACCCAGATAGAAGATTTATATTCATTTGCTTTCTGAATGAAAAAGGTGGCTGGACGCGCATGCAAGCCCACCTGATTTTGCACTTCGACATCTTTTACGTACATTTTGCTACTCTCCTTAACCAACGTAATGATTACATTCGCCGGTTCCGTATGCGCGGAACCACTTTACCAAGATAAAATCACTGAACAATTAACATTATATCACAAACTTTTTTGCCGTCAATCATTTCATCGAGATTTCAGATTTTTCGATAGATTGAACATCTTTTCCAGCAATCTGTTTATGCAAAACCCCTACAATCTTTTCAACACTTTGTGTTATATTATCCAAACTTTTCAACATTTATCCGAATTGCGCCTTTGAAATTCCTGGAACATGTCCGGTCTTTTCGTCTCGGTGCGTTTCAGGGACTGTTCCATCCGCCAGCTTTCGATATTGGCATGATGCCCCGACAGCAATACGTCCGGCACCCTTTTCCCATGCCATTCCTCCGGCCGGGTATACTGCGGATACTCCAGCAGGCCGTTATAATGGCTTTCCTGTTCAAAGCATTCGCTCCCGGACAAAACCCCGTCGCAAAGCCGGATGACGCTGTCCGCAAGCACCAGAGCCGGGAGTTCCCCGCCGGTCAGGACATAGTCTCCGATCGAGACCTCCTCATCGACAATCTCCTCAATAATCCGTTCATCAATTCCCTCATAATGTCCGCACAACAAAAACAGATGCTCCATTCGACTGTATTCGACCGCGATTTGCTGAGTCAACACCCGTCCCTGCGGAGACAGATAGATGACATGCGGCTTGTCCCCAGACAGCTCACAAACCGCCTCATAGCAGCGAAAAATCGGGTCTGCCTGCATCACCATTCCTTTTCCTCCGCCGTAAGGAGAATCGTCCACGCGGTTATGCCGATCCAGCGTATAGTCGCGGATATTATGGCAGCATACCGTCACCAGATTATTTTTCCTTGCCCTGCCGAGAATACTCTCTCCCAGCACAGCCTCGCACATTTCCGGGAACAGAGTCGCTATATCAATCCTCATCGTCAAACAATCCCTTCAGCGGAGTAATTTCCATCCTTTGGCTGTCCACATCCGTCATCCTGATCACATCAGGAATCGCCGGAATCAGGACGATCTTCCCGGCTTCATCCTTGATATGGTAAACGTCGTTCGCGCCTGTCTGAGATACCTCAACCAAAACGCCATATTCCTTCTGGGGATCTTCATAATCGACAACATGACAACCAATCAGATCCTGGATAAAGTAAGTGTTTTCCTCTAGCTCAATATCGTCGCGATTGACATACAGCACGCGGTTGCGCAGCGTCTGTGCCGTATTCATGTCGTCGATACCCTTTATCTTCAGGATTACAATATTTTTATGTGTCCTGGCCCGCTCAATCCGGAGCGGAGTTTTTCCTTTGTCAAAATAGAGTACGGCAAATTCAGTTAAAAAATCATTGGTATCGCACCAGGCCTGCACCCGAACCTCACCGGCAATCCCATGCGTTGTTACAATTTTTCCTATTTCTAAAAACTGTTTTTTCATCATCATAACCCTTACTTTCCCATGGAATTAGAGCTGGTTTTTTCTAAAGCCTCCATTAAAAATTTATCCTTTTAACAGAATCCCAGCAGGCTATCATCAGAGCTTCCCCGCTTTGATGATAGCAAAAAGGGAAGCGTAACCGCTTCCCAAATCGTTATTCGATCTCAACCGCAATTTTCTGGTCTACCCTGCTGGCTCCAGCCCGCATGACCGCACGGATCGCCTTAGCAATCCGGCCCTGCTTGCCGATAATACGACCCATATCTTCCTGAGCAACATGCAGATGGTAAACAATGACGCCTTCCTCATTCGGCTCGTCAATCTTTACTTCAACCGCATCCTTATTCTCAACAAGACCTTTCGCAATCGTCTCTAGTAATTCTTTCATCTCAAATTACCTCTTATTCAGCAACGTTTTTCAATAACTTTTTCACAGTATCGGTTGGTTGAGCACCGTTTGCGATCCATTTCTGAACTTTTTCAGCATCCACTTTTACCACAGACGGTTCTTTTGTCGGATCATAGTAGCCGATTTCTTCGATGAATCTGCCATCTCTCGGATATCTGGAATCAGCAACCACGATACGATAAAACGGTGCTTTCTTAGCTCCCATACGACGCAATCTAATTTTAACAGCCATGAACTGTCACCTCCTGAATCTTTTCATTTTTATTCAAATCTATCTTTACAGAAAGCACAAGCCCCCTGCAAGAAACAACACTGATATGCCGCTACATCATCGGCATTCCCGGCATTCCGCCGCCCATGCCGCCCGGCATCATCGGGAAACCGCCGCGCCGGCGTTTCTTTTTCCCGCCTTTTCCGCCAAGCTGCTTCATCATCTTCTGCATCATTTCAAATTGCTTCAGCAGACGGTTTACATCCTCTACCTTTGTCCCGCTTCCCGTAGCAATTCTGCGTTTTCTGCTCGGATTGATGATTTTCGGATTCTCACGTTCAGCTTTGGTCATCGAGGTAATCATCGCCTCAAGCCTTACCATCTGACGGTCATCGATATCCTCATCCTTGATTTTTCCGCCCACGCCCGGAATCATGTTCACAATCTGCTTGAGCGGCCCCATCTTTTTGATCTGGGACATATATTCCAACAGGTCATTCATGTCAAAGCTGCTTTCCTTCAGCTTATTCATCATTTCCCCTGTTTTTTTCTCGTCAATAGTGGTCTGCGCCTTTTCAATCAGGGTAAGCACATCGCCCATCCCCAGGATTCTGGAAGCCATCCGCTCTGGATGGAATGGTTCCAAATCCTCCAGCTTTTCCCCGATACCAGCAAATTTTACCGGTTTTCCGGTAACAGCCAGAACGGAAAGCGCCGCTCCGCCGCGGGTGTCGCCGTCAAGCTTTGTCAAGATAACGCCGTCAATCCCCAGCGTCTCATCAAAGCTTTTTGCCACATTTACCGCGTCCTGGCCGGTCATGGAATCGACTACCAGAAGAATTTCATGCGGTTCTACTGAAGACTTTATGTTCTTCAGCTCATTCATCAGCTCTTCATCGATGTGCAGGCGTCCGGCGGTATCCAGGATGACAATATCATTGCCGTGATCCTTGGCATGAACCACCGCTTTTTTGGCGATTTCTACCGGATCGATCTGCCCCAGCTCAAATACAGGCGCTTCCGCTTTTGCGCCAACGACCTTTAACTGGTCGATTGCAGCCGGACGGTAAACGTCACAGGCCACCAGCAGCGGACGATGTCCCTGTGCTTTAAAGTGCTTTGCAAGCTTTGCAGAGTGGGTGGTTTTACCGCTTCCCTGCAGGCCGCACATCATAATGATGCAGGGTGGTTTTGACGGGATATTGATTCTTGCATTTTCACTTCCCATCAACCGGCAAAGCTCTTCATTTACGATCTTAATGACCTGCTGCGCGGGCGTCAGGCTTTCCAGCACATCCGACCCGACAGCGCGCTCACTGACATCCTTAACAAAGTCTTTGACCACTTTATAGTTAACATCCGCCTCCAGCAATGCCAGGCGCACTTCCCGCATTGCGGTTTTGATGTCGTCCTCATTCAGCTTACCCTTTGACCTGAGTTTTTTGAATGCGGCAGTCAGCTTATCCGACAATCCTTCAAAAGCCATCTGCGAACCTCCGTTTATTGTAACCAAATCATCAATCTAAATGTTTTTCTGCAATCTCCAGAATCTTTTTGGAATCCTGAATCACGTTGACCGAATACTTATAGCGGTCACTGATCTGATAAATCTCTGCGGATAAATCGCGGATCATCTGGAAGGTTTTCTGCGTTTCCCGATAGGTCTTTAAAAGCCCAAGCTTTTCTTCCAGCTCATACAGGAATTCTTCCCCGCGCTTAATACTGTCCCGCACGCCCTGACGGGTTATTTTCTGATGTTGAGCGATTTCACCCAGCGACAAATCCTCATTATAATACAGGTCAATCAAATCCCGCTGTTTTTCTGTCAGCATTTCTCCATAAAAATCAAGCAATACTGCAACTTCCAGATTTTTACTCATTTAAAAGTCCCCCGGATTTTTTCGCTCTCACAGCAATGTAAAGAAAAAGACTTAACATCTCACATTATACACAATGTATAACAGGCTGTCAAGTCTTTTTCTTTACATTTATTTCTGCATTATTTTTGGTTTTTCCATTCAATTCGCTGAAATCCTGCTATATGTAATAATTTTCTTCCATCATCATCATAACAAAATAAAACAGACTGAATACCAGACCCACGATAGACAGGACAATCCCAGCCATCGCCATTCCTTGATTTCCACGATATTTTGAACGATGGTAAAGTCCCAACGGCAATGAAACGACCGCCAACGGAACAGAAAAGAAGCAAAAGCAGCTGCACAAAACAGACAGGATTCCCAGAATCATCGAGGCAATTGCACAACCGCTCGGTTCAGCCCGCATATAAGGCGGCTGGGGCGGATAATACTGATATTGCTGCGGGGGAGCCGGCGGTTGAAGCGGCATAACGGCGCCGCAGCTTGGACAAAATTTCTCCTGATAGGATACTTCTGTTCCGCAATATGGACATCTCATGGAAAACATCCTTTCTCACCCTCTATGATTTTTTCTTTTTCCCGAAGCCATTCTCTTCTCCTCGGATCAGACGCTTGATATTGGCGCGGTGCATGAAAATGACAATTCCGCCAATCAGCAGTGCCATAGAAGCCTCTAAATATGGATGCGGGTATTTGCCGATAAGGCGAATAATCAACACCGCGACAGGGAAGGTCACTGCAGCAGCAATCGATCCGACAGAGACATATTTCGTTAGCAGCGTCCCGATGAGAAATGCCGCTAAGCAAAACGCAAAGGATAATGGAGATAAGGCAATCAAAGCGCCGGCAGATACCAAAATGCCCTTGCCGCCCTTAAAGCCGAAAAACACCGGGAAACAGTGTCCCAGCAAACCGCAGAATGCACAGAGATATTCTCCCACAAAGAAATCTGGTTGCTTTGCCACAAAAACAAACAGGGCGCGTGCGATCAGCACGGCAAACAGTCCCTTTGAAAAGTCTCCCAGCAGCGTAAGGGCGGCCGGCCCCTTTCCCAATGTACGCAGGACATTGGTCATGCCGGCGTTTCCGCTGCCGCAGCTTCTGATATCCTTATGGGCAAAGCCCTTGGTAATAATCAGCGCAAAATTGACACTTCCCAGCAAATAGGCGATTATCATTGAAACCAGCAGACAAAGTATGGTCACTAGCATGGTTTTCCCTCCAAACTATTTCGTGTCTTTTGTATCACGCTCCCGGACAATAAACCGGATGGGCGTTCCTTTTAGGCCAAAGGATTCCCGGATCTGATTTTCGATATACCTCTGATAGGAAAAATGGAACAGGTCAGCACGGTTCACAAAAGCAACAAAGGTAGGCGGGTTGGTGCTCGGTTGAGTCATATAATAAATTTTCAAGCGGCGGCCCTTATCAGACGGAGGCTGTACCCTTGCCGTGCAATATGCAAGCAGATCGTTCAGTACACCGGTCGTAATCCGGATAGAGTTCTGTTTCTTTACCTCACAGATCAGTTCAAAGAGCTTATTGAGCCGCTGTCCGGTTTGGGCAGAAATAAAAATGAATGGAGCATAGGACATAAAGCTGAACGCTTTTTCCAGGTCAGAGGTCATCTCCCGCATGGTCTTATCCGTTTTATTTTCCACAGCATCCCATTTGTTGACCGCGATAATACAGGCCTTTCCCTGTTCATGCGCATAGCCCGCAATCTTGCTGTCCTGCTCGGTAAAGCCTTCGTTCGCATCGATCATGATGACGCAGACGTCGCTTCGGTCTACCGCCATATGCGCGCGCAGGACGCTGTACCGTTCAATGTTTTCCAGCACCTTAGATTTTCGGCGGATTCCGGCCGTATCAATGAAAACAAACTTCCCATGTTCATTCTCGACCACAGTATCCACTGCATCGCGGGTCGTTCCGGCGATATTGGACACAATTGCCCGTTCTTCTCTGGCCAGCTTATTGATCAGGGAGGATTTTCCGACATTCGGTTTTCCAATCACCGCTACACGGATAAATTCCTCTCCGTATTCGTCCTCTTCATGCTCCGGCAGCAGCTCATAAACAGCATCCAGCAGGTCTCCGGTTCCGTGCCCATGTGCCGCAGAAAGCTGAATCGGTTCGCCCAGTCCCAGGTTATAAAACTCATAAAACTCTAACGGCGGTTCTCCAACCGAGTCGCACTTATTCACGCACAGCAGGATTGGTTTTCCCGTTTTCATCAGCATCTCCGCCACCTCGTGATCGGTCGCAGTCAAGCCGTCTTTCATATCGGTCAGCAGGATCGTCACATCTGCTGTATCAATCGCAATCTGTGCCTGACGACGCATCTGCTGGAGAATCACATCGTCCGATTTCGGCTCAATTCCGCCGGTATCCACCAGCATAAACTGTTTCCCGCGCCATTCGCAGGGTGCATAAATCCGGTCTCGTGTCACGCCCGGCGTATCCTCCACAATGGAAAGGCGCTGGCCGATCAATTTATTAAACAAGGTAGATTTCCCGACATTCGGCCGGCCAACTACCGCTACAATTGGTTTTGCCATCTCTTTGTATTCCTTTCTGGATCAGAGAACAATCTCGTTTCTCGGCTCCTTAGCCCTGTACCACCTCTACATACCGGCACAGTCCTGTCTTTTCCTTCCTCTAAATCTTATTCAGGTTCTGTTTTCAGAATACCTTATGATATTCTGCTCCCAGCCAGCTTGACGTACTCTTTTTCGTTCCCGCTTTTCAGAAAGCGTGTGCCCTGCCAAGCCAATCCTATGGTTTAAATTATGCCACTTTTCTCCGATTCCGTCAACCAGTTCTGCTAGGAAAAATGCGGCGCGTGTTTCGGTCTGCGTCTACATTTTAAAAAAATGCCGCTTGTGTTTGACAAGCGGCATTTTTCTGTTCATGAACTTCTTTACCGGCTATCTTCCAAGCCGCTTTGCTCCAGAAGCATTTTGCAATTATGCTTCTTTGTTGATAACCTGAACACCTTTGTAGTATCCACAGCTACCACATACTTTATGCGGGGCTTTTAATTCACCACACTGCGGACATTTTGACAATGCCGGCGCATCCAATTTCCATACGCTGGAACGTCTTTTATCTCTTCTAGCTTTTGATACCTTTCTCTTTGGTACTGCCATGGTTGGGCACCTCCTTCAACAGATTACACAATGGTTTATTTCAGCAGCTCACCCAGCGCCGCAAGACGCGGATCAACTATTTTTTCGGCTGTTTTACAGCAATCACAACTGCCGTGGTTCAGATTCTGTCCACAATGCTCGCACAAGCCTTTACAGTCTTCGCTGCATAGCAGCTTCGATGGTAGATACAACAAAATATCATCCAGCACCAACTCGTCCAAATCCAGGACAAAGTCGGGAAGCAGGATATATTCGTCGTTGTCTGTATTCAGCTTGTTCACCAGCACATGTTCATTCGAAACATGATCATTCCGTTCAAACTCATCCAAACATCTGTCACATTGGAGCCGCAGCGTAAAATCCGCCCGGTAACGGAGCGTTACTACACCAGCCCGGTTTTCAATTTTCCCAGAAACCACAACTGGCCGGATAAAGGGTTTTCCGCCAAAAAGCTCATACTCTGACAGGTTCAAACGGTAGTCAATTTCCTGAACCTCGCCAACAACTTCAAAGAGTTGCTTTAGATCATAGGACATAAAGACACCTCATCATGCTGTGCCATAATATTATAATACACTGTGACACAATTTGTCAATAATAAAATCCAACAATTTAAAATCCCGGGCGGCATTCCAGCAGTTTCCCCAGCTTTTCCGCCTGCCGAAGGAACGTTTTCTCACAAAATGACCGACTGCAAGTCAGCAGCCGGTCATTCTTCTTGCGATTTCCCGATTACAGATATGCCTTGAGGCTTTCCGGAAGATTCTCCGGATCAGTTGATACAGTGAGGGTGATCGCAACATCATCCTTCACAATTCCCTGTACCTTTTCCACCATGGTTGCCAATGCATCCAAATCACGGTTGCCAATTCTCAAAATCCCATCGACAAAAATATCGGTAATATCATAGTTCCCAGCTAATACACCACAGATAAACCCATAAAACTGGTCATATCCATTGATATCATAATCGTCCGCATGTACCAAACGGACAGAAGGTTTAATCGAAAAATTCAGGTTCATCGCCTTTTCTATGCACACAACGCTGCCTGTAGAGGTCTCCGCAGCCTTATTTACCAGATCAATCAACACTTTCGTTTTGCCGGATCCTTTGCTTCCTACGATCAATTTAATCATATCAGTTCCTCCTAATAATCACAGCCGGTCTGGCCGCTTGATTTATGATAACATCCTGACTAATCGGATGTTCGGGACTTTATTTCAGTTTTTCCAGGAGCGCTTCCTTTTCACTTTCATAACCTGGTTTTCCAAGCAGCGCAAACATATTCTTTTTATAGCTTTCTACGCCCGGCTGGTCAAACGGATTGACTCCCAGCAGATATCCGGAAACAGCGCATGCCTTTTCAAAGAAATAGATCAGATATCCCAGCTCAAATTCATTCATCTCCGGGATTTCCAGAATCATATTCGGCGTTCCGCCTTCCGTATGCGCGATTACAGTGCCTTCCAGCGCCTTATGGTTGATAACCGACATATTCTGGTTTGACAGGAAATTCAGTCCGTCCAGATTATCCGGGTCATCCTTGACAAAGAAATCCTGCTTCGGCTTTTGAATGTCGACTACTGTTTCAAACATCACCCTGGAGCCGTCCTGGATAAACTGTCCCAGAGAATGCAGGTCAGTGGAGAAGGTGGCGGAAGAAGGATAAATTCCTTTTTGGTCTTTCCCTTCGCTCTCCCCGAAAAGCTGTTTAAACCATTCGGTCATCATAGTAAACGCCGGGTCATAGCTGACCAGCATTTCTACCGATTTCCCTTTTGCATGGAGGATATTGCGGTAAGCCGCATAACGGTAGCAGTCATTCTCTGCGAGGCCAGGAGCAGCATACGCGTCCTGTGCAGCCTTTGCTCCGTCCATCAGCGCCTGGATATCACAGCCACTAACCGCAATCGGCAGCAGCCCAACCGGAGTCAATACCGAGAACCGGCCGCCGACATCATCCGGGATGACAAACGTTTCATAACCTTCTTTGTCTGAGAGCTCTTTCAGCGTTCCCCGCGCCTTGTCGGTTGTCGCGTAAATCCTGCCCTTTGCGCCTTCTTTTCCGTACTTTGTTTCCAGAAGCTCCCGGAACACCCGGAATGCCAGTGCCGGCTCGGTTGTTGTACCGGACTTGGAAATAACATTTACAGAAATATCTTTTCCGTCGCAGATAGAGAGAATTTCATTGAGATAGGTCGGGTTAATATTATTCCCAACAAAATAGATATCCGGCGTATCCTTTTTCAGGTTATTGTACATCGGGGAGCGCAATAGCTCGATAACCGCCCTCGCGCCCAGATAGGACCCGCCTATCCCGATTACAACCAACACCTCGGAATCCGCCTGGATTTTTTGCGCCGCCTTTTGAATTCGGGCAAATTCTTCCCGGTCATAATCTGCCGGCAAGGTAATCCAGCCCAGGAAATCATTCCCAAGACCCGTTTTATCATGAAGCTTTTGATGGGCCGCGTTCACAAGCGGCTGCATCCCTTTTAATTCATGATCGCGGACAAATGCAGTCAAGTGCTTTTCATTTAAAGTCACCGACACCTATAATACCCCCATCCAAATTTGTGTAAAATTTATTTTCATTCTTCTTTAAAACTATATTATTATTCTACTATAAACAGCCTCCTTTTTCAAGTCTCACAGCCTACATTTTAAATAAAATTGTTTGTGCAAACTGTGAACTTTTTCTGTCCGTTCACACAGAAAAAGCTGCCGGCATTCTGCCGGCAGCTTCCTACATCGTAAATATTCTATAAAAAATCATTTGGATCGCAGACCACACAGTTCGCTTTGTGACAGATTCTGCTGCTTTATATTCATAAGCCCCCACTTCTTTCCCATCTAAAGTAACAACCGTCTTTCCAACCACAGCACCCTCCTCCACCGGCGCGGTGACAGATTCTTCCAGCTCGGTTTTTATTTCCAGATTAGGCTCTGCGCCTTTTTTAATAACAACCGGGGCAGCCTGTTCTGCCGGAGGGACTACGGCGACAGCGCCCTGCGTTCCCATCTTCACGGGAATCTCGCCCGGCTGCTCAAAGGTCACCTCCGGGCGGTAAAGGTCATAATGCGCAAACGCATAGTCCAAAAGCTCCTTGCTTTCTTGAAACCGCGTTTTGCTGTCGCTCTCTCCGAGTACAACTGCGATGACCGTCATCCCGTTGCGGGTGGCCGCAGAGCTCAGGCAATGTCCCGCTGTCTGGGTATAGCCGGTTTTCAGGCCGATGCATCCGTCGTATTCTCGGACAAGGGCATTTGAATTGCGCATCATATATTCATTGGTATCAGAACGGATAGGATACCGGTCGGTCGAGGTGAATTCTGAGGCCTGTTCAAATGACAGAAGAAATCTGCTCATCAGGGCGATATCCCGCGCAGTGGTCAGATGGCCCTCCGCCGGCAAGCCGTTTGTATTTTCAAAATGAGTGTTTTCCATATGCAGCTCTTTTGCCTTCTGATTCATCATCTCAACGAACGCCGCTTCGCTTCCGCCCCCGACATATTCTCCCAAGGCAACCGCCGCATCATTTGCCGAGGCTACAGCAACTGCCATCAGCAGATCATAGACCGACATCTGTTCCCCGTCGTCCAGGTTAATCTGTGTGCCTCCCATTTCCTTGGCACGGGCAGTTGCCGTTACCATATCGTCCAGCTTGATTTTCCCTTTTGATACCTGCTCCAAAACCAAGGCCATCGTCATTACCTTAGTAACAGAAGCTGGTTCGAGTTTTTCATCCGCGTTTTTTTCAAACAATACTGTTCCTGTTTCCTGTTCGATCAGAATCGCCGCTTTTGCGTTTACAGCCAATTCCGTTTTTTTCTCTGCCGTACCCTCTTCTTCTGCTGAAACCGGCATCATACAGCCAACACATACCAGAAGCGACACCATCGCCGCCAAGAAGCGTTTTCCCATTTCGCTGGTCATTCCTTTCTCCGGAGCGTATCCCATCTCTGTAAAGCGCCGTCCCTGTACAGAGATATTTCCCTCCTGTCATGGTATCATATATATGAAATGCCCACTGAAAACTATGCTACCTTACAGCCGTTTTTTCTGAATGCCGTTCCGTTCAGCCATTCTTTCATTGTTTCCGCACCTTTTCTGATCAATATAACAAAAAGCCGGAGAACGCACTTCTCCGGCTTAATCGGCCAGCTATTTTTCCATCAATTTTACTAATACTGCTTTCTGCGCATGGAGACGGTTCTCCGCTTCTTCAAAAATCTCGTCTGCGTGCGCTTCAAATACGTCCTCTGCGATCTCCTCGCCGCGGTGAGCAGGCAGACAATGCAGCACCATAGCGTCCTTTTTCGCCGTTTCCATCAGAGAACGGTTAATCTGGTAGGTTCCGGCAAATACTTCCTGACGGGCTTTTGCTTCGCCCTCCTGTCCCATGGATGCCCAAACGTCGGTAATCATAACATCGGCATTCTTCGCCGCTTCCATTACATCAGAAGTCAAAAGGAACCTATCGCCATATTCCTTAGCAAATTCCAGCACCGCCGGATCCGGATGATATCCATCCGGGCAGGCAACGCTAACCTGCATCCCAACCTTCAGGCAGCCGACGATCAGAGAATTGGCCATGTTGTTTCCATCCCCGACATAGCACATCTTCAACCCTTGAAAACTGCCCTTAAACTCACGGATTGTCATCAGGTCGGCCAAAATCTGGCAGGGATGGCAGAAATCCGTAAGCCCGTTAATAATCGGAATAGAACCGTACTTTGCCAGATCCTCTACCTCTTTCTGTTCAAAGGTTCGGATCATGATTCCATCCAGATAGCGGGAAAGAACCCTTGCGGTATCCTGCACCGGTTCTCCGCGCCCGATTTGCAAATCATTGGAACTCAGAAACAGGGCATATCCGCCAAGCTGGTACATCCCGGTTTCAAAGGAAACCCGAGTCCGGGTAGACGCCTTCTGGAAAATCATTCCCAGTGTTTTCCCTTTCAGGCGGTGATGCTGGATTCCATGCTTCTGCTCATATTTTAACTGATCAGCCAGATTCAATAAACTAAAAATCTCCTCTGTGCTTAAATCCAACATCTTTAATAAGTGCTTCATCTTGATCATCCTTCCTTTCTGATCGCCGGAATACCATCCGGTTCCAATGATATAACGCTCAGACATAGAATATTTTTAAAGGAGAGGCTCCTCATATTCCAGCAGGATTCCCCGCAAAATTTCAAGCCCCTTTAACAGCTCGTCGTCTGTGATATTCAAAGGCGGCAGCAGCCGGATTTTCTCCTTCGCAGTCAGTACCATCAATCCGCTCTTTAAGCATTTTTGCGCGATTTCCTTTGCCGCCTGGGTACGCAGCTTAATTCCCACCATCAGGCCAAGCCCATTCAGGGATTCTACTTCCCTAATCCCCATCAGCGCATCCTTGATCATCAGAGATTTACGGCGCACCTCTTCCAGGAACACCTCGCTCGCAATCCGGTTGACGCATACATTTGCTCCCGCGCATACAACCGGGTTTCCGCCAAAGGTCGAGCCATGGTCGCCATAGGAAAGCACGCCGGAGGTTTTTTCATTGCAGAGGACAGCGCCAATCGGGAGTCCTCCCCCCAACCCTTTGGCAAGGGTGGTGATATCCGGTTTGATTCCAAACTGTTCGCTGGCCAAAAAGGTACCCGTCCTTCCGACGCCGGTCTGAACCTCGTCGGCGATGGTCAGGATATCCTTCTTCTCGCACAGGGAAATAAGCCCCTGCAGAAAGGCCTCATCCAACGGGATTACTCCGCCTTCTCCCTGCACACATTCAAACATGACAGCACAGATGCTGTCGTCCAGTTTTGAAACGACGTCAACAAGGTCGTTTGCTTCGGCAAAGACAAAGCCCTCAGTAAACGGGAAGAAATAGTTGTGAAACACATCCTGTCCCGTAGCTGAAAGGGTAGTCACTGTCCTCCCGTGGAAGGAATTCCTCAGGCAGACAATCTTATTTCTTCCTTCTCCGTATTTGTCAAAGCTGTATTTTCTTGCCACTTTAATTGCGGCTTCATTGGCCTCGGCGCCGGAATTTCCAAAGAACACCTTGTCATACCCGGTTGCCTCACACAGACGGTCTGCCAGCTCTACACAGGGTGCGGTATAATAGAGGTTGCTGGTATGCTGCAGCCTTCCCGCCTGGGCAGACACAACCTGCACCCATTCATCGTCGCAGTACCCCAGAGAGTTGACGCCGATCCCAGAGGTAAAGTCAATATAAGACTTTCCCTCTTCGTCCCAGCAGGTCGCGCTCTTTCCGCTGACAATCGCCAGGTCAAACCGTGCATATGTCCCTACAATCTGTTTTTTGTCATGTTCTTTAATCGCGCTCATGGCCATTCTCCATTTCTTTTCACATATATTTGTTAAGCTGTAAACAGCGTACCAATTCCTTCATCAGAGAAAAGTTCAATGACAATTGAATGCGGAATTCGGCCGTCAATAATCAGGGATTTCTGTACTCCCCGCCGGATTGCCTCGACACAGCACTCGATTTTTGGGATCATCCCGCCCGAAATAATGCCCTGCCGGATCAGCTGCGGCACCTCGCTGGCGGCAACCGCCGGAATCAGGGTATCCTCATCGTCTTTATCCCGAAGCAGCCCCCGGATATCTGTCATCAAGATCAGGCTTTCCGCGTGCAGCGCAGAGGCCACCTTTGCCGCCGCGGTATCCGCGTTGATATTATAGACATCGCCGGCATCATCGGTCGCTACCGTAGAAATTACCGGGATATAACCTGTTTCCAGCGCGTCCAAAATCGGCTTGGTGTTCACATCGGTAATATGGCCGACATATCCGAGATCCTGGCTGGTCTTTTTCTCACAGCGGATCATTCCGCCGTCAATCCCGCAGAAACCGATTGCGTTCCCGCCATGCTGGTTTAAAAGGCTCACAAGGTCTTTGTTCACCTTTCCGGCCAGTACCATCTGCACAATCCCCGCCGTTTCTTTATCCGTATACCGCAGGCCGCCCACAAACCTGGACTCTTTTCCTACCCGTTTAAGCATATCATTGATTTCCGGACCGCCGCCATGTACCAGCACCACCTTCACCCCAATCAGGGAAAGCAGCACAACGTCTGTCATTACAGCGTCCTTTAGTTTTTCACTTGTCATTGCGTTCCCGCCGTATTTAACGACGACAATCTTCTGGTAATATTTCTGAATATAAGGCAGAGCGCTGACCAGTACCTGCGCCTTTACCTCATCGGATATCCTTTCCAGCCTTTCCGCATTCATCATTTCCGACCACGCCCTGTCAAGCAAGGCTTCCTTTCTTCCCAAAATCATGCGGCATTAGGTTCGATAGTCCCCATTTATTTTAACATAATCATAGGTCAAATCGCAACCCCATGCAACCGCTTTTCCATTTCCATCGCCTAATTTTACCACAATTTTAATTTCATCCTCTTTGAGGATTTCAGCAGCCTTCTCCTCGCTGAATTCTACTCCCGCGCCCTTTTGACATACACAGATGCTCCCCTTCTGAGAAGAAAGGAGAACTTCTACTTTATGGATATCAAGATCCGCCTTGCTGTAGCCGATGGCGCAGAGAATTCTTCCCCAGTTTGCGTCGGCGCCGAACATCGCGCATTTAAAAAGGCTGGAGGTGATCACGCTCTTTGCAACAATCTTGGCATTTTCCCGGTCTGCCGCGCCAGTGACGGTGCATTCCAGCAGCTTGGTAGCCCCTTCCCCGTCTCCGGCGATCATCCGGGAGAGGTTCATCAGCGCCACATACAGTGCGTCGGAAAAAATCTGATACTCTTCGCTTTCTACGGAGTTGATTTCCGGGTTTCCCGCCAACCCATTGGCCATAATACAGGCCATATCATTGGTAGAGGTATCCCCGTCAATGGAAACCATGTTAAAGGTATCCTCAACCACAGCAGACAGCGCCTTTTGCAGCACCTCCGGATCAATTGCCGCGTCCGTGGTCAAGAAGCAGAGCATCGTTGCCATGTTAGGATGAATCATCCCGCTGCCCTTTGCCATACCGGCAATGGTACAGGTTTTCCCTCCCAGCTCGAAACGCACAGCAATTTCTTTTTCCTGCGTATCGGTAGTCAGAATTGCGTTTGCCGCGTCATGCGCCCCGTCGTAGGAAAGCGCCTGCGCAAGCTCCTTCGCATGGGACGCGATAGGTTCCAGGTCGAGTACCATCCCGATTACGCCTGTGGACGCCACAATGACATCTTCTTCCGGGATATTCAGTTCCTTTGCCGCAAGCTCGCACATTGCCGCCGCTTTTTCTTCCCCGTCGGCATTGCAGGTATTGGCGTTTCCGCTGTTGACAATCACTGCCTGCGCTTTTCCGTTTTGGAGATGCTCTTTTGTGACGATAATCGGCGCGCCCTTCACAAGATTCTGCGTATAAACCGCTGCCGAGCTGCACAGCGTATCCGAACAGATCATAGCCAGATCCTTTTTACTCCGGTTTTTCCTGATGCCGCAGTGCAGGCCCGCCGCGCGGAAGCCCTTTGGCGCGCAGACGCCGCCGCCCACCAGGTCAAAGCCCTCATATTTTATCAATGTCATATTCAGTCTTTCCTTTCTAACCGCTCAGTTGTTTAAAAAGCCGGCGGCGCCATGCCAAGTCCGGTTCCCTCCGGGAGCCCGAACAGCAGGTTCATATTCTGAATCGCCTGTCCTGCCGCCCCCTTGACCATATTATCAATGGCTGAAACTATAATCAGCCGGTTGGTACGCAGATCAAAATGAAGGGATATATCGCAGTAATTGGAGTATTTTACATTCCTTAAATTCGCCGTGGATCCATCCTTCAGCACCCGGACAAATTTCTCGTCCTGATAGGCCTTTTCGTAGAGGGAACGAATCTGTTCCGGATCAGCCGCTTCGTTCAGAGTCAGGTAGATCGTCGAGACAATTCCACGGTTCACCGGTAACAGATGGGGTACAAAGGTGACCCTGACCTTCTCGCCCGACAGCTCCGACAAGGTCTGTTCAATTTCAGGGGTATGCCGGTGGCAGGCTGTTTTATACGGAGAAAACGCCTCGTTGCAGTCCGGGTAATGGGTGGTCTGGGAAAGCCCCCGTCCCGCGCCGGTTACACCGGATTTTGAATCGATCACCAATGTAGACAGGTCCGCAAGCCCGCTTCTGACTACCGGCGCCAGGCCCAGCGCGATGCTGGTTGGATAGCAGCCCGGATTGCCGATAATCGAAATCCTGTTATTGATCCGTTCTCTGTGAAGTTCCGGGATACAGTAGCAGGATTTCTGATGCAGCTCCTTATCGTTGTAGCTGAGCCCATACCATTCCTGGTAATCCGCTTCCTCCGCCAGACGGAAATCAGCACCCAGATCGATGAACTTTTTGCCCTTTTCTACAGCTTTTCCAGCCAGCTTCTCACACAGCCCATGCGGCAGGGAAGCAAAGATCACATCGCTTCTCTCGATTACAGTATCCTCATCCGTCAAAACCATATCGCAAAGCTGATACATAGACGGATAAACCTCGCTCAGCGCCTTCCCCTCAAAGCTGACCGAGCTGATGGCTGAAATGGTTACATCAGGATGCCCAAGCAAAATACGGATCAGCTCTACGCCCGCATATCCAGTCGCCCCGATGATTCCCGCTTTGATCTGACTCATTTTGATGATCCCCCTTTATGACAAAGTCCTTTCTCAGTCCATTTTGGACGTCATTTCATATTCCAGTTGTTTTCTTGCCTCCACAATCTGCTGTTTCACCATCTCCGGCGCAGGGCCGCCCAGAACATTCCTGCCCTTTACACAGGTATCCAGGCTGATCGCGTCAAACACATCGCTTTCAAAGGACGGATGCATGGACTGGTATTCCTGCAGGCTCAGCGTTTCCAGCGTCTTGTCATGGTCAATGCAGTAAGCAACCAGGGTGCCGGTGATTTTATAGGCGTCCCGGAACGCCATCCCCTTTTTCACGAGATAATCCGCACAGTCGGTCGCGTTGATAAACCCACGGGCCGCGGCGTTTCTCATGTTTTCTTTCAGCACCTTCATTGTTTTCAGCATCGGCGTCATGGTGCTCACACAGAGCTTTGCCGTTTTGCAGGAATCAAAGACCGCTTCCTTGTCCTCCTGCATATCTTTATTATAAGCGAGCGGCAGCCCCTTCATCATGGTTAAAAGGGTCGTGAGATTTCCGATAGCCCGGGCCGTTTTCCCCCGGACAAGCTCCGTGATATCCGGATTTTTCTTTTGCGGCATAATACTCGAACCAGTAGAATAAGCATCGTCCAGTTCAATAAATTTAAATTCCCAGGAGCACCAGAGGATCACCTCTTCAGACAGGCGGGAAAGATGCATCATCAGCGTTGCCACCGCGCTTGCAAGCTCAATGCAGAAATCCCGGTCGGAAACACCGTCCAGGCTGTTCTGGGTCGGAGCGGAAAAACCAAGCAGATCACTCACCAGCCGCCGGTCAATCGGATAGGTGGTAGAGGCAAGCGCCCCGCTGCCAAGCGGCATGACGTTCATCCTCTTATAAGTATCCTGCAATCTGCCGATATCACGCAGCAGCATCTGGACATAAGCCATCAAATGATGTCCAAAGGTAATCGGCTGGGCACGCTGCAGGTGGGTGTAGCCCGGCATCACTGTTTCCGTGTGCTCTTCGGCAATATCGCAGAGCGTTTCCGCTAGTTCCTTCACAAGCACTTCAATCTCTTTGGTCTCGTCCTTTAAATACATCCGGATGTCCAGCGCTACCTGGTCGTTCCGGCTTCGGGCAGTATGCAGGCGTTTTCCAGTTTCGCCCAGCCGTTTGGTGAGCTCGGCCTCCACAAACATATGGATATCCTCTGCCGTCATATCAAATTCCAAAACGCCGCTCTCGATGTCCGCCAAGATACCCTTCAGTCCCTGGACAATCAGCTCTGCTTCTTTCGGGTCAATGATATTCTGTTTCCCGAGCATCATCGCATGGGCAATGCTTCCCTCAATATCGTGCTTATACATGACAGCGTCAAATGAAATGGAGCTGTTGAAATCATTAACCTTTGCGTCAACCTCTTTTTTAAAGCGTCCGGCCCACATTTTTGCCATTGGTTTGGTTCTCCTTTTCCCGTTTGTATAGACAAAAGGCAATATCAAAGGTTACTTGACATTGCCTTTCCTGATTCTTAAATCAATTCAGCCTGATTATTTCTGTTCCCTTTTCTGGTCCAGCATTGCCTTAACCTTGATCGGCAGCCCAAACAGATTGATGAATCCGGCGGAATCGGCCTGGTTGTAAACCTCGTCTTCTCCAAAGGTTGCAACGTCCTCGTCATACAGGCTGTATGGGGAGGTAACGCCGGCATTGATCATATTCCCCTTATAGAGTTTAAGCTTCACTTCGCCGGTAACAGTTTCCTGCGTTTTGTCAACAAAGGCGGACATTGCCTCGCGCAGCGGGGTATACCACTGTCCGTTATAAACCAGGTCGGCAAATTCCAGAGCCAGTTTCTGTTTGTAGTGCTGGGTCATCTTATCCAGGCAGATGGTTTCCAAAACCTCGTGCGCATAATAAAGAATGGTTCCGCCCGGAGTTTCGTATACGCCGCGGGATTTCATCCCAACCAGACGGTTCTCCACAATATCCAGAAGCCCAATCCCGTTTTCGCCGCCGAGCTTGTTCAGAGCCTTGATTAAGGACACGCCATCCATCTTTTCGCCGTTTAACGCAACCGGAATTCCCTTTTCAAAGCTCAGGGTGATATAGGTCGGCTTGTCCGGAGCCTGTTCCGGAGCAACGCCCATTTCCAGGAACCCTTCCTTCGCATATGCCGGTTCGTTAGCCGGGTCTTCCAGGTCAAGGCCTTCATGGGACAGATGCCATAGGTTCATATCCTTCGAATAGTTGGTTTCACGGGTGATTTTAATCGGGACATTATGTGCGACGGCATAGTCAATTTCTTCATCACGGGATTTGAGCTCCCATGTCCGCCATGGGGCAATAATCGGCATATCCGGCGCAAACGCCTTGATTGTCAGTTCAAACCGCACCTGGTCGTTTCCCTTTCCGGTGCAGCCATGGCAGATCGCATCCGCGCCTTCCTTCTTCGCAATCTCTACTATCCTTTTTGCAATCGGAGGTCTGGCAAAGGAGGTTCCAAGCAGATAATTTTCGTATTTCGCGCCGGCCTTTAAGGTCGGGAAAACAAAGTCGTTGACAAACTCGTCCTGAATATCCTCTATGTACAATTTGGAAGCGCCGGTTTTCAGCGCCCGTTCTTCCAAGCCATCCAGCTCCGCGTCCTGTCCAACGTTGCCAGCCACGCAGATTACTTCGCAGCCGTAGTTTTCTTTCAGCCATGGAATAATAATCGAGGTGTCAAGTCCTCCTGAATAAGCTAAAACTACTTTGTTATACTTTGCCATTTTGATTCCTCCAATATTATTTGCTTTCTATCAACAATGTATATTATACTCTTTTGAATGGAAAATGCAAGAAATTTTTGCATAATTATTCACAAAATTTGTATTTTCATGCAATCGGTATAAATCTATCCGGAAATCCGTTCCGCTTTTTGGCAATTCTCTTTATTTTTGATGAACGCAAATGTATAAACTTTCTGTTTATACATTTTTTATTCATTTTCGAGATCCAAAACCATCTGCCTGTAATCCAGCGGCTGATATCCCAGCGCCTCATAGAGCTTGATTGCCCTCAAATTATCTTTTGTGACTTCAAGCCGGTAACGCCTTGCTTTTCCGTCAAATTCCCTCCGGATAAAGGCGAAAAGCTCTTTGCCAATCCCACAGGAACGAAATTGAGCTTCGACATACGCCTCTTCAATCCAGACGACCAGCCCACCGGCTTCATTCGACCAAGTTAGAGAGAGAAGGGCATACCCCGCTGGTTTTCCCTCATACTCCGCAAGCATTCCGGCCGCGTAGGGCGTACCGGAAATAATCGCATCAAAAGTCCTCTCAAAATAGGACTGGTCTACACTGTGCAGTACTGCAGGCATATGATAAAACCGGTCTGCCATTTCCAAAAAGGCCGTTTTATCCTGCTCTTTAAAATATCGTACCATATTCCTATTACTTCCTTTCAATATCGGTTTGGCAGTCTCCCCGCAGAAAGGGTATCGCTCGCTGCCAGAGAGACTGCCCTACAGGTCTATACTATCTATTCGCTGTCATCCCCGACCGGGATAAAGTCAATATTCCCGCTGCTGACCTGGGCGGCGATGCATTTTACGCGAACCGGCTGTCCGACGCGGTAGCTCTCACCGCTAAACCGGTTGCGGAACGACATCACGCCGTCAAACTCATAGTTTCCTCCCGGCAGATCCTCCGCGCGGATTAAGCCTTCTACCGTATTCGGAAGCTCTACATAGACCCCATGGGAAGCTACAGACGAAACAATCCCATCAAATTCCTCGCCGATTCTTGTTTTCATATACTCCGCCTTATAAAAATCCTCGCAATCCCGTTCCAGCTTCATGGCGTTGATTTCGGTCTGGGTTGCCTGTTTGGCCGCTTTTACCACATACTTTGTGTAGCGCCGGCGGATTTCGGCAATTTCTTCTCCGGCGATCAGGTCGCTCAGTACCCGATGCACCATCAAATCCGGATACCGCCGGATCGGAGAGGTGAAATGAGTATAGTTTTCCAGCGCCAGTCCATAATGCCCAAGCGGGCTTTCACTGTATTTTGCCTTTGACATCGCCCGCAGCATCTGGAGGTTCACTATCGGAGCGATGTCCTTTCCTTTGGCCTTTTCCAGAATCTCTGCCATTGCTTTTGGCTTGACATTCGGAGAAAGGCTCCTGGTCTGAAGACCCAACAGCCGCAGAACGGTATTGAGCTGATCCAGCTTTTCCGGTGCAGGCGGTTCATGAACACGGTAAAGGTACGGAACCTCCTTCATCTTGCCCGCAACCGCAGCAGCCTCGTTTGCAGTGAGCATGAAGTTCTCGATCAGGGCTTCCGCCAGTCCGCTGGTTCTCGGCAGAATCTCAGCCGCCCGTCCCTGATCATCTACAATAATCTTGCTCTCCTGCGTTTCGAGCTCCGGAGCGCCGCGCCGCCTTTTATTCCTTTCCAGAATATCAGACAGTTCCTTCATCAGCAGAAGCTTGTCCCTTACTTCCGCGTATTTTTCTTCGATTTCCCTGTTTGCCGTACCTGCAAGCAAGGCGTTCACCTCACTGTAGACTCCCTTGACCCGCGAGCAGATCACTCCTTTTCGGAAATCAAAATCAATCAGTTCCCCATCCAGGTCGAGCGTCAGGACTGCGGACAGGGTCAGACGGTCTTCTCCGGGATTGAGGGAACAAATGCCGTTGGAAAGCTCCTTTGGCAGCATCGGGATTACCTGGTTTGCATAGTAAATGCTGGTTCCACGGTAAAACGCTTCCCGGTCGATCTCCCCCTTATAATGCACATAATGGGAAACATCCGCAATATGCACTCCCAAGACATAACAATCCTCATACTTCTCCAAAGAAACCGCGTCATCCAGGTCTTTGGAATCTGCGCCGTCAATCGTAAAAATCGTGTCACCCCGGAAATCAGTTCTCCCCTCCAGGTCGCGGCTCTTAATTCCCCGTTTCTGGAGATACTGCGCCTTATCTATCACCTCAAATGGAAATTCGGCGGCAATCCCGGCCAGGTCAAGCGCTGCGGCCGCACAGGAACAGGCAGATTCCGAATCTCCGTATGCAGACAGGACTACTGCCTGATGCTCGCTGTGACGTTTCCCTCGATGGCTTATTTTTGCCAGCACCTTATCGCCGGCCTCTGCTCCGCATAAATCCTGCTTCTGCACATGCAGCGGGGTTTTCCCCATCGTGTCCGGCAGCAGGAACCACGCCCCGTTTTCAAAGCAGACCTCCGCCGTGAATTCTCCGGGGCCATAGCTCACAATCCGTACCACTTCACCCTCGGGCGAGCTGCCCCTTCCCTTAATCCGTCTCAGCAGGACATGATCCCCCGGAACAGCGCCCATCAAATACTTTCCCGGAATAAAATATTCAGTTTCTTCCCGAAGCTCCTTGGCAAACCCAAATGTCCGGTTTATGCGGGTAATCTCGGCAGAAATGAGTCCTAACGCCGCAGACGAATAAATTTTGTTTTTCTTTTCCAGGATCATTCCCTGCTCGGCCATATCCGTCAGGACGCGCCGAAGCTGATCTCTTTGTTTGTTTTTTATCTTTAATTTCTGGCAGACCTCCTTAAAGGAGACGCCAGACCTTCCGTGCTTTCGAGTCCATACCTCGATTTTGCTGATCCATTCATTCATTATTATGACCATTCCTTTCTTGGGAATTGTGCGGCTTTGGCATAGCCAAAACAGCGGCGGTATCCCTGCCGCCAAGGCTCAAACTCCCACAGCTTTCGCAAGAGCGAAAGCACTCTTTTCCATTGCATAGGAGCTGGTTTTGCAATGCAAAACACCGTTCGGATAATCCAATCTCCAGGTCTCCGCTTCCCTTTTCCTTTACCAGATGGATATAAAAACACCCTGCGTTCTTATGATACGCAGGGCACCCTTATTTACTCTTACTTAACAAAATGAATCACGAGATTGATAATTACAGTCACTACAAAAAAGACGACTGCCAGCACCTTGGTCAGCTTTGCATAAAAGGCGTCTTTCGTCCTTCCGCCTTCTCTGCCGTAGAAGTTATTGCTTCCCGACTCACCTGTAATAGCGCCCATACCAGCCTGCTTGCTTTCCTGTAACATAATTATTAAAATGATTAACACGCTCGCGATAATCAATAAAATGCCACCGACAATTTCAATAGGATTCATCGTCCTGCCTCCATACACATAATGATACATTACATATCATACCACAACTATCTGGGTTTTTCAACCATTATTTTTATTTTTTTCTGTGCGTATTCTTTTGGCCTTTTCCGGTATAATAATAGTACATTGTTCTTCACAACACAAAAAGTTCTTGCGTTTGACCCATATATAACATCGAAACGTTGTATATGACGAAGAATAATGTGCCCGCCGAAATGAATTTCGGCGGGATTTTTTTAGCTCAATTATAGCTATGACTCTCCAAGCAGGCTCAGCTGCTCGCCAAAGTCCTCCTCACGCATTAAAGCGCCGGCCGCAGGCAGGGTTTTGGTGCGGAAACGGTGCGGGTTTGCAAACATGCCCTCAGCATACCGCTCCACCTTTTCCACAAAGTGATTCTTTTTCAGGGTCATCACTGCAACGCCCTGTGTATCCCGCGTTGTTTTAGGGAGGATCACCGCGCAGTGGAACAGGAGCTTGCGCTTGGCGCTGGAGGTGAGGACAAACTCATCCTCCTCGCCGCATTCAAAAAATCCTGCCAGCGCAAACTTCCCGCAGTAAGCATTGGACAGCTTCTTCCGTTTCGTCTTGGTTTCATAGGACTTGATCGGCACCTTTGCCACCTTTCCGTTATCGAAAAAGAACAGCACGTTTCCGCTGTAATCCTTGGTAACGATCATCCCGATTACCTTCTCATTCTCATCAAAGCCAAGCTTTGCCGGGATATAATCCCCAAACAGGCTCGCTTTCGTATCCTCAAACTCGCAGGTTCTGGATTTATAAACCTGCTGCCGGTCGGTAAAAAACAGCAGTTCCGTATCATTGGTAGTTTCCACATGCTGCGTAATAAAGTCGGTTTCCTTCAGCTTGTGCTCCCCGCTCATCCGCAGGCTCTGCGGCGTAATCTTTTTAAAATACCCGTCATTGGTCAAAAACAGGTTGACAGGATAGTCCGGAATCTCTTCTGCCGCTTCGTCCTCCTCCGCGACATCCTCCGCAAAGATCAGCATAGTTTTTCGTGGCTTGCCGTATTTTTTGACAACATCCTTCAGCTCCGATACGATAATGGCCTGCACCTTTTTATTGCTTTTCAGGATTCCTTCCATCTCAGCAATATCCCGTATCAGGTCTTCAATCTCCTGCGTCCGCTTCAGGATATATTCTCGGTTCAAATGTCTCAGCTTGATTTCCGCGACATATTCCGCCTGGGTCTCGTCAATCCCAAACCCGATCATCAGGTTCATGACTACTTCGCTTTCCTCTTCTGTTTCCCGGACGATCCGGATCGCCTTGTCAATATCCAGGATAAGCTTCTCCAGCCCCTTTAGCAGATGCAGCTTCTCCTGCTTTTTCTTCAGGTCAAAGTAAACTCTCCTGCGCACACATTCCGTCCGGAACGCCAGCCATTCAGTCAGCAGCTCCCGCACGCCCATAACCCTAGGCTGTCCGGCGATCAAAACGTTAAAGTTGCAGGCAAAGTTATCCTGCAGCGGCGTCATCCGGAACAGCTTTGTCATCAGCTTGTCCGGGTCGATTCCCCGCTTCAAATCAAGGGTGAGCTTTAATCCGGACAAATCAGTTTCATCCCGCATGTCCGCAATCTCCCGCACCTTGTTCTGCTTGATCAGCTCCACGATTTTATCCATAATCGCTTCCACCGTGGTGGTTGGCGGGATTTCTGTAATCTCGATGCAGTTGTTCGATTTGTCATACTGGAACTTTGCCCGGATTTTAATGCTTCCACGACCGGTATGATAAACCTGATCCAGTACGGCACGATCAAAAATCATATATCCGCCGCCCGGAAAATCAGGGCCTTTCAGTGTCTCATGCAGATCGTATTCCGGGTCACGGATCAGCCCGATGGTAGTCTCGCAAAGCTCCTTGAGATTAAACGGGCAGATACTGCTCGCCATCGAAACCGCGATCCCGACATTGGAATTCACCAGCACCGACGGAAAGGTTGCCGGCAAAAGGGTCGGCTCCATCATCTGGTTATCATAGTTCGGGACAAAATCCACCGTATCCTTATCAATATCGCGGAAAAATTCCGCACAGATTGGATCAAGCTTTGCCTCAGTGTATCGGGAGGCCGCAAAGGCCATATCGCGGGAATAGGCTTTCCCAAAGTTTCCCTTTGAATCTACATAGGGATGAAGCAGCGTTTCATTTCCGCGGGTCAGGCGCACCATCGTCTCATAGATCGCCTGGTCGCCATGCGGGTTTAGCTTCATGGTCTGGCCGACGATATTCGCAGATTTAGTCCTCGCCCCGGTCAGCAATCCCATCTTGTACATGGTGTACAGGATTTTTCGATGGGACGGCTTAAAGCCGTCGATCTCCGGCAATGCGCGGGACACAATGACGCTCATCGCATACGGCATATAGTTCTGCTCAATCGTTTCGGTGATCGGCTGGTCAACAATAATTCCGCCGCCCTCGATGGTCGCGTTGACATTCACCTTTTTATGGTTTGTCTGTTCCTTTTTTCTTGCCATTTTTCTTATTAAACCTCTTTCTCGCCAGTTTTACGAGATATCCGCGAGCTCCAGATAGTCTTGCCCAAACTCCGCGATATAATCCTTTCTTCCCTGGAGATTGTCCCCCAGCATCAGGTCAAACATCGCGGCGGTTTTCTCCACTTCCTCCGCATTCACCCGGATCAGCCTCCTGGTTTCCGGGTTCATAGTTGTCAGCCACATCATCTCAGGCTCGTTTTCCCCAAGCCCCTTGGAACGCTGGATTGTATATTTTGTTTTGCCGACCTCCTCCAGAATCGCCTGTTTCTCTTTTTCTGTATAGGCAAAATAGGTTCGGTCTTTTGTATTGATTTCATAAAGCGGTGATTCCGCAATATAAACGTATCCGTCGTCAATCAGCGTCGGCGTCAGGCGGTAAAGCATCGTCAGGATCAGGGTGCGGATCTGGAATCCATCCACATCGGCGTCGGTGCAGATCACTACCTTATTCCACCGGAAATTACTGATGTCAAAGGTGGAAAGGTCTTTATTCGCCTTGGAATCAACCTCTACGCCGCATCCGAGTACCTTGACAAGGTCGGTGATAATTTCACTTTTGAAAATTTTGTTAAACTCTGCCTTCAGGCAGTTTAAAATTTTCCCGCGTACCGGCATAATCGCCTGAAACTCCGAATCACGTCCCATCTTAACGGAACCCAGCGCGGAGTCGCCCTCCACAATATAAAGCTCCCTGCGGGACAGGTCTTTGCTCCGGCAGTCCACAAATTTCTGCACCCGGTTTGCCACATCAATGGTTCCGGAAAGCTTTTTCTTGAGGTTCAGCCTCGTTTTTTCCGCATTTTCCCGGCTGCGCTTGTTTACCAGCACCTGCTCGGAAATCTTATTGGCTTCGTCCGGGTTTTCGATAAAATAGACCTCTAGCTGATGTTTTAAGAAATCGGTCATCGCCTCATAGACGAATTTGTTGGTAATCGCCTTTTTCGTCTGGTTTTCATAGGAGGTCTGCGTTGAGAAGGAGGATGAAACCAGGATTAAACAGTCCTCTACATCGGTATAATTGATCTTAGACTCTCCCTTGAGATATTTCCCGTTCTGCTTCAGATAAGCGTCAATCTGGGAAACAAACGCCTGCTTGACCGCGCGCTCCGGGGAGCCTCCATGCTCCAGCCAACTGGAGTTATGGTAATACTCTGTCATCTTAAATCGGTTGGAAAACACCAGGGAAACCGATAGCTTCACCCGGTATTCCGGTTTATCCTCCCGGTCGCGGCCCATCCGTTCCGTCTCCCAGTACTGGACAGTGGTCATGGCATTGTCTCCGGCCAGCTCCTTAACATAATCGGTAATCCCGTCCTGATAGAGGAATTCCTTTTCCTTCCAGCCCTCCGGCGTTTGGAAGCGGTAAGTAAACAGCAAGCCCTTATTGACGACTGCCTGCCGTTTCAGAATATCCTCAAAGTAAGAATCCGGAACCTGAATTTCAGTAAAGACATCCAAGTCCGGACGCCATTTGATCTTTGTCCCAGTTTTTTTCAGGCGGGTCGGCTTCTTGTCAAAGCTGACATTCTCTCCCTTTTCAAACCGGAGATTATATTGAAATCCATCCCGGAAAATCTCCACCTCCATATATTCAGAGGAATACTGCGTCGCACAGAGTCCCAGGCCGTTAAGCCCCAGGGAAAACTCGTAGTTTGCGCCCCCCTCATTCTGGTATTTCCCGCCTGCATACAGCTCGCAGAAAACCAGCTCCCAGTTGTAGCAGTTTTCGTTTTGGTTAAAGTCAACCGGAATGCCGCGTCCAAAGTCCTCGACTTCGATTGACTGATCCGCATACCGGGTTACGATAATATGGTTGCCATGTCCTTCCCTTGCCTCGTCAATCGAGTTGGAAAGGATTTCAAAAACCGAATGCTGGCATCCTTCCAGCCCGTCAGACCCAAAGATGACCGCCGGACGCTTCCTGACCCGGTCGGCGCCCTTCAGCGCGGTGATGCTTTCATTCGTATATTCCTGTTTCCGTTTTGCCATATTCATTCTCCAATAATTTTATTCCTGTTTATATTGCTCAATCCATTTCAGTATATAACCCAAAGGTGATTTCCGACTGTCCGCCGTGAACGGCAAACCATTCTGTCATTGTTCCGTCCCAGCCAGAATAAAGCTGGTTCCAGTCCTCGTCTCCGTCCTGCTCCGACACCAGGAAAAGATCCTCATATTTGTCGGGGAAAAAAAGATGGATGCTCTGGTTTTCAATATCAAATTCTGTCTGCTCCTGCTTTTGCCGCCCCGTAATCTGGTATTGTTTGCCATCCCAGGTCACAAACCGTTTATCAAGGGCAACAGTAGTTTCCGGCGCTTTTTCTTCCTTTACATCAACCTCCAGGGTCTCTGTATCATACACTAAGCTGATCCCGCCGTCCAAAGCTAACAGGTCATAATGATGGTAGGTTACATCAAGCTCCTCCGGATAGACATAGGTGTCTGTTTCCGAATCATAGGACTTCCACCGGTCAATGATGCAGGTCTCGCTGACCGATTCATTCACCTCATTCATCAGTTCGTCCATCTGCCGCCAGGACAGGTCACCGGGCAGAGAAGTCCGGAAGCTCACAAACCCGATCTGAAGCCTCCCGATCTCCCGATCCATCGGAATCAGTTTTTCCCCTTCCGCCTCAAGCGGGCGCAGATACTCGTCCACATACTGGAACAGTACACGGATATTGGACTTTCCCTGATACAGAAGCTGTTCAAAAAGCTTGGTGTTCGGCTGCGCAAAGCCGAAACAGGCGCTGTCCGGGATCTCTGTAATCTCAATCGGGAAATATTTAAGCAGTACCGCCTCCGGCTTCGGGATTCCGCCCCGGGAAACGGCATAGCGCTGCATCGACTCGTTGACCGAATCTTCATACCGGTTGTCATATCCGGCTCCGGTTTCGACGTTCACCAGCACCTGGAAGCGTTCCTGCTTTACTTCTACAGAAGCCCTCACATAATTGCTGGGATGGTCATAAAAATCCGGAATCGGGCCGCCGTCCTTCGCCTGATTGATGCATTCTATCTCCTGAATTTTTGCATACTCTCCATAGTTTTCTGCGACATAGGCCTTTACCAGGCCCCGGCCCGTCCTGACATTCTCCTTCGCAAGGGCCTTATCCTCTTCGGTCATGCACCCGCACAGCACTGCGAACATTCCAATTACCAGCAAGCCTGTCCCGCACAGCTTCAGAAACTTTTTCATCCGCCACCTCCGAACTCCGTTTATCCGAAAAATGACCTGCCGGTTTCACTGCAGGCCATTTCCTCTATTCCCGTTCCAAAGCCAGCAAACCGGAGCGCATCATCTTTTTGATGCCAAACGGTTTTACAAGCTGAATGAATGCGTCAATTTTTCTGGGCTTTCCGGTCAGCTCCAGCATCAGGGACTGCTCGCTGACATTGATAATATTTGCCCGGAACAGGTTTGCAACCTGAATCAGGGAAGCGCAGTTTTCCTCGCTGTTTCCCGCTTGGATGATCACATGCTCCCGCTTTACGGAATTTTCGCTGGTCATCACCCGAACCTCCCGGACATCCACCAGCTTAGAAAGCTGTTTGTCAATCTGTTCGAGCGTATCCGCGTCGCCGTTGGTTACAATCGTCATCCGGACAACATCCGGGTTTTCCGTCTGAGCGGCGGCGATGCTTTCGATATTATAGCCTCTGCGGCTGAATAAGCCTGCAATCCGCAGCATGACGCCGGAATTATTATCCATTAATATTGATAAAACATGCTTTTTCGGCATCCTGGTTTCGTCCTTTCTATTCATCATCGATCTTAATGTCTAAAATCGGCTTGTCAATTGCAGCGCCGGCCGGCACCATCGGGAGTACATTGATATCCTGGTCAATGACGCACTCTACAAACACCGGCGTATCGTGCGCGAGCGCCTTTTGCAGCACATCCCGAACCTCTTCCTTCTTGGTGATCCGGTAAGCCGGGATATGATATGCCTCCGCCAGCTTCATATAGTCCGTATTTCGGTCTAGTGTGGTCTGAGAGAAACGTTTTCCATAGAACAGCCTCTGCCACTGACGTACCATACCGAGCACATTGTTATTAAACAGCAGCTCTATAATCGGGATATTGTGCTTATAGGCAGTCACGAGTTCATTACAGTTCATGTGGAAGCTCCCGTCACCGGCAACATTGATGACCTGCTTGTCCGGACGGCCCACCTGCGCGCCCAGGGAAGCGCCCAGGCCGTAGCCCATTGTACCTAAACCGCCGGAGCTGATAAAATGGCGCGGGGCTTTGAAATCATAGTATTGCGCCGCCCACATCTGATGCTGTCCGACCTCAGTGGTAATGATCGCGTCTCCGCCGGTCAGCTCATCCAACGTTTCCAGCACATACTGCGGGGTTACAAGCTCTCCGTACTCTTCCGCCACATGAAGCGGAAACTCTTTTTTCCATTCCTTGATCCTGTCCATCCAATCCGAATGGCTTTGCTGTTCCAGCATCAGGTTTAAGTGATCCAGCACATACCGGACATCTCCGATCAACTGATAATCTACCTTGATGTTTTTGTTGACCTCTGCCGGATCGATATCGATATGCACAATCTTTGCTTTCGGCGCAAATGAGACAATATCCCCAATCACCCGGTCTGAAAAACGGGTTCCGATCCCGATAAAGAGATCGCATTCAGAAACAGCTTTTGAGGAAGCCACCGTCCCGTGCATACCGAGCATCCCAACATAACGCGGGTCGGTGTTGTCGAACCCGCCCTGTCCCATCAGAGACGAAGAGACTGGCGCGTCCACTAATTCTGCAAACTTTTTCATTGCCTGATCCGCACCAGAGCTGATAATTCCACCTCCGGTATACAAAAACGGCTTCTTGGCAGAACGGATCAGTTCTGCCACTTGTTCATACTCCGCGTCGGCTGCAAGACCGCTGTAATTATCCGGTTTTACAATCTCCCTGCGTGTATATTCATAGGTATTGGCAGTTATATCCTTCGGGATATCCACCAGAACCGGGCCGGGCCTGCCGGTATTTGCAATCTCAAACGCGCGGCGGATCGTATCGGCCAGATCGGCAATATCCTTGATGATGAAGTTATATTTGGTAATCGGCATGGTAATCCCGGTAATATCCACCTCCTGGAAGCTGTCCAGCCCCAGCGAGGATACCGGCACGTTTCCGGTAATCGCAACAATCGGAATCGAATCCATATGTGCAGTTGCAATTCCAGTGACCAGGTTGGTAGCACCCGGCCCGGATGTCGCGATGCAAACTCCAGTTTTCCCGGTTGCCCGCGCATAGCCGTCAGCCGCATGGGCGGCACCCTGTTCGTGTGCAGTCAGGACGTGCCTAATTCTATCGCGATATTCATAAATTGCATCATAAAGATTGAGAACAGAACCGCCGGGGTAACCGAAAACAGTATCCACGCCCTGTTCCAACAAACATTCAAGGATGATTTGCGCTCCTGTTAGTTTCATATTCTAATTGTGATACGGCTTCCAGTCCGCATCACTTGTCCTCCTCTCAGACACCAGGTTTCTTTCCTCTCAAACAGTCCAGGCGATATTATGCGCACCGACTGTCTTTTAACGATATATAATTAATTATATCAAAGCAGTGATATTTGTCAACGACTGGAAGCTTCCGAATCCGTTCTCCCAGCCGGCCGGTCTTTTGTTAAAATTGCTGATTTTAGGCTTCATTCTTCTCTTGCAGGCCGGCTGCGCAACTCTTTTCCAAAACCGAGTCTACCGCGGCGCGAAGCTCTTCCATTAAGGCCCGGCGTTCCTCTTCCGAAGCAAGGCGGGAAGAAGCCGCAGACATATCCCGCTTCACAAGCTGTTCCAGAAGCTCTTCTTCCGATTTCCTCCATTCCGCTTCCGGATGCTCTAGTCCCAGCAGATAATCGGTTGTGACATGGAAAATCAGTGCAAGACGAATCAGCGTATCATAATCCGGTTTCCGCCTTCCCTGTTCATACATGCCCATTGTGCTGGCCGCGATTCCCAGCCGGCCGGCTAATTCCTGCTGGCTGAGACCGGCATTTTTTCTAAGCTCTTTCAAACGGTTTGTATTCATCCTGATCATCATGGCCTCGCAAGACCGAGGACTATCCTTTCTTCTCAAGTGACAACATGCCAGTTCCTTTTAACCGGATCATAACAGCATACCTTCATTCTACACATTTTGCAGGATAAAAGCAAGCATTCAAGAACAAATGTTCTTATTTTTATTGACTCTGGACAATTCGAATGATAAAATCAGGTTATGCTACTTCTATATTCCCCAATTTCTCATAGCTCCTGGTCGAATCACGAATGCAGAGAAGGAAAAAGCAAAAATGGAAAAAATAAGTTTTGATGAAACCAAATATCTCAAGCCGGCCCAGGCTCCCTATGTCAATCGTCTGGCTCCTCCAAGGATTGTGAAGCTTGTATTGCGCGAGGGGGTAACACAACGGCAGCGGCAGATTCTTCTGCTCTATTTCTATGAGCGAAAAAATATGGCAGAGATCGCGGAAATACTGGGCATTAACAAATCTACCGTGTCACGAACGATGAAACGGGGACTTAGGCATCTCCGCCAGTATCTGCAATTCTATGCAGAACAAAAAAAGGACGATGAATGACATCGTCCTTTTTGGTTATTTCTCATTATTTTTATTCTCAGATGCGTCTGTGCTTTCCGCACTGCCTTCTGATTTTTCCGGTTGTTTAGCCGGCTCTGCTTTTGCCGCCTGCGGTTTTTTCGGCGCGCGTTTTCGGGAACGGTTAGCCTGTGGCTTCTTCGCTTTCGGAGATTCTTTTTTCTCCTCTTTCACTTCTTCTGCCACCGATTCAGCAGGCTTCTCCGCCGCTTCCTCCGGCTTAATCTCTACTTCCTTTTCCGGCTCTGCAGGGGATTCTGCCTTTGCCTCTTCCGCTTTCCCGGCAACAGGCGGTTCCTCTTTTTCGAGTTCCGCCGAAGCAGACTCAGCCTGGGTAATCTCCTCAGCCTGATTTTCCTCAGAAGATGTTTCCTCCTGAGCTTGGGCAGGCTGCTCCTCAGCTTTAGCCACAGTACCCTTTTCTTCTGCAGTTTCCGGAACCGGTGCTTCTGTCTTTTGGGATCCAGAAGCTGCCTCGCCGGCTTCTCCCGCCGCCAGCTTCTGCTCCTTTTGCTCCAGTTTTGCCAGTTCAGCATCCAGCTCCTCCACCTTGATCTCACCATTCATGAGTTGTTTAAAGGTGTCAGCGTTGATTTTTTCATTAATCAGCAGATATTTCGCTACCAGATCCAACTGGCTGTAATGACTGCTGAGAATTTCTTCCGCGCGGTTATAGGCCTGATCAATCAGGAGACGAACCTCTTCATCAATCTCTGCGGCAACATTCTCGGAATAGTTGCGCTGATGGCCCATATCACGTCCCAGGAATACCTCTTCCTGCGCTTCGCCGTAAACAATCGGCCCCAAACGGGAGCTGAACCCATAACGGGTAATCATATCTCTTGCGGTTTTTGTCGCGCGTTCAATGTCATTTGATGCGCCAGTGCAGATATCATCCAGTGCAATTGCTTCAGCTACACGCCCGCCGAGCAGAACAGACAAGCTCTCCTGCATCTTTGTTTTCGAAACATGCTCGCGGTCTTCATCCGGCAGGTTCATGGTATATCCGGCCGCCATTCCACGCGGGATAATCGAAATTTCGTGTACCGGATCCTGTGTCGGGCTATAGTAGGTCACCACCGCATGGCCCGCTTCATGATAAGCGGTAATTTTTTTGTCAACGTGGTGAATCTTATGTGATTTTTTCTCCGGCCCGGCAACTACCTTAATGGTTGCTTCCTCAATATCAACCCCAGTTATTGCCTTTCTTCCGCGCCGCGCCGCCAACAGCGCCGCCTCATTAAGCAGGTTTTCCAAATCAGCACCGGTAAAGCCTGCGGTGCTTCTCGCGATTACCTTTAAATCCACGTCAAAGCCGAGCGGCTTGTTCCGGGAATGTACCTTCAGGATTTCCTCGCGGCCCTTTACGTCTGGATAACCGACAACAACCTGCCGGTCAAACCTTCCCGGACGGAGCAATGCAGGGTCGAGAATATCGCGGCGGTTGGTCGCCGCAATCACGATCACGCCCTGATTCATGCCAAAGCCATCCATTTCAACCAGCAGCTGGTTTAAGGTCTGTTCCCTTTCGTCATGGCCGCCGCCTAAGCCGGCGCCGCGATGACGTCCGACAGCATCGATCTCATCGATGAAAACAATAGAAGGCGCGTGCTTTTTCGCCTGCTCAAACAAATCTCGGACACGGGAAGCCCCGACGCCGACAAACATTTCTACAAAGTCAGAACCGGAAATGGAAAAGAACGGTACAGCCGCTTCTCCGGCGACCGCCCTAGCAAGCAGTGTTTTACCGGTACCCGGAGGGCCCAGAAGCAGGACGCCCTTCGGGATTCTTGCTCCCAGCTCATTAAACTTTTTCGGATTTTTCAGAAACTCGACGATCTCGGCAAGTTCCTCTTTCTCTTCATCCGCGCCGGCTACATCAGCAAAGGTTGTCTTGATTCCATGCTGAACCGGATTTTTCATATTCGCTTTTCCAAATTGGTTCATCTTCCCGCCCGCGCCGGCCTGGCGCATCATAAAGATGAACAGAGCAACCATCGCAACAATCAGCAGGATTGTCGGGATAAACTGCATCAAAAGACTGGTATTGCCGCCGCTATAAGCATAGTCCCAGGTGATTTTGCTGTCCGGGTGCTTTGCGTTATTCTCCTTCACTACATCCTGGATGTCATCCAGGAAAACGGAAACAACCGGCACCTTATAGGTAAAGGCCGATTTTCCCTCTGCTGTTTTCTGCGCACCAGTAAAATTCACGCCGTTGCGCAAAATTACCTTCAGTTCGCCGTTTCCAAGGTCAAGGTCAAAATCCTCTACCTGGTCGTCTTCAAACAGCTCGACTACATCAGAGTATTTGAATGTTGGCTCCATTCCCTTTTTGACCGTCTGCGTAATCGCATACATCGATATTAACAAAACGGCAAATACAACGACATAGATCAAGATTGTCTTTTTTTTGTTCTGCAATGCTCTTACCTCTCCTTAACCAACAGATTCTCAGACAGATGTTTCACTCAGTCGGAATAAACTTCCGGTTTTAGAACGCCAAGATATGGTAAATTCCGATAAGTTTCCGCATAGTCAAGCCCATATCCAACAACGAATTCATCCGGTACGATGAATCCCTTATAATCCGCTTTGATGTCCGGCACCTGTCTGCGTTCCGGCTTATCAAGCAGCGTACAGATTTTAATCGAATTTGGTTTTCTTTCCAGCAAAATCTTTTTAATATAGCTCAGTGTTTTCCCGCTGTCCAAAATATCCTCTACAATCAACAGGTCATATCCCGCGATATCAATGTCCAGATCCTTGATGATTTTTACCGTTCCGGTCGTCTTTGTTCCGGAACCATAGCTGGAGACATTCATAAAGTCGATCTGGCAATAGGTATCAATCGCCCGCATCAGATCGGCCATAAAAACGACAGAGCCTTTCAGAACGCTGACCAGGAGCAGCTTTTTATCCTGATAGTCCTTTGTGATCTGCGCGCCCAGTTCCCTAACCTTAGCCTTGAGCTCCTCTTCCGTCAGAAGTACCTTTAAAATATCATCCTTCATCCTTTTCTGTTCCTTTCACTAGGCGTATCTCAACAGCCTTTGTTGTCATCGGATCACAGCATATCCGCTCGGCAACCCCGAAGCCCTCTACCGCGACCACGCCGGTTTCATCCGCTGCCACAAACTGTTTGAGCCTGTCGTCCGGCCGGATGCCGCTTTCCTGAAACAGTTTCTTCAGCGATTTTGTACAGCCCCGACCAGCCAGACGAATCTCGTCCCCCGGCCGTTTCTGGCGAATGGTAACACTACCTGATATTTTACCACAATCCAGAAAAATATCAAATACATTTTTATAAATTTTATTAACAAGAGCAGAAGTATCTGTGTCTAAAGTTTTAATTTTATACACTTTACCTGTTTTACTCTGATAAAGCCCGTCATGAAGCCTTTCTTCAAAATAAGGACAGGGAAGCTCCGGCCTCTCTGTCCGCAGCAGGCCCCTTTCACAAACCACATCATAATTGGCTGAAAGGGAGCTTCTCCCTTTTCCCGCGCGCACCATCTGATACAAGGTTTCCACCCTGTCAAACGAGGCCGGAAGCCGATGCGTTTCCAAAAACAGAGCCAGCATCCGCCGGCAAAGCGCCGGATGGCAGTCTGACAATTCCGCCAGGGACAAGCCTTCTATGCAGAGCGCCTTCTGATAAGCCTCCCGGGCCATGCCATCCAGCCAGGCCTCCTCTTCCCGGAACAGCTCGGCCATCTGCCCGATATGCCGTTCTGCCGCCGGATTGATTTTTTTCAGAGGCGGGATCACCTCCAGCCGAATCCGGTTTCTGCTGTAATCCGCGGAAAGATTGGTACTGTCAGTAACGTAGGAGAGCCGATGCTCGCTGCAATAGGCTTCCACCTCTTCCCGGCTGATCCCCAGCAGAGGACGCAGGATTCTCCCCCGCTGTCCGGGAATTCCGCACATGCCTTTATGTCCGGTGCCCCTTGCCATCCGGAACAGGACTGTCTCCGCCTGATCAGATAAGGTGTGGGCGGTTGCAATCCAAACCTTCCCGCGCACATCCTGTCCGAGCCGTTCCGCCGTCCGTTCAAAGAACGCGTAGCGCGCTTCCCGCCCTGCTTCCTCCAGTGTCCAGCCGTTTTCCACTGCCAAATCCCTGACACAAACCTTCTCCACAACACATGGTATGCGCCATTCCTCACAGAAAGAACGGACAAACTGTGCGTCCCGTTCGCTTTCCTCTCCGCGCAGACTGTGGTTGAGATGGCAGGCGTAAAGGGAAATTCCTTCCCACCCTAGCAGGAGATGGGTCAGACAGACAGAATCCGCCCCGCCGGACAACCCGATTACAACAGCGTCGCCCTCTTGAAGCGGCAGATTTTCCAGCTTAGAACGGAGGTTCATCTCGGCTGACCTCCAGGTTGCCAAACCTTGTGAATTCCCCGATCCAGGACAGGTCAACCTCACCGGTCGACCCATGACGGTTTTTCGCCAGAATACACTGGGCAACATTCGGATTTTCAATTTCCTTATCGTAATATCCCGCCCGGAACAGGAACATGACGATATCCGCATCCTGCTCGATGGAGCCGGACTCACGCAGGTCGGACAGCATCGGCTTATGGTCGGGCCGCTGTTCTGCGGAACGGTTAAGCTGTGACAGCACAATGACGGGAATATTCAGCTCTTTCGCCATAATTTTCAGGTTTCTGGTAATTTTTGAAACCTCCTGCACCCGGTTTTCACTCCGTCCGCTTCCGGTCATCAACTGCAGGTAGTCAATAACAATCAAGCCGAGGTTTTTCAGCCGCCTTACCTTTGCCTTCATCTCCGCAACGGTAATCCCCGGCGTATCGTCCAGGTACATATTGGTTTTTGAAAGGATATCAGCGCTTGCCGCAAGCTGTACCCATTGATCCGGGCTCAGCTTTCCGAGACGCAGATCCTGACTGGAAATCTGTGCTTCGGAGGACAAAATCCTGCTTACCAGCTGCTCGCTGGACATTTCAAGGGAAAAAACTACAACGTCCTTTTCGTATTTCTTGGCCACATTTGTCGCAATATTCAGCGCGAAGGAGGTTTTTCCCATACCAGGACGCGCCGCCAGCAGAATTAGGTCGGACTTATTCAGCCCTGTCATCATGGCGTCCAGTCTGGAAAATCCGCTGCTTAATCCCAGATACAGGTCACGGTCCTCGCCGGTCAGCTTCTGGAGCCTGTCATAGGTGCCGATAATCACCTTGTCAATCGGGATCAGCTCGCTGTTATCCTTCCCCTGGCGGATATCATAGAGCTTCTGTTCCGCCATATCCATGAGCTGGGTCGCCGTTCCCTCTTCATCCCGGGCGTATTCCTCAATTTCCTTTGCCGCCAGAATCAGCCGCCGGCGGTAATACCGGTTTAGTACAATCTGGCAGTAATTGGTAATATTAGCCGTTGACGGAACCATTTCCATCAACTGTGCGAGATACACCTTTGCCGATGTCTCATCCTCAAAAATGTGCGCCTGGTTCACCTCGTCCAGCACTGTAATAAAATCGATTGGCTTGGAGAGATTAAACATGCTCAGAAAGATGTCGTAAAGCTCTGCATGCTGCCTGCGGTAAAACATATCAGAACGGGTTAATACCTCCAGCACCGTGCTGAAGCAATCCGGGTTAATCAAAATACCGCCCAGTACAGACTGCTCCGCTTCCAGGCTGTATGGCTGGTTCTCCAGGTCAAACTCTGAATATTCGGCCAAAGGTCTCCCTCCCTTCCAAAAAACAAACAGAACAGAACGTCCTGTTAAGACGTTCTGTCCCCGGCATTTCGCCTGTGTTTATTATTCCTCCGACACACTGACAAACATCTTTGCCGTTACGCCGGGATGCAGCTTCAGTTCAAATGTAAAGGTGCCAAAGGTCTTGATATCCTGCTCCAGGCTGATCTTTTTTTTGTTGACCTCCATGCCAAATTCTTTTTCTACCGCAGCCGCAATCTCCTTGGAGGTAACCTTCCCGAACAGCTTGCCGTTTTCACCGGCGCGCGCGGTCACCTTTACCGTTTTGTCAGACAGCCGCTTTGCCGCTTCCTTCGCCTCATCCAGCAACACCTGCGCATGGTGCGCCACCGCAGCGTCCTTTGTCTTTTTCTCATTGATTGCCTGGGCGTCCGCCGGAACAGCCAGCCCCTTTTTCAGCAGGAAGTTCTTTGCGTAGCCGTCAGCTACATTGACCAGATCGCCCTTCTTGCCGCTTCCCTTAACATCCTCTTTTAAAATAACCTTCATCTTTCTTCCTCCTCATTGTCCCATCACGCATTCTGGGACGTCTTTTTTCTAGCCATGTTAGTATTATAATCATCAATTGCATTCAGCAAAAGCTGCTTGACCTTTGGAATATCGGAATCTGCTATCTGTGCCGCCGCCATGGTCAGATGACCGCCGCCGCCCAAGGCTTCCATAATCACCTGGACATTCATCGCTCCCATCGAACGGGCCGATACGTTTACCGTATCTCCCTGCTCATACAGCACAAAGGAAGCGTCCACTCCGTCGATTCCCAAAAGATCGTCCGCAGCCTGTGCCGCCACAACCCGGATATCATCGGTTAACAGGTCGCTGCAGGCAATCGCGCAGCCGTGATATACCTCTGCAGACGCGACGAGCTTTGTTTTATTCTGGTAGGAATCCATCGAGCTGGCAAACAGCTTCCGCACCTCGATAGTATCCGCACCCATCTTTTTCAGATAGGCCGCCGCCTCAAAGGTACGCACCCCGGTTTTCATAATAAAGTTTTTGGTGTCAAGCATGATTCCTGCAAGCAGGGCCTCCGCATGATAATGCGCCAAAACACATTCATTGCCGAGATACTGCACTAGCTCCGTCACCATCTCAGAGGCGGACGATGCATAAGGCTCATGATAGAAAATAACCGCGTTATCGATATAGTCTACCATCTTCCGGTGATGGTCAATTACAACCACGTTTTTACATGCCTGATACACCTCTGCGCTCTCAACAAAGTGCGGCGAATGGGTATCGACCACAAACAGAAGCGTCCCTCTCCGGATAAACGAAAACGCCTCATGCGGAGAGACAAATAAATCGTCCTTCTCATACTTGCGGTAGTGGTCGACCAGGCAATCAGCAAGGCATTTATGGTAATCCAGCACCACATGCACGTCTTTGCCGAGACACTGGCAGGCTCTCGCCATCCCAATCGCGGCACCAACAGCGTCAAGGTCAGCAAATTTATGTCCCATAATCAAAATCTGGTCGCTGTTCTCAATCAGCTCCAGCATGGCGGAGGCAATGATCCGGCTCTTCACCTTCGTTCGTTTTTCAACGCCCTTGGAGGCGCCGCCATAAAATTTAAAGCCGCCCTCTATCTTCAATGCCACCTGGTCTCCGCCGCGTCCCAGCGCCATGTCGAGCGCCTGACGGGCGTCCTGCTCGTTTTCCACAAAGGTTTCGGCCTGATACCCAATCCCAATTGAAAGGGTAATCGGCACTCGCTCCGTAGTCAATATGTTCTTGGTCTGATCCAGGATTGAAAAACGTTCCTCCAGCATCCTGTCAAAATGCTGCTGCTCTACAATCGCCATATAACGATCCCGTTCCAGGCGGATAATAAAGCCGGTGGTCTGCCCGATATACTGCTCCAGCAGACGGTTAACCTCGCTTAAAATCTGGGTCTTTTCGCTCTCCCTGGCGTTTTTGACAATCTCCTCATAGCTGTCCAGCAGGATTACCATTATAACCGGGCGGGTCAGCTTATATTTCATCGCCGTGTCATACAGTTCGGTCACATCAATGAAATAAAGCAGATGCATCGGTTCCTCCTCAGAATCGGTACTGACAATATAAACCCGGTAATGCTTGTTTTTGTAGGAGATGATGTCCCCCTGATGGTGCTTGATCTCATCCAGGCTGCGGAAGGTAATCCGGTTGAGATAAGAACCGTACAAATCCTCCTGTGCCAGCACCTTCCGGAAGGCTTCGTTATACCAGACGATCTCCCGGCGTTGCGAAACCACCGCGGCAGGCATCGGCAGGTCGAACATTCCCTGGCGGTGCGTGACATTCAGATGCTGCCCCATATTTTTCAGCAGGCGGTAAATCTCCCGATGCAGACGGAAATAGCGGTAAAACATATAACCAAGCGCACCAAGGACAACCGGCAGAAGGCATACGAACAAGATCCAGTGCCGGGAGTATGCCACCAGCAGCAAAAGCGCGCCCAGCAGGACTGCAAGAACCATAAAAGGCCGCAGAATCCATACCTTTTTATACTTTTGCATCGGCTTTGTCCTCCTTTTGCTAGGAATAACTTCCCCGTCATAAATTTAGTTAGACCTATTATACAATATTTTAGCTCAAAAAGCAAAGGAATTCTGTCGGAAGAAAAAGAAAAGGACGGCCGCGGCCGTCCTTTTCCTTACGAGTCTTTATATTAAACTTCCATCATAATCGGCAGAATCATAGGAGAGCGTTTCGTCTTGCGGAAGATAAAGCTGGAAAGCGCGTCTTTGATTTCATTCTTAATTGTTGTCCAGTCGCGCACACCGCTGTCCAAGCATTTATCCAGCGCCCGTTTAACAATCACCCTGGCCTCTTCCATCAGCTCCTCAGATTCCCGGACATAGACAAACCCTCTGGAAACAATATCCGGCCCTGCCATACAAAGTCCGGTTTCCTTTTGAATGGTGGCGACAATAATAATCAGCCCGTCCTGTGCCAGGCGCTTCCTGTCCCGGATAACAATCGATCCGACGTCTCCGACACCCAAGCCGTCGACAAACACGCCGCCTGCCTCCACTGTCCCGATCACCTTCATCTCGACATTGTCAAGCTGAATCACCTGGCCGATATCGCCGATATGGATATTCGATGGAGGAATTCCAATCGACCGCGCCAGACGTGAATGGGCGATAAGATGCTTATATTCCCCATGAACCGGGATGAAATACTTCGGCTTTGTCAGGGAGAGCAGAAGCTTCAGCTCATCCTGACAGGCATGTCCGGATACATGGACTTCATACATTTTCTCATAAATCACTTCCGCGCCAAGCTGAAGCAGGTCGTTAACCACCCGGGTCACATGCTTTTCATTTCCCGGGATCGGCGTGGCGGAAATGATAATAAAGTCATTCGGCGTAACGCTGACCTTCCGATGATCGGAAGATGCCATCCGGGATAACGCGGAAAGCGGTTCCCCCTGGCTTCCGGTAGTAATCAGAACAATTTTATCAGCCGGATAACGGTTAATCGCATCAATCTCAATGAACAGGTTGTCCGGCACGTTGAGATAGCCCAGCTCCATCGCCTTTCCTACTACATTGATCATGCTGCGGCCGGATACCGCGACCTTCCTGCCATATTTAATGGCATTGTCCGCAATCTGCTGTATCCGGTGGATATTGGAGGAGAAGGTTGCGACGATGATCCGCTTTCCCTCCGCCTGGTTAAACAAGGTATTGAACGACTGCCCAACCTTGCTTTCACTCATGGTTGAGCCGGGTCGTTCCGCGTTTGTTGAGTCGGACAGCAGGCACAATACCCCTTTATTGCCCAGCTCTGCAAAGCGGGCCAAATCGATGATTTCTCCTTCAATCGGAGAAAAGTCCACCTTAAAGTCCCCGGTATAGACAATTACGCCGGCAGGCGTGTGGATCGCAACCCCTACAGCGTCCGGGATCGAATGGTTGACGCGGATAAATTCCACCGCCATGCAGCCCATTTTTACGGTCTGTTTTGGAGTAATTACATTTAGGTTTGCTTTTCCGAGCAGGCCATGCTCCTTTAATTTTCCTTCGATCAGCCCGATGGTGAGCTTGGTGCCGTAGATCGGCACGTTCATTCGTTTCAGCAGGTATGGAATCGATCCGATATGGTCTTCATGCCCGTGAGTAATCACAATCCCGCGGATCTTTTCTTTGTTCTTTTCCAGATAGGTGAAATCCGGGATGACCAGATCCACCCCCAGCATGTCCGCATCCGGGAAGCCCATCCCGCAGTCAACCAGGAACGCATCGTTTCCACACTCATAGACCGTAATGTTTTTCCCAATTTCGTGCAGGCCGCCCAGCGGGATAATCCGGACAGGCGTTTTCCGTGCAACTTTATTTTTAGAGCTCTTGGATTTTCCGGACTCTTTGGCTTTCGAAGTGGTTTTTTTGCCGGTCTCCGCCAGCTTTTCGACCGGTTTTTTCCCTGCCGTCCTGGCGGCCGGCGCCCGCCGTGCGGCTGCACCCTGTCTTTTGGTCGCGGCAGGCTTTTGGGCGGCTTTTTCCGCAGCAGGCGCCGCTTTCTGCATCGGCGGTTCTGAGACTGCCTCAGCCTGCGGATTCTCACCCGCAAAGCGCAGTGCCTTCAGACGTTCCTCTATTGTCATTTCACGCGGCTCCTGAACAATCAGGTTCGCGGGTTTTGGATTGCGATGCTGATAATTTCTTTTCTTTGATGGTATATTTGGTTTTGTGGTTTGTTTTGGCACAATATTCCCCTCTCTTCGTACAAATGGGAAAAGAAAGCCGACATTAATACAAAGCCGAGCATTTTCTGCTCCGCCGAATCTTTCCGTCCCCATATTCTGTTGATGTTCTTATGTATTCCGGTTTTCATCCAAGAGCGACTCATTGGGGATTCCCTTTGTCAGCCGTTCACATATGCGCTTCTTTGGAACACCGGAGGTGAAGAAAGCACAGCAAAAACGAAATTCAAAATTGTCTTGCTTCCTTCTGATCATAATAAAAAAACCTGCAACCGAACTGTTTCTTTGTTTTCATTGTAATGCCCTTTCTCCCTAATGTCAACTAAAATTGCAGGCTTTCCTGCGAGGAAACGCAGTTTGTTCAGTTTCCCTGGCAGGAACTGGTTCCAAATTATGCACTTTTCCAAAGAAAACAGCAATAACAGTATTGTCCGCATCCATACCGAATTATTCACTGGCGCCGAATCCCAGACAAAATGATCCTTTTTTCGGTGTCACAAATGAAAAAGTAAAGAAACCTGTTGCGAGGGGAATAGCAATTGTGATATACTAAAATTAGTATATCTTTTTATAAGCTATCAGACTGAATAATGACCTTGGGATGTGAACAATGTGAAAAAAGATTATGATGTCGTAATTGTTGGAAGCGGCGTCGCGGGCCTTTATGGCGCGCTGAACCTCGATCCGGCCCTGCGTGTTCTGCTGCTCTGCAAACGGAGCTTGGTGCTGAGCAATTCCGCTCTTGCACAGGGCGGTGTGGCCGCAGTAATTGATACCCAGCACGACAGCGTTGATTCCCATTTTAACGATACACTGATCGCAGGAGGCTTTAAAAACAACAAGGATTCGGTTGACATTTTGGTCAACCAGGGCCCGCAGGAGGTCCGCAAATTAATCGAGTATGGGGTTGACTTTGACAAGGTTGACGGAGCTATCCATTTCACGCTGGAGGGCGGACACTCCAAGCCCAGAATCCTGCATCACAAGGATTTCACCGGGCGCGCTATCGTGGAAACCTTAATCGAGACTGTCAAGTCCCGCCCGAATATCGATGTAGCGGAAAACAGCATTGTCTGCGGAATAAAAAAAGGGACAAACTTTAGCTTTGACATCTACATAGACGGTGAACACCAGGTGGTCAGCTCCTATTACTGCCTGCTGGCAACCGGTGGGATAGGACGGGTATATGAATACACGACCAACTCCAAAATTGCAACCGGCGACGGCATCGCGCTGGCCTACCGCCTGGGCGCAAAAATCCGAAACCTTCACCTGGTTCAGTTTCATCCGACCGGATTCGCCAACAAGCTCACCCGCGAGACCTTCCTGATTTCCGAATCAGTCCGCGGAGAAGGGGCTTATCTTCTGAACTGCCACAGAGAGCGCTTCATGCAGAAGTATGACGAGCGCCTGGAGCTGGCGCCGCGGGACGTTGTCTCCCACGCCATTATGGAAGAAGAGAAGGCAACCGGTTCCAGTGAATTCTACCTGGATATTACCCACAAGGATCCGGAAGCAGTGAAAAACCGGTTCCCGATGATCTATGAAAATGTCCTCAAGCAGGGCGTTGATATGACAAAAGAACCAATTCCAGTCTATCCCTGCCAGCATTACCTCATGGGCGGGATCGACGTATCCACCGAAGGAAAAACCTCAATCGACGGACTTTACGCCGCTGGGGAATGCTCCCATACCGGCGTCCACGGAAACAATCGGCTTGCCAGCAACTCACTGCTGGAGGCGCTCGTATTCTCCCACCGCGCTGCGGATGAAATCAACCGCTTGATGAAATCAACCGGCGGCCCGATTAAATCTGCTGTATTCCCGGAGGATGAAAACACCCTGCCGCTGCCGTCCGGCATCCGTACCGAAACACGCGCCATCATGCAGCGCGCCTATTTCGTCGTGCCGAACCAGCAGGAAATTGTCAAGGGCTATGAGCGGATCGCTGAACTGAAAAAAATGTTGGAACAGACGCCTTATCGGGTTGACCGCAACTATGTGGAGGCTCTCAGCCTGGTTACGGTTGCGTATATCATTTTAAAAGAACTGCTGTAAAGGAGAAAGGAAAATGGAACTTCCCTTATTTTATATTGATGATCTGATCAAACGCGCTTTGCAGGAGGATATCAATTATATCGACGTCACTACCGATTACCTGATTGACGACGACAGCGTCTCCAACGCAAAATTCCTGGCGAAGGACAGCGGGATTGTCTGCGGGATTGATATTGCGATGCGGGTATTTACCCTGTTGGACGATACCCTGCAGTATACCATTTACAAAAAAGACGGCGAGCCAGTGCAAAAGGGAGATATCATTGTAACGTTCACCGGCAAAACAAAGGCAATGCTCAAAGGGGAACGTACCGCGTTAAACCTGATTCAGCACATGTCCGGTATTGCGACCGCGACACGAAAATGCGTCGACCTGACAGCCGGGACGAACGCAGCCATCGCCTGTACCCGGAAAACCATGCCGGGGCTCCGCCCGATCCAGAAATATGCCGTCGTTGTGGGCGGCGGACGGAATCACCGCTATAACCTCAGCGACGCCGCCATGCTTAAGGACAACCATATCGACGCCTACGGCGGAATTACCGGGGCGGTCAACGCACTGCGGGCCAGGACTGGCCATATGGTAATGATCGAGGTTGAAACCCGGAATCTCGACGAGGTGCAGGAAGCGCTTGACTGCGGCTGCAACGTCATCATGCTGGACAATATGGATTACGCTGCTATGGCAAAGGCAGTCGAGATGGCCGCAGGCCGCGCAAAGCTGGAGGCCTCCGGGAATATCACGCTGGACAATATTGCCGACGTGGCAAAAACCGGGGTGGATATCATCTCTCTCGGCGCGCTGACCCATTCGGTTAAATGCTTTGACATTTCTATGAAAATTGAAAAATAAAAAACGCTGCTTTTCAACAGCGTTTCAGGCTTGCGTCCTTTTGACCGGGACGTTCGTTCCGAATATCCCCTATTCAATAACCAGGATCGTCTCCCCGGCATTCATCGTAAGAATCCGCCGTTTCAGACGGGTATGCTTCAGCTCTTTTCGCACCATTGTCTGCAAGCGGTTTCCTGCGTGATACCCGTGGATGACAATAATCTGCCCATAATCCTTCGGCAGACGGTCAATTTTTTGTAGCAGCAGCCGCTTGGCCTGCTCTGCTGTCATGCCATGAATATCTACTGTCATTGTCAAAACGCCCATTCTAAACCGCCTTTTCATCTTCATTCCCGTCCCCTGTGCCGTCAGTTCTCCAAAAAGACTGCGGACACAAAAACGGCGATGAAGTGGGGGCTTCATCGCGTTTTTGCAAATACTTACTTGAGGGGTATTTATTGAGGAGGGTAGAGTATAAAACTCACTCATCTAATGAGTGTCTTTATTATACACCATTTTTCTTGTATTGTGTTAAAAATATGTGAATTTATATAAAAAGTCACAAAAAATCGTGACTTTATACGGAAAATATGCTACAATATAGTAAATCTTCCATAAAGAAAATAAAGTTGAGGTGGCTCCTGTGAATGACAAGTCAAAGTTAATTTATGAATATATCGTCGACCGGATCTCGAACGATATTTCCCCTACTGTCCGGGAAATCTGCAAAGACCTCGGGATTAAATCGACCTCTACAGTCCACCGCTATATCAATGAACTGTGCGAGGAGGGGCTGATTGAAAAAACCGGAAACTCCAACCGGTCAATCCGCCTGCCGAATTCCAATGTTTCGCGTATCCCTATTGTCGGTGCGGTTGCAGCCGGCGCGCCGATTACAGCGATTGAAAATATCGAGGGCTACGTTCCCTTTGACAGCGGCTTCGGACATCCGGACGAGCTCTTTGCGCTGCGTATCCAGGGAGACAGCATGATTAACGTCGGCATCTTTGACGGAGATACTGTTATTGTACGGAAAACTCCGGTCGCGGGGAACGGGGAAATCGTGGTGGCTCTGGTAGACGATTCCGCCACTGCAAAAACCTTCTATAAGGAGGACGGGCATTACCGCCTGCAGCCGGAAAACGACGACTATGACCCGATCATCGTGAACGAGGTAGCCATCCTCGGCAAGGTCATCGCCTCGATTCGATATTTCTAATAAGGACAGAAAAAGCCGCTGATAATATCAGCGGCTTTTTTGTTATTCATCTAAAATACCGTGGATTGGGTTATGCTTCATCGGCTGGCGGCGGGTATATCTATGGATAATCGGGAGATATGCCCTTTTTGCGCTGCTCTTTTCAAACGCAGTCAAAATTTCCAGGACATGCAGCGTCTGCTGGACGTCCGCGCGGAATTCCCGTCCTGTTTGCAGCGCCTTCGCCATATCTGCCAGGCCCAGAGCGCGGCTGTTTTCCTTATAGTCAAACATGAGCGGGATTTCCCGGTATTCCCCATCTTCCGGACGCAAAAGCTGGATCTGCCCGCCGAAATAGTTCGGGTCGGGAATCAAAAGCGTCCCCTCAGAGCCATAAAGCTCAAACCGGGCCTGCTGTTTGTAGTGAACGTCAAAGGTAGTGAAAATCGTACCTGTCGCGCCGCTTTCAAAGTCGAGAATACCCGTCACATAGGTCGGGACTTCCACATCCACGATTTCCCCGCGATGCGGCTCGCTGGTAATGACCCGTTTCGGGAACGAGGATTTTGTCACGCCGGTAACACCCTTCACTCCTCCAAGCAGGTTAACCAGGGCGGTGACATAATAAGGCCCCATATCCATCATCGGTCCGCCGCCAAACTGGTAATAAAACGCCGGGTCAGGATGCCAGCTCTCGTGCCCGCGGCAGACCATAAACGCAGCCGCGCCAATCGGGTCACCGATCATTCCCTTGTCAATCAGTTCCCTGCAGGTCTGGATTCCGGCACCCAAAAAGGTGTCCGGAGCACCGCCCAGCATCAGGCCCTTCTCCTCTGCCAGCTTTGCCAGTGCTTCCCCTTCCTCCAGCGTCGCGCCCAGCGGCTTTTCGGAATAGACGTGTTTTCCGGCCTTCAGCGCTTCTGAGGTCACTTCAAAATGTTCGTATGGCCGGGTAAGGTTTAATACAATATCCACCTCGCTGTCGGCAAACGCGTCATGCATCGTTTCATAAAGCTTTGGGACATGATATTCCTGCTGTGCCTTTTCCGCACGCTCACGAATCAGGTCGCATACACCCACAAGCTCGATTTCATGGAATGTTTTTGTAATATTCTCCAGATAAATGCCGCTGATGGCGCCAACACCGATCATTGCGATTTTAACCGTTTTCATATGTGATCCTCCCTTATTTTCGATTTCTTGATGCTATCATACCACAATAACAATCAAATTCATACTCAAAACAAAAAGCTTCTCTGTCAAATATTGCTTTTGGAGGAAATTCTATTGTGAGAATCTCCAAAACCAACGCATTTTAGAGTCCCGGCTCCAGCTTTTCGACAAAATTCAAAAAATGAAACGAAAGTTGAGATAAAGAGAGAAACAGAGCAAAATAAAGAGATTTTAAGAGTATAAGAGATATATTTTAATATAAGCCAAAAATTTCAATTGACGATTTCTTCTGAATTCATTATAATAGGTCATGTTACTGATTCAAAATGATATTGGAGGAACGAATATGTCAACTACAATGCCAAAGGCTCAGGAAGTTAGCCGCAAATGGTATGTGATAGACGCCGAAGGAAAACCTTTGGGGCGTGTTGCCGCTAAGGCTGCCCACGTATTGCGTGGAAAACACAAACCTTCTTTCGCACCGCACTGCGACTGCGGCGATCACGTTATCATCATCAACTGTGAAAAAGCTGTTTTAACCGGTAACAAGGCGGAACAGAAATTTTACAGATGGCACACCGGCTGGATCGGCGGCCTGAAAGAAATCAAATATTCTCATTTAATGCAGAGCAATCCGGAAAAAGCCATGATGCTGGCTGTAAAAGGTATGCTTCCTGACACTGTTTTGGGTAGAAACCAGCTCCGCCGCCTGAGAGTTGTAAAAGGCTCTGAACACGGCCATGCTGCTCAGAAACCTGAAGCTTACACATTATAAGAAGGAGGCAACTACAGATGTACGATTCTAAACCTTATTTCTACGGCACCGGAAGAAGAAAAAGTTCTGTTGCCCGCGTAAGAGTATATGCCGGTACTGGTACGATCACCATCAACGGCAGAGATATTGACGATTACTTTGGACTGGAAACCTTAAAGCTGATTGTCCGTCAGCCGTTGAACCTGACCGATACCCTCGGTAAATTTGACATTGTCTGCAATGTCACCGGCGGCGGCGTTACCGGACAGGCTGGTGCAATCCGCCACGGTTTATCCAGAGCTTTATTGCAGTACAGTGAAGAGCTGCGTCCTGCTTTGAAAAAAGCTGGGTTCCTGACTCGTGACCCGAGAATGAAAGAACGTAAAAAATACGGTCTCAAAGCTGCTCGCCGCGCACCGCAGTTCTCCAAACGTTAACTTTTTAAGCACGAAGGAAAAATCCCCATCGGAAAGCATCTGGTGGGGATTTTTGTTTTACCGAAAGCTGATTGCCCCGTATTTTTCACCATCTTACTAAATTGTGATCGCGGAACAGAACACATATGCCGCCCTTTACCATGCGCGGGATCGATAGATTTAATACAGAAAGGAGCGCTTTCGCCAAAGCGAAAGCTGATAGTTTCAATGAAAGAGCAAGCCAATTGTGAATACTGCAGCCACTATGTATATGACGCGGCCTGCGAATGCTATTTTTGTGAACAGACCCTGGATGAGGATGAAATGGCACGCTTTATGCAGGGCAGCTTTTCTGATTGTCCGTATTTTCACTTTGACGATGAATATCAGCTTGTAAGAAAGCAAAATTAAAGGAGGGTATATCAGTACCCTCCTTTTTATAAGGTCATCCCATTAATCTGTACGGAACAACACATAACCGTATTTTTCAAGAACAAGCCTGCTTTCCTGCCTCTCAGCATTTCCAAGTGTGACCGGCTGATGTTCCAGAAAACAGTCATAGGAATCCCGTACGGAGACAAGAAATACCAGGTGTTCTTCCTCTGTCTCCCTTTCAAAACAGCACACCCCGTTTTCCGCGAACAAAAGCCTGATACTGCCAATCTGCAGGGCGGAATACTCCTGCTTCAGCTTTGCCAGAGACTGATAAAAGGTAAAAAGAGAACCGTCTATCTGTTCCCACGGAAAGCATCCTCTGTTAAACGGGTCTTCAAAGCCCTCCATCCCAGCTTCATCCCCATAATAAATACAGGGGCAGCCCGGCAGCACAAACTGCAGAAACGCGGCCAGCTTTAATTTTTCCGTGGCTGACCGGTATTCCCGTTCACTCATTCGGTATCCGGCCCGTTCTGAGCGTCTCTGCGGCGCGTTCTCCACACCCAGTACGGTCAGAATCCGCATGGTGTCATGGGTGGATAGACTGTTCATAACGCAGTCCAATACCGGCTTTGGATAATTCTCCGCAATGCTCATTACCGTTTCCGCCAGCTCCTCAGCACTTTTTGTTCCCTGCACAAAGCCGATGACCGCATCCTTATACGGATAATTCATCGTGGCATCCAGCTCCTGGTCAACAAAATACCGCCGCCGAACGCTGTAGCTGATTTTATAGGAAGCGTCCTCCCAAACCTCGCCCAAAACCAATGCGTCCGGCTTGATCTCCTTCACCCTCTGATGGAGTCTTTTAATGAATTCATCCGGCAATTCATCCGCGACGTCCAGCCGAAAGCCGTCCGCGCCCAGTCTCAGCCAGTGGGCGATCACACTGTCCTCGCTGTCGATCACATAATCAAGGAACCCCGGATCCATTTCATTGGTACACGGCAGGGTGTTAATCCCCCACCAGGAATGGTATCCGTTCGGGTTCTTTGTATCGAACTGAAACCAATTCCGGTAAGGAGAGTCCGGATGATTGCAGGCGCTGAGATTTCCATGCTCCTCATATTTATCGAAATAGATGCTGCGTTCTCCTGTATGGGAAAATACGCCGTCCAGCAGGAGCTTCATCCCCATCTGATGCGCCTGGCCGGCCAGCCTTTGAAAATCCTGTTCCGTTCCCAGCAAGGGGTCTATCTTTTTATAGTCGCAGGTATCATACCGGTGGTTTGAATAGGCTTTAAAAATCGGATTAAGGTAAAGAACCTCAACGCCAAGGTTTTTTAGATAGGGAAGCTTCTCGATTATCCCATTCAGGTTCCCGCCAAAAAAATCATTGTTTTGGATAATTCCCTTGGCATCGGGCCGGTATTCCGGCGTTTCACTCCACTTCTCATGCAGGGAAAACGGCCTGAGTTTATCGCTGGCGTCGCACTGCCCTGACCGATAAAAACGATCCGGAAAGATCTGGTACATCACCTTCCCGCAAAAGCTTTTCGGCGTATCGTATTCCTTGGCAAAGCAGGTAAGCTGCCATTTCCCGCCGGAATTCACTGCCGCCTGTCCCCGATTCTTCAGTATCAATAGCTTTTCCGTTCCGTCGTCAACCTGGAAATAGTAATAATACAGTCCGCATTCGGAAATAGAAAAGATACATTCATAGGAATGTTTCTGATCCTGCGTTTCGGCATACGGCATTGGGATTCCCCTTAACCGATTGCCCATATCGTCTTCTATAATCAGATATACCGCTGGTTTTCCTTCAGCCTTCAGTTCAACCGCCACCCTGCACGGTTCTTCCTGCCGGATGCATCCAAACGGCGATTTATATTTTTGCTGCCTGCTCTGAAAAAAAGCTTCCATCTTGATGACCATGCTTTGCCTGATGCAAAGCTCCTTTCCTACAAAATAAAAAAATTCCGCTTTGTTGAAAACAGGCGCTGCTACCCATCGGGTTTTACAGCAGCGCCTGTTTCACTGATCCATTATCTTTATTGAACGCCCTTTACATGCCAGATATTGTCCGCGTACTCTCCCACCGCACGGTCAGAAGAGAATAATCCAGCTTTTGCAATGTTAACCAAGGACATATTGGTAAACCTTCTCTGATCCAGATAGGCTGCAGAAACCTCCTCCTGCTTCCTGACATAAGAGTCAAAGTCTGCAAGAGTCATATACGCATCCGCCGCGCCAAACGCATTGGTGAGTAAGGATTTCTGGATATCGTCAAACCGGGAGCCCAGCACCCCTGAGGTCAGCATGTCAACCACCTGGCGCAGCTCGAGATTCGCGTTGTAGTACTCAATTGGGTTATAGCCCTTTTGCCACAGCTGCTCCACCTCTTGGGCTGTCATTCCAAACAGGAAGATGTTCTCATCTCCGACCTGCTCGTGGATTTCTACATTGGCGCCGTCCAGGGTTCCCAGCGTTACCGCGCCATTGATCATCAGCTTCATGTTTCCTGTCCCGGAAGCCTCTTTTCCCGCAATCGAAATCTGTTCGGAAATATCCGCCGCCGGAATGATAATTTCTGCCAGAGAAACCTTATAATCCTCCAGGAACACTACCTTAATCTTATCCCGGACAGCCGGATCAGAGTTAATCATTTTGGAAACCGCGTCAATCAGGCGGATCACCTGTTTTGCCATGAAATATCCTGCAGAGGCCTTTGCAGCAAATACAAAGGTTCTCGGCGGAATATCCAGGTTCGGGTTTTCCTTGACCGCACAGTACATGTGCATAATATTCAGTACATTTAGGAGCTGCCGCTTGTACTCGTGCAGCCGCTTGATCTGAACATCGAAGATAGAATGCGGGTCTACATTGATTCCGTTTGTCTTGGCAATGTAGCCGCAGAGATTCTGCTTGTTATACTGTTTGATTTTTCGCAGTTCTTCCAGCACCTGTGGATTGTCATAATATTTCATTAGCCCTTCCAGCGCGGTGCTGTCTTTGACAAACCCGTCCCCGATCCATTCCTTCAGCTTCTCTGTCAGGCGCGGGTTGGACTGGCACAGCCACCGGCGGTAAGCAATCCCATTGGTGACATTGGTGAATTTCTCCGGCGTAATATTATAATAATCCCGGAAAATGCTGTGGGTCAAAATGTCGCTGTGCAGCTTGGAAACGCCGTTCACCTTGTGGCAGCAGGCCAGGCAGAGGTTCGCCATCCGCACCTCATTATTGGCAATTACCGCCATATATTCAATTTTTGCCACATCCCCGGGATAAACTGTGTTCAGATAGTTTACTAACCGGCGGTTAATTTCTGCAACCAACTGATGGATTCGCGGAAGCTGTTCCCGGAAAATATGCTCCGGCCAGCGCTCCAGCGCCTCGCTCATGACTGTATGGTTGGTATAAGCCAGCGTTCTCTGGCAGATATCCCATGCAGTGTCCCAATCGTACCCATAGTCGTCCAGCAGGATTCTCAGCAGCTCCGGCACGCAGAGGGCCGGATGCGTATCATTGATGTGAACCGCAACCTTTTCCGGCAGGGAATCCAGGCTGTCATAATGCTTCAGATGGCTTTTCACAATACTTTGCAGCGAAGCGGAAACAAACAGGTACTGCTGTTTTAACCGCAGGATTTTTCCTTCTACATGGTCGTCCGCCGGATAAAGCACCTTGGAAATAGCCTCTGCCATCGCGTTCTGTTCAATCGCCTTGACATAATCGCCGCGTGAAAACGCACTCATATCCATATTATTCGGAGATTTTGCACTCCACAAAACCAGCTTATTCACCGCGTTGGAATGGTATCCGGAAATGAACATGTCATACGGTACAGCCAAAACCGGCGTATAATCGTACTGTTCTACCCTGAGCTTGCCATCCTCCATCCATTCATGGATTTTTCCGCCGAATTTAATCTCTACTGTGTCCTCTTTTCTGGGAATCAGCCAGACATCTCCCATCTCCAGCCAGTTGTCCGGAAACTCCATCTGCCAGCCGTCAATGATTTTCTGCTTAAAAATCCCAAATTCATACCGCAGGGAGAAGCCCGTCGCCGGAATATCCATAGAGGACATGGAATCCATATAGCAGGAGGCTAGCCGGCCAAGCCCGCCGTTGCCCAAGCCCGCGTCCGGCTCAATTTCATATAGGTCTTTGAGATCCACGCTCAAATCGTGCAGCGCCTCTTCAAAAACCTCTTCTATCCCCAGATTATAAAGGTTATTATGCAGGGAGGTTCCAACCAGGAACTCCATAGACATATAGAAAACCTGTTTTGCATGCTGCTTTTCATATTGACTGCAAAATTCCCGTCTCTGCTGCGCAAGGATATCCCGCACAACAAGGCAGACGGCGCGATAGGTCTGCTGCTTTGTCGCTTCATCCAGGTCACAGCCAAACGTATGTAGGCATTTCTCACTTAACTGTTCCAATACAGTTTCTTTCTTCATCTCATTCTCCAACTCTCTTATTTCTTTCTTCATCTTAATCACCAGGCTCTTGCTTCGCAAAGGCTTCCTTTCTTTGACTTTGATCCGGTTTTTATCTGCGAGGGATCAAAACAGGGGGGTTCCCGCGATCCCCTTCCTGGTATATTCTATCCAAAAGGAAGCGGTTTAGTCCCTGCCCGCAAAATGGAGCGGACTAAACAATATCCTTATGGATGGCGTACAATCCATAAGGATATGATACAGTTATTGTTTATTACAGCTTTATTTTACGATAATATACACAAAAAAACAAGATAAAAATTAGACAAAATCCATATATTCCGTCTTTCGTTTTTCACTCGTTCCGCACAAATTATAATCCCCTGTAAATGTCAAGGTACTGCTTTACCGGTTCCTTCCAGGAAAAATCACAGGACATAATATTCTTAACCAGAACTGCCCGTTTTTTCTGATCCCGCCAGAAATCAATCGCCATCCGGATAGACTGGAGCATATCATGCGCATTATAGGTTTTGAAGGTAAAGCCCCTTCCCTCCATCGTTTCAGGATTTAACGCCGGGACTGTGTCAAACAGTCCGCCTGTTTCCCGAACAATCGGAATGGTGCCGTAACGCATGGAAATAAGCTGGGACAAGCCGCATGGCTCGCTCTGCGACGGCATCAGGAACAGGTCGGCTCCCGCATAAAGCTGATTTGCCAAAACCGGGTCAAACAGGATATTGGCAGACATTTTATCCGGATGCTCCCATGCCATCCGCCAGAACAGATTTTGGAATTTGTCCTCTCCCGTACCGATTACAACAAGCTGGATATCCATCTGCATCAATTCATCCGCAACAAATTCCACCAAATCCAGCCCTTTATGGGCTACCAGTCTGGAAATCATGCCAATCATCGGGACGTCCGGGTTTACCGGAAGCTTCAGGCGCTCCTGAAGCATCCTTTTATTGGCCGCCTTTCCTTTCAGGTCGCCGGCTTTATAGCTTTGAAAAATTTTTGGATCAGTTGCCGGATTATACAAATCCGTATCAATCCCATTAACAATGCCGTCCACCTTATATCCATACTCCTGCAGGATGTCCTGCAATCCGTGCGCAAAATATGCGTGCCGGATTTCATAGGAGTAGGTCTTGGATACTGTAGTGACCTTATCCGCCATCACAATAGCGCCCTTCATCAAATTCAGGCAGTCGCCATAGTGCAGGACGTTAAACCAATATTCGTTCAGCCCCAGCACATCCTGAAAGAAGGCGTCCGGCATCTTGCCCTGGTATTCAATGTTGTGGATGGTAAACACCGTCCTAATTTTCTGGAACCGTTCCATATGGCAGTAATTTGCCTTTAAAAAGGTCGGAACCAAAGCCGTCTGCCAGTCGTTGCAGTGAATAACATCCGGTGTTTCATCCATATGGATCAGGGATTCCAGGATCGCCTTGCTGAAAAAGGCAAACCGCTCCCCATCGTCATAATCGCCATAGGTGGAGTCTCTTCCCCCAAAATAGTAATCATTGTCCAGAAAATAATAGCACCAGTTGTCTTTTTCCGTCGTCGCCTTGAACAATCCGCAATACAGGCTTCTCCAGCCCAGCGGAACGCCAAAATTAGTGACAAACTCCACCTTGTAATCAGGATTTGTTTTAATAGATTTGTAGTAAGGCATAAATACAGAGACTTCAACATCTTTCTGATTTGCCAGCTCATTCGGCAGCGCATACGCGACGTCTCCCAGCCCGCCTGTTTTTTTATACGGAGCTGCTTCGCTGGTTGCAAATAAAATTCTCATGATCATCACTTCTTTCCTTTGGAGGTTGCCGCCGCACTTGAGGCGGAAAAGGGGTTTCATGGATCTCTTGCGGAGAGACTTCCTTTCCCCTGATATCAGAACAACTGACAACAGGGCCTGTTGCCAGTTATCTGCTCCTTATCTTAGATTTTATTTCCCTTCTGGATAATGACAGGAGCAAGGTCGGAGCCAACTAGGGTTCTTCCCTCCGTAATCTCAACATCCTTGTCCAAAATAGTATAGCGGATATTCGCGCCGGCCCGGATCACAGTTCCCTGCATCACAACACAATGGTCAACTGTCGCGCCTTTTTCAATCGTCACATTCCGGAAAATCACCGAGTCGGAAACCTTTCCTTCAATCCGGCAGCCGTCCGCAATTACACAGTCGTCTACCTCGGCATCTCTGTCATAAAAGGCCGGAACCTCGTCGCGTACCTTTGTATAGATCGGATTCTGCGGGTCAAAAATGTCCTTGCGCACCTCTTCCTGCAAAATCAAGCAGTTGTTCCTGAAATAGGACGGGATATCCCGGTTGCGGAGAACGCTGCGCTTGAATTCATACACATTTACCGAGAGATGCCCGGTCAGAAATTCCTTCTGCACAAAATCACGTTCAAAATGGTACAGCCCATGGGAAACCGCTTCTTCGACCGCATGGAGCAGAAGGCTCTTCTCAATGATAAACATTCCCATTCCGCAGAGATTTTCCCTGGTAAAGGTGTGCCGGATCGCGAGGTCGGTCACAATTCCATCGTCATCCGCAGTAATCACAAAATCGCGCAGTTCGCCTTCAAACTGCGGATCCTCCCGGTTAGCGACTACGGTAAGCTGCGCGCCGGATTTAATATGTTCTTTCATCACCAGCTCATAATCGATGTTACAGATCACGTTGCAGTCGGACATCATAATATAGTCCTCTTTGGTTCTCCTTAAAAACTGCAGCGCACCGTATAAAGCCTCCAGCTTTCCCTGATAAACGCTGGTCTGTCCTGTTCCGAATGGCGGGAGGATAAACACCTTGCTGTTTTTCCTGCTCATATCCCACTCCTCGCAGGAGCCCAGATGGTCAATCAGGGACTGATAGTTATATTTTGTGATAATCCCGACATTGTTGATGCCAGAGTTGCTCATGTTTGACAAAACAAAATCAATTAAGCGGTAACGGCCGCCGAAAGGCAGCGAGGCCAAAGTCCTGTGCTTCGTCAAATCTCCCATATAAGCATCATAAATGTTGGAGAAAATAATTCCTGTCATGTTCATATAATCACCCATTCTTCCATTGACATATTTTGCTTTCGCTAAACCACCTGTTTTGGAGCGATAATTTCCTCATCGCCAATCGTTTTGTTTGTACCGACTACAGTGATCCCCCAGGCATTGATGGCATAGTCCTTCGGGGATTTTCCGATGACGGCGTTCCTGCCGATTACAGCCTTCTCGCCGATAATGGTAAATTCTATCCGCGCCCCGGCCTTGACGAGGGTGTTCGGCATAACCACACTGTCCTTAATAACAGCCCCCTCCTCAATTTTGCATCCGGTGAAGATAACAGAATTTTCCACCGTTCCCCGTACGTCGCAGCCTTCTCCTACAATCGAATTTTCAATGGCAGCAGACCTGCTGACAAAGCTTGGCGGCTTCGCATAGTTACGGGTGTAAATCTTAAAGTCATCATCCTTCAATTCAATCGGAACGGACGGATTGATCAGATCCATGTTGGCTTCCCAAAGACTTTCCAGCGTTCCGACATCCTTCCAGTAGCCGGAAAACGGATAGGCGAACATCCTCTGCTTATCCTCCAGCAGCTTCGGAAGGATATTCTTCCCAAAATCATTGGAGGAGTGCGGATCCTGTTCGTCCATTTCAAGATATTTCTTGAGGATCTTCCAGTTAAAAATATAGATGCCCATGTTGGCGTTGGTGCTCTTGGCATGCTCCGGCTTTTCCTCGAATTCATAAATGGAATTGTCCGGATTGGTATTGATAATGCCGAACCGGTGCGTTTCCTCCATCGGTACGTCAATCGCAGCAATGGTGCAGTCGGCGTTCTTTTCCTTATGGTATTCCAGCATCTTGGAATAATCCATCTTGTAGATATGGTCGCCAGAAAGGATCAGCACATATTCCGGGTTATACATCTCAATAAACGGCAGGTTCTGATAAATCGCATTCGCCGTCCCCTTATACCATTCAGACCGGTCGCTCTGCGCATAGGGCGGCAGGATCCTGGCTCCGCCGTAGTTGCGGTTCAGTCCCCAGGGCTGTCCGTTCCCAACGTAGGAGTTGAGCACCAGCGGCTGATACTGCGTCAGGATTCCGACGGTATCAATCCCTGAGTTTACACAATTGGAAAGCGGAAAATCAATGATCCGGTATTTCCCGCCAAACGGTACTGCCGGCTTTGCGATATCAGAAGTCAGCACCTTTAAACGGCTTCCCTGCCCGCCAGCCAACAGCATTGCTATACATTCTTTGCATCTTTCTAACATGAGTTTTCCTCCCTGTGTTTTATTTTTGTCAGTTTATTTGCTGAATTTTTCCTTCTTTTTCCCTTTGGCCGGGCTGGATCTTTTTTCTGCCTTGGCCTTTGCTTCTCCCGGCTTCTTGGGCTTTACAGCCCTTTGCTTCTCAATGATGTAGAAGGTGGCAGACATCGGTGGAATGGTCAGCACGATGCTTTGCCCGCATCCATGCATCGGCACTTCCTCGCTTGAAACAGTGGAAAGCTTTGTCCCCATACCGCCGTATTTTTTATCATCGCTGCATAAAACCGGTACATATTTCCCTGCAAACGGTGCGCCGATCCGATAGTTCTCCCGCAGTACCGGGCAGAAATTGCAAACAATCACCAATTCTTTTCCTCTCTGTCCAATCCGCCGGAATGCGATAATGCTCTGGTCGCGGTCATCATGGCTGATCCATTGGAAGCCCTGCCAATCCGTGTCGTTCTGCCAAAGAGCGGGATTCTCCAGATAGAAATGGTTTAAATCCCGGACGTATTCCTGCATCTGGCGATGACGCGGATAGTCGAGCAGCAACCAGTCCAGACCCTGCGCATAGTTCCATTCGATGAACTGCGCAAACTCATCTCCCATAAAAGTGAGCTTCTTTCCCGGATGCGCCATCATATAGCCATAAAAGGCGCGCAGGTTGTCAAATTTCTGATCATAATCTCCCGGCATTTTATTGATGAGAGAAGCTTTTCCATGCACCACCTCGTCATGGGAAAGCGGAAGCACATAATTTTCAGAAAATGCATAGGTAAGCGAGAAGGTCAAATTGTTATGAAGCCCCTTACGGTATAACGGATCGGTAGACATATACTGCAGCATATCGTTCATCCAGCCCATGTTCCATTTGAAATTAAAGCCCAGGCCGCCGTCAAATCCCGGCTTCGTTACCAGCGGGAACGCGGTTGATTCCTCTGCAATCATCAGTGCCGCGTGGTTCTGTTGAAAGGCGGCCGCATTCATCTCGCGCAAAAATTCAATAGCCTCTAAGTTTTTATTATCACCGTACTGATTCGGGCGCCACTCTCCATCCTGCTTGCCGTAATCGAGATAGAGCATCGAGGCTACCGCATCCACGCGGATTCCGTCAATATGGTACTTTTCCAGCCAGAACACTACATTGGAGATCAGGAAGGATTTCACCTCGTTTTTTTCGTAATCAAAAATCCTTGTCCCCCAGTCCGGATGTTCCTTTTTGAGCGGGTCTTCATATTCATAGCAGCACTGTCCGTCGAACTCATAAAGCCCCTGCTCGTCCTTCGGAAAATGCGCGGCGACCCAATCCACGATAACCCCAATTCCGGCCATGTGGCACTGATTCACAAAATTCATAAAAGCGTGGGGCGTTCCATAACGTGAGGTCGGCGCATAATATCCGGTTACCTGGTATCCCCAGGATGGGTCATACGGGTATTCCGAAACCGGCATCAGCTCAATATGGGTATATCCCATTTCCTTGACATAGGGGATTAACTGTTCTGCCAAACGGTTATAGCTTAAAAACTCTCCGTCGTCGGTCTGTTTCCAGGAGCCAAGATGAACCTCATAAATATTGAGTGGGTTTTTCATAATATTTCTGCGTGATACCGTCGAGCGGTAGCGCCCATCCGTCCATTTAAACCCATCAATATCATACACCTTGCCGGCCGTCCCGGGCCGGGTTTCCATATGGTAGGCGTAAGGATCGCTTTTATAGCAGAAGGAGCCGTCCTGCTTTTCTATATAATATTTATAAGCGTCATAAATCGCAACATTTGGAATAAAGCATTCCCAGATTTCCGGGGAGCTTTCCAGACGCTTCATGCTTGGCGCTTCGGTATAATCCCAATGGTTGAAATCCCCAACAACACGGATGCTCTTTGCATGGGGCGCCCAAACCCGGAACCAAAAGCCCTCCTCGTCATCGCAGACAGCCTTATGGCAGCCGAAAAAATCATAGGCCTTATAATTTTCTCCTTTATGAAACAGATATGCCGGAACAGTGTCCCGGGAAACTTCTTTTTCCTTGTTGGCTTCCTTTACTTTTACTTCTTCTTTTTTCAATGAAATCCACTGCCTTTCTATGATAAATTGCTGCGTATCAAGCAGGAAACCTCCGAAATGTGAGGCCTTTATAGATAAATACACAAAATTTTGGAAATTTACTCTTTTTCTGTTATCATTATTATACAATACTATATCAAAAATTACCATATAATATTTGTAATTAAAGTTATATTTATGTAAAATATACAATGATTTTCGTTAAATTCTGTATTTTCAGTTAGCTGTACCGAGAAAATATCCGATTTTTTGGGTATTTTTCCAATGTTTTCAATTCCTGCTTTCCTTTTCAGAGTTGACAAACGAGCATATGCACATTATACTTAAAATGAAAAGATTTCATACAGCTTTATTATAGCTTTTACAAAGCGGATTTCTTGTAGAAACATGAGCGAAAGGAGCATCAGCATGCCTGGAATCACCAAGAACCGAAAAATCTGTTATATTCCGGAGAGTAAAGTGTTCCGCCCTGACAACGAATGCCAGGAACGCATCACCTTAACCTTTGATGAAATTGAAGCCGTCCGGCTGGCTGATTATGAAATGCTGGATCAGGACACTGCTTCTGAGCGGATGGAAATTTCGCGCGCAACCTTCCAGCGAATCCTGCATTCCGCGCACAAAAATATCGCCGACGCCCTGATCAACGGGAAAATTGTAGAGATCAAGGGCGGAAAATATGTAGTGGCTGATAACCACTGCAAATGCGATACCTCTTGTATGAATTGCCGGTTCGAAGAAAAGATAAAAAAGGATCACAAAGCTCAGTAACAGAAAGGACAGAGAAAATTATTATGAGTGAATGTACACACAACTGCGAGACCTGTACCCAAAACTGCGATTCCAGAGATCCCAAAAGCTTTCTGGAACGGTCTCATGAAATGAGCAGCATCAAAAAAGTCATCGGTGTTGTCAGCGGAAAGGGCGGCGTTGGAAAATCCATGATTACCTCCCTGCTCGCCGTAACGCTCAAACGGCGCGGCCTTAATACTGCCATCCTGGATGCCGACGTTACCGGGCCCTCCATCCCAAAGGCATTTGGAATCAAGGAACGCGCGTCAGCCAGCAGCATCGGGATGTTCCCGGTTAAAAGCAAGACTGGGATTGACATTATGTCCGTCAATCTTCTGTTGGAGGACGAAACCACGCCGGTTGTTTGGCGCGGCCCGATCATTGCCGGTACGGTCAAGCAGTTCTGGACTGACGTAATCTGGGACGATGTAGACTACATGTTTGTGGATATGCCTCCGGGAACCGGCGACGTACCGCTGACTGTTTTCCAGTCTATCCCTCTGGATGGGATCATCATTGTCACCTCACCGCAGGAGCTTGTTTCGATGATTGTCGCCAAGGCGGTCAATATGGCAAAGGCCATGAATATTCCTATCCTGGGTGTGGTGGAAAATTACAGCTTTGCAAAATGTCCGGACTGCGGCAAAGAAATCAAGCTGTTTGGGGAAAGCCATATTGAAGAGACAGCGGCCGAGCACGGAATCGAGGTGCTGGCAAAGCTTCCGATCGATCCTGATTTGGCCAAGGCGAGCGACCAGGGTGTGATAGAACTGTATCAAGGAGATTATGCAGAGCATCTCTGCGATGTGATCGAGGAAAAAACAAAATAGCTAAAAAGGGCATGGCGCATATGATTCCGCCATGCCTTTTATCAATAAAATTCTTGTCAGAAAAGGAAAAACCGGATATACTAGTAATTGTATCATATACTTGAAAATAATTGAAAAGGGCGGGATAACCATGAACATATTTATTGTCGAAGATGACCGCGCAATCCGTGAGATGGAGCGGTATGCTTTGCAAAACAGCGGATTTGACGTCACAGAATTTTCAGATGCCGAGCAGTTCTGCCAGGTGCTCCAGGTTCAGATCCCCGACCTGATTTTGCTGGATATTATGCTGCCAGGCCAGGACGGCCTCACCCTGCTGGAACAGCTCCGGAAAAACCCCAAAACTGAACGGGTGCCTGTCATGATGGTAACGGCAAAAACCACTGAAATGGATAAAGTAAAGGGACTTGACACCGGTGCTGACGACTATATTACCAAGCCTTTCGGCGTGATGGAATTAATCTCCCGCGTCAAAGCGCTGCTTCGCAGGAGCCAGTCTGCCCCGCAGAAACGCGTTTATGAATATCAGGGGATCGCCCTGGACGATACCGGCCACAGCGTCACCGCAAACGGTATTCCCTGCGAGCTGACCTTTAAAGAATATGAGCTGCTGAAATACTTGATATCCAACCTTCACACCGTTCTGACCCGGGAGCAGATTATGAGCCGTGTCTGGGAATTCGAGTATGAAGGGGAAAGCAGAACGATTGATATGCATATTAAAACGCTCCGAAAAAAGCTTGGCGAATGTGGAAGCGCGATTAAAACCGTCCGCAACGTCGGATATAAAATGGGAGAATAACGACTGTGCATATGGAATCAAAGATCACCTCCAGTTTGTTTTATATGGGGCTGATCTCTGCAATCATGGCAATTATCCTTACCTCCTTCACGCTGCATGAAAGTCTCAAGGAACAGGTTGAGGATAATCTGCAAAGCCAGGCTCAAATTATTGCGGCAAGCTATCAGTTAATGGAAAATCCGTCAGAACAGCTCTCACAGCTCGAGACCGACGGCGCCCGCATGACATTAATCGATCCGTCCGGAGAGGTCCTATACGACAGCGGTGCACAGTCCGTAAGTCTCGGAAACCATGCAAACCGTCCGGAGGTAAAGCAGGCACTGGAAACGGGGAGCGGCTATAGCTCCCGTACCTCGGATACCCTGACAAAGGACTACCATTACTATGCCATCCGTCTAAAGGACGGAAATATCCTGCGTCTGTCTGTAGAGACCGGGAGCATGTACAATACGGTCTGGGACGCTTCCCCAGTTCTTCTGGGAATTTTACTGGTGCTGCTAATCCTGGCTGTTCTGTTTTCCATTATCCTGACCCGCAAGCTGGTCGCGCCGATCAAACAGCTCTCGGAACAGATTGACAGTCCGCAGCTCACCAACGATGAGGAGCCCGCAGTTTATGCGGAGCTCGTCCCGTTTGTTCAGGAAATTCAGCTTCAGCGGGCCCAAATCCAGCGCCAGCTCGCCGAGCTAACCAATGAAAAGGATAAGCTGGAGGCCATTATCCGCCAGATGACAGAAGGAATGATCCTTCTGGATCAGGAAATGAGAGTAATACTGGTCAACCAGAGCGCGCTGCAATATCTGCAGGCGGAAAGTCTGACAGATGCAACGCATCTGCTTTTCCTTTCCAATAATCAAGATTTGAATGAGTGCATCCAAACAGCAGTGCGCGGTAGTAGCGAATCCAAAATCATCCCGATGCGCGGGAAGCAAATACAGATCCTTACAAATCCTGTTAAAAGCGGCGACACGCAGATTGGCGTTATCTGCCTGATGCTGGATGTCACGGAGCGGGAGCAGATCGAGCATCTGCGCCGGGAATTTACCGCCAATGTATCCCATGAGCTGAAAACCCCCTTGACCTCCATCTCCGGCTATGCCGAAATGATTGCAGCCGGGATTGCCAAGCAGGAGGACATTGCCCAGTTCGCCGGCGTTATTCAGAAGGAAGCCGCCCGGCTGCTGTCCCTAATCAGCGACATCATCAAGCTTTCCGAGCTGGACGAGTCCTCCCTGCACACTGAAACGGAACCGGTTGATCTTTATGCGGTTGCCGAGGAATGCTTTAAAACGCTTGGCTCTGCGGCTGAACAAAAACAGCTTTCCTTCTTTCTGGAAGGAAAGCCGTCCATTGTGACTGGAAGCTGGAAGCTGATTTGGGAGCTTGTATACAACCTCTGTGATAACGCGATCCGTTATACGCCCGCCGGCGGGACGGTCAAAGTTACTGCTGAGGACTGCCGGATTACCGTCAGCGATACCGGGATTGGGATTCCCAAAGAGCATCAAAGCAGGGTATTCGAACGGTTTTACCGGGTTGACAAAAGCCGTTCCAAGGAAACCGGCGGAACAGGACTGGGGCTTTCTATTGTAAAGCATGTTGCCGAACAGCATGGCGCTGTGATTTCCCTGAAGAGCGAGGTCCAGAAGGGTACGGAAATTCAGGTATCTTTTCCGGAGCGTTGAAAATAAATAGCAGGTATGTTATGATAAGCCACAAGAACAAAAAGGAGTTTGCCGCATATGAAAATCCAGGAATCAGCAGAAAACTATCTGGAAACTATTCTGATTTTGTCCCAGAGCGGGGAGCCTGTCCGCTCGATTGATATTGCAAACCGCCTGAGCGTCACAAAGCCGAGCGTCAGCGTTGCAATGAAAAATCTGCGCGAAAACGGTTATATATTAATGGACAGCAACGGATATCTTTCCTTGACAGATAAAGGAATGGAAATTGCGAAAACCATGTATGAGCGCCACACGCTTCTTTCCGATTGGCTGATGTCCCTGGGGGTTAACCGAGATACCGCCATCGAGGATGCCTGCCGGATCGAGCATGTGATCAGCGCGGAAAGCTTTAAAGCCTTGAAAAGGCATACCAAGCAGACAAAATAGGAAAAATAAAAGGGTTGTGAATCTTCACAACCCTTTTATTTTTATAGCTTGTAAAGTTCGTCCTGGCACACCGGCTTGATGCTGTTTTTCACAAGGACTTCCTTGGCCTTTTCATTATCATCAACACGGAAAATCATATATGCCGTATCTTTTTTCCGGGAGATAAAGGCATAGGTATAGTCAAGGTTAATATTGTTCTCCGCCAGAATATTGAGAATCTGATCCAGTCCGCCGGTTTCATCCTTGATGGCGACTGCCAGAACCGGCGTGATAGAAAAGATATAGCCGGCCTCCTTCAGCACACAGGCGGTTTTATAGGAATCGTCCACAATCACTCTCAGAATGCCGAAATCAGGCGTTTCAGCAATGGACAACGCACGCATGTCAATGCTGTTCTGCCGGAGCAGCTTTGTAAATTCAGCTAGCTGACCAGCCTTGTTTTCCACAAAAACAGAAATTTGCTTTACTGTCATCTCACTCACACCTTTCGATTTAATGATTTAATACAGGTTCCGTTTATCAATGATCCGTACAGCCTTTCCTTCGCTGCGGGCAATATGTTTCGGAGCAACCAATTGAACCTTCGCGTAGATGCCCAGCATCGCCTTGAGCGCGTCTACCAGTTCTTTTTCACGGGCAGATACCTCATCGAGCTTATCCGAGAACATTTCCGGGGTCATTTCTACCTGCACCTCCAGCTTATCGCTGTTATGCTCACGGCTGACAATAATCTGATAGTTTGCCGGATATCCCTTGTTCAACAGGACTGTTTCAATCTGGGACGGGAATACGTTGACACCCTTGACAATCAGCATATCGTCACTGCGTCCCATTGGCTTGGACATCTTGACATGGGTTCTTCCGCAGGAGCATGGCTTCCGGTTTAATACGCAGATATCACGCGTCCGGTAACGGATCAACGGGAAAGCTTCCTTTGTAATGCAGGTGAATACCAATTCTCCCTTTTCTCCGTCCGGCAGCACCTCCCCTGTAACAGGGTCAATAATCTCCGCGATAAAATGATCCTCATTGATATGCATTCCGGTTTGTTCGCTGCATTCAAACGAAACGCCGGGTCCCGAAATTTCGGTCAGGCCATAGATATCATAGGCTTTAATATGCAGTTTCTGCTCAATATCCCGGCGCATTTCCTGACTCCAGGCCTCTGCGCCAAAGATTCCGGCCTTTAATTTAATCTCGTCCTGCAAACCGCGCTCGCAAATGGTTTCTCCCAAATATGCCGCGTAAGAAGGAGTGCAGCAGAGGATTGTCGAGCCAAGATCGCACATAAACTGGAGCTGGCGCTCTGTGTTCCCTGAGGACATCGGCAAGGTGAGAGAACCCACTTTATGGGAACCGCCGTTTAATCCCGGCCCCCCGGTGAAAAGCCCATAGCCATAGCAGACATGGACAACATCTTCTTTTGTCCCGCCGGCAGCCATAATAGCGCGGGCGCAGCAATCCTCCCAAAGATCAAGGTCGTGCTGGGTATAGAATGCGACTACCCGCCTGCCGGTGGTTCCACTGGTTGACTGGATTCTGACAGCGTCCTCCAGCGGCACAGCCAAAAGTCCGTAGGGGTAAGCCTCCCTCAGATCGTCTTTTGTCAGAAACGGGAGCTTATGTAGGTCATCAGTTGACTTTATATCATCAGGGGAAACACCCTTCTGTTCCATCAGATTCCTGTAATAAGGAACATGCTCATAAACATGCTTCACTGTTTTTACAAGGCGTTCGTCCTGCCAGGCCTTGATCTGTTCCCGGGAGGCGCACTCGATTTCAGGTTGGTAATAGTTTTCCATAGCGATCTACGTCCTTTCTGTTGCATAGCGGCATCCGCCGCACTTTTCTACTTTATCATAGCACATTTTTATTTCAGTGTAAATGAAAATCTCTCCGGTTATCCCTGACCCGGTTTAGAGATAATCCCTTTGCTCTCCTGGCCGTCACGCTCCTGAATATGCATCACAATCACATCGCCTTCATAAAGGCGGGTATGCCCGTTGGGAATAATAATATGATGCCTGCGGCGCACCATTACAATCAGCACCTTCTGTGCAAACTGGATATCCTTGATCTTTTTTCGGCACCAATGATGCTTTTTGTTCAGGGTCATTTCGTGGAAGGCGTTGGAGAGATCCTCTCGGCATCCGGCAGTACCCAGAACGCAGATATCCCCTTTTTCAATCACAGTGCCTCCCTTGGGAGCAATCATCTCTTCCCCTCGCCGGATTGCCATTAAAATCATGTCCGGAGGGAGAACGAGCTCCTTGACCGCCTTGCCAACCCATTCATTATCCCGCTCTATTTTTAGGTATACAAACTGCAGCTCAGCATTTTCAGAATAATCGTTAAAGGTTTTCAAAATACTGTAGCGGTTATTGATCATTTTTAGTTTTTTTGCAACCAATGGCAGAAGCGAGCCCTGCAGGAGAATCGAGAAAAGCACCACCGTAAAGGTGATGTGAAACACATCGATCTTCATATAGGCGGGACTCACAGTCGCAAGAATCGCAAATACAATGGAGGCTGCTCCGCGCAGCCCAGCCCAGGAAATCAGGCATTGCTGCCGAAAACGCATCTTAAAGGGCGTCATCAAAAGGGCAACCGCAGCCGGACGGGCCACAAAGGTCAAAAACAGCGCGATTCCCAGCGACGGCAGGATCACGGAAGGAATCTGTGATGGGAAGGCAAGCAGACCCAGAAGGAAAAAGATCGTCATCTGCATCAGCCCGGTAAAGACGTCGAAGAAATTGACGAGCGCTTTTTTTCCGTGAAGCTCACAGTTGCCTAGAACAATCCCAACAATATATACGCTCAGATATCCGTTTCCGCCCACCAGCGAGGGAAGCGTATAGGATAAAATCGCCAAAGCAAAGATAAAAATCGTCTCCACTCCGGGAGCTGAAAACCAGATATGTTTTAACAGCCAGGAACCGAGAAAAGCGATCCCAAAGCCAAATAAAAGTCCAAAAGCAATCTGTGCAAAAATCAGATAAACAGTAGAACCGGCTGAATTATTGCCAGCCATCACAGACAGCACGATTACTGTCAGCATGTACGAAAACGGGTCATTGCTCCCGCTCTCCATCTCCAAAATCGGCGCAGTCCGGTATTTCAGATTCAGCCGTTTAGAGCGCAGGATAGAAAAGACAGAGGCTGCGTCGGTGGAGCTGAGAACAGACCCTACCAGAATCCCTTCCCAGAATTCCATCCTCAGAACAAAATAGCAGAACAGTCCAGTGAAGCACGCGGTTAACACAACGCCAACGGAGGAGAGGAGCGTGGCCTTGACAGCGATCTTTTTCGCCTCCTGCCATCTCATCCCAAACCCGCCGTAAAACATAATAAAAATAAGCGCTACAGAACAAATTTTTTCTGCAAAGCCATAGTCGTCAAAGGGGATTTTCAATAGGCCGTCCGAGCCCAGCAGCATGCCCAGAACAATAAATGCAAGCAGCGCCGGAATCCCCAGTCTGCTGGAGACCTTTTGAAATACAATGCAGATCATAATGACCCCTGCGGTAAGTAACAGTAATAACTCTATCAGAACTACCTCCTTCTTAATTGTTTTCTTATGTCGGTGCTATATTTTTATTATAACAGAAATCCTATTCTGCTGACAAGAAAAAACGTGGTAAAAATTCCCATTAAAATTCCTTTCTTTGACTGATCACCTTCCGTGTGACCATCTCAGAAAGGTATCCTGTGAGATATGAAGAATCTTTGCCGCCTGTCTGGAATTTATTTTCCCGCTCATCCAGGTTTCCTTAATCTCCTCAAAGTTTTCGGGAATCGGCTTTCTCGGACGTCCAAACCGGACTCCCTTCAGCTTGGCAGCGGCAATTCCCTCCATCTGGCGCTGACGGATATTTTCGCGTTCTGTCTGGGCTACATAGGACAGAATCTGCAGCACAAGGTCAGCAATAAATGTGCCGGTTAGATCCTTCTCGTTTTCCCGTGTATCCAGCAGAGGCATATCCAGCACGACAATATCGGCGCCCTTTTCCTTAGTGATTACCCTCCACTGATGCTGAATTTCTTCATAGTCTCTTCCTAACCTGTCAATGCTCTTGATAACAATCAAATCCTTAGACTTGATTCGGCGCAGCAGGCGCTTATATTGCGGACGATTAAAATCTTTTCCACTCAACTTGTCCATAAAGATATTCCCTTTCTGGACAGGGAAAGCGCGCAGTGCAATCATTTGTCGGTCTTCGTGTTGTTCTCGTGTGGATACACGGATGTACCCATAAACATTTCGGTTCATTTCTTAGTCCTCCTAGAAAGTTCTCTGCGATTTTTGTCGCCGTATTTCTATTGTAATAGAAAATAAGCGAAAAATCGCAATTCAAGTACGAAAAATTTGTCGATTTTTAACTATCATACCATTTTGAACCAAGAAAGGAAAACCTTGTTTTCTCTTTTTGTCTCTCTATTTTTTGCATAAACCGCAAATATTAGCGCTCTCATTATATGAGTGCTAATATTTTACATTTTATTCATCCTTTTTAAAAACAAAAAACATAATCGCAGATTAAAATATAATCGTAAAGAAAAAAAGGAGATGAGTCCCAAAGGCTAACAAAAAGATGCAAACGGTGAACAATAATCCATAACCGCAGGCATAAAAGGAATCGGATTACATAAAATAAATTTGTGATAATTGGAGGAATTTTTATGTTTGAACTTACACCCTTTGAACGCAAACATCATCGTTTGGCGAGCTATAACCCATTCCAGGAATTAGAAGAGATAGAACGGAATTTCTTCCAGGGCGGCTGGTCTGGCTTTCAGACCGATATTCAGGATACCGGAAACGCCTACGTACTGGAAACCGATCTTCCGGGATTCCAAAAAGAGGACATCCAAATCGACCTGGATGACAGCTACCTCACTATCCGCGCTGAACGGCATGCGGACATGGAGCAAAAGCACGACAAAGGCAATTATGTAAGACGGGAACGGAGCTATGGCGCTTATCAGCGCAGCTTTGATATTTCCGGTGTGAAGGCTGACGAAATTTCAGCAGAATATAAAAACGGCGTCTTAAAGCTTATCATGCCGAAAAAAGAACAGGAATCCCGTCCGTCTAAGCGTATTGACATTAAGTAGCATAAAAAAGCTCCCGGCTGACTGCCGGGAGCTTTTTTATGCTACCAATCTGGATGGCTTTTATAAAACTCGATGGTGCTGCGCAGCCCCTGTTCAAACGGAACAGAGGGCATCCAATTCAGCTCATGGGCTATTTTCTTGGCGCTGATCGCATAGCGCAGGTCATGTCCCGGACGGTCAGCAACAAATTCAATCAATCCTTCGGAGCAACCCAGCTCACGAAGGATCATTTTTACAACAGCAAGGTTTTCAAGCTCCTGCTGCGCACTGATATGATAGATCTCACCGTCTTTTCCTTCCCGTAATATCCGGTCGACTGCCGCACAGTGATCCAGAACATGAATCCAATCCCTCCGGTTTTCTCCTGTCCCGTATATGGGAATCGATTTTCCTTCCAGCGCACGAAGGATTACTAATGGGATCAGCTTCTCCGGAAACTGATACGGCCCATAATTATTGCTGCATCTGGATATTGTGAGCGGCAGGCGATAAGTTCTCCGGTATGCCAGTGCCAGCAGATCTGCTGACGCCTTAGAAGCAGAATACGGATTTGACGGGCGGAGGGGGGCGTCTTCATCAAACGGCTGAACCGTACCGTTTAGCGGCAGATCGCCGTACACTTCGTCGGTGGAAACCTGATGAAACCGCCCGGCATGGTGCTTCAGGCAGGCGTCCATCAGAACCCGGACGCCTTCAACATTGCTGCGCAGAAAAACGCCTGGTTCCCGGATAGAACGGTCAACATGAGTTTCTGCGGCAAAGTTTACCACATAATCAAACCCTCTTTCAGCAAACAGCCGGTCAACCGATTCAGCATCGGCAATATCCGCCTGTACGAAGGAAAAGTTCGGGCTTTGCATCACATCCTTCAGGGATTCTAGACGTCCCGCATAGGTCAGCAGGTCAAGCCCGGTAATCTGATCCTGCGGATGATTTTTCAGCAGGTAATGGACAAAGTTGCTGCCGATAAAGCCTGCAGCGCCTGTTACTAATAGCTTCACTCATCTCACCCCATTGGCCGGCTTTTCCTCTTGGCTTTATTCTGTCCGGCCCGTACGTTCTCATTCATGTACTTTGCATTGTAGCACAGAAAGAGGCAAAAATCCACACACAATAAAAACTGTGTGTGGATTTTCCATAATTATGAAACATCAAAACGATTATAGGCGTGGCAGCAGTCCAGACAAACGCTTTTCCCATTTTCGAGCCGGATCATATTTTCCGCTGTGATCTCGCCGCAGCATTCGCATTTAACCGACCGGAACATCCGGGCCGCTTCCGGCAAAGCAATTACCGTCTTCTTGACGTCGAACAGTTCTTCCGGTTGATGTGCCTGAAGATACGCAAACGATTCCTCCCGGCTCATTCCAGCCGGACGTTCCCTTAAAACCAGACGAACAGATTCTCCCGTTTTTCGGTTGTAAAAGGAAAATGCCTGTTTTCCGCGCAGATGGAACAAAAGATTCCCCTTCCCGACGCTGCATCCCAGCATCACCTGGATAGCATCTACGCCGCAGGCGTCATTTTCACAGATACAGACAACCTCTTCATCCTGAGAGAAGGTCAGTCCCAGCAGCTTTGCCGCATATAGCGCCGCTTGATATCCAATCGTCAGCCCGCCGCAGACATGCCCGTGAAATGCGGCGCAGCGTTCCCACAGCTCTTTTTTGTTGATCATTCTTTCCTCTCCTTTTCAGACCTGCCAATATATAGTGACAATGGTAGTCGTCACCGTCTCGTGAATCATCCCATCAATCGAAACCGAGTCCAGAAAGCTGCCTATTGCTTCCTCCTGTCCCCCTATCAGCTCCTGACGAAGCTGTGCCCGTTTGACGCACCACTGCTTCATATCCTCCAAAGTTCGTTCCTGTTCCCAAACCTCATTGCGGTACTGGACTTCCGGACAGAAACCAGCCAGCCACAGCGCTTGGAACAGCTTGGCAATTCCATCATCCTCACTCTGTCCCGTTTGGATTCCCGCCGCCTCGATTGCCTGGTCCTGAATCCTCTGCCGCCGTCTGGACGGCTTCTGCACAAAGCAGTCTCTCTTGGCACAGGCAACCAGTTTCCGGAGCGTCTCAAAGTCCGAGACTGCCGGCGTCATATGCGCGAAAACAAGGTCAAAGCGCTTTTCAAAACCCATTTTCTCAATATCTGCATACGCCCAGTCCAGACAGGAAAAGGCAGCGTTTGCACAGTGGTTTTTCTCCGCGCATTGTTTCGCATAATCGATCATCCGTGATGAGATATCTACACCGACCACCTCGCCAGCCCATTTTGCCAGTGCCACCGCATAGCCCCCGGCGCCACATCCGATATCCAAAACAGAGAGGCCTCGATGGAGTGGAACAGTCCGAGAAACCAGCTTTAAAAAAGGGTCTGTCTCAAATTCAGGCAGAGGACGGTCGGCAAAATTCTCGGCCGCACGATCCCAGATTTCCGCCTGCAGGGCGGATTTATTCCGGGCGGGCGAAACCCATTCCCTTTTTAGCATTTCAATATCCATCTTTTTCATCATGCCTTTCTTTCGATGACGCAAACCGCGAAATACAATACGCAAATTCACTCTTGAGGCCAGGTTTGCTTCATATCCGGCTTCGTCGGCAGGGAATCCACGAACACAATTTTATTGCCGTCTATTTCCCGTACCGTGGCGTTGACTCCATATACCGCCGAAATCGTCTCATCCCGAATGACCGAAGAATCACCATAGGCAAAAACTGTCCCGTCTTTGACAAATAAAAATCGGTCACAATAGCGCAGGGCAAGGTTAATGTCATGGATTACAACAATGACCAGAATATGATCCTCCCTTGCGATCTCCCCGGCAATCCTCATCACCTCATGCTGGTTATAGAGATCCAGGCTGCTGGTCGGTTCATCCAGCAAAAGCACCCTCGGCTGCTGTGCCAGCGCCCTGGCAATCACAACCTTTTGCAGCTCTCCGCCCGAAAGCTCGTCGACATAGCGCAGTGCAAAATCGGAAAGCTCCATCCTATCGATCACATTTTGGGTAATGTCCAAATCCTCCTGTGACGGGTTTATCGTAATATAGGGCTTCCTCCCCATCAAAACCGTATCAAAGACTGTCATCTGCCCCACGTCGTTCTGCTGTGCGACAAACGCCATAGTCTGCGCGATCTTCCTCCGTTTCAGGGATTTTACATCCTGCCCACAAACGGAAATAACGCCTTGATCCGGTTCCAGAATATGATTGAGGCATTTTAACAGGGTACTTTTCCCGGCGCCATTGTTACCAAGCAGGGCCAAAAAGCTTCCGCCGCCCAAAGTGAAAGAGATATCAGCCAGCACCTTCCGGGAGTTCCGGTAGGCAAACGCAATTTCTTTTGCTTCTATCATCTGCGCTTCACCCCTTTAAAAATCAGATAGAGAAAGAGAGGCGCGCCCAGGAAGGAGGTAATCGCCCCAATCGGCAGGATAATCGGCGCGGCTATCAGCCTGGAAACCGTATCACTGAGCAGGAGCAGGATTGCTCCCATCAAGGCGGAAGCAGGCAGCAGATACCGGTAATCGCTTCCTATCAGCCGGCGCACCAGATGCGGCGCGATCAAGCCGATAAAGTTGATGATACCGATATAAGAAACAATCGTTGAGGCCGTCACCGCGCAGACTACCATATTCACGATCTGTATCGACTCCACATTGACTCCTAGTCCTTTGGCAGTACTCTCCCCGCTTTGCAGCGCGTTATAATTCCAGCGATTCAAGCTGAAATAAATCAGCGCCAGCATGACTACCAGGGACATGATCAAAATTTCCCGCCAGGAAGTGGCGCCTAAGTTTCCATATGTCCAGAAAACAACTGCTGAAACCTTCACGTCATCCGCAAAATATTGCAGCAACGCGGTTCCGCCTGAAAACAGGGAGCTGAGCGCCACACCGGTTAACACCATCGATTCCGGCGTTACCCGCTTGATCCGAGACAGCCCCAGGATTACCATGGTTGACAGAATCGAGCCGGCAAATGCACAAACCGAAATCAAATAGGGATTTGAAATGGTAATTCCGTCCAGCGTCTGGCTTTGCGTCCCGGTTCCCAGCACAATAATGGAAAACGCCGCGCCAAATGCCGCGCCCTGGGATACGCCCAGGGTTGAAGCAGAGGCAAGCGGATTTTTCAGGATGCTCTGCAGCACACAGCCGACGGCGGCCAGCCCGATCCCGGCAACTACCGCTGTGACAACTCTCGGCAGGCGGATATTGAATACAATCATACGGGTTTGCTGACCGCCTTTTCCCATCAGTGCAGCTACAACCTCTCCGAGGCCCAGTTCGGACGACCCGCTCGCAATGGAAATCAGCGCGATAAAAAGCATTACAACTGCCAATATAATGATCAGCAGTACCTTTTTGCGGATATATCCGGCATAGGCGCCCGTACCCCGATGCAGCATCGCTGTTTTTTCTCCCATTATTATGACCATTCCTTTCTTGGGAACTGTGCGGTTTTAGCATATCCAAAATGGCGGCGATATCTCTGTTGCCATTTCCCGGCCCAGGCTATTTCCCGATCGTCAGTTCTCCGAAGCCAATACCGGCCTCTTCAAGCACCTTTAAATAATCCTGTCCCAGCATAACCCGGAAGATTTCCTCTGCTTTCTCCTCAAAGTCCACGTCTGAAAACGCCTCCGGATAGATAACAGTACCTGCATAATAAGCGTCGGCCATCGCGATTTCCATATTGCAGGAATTATAATTAAAGGCTACCTGCGTATAAACCCGGCCCTCTTTGACCGCAGTTAAATTGTCGTAAAAGGCAGCATTTTTCTCATAATCTTCATTCACGAGATTCATATTCAGCGGATTAAGGAAGATAATGTCGGGATCCCAAACTGTGACCTTCTCCAGGTCAATTAGCATAGAGCCGGTTTTTCCGGTACTGTCTACTACATTGTTCGCATTGACTGCCACAAACGGCGGGTATGCTCCATAGGTACCCTCGAAGCCATGTCCTCCCTTAAAGCTGACTGCTCCGGAATAGACGGATGGCTTCTCCTCCTCCGGGATATCCCTTGTTCTATCCTGCAAATCCTGCTGCCATTCCTTCATGCTGGAAACGATCTGTGCGCAGTGTTCTTCTGTCCCCATAATAGAACCGGCCAATTCCAGCGTCTGATAAAAGCTCTCGTCAAAAATCTCTTTTGCATAAAGCCCGACAACCGGTATCCCGGTCTGAGCCTGAACCTCATCCAACAGCTCCGTGTCAGTCGTAAAGGCGAAGATCAAATCAGGAGCAAGGGTTACCAGTTCCTCTGTATAAACCGTATCACTAGAGCCGCCGGAGCCCACAGAGGCCAACGAAGAAAACCGGTCCGCATTAACATAGGTATAGGGCATTCCCGCCTGGGCTTCTTTATCCATATCAGTACAGCCCACCAGCTTGTCTGCCGCCCCCGCATAGGTCAGCATCCGGGCCGCAGAATTAATTGCCGCAACGCGGTTAATCTGCTCCGGGATTGCCACCTCCCGTCCTAACAGATCAGTCACTGTCCGAACCGGGGTAGACGCCATCTCAGATCCGCCAGAAGCAGTCCCGTCAGAATTCTCCTGGCACGCGGCGACAGACACCGCCATCATAACCGCAAAAATGATTGCTAAAATCTTTTTCATTCAAATGATACCTCTTTCTATTCTATTTTACCCCTATCCATCTGAACAAAAAAATAGAGGCATATCATCCTGATTCTTCAGGATAATACGCCTTCTGGCATATCTCTATCATACTCTTTGCTGCTTTTCTTCCGGCAGCACAGAAAACGCAGCCTTCTTGGCATGCTGAGCACCCTTCTTGGGTTCCTCTATTGCAACACTGCTCCCGGATATAAATTATACGCCAACATTAACGGTTCCTCCGCAAATATTGGCGCATAAACATTGGTTGCGGGAGGAGGATTTGAACCTCCGACCTTCGGGTTATGAGCCCGACGAGCTACCGAACTGCTCCATCCCGCGATATTTGATTAAGCGTCCTTTTTGGAACGCTTAATCATTATACTATATTTTATTCAAAAAAGCAAGTCTTGTTTCCCATCACCGACAATTTCTACGATAATTAGAAAAAACAGGCAAACTATTCTCCGTTTTTGTCTATTTCTTCCGACTCGCCAACACCAACTGCTTCTTCAGAGGCATCATCAGCTTCCATTGCAGAAGCTTCTGTTTCCGAATGATCCTCTTCGTCATCATATGTCATCGAGGAATCATCTTCAAAATACATGGAGTTGTCAAAGTCTAACTCCTCGCTAATTTTCTGGCTTTTTCTTTTCAAGTAGCTTGCTACAGCAACAACAGCCCCAACAATTGCAGTGATGATTGCTATTGCCTTCCACGGAGATTTCTTTTTCATTGTCAACACTCCAATCCATATTCTCCATCAATTCAGTCGCATCCTTTTTGGATGAATCCTTATAGATTCATTATATACCACCTTTATGAATTTAACAAGTCCAGTTTCTTAAATATTTTGTGTTAAATTCATAATAATTGCCAATGCTGCCAACGGTGCTGTTTCACACCGCAGTATCAGCCTGCCAAGCGTGGCGCGCGGGATTCCCATTTGTACAGCCAGCTCGATCTCACTGTCTTCAAAGCCGCCCTCCGAACCAACCATCAGCCCGATGTCTTTATAACCCGGCTGCAGAATATCGTTTATTCGCTGTCCGCCGCCCTCATAGAAGAGCAACGCCGTCTCATGCCCGGAAAGCTGTTCCAACGCCTCCCTATAAGATACCATCGGGTCAACCCGAGGAATAATTCCTCTTCCTGACTGCTTTGCCGCTTCCTTTGCAATTCTCTGCCATCGGGTCAGTTTCTTGTCCATGGCCTTTTGATCCGGACGGGACACACAGCGCTTTGTCAGAACCGGCACGATTCTTGTGATACCCAGCTCCACTGCCTTCTGTACAATTAAGTCAAATTTTTCGCCTTTGGGCATCGCCTGATAGAGGGTTGCATTTACAGACGGCTCGCTTTCATTCGGATTTTGGCTTATGATTCTGATTGTCACACAGCCGTCCTCAAGGGAGGTTATCGTTCCCTCATAATCATACCCATCCATACAGGCAAAGAGGGGATCGCCCTCCTGCATTCGGAGTACCCGGCTAATATGTTTTGCATCTTCTCCTGTAATATACAGGTTTTTTTCATCTTTTTCCTCACAAAAAAATTTTGGCATACGTCTCCCAGACTTCCCTGCTTTTTATTTGCTTCTATTATACTATATTTCAATTGATTTCGCTATCTAAAAAATAAAAAAGGATGCAGCAGACACTGCATCCTTTTTATAAACTTATAACTCGATTTCGTGCTCATCCGCATGTTCTGGAGCAGCGTTTGACGGCTGTTTCGCATTGGAAGCCTTAACGATCAGAGTGTCAACCCTGCTAACGCAGTCATTGAGCGTCTCCTCAAAGCTTTCCGAGCTGTTTAAGCCGGCCGCCTCAATCCGTGCACTCATCGTATCCTGATAAATAAAGTTCGAAATGTCATAAACTACGATATTTTGATCCTCATATACCAAACTCGAGGCAAGCTCTTCCTTTGAATAGGTCTGGGTGCCAATCAGGATTTCACTGTTTCCCAAATCCTTCTGATAAAAAGCCTGCAAATACAGCGCAGACACCTGCTTGCCGTTCTGTCCCGCAAAGAGCTCTGTTGCTGTACCATTAATCGCTGCGTCCTGATAACCGATTTCCTGCTGTGCAACCACGTTGGAATCTATCTTTAAGGACATTTGCTTTAAGCTGTAGCCAACTGCTACGGCAGTCGGCTGGGACTCTATGTCAGCGGTGCTGCCATTTGAACCGCAGGAACAGAGAGCGACAATAAATGCTGCTGCAAACGCTGTTAAGCTCACTACCATTTTCTTCATATACAACACCCCTTTATTCTTTCTCTATACTTTTATTATATCGTCAAGAAGACAAAGTACAAGAGAGAAACGGAGATTGTATAGCAATTGTAATAGCCTTGTTACTTTCCAAAATAAATGGTTACATTTTTTCACTCTTTTATCCGAAAACGGTTACAAAAACAGTAGATTTTACCATTCCTTTTTCGCATAGATGCGCTGAGATACAAAATAGGAAACTACTGTTAAAATAATTCCCAGTGCCGCAAGCCCGATCAGCAAAAGTTGTCCATAGTCTGCAATGATCTGATCTGCTCCATCCAGATATCCCAAACTGCCCAGCAAAGCCAGACCGCCCATCGGAATCCCATAGATGCCAATCATAATATACTTTGCTTTTTCTCCGCCGAAGTGGAATAAAACCGGAAGCAGAATACTGTTTAGAATGAGCGCGACAGATAAAATGGCGGTAATCAGTGCTCCGTAAGAGGCAAGGTCAAACTGGTGATTGAGCATGTCGATTACCAGACCATACAGGCTAGCCAGCAGAATACCACAAACATTAAATAGAATCGACAGGAAATATTTTTCCTTCACCATAATCCTGCGCGTTACCGGCATGGTCAGCGCGTACATATTCCATTTCACCATATCCTCCGCGATAACTGCCGAGGATACCATCATCGTTACCATCACAATAATAAAACCCGTAATAAACTCTGTCCCGATCAGATCAGTAAAGATGACAGCATACACCGTCAGAAACACACAGATATAAATCAAGGTTTTCTTCAGGGCAAACAGATCGTTTAACATTAACGCTTTCATGATTGCTATTCATTCCTTTCTCTATGCCATTTTCCCGCGCACCATAAACAGCATGATATCTTCAATGGAGGCCGGGTCAACCACCCAGTCGGGATGATTCCGGAAAAGCGGATGCACGCGGTTTACCAGCACCTCATAACCAAATCCGTTCTGCCGGTAACGGATAATCTCCGTCTTGGGCAGCGAATTAAAAATATCTTTCCCGCATTTCAGGATTCCGCTCGTTTCCACCAATTCCTGCTTTTCCTTGTTAAATACAATCTTCCCATTGTGGATAAAAATAATATAGTCTGCAATTTTATCCAGGTCGCTTGTAATGTGGGAAGAAAAAAAGATGGAATGGTTCTCATCCTGGATAAAATCCAGAAAAATATCCAGGATTTCTTCCCGTACAATCGGATCAAGTCCGCTCGTCGCCTCATCAAGAACCAGCAGCTTCGGATGATGCGCAAGGGCAACGGCAATAGCCAGCTTCATTTTCATCCCGCGTGAAAATTCCTTAATAGTCTTGCCGCTGGGAAGCTGGAATGTTCTGAGGTATTGTGTGAACAGCGCGGTATCCCAATTGCGGTACATCTGCTTCATAATCGTATCAATCTGTTTCGCCTTAAAGCATTCATGGAAATGGTTCTCATCAAAGACAACGCCGATCTGTTCCTTCATTTCCTGTTCCTGCTCATGGGCATCCATCCCGAGGATTTCTACGTTCCCCTTGCTCTGAATGATCCCCAGAATCGATTTGATCGTCGTTGTTTTTCCGGCGCCGTTTTCCCCTACAAAGCCAACAATGCTTCCCGTTGGTACCGTGAAATTGATATCATCCAGCGTAAAATCCGGATAGTGTTTCGTCAAGTGCTCCACTCGAATTGCATCTTTGCTCATGATGATTCTCCTCTGTATAACATATTCAGTATTTCACCGAGTTCTTCGCAGGTGATTCCACCGCTCCTGGCCAGATCCACTGCCTTCTGAAGGTGTTCCTCCGCCTGTCTTAGCTGCTCTTCCCTGATAAACTCCACATTCTTTTTGGCGACAAAGCTCCCCTTTCCTGCAACAGTTTCAATAAATCCGTCCCGTTCAAGGTCAGCATAAGCGCGCTTTGTCGTAATGACGCTGATCCGCAGCTCCTTTGCAAGAAGCCGCATGCTTGGCAGCATACTCCCTTCCTGAAGTTCCCCGCTCATAATCATGTTTTTAATCTGCGCAGTGATCTGTTCATAGATCGGCTTGGAACTTCCATTGCTGATGATGATTTCCAATCTGGTTCCTCCAATCAATATATACTGTATATATCGTTTATATACAGTATATATTTACATAATCTGTTTGTCAAGTGCTTTCTATAAAAAAATTCCTGGGAATTTATTCCCAGGAATTTAAGGCTTTTATGCAAAGGTCCGCGAAAAATTGAACGCGCATAATTTAGGGAAGTTCAGCGCCGCGTCAAAGGGCGTTTTGGCGCCTCCCAATGAGAAAACGTCATCCTGCTTATCTGTTTTATCAAACATGTTGTTGTATTGCAGGATTTTGTAATCCTCCAGCATGCTGCTATACTGCGAATCATCCTTATAATCGTAATAGGTTCCGTTTTTATCAATATATCCCACCGCGTTAATCACCGGCAATTCTTCATACAGGCTTGTGAGATACTTATTATAAGGAGTCATTTCCAGACCGGCAGTTTCAAGCACCAGGGACGAGAGGTAATTTGCGCTGATCTTATCAATGTACTGTTCCTCTATGTCATAATTTGCCCAGATAACAAACGGGGTGATATACCGCTGCTGGTTTTCTTCAATTGAAAGATCGGAAATAGATTTGCCGCCAAACAGGACGTCCTCATAGAATTCCTGTTCAATCTTCGCCTGATGGTCGCCGAACATCACAATAATCGTCGGCTCATCCACATTGCTGAAATATTCTACCAGTTCCTCAAAGGCCTTGTCTGTTTCCTTCATCAGAGAGAGATACTGCTGTGTTTTCGGATATTTCCCCTCTGTGTCTCCAGGAAGGGTGACTGTTTCAGGGAAGTTATAGTACTGGGTATCGTAGCCTCCATGGTTTTGCATGGTAACGTTAAACAGGAAGAAGGGTTCCTCCTCGTTCCGGTTTTCAAAGAGCTCGATTACCTTTTTGTAGTTGTCGCTGTCACTGACATAGCGGCGCATCAGGTTATTCTGGCTGAAATAGTCGATATCATAAAAGTGCTCAAATCCGAGCAGTGGATAAACAGTATCCCGGTTCCAGCCGTTTCCAAAGTAGGGATGGACAGCCGTTCTGGAATAGCCCTGCTCCGCCAGGGTGGAAACCAAGGATGATGTCTCTTCCCTTATGTACTGTTCATAGGCATTGCAGCCGCTCGGCAGGAAAGCCAGCGTATTTCCGGTCAAAAATTCAAACTCCGAGTTGCTCGTCCCATTGCCATAAATCGAAACATAAAGGTTTCCTTTAATAGTGTTTTCGGTCAGGGAGTGATAAAACGGCAGCGGATCCTCGCTTGCTTCAAAGCCATTTCCAACCACACTCAGATCAGACCAGGTTTCATTCATAATCGCGATAATATTCGGCTTTTTGCCGCTCTGGCCTGCCGATTCTCCGGCTTCTGTCTTTTCTACGGTATCCGTCGTTTGATTTGCAATTTCCTCAACCTTTTCCGCCGAATACTCAGCAGGCTGGTTGACAAAGAGCGTTTTGGTATTCAGCCAAAAGCTGACTACGCTCCCCTGCTGCTGATATCCACTGAGCTGGTTCCAGAGGTTCGCGGTAATATTCAAGCTGCTGAGAAAAGGAGTGCCGTAGAATACAAAAATCACTGCTGCAAAGGTAGCTAGAGTATAGACGCTGCGCATTGCCGCTTTCCGTTTTACTTTATTCTTATATTTTACCCTTACGCCCAGCAGGATCATAACAGCGAGCATCAGCCCGGAAATGACCATCTGGCAGGTTGGTGTAAAGTCGTAGTTCTTTGCAACGTTAGCCGCAGTCCCAATTCCCAAAAAGTCCAACGGGACAAACGGCGTGCCGCGAAAATTCAGGACGAAATGGTTTACCAGGCCGAACACCGTCAAAATCACGCTGACGATGATTCCGGCAATTCCAATCCGGTTGGTAAACGCGTAGAAAACACCGTATAGGAGCAGATAAACCAGATAGTTTGAGATAAACGCAATCGGGGAAAAATCATAGACAAAGTTGTTTCCCAAGCATTCCACCAGCGTCAGCGTGACAAAGGGGCCTGCAAACAGGTAAATCATCGCATAGCGCTTTTCCCATTTCTCATTAAAGTTAAATTTTACCGCAAGCACTGCGCCAAACAGAAGGCACAGCAGCATAGCGCATACAAACAGCGCAACGCCATATGAGCCTTCGATATCAAAGAAGGCCTTGTAGTCCAGCGCAACCAATGCCATCAAGACAATACTGATGATCGATGCACAAATAATTCTCTTCTTGGTAGACGTAAACATGTATCCTCCATCTCCATCAAATAGTATGGTATTTTCCCAGTCCTTTTCTATCCTTTTTTCTTCACTAATAATTGTAATCATAGCATACCGAAATTTTACTGTAAAGCTTTCAAATTAACGGTTTGTATCATTGTGTAATATTCCGGTAAAACATGGGTTAAAACTTGTAGAGATTGATAAATCCAGAAGCTTTTTATACACAGTTTTTTCACAAACAATCCCAAAATTTTCCGATGTGTTCACCTGCCCTAAAAAGCAAAAACAGATTATACAGGTATTGCTACTACATGTATAATCTGTTTTGTTGTAAAACATGCGACCAAGCCTATAAGCCGGGTTCTGTCTATGCGGCAATCTATCTTGGCATCGCGTCGCCGCAGATGCTCGGTGCCACCTTTTGGGACCGCCGGACCAACGATAACATCCCGCTCGGTGTTGCATCGGATAGGGTTTACAGAGCCATACGGTCTCCCGTATGCTGGTGAGCTCTTACCTCGCCTTTCCATCCTTACCATTTTCATGGCGGTTTCTTTCTGTTGCACTAGCCCTAGAGTCGCCTCCGGCTGCCGTTAGCAGCTATCCTGTCCTATGATGCCCGGACTTTCCTCACAGGCGCAAACGCCTGCGCTGCCGCCCAGCCTGCTCGCAGTCTCAGTATACACCTATTGAGAGGACAAGTCAATGAGTAAAACCGTTGTTAAAATAGCAAAAGAATCAATTTAAAATTCGTGAAAATGACGTTTTGTTTTTTTAAGGAATCCTATTGCATTCACCATTTTTTATGGTTATAATAAAACCGTAATAGACGCAGAAGCAAAACGGCTCCTATCCTGTGGGCTTATTCCCTTTTCAAACCGATTTTTGCCTTCTGCACAGAAGACGCAGCGTCTTCACTAAGGAAGAAAGGATGGTTGATAAAATGGCCTTTACAGTAACAAAAGATTCCTTGATCGGTGATATCCTTGATTATGACGGCACAACCGCAGAATGCTTTCTGGAGGCAGGGATGCACTGCTTAGGCTGCCCGGCGGCCCGCGGCGAAAGCATCGAACAGGCTTGCGAGGTTCATGGGATTGATGTCAATGAGCTAATCGAAGCTTTGAACAAGCATCTCGCATAATCGAATTGTGAAAAAGAATCGTCCGAACTTTGTTTCGGACGATTCTTGTCAAGCCCTGTTTTTCTTTCCAATCAAAATTTAATTTCTCCGTCTGGAGGCATGCATCATGAAAATCACTGCCGCTAAAATCAAAAACAGCCTGATTGCCTTTTTTGGAATTGACCGGCTCAACAGCCAGTTTTTAAATTTCGCCGTATCTCACCTATGCTTTGTGATTGCCATCAACATCCATTCAGTTTTTGTGAACATCCTTCTGATGCGTGTTTCAGATGACGTCAATATTACCATTTACTATAATATGATCAGCTACTTCTGCTCAGGATTCGGAATGCTTCTGGGCGGAATGATCATTAAGCGGCTTGATCTCAAGTATATCACCTTTTTGGGGATCGGCTGCCATGTCGTCGCTTATGGTATTTTCCTTTTCTTCATGGACGAAATCGCGGTGTTCATGATCCCACTCGCCATTCTGATCGGTTTTGGCGGCGGCTTTTTCTGGTATACATATCTCAACGCCATTTCCTTTTATTCCGAGGACGATACCCGGGAAATCTCTATCTCCTTTATCGGCGTTTTTGCCAGCATTATCGCGCTTGCTGTTCCGGCGATCTCCGGTGCTGTAATCGACCTGTTTGAAGGGTTTACCGGTTATAATATTATGTTTGCCTGTGCATTTCTGGTTTCCGCGGCATCCATCGCACTGTTCACCCGTCTGCCGAGAGTTGAACCGGAGCGGAACAAAACGCATTATTTTTATTGCTTCAAACAGATTCTCACCAATTCCTGCTGGTTTTTTGACTACTCCCAAATCTTTTTGCGCAGTGTCCGAGACGGTGTGTTTGGCTTCTTTTTGAACGTGCTGCTCTATGAATATGTCAAAAGCGAGGCTTTAGTCGGGCTGAATGCACTGCTGGTTGGATTTATGGCGATCTTTTCCCAGTTTTTATGCGGAAAGCTTGTAAACGCTCAAAACCGGATCAAGACCATGTTTGTCACCACCTGTGTACTGACGGTCGCGCTCCTTCCTCTGGCGATCCACATGAGCGCGGGTACCATCTTTTTATTCAGTATCATCAATGCATTTTTCATTGTACTCCTGATGAATCCCGCGACGTCAATAGACTTCCTGGTCATTTCCACCATGCCGGACGGCTATATCCGACGCAGTGAATTTCTCGGCATGTCCGAACTGGTTCGCGCAGCCGGCCGGGCGGTAGGGCTGATTGCATTGCTGCTCATTCCAAAAACCTCTATCGGCTATGTGGCTGCGCTGGCGGGCATCACGGTATTGCAGTTTTTAACCACCTATTGTGCTCTTCGTACCCAAAAAGAGGTAAAAAAATATAAAGAACAAACACAAAAAGGATGATTTTATTTGCTCGATCTTCGGTTAACCGCCTGCGCTGAACTGGTTCGCCCAGGTACAAAGGTCTGCGATGTGGGAACGGACCACGCCTATCTGCCCTGCTATCTGGTCAAAAACGGGATCACATCCCAGGTCATCGCCGCGGACGTAAATGAGCGGCCGCTTGCCTCCGCCCGAAAGCATATTACAGAACAGGGACTCGGTTCTTCTATCCGTACGGTACTGTCCGACGGGCTTGCACAGATATCAGAACAGGAGGCGGACGACATTGTCATTGCCGGAATGGGCGGTGAACTGATCTGCCGAATCGTGCTGGGCTGTCCCTGGCTTCGCAGCGCTGAAAAGCACCTGATTCTTCAGCCCATGACGCAGATTCCCTACCTGCGGGAAACCCTCTGTGCGCAGGGATATGAAATCCTGCAGGAAAAACCGGTCTTTGAAAAGGGGCATTATTATACTGTGCTGCTGTGCAGGTGGTGCGGCAGGCCAAACCCGGCTGACGAGCTCTTTGCCCTGATCGGGAAAATCCCGGAGAGTAATTGTCCCGACCGGGACGGCTACCTGCTCTATCAAGCAAAACGGCTGGAAAAAATTGCAGCCGGTTACCGCCGTTCCGCCTCGGTCAAGGATATGGCTGAGCAGTATCAACGCTTGGCGGAGCAAATCAGGCGTTTTTTGCCAAACGGCTAGAAACGTGTTATAATGGAGCAAATAAAACATTTACTCCAGGGAGTTTCCCCCGGCGCCAAAAGCAGGCCCGCCGTTTTGCAAAGGCAAAATTGGAAAATCTCCCGTATGTCCGAGACGCTATCATCGGAATGCAATCCCTCCTGCTGAAGCATCGGCGTTTATATCACGGCAGCGCCGGCTCTCAGGAGATTTGTCCGGCGGAAAAAACAGAACATCATTTGGATTGATAGAAGAAAGAAGTGGTTACATGAAGGTAAAAGATATTTACCGGTTTATGGACGAATTCGCACCGTTCGAACGGGCGGAGGACTTTGACAACTGCGGCCTGATTGTAGGCGATATGGAGCAGGAGGTCACCAAAATCGGGATGGCACTGGACATCACTAACGAAATTATTGATAAGGCATTGGATAAAGGAATCAATCTGATTCTGACCCACCATCCGGTCATCTTCAACGCAATGAAACGGATCTGCGCCAACCATCCGGTATACCGCCTGATCCGCAATGGAATCTCGGTTATCAGCGCGCATACCAATCTCGATAAGGCGCAGTTTGGAATCAACACTGTTCTGGCAGAATATTACCATCTTCAGAACGTTGCTTCCCCCCTCTGCCTGGACGACCTGGGACGGATTGGGAATCTGGAAAGCCCTCTGCCGGTACCGGAATATGCAAAGCTCATCAAGGCTTCGCTTGGCGCGCAGAGTGTGCGTTATCTAGACTGCGGAAAACCGGCTCAAAAGGTCGCTTATATTTCCGGCTGCGGTGCCGGAATGTTCCGGGAAGTGATGGCATGCGACATCGATACCTTTATTACCGGAGATCTAAAACTGGATCTGTTTATCGAGGCCAAAAACCTCGGTGTCAACCTGATTGAGGCAAATCATTTTGATTCCGAAAACGTAATCTTTGAATCTCTCGGAAAACGGATTGAAACATTTTGCGGCTTCCAGCCAATTTTATTGAGTACAGAAAATATTGTCAAGGTAGTATAAGGAAAACGGGTGGGGATTCATCCCGCCCGTTTTGATTCTATCACGATCAAAGAGGAGAACAAACGTGGCATTAGATGGAATCTTTCTTGCTTCTATCCGGCATGAAATCGAGGAAAAAGCGTTAAACAGCCGGGTAGACCGAATTTATCAGCCCTCGAAAGAGGAAATTATAATCACTCTGCGGTTCAGGGGCGGAAGTGTCAAATTACTGATGAGCGCATCGGCAAACAGCCCGCGCCTTCACTTCACCACCATCCAACTGGAAAATCCCAAATCCCCGCCGATGTTCTGTATGCTTCTGCGCAAACATCTCAGCACCGCAAAGCTTGTCGCACTTCGTCAGCTCGGAAGTGACCGAATCCTGTTTTTGGATTTTGAAACAGTAAACGAACTGGGCGATCTGGTGGTTATGACCATTGCAGTGGAAATCATGGGACGGCACTCCAATATTATCCTGATCAACCAGGAGGGCAAAATCATCGACGCGGTCAAGCGGATCACCGACGAAATGTCCAGCGTCCGCCCGATTCTGCCCGGCATGAAATACACGCTTCCGCCAGCGCAGGACAAGCTGAACTTTTTTACCGCGACCCGGGAGGAAGCGTCAGCAGCGTTTCAGGCTGCCAAAAACCAGGATTTTGCAAAGGCGATTATGCAGGTTTATTCCGGCGTATCCCCTATCCTTTCAAGGGAGATCGCCTACTATGCAACCGGCGGAATCGATCTGATGAAAAACGAGGTTTCCAACTTCCGGATGAACCGGATGTTTGAACGGATTGAAGCGATCCGGGAGAGGGTGCAAAGCCATACAGAGCAATTCACCATGGTTTCCGAAAAAGGAAAGCCCAAGGACTTTACCCTAATCCCCATTGAACAGTACGGCTCCTACCTGCAAAAATCCAGCTATCCGACGGCAGGCGAACTGCTCGACCACTTTTTCTCCGAGCGTGACCGGGTAGAGCGGATGAAGCAGCGCTCCCATGATCTGCTAAAACTGCTGGTGAATACCACAGAACGGATTACCAGAAAGCTGGATATCCAGCATCGTGAACTGTCCGCCTCGGAAAACCGGGAAACCCATAAAATTTACGGAGACCTTCTAAACGCAAACCTGTGGGCTTTCCGCAGGGGCGACCGTTTCGTTACAGTGCAAAATTTCTATGACGAGAACTGCGCAGAGGTTACCATCCCGCTCGACGAAGCCCTGACCCCGGCGCAGAATGCCCAGAAATACTATACCGAATACCGCAAGGCAAAAACCGCCGAGGAAAAGCTGCTGGAGCTGATCGCCAAATCAGAGCAGGAGCTGATATACCTGGACAGCATCTTTGACGCGGTTACCAGAACAACCGGGGAAAGCGAGCTGCTGGAAATCCGGGAGGAGCTGACAGAGCAGGGGTATCTGAAAAACTATCGAAACAAAAACAAGATGCTCCGCCCCCTTCCTCCGCTTCAATACCGGTCGTCCGACGGCTTTACCATCCTGTGCGGGAGAAATAACCGTCAAAACGATAAGCTAACCCTAAAAACGGCGCATAATTACGATCTCTGGCTGCATACGCAGCGGATTGCGGGTTCGCATGTCATCGTGGTGGCGGACGGGAAGGAAATTCCAAACCGCACCATTGAGGAAGCGGCCGTCATCGCCGCCTACAATTCCAAGGCGCGGGATTCGGCTAAGGTTCCGGTGGATTACACCCTTGTCCGGTATGTGAAAAAGCCGAACGGCGCAAAACCGGGCATGGTGATCTTTACTGATTACCAAACAGTATACGTAACGCCTGACCCGGCTTTGGCGGAACAGCTTTTGGTGAAAAACTAAAAGCGTCATCTTTTCAACAATAAAACGGGGGAGTTCTGCTGATGCAACAAGAAGAAAACAACCAATCTGTACAGAAAGAAAAAAACGAGCCGAAAAAAGAGGAAGAAACAAACTACCTGTCCATGGGCACGAGTCTTGGTCTCTGTTTTGGCGTTGCTTTCGGAATTATTTTTGACCAGCTTGCCATTGGAATCTCCATTGGTATGGCTCTGGGCATTAGCATCGGTGCCGCGCTTGACCATCAGAAAAAGGGAAAAGGCAAATAATATACAATAACCCGGAGGGACAAACACCCCGTTTTCGCCGTTTTGCCCCCTTGCAAGCCCATCCGCTTCATGATATAATTAAGAAAATATCTGAAACAGAAAAGCTGTGATGAGGAGGAGTAGATTCTTACCGGAAGCCAAGAGAGGAAACGGGTGCTGGAAGTTTCCGTGACGGAAGAATCAAAGGTAGCCTCGGAGCTGTATCGCTGAACTCCTGAGTAAGCGACGCCGGAAAGCCCGCCGTTAACGGGAATCACATCGGAGGCGTTCCGGTGTGGATGAGCGCGGGGTAGAATCGCCCCGAATTCAGGTGGTACCACGGATTTTTCACATCCGCCCTGAGCACACTGTGCTTCGGGCGGATGTTTATTTTGCCTGAAGTCTGACGAAACTGCAAGCAGGAGGAAACCTCATGAAAAAAACATTGGAAAAAGTTTATGCACCAAAAGAATTTGAAGACCGTATCTATCAGTTCTGGCAGGACGGCGGCTATTTTAAGGCTGAGCCCGATCCAAAAAAAGAACCCTATACCATTGTAATCCCGCCGCCCAATATTACCGGACAGCTTCATATGGGGCACGCCCTGGATGAAACGCTGCAGGACATCCTGATCCGTTACAAACGGCTCCAGGGCTATTCCGCGCTCTGGGTGCCGGGCACTGACCACGCTTCTATCGCAACCGAAGCAAAAATTGTAGAGGCAATGCGCAAAGAGGGGATCAGCAAGGAGGATTTGGGACGCGACGGCTTTTTGGAGCGCGCCTGGGACTGGAAACGCCAGTATGGCGGAAGGATTGTAGAACAGCTCAAGAAGCTCGGTTCTTCCTGCGACTGGTCGAGAGAACGCTTTACCCTGGATGAAGGCTGCTCGGAGGCGGTAAAAGAAGTATTTGTCCGTTTGTATGAAAAAGGATTGATTTATCAGGGTGAGCGAATCATCAACTGGTGTCCGCACTGCCTGACCTCGATCTCTGACGCTGAAGTGGAATATTCCGAACAGCACGGCCATTTCTGGCATCTGCGCTATCCCTTAACAGACGGCTCCGGTTGGCTGGAGCTTGCGACCACCCGCCCGGAAACTATGCTCGGAGATACTGCCGTCGCGGTAAATCCGGAGGATGAACGATACCGGCATCTGGTGGGCAAAACGCTGACCCTGCCGCTGGTCGGCCGGGAAATCCCGGTTGTCGCCGATGATTATGTTGATATGGAATTCGGAACCGGCGTGGTAAAGATCACCCCGGCGCATGACCCGAATGACTTTGAGGTCGGCCTGCGCCATAATCTGCCTGTAATCAACGTGATGACCGATGACGCCCACATGACCGATGACTGCGGAAAGTATGCCGGCATGGAACGGTATGAAGCGCGAAAAGCGATTGTCGCCGATCTGGAAGAGGGCGGCTACCTGGTAAAGGTAGAGGATCACGACCACAACGTCGGCGAATGCTACCGCTGCTCTACCACAGTAGAGCCCCGTGTTTCCAAACAGTGGTTTGTGAAGATGGAGCCGCTTGCAAAGCCCGCCATTGAAGCGGTGAAACGCGGTGAAGCCAAATTTGTCCCTGAACGCTTTGACAAGATTTATTATCACTGGATGGAAAACATCAAGGACTGGTGTATTTCCCGTCAGCTCTGGTGGGGACATCGAATTCCCGCTTATTACTGTGCCCAATGCGGCGAAACTGTCGTCGCCAAGGAAGAACCCCACATCTGTCCGAAATGCGGCTGCACCTCCTTCCATCAGGATGAGGATACGCTCGACACCTGGTTTTCCTCTGCGCTCTGGCCTTTCTCCACACTTGGCTGGCCGGAACGAACAGAGGACCTCAAATATTTTTACCCGACCAATACCCTTGTCACTGGCTATGATATCATCTTCTTCTGGGTTGCCCGGATGATCTTCTCCGCAGTGGAGCACACCGGAACGGTTCCGTTCAATACTGTACTGATCCATGGGCTGGTTCGGGACGAGCAGGGCCGGAAGATGTCCAAATCCCTCGGCAACGGGATCGATCCTCTGGAGGTCATCGACGAATACGGCGCCGACGCGCTGCGCTATATGCTGGCGAGCGGCAACAGCCCCGGAAATGACCTGCGTTATTCCGAAGACAAGGTAAAAGCGGCGCGGAACTTCGCGAACAAGCTCTGGAACGCGACCCGGTTTATTTTAATGAACCTTTCCGACGAGATCACCAGGCCCGAGCTGCCCGCCGTTTTGACTCTGGAGGACAAATGGGTTCTGAGCAAATACAACAATCTCGTCAAAGAGGTAACGGAAAACCTTGATAAATTTGAACTCGGAATCGCGGCTTCCAAGGTATACGACTTTATCTGGGACTATCTCTGCGACTGGTATATTGAGCTGACCAAAACGAGAATTCAGGCCGGAGGAGAAACCGCGGTCAATGCCCAGAAGGTCCTGGTTTATATCATGGCAAACTGCCTGAAGCTGCTCCACCCGTTCATGCCGTTTATTACAGAAGAAATCTGGCAGGCGATCCCGAATGATGCGGAAAGCATCATGGTTTCCGCATGGCCGCAATATCTTGATTCCCTCAGCTTTGTCGATGAGGAAAGAGATTTTGAACGGATTATGGACGCCATCAAAGGCATCCGCAACGCCCGAGCGGAAAAGAACGTTCCGCCAAGCCGGAAAGCGGCTGTTTATGTTGCGACCGACTATCAGGATTTGTTTGCCGGCTGCAAGCCGTTCTTTGAAAAGCTCGCCTCCGCTTCCGACCTGCAGGTTGGATCAGAATGGATGATTGACGGCGCGGTTCAGGTTATCACTAACGATGCGAGAATCTTCCTGCCAATGGAGGATCTGATTGATAAAGAAAAAGAGCTGGAACGCTTAAACCGTGAAAAGGCAAGCTGTGAAAAAGATATCAAAATGCTTTCCGGGAAGCTTTCCAATGAAAAATTTGTTTCCAAGGCTCCTGCCAATATCGTAGAGCAGGAACGGGAAAAGCTCTCCCGCGCCGAGGAAAGAATGGCTAAGATTCTGGAAAGCCTCCAGGCACTCAGCTAAGTAAAAAACCAGCCCCCATCCCAAATCAGGATGGGGGTATCTTTCAGGATAACAGGAGGGATCTCTTATGACCTATTCCCAGGCGCTCGAATATATCCATTCCTTCCGCCCCTTTGTCCCCAACCCGGAGCTTGACCGGCTTCTCCCATTGCTGAACGCGCTGGGAAATCCGCAGGATCAGCTCAAATTCATCCATGTGGCCGGCACAAACGGAAAAGGTTCCACTGTGACGATGTGCGCAAAGATACTCACCCTGTCCGGCTACCGCTGCGGGGTCTTTACCTCTCCCTATGTCGTCGATTTCCGCGAACGGTTTCAGGTGGATGGAGAAATGATTTCACAGCAGGAGCTGGCCGCGCTGGTAGAGGCACTCCGGCCAATACTAGAGGAAATGAAGACCAGGAACCAATTCGTCAATGAATTTGACGTGGTGACCGCCATCGGCTTCCTGTATTTTCTCAGCAAGGGCTGCAATATCGTCTGCCTGGAGGTCGGCCTGGGGGGGATACACGATTCTACTAATGTGATCAAAACGCCGCTTGCGGAGATTATCACCTCCATTTCCCTGGATCATACCAGAGTTCTTGGAGATACAATTGAAGAAATCGCGGCCAAAAAGGCCGGCATCATCAAGCCAAATTCAGACTGCGTCTGTTACCCCAGGCAGCATCTGGACGCGATTGCCGTCCTGATGGAGCAGTGTGCAAAAACCGGCAGCCGGCTTCATCTCGCAAATCCCAATCAAGTGCAGATTATACGTTCCGACCTAACCGGCTCCGCTTTTTTCTATGCAGGGAAGACCTATGAAATCTCCCTGGTAGGAGCGCATCAGGTTTACAATGCAGTTACGGTTATCCAAACGATGGAGCTGCTTCGACAGAAAGGTTTTGTCCTTCCTGGCTCCGCCATAACAGAAGGCTTGAAGGAAACCCGCTTTTCCGCGCGGTTTCAGATTTTGCGGCAAAACCCGGTAGTCGTCGTGGACGGCGCGCATAACCCGGAGGGGCTGCAGGCGCTTTCCCAAACTCTCCAAATGATCCAGCAGAAAAAAAACCTGATTGTCGGGATGATGGCGGATAAGGATTACGGACATTCCCTGCAGGCTGTCTGCCGGCAAGCGGACGAGGTGATCTGTGTGCCGATACAAAACCCCAGGGCAGTCCGGCCGGAGCTGCTGGCGGAGCTGGCAGAAGGAGTCTGTCCCTCTGTTTCTGTGATCCGTAATTTATCGGAAGCTTTTCAGACAGCGTTAGACCGTTCAGGCGAGCAGGACTATATTATCGTCTGCGGTTCCTTTTTCCTCGCGGGAGAGATGATCCCCATCATAAAAAACAGGCTGTGACATAGCAGGAGCAGGCCGCGTCTTACCGCAGGCCTGCTCCTATTTTTTATTCCAACAGCTTTTCGCGCAATGCAGTCAAAATCTTTTTTTCCCGCCTTGACACCTGCACCTGTGTCATCGATAACTCCTTCGCTGTTTCTGTCTGTGTTTTTCCCCGGAGATAACGCAGGATAATCAGCCTGCGGTCACGGCTTTCCAGGCTGTTCACCACTTCCTTAAGCGACAGCAGTTCGGCAATCTGTTCCTCATGGTTTTCCACCCTGATATCAAGCTGCCGCCCTTCCCCTGATTCATCCTCATCGGTCAGAGAAACCGGCGGACTGCTGACGTTCAGTGCTTCTACGATCTCTTCCTCCGCTGCGCCCAGCCGCTCGCTAAGCTCTGAGAGCTGTGGATCACGGGAATTTTCCTTAATGAATTTCTCCTTTTCCCGCACTACCTTCAGCGACAGCTCCTTCAGGCTGCGGCTGACCTTAATTGCCCCGCCGTCACGGAATAGACGTTTAATCTCTCCCAAAATCACCGGAACCGCATAGGTTGAAAATTGAACGCCCCGTTCCTCATCAAAGGCGTCAATCGCTTTGATGAGTCCCACACAGCCGGCGGAATAAAGATCGTCGTATTCAATTCCCCGGCCCTTAAAGCGTTTGACACATAGATGAACCAATCCCAGATTTTTCTCAGCAAAGTCATCGCGCTCCGCTTTGCTTTTAATCATCGCCGCGCGCCTGCAACTTTTTCATCATCACAACTGTGGTTCCTTTTTCGGGTGCAGACCGAACCGTTACCTTATCCATAAACGCCTGCATGACTGCAAATCCCAGCCCCGCGCGTTCTTCCTGTTTTGCCGTTGTAAACATCGGCTCCATTGCCTGTTTGATATCGTCAATCCCGCATCCACGATCCCGTATTTTTATGTATGCCGTCCGATCCTCCAGGATCCGTACTGTTAGGTATACCTTTCCCAGCGTATTTCGGTAAGCGTGGACAATACAGTTTGTTACCGCTTCCGAAACGGCCGTTTTAATATCGCTGATCTCGTCTACCGTGGGGTCGAGCTGTGCAAAAAAACCGGCTGTTGCCATACGGGCATAGCTCTCATTGGAGGAGCGGCTTAAAAAATTAATATTCGCTTCATTCAGTATTTTCATCTTTTTCCCATCCTTTACTTCTTGATTACAACCAGCTTGTCCAACCCGGCAAGGATCATTACTTTACGGATATGGGCCGAGACATTGGTGACAGCCACCTTTCCTCCCAGCGACTGCATCAGTTTATATCTTCCCATGACTAAACCGATCCCGCTGCTGTCCATGAAGGTGACGTCCTTAAAATCCAGATTCAGAGTCTGCGGCCGCACCTGTTCAGCCTTACTGTCGATCAGTTCCCGGATTTCTCCTGCTGTATGATGGTCAATATCTCCGCTCAAATAAGCGGTCAACCCGTTTTCCTTTTCCTCGAGTTTTACCATATTGGTCTCCCTTTCTTTTATACTATATGTAATATTTTAATATTTTTTATCTATTTGTATCAACTTTACATCTTCCCTGTTATTATACAAAGAAAGAAATAAAAAAAATGTCAGAATACCGGGGTATTCTGACATTTTTTTCTAAACACTTATTCAATTGAAATAACATTAATGGAATGCGGCGGGAGCACCACCTTAAGCGCATCGGTAATGGTCTGCCATTCGGTAGACTGAATCATTACCTCGTCGTGCCCTACGTCATTATAAGATTCTGTGCTGCTACCAGAGATTGTATGAACCTGGTAACGTGCAGCTTCCCCAACCTCCACAGTGAGTTCACATCCCTGGCTGGCATCCTTATTTACCGCCGCCAGAGCAATACCCTCCCTGTCCGAGAATTTTGTAGCCAGCAGGTCAACTGCCTCTACGTCCAGCTTCTCGCCGTTTTTATGGCGGACGGACAGGAATCGCGGCGTTTCATTCCAGAGATCCAGCACAATATCGCCAAGATAATTGACATACAGGTCAAAAACGTGATAGGTTGAGCGCAGGACAATTCCATTTTGATCTGTATAAATACAGCCCCGTGTATTCACAACCGGCGCAAAGTTTGCCATTCCCACAATGTCGCAGTTTCGGTTGCAGGCATTCAGGAAACAGGCGGTAAAGACTGCGTCAGCCATGGTATATTTTGTATTGTCATCGTTTTTGTCCCGTGGATACAGATAGTCCTTTTTATCCACGGCCATCTGAACGGTATGCATATTCGGATGGTACCAGCCGCGCAGATTCCATTCGTCAAAGGCGATTTTGATCTTCTTTTCCAGTCCCATTGCTTCGAGCAAACCCCGGACTTCCCGAATCGAATGGTCAATGTCATAGGTATAGGCCATTACCTGCTCATAGTCTGCATAATCATTTGTTTGGTGTATACCATCCCAATATTCGTGAATAGAGATCCAATCCAGGCGGTCGGAGCAGTGCTTCAAAAGGTTAATATTCCAGTCGAGATCGGTAAGCGCAGCAGCCGTCAGTTCCGTAGTGGGGTCGACATGCTTAATCATCTTGGCCGACTCATTTACCAGCCTTCCCCATTCGCCTGCCGACTTTGCCCCGATCTCCCAGCTTCCATAGTTCTCGTTTCCAATGCTCCAGTATTTAACCGCATAGGGCTTTTCATGTCCGTTTGCGATCCTCTGTTTGGCATACTGGCCTTCGTTCTCCAGGTTACAGTACTCTACCCAATCGCTCATCTCCTCGGGAGTCCCGGTTCCCGCATTGGTGCAGATATAGGGCTCGCAGCCAAGCTTCCGGCACATATCAAGGTATTCGTCCGTTCCAAAGGTGTTCGGGTCCTCAACCCGCCAAGCTTTGTCAAACAATGGAATCCGTTCTTTGCCGACCGCATCTTTCCAATGATAGGAAGATACAAAGCAGCCGCCCGGCCAGCGCAGTACAGGAACCTTAATTTTCCGCATCGCCTCCAGCACATCTGTCCGCAAGCCTGCCTCGTCAGAGAGCGGATTGCCCGGATCATAAACCCCTCCATAAATCTGGCGGTGAAAATGTTCGATAAAATGCCCGTAAATCATTGGGTTTCGTTTCCCAATTTCACGATTAGGATTAATAAAAACTTTCATTGCGGTTCTTCCTTTCATCCATGATAGTGATGTTTCGTGCCCGTTCACGAATTCATTCTACCGCAACTTTTTTTCACTGTATATGGAAAATATTCGGTTGAAAAGGAAATTTATCGGATATTGCCGGCCTTTATAGTCCGGAAAATATTCTCCGCTACATAAGCGAGGTTTTCCCTGCTGTGTTTCCTGGCTATTTCAAACGGGACGGCGCCCCGGTTGATGCTGAACAGCGCAGTAATACCGCAGTCATAGGCTTCGGGCACATCCTCTGTCAAGTCCCCGGCCAGTACATACAAAGGGATACCGCTTCCCTGCATTCTTTTGGCAATCCCGCTGATCACCTTTCCGTGCAGGCTCTGAGAGTCAAATCGTCCCTCTCCGGTAAAGACTGCGTCTGCTCCCTGAAGCTTCTCTTCAAACTCTACAAAATCCAGCACTGTCTCTATACCGGATTTCAGTTCAGCATTCAAAAAGGCCACCGCGCCTGCTCCAAATGCCCCCGCGGCGCCGCTTCCCTCCAGTTCAGCCAGCCCTGTGCATCCAAGATCTGTTTCCAGCTTTGCCGCTAAGGACTTTACCTGTTCGTCCAGAAAAGAAACCATCGTCTCATCCGCTCCCTTTTGCGGGCCAAAGATACAGGCCGCTCCAGTTGGGCCATACATTGGATTTTCTACATCGCACATCGCAGTTACATGGATACCATCCAATCGTTTTGCTGCCTTTTCCAGGCGAATCGCTTTGATTTTCGATAGCGTCGCCCCAATCGGTGTAAAGGCATTTCCCTGTTCATCTAAAAATTCGACGCCCAATGCCGCGGCACAGCCGCAGCCTCCGTCATTGGTGCAGCTTCCGCCCATTCCCAGCACGATTTCCCTGGCGCCCTGTTCAATAGCATGGCGGATCAGCTCTCCAACACCATAGGTGGTGGTGCGGGACGGGTCTTTTCGCTCCCCTACCATCGGCAATCCCGCCGCAGCCGCCATCTCAATTACTGCAGTCTCACCAAACCGGCCGTAAAAGCTTTCCACTGGTTCAAACCAGGGTCCAGTTACAGTCAGGGAAACCTTTTCCCCCTCCATGGCCTGCAAAAAGCAGTCTACCGTTCCCTCGCCGCCATCCGCCACAGGAAGGGCAGCAACCTGACAGCCCGGAAAAATTTTTTCCGCCTTCTCTCCTATCACACCGCAAATCTCTGAAGAACTCAGCGTTCCTTTGAAGGAATCCGGAATCACAATCAATTTTTTCATCATACCACCATACCTTTCAAAAATCCGGCGCGAAGAATCATTTCACGCTGCTTCTAAAATAAAACACACCGCAATCACAGCGGTGTGTTTTTCTCCATTATACAAATAACTTCCGCACATGATATCCCTGTATCAACAGAACAACCGCCAGTACCATCAGGACAGATCCAAGAATTGGGCAGGCCACTGTTATTACTGTAGAAAAGGTTTCTCCCATGCCCGAACCTTCCATTGTCTGCGCCACTGCCTGAGAAAAATTCCCAAGCACATAAACTCCATTGCGCACCCACATAACGGCCGTCATAATGGAAATTGGCACCAGCAGCATCGCGAGCCAAAAGCCGCTGCGGACGCGCTGCTTGATCCCCTTCATTGCCAATGCAATCGGAACAATAAATACAATCGAAAAGATCGGTGTAAGGAACTGTGGGGAAAGAATCATAAACAGGATTGCACACAACAGAAAGACCCGGTAAAACGGCTGGATATTCTTCACCTGACCGGTAAAGTCTCCATAAGCCGCGCCAAGATAGCCCAGATAATACCTGGTTTTTCCCTGCAGCTCCTTCGGATCAGCATCAATCCGGTAATAAGCAGCAAGCTTTTTCCCTTTACTGATTAGCGACCGGTAAACCTCGTCGAATCTTTCCGGCACATCAAGCATCGAAAACTGAACCGTCAGCTCCTGTACCGTTTTTAAAAGCCGCTGCTTACTGCTGCCAAGTAAATCTGTCTCCTGCATTTTCTGAGATAATGTTTCCAATACCTCGAGCAAATCCTCATTCTTCATCATTATTTCAAATCACTCTTATTTCTTTTTCTTTTGATCCTGTGAAATCAGCATTTTCATGGATATTCCGGCTGCCCCAAGGACAACAGCCCATACAATAATCATAAAGATGAGCGCGCCAACTGTTAAGTCTCCCATGTTCAGCCCTCCTATTCTTTCACCGGAGCATTCGCTGCCAGTTCATCACCATAACGGTGTTTCACATAATTGCGTGTGATAATAGTCGCCGCAACAAAAATGGCGATCATAACGACGCGGGCCAGATTCACCCACAGCACGCGCATCGGATCGGCCAGAGAACCGTCCTCCGCAAAGCCGCCCGGAATCAAAGCCATAGCGCCGCTGTTGATTCGCTCTATTGTCGCCGCAATCAGCACAACGATCAGCATCAGCGGGGTAACATACCGCAGAAGGACATTAAAAAACGGCTTCGGCAGCTTCTTTAAAGCTCCTTCATTGATTCGGTACTGCTGTTCTCTAGGCATGCAGCGTGTAAATACAATTACCTCGATCAATCCCAGGATCAGCAGGAAATACTGCCCAATCCACAAATCCAGTTCATCTAGATAGAAGGTATTTCCCACTTTGTTCAGAATAGTTTCAAACGCAACCGGGAAGCCGACAATCAGGAAACAGCCCATAATAATCCAGGAGGCTTTTTTCTTGCTGATGCGCGCGATCTCGGATAAGAAGGTGGTTACATAGCTGTACAGCGCCATAGAAGAGGTAAATCCGGCAAAGAACAGCAACACAAACCACAGCCCGCCGAACAACTGCCCCAATGGCATGTCGCGGAACGCGTTTGGCAATGTGATAAAGGTCAGGGACGGACCGGCATTTTCTAAAACTTCCTGTCCTAAATAGGCATAGCCGATTGGGATAACAATGGAAGCTGCCAAGACAATTTCTGCAAATTCATTCAACGCAACGGTTGATACCGAGGAAATTACTACATCATCCTCTTTTTTCAGATAAGAAGCATAATGGCAGATCAGCCCCATCCCGATAGACAGCGAGAAGAAGATTTGCCCACAGGCCGCCATTGTCCCGCCCCAGGTCAGTTTACTGAAATCCGGGTTCCAGACATAGTTCAGGCCCTTCAGCGCAGACCAGTCCGGGTTAACCGGGCTGCCGGTGGTAAACGCGGCAACAACCAAAATAATCGCAAACAGGTAAAGCGCAGGCATCATAACCTTCGCCCACTTTTCAATTCCGCCGCTGATCCCGCGTGAAACCGCATAGGCCAGCATAATAAGAACAATGATCCAGAACAGGAATACCCTGGTAGGGCTTGAAATCATCCCGACGAATAATTCTCCTGTATTGATGGAGTGATCCATATAATCTCCGGCAAAGGACATCACAGAATAGTTCAGCGTCCAGCCGACAATATGGGTATAATACGAGTTAATCAATAATGTAATCGCAAAGCAAAGCCCGCCGCTGATAGAGCCAATCGCGAGTGCGGTTTTTGGCTTCAGCCCCTGCCTTGCCTGGAGATAAACCATGGCTCCCAGAGTGTTCTCATCGTGTTCTCCTCCAAAACGCCCGGTCTGCCATTCCATTACCATAATTGGAAACCCTAATAATAGCAGCGCAATAAAATACGGGATCATAAACGCCCCGCCGCCGTTGCCTGCCGCCATATATGGGAATTTCCAGAAGTTACCCAGCCCGACGGCATTCCCGGCCATCGCAAGGATCAGACCTAGCTTTGAGCCCCAGCCATCTTTTCCGCTTGCATGTTCTGACATGAAAAAACCTCCTAAACGTCAATACTAAACAGATGGTATCATTTTAACAGATATTTGGTGAAATAGCAATATATAATTCATAATTCTATCCAATAAAAACAAAATATTTCCGGATTATCTGACGCTTACCTCTCCGCTATAGATTACTGTATCTCCCCGCGTCTCTGTCCGAACCAGCAAACCGCCCTTCGCATCAATCCCGAGCGCCCTTCCATGCACCTTTTCCCTCGGATAAATCAGGTCGATTTCCTTCCCGATCAGCGCAACATCCTCGCGGTACTCGGCAAGCATTTCCTCCCGATGCCGCAAAAACCAATCGTCTGCCAAAAGCCGTTCCAGCCGCCCGAGCACCGTCACGATGACCTGCTGCCGAGAAAATGTCCTCCCGCCAATCTGCCACAGGGAGCATGCTGTTTGCTGCAGCTCGTCCGGGAAGCTGCGGTTATTGACATTAATTCCTATTCCGCTCACCGTATACTGAACTCTCCCGGTTTCACTCTCCACTGAGCTTTCTGTCAGGATTCCGCACAGCTTTTTTCCATTCCAGACTACATCATTCGGCCATTTGATCTTGGGCCGGGTTCCGGTCAGCGCTTCCGCCGCTTCTACAACGCTGAGCGCCGCAGTCAGCGTCAGGAGGTTGAGCTCATCCAGATGAATGTCCGGACGCAGAACCACACTGAAATACACACCCTCCCGCAAAGGAGAATAGAAATGGCGGTACATCCGCCCCTTTCCCTGTGTCTGGGTCTCGGCTACTACTACCGTACCATCCGAATCAGGCTGTTCCGCGAGCTTTTTGGCATAGGAATTGGTTGAATCAACCTGCTTGAGCAGGATCAGCCTCCTACATAGCCTTCCATTCGGCATTGCCGCCTTCAGTGACTCCTCCTCCAGAAATCCGCCCTCCGGCTCGGCCAGGCAATATCCCCGATTCGTTACCGCCTCTATCTGATAGCCCTCTTCCCGCAGGGAACGCACCGCCTTCCAGACTGCGGCGCGGGTGATTTGAAGCGACTGGCTTAGAGCATTCCCGGAAAGGAATACGCCCGCATGCTGTTTCAGCATCTGCAGCACCTGTTCTTTTGTATTCATTCTGCACCTCTTTCTTCCCGCGGCAAAAGCCGACAGAATCTATCTGCCGGCTTTCAGTTTTGCAAAGGTTTTTACATTCCTGGTTTTTACATAAGAAATTATTTTCCCCTCCAGATGGCATAACGTCACGTTTCTCCACCGGATTGGGAGCAGCATCAGTTTCATATAGTTAGACCGGGGCCTTGCATAACCAAAGGCTTCCGCTACACGCGGGTTTCTCACGATTTCCCGGATCGCTGCCCGGCGCTGTCCTGCATTCAGCGTGCAGTTTACGTTTGTAACATTTTCGATACAGCCAACCACCCGTTCGATATACCGACGGTAGAGCATCTCCAGGCTTTCTCCGTCCGAAACATCCCAGTGCTGATATAAATCCAGCATCCAGGTGTGCTCCTCTTCCCGTTTAGGATAGAGATCGTCGCGGTAACGGGCTGTTTCCGATTCCGCGCGCGCGCGCATGAAATGATAATACTTCTTAGAGGTCACCACAACCCGTTCCACATCCCGGATAACCATCAGGTTAAAGGGAAAATCATCCATCCAGGTCTGGGGGAAGCGCAGGTTGTTTTCCAATAGATATTGAGAAAGAAACAGCTTGTTCCAGGGAGTATACAATAAATTCTTGTCAAAGAGCCTGTAAGCGTTTTCCCGAAATTCTCGCTGTGTGGAAAAAGCCCGGTCACGGTCGCTTAGCTCTGTTGTAACATATTCCGTATCGCTGTAATAGGTTTCGATGAAAAAGCCGGCTACAACAAGCTGTGCCTGATGCTCCTCTGCTAGGCGGTACATATCCTCCAGCATCGTCGGCTCTGCCCAGTCGTCCGAATCCATGAAGTACATATATTTTCCCTTTGCTGCTTCAATCGCCAAATTCCGGGCGCTCGGCGCGCCGCCATTCTCCTTGTGGAACACCCGGATACGGGAATCATTTTGGGCGTATGCATCGCAGATTTCCCCGCTTCGATCCGGCGTGCCGTCATCCACAATCAGAAATTCTATCTCCTTTAACGTCTGGTTCTGGATGCTCTCAATCGCCTTGCCGACAAACTTTTCTACATTATATACAGGCATAATCACACTGATTTTAATTTCTTCCGGCATTTTTCCTTTTCCTTTCTGAACAGTCCTCGGCCCGTTTTCGGGCGCGCGATCCCATGTGCCAATATGCCGTCCCTAAAGGATGGCGCCAAACTCCCTCTCTGCTGCCCTGAGAGCGGAAGCAGTTACCTGATCCATGTCATAATAGCGGTATTCTGCCAGCCGGCCGCCGAACAAAACACCTCGCTCCTTCTCCGCCAAAGCGGCGTACTTTTGATAGAGTTCCTGGTTATGGCTGTCGTTGACAGGATAATAGGGTTCCATCCCCAGTTTCCACTCGCTGGGATATTCCCGGCTGATCACTGTTTTCGGCTGATTCCCAAACTCAAAATGCTTGTGTTCAATAATCCGTGTAAACGGCGTTTCCCGGTCTGTATAGTTGACAACCGCTACCCCCTGATAATTATCTGTATCCAGAGTCTCGTTTTCCAGCCGGATACTGCGGTATTCCAGCTCACCAAACCGGTAATCAAAGTAAGAATCGATGGTGCCGGTGTAAACGACCTTCTCTGCCTTCTGCACCCATTTTTCGCGATCCTCAAGGAAATCAGTATCCAGCACAACGTCGCAGCCCTCAAACAGTCTGTCAACCAGCCGGTTATAGCCGCCGATCGGGATGCCCTGATGCGGGTCGTTGAAATAGTTGTTATCGTAGGTGTACCGCACCGGCAGCCTTTTAATAATGAAGGCCGGCAGCTCCCGGCAGCTCCTGCCCCACTGCTTTTCAGTATATCCCCTTACCAGCTTCTCATAGATATCCTTTCCGACCAGGCTAATCGCCTGTTCCTCCAGATTTTTCGGCTCGCCGGTAATTTCAGCACGCTGTTCCTCAATCTTTTTCTTTGCCTGCTCCGGCGTTATTACTCCCCACATCGCGTGGAAGGTGTTCATATTAAACGGCATGTTGTAAAGCTCGCCCTTATAGTTGGCAATAGGGGAATTGGTATAGCGGTTAAAGGTAACAAAACGGTTGACATACCGCCACACATGCTCCAATTTTGTATGGAAGATATGCGCGCCGTATTTGTGGACATTAATTCCCTCTACATTTTCACAATAAATGTTTCCGCCCAGATTCGGCCGTTTTTCAACAACCAGGCACTTTTTTCCGTGCGCTGTGGCCTGCTGCGCAAACACGCCGCCAAACAGCCCGCCGCCCACAATTAAGTAATCATATGGTTTCATGGCTTACTCCTAGTTTTTTCTCTATGATTTACAGATGCATTCTCCGGCCAATACTCTTAAAAAGCTTCCAAGCATCCAGGTGACTGTCCGCGCTAACCGCGTAGCAAAAAAACGCCCTGCAGGCAAATCGTTGGTTTTCCTTATTATACCATAAAATCGCCGGGATAAAACTGGCGGCGCTGCAAAGCGTGAAGGAACTCATTTTTAAGAACTGTTTTTTGAAACGCGAAACACCCCGTTTCACGTTATTATACCATACCGCCTATTTCATTGCAAGAAAGAGGAGCCTAAATATAAAAAGCTGAGAAGCCTTGTTGGGGCTTCTCAGCTTTTTATTTATAGCGCTGCTTTAGAAGGTAATGACACCCTTCATATAACCGTCTTCTTTGGTAATAGACTTGATAAATACCGGTTCTGCGTCATGGTAATCAGCAACGTGGGTAACAAGCTTCCCGGGGTTGTAAACACCTCTCTTAATCAGAGCGGCAGTACGCGGAATCATATCCCGGAAATGTGCGTTGCTGTTCGGGGAAAGATTATAAACAGTAACCCCGCTCATATGCCAATGCGTGCCGTCAAAGGTTTCCTCATGGCGGTGCCAGGAGCCAAGAACAAATTTGCCCGCGTCATGCAGGATCACCTTGTCCGCCAGCTCATACGCGGAATCTGTTGCGCCGAAGTCAATCACTACGTCGGCGCCGCCCTCAGCAGCCAGCCTTTCAATATGCGCCTTCCCCTCTTCGGATTCAGGGCTAAAGCAATAGGTGGGGTTATACTCTTTGGCCATCGCAAGGCGGTCTTCGCGCAGTTCGAATACGGTAAGCTCACCAACCGGATAAGCCTGGAGGCCCATCAGGGTCAAAAGCCCCATATATCCTGCGCCAACCAAGACGACCTTGTCGCCAGGCTGGATATTTGTAATTTTCAGCAGGTTTACTACGCAGACTGTCGGCTCCGCTACCCAAGCCGCAAAGTCGGTGGTATCATCCGGGATTTTAGCAACACAATCTCCGCCAACATTAAAGTACTGGCTCATCATGTCATTGCTGCCGCTGGCGCAAAACACTTTGTCACCCGGTTTTACATTGGTAACGCCTGCTCCAACCTTATGTACAATACCCGCCGCCTCATGGCCAATGATATAAGGGATCGGGCCGGGCGCGCTGATTCCCTGATAAAGATAGGAATCCCAAGCGCAAACTCCGCAGGCCTTTGTTTCAATCTGCACTTCATTGTACTTCGGATCCGGAACATCAATTGTCCGGATTTCAATTTTTTTTGGTTCTACAACCCAGATTGCTTCTGATTTCATCTTTCATTTCCTCCTATGTGCTTTTTAATAAATATTGCGTTACTTCCTGAATGGTGGGGATGGAAATTGCCGCACCCTTCTTGGATACCGCCAGAGAAGATGCGGCCGACGCTAATTTCAGCGCACGGTCAGCCGGCTCCCCTTTTGCAATGCTGCCCAGGAAAAACCCGGTAAAGGTATCGCCTGCAGCAGTGGTATCAACAACCTGCGTGGGATAAACGCCATGAGAATAGGTGTGCTCCTTATCCTGATAGAGCACGCCGTCCTTTCCCAGCGTTAAAATGATTTTCATTTCAGGATAATCCTGCAGGAGCTTTTCTGTGATTTTCTCCGGCTCCCGGAATCCAGTCAGTTGTTCTCCCTCGATTTCATTGATGAACAGCCAGGTCACATTGGACAGGTCACATCGGTCAATCTCAGCATCAATCGGAGAAGGGTTGAACGCCGCTAAAAGGCCATAATCGCGCGCTTTCTGGAGCAGACGCGCAGTCGCATTCGTTTCATTCTGCGTAACTAAGATATCCCCGGCAGAAAAAGACCGGAACACCTGATCCATATCCTCCTCTGTAATCTGAGAATTGGCGCCCTGATATAAAATAATGCTGTTCTGTCCGTTTTCGTCCACCTGAATGGTTGCGCAGCCTGTTCGTCCCTCCGACCGGATGACAAACTCACTGTTCACACCGGCACGCTCCAAAAACTCCAGCAGCATGGTTCCGTCCGAGCCGATCTTGCCTGCCAGATAGGTATCTGCGCCGGAACGTTCAAACGCGACGCATTGATTCAGCCCCTTGCCTCCCGGAAAGGACTCATATTGCAGGGGATGAATCGTCTCTCCGGGCCGAACAAAATGCTGAACCGAATAAACATGGTCAATATTCAATGAACCAAAAACAATTACCTTCGGCATTCGTTTCTCTCCTTTGTCTGTTTTTTACTCTATCGGCCTCGCCGTGCTTTTCCTGACGATTAACTCAGGCGGAAACACGATTCGCCGTTCCAACGCATTCTCTCCGCCAATCACATCCAAAAGCTTCTCAACAGAAGCGCACCCGATCTGGTATGCCGGCTGTGCAACGGTAGTCAGCGGAACCTCTGCCATCTCCGAAAAAGTGACGTCGTCAAATCCAACCACAGAAAGATCCTGCGGGATTTTTAAATGCTCTCTGCGTGCCCGGCGATAGATGCCATAACACATCATATCATTTGATCCGAGAATCGCAGTAACGCCCTGATCCAACAGCTTTTTTGACAGATTGTATCCGGCGTCCGCATGATAATCGCCCTCCGCCACCAGCTCGGAGCGAAACGGAACCGAATATTCCTGCAACGCGCGGATATAGCCGAAAAACCTCTGTTTTGCGGACTGCGATCCCATCGGTCCGGTGATACATCCAATCTTTGTATGCCCCAGCTCGAGAAGGTGCCTAGTCGCAAGATATCCCCCCAGCTCATTATCAGTAGAAACAGTCGGCATATCCAGCTCATCCACAGTACGGTCTACCAGGACAACCGGTTTTTCAAAGTGCTCCAACAGATCAGAACACTCCTTGGCTTTGTGATTGAGCGCATTGACCGCCATAACAAAAATAATCCCGTCAACCCCCCGCTCAAGAAGAACATTGACATAATCGATATCCTTCTGCGGGCTGTCATTCGTATTGCACAAAATCATACTGTATCCGCGCTTTTGACATTCTACTTCAGCGCCTTTGCGATTTCAGCAAAGAACATATTGGTGATGTCCGGAATAATCAGTCCAATTGTATTTGTTTTTTTCTTGATCAGCCCCACAGCCAACTGATTGGGATGATAATTCATCTCTTTTGCGGCTTCCAGAACCCTTTGCTTTGTTTCTTCAGAGATTCTATGCGGCTTATGATTCAAAACCAGCGAAACCGTAGAAACTGATAAACCGGTTTTTTGTGCCACATCTTTAATTGTCACCCGCATCCCATGTTAACTCCTTTTTAAGCCGGACGTCCCATTGACTGCCATTTATAACACTCATATCCCGACTAAAATAACCCCGGATAGCGTTGCCAAAACGTTATACCAGTGAAATCGATTATAATCTTAAAATAGAACAGAGCATCCATGTTGTCAATAGTTTTTGAAAAATAAATCCTTTTTTCTCTAAAATTGTACGTTTTAAATAATCTTTCTCATGGATATTTAAAAACAATTCTTGTTTACGAAACAATGTTTCTTCTTTATAATGGCTTTGTCCCATAAAGTAAAACGATTTAGCTATTGAATTTATCACCCAATCTGACACAACAATCACATTGCTTTTCATTCCGAATTTATCAATATTTAAATCATTTGAACGTATGGGAGGACGCCTGATTTGAAAGTTACATTAGATGATATCGCAAGAATGGCAAACGTATCAAAGGCGACCGTTTCCCGCGTTTTAAACCAGTCCGATAAGGGCGTCGGGGAAGAAACCAGAAAACGTGTACAGCAGGTAATCGACGAGTTAGAATACCGCCCCAGCCTTTTAGCCCGCGGAATTTCCATTTCCAAAACAAAGACCATTAGCGTCATTATACCGGACATCACCAATCCGTTTTTCTCCGAAATTTCCCAGAAAATCGCAGCATATGCGGCCAAAAGGAAATATACGGTTTTATTCTGCACGACCGACGATTCTGCTGAGAAGGAGGAACAGTGCATCTCTGTTATGATCACCAAGCATGTTGACGGGGTTATTCTTGCCTCTGTCATGCCGGATCAGACACAAACCCATTTTCGGTTTCAGAAATACGGAATCCCCTGTGTTTTTATTGACCGAAAAATCCCGCAGATGGAGCAAAGCGGCGGCGTTTATGTTGATAATGAATACGCCTTTTTTATGGCGACAGAGTATCTGATCCGCAATCAGAACAGGAGGATTGCCTTTTTGTCGGGCCCCATCCTGGTATCCACTTCAAAGGAGCGTATTGAAGGCTATCGTTATGCTTTAAAAGCACACGGTATTCCTATAGATCCACAGCTCATGATAGTGGGCGACCATTCCATAGAGACAGGCTACCATGCTATTCTGGAAATGAACCAAAAGCTGGTTCCCTTCTCTGCTGTTTTAGCAAGCAGCGATATTATCGCCATGGGCGCAATCAAAGCTTTGAAACAGTTGGGCGTCAAAATTCCTCAGGAGGTAGAGGTGATAGGGTTTGACAATATTGAATTTGCCGAGCTGATCGACCCTCCTTTGACTACTATGGAGCAGCCCATTGACGAGCTGGCGCACAGAGCGGTTGTCATGCTGATGCAGCTAATTCAGAATATTCCGTTAAAGGAGCAGAACATCCGGCTTGAATCCCGGCTGATTTACCGGAAAACCACAAAAAATCAAAGTAAAATGACAATAAATTAGAAGCCTGCACTATTTTTTATGCTATAATAGTAAAAAAGAGAGCCTTTCTGGCTTATATGCCAATGGCATTGGCAGGATAAAAATAGTGTATTTTTATCAATTCATGTTATAATGATTGTATTCAATATTTTTGTAGAAATGAGTGAACAGTTATGAAGAAGGACGGTATTTTAAACCCGGAGCTTTGTGCCGCAATTGCGGCGATTGGACATACTGAATTTCTGGTAATTGCAGACCCGGGCCTGCCTATCCCTGACGGAATTCCAGTCATCGACCTTTCCCTGGTGAGAAATATCCCAAGATTCATGGATGTTTTAAACGCGGTAAAGGAAGAACTGGTAATTGAGTCCTATTTTGTCGCGGCTGAAATCAAATCACAAAGCACCGAGCTTTATCAGGAAATTCAAAATGCATTGCCGGGACTTCCTGAATCAGATATGTGCCACGAGGATTTCAAAAAGATGCTGACCAAAGCAAAAGCAGTTGTCCGCACAGGTGAAACCACTTCATTTGCCAATATTGCACTGGTTGCAGGCGTGAACTTTTAGAACCTTAACACGGCCGAACCGTACGCTGTCAGTCAGCCGTGTTGATAAGTCATAATTTTAGGAGGAATGAATGATGAAAATCGCATACACCGGATGGACCTGGTTAATCAATCATGAGGATAACTACAAATGGGAATTCGAACAGTTCCTGAAAAAGGTTTCCGATCTGGGTTACGAGGCTGTTGAAAACTTCGCATTTATCACGAAATATTTTGACAACAATGCGGACGAAGTAAATGGCCTGCTGAAAAAATACAACCTGGAGCTTGTAAACCTGTATGAGCATTATACTGACGATGCAGAGGCAGACTATAAAAGCGCTCTGGAGTATGTAGACTTTATGAAACGTACCGGCGCAACCTATCTGAACCTGCAGGGAGTCATGTGGGAAGATGCTCCGAACAACCGTCCGACAGATGAAGCAAAAATCAAAGAATATGCAGAACTGTCCAACAAAATCGGGAAGCTGTGCAAGGAAAACGGTTTGGTCGCCTGCTTCCATCCACACGCCAACACACCGGTATTCACCGAAGAACAGATCGACCTGTTAATGGCAAATACCAATCCAGAGCTGGTCACACTCTGCCTTGATACCGCCCACACCACCCTGGCTGGTATGGATCCGGTCAAAGCATTTGACAAATATGCTGACCGCCTTGGCTATGTTCATCTGAAAGACGTCGATCCCGATGAATCTGTACACCCGGAATGGCCAATGAAACGTTTCCGTCCTCTTGGCGTTGGCACAGTCGACTTTAAAGGCATCTATAACGTGCTGAAGAAAAAAGGCTGGGATGGGGTGCTGTGCGTAGAGCTGGACATTCAGCCGGTCTGCAACTATAAATCCGCAATGGTTTCCAGAAGATATCTTCATGATGTGTTGGGTCTCTAATCACTGATACATAACTGAAGGAGGTGGATGGCGATAAAATCGCCATCCACCTCCTTCTTAATCTATAATTCATCACCGGCAAAGCATTTCCGCAGGGTTAAAAGCGCCTTTTTTTCGATCCGGGAAACGTATGACCGCGAAATATGCAGATGCTTTGCAATCTCCCTTTGGGTCAGCGGGCGTTTCCCATGCAGCCCATACCGCAATTTTATGATAAGCTGTTCCCGTTCATCCAGCTCGGAAGCTATAAAGCGGTACAGCTTTTCGGATTTTAAGCGCAGGTCAATCCGGTCAATCATGCAGGTCTCATCTGCAACCAAATCCATAAGCGTCAAGGTATTCCCGTCCTTATCAGAATCAATTGGATCACTGATATAGACATCGGAGGCCGTTTTCTTCACATTCCGGAAATGCATAAGGATTTCATTTTCAATACACCTGCTCGCATAGGTTGCAAAGCGGGTTCCCTTATCATAAGAAAAGGTGTTGATCGCTTTGATGAGTCCAATCGTACCAATGGAAATCAAATCGTCCTGATCGCCGCTCAACGCATAATACTTCTTTGCAATATGTGCCACCAAACGCAGATTGTGCTCCACCAGCTTCCCCTTTGCCATTTCATCTCCAGACTGCATCAAGGAAAAATATTTTTTTTCATCCTCAGCCGAAAGCGGTTTAGGAAATGTTCCAATCCCCTCCACATGAAGCGCCAAATATAGCAGACGCTCCATAATCAGTGATATCCAATCTATCAACATGATTCTACCAACTCCCTTTCTGTACCCTAATATTTATGGGCATCGGATTGTCCGGTATGTGCCCGAATAAAAGAAAGAGGCAATTAAAAAAGCAGATGAAACAATCATCTGCTTTTTTCTTTATTCAGCTATCGGAAGTTCCTTTCCGTCTCGGATAAAGAGCGGAATCTGGTCAATCGGTGTTTTCACGGTAACTGTCCGGCCGCCCTGATGCCTTTCCTTTGTCCAGGCGTCTGTCCAGACCGAGCCTTCCGGCAGGTATACCTTTCGTTCCTTCTGTTTTGCATATAATACCGGAGCAACCAGAATATCCGGACCAAAGAGGTATTCATCCTCTGCCTTCCATGCTTCACTGTCATCCGGGAAGTCATAGAACAGCGGACGCATCACCGGCGTACCCTTTTCATGCGCCGCTTTCATCTGTTCTGCAATATATGGCTTTAACCGTTCGCGCAGGAACAGGTATTTGCTGCAGATTTCCAGCACCTGCGGGCTGTAAGACCACACCTCATTATCTGCACCGGATAAGCAGGCCGCGCCGCCAGTTGTGCCATACTGCGGCTTGTGCGGTTCCCTGTCCCCATGCAGCCGCATGACCGGACAGAATGCGCCGTATTCAAACCAACGAATCAACAGCTCATGGAATTCCGGATCATCGACCCAGCCGCCGTGGAACCCGCCGATGTCCGTAGTCCACCACGGAATTCCGGCAATCCCCATATTCAGCCCTGCGGCGAACTGATTTCTTAGGGAGGTAAAGCTGGAATGGATATCCCCAGACCAAACCAGCGCGCCGTATTTCTGGCTGCCCGCCCACGCACAGCGCAGGAGATTGATGATATTTTCCTGTCCTTCCTCTTTCATTCCGTCAAAGAAGGTTTTCGCATACATCACCGGATAATAATTTCCGATCTGAAGATTCGGCCCGAGATGATAACGGTAGTTATCAAAATCATAGACAGTATATTCCGGTTCTGCCTCGTCCAGCCAGAACAGTCTGACTCCCTTATCATAGTAATTTTTCTTTGCCTTTTCCCAGACATACTCCCGCGCGCCTGGGTGGGTCGCGTCATAATGGATGGTATTGCCCTGAAAGTCCATTCCAATCCGGAAACCGCGTTCCGTCCGGATCAAATAGCCCTTTTCCTTCATTTCCTGGAAATTTTCACTCCGGTAATCCACAGTCGGCCAGATGGATACCATCAGTTCAATTCCCATCTCTTTGAGCTCGGCAATCATTGCATCCGGATCAGGCCAGTAAGTGGGATCAAATTTCCATTCGCCCTGCAGCGGCCAGTGAAAATAATCAATGACAATCACCGAAATCGGCAGCTTGCGGCGCTTATATTCCCGCGCTACCTCCAGCAGCTCCTCCTGCGTCTGGTAGCGCAGCTTGCACTGCCAAAAGCCCATTGCAAAATCAGGCATCATCGGAACGGTGCCAGTCGCTTTTGCATAGGCCTCCTCGATTTCAGCCGGTGTATCGCCGGCAGTAATCCAATAGTCCAAAATTTTGGTGGATTTTGCTTCCCAGGTAGTGATATTCTTTCCAAATGTCACCCGGCCAACCGCCGGGTTATTCCAAAGAAAGCCATAGCCAAGAGACGACAGCGCAAACGGTACGCTTGCCTGGGAATTTCGCTGCGCCAGCTCCAGGTCAGTCCCCTTCAGGTTGAGGTAGGGCTGCTGATACTGCCCCATCCCATAAATCCGCTCATCCGGCGAGGTGGACTCAAAGCGCATAGACAAGCAGTAATCTCCGCCGATTAACGGCCGGAATTCCCGTGCTTCCACCTCCAGCGCAGAGCAGTACTCCGCCTTGATATCCCTCCTGTTGCGGACATACTCATTCAAGAGCAGAGTCCCGTCCTCCCGGTGAAAGCTCAGCTTTCCCGCCGCAGTCAGCTTTGCTGCCAGCTTGCCGTTTCTGATCTGTGCCGAGCCGTCCTCATGGATCTGAATTTCCGGCGTGCAGGCCTTCGGCGGCAGCAGCGCCCAATCCTCCTGCGGCATGCCAGCCGTCTTGGTAGCGCGGACACGCAGGCTGTTTTCGCCCCACGGTTCAATCCACAGCTCCTCCGCGTCATAATGATAAATTAAGCGGCTCTTTTCCTGATCTATTGCCATCATAATCCCTTGCCTTCCTTTCTACTCTAGGGTCATAATCACCTGCTTCGTTCCCACTTCAGCAGATACGGTCATATTTCCTGCCTTTACCTGCCAGGGATACGCAGCATTTGCAACCGTTACCGTCAGGCTGCTGCCATGACGGACTGCACAAACAGTATCGCCCAAGGTGCCGTCTTCCTGATAAACCTGGAAAGCCGTTTCTGCTCCGTCCTTTATCTCGTCAATCTGATAGGTGATTCCGTTGAGATAATTGTAATCCGGACGGTCAGATACCTTCCCGACCGGAAGGATAGCATTTTCAGCTACAAAAAGTCCCAGACCGAAATAATCATACACGCGGTGATACCACCGGCCGCCTTCCAGCTTTTCTCCATCCAGTATGCTGGTCCAGGTGCCCTCCGGAAGATAGAAATCAACCTCGCCCCGGTCGTTGAATACCGGCGCGACCAAAACGGAATCTCCCAGCTTGTATTGGCAGTCCAGATAAGCGCAGGCCCTGTCGTCCTGATGATCCATCACCATGCTCCGCATCACTGGAATTCCGGTATAATGCGCCTGACAGGATACCGAAAACAGATATGGCATTAATTTACATTTCAGATTAGTAAAAAAGCGCAGCACGTCCGAGGATTCCTCGTCAAAATTCCACGGGACGCGGTAGCTTCCGCTTCCGTGCAGACGGCTGTGGGTGGATAACAGCCCGAACGCACACCAGCGCTTATAGAGGTCAGGCGTCGCAGTGCTTTCAAAGCCGCTGATATCATGGCTCCAAAAGGCATATCCGCTCATGGACAAAGACAGTCCTCCGCGCAGCGTTTCCGCCATCGACTCGTAGGTGCCGGAGCAGTCGCCGCCCCAATGAATCGGGAACTGCTGTCCGCCTGCCACGCCGGAACGGGCAAACAGTGCCGCCTGACCCTTGCCGAAATTCTTTTCCAGCAGTTCAAAGACTACTTTATTGTAAATGTGGGTGTAATAATTGTGCATCCGCTGCGGGTCGGAACCGTCATAATAAACGACATCGGTTGGAATCCGTTCGCCAAAATCCGTTTTAAAGCAATCGACGCCCAGGTCGATCAGCCCCTGCAGTTTCCCGGTATACCATTCCACTGCGGCTGGATTGGTAAAGTCGACGCAGGCCATCCCCGCCTGCCACATATCCCACTGCCAGACGTCCCCGTTTGGCTTCTTCAGGAAATAGCCCTGCTCCTTTCCTTCCCGGAACAGGCTGGAAAGCTGGCCGATATAGGGGTTGATCCAAACACAGATTTTGAGTCCCTTTTTCTTCATTCGGGCCAGCATTTCCTTCGGGTCCGGAAACATTCTGTTATCAAAGGTAAAATCGCACCATCTGAATTCCCTCATCCAGAAGCAGTCATAATGGAACACCCTCAGCGGGATATCCCTCTGGGCCATTCCATCGACAAACTGATTAACAGTATCCTCATCATAGCTGGTGGTAAAGGAGGTGGTCAGCCAAAGCCCAAAGCTCCAGGCCGGCGGCAGGGCTGGTTTTCCGGTCAGATCTGTGTAGGTGCTGATCACGTTATGCAGGGTATCGCCGCCAAGGACAAAATATTCCATAGTCTCTTCCGGGACACTGAACTGCAGCTTGGAAACGACCTCGCTCGCAACCTCGTAGGAAACGCGCCCGGTATAATTGACAAACACCCCATAGCCCCGGTTTGTCATATAAAACGGGACGTTCTTATAGGCTATTTCCGTGCAGGTGCCGCCATCCTCCGCCCAGATGTCTACCGTCTGCCCATTTTTTACAAATGGGGTGAAGCGTTCGCCCAGGCCGTAAACGGTTTCCCCTACGCTGAGATTCAGCATTTCACGCAGATAGTTGTTTCCGTCAGAATGCTTGACATAGGCCATCCCGGTCAGTCCATCTCCGGTAGAGGTGAGATAGCGGTCTTTGTAATAATAGGAAATGCTAAGCTGATCTCCTTTTTTAATGCGGGCCGAGGTATCGCCGCTTGTAAAGATCACCTCGTCATCTGTCATGCTGATATCCACGGCAGTTGGCTCGCTGCTGATTTCATATTCCGGCCCCCGTTCGGCAACGCCATAAAAATGTGCCAGCCGTACCCCGATCACATCTCTTCTGGGAGAAAAAAGCTCGATGGCCAAAACAGGCAGGTTCAGCGTCTGAGCGCGGTCACGGATTACCACGGTCGGCGCGGTGATCTGCACCCTGTCCTTCTTGACAAAAATCTCATAGGCCTGCTTTGCCTTTAAAATGCTGGTGCCCTCTTTGACCTGCCACATCCCATTTAAAAATTTCATTGATTGTACCCTAACCCTGCCATTCGCAAAGATTCCTTTCTGATGGATTTTGAAGCGGCCTTGCCGCTATGCAGAGCTGCCGTTCCGGCTTCTGCAGCAAAATTAATATCACGCGCAAAAGCTTTCACGCTCTTTTGTCGATATCTGTTTTCCCTTTATCACGTGATCGAGCACGAGCTTTGATTTTATTTTAAGGCTTTTCCTTTAAAATGCAATTTTAAAAACATAGATGTTTTAATCTTATTTTTAGTCAATACAGCAAGAGACCCGTACTTGTCCTGTACAGGTCGGCTATGAGTTTGGCAAATTGGTGTCCTTCCCTTTTTTGATATATTCCAGATGTGCCCGCAGATTCTTTTTATATGCGTCAATATATTCCCGTCTCAGTCTCTGCTGCTCTTCCTGCTCTTCTTTCGTAAGTCCTGTTTCTCTCGCTTTTTTCGCCAGTTCGTTAATCCGTTTAATTTTGTAGTCTTCCATTTGTTATTCCTTCCCCTCCTGATAAAATACACAAAGCCAGATGCAGGGCGGCTCCTGGGAGGTATAGGCGACCTGATGCCGGCAATGCGGAGGAATCAAAAACGTATCGCCCTGCCCCAGTGTCACCTGCCGATCCTCCAACCGCAGAACTGCTTCTCCCTGCAAAACGCTAACCCATTCTGCTTCGTCCTGGTCATACCAGAAATCCTGTGCCGACGTCTGTCCGGTGGATATGATTTTTTCAATCCGAATATCAGGAGTCTCATGCAGCACGAGTATTTTTTCGTCTGCGCCCATTTCCTGTCCGGAAATTTCAAACAGGTTTTCCTTTTTCCCGTTAACTGACAATGCCGCCCATCCCCTCCGCAATAACCACCGCCTGCTCCAGATCGATTTTGGTATGGCTCATCCTGACATCATTCATATAAACTCCGTCGAGTCTCGTCCCACGGAGATCCGCTTTTTTCAGGCTGCTGCCAGACAGCATAGCGTGGCTCAGGTCAGCATCACGGATCACAGCCAGCTCCATGTTGCATTTTCTCAGATCCGCATTGGAAAAATTGATTCCACTGAGATCCATCCGTGAAAAGTCGCTCTCATAAAAATTAGAAAAGGAAAAATTTCCTCGGACAAGGGAAAGCCCGGTCAGGTCTGCGTCCGTAAAAATGCTCCCAGTTGCCTTGCAGTCAGTAAAGGTGGCGCAGAACAGGACAGCACTATAGAATTTGCAGTTAACAAACGCGGAATTTTTATGCTTTGAGCCGCTCATCCGGGCAAAGGAAAAATCGCAATGGTCGAAAATACAGCCCCTTGTGACTAACTGGGACAGATTCACGCCCCTGAAATTACATTCATAAAACTCATAGCCGTTCAGCTCCAAATCCTGCAGCATTTCCCCGGTGAAGTCATGCCGCCGATACTGTTTTACTTCTTTTATAAACATCCCTATTCTTCCTATCCGTCGGATTCCGAAGGAATCAATCATATATTATAAAATACTATAGCATACTTTAGCTGATTTTCCAACTCTTTTCCCACAAGATTTCCTTGCTTGTTGCCTCATAATCGCTTATAATGAAGGTAACCCCCGGAACCGTCCTGCAGGGCGGTTCGATAATTCTCCAAATCGCGGGAATACTGATAGTAATGATACTACAAATCAAAGGAGTGGACGGTATGCCCGATTTGGCAACCCATCTATTATTTGGCCAGCAGGTGAAAAACGAGTTGGCCCAGCCCTTTACTGACGCGGTCGACCGCCATCCCGGCGTCTTTGCCTTTGGCACGCAGGGCCCGGACCTTTTCTTTTTCCGGAAGGCGCTGCCGCATACGAACCCCATTCATAAATACGGCAGTATTCTGCACAAGGAAAAAATCCCGCAAACATTTGCATTTTTCAAAAATTATACAGCGACCTACCACTATGAGCCAGGCGGCTCTATTCTTTTGTCCTATTTTGCAGGATACCTCTGCCATTATTTTCTGGACAGCTCCGTCCATCCCTATGTTTATTACCTGACAAAGCGCCGCAGCCAAACAAGCCGCCTGCATGCTGCCGCAATCCATGCGCAGATCGAAGCGCAGCTAGACGCTTTTTTCTATAACCATTTCTACCACCAGCCAATCTCTGAATTTCATTTCCGGCCGCTGTTTCAGGTGACAGAGTCGGAAAAGCTGGTAATCGCCCGGCTTTATCAATCCCTGATGCAGCATGTATATCACAAAAAATTGAAGCCGCAGGAGGTTGTCCGATCCTTTGATGATTTCCTCAGTCTCAGTACCATGTTCTTTGAACGCCCGGCCTTGCTCCGCAAAATCGGCGCGGCGGCCAGCTCCGTCTACCGTCCGGCCGATATCATCGCCGCCCATATTAAAACAGGCGACTTCGGAGAGGATACCGCCAATACCGGCCATCGTGTTTGGAATCATCCGCTTTACCCGCAGCGTGTTTTCACCCAGTCCGTCCCGGAGCTCTTTGAAGCCGCACGGGAAGAAACGGTCAAAAATTTGAAGCTCTGCGCGCAGGCTATGGGACAGACCAGCCTTCCCTTCCCGGTATCAAAAGATTTCAGCGGCAACGACCTTGCCTCCTTAACCTGACGGAATCGGGCCAGCCAGCCCAGAAAGGAGCCTCTTTGCATTTCAAAAGAGGCAGAGATGATTATGAAGCTTCCACGTTTAAAATCCAATGAAATGATTCAGTCTTTTATTCACCTCAAGGGAAATCCCAAGGCCTGCGTCTGTACCGAGCCGCTCTGGTATATCCCCTATAACCTTTTCATCCCCTTTGCTACTGTGTACATGCTGAATCTGGGACTTGACGATATCCAGATCGGCCTGCTGGCCAGTATAGGGATGATTCTGCAGATGGTCTCAGCCTTTTTCGGCGGTGTGCTGACAGATAAATTCGGCCGCCGGAAGGTTACTGCCATCGTCGATTTTATTTCCTGGTCTATCCCCTGCCTGCTCTGGGCGTTTGCCCAGAATTTCTGGTGGTTTCTGGGAGCAGTGGCGCTCAACAGTACGATACATATCTGTTCCAATTCCTGGAACTGCCTTTTGGTGGAGGACTGCCCCAAGGCGAAGCTGGTCAACGTATTCTCCATGATCCAAATGTGCGGCCTGCTGGCTGTTTTCGTCGCGCCGCTTTCCGCGCTGCTCGTCCAGGAATTTTCTCTCGTTCCGGTAGTGCGGTGCTTATATCTTTTCTCCTGCGCTTCCATGACGGCAAAATTTGTTCTGCTGTACCGGTATTCCACAGAAACAGCGCAGGGTATCAAACGAATGGAGGAAACGCGGCATGAGCCCATCCACAAAATGCTGCTCGGTTATAAGGATGTCTTTCTCAAGATGATCCATTCCCGCGCTATGCTGATTGTCCTGCTGGTCATGGTTGCCTATCATGTTACCGATACAACTACCGTAAACTTCTTCGGCATCTATGCTACCCAGACGCTGAACGTCCCGGAAAGCCTGCTGGCAATTTTCCCGATTATCCGCGCAGCGATCATGCTGATCTTCATTCTGTTGTTCCAGCCGCGGGTAAACCGCCTCCCCTATCGCCCGGTCATGCTGTGCGGCTACGGGCTGTTCCTCCTGTCACATCTGCTCCTCATTTTCGCGCCGCATAACAATCCCTGGTACCTGATGCTGTATACCCTTGTCGAGGCATGCTCCCTGGTATGTATTGTCCCTCGGAAGGATTCCCTCAACGCATTGTTTGTGGACGAGCAGGAGCGGAGCCGGGTAAGCGGTTTGATCTTTATGGCCATGGTGGGCGTAGCTTCCCCGTTTGGATGGATTGCGGGATTTCTCTCCTCAATTGACCGGCGGCTTCCTTTCGTTCTGAATATTGCTATTTTTATTCTGGTTTCCGTCGCTGTCTTATGCTCTAAGGAGATTACCCATCTCGACCGGCAGATTCGGGAAACGAACGATCAGCCTGCATTTTATGAATAATGATTGACAATTTTCGTGATAGAAGGTATGATTAAAATTGGTGGATTTGATGCCTATTTTTTGAAAGGAGTTACAACATGGACGACGTTGGGCGATGGTGCCTGATTATCATTTTTTCAATCTTGAGCTTTCTTTTCTGCGCGGCAGAAACTGCCCTGACAAATTATAACGAGAACCGGCTGGAAGAACTGGCTGAGGAGGACAAGGCAAAAAAGCGCATTGCTAAATCAATTTTGAGCCGCCCTACCTCCAGGCAGGCAAGCTGGATGGAAATGAGCAGCCTGATCAGTATGCTGGCCGCAGGAATCAGCGGATTCGGACTCGCTTTTGCGGGACTGCAGGCCCTGACAGCCTCTGCTGCAAAACAGCTTGAAAACAGCCCGGCGCAGTACTGGTTTTCTGGCCTGATCGCTGTCCTTGCTTTCCTGATCACGGCCTGTCTTGTGATCACTGTGACGCGTTCCCTGCCAAAACGAATTTTCAGGAGATACCCGGAAAGGCTTTTGCTCAACGCTTATCGGTATATTCGGGGAATATCCTTCCTTTTTTATCCACTCGGCGGGTTGACCGCCCTGCTGGCCTCCGGAATCGCACGTCTTTTCGGATGCGATCCAAAGGCTGATTCCGAGGAAATCACCGAAGAAGAAATCCGCAACCTTGTTGATGCGGGCGGCGAAAACGGGATTATCGAGCAAGAAGAACGGGAAATGATTAACAATATCTTTGATTTCGACGACAAGGATGTTTCTGACCTGATGACCCACCGTACTGATATTGTCGGACTGGATCTTCAGGCAAAGATCAGCGACGTGGTTTACCATGCCATCAACGACGGCTTTTCGAGAATTCCTGTTTATGAAAATGATCTTGATAATATCAAGGGGATCATTTATGTAAAGGACCTGCTATGTCTGGTTGGCTGCACCTCCTCTGAAGACTTCCGGATCGAGGATTTCCTGCGTGAAGCCATCTATGTACCCGAGGCGAAAAAATGCAGTGACCTGCTCAAAATTTTTAAGACCAAAAAAGCGCATATGGCGGTTGTTGTCGACGATTATGGCGGGACAGCCGGAATTGTTACAATGGAGGATCTTTTGGAATCGATTGTCGGAAATATTCAGGACGAATATGACGACGAGCAGGAGGAAATCGTCGCATTAGAGGATGGGTCTTATCTTCTGGACGGAGCGGCCGGCCTGGATATCATTGAAAAAAGGTTTGACATTCATTTTCATGTAGATGAAGATATTGATACAGTCGGCGGGCTGATCACCAATACCCTGGGCCGGATTCCAAAGGACGGCGAGCAGCCGGAATTAACGGTGGGGCACCTTCACTTTAAGGTTTTAGTGGTCAATGACCAGCGGATTGAACGGGCAAAGGCCACAGTTATTCCCCTGCCGGAAGAGAGCGAAATATAAAAGATATGGGAGTTTTCCCATATCTTTTTTAAATGTAAAAAAATTATAAAGAAGAATGATTTTTTTTTGGAAATATGTTATGATATATGTTAGTTATCTAAATAGAAAGAAGGTTCTCTATGCAATATGAGAAATCTTGTGGTGCGATTGTATTTCGAAAGTACCACGGGAATACAGAATTATTGCTGATTAAGCATGCGAACGGGGGACACTGGTCTTTCCCTAAGGGACATGTTGAACCGGGAGAAACAGAAGAGGAAACTGCGGCGCGTGAAGTAAAGGAAGAGACCGGGATTGATATTATGATCGATTCTTCTTTTCGGGAAGTTGTATCTTATTCGCCTAAAAAGGATACAATGAAGGATGTCATTTATTTTCTTGGCCTTGCCAAAAATTTTGACTGCACCCCTCAGCCGGAGGAAATCTCTCAGATCAAATGGGTTGAGATCAGCCGGGTACACCAAATTTTAAGTTATGACAATGACCGTCAGCTTGCAAACAAGGTGAAATCACTGATCAAGTACAGCTATTAGCTTAACAGCGTAAGAAAACAAAGAGGAAAGAATGAGGAAGTCATCCCCCGCAAAGCCTGCGGAGGATGACTTCCTCATTCTCTGTGGTTATTCATGCAGTTCCAGCGGAAGTCCGTCCGGATCTCTGAAAAAAGTCATCTTCTTGCCGGTAAATTCATCGATGCGTACCGGTTCCGTCTCGATTCCTTTTCCCTCAAGCCATGTTACGGCTTCCTCTATTCTCTTTACTCGGAACGCCAGATGCCGCAGACCGCAGGCCTCCGGATTTGTCACCCGTTTTGGCGGATTTCTCATGCCAAAGAGCTCCAGTTCACAGTCACCCAGCTTTAAATCCAGCTTGTAGTCTCCGCGCTCAGGACGGCGATTTTCCCGTACCACAGAAAAGCCCAGCTTGTCCACATAGAATTCCCTGGATCTCTGATAATCAGAAACAATGAGCGCCACGTGATGAATCCGGTTCAGCTTCAGGGATTCTCTCTTTCGGAAGCGTTCGCTCAGGCGGACATATTCCTCCGCATTATCCACATTTCCTCTGATTTCTTCCTCCGTCAAAGGCCGGCGGATCACCGCAGGGTTTCCATAAACCATCATTCCGTCCGGTATTACTTTGTTTTGGGTGATCAAGGTCCCGGCACCGATGATACAATTCTTTCCGACCTTTACCCCATTGAGCAGGATGGCTCCCATCCCGATCACTGTATTATCCCCGATTTCACAGCTATGCAAAATTGCACTATGCCCAACCGTCACGCCTTTGCCGAGGATCACCGGCATGTCGAAAAACACATGAACCACCGTCTGATCCTGAATATTGCTTCCTTCCCCGATGACGACGGGCGCCAAATCCCCTCTCAGAACGGCATGATGCCATATCGAGACGTTCTTTTCCAGCGTTACGTCCCCTTCCACAACAGCAGTATCGAAAACCACAGCTTCCGAATCAATTTTCGGTTCTTTTTCCATTCTCATAACCATTCCTTTCACATGGATTCTTTCTGCTGTTATCATACCATGAATAAAAAATCAGATCAAGTTCTGTTTATTTTTCTTTTCCTCCGCCCATACTTTACATAAATTGAAGGAAAGGAGATTCTGTTATGCCGCAGCGTACCCATCGCAATTCCAGCCTGTTCTGGAAAACCTTCTGGATTTCGGTCGGGTGCCTGGGACTAATTTTTGCAGTTTTCTATTTCTGGACCTTACGGCCCGTATCAAATGTCTCTCACAACGAGGTGTCCGTCCCGATTGAGGAAAGCTACACGCCCCAGGTATCAGATAATCAGAATATTCTAGTGATTGGCTGTGACGAGCGCAGCCAGCCCGCCAAATTTTTTCTGCTGCTTCGTTTTGACGCCGAGGATAACTGCTGCTATGTTACACCGCTGCCGCCGGAAGCGGAAGCAACAGTGAATGTAAAAACCATGTCCATCACCGAACACTATGACTATGGCGGATATGAATATGCAGTATCAGCCGCCGAGAATCTTTTTCTAATCCATATCCAAAAATATGTCCGGATCGACAAAAGCGGGATCGCTGCGTTAGTTGACTATTTCGGCGGAATGGAAATCGATCTGTCCCGAGGAGTGGAGACAGAACATTACCAGTTTGAAAGCACCAAGCAGCGGATTGACGGTGACCGGATGGCAGAGCTGCTCCTGTTAGGCGACACCAATCTCAACGGAGAATTAACCTGTGCATACATCAACCAATGTATGACTGAGGCCCTGGTAGAAAAGCGGTCAAATTTTTACTCTGCACTGTTTAACCAGTGCGACACCAATTTTACAAATCTCGACCTATCCAATTTGGTCACACCAATTAAACGTTTTTTTGCCCGGTCAGAGGAAAAGGCAATCCCTGTGCTTCTGGACGGCGACTATTTTGACGATGGGGAACGCTTCACACCCAATGAAGATTCTGTCAAAGAAATTCAAGAGCTGTTTCAGTAATATAGAGAAGGGTATGGCGTATGCCATACCCTTCTCTATATCAGGAGGTAACATAACGCTAAAATCAGCTTAGTGTCAGCTCCTTCCCGGATCAGTAAAACGAGCAGCATCAAAAGCATGATCTTTTCCTGATCCAGATCAAGGTTGGATAAAAACGAGGAGAGCCCCGAAGCCTGCGGCGCCGCCTCTGAAGAGACAGATGCAGGAACCGGGACAGCGTGGTTATGTTCGGTGTGTACCGGCGAGGAAGACGGTCTGTTCTGTCTAGCCGGAGGCGATGCCTGCTGTCCGAGCTTTTCATTGGCGCGGCGCTGCATTTCGCGGACACGCCGAATCGCATCCCTCTGCATTGACATCATATCCCCGCCGCTGTATCTATTTTCTGCCATCGCCAAACAATCCTCCCAGCAAACCGCTTTCCTGGATCATCGGCAGAAGGGAAAATAGCTGCAGCATTCGGATTGCCTTATCCACCTTTGCCTGCCTTGAATCCGAAAAGTGGGGTTTTAACGCGCGCAGCAGCCGCGTGTTGTCATCCTCCATGTTCATGGAGCTGACAATTTTCTGTACCTGCATCAGCATATTCAGGTCAATACCGGAAAGATCCAGTCCGGTATTCTCGGCTGGGGCCTGCTGCTCTGTATTCTGCGGGCTGTTATTGTTCCCCAGCATGTTTGACAATTCGGATAAATCCGGCATCTGCCCGCCGTTTTCTTCGTCCATGCCAAGCATCTGCGCCACGCTTTTTAGCTGTTGCTGACCCTCTTCACTGCTCAGAATACTCTGTAATTTTGAAAGCAGGTCATCCATTTTCTCTCCTCCTTGCCATGCTCAGCACTGGTTTTCTTATTTGGAATTAAAAAGCTTCTTCATCAAAAGCTTTGCCTGCGGTGTATCCATCAGTTTTTTGGCCTTTTCCGGATCGCTGATAATTTCCTGGAAGCTCTTTGCCTGCTGAGGCGGCAGCTTCCGCACAATATCATCAAGCTTTCCGTTATCAATCTGCTGTTTTAACTGCTGGGGAGAGGTGCCAATCGTCTGGCTCGCCTTTCCGATTAATCCCCCGACGTCCTCGCTCCGGTATTGCTGCTTCGGCTGATTATTTTTTCCATTCATTGGCTGTTTGTTTCTTTGATTCATTTTAAAACAACTCCTTTCTTAGTATTCTATTTTCATTCCTGCATTTTCGTGATATAATCATTCTATAAAAGAAGGTCTGTTATTATCCTATGCCTTCTGGTATGAAACTAGAACGCGGAAAGGGGCAAAAGAGATGCCAAACCGGGCTCGGATTATTGTGATTTCAGATACGCACGGCAGGTTCCGGCCGCTGTACGAAATTGTGTTAAAACATATGGAGGAGGCTTCCTGCTTCATCCATCTCGGAGATGGGATGAATGAGACAGAGGATATTCATGCCCTTTATCCGGATCTCGCGCTCTACTCTGTGCCCGGAAATTGTGACTTTGGCGCACAGGGGCCATTTATGAAATCGGTAGATGTAAGCGGGAAAACCATCCTTTTTACACACGGGCATTATCATCAGGTCAAATACGGGCTGTATGATCTCAAACAGATTGCACGTTCCCAGCATGCCAATATTCTTTTATATGGCCACACCCATCAGAGTATGGCCGAATATGACGACGGGCTCTATATTATGAATCCCGGAAGCCCGGTTCAGCCGCGGGACAGCAAGGCAGGATACGGCATCATTGATATTACAGAGGCCGGCATTGTTCTCAATCTGGTTCAGATATAACAAAATCAGCTTTAGTTTTCAGAAAGGAAGCTTTGCACCGGCAAAGTACAGGCGCCATTATGGAATGTAACTATACCATCTATTCATTTCAGGAACTCAGCTCCACGAACACCTATGCAAAGGAACAGCTTTCTTTCCTGCCGGATCGCTGTGTCATCACTGCGGACTGCCAAACAGCCGGCAAGGGACGGATGGGCAAAAACTGGTCAAGCCCTCCGGGATTAGCCCTATACCTCACATTTGTATTAAAAAATCCCCCATTTGATATTTCTATGCTCCCGCTGATCAGCGCGCTGGCGGTCTGCCGGGCTTTAGAACATGTGACAGAGGGACTTGACCTACAGATCAAGTGGCCGAACGATGTCCTGCTTCGCCGAAAAAAGCTGTGCGGAATCCTGTGCGAAAGCGTCCTAAAGAAAAACGATTGCTCGGTAATCAGTGGGATTGGCATCAATGTAAACCAGTGTAGTTCAGATTTTGCGTCTGATGCGCTCGCCTATGCCACCTCCCTTTTAATAGAAACCGGAAAGCGCTTTCCGATTCAGGAAATAAGGGACGCCCTGATCCAGTCCTTTGACGAAGCGCTGGAATTCTATGCCGCAGAAGGATTTTCCGCTTTTCAGCGTGAATATGAACGGCGGCTGGTCAATATCGGCAAGGAGGTGCGGGTTCTATACCGGGAGCATGAGGTCCAGGCCGTTGCGGTTGGAATTCTGGAAAACGGAAATCTGCTCTGTGAAAATGAAGAGGGACGTTTTGCTGTAAACAGCGGCGAAGCCTCCGTCCGGGGCTTATATGGGTATACATAAAAAAGAGAGAAAGAGGCGGCGTCTCTTTCCCTCTCTTTTATTCTTCACGGACTGGGATCGTCGCGCTCCGCGAGGCGGCGGTAGCATTTTTCGCATAACTGTATAGAAAGTCAGAACGAAACAATTTTTCGTTATCCTATTTTTATTTTGCTTTTTTCCTTCTTCCATCTGGTAATTTTATCCCCTATATCTTATAATAAAGGAAACAGACTTCATACATAAAGGAGCAGCTTCATGACAAAACCATCCTTAGTAGTGATGGCCGCCGGAATGGGCAGCCGGTTCGGTGGATGCAAACAGGTAAAGCCGATCGATTTGGCCGGGCATACCATCCTCGATTTCTCTGTCTATGACGCCATGCGCGCGGGTTTTGGCGCCGTTTATTTTATTATCAAGGAAGAGATGCGGGCATCCTTTCAGGAGACTGTCGGGAATCGGATCGCCGAACATATTCCGGTCTGCTATGTGTTCCAAAAAAATGAAGATCTTCCGTCCGGTTTTTCCTGTCCCCCGGAGCGCAGCAAGCCGTGGGGCACCGCCCACGCGCTTTTTGCCTGCCGAAACCAGGTGAAGGGACATTTCGCGGTCATCAATGCGGACGATTATTACGGTTCCGAAGCATTTCAGGCAATATTCCGTTTTTTTACAGAAAGCCCAGACGACACTCAATATGGCATGGCGGGATACCGGCTTGAAAACACCCTGTCGGATTACGGAGCTGTTTCCCGCGGAATTTGCCGGGTCAATCAAGATGGATCGCTTTTATCGGTTGTCGAACATCTCAATATCCGGCGGGAGGGACAGCAAATTTTGTCTTCCTGCCCCGATGGACGGCGCGTTCCGCTTCTCCCGGATCATACCGTTTCAATGAACTTCTGGGGACTGTCCGACTCTATTTTCCCTTTTCTGGAGCAAGGGCTTGCCCGCTTTCTCTCAGAACAGGACAGCATGGGCTTATGCCGCAATGAATACTACCTACCCAGTCTGATCAGCGAGCTGATCGAACAAAGGCTTGCTTCTGTCCGCGTAATTCCTACCGGTGAGAGCTGGTTCGGCATGACCTACCCGGAGGATTATCCTCTGGTGTGCCAGACTATCAGTTCGTTTCAGGAAAGCGGCCGCTATCCCAAATATCTTTGGGCACATTTGGAAGAGAGGAGGAACACCCTATGACAGACTATCCGGAAGCGTTCCTCCAGTCAGTCATCCGCCAGTTTCGGACAGAGGGAATATTTCAGCGAGTCAAACGCTTTGGAAACGGGCACATCAACGACACTTTCCTCGTGACCTGTGCCGATTCCAATCGGCAGTATATATTACAGCGGATTAACGGCCACGTCTTTTCCCATCCGGAACAGGTCATGGCGAACATGGCTGCGGTTACAGCCTATTTAAAGGAGGCTGTCCGACAGAGCGGCGGGAATCCTGAAAGGGAAGTTTTAACGCTGATCCCAGCTCATAACGGAAACCTGTTTTATCAGGATCATCACTGCGGTTTCTGGCGGATGACCCTGTTTCTGGAGCAGGCCTATTGCCTGGAGGCCGCGGCCTCCCCAACAGAATTCAGGCAGAGCGGCTTTGCTTTTGGGAGCTTCCAAAAACAGCTTGCCGCCTTCCCAGCCGATACGTTGTATGAGACAATCCCCTGCTTTCATGATACGCCCAAACGGTTGTCCGATTTTCAGAAAGCTGTTTCCGAGGATACATGCGGCCGAGTGAAAACAGTAGCTGAAGAAATTGAATTTATCCTGGAGCGGGCGCCCTTTACTACAATTCTTGCCCATGCATATGCGGAGGGTGATATTCCTCTGCGCGTTACCCATAATGACACAAAGCTTAACAACATCATGTTTGACAGCAACACGAGAAAGCCGCTCTGCATCCTGGATCTGGATACGGTGATGCCCGGATTTTCCGCAACCGATTTCGGAGATGCCATCCGGTTCGGCGCCAATATTGCAGATGAGGATGAGAGAGACCTATCCATTGTTCACTTTGACCTTTCCATGTATCAGGCGTTTGCTGAAGGATTTTTGGCAGGCTGCGGCGATATCTTGACGCGGAAGGAAATTAGCCTGCTGCCCTCCTCTGCCAAGCTGATTACACTGGAAAACAGCATGCGGTTCCTCGCGGATTATCTGGAGGGGGATCATTATTACCATACCTCCCGGCCCGGACAGAATCTGGATCGATGCCGCACCCATCTCAAGCTGGTTTGGGAGATGGAACAGCAGTGGAAGCAAATGAACGATATCATCGCTGAAATTAGAAAGAACAAAGGAGAGAAAAAATGAAAATCTATGAAGCGCACAGCATGGGAGAGATGAGCCGGAAAGCGGCAAACATCATTTCCGCTCAGGTGATCCTTTATCCGCATAGTGTTCTGGGGCTGGCAACCGGTTCTTCCCCCATCGGAACCTATGAACAGCTTGCCGATTGGTACAAAAAAGGCGACCTGGACTTTTCTGAGGTGACTACTGTAAACCTGGACGAGTACCGCGGGCTGGACGGAAGCAGCGAACAAAGCTACCGGTATTTTATGAACCAGCACCTTTTTTCTAAGGTAAATATCAAGCTGGAACGCACCCATATTCCCAATGGAATGGCAGAGGATGTGGAAGCTGAATGCAGAAGATACGACGAGCTGATCGCCTCGCTTGGCGGGATTGACCTCCAGCTGTTGGGCCTCGGCCACAATGGGCATATCGGCTTTAACGAGCCGAGCGGCGCCTTTGAAAAGACAACCCACTGTGTGGATTTGGGCGAGAGCACAATCCAGGCGAATTCCCGTTTTTTTGAAAGGATGGAGGATGTTCCCCGACAGGCAATCACGATGGGGATTAAGTCCATCATGCAGGCGAAAAAAATCCTACTGATTGTGGGCGGTGAGGATAAAAAAGAAATCCTGCATCGATCCTTGTTCGGCCCGGTAACGCCGAATGTCCCGGCATCGATCCTGCAGCTTCACCCGAATTTAACAGTGGTGTCCTGCAACGCGTTATAGTGATTCATCAGTTATTGAAAGGACAAAAGTCCTGAACATAAAGGAGGAAAAAATGGAGAGACAAAAGCTGCACAGTGGCTGGAGCCTGCAGATTGCAGGAGAGATGGAAAAAATCCCCGCGACCGTTCCCGGCTCAGTTTACAATGACCTATTGACAAATGGGAGGATGGAGGATCCATTTTGGCGCGACAATGAAATGAAGGCGCTGAAAATCATGGAACATGATTTCATCTATACCACAGCCTTTACGGTAGAACCGTCCGTCAGGGCAAGCGAACAGATTTTGCTGCACTGCGACGGCCTGGATACCATCTGCGAGCTCTATCTGAACGACGTTCTGCTGGGTTATGCTGATAACCAGCACCGCACCTGGGAGTTTGACGTCCAGGATTTGTTAAAAGACGGAGAAAATATTTTAAAAATCATCTTCTATTCTCCGACAAGATACATTAAAGAAGAACAGAAAAAGATTATTGTCGACGGTTCTTCTCACGCCATGGTAGGCTTCCCGCATATCCGAAAGGCCCACTGTATGTTCGGCTGGGACTGGGGCCCGAGACTGCCTGACGCGGGCATCTGGAGAGATATCGAGCTGCTGGGCATTAATGAGGCCCGGATCGACAGCGTATATATCACCCAAAACCATGCGGATGGGAAAGTGGATCTGGAACTGGAGGTAGAAGCCGATGTTCTCTGTGAGGAATGCGGCATTTCCTATGACGTGACCCTCACTGCACCAGACGGAACAGTCTCGCGCTATGAAGATTCACCTGAATCCATTTCCGTTGAAAATCCGCAGCTCTGGTGGCCAAACGGCTATGGGGAACAGCCGCTCTATACTGTCAGGGTAGAACTGAAAGTGGAAAATACAGTGGTTGACGTTTGGGAAAAACGGATCGGTCTGCGTACCATGACCATGCATATTGAAAAGGACGAATACGGGGAAAGCTTTGCCCATGAGGTAAACGGAGTACAGATTTTTGCCATGGGCGGCGACTATATTCCGGAGGACAATATCTTTTCCCGGATCACCCCAAAACGCACCCGCAAGCTTTTGGAGCAATGCGCTGCGGCAAACTATAATGCGGTACGCGTCTGGGGCGGCGGATATTATCCGGACGACTGGTTTTACGACGCCTGCGACGAACTGGGCCTGATGGTCTGGCAGGATATGATGTTTGCCTGTGCGGTTTATGAACTGACTGAGGAATTCGAAGAAAACATCAGGCAGGAGCTTATCGACAACATCAAGCGTCTCCGTCATCATGCCTCTTTAGGCCTGTGGTGCGGGAACAATGAAATGGAGATGTTTGTCGACCAGTGGGAATGGGTGACCACCCACAAGCAGAAAGCGGACTATATCAAGATGTATGAATACATCTTCCCGAACATTCTCAAGGAATATGATCCAAACACCTTCTATTGGCCTGCAAGTCCGTCCTCCGGCGGTTCCTTCGATTGTCCCAACGACCCAAACCGCGGGGATGTGCATTACTGGGAGGTATGGCATGGAAACAAGCCGTTCAGCGATTACCGCAATTTCTATTTCCGGTACGCTTCCGAATTCGGCTTCCAGTCCTTCCCCTGTGAAAAGACAGTGGAAGGCTTTACCCTTCCGGAGGACCGAAATATCTTCTCCTACGTAATGGAAAAGCATCAGCGCAATGATTCCGCCAACGGGAAGATTATGAACTACCTGTATCAGACCTATCGCTATCCTACCGATTTCGGCACGCTCCTGTATGCATCCCAGATGCTGCAGGCTGAGGCGATCAAATATGGCGTAGAACATTGGAGAAGAAACCGCGGGCGCTGCATGGGAGCGATTTACTGGCAGCTCAACGACTGCTGGCCGGTTGCAAGCTGGGCCTCTATCGATTATTTCGGTCGCTGGAAAGCACTGCATTACTACGCGAAACGCTTCTTTGCGCCCCTGATGCTCTCCTGCTGTGAGGAAAGCACCATGACCCAGGAACCAAATGTCAATGCGGAAAACCAGGACATTGAAAAGAGCATCCGCCTAAGCGTCGCAAACGAAACGATGAAGGAACAGTCTGTGGTTGTCCGGTGGGCGCTGCGAAATAACGACGCCTCAGTGGTGCAGAGTGGTGAGGAAGCTGTAACTGTCCCCGCGCTGAGCAGCCAGTGGCTTGAGAAGGTCTGCTTCCCAGAGGCCGATATCCATACACAGTATGCAAGCTTTGAAATGGAGCAGGATGGACAAATCATTTCTTCAGGATCAGTTCTGTTCTGCGCACCGAAGCATTTTATCTTCCTTGACCCGAAAATCTCTGTGACGGTGAAGGGAGATGAGCTGATCGTCTCCACAGCCGGCTATGCTAAGGGAATTGAGCTTTTGAACGAGAACGAGGACTGGGTTTTGGAGGACAATTATTTTGACCTGAATAACGAAACCAGAAGGGTGAAAATCCTTAACGGCTGTGCTGACTCAGTTAAAGTCAGAAGTATTTACGATATCCGGTAAAGAGGATAAACGAAAAGGCACTGTGGAAAAATCCACAGTGCCTTACTTTTCTATGGCAATACCTTGCATTCCAACTGGCAGTCAAACGGTTCCTGTTCTACATGCCCACGGTGATATTCCTTTGCTTCCACACAGCCCATCGCGCGGTAAAAGGACTGCGTCTCTGCCGCCGAATGAGATGAGATATAAAGCTTTTTCGCGCCATGTCCGGCTGCCCACTGCTGTGCTGCCCGAAATAAATCCCGGCCAATACCAGCCCGGCGCATCTCCTCCGATACATGCAGGCTGGACAAATCCAGGTATTCCTGTTCCTGCCCAAACAGTCCGGCCTCTACGGATACAAAGCCCTTAAGCCACCCCTGATGAAAAGCGCCCAACACCAAGCCGCCGGTTCGCACGGTATTTCTGAGGCAGGATACCAATGTATGGTAATCCTCCTCCGACCACTCATCAATAAAAGGCGCCTCTTGGATCAGCCATTCCCCGCCGATTTTTCTCCAGCAATCGGTCACAACCTGCCGCCGCCTGAATTTTGAAAATAGCGAACGGTCAATTTCTTCTTCCGTTAACTTTCGATATGTCGTCATTTCTGTCTCCATCTTGTCCTGCGGGCACAGCGAGAGCCGTGCCCGGATTTTGTTCGTTATTCCTTTTTGCAATCTCCACGGTCTACCAGCAAATGGTAGCCGATCTCCTCCATTCGCTGCTCCAAATCTGCCAAGCCTTCTGCTGCTTCCACACCGGAGGAAATCTTGTTGTCATACAGCATATATTTTTTTCGCACATCTAAGGGGGATAGGTTTGGCATTACGACATTGGCCCCTGCCAATACTCCCTTTTCCCTGCCAAACGGATGAATGGTTCCCAGCGCGGTGGTTGCTGGAATCAGGATATTCGGGAACATCAGCCGAAGAATACCGATCATCAGCAGGGTCTGTTCCATGCTGCCCGATTCATATTTGGCAAACGGGGTATCCTGATGGCGGATAAACGGACCGATTCCAACCATCTGCGGCCCCAGCTCCTTGAGGAAAAGCAAATCCTTCGCTAGATGGCGGGCGGTTTGGCCGGGAGAGCCAACCATGAAACCGGAACCCACCTGAAAGCCGGCCTCCTTGAGCCAGAATAGACACTGCTTCCTGTGGGCAGCGGAGAGATTCTGCGGATGAAGTGCTTTATAATGTGCTTCATCCGCAGTCTCATGGCGGAGAAGGTACCGGTTTGCCCCAGCATCAAAAAAGCGCTGGTAGCTTTCCTTGGAGCGTTCTCCAAGCGACAGGGTGATGGCGCAGTCCGGATAAGCCGAACGAATCCGGGATATGATGTGCGCCATCCGGTCGTCGGTGTAATATCCGTCCTCGCCGCCCTGCATTACAAAGGTTCGGAAACCCAGCTCATAGCCCACCTCGCAGCAAGATAGAATCTCTTCCTCTGTTAAGCGGTACCGTGAAGCCTTTTCATTGCTTTTTCTAATCCCGCAGTAATAACAGTCATTCTTGCAGTAGTTGCTGATTTCAATCAGTCCGCGGGTATAAATCCCATTTCCGTAATATTTCCCGGCAAGCTCACGGGACTGGCTGAACAGGTACTCCCTGTCCTCTTCGGAGGCTTTTTCGATCAGCTCCGTAAACTCATCCTCTGATAGAACCCGGTTTGCTTTGAGCTTATCAATCAATTGGCGCATTTTCATTCCTCTTTATCCGTTTATTATCCTCATTATATCTTTTTTTCATCTGCCTGTAAATAGAAAACCCGCATAGGAAATATTCCCATGCGGATTTTACTTTTAGTCGCTTAGCTGTGCGAATTCCAGGCGTTCCTGGCTTGGGCCGGTAATAAAGAAATATCGGCAGGTTTTCGGCGCAAATACATCAAGGTGTTCAATTCCGTCCGATACAATTTCATAGCCCTTATCCTGACATTCCTGATAGAGGTCGTCCAGATTATCAACCCACATTGCAATATGGTCGACATGCCCGTCTGCGCGCGCCATGTTCTTCGCGTTGATCTCTTCATCGAGCGGATGATATGCCTCGATCGTGCAGGTGCCGTTTTGGAGCATCACAACGTCAAACCCATTCAGGTTTTCCGCAATTGCTGTAACCTCAAAGCCAAACTCCTTGTAAAAATCAATGGTCTTGTGAATGTCCGCACATGGAACGCCGATGTGCGCCAATCCGGTTGGATTGTATTTCATGATAAGCCCTCCCTTTATTTTAAGCTGTCTGTACAGCCTGTTTACTCTTCCAAGTCCTCTTCAGCAGATTCAATCCATCCAATATACCGCTCATAGGCTTTGACCTGCTCCTCAACGTAAGGGAGCATATGCGCCTTGATTTTTGTCAGGATAGTATCCTTATCTGCTGTCAGCCAAATACCGCCCATATGGCTGCGGAACCCATAGTCTCTAAGACTCAGCCAGTAATCCACAAAGCAGTTCCCACGTTTGGGATCGCTCTGGTCTACTCTATATTCTACTGTCACTTCAACGTCATCCCGTCCGCATTCTTCCTCTGTTAGAAAAAAACGAAATGCGTTGAGCTTTTTATACTGCACAGCCCTCTACCTCTTTTCAGTTTCGCAATCTTGGTCTACAGCACATAATAGTTCCGGACTTTTGATATCCCGAAACCATTATAGCATAACGCTCTCCAGTTTGACAGCCTGTCCGCACTTTTTTGTCAGGAACATCAAAACGGTACAGAAAATTCTGTACCGTTTTCCAAATCAATTTTCACATGGCGTTTTCAGCTCTTTACCGGCAAACAAAATCGTCTGCTCCGCCAATACCGTCAGGGAATCTACCACATCCGGACATTCCGGCTGGAGATTCAAATCAGCAAACGCCACAGAAAGCTCCGTACATCCCAGCACGACCGCATCACAGCCTTTTTTCCGCAGAGCATCGATCACCGCCGTAAATTCCCGTTTTGAAACCGGCTTCCCGGCCTTGACCTGATGATAGATAATCTCCGTCACCTTTGACTGGATGTCCGATTCGGGCACAACGCATTTCAAACCATGCGTCTCGCAGGCCATCCCATAGGTGTTGGAGCAAATGGTACCCTCTGTGGCCATAATGCCAATCCTCTTGACACCGGGAATCCTCCTTTCGCAGTAGGAAACCGTCTCCTGAATGATATTAAGCAGGGGAATGTGAATTGACTGCTGAATCTTTTCAAAGAAATAATGCGCGGTATTGCAGGGAAGTACAATAAAATCGCATCCGGCCGCTTCCAGCATCTTGGCGTCCGCGACCATCACGTCCAGCGGCGATTCCTCGCTTTTTCCCAAAATATAGGCGGTTCGATCCGGAATTGTCGCATGGTTTGACACCAGCATGTCCAGATGCTCCTGGTCTTTGCTGGCGTTGGTTTTTTTGAGCAGCATTTCCATGAAGTAGACTGTCGCCATCGGGCCGACGCCGCCCAGAATCCCAACCAAACGCGATCTCATTCTCCGGTTCTCTCCCTTTCTTGTTTTTTACAGGTATGCTTCAAAACGCCGTTTCTGCTTGAGCATAAAATATTTCGCATACAGTTTGTGAATTAGATTGCTGTCACCCTTATAGTCGATCGGATTGGAGACCTTACCCTCCCGGTACAAGCGTTCTACCTGTTCTTTTAGCTTGTCATCCTTAACATATTTCATGATAATGGACTTCGGTATTACGGTATAAAGATTTTCACGATCTGCAATGACCGGTTCTCCATCGAATTTTTTATGATAAATCAAGTCGTCAACAATCCATTTCACCGCATTGAACCCGCTTCCGGTTACATAGAAATTGCTTCTCCCCAGACGGGTGTTGATCTCAAAATAACGGTAGCTTCCGTCCCGCATATCATATTTGATATCAAAATTCGCAAATCCGGTATACCCAACCGCTTCGAGCATAGCCTTCGCCTTGTTCATGACATCCAGCTTTACCTCGTTGATAATGGCAACCGGATTTCCAATCGCCATTGGGCCCTGGTCCTCCATCAGCGTGCGGCCGAAGGACATAAACCGCACCTTGGAATCGCGGTCACAGTAACAGGTCAGGATATTCATATAGGTATCGTCGCCCGGAATAAAATCCTGAATCAGGAATTTATAGTCATAGCTGCTGGTTTCCAGTTCCTTGAGCATCGCCCGAAGCTGATCCATTGTCTCAAATTTATAAACCTTCTTTTTCCCTTTAAACTCCGCATAGTGATACTGCGCACTGCTTGCCGGCTTTGCAATCACCGGGAATTCAAACGGCAGGTTCAGTTCATTCTTTTCCTTGCAGTCATATACAAAAGTCTTCGGATAAGGCACGCCGGTCTGATCGCAGATTTCATAGAAGCTGTCCTTCAGAACCATCCGGTTCATCAGCTCCTCGTCGATATAGGGGATAACATAGTATTCCCCCAGCTCCTTTTTATGTTCAATAATCAGCCGAACATACCAGTCCCCGCAGGCAATTAGAATCAGCTTCTTTTCCTTCCCGCGCGTTTTTCCCAATTCTAACAGTGTACGGAGGAACACTTCTTCCCGGTGCATGTTCGGTACAATAATATTTTCGATAATACCGGAATAGGAATTCAGCCAGTTTTTTTGCATGCTGATCGCGATCGACTTGATATGGTATTCTTCATGAAAGCTTCTTGCTAAGCTATAGGTGGTAATATCTCCGCCCAAAATAACCGGTAAAAATTCTCTTTCTTCTAGCTTCATTTTATTTCCGTCCCCTATTTACACAGGATTTTTCTTGATTTAGCCTATATTAGTATCACCAAAAGCGCCTAAATTATGGGCGCCTCTTCGTCTTCCGTCGAGGCCAAACCACACTTCCGTTTGACTTTTCCAGAAGTAAGCCTATTTATTTTATTATATCATAAAAAAGCCGGAACGACAACGCCGTTCCGGCTTTTTAACACTAAATTAATAGTTTTCCGCTTTGATTTGGAAATAAGACTGCGGGTGATTACATACCGGGCAAATCTGCGGCGCGTCTTTTCCAATATGGATGTGTCCGCAATTCGCGCACTGCCAAATCGTATCGCCGTCTCTGGAGAATACGAGCTTACCGTCCAAATTGCTGAGCAGCTTCAAATATCTCTCCTCATGCTCCTTTTCAATCTTCCCGACTTCTTCAAATAAATAGGCGATCTTGTCGAAGCCTTCTTCTTTTGCTTCCTTTGCAAAGGTAGCGTACATGTCAGTCCACTCATAGTTTTCACCAGCAGCAGCATCCTTCAGATTTGTCATCGTATCAGCAATTTCGCCGTCGTGGAGAAGCTTAAACCAAATTTTCGCATGTTCTTTTTCATTATTTGCTGTTTCCAGGAACAGATCCCCAATCTGGTTAAAGCCCTCTTTTTTCGCCTTGGAAGCGTAATATGTATACTTGTTTCTAGCCTGGGATTCTCCTGCAAATGCAGTCATCAGATTTTGTTCGGTTTTTGATCCTTTTAAATTCATTCTAAATTCCTCTCTTTCATCAATTGTATTTATTCTATCGGTTGTTTCACCGTAGAAGCCGGCCGGCATTCCTTTTCCCTGCATGACACGCATTTTCCCAGAAGCATCAGCCCACAGTGATTCATCTCAAATCCTGTTTTTAAGAGGATTTCCTGGGAGAACTCCTCCGCCAGGTCATGTGCAAGGTCAAAAACCTCACCGCATTGGGTGCAGAGCATATGATGATGCTCCACAACAGTTCCGTCAAACCGGTCAGAGGCATTCGGAACCAAAACCTTTCGGATCAGTCCGGCATCGGACAGAAAATTTAAATTCCGGTAGACGGTTCCCAAACTGATATTCGGCTCGGTCTTGCGCAGGATTGCAAATACATCGTCAGCAGTTGGATGGATCGGACGGCTTCTGACAGTCTCTAAGACAAGCTCCCTTTGTCTGGAATACTTCAACTGGAAAGCCTCCTATCTACAAAATTAAAAATAGTAATTATTACTGTTTCTGTTTTAAGAATACCATGCTTTGCTCAGTTTGTCAACTCTATTAATAAAAAAATTTCTGTACAAACACAGCGAGGCGCCTTCTCTGGGCGCCTCGCTCTCTATTTATGGTAGATTTTCACCTTTTCCGGTTCCTCGATGCTTTCCTCGTTCAGGACAATCCGGGTCACTGTTTCGTCCGATGGAATTTTAAACATAAAATCGGTCAGAACAGATTCCATAATTCCCCGCAGTCCACGCGCGCCGGTTTTGCGTTTGATCGCCTTTCTGGCAATCGCCCGCAGCGACTCTTCGGTAAATTCCAGAGCAACGCCATCCATGCGGAACATCGCCTCATACTGCTTCACCAAAGAATTTTTCGGCTCGGTGAGGATACGGACTAAGGAATCCTCGTCCAGGTCTTCCAACGCTGTAATCACTGGGAGCCGGCCCACCAATTCTGGAATGAGTCCATATTTTACCAGGTCATGCGGAATCACCTTTTTCATGACCTCTTTTCCGTTTACATCAGTTTTCGATTTGATATCGCTCCCAAACCCAATCGCGGAGGTATTAAAGCGTTTGTTGACGATCTTTTCGATCCCGTCAAACGCTCCGCCGCAGATAAACAGGATATTCCGGGTATCCATCTGGATAAATTCCTGATGAGGATGCTTCCTTCCGCCCTGCGGAGGAACATTGGAAACCGTTCCCTCAATAATTTTCAGCAGGGCCTGCTGAACCCCTTCTCCGCTGACATCACGGGTGATGGAGGTGTTCTCCGACTTGCGGGTAATCTTATCGATCTCGTCAATATAGATAATTCCGCGCTGCGCGGCTTCCACGTCATAATCCGCTGCCTGCAGCAGCCGGACTAGAACATTTTCTACGTCATCTCCAACATAACCGGCTTCAGTAAGCGTCGTTGCATCGGCAATCGCAAACGGAACATCCAGCGTGTTGGCAAGGGTCTGCGCCAGAAAGGTTTTCCCCACCCCGGTAGGACCAAGCAGCAGCACATTGCTTTTCTGCAGCTCCACCCCGAGTTCTTCCTGACAGTTGATCCTTTTATAGTGGTTATAAACTGCCACCGACAGGGTCACTTTTGCATCATCCTGTCCAATGACATATTCATCCAAAACAGCTTTAATTTCAGCCGGTTTTAAAAGCACCTGCGGCTGGTGGCTTTCTGCTTTTTTCTTTCTCCGGGAAAGCGGCGCTTCCTCTTCCTCATAAAGCATCTGATAACAGAGGCTGACGCATTCATCACAGATAAACGCGGTTTTCCCATAAAGCATCAGGTCAACCTCTGCCTCGGTTTTTCCGCAAAACCCACACCGCGGCGTTACCTTTTCTCCTACATTTTCCACTTAACTACCCCTAATCTTTTCTTACCGTTTTGTAAGAACCTTGTCAATCAATCCATATGCCTGTGCTTCCTCAGCAGACATAAAGTTGTCGCGGTCAGTATCCTTTTCAATTTTTTCAAGCGGCTGACCGGTTGCTTCTGCCAGCATCTTGTTCAATTTCTGCTTTGTTTTTAAAATCCAATCCGCATGAATCTGGATATCGGACGCCTGCCCTTTCACACCGCCTAAAGGCTGATGGATCATCACTTCGCTGTTCGGCAGGGCATAGCGCTTACCCTTTGCACCGGCTGTAAGCAGGAAAGCGCCCATAGAAGCCGCGAGCCCCACACAGATGGTGGACACATCGCATTTCACAAGCTGCATGGTATCGTAGATCGCCATGCCTGCGGTGACAGAACCGCCCGGGCTGTTGATATAAAGGCTGATATCCTTATCCGGGTCCTGGCTTTCCAGATAGAGAAGCTGTGCGACGACAAGACTCGCAGTCTGATCGTTTACCTCATCACAAAGCATGACAATACGGTCGTTTAACAGGCGGGAAAAGATATCATAGGAGCGTTCCCCGCGACTCGTTTGTTCTACTACATAAGGGACTAATGCCATAATCAATCGATCCTTTCTAATAATTAAAGTTTGATTCAATGTTGATCACATTACATTCATAAAGTGCTCTAAAATAAAGGCAGCCTGCCTGATAATTCAGACAGGCTAAAGCCTAAAATGAAACGAAGGTGCTTATTTTACCGTGATCTTTGCGGTATCTTTGATCAAGTCCACTGCTTTGTTAACAGCCATGTCTTTTCTGAACTCTTCGTCCGGAATAAAGCCTTTGACCTTTTCCACTTCCATCTTATACTGGTCAGCGAGCTTCTTATATTCTTCCTCGACCGCTTCATCTTCCACTGTGATGTTTTCAACTTCAACGATCTTTTCCAAAGCAAGACGAATTTTAACCTGTTTTTCAGCCTGTGCGGCAAAGGTTTTGCGGAAGGAATCCAGCTCCATGCCGGTATACTTCAGGTATGTTTCAAGGTCCATTCCCTGCATCTGAAGGCGGTATTCAAAGTCGCGAACCATTTCATCGATACGGACTTCATACATTTCTTCCGGAATTTCGCCGGTCATGTTTTCAAGCACAGTATCAATCAGTTTGTTTTCCACTTCGGTTTCAGCAGCTTTTTCATTTGCTTCTTCTGCCTTTTTCTTCAGGTCAGCTTTCAGCTCATCCAGAGAATCGAATTCGCTCGCGTCTTTCGCAAACTCATCATCCAGAATCGGCAGCTCCTTATATTTGATCTCATGCAGCTTGCATTTGAAAACAGCCGGTTTGCCTTTCAGGTCGTCTACATGATAATCTTCCGGGAAAGAAACATTGACGTCAAATTCTTCTCCAATAGATTTCCCAACGATCTGTTCTTCAAATCCTGGAATAAACTGGCCGGAACCAAGTTCCAGATTGAATTTTTCCGCCTTGCCGCCGTCAAAAGCCACACCGTCTACAAATCCTTCAAAATCAAATACAACGGAATCGCCGTTCTGCGCCGGACGGTCATCAACATCAATCATTCTAGCATGCTTTTCCTGCATGTTCTGTAGGTTTCTGTCGATTTCCTCGTCAGTCACTTCTTTTACTTCTTTTTCAACTTCAATACCCTTGTAGTCCTTGACTTCTACTTCCGGTTTTACTACGCATTTCGCAGTGAAGGTAAAGCCGTCAGCCTTGTTAACCTCTGTTACTTCTACTTCCGGACGTGCAACAACCTCCAAGCCCGACTCAGTGATTGCTTCCTGCAGAGCAGCCGGATAAAGGTCATTAATCGCATCTTCAAAGAAAACGCCTTCGCCATACATTCTTTCCACGATCTTTCTAGGTGCATGGCCTTTTCTGAAGCCTTGGATATCTATTTTCTTTACATTTTTGCGGTACGCTTTTTCAATTGCCGCTTCAAATTTTTCGGCATCAACTTTAACCACCAATTCATAGCGGTTTGTGCCGACATTTTTTGTTTCTGCTAAGCTCATTCTGGTTTCCTCCAACCTGTATTTTTGCTTCTTTCCCGGTATTCCGGGCATAGAGAGACATCTTCCTGATTATAGCATACTTCCATTGGAATAGCTACTATTTTTTTAAAAAAACAGCGAAATTTACAATTTTTTCACGCTATAAAAAGAACCTTTCCTCTTACAATACCTTCACCGGCGTAAAATCAACCTGATCGCAGGAGACGAGCCGGAATTGGATTCCCTTCCTGTCTCCATTGATCGCATATTCTGCCGATTTTCCATGGATATGCCCATAATAACAGCGCCGCACCTGGTACTGAAGCAGCACCTCTAAAATCTCCCAGCACTCGCTGCTCCCATAAATAGGCGGATAGTGCAGGAACGCGATCGGTTCTTTCCCGCTTTTCTTCCCATCCTCCAGCGAGCGTCTGAGCCGTCCGGCCTCCCGGTTTAATACCTTTTTATCAACCGCTTCTCCCTGCTCGTTGATCCATCCGCGGGTGCCGCACAGGACATAATCGCCATAGGGATAAGAATTATTAAATAAAATTTTGATGGAATCAAACCCCATCTGTTCCAGATATTGCTCCACCTTCGTTTTGGTAGTAAACCAGAAATCGTGGTTTCCCTTCATCAAAATTTTGGTACCGTTCAGTCGGTGGATAAAGGAGAAGTCCTCTCCGCAGTCCTCCAGATTCATCGCCCAGGAAATATCCCCGACTACGACGACTGTGTCCCGCGGTGTTACGATCCGGTTCCACCTTTCCTGGAGCAGCTCCACATAATTCTCCCAACCGGGGAAAACATCCATTGGTTTATTGCCGCCCAACGAAAGATGCAGGTCTCCTATTGCAAATAAACTCATACGTATGGCCTCAGCTTTCGCCCTGGCGAAAGCGCTCCTTTCTTAATAGAATTAAATCGGCGCCGCCGTTCTCTTTGATTTCCGCCCGGCTAAACAGCATCTCTTCGTTTCCGATGCCGGTTTTTCCCATGCTTTACGTCTTTTGCCATTGATATTTTTCCTCATCCGGCAAACGATAATACCGTGAAAGCAATCGCTTTTACAAGTTTAAGGAAAAGGAGTCGGAATTCATGTCTGATAAAGGCTGTAACAAGGAATGCATTCATGGCATTGCATGCAATGTCGAAAACTGCATCCACAATAACCACCACTGCGGCTGTACCGCAAATCAGATCGAAGTAGGGCCGTCCTTTGCGACAACAGTCAGCGATACGATCTGCCGTTCCTTTAAGGAGCAGAAAAAAACCTATTAGCTGTTGCTTCTCAATGAAATTCCCCCTGCCGGTGATGGCGGGGGGAATCTTTCTTAGGCAAGTCCCAACATGCCAAGGACAACCTGTTCCATCTCCTCTTTGTCTACAGAGCCAGTGAAACGAACCGTCTTATGCTTGAGCTCTGCCAACGCAGCCGGGATTTCCAGCTTAGACAGCTCATGAAGCTGTTCAAGCTGTTCATAGTCGTCTGCCGGAATCTCATCTGTGATCGCAGGCAAAACACTGGGTGCAAATTTATAAGGGCTGGCTGTAGAAGCAATAATCATCTTCCTGTCATCTCCGGTTTCCTTTTTATATTCCTGCGCCACCTTGACAGCAACCGCTGTGTGGGTATCGCAGAGATAGGAATATTTCCGGAATATTTCACCAATGGTTGCGCGGGTGGCGTCATCATCGCAGCAGCCCGCGTAAAATTCCTCAGACAGCTTTTCCATCACGCCGGCATCCACCGTATATTTCCCGGTCTCGGAAAGGGAAGCAAACCAAGTCTTAATCTTTTCGTCATCACAGCCGCACAGATCATACAGAAGCCGCTCCAGATTGGAGGAAATCAGGATGTCCATAGACGGCGAAATGGTGGTATGGAAATCGCGGACTCGGTTATAGGTTCCCGTACGGATAAACTCGGTTAAGACGTTGTTCGCGTTGGAAGCACAAATCAGCTTCCCGAACGGTACGCCCATCTTTTTAGCATAATAAGCCGCGAGGATATTGCCAAAGTTTCCGGTTGGAACAACGACATTTAATTCATCGCCCATCGCGATTTCTTCATCCCTGACTAATTCACAGTAGGTAGAAATATAGTAGACAATCTGCGGCAGGAGCCTGCCCCAGTTGATGGAATTTGCGGATGAGAACATCATATTGTTTTCCGCCAGCTTTTCAACTACTGCCGGATCGGTAAAAATCTTTTTGACGCCGGTCTGCGCATCGTCAAAGTTTCCTTTAATCGCGCTTACCGCAACGTTTTCACCCTCCTGGGTAGTCATTTGGCGTTTCTGCATCGCGCTTACGCCATCCTCCGGATAAAATACCAGAATCTGCGTGTCCGGCACGTCCTTAAAGCCCTCCAGCGCGGCTTTTCCGGTATCTCCGCTGGTCGCCACCAGGATAACAATTTTTTTGCCTTTCGCCACCTTTTTGGCAGAAGTAGTCAGAAGATACGGCAGAATCTGTAAGGCCATATCCTTAAACGCACAGGTCGGCCCATGCCAGAGCTCCAGCATATAGGTTCCGTCAAACAGGTGAGAAATCTCCGCAATATTATTGGTTTTAAACTTTTTATCATGATATGCATTTTCCGCGCAATAGCGGATTTCCACATCGGAAAAGTCTGTCAAAAATTTTGCCAGAATCACAATCGCGCGTTCTACATAAGATTTTTCAATTAAAGCGTTAAAATCCGCTTCGGTCAGCTTAGGAAGCTGCTCCGGAACAAACAGGCCCCCTTCGGCCGAAATTCCTTGTGTAATCGCCTGAGCAGCGCTCACCTTAGCGGCGCGGTCCCGGGTACTGTTATAAAACATTTTCTTTCTTCCCCTTTCTCCTCGTAACGCGGCGGAAAAACTCTGCGGCGTTGCCGAAAAAGACATCCTTTGTAATCTCTGTTCCAAAATATTTTATCATACTTTGGTATAGGTTTTCAAGTCCCTTTATATCCGGGATTGCGGCCGGCATATCGGCTCCGTCAAAATCGCTTCCTAGTGCAAGAATCCGTTCTCCGCCCAAAGACAAAATATGCTCCGCATGCCGGATTAGTTCATCAATCGCATACTCCTGTCCGCCGTTGACAAACAACGGATAAAAATTTAAACCAATCAAACCTCTGCGGTCAATGATACACCGGATCTGTTCATCTGTCAGGTTTCTCGGATGTGCGCATAGAGAGCGCGCATTGGAATGAGTTGCAGCAAAAGGTTTTTTCGCTAGCCTTTCCACATCATAAAACCCGGCGTCGTTGAGATGAGAAACATCGACAACCATACCGTTTTGTTCCATTTCCCTGACAGCGTTCTTTCCAAACGCGGTCAGTCCTTCGCCGCATCCGTCGATCCCGCTGCCCAGCTCGTTTTCCCCGTTCCAGACCAATGTCATCATGGCCACGCCCAGTCTGTAAAGCTCCCCGATCCGTTCGAGCTTCCCGCCGAGCACAGCCCCGCCTTCTACAGACAGCATCGCCTGACAACAGGGGTCTGTCGGAAAGGATGTCGGGCTCCAAAGCCGGATAGCCTCGGAATTTTCTTCCAAAAACCGGCGCATCAGCCTATATTGATCAAAAAAATGGTTCCATGCATCTTCGCCCCGATAACAATCGTCGATAAAAAAGGCAAGGGTCTGAATCCACCTCTCCGCCGTCTCTAGTCCCCGTTCAAGGTCAAGCTGCAGATGGTTCCTTTTCAGCTCGGCGCCCTGCTTTAGGCATGCTAAAACCGTATCGCAGTGCAGATCAAAAACCGCTATTTTTTCATTCATGGTCATTCCTCCTATCACTGCTATATGTTGGATTGGCCTGAATCATTCCGATCCTGAAACGCATTTTCCAGATACCGGATCAGCGCGCGCCGATCCTCAGTAAAATATATCTCGCAGACGTCAAAGCGCGGCTGCAGGGAGGCTGGGTGCTCCGCCAGATACAGGGCGGCGGTTTGGCACAGCCGTTCCTGCTTTTTGGGAGTTACGGCGTCCTGCGCGGCATATAAGCTGCCATACGCACGGGTCTTAACCTCGATAAAGGCAAGCACCGTCCCGCGCTCAGCAATAATATCAATCTCTCCATATGCGGCTGTAAAATTTCGCCGGACAATCCTCCAGCCATGCTGCCGAAGATATTTGCAGGCAAGGTTCTCCCCTGCCGTTCCTACTTTTTTTCGGCTGTATCCTCCTGCTTCTGCGCATAGTATTTTTTCAGAAAGCTGTGCCGGTGAACCGGGCTTTCCCCATATTCGTCCAGCTTTTCATAGTGGAGTCTGGTACCATAGCCCTTATGCTTTTCAAACTCATATTCCGGATACTGACGCGCCACTTCCTCCATGTAATGATCCCGCGCGACTTTCGCCAGGATCGAAGCAGCCGCTATGCTTGCCGAGGCCGCGTCTCCCTTGACAATGCATTTTGTATGTACCGGCAGTCCAGGGCCGCGGTTGCCGTCTACCAACGCCACCTGAGGCTGCTGTGACAAGCCCTCTACTGCGCGCCGCATCGCCAGAAAGGTCGCGTTGAGGATATTCACCTTTTCTATTTCCTCGACACTTGCTGTTGCAATGCAGAAGGACACCGCCTTCTCTTTTATTTCACAGAACAGTGCTTCCCGCTTTTTTGCAGTCAGCTTTTTGGAATCGTTGAGTCCCTCGATTTCACAGTCCATCGGCAGGATCACCGCGGCGGCGTAAACGTCACCGGCCAACGGCCCGCGGCCCGCCTCATCCACTCCGCAAAGCAGATTACACTGCTGTGATCGGTCAAATTCATATAAGTCACTCATCTGTTTGCTCTCCTTGTTTCACAGGACGGTCAAAGGTGATCTTTCCAAGTCTGCCGGAGCGGTATTCATCCATGACGGTAATCGCGGCGCGCTCAGTATTGACTTCGCCGCCGGAAACCAGCATCCCGCGCTTCCTGCCAACCAGCTCTAACAGATCGTATTCGTCCAGCTCCTGATAATTGGTTCCGGCCAGCTTATAGCGTTCTTCAATCGACTGAGGATATTCCTGTCTCAAATATCCCAAAAGGCGCATGGCGAGCAGTTCAATATCAATGACATCGTCTTTTACCGCGCCGGTAAAGGCCAGCTTTTCGCCTACAGCCGGATCCTCAAATTTCGGCCACAGAACGCCCGGCATGTCAAGAAGCTCCAGATCGCTGCTAATGTTCACCCATTGCCGCCCCCTGGTGACGCCCGGACGATCCTCCACCTTGGCGCGCTTAGAGCCCGCCATCCGGTTGATAAAGGAGGATTTCCCGACATTGGGAATCCCGACGACCATGACCCGGAGCGCGCCGCCAATCAGCCCTTTTTTCTTCCTTTTTTCCAATGTTTCAGAAAGCATTTCCTTCACTGTCGGCAAAAAACGGTTTAATCCCTTGCTGCTTCGGCAATCGCAGGCAATCGCCGGAATTCCTTGATCCCGATAGTATTCGATCCACTCTGCCGTTGCTTTCGGGTCGGCGGAGTCCGCCTTGTTCAGTAAGATCATCCGTGGTTTGGCGCCGACCCATCGGTCAAGCTCCGGATTCCGGCTGCTCTGCGGAATCCTGGCGTCTGTTATTTCCAGTACCAGGTCACAAAGCTTCAGGCTTTCCTGAATCAACCGCCGGGTTTTTGCCATATGGCCCGGAAACCATTGGATGGATGGAATTTCAATCATAGTGATACCCTGTTCCTTTCTCGCGGTCAGCAAACGTAATTCTCCCCTGCAGCATACCGGGCCAAGCCCGTCCTAAAAGTCAGTGCCCATTGCCTGAAAGGGATAAATTCGCAGTACCACTTTCCCGAAAATCTGATTTTCCCTGATGATTCCGACTTCCCTGTAACGGCTGTCCAGCGAATTGCCACGGTTGTCCCCCATCACAAAATAGCTGTCCTCGGGTACCTCAACCGGAAAAGACAGCATCCGGTCTTCATCATAGTCAGAAATCTGCGAGCTGACATAGGGCTCGTCCAACATTTCTCCATCCACCGTAACAGCTCCGGTGCGGAAATCAATATCAACCGTCTGTCCGCCGCAGGCAATGACCCGCTTGATGATCGGCCGTTCCTCATCACGGTGTATCACAACGATATCACCCTGCCCGGCCTGGTAAAACACCGGCAGCGTAATCAGGCGCTGACCGTCCTGCAGGGTGTTGTCCATCGAATCACCGTTGACAATCACAATCCCAATGACAAAAACAAACAGGAAAATCATGAATGCCAGGGCAATCATAACTGATTCCAGCCATTCTTCAACTTCCCGCTTGATATTGCGTTTTTGCTGTATTTCTTCCATTTCAGGTCCTCCAACATTCATTTTCCCCTGTTTCTCCGGTTCTAAAGATGGGAAAAAGAAAAAAGGACAGCTCAAGAACCGTCCTTTCTTTGCCGCAATTAGCGAAGTCTTTCTTTAACTTTTGCAGCTTTCCCAACTCTATCGCGCAGATAGTAGAGCTTGCTGCGGCGGACTTTACCGCTTCTTACCAGTTCGACCTTCTCAACATTGGGTGAGTGGATCGGGAAAACCCTTTCGATTCCACAGCCATGAGCTACACGGCGTACCGTGAAGGTTTCGTTGATTCCGCCATGCTTCTTAGCAATCACAGTGCCCTCAAAGATCTGGACTCTGGATTTGTCTCCTTCTTTGATTCTCACGTGAACTTTTACAGTATCACCAATTTCCATGCTTGGCGCTTCTTCTTTCATGCTCTGGGAGCTGATCAGTTTTAATGCGTCCATTTTGTTCCTCCTATAGTTTTCAGACATTCATGCTTTATCATACCAGCAGAGGACTGCCCGCTTTAATGTTTGAAGTGTACATTAATCCCCACTATCGAACGGTTTCGAAGCGGTGAAACCTCTGATCCCTCGATCAGAGCACACTAAATGCTTATATACTATACCACAAAGCCGAAGAAAATGCAAGTGTTTTTTCTAATTTTTTCTCATCCGGCAAACATTGCAAAAATTACGGTGCAAAGCCCTGCAGCTCCGATTGCAATCCCGCTCATCGCACCTTCTATCTCCCCGATCTCAATCGCCTTGGAGGTGCCCAGCGCATGGCTTGCGGTGCCGATTGCAACACCTGCCGCCACTGGATTCTTTACCCGAAACAGCTTAATCAGGGCTGGCGCGAGCATTGCCCCGACTATTCCTGTCACTACAACCGCTGCCACTGTGACAGATACGATGCCGCCATGCTGCTCGGAAATTCCCATTGCAATCGGGGTGGTGACTGATTTGGGAAGAAGAGAGGCCGTGATTTTCTCTTCAAGCCGGAACAGCCTGCAAAGCAGGGTAACGCTTCCCATCGACACGAGCGACCCCACTACCGCACCCGCTACCACCGGAACGATGTTTTTCTTCAGGATATCAAGCTGACGGTAAATAGAAACTGCCAGCACTGCTGTAGCAGGAGCAAGAAACATCGAGATAATATCTCCTCCCTGGTTATAGCTTTCCATCGGGATATGTAAGATCTGAATGACAAGCACCACCAGAATAATGGCAATCAGCAATGGGTTAAGCAGGGGCAGCCCGGTTTTCCGGTTAAGCCAGTATCCCACCGCATAGGCCAGCACGCTCAGGCAGATTGCAAAAAACGGGGACGAATAGATTTCCTGCAAAAACTCATTCATACTTTTCCCCCCTGTTCATCCACCTGGACACCAGGGCAACCGTCCCGGCCGTTGCCGCAAAGGTTAGGATCGTTGTGAAAAAACAGATAAAAAGAAATGGGAGGATAATCCCTTTTATGGTATCAAAATGCTCCAGGATGGAAACACCCGCCGGGATAAAGAAAAACGCCATATTTTTCAGCAAAAAATCAGCCTTATCCCGTATGTGTTCTTCCCGGAGCCACCCGAACAGAAGACAGAGGAACAGCAATACCATACTAACCACACTTGCCGGAACCGGAATCGGAATCAGCATGGATATTCCTTCTCCCAAAAGGCAAATTCCAAACACAATTGCAATTTGTATCAGCAGTTTCATTTATATTCACAGCCTTCGCCTCGGCGAAAGCTCTCCTTTCTCATGCATGAGGCCGACCTCGCTTGCAAGCCAGCTCCTTTTCTCAGACGGGATAGAAGCTGCCGGCAAAAAAACCGGCTGCTGCAGCCGGTTTTTCTTAGGTCTATTCCGCCTCGAACCAGAAACATTCTGTCAAACCGATTATAGCATGAAACGGGGGTTCGCGATAGCGGTAATCTACACAAAAATGAACGGTTCGGCCAAAGCAGTTTTATTCTGCCAGACGAAAGACTTCTGCCTCCTTGACCAGCTTGGCGTCTACATTGGCGCTGACCCTGATCCCATCCTCGGTATACTCCTCCGATAAAATTTTCCCGGTCTTTCGTATCCTGTCAAGAAATGGCATGTCGCGGTAAGGCACCAGAAGCTCCATCTGCCTTCTCCCCCCGCTCAGCATTTCACAGATCAGCTTCAGCAGACCGTCAATCCCCCGGTTTTCCTTTGCCGAGATAAAGACGCTCTTATCACTGATCGTGAGCATGCTCTGGAATTGATATAAGTCCGTTTTGTTGAATACGGTCAAAACCGGCGTGTCTCCGCAGCCCAAATCCCGGAGCAGTTCCCTGGTAACGGAAAGCTGTTCCTCCGCATCCGGGGAGGAAATATCACAGACATTTAAAATCAGGTCTGCATTTGCCGCTTCCTCCAGCGTCGACCGAAACGCCTCTACAAGCTGATGCGGCAACCTCCTGATCAGCCCGACTGTATCGATCACTACCGCCTTCTGTCCATCCGGCAGCCGAAGCTCCCTCGCCGTCGGATCAAGGGTGGCGAACAACTGGTTCTTGGCCAGTACCCCTGCATCGGTCAGCAGGTTAAGAAGCGTCGATTTTCCCACATTGGTATATCCGACAATTGCGATGGTGGTCACGTCGTTTTTCTGCCGTCTTTTCCGAATCCGTTCCCGCCTTTTCGCAAGACTGTCCAGTTCTTCCTGAAGCGCTTCAATCCTCCTGCGGATATGCCGGCGGTCTGTTTCCAGCTTGGTTTCACCCGGTCCCCGGGTTCCGATGCCGCCGCCCTGGCGGGAGAGCTCCGTCCCCAGTCCGGTCAGCCTCGGCAGCATATATTTCTGCTGCGCCAGCTCCACCTGCAGCTTTCCCTCCCGGGACAGAGCGCGCTGGGCAAAAATATCCAGGATCAGCATTGTCCGGTCAATCACGCGGACACGCACAGCCTGCTCGATATTCCGGATCTGCGCGCCGCTTAATTCATCGTCAAAGATTACAAGCTCTACCTCCTGCTGGGAACAGAACTCCTTTAGCTCATGCAGCTTGCCCGCGCCGATATAGGTCGCTTTGTTGGGGACAGACAGCTTTTGCAGCATTGTCCCCACTACCTGCGCCCCGGCGGTATCCGCCAATTCACAGAGTTCCTGAATGGATTCCTCCGCATTGTAATCCCCTGTATCCGCGCCGACCAGCACTACGCGCTGTAATGTTTCTTCCGTACTAAACAGTAGTTCCGCCCCCATCCCGTATTCGATTTAACTGTAAATCCATCATAGCATGATTTCCGGGATTGCGCAACCGGGTTAAGAGGCAAACCAGTTTTTGATCTTTTCGATAATCTCTACTGTCGCAAATTCCACCTGATAGTCCTCCGCATTTTCGATCATATCAGCCTGCGACTCAGTAAAGTTCTGTTCCAATTCCTCCTGGGGCTGGGCGGCGGGCAGGCAAAGCATGGGATAGAGCACGCACCACCAGTTATGCCCCTCGGCTTTGCCAATCGTTACCCTGACAGCGTCATACTGCCCGGCCGGAAGCGTAAACGTCTCATAGACGCGGGTATCGAAAAACATCCTAACCCGTTCCGCCTTAACAGGATAATCATACCCCTGCCTTTCGATCTCATCCGCAGCAATCTCTTCGATCTGCTCCAGGTTTTCATCCACCGATTGCTCTGCCGCCTCTTTGCTGTCAAGGCAGTTAAACAGCGTTCCGCTCTCCTCCAGAATCCGGTCGCGTACCGCCAGCTTGAGGTCTTGATCCTCCTGGGTGTCAGAATTTGCCAGAATATGTAACCGGAGCACCTTGTTCCTAATCTCTCCGCAATCCGCGGCAAAACCGGTCATAAACTGTACGGAAATTGCTACGAGTAAACCAATTGCAGCTGCTTTGATCCATCTGCTCATAAGAAAAGCCATCCTTCCTTTTTCGCTTTCAGGAAAAAGTATGGACAGCTTTTTTTCTTTTATACAATCACAGAGCCATGCGGAACAGGATTGCAGAGAAAACATTCCGCATACCGTTCCTTTAGTCTCTTTTCACAGGCGTATGCTCTGCCTCGGTCAGTAAAAATGCCAAAGACGGCCGAGCCGCTCCCTGTCATCAGCGCGCCCTTTGCGCCGCAGCTCATCATCATATTTTTGATGATTTCCACATCCCGCAGGCCGCAGACCCGCTCAAATGCATTATAGAGATTCTCTGAAACGCTCAGGATATCCCCTTCGCCTATCGCTTTGCACATCTTCTCTAAATCAAGGCTGGGAGCAATTCCTCTGCGGTCAAATTCTGCGAAAGCCCGCTGGGTACTGATTCCTCCCTTTGGCTTGGCAACCACAAACACACAATCCGGCAAATCAGGCAGCTTCGTGATTTTTTCCCCGATGCCCTCCACCAAAGCCGTACCTCCGGTCAGACAAAAAGGAATATCCGCCCCCGTTTCCTTCCCGATCCGGCATAATTCCTCCAAAGACAGCTTCGTCTGGTAAAGCGCGTTGAGCGCGGCTAAAACGCCCGCTCCGTTCGCAGAACCGCCGGCCATACCCGCCTGCTGCGGAATAAGCTTTTGAATATGAATCCGCAGGCTCCGATCTCTGATTCCGCAGGTATCAAAAAAGCTATGGGCAACCGCATAGGCGATATTATGCTCGTTGCATGGAACAGCCGGATGGGTGCAGGACAGGATAATCTCCTCCCCGGATGTCCCTTCGGGCTGCTTTTGGACTGTAATGGTATCATACAGGCCAATCGTCTGCATCACCATCTTCATAAGATGGTAGCCCCTGCCGTCCGTACCGACGATATCCAGAGCCAGGTTCAGCTTTGCAGGCGCCTTTACTGTAATCTCCTGCATCCTTTTCCCCCCTCTTAGTGATCAAATAAGGTCGTCCGCTTAATGTCAATCGCTTTGACCGGACACATCTCGTGGCAGCAGAAGCAGTGGATGCAGCGCTGATAGGAGATAACTGCTTTCCGGTTTTGGATCGCAATGGTTTTGGCCGGGCAGCTTTCCGCGCATTTTCCGCAGCCAATGCAGTCTTTTTTCCGGATCGCGGGCCGGGAGGTGAAAAATCGGTTGACAATTCCCTTCACCGGCTTCCGAAGCGCCTTTGGCACATGGCCGATAAAATCAATCCCTTTGTCCTGGGGTATGACAAACGGGCGCACCCTTGGCATCTCTCCCGCAAGCTCAATTTTGTCCAGATCGCCGCAGCAAAGGCCCCGTTCCACCGAGCTTTTCACCATACAAATCTCCATCGGATCTATCCCGATTACATGGCAAAGGAAAAAGTCCAAATCATAAAGGCTGTCGGAAGCGGCAATCATTCCAAGCTCCCGCAGCTCCCCGCCGGAGGGGCCGTTTCCTTCCATTGCCTGCACGCCGTCAACGAGGGCAAATCCGGGCCGGAGGGTTTCACACAGGTCGACCAGCATCTCCCCAAAAAGCTCCTTTTCCGGAAAACGCCAATGGTATTCCGGCTTCGTCAATCCCGGAATACAGCCAAACAGGTTTTTCACCGTCCCGCTCAAGCCGGTCATGGCATGAGTTTTCAGCTTGGCTATATCAATGATAAAATCTGCATCGCACGCCGGCTGAATAATCGGAAAGGATTTGACCAGATGATTTTCCGGCCTGTGGATCTCCCTGGAATCAGTAGAGAAGTTCAACGCCACCTGCTGGCGGCGGCAGACCTCCGAGATTCCGCAGGTGTCATAAATCCCTTTCAGGAGCTGGGCGGAATAAAGCCCTCCCGGGCTGTCCGCCACTGTAATGTTTTTGATTCCCGCTTCCTTCAGGCAGATAATCACAGCTTCTACCAGGGTGGGGTGCGTGGTGGTAAACTCCTCCGGCCTGCGCTTCATCAATAGGTTTGGCTTAATCAGGACACGGCTGTCCGCAGGAATGCGTTCTGTCAGGCGAAACCGTCCCAAATGCGTCCGGACATCGCTGAGGATCTGTTCCGGCGCATAGCCGGCTGTATGCGTAATGCTGACTAATGACATCTTCTTCCTTCCTTTTATGACAAAGACGGCTTTTTGCGTGTACAAAAAGCCGTCTCCTCCAGGTTATGATAAGGTATCGAGGAAACGGCGAATCCGTTCCACCGCCTCTAAAATATGAGTAACAGAATAGGAATAGGACACGCGGATAAACCCTTCCCCGCTCTCTCCGAACGCAGTCCCCGGCACAACCGCCACCTTTTGTGAAAACAGCAGGCGTTCACAGAATTCCTCAGAGGACAGCCCAGTGCTTTTGATGCAGGGGAAGATGTAAAACGCGCCCTCCGGCTCAAAGGTATCAAGTCCCAGACGGTTGAACTCGCTGACAATCAGCCTCCGGCGCATGTTATATTCATTCGCCATCCGCTCAATGCTCTCGTCTCCGTTGCGCAGCGCCTCAACCGCCGCATACTGGCTGGTGGTCGGCGCGCACATAATAGCAAACTGATGGATTTTTGTCATCTGCTTCAGAATAGGAGCAGGCCCCGCGGCATAACCAAGCCGCCAGCCAGTCATCGCATACGCTTTGGAAAATCCGTTGACTACCACCGTCCGCTCCTTCATCCCGTCGATGGAGGCAATAGAGGTATGCTTTCCATTATAGGTCAGCTCCGCATAGATTTCATCGGACATCACCACGATATCCCGTTCCCGCAGAACTTCCGCAATCTCTTCCAGATGCTCCCTTCGCATCACGCCTCCGGTCGGATTATTGGGATAAGGGAGCACCAGTACCTTGGTTTTATCGGTAATCTTGTCCAGCAAATCCTGCTTAGTAAGACGGAACTGGTTCTCCGCCTTGGTCTCAATCGGAACAGGCACCGCCCCGATCAGCTCCACCAGCGGAGTATAGCAGACAAAGCTGGGTTCAGGAATAAGGACTTCCTCCCCCGGATTGACCAGAGCACGCAGGCAAAGGTCGATGGCCTCTGAACCGCCCACTGTCACCAGCACCTCGTCCTTTGGATTGTAGGAGATGTCAAACCGGCGTTCCAGATACCGGCTGATTTCCGTCCTGAGCTCCATCAGCCCCGCGTTGGCAGAATACCAGGTCTTTCCGTTTTCAAGCGTGCGGATTCCCTCTTCACGGATTGCAAACGGGGTTTTAAAATCCGGCTCCCCTACTCCGAGGGAAATCACACCGTCAAGTTCGTTCGCAATATCAAAAAATTTCCGTATTCCGGACGGCTTGATCAGCTTCGTCTTGCTGGATAGCATATTTTCATAATCGATCACAGCCTTAAACGCTCCTCTCATCTTTCTCCGCAGTATCGAGCAGCACGCCGTGCTCCTTGTAGCGTTTCAAGAGGAAATGGGTTGCAGTAGACTCCACCGAATCCAGGGTGGAGAGCCGCCGTGCGACAAACATTGCTATATCCTTAAAGTTCGTTCCGGTTACCACCACAATCAGGTCGTATCCTCCGGACATTAGGTAAACGTCCTTTACCTCGTCGTAAGCGGCTACCTTTACCGCGATTTCATCAAAGCCGTGGTCGCGTTTCGGCGTAACCTTCAGTTCAATATATGCCTCGACATACTCTTTGTCCAGGCGCTCCTTGTCAATCACCGCTGTATAGCCAATCAAAATCCCATCCGATTCATACTGGCGGATCTGTTCCGCCACCTCCTCTTCAGAAATATCAAGCATTACCGCAAGCTGTGCATTGGTTAAGCGGGAATTCTCTTCCAGCAAACTGATCAATTGGTTCATATCGTTGACCTCCTTTTTCATTCGAAAAAACGTTATGATTCTCTTATCATAGCAAAATACAGACCGTTAGGCAAGCCTTTTCCTCCGGTCAGAGCGCAGTCTGAACCGGCCGGCGGTGTTCATAATAGGCGACATAGCGAAAACCCGCTCGGCGGAGAATATCATAGCCCTCTAAAATCCCGGTACCCAGCGCGGCAGGGTCATGCGCATCCGAACCGATTGTTACAAGCTCGCCGCCTAATTCCCGGAAGCGCCTTACATACCGTTCCTCCGGCAGGGTCGACTGGATTTTTTGACGCAGCCCGGAGGTGTTCAGCTCCAGCGCCTTTCCGGAATCAGCCAGGATTTTCAACACCTGTTCTATCATATCGTCGTAATAGGTCATATCATAGCTGACGTTTCGTTCCTTTAGATAACGGAACGGATAGGTAATATGCGCAAGCGTATCAAACCGGTTCCATTTCGCAAGCTCCGTCAGCTCCAGGAAATAATTGACCATGACCTCTCTCAGCTCCAGACGGGACATCGTGGAAAAATCAAGGAAATAAAAATCCGGGAATCCGGAAATATTGTGCAATGATCCAATGACCATATCATAGGGACGCGTTAAAATACGCTCCGCCTTTTTTAGATCCTGCAGCGGCTCTCCAAGCTCAATCCCATTCAGAATTTTCACCGGAGAGTCTGCCTCCTGCTCTTTTAACGCCATAACAGCCCGGAAGGCCGCCTCGGTATCTTCCCAATATTCACTGCGTTCAAATTCAAAATCATATTGAATCAGCTGCTCCTCCGGCGTATCACAGCAGTGGTCACAATGGTCGGTTACAGCATAAACGCTGATCCCAAGCTTCTCCGCCCGCCCGTACATCTCGTCGAGGCCCGCATCAGAATCATAAGAAAAAGCTGTATGGGTATGGCAGTCTATCAGCTGCGGCTGGGACATGGACTATCATTCCTTTCTGGAAAGCATTTGCCGTAAAAATTTATTTCTTTTTATTATACCATAAGTGAACTTTCTGAGCAAATAGAACCTCTGCCCTGCAGCCAACACCTGCTTTTTTGGTTTAGCCCTGCTTCTCTCCCTCTGAGCGTAAAGCAGAGGCTTTCTTTCTGTGTGCACCTTCCTTTTCCAGGGTTGTCATACATCATTCTGCCGTTTGACCGGATCGATATCGAAATACTATTGGTATTTTTACAACTGTGCCTTTACAATCGCCGGAAAAATGTGTTATAGTGGTTTATATAGATTGGGGACGTATGGCCGTTTTGCTAAATTGGAACCCCATGCAGGAGGAAGAAAGATTATGAAAGCTGTAATCACTGTTGTCGGGAAAGATACAGTTGGAATTCTGGCAAAGGTCAGTGCGGTCTGCGCTGAATATTCTGCCAATATTATCGACGTAAACCAGACTGTTATGCAGGACCTGTTTGCCATGGTAATGCTGGTTGAAACCGATCGGCTTTCGGTTGACTTGGGCGTCATGCGCAAAGAACTGGAAAAGCTGGGCGAGGCAAACAACCTGAAAATCCATGTAATGCATGAGGATATCTTTAACAGCATGCACCGCATCTAGCCGACAATATCGTAAACAGTACGTGCAGCTAACCCGCGCATCGTTCACCTTGAGCCCTTCGGCAATCGGCTCAAATCCCAAAGAAAGGTAATGAATATGCTCAACACCAATGATATTTTAGAAACCATCAAGATGATCCAGGAGGAAAATCTTGATATCCGTACCATCACCATGGGGATTTCCCTGCTCGACTGCATTGACAGCGATATTGACAGGGCCTGCGAAAAAATCTATCAGAAGATTATGAAAAAGGCGGGCAGTTTGGTCAAAACCGGGGAAGAGATTGAAAAGAAATACGGTATCCCCATTATCAACAAGCGGATTTCCGTTACACCGATTGCAATTGTTTCAGCCGCCTGTCCAGGGAAAGACCCGGTTCAGTTTGCATTAACGCTGGAACGCGCCGCCAGGGACTGCGGCGTCAACTTTATCGGCGGTTATTCCGCCCTGGTGCAGAAGGGCTTTTCTGCCGGAGACGAAGAATTGATTCGTTCTATTCCTCGGGCGCTCAGTCTGACAGACCACGTCTGCTCCTCGGTCAACATCGGTTCTACCAAAACAGGAATTAACCTTGACGCATGTAAAATAATGGGCGAGATCGTCCGGCAGGCCAGCGAAATGACTGCCGACCGCAACTGTATCGGCAGCGCAAAGCTTGTGGTATTTTGTAATGCGCCGGAAGATAACCCGTTTATGGCGGGCGCGTTCCACGGCGTGGGAGAGCCCGACTGCATTATTAACGTCGGCGTATCAGGGCCGGGCGTTGTTCGAGCAGCACTCGCCAAAGCGCCAAATGCAAATATTACAGAGGTCGCGGATATTATCAAGAAAACCGCGTTTAAAATCACCCGCATGGGCCAGTTGGTCGGGACAGAGGCCGGCAAAATGCTGGGCGTACCATTTGGAATTGTCGATCTTTCCTTAGCGCCCACCCCAGCGGTCGGGGATTCCGTTGCGCATATCCTCGAGGAAATCGGGCTGGAGCGATGCGGCACACACGGCACCACCGCCACCCTTGCCATGCTGAACGACGCTGTCAAGAAGGGGGGCGTCATGGCTTCCTCCAAGGTTGGCGGACTTTCCGGCGCATTTATTCCTGTTACAGAGGACGCCGGAATGATCGACGCGGCGCGCTGCGGTTCCCTCAGCCTGGAAAAGCTGGAAGCTATGACCGCGGTCTGCTCTGTTGGCCTTGACATGATCGTTGTGCCCGGCGACACGCCGGCGGATACCATTGCCGCCATCATCGCGGACGAAGCTGCAATTGGAATGGTCAATTCTAAGACAACGGCCGTCCGCCTGATCCCTGCAATCGGCAAGAAGAGCGGTGAGGAACTGGATTTCGGCGGCCTATTGGGATATGGCCCGATTATGAAAATCAACCCAAATTCCTCCTCCAAATTTATTAGCCGGGGCGGACAAATCCCCGCGCCGATGCAGAGTCTGAAAAACTAAATTAGATGATAAAGGCCGCTATGAAATCATCTCATAGCGGCCTTTTATTATTTCATAGTCAAATCAGTGTCATCCGGCAAGGTAAACGGCAATTGCGCCGGTCTGTCCAAATACCAGTATGCAACAGAAGTATAATCGTCATACCTAGGTCCTGTCCATCCAAGGTTATCCATGGTCATTTTAAAGCTTTTTTCAAAGTAGATGGCATCCACCACATGCCACCGGTACAGCAAAAACCTTTTCTGCGCGTTGTACATTTCATCCGTATTTCCCAATATCGCGTACATCCCCACATACAAACCGCTGAACGGCTGATATTTTTTCAGCGCAATATCGTTTCCAAACCCATAAGCCCCACAGAAGTAGTCCTCTGTGCCCGTGTAATTGATCGATGGGTATTCTTCTCCCTCCAGATACATCTTCGCTTCCCCTTCGACCCAACAGCTATTATGTCCGTTAACACCGACCGAAAGGGTCACACCAACAAAACGTCCTTTTCCAGAGATGTGATCGGCTACCACATAGCTTCTCCCTTTCTGCACCGGATGTTCCTGACGATAGGCAGCATGAAAATAGGAAATTTCCTTCGGCAGGCTGCCTCGCCAGCCAGTAATCATATAAAACAGATACTGTGATTCCGTTCCCCTGTTTTCTATGGTGATCCGACAGTGCTTCCGAAAAGGCATTTCAAAATAGCTGTTGTACCCTCTTCCGGGTGCTACCAGTATCATATTGGAATTCAACACAGGGTACCGGCCCTCTGTGTCGGCAAAATTTTCATCGTATCCGCAGCCAAAAAATGCAGAAATCGGCGCTTCTACACTGGGAAAATCAGAATTTTCCCAGTAGATCCGCAGAACAAAAGAATGTCCAATATACCCTGTAAACCATAAGTGGGTGATCATGCCCGGCCCGTCAATATCACACAAAGTCACGGTATCCCCAGGCGTCACAGAAAGGCATGGGCTCAATTTTTCACAATCCTTTCCATGGGTCCCGCCATTTCTAGCCCCAGTTGGATTTTCCGCAGAAAAGGCAAAGGTGGATCGATCCTGTAAAATATACATATTAATTCCTCATTTCTTAGTAAACTTACTTTCGCATATAACAAAGCAGCCGATAAAACTACTGGACAAAACAGCCTATAGGGCAGTGGTGAAATTCCCCAAAAATCCAAGCCACTTTTCAAACAATTCCGAAACACCGGTCGGCAGCAATACATAGACGGTATGCAACACTTCCTGATACATGACGATGTAAACGATTGTTACGCAAACGGTAGCCAAAAGGCCCAAAATCCAGAAAACCAACGCCACCCCGCAGGCAGCCTTTCCTTTGCCATCCCGCTTTTTTGCAAGATGGAATCCCGTCAAAATTAAGACCAAGCCGAGTACCACAAGGACAAGGTTATAAACCGATAGCGCACTACACAGTAAGCTGAGCACGCAGAAAAACACTGCCCACCCTGAAGCGTGGTTTACTGCCGATACCGGTGCGCTGCAACCCTTGCAGACAATATCAGTCGGTTTGATTTTTGAGCCGCAATAACTGCATCTCATAGCCTCTTCATTCCTCTCTACATTAATGGTGAAAATACTCTCAACAGCGCCCGCAGAATCCGGACAGGAAATTTCACCTTTCGACAATCCTCTTCTGTAACCTGCTCTGAAACCTTCTGCGTTTCCAGGAAATCATTCCTCACGTCCAGCACGGTGGAGGAACGGAACAGGAATACTCCACATTCAAAATGGAGGTAAAAACTCCGGAAATCAAAATTCTGTGTCCCTACAATTGCGTACTCATCATCTGAAACAATCGTCTTGGCATGGATAAAACCAGGCGTGTATTCATAAATCTTTACTCCGGAATAGACAAGCTGGTCATAATTCGCCCTGGTTACCGCATGGACATACCACTTGTCCGCAATATGCGGAGTAATAATCCGTACATCCACTCCGCACTGTGCCGCAGTACAAAGGCAGGTAGTCATCTCATTGTCCAGAATCAGATAGGGCGTCTGAATATAAACATATCGTTTCGCATTATTGATGATATTCATGTAGGTGATTTCCCCAACCAGATCGGAGTCAATTGGAGAATCGCCAAACGGCTGGACAAAGCCGTCTGTCGGATAGGGTCGGGTGGGCTTGTACGCCAAAAAATCAATATCGTCTTCCGAAAGGGAATTTCCCCAGGTCTGTAAAAACAGGATGGTAAGCGACCACACTGCATCGCCTTTGAGCATGATCGAAGTGTCTTTCCAATGCCCATGCTTTTCGTAGGCGTTAATATATTCATCAGCTAGATTAATTCCCCCGGTAAAACCAACATTTCCATCAATAATACAAATTTTCCGGTGGTCGCGGTAATTCATAAACACATCCGGGGACGGCCGGAAACGGTTGAATACCCGGCATTCAATTCCCAGATTTTCCATCTGCATCCGGAAATCGTCCGGAAGTGTCTGGATGCATCCCAAATCATCATACAGAAGCCGGATCTCCACTCCTTCGCTTACCTTCTGCTTCAGGATATCCAGGACGCTCTGCCACATAATTCCGTCCTGAATGATGAAATATTCCAGGAAAATATATTGGCGGGCTTTTTTCAGTTCCTGGAGCAAATATTCCCACTTCTGTTCCCCGGGAGTCAGGAGCTTGGTATAAGTGTTCTGGAAAACAGGCGCAAATGCCTTTTGCGTGATATAATAGCTCTGCTTGTAAGCGGCCGGATCGATTCGCCTTAGCTCTTCGCTCACATGTTTGGGCTGCTCATCGATCACCTTTCGCGCTTGGCTGTAAACCATTTCCATATAGCGGCGGATTTTCCGGGAAATATTTCTGCTTCCAAACAGCAAATATAAAAATCCTCCGACAATCGGAGCTGACAAAATCGGGATTAGCCATGCGATCTTATACATGGGATTTTGCGGCTGTGAAATAATGTATACCACCATAATCAGAGAAAGAACCTCTAAAAAAATCATGACATAACTGTAATAGCCGGCCAGAAACACCATACCGACAACCAGCACCACTAACTGTAAAACGATTAGAATGGCAAACACAACCAACCGGCTTGTTAGAATTTTAAACAGTTTTTTTAACATCGTATCTTTTTCCTCTTTTTCTCAGTAAAACCCCTAATTTCTCATTGTCTATATTATATCATAAATATAAAAAATGAAAAGTCCCATTAAAAATTCTTTCTGAATAAAGTTGCTTTTTCATTGGTTTATGCTATAATAGAAAAGCAAATATTCACATTCCTGGAATAGATTGGAGGAACCCAGTTTGCTTTTAGCCGTTGATATTGGTAATACAAATATGGAGTTCGGAATTTTTGAGCGGAATCAGCTAAAAGCAAGTTTTCGCCTGGCCACCCATCATGACGTCACTTCCGATGAGCTCGGCTTGTCGATCCGCCAGTTCTTCCTGATTCATGGGATAGACCTTTCCACGCTGGAGGATGTTTTAATTTCCTCCGTTGTTCCGCAGGTAATCTATTCGGTAAAAAACGCCATGAGGAAGTACCTGGGAATCGAACCGATGATTGTCCAGGAAAATTTTAACATCAACATCGTCAACCGGTACGATAATCCGGCAGAGGTGGGAGCCGACCGTTTGGTCAACGCCTATGCCGGCTTTAAAAAGTATGGCGGAGGGATTGTGGTCGTTGATTTTGGAACTGCTACAAACTTTGACGTGATCGACCGTGACGGAGCTTACTTAGGCGGCGTGCTGTACCCCGGCGTAAAAATCTCGATGGACGCCCTGGCGCAAAAGGCGTCCAAGCTTCCGAAGGTGGAAATTGAAACGCCGAAAAAGGTTATCGGCACCAACACCATCATGAGTTTGCAGGCAGGAATTGTTTACGGCTATACCGGTGTGGTCATCCATATTATCGAAATGCTGCAAAAGGAGCTTGGCTACCGACCCAAGGTAATTGCAACCGGCGGGCTGGCGCGGGTAATCGGGAAACAGACCGACGCCTTTGATGTAATAGACCGTTCCCTGACCCTTGACGGGCTGTGCATGATCTATCAGGATTACAAAACTTCCAAATAATATACTTTCAGTATAAAAGACCGCTGTTTTTACAGCGGTCTTATTCCATATTGGTAACTTCTTTTTTTCCGTCTCTGGAGACAGAGACCATTTCCCGGTTCTGCCGCAAATCTATCCTTTGCAGGCCTGCCTCGTCATAGGTCAGGACGACTCGTTTGGTATAGGCGGACTCCTCCTTCAGAACATAATCAATCTCCAGTTCCTGGTTTTGATGGGAAACACCCACTAATTTCCCCTCTGCAGGAAGCACTGATGAGACAGCGGACAGAACGGAATCGTTCGTGACCGTTTCCTCCTCTGCCTGCATCTCCAGAATACCGGCTGCGATGGTCCCGCCTGCGTCTCCCTGTAGTCCGTATTCCTCCTGATACCGGTTAAATTCCTGCACAGAAACCTGCTCCACCGTATGGCTTTGCTTTTGAACGGTGAGCACTACAAAAAGAATACCAAAAATCACAACTCCGGCCAGTACTGCCGTTAATGCCCATTCAAATTTTTTCACTGACAGAACTCCGCTTTCGCTAAAGCGAAGGCACTCCTTTCTCGTGGAATTGGAGCCGAATTTGCTTACAATGCTGCCGCTCATCCGGTGATGAAGGCCACAAACTACAGTGCGAAGGACTTTTTCCCTACGCTTCTTCCCCGGCCTCAACCCGCTCTATCAGCTTTTCCGGATCAGTCATAATTCGGATCGCCTGGCGGTGGTTCTTCACCCTGACCGCTTTATGCGTACCGCCGTATTCTCCGTCCAGAGTCCACGGCACGCCTTCCGAACAGGTCAGCTTCAGTTCAGAAGTCCGGAAGGTGGTGATAAAGTCCTGGTTGATCACCTTCTGCATCAGGGCACTGACAATCATCTGAAGCTCAATGGAGTTTTTCGGCGTCTTAATCAGGGATACCTCAAAAACACCGTCATCCAGCTTGACCCCTTTTCCCCGAAACCCTTTAAAGCCGCCGACAGAGGTCGAATTCGTTACCAGGCCAAAGATAAAATCGTCTTCCATCACCTGCCCGTTGTATTCAACAGCCATATGATAGGATTTAATGTTATATAGCTGCTTTGCTCCCTCCAGAACATAGGCCGTTCTGCCCAGGATGTTTTTAAAATGCTGCGGGGTCTGGTACGCCACATCGGTAAAGATGCCAAACGCGGCAACATAGGAAAAATACCGGTCATTGAACCCGCCGATATCGCAGGAGAACGGCGTTCCCTCCATGGCAAGATGTGCGGCTTTCAGCATATCCTTGGGAATGTGCAGGCTGGAAGCAAAGTCATTCACTGTCCCTGCCGGAATATATCCCAGGAGCGGTCGGTCAGCTACGCTCATTAGGCCGCTTACCACCTCATTCACAGTCCCGTCCCCGCCGCTGCATACAATCATGTCGTACTCCGGAGCGTTTTCCTGTACCAGCTCCAGAGCGTCCTGCTGTGCCTGTGTAGGGTGGGCAGTTACCTCATAACCATTTTTTACAAACAGGTCAATCATGTCCAAAAGCTTGCTTTTGATCTGCGCTTTTCCGGAACGGGAATTAAAGACAAACAATAATTTTTTCTGTTCTGTTTCCATTACCGCATCTGCCCCTCCTTTTTGCTTTTTTTATCATAGCATAAACAAAGCGCAAAATCTACTATTCTCTGTAGATATCCTGTGTATTTTCTTTAAAGTCCCTTCTCTTTCTTCCTGCCCATTACCCAAGGGAACGCCGTATTGATAATATAGCTGATCAGGGCCAGCAACAGGCAAGCAATCAAAACAGCCGCCAGGCTTTTGAAGCTGTTGATCCGAAACAGGATAAACCCGCTGGAAGCCAATGCGGCTACAATCGCTTCCGCTTCGGGCAGCGCTATAAAATTCTGGAAGGTATAATAGATCAGGCTGTTTCTCCCAATCCACTGGATAGGACGGCATCGGCTCACCTTCCGAAGCAGGATCATGCTGGCCCAAATTCCGAAAAGCGCTGACAGAAAATAATAGAATCCATTGCCAAGATGGCTGTAATACAGATCGATCTTACCTTCTTTTGAATAGTTTAAATAGCCCAAGACCAAATTTGCCGGAACAGCGAGAAGCAAAAAGCCCCAATGGAACAATATTGTAAGCTTTTCCATCCTCTGCCGCAGCAGATAGCCCGCTGCAAAGAAAAGAAGCGAGACAAACGCCGCGTCAATGTTCCATGGGAGAGAGCGTCCGATCCATTCCACATAAAAATACCCCGCCAGGGAACCTGCCAAAGCAATCACTAAAATGAACACCGGCCGATTTCCTGACAGCCGGACAACCCAGTACAGCAGCAAATCCATGACAAATAGACAGGCTACATACCATAGAGAAAAATAATAGGGCGTATCACGCATTTGCACCACTAATCCCAACAATGCCTGAAGGGTGTCCAACGTTAAGATATGATCCGGATTTCGGAAAAAGATTTTCCAGACAAACAGAATACTAACAAGCGCCAGATAAGGCAGCAAAAGGGTCTTAGCCTTATGGATAAAAAATTCCCGGAAAGACGCATATTTGGAAACGGAAAACACCATGCCGGAAAGGAAAAAGAACAGCGGCATATGAAAGGTGTAAATAAAGTTGATTCCCCATTCCGGCGTGAACTCGCAGTGTCCGATTAGGACGAGCAGCATAGCCACGCCCTTTCCTAAATCAATCCATTCAATTCGCTGTTTCGGCATTTTTTGATTCTCCCATTTTTCCGTAATTTTATTTAGATTATCTATACTATTTCATTCTGTGAAAATTAGCAGATAATATGAAAAAAAACACCCATAAATGGGTGTTTTTTTAATGCCCATTTTGTGAACGATAAGGCATATTTATCCTAGCAGCAATTTTTCCAGGCTAGCCAAGCGTATACATAGGCAGAACAGCTCCATAGCCTGCTCCAGCTCTGAAACCGACGGGTACGTAGGTGCAATCCGAATATTGCTGTCATGCGGATCCTTCCCATAGGGATAAGTTGCGCCGGCCTCCGTCATCACAACGCCCGCTTCTCTGCACAGGGCAACAACCCGTTTGGCACAGCCGTCCATGGTATCCAAAGAGATGAAATAGCCGCCGTTCGGGGCATGCCATTCGGCGATTTCCAGCGGTTTAATCTCCCGCTCCAGCACAGAGAGCACCATCTGAAACTTTGGCTCCAGAACCTTGCGGTGCTTCTGCATGTGTTCATAAACCCCCTGCGCATTGTGGAAAAACTTCACATGACGCAGTTGCTTGATCTTGTCAAATCCGATCGTCTGAATCGACATCTGCTTTTTTAGAAAGCTGAGATTTTCCTTTGTCGCGGCCATCGCCGCAATTCCCGCGCCCGGAAAACTGATCTTCGACATCGAAGCAAAGATAAAGACGCGGGATTCTGTCCCTATCTTTTTACATTCATCCATCAGGCTCAGAAGCTGATCCGGCGTTTGTGTCAGGTGATGGACGCAGTACGCGTTATCCCAGATAATTTTAAAGTCCGGCGCCGCAGTTTTCATCCTGGCAAACCGTCTCACCGTTTCATCAGAATATGTAATTCCCTGCGGATTAGAATACATTGGTACACACCAGATAAACTTAATACTTTCATCCTCAGCAGCCAATTTTTCAACCAGATCCATATCCGGGCCCTGCGGCGACATCGGGATATTGATCATTTCAATTCCAAACAACTCGCTGATCGCAAAATGCCGGTCATATCCCGGCGCAGGACAGAGGCATTTTACTTTTCTCTCGTCCTTCCAGGGGCGCGGGGAATCGTAGAACCCAAACATCATCGCCCTGGTAATAGTGTCATACATCATATTCAGGCTGGAGTTCCCGCCGATTATTACTTCATCTGTCCGAACGCCCAGAATTTCAGCGTACAATTCCTTTGCCTCCGGAATCCCATCCAAAAGCCCGTAGTTTCTGGCATCCAGCCCGTCTTCACATTTTAAGACATCGCTGCTGGTCAATACGTCCAGCATCCCCATCGAAAGATCAAGCTGCTCCGGGGAGGGTTTTCCCCTAGACATGTCAAGCTTCAAGCCCTGGCCTTTAAACTCCTGGTAGGCTTCGTCCAGCCTGTTCTTCTCCGTCAGCAATTCCTCTGCTGTCATCTGTTTATATGGAATCATAATCCGCCTCCTGCGCAATCTATCCTGTACTCCGATGTAAGCCAAATTTTGCATCGTTTTTTATTGTACTATATTATACGCAATTTTGCAAGATTGTTTTTCTAATCCTGCAAAAAATCATTGACAAATTTTTTTGAGGGTTTCTTGAATAACTTGTTCAATTGTCACATGATATATCTCCGCGGCCTGTTTTGCAGATTCAAACTCAACATATTGCTTTAAAATCTCGCCATATTTGCAGCATTTTACCTGAACCAATCCATAAGAGGTGTCCACCTCAATTATCTCTCTTTGCATAATTGCGCGTTCCAGATTGCTTTTTCTGATCCCAATCGCCGTTGTATTCTGAAAAATCAGCTTGACCGCACTCTGCTGAGCTTCTTCCTTCACCAGTACGCATAGCTTATACGCCGGGCGGTTCTTTTTCATGTAGATCGGCTCCAGCCATACGTCCAATGCGCCAGAATCGCGAAGCAGGCCGCAGGCATAAGCGAGCTGTTCCCCGGTTTGGTCGTCAATATTCGTTTCCAGCAGTACAACCTCGTCACTGTCCTGCCTGTCCGATTCCTCCAGCAGATAAGCACGCAGAACATTCGCCCGGTCAGGCAGATCTTTATTTCCTGCTCCATAACCGATTTTTTTTATATTCATCCGTTTCGGGACGGTAAACTCGTCACAGACTGCGCTGAGAATCGCAATTCCCGTTGGAGTAACCAGCTCCCCTTCCACTTCGGTCAGTTCCATCGGCACCTGGCGGGCTGCCGCGATATTTACCACAGCCGGAACCGGAACCGGCATCAGCCCATGCGCGCAGCGCACGCTGCCCTGTCCTTCGCTCAGAGGAGACGCAATCACTCGGTCAACCTTAAGCTGTTCCAGGCAGATCGCCGCGCCGCAGATATCAATAATGGAATCCACCGCGCCGACCTCATGGAAATGAACCTCCTCAACCGGCAGACCGTGGGCCTTTGCCTCCGATTCCGCGATAATATGGAAAATTTGTTTCGCGGTCTCCTTTGCGGCTTCACTCATTTCCCCGCTTTCAATAATTTCCAGCACGTCTCCCAGGTTTCGGTGGACATGGCCGTGATGATGGTGTTCATGTTCGTGGGAATGTCCATGCTTCCCGTCACTGTGATGATGTTCATGGCCAGCGCCATGATGAGAATGAGCGTGAGCATGCTCATGGTGCTGATCCGGATGCTCCGGATGTTCCAGCAGGACATCAAAATCAAATGCATCAATACCCGCTTTCTTGGTTCTGCCAAATTTCAAGGCATACCCTTCTATCTTCAGGCTGTTGAGTTCTTTTTCCAACTGCTTCTGATCCGCTCCCAAATCCAGCAGTGCGCCGACTGTCATATCGCCGCTGATTCCCGAACGGCATTCTAAGTAAAGCGTTCTCATCTTTCCATACCTTCCTTTCCTGTGCCGTTAGCAATCAGGCGGTTCACCTGTGCGCCGAGATAGCCGGCCCCGTAGCCGTTGTCAATATTCACCACTGATATGCCGTCCGCACAGGAGTTGAGCATGGTAAGCAGCGCGCTCAGCCCATGGAAATTGGCTCCGTACCCCACGCTGGTCGGCACCGCGATTACCGGTTTGTCAATCATACCCGCCAGAACACCGGCCAAAGCGCCCTCCATACCGGCAACTGCGATCACAACATTCGCCTGTTCAATCTCCGGCAGCTTATCAAACAGCCGGTGGATGCCTGCAACACCGACATCATAGTAGCGTTTGACCTTTGCTCCGAAAAAGGAAGCGGTTGCCGCGGCTTCCTCCGCCACCGGGATATCCGCGGTTCCGGCAGTGCAGACCGCAACCTCCCCTATGTAATGCGGCTGGTCAAGCATCAGCGTAATCAGGCCGCCGTTCTCCTGATATTCTGCATCCGGGCAGACCTTTAACACCTCTTGATATTGTTCTGTGCTGGCTTTTGTCGCCAATACAGAGGTGTCTTTTTCCGCCAGGTGTTCAAAGATCACCGCGACCTGCTCCTTCGTTTTTCCTTTACAGAAAATCACCTCGCCGAAGCCGGTACGCAGCTTGCGGTGATGATCAATCCTTGCAAAGCCCAGATCCTCGTAGGGCAGGGTTTTTAGCTGCTGTTCCGCCTGCTCCACAGATACGGTTCCTTCCCGGACAGCCCGCAGCAATTTTTCCACATCCATTTCATTTCCTCCTTTTTCCTGAGAAAATGGACGGAGTAAACTCCGTCCTGATTGGTTCATCGTTTCATTCTCTCCGGCTTACTGCCGGGTATTTTTCCAAGTCCGCGAGTCTCTGATCAGCCGGACGGTACGGCCTCTCTACACCTTATCAATCGCCTTAAAGCCTTCCCCGACTACCTCGCTCGCCGTGGTAACAATAATAAACGCCGCCGGGTCGATCTGCTGTACAATCCGCTTGAGGTGATAGTATTCATTCCGTCGGACTGCGCAGAGCAAAACCACTTTTTCCTTATTTTCATAGGCGCCGTTCCCCATCAGCTTGGTTACCCCGCGGTCTGCCCGCTTGATAATCTCCTTCGCAAGCTCGTCGCTGTGGTCGCTGATGATCATCACCATCTTTCCGGCGTCCAGCCCGTACAGCAGGGCGTCGATGATCTGTGCTGTCACAAACATGGCAATGGTCGCATAAAGCGCAGAGCTAACGCTTTTAAACACCACTGTAGAAACAGCGATAATAACGACATCAGTCAAAAATACGATTTTCCCGATTGGGATATGCGGCAGCTTCATCTGCACAACCTTGCTGCTGACGTCGATGCCGCCGGTAGAGCCATCCACCATAAAGGTCAGCGCAATCCCGGTTCCGCTCAGCACGCCGCCAAACAGCGCGGCCAGCATGGAATCTCCGGTGTACTGCGGAAGATTTGTCCATGCGAAAATATAATCATAGAACACTGTAAAGGCAAGCACTGAGAGGATGGACTTGATGACAAACTGCTTCCCCAGAAAGAACAGACCCAGAATTAAAAGCGGAATATTGATCAGCAGGTTCAGCCAGCCAATTGAGATATTTGTCAGAAAGTTAATCAGAATCGCAACGCCTGAAACACCGCCAGGCGCTATCTGGTTCGGCGCAATGAAAACATAGGTGCCGAGCGCCAGAAGCCCGGTACCGGCCACAACGACAATACAATCCCACCAAAAACGCTGTTTCTTGATCATGGCACAGTCCTCCCTATCTCAGATTAGTCTATCCAGATCAAGGCAAATAATTCTTCGATCCGCGGAATATCGCCCATCAAATACAGGTAGCCAAACAGCGCCTCCATTCCTGTTGCGCGGCGGTACTCCTGCGGATCTGCATTTTTAGGAACATGGTTTCCGTTAGCGTTCCTGCCGCGTTTATACACAGCAGCCTCCTCTTCTGTCAGGCGCCCCAGCAGCAGCTCGACCGCCGCCGACTGGGCCTTTGCGCACACCCTGTCCACCGTCATACGATGCAGCTTGTTCACAGGCATATTCGCCCGCTTCACCAGCCGCTCACGAACCATGATCTCCAGCACAGCGTCTCCCATATAGGCCAAGACCAGAGGGCTGTAAAGCTTCGGATTTTCATACTGCTGTTCCAATGTTCTAACCAAATCCCTTCCGGTTTTATTTTACGAAGTCAAACTGCAGCCCGAAAATATCGACTGTGTCGCCTTCCTTGATTCCCATTTCTTCCAGTTTATCAATAATCCCGGAAAAACGCAATACCCTCTGAAAATACTGCAGAGATTCATAGTCTTCCATATTGATGGTGGAGAGTACCGGTTCCAGAAACGGTGCGTCAATATAATAAATGCCGTCTTCTATCTCGATTTCAAACCGGCGGTCCTCCTTCTTCAGCTCCAGTTCCTCTAAAGACATCGGTTCCGGCTCGTATTCTGTAATAGGCGGCAGAGTATCAAGCAGCTTTCCAACCTCGTCGACAAGCTGTTTTGTCCCCTTTGTTGTCGCAGCAGAGATGTCAAAAAACTTAAGCCCCTGTCCTTCGATAAAGCTGCGGAACGCCTCCACCTGTTCGGCGGACGCCATATCGCATTTATTCCCCGCAACAATCTGCGGACGCTCGGCCAGCTCTTCACTAAAGCTTTTCAGCTCCCGGTTGATGGCATGAAAATCCTCAATCGGATCGCGCCCCTCAATGCCCGACACATCCACTACATGGATAATCAGCCGGCACCGGTCGACATGGCGCAAAAATTCATGTCCGAGTCCTACTCCTTCGCTGGCGCCTTCAATCAGCCCAGGGATATCCGCCATAACAAAGCTTTTCTGCTCGTCCAGCTTTACAACGCCCAGCACAGGAGAAAGGGTGGTAAAATGATAGTTTGCAATTTTCGGCTTTGCCGCGCTGACCACACTGATCAGCGTCGATTTTCCAACATTCGGGAATCCTACTAATCCAACGTCCGCCAGAAGCTTTAGCTCCAGAGTCAGCTCGTAGCCCTCGCCTACCACACCAGGCTTCGCAAAGCGAGGAATCTGCCGCGTCGGCGTGGCGAAATGCTGGTTCCCGGCGCCGCCCCGTCCTCCTTTTGCAATGATATAGGGATGATCCCCGGAAATATCGGCCAGAAGCCTTCCGGTCTCGCTGTCACGAAGCAGGGTGCCGCGCGGCACGCGGATCACCAAGTCCTCCGCGCCTTTTCCAGAGCAGCGGTTGCTCCCGCCGTCCTGTCCGTTCGGCGCGACAAATTTCCGCTTGTACCGAAAATCCACCAGTGTGGACATATTATCGTCTACAACAAAGACAATATCTCCGCCTTTTCCGCCGTCGCCCCCATCCGGGCCGCCGGCGTTGATATATTTTTCGCGGTGAAAGGACACCGCCCCGTTTCCGCCGTTTCCGGCTTTTACCGTTATTTTCGCCTTGTCAACGAACATTTTCCTTCCTCCTTTTTGATAAAATCAAAAAATTTTAAACCAGATCAGGCAAGGCCTGACCCTTCCAGTAATAGGATGGTTCCCATTCCAGAAATCATCCGCCCGGAAAAAGAAAAGGCGTGCTCAGGGCTCCGCCCCAAAAGCACACCTTCACGTTTCGGTTTCAACTATTGAGCAGCGTAAACGCTAACTTTTTTGCGGTCACGGCCAACACGTTCAAATCTTACGACACCGTCAATTTTCGCAAACAAAGTATCGTCAGAGCCGCGGCCAACGTTTTCTCCCGCGTGGATATGAGTTCCGCGCTGACGCACTAATATGTTACCCGCCAACACAAACTGACCGTCCGCACGCTTTGCGCCCAGTCTTTTGGATTCGGAATCACGTCCGTTTTTCGTTGAACCCATTCCTTTTTTGTGTGCAAAAAACTGCATGCTGATTCTTAACATATTACTTACACCTCCAGATCGGTAATTTTAATCGTATTCGGATAATCTTCTGCAAGCAAACTCAGTTGCAGATAAAACGCCTGCAAAAACAGCAGCGCTTCTTTTGATTCGCAGCTCACAAGCCGCAGATGGATTTCGTTCTCCAAAACCTCGATCTCAGCCTCCTGGCCAAGAATTTCGGTAATACCGTTGGCTGTCATCTGCAGCGCGGAGGAAACACTCGCACAAACGATATCCTCCCCGGCGTGTCCATAGCCGGCATGGCCGGAAATGCGAAATCCGCAAACAGCACCCTGATGCTTCTCAAACTGAGCGCGTACCATTATGCTTTGATGGATTCAATTCTTACCTGAGTGTAAGCCTGTCTGTGACCCATTTTGCGGGAAGAAGATTTTTTCGGTTTGTAGGTGAAAACAGTGATTTTCTTGCCCTTGCCGTTTTTCAGAGCGGTTGCGTTCACAACTGCACCGTTTACATACGGAGCGCCAACCTTTAAACCTTCGTCGGTGGAAACGGCAACAACTTTATCAAATGCTACGGCTGCGTTTTCTTCTACATCCAGCTTTTCAATAAAGATAACGTCTCCTTCATTGACACGATACTGTTTTCCGCCTGTTTCAATTACTGCATACATTCTAAGGCACCTGCCTTTTCTCTAATCTCGCTGTTTTCCAAGGCGGATACAACATAAAAAATTGCATCACTTAAAAAGCCCGATACATGCGGCTCTACTAGTTTAGCATAATCCCCCTCCAAAGTCAAGGGGTTTTTACAATTTGATCAGATCCACCGGATTCCCCGCCCGATGAAGCACCTTCACCAAATCATCAACTGCCAGATATAGGGTTGCTGTATTCTCATTCGGATGGACTGCCACCCTGCTTTGCTCTCTGAGATCCTCATCCAGGATCACCTGTACCTGATGGTCTCCGTTGTTGAGCACACCGAACGGCGTCACTGCGCCGCGCCGCAGGCCCAGATGCGTCATGAGGCGCTCCTCTGAAGCAAAGCTCAATTTGCTGCTCCCGATTTTCTGTGCAAGCTCCTTTAAATCGACCTTCTTCTCATGCGGCATGGTGACGAGAAAATGCTGCTTCCCATTTGCATTCCTCAAAAAAAGGTTTTTGGCTACGCATTCCAAATCCGGCAAAGCAAGCTGTACCATGTCGTCAATAGTATAAACCGGCTGATGCCGGATCAGCTCATAGGGAATTCCCATCTCGTCCAGCAGCGCGCATACCTCCGCTTGTCCCATCTTGATCACCACAGCTTCCGTCCCTGCGAAAGCACTTCCTTTCTTCTGGTCACAGAACTGATTTTATCCGCAAAATAATTTCCACAGGCTTCAGTCCAAAGACTACACCATCTTGCTCATATCATAAAGTCCTGCCGGCTGGCTCTTTAAAAAAACCGCCGCATTTACCGCGCCGACTGCAAATATTTCCTTGGACATAGCCTGATGCTTTAACGAAAGTATTTCGTCATGGCCTGCAAAAATCACCTCGTGCTCCCCGACGATTGTTCCGCCCCGGACAGCATGAATCCCGATCTCATTTTTATCCCTCTTTTTGCGCTGGGCATGACGGTCGTACATATATTTCTGGGTATGATCCATGGTATCGTTAATCGCGTCGGCCAGCATCAGAGCGGTTCCGCTCGGGGCGTCAATTTTCTGGTTGTGATGCTTTTCGATAATCTCAATGTCGAACTGCCCGCCCAGCACCTCAGCAGCCTTCTTTGCCAGCGAAACCAGCAAATTTACCCCCAGGGACATATTAAAGGAGAAAAATACCGGGATTTCCTGAGCCGCCTCCCGGATCATCTGAATCTGACCGGGCTGAAAGCCTGTCGTCGCAATGACTGCCGGAATTTTTTCCTGTTTCGCATAGGAGAGAATCCCCTCCAGCGCGGCAGGATTGGAAAAATCGATAATCACATCTGCCTTCTCTCCGCAGTCCTGCCAAGAGGAATAGATTGGAAAATCGCTGTAGGGATTGGTGTTTAAATCAATCCCGGCGGCAATCCGGCAATCCGGACGTTCTTCTACACAACGGCTGATCACCCTTCCCATTTTGCCGTTTGCACCGCTCAATAATATACTGGTCATAATTTTTCCCTTTCCTTTTCCTTCAAACACGTAATGGAAAAAATCTGCACATAGCTTATGTGCAGATTCCCCTTTTTATTTTACCAGGCCGGCATCCTGCAAGGCCTTCTTGAGTACTTCAATGGAATGGTCATCCATCCGGTAGAGCGGCAGTCTGCACTCGCCGACATTCATCCCCATCAGGTTCATCGCTTCCTTCACCGGGATCGGGTTGACATCCAGGAACAACTTGTTGGCGATATCCAGCAGCTTTAACTGAAGCTGGGCGCTTTCCGTAACCTTACCATCAAAATAAAGCTGGCAGATATCGTGCGTTTCCTTCGGCATAATGTTGGACAGCACCGAAATAACGCCAATCCCGCCCAAAGACAGAAGCGGCACAATCTGGTCGTCATTGCCGGAATAGATATCCAGGTCGTCTCCGCAGAGATGACGGATTTTAGCGACCTGTGAAATGTTCCCGCTCGCTTCCTTCACCGCGACGATATTCTCAATCTTTGACAGCTCATAGCAGGTTTCCGGCGCAATGTTCACCCCGGTCCGGCTCTGCACGCTGTAAAGGATAATCGGCAGAGAAACGCTTCCGGCAATTTTCTTATAATGCTCAACCAGACCGCGCTGGGAGGTCTTGTTGTAATATGGCGTCACCAGCAAAAGGCCGTCCGCGCCAAGCTGTTCCGCTTCCTTTGACAAGGAAACCGCATAGGCCGTATCGTTGCTTCCGGTTCCGGCCACCACCGGCACCCGGCCGGCTGTATACTGCACCGCAGCCCGAATCGCTTCGCGATGCTCCGCATCCGTCAGGGTAGAGCCTTCGCCGGTAGTTCCGCAGATGATAATGGAATCTGTCCCATTTTCAATCTGGAAATTAATGAGTTCGCCCAGTTTATCGAAATTTACAGACATATCCGGATTCATCGGCGTGATAATCGCGACGCCCGCACCTGTAAAGATTCTTTTCTTCATAGAAATGATCATTCCTTTCAGAAAGCAGACAAAGCGTATCTGCTTTTAGAATTCTGTGCCATCCGGCACGGTGCACATGTTTGAGCGCTTTCTGTTCAGCGCCCGGCCTAGTCCATATAACCCTGTGCCGCCAGTAGTTCAGCGAGCAAAACCGCCCCGCCTGCAGCGCCGCGCAGAGTGTTATGTGACATGCATACGAATTTATAGTCATACTGGCTGTCTTCTCTTAAACGTCCGATCGAAACAGCCATGCCGTTTTCCAGCATCCGCTCCGATTTAATCTGCGGGCGGTCCGGCTCCTCGAAATAGTGCAGGAACTGTTTCGGCGCGCTCGGCAGATTCAGCCGCTGCGCCTCCCCGCTAAAGGCTGCCCATTTTTCCTTGATTTCTTCTATCGACGGTTTGCGGTCAAAGGATACGAATACCGCTGCAGTATGCCCGTCGCTGACAGGAACACGCAGGCACTGGGTCGTAATTGCAGGGCCCTTCGCGTCCACAATGATGTCGCCTTCAATTTTTCCCCAGAGCTTTAACGGCTCCTTCTCAGATTTTTCCTCTTCCCCGCCGATATACGGGATCAGATTGTCGACCATTTCCGGCCATCTCTCAAAAGTTTTTCCTGCCCCGGAAATCGCCTGATAAGTACATGCCAAAGCTTTTGTAATGCCATATCCCATCAATGGATGGAGCGCCGGCACATAGCTCTGGAGGGAACAGTTGGATTTTACAGCGACAAAGCCCTTCTTTGTTCCCAGGCGTTTTCTCTGCGCCTTAATAATTGCAGTATGATCCGCGTTGATTTCCGGTACCACCATCGGAACATCCGGTGTGTGGCGATGTGCGGAATTGTTGGATACCACCGGGCATTCTGCCTTAGCATATGCTTCCTCCAGCGCGCGGATCTCATCCTTTTTCATGTCTACAGCGCAGAACACAAAGTCCGCCAGAGACGCGACTTTTTCAATATCCTTCGCCGCGTCCATCACAACCATATCCTTCATGGACTCCGGCATCGGAGTTGTCATTGCCCAACGGCCGCCGACCGCGGCCTGATATGTTTTTCCGGCACTGCGCGCAGAGGCCGCCAGAGCGGTAACAGTAAACCATGGGTGGTTTTCAAGAAGGGTCGCAAACCTCTGTCCAACCATCCCGGTTGCGCCGATGATCCCAACGTTATAATGTTTCATCTTTCTTACCATTCCTTTCTTCCCGAACCTGCATTTCCAGTGAAATAATGCAGGTTCCCTGTTTGAAAGGCTGTGCTTTCAAACTTTGTCTTTCCAATCCATGCGAAAGCAGGTGAATGTTGCCAAATGTATCCCCTTATAACCCACTATAAATATGAAAAAAACCGGTTGAAAACCGGCTCATCTTATTATATAATGGAAAAGTTGACGACACTGTCTGTTTCGTATTTCTTTTTTGTCGATAGCTCTCCATCAATAACTGATGACAATTCTATATCTCTTAAATATAGAATCAGGGCGAACGGCTGCCGTTTGCAGTTCCCCTTCGGCAAATTTTCCTTTCAACACAAACTCAAACGACTTCGGCAGTCTCCTTTGTTTTACTAATAAAATCCGCGACCTCTATCCGTTTTCTATTTAACTATTATAATAATATCACCGAACGTTTTGCCTGTCAATTCTTTCGTTTATTTTTTCCATTTCTTCTATTTTTTATTCAAACGGTCAATTCTATCATATGCGGATTGACGAGAAAAGGTTTCCTGTTTTTTTGCTTTTCGGATGATTTTTCTGAAAATATAGCGGATTCCGAAATTTGAAAGGATATGATCCAAAGATGAAAACCAGCGATTTTTATTACGACCTACCCCAGGAACTGATCGCGCAAACCCCGGTCGAGCCGCGGGATCATTCCCGTTTGATGGTGCTTGACCGGAAGAACGGAAGCTTGAGCCACCTCCATTTTTATGACGTGCTTCATCTTCTTAATCCCGGCGATCTGCTGGTAGTCAATAATTCCCGTGTCCTGCCCGCTCGGCTTTATGGGACGAAGGAGGATACCGGCGTGGCGATGGAGCTTTTGCTGCTGGAGCAAAAGGAGCAGCTTCTGTGGGAATGCCTGGTCAAGCCGGGCAGGCGCTGCAAGGAAGGCGCAAAATTCGTGTTTGGCAACGGGCTTCTGCACGGCGCGGTGGAAAGGGTTCAGGAGGACGGCAACCGTTTGATCCGATTTTCCTGCGAAAAGGACTTTTTCAGCACGCTCGATCAGATCGGCCAAATGCCGCTTCCGCCCTATATTACCGAAAAGCTCCAGGACAAGGAACGCTATCAAACCGTTTATTCCAAGGAACTGGGTTCCGCCGCGGCGCCGACAGCCGGTCTGCATTTCACCGCTGAACTGATGGACAAACTCCGCGGCAAGGGCGTCTCGATAGCAGAAGTGACCCTTCATGTCGGGCTGGGAACCTTCCGCCCGGTCAAGGCGGACGACATAAACAACCACAAAATGCATTCTGAGCATTATTTCCTGCCGCAGGAAACCGCTGATCTCATCCGTAAAACCAAGGAAAACGGCGGACGGGTGATCGCGGTCGGGACTACCAGCTGCCGGACGCTGGAGAGCGTCGCGACCTTCTGCAATGGCGCAATCGAGGAGTGTGAAGGATATACCGATATTTTCATTTATCCGGGTTATCAATTCAAGGTGCTGGACGGATTAATTACCAATTTCCATCTCCCGGAAAGCACGCTGATTATGCTGGTCAGCGCTTTCGCCGGATATGACCATACAATGGCGGCCTATCAGGCAGCCGTAGCAGACCGGTACCGGTTCTTTAGCTTTGGAGATGCAATGCTGGTCATCTAAGCAGGCAGGATAAAGCAGATAAAAGCAGCCGAACAAATGATATGATAGAAAGGAACTGTTATGTACACCTTATTAACCAAAAACGGACATGCCCGCAGGGGAGAATTCAAAACGGTTCATGGAACGGTTCAAACTCCCGCATTTATGAATGTAGGAACTGCCGCCGCAATCAAGGGCGGAATTTCCTCCTATGACCTGGTTGATCTCAAATGCCAGGTGGAGCTCTGCAACACCTACCATCTCCATGTACGCCCGGGAGATGATCTGATTTATGAGCTCGGCGGACTGCATCGTTTTATGGGCTGGGAGCGTCCCATCCTGACTGACAGCGGCGGATTCCAGGTGTTCTCGCTCGCCTCTCTCAGGAAAATTAAGGAAGAGGGCGTTTATTTCAACTCTCATGTAGACGGCAGAAAAATTTTTATGGGGCCGGAAGAAAGCATGCGCATCCAGTCCCATCTGGCTTCTACCATCGCAATGGCCTTTGACGAATGTGTCGAGAATCCATCCACCCATGAATACTCCAAGCATTCCTGCGAACGGACTACCCGATGGCTGTACCGCTGCAAGGACGAAATGGAGCGTCTGAACGCCCGGCACGATACCATCAACAAGCATCAGATGCTGTTTGGAATCAACCAGGGCTGCGTCTTTGAGGATCTTCGGATCGCCCACATGCAGGAAATCGCCAAGCTGGATCTTGACGGCTATGCAATCGGCGGCCTGGCGGTCGGCGAATCAACAGAAGAGATGTACCATATCATCGATATGGTAGAGCCTTTTATGCCCGCCGGCAAGCCGCGCTACCTGATGGGAGTGGGAACGCCGGGAAACATTATAGAAGCAGTGGCACGCGGTGTTGACCTGTTTGACTGTGTTATGCCCAGCCGAAACGCACGGCACGGGCATCTGAACACCTGGAGCGGTATCCGGAATATTATGAACGCCAAATACCAAAAGGATGATACCCCGATCGACGAGGAATGCGATTGCCCAACCTGCCGCCGCCATTCCAAGGCATATCTCCGCCATCTCTTTAAGGCAAACGAAATGCTGGCAATGCGGCTTGCCGTCATGCATAATCTTTATTTTTACAATACGCTGATGGAAAAAATCCGCGAAGCCCTGGAACAGGGAACTTTCCCGGAATTCCGCGACAGGTATTCCACCCTTCTTGATACCAGAATCTAGCATAACGCCTGGATATGCTTCATAAAATATATGGGTTATCCGAGCTGAATTGGGATTCCCTGATAAAACAAAGCGGCCGAATGTGATGAAAAGCCCTTGTTCTCGCGGCACTTTCAGAAAGGACTATGAACAGATATGGGGATATTTGAAGTTATTGTAATCGGGATTGGACTCTCTATGGACGCCTGCTGCGTATCTATCTCAAACGGGATGTGCACCAACCCGCTAAAGCCGCGGCATGCCCTGGCCGACGCGCTCTTCTTTGGGATTTTCCAGGGTATGATGCCGATCATCGGTTATTTTGCCGGCTCTTTATTTGTCGGCCTTTTCTCCCAGTACAGCTTTTGGGTTGTATCGGTCATCTTCTTGCTGCTGGGCGGTAAAATGATCTATGATGCGGTGACGGAGGAAGAAGCGGTCGTATGTAAAAAAATGACCTTCCGGCTGCTTCTGGTGCAGGCAATCGCAACCAGTATCGATGCCCTGGCTGTCGGTGTCAGCTTTAGTGCAATGAAGGTCAATATTTTTGTCTCCGCCTCCTTGATTGCCGCAACCACCTTTATCATTTCTTTTATTGCAGTCTATTTCGGACACAAGGTTGGAACAATCCTGAATAAAAAAGCAGGGATTTTCGGCGGCCTGCTGCTTTTGGGAATTGCAGTGAAAACATTATTGAGCGGCCTTTTCCAGTAAACATAAAGAGGGATGAAATGAATTTCATCCCTCTTTATGTTTACTCAAACTCTTTTGCATTAAAAAATTTAAAAGCTTTACGCCGCTCCGGTCAACGATGTTTTCGTGAAGCACCGCAAAACCGCAATGCTCAAAGAAACCCCTTGCAGTGATCGAGGCGAAGGTATAAATCCGGTCTGCTCGATCGGCTCTCGCTTTCTCCTCTATTCTCTCGAGCAATCTGCGGGCAACGCCCCTGCCCTGAAAGGCGGAATGAACATAGAGCCGATCAAGGTATCCGTTTTCTCCCAGATCGGCAAATCCAACCAACCGTCCGTCCTCTTCCGCAACCAGTGTATCATGCGCGAGCAGGGAATGATTCCATTCCGTTTCATCCCGGTCCGGCGGCGCCCAGACATTGAGCTGCGCTTGGGAATAATCCCTGGCATTGACCGTGTGAACGGTTTCATAAAAAAGCTCCATAGTCATCCGGCTATCCGATGGGCCGTATGGACGAATCGTGATCATCTGCGTTTCCCCGTTTTCGGCCTGATTAGCTCTTTGTATAGGTGTCTGTGGAAATCTTTTTATAGGTTCCCTTGTATTCCACATCCAGCTTTTCCTGAACCGCAGCCAGCTTGGATGAAAAATCTTCGTTGATTTCATCGTTGGCAAAAGACGTCTTGTTCTCCGCAATATAATCCATATCGAGCGGCATCCGCTTTATAATATGGTAGCCATAGCTCGTTTCTACAATATCGCTGATTCCGTTGATTTCCAGTGCTTGCGTTGCTTTGTAAAACTCCTCGACCAGCCCGCCGCCATCCGGAGTTTGCCCATTGATATCAAAGTAATAGCCCTGCGGTGTGCTTGTCATGCCAGGATCTTCCCCATATTCCTCAATCAGCGTGTCGAAATCCTCGCCGTCCTGTGCGCGTTTTAACAGTTTTTGGGCTGCCTCCAGTTCTTCTTTGTGCGTCTTCGCGTCCTCATCATCAAATTTCACCAGAATATGCTTGGCACAAAAATAATTTTCATCATTGACATTTTCCAGAATTTGATCCCCATAAAGCTGCTCGAATAGCTTTTCACTGAGCAGGTTGTTTTCCATCAGTTTCCGGTAAACATCCGAGGTCAGATTGCTTTGATCTAATGCTTCCTCCATCTTTTCTTCGCTGCCATACTGCTCGATCATTGACTGGATCGTATCATCTACTGTCTTTTTTTCATCCTCTGTCAGCGCCACGCCTTCTTCCTCCGCCAGCAGGCTGACCGCGTAGGAATTTAACAGATACTGGCTTGCCAGGGTTTTGAGACTGGCAATCTGATCTTCATTTTCCTCCCAGTAATTTTCATCCCCCTGGTCAAAATTCGACTTTAACGTGTTAAAATAATAGCGGTATTCCGCATTAGAAATCTCTTCTCCATCGATTGTCATAACCGTGGCATCTAAATCAGACGCCCCACAGCCCATCAGTATAGCTGAGGTCAGCGCTGCAGCAATCGCAATGCTTCCCGCTTTTTTCAAAAAATTCATATCGTAACTCCAATCTTTTCGATCTCTTTCAATCAGCCCGCAGGCTATTAAGTCTCATTATATCATACCCTGCTAAAAATGACAATCAGAAACTGCAAGAAAAGCCCTTGCAACAAAGCAAAAAATAGTATATAATATTATGGTCGTCATACGGAGATGTATCGAAGTGGTCATAACGAGAACGACTCGAAATTTATTGGATTAGTGTCAGTTTTGTCCACTGAGAATCCAGTATTTATGCGGGGTCACGCAGTTCGAAAAACCGAATATTTTGCTGTTCTTTCCGTCAGTTCTTTCCAAAAGTTTTTTCTTTGCAAAAAACATCAGGAAAATGGCGGGCTGACATATACGGAAGCGTATCGAAGTGGTCATAACGGGCCTGACTCGAAATCAGGTAGCCTTCACGGGCTCGTGGGTTCGAATCCCACCGCTTCCGCCATCGGAAACCGCATAAACCCAGTGTTTATGCGGTTTTTCCATACTCGAATGCTCTTACGGCAGGGATAAGAATTCCTGCCGTTTTGTTATTTTAGGAGTGCTGTTATCAGGATTTTTATGATAACAACGCTCTTTTTCGTTTCTTAACCGGAGCATTTAAAACCGTGACAAAATCCCGAATTATTGTAAAAATGTTATCAAAACGAGTAAAGCGATATGAAAAGATATAAGGAAACACGGGGCAATACATAACTCAAATAATTTGGAGGTAATAAAAATGTCAAATGAAAACAACAGCCTAAGTCCCGCAAAATCAGCAGACTTTCTTTGTGGTTGTTCAAAGTTAAGAATAAATAAAAAACGCTATTCGATATACCGGCAAGCATCGCCTTTGTGATACAGCAAAGACACTTATCAGGGAAAATCCCTGAAATCCTTAAACTATTTGTATCCATTTCAACTAAGATACCTTGCTTATCAGACGCCTTGGTATATAAAATTCATAATAGGCATATCTGTTGATTAGATATGTTGAAAATGGAACGGATTTATGTTAGACTATATGCGGAGGTGCTGATATGGAACTTCGTGTATTAAATTATTTTTTGGCAGTTGCAAGAGAAGAAAACTTTACAAAAGCGGCGCAGCAGCTTCACGTTACACAGCCAACGCTGTCAAGACAAATTGCAGATTTAGAACAGGAACTTGGCGTGAAGCTGTTTGTCCGCAGTAATCACAATATTATTTTAACCGAGGACGGCATGATATTAAAGCGCCGTGCGCAGGAAATTTTATCTTTGGCAGATAAAACAAAGCGTGATTTTATGCAAAAAGAGGAAGCGCTCTCCGGTTCCATTTCAATCGGCAGCGGTGAATTTCGTTCCACAGAATATCTGGCGAAAATCATTGCAGAATTCCGCAAAAAATATCCAAATGTAAAATATGAGATATACAGCGGAAATGCGAACAACATTCGGGATTATATTGAAAGAGGAATTCTTGACATAGGCTTGATGTCAGAGCCCGTTGATATGCGTAAATATAACTTTGTCAGTATGCCAATTAAAGAACAATGGGGTGTGTTTGTTCCGAGTGATTCTCCGCTTTCTGAAAAAAAGAGTATAACTCCTGAAGATCTAAAAGGAATGTCGATTGTGACAGCAACAGGCGACTTCAATCAAAGCCGCATCGGAAAGTGGCTTGGTGATTATAAAGATCAGGTAGAAATCGCAGCTACCGCTAATTTACCTTACAACGAAGCCGTATTAGCCAAAGAAAATATAGGCGTCATGCTTAGTATCAACCTTAACTGCATCTATGAAAATCTACGGTTTATTCCATTGCAACCCGTTTTGGAGATTTCAACGGTCTTAGGGTGGAAAAAGGAGCAGATATTTTCTGCTACAACCTCTACCTTTATAGATTTCGCCACAAAATACTTAAAAGGCATATCTTGCGATAAAATATAAGTATTAGACATTTCAAAGAACCGAATTTATAATAAAGGTGTTCCACGACGGAGCACCTTTATTTTATTGTTTACCCGGAAAGGAGTTCATATGACGATCTTTGAGGCAAGTGAAAAATATAACATCCCTGTTAAGATATTGCAGGAATATGAAAGCTGGGGACTGTGCGGCGAGGTAAAAAAGGTAATGGGCTCGTGGCAATACGACGACAGCGATATCGAAAGACTCAGCACCATTATGACGCTCCACGATATTGGATTCACAAACGCCGAGGTGGAAAGGTATATGAAGCTGCTTCTGCAAGGTACATCCGGTGAAGAAGAACGGCTTAAAATGCTGGAAACAAAAAGAAACGGAACGCTTGATGAAATCCACTTTAAGGAACGGCAATTAGACCGGCTGGATTATCTGCGGTTTGAAATGAAATCGCAGAACAAAAATAAAACGAAAAGGAGAAATGTAAAATGAAAAAATTAGTTTCTATCTTTATGGTACTCACTCTGCTGCTCTCTTTTGCGGCTTGCAGCGACAATAAGAATAATGAGAGTTCTTCCTCTGCGCCACAGCAATCAAGCAATCAAAATTCTACATCCTCGGAGGAATCAAACAGTCAAAACGATTCTTCCGCGCCGACCGAAACAGACTCTAAATCATTGGTGGTTTATTTTTCTTGGTCGGGAAACACCGAGAATGTCGCCAAGTCGATTCAGAGCCAAACAGATTCCGATATTTTTGAAATCGTCCCCTCCACACCGTACAGCGATGATTATGATACTGTTTTGGATTTAGCGCAGGAGGAACAGCGAAGCAATGCCCGCCCGGCAATTTCGGGCAGCATTGAAAGCATTGAACAATACGATGTGATCTATGTAGGTTTTCCGAACTGGTGGGGCGATATGCCGATGATCCTCTATACCTTTTTCGATACCTACGATCTGTCCGGCAAGACGGTTGCTCTGTTCTGCACCAGCGGCGGCAGCGGACTTTCTAACACGGTAAACGAGGTAAAGGGACTTGAGCCGAATGCAACGGTAACGGATGGACTTCATATCGGCAGTTCTTCCGCTTCCAATCCTGATGACGCGGTCAGCGAATGGCTGAACAACATAGGACTGGCGAAATAAGGAGTTATTTTATGAGAAAAACGATATCTCTGCTTTTATCGCTGTCCTTTATTTTCTCTCTGGCAGCTTGCGGTCAGTCAGAAAATCCCGGCACAAGTTCACAGCAGCCGTCTGCAAGCAATTCTCTGGAGGTAACTGATATGCAAGTACCCGAAAACTTTGTTTTAATAAAGGGCGGCTCGTTCCAAATGGGCAGCCCCGAATCCGAGGCGTGGCGCAGTGCCGATGAAACACAGCATCCGGTTACTGTCAGCGATTTCTATATGAGCAAATATGAGCTGACACAAAAAGAATATAAAGAAATCACAGGCAGTAACCCGAGCAATTTCAAAGGAGATAACCTGCCTGTGGAAAACATCTCCTGGCTCGACGCAGCAGCCTACTGCAACATCCGAAGTGAAAGGGACGGCTTAACCCCCGTCTATACAATCAACGGTCAGAATGTTTCTTGGGACAGGAGCGCAAACGGCTACCGCCTGCCCACCGAGGCGGAATGGGAATATGCCTGCCGTGCCGGTACGAGTACGCCGTTTTATATGGAAAATTCACCGAGCGCAGAGGATGCAAACTATTACGGGCATTACCCTTATGAAATAGAGGACAATTATTTTTCACAGGGCAATCTGCAGATAAAACCCGGCGAATACAGACAAACCACTGTCCCGGTAGACAGCTTTTCCGAAAACCCTTACGGGCTTTACAATATGCACGGCAATGTAGGCGAATGGGTTTGGGATTATTACGGCGACTATTCCGCTGATGAACAAACCAACCCCGCCGGTCCTGCCTCCGGCACGCTTCGGGTTTACCGGGGCGGCGGCTGGAATGATTTCGCTAAAAATATGCGCTCGGCATACCGCGCGACACTGGAACAAAATAAAGGCAGCTTTAATCTCGGTATTCGCTTGGTGTTAAATGCGGCTCCCGGTTCCGGCAGCGTTTCAGGCACAGGAGCACAAAATACATCCGCTGACGGAAACGGTAAAATCTTGATCGCTTATTTCTCGTGGGGAGGCAATACAGAGGGCATCGCCGAGGAAATCCAAAGCCAGACGGGTGCAGATATCTTTGAAATCACAATGGTAAATCCTTACTCAAGCGACTACAATACCGTTTTGGACGAGGCGCAGCGGGATCAAAACGCACAGGCCCGGCCCGAACTTGCAAATCACATAGACAATATGGACGAGTACGATATTGTTATGATCGGCTATCCCAACTGGTGGGCTTCTATTCCTATGCCGGTTGCGTCTTTCCTTGAAGAATATGATTTTTCAGGTAAAACGATACTTCCGTTCTGCTCCCACGGCGGCGGCCGGTTCGGACAGAGTTTGACGGCTATCGCTAAACTTGCGCCAAACGCTGCAATGGGAGAAGCTCTTTCTATTCACTATTCGGGCGGCTCGGAGCTTTCGGGTGATGTGTCCGAATGGCTGAATAGCAACGGAATCCAATAAAAGGGAGATATGATCAATGAAAGTGACAGATAAAAAACAGTTTGAAGCAATGAATGTGTTTGGGACAGGAAATCCCAACGAAGCCTTTGCACAGTATTTTACCGGCGAATCCTTTTTGAACCCGCTGACAAATCCGCAGGAAACAGCATTGTTTCTTGCCAATGTGACCTTTGAACCAGGCTGCCGCAATAACTGGCATATTCATCACGCCAAAAGCGGCGGCGGTCAGCTTCTTATCTGTACTGCCGGCGAGGGCTGGTATCAAGAGGAAAACAAAACGCCGGTTTCTCTCACCGCAGGGACGGTCATTACCATTCCGGCGGAGGTGAAGCACTGGCACGGAGCAAAAAAGGATAGTTGGTTTTCGCATATTGCCGTGGAAGTACCGGGCGAGGACACCTCGAATGAGTGGTGCGAGCCTGTGAGCGATGAAGAATATAACAAGTTGGAGGAAAAATAAGATGAAAAAATTAGTTGCATATTTTTCGGCGAGCGGCGTCACCAAAAGTGCCGCAGAGCGTTTGGCAAAGGCGGCCGGCGCCGATCTCTTTGAAATTAAGCCTGCTGTTCCCTATACCCGTGCCGATCTTGACTGGACGAATAAAAAAAGCCGCAGCTCTGTTGAGATGAACAATCCCGCTTCCCGTCCCGAAATCGCCGAACAGATTTCTAATATAGAGGACTACGATACCATATTTATCGGTTTCCCGATTTGGTGGTATGTCGCGCCAACCATTATCAACACCTTTGTGGAAAGCTATGATCTTTCTGGCAAAACAATCGTCCCCTTTGCTACTTCCGGCGGCAGCGGGCTGGGTAAAACCGCAGAAGTGCTGATTCCTCTCTGTCCGTATGCAAATTGGGAAAGAGGCAAAATGCTCAACCATGTATCAGAGCAGGAGTTGGAAACTTGGGCGAATCGCTTTTGAATAAAAATAAGGAGGCAGCGTTATGCCGCATATTGATATTATGATGATTCCCGGACGGGACGATACGGCAAAAAAGAGATAGCCGTTAAGGTTCAGCAGTTCCTGGCAAAGGAACTGAACATTGATGAGAAATTCGTTTCGGTGTCGATTGAAGAGGTCGAAAAGGAAGAATGGGCTGCCCATATGGAACGCTTGAAAGATAAAAAGATGTTTGTAGAGCCGGGCGTATAAGGAGATTTTTTATGGAATACACAAAATTAGGAAATTCAGATATAGAGGTGTCAAAACTGTGCGTCGGTTGTATGAGCTTCGGAAAAGCCGGAACGATGCACGACTGGACTTTGGATGAAGAACGAAGCGAAGCAATGATTCAGCACGCACTGGATCTCGGTATCAACTTCTTCGACACTGCCAATGGATATTCAGCAGGCACCAGTGAAGAATATCTTGGACGGGCAATCAAAAAGAATATCGCAAGAGACAAGGTCGTGCTTGCCTCAAAGGTATATTTTAACGAAGGGCGGCTTTCCCAAAAAGCAATTCTGCGAGAGATTGAGGGAACACTTGCCCGTCTGGGGACGGACTATCTCGATTTGTATATCATCCACAGATTTGATTATGATACACCGATTGAAGAAACGATGGAGGCCCTGCACTCTCTGGTAGTTGCAGGAAAGGTTCGGGCAATCGGCGCTTCCGCGATGTATGGTTATCAATTCCACAATATGCAGATTGCCGCAAAGGAACACGGCTGGACGCCGTTTTCCGCTATGGAAAATCACTACAATCTGCTTTACAGAGAAGATGAAAAAGAGTTGATTCCCATTTGCCGACAGATGAATGTCTCTCTAATGCCGTACAGCCCTCTTGCAGGCGGACATTTGGCAAGAAACACCTGGCAGTCCAATACCCTCCGCGGAAAAACCGACCGTGTGGCAAAGGGAAAATATGACCATATGGAACAGCAGGATATTCTTATCGTAAAGCGCGTAGAAGAACTTGCAAAAAAATATGACTGTACAATGTCTCAGATTGCTATTGCGTGGCAGTGGGCAAAAGGCGTGACCGCTCCTATCATCGGCGCAACAAAAGAAAAGTATCTTGATGACGCAGCCGGCGCATTTGGTATAAAACTGACGAACGAGGACATCGCGCTTCTTGAGGAACTATATGTGCCGCATCCAATCGTAGGTGCGATTGACAAAAATCCGGAGCAGGGAGTCATTCTGCTGAATGAGAAGAAATAAAGAAAGGGGAAATGAAAATGGATTTGCATATCACTGATCCCGAATTTGCAGAACGCTTCGAGCATTTTGCTTTCAACGAAGTGCCAAACGAAGAGAGTCAGCAGTTAGATGAAAAGACACGCTATATGGCAATTTTGGCGGCACTGATTGGCTGCCAAGGTGTAGACGCATACAGAGAAACGCTTCCCAAAGCGTTAGAGAACGGTATCACGCCGATTATTGCAAAGGAAATTGTTTATCAGGCAACCGACTATTTGGGTTTTGGCAGAATGCTGCCGTTTCTGAATATTACAAATAAAGTATTTGCAGAGCGAGGCGTTAAACTTCCTCTTGACGGGCAGGCGACGACTACCCTTGACAACCGGCTTGAAAAGGGAATTGAAGCGCAGGCGGAAATCTTCGGAGAACAAATGAAAGAGGCTTGGAAAGCGGGCCATATCAATCGCTGGCTGGCGGCAAACTGCTTTGGCGACTACTACACCCGAAAGGGTCTAACCCTTGCGGAGCGTGAACTTATTACCTTTTGCTTTCTTATGGCGCAGGGCGGCTGTGAACCGCAGCTTATCGTCCATTCCAAAGGAAATATCAAGATGGGAAACGATAAGACCTTTTTGATTAAGGTCGTTTCACAGTGTTTGCCGTATACCGGTTATCCCCGCAGCCTAAATGCGATTTCCTGTGTGGGTAAGGCGGTGGAGGAATGAAGCTGAAAGTTGTTATCAAATTATCTGTTGATATTTTCATGACGCTGGCACTGCTTTTCTTAATGGGCTATCATTTGTGGGGAGAAGCGCTCCACGAATGGGTAGGCGCAGGAATGCTGTTCCTTTTTATTGCTCACCACATTTTGAACGGGTATTGGTATAAATCCTTATTTAAGGGAAAGTACAACACAATACGTATTTTAACGCTCTGTATTGATATTCTTGTGCTTGTTTCTATGCTTGCTCAAATGTACAGCGGCATTGTGATGTCACGCTATGTGTTTGATTTCTTGCCGTCAATTGGCGGTATATCGTTAGCTCGGAGGCTTCATATTCTCGGTGCATATTGGGGCTATATTCTTATCAGCCTGCATTTAGGTCTGCACTGGAATATGATTTTGGGAATGTTTCGAAAGGCGGCAGGACTAAAAAACAAGTCAAAAATCCGCAGTATCGTTGCTTTTATTGCCGGATTGATGATTGCCGGATATGGTGTGCGGGCGTTTATCAACAGAGATTTTTCGACTTATCTGCTGCTGAAATCTGAATTTGTATTTTTGGATTACAGCGAATCGAAAATTTTGTTTACCATAGATTATCTCGCGCTTATGGGACTTTGCGTCTTTATTGCCCATTACTGCACAAAGATGATACGAAAATTAAGAAAGAAATCGGAGGAACAGCAATGAAAAAAGTTGTTTTAATCGTTTTAGGTGTACTGCTGTGTTTCGGTCTTTCCGCTTGTGCAGGTCAGCAAGTCAAACCGCATGTTTCCGAGCCAAGTTCCAGACAGGAGCAGTCGGACATACAAAACAACGATGAAGTTTCAGAAAATCAATCAACTAATCCGCAAGAGCCGAAATCATCGTCAAGCAATACAGAAGCACCCGAAACAGGAGAACAAAAAGTGAAGCTGACAATAGACGGACAAGAATTTGACGTGACCTAACAAAGGATTATCCGCCAGCACTTGCCGACGTGCACAGAGAATAGTAAGCGCCGCAAATGTTATCAAACCGCTCCGCACGCAAAAATAAAGCGATATGAACAGACAGGGCGGCTTTTTTATTCCAAACCTATGTGTTATCCTCTTGAGATAGGCGCAGGAGACAAATCTTCCCTATTGACGCAGCCAGTCCTAAAGAGCTTTAGCATCCAAACAAGGACTTTGCATCCTTTTTACTTGACTGAATCCCAAAAATCTCTTATACTATTTTTCATGAAAGGATGTGAGATCGTAGTGGATGCCCCTTCTGGCCCTGACGCAGAGCCTCCTAATCGAAGAAGCACAATAATCGGCTTTTATCATCCCGCTAAAGGTTTTTTCATACACATAGCAGAGGACAATGTTGTATTGTCTTTATTGTTATGTGTTTTTTTATTACTTTAAACGCAATATATGAAAGGTAGTTATCAACAACTGTGACAATTAAAATTTGGAGGTTATTATTTTGTCGGAAAGTCCGTTATTTTGGTTGCTTTTGCTCCAACTCATATTTATATGCCTAAATGCAATTTTTGCCTGTGCTGAAATTGCCGTTATTACGATGAATGACAACAAGCTTGCAAAACTTGCTGCCGCCGGAGACAAGCGCGCCCTGCGCCTTGCTAAATTAACCGAGCAGCCCGCAGGCTTCCTGGCAACCATTCAGGTTGGTATTACGCTGGTCAATTTGTTAAGCAGCGCCGTCGCTACAGAAAGCTTCTCAGACCGGCTGGTTGACTGGTTTGTCGGCATAGGCGTTACTATTCCCGTCTCCATCGTCAACGTGCTGTCAGTCGCTCTCATTACAATTGTACTGACCTATTTTACCGTACTGCTGGGCGAACTGATTCCAAAGCGGCTCGCTATGAAAAAAGCAGAGCAGATCGCGCTTGGCATGTCCGGCTTGATCTATGCAGTTTCCAGAATCTTCACACCTGCCGTCTGGCTTTTCACTGTGTCTACCAACGGCCTTCTAAGACTGCTGGGTGTTGATCCCAACAGCGAGGATGAAGAAAATGCGGAAGAAGAAATCCGCATGCTGCTGGATGCCGGCAGACAGAAAGGTACCATTCAGTCAGAGGAGCGGGATATGATTCAAAACATATTCGAGTTTGATGATACCTATGCCGGAGAAATTATGACTCACCGCACAGAGGTTACCCTTTTATGGCTTGACGAATCCGATGAACAATGGGAAAATGCCATAAATGAGAGCAGACATTCTGTTTATCCGATCTGCTCGGATAGTACGGATGATATTGTCGGGGTTTTATACACCAAGGATTACCTCAGGCTGAAAAACAAGGCGCGTGGCGAGGTGATGAAAAGCGCTGTAAGGCCTGCCTGGTTTATCCCAGAATCCGTTCGGGCCGATGTGCTGTTCCGCAACATGAAAAAATCTAGAAACCACTTTGCGGTTGTTGTCGATGAATACGGTGGCATGAGCGGGATTATCACCATGAATGATTTGCTGGAGGAATTAGTAGGAGATCTTGAAGACGATGTTTCCATTCCTGCGGTGTCACCGCCCATTGAGCGGATTGATTCCAAAACCTGGAAGATACAGGGAACCGCACCCCTGGACGAAGTGTCTGAGCAGCTTGGCGTGCTTCTCCCTGATGAGGAATACGACACTTTTGGCGGTCTGGTTTTTGGTCTGTTGGGAACTATCCCAAATGACGGCAGCACTCCAGAACTGAGTGAATATGGTCTGACAATCAAGGTACAGGAAATTAAAGAACGCAGACTGGAAAGCGCTGTGGTAAGTTTATCAGAAACGCAGTCCGCAAGCAAAGCCGGCGGTGAAATAGAATAGACTCTAAGTACAACAGTTGATTTTCAAACGCCTCCAGCCAGTGAGAAAGCCGCAGGATTATCTCTGCGGCTTTTAAAATATGAAATGTGTGTAAAAATTGCGTTTTCCCTCTTGTCCGACACAGGCAGATCAATTATAATAGTGCTAGATAGCGTAAAGAGCGAATCGATGGTCAATACAAAACGCGGTGCCGGCTTTCAGGCAAACCTCTCTTTGATTGAAAAAGCACACCTTTTCGTTCACGATATTTTTAAGTAATACACCCTTTTTTGGGGTGCTTTTTTATGCCTTTTTGATGGAACGGAAAGGTGTAACAGAACATTCAAGCCACTCTTCGCATTGTATGAACCAACCGAAAGGAAAGGAACAAAAATGGAACTGCAGCTAAAAGGAATTAAAAAATCGTTTGGAAGGAAAGAGGTCTTAAGGGACTGTTCTTTTGCCTTTGAAAAGGGTAAAATTTACGGCCTGCTCGGTCGGAACGGGGCCGGAAAAACCACCTTGTTCAACTGCCTGACAGATGAAACTCAGCCGGACAGCGGATCGGCCTCCATTCTTCCGGAAAACGGCTCACCCTACGAGCTGACTCCGGATCAGATTGGCTATGTTTTTTCAACGCCGGTACTGCCGGATTTTTTGACCGGATATGAATTCATCAAATTTTATATGGATATCAACGAGGGGCATATTGATGCAGGAAAAACCATTGACGATTATTTCGATATCGTGAAAATCCAACCGGAGGATCGGCATCGCTTGATTAAGGGATACTCCCATGGGATGAAAAACAAGATCCAGATGCTTTGTTTTATTATCTCACGCCCGCCGGTTATCCTGCTGGATGAGCCGCTCACCTCGTTTGACGTTGTCGTCGCATTGGAAATCAAGCAGCTTTTGCGCGAGATCAAGCACGACCATATCATTATATTCTCCACCCATATTCTCCAGCTTGCCACCGACCTCTGCGACGAGATTGTCGTGCTGAGCGAGGGACATCTGCAGCAGGTTGACCATGCTATGCTGCAGAGCAAGGACTTTGAGACACAGATTATTGAACTGCTGAAAGATGAGGGCGCCGATGATTAATACGTTAAAACAAATTGCCAATATGAAAGCCTCCCTCTGGGTGAATGCTTTTATCTTCTATTTTAAACGTCTATGGCTGATCGGGAAGTGTATGCCGGATTCCTTTTATTCGGACTATTCCCTGAAAAAAGCCTTGTCCTGGATTGCTGTGGTAATCCGGCAGATCATTGATTTTTTTGGCAAGCCGCTTTATCTGCTTTTCTTTGCAGGGCTGCCGCTAATGCTGTTCGCAGAATCTCAGCCGGGGCTAAAGGGGCGGGAATTTGCCGTCATGGTACACATCCTGTTTTTTCTCAGCTGCATCATCGGCGCATTCGGGGACAGCAATATCTTTTCCGTAACAAGGGATAAGGTTACCTTTATCAAATACATGCATATGAATGCCGGGAATTATATCCATGCTTCCTTTGCATTCAAATATGTCCCCTTCTTTGTTTATTATCTTCCCAGCCTGATTGCCGCCGCCCTGCTGCTTGGTGCTTCTGTGCTCGATGGTTTGCTGCTTTGGCTGCTGCTTCTCAGCTTCCGTATGTTAGGAGAAGCCTTCCAGCTTTTCTATTTTGACCGGACAGGAAAGGTGCTCAGCCGGAATATGCTTTTTAATTGGCTGATTATTATTGCAGGCGTTGCCGGAGCATACCTGCTCCCCGCAATGGGAATGCAGATTTCAGGCGTTCTGCTGCATCCCGCCTTTCTGATTGTCTCTGTCATCCTAGGCGGACTGGGCTTTTATTATATTGCTATTGGATATAAACAGTATGAGGAAAAAATCCCGCATTCCCTTGACCTGAATTTTCTTCTCTCTTCCCTTCTGAAGGTATCCTCCGGCGCAACCTTCAAGGACGTAGAGATCAAAGAAACAGATGCAAAGCTTTCTGAAGCAAACCAGTCGCAGTTTCAGCATCTGAAGGGGTATGCTTACTTTAACGCCCTTTTCTTCGCGCGCCACCGCAGGCAGCTGATCCGGCCTGTTATTTACCGGCTTTTACTGGCTGTCATCCTGTTCATCGCGGCCGCCGTATTCTTTTGGTTTAACCCGGAACGCGCCGAGGAGATTAGTCAAAATCTCACTGCCATACTCCCGGCATTTGTCTTTATCATGTATTTTATGACCGTTGCCGACAAGGCCAGCCGCGCTATGTTTTTTAACTGTGACAAGGATATGCTCCACTATGCTTATTACCGAAACCCAAACATGATACTGCAAAATTTTAAAGCGCGGCTGTTCCGGGTGTCTCTCTACGACCTCGCTATCGCCGCGGTTGTCTGCCTTGCGGCTATTGGGTTCTGCCTGATCTGCGGTACGAATATTTTTACAGTAGATATGCTGCTTTTCTGTCTTTCTATTCTGCTGCTTTCGATTCTGTTTACCACCCATCATCTCTGTCTGTACTATATTTTCCAGCCATATTCCGAAAGCCTGCAGATCAAGAACCCCTTCTTTACTGTGATCAATACCGCCATTTACATGCTCTGCTTCCTGTGCCTTCAGATCAATGTCGGTGGATTTGCCTTTACGATGACCGTCCTTGGCTTTACCGTTGTCTACATTGCGGCGGCACTGATTTTGGTCTATCGCCGTGCCCCGAGGTCCTTCCGGGTGAAATAGCAAATACTGCCGGATTTCAATTTTAAACAGGAAAGGGGTTATACTGATACTATGGTGAAGCTACTATTTATCTGTCACGGCAACATCTGCCGTTCTCCAATGGCGGAGTTTGTGATGAAAGAGCTGGTCAGGCAAAAGGGACTCGACGGCTTTTTTGAAATTGCATCCGCCGCAACCAGCAGGGAGGAAATCGGAAATGACATCCATTACGGTACCCGCCAGAAGCTTTTAGCTGAGAAAATCCCATTTCAAAAACGGCATGCGGTTCAGCTCACGAAAAAAGATTACAGCAGTTATCATCTTCTCATTGGGATGGATCGCTACAACCTGCGGAATATTGCCAGGATCATCGGCAGAGACCCGGAGCAGAAGGTTCATCTTCTGCTGGAATTTTCCGGCCAGAACCGAGACATTGCCGACCCCTGGTACAGCGGAAATTTTGACCAGACCTATGAGGACATCCTTTCAGGATGCACCGCGCTGCTGCAGAAGCTCATCAAAGAAAACCGCCTTCCCGGTTAACCGGGAAGGCGGTTTTTGTTTTTACCGGCAGGTTTCCCATACCTGGTGCAGGTGTGCAACCGCCGTTTTATATTCTTCATAAGTATCCAGATGCTCTACCAGAACCGGCATTTCCCTTCCCAGGGAATCCGCAAGCTTCAGCACCTTCCGGTAATTAATCGAGCCTGTGCCCGGCAGCACCTCGCGGATCGAACAGGGAAGCTGCGTTTCCGCAATAATATCCTTGGCATGGATTGACTTGATATAAGGCCCCAGCTTTTGGAAGCATTCCCTGATAAAGTCATCGCTGTTGAAATATTTGTCCAGGCCGTTGATCATATTAGTATAATCCATATGTACTGCAAACGCGGGGCGGTCAATATCCCGGATCAGCTTCAAATAATTGTCCGGCGAATCCGGATACATCCAGGGCATCGGTTCAATGGTATAAAAGGTATGCTTCGGGTTCACAGCATCGATGATCTGCCGAACAGTATCAACCGACAGCGCATAGGTGTCCTCGGTCAAATTTTCAGCATAGCATCCGTCCCAAACCTCTCCTGCCGCGCCCATAATATTAACGCAGCAGCTTGCGCCCAGCTCCTCCGCAAGCTCTAGCTGGCGAACCGCCTTTTCCACAGCCGCCTTCCGTTCTGTCAAATTGGGCGAAATGGGATTATTCCAGACGCCGACCTCCGCGATCAGGATATCATGCTCCTTCGCAGCCTCCCGATAAGCGCGGCGTTCCTCAGCAGACGCCGTATCGTCAATCGGGCTGGAAATTGCCTGGCAGTTTAAATCCCGCGCCTGCGCAATCCATTCTTCGGGATCTTTGGGATTCAGGCCCAGGTTTGCTCCTAATCTGATCATATGATTCCCTCTTTCTCACTCCCGCCGCAGCAGGTTTTTTCTCTGGTTTCATCTTATTCCATTCTGTCCCTGCTGTCAATCCTAATCCAGGCATTCCCGGTTTAATTTTCGGAACCACGCCTGAAATATCTCTCTTGTACAGTTGCAGCTCTCCTCTTTTTTGATCCCGTCACGGTCAAGCTCAATCACCCGGATCACCTTGATTTTATCCTCATGCAGTGTCCCTGCTTTTGCATAGTTCACCAGCACAAGGATCGCGCCCATGGCCTGCGCGGCCTGCCATAACGAGATAAATTTCCGTTTGTTCCTAAACCAGTACCGGTTGGGATGGCTAGTATAGGGCGTAGCGTTCGGCTGTTCCTCATCACAATTGAGATATTCAAATAGGATATAGCCGTACACCGGATGGTACTGCAAACGGTCAAAATTAATTGCCGCCGTCACATCGCCGTCCAGCATTTCCTTTGCAAACTGAAAACCACTCTCGTCATCGTGCTCCAGCTCTTTGCTTTTATTTTCATCTGCCACTGTTCATCCCTCCCATAGGATAATTCACGATCAGAACCTCTTCTGACGAATTTGAGGATTTATCCTTGGTGTGGTAGTTTGCATTGCCATAGTGGTAATCAAGCGGCACGACACAATATTGGGGATTGCAGTCCAGCCATTCCAAAAGAATCGGGTTTTCTTTTCCCTTGCTCCGCAGCACATTGGAGAGAGCAAACCGGATTTTCCGTCTATCCGCTTCGTCCAAAAACGCCAAAAGCTCCCGTTCCGCCGTCTCGTTCCATCCCCCCTGCTCGTTATAGGTGGCACAGGTGATCAGATAGGGCGGATCGGCATAGAGAAAGCTGCCGGAATCCAACCGATCCAGCGGGAACTCCCGGAAATCGCAGCAGGTAAATTCGTCCTCCCTTGTTTGCAGAGCGTCGATAAAGCGGCTGAGCTTGTCTCTCATCCGAAGATTAAAGTCCCGTTTTCCTACAGGCAGGTTGTATTCACCAGAACGGTTAAAGCGGATTTGGTTGTTAAACGCATAAACGATCAGCACATAGAGCAGGATGTCATAATATGCGCTGTCCTGATCTCTCTGGTTATAGTCGGCGCGAAGCTTTAAAAACCGTTCCCGGTTATAGGAGCCAAGCCCGGCCGAGCTGTTGCAGTGGTAGTAATCGTATCCGTATTCCGCCGAACGGGAAAGCCCGTAGCGGTCAATCGCCTCTTCGATCCAGGAGAAAATCTTTGTCTTTTCCACCTGACGGAATGTCCGGTAAAGCCGCATCAGGACAGGGTCAATATCATTAAACACAGTTTTTCGGCACGGAACATTGATCCCTACATTTCCTCCGCCGCAAAAAAGATCCACAAACAAATTCATTTCTTTTGGAAAAAGGGGAAGTATCTGCGGAAGAAGACGGTATTTTCCGCCGGTATAATTAAGCGGAGACTGGATCAGCTTCCGTTCCTCTGTCACTCTGCCCATATTTTCCCCCATTTCCCTGAAAATTGGATTTCTGTCCAAGAGCATACGTCACATTTGCTCCCTTATCGAGACGTTTCCTGCAATGCCGTAAGGCCTAAAGGAGTCTGTTCTGAGATCCGTTTAACGTTATTATAACATGTCAGTATCTCCGCATCAACGAAAGTTTCGGCTGTTTGCCAAACATTCCTGTCAGTTTGACAGTTGTTTTTCCGCTCTCCGTTTGTTAAAATGGGATGGTAATAAAATGGAAAGGAATCTGATCATGAAGCCGAAACCCAGTCCTCCCCGCCTATTTCCACTCCATGAATCGCTCAGGATAGGTATCTGCCTTGCCATTGTCGGCGGAATTTTAGACGCGCACACCTATCTCTTCCGGGGCGGAGTATTTGCCAACGCCCAAACCGGAAATATGGTCCTGTTTGGCATCTCCGTCGCGGAACAGGAGTGGCTGCGCGCCTTCTATTATCTGATTCCGATTGGAGCGTTCTTTCTGGGAGTTGCCGTCACAGAGCTGCTGAAGCGGAAGATATCTGAGCAGGCGTTTTTAAACTGGCGCCACACCATTCTGCTGATTGAAGCGGTTTTGCTCTGCGTGATGGGATTCTGCCCACAGTCCTTTCCAAATGCAATTGTCAATGTGGCCGTTTCCTTTATCTGTTCCCTTCAGGTCAATGCGTTCCGGACATTAAAGGGGAATGCCTACGCTACTACTATGTGCACCGGAAACCTCCGGTCTGCGGCCGAGCAGCTCTGCCGGTACTGGTTCGACCATGACCACAAGGCGCTTTCGCACGCCCTGCACTATTTTGTGATTATCTTTTTTTTCTGCTGCGGCGCGGCAATCGGCGCATTCCTTACCGAGTTCCTGTCCGGCGGCACGCTTTGGGTCTGCTCCGGAATGCTGTTTTTCACCCTGCTGATGTTGATAACAGATGAATGACAGAGAAGAAAACCAAATCTCAGCCTGTAAAAAGTTCCGAAAAAGCCTTGCGCTTTTTCGGAACTTTTGTTACACTCAGTTTAATAACTACTTTTATAAAAGAAACAGGAGATTCTACTGTGAAAGCAGAAGAAAAACGGCATAAACCGTTAAAACAACAAAATAAAATTAAAATTTTCCGCTATATTTGCCAACACCCGGAGGCCACAAAACAATCCCTTACCTACCACCTGAATATGAGTATGCCCACCGTTCTGCAAAATATCAAGGAGCTGGCAGAGGCAGGGCTGGTGGAAGAACAGGGAGTACTTGCCTCTACAGGGGGCAGGCGTGCGAAAACAATCTCTGTTGTCCGGGACGCGCGCTATGCACTGGGTGCGGACATCACCGCAAATCATATCAGCCTTGTCCTATTGGATCTGAGCGGTTCCATTACCGCACAGACACGAATCGCCAAGCCATATGCAGACGAGACGGAATACTACCAGTTTTTCGGCACGCTTGTTTCCTCTTTTATCGCAGACCATCAGGTTCCTGCGGAAAAGCTTTTGGGAATTGGGGTTTCTCTGCCGGGAAACATTGATGTTGACCATGATCTGATTACCCAGTCCCACGTACTGCATGTTTATCAGATAAACCTCCAAAAGTTCCGTCAGTTTTTGCCCTGCGACGCCATCTTCTGCAATGACGCAAACGCTGCGGGTCTCGCAGAGCTCAATCATATTGAGGATACGGCCGTTCTGCTCTCCCTGGGCTATACCGTTGGAGGGGCTATTTTCGTTCACCGCCAGCTCTATTTTGGAGAGCTATACAAAGGCGGCGAGTTCGGCCACATGATCCTAATTCCCGACGGAAAAACCTGCTACTGCGGCAAAAACGGATGTGTGGATGCCTACTGCTCTTCAAAGGTGCTCTCCGACTTGGCGGAGGGCAGCCTTCCCCTGTTTTTCGAGCGGCTTGAACAGCAGGAGGAAGCCTGCACAGAAGCCTGGGACGCCTATCTGAGGTATTTGGCCATCGCTGTGACAAACCTCCGGTCTGCCTTTGACTGTCCGATTATTCTAGGCGGAGATGTCGGAGGCTATCTCGAGTCCTACCTTCCCCGTTTAAAGCGTCTGGCTGCCCGGTATAACACCTTTGATCCCAATTCGGACTATCTCAGCCTCTGCCATTCCCCAAAGGAGTCCTTTGCACTCGGCGCCGGGCTCCAATTCATTGAGGCTTTTTACGACACGGTAATCTAAGCCTTTGTGGATAACTGTCAGAATGTAATCTACTGTCTTGTGACTTCATACAAAACACCTTTTTTCTATTGACAAAAAGGTGTTGCAGAACTATAATATAGATACTTTAATAAAACGTTTAACAAAAGTGTGAACAGGGAGGTTTTTGCTGTGAGCGAAAAAATGAAAGTTGCCGTCATGACCGGAATCGGCAAGATGGCCTTTGAAGAACGGGATATCCCGCAGCCGGCGGATAATGAAGTATTGGTGAAATTGGAGTATGTCGGAATCTGTGGTTCTGACCTGCATTATTTTGAGACCGGACGGATCAGCGATTTTATCGTAGAACCGCCGTTTGTCCTGGGCCATGAACCAGGCGGTACCGTCGTTAAGGTGGGAAAGGCTGTAACACATCTGAAGGAGGGCGACCGGGTCGCGCTGGAGCCGGGCAAAACCTGCGGCCACTGCGAATTTTGCAGAAAAGGGCTGTATAATCTCTGCCCGGATGTTATCTTCTTTGCAACCCCGCCGGTAGACGGCGTATTCCAGGAATATGTCGCGCATGAGGCGGATCTCTGCTTCAAGCTGCCGGATAACGTCAGTACCATGGAGGGCGCTTTGATCGAACCGCTGGCAGTCGGCTTCCACGCCGCGCAGCAGGGCGGCGCGCATGCCGGCCAGACCGCTGTTGTCACAGGCTCCGGCTGCATCGGACTGGTTACCATGATGGCGCTCAAAGCGATGGGCGTTTCCAAGGTGTATGTCGTGGACATCATGCAGAAACGTTTGGATAAAGCGTTGGAATTGGGAGCTACCGGTGTCATCAACGCGAAAGAAGAAGACCCGGTTGAAGCGATTATGAGATTGACCGACGGCAAGGGCTGTGATTTGGGAATTGAAACCGCCGGTACGGAAATTACCACAAAGCAGCTCATGAGGGCCGCGAAAAAGGGTTCCACGATTGTGTTGGTTGGATACAGCGCTTCCGGCGACCTGACCCTGCCAATGGGTATGGCGCTCGACAAGGAGCTCTCCTTCAAAACTGTGTTCCGTTACCGCCATATCTATCCGATGGCAATTGACGCAGTTGCTGCCGGCAAGGTAAACCTGAAGGGAATTGTAACCGACCTCTATAACCTGGACGATATCCAGGAGGCCATGGATCACTGCATCAATAATAAAGCCGATGTTGTAAAGGGCGTCATTAAAATTTGCTAAAAATACATAGCTTGTAACCCAGGAGTCATATAGCAGCCGCTATATGACTCCTGGGTTTGTTTTCAGTAAAATATTATGAGAAATTAAATGATATTCCCCTAGTAATTTCTCATTTCTTTCTGTATAATGAGATTATCAATACAATGATTAGGAGGAATTCTATGCCATTTGATTTCCATCATAAAGAACGTCTTGCCAAACATATTTCCCAGCTTGCTGAGCTGCGGTACCGCCCCTTAATTTCCCTGGATTCCTTTACAGCTTACGAGGATGACGGGACAGTCGGCGCCCGTTGTCCTGATCCGACGGCTGCGCCTTTTCAGATGCAGCTTGGCGACCACTGGAAGGGATGGGACAAATATCTCTGGCTTTGTACCGAATTTACTGTTCCTTCCCCCGGTATTGGGAAGGAAGCAGTCGGCATTTTCAATTTTGGAATTACCGGCGGCGGGAATACCAGCCATTTTGAAAGCCTGCTATATGTCAACGGCGAGCCTTATCAGGGCGTTGATTCCAATCACATGGAAGTCTTTTTCCCGCCCGAACTGACAAAAGAGCCGATCAATCTGCAGTTCCGTCTCTGGAGCGGATTAAACGGCGGCGGCCCGCATACTGTCATTGAGCATCAATTAAAGCAGGCCGATATTGTGCAGCTGGATCACCATACGGACGAGCTCTATTTTATGTCCCGGAGTATTCTGGAGACCATCGATCTGCTGGATTCGAACGACCCCAACCAGTCCTGGCTTTTCAATGTCCTGCTGCATGCGTTTAGGCTAATCGATTTTTCCTACCCGCGTTCGGAGGAATTCTACGCCTCCTGTAAGGAAGCCAACCGCTACCTCAATCGGATTCTTCAGGGACAGAACAAGCCGGACGTTTCCGTTTCCCTTATCGGACATACTCATATTGACGTGGCCTGGCTCTGGAGATACCGGCACACCCGCGAAAAATGCGCCCGTTCCTTCTCCACAGTCAACCGGCTGATGAAGCAGTATCCGGATTATCAATTTTTGCAGTCCCAGGCACAGGTGTATGATTTTATCCGACAGGATTATCCGGAAATCTACGCGCAGATTAAAAAGCTTGTCAAGGAAAACCGATGGGAACCAAGCGGCTCGATGTGGGTGGAATGCGACTGCAACCTTTCCGGCGGCGAGTCCATTGTCCGCCAGATTCTTTACGGGAAGCGCTTCTTCGAAAAGGAATTCGGCTATGAAAATGATTTCCTCTGGCTTCCTGACGTATTCGGATATTCCTGGGCGCTGCCTCAGATTTTAAAGAAATCCGGCGTCAATACCTTTGTAACTACCAAAATCAGCTGGAATGATACAAACAAGCTCCCATATGATACCTTCCTATGGCGCGGGATTGACGGAACGGAAGTAACAACCCACTTTATTACAGCGCCGGAAGATTCCGACAACTGGTACTATACCTATAACGGGAAAACCGATCCGTTTACCGTCAAGGGCGTGTGGGACGCCTACTCGAACAAGGATCTGAATACCGATATGCTGATCGCCTATGGCTATGGAGACGGCGGCGGCGGGGTGAACCGCGATATGCTGGAAACAATGCGTTGCGTCGCCAAAATACCGGGACTTCCGCATGTAAAATCAGAACATGTCCGCGATTATCTCAAGCGTCTTAACCGTACCCTGGCAGAAAATCCGCGTGAAGGTTACCTGCCTGTTTGGGATGGGGAGCTCTATCTTGAATTCCACCGCGGAACCTATACCTCACAGGCATATAACAAAAAGACCAACCGCAGGCTTGAGTTCGCAATCCGCAATGCCGAACTTCTTTCTGTTCTTGGGAATAATCCTTCGGCAAAGGCGCTTTTGTGGGAGGCCTGGAAAATCATCCTGAGAAACCAGTTCCATGACGTTATCCCTGGCTCCTCCATCCACGAGGTATATGAGGACTGCCATAAAGAATACCAGGAAGCGGCGGAACTGATCGAGGCGGCTGTCCAGCAGTCAACTGCTGCCCTCCTCAAAAAAGAGGAAGATGCCGTTACCGTCTACAACACATCCTCCTGGCCGCAATCCCAGATTATTGAAAGGGACGGCAAGCAGGCACTGGTTCAGGAGCTGCCGCCGTTTACTGCTAAGGTGCTCACCAGCTCTGATTTTGTCTCTAACACACCGATGGTATCTGCCAGCGCCCATGAATGCCAGACAGCATTCTACCGGGTTTCCTGGAATAAACAGGGACAGCTTACCTCTATTTATGACAGGGAAGCCAAACGCGAGCTGCTGCAGAACGGACTTTGCGGGAACGTATTCCAGCTATTTGAAGACAAGCCGAGACAATTCGACGCATGGGAGCTGGAAGCCTCCTTTGAGGATAAAATGGACACTGTCCGCGAGCTGAAGAAGGTTACTGTAACCAAGGGCGTTTATTCTGATACAGTTCACTTTGTTTGGTCTTACAAGCATACTACAATCCGCCAGGACATGGTACTATATGCCCATACCAAACGGATCGATTTCAAAACGGAAATCGATTGGCAGGAACGGGAAAAAATCCTGAAGGTTGCTTTCCCATTGGATATCCGCGCAACCACTGCCCGGTTTGACATCCAATTCGGCAGTATTGAACGGCCGATTACCCGCAATACCAGCTGGGAAGCCGCCAAGTTTGAGGTGGTCGGGCATAAATGGGCAGACCTTTCTGAAAGCGGGTATGGCGTTGCGCTGCTTAACGACTGCAAGTACGGTTATGATGTAAAGAACAGCGTGCTCCGCCTGAGCCTGCTCAAGAGTTCCAACTATCCGGATTACGATGCTGACCGCGGGATTCAGACCGTTACCTATGCGCTTTATCCGCATGAAGAGGTCTGGTATCAATCCGGTCTGGAACAGGAAGCCTGGACGCTCAACAATCCGCTCCTTGCGTTCTCGGGAAGCTGGCAGGGCAAAAAGAATCCTGCCCTTTCTATTGATCGTGACGGCATCTGTATTGATGCAGTAAAGCCTGCCGAAGAAGGCGATGGGTGGGTTCTTCGTCTCCACGAATGCAGCGGCATGCGAGGCGATGTCCATCTCACTGCCGCCCTGCCTTATGCTCAGTGGCAGGAATGCGACCTGATGGAACAGCCTTATGGCAAAGCGTCAGACGGCCCGATCAGCTTTACAATTAAACCGTTTGAAATTAAAACATTCCTGTTAAAATAATGAGAGAAAAAGGCCGAAGACTTATAGTCTCCGGCCTTTTTCTCTTCTGTAAGCGTCAAATCTGGGGTCAAAAATTCCCACCGTTCCAGCCCCAGTCATCCCCCGGGCTGTATTTGATGTAGATGCGGGACGGCGCGATCGAAAGCTCTTCTTCGAAAATCGCCATCACTTCCTTTGTCATCTGGACATACGCTTCTTTCGTGGATTCCCGGAACAGCTTAATCTCTACAAACGCAGTGGGTGTGTCGTTGTTTCCCTGGAAATACATCCTGCACTGATCCTCAACATTGAGCATCAGCCACTCCTCACTCTTTCCCGGGATCACTGAGATTGCCTTTCCCAGTCGTTCTTTCAGGCGCTGTTCCTTTTCCGCAGAGAGCGGAATACTCATTTTTGTTTCAATATAAGGCATTTTTTCTTTCCTCTCTTTTCTATTTAATCAAATGGCTTTGCCATTCTTTTTCTTTAAATCCAACCAGGATAAAATCATCTGCAATAATCAGCGGGCGTTTTACCAGCATTCCGTTGGTGCCCAGCAGCGCAAGCTGCTCCTCCTCGGTCATTGCCGGCAGCTTTTCTTTCAGGTTCATCTCTTTATACAACATTCCGCTGGTATTAAAAAAGCGTTTCAGAGGAAGCCCGCTGCGTTGATGCCACTCAGTTAGCTCCTCCTTCGTTGGATTCTGTTCCACAATATGACGGTCCTCAAAGGGAACCTGATGGTCTAAAAGCCATTGCTTTGCTCTCTGACAGGTAGAGCACTTCGGATATTCAATAAACAGCATCGTTCATTACCAAACCTTAATTTGAAAAGGTTCCTTTCTAATATTATATATTTTCATTTTTTTCTTCACTTTGATGAGGGCACTGCCCAGCCTGCGCACATCCCGCACAGCCGGAGCATCCACCCCGTTTTCTACGGCGGCGCATCAGTATAATTACAGCCACAATCGCCGTCAAAAGCAATCCCAGCACAACCCAGTCTGCGGCGCTCATGTAATCAACCCTTTCCGCTTTACACAGCAGTGATCAATGGAACCATATACTCCCGACCTGGAAAACCAGCGTTGCGACAAGATAAGCCGCCCCGGTCTGATACAGCGCCGTAAGCAGCGCTCCTCTGAGCGAACCCAATTCCCGTTTTGTAGCGGCGAACGCGGCCACACAAGGCATATAAAGGATCGTAAACGCCAGGAAGGAGATCGCGCTCAACGGTGTAAAAATTTGCTGCAAGGAAGCGGCAAGCTGTGCATCAGTAGAAGAGCCGGTCAGAACAGACAGGGTGCTGACGACGGTTTCCTTTGCCGTGATGCCAGTAATCAGCGCGGTAGAGGCACGCCAATCGTTGAAGCCAAGCGGGATAAAGACCGGCGCAATCACCGAGCCAATGGAAGCCAGGATACTTTTGGTTGCATCGCTTACCGGATTGAGGTGCAGGTCAAAGTTCTGCAAAAACCAGATTACAATTGCCGCCAGGAAGATAATCGTAAACGCCTTGCGGATAAAATCCTTCGCCTTTTCCCACATGTGAAGCAGCACGCTCTTCCCGGACGGAATCCGGTAGGACGGAAGCTCCATGACAAAGGGCACCGGTTCCCCGCGGAACAGCGTTCCCTTAAGCAAAAGCCCGGAAAGAATTGCGACGATAATTCCCAGCACATAAAGCCCGAACATCACAAAGCCGCCATAATCCGGAAAGAATGCCATTGTAATCATTCCATAGATGGGAAGCTTTGCGCTGCAGGACATGAACGGTGTCAGTACAATTGTCATCTTTCTGTCGCGTTCACTCGACAGTGTCCGGGTAGCCATGATTGCAGGAACGCTGCATCCAAACCCAATCAGCATCGGCACAAACGAGCGTCCGGACAGCCCGATTTTCCGCAGCAGTTTATCCATGACGAATGCGACGCGCGCCATATAGCCGCTGTCCTCCAACAGAGACAGGAAGAAAAACAGCAATACAATAACCGGCAGGAAGGAAAGCACACTGCTGATGCCGACGCAGGCTCCGTCAATAATCAGCGACCGCAGCCATTCGCTTACCCCAACCTCCTGCAGCAGACCGGAAAACTGCACGGTCGCAAAGCCCAGCATATCCTTCAGCAAATCCTGAAGCGGCTGTCCGATCACACTGAAGGTCAGCCAGAATATCACCAGCATAATTGCAAAGAAGATCGGAATGCCCAGGTATTTATGAGTGAGCAGGCGGTCAATCTTCTCAGAGCGCACCTGTTCATGAGTCTCCTGATATTTTACCACGCAATCCGCGCAGATATTCTCAATATAGCTATACCGCATGTCGGCAAGTGCCGCCTCACGGTCGGTATGTAGATGCTCCTCCATCTCCTCGACAATATGCTCGATGATATGTTCTTCATTTTCATCAATCTGCAGAGCCTTCATGGTCGGAGCGTCGCCCTCTACCATCTTGGTTGCCGCAAACCGGAGCGGATAGCCGGCCGCCTTCGCCTTATCCTCGATAATATGCGCAATCGAATGGATAGCGCGATGCACCTCTCCGGTACAGAAATCCAGCTTCGCCCTCGGCGGCTGTGCAGCCATCAGTTCCTTTACCGCCAGGGTCAAATCTCCAATCCCCTCGTTCTTTCCCGCCGAAATCGGAACGATGGGGACGCCGAGCATCTGGGACAGCTTCTGAACATCAATAGAATTTCCGCTGGCCCGCACCTCGTCCATCATGTTCAGTGCAATCACCATCGGCAGGTCAAGCTCCATAAGCTGGAGCGTCAAGTAAAGGTTTCGTTCAATGTTGGTCGCATCTACAATATTGATAATGCCGGTCGGATGCTCCTTGAGAATAAAATCTCTCGTTACAACCTCCTCAGAGGTGTAGGGGGAAAGGGAATAGATTCCCGGCAGGTCAACCAGCGTGACGCCTTTCAGCCCCTTGATCTGCCCATCCTTCTTTTCCACCGTTACGCCCGGAAAGTTTCCAACATGCTGATTGCTTCCGGTCAGACGGTTAAACAGGGTGGTTTTGCCGCTGTTCTGGTTTCCGGCAAGCGCAAATAAGCCATTCATATCTATAACCATACTTTGTAAGCCAAAGCTTCCTTTCCATCCGTAAAATTGTCCAGTTCAGTTTTAATCCGGGAAAAGCATAAAATGATCTTACGCCGGATCAATTGACGGCATAGCCTTTGCCGTCAATTTTTCAAAGAAAGGGCGTTGGTCAGGCTTTTTCAACCTGAACAACCTCGATTTTTGCCGCGTCCTCCCGCCGCAGGGTCAGCACATATCCCCGAAGAAAAAGCTCAATCGGATCTCCCATCGGCGCGACCTTCCGCACGGTTACCCTGGTATTGGGCGTTAACCCCATATCCAACAAATGCCGCCTTAAAGCTCCTTCTCCGCCAATGACCGAGAGAATTGCCGCATAGCCCGGCTTAACCTGATCCAATGTCATATCTATCCCGTACAGACCGCTCTGTACCCTCCCTTTACCAAAATAACAGGTGTCCCCAGTTAGTTTTACCTCATTTATTGTACTGTTTTTGTATATCCCTGTCAACTTACAATATGCACAAAAGCAGTCTCTCCGCAATGGCTGTCCTGAAACGAAAAGAACGGCGTCTTGCGGATTAATGCAAAACACCGTTCTTTTTATCTATTGCAATGCCGGAAGCAGGCTTTCGCCAAGCCCCTCTGGAGAAATGCCGAACAGGTCGCAGACAGTTGCCGCGATCCTGCAAAACCCCTTTTTCGTGCCCAGGTTGACACCTGCCGGAATCTGATTTCCATAAATCAGAAGCGGCGTGTATTCCCGCGAATGGTCGGTGCTCGGCGTCGCGGGATCACAGCCATGATCCGCCGTAATCATCAGTACATCGCCCCTGCGCATCAATGGAAGGAAATCTCCCAGCCAACGGTCAAATTCATTCAGCGCCAGGGTATACCCTGTCACATCATTGCGATGCCCGTACATCATATCGAAATCCACGAGATTCACAAAGCATAGGCCATGGAAATCTTTCTCTGCCAACACCCTCGTCACTTCCATCCCATTGGTATTTCCGGTAGTCCGATAGGTTTCCGAGATTCCCTTTCCCGCAAAAATATCGTATATTTTCCCAACGCCAATGGTATCCAGTCCCGCTTGTCCCAGCCGGTCTAACATGGTTTCGGCAGGCGGCTTTAAGGAAAAATCGTGCCGGTTTGAAGTCCGCTTGAAGCTGCCTGGCTCCCCGATAAACGGACGGGCAATGACCCGCCCTACACCATGCTCGCCCTGAAGAATCTCCCTGGCAATTTCACAGTATTCATATTGCTGCTCAATCGGTACGATTGCTTCGTGCGCCGCGATCTGAAACACGCTGTCCGCCGACGTATAGACAATCAGGGCGCCGGTTTTCATATGCTCCTCGCCGTAATCCTCAATCACCTTAGTTCCGGAATAGGGCCGGTTACAGAGTACCGCGCGTCCTGTCCGGCGGGAAAATTCATCCAAAACCTCTTTTGGGAATCCGTTCGGATAAGTCGGCATCGGCTTCGGGGAAACAATGCCTGCAATTTCCCAATGCCCGATGGTTGTGTCCTTTCCTTTGGAGAGCTCCTCCAACCGCGCAAAGCTTCCTGCCGGGACTTCGCCCCCGGACGGAAGCGAGACGCCGTCAATTTCGGAGAGTCCCAGGCGTATCATATTGGGAACCAAAAGCTTGCCGCTGGCAGCACAGGCGGCCAGGGTATTGCTCCCTTCATCCCCATATTGCGCCGCATCCGGCATCTCCCCGATTCCGACACTGTCCAATACAATCAAAAAAATCCGTTTTGCTTTTTCCGCCACGCCGAAGCCCTCTTTCCTTTATGTTTTTTTCTCAAACTGCCGCCTGCATTTCGGACAGGTCACCCGAAGCTTTCCGCGTCCCTTAGGCAGCCGTATTTTCTGCCTGCAGTTCGGGCATCGGGTAAAGCGGTAAACCTTCCGGTCAGCCCAATGCTGTTTTGTCCTCCGGAACCACCCGGCAACCCGGCTCCACACTGCAAGAAACCTTGCGTTTTCTTCTCCGCGCTTTAAAATATTGCGCGAAAACATCCGAAATATACCATAGCCCAGAGGGAGATAGGAAATCATTGAAAGGAAGGGAACCGGAACCCACATCAGGACAAAAGATAAAAGGAAGGAAAAAATCAACAGCGCCAAAGTCAACTGGTCGGCCCCATACCGTCCCACCATAAAATTTCTCAGCCAATTCACGTGCTATTACGCCTGCCTATCATAAAATTTAGTTGTAATAAAGTATAACAGATCTTTGTGTCCAATTTATCACGCAACTTTAAAGAAATAGAACTTTTTATTCGCCGCAGGTCTGTTTCCAAGCCTCCATCGCATCTGCAAACGGTTCAATGCACCGCGGTAAAATTCCTTTCATGCAGGCAATCAGAATGCCGTAATTCACAATCGGAACGCCCTGCTCTGCACAGCAGGCAGTGCGGTAGAGCATCTCCCTGCGGTTTAGCATACAGCCGCCGCAATGTATCACCATCTTATAGTTTGACAGTTCCTTCGGGAATTCGGTGCCGCTTGAGGTTTCATACCGGATATCCCTGCCGGTGTATTCCCTCAGCCATTTCGGAATCTTGACTGTTCCGATATCCTCGCATTGGCGATGATGGGTGCAGCCCTCTGAAATCAAAACGGTATCGCCGTCCTGAAGCCGGGACACTGCTTTCGCCCCTGCGATCAGGTCGGGCAGCTCTCCTTTATACCGCGCCATCAAAATGGAAAAGGATGTCATCGGGATTTCCTGTGGCGTATCCTTTGCTACCTGGCCGAATACCTGGGAATCAGTTACTACCAGCTTCGGCGTTTTCCCGAGGCTTTGCAGCGTCTGCTTAAGCTCTGTATTCTGGCACACCACTGCAACCGCGCCGGCATCCAGGATGTCTCTTACAGCCTGCTGCTGCGGCAAAATAAGGCGGCCTTTCGGCGCGGCCTTGTCAATTGGAACAACCAACACGACCATATCGCCCGGCTCCAGCAGATCGCCCAGAAGCCTGCGTTCCTCCTCATCCGGAACCAGGGAGGCGATTTTTTCTTTCAGCTCTCTGACCCCATCCTTTGTCTTGGCGCTGACGGCAAGTACCGGAGAGTTTGTCTGTTCTGCAATTTCTTTTATCCGTTCCTGTACAGAACCACGATAGCGGTCGGCCTGATTTAAGACAATCAGATACGGAATCTGCTTTTTCTTAATCTGCTCCAGCAGTCCCGCTTCAAATGACGAAAAGCCTTCGGTAATATCACAAATCACCAGCGCAATATCCGTTTTGTTCAAAACATCGTTTGCCTTCTCCACTCTCAGCCTGCCCAATTCCCCAACATCGTCCAAGCCGGGTGTGTCAATCACGGTAACAGGCCCTAGCGGCAGCAGCTCCATTGCCTTGAAAACCGGATCAGTTGTAGTTCCTTTTACATCGGAAACAACAGCCAAATCCTGTCCGGTGATCGCATTGATGACACTGGATTTTCCTGCATTCCTCCTGCCAAAGAGCGCGATATGCACCCTTTCTCCCTTTGGCGTTTGATTCAAGCCACTCATTTTCTTTTTCCTCCTCAAAGCGTACCGTACCCCCCTTGCAGGCACGCTTTTCTTTTATTATATCAAAAAACAGGCAGAAACTCAATCTGCCTGTTTTTCTTTCGCGTGCTGACGGCCCGCGTGGTCAATTTCATATTCTTCCTGACAGATCAGCTCTCCGACTGGCACGATCTGGTAGCCTTCTTCCTGGATGTCAACAATGATATGCGGCAATGCCTGGGCCGTATACTTGGTGTCATTGTGAAACAGCAGAATTGAACCCTTTTGCAGTCCTTTCATGATTCTCCGGCGCATTTCATCTACGCTGAGTCCCTTCCAGTCCAGGCTGTCGCAATCCCATTGAATCACCTCATATCCCATCTCCCGCGCTGTGTCTACCACCAGATTATTATATGCACCGGAAGGCGGACGGAACAAGCTTGGCTTTTCTCCGGTTACTGCCTCAATTTTGGAAGAGCAGTCGTTGATCTCCTTCATAATTTCGTTCCGTTCCAGAGAGGGCATGTCGGGGTGTGTATCGGAATGGTTTCCGATTTCATGTCCCCGGTTTTTGATTTCCTTCACACTCTCCGGATATTTTTCACACCAATCCCCTACTAAAAAGAAGGTCGCCTTTACCTGGTACTGATCGAGTGTATCCAGTATCTCGGGAATATCTTCATTCCCCCAGGCACAGTTGATCCCAAAGGAGACCTTCATTTCCTCTGTCTCTACAGAATAGACCGGCAGGCTGCGGAATCCCGCGGCAACCTGCAGGGCTGTTTCCCGCACACCCAACAGACAGAAAAAGCCGATTCCAATTACCAGTACCGCCGCAAGGCACAGTCCCTTTTTTCCTATGATTCGATATCGCATGATCCTTCACCAATCCCCTATTACGCAAAAGGAATGAACCCCTGCTGCATCAGCCCAATCCTTCGCATGATTATCTCCCTGTCTTATGCTTATGCCCCAAGGGCTTGACCCATGCATAAAACGACAGGTTTCTATTTACATAAATATCCCAGAATGTTACAATAATAAAATAGATTCCAAGTTAAGAGAAAGCTGTTTGAAACAACAATTCTAATTCCATAAGAAAGGAATGCTCTCGCATTGCGAAAGCTAAGGCTGTCAAGATGAAATATGAAATGCTTCCCAAGCGGAGCCTTGTCTTTTGGGAACTGCTGTCCTGCCTGCTGTTCGGAGGACTGATTGCCCTGGCCTGGATTTTTCTTCCGGTCTCCACCTGGATTTGGTATGGCGTGCTTTGGATCCTGGGCGCTTTATTGATCCTGTCGTCCTTTTTATATCTGCCCCTTTTATATCTCAGCGTGGGTTATTGCTGCCGCGGTGGAGATATTATTGTAAAGGGCGGGGTGATTTTCTATAAAACCCGGTTTTTAAAGCGGGATAAAATATCCTTTGTCACTGTATATAACACACCGTTTACCCCATTGATCCATCTGAGTATGCTGGTGATCACCGCGCCGGGATCGCATCTGGTAATCCCATTTCTTGAGTCCAGCCGCGCCGATCAGATCGCAGATGACCTAAACCGGGAATTGGCTGAACGCTAACAGCCTGTCTGATTACTTTACTAAAGGAGGTGGAGGGATGAAAGCAATGCGTTCGCATCCAATCAATATCCTGGAAAATACTTCCCGGTTCCTCATCCTGCTGCTGCTCCCTCTGCTCCGCGCGCTGATTATCGGACGGATGGGCTTTTATGAGTGGCTCTCCGGCGCGTGGTTTGACCTTTTGATTGTCGCGCTCATCATCGCGCTCGGCGTTTACGGCTGGTACAGCTACACCTTCACCATCAACGAGGCAGGTATCCATATCTTTCGCGGCGTGATCGTTCGTCAGAGCCGCTTCCTTGCATTTGGAAATATCACTGCCATCTCCGTAGAATCGCCATGGTATTACCGTCCGATTAAGGCGGTTCGCCTGCAGGCAGATACCGACGGCGGAGAGACCTCCCAACCGGATTTTTCTATTACAGTAAAGCGCGAGCTGGCTGAAATGATCATGGAAGCCTCCAGAACGCCGCTGATCCCAAAAAGCTCGTTCTTCAAAACCTACATTCCGCGCAACCTGTATATCACCATCTTCTCACTCCTGACCTCCAACTCTCTCACCGGCGTACTCTATCTCTGGGCGGCGTTATCCCAGGCTGAAAAGGTGTTCGGGAAGCCGTTCCGAAACGAACTGCTAAATACCTTTACCCAGCTTGCGGAGCTAAACAGCTTCGGGCTGCCGCCAGTCTTTGCTATTATCGCATATATTATTCTGGGCTGCTGGCTGTTCTCCTTCCTGCGGAACATGGAACAGCACCTCCGTTTCCAAACCACCCGGTATGGCAACGCGCTTGGCATCCAATCCGGTTTATTCACTATCCGGCGTTATTCCATCTCGGTTCCCAGGATTAATTTCCTCACGCTGCGGCAATCGCTTTTTTCCAAGCTGTTTGGGATTACCAGCGTATTCATCCATTGTACCGGTTATGGGAAGAAAAAAGACGAGCTCGCCGTTCTTCTGCCCTCCGGTTTGAATCAGGAAATCAAAAGCAACCTAAATCTTCTGTTGCCGGAAATCCCCTTTGTCAAAAAACAGATTAAGCCGAAAATCCAAAACCTGTCCCGCTTTTTAATTCCGCCGCTCACCCTCTGCCTTTGTGTGCTGGCGGCAGGGCTTTTGGCGCTTTACTTCATCACCGGCTTTGACCGGCCTCTGATCTTTGTGCTGGTTATCTGTGAAATCCCATGCCTTTGGTGGCTGACCGTCAAAACCTTTGCCTATTTCCATACGGGTATCGGCGTCTCGGAAGAAGCCGTTACAATTTACTACACGCGGCTATACCAGATCATAAGCTGCTCTATTCCCAAGGACAAAATTACTAAGATCGCTTTGCAGCAAACCCTGTTTCAAATCCCGACCAAATGCTGTGACGTCCATATCTATACCTGGGCAGAAGGGACAAAACGCCAAAGGGTGCTGAATATGTATCTTCCCGAGGTGTTGGATCTACTGGCGCCGGAAGCCTTTTTCGAGCTGGAAAAAGAGAAGGAGGTATAAAACAGGAGACGTTTTAATAGAACGTCTCCTGTTTTATTTATTTTGTTATATTTTTTTCAAGCAGTTCCATTCCTCTGCGGCGGGAAGCTGTGATCTCCTCGAGCATATTTTTATAAAATGTTGCAGCAGCATTCTGCCGCTCCAGAGCAATCTCCTTGCCGCGCTCAGTATAGAATTGGGTATAAAGCGTTTCCAGCTTATACTTATACTCCCGAAAGAAGGACGGGCTTGTGTCCCCGCTTCCATCAGAAATCTCTCCGTTTTCTCTCAATACATACAGAGGCTGTCCCGTCTGCCCTTGATAACAAATCGTACGTGCAATTCCCAGCGCCCCGCAGACATCTATCTTGTCGGCATCAAACAGAATTCTTCCTTCCAGACTTTCCGGTGAATTTTCTGTCCTGAAGCGATGGGTTCTGATACAAGACGCCACGCTTTCAGCAAAGACAGAAGCAAACCCATTTCTCTTCAAAAACGCCCGCGCCTTCTCTGCCCCTACAGCAGCATGACATAACTGTGGGTTTTCAAACTGCTCCCGTCTCCCGATATCATGCAGGAGACAGGCTGCTGTTAAAACATCACAGTCAACGTGCTCTTCTTTTTCAGCAATATCCAATGCCACATACAGCACCCTGTAAATATGCTCCTGATCATGGGCGCTGTCCTCCATGCAGTCAAGCATATACTGTTCAATCCTCTGATAATCTGAAGCTGTCACAGCAATCACCTGCCATACTCAATATATCATGTTTCTACTCCGCCTCTGCCTGTACCTCACAGGTCAGGGTTTCCTTTATCTCTGCCCACTCAGGCAATTCAAAGGTTTTAAATTGTCCTGATTTTGGCTGTAACGAAAGCGCAAGCTTTTCATCGGAAAGGTCGGCGGCCACCTTCCCTGTCGCGGTGTTGACCACCTGAAATTCAGAGAAGGCAGTAAAGCTTTTTTCTTCCTCTGTCCCGTTCCAGAAATAAACCCGTACTGCCAGCCTGCCTTCTTCCGTTTGATACAGCACCTGAGCATCCGCTCCGTACAGTCCGGGCAGGTAACTGCCGATATCCGCGTACGGACAATTAAACTTGACGCTCGCTTTGCTGGCGGCCGCTTCCCCGCCGAACATTGCTGCTGTGGCCTGTTCCGCCAGATTTTGATATTCCTGCTGCGTAGGGTTGCTGTCTATTTTCCAGCTTCCATTTTCCCGCGCCATCATATAGGAATAACCAGCAAAATCGTTTTCTGTGCTCTTTTCTGATACGGTGTACAGCATCAGATATACATATGCCTGGCTTCCGTTGGAAGCGACTACCTTTACTTCCCGGTCATGTCCGTCAAGGTTGACGTCCGTATTATACTCGCTTTTCACAAACTGCTCGTTCAGATTCCCTTCCTTGAACAGTGAGAGGAACGAATCATAGTCGTGAGCGGACAAATATTGGACATACTCCCCTATAATCTGCTCCGCCTCTTCTCCGGCCATTGGTTCCCCTGCCTCTGTATTCGCTGGCTGCGATGCCGACGGAGAGCTGTTCCCAGTTCCCGAACATCCTGCCAGCCCAAATAGAGTAACCGCAAGGATTACTGCGATAAATCGCTTCATTTTTTCTTTCTCCTTTTTCTTGTCCGTCACTCCGGTTATCCGGAATAAAACCGGGCCAGATCCTCTGTCATAAGCCGCAGATCTGACCCGGTATGGTTTATCTCTGTACCTTTCCTGAGCCGTCTCCGCCGGCCAGAGCTTTTACCTCTTCTACGCCTTCCACACTGACATCCCCTTCAATGGAATGCTTCAGCACGCCGGAAGCAACCGCAAACTCAATCGCTTCCTGCGCCGGGAATTCATTCATGATTGCGTAGATGATCCCCGCGCTGAAGGCGTCGCCGCTGCCAACCCGGTCTACCATATGGATCAGGTAATTTTTCGCATGATAAAACCCCGCTCCGTCGTCATAACAGGCTCCGAAATAATTGTCGTCTCCGGACACCGAACCGCGCAGGCTCAGCACGATTTTTTGAAGCTGGGGCCAGGTTTCCCGAAGCTGAGCGCATAAGCTCTGGCATCCGCTGTAATCAACCTCCGTCTCTTTAATTTCAGCACTCACTGCCTGCATTCCAAACAGGCTTTTCACCTGTTCCTGGTTCGCAATCAGCACGTCTACATAGGGCATCAGCTCTTTCATAACGCAGCCTGCTTCTTCCAAACTCCAAAGGTTTTTCCGGTAGTTCAGGTCACAGCTCACGATAATTCCCTTGTCCCTGGCAGCTTTGCAGGCGTCAAAGCTGATTTGCTTTGCATTTTCCCCCAATGCAGGCGTAATACCGGAAAAATGGAGCCATTTCGTACTAGCAAGAATCTTATTCCAGCAAAATTCGGCCGGATCGGCCAGGGCAAACGCAGAACCTGCGCGGTCATAGACCACCTTTGCAGGGCGCTGTGCCGCGCCCATTTCCAGGAAATAAATCCCCAGCCTTGCGCCGCCGCGCACAATTGCCGATGTGCTTACCCCGTATTTTCTCAATTCATTGACAGCAGCCTGTCCAATCTCATGAGAAGGAATTTTGCTGATGAAGCCTGCATCCATCCCAAAGTTAGAAAGCGCCATCGCTACATTTGCTTCTCCGCCGCCATACACAATGTCAAATTCGCCGGCCTGAACAAACCTCCGGTGCCCCTTTGGGGAGAGCCGAAGCATAATCTCGCCCAATGTCATAATTTCTGCCATCTGCCGTCTCCCCCTCCTAGCTGTCCTTAGCGGCAAGGTGAACTCCAAACCCGCCAATTTCCTCTTTCAGATAGATGAAATTGAGAGCTCCCCTTTCATTATAGCGTGCCGTATCATAATTGAATTCGATGCCCTTTGCCTCCAGATAGGCGACCGCGCGGTCAACATAATTACAGGCAATTCCGATATGCCCATGCGTCCCGCGCCCAGTGCCGCTCATGACCTCGACCAGATCTCCGGCAAAGACAGAAATCGGCGTCGGACGGACTTCCTGCTGCAGCGCGCTGCCAAAGAGCTTTGCAATTCCCATTGCCTGGTCTGCATCCTCCGCATTGACTCCGACATGCTTTACCTTAAAGTCCAGCATTGTTTCTACAGCCTCGCGGGTGAGACGGGTAATTTCCTCAAAATCACCTGCTTTCATGAGATCCTCCCGGACCATCCAGCTTCCGCCACAGGCAAAAATTTGCGGAAAGGAGAGGTACTCATTCAGGTTTTTGGCGTTGATGCCGCCGGTCGGCATAAATTTTATCTTCGTATAAGGCGCCGACATTGCCTTGATCATAGGCAGGCCGCCGGCCGCCTCCGCAGGAAAGAATTTCACAGCCGAAAGCCCCAGCTCAAGCGCCTGCTCCACATCGCTGGGATTCGCGCAGCCGGGCATTACCGGGATATTGCGTTCTACGCAATATCCCACCACCCTGGGATTCAGGCCGGGGCTGACAATGAATTTTGCGCCTGCCGAAACCGCCTCGTCCACCTGCTCGGTGGTTAGAACTGTTCCCGCGCCGATTAACATCTGCGGCGCCGCTTCACTCATCAGCCGGATTGCTTCCGCCGCGCCCTCTGCCCGGAAGGTTACCTCCGCACAAGGCAGACCGCCCCCGCACAGAGCCTTTGCCAAGGGAGCCGCCTTTTCCAGGTCTTCTATTTTGATGACCGGTACAATCCCGATCTTTGAAATTTGCTCTAATACTTCGTTCATTCTCAAAATCTCCTTTTCGCTGAAATGGCTTTTCTGCTATCTCATATATCCGCCCTTCATAGGGGAAACGGCATGCTGAGAAAATATTTTAAGCACCCCGGACCGGTATTTTTCCGGCTTAGGCGTCCAATGCTGTTTGCGGTTCGCCAGTATGGCCTCGATTTCCTGTTCGGATTTTCTTTCGCCCCGAACGCCGACAATCCGCAAAACCCGATTTAGAATGTCAATTTCAATCAAGTCATCCTCTTCCACCAGCGCGATTGGGCCGCCCTCGGCCGCTTCGGGAGAAACATGCCCGATTGCCGGCCCTTTGGAGGCTCCGGAAAACCGGCCGTCTGTGATCAGGGCGATAGCCGAACCAAGCTCCGCATCCGAGGAAATGGCCTCAGTAGTATAGAACATCTCCGGCATCCCGCTTCCTTTCGGCCCCTCATAGCGGATCATAACTGCGTCGCCGGGACGGATCACATGTTTTAATACCGCGTCGATTGCTTCCTCCTCACAGTCGTATGGCTTAGCCCGTAAAACAGCCCTGTGCATCTCTTTTGGAACAGCGGAATGCTTTACTACCGCACCCTCCGGTGCAAGGTTGCCTTTCAGAATGGCAATTGTCCCGTTTGTGCCGATAGGCTTGTCATACGGACGAATCACGTCACGCCGGGTCAAACCGGTTTTTTTCAGATATTCCTCACAACGTTCATAGAAGCCGTTTTTCTTCAAATCCTCCAGGTTTTCGCCCAGGGTTTTTCCAGTCACAGTCATCGCGTCCAGATGCAGCCGGCCCTTGATCTCTTCCATAATCGCAGGAACACCGCCTGCATAATAGAAGTACTGTGCCGGCCATTTTCCCGCCGGACGGATATCAAGCAGGTAATGCGCGTCTGCATGAATCCGGTCAAAGGTTTCCTCGTCAATCTGCAGCCCAAACTCATGAGCCGCCGCCGGGAGATGAAGAAGAGAATTTGTCGACCCCGAAATCGCCGCATGCACCATGATCGCATTTTCAAAGGAGTCCATCGTCACCATATCGCGCGGCTTTAATCCCAGTTTTGCCAGTTTTACCGCCTGCTTCCCTGCTTCTGCGGCAAAGGTTTTTAAATCCTCGCAGGTTGCCGGCATTAAAGCGCTTCCCGGAAGCATCAATCCCAGCGCCTCCGCCATGATCTGCATGGTAGAAGCCGTCCCCATAAAGGAACAGGCTCCGCAGGACGGACATGCATGGTGTTTATACCAGGTAAGCTGTTCCTCTGTAATTTCCCCGCGCTGGCACATCGCGCTGTAGGCGCCGATTTGTTCCAGGGTCAGCAAATCCGGGCCCGCTTCCATCACGCCGCCTGTAATGACAATCGACGGGATATTGATCCGCCCAATCGCCATTAAATGCGCGGGAACCGCCTTGTCACAGCTTGAAATAAAGACTCCTGCGTCAAACGGCGTTGCATTTGCATGAATTTCAATTAGGTTCGCTATGGTATCCCGGGACGCCAGGGAATAATTGATCCCGTCGTGTCCCTGCGCCATACCGTCGCAGATGTCAGTTGCAAAATAGCGCGCGGCTTTTCCGCCGGCTTCTGCTACCCCTTCCGCCGCGCAATTGGCAAACGCAAGGAGATGCGCGCTTCCCGGATGGCTGTCGCCGAACGTGCTCTCCACGATAATCTGGGGCTTTTCCAAATCCTCAACCTTCCAGCCCATCCCCATTCGCAAAGGGTCCATTTCCGGTGCAATCCGTCTAATTTCCTGACTCACCATAGTTTCCACTCCCCATTTCCGATAAAACTTCCAGCCATAGTATTTTCATTATAGCATTTTCACTGAATATTGAAAAGTTTTTTCTCCAGCTCGTGTAATTCCTTTTCCTCTTTTTTGTGATATAATGAAAAACAGAATTGAAAGGAGGTAATCGGATGGGAACGATTCCCAGCCTATCAGAGGCACAGGCTTTGCTGGAGGAATATAATCAAGAGGAGTTTCACCTCCGCCACGCCAAAATTGTTTCAGAGGTATTGGGGTACTTTGCCGGGGAATACGACAGCGAACGGGTCGAATTCTGGAAGGTGGTCGGACTGCTGCACGATCTGGACTTCGAGCAATATCCCGAACAGCACTGCATCAAGAGCCAGGAAATTATGCGGGAACGCGGCATTGACGAATCGGTTATCCATGCTACAGCCAGCCATGGATGGCAGCTTACCGTTGACATCGAGCCGGCTTCCACAATGGAGAAAATCCTTTATGCAACCGACGAGCTGACCGGGCTGATCGGCGCTGTAGCCATTATGCGCCCGTCAAAAAGCGTGCAGGATTTGGAGCTTAAATCGGTAAAAAAGAAGTTTAAATCCGCAAACTTTGCCGCCGGCTGTTCCAGAGAGGTTATCTCCCGTGGGGCAGAGCTGCTCGGATGGCCGTTGGATGAATTAATTATCCGTACCATTGAAGCTATGCGGACTATTGAGGGCTGCTGAAAATAATATTTTATTGATAGGGAAAGAAGGAATAGCCATGAAAATTTATCAGGTAACAGACAAAGAATTTGCAAAATATGGACGGGTTCTGGAAGGGTATGACTTTTCAGAGCTCTGCAGCGCTATGATGAAAACACCGATGTCCGACGGGGTCGCCTATGTGCCGTCTGTCCCGGAGCTGGAGGCCTGCGGGGTCTATGATGACTTGACAGTCAAGGCATTTGGAGAGCTTCCTATCCAGCTTGGCTACTGCAACGGGCATAACCATCTGCTCAACGCACTGGAATACCACCGTTCCTCCGAGCTGGACATTGCGGCTACCGATTTGATTTTGCTGCTGGGAATGCAGCAGGATATCCAGGATGATTTCACCTACGATACCGCCAAGGTTGAGGCGTTCCTTCTTCCTGCAGGCGTCGGAGTGGAGCTTTATGCAACGGCCCTGCACTACGCGCCATGCAGTGTCGGCGGCAAGGAGTTCCGTTGTGTGGTAGTTCTGCCAAAGGGTACCAATACCGGCCTTTCCAAACCGCATGGCGGCGACGGGGAGGACAAGCTGATGACTGCGAAAAACAAATGGCTGATCGGTCATAAGGACGGCGGCTTCACAGGAAATGAATTCATCGGTTTGATCGGAGAGAATATCAGCGTAGAATAATCGAGAGGATATATAAAATGAATCCTAGCTATCAGAACGATTTAAAACAATTTTTAAATATTGGCGAAGAATTGTGCAATGGTGAGGAAACGGCAAAATTGAAAAAACTTCTGGCTCAGGACAAGCCTCTTCCACCAGGTTACCGGCAGAGTCCCAGTGATCCCGAATTATTTTATAAAAGTATTTCAGATTTATCAGAGGAAATACTAGAAAAACGAATGCTGCTGGAACAAGCCAAACATATTAAAACCATCAAAAACTGCGTTGTTGCCCTGACAGTTCTATCCGGAATTTTCCTCTTAGTATTTTTATATTGCATGCTTCCATATGTCTTTACAAATTAAAAGCAGGGGATACAGTGATGAACCGTATCCCCTGCTTTTTTATTCCATCGAATCGATTTCATTCAGCCACAGATGCGCCACCGCGTCGCTCGGCATCCGCCAGTCACCGCGCGGAGATAGGGTAACCGACCCTACCTTCACTCCATCGGGCAGACAGGAACGTTTAAATTGCTGGGCAAAGAAACGGCGGTAAAAGGTTTTCAGCCATTTCAGGATTTCGTCCCGGGAATAGTTATCCTCAAAAGCAATCTTTGCCAGATGGTTTACCTTGCGCGGAGAAAAGCCATACCGCAGGATATAATAGAGGAAAAAGTCATGCAGCTCATACGGGCCGACAATATCCTCGGTTTTCTGGGCAATTTCCCCGTCTACGGCCGGCAGCAGCTCCGGGCTAACCGGCGTGTCCAGAATATCATAAAGCACGTCATGAATAGTCTGGTTTCCCGAAAAATCCGCGTAATAAGAAACCAGATACCGCACCAATGTTTTCGGGATCGACGCATTTACCCCATACATGGACATATGGTCTCCGTTATAGGTCGCCCATCCCAGCGCAAGCTCAGACAAATCTCCCGTTCCAATTACAAGGCCGGCCTCCTTATTGGCAACATCCATTAAAACCTGGGTGCGCTCCCGCGCCTGGGAATTTTCATAGGTTACATCATGGGCGGTTAGCTCCTGGCCGATGTCCTGAAAATGCTGGATTACCGAATCAGTGATCGGTATTTCCCGGAAGTCCACGCCCAGTGCCTCCGCCAAAATCTGCGCGTTGGAACGGGTGCGGTCAGTGGTGCCAAAGCACGGCATTGTCACTGCCAGGATATCTGTCCTGGGCCGGCGAAGCAAATCCATCGCCTGGACAGTTACCAGCAGAGCCAGGGTGGAATCCAAGCCGCCGGACAGGCCTACCACCGCAGTTTTCGCGCCGGTATGCGCCAGGCGCTTTTTCAGCCCGGCAACCTGCAGGGAAAGTATTTCCTTGCAGCGGCTTCGGCGTTCTCCTGATTCATACGGGATAAAGGGCTGCGGGGATACAAAGCGGGTCAGCGCCGTATCCCGGCAAGGAAAATCAAAATATACTGTCTCATACCCCTCGTCGACGTGAGAAAAGGTGTTCATCCTACGGCGTTCCTCCGCCAGGCGCATCACGTCGATTTCTGACAGGATGATGTCATTTTCAAACAGGGTGCTTTCCTCCAGCAGTACTCCGTTTTCTGCAATCAGGTCATGCCCGGCGAAAACGAGGTCTGTCGTAGATTCCCCTTCTCCGGCATCCGCATAAAGATAGCCGCAGAGAAGCCGGGCAGACTGTCCGGCCACCAAATCGCGCCGGTATGCGCTCTTGCCAATTGTCTCGTCGCTTGCAGATAGGTTTCCGATGATAGTCGCGCCGGCCATTGCATGCCCAACTGACGGCGGATTTGCCACCCACAAATCCTCACAGATTTCAAAGCCGACTGTAAACTGGGAAAACCTTGCATAGGAGAATAACAGCTTTGTTCCAAACGGATATTCTTTCCCGCCTATCACTATCACGCCGTTTTCCTCTGGCGCAGGGGCAAAATGACGCAGCTCATAGAATTCACTGTAATTGGGAATATTTCTTTTGGGGACGATTCCCAAAATTTTTCCGTTGCACAGGATCACTGCACAGTTATATAGCTTCTGGTGATGTACGAGCGGAGCGCCCACCGCTACAAGCATGTCATGCCCGGCAGTCGCCTTTCGGATTTCCTCTAAGGAATCCCGCACGCTCTTTAACAGCAGATCCTGCAAAAACAGGTCGCCGCAGGTATACCCTGTCAGGCAAAGCTCCGGCAGAACCAGCAGCTTTGCCTGGGCATCTCTCGCTTTGCCAATCGTCTCAATAATCTGCGCGGTATTATACTCACAGTCTGCCACCCGGATATTCGGCGTTGCGGCCGCGACCTTGATAAAACCGTATTTCATCGTTATGACCATACCTTTCGAGAGAATAGAAAGTCCTCCTATCCTCTTCCGTTTCTTTCCAGTTTATTATTCACTACCTCTACTATACATGACAGCGCCTGATCTTTCAAGCCCTTTCCGGGAAAACATCGTTTGATTCTCTCTCCACAGTATGCTCTGTTCAGGATAAAAAAATGCCTCTTTTCTGCTGAAAAGAGGCGTTTTTGTTGATTCTTATTTACCCAGGACTTCTTTCACTTTTTTCACAATGTGCGGAGCAGTCAGGCCGTATTTATCAATCAGCTCCACAGCCGGGCCGGATTTGCCGAATTCATCATTCATGCCAATCTTGTAAACCGGAACCGGGTTTTCAGCAATTGCGCCAATTACCGCGTCGCCCAAGCCGCCGATCACAGAATGTTCTTCCACTGTGACAATCTTTCCGGTTTCCGCAGCCGCCTTTGCAATCAGCTCCGCATCAATCGGTTTGATGGTATGAATATTAATCACACGTGCGTCAATCCCATCCGCCGCCAGCTCTTCCGCTGCTTTCAGGCTTTCGCTGACAGTCAGGCCGGAAGCGATAATGGTGATATCCTTTCCGTCTTTTAAGGTAACGCCTTTGCCGAGTTCAAATTTGTAATCCGGGTTATCATTGATTACCGGGACGGCCAAACGGCCAAAACGCAGGTAAACCGGGCCGACATATTCCAGCGCCGCACGGACAGCAGCCTTTGCTTCCACATCGTCAGAAGGGTTGATCACAACCATTCCGGGAATGGTTCTCATCAGCGCAATATCCTCGTTGCACTGATGGGTCGCACCGTCCTCCCCAACAGAAATACCCGCGTGAGTCGCACCGATCTTTACGTTCAGATGCGGATAACCGACAGAGTTTCTCACCTGCTCAAAGGCACGCCCTGCGGCAAACATCGCAAAGGAGCTTGCAAACGGAATCATCCCCGCAGCAGCCATCCCAGCCGCTACGCCGATCATATCGCATTCTGCGATCCCGCAGTCAACATGGCGTTCCGGATAAGCCTTTTTAAAGGTTCCGGTTTTGGTCGCGGCTGCAAGGTCGGCGTCTAACACAACCATATTCGGAAAATCAGGGAAGCATTCAACCAACGCGTTCCCATAGCTTTCTCTTGTCGCAATTTTCTTTACATCTGCCATTGTCTAGCCCTCCAATCCTGCTGCAATCGCGTCTAAATCAGCCATTGCTGTTTCATACTGCTCTGCGTTCGGGGCGGCGCCGTGCCAACTCGCTTGGTTTTCCATAAAGGATACGCCCTTGCCCTTAACCGTTTTCGCAATGATTGCGGTTGGCTTTCCTTTGGTTTCTTTTGCTTTTTCAAAGGCTGCCGCAATTTCATCAAAGCAATGACCGTCAATGCAGATTACTTCAAAGCCAAATGCCGCAAATTTTTCATCAATTGGATATGGAGACATGACGTCGGCAACGTTTCCGTCAATCTGGAGCCCGTTATTGTCCACAATAACAACCAGATTGTCCAGCTTATTGTGCGCCGCAAACATCGCAGCCTCCCACACCTGGCCTTCCTGGATTTCGCCGTCGCCAAGCAGCGTATAAACGCGGTAGTCCTTGTTCATCAGCTTTCCGGCTTTCGCCATGCCGCAGGCGGCAGAGATGCCCTGTCCCAAAGACCCGCTGGACATATCAACACCCGGAATATGCTTCATATCAGGATGGCCCTGCAGCCTGGAGCCCAGCTTGCGCAGGGTTTTCAGCTCTTCTACCGGAAAATAGCCCCGGTGAGCCAGCGTACTGTAATAAGCCGGGGCTACGTGCCCTTTGCTCAAAACAAAGCGGTCTCTGTTTTCATCCTCCGGTTTGCTCGGGTCAACCTTCATTTCTGCGAAATACAGATATGTAAAAATATCTGTCGCTGACAAAGAGCCGCCCGGATGTCCGGATTTTGCATTGTAAACCGCTTCAATGACGCCTTTTCTGATGTCATTGGCAGTTTTTTTGAGTTGTTTTACATCCATATAACACACCTACCCAATCTGATAATTTGGCAAAAAATCGAAACCCTTTCCCCTTTTGCCCTTTCGATTTGATACACTGTTATTGTACTTCAAATCCCAGTAAAAGTCAATTTATATCCGGCCTTGAAAACGAATTTTATACACCGCGCCGCTTCCCTCCGGACGGCTTCTTGCCGGCTCCGGCAAAGCGCTCCAGACACCAATAGAAAAATTGGAATAAAAGAAAACATAGTATACCCAACACAAGGAGAATCCAGAACATTTCCATAGAGAAGGGGGCAAAATCGAAAAACCATTTGAAGGCGGTCAAGCCCAGCGCCATCCCGCCCAGGACTACCGCCAGCAAAGCCGTCCGAATCGGTGTGAACGGGATTGAAATCCGGATCAGCAGCAGAATACCCGTCAGGGCTGTCAGCACAACCGCCATCGTGGAAACCTGGCTGTAATTGAGCTCAAACCATCCCTGGCAGAGATATACAAGCCCAATATTGATTACAATTGTCAAAGCGCCCGGAATCGCCCTGGAAATAATATTCCAGAAAAAGTTTCCGGTCACCCGGTCTTTGTTTGGTTCCAGCGCCAAAACAAAGGATGGTATCCCAATGGTAAACGCGCCTACCAAGGACATTTGGATTGGCTGAAACGGATAGCGCAGATGCACCAGAACCGTCAGCAGGCCCAGCAGGATGGAAAAGAGTGTTTTAACCAAAAACAGAGAGGAGCTTCTCTGGATATTATTGATCGAGCGCCGCCCTTCGGCAACTACACGCGGCATAGCGGAAAAATCATTATTGATCAGCACAAGCTGCGCGACATTTCTGGCAGCGTCGCTTCCCGCAGCCATCGCCACCGAGCAGTCCGCTTCTTTCAAGGCCAGCACGTCGTTCACCCCATCTCCGGTCATTGCGACGGAATGCCCATTCTCCTTGATTGCCTTGATAAGCTTCTGCTTCTGCTGCGGCGTTACTCTGCCGAATACAGTGCATTCTTCCGCCGCTTTTTTGAGCTGCTCCTCAGTCTGCAGGGCGGAGGCGTCCACGGCCCGCTCCGCATTCGGAATCCCGGCTATTTTGGCAATATTGGATACCGTCGTCGTCCCGTCTCCGGAAATCACCTTGAGCTGGACTCCCTGCTCGGTGAAATAGCGGATTGTTTCCTCCGCATTATCCCGGATTTTATCCTGGATCATTACCAGCGCCATCGGCTGCGCTTCTCCGATCAAATCGCCGTCCTCAGTAAATCCTCCGGGCACCTCTGCAAGGGTCAGTACCCGGTAGCTGCCCGCTTTCTCCTGTATAACGTCCGCAATCAGGGAATACCTGTCTTTTAAAATAAATTCACCCGCGCCGACCACGTAGCCTGTTCCATCCTCCAGCACGGCACCCGACCATTTTTTCTCCGAGGAAAAATCAATGAACCGGCTGACTTCCCGGGCCGGCGCGTCCTGAAAAAAGCTTTTTAGAGCATTCATGGTAGAATTATCGTCATGGGAGGCATGGGCAATCGAGGCCAGGATTTCATCTGTTTTTGTCTCTTCCTGGCCAAGCAAAGGAATAATCTGCTTTAATTCCATTTCATCGCAGGTGATGGTTCCCGTTTTATCCAGGCATAATACATCCACCCGCGCCAATGTCTCGATACAGTAAAGATTCTGCACCAGCACCTTATGCCGGGACAGCCGGATTACTGAAACCGCCAGCACCGTACTGGTTAAAAGAATCAGCCCCTCCGGAATCATCCCAATCAGCGCCGCGACCGTATTGACAATTGCACTCGAAGCCGTCGCCCCATCCGCGGTATACTGATTATAAAAAAGCAATGCGCCAAGCGGAAAAATAATCACCGAAACGAACCGAATAATCCGGTTAAAGGTGTCCATGATTTCCGAATTTACCTTTTTGAGATATTTGGCGTTCCGGTTAATGACAGACGCATAGTTGTCCTTGCCGACATGGACTACCCTTGCCACACATTCGCCCGATACGATAAAGCTGCCGGAGAGCAGCTGATCTCCTTCACGCTTCCGGATCAAATCTGATTCGCCGGTCAGGAGGCTTTCATTGACCATACAGGAGCCGGACAATACCTCAGCGTCAGCTGGAATCTGATCTCCTCTCCTCAGCCGGACCACATCGTCAAGCACAATCTCCTCGATTGGGATTTCCGTAAGCCGCGCGTCACGATATGCCTCCGCCTTCTCTGAAACTACAATGGACAGCTTGTCAACAGCGCGCTTGGAACGGATTTCCTGGATGATCCCAATCATGGTGTTGCAGAAAATTACGCCCATAAACAGCATATTTTTATAAGAACCCACCGCCAGCAGCGCGGCGGCAAGAACAAAGTTAATCAGGTTAAAGAGGGACAGGATATTTTCTGCGCAGATCCGTTTGATTGATTTGGTCTTGACATCCACATTCAGGTTAACCTGTCCGGCGGCTCTTCGCTGTGCTACTTCGCCGCTGGTCAGTCCCTGGCCATTCCATTCCATGATTTTTCCCCCAAGCCTTTGTCGATAATAATTTGTTTCCGGCCGCTCTGGCCAGCTCCAAACTGCCCTCTCCGGAGAATCCAGAGCAGTGAAACTACTTGCTCTTTTACCATATCATGTTTTTCCTTTCACTTTGTTACGAAACCATAACAATTTGCAGAGATTTTTCTTATTGTTTTTTGTTCTGTCCCATGCTATGATAGTGTAACAGGAACGGTTGTCCCTGAAATTCAAAAAGGAGGGAACCCCTATGTACCAAATCTGTTTTTTACAGGATTGCCCCCAGCGCAGTCAGGAGCTGGCCGACTATGTCTGCCGAAATTGGCCGGCGGTCAAGGATGTCGTACTGCCGGAAATTCCCAAAAGCCTTCACCCGCAGGACAGTCTGCCCTTGACGGTACTGCTGCTTCGGGATGGTGAGATGAAAGGATTTTATCAATTGCTGGAGCAGGAGTGTATTCAAAGAAAAGATCTGTCTCCCTGGATTTCCCCCTTGTTTGTCGATGAGTCAGAACGCGGACATGCGCTGGGCGAACAGCTTTTATGGCACGCACGCCAGACTGCCGGTTCACTGGGCTATGACCAGGTTTATCTGACGACAAATCATATCCAGTATTATGAAAAATACGGTTTTCGGGAAATCGGACTGGATCTGTTTGAATCCGGCCGCCCCACCAAAATTTATGTACACAAGACCATCAAATAAGAGGAACGGCTCTGAAGGCCGTTCCTCTTATTCTTCAAAGGAAAGGAAATAATCTCGGTTATGCTGGTAGGCTTCCGCATCCGGCTTGAATTTTCCGGCAAGATCGTTGTACTGCTTTGCAGCCGCAAGGTTTCCCAGACGGTCATAGCAGACGCAAAGCTGGATTGCCGGGATATAGCCATAGCAGTCCGGCAGTACAAACGCGCCGCTCTGGTCATTGCGCGGCGTTTTCAGTGCCTGCTCATACCAGAAAACAGCAAGCTGGTACGCCTGGCGTTCTGCAAAATAGAAGCCGATTTCGCAGCATAGCTCTGCTCGCGGAATATCATATGCAAAGCTCTGGAAAAGTGCCGGCAGGATTTTTTCCGGCTGCCCGGCATCCTGGTAGCAGTAGGAAAGCATCCGACAGGCCTCTATTTTATTTTCTGCCCAGCCGTCGGGGCGCTGTAGAAACTGTTCAAACTCATAAATCGCCTTTTCGTACCAGCCGTGGTAATAAAGCTCCCGCGCATAGTAAAATTCTGCCCGCGGGTCAAACGGTACGCCCTGTTCTTTTTTCGCTTCATAAATTTTCAGGTTGCGGCCCGACGAGCTTTTCTTCACCCGGCGGTGAGTCACCGCAATATCAGAATATAAGATGTTTCCGAACGGAGCAATGACCTCATGAACAAAGCCTTGCCACAAGGGCGCCGGTTTTCTCCGGATGAGCCGTTCCCGATAGTAGGAATAGGTTGGATTCCCCTGGTCATCAAACTGAACATGGTATTTCATCATCACTACATCGGTTTCTTCCGGCAGAGAAGCTTTCAGCTGGAGCAGCGCCTGCCGGTCTGCTTCAAGCAGGATATCATCCGCATCCATCCACATGCAGTAATCCATTGCAGCCCTGGCAAATGATTCATTTCGGGCTGCTGAAAAATCGTCATTCCAGTTAAAATCATATATATTTTGTGTATAGCGCTCCGCAATCTGTTTTGTCTGGTCTGTACTGCCGGTATCAACAATCACAATCTCGTCAAACACATCCCTCACGCTGTCAAGGCAGCGTGCCAAAACCTGTTCCTCATCCTTCACAATCATACATAAGCTTAATGTAATCATTCGTATCTCGACCTTTTATCATCGATTTTATCGCCGTACAATCACGATAAATCTACAGCAGCAAACAAAAATCAGACAGATCCGCTCTTTAATATTTCTGCGCAGTCCTTTCCAGAACTGCGCAGAAACAGATCGATTCCTGTTAAGCTGCAGCATAATGAATGGTGCTCGATTGAAAAATCCGATTCCACAATAGTCTTTCAGCTTCTTTTTGCCAATTTTTCGCTGTTATGCCGATTAATCGACAGACAGGGACACATCGTCAAGATCCATGCTTTGCGATCCGTCGGCATTGACGGTAAACTGAATTCTCGCTGTCACTGTGCCGGTCGGCGCGGCAGAAGTGATTCCACGGAAATAGGTGAAAATCCGGTTTGAAGTGACTAAATCCTGCTGTCTTACCTGAATAGTCAAAGCATCGGTCTGCTGGTTCTGGGCGTTCAGATAGATAACCTTCGCTGTGAACCCAACCTGGCTTCCTTCTCCTCTTGCAAAGAAGGAGAACTGATAGAAGCAGCCGGCCTCCACTGCAATATCCTGATAAAGAACAGCATGGTCCTTCAGATTAACCGCCCAGTTCCCGGAATGCACTCTGCCCTGCTGGCCAACTTTAGAAACAAGAGCTGGGTTGTTCGCCGTCCACCCAGTCGGAATGTTTTCAGTAAAGGATTCCATCCCGCCGTTAACAACCATCTCACCCTTTGACCGACAGGTGCACGAACAAGTTCCAGTGGCACCTGTAGCGCCCGTTGCTCCAGTTGCTCCCGTAGCGCCGGTAGCACCCGTTGGGCCGGTAGCACCCGTTGGGCCGGTAACACCTGTAGCGCCAGTTGGGCCAGTGACTCCAGTAATGCCCGCAGCACCGTCGGCTCCGGTGGCTCCTGTAGCGCCAGTTGCTCCATCGGTTCCATCAAAGCCTCTGGGAATCACAAAGTCCAAAATGTGGTTCGGACCTCCGCTTACGTCCGTTACGCTTGCCTCTGTGCCAGGCTCTCCTGTAGTGGTATTTCTAACTGTTATTGTATCTGCTGTCCCAGTTGCTCCAGTAGCGCCTGCGGCGCCGTCTGTTCCGGTAGCGCCGGTAGCGCCCGTTGGACCAGTCGGGCCAGTTGCTCCGGTGGCACCGGTAGCGCCCGTTGGGCCAGTTGGGCCGGTCGCTCCAGTAGCACCTGCGGCACCGTCTGTTCCGGTAGCGCCCGTTGGACCGGTCGGGCCGGTTGCTCCAGTAGCGCCTGCGGCGCCGTCTGTTCCTGTGGCACCGGTAGCACCTGTTGGGCCGGTCGGGCCAGTTGCTCCAGTAGCACCTGCGGCACCGTCTGTTCCGGTAGCGCCGGTAGCGCCTGTTGGGCCGGTCGGGCCAGTTGCTCCAGTGGCACCGGTAGCGCCAGTCGGGCCGCCGCTAGGACCGGTTGCTCCAGTGGCGCCGGTAACACCCCGAGGTATTGTGAAGTTTAGCACTGGATTGCATCTTGTTCCGGTATTAGTAACCTCGGCAGCGGTTCCGGGTTCGCCCGTAATCGTTGTGCCAATAGTAAGAATGGGCTCACAAGCAGGAGGGCAGCATGGAGGAGGACAGGCCGGCGTGCATGGCTGACAGCTTTGTCTGTCCTGAGAATGATAAAACATAAATGAAACCTCCTAAGATCATTGTCGTTATACGACAATACATGCTATTCTCAGAAGCCGCAAAAGGTGACAAAGAGGGCCCCGGCATCTGCCGGGGCCCTCTTTATGTTACATTAGTCCTTCCAGGGGTCAATAATAAATTTCCCCTTTTTGCGAAGCTCAGCATTTGCCAGAACCTCTTCTAGTCCGGAAAGCCCTCTCACCTCATACACCATAGAGCTTACATCGATTTTCTTTGCATTAATTAAATCAAGCGCACGCTGCTGCGTATACGGATTGATGAAGGAAGCCTTCAAAATAACCTCCTTCTGGAAAATCTGAAATGGTTTAATCGCCACTTCATCGTCCGGCTTTGTCAAGCCGAACATCATCACAATGGAATATTTTCCCGCCAGATCAATTGCCTGCGCAATCGTCTGCTTTAATCCTGCACATTCAATCACTACGCTGATCCGATGGATCTGGTGTTCAGCCAGAACAGCCTTAACGTCCTCATGGATCGGGTCAATACAGAGATCGGCGCCAAGCTTTTTCCCGACCTCCCTTTTTCCTTCTACCGGTTCAAGCAAAATCACCTGATGTGCACCGGACAGCTTAGCAAGCTGAACCATCAGTAAGCCGATCATGCCCCCGCCGATCACCATCACAGTCGAGGCCGCAGAAATTTCACAGAGATCAATCCCATGCAGGCAGCAGGCGACAGGTTCTGTCATCGCGCCTTCCTCAAAAGGAGTCGTATCCGCGAGATGGTAAACCTGGGATTCATTTACAGCGCAATACTGTGCAAATCCACCTTCTACAGTCGTTCCGATTCCTACCATGTTTTCACAAAAATGCCCGATTCCGCTTCGGCAATAATAACATTTTCCGCATAACTGGTTCGGGTCTACGCAGACCCGGTCTCCCACTTTGACCTGGGTGACCGCTTCGCCCACCTGTTCTACTACGCCGGCAAACTCATGCCCTAAAATTGTAGGGGGATTCGTTTCAGCCGCGCCTTTATCCCCTTCGTAAATATGAACATCCGTCCCGCATACGCCGCAGGCCATTACCTTGATCAGCACATCATGCTTCCCAACGCTCGGAAGCGCGCGTTCTTCCAGACGGAGATCATGCTTGCCATAAAACACTGCACTTTTCATCTTATTCTGCCACTCCTTTTAGAGGTTTTCATCCTGTCCTCTTTTCTTCAGTATAAAAGATTTGTTTTCCAAAATCAAGATACCGCGGACAGTTTGGCAAAATTTATTTTTTCATCTTAGGCTGCGCCTTGCTGCTGCGGCAGGCTTACGGCCGTTGAGGGAACTATAGCCGAAAGGTAATCTCCACAATAATATTATTGCAGTTTTTTTCGGATCTGGAACCGCTTTTATTCTTGGCGCAGGCGTGATATAATAATACCATTGGAAAAGATTGTTCAGAAAGAAGAAATCAGATGGAAAACGACTTTTCAAAAGGCAGTGTTGGGAAAAACATCTTATATCAGGCAGTTCCGCTTACTGTCGCGCAGCTAATCCAGCTTTTATATAATGTAGTTGATCGAATTTATATCGGGCATCTGCCGCATTCCGACGGCCTGGCCTTAACCGGAATCGGCCTGACCTTCCCTATCGTCGCTCTAGTTACCGCTTTCACCAATCTCTTTGGGATGGGCGGGGCGCCGTTGTGCTCAATTGCGCGCGGCGCCGGTAATACCAAGCGCGCGGAAAAAATTATGGGGAATTCGGCTGCGCTTTTGTTTTATTCCTCTTTTTTGATTATGCTGGTCTGCTATCTGTTTAAAAAGCCGATCCTTTATTTGTTCGGCGCGAGCGATAATACATATGCCTATGCGGACGATTATCTTTCAATCTACCTGCTTGGAACGGTGTTCTCCATGCTGGGAACCGGGATGAACTACTTCATCAACTCCCAGGGCTTTCCAAAGGTGGGGATGTTCACTACCCTGCTGGGCGCGGTGCTCAATATTATCCTAGACCCGCTTTTTATTTTCGTGTTCCACATGGGGATTCGGGGCGCTGCGATTGCGACTGTAATTGCGCAGGGTGCTTCCGCTGTTTGGGTGCTCCGCTTTTTAACCGGCAGAAAAGCTATCCTGCGGATTAAAAGGAAGAGTCTTCGGGTCGAATGGAAGCTTTTCAAGGAAATCACAGCGCTTGGCATGTCGGGCTTTATCATGTCCGCCACCAATTGTTTGGTGCAGATTGTCTGTAATATTACGCTCAAGTCCTATGGCGGCGATCTCTATATCGGTATTATGACAATCCTGAATTCTGTCCGCGAAATCATCAGCCTGCCGGTCAACGGAATCACGAATGGCTCTCAGCCGGTCTTGGGGTATAACTACGGCGCAAGGGAATATGGCCGCGTGCGAAAGGGCATTTTATTCACCACCCTGATCGGCGGCATTTATTCTGCCCTGGCCTGGCTTGCTGTCGTAATATCGCCGGGATTTTTTATCCGCATTTTTAACGATCACGAGGATATGCTGCTATATGGAAGTCAAGCGATGCAGCTCTATTTCTTCGGATTTATTATGATGATCTTCCAGTTTGCAGGACAGTCCACCTTTGTCGGCCTCGGCAAGTCTAAAATGGCAATCTTCTTTTCTATTCTCAGAAAGGCGATTATCGTTGTGCCGCTGACGATTTTTCTTCCCCGGATCGGAGGACTCGGCGTCAACGGCGTCTTTATCGCAGAGCCGATTTCCAATTTGATTGGCGGAGTCTCCTGTTTTGTGACCATGATGCTGACCGTCTATCGCCGGCTCGGCAAAGAAGAACAACCATGCAAAGTAAAAGAAGGCGGAAGGAATTAATCCTTCCGCCTTCTTTTACTTTTCTATAGCCAGGTTGGGCTGATGTCTCTGCAGGAAAGGCAGCGCTTCCTTGAGCATCACCGGTGTCAACGCGGGTTGTTTCAGCCGTTTTTCATCTGTCGGACAGTACTGCTCCGGCATTTTAAAATAATTCATCCGCCATAATGGAAGCACAGGAAAACTGCTCAATAATTCTTCCAGTTCCTCGATGCTCAGCCCGGGGTAAAGCGTTGTCCGGGCTTCAAAATGAGCGCCGCGCTTTAGCAGAGCGAGAATGGTTTCCCGTGTTTTCTCAAAGCCGCTCACGCCGCATATCTCTGCATATTCCGCTTCCGGCGCCTTTACATCCACCGCAATATAATTAAGCAGCTCCTCCTGCCACAACTGTTCTGTCAGCCCGGGACGCTGGCCGTTGGTGTCCAGTTTCAGCTTGTACCCCATTCCCTTGCACAGATTGAGAAATTGGGATAAATCCGGCTGCAGGGTAGGCTCTCCTCCGCTGACCACCACACCGTCCAACAGGCCCTGCCGCCGCCTGAGAAAGGAAAGGGCCTCATCCTCCGATATTTCCGGCCCAATTCCTTCGATCAGCTCCCGGTTATGGCAGTAAAAACAGTTTAGGTCACAGCCCCTGGTAAATAACACACAGCTCAGAACGCCTGGGAAATCAATAGTGCTGGTTTTCTGAATCCCGCCGAACCTCATACCCGGAGCTCCTCTTCACGAATCACATATTTGACGCGCTGCTTATACTCCTCCTGTTTCCCCTTGTGGAAATTCTGTACCGGGCGCAGATACCCGACAACGCGGCTCCAAACCTCTGTATCCCTCCCGCAGTCCGGGCAGGTGTATACCTCGCCGTTCAGGTATCCGTGTTCCGGACAGACAGAAAAGGTTGGCGTCAGAGACAGATAGGGCAACTGATAATTGGTAAAGGCTTTCCGAATCAGCTGCTTGGCAATCTCTGTATCCTTAATTTGTTCGCCTAAGTAGAGATGGAGTACAGTCCCGCCAGTATATTGACACTGCAGCTCGTCCTGAAGGTCAAGGGTTTCAAAAATGTCGTCCGTATATCCTACCGGGAGATGGGTGGAGTTGGTATAATAAGGCTCGTCCTTCCCGGCGGTAATAATATCCGGATACCGTTCCCTGTCAAGCCTTGCCAGGCTGTAGCTGGTTCCTTCCGCCGGAGTTGCCTCCAGGTTATAGACATGCCCTGTTTCTTCCTGGAAACGGGTAATAATATCCCGCATAAGCTTTAGCGTATCCAGGGCAAATTTCTGCCCTTCCTCTGTTGTGATATCTTTTCCCAGGAAATTCAGGCAGGCTTCATTCATCCCGATCAGCCCGATGGTGTTAAAATGGTTAAACCAGAAATTACCGGTACGCTCCTTCACATTTTTGAGGTAATGGGCAGAATAGGGATACATGCCGCGTTCCGTCTGCTCCTCAATTGTCTTGCGTTTGATTTCCAGGCTTTCCTTGGCAATCTCCATCAAATGCTCCAGCCGGCCGCGGAAATCAGCCTCATTTTTTGCAAGATAGCCGATTCTCGGCAGGTTGATGGTAACAACGCCGACTGAACCCGTCAGAGGGTTGGAGCCAAACAATCCCCCGCCTCGTTTCCGCAGTTCACTGGTATTGAGCCTCAGCCGACAGCACATAGAGAGCGCGTCCTCTGGGGACAGGTCAGAATTAATATAGTTCGAGAAATAAGGGATTCCATACTTGCAGGTAATCTCCATAAATTTGTTTACAACCGGGCTGTCCCACTCAAAATCCGGCGTGACATTGATGGTTGGAATTGGGAAAGTAAAAACCCTTCCTTTTTTATCCCCTTCCATCATCACTTCACAGAAAGCGGTATTAATCATATCCATCTCTTTTTGGAATTCTCCGTAGGTTTCCTCCTGAAGCGCTCCGCCGATAATAACCGCCTGGTCCTTCAAGGTGCGGGGCGGATGGATATCAAAGGTCAGATTCGAGAATGGGCACTGGAATCCGACTCTGGTCGGTACATTCAGGTTGAAAATGAATTCCTGCATCGCCTGCTTGACTGTCTGGTAATCCAGATGATCATACCGGATAAATGGAGCGCAGTAGGTGTCAAAGCTGCTCCAGGCCTGTGCGCCTGCTGTTTCGCCCTGTGTCGTAAAGGTAGAGTTGACAATCTGGCCCAGAAAGCTGCGCAGATGCTTTGCAGGAGATGACTCCACCTTGCCCGGCACTCCGCCGAAGCCCATTGTCAAAAGCTGCCTCAAATCCCACCCTGCACAGTACGGGCCAAAAAATCCAAGGTCATGCAGATGAAGGTCTCCTGAGAGGTGGGCTTCCCTGATTTCGTCCGGATAAATTTCATGCAGCCAGTATTGCTTTGTAAAGGTCTCGCGGATATAGTTGTTCATCCCATTAATGGATTTCTGTGCATTGGCATTTTCCTTTACCCGCCAATCCTGATCGCCCAGGTATTGGGAGAACATATTGATCGTGGCGCCGATCAGGGCGTTTGCTTCACGCGCGGCGCGGCGTTTTTCACGATAAAGGATATACGCTTTTGCTGTTTTTGCATGCCCGTTTTCAATCAATACCTTTTCTACCAAATCCTGAATTTTTTCTACATCGGTTACATCATCCGGCATTTTTGCTTCAGCCAAAACAAGAACCTGTCCGGTTAAATCTTCCGCCTTCTCCCAATCATTTCCTCCAACGGCATTTGCCGCTTTAAAGATGGCGCGGGTAATCTTTTCGGGCTGAAAGGGCACAATATTTCCGTCCCGTTTCCGTATTTCCTTTAGCATGTCGATTCCTCCCTATAATATATCAATATATTGTATGTTTAGCTCCAATTATACACCATATATTGTTGTTGTCAACTAAAATTCTTGAAATATTTATAGAAATCTCTTGTCCTTTTCCCAAATTGTTCCTTGTCATTTTGAACAGATACAGATTAATAAACAATAAATTTTTCACAAATTATTACAATTTTATTGTGAAGCTTTTATTCTGATTGACACTAGAAGCGCAATATATTACAATAAAAGTGTACAATCTCGTTCGTTGTAAATAAAACTAGGAAGCACCCTAAAACGGGTGTTTTTTATTGGCTTTTATCCAATTTTCAGTCGAACGAAAAAGTACAAATATTCATTCATGACAGAATAAAGAAGGAGAACAACCATGAAAAAATTATTAATCGCTTGTGTAGCAACAGTGATGATGGCTTCATTCGCTTCCTGCGCACCAAAAGCACCCGCATCCGATAACGGTTCGTCTTCCGCTCCGGAAGCTTCCAGCAGTGTCGCTGCTAACGAAGAGGATCAGAGCTCCTCTAAAGCCGAAGAATCCAGCAGTGATGAGTCCGGCAATGCTTCTCTTGGAACCTATGAAACCATGGAAGAGTATGCAGCTTCTGAAGAAGTTCAGTCTCAAATCGCAGAGCTGAAAGACACTCTCGCTGATTCCGGAATGGAAATCGCGATCACTGGTGAAGGAAACAAATTCATCTACACCTATACTTTTGCCGAAGGCATTCCAACAGACGGCATGGCAGATAGCCTGAAATCCGGGTTGGAAGGACAGGCATCAACATTTGAAAGCCTTGCTGGATTGTTAAAGATCACTGTAAAGGTTGACTCTCCGGTTGTAGTCGTTCGTTATGTAGCCAGCGACGGAACAGAAGTTTATTCTCAGGAATTTGAAGCAAAATAAGTAGATTCATAAATAAAAGTGGCGGGTCAAAAAAATTTACCCCCCCCTTTTTTTTAAATATGCAACGAAAACAATTTCTCTTTTTTAATTAATATATATTAAACAAACTTACTAAATACAATAACTGCACATATAAAAAAACTACTCTTATAACACATTATAATTGTTTAAAAGCAAGGAGGTAATATCTCCGGGGTTTTTTATAATTGAAAGAGCGTGGTGTAGGGG
>NZ_FUHT01000004.1 GCF_900155615.1 Massiliimalia massiliensis | reverse complement strand
AAGTGTAAGCATGGTGACATGTTCAGCTAGCGAGTACTAATCGGTCGAGGGCTTGACCTCAAAGAATGTTTGAGTCTCGAGCTTTACTATGTTTCTCCTTCATAATTATTCGGTTTTGAGGATACCAAGAGAAATGACATTTTGATGTTTGCTCTTTGCCTCAAATAGTACCTGCCATGGTAGGCAGCCTGTGCACCACTAGCTCAATTGGTTAGAGCAACTGACTCTTAATCAGTAGGTTCAGGGTTCGATTCCCTGGTGGTGTACCATACATAGACAGTGTTGATGGCGGTGAGGATCCACCTGTTCCCATACCGAACACAGAAGTTAAGCTCACTTGCGTCGAAAATACTTGGCTGGCGACGGCCTGGGAAGATAGATAGACGCTGTCATGAATACCCATCAAAAAACTAGCATTTTGCTAGTTTTTTGCAATGGGCCTTTAGCTCAGTTGGTCAGAGCAACCGGCTCATAACCGGTCGGTCCCGGGTTCGAATCCCTGAAGGCCCACCAAATTTGAAGCGGCGGTTCGTTATAGGGGTATAGCTCAGTTGGTAGAGCAGCGGTCTCCAAAACCGCGTGCCGAGGGTTCGAATCCTTCTGCCCCTGCCATTTGGCCCGTTAGCTCAGCTGGTTAGAGCGCTAGCCTGTCACGCTAGAGGTCGTCGGTTCGATCCCGATACGGGTCGCCAAATTTGTTATAGAATCTATTGTTCTGTAACAAATTTTGCTGCTATGGCTCAGTAGGCAGAGCACGTCCTTGGTAAGGACGAGGTCACCAGTTCGAATCTGGTTAGCAGCTCCAAGAAAAGCGCCTTAAATCCCGATATAATGGGATTTAAGGCGCTTTTTTATTTCCTAGTACTTTTTGTTATTCCAGTTTATTTTGATTATTAATGCCCTTTTTGTTGTCGAAATTCGTGTTCTTTCTCATTGCTTCCAGATTATACTGACATGCTTGTAACTATGAACATCCCCGCAGACTCAAAATCAGAGCGTGAAAAGCTGGATTTTATCCAATCTGTCCTATTAAACGGCGGAAATTTGTCAAATATCCAGGCTTGAGTTTCAATCCTGGATCGGGTATACTGAAATTATAAATATTTGACAGAAGGGGATAGCTGGCTATGAAAAGAATGATATCCTGTTTAAGCGCTGTTTTGATTTCTATGATGTTTTTAATAAGCTGTGGAGAGCCAAAAGTAACGGTTGAATCGGTGATTGAACAGTTAAAGGAATCTGGGCTTCCAATCGAATACAGTATTGTTTATACCTCTGAAAATGATCCTAATGGAAGCGGAAAAAAGGCGTATCTTCAAAAGGGGAATTTTGCAGATTCTACCATCGAGTCGGAGTATTCAAAAGATCAGCCCTTAAGTGGGAGCGTGGAAGTTTTTCCATCCAATAAGGAAGCTATTGAGAGAGCAGATTATATTGCGGGCTTCGGCGGACTGAGTGATTTCGGATACCAAATTATTGCGGATACGGTTTTGTTAAGGTTGAATACTGGTTTTGACCGCTCGGCAGTGGAAAAATATGCACAAGCAATCGGCGGGGAAATCTACAGTGAGACGGAAAGCAATAGCGAAAATGAAAAGAGTGATTCAGATGATTATTTTTTAGATATAGAAAATCCAGAAATATATGAAGCTTTTCTTAACCCGGATAAATATACCGGCAGAATAATTGTGTTTGAAGCTAAGGTGATATCTGATGTAATTAGAAAAGATAAATTTTATATGTTCCAGATGACACCAACTGATCCATCCTTGGATATTTTCACGGTCATAGTTGGATGTTTAGAAGATCGTGGGTGGAGCAATGGCGAAATTCATGGAGTGACTGGAGAGATTATGGGAAGTTTGGACGGTGATAAATTAACAATGGTAATCAGACAGCCATCTGAATCGGATACAAAAGGAGATTAATAGCTAAAACTAAATACCCAAACCACTATTGATTTCATTCAGTAGTGGTTTTCTTTTGGGAAAATTTGAAAAACCTCTTGACAACATGCCAAAAACATGTAATGAGGCGTTTTGCCAAAGACAGGATATGTTGATGGCACTGATTGTAGCAGTACAGGATAAGCTGCTTTCGGTTTCGTCCAAAAATAAAATGTTCAAAATAGTAGAAGTGAGGTGGCTTAATATGAATGAATTAATTAAAGTAAATTATGATAATGATAACCCGACCATAAGCGCAAGAGAGCTTTATGAATTTATTGAAGTGACTGAAAGGTTTTCAAGCTGGTTTGAACGGATGTCACAATATGGATTTGAAGAATCAGTTGACTATTTAGGGTGTAAATTTTTTAACACCCAAGCAAGTCAGGAGTTACAAGACTATCAGTTTCAACTAATTTATCAAGATTCGGTATAAAGAGATTTGTATAGTCCTTATTAAAGGCGTAGATCGGGTAACCGGAGTGGGAGTTCGAGTCTCTCTTTTTATCAAATTAAAAGCTATATTTTGAGCATTCGAGATGCAGCATTTTTCATTTAGCAAAAGGGATCTGACGGTTAGAATTTTTGGGGTAGAAAAATTTGTCAAGATGTAATACAATGAGCTTAATGATCAATTTTTCAATGCTTGTGATGGAGGTATCGTGATGAAGAACGATTTTGAAGAACTATATAATAGGGCAAGCTCGGTATTAAATTACAGACAGCTTTCCGACTGTGCCGATGCAGGAGATGTTGGGGCTGCGATCTTAACAGAAAATGGAAACATTTATGTTGGAACCTGTATTGATGCTACTTGCGGCTTGGGGTTTTGTGCTGAGCAAGCGGCAGCGGCAGCTATGATAACTGCAGGTGAAAATACGATTCAAAAAATAATTGCTGTAGACAAAGACGGAAAGATACTGCCTCCATGTGGCAGATGTAGAGAATTTTTAAGTCAAATTGGTGACAATAATCTTCAGGCGGAGGTTATGGTGGGGGAAGATACTATCGTAAAGCTGATCGATCTTCTTCCATACGATTGGAGAAAAATTTAAACTATTACAAATCCTGCACTTTGTCAGGAGATAGGCTGTACGAAACGATTGCACTAATCAATAGATCAAGAAGAATGGCCTGCTATTCACATAGTGGATAGCAGGCCATAGCAGCTTTTTAAATTCGTTTGCTATATGGCAGTCCTAATAGCCTGACATTAGGAAGTTAATTTAGGAATCGTTGAGATTGTCTGTTCTCCGACTAGATAGAACAAAATTTCTATTATCCAATACATTTTTTGCATGGAGTTAAGCCTCTTGCTTTCGCATCGCTTAAAGTGGATTCATAATATGTGCCACCGTTACAATGATTATCATAGTGATATCTTTTTCCAGATTTAGTCACATATACTGTTCGAGATTTTGGCTTACTATTATCTTTACTGCTATTATCGCTACTAACCGAATTGTTACTGCCTGAAGAAGACTTGGAACTTGTCTTTTTGGTCTCTTCGTTTTGTTTTAAAGTCTGGTATGTAGATTCAGCATTGGTTAAATCCTCATAATTATCCACAAATTCTTTGATCTCATCTGGAGCAGAATCATATTTTGAACGTGCAGCGACGATAGCATCTTTACTATTTAAACTTACGGATCCAATGTCTGTAATTAATTCCTCGATTTCTTTGGCTTTTGATTTATTGTATTCTACGGTTAATTCATCATATTTTTTTTCCGCGCTAATTAATAAATCGACATTAGTAACAAAATGCTGCACTCGTTCGGAAGAATTGTCATATTGATTTTTAGCTATCTCTATTGCCTCTTTGCTATCTAGTGAAACTGTCCCAATACTATTTATTAGATCGATTATTTCTTCAGCTTCTCTTATATTTTCCTTATCACCTAGTGGAATAATAACGATATGAATTTTATTACTTTGAACTTTGCCGTCTGTATCAGAAACATAAATATCTGTTTCACCCTCGGAAATTCCCATTACAATGCCACTGACATAGCTGGCAACTGAGTCATTATCCGAGATGTACTTTACCAGATGGCTTTCCGCGTCTTTTGGTAAAATAGAAGGTTTGAGATTTTGTGTTTCACTTACTTCCAAAACAATCGGATCATCCGCAGTAAGCGTTAAGTCGGTTATCTGCGTGGGTTGTGGAAGTAAAAATGATATCCATCCGATAGCCATAATAGCAGAGACAACAGTAAGAACAATTTTAGTATTCTTTTTCCACCTTCCTTGTTCTTTCCATAATAAAAATATTCCAATGGGAGGTATAATAAAAAGGAATAATATAATCATAGGGGGCGTTGATACCATTTAGAAGTTATTGAAGATAGATTTCCTATGTTAAACTTGTCCATAAAATTCACCTATTTCTGTTAAAATAAAAATGTTTATTTATATCTTTGTTTTTCAAAATAGAATTATTCTTTCAAATTAACCACCTCATTTTATCTAGTTAAAAACATGTTGCAGATATTTTGTTTTTTTCTGCCTCCTTTCTGCTGGACTGTTTTCGGCTGTTCTCTTTTCTAAAGAAAAACATAAATATGTCCTGTTCCTATTGCTGGCATAACCAGTCGTAATAGTGTATCCCTTTTAATTAATTATAGCATAATAAAATAATATTTCCAATAATTTTACCCTCCGCCAATTGGCAGAGGGCAGTTTGCTATGTATTGACCGGAGTCAGAACAGTATTCGGGTAATAGTGCGTCAGGATTTCCCTGTAGGTTTTCCCCTGGCGGGCCATATAGTCCGCACCGTATTGGCTTAATCCGACGCCGTGACCATAACCTTTTGTGGTAAAGGTGAATTTTTCATCCTGATACTCAATGCTGACATCGCTGCTTTTCAGTCCGAACAGACTGCGCAGCTCCTGTCCTGTAAGCGTTTGGCCGAGTACCTTAACCTCTGAAACATAACCGCTTGGGGTGGTTTGTATAATTTCGAACCATTTGGCGGGATCGTCTGTGAAGGTAATATCCTGGTATTTTTCTTCCAGAATTTTTTTCACCTCTGCGGTGGTCAGCGTCAGGCTGTTTTCAAAAGAAGGGGAGAGGGTATCTCCCTCGCTTTCACATTTGACCAGATACGGTACCTCCTGGCCCCAGACGTTTTTAGCGTCCTCAGTGTTCCCGGATGACATTGCGTGGAACGCCGCAATGATGGGCTCGTCATTATAGGTCAGGATTTCTCCTAACACACTTTCTATACAGTTTTGTATTTTTTTCGAATAGTCTTCATATTTACCCCCATACTGTTCTTTCGCTTCTTCATCGGAAAGATAAGCCTGATGGCGGGATGGGTCGGTGGAGATGACGGCGCCCTTTAAATCGTCGCTGGGGGAAGCAGTTTCATTTGCGATCACTCGCAGCGCGTAGGTATGTGCAATGACTGCCTGCGCTTTTAAGGCTTCCTCTTCAAAGGAAGCGGGCATTTCCGCCATAACGACTCCGCGAATATAATCGGCCATCGGGAGAGTCTGGGTTTCTTTTTTATCCGCAAGAAAGATGGTGATTTCCTCTTTTCCAGCCGCCGCCTGTACAGGTTGGGATGCGGCTTGGCTTTGCGTTTGACTAGGGATCAGATTTGTGTGAACAGTTTCCTGACCGCCTGTCCGGAATAATGCTGTGAAAGGGATGGCAACCACAGCGGCCAAAAAGAATAAAAATGAACGAATATGATTTCTCATGACTATCACCATTCAGTTTTCTTGCTGAAATCAAGAAAACTTGATCCTTTCTTTTGTGATTTTGAATTTTATTAATAAAAATCCTGCAAAAAGAATTGACGAATACAGATTCCTGTGATAAGATATTACTATTACAGCATAAATGCGCGAAATTGGAAAAGCGGCCTTGTCCCGCGGAGAGGAGCCATGGAATGGACGAAAGAGAGATTACAACTTCTGTGGATATGAAATCCATTAAAAGTCTATGTGAAGAGTACAAGAAATATAACTATATCCCACCGGAACTCTATGAGCGTTTTGATATCAAGCGTGGATTAAGAAATCAGGATGGAACGGGAGTTATTGCCGGGCTGACCCATATCTGTAATGTTCATGGCTATGTATTAAATGAAGGGGAAAAAGATCCGATCGACGGGCAGCTGATTTACCGCGGTATCAATATCAATGATATTGTTGAGAATTGTGTGGCAGAACAGCGCTTCGGGTTTGAAGAAGTGGTTTATCTTTTGATTTTTGGAACCCTTCCCAACCAAAAACAGTTGGAACGTTTTTCGGAGCTGATGAGCGAGTCCCGGGAACTGCCGCAGTATTTCTTTGACGATATGGTGCTGAAAGCACCCTCCAAAAATGTTATGAATAAGCTGGCGCGCTCTGTACTGGCGCTTTATTCCTATGACGATGAGGCGGAAAACGCTTCCCTGGAACATGAGATGCGCAAATCCCTGCAGTTGATTGCACGACTGCCGAATATCATGGTCAAAGCATACCAGGTTAAGGTCAGCCACTATGACGGCGGCTCAATGATTCTGCATCCTCTTCTGCCGGGGCAGAGCACAGCAGAAACGATTCTTTCCCTGCTTCGCCCGGACCGGCAGTTTACCAGGGAGGAGGCGCTGCTGTTGGATATCTGTATGATGCTGCAGGCAGAGCATGGCGGCGGAAACAACTCGACCTTTGCCTGCCGGGTGCTGACTTCCTCGGGAACGGACGCCTATTCGGCTTATGCAGGTGCAATTGGTTCCCTGAAGGGGCATCGTCACGGCGGGGCGAATATCAATGCTTCCAAGATGCTGGGTTACATGAAAGCCGGCATCCATAACTGGGAGGACGAGGATGAGGTTGCGCGCTTCCTGAAACGGATCATGCTCAAAAAGGAAGGCGATGGCACCGGGCTGATCTATGGGATGGGGCACGCGGTCTATACGAAATCCGACCCCAGGGCATTGATTCTGCGTCAGAATGCGATGAAGCTGGCTCAGGGAACAGAGTTTGAAGCGGAATTTAAGCTCTTAAACCTGGTAGAAAAGCTGACGCCGCTGGTCTTTGCCGAGCTCAAGGGCGATACAAAAACCATGTGCGCAAATGTCGATCTCTATTCCGGCCTGGTTTACCGGATGCTCGGAATACCGGAGGACTTGTTCACGCCGCTTTTCGCCTGCTCCAGGATGGCGGGCTGGAGCGCCCATCGGATCGAGGAGATGTACAATAATAACCGGATTATCCGTCCGGCCTACAAGGCGATTGCCAAGCACAGGAAGTACATACCAATCAGCGAACGGTAAAAAGTGCAGTACAGCATATGCTGTACTGCACTTTTTGTGCCGCAGAAAGTTTCATAAAAAATCTATACAAAATGGGTCAGGGTATGCTATAATTAATTCTATATGAGCTGAACAAATAGAAGCAGGGAGGGATCTGGTTGAAACGGTTAATCGCGGTGTCGTTATGCGTTATGCTATGCTTTTTCACGGGTTGTGATCTGACCCTGTCGACCATTGATAACCTGATCAAGCCTCCAAAGCTTTCAGAAGAACAAAACCGGATTGATACCGCCCTAAAGGCGAGCGTCGGGGATAATATCAGCCTGGTCTATCCCAAAACCGGGGATTATAAGTCTGCGTTTATTGTTGAGAATATCGATGAGGAAGAAACCAGCGAGGCAATTGTCTTTTATAAGGAGAACAGCGGTTCTGGAACTGTGCGGATGAATATCCTGGATCAGCAGGATGAAAAGTGGGTTTCAGTCTGGGACAATACGACGGTGAACGGCAGTGAAATTGAAAAAATTTCCTTTATTAAAAAGGATGGACGGGTCTATATCGTGATGGGGGTCAATGTTACCAGTGCGAATGAAAAGACTTTGATCATCTATGAATATACCGAACGGGTGTTAAAGCAGGTGTTTACTGCTACCTGTATGAATTTTGAGGTTTATGATCTGAATGATGACGGAGATGAGGAGATCATCACCATTTCGCACACGATTATTTCTGAAACAAAGAAAGAAAATGCCGCGTATATGTATTCGCTCAAAAACGGTGAGTGTACTCTGTTAAGTCAGACGGCTATGGACAGCGAAGCCGCTTCCTATGCCGGAATTTATAAGGGCAGACTCGCCGAGGATGTCCCGGCGCTTTATTTTGATACCCAGCGCGGCACAGACCAGTATGGAACAGAGATCTTGATTTCAGTGGACAACCAGCTTGAAAATCCGATCCAGGAAAACAAGCTGGGGCGCAAGACGCTGCGTTATTCCGGACTTTCCTGTATGGAGGATGAGGATGGCGTCTATTCGATTCCTCAGACCGTTATCTTGCCGGGATATTCGGATCAGGCGGTATCCGAGCAGCCATACCTGATCGCCTGGTACCAGTATGATATGGAGAAGAGAGAACTGGTGGAGCAGGCGACTACCTACACAAATTATTCCCTGGGATACAGCATCAGGATTCCTGAGGAATGGCTGAGCGGGGACGCGGGACAGATTACAGCCAAACGGGATACCACCAACAATGAGCTGGTCTTTTATGTCTATCACGGAGACCTGAAAAACGAATCGGAAACGCTGCTGAAAATCCGTGTCTTTCCGCGTTCCAGCCTGGCACAGGGGACAGACCTGCCCTATGGCTATACCCTGCTGGGTACAAATGGACAGATGGTATATGCCTATAATCTTAAACGGACGCACACTGATTTTGACTTGACCCATCAAGAGGTCACTCAGCTATTTACTATTATGCAGTAACCGGCTTTCCAACCGCAGGGAAGCAGTGCCTTTTTATAGAAACGATAAAATTTCTCTCTGGGAAGAAAGGAATGGTCAAAAAGATGAAAAAGATTCTGGTTTGCGAGGATGAAGACGTAATCCGCGACTTTGTGGTGATTAACCTGCAGCGATCAGGCTATATCGTGACTGACGTTAATTGCGGCGAGGATGCGCTCAAGGTGTTTGAGGAACAGAACGGTGATTTTGATATTGCGCTTCTGGATATTATGATGCCCGGCATCGACGGGTTTACCGTTTGCAAAAAGCTGCGGGAAAAGAGCGCTACGATGGGGATTATTATGCTCAGTGCGAAAACGCAGGAAATGGATAAGGTGGGCGCCCTGATGATCGGCGCGGATGACTATGTCACCAAGCCATTCAGCCCATCCGAGCTGGTGGCGCGGGTGGACGCGATCTATCGGCGCGTCACGATGGTCAACAGCCGGAAAAAGGAGATTTCGCCGGTAAAGTCCGGGCCGTTTGTCCTGTCTCCCAAAAGCCGCACCCTAACAAAAAACGGGCTGCTGGTTGACCTGACGCAGGTGGAATATCAGATCATGGATCTGTTCCTGAAAAATAAAAATGTCGCCCTGGAGCGCAGCAGGATTCTGGAAGAAATCTGGGGAGACAATTATTATGGGGACATTAAAATTGTGGATGTCAATATTCGGCGTCTTCGGATGAAGATTGAGGATGAACCCTCCAACCCGAAATATATCCAGACGATCTGGGGCTTTGGGTACAAATGGCAGGAGACGGAGTAAGAAACGATAAAACGTGAAGGAAAGGGGCAGATATGCGGTGGCATACCGGAGTATTACAAAGCGCTGGATGGTCAACAGCCTGGGTGTCATTTTGTTTGTACTGGTTGTTGTAACCCTGACTGCTGCCCTGATGGTTCATAACTACTATTATACCAGCGTGGAACGTGAATTGAAGCTTCGGGCGGATTATGGGGATAACCTTTTGCAGGATATCGCCTCTACCGGGAAGTCAAACCTCAACGCGGAAATTCGGAATATGGTGGAAACCTTTGAGGACAAGGACAAGATGGAGATGATGGCGGTTGACCATAACGGCAGCATTTTGATCACCTCCAGTGGGTTTTCCTATTTTTCGGCCTATGATATGCCGGATTATGCGGCGGCCAAAAGTGATGCCGCAGGCCGGGGTACCGAAGTTTACAAGCTGGAGAGCACCCACGAAAAGGTGATGGCGATGACAGTTTTGTCGCCGGTGCTCAGCGGGGATATTTCCGCGGTGCGGTATGTCATTTCCCTGGAAATGGTAGACCGGACGATTCTGACTCTGGTGCTGGTACTCTGCGGAGTGATGGTCGTGATCCTTGCCCTGATTCTGGTGACGAGCGCTTACTTTATCCGTTCGATTGTTGTCCCGGTGCAGGAGGTTGGTACGGTTGCACGCGCCTTTGCTACGGGGGATATGAGCGCCCGTATTCTGAAACGCTCGGATGATGAAATCGGGGAGCTCTGTGATATCATCAACTATATGGCAGATGAAATCCAGACCTCGGAAAAGATGAAAAATGAGTTTATTTCATCTGTATCTCATGAGCTGCGAACCCCGTTGACCGCGATCAAGGGCTGGGGGGAGACGCTTTTAACCATGGGCCCGGAGGACAGGCAGATGATGGCCAAGGGGATGCATGTGATCCTCAATGAAACCGAACGCCTTTCCAATATGGTGGAGGAGCTGCTGGATTTTTCGCGGATTCAGAACGGCCGATTTACCTTGGTAAAAACCAAAATGGATATCCTTGCCGAGCTGGGCGACGCGGTGCTGATGTACACAGAACGGGCCAGGAGGGACGATATTTCTATTGTCTATAATGAGCCGGAAAATGTTTCGTATGTATTTGGTGATAAGAACCGGTTAAAACAGGTGTTTATCAATATTATTGACAACGCGCTGAAATATTCTGACCGCGGAGATACCGTTACGGTAGATGTTTCGGAGGTGGATGGCTTTGTGCAGATCAAGGTTTCTGATACCGGGATTGGAATTGCGGAAAAGGATCTGCCAAGAGTGACAGAAAAATTTTACAAAGCAAATACTGCCAGACGGGGCTCTGGGATTGGATTGGCTGTTGCCCATGAGATTGTGCAGCTCCATGACGGAACCCTGACGGTGGACAGCGAGTTGGACGTTGGGACGACGGTAACGATCCGGATTCCTGTCATGCAGAAGGATGAGCGGCCAACAGAAATTACAACCGGCGAATAAATTACTGCCGGAAAGAAAGGGGTACGAATGGTGCCGGAACAGGAACAGGCTTGCCCAAGAGCACGCCATAAATCAAAGATTGGCGGCCAGGCTCTGATCGAGGGCGTAATGATGCGGGGCGTGCATAAAACAGCGATGGCTGTCAGAAAGCCCGATCAGCAGATCGAGGTGGAGGTATGGGAGAATCACACTCCCAAAAGCTCGGCGGGAAGGGTGAAGCGATGGCCCTTTGTCCGCGGCGTCTTTAATATGATCGAAAGTTTAACGGTAGGATACCGATGTCTGATGAAATCTGCTGAGATTTCAGGGGCTGATCTGGAAGAGGAGCCGACCAAGTTTGACCTTTGGCTGGAAAAGCATTTTGGGGATAAGCTGATGAAATATGTCGGCTGGATCAGCGGGGTGCTTGGCGTGCTGCTCGCAATTGTGCTGTTTATGCTGGTTCCCTCGCTGATTGTCTGGGGGCTGGGCTTTTTGTTTGACGTTGGTATTTGGAGAGGTTTGATTGAAGGCGTGATCAAGATTGGGATTTTTGTCGGCTATATGGCGCTGGTGGGCAAGATACCCGATATGCGCCGGCTGTACCAGTATCACGGCGCGGAACATAAAACGATTGCCTGCTTTGAGGCGGGGGAAGAACTGAAGGTGGAAAACATCAGGAAATATCCGAGGTTTCACCCGCGCTGCGGTACGAGCTTTATCTTTCTCGTGCTGTTCTTAGGAATCCTGATCTTCTCTGTGGTGACCTGGAGCAATCCGGTGATCCGGACGCTGTTAAAGCTTGCGCTGCTTCCGGTTGTGGTGGGCATCGCATATGAGCTGATTAAGCTGGCGGGACGTTATGACAATTTGTTTACCAAAATCATCTCCTGGCCGGGTCTGAAGCTGCAGCATTTGACCACCAAGGAACCGGACGGAGAACAGATTGAGGTCGCGATTGAATCGGTCAAACCGGTGCTGCCTGACAATCTGGAAGAGGATCGCTGGTGAGCCTGCATGAAATTAAAGGAACATTACCTGTTGATGAAAGCTTCTCTCCTCAAAGCCGGGATAGAGGAAGCCGGATTTGAAGCGAAGCAGCTTATTAAAAGGGTGCTTGGAATTGACGACGCTGAGCTTCTCTTAAATCGTCTGGAGCTGTCCGGAGAGCAACAGGAAACGCTCAGTGAGCTTTGCCGGAAACGATGCGGCGGCTATCCGCTGCAATATCTGCTGGGAGAATGGGAGTTTTATGGACTGCCATTCCTGGTAGGTGAAGGAGTTCTGATTCCGCGGCAGGATACCGAGACGCTCTGTGAATGGGTCGTCAGCCGTTTTTCCGACCGGCAGGGGGTGAAAATACTGGATCTCTGTTCGGGGAGCGGCTGCATTGCCGTCACGCTGGAACATTATCTCCCCGGCAGTACTGTCTGGGCGCTGGAAAAATCAAAAACAGCAGCGCGGTACTGTGAAAAAAATATCGCTTTAAACCAGAGCAGTGTGAGGCTGGTGTTGGATGACGCACTGGATCCGGCCTTTGCGGAGACAGGCTTTGACCTGATTGTTTCCAATCCGCCCTATTTATCGGAAGAGGATATGGGAAGGCTGCAAAAGGAGGTTTCCTTTGAACCGAGGGAAGCATTGGAGGCTGGCAAAGACGGCCTTGCTTTTTACCGGGAGCTGACCAGAATCTGGACGCCGAGACTCAAGGCCGGCGGCATACTGGCGTATGAAGTGGGAATCCACCAGAAGGAAGATGTCTGTAGCCTGTTGGAGGCCGGCGGACTGGATGGAATAGGAACCCGCCGAGACCTTTGCGGGGTAGAGCGGGTAGTATATGGGATGAAACCGTGTGAAGAAAACAAGGAGGAAATAAAATGGCAGTAAAACCAAAATCAAAGCCGGAAGTGGAAGTTGTAACCGGCGCGGATAGAAAAAAAGCCCTTGATACCGCAATCAGTCAGATCGAAAAGCAGTTCGGGAAGGGCGCGGTCATGAAGCTGGGCGAGGCAAAGACCATGAATGTCGATCATATTTCCACCGGCTCCCTTGGGCTTGATATGGCGCTCGGGATCGGCGGTGTACCGCGTGGAAGGATCATTGAGGTATATGGGCCGGAATCCTCCGGGAAAACCACCGTTGCGCTCCAGATCGCCGCACAGGCGCAGAAAGAAGGCGGAGAGGCCGCGTTTATCGACGTTGAGCATGCGCTCGACCCTGTTTATGCAAAGGCGCTGGGCGTTGATATCGATTCCCTGCTGGTATCCCAGCCGGACACCGGGGAGCAGGCGCTGGAAATTATGGAAGCGCTGATCCGGTCGGGCGCGATCGACGTTATTGTTCTCGACTCGGTTGCCGCAATGGTAACCCGCGCGGAAATTGACGGAGAGATGGGCTCCAGCCATGTTGGACTGCAGGCAAGATTGATGTCTCAGGCGCTGAGAAAGCTGACCAGCGTCGTGTCGAAATCCAACTGTGTTGCAATTTTTATCAACCAGGTGCGTGAAAAGATCGGCGTGATGTACGGCAATCCGGAAACTACTCCGGGCGGACGCGCGCTGAAGTTCTATGCTTCCGTCAGGATTGAAGTCCGCAAAGGAGAAGCGATCAAGAACGGCTCTGAGATTGTCGGAAACAAAACCAAGTGTAAAATTGTGAAAAACAAGGTTGCACCGCCCTTTAAAGAAGTTGTCTTTGATATCATGTACGGCGAAGGGGTTTCCCAGGTTGGGGAAATCGTTGATTTTGCAACGGATTTGGATATTATCCATAAAAGCGGCGCTTGGTTCAGTTATAATGGCGAGCGTCTCGGCCAGGGCCGCGACAAGGTAAAAGCACTGCTCAAGGAAAACGACGCTCTCCGGGAAGAAATTGTACAAAAAATCCAGGAGCATCAGAAGGAAGCGCTGGAGGAAGCTGCCAAGACGGCTAAGGGAATCAGTACGCCGGCACCGGATGCCGCTTCAGCAGCAAAGACAGAAGCTTCGGCTGAAAAGCCGAAAGGCAGCGGTCTGTTTATGGATATTGACCCGGACGACGAGGATTTTGAATAATTTCGATGAAAATTACAGGAATTGAGAAAAAGAGCGGTACGCGGTATACGGTCTATGTGGATGAGGAGTACTTTTACATTTTTGACGCCGAAATCCTGACGGAATTCCATGTAAAAACCGGGATGGAAGTGGACGAAGCGTTTCTCGAAAAGCTGAAGCGGCAGTCAGACGTCCGCCGCGCGAGGGAACGGGCGTTTTACCTGCTCTCCTACCGCGACCACTCGGAAAAGGAACTATACGACAAGCTCCGGCGGAACGTGCCGGACGAGATTGCAGCGCAGACCGTCGCAAAGATGGTCGATTTAGGGCTGCTGGACGATGGGAGCTATGCCCGGAAGCTGGCGGAATATTATCTTACACAGAAGCGGTGGAGCTTCCGGAAAAGCCTTTTTGAACTGAAACGAAAAGGGATTGACGAGGAAGCCGCGGCGCAGGCGCTGTCTGACTGCGGGATTTCCGCGAAGGAGCAGATCCGCGAGCTGATCGAGCAGAAATATTACCGTTATCTGGGCGATCAGAAGGGCAGCCAAAAGGTATTAAACGCGTTGGCTCGGCTGGGCTTTTCTTACAGCGACAGCAGAGCGGCAATGAGCGAATATCTTGAAGAATTGGAATTGGGAGAAGAAGACGAATGGCAATACGAGTAGGGATGGTATCATTAGGATGTCCGAAAAACCAGGTGGACGCGGAGATGATGCTGGAAAGGCTGAAGCATAAAGGCTATAAGCTGGTTGCGGACACAGGAAACTGCGATGTTGTGGTGATCAACACCTGCGGCTTTATCCAGTCTGCAAAGGAAGAAGCAATTGAAAATATTATTGAATTTATCAACCTGAAAAACGAGGGAAAGATCAAGGCGATTATCGTCACCGGCTGCCTTGCGGAACGCTACCGGGAGGAAATCCTCACGGAAATGCCGGAGGTAGACGCTGTGGTCGGACTCGGTTCGAATGAAAAAATCTGCGATGTGATCCAGTCTGCGCTTGCCGGGAAAAAGGTTCAGCGCTACGGAGAAAAGGAGGCGCTTCCGCTCTGCGGCGGACGGGTGATCTCTACGCTGCCGTATTACGCTTATCTGAAAATCGCGGAAGGCTGTGACAACTGCTGCACCTACTGCGCGATTCCGTCGATTCGCGGGAGGTTCCGCTCCAAGCCGATGGAAGAGGTGCTTAAGGAAGCCCAGTGGCTGGCGGACGAGGGCGTAAAGGAGCTGATCCTGGTGGCACAGGACACTACCCGCTATGGGGAAGACCTCTACGGGAAATATTCCCTGGCAAAATTGTTGCGGGAGCTCTGTAAAATCGACGGATTCCGTTGGATTCGCATCTTATACTGTTATCCGGATAAGATTACCGATGAGCTGATCGACGTGATAGCAGAGGAGGAAAAGGTGGCGAAGTATATCGATCTGCCTCTTCAGCACTGCAACGACGATATTTTGCAGAAGATGAACCGGCCGATGGATAAAAAGGCGACGGTAGCCTTGATTCAAAAGCTGCGGGAGCGTATCCCCGGCCTAACCTTGCGTACCACCCTGATCGCGGGCTTCCCGACGGAAACGCAGGAACAGTTTGTGGAGCTGGTTGAGTTTGTCAAGGAGATGAAATTTGACAGGCTGGGCTGTTTTGCGTACTCTGAGGAGGAAGGCACTGCCGCGGCGGAAATGTCGCCGCAGGTGGATGAAAAAATTCGGGAACGCCGTGCAGAGATCATCATGGAAGAGCAGATGACCATTATGGAACGCGCAAATGAAAAAATGATCGGCAGGGTAGTGACAGTTGTACTTGAAGGCGCAGATAAGCTGGCGGACTGCTACTTTGGCAGAAGCGAGGCTGACGCACCGGATATTGACGGGAAAATTTTCTTTACATCCGGACAGAAACATACGATGGGTGATTTTATCCGGGTACGTATTGACGAAGTATGCGATTATGATTTAGTTGGTGAAGAAGTGTAAGAGACGGCAGCTTGAGAAATGCCGGTGTGTAGGAGGAACAGCATGAATCTACCGAATAAATTAACAGTACTGCGGGTGATCCTAGTTCCGTTTTTTGTGGCTTTCCTGTTGATCAGTGCAATCCCGTTTCATTATCTGCTGGCGCTGCTTGTATTTGCCGCCGCGTCGATTACAGATGCGCTGGACGGAAATATCGCAAGAAAGCAGAACCTGGTCACTACTTTTGGGAAATTTTTAGACCCGCTTGCCGACAAGGTTCTGGTATTGTCCGCATTGATTTGCTTTATTTCGCTTGGGGTGTGCAGCCCGGTTGTGGTGATTATTGTGGTAACCCGCGAGTTTTTGGTGACCTCGCTGCGGCTGGTTGCTGCTGCGGAAGGAACGGTTATTGCGGCGAGCATATATGGGAAGGTAAAAACAGTGGTGCAGATGGTATCGATTGTCGTGATCCTGCTGATGTTTGCCGTGGATCAGTTGATTGCCTATGATATGGAATCCGTGATCCTGTTAACCGGGAATACTCTGATGTGGTTAACTGCTGCGGTTACGGTGGTTTCCGGAATTGACTATCTGGTAAAAAACCGTGCGTGCATTAATGTTACAAAATAAGCTTGAAAAATTTGGCACATTGTGTTAGAGTAGAAACATATCATAAAAGAGTAAATATAAAATGCATGGAAGGGAAAGAGTAGTATTTCTCGACCCAAAAGAGAGCGGGTTTCACCGGCTGAAAGAACCCGCAGGCGAGTGGGAAATATGAAGTGCATCCCGGAGCAGGCAGAGGAACAGGAGAGACTCTCCCTAGTATTGCTGCACGCCCAGCCAGCGTTATCGGGCTGAAAAGTGACAAACAGAAGTGGAACCGCGGAATTTTTACCGCCTTCAAAAAGGGAGATTTTCTCTTTTTGAAGGTGTTTTTGTTTTTTAGGGGGGAACAATAGAGTGTTTAAAAACATTCGTTATGATTTAAAATCAATTAAAAGCCGTGACCCGGCCGCCAGAAATTCGCTGGAGATATTCCTGCTGTATTCAGGCTTTCACGCGCTGCTCTGGTACCGCCTGTCCCATTGGCTGTACCGCCATCACTTGTTTTTTCTTGCCCGTTTTATTTCCCAGACAGGGCGCTTTTGGACTGGCATTGAAATCCATCCCGGCGCTCAGATTGGCAGAGGGTTGTTAATCGACCATGGCGGCGGCGTGGTTATTGGAGAAACGGCAGTTGTCGGTGATGACTGTACGATCTACCAGGGGGTGACTCTGGGCGGAACGGGGAAGGAAACAGGAAAGCGCCATCCGACGCTGGGCAACCATGTGATGGTTGGAAGCGGTGCAAAGGTGCTGGGGCCGTTTAAGGTGGGGGACAACTCCAAAATTGCCTCCAATGCAGTGGTACTGTCCGAGATTCCGCCGGACTCAACGGCGGTTGGTGTTCCGGCAAGGGTTGTCCGCCGGAATGGGCAAAAAGTAGAGGCCGAGCTTGACCAGATCCATATCCCGGATCCGGTATCCCAGGAGCTGTGCAGGCTGCTGGTGAAAATTGAGAAGCTGGAAAAAAAGGTAGCCAAATTAGAAGGAGAGCAAACGGAAAAATAGGGGGATCAGTTTGAAGGCGGCTTTAGGTTATCTGCCATCTGGCCCAAAGCATAGCCTTCAAAAGTAAAATCTCTATTTTAGGATGGCGCAATTCCCAGAAAGGAAAGAGTAGGATGAAAGTTTATAACACATTAACCAGGGAAAAAGAGGAATTTAAAACCATTACACCGGGAAAGGTGAAAATGTATGCCTGCGGGCCGACCGTTTACAATTATATCCATATCGGGAATGCCCGGCCGATGATCGTGTTTGACGTGCTGAGGAACTATCTGGAATACCGGGGCTACGATGTTACCTTTGTACAGAATTTTACTGACGTAGATGATAAGATCATCAATAAGGCAAATGAAGAAGGCGTTTCCGCACATGAGATTTCAGAACGGTTCATTGCCGAATATGAGAAGGACGCGAGAGGCTTAAATGTGCGGCCGGCAACAGTTCATCCAAAGGTGACGGAAAATATGGACAGCATCCTGGATATTATCAAGACGCTGGTAGAAAAAGGATATGCCTACGCGGTAAACGGGGATGTATATTTTCGTACCCATGAGTTCGGCGATTACGGAAAGCTTTCCCATATGCCGCTGGAGGATTTGGAAGCCGGCGCGCGAATCGCGGTAGGGGAGCAGAAGGAAGACCCGATGGACTTTGCGCTCTGGAAGGCGGCAAAGCCCGGCGAGCCAAGCTGGGATTCTCCCTGGGGAAAAGGCCGTCCGGGCTGGCATATTGAATGCTCTGCGATGTCCAGAACCTTTTTGGGTTCTACCATCGACCTGCACTGCGGAGGACAGGATTTAATCTTCCCGCATCATGAAAACGAGATTGCACAGAGCGAATGCGCGTCCGGCCAGATTTTTGCGAACTACTGGATGCACAACGGATATCTTAACGTCGATAACCGGAAGATGTCAAAATCGCTTGGAAACTTTGTTACGACAAGGGAAGTGGCGGAAAAATCCGGCTATGAGCCGATCCGTTTCATGATGCTGCAGGCGCATTACCGCAGTCCGATCAACTATTCCCTGGAGATTATCGAGCAGTGCAAATCCGCCCTGGAACGGCTTTATAACTGCAAGGAGCTGCTCCAGCGCGCAAAGAATACGGCACCGGAAGGGGACGTCACTGAGGACGAAAAGGCGTCGCTCCTGCGCTATAAGGATCAGTTTATCGCCTCAATGGACGATGACCTTAATACGGCAGACGCGATTTCCGCAATTTTTGAATTGGTGCGGGAGGTCAACTCCCATGTATCTGCTGCGGCACCTGCTAAGAAAGGCTATGTAGAATTTTCGGAAAAGCTGTTCCTCGAACTGACCGGTGTGCTGGGGCTGCTTTATCAGGAAAGGGAAGAGAAAATCCCGCAGGAGGTTTTAGATCTGGTAGAACGCCGCGCTAAGGCGAGAAAAGACAAGGACTTTGCGGCCGCGGACGCATTGCGCGATGAAATTTCTGCATTGGGTTATGAGGTGAAAGAAACACGCCAGGGTGTTCAAATCACAAAAAAGGAAGCATAATTTACAAAATATTTATAGTTCTGATTTGGATTATCATTGTTTTGCCGATATAATAAAAACTGCCGCAGGTCTGTCCTGGGTGAAAATGTATTTTTGGTGAGAGGAACCAAGAATGTTTGGAGTCAAGCTTGAAAGAAAACTCTTTCACACGGTGTTTTGCTGCTGTCGTTGCTGGAAGAGCGGAGACTTTGCTGGCAAATAAGCTCCAATTCCAGGAGAAAGGAGCGCTTTCATAAGCGGAAGCCATAGGGAATAACAATGATAATCTGGGCAAAAGCAGTAGCCTGCCTGTCTATGAGCCTTGTTTTGCTGACAGGCTGTGGAGTTACTGATCAAGGAAGAAGGGTAGAAGCCGCATCCCGCTCAGGTGGTGAAACACTGGAATTAGTCCAGATGCACGCCCCTGCTGACGGGCAGGATATGGCCGTCGTTAAGACGTCCTTGGGCAACATCCGGATTGTATTATATGAACAGTTTGCGCCGCAGACAGTAAAACAGTTTAAGAGGCTGGTGGAGGAAAAATTTTATGATGGAAAAAGGATTTTTTCTGTAGATCCTGATTCTAAGCTGATGTTTGCCGGTGCGGAGGATGATGAGGGAACAAAGGGCAGAATCGCAACTGACGACGGTAAGGCGGTGGAGCCGGAGGTGACCCCGCGCGTATGGCACTTCAGTGGAGCTGTATCGGCCTTTGGTACGCAAACGGGAATTTTTAACCGCCGCTATGTGTCAGACAGCCGGTTTTTTATCGTAGGCGATCAGCCTGCACAGCTTGACCTGCTGGATCAGATGGAGGAAAACGACTTCCCGAACGAAGTGATCCAGGCATATAAAAAGTTGGGCGGATGTCCGCAGTATACGGGGTTTTATACTGTATTCGGCCAGGTGATCGACGGAATGGAAATTGTAAATGAAATCGTTGCGGGTGGTGTGAATGAGGAAACCGGAGCACCATTGGCAGAAACGGTGATCGAGTCGGTCTCGCTCACGACCTACAGCAGTGAGGAAGAGGATGTTTCGGCTGTAAGCCAGCTTCAAAAAGTTTCCTGAATTATAAATTATAAGCCACAAGCCATCAAAAAAGAGTCCTGCGGCAATTGCCGCAGGACTCTTTAACTCAATCCTCATTAGGTCATCCCTAAGTATTCTTCGAGACAGATATCCTTGTCCATAATTTCCGTAGCGGCTTCTACGCCGACATAACGGTAATGCCAGGGCTCATGGATAATTCCGGTAATATCGCTTTTATCGCTCGGATATCGGACAATAAACCCATATTTCTGGCAATTGGCATACAGCCATTTGATTTCCGGACGGGACATCATACCGTCATCCAGATTCTGATAGCTGGAGCAGACAATATCGACCGCCAGTCCGGTGTGATGCTCGCTGGCGCCTGGCAGCGCGACAGAGGTTTTCCCTTTTTCATATGCTTCCTCCTGGGTATAGCCGACATCACGATAGCGCTGCACCCGGTTGTTAAACAGCTCGACCTGTTTGTCATAGCTTCGGTAGCCCGAACAGACAATCAAATGATAGCCCTGTTTTTCTGCATCATCCAGCATCTTATTAAGCGGCTCATAAATCCGTTCATCAACTGAAAGCCCATTAGGAAGCTTCTTGGTCTGAATGCTGTCGATAAACTCCGCCTCCAGCGGATGCTTATCGTTGGCAAGGATCAGGTTCCAATCGCTGATATTTGGGCTATCGCCTGTTTGGGAGGCGCCGGAGGAATCTATTTCAGAGGTACTGCTGTCCTGCGGCGAAACGGAGGTTGTCCCCGAGGTGCTGTCAGAAGAAACGGACGCAGAATTATTCATTGGCAATTTGTCAATAGGTTCGTCGGTCAGCGTGTGCCCGATAGAAGGATTTAGAACTACTGCCGACAACATCACAAAAAAGACTACCATGATTAATTCACACAGCATAAACTGCACTTTATTTTTCATTGGTAAAACCTTTCGAATTTTAATCAATAACAATACTTAATTTTATTATATCTGTCTGACTGGGAAAAATCAAATATAAATTGTAAATTCCAGCTTTATATTAGGCGGGAAGATGACAAAATATGCAGAATATGATAGAATAAGCAAAAAGATTTCTGAAAGGTGGGAACGGGCGAGATGAGCAGTACGCCGATTTATGATTTTGTCAAGCAAATTTCTGACAGTACCATTTCCCGTTTCTTTATGCCCGGACATAAGGGAAGGCATCCGTTCGATCCGTTTTTTCAAGATGTAAGCCGCTATGACATCACCGAAATCGAGGGCGCCGATGTATTAGCTCAGGCTGAAGGGATCATCGGAGAATCGGAGGAGCTGGCTGCAACACTGTTTGGAAGCAGGGCGACCCTGTACAGCACGCAAGGCTCAACGCTGGGAATCCAGGCTATGGTATCGCTCATTTCGGGACGGGGAGATACAGTAATCGCCGGCAGAAACGCTCATATGGCTTTTTACAACGCCTGTCTGCTGCTGAGGATAAACGTCCGGTGGGTATTGCCCTCTCATACTGATCCGTATGGGATCTGCGGTGCGGTTACGCCGGATCAGGTTGAGCGGGCCCTGTGTGATTGTCCGAAGGCGGCTGCGGTCTATCTTACCTCGCCCGATTACCTGGGCAATACAGCAGATATTAACGCGATTGCAGGGGTATGTAAAAAGCACGGCGTTCCGCTTTGCTGTGACAATGCTCATGGCGCTTATTTGACGCTGGGAGAAACTCATCCGATTAAGCAGGGCGCTGCTGTATGCTGCGACAGCGCACATAAAACGCTGCCTGTGCTGACAGGCGGAGCATATCTCCATTTGGGGGAAAACTGCCCGTGGACAAAGCAGGATGCCAAGGAACGGATGGCGCTGTTTTCCTCCTCCAGTCCCTCTTATTTGATTCTTGCCTCCCTGGACCTGGCCAACCGCTATCTGGCGGAAGAAGCGCCGCGCGGCTATGAGAGGCTGCGCGGTGAGATGATGGAAATGCGCCGGCTGATGAAGCAGAAGGGGATCGCCTGCCTTGACAATCAAGCGGATTATGCGAAGCTGACTATCGACGCGGGGCGGACAGGCTGGGACGGGCTGGAGCTTGCCGCCAAGCTCCGGCAATCCGGAATAGAGCCGGAATATGCAAATCCGTATTATGTGGTTTTGATGGCGACGCCGTTTTTGACCCAGCGTGACTGGAACCGGCTGTCTGAAGCGCTGAAGAAGATTACGCCCGGCAGGCCGATCACATGGGAGGATACACCTTACTGCCTGCCTGAGGCAGTGATGCCTGCTTTTCAGGCAGCACGACTGCCCTGGGAGTCTGTGCCGGCTGACCTGGCTGTGGGAAGGGTCAGCGCGCAGACAGTTGCCGCCTGTCCGCCTGGTGTACCGGTCGTGACAGCCGGGGAGCGGATTCATGAACAAATAAAAAATATTTGTAAAAAGAGTGGAAATTTCACGCTAAAAGTGTTAAAATGATAATAGAAATTGAATCCATAGGGGGTAACGGTTATGAAATTAATTTATGCGATTGTTAGCGACGACGACAGTACAGTTGTTTCCAAACAACTGACCAAGAGCGGCTTTTTTGCCACCAAGCTGGCAAGTACAGGCGGTTTCCTCATGTCCGGGAACACGACCTTTATGATCTGTACCGATGACGACAAGGTGGAAGAAGCGATCGACGTTATCAAGGCGAACAGCAAAAAGAGAAAACAGATGGTACCGTCCTCAGCGACTTATGGGTTGGGCTCCTATACTCCGTTCCCGGTAGAAGTGACCGTTGGCGGCGCGACCATTTTTGTCACTAATGTCGAGAGATTTGAAAAAATCTAGATGAGCAGTTTATTTGCCGGCAATGAATCCGCTATGACGGTGCTGAAGCACGCGGTGAAAGGGGCTAATCATCATGCTTATCTCATTTACGGGGAAGAGGGCTTGGGAAAGCGGACTTTTGCCATGCTGTTTGCAAAAGCCTTCCTCTGCACAGCCCGGAGTGGACGGCCATGCGGCGTTTGCCGGTCTTGTAAAAAGGTAGAGAATCAGGTGCATCCTGATTTGAAAATCCTGATTGGGGAAAAGCGCGGCTCCATCCATGTGGAATCCATTCGGGAAATCCGGAAGGATTGTGTGGTTAAGCCCAATGACGGAGAGCTGAAAATCTATCTGATTGCAAATATTCAGCATATGACTGAGGAGGCCTTTAATGCGTTTCTCAAAACGCTGGAGGAGCCGTCCCTTCATACTATTTTTATATTGACAGCAGAGCATCTTGACCAATTGCCGGAAACGGTGGTGTCGAGGGTGTCTCCGGTAGAGCTGTATCCGGTACCGGAGGAATCTGCAGCTCTTTGGCTCAGGAAACGGTTTCCGGAAACGCCGTTGGAGGAGTGCCTGCGCGCTGCCCAAGCGAGCGGTGGAAATCTTGGCAAAGCGGAAAAACGGCTTTCGTTACCGGAGCTTTCTGAAATATCAGGGACGCTGGAGCTGCTTTGTTCTGCAGTTTCGGCAAAACGGGAATACGACCTGTTAAAGGCGCTGGCCGTTTATGAAAAGGATAAAGCAAAGCAGGTACAGCTTCTGGGAGAATTTCTCCAGGTGCTTCGGCAGGCTTTGCTGGGACGAAGCGGGAAGCAGGCCCGGGCTATTCAGGCCTGTCTGCAAAAACGACAGCTAATCGCCTTGATTGGCCTGACGGAGGAAATCCGGGAAAAGCTGTCGACCAATGCAAATGGAAGCTTGGTCAGCGCATATTGTTGTTCAGAGATGCGGAAAATTATAGCATAATACATGGAAACTGGGCGGCATAGGAAAATTCTGTGCCGCACTATTTTTGGAGGATAGAATGACCGAAGTTATTGGTGTAAGGTTTAAAAGCGTAGGAAAGGTATACTATTTTGCCCCGAACGGCAAAAAGGCACAGGTTGGGGAGCATGTTATTGTAGAAACCGCGCGTGGGTTGGAATGCGGAGAAGTGGCCATTGCTAACCGTATGGTGGAGGATAAAGAGATTATCTCCCCGCTCAAAGCAGTGGTTCGGCTTGCAACCAAGGAAGACCTCAAAACGGTAGAAAATAATAAAATTAAAGAGAAAAAAGCCTTCGATATCTGCGTCAGCAAGATTGAAAAGCACAAATTGAATATGAAGCTGGTTGAGGTAGAATATACCTTTGATAATAATAAAATCCTGTTTTACTTTACCGCCGACGGAAGGGTGGATTTCCGGGATTTGGTAAAGGATTTGGCCGGTGTATTCAAGACAAGAATTGAACTGCGCCAGATCGGTGTGCGGGATGAGTCTAAAATGCTTGGCGGACTCGGAATCTGCGGGCGGCCGTTCTGCTGTTCCTCCTTCCTGGGGGAATTTCAGCCGGTATCAATTAAAATGGCCAAGGAGCAGAGCCTGTCCCTGAGCCCGACGAAAATTTCCGGTACCTGCGGGAGATTGATGTGCTGCCTGAAATACGAGCAGAATGTTTACGACGAGCTGCTTTCTATTACGCCGAAGGCAGGCGCTGTGGTCAAAACGCCGGACGGCCGGGGACGCGTGATAGAGGTCAATGTATTAACCGGAGCGCTGAAGGTGCGGCTGGATGACAAACCGGACGCGGCGCCGAGATCGTTTCATCGGGATGACGTAGTTCTGGTGCGGGACGCCCACATCCGTGTGAACCGGGATGAAATTGCTGCGTTAAAAGAATTAGAAGATAAATAGAACTTTTCTGGGACAATTTGTTAAAATGGATAATTTCCATCATTTTAGTATTGAAAGATGGGAATGTTTGTGATACAATATGAGGTAGAAAATTAAGGAGGTGTATTGACCAATGGCATATGTTATTTCTGATGAATGCATCAGCTGTGGAGCTTGTGAAGCTGCATGTCCTGTAAGCGCAATTTCTGCTGGTGACGACAAATATGTTATTGATGCTGACACTTGTATCGAATGTGGAGCTTGCGAAGGCGAATGTCCGGTAGGTGCACCGCACGCAGAATAATTCCATATGTGGAAGATTAAGCATTAACATAACGTGGAAAGACACTCCGGTGTGAACCGGGGTGTCTTTTTTACTCCGGTGTGAACCGATAGAACCTTTTTTATCGAATGACCTTGAATTTCCGGATAGAAGCAGATATAATAGAAAAAAATGGCTCGATGATCAAGAACGGAGAACAGATATGAGTAGGACACGGATTGAAAGCCCTGTGTATCAGCAGATTGCCGTTGATCTGGCGGCAAAGATTGCTTCCGGAAAATACCAGGAAAAGGAACGGATCAGGGGACGCTCCACCTTGGCCAGCTACTATAATGTTTCACCTGAAACGATCCGCAAGGCGGTCTATATCCTCGAGGATGTCGGGATTGTAACGATCCACCAGGGAATTGGGATTGAGGTGGCTTCTGCAGAGAAGGCAAGGGGGTTCCAGGAGAAATACAGCAATATCTATAATTTGAATAGCTTGAAAAAGGAGCTGCTCGATCTGCTTCATCAGCATCAGGAGCAGGAAAGGCTGCTGAAGGAAAAGGTCAATGACCTGATTGACAGCACTGAACGTTTCCGGAATGTGAATCCATTCATCCCTTTTGAACTGGTGATTACCAGGGATATGAAATATCTGGGGAAAACAGCCAGTGAAATCAATTTTTGGCAGAATACTATGGCGACGATTATCGCAATCAAACGAAATGACCGATTGATCCTATCCCCTGGATCGTATGCAACGCTGAAGGAAGGAGATATCTGGTACCTGATTGCGACAGAGGAATCCTTTAACCGCGTAAAAAGCTTTCTTCACAAATAATTTTCAGAAAAGTGGTTTACATTCACGCTTTAATATGTTAAACTATATGATATAAAATTTCGTTACAGATAGGTGGATTGAGCACATTGAATCCTAAATTAAAAGAAATGAATGTGGAATTTTTATTCCAGGCGGTTTTAGCCTTGGAAACGATGGATGATTGCTATAAATTCTTTGAAGATTTATGTACCGTACCGGAACTCAAAGCAATGGCGCAGCGGATTCAGGTTGCAAAGATGCTAAGCGAGAATCGCGTGTACAGCGATATTGTATCAGAAACCGGTGCCAGCACAGCGACGATCAGCCGGGTGAACCGTTCGCTAAATTATGGTTCTGACGGATACAGCATTGTGTTTGACAGGATGAAAAAAGATGAGTGAGTTCGGCTATGGCCAGTTTGCGTATAGCTATGATTCTTTAACGCAGAATATCGATTATCAGAAACGTGGGGCCTATTTCCATGAGATCATGCTCCAGCAGGGGAAAACAAAGGGAATATTAGTTGATTTGGCGTGTGGGACAGGCTCTTTGAGCGAGTATTTCGCACGCCTTGACTATGAGGTAATCGGGGTAGACGCCTCCGAGGAAATGCTGCAGATGGCGCAGGAAAAAAAGCTGGAAAACGGCAGTGATGTGCTGTATCTCTGTCAGCCCATGCAGGAGCTGGATCTCTATGGGACAGTGGATATTGTATTATGCGCGTTGGACAGCCTGAACCATGTAACGGAGAGGGAAACTGTCCAGCAGATTTTTCAGCGCGTCTCCCTGTTTTTAAATGAGGACGGCTTATTTGTTTTTGACGTCAATACTGTTTATAAGCATCAACATGTATTGGCAAACCAGACCTTTGTTTATGATCTGGATGATATTTACTGTGTATGGCAAAACCAACTGGAGCAGGATAATCTGGTTCACATTACGCTGGATTTATTTGAATATGACCCGGATGGTGACTGCTATGACCGGTATCAGGAGGAGTTTAAGGAGCGGGCGTATTCCCATGAACAGCTCAAAGGGATGCTGGACGCCGCGGACATGGATATCGTCGCTGTTTACGGTGACGATACCTTTGAACTGCCGGCAGAAACAACCCAACGGGCAATTTATGTCTGTAAAAACCGGTTCTGTAAAAATCGGAAGGCTGAGTGAAAGGAAGAAACAAAAGGATGGCAAAAATCGTAAGAACGCTTTCGTCAGACGGTTCGGTGATGGCCTGTGCAGTTGACTCGACTGATATGATTGCGGAGATGGAGCAGATTCATAATACCTCTGCAGTGGTGACGGCTGCGCTTGGGAGGCTGACGACAGCCGCTTCCATGATGGGAGCGATGCTGAAAAACAGTACGGATTCCCTGACGCTGAGGATGGATGGGCACGGCGCGACCGGTGTGCTGATTGCTGTGGCAGACAGTAAGGGAAATGTGAAATCCTATGTGTCGAACCCCGTTGTAGAGATTCCACTGAACCAATATGGAAAACTTGACGTGAAGGGTGCTGTCGGAACAGACGGAACCCTGAGCGTAATCAAGGATATTGGATTAAAAGAACCGTATTCCGGGCAGATTCCAATTGTATCGGGCGAGATTGCGGAAGATATTACACAGTATTATGCAGTCAGCGAACAGACGCCGACCGTGTGCGGCCTGGGCGTTTTAGTAAATCCTGACCTGACAGTCAAGGCTGCGGGCGGTTATTTGGTACAGCTTCTGCCGTTTGCAGACGAAGCCTGTATTGATGTGATTGAAGCAAATCTCAAGACATTGCCGCCGGTTTCTTCCATGTATGCAGACGGAATCACACCGGAGGAAGTATGTGAGAAGCTGCTGCATGGACTTCAGCCGGAAGTTCTGGATCGCTTTGATGCTGCATATAAATGTGATTGTAGCCGCGAAAGGGTAGAAAGGGCGCTGTTAAGCCTGGGAGCTGCTGAGCTGGAGCAAATGGAAGCGGAGCAGGAGCGGGTGGAGGTTAGCTGCCATTTCTGCAATAAGAACTACTACTTCACCAGGCAGGATTTGAAAAAAATGATCCGGAACGCAAAGAAAAAATAAAAATTCTATTGACAAAGCTGTTGGTTTATAGTATAATATAAACCGTCGCTGAAAGAAATGAAAGCTTCGATTCGGCGGGCAGCTTTGATTACGCAGGTTTAGCTCATCTGGTAGAGCGCCACCTTGCCAAGGTGGAGGTAGCGAGTTCGAGCCTCGTAACCTGCTCCAATTTCATATGGCGCCATAGCCAAGTGGTAAGGCAGAGGACTGCAACTCCTTCACCCCCAGTTCAAATCTGGGTGGCGCCTCCAAAAAGAAGTCTTTAAATCCATTAAAGGGATTTAAAGACTTCTTTTTTCTGTAAAAGTATGAATTAAATAATCAGCCGGAGTCCCGCAGGATTAAGGAACAGGGGAGCAGGCGCTTTTTGTTTACGGGAAGCACTCCGGAGGATATCTGCAGCAATGTTTCAAACGCCGTATTGCCCAGTTCTTCGAATGGAGGAGCAATGGTAGTGATTGCGGGTGTAGTATAGGCTGAGAAAATATTGTCAATTCCGACCACTGAAAGCTGATCAGGAACCTTGATTCCTGCTTCCGTCGCCGCCCGTATTGCCCCTAAAGCAAGGTGGTCGTTATGCGCAAAAATTGCATCGGGAATCTTTCCGGAGCCAATAAGCTCCTTCATCGCCCGGTATCCGTCATCGATTCCCCAATCCTTGATACAGATCATGGTGGGATCTAATGTCAAACCATGGTCAATAATTGCTCGCTGATAACCGATGTACCGGTTGCTGGTCGGGATATTGTTAATTGGGCCACAGATCATAGCGGGAGACTGACAGCCTTTTTCCAGCAGATGCGAGGTGGCGAGATATGCGCCCTGCTCGTCGTCAATATTGACGGAGATACTGGCGTCATCAGGACAGCAATAGGCGTACACGACTGGATAGGGGAGCTTGGGAAGGATGCCGGAGACATCCCGCGTATATTGGGAAACATAGAGCATTCCCAGAGCTGAATTGTCAACATTTTTCAGAAAATTGCGGATATAATCTGACAGCCATTCCTCCGGAGGTGAGATACCGTATCCGTAGTCGACAATGCTCATGTCGTAGATTTGCAGAGTGATCTGATGTTCTCTGGCCGCCCGGCACATTCCGGTAAGAATGCGGTGACAGAAATCAACGCTGAGCTGCTCGACCACAATATTGACGGTACGCTTTCCCGTATTAGTCGGTTTGCTTTTTCGGACATATCCGCCCGCTTCTGCAATTTGAATAATCCTGTTTCGAAGCTCCTCACTCATCCGACCTTTACCGGAGAGCGCGTTGGAAACAGTAGCTGTAGAAATATTTAATTGCCTAGCAATATCGATATGCTTCATGATGAAAATCACTTCTTTTCTTATGACTTTATCAAGGCTATCATACCACAACGTTTTAAAAAAGTAAAGATAATCAAAAATAATCTTGATTAATTTTGGTTATCAAATCTTTTTTGTAAAAATCTATTGACAGGTAAAGAATATATTACTATAATAAACACAAAATAATCGATTTTTAAAAATAATTAATCAAAATTAATCAAATGGCGCTGTATAGAAAGGAGCCGGTTTGAGATGAAAAATCAAAGAACAGTAGCATTAAACCAGGTATCGGTCAAAGACGGATTTTGGTCTCCTCTGCAGAAATTAGTTGTTGAGACAGTATTGCCCTATCAGGCCGACGCGTTGGAGGATCGGGTAGAGGGCGCTGAAAAAAGCCATGCCATTGAAAATTTCCGAATTGCCGCCGGAGATTCAAAGGAAGATTTTTATGGGATGGTCTTTCAGGACAGTGATCTGGCAAAATGGCTGGAGGCTGTGGCGTATTCCCTGATCATCAAGCCCAACACAGCTTTAGAACAGAAAGCAGATGAAGTGATTGCGCTAATCGGACGCGCTCAGGAAAGCGACGGATATCTGAATACTTATTTTATCCTCAAGGAACCGGAGCATAAATGGCAGAATTTGCAGGAATGCCATGAATTATACTGTGCCGGACATATGATTGAGGCGGCGGTAGCATATAAAGAGGCAACTGGCAAGGACAGCTTCCTGAATATCATGTGCAAAACTGCTGATTTGATTTGCAGCCGCTTTGGAAAGGGCAAGGTACGGGGATACCCCGGACATCAGGAGATAGAGCTGGCCTTACTGCGTCTCTACCGGATGACCGGAAAACAAGAGTATCTGGACACCGCCCGGTATTTTTTGGATGAGCGTGGAACGGAACCGGAATATTTTCAGGAAGAAGTGAAACAGAGAGAGTGGGCTCATTTTCATCTCGATCCCGAAGATAGGAAATATGCGCAGGTTCATGCGCCGGTACGGCAGCAGGAAAAAGCGGTAGGTCATGCTGTCCGTGCGACGTATATGTATACAGCCATGGCCGACCTTGCTGCGGAAACAGAGGATCAGGAGCTGCGGGAGGCGTGCCGGCGGTTATGGAATAATATTGTAAACCGGCAGATGTACATTACAGGCGGAATTGGTGCAACCGTACACGGAGAAGCATTTTCCATTGACTATGAATTGCCGAATGACCTGATATATGCTGAAACCTGCGCTTCTGTGGCTATGGTATTCTTTGCCAGACGGATGCTGGAGATGGAAGTAAAAGGGGAATATGCGGACATTTTGGAAAAGGAGCTGTATAACGGTATTTTGAGCGGAATGCAGCTAAATGGAAGGCAGTTCTTTTATGTGAATCCATTGGAAGTCGTACCGGGCGTGTCAGGCGTCCTTCCGGAATATAAGCATGTACTTCCGGAACGTCCCAAATGGTATGGATGTGCTTGCTGCCCGCCGAACGTCTCCCGGCTGCTCACCTCCCTGGGAGAATATGCGTGGGGAGAAAACCGGGATGGGGTTTTTGCACACACCTTCCTGGGCGGAACGGCAAGCTTCCAATGCGGCGGCGGAGTACAGATCGATTGTAAGTCCGCCTATCCCTGGAATGGGGCAATCCAGTATACGATTCATCCGTCTGGCGGCCAGTCCGACTTTTTCTTTGCGGTACATATTCCCGGCTGGTGCAAAAATATATCAGTTTCTGTTAACGGGGAAGCAGTCCAGCCAAATAAAAAGGACGGCTACGCTTATTTGGAACGCCAATGGCATGAGGGAGATACTGTAGACCTGAAGCTGGAGATGGAAGTACAGAGAATGTATGCAAACCCGAAAGTCAGAGCGGATGCCGGATGCGTCGCGCTGATGCGCGGGCCGGTTGTGTACTGCTTTGAGGAAACGGATAACGGCGGAGACCTGGCAGCACTGCGGATTCCGCGGGAGACAAAAATTACGGTACGGGAAGAAGAGCTTTCTAATATCGGGAAAGTGCCTGTCCTGACAATGGAGGGGCTGCGCCTGAAAGGAGGCGATGCGCTTTATTGCGACAAGCCGTTTGAAAGCAAGCCGGTTACCTTGCGGGCGGTACCCTATTATGCGTGGGGCAACCGTAAGCCGGGAGGAATGCGCGTCTGGATGGTGGAGTAATCTGAAAGTTGTGCAATAGGGATAAAAGGGAAGCTATGATTGTTATTGACAACATATTTCCATACTCAAAAAGAGAGAGTACTTTTTGTACTCTCTCTTTTTATTTTACAGGGGTCTGTCCCGCATATTATTGATATTGCTGGTCATAGCCGCAATGGCCTGCGCTTCATCATGAATCACAAAGGCGTTTACAATCGCTTTATGGTGGGATAAGGCTTTTTCGATGCTTCCAACACCGCAGGAAGTATTGCGGATGATGGTTAAAAAGCCTTCTAAATCATTCAGGTATTTCACGAGAAATTGATTCTGGGTATATAAAGCAATTGTATGGTGAAATTCTCCATCCAATTCATGAATATTGGTATAGTTTTTTGTAATTACACATTCCTGATACCGTTCTGTCAGCTCAATGAGGGCATTGAGCTGTTCCCGGGTGAGTCCGATTTGAAAGCAGGTTTTGATCGCCAAGACTTCGAGAGAAAGACGGATGTCAATAATCTGATTCTTCTGTGTCTGGTTGATAAAGATGCAGTAGCATCCTTTGCGGGGAACCATTCTCACCAGCCCTTCACTTACGAGTTGGTTAATCGCTTCCCGGATTGGGGTTCGGCTGATATTTAACTGTTCTGCAAGATCCTGTTCGACGATTCGCTGATTTGGTTGAATTTCCAGATTCAGAATCTGTTTGCGTATCTGATGATAGGCTTGTTCTTTTAACACCTTACTGCTCACGAGGTTTCCTCCAAATCCCTAATACAATATATATACAAATTTGCACACTATATTGTATACAAATTAGTACACAATATAGCATACATTGTTTTGGGCATTTCGTTTTTCTTTATCATATCAGCTTCTGCAAAAGAAAATCGGATAGTGAGTACAAAATAATTTTAGTATTGAATCTTTCCTTTTATAGCGATGCAGGTATGTGATGTTATAAAAGAAAAGACCATATATCAATAAAAAAGAAAGGTGAAAAACATGAAAAATCCAAGTTTAAAAAAGGCGATTGCCGTGATGGTTATAGCTATGCAGGTTATGACTATGTCCGCATGCGGCGAGGCGGCGAATTCCTCTTCGGGTTCAACGGCCGATTCAGGAAAAAGCGGGACTGCGGGAGAAATTGAGATCTATATCTGTAATGACGATGATCTGCCGCAGCTTGCAATTGACAAGATTAAAACAGATAATCCCGGATTGGAAGTAGTTTACGACCAGGCCTCTGCTGATAAGTATGAAACTCTGCTGAAAACGAGATTATCGGCCGGTGACGCTCCGGATATTATGACTGTATGGCCAGGCTCCAGAACCTCAGATTATGCGCAGAAGGGATACCTGGAACCCCTGAATGATTGTACGTTTGTCGACCGGATTCCCGAAACAATCAACAGTGAATTCTCCTGGGATGGAGATCTCTATGCACTATGTAATGGGATTAGTGCTGAAGGACTTTTTGTAAATAAGGGAATTTTAGCCGATAATGGGCTGGAAGTGCCAACAGATTACGAACAGTTCAAAAACGTATGCAAAACCCTGCAGGATAATGGAGTTCAGCCCTTAGCCTCCGGTTATAAAGAGGACTGGGTAATTATGAGATATACCAACTCTGCTTTTCCGTCACTCGGATATGCGGTGAATCCGAATTTTGATGCGGATTTGGATTCTGGAAAAGTCGACTTTTCATTTGAAGGCTGGAGAGAAACCTTTGACCGCTTCGGTGAATTATTAGACGCCGGATATTTTGGCGAGAACCTTCTCTCTACCGACAGTTCCCAGGCAATTGCCCAGTTTGCTACCGGTCAGACCGCGATGCTGATCCACACTATCGACAATGTCAAGCAGGTTCGGGAAACTTCTCCTGACATGAATCTTATCTTTACAGCACTTCCGGTCAACGATCCTGGTGAGGAACGTTTTGCTTGCAGCAAGAGCAGCACAGGCTATAGCGTAAGCAGTAAATCCGATAATAAAGAGGCGGCGATTGCTTTCCTGGAAGCATGGTGCGACAATGAGATTAACCAGAAAATTTATACAGAAAAGGGAATGGCCTCTCCGCTAACAGATGTTGCCGTATCTACAGTCGACCAGACAATTATTGATTTCCAGGATGAATTTGTTAAAACCGGCAAGTTTGCATTGGGAGCGCATGACCGGTGGCCTGCCGGGATGTCCAACAACTGGAAAAAGAAACTGCAGGAATTTGTCGGGCGGGAAATCACTACCGACGAAATGATCGAATGGCTGAATAACGAATATGCTTCTTTATCTGGGAAATAGGTTCGTATTTTACCTAAACAAGCGGCCAAATATTGGCCGCTTGTTCAAAGTGGGGAGTTAATGCAAAAGTATGATCCATTAGGATACAAAAACAGATTTGAGAATTGTTCAACAGGGAGTTGAAGTAGATGATTGGTAAAAAGAGAACGTTCCTATATTCCTTATTATTTATGGCGCCGGCAATCATTTTGGTTCTGCTGATCAATATTATCCCGATTATACAAAATTTTTATTTTTCGTTTTTCTCCTGGGATATCCTTGACCCAAACATGACCTTTGTCGGCTTTGATAATTATGCTAATTTCTTTCAGACCGAGGGTGCGGCAGTCGCCTTGAAAAATACCATCATATATGCGATACTGGCTGCTATCTTCAAAAATGCAGCCGGATTGTTGTTTGCACTTTTGCTGAATATGGGACTGAAAACACAAAATGTGCTGAGAACCTGTATTCTAAGTACCACAATGATCAGCCTTGTTATAAGCGGCTTTACCTGGTCTTATTTGTATCATCCGCAATATGGAATCGGGTACTTTGCTGAAAAATATCTGGGTCTTTCCTTTTTGAACCAGGATTGGCTCGGAAATCCTAAATTGGCGTTATATGCTATTTTGGTTGTATCTATCTGGCAGATAGCCGGAAAATATATGGTGATTTATCTTGCCGGCCTGCAGTCTGTGCCAAAGGATTTATACGAAGCAAGTGATATAGACGGTGCAGGGGGCTGGACTAAGTTCAAGTCAATCACTGTTCCGCTGATTATACCTTCCATTACAGTAGGAGTTTTAAACGCTCTGATTCAGGGCTTTAAGGTGTTTGATGAGATTTATTCCATGACAAAAGGCGGGCCGGGCTTCGCAACGGAAACATTGACCACCTTAATGTATTCCCAAACCTTTACCTATAGCGGAAAAGCGGGCTATGGCTCTTCTATTTCCGGAATTTTATTCGTGATTGTGTTAGTATCATCGCTGATTGTTTCGGGATTCCTCCGGAAAAGCGAAGACGCAGTATATGGTTAATGGAGGGGTTAACGTGTCTAAAAGGTCATATATCAAATCCAAAAAGAGAGTTCGGATTTTGATTGAAATTATTATGATTATTATTACAGCCGTACATTTATTTCCGGTTTTTAATCTGGTATGCTCCTCCTTAAAAACCTCAGGGGATTTGATGTACCATCCTGTGGGTCTTCCGCATGAAATTGATTTATCAAACTACCAGGTTGCCTGGGAAACGCTGGATTATCTCAGGACGCTGTTTAATACAACATTTATTTGCGTGGTTTCCATTTTATTGATTGTGCTTGTAGGGGCATTTGCGGCATATCCAATCGCGCGGTATAACCTGAAGTTCAACAAGGTTATGTACTATGTTTTCCTGGCGCTGATTATGATTCCCGGCCAGGCAATCCTGATTCCCCTGGTGCGGATGTACTATCGCCTTGGACTGGTCAATACCTATCATGGGATGGTAATTGTATATATCGTCAGCGCCGCGCCCTTCGCAATCTTTTTGTATACCGGGTTCATCAAAACAATTCCCAAATCCCTGGAAGAATCTGCCATTATCGATGGATGCGGGCCGTTTGGCGCATTTATTCGAATTGTATTTCCCTTGCTGAAATCCGTTACTACAACCGTGATTATTCTGAATATTATGTCGATCTGGAATGATTTCCTCATGCCTATGCTGATTCTTCAAAAGAAGGAGATGCGAACACTGACTCCTTCGATTTTTAATTTCTTTGAAGAGTTCAGCACGAGCTGGAACTATGCCTTTGCGGCCTCTGTGCTCGTTATGCTGCCGGGTATCCTGATATTCTTATTGCTGCAAAAGCACTTTGTGGAGGGCATGGTCGCCGGGAGTGTAAAATCCTGAGTCACAGTTAGCTTTATACCAAAACATAGACAGATTATAAAAAGGAGTATATACTATGAATAACGAACGAATTATCCCCCAAATTCCGCCAAAGGGCGAGCTTATCCATTTGATTATTGACTCTGATGTAGCAAATGAAATTGACGATTTATATGCGTTGACGATTGCGTTTTATCATCCGGAGCGCTTCCATATTGAAGGAATTGTGGCAACGCATTTTGCGACTGGCGGGGCAGGCGGCAAGCAACTGTCGTATGACGTGCTGCAGACCCTAATGGAAAAGGCTGGGAAACAGGGAATCTGTCCTACCTTTATTGGTTCGGATCCAATGCAGTATATAGATACATACAATGACAGCGAGGGTGTTGACTTCATCATTGAAACTGCCAGAAAGTATAGCGAGGACAACCCGCTATGGGTAGTTGCGATTGGAGCAGCAACGAATTTAGCCTGTGCGGTAATGAAGGCTCCTGATATTATTCCAAAAGTGCGTTTTGTTTTTCATTCTCGTTGTCCTCAGTTTTGGCCTGAGAGAAGTGATCAGTATAATGTATACGGCGATATTATTGCTGCCCAGACCCTGCTGCAGAAAAATGTGCCGCTGATCTGGTTTGACACCGGAGCAGATATCTGTGCTGATTATGCAGTTACCAAGGAGCTATTAGAACCGCTTGGCGAGATCGGAAAATGGCTGCATCAATACCGCGATAACAGAGATGATTTTATGCGCGCTGATAAAGGCTTTTTTGACATGGGAGACTTTGCATATCTGTATGATCCCTCCTGCGCGAGGAGCGAGGTTGTGGATGCTCCGGAGATGACCAGAAATATGTATTTTAACCATAACCATAATCTTGGAAAAATGGTTCGCGTGTATGATATTGATGCTGATGCAGTATGGAAATTATTCTACGATGGAATCAAGAACAATATATAAAATGATGCAGTACTGATTTTAAAACGTAATACGAAAGTAGATGATTTAATGAATAGATCACCAATCATTATTGGATGCGACCATGGCGGTTACCTGATGAAGCAGGAAATACTCAAGCATCTGGAAAAGCTGGGGATTGAGTATACTGATATCGGCTGTAATTCCGAACAGATTGTCCGGTATCCGATTTATGCCAGCAACGTCGCAAGGCGGGTCTCCTCCGGAGAGTTTCAGCGGGGAATTCTAATTTGCTCCACCGGGATCGGGATGTCAATTGTGGCGAACCGCTTTCCGGGAGTCCGGGCCAGTGTAGTAGCGGATCATTATACCGCGGAGATGACCCGGCAGCATAATGATTCCAATATCCTGTGCCTGGGCGGGAAAGTGCTCGGCTGTTTTGCGGCCATCGATATCCTTGACGGCTGGCTGGAGAGTGAATATATCGGTGGACGGCATGATATCAGCCTGGCGATGATCAGTCAACTGGACAGGGACTTGGAAACGCATCTGACGGAGGTAGTAGGATGAAATTGTGTTACCAGGTGGCGACCCCGGATGTCGCAATCGCGCCGTCTGTCACAGCTTATCAGGGGGATTTAGAGCAGAACCTGAAAAAGCTGTCTGATTTTGGCTATGATGGCGTAGAATTTATGACAATCAATCCTAGTCAGCTCAATTGGAATGAGGTCAAAGCCTTGCTGAAGGAATATAATCTGGAAGCGGTTTTGGTCTGCACTGGGGAAATTTTCGGGCAGCTCCATTATTCGTTTACCGATATAGATCCCGGCATCCGCAACGCCGCTGTGGAGAAGGTATTCGAAATGATTGACTTTGCGTCCTGTTTGGGAGCGAATGTCAATATTGGCCGGGTTAGGGGCTGCTGCTGTGACAGTGTGTCAAAAGAGCAGACTGAGGATTGGGCAATCGAGGGCTTTCAGAGGATCAGCGATTATGCGGCTCCAAAAAAGGTTTGTCTGGCATTAGAATCTGTTACCATCATGCAGACAGACTTTATTAATACTATCCAGCAGTCCGCCAATATGGTAGACCGGGTCAAAAGGGAAAACTTTAAATTGATGATGGACGTTTTCCACATGAATATTGAGGAAAAGAATATCTACAATACCATTTCAAAGTACCGTTCCTATAACATCCATGTACATTTGGCGGACAATAACCGAAGATATCCGGGAAACTGCGGAATGAATTTTGACCAGTTGATCAAATGCTTTTATGACAATGGATACGACGGAGCCTTTTGTACGGAGATTATGCAGCTTCCGGACCAGGAAACCGCCGCAAAGAAATCAATCGAGTTTTTATCCCCGATTTTTGAAAAATACTACGGGAGAAAGGCACGAAACATTGCCGGGCAGAGGAGTTGATGCATATGGCCGACAAAAAAATAGATATCCAAAAGCTGGCCGCATTGTGCGGGAGGATGCGGATTGAACTGATCGATCTGCTTTTCCATGCGCAGACAGGCCATCCCGGAGGATCATTGTCCTGCTGTGAGATTTTAACACTCCTTTATCAGGACGTGATGCACATTGATCCGGCGAATCCCCAAATGCCGGGGCGTGACCGGTTAATTCTATCAAAGGGGCACGCCGCTCCCATGCTTTATTTAAACCTGGTTCACAAAGGCTTTATTCCTGCAGAAGAGCTGAAAAATTTCCGCCAGATAGACAGTATGCTGCAGGGACATCCATGTCAGCATAAAACGCCGGGTGTGGACGCCTCCGCCGGCCCATTGGGACTGGGCCTTTCAGTAGGCTGCGGAATGGCCTCTGCTGCAAAAATGCGCAATCAGGACTATTTTGTCTATGTGCTCTTAGGAGACGGCGAAATTCAGGAAGGCTCTGTTTGGGAAGCAGCGATGTCCGCCTCCAAGCTGAAGCTGGATCACCTGATTGCCATTCTGGATCATAATCACGTCCAATTGGATGGAACAAACGACGAAATTATGCCAATGGGAGATATCGGTGCTAAGTTCCGGGCATTTGGCTGGAGAGTGCTGCATTGCGATGGGCATAATCTCCAGGAGCTGTCGGAATCAATCCGCCAGGCACAGGCCGGAGGAGGAAGCCCTACTGTGATCATTGCAGAAACGGTAAAAGGGAAGGGCGTCAGCTTTATGGAAGGAAAGAATATTTGGCACGGAAGCCCGATTGATCCTTCCCACTATCAGCAGGCAATGGCAGAGCTAGGAGGGAACGGAAATGGGTGATAAAATTGCAATCCGCGATGCCTATGGAGAAGCGCTGGAAAGATTGGGAGACAGGAATAAAGACATTGTAGTATTAGAGGCGGATGTCGGAAGTTCCAGCAAGAGCATCTTGTTCGGAAGGTCATATCCCGAACGATATTATAATGTTGGAATCGCGGAGCTCAATATGGTTGGGATGGCTGCGGGATTTGCTTATGAGGGCTTGATTCCCTTTGTGAATACCTTTGCCACCTTTTTGGTAGGACGTGCGGCAGACCCGATAAACAGTCTGATTGCTTATGACCGGTTGAATGTAAAGCTGTGCGGCACCTATTGCGGGCTGTCCGACAGCTATGATGGAGCGAGCCATCATTCTGCTCATGACATTGCGTATTTCCGCGCAATTCCAAATATGACGGTGCTTTCGGTATGTGACGCTGTGGAAACCAGAAAAGCAGTAGAAGCCGCCGCTGGTTTTGACGGCCCGGTTTATCTGAGACTGAGCAGAGCGCCGGCTGAGACGATATTTGACGAGGCCTATGATTTTCAGATTGGCAAGGGCGTGGTGCTCAGGGAAGGCCGGGACGTTACACTGATAGGAACCGGCTGTATGGTGCAGAAATGCCTGGAAGCCGCCGAACTGTTAAAGGCCGAGAAAATCGAGGCAAGGGTGGTTGATGTCCATACGATCAAGCCCATTGACGAGGCGCTGCTGACGGCCTGCGCAGAAGAAACCGGAGCGGTCGTCACAGCAGAGGAGCACAGTATCTACGGAGGCTTGGGCAGCGCGGTGGCAGAGGTTTTATCCAGACATTGCCCGGTACCAATTGGATATGTTGGACTAACAGATTTTGCTGAATCCGGTGATTATGATCAGCTATTAAGCAAATATTATTTGGATTCTGCCGCTATAGTAAAAATAGCAAAAGAACAGATCGCGAAAAAGGAGAAATGAAAAATGAAAGACAGTATCCACAAATATTTCCAGGTTGGGACAATCCAGTGGATGAGCTATCCGAATGACGGCGTCCTGGAATCGATTCGGAGAATCGCTTGTGATGACTTTTTTGACGCGCTGGAGGTCTGCAAATTTGCTGATGACGAAACGCATACAGCTGCGAAAGGAATGCTGGAGCAATCCCATCTGAGGGTATGCTATGGCGCTCAGCCGCGCTTGCTGGGACCGAAGCTGAATCCCAATGATTTGAATGAGGAAGGCCGCAGACAGGCGGAGGCCACTTTGTTGGAGGCAGTGGATGAAGCAGAATTTTTGGGCGCCAAGGGAATTGCCTTTCTTGCCGGGAAATGGGAGGAAAGCAGCCGGGATGAAGCGTTTGCACAGCTTTTGAAAACGACTGGAGCTGTATGTGAATATGCTGCTTCTAAAGGAATGCTTGTCGAGCTGGAAGTGTTTGATTATGACATGGATAAAGCGGCGCTGATTGGGCCTGCGCCGCTTGCGGCTGAATTTGCGGCAAAAATGCGGATGAAGCACAACAATTTTGGACTCCTGGTGGATTTAAGCCATTTTCCGACAACCTATGAAACATCCCGCTTTGTTATCCAGACACTGCGCCCCTATATCACGCACCTTCATATTGGGAATGCAGTTGTAAAGCCGGGCTGTGAAGCATTCGGAGACCAGCATCCAAGATTTGGGTTCCCGGAAAGCGCGAACGACACGGCAGAGCTGACAGACTTTTTCCAGGTGCTGAAGGAGGAAGGATTTTTCCGCCCGCAGGAACCGATGGTGCTCTCCTTTGAGGTGAAGCCGTGGAAAAATGAAGATCCAGAGATTATTCTGGCTAATACAAAACGGGTAATTAACCGTGCCTGGGCACTGGTGGAAGACTAGAAAGGCGGATACTGTGATGCAAATTGTTGTTTTAGACGGCTATACGGAAAATCCAGGCGACCTGTCCTGGGATGGGCTGGAAGAGCTTGGCGATTTGACCGTATATGACCGCACTCCGACGGAGTTCATTGAAGATCGGATTGGCAATGCAGAGATGGTGATTACGAATAAAACGCCAATCAGCAGGGAAACGATGAAACGCTGCCCGGATATGAAATATATCGGGGTTCTCGCCACCGGATATAATGTGATAGATGTTAAGGCGGCTGAGGAGCAGGGGATTATTGTTACTAATATTCCCACCTATGGTACGGCGGCAGTGGGGCAATATACCATCGCGCTGCTGTTAGAATTATGCCACCATATTGGACATCACAGCCAGGCAGTGCATGATGGGCGGTGGGAAAACAATATTGACTGGTGCTTCTGGGATTATCCGCTGATTGAGCTGGCGGGCAAGACGATGGGGATTATCGGCTTTGGCAGAATTGGAGAAACAACCGGAAAAATTGCGGCGGCGCTCGGTATGCAGATTTTGGCCTATGACACCATCAAAAAAGAGACGGATGTGGCGGAATATGTGGAGCTGGAGGAGCTGTTTCAAAGATCTGACGTGATCGTACTGCACTGTCCTCTGTTTGAGAATAACAAAGAAATGATTAACCGGGAGAGCATTTCAAAAATGAAGGACGGCGTTATCATCATCAATGATTCGCGCGGAGGACTGATCCGGGAGCAGGATTTGGCAGACGCTCTCAACAGCGGAAAGGTTTTTGGCGCCGCGGTAGACGTAGTATCAACAGAACCAATCCGAGGGGATAACCCGCTTTTGACAGCGAAAAACTGTTTGATTACACCGCATATTGCCTGGGCCTCTAAGGAATCCCGAGAAAGATTGATGAGCATTGCGGTAGAAAATGCACAGGCATATATAAATGGGCAGCCGATTCATACAGTCCATGCCTAGAAACAGAACCATCTTTCGATAAAAAGCCAAAAGCATGGAGCTGGATATGTCCAGCTCCATGCTTTTGGCTTCTGTTATAAATATTATTTTATCTGAGAATTGCCTTTTAGCTACAATTATGGTATAATATTCGAAGATAAAACAATTTGCTCATTTTCCATTCAAAACCGGTTATGCTAAGCATGGAAATGGTTTTGAATGGAATGAGAGGTAATCATGAAAAAATGTTTGATCGAAAAGGTAATAGGACGGGAAATTATTGATTCCAGAGGGAATCCAACTGTTGAAGCAGAGGTGCGTTTGTCTGACGGAAGCATGGGCAGGGGAACTGCGCCGAGCGGCGCCTCTACCGGAGAGTTTGAGGCATTGGAGCTGCGGGACCGCGATAAAAGCCGTTTCGGCGGAAAAGGAGTCTCCAGGGCTGTGGAAAATATCAGCATTGTCCTTCAGGAGGCACTGACGGGAATAGACGCCTCTGATATCTACGAGGTAGACCGGATGATGCTTGCGGCAGATGGGACAAAGGACAAATCTAAGCTGGGTGCAAATGCAATCCTGGCTGTTTCCATCGCGTGCGCGCGGGCCGCCGCCAATTCACTTGCGCTTCCGCTTTACCGATTTTTGGGCGGCGCGAATGCAAACCGGCTGCCTGTTCCGATGATGAATATCCTGAACGGAGGCGCACATGCGGCTAATACTGTAGATGTGCAGGAATTTATGATTATGCCGGTAGGAGCGGCAAGCTTTCATGAAGGTCTGCGCTGGTGTACAGAGGTGTTCCACACACTGGCGGCTTTGCTCAAATCGAAGGGACTGGCTACCTCTGTAGGAGATGAAGGCGGATTCGCGCCGGATTTGGCAAGTGATGAAGAAGCGATCCAGTATATTTTACAGGCAGTGAAAGCCGCCGGCTATGAACCGGGAAAAGATTTTGTCCTTGCGATGGATGCCGCCGCCAGCGAATGGAAGAGTGGAAGAATGGGAGAATATTTCCTTCCCAAAAGCGGTAAACGGTTTACCTCTGCAGAGCTGGTTTTCCACTGGAAAAGCCTTTGCGGGCAATATCCAATCTGTTCGATTGAGGATGGCCTGGACGAAGAGGACTGGGAAGGCTGGCAAAGGATGACTGAAGAGCTGGGAAACAGCGTGCAGTTAGTAGGGGACGATCTGTTTGTTACTAATACAGAGCGTCTGCAAAAGGGAATCGACCTGCGCTGCGGAAATTCGATCCTGATCAAGCTCAATCAAATTGGATCGGTATCCGAAACATTAGAAGCGATCAAACGAGCTCATGAAGCAAATTATACAGCGATTGTATCTCACCGATCCGGTGAGACTGAAGATACCACGATTGCGGATTTGGCGGTCGCGCTGAATACCTGCCAGATCAAAACCGGCGCGCCGAGCCGGAGCGAACGGGTGGCGAAATACAATCAGTTGCTGCGGATTGAGGAAGAGCTGGGAAGCAGCGCGGTATATCCCGGTTTTGAAGCATTGAAATTGGATAGGTAAGGAGAGGATGATATTGCAACCGATTTTATGGGCATCTTTGGGTACCGGATTTACATTTCTTATGACAACGCTGGGGTCTGCGCTGGTATTCTTCTTTCGTAAGACGGTAAATGCTGCAATTCAGAGAATCTTTCTCGGTTTTGCAGCAGGCGTTATGATTGCAGCGTCTGTATGGAGTCTTTTGATTCCCGCAATAGAGGAAGCGAGCGCAAACGGGGGAATCGGTTGGATTCCGGCAGTGGGAGGATTCGCATTAGGGATCGTTTTTCTGCTTTTGCTGGACGGGCTGCTCCCGCACCTGCATTTGGAGGCGAAAAATCCGGAGGGGTTAGAATCTTCATGGAAACGAACCACATTGCTTGTTTTAGCAGTGACACTGCATAATATCCCGGAAGGAATGGCGGTAGGCCTGTCCTTTGCCTTGGCGGCACAGCATAGCGGGGAAGCGGCGTCTCTGTCTGCGGCGATGGCGCTTGCGCTTGGCATCGGCATTCAGAATTTCCCGGAAGGCGCCGCTATCTCCCTGCCGCTTAGACAGGAGGGAATATCCAGAACAAGATCGTTCCTGTATGGCAGTATGTCTGGTATTGTGGAACCGATTTTTGGTATTTTGGTCGTCCTGGCAGCTGGTTCTATCCAGCCCTTGATGCCATGGCTGCTGTCTTTTGCGGCTGGCGCGATGATGTATGTTGTGGTGGAAGAATTGATTCCGGAGGCTCATTTGGGAGAGCATTCCAACACAGGAACCCTGGGCGTTATGGCGGGGTTTATGATTATGATGGTTTTAGATGTCGCTTTGGGGTAACATGAGATTCGGACGGCGGATACATACTTAAAACCATAAAGAAGAAAGCCACTGAACGCGGTAATGTTCAGTGGCTTTCTTTATATCACGGGTGCTTTCCGGCAAATAAGGTGCCAGCCTTCCCGCCATTGACCAGTTCATAGAGCGCGGAGGGATCTTTTCCATTGGTTATGTTCGTGTCGATTCCCTGCGCGGTTGCCAGCTTTGCTGCCTGAAGCTTTGTTTTCATCCCGCCCGTTCCGCGGCGGGAACCGGCGCCTCCCGCGAGAGACAGCGTATACTCGTCGATGGTATCCACCCGCTCTATCAGCTTCGCATCGGGATGGAGGCGCGGGTCGCTGTCATAAAAGCCGTCGATATCGGACAGAATAACCAGCCTGCGCGCTCTGCACAAAACAGCGACTACGGCAGAGAGCATATCGTTATCTCCGAACAGACGGTCTTCTGATTCGATTTCTGTATAGCTGACGGAATCATTTTCGTTGACGATAGGAATGACCCCAAGCTCCAGCAGAGCATCGAAGGTATTGGTCAGGTTTTCCTTTTTTTCCTCCGTTTCAATATCCTCCGCGTTGAGCAGGATTTGCGCTATTTTTTTGTCGTAATCATGAAAAAATTTTCCATATAGATTCATAATACTGCATTGCCCGACCGCTGCCGCCGCCTGCTTTAAACGCATGGAATTAGGCCGCGTTTTCATCTGCAGCTTATTGGCGCCGACGGCAATCGCTCCGGAGGAGACAAGGATGATTTCATATCCCATATTCTGAAGATCGGACAGTACGCAGGCCAGCCTGTCAAAAGCACGCAGGTCATTTTGTCCCATATCGTTGGTCAGCGTAGATGTTCCGACCTTTACTACAATGCGGTTCTGATATAATCCCATTTAATCACCAAAGCTTTCTTTTAGGTAAACGTATTCCTTTCTGATAAACCTGGATTGTTTGTTATACTTCAATTATAACAGGTTGATGTCCGGTAGAAGGCAAAAACTCATAGATCACTTGTGCGGTTTTCAGCTTCATATACCCGGTGGTTGTCCCATCGCTGCATCCGTACCATTCTTCCTTTAAAACATCTCTGTCAAAAACGATCTGCACTTCATCGCATGTTTCAAGCAACGCGCTGAAAACAGTAGCCGCGCCGATTTTTGTTCCAAGCATTTTGTTCATATCATCCACCGGCGCAAAGGATACGCGAGGCGTCCCGAGAGCACTGCTGAAGCTTTTAGACTGAAACGGTTTATCGCCTGCAGTAATAAATAGGTAGAAGGAGGTCTTTTGGCGATTACATAGAAACAGGGTTTTGACCATCTTCATTTTGAGCTTTTGATCAATTTGGGCACAGTCCTCCATCGTAATTGCTTCATCTGTGTCTACCCGTTCAAAGGGAATTTGCAGTTTTTGCAAAGCCTGATATGTTTTTTCCTGCAATGGAGTGAGAAATGCTTTTGGCGGTGTGGCTTGAATGTCGCTGATAAAAAGCATTGCAATTCCTTCCTTCTTGTTGAAAACTTGATAAATATAGTGTATCATAAAATTATAAATTACAAAAGCAAATCTTTATCATGAAAAACATGATAAATTCAGATGGAACGAGGCGATATAATAAGATGGATGCTAATATACAGAAATATATGGCTTTTATTACGACAGTGGAATATGGGAGCTTTACCAAGGCGGCCGAGGTTCTGCATTATTCTCAATCTGGAATCAGCAGAATGATCCATGATCTGGAAGAGGAGTGGAGGGTTTCTCTTTTAGAACGCGGACGGGCCGGCGTGAGGCTGACCTCAGATGGACTGCAGCTTCTGTCATATGTGCAAAATGTATGTGCTGAATATCAAAAGCTGCAGGAGCAGGTGGATGCGATCAATGGGCTGGAAACCGGATTGATCCGGATTGGGACCTTTTCCAGTGTGGCAACGCATTGGCTGCCAAATATTATCCGTGAATTCCAAAAGGATTATCCGCAAATTGACTATGAATTGCTATTGGGGGATTATACCGAAATTGAACATTGGATTCTGGAGGGAAGGGTAGATTGCGGCTTTCTTCGGCTGCCCACACAGCCAGAGCTGGACACCATCTTTTTAGAACAGGATAAGCTGCTGGTGGTTTTACCGGAGGAACATCCGCTGACGGAATATGACCGGATTCCGATTGCTGCGCTGTGCAATGATCCGTTCCTGCTTCTGGAAAAGGGTGCAAAGGCAGAGGTGTCAGAAATTTTTGAACGGTGTAGCCTTTCGCCGAATACTCGTTTTACCACCTGGGATGATTATGCCGTTATGTCGATGGTGGAGAGCGGTTTAGGAATCAGTATTTTGCCGCAGTTGATTTTGAGACGAATTCCATACCGAATTGTGATAAAAGAGCTGGAGGTGCCTGCTTTCCGGAAAATTGGGCTTGCGGTCAAGGATAAAAAACGTGCGCCGTTAGCAGTAAAGCGTTTTTTGGATTATCTGGGATACAGAGAGAATGAAGAAAGTATAATATCGGAAGTGTAAAGACAATTACCATTATTTACCGTAAGCAGTTCAGAATAAACGCTCTTTATCCGGAAAAGATAGGATTGTAATGAGTGATACAGGTTGATAAGAGCTATGATATCCGTATCAAGGTTCTTGCTTTGTATGTCTTGTTACAAAAAACGGAGGATTCCATTGGGAATCCTCCGTTTTTATTCGTAAATAATTTATAAATCCTTATTCTGCCAAAACGTCATAGGTGATCTCGCTGTTTTGGAGTACCAGCAACACCTTATCGTGGTTTTGGTCATTCAGGATATTAATAATGATATTGATATCAGATGGCCCCATCTGCTGGGCTAATTCGAGGAAAGAGTCGGACATTTCGATCATGTTGTCTTTCATATATTTCCAGTCCTCGTCATTCTCATCCCCGCCGTTATTCATGATCGTTTGGACTTCCAGAGCGATGCCGTCCGCAGCAACGGAAATGACCACAGCATGCTGGCTTTCGTCATAGGATACATCCCAATCAAATTCGTCTCCGCTGAATCCGGATTCCATTGCTGTTTTGACGATGGTCAACAGAGAGGTGACAGCGGAATTATCCGTTACGGGCTCATCCGGCTCATCTGCCGGCTCGCTGCTTTCAGGCGGATCGGGTTCCTCTTCTTCCAATTCAACTGTGACAGAAATTGGGTCTGACTTCACAGTACCGTCTGCAGACTGAGCATAGACCTGAGTAGTCCCTTCTCCCATTGCCGAAATGGTATACCACAAGGCACCTGCGGTTTTCGTTCCGGTGCTGATTGTGCAGACCGACTCATCTTCACTGACAAAGATAACGGCTCCGTCATCGAAGGAATTGGGCTTCACCTTGACCCAATTTTCGTTGCTGTCGCCGATCTCAGAAAACATAACAGGGGAAGGATCCTCCCAGTTAAGTGATTCAATGGTGTCGGAAGAGGAACCGACGAGGACTCCGAGTACTGTGCCGACAATACCAAGGCCCAAAATTGCCGCGACGACAATCAATGCGATCTGCCAGCCCTTGAGCTTCTGTTTTGGCGGTATAGGCGCACCCGGCTGTGAATACTGCGGATATCCGTTTGGCTGCTGACCGGCCTGGTTCCAGCTTCCTTGATTCCAGCCGTTTGGCGTCGGATTTGGGTTTGGACTTTGCGGCGCTCCATACTGATAGGGGCTCGCTCCCGATTCAAAGGTGTTCTGGCTGGATTCTGCGGCACTTTGCCCGCAGTTTGGACAGAATTTTCCGTTAAATTCTACTCCGCATTTTGTACATTTCACTGAATAATCCCCCTTTGTCATGTGTGATTGCCTGTTGAATATGCAGGGCTTATTTTACGTTGCTTTCATCGTAACATGAAGGCAGGGGATTTTCAAGGTGCTTTTTGAATGTTCTAACAAAGTTATGAAAGAAATTGTCGGACTTTGTAGCTTTTGCCCAGAACCAGTTCCCAAAATAAAAACAGGCTGGTTTCCAGCCTGTTTTTTTGAGCTCAGCGAATTACCTGCATGATCTTTTCATATGCTTCGGAAACAGATGGTATAAGCTGCTTTGCGCGTGCAAGATCATTGCTGCGCAATGCCTCAACCTGTTTGCAAATTGCAGTAAATAATTTTTTAAAGGATAGATTTCCGGAGACCCCTTTCAATGTATGGGCGGCCCGGAATGCATCTTCACAATTTTCGTTTTTTAACGCCGTTTGGAGATCGATAAAGCTTTGGTCAGCCGGAAACTTTTTTAGCATCCGCTCTAATAGATCTTCGTTATCCATAAATCGATGCAGCGCGTCTTCCAGATCCACCCCGGCGGAAATAAGCGCTTCTTTGTATTCTGTCGTCAAATGAATACCTTCTTTCTATGATTCCTTTTTGTCATATTGAACGGGATAAACAGAGGCCAAAAGCGTATTATTTATTCTGTAATTCTACGTTTCATTGTGAGTTTTTATATCATTTTAACTATAGCATAATTTTCCGGTTTGAGTCAATGACGAAACAGTAAATTCTCAGCATAACTTTTGTAAGAATATTTTCGACAATTTTTCCAAAGCTGGTGTCGTATACTGTAACTGATTACTGCGTGCCAATCATTTGATATGTTTATGGAAATATGTGGAAGTATTTTCTTGACGTGAAATAAGATATTTTGTATAATATACTCGTATATATCTTAGTTTTTCATGCAAAAATAAGGATCTCTGATTGTAGGAAAAAAACATCCGATACCGGGTGTTTTCTTTTACTTTACCAGAGAACGAAATCTTAAACGATTTCGTTCGGTACCGGAGGAGCAACAGTTTATATCCTCCGGTCTATGGCTATTGTGAATGTACTCAATTGTGAGAGCGCACCTGATGATAACCACATACAGCCGGACAGACCGAATGGCGGGAAAATGCTTTCCAACGGGAGGCAGAACACCAGCAGCAAGGCCAATAGAAAAGGAGGGCTGTATATGGAAGCATTCCAGGCGTTAGAGGCTTCATTTGGATCAATGCCTGTTGCCTTTACGGTCATTAAGGTAATACAGGACGAGAACGGACATACGGTTGACCTGAAATTCCGGTATCTTAACCAGGCTTTTGCAGATTTATACGGAAGAGTCAAGGAGGATCTTTTAGGAGCCTGCTTTTATGAGCTTTTCCCCCTAGAAGGGAAACAATGGCTCTCCTTGTTTGCCGCGGCCGCTTTTCAGGGAAAGAAGGATTCCCTGCATCAGTACAGCAGTGAATTGAAACGGCATCTGTTTCTTACCTGTTATCCGTGGAACGAAACAGGATATTGCGCTTGTCTGATCTTTGACGAAACAGAGTTAGTTGTTACCCAGAAGGAACTGGAATATACGAATTATCATGACCTGATGACCCGGCTTCGAAACCGGAACTGTTTTTTATCATACTGTGAGGATTTTCAGCAGCATCCAAAATGGTCTCTTGGCGCCGCGTTCCTGGATATGAACGGGCTGAAAGAGATGAATGACCGGTATGGACATGAATACGGAGACAGTAAAATTATAGAGCTGGCCTGTCTGATGAGGAGTCATTTTGAAGATGAATTGCTGTTCCGGATCAGCGGGGATGAATTTGTAGTCCTGTCTGAAAACTGTCAGGAAGCAGCATTTTTGAGCAAGGCCAGGGCGTTTCAGCAAAAATTGGCTGCGCAGGAAAATTGTCTGGCGTCCTGTGGATATGTCTGGGAAGAAAACCCTGTTTCTGCGGAAGCGCTGATCAGACGGGCCGACCAGTTGATGTATCAGGATAAACAACAATATTATCTGCATTCTCGAGTTTTTTCCGGTTCGCGGCCGAAACTGCTGCGCTCCTTGCTGGCCGATCTGGAGGCGGGAAATTATCTGATGTATCTTCAGCCTAAGGTGGATTTGAAAGCAAACCAGATTTGCGGTGCAGAGGTTTTGACCCGGTATCGGAGTACAGACGGAAACGTGATGCTACCGGCCGCTTTCCTAAAGCCTTTGGAGCAGAACCACTTGGTTTCCTATTTGGATTTTTATATGTTTGAGACTGCCTGCAAATGGCTTTCCGCATGGGAAGGGAAGGACAAAATCCTCCCGTTTCGTTTGACGGTGAGCTGTTCTATGGATACGCTGTCTGTCCTAGATCTGGCTGAACGTCTGGAAAAAATTCGGAAACGCTATCAGGTGTCTCCCTCGCTGCTAAGCATTGAAATTGCAAAGCCCCGAGATATGATGAAAAGGGAGCAGGCAGTAAGACATCTGGAGCTGCTTAGAAAGCTTCATTATTCGGTTGAGCTGGGCGGCTTTGGAGACCGGCATACGCCGGCTGAAGCATTGGCATGTCCGGCACTGCAGGATGTGAGGCTTTCACCGGCATTGACAGGCGGGGCAGCCGAATCGCGGCGAATGAAGATCCTTTTAGATGGAATGATCAGTGACTGTCACAAAATGGGTCTGCGTTGCCTGGCAGAAGGGATTGAAACAAAGGGGCAGCACGAATTGGTACTTTCTTTGGGGGCAGACTATGCGCAGGGGAATTATTATGCAGAGCCAATGACGGCGGCAGAGTTTGAGGACTGGAGTCAGTCCTGCCCTCAAATATGCTGTCTGGAATAATACACATTACAGAGGAGCTAAAGATTTATGTTGTTAAAAGAACAAATGAAACAGGGACTGTTATATTGCGAGTTCGGCCATGCTTCCGCAGAGGATCAAGCATACGAAAAGCTGATTGAGCATCAGAGGGTTCACTGCAAAGAAATGATGTTTGACTATAATCAGACCAGGCCGTCCGATACGGAGAAGAAGCAGGCGATTTTACGGGAACTGCTTGCAGAAGCAGGAGAGCATATCTGGATTGAATCGCCATGTAATATGGCATATGGCTGTAATACCCATATCGGGGAAAACTTTTATGCGAATTTCAACCTGGTGATTGTGGATGACGTAGAGGTCTTTATCGGGGATAATGTGATGTGCGGGCCAAATGTGACATTGAGTGTCACAGGCCATCCGGTGTATGGGGAATTCCGGCGGAACGGCACCCAGTTTTCTCTGCCGATTCGAATTGGGAACGACGTGTGGATTGGGTCAAATGTTGTAGTTTTGCCGGGCGTGACAATTGGGAATAATGTTGTGATTGGTGCCGGAAGCGTTGTAACAAAGGATATTCCGGATAATGTTGTGGCGTTTGGAGCACCCTGCCGGGTGATTCGGGAAATCACAGATTATGACAAGGAATATTACCGGAAGGGCTGTCCGATTAATCCGGATTTTGACAAATAATTTCTCCCCGCAGGCCAGGCTTGCGGGGCTTTTTTTGCCTCTTGCAAACGGGACAGAAGGTTGTTATAATAACTTTTATGACAAGAATAATTGGGAGGGCTCAGAAGGTGCGTGGAAATCGGAACCAACAGGACATAAATGGAATTACAGAGGGCGTAATTTGGAAACAGCTCCTCAGCTTTTTCTTTCCCATTGTATTAGGGACTTTTTTTCAGCAGCTTTATAACACGGTAGATGCTGTAATTGTTGGAAACTTTGTCGGCAAAGAGGCGCTTGCGGCTGTGGGTGGTGCAACCGGTGCGATTATCAACCTGTTGGTTGGCTTCTTCGTTGGGCTTTCCTCGGGAGCAACAGTTATCATTTCCCAGTTTTACGGCGCGGGCAGACGTGGAGAAACCAGTGATGCGGTACATACTGCAATGGCATTGTCTATTGTGGGCGGGATTTTTTTTACCATTGTTGGCATCGTATTTTCCCCGTGGGCATTGCAGGCTATGGGAACACCGGAGGACATCATGCAGCCATCGGTGCTCTATATCCGCGTTTACTTTGGCGGGATGCTCTTCTCGATGCTCTATAATATAGGCTCAGGAATACTTCGTGCGGTTGGGGATTCAAAACGGCCGTTATACTTTTTGATTGTCTGCTGCGTGGCGAACCTGCTGCTGGACTTGCTGTTTGTGGCGGTTTTCCATTGGGGCGTGTTGGGCGCCGCGCTTGCGACAACGCTGTCCCAGGCCATCAGTGCAGTGCTGATTATGGTTTCGCTGCTGCGTACTTCAGAGATTTACCGGGTCACAATCCGCAAAATCCGGTTCCATTATCAGATTTTAAAGGACATGATCCGAATCGGTTTCCCATCTGGACTGCAGTCGGTTATGTACAATATTTCCAATATTATTCTTCAGTCCGTCATCAACCAGTTCGGCACCGACGCGATCGCTGCATGGACGGCATTTGGAAAGATCGATGGAATTTTCTGGATGATCATGGGTGCGTTCGGCGTATCGATTACCACCTTTGCAGGACAGAATTTTGGCGCGAAAAAATACGACCGGATTCATAAAAGCGTCCGGGTATGCCTGGTGATGGCATTTCTGACCGCCGCAGTGATGAGTGTGGTGGTATTGGGCTTCGGGCAGTATATTTACCGCTTGTTTACCCCGGATCCCGCTGTGATTTCTTATGGCGTAGGCATGATGAAGGTCATCGCACCGTTTTATTTCACCTATGTTTGTACCGAGGTGCTGGCCGGCGCCGTCCGCGGAACCGGGGATGCCTTGATTCCAACGCTGATCACCTGTGTCGGAGTATGTGTGCTGAGGATTGTTTGGGTATTTGCAGTAGTGCCCTTCTCCCATAATATCCAGACGGTAATTGTCAGCTATCCAATTGCCTGGGCAATTAGTTCGATCATGTTTATTATCTATTATCTCCATGGCGGCTGGCTGCGGAGGAGAATCCGGAAAGCGGAATCAGGCTCATAAATCACCAAACCTTTCGAAGATTTTGCATTGTTTGTTTGCGCAAAACCGGCTATAATAAAAAATGGCCGAGCTGAAAAGAACGAAGGAGGATAACAGAGATGCGGTTTGATTCGGATATTTATCGTATGCTGGAGCTGTTTGCAATATCAGAGGAGGGACAGGAAGGAGAAGTCTGCCTGACCGACCCGGATGGAAACCGGTTGACAGAACCGGCCGGACAGGGATATCACCGGTGGATCAGGCTGCCGCTCCGGGAACAGGCCGGCTATCGGCTGGAATTGACCGGTTGCAGGGCGGAACTGATTTATTTAAGCGAATGTGACGATATATTGGACAAGGGGATAGCCTACCTGAATGATGCGGTTCCGGGGGAAAAGCTAAGCCGGGAAAATCTTGGCGGCTGGTATGATACCCCTTACCGGGAGCAATACCATTTTAACCCTTATTATGGCTGGATTAACGACCCGAACGGCCTTTGCTATTTCAAAGGTTATTATCATCTGTATTATCAGTATAACCCGTTTGGACAGAAGTGGGACAACATGTATTGGGGACACGCTGCCAGCAAGGATCTTCTCCATTGGGTACATCTGCCCGTATGCCTAGAACCGCAGGAGGAGCTTCGGGGGAACAGCCAGGCAAAAGGCGGTGCGTTTTCGGGCAGCGCGGTTGTAAAAGGAGATGAAATCTTCTTTTACCTGACCAGGCATTTCGGCCCGTTGGAGGACGGGGCAGACACAATAGAATACCAAACGTTTACCCGCAGCCGGGACAGCATCCATTTTGAACCGGAAGAAATAATTGTTCAACGTCCTAATCCGGAGGTATCTTATCATTTCCGTGACCCGAAGCTGTTTTTCGATGGCGGAAAATGGAACATGGTATTGGGATCTGCTGTAAGCGGCGCGCCTGCGTTGATAAACTTTACGTCCGAGGATGGAATCCATCACTGGGAATACCAGGGCCCCATCCTGACGGACACCCGGGGCGGAATAGAAACCATTGAATGTCCGGACTTTTTTGAGCTGGATGGGAAATATGTAGCGGTTGGAGACTTGATGTGGTACCATGACTCTTACGGCCGTTACCAGCCGCTTTGGTATTACCTCGGTGAATACCAGGAGGGACAGCTGCAGGTTGAGCAGGATCGGCTTTTGGATTTTGGTACCAATTTTTATGCGGTACAGTCCTTTGTTCATGACGGACGGCGGATTGCTATCGGCTGGGTATCCGATTTTTACGGCGAGCATAAAATAGCCGAACACGGCGCATATGGCAGTATGGCCCTTCCCAGGGAACTGCACGTCAAGGACGGGAAGCTCTATCAAACTCCCGTTAAGGAGGTATATACGCTGAAGGGAGCTTTGCTTGCCGCCGCGCCCAAACAGAATTTATCATTGGAGACCCTGCCAGGAAACCGTTATTTTGTAACAATGCGTTTGGACGGACAAACCGATTTTGATCTGCTCCTTGCCAAAACAGACGAAGCTTCCATCCGGCTGATGTGCCGCAGTGGAATCACGGAGATCAAGACGGAGGGTGTTCCAACCCAGTCTGTCCGTTTCCCGGCCGAAGTGGAATGCGTCCGGACAATAGAAATCTTTGTAGACCGCAGGACAATTGAGGTGTATCTCAATGACGGGGAAGCGGTTGGGACTAAGGTATTCTATTCGGAGGAAAAGGAAGGCTGCTTTAAGGCTGTTTTTGACCATCCGGAACTGGTTTCAACACTGGAGGTTTATCAGATGAAGTCCATCTGGTAACCGTAAAATATCACCGTAACAGTCTATCCGATCTTGGATATGCTGTTACGGTTTTTTGCATTTGATGAATGAGTTGAAGCGGCAGAAAGCATAAGCCAAACAGTCCGGTCAATGATAAGACTAGATGAACTGTTCTGACAAACTGCACCTGTCTCAGGACAGGCTTTCCTCTTGCGAAACAGCTCATATTGCGATATACTGGAAAAGGCAACCATTTGAATGGTTGGAAAAGGAGAAAGACGAATGACCAAATTATTGAGGTATTTAAAGGACTACCGGAAGGAAAGCATCCTCAGTCCGCTCTTTAAATTACTGGAAGCATCGTTTGAATTGTTCGTGCCGTTGGTCATGGCAAAAATAATTGACGTCGGAATCCCAAATCAGGATGTTTCCTATATCGTGAAAATGTGTCTGCTTATGGTACTGCTGGGTGTGGTTGGGCTGGTCTGCTCGCTTACGGCACAGTACTATGCGGCGAAGGCGGCCGTAGGCTTTGCGGCTTCCGTCCGGAGAGATTTGTTCGGCCATATCCAGAGGTTTTCCTATTCGGAGCTGGACACCATTGGCACTTCTACCCTGATGACCCGAATGACCAGCGATATCAACCAGGTACAGAATGGGGTGAATATGTTTTTGCGCCTCTTTATGCGCTCTCCGTTTATTGTGTTTGGTGCAATGGTAATGGCGTTTACCATTGATGTGCAGTCCGCTTCCGTCTTTGCGGTCACGATTCCGGTGCTGTTAATTGTGGTGTTTGCAGTACTGCTCATCAGTATTCCGCTTTATAAAAAGGTTCAGTCAAGACTGGATCGGGTACTGATGATGACAAGGGAAAATCTGGTTGGAGCCAGGGTGATCCGTGCCTTCAACAAGGAAGAGGATGAAATCAGTCAATATGAAAACGCGGGCAATGAGCTCAAGGGCGTTCAGCTGTTTGTAGGACGGATTTCTGCGCTGCTGAATCCGGTGACCTATGTAATGATTAATGTAGCGATTGTGGCGCTGATCTGGGTCGGAGGAATCCGGGTAAACCTGGGGTCAATCTCGCAGGGGGATGTGGTGGCCCTGATTAACTATATGTCCCAGATTTTGATCGAGCTGGTAAAGCTGGCGAATCTTATTATCACCCTGACCAAAGCGATTGCCTGCGGAAATCGGATACAGGGGATTTTTGATACAAAATCAGGGATGGCAGAAGGCAGCCGGGAACCAGTACAGGTACAGCGGACGAATAAAGTGGTGGAATTTGACCATGTTGGGTTTGCTTATCAGGGCGCGCAGGAGGAATCCTTGTCAGGCATCCATTTCACAGCGCTGCGGGGACAAACCATCGGAATTATCGGTGGGACGGGCGCGGGTAAAAGCTCGCTGGTCAATCTGATCGCGAGGTTTTATGACGCGACCTCCGGTCGGGTGCTGGTGGACGGCGTGGACGTAAAGGATTATCCATTTCATCAGCTTCGCGGTAAAATCGGGATGGTTCCGCAGAAAGCGGTCTTGTTCCAGGGCACGATTGCTGAAAATCTGCGCTGGGGAAAACGGGACGCAACGGAAGCAGAAATGTACCGGGCTCTTGAGACCGCGCAGGCAAGGGATTTTGTAGAGGCTAAGGAGAAAGGGCTGCAAACTGAGGTGCAGCAAGGCGGAAAGAATTTTTCCGGCGGCCAGAAGCAAAGGCTTACCATTGCGCGCGCAGTGATCCGGAATCCGGAAATCCTGATTTTGGATGACAGTGCCTCCGCGCTTGACTATGCGACGGACGCTCGTTTAAGAAAAGCGATCCGTAGGATGGATCCGGATATTACAGTATTCCTTGTGTCCCAGCGCGCGGCTACGATCCAGTATGCGGACCAGATTATTGTGCTGGATGACGGTGAGATGGCGGGACTGGGCACTCATCAGGAACTGCTGGAGCATTGCGAGGTTTACCAGGAAATCTACTATTCGCAGTTCCCGAAGGAGGCATGAGCGTGCATCGGCAATATGACCGGGCCGGGACTGGCTCGGGATTGAAAAGAAAGGAACACCTTGTTGAAAGGTGTGGTGATTACTGTGAAAAGCAATTCCGTTTCTAAGGGCACCATTCGGAAGGTGTTGGAATATATCAAAAAATATTGGGTGCTGCTGGGATTATCGGTTTTGTTTGCGGCGGTTACCGTTGTCCTCACCTTGTATGCGCCGATTCTGATCGGGGATGCGGTGGATGAGATTATCGGAAAAGGAAACGTGGATTTTGAAGCGCTCAAGAAAATTATAGCCGAGATTGTGATTGTCGTGGCCATCACAGCGGCTGCGCAGTGGGTCATGAACACCTGTAACAACCGAATTACCTATCAGGTGGTAAAGGATATCCGCAGCAAGGCGTTCCAAAAGCTGGAAATACTTCCCTTAAAATATATTGACAGCCATCAGTACGGCGACTTAATCAGCAGGGTCATCGCTGATGTCGACCAATTTTCCGACGGATTGCTCATGGGGTTTACCCAGTTTTTCACCGGCGTGATGACCATTATCGGGACGCTTTTTATCATGCTGTTTATCAACTATAAAATCGCGCTGGTTGTTATTCTGCTGACCCCGCTTTCTCTGTTTGTCGCCAACTTTGTCGCTAAAAAAACCTATTCTATGTTTCATCTCCAGTCCATAACGCGGGGAGAAATTACCGCGCTGATTGACGAGATGGTTGGGAATCAGAAGGTGGTCAAGGCATTCGGATATGAGGATCAGGCCATGGAGCGGGTAGAGGAAGTCAATGAGCGGCTGCGCAAATGCGGCCTTCGCGCGACCTTTTTCTCCTCTGTCACCAATCCCTCCACGCGGTTTATCAACGGCCTTGTCTACACCGGAGTTGGGCTGGTGGGCGCTATTTCGGTTATGTCCGGCGGCTTGAGCGTCGGGAAGCTGACCAGCTTTTTGAGCTATGCAAATCAGTACACCAAGCCCTTTAATGAGATTTCCGGCGTTGTCACAGAGCTGCAGAACGCGCTGGCCTCGGCGGCGCGAGTGTTTGAACTGATTGATGAGCCGCCCCAGGCGCCGGACGCGCCGGACGCGCGCCGTCTGGAAGAGGCGGACGGAACGGTTGGCCTGGAAAACGTATATTTTTCCTATCAGCCTCATCGTCCGTTGATCGAGGATTTAAACCTGTCCGTCCGTCCGGGGCAGCGGGTTGCAATTGTCGGCCCGACCGGATGCGGAAAAACTACGATTATTAATCTCCTGATGCGCTTTTATGATGTTGACCGGGGCAGAATCTGCGTTTCTGGGACGGACATCCGGGATATTACCCGGAAAAGCCTGCGGGAGAATTATGGGATGGTGCTTCAGGAAACCTGGCTGAAAACCGGAACAATCCGCGAGAATATTACCTTTGGGAAACCGGATGCTACAGAGGAAGAGGTGGTCGCGGCGGCCAAGGCTTCTCATGCGCACAGCTTTATTAAACGGCTGCCGAACGGATACGATACTCTGATTTCCGAGGACGGCGGCAGCTTATCGCAGGGGCAGAAGCAGCTTTTGTGTATCACCCGTGTGATGCTCTGTCTGCCGCCTATGCTGATATTGGATGAGGCGACTTCCTCAATCGACACCCGGACGGAGATTCGGATTCAGAAAGCATTTGCAAAGATGATGCAGGGACGAACCAGCTTTATTGTTGCGCACCGTCTGTCCACTATCCAAGAGGCGGATGTAATCCTGGTTATGCGCGACGGAAAAATTATCGAGCAGGGAACCCATGAAGAGCTGCTTCAGAAAAAGGGTTTTTATGCCGAGCTGTACAACAGCCAGTTTGCGGTTTAGAGAAAAGGGGAGAGACCGGATATGCCGGAAAAATTGTCAGATATCTTTGTAAAACAGCATGGGATATATGAAAATCATGAGAAGATCGAAACCGGGGAGCTGAGATTCCGGCTCTGCGGGCCGGACGGGAGCTCTTATATCCGATGCGAAAATCCGGGTGATGAGCTCTGGGAAAACAGCCACTGCCATCAAACTATTCAGGAAATGGTAATTGTACAGTCGGGCAGGATTATCTTTGCGGAATACCGAGACGGCCGGGCTTGCTTTCGGGAGCTGTCGGCAGGAGAATATGCGCTCACGGTTCCGTTTGTTCCTCATAATATCTGCATGGAGGCGGAAGCGGTCATCCATACAGTCAAGTTTGGCGACTGTTCGCAGAACGACTGGATTCCATCGCCGGAGCTTGATGAGGCAACAAGGCTGTTGTCCTATCAGGAGGCGAGGGCATTTTGCCTGGAAAATAAATAGAAAAACTCTGTTAGGCTTTCCCTAACAGAGTTTTTGATCAATCCTGTTTCAAAAAAACATATCTGTTATCAGTAGAAAGGCTGTCCTGGAACGAATAGCCATTGCGATGAAACGTTTTCAGCTCCTCCGGATTATGGAGCCGGTTACGTACGATAAAATCCGCCATTTCACCCCGGGACATTTTAGCCTCCGTCGACAGGGTGCAAAGCTTTCCTTTCCGCCAGATGACAAAATCGCAGGTAAGAAATCGGTTGTGGGGAAGAAGATATGAACGTACCAGCTTGGCATATTCTGCTGAGGCTAGATTCACTACGGTATCATCCTGCTGGTAAAGGGCGCGGTAAACCCGGTCGTTCCAAAAGGAATACAGGCTTTTCCCATAGGGCTTGATTTTACAGAGAAACTCCAGACGATAGGGCTTCATCTCGTCCAATGGACGAAGCAGGCCATAAAATGCGCTCAAAATCCGTAGGTGCTCTGCCGCAAAGGCAAAATCTCCGGCGTTCCATTCGCTGTAGGAGATATGCTGGTAGGCTAGTCCTCTGTAAGAAAGGAGAGCGGCTGTCCCGGGCTTAGCTTGGGAGAATTCCTGATGGTAGGAATAGGCTTTTAATGCCAGCGCGGGATTGATCCTCAAAAGGCTTTCCAGTTCCCAGGGGGAATATTGCTGAATCCATTGGTTCAGCTGCCGCGCCTGCTCTAAAAACCGAGGGACAGACAGTGGCTGGGACGGGATCTGTGTGCCGGACACCATCTGTTTTGCCGGCGAAAGAATTGCGATCATGCTGATTCCTCCAGACTGAGGTTGAGATTTATTATAAGAATACCATATCTTCTGTTTCAGAACAATAGTAAAAGACCGCCGTCCTGCCGGACAGCGGCCTTTTTTATTTGTGTTTTCTTTTCTTTTCAGACTGTAATTGGTTAGGCTGGTCATTTTCCGGCTTTGGAATCGGGTAAAGCTCGGTATAGGCTTCCGCTTCCGCTTCTGAGACAGGCGGTGTTGGAATCAAACCGGTACACTCGGTAGCGCTTGCAATGTCATCCAGATCAAAGTAAACATCCTCCACACTTTGCAGAGATTGCGGGTCGACTGGTATTTTTTTCTTTCCCTCATATGGGTATGGCATAATCGTCAGCTCCTCATTTTTCTTGGTAACTGTATTATGCCCGGATTTTTGCCGGCTTAATCCGATTGCTCAAAAATCAGCGAACCAAGGACGCGAACCATTTTAAGTCCTCTTTTTTAAGACAGGAAAACAAAAATAGAAATAAAACGTAGCAGCCAATTAAAAAAAGGACGCGCACCAGCAGCAGGTCAGGAAAATGGGCGTTCGTCCAGGAATCCGGGAACCAGAGAATTCCACAGGTTAGCGCGGTGCAGACAACGCACAGCAAGGGCTTGAGCACGATCTCCTTGACCGATATCCGCAGGCTGGTAATCTTCACCAGCCTGCCGAGGCTGAGGGAAAAATTGAGCACCTCAGATACCATGACAGTCATTACATATCCCTTGATTCCGAATACCGGAAGCAGGAAATATACCATACAGACACTGGCAAAGGAATCGATGACATTATATTTCATCGACTGGTACTGTTCCCCCAGCCCCTTTAGCATTCCGTCCACAATGGTATCCATATACATGATCAGTACCAACGGGGAGAAGAGCTTGACATAAAAGGCAACCTCGCTGCTCTGGTAAAAGGTCATGCCCAGTGACTCGGAAAAGTAGAAGAGTACGCCCATTACGCAGACGGCAAACAGAAAGCTGAGCTTCAATACCCGGGTGACAATCCAGTGTATCCGAACACGGTCATCCTGAACCTGACATTCGGTCAGCTCAGGGATGAGCAGCTCCGCAAGGGCGGTCAGCAGGGCGGCGGGATAAAGGACGAGCGGCAGTACCATTCCGTGGACTGTCCCATAGGCGGTGAAGGCCTGCTCCTGGGAAGCGCCCCATTTTTTCAGTCCGCGCGGAATCAGAATATTTTGCAGGGTGGACAGTGCGGAACGCGCATAGGCGCTCAGTGCAATTGGAATAGCGATTTTAAACATCCTTTTCTGTATTCCTTTTGCTTTTTTGTCGTCGGTCTTTCGCTTTTTCTGGTCATGCAGAACACAGAGAAACAGAAACAGGCAGGCGATCGCCTCCGCTAAGCAGGATCCTGCAACCATGGCAATACAGCCGTATTCCAGGCCCTTTGGGAGCAGAAGGCGCAGTCCGGTGATCGTGATGACAATCATCACAAACTGGTCGGCAATCTGGATCAGTGCGCACCGGTTTGCCTTGCGTACAGCGGTCAGGTATCCGCCTGCTACGGCAGATATGGCAATAAAAGGAAGTCCGATTGGGAGGATACGCAGGGAGGACACGGTTTGCGGATCATCCAGCCAGACCGTACCGATCCATTCCGCGCCGAAATAGAGGAGTACCGCAGTGGCAAGGCTAAACAGGACGGCATATCCCAAACAGGATTTGAGCGCCTTGCGCACCCCTGTCCGGTTATCCTTTCCCAGTTCCTCCGAGACAAGGCGGGTGGCGGTAAATTTGATTCCGGATGTCGCGAGGGTGATTGCCAACGCATAGACGGACATAATGAGCTGATAAATGCCAATTCCGACCGAACCGATCTTCCGGAATAAATATGCTGAAAAAATAACTCCCGCAGTGCGGATCAGCAATGCGGTCGCTGTCATAAGAATCATATTGTAGAATAATGCTTTTCCCTTTTTCATGCCATACACCTATTTCCTTCCGATAGAGTATATGCCGGTGAAAAAGGGAATAGTATTTTTTTAGCCTGGGACGCAGTATGGAATGGCAGTACTGCCGCATTCCATAAAAGCAGAAAAAAGGCTGCCGGTATTCCGGCAGCCTTTTGGTTTATCTTTATGCTTCTCCAAGACGGATCATTTCGTCGATGGTGCGTTTTGCTTTAAGGCGGATGTCCTCGTCCAGCTCAATCACCGCGCCGCCTTTGCCCAGCATCGCATGATACACATCCGCTAGGGTAGTGATCCTCATATCCGGACAGATCAGCCGTTTAGACAGCAGATAATAGTTACAGTCCGGCTTTTCAAGCTTCAGGGTGTCGACAATGCTTGTCTCCGTTCCGATCACACAATCCTCTTCGGAGCTGCGGGCATAAGACAGAATATCCGCGGTAGAACCGACCAGGTCAGCGTGGCGCAGCACCTCGGCAGGAAGCTCGGGGTGCATCAGCACCTTAGCATTAGGATGGGCTTTTTTGGCGGCAAGGCAATCCTCTTCGCTGACGCTGTTATGTACCGGGCAATAGCCGTCCCACAGCAGAATGTTCTTGTCTGGAAGATTTTGTTTGACATAGGAGCCCAGATTTTTATCAGGAATAAAAAGGATATTCTTTTCCTTTATCTTTCCAACGATTTTCAGTGCGCTGGATGAGGTGACGCAAACGTCGCAAACAGCTTTCAGGCTTGCTGTAGTATTGACATATGCGACGACCTTATAGTCCGGGTGTTCTTCTTTAAATTGCAGCACCCGCTCCGGCGTGATTTGCTCCGCCATCGGACAGGCAGCGTTTTCAACCGGAAGGATAACAGTTTTTTCCGGGGACAGCATCTTGACAGTTTCGGCCATAAACCTGACGCCGCACATGATCACGGTCTTGGCCGCAATATCCTTTGCGGCGACGGATAGGAAATAAGAGTCACCCTTACAGTCGGCGATTTCCAGAATGTCCGGGGACTGGTAGCTGTGTGCTAAAATGGCGATATCTTTTTCTTGTTTAAGCTTTAATATTTTGTCCTGCAATGTCCTTAACATCAAATCGAACCTTTCTGTTATCCCATATTTCTATTTTCCTTATTGTACCATGCCCCCCTATGGAAAGTCAATTTATAAAACATAGAAAAGCAGTAGGGATTACGGCCTGTTTTTGTGTTTCAGGACGAATTTGCGGATTAGTCCGCCGGTCAGGTTGCCAACCAGCGCCAGTATAGTATAGGGAATCACATAGATCCATGCGGAGGAATTATAATAAATCCAGATGGTGGGCAGGAAAAGTGCAGCGATTAAAAGCGGATAAAGCCACTGGATTCCGGCCAGCAGTCCGAACAGGAAGGCGGTCAGAAAACAGAAGGCCGGGATGAGGAGCAGCAGGGCAAACATTCCGCTCCCTGTATCGACAATTAGAAGCGGGAACAGATAGAAGGTTATTACGGTCAGGAGCAGTGCGGTGATGATCCCGATGTACAGCCCTTTCCGATAGGATTTTTCCCGGAATGACCTTAAAAACGAGCTGAATTCCATCACCTTTTTTTCCTCCTCTGTTTGGCCTTTCCTCTCAGGAATAATCAGATCGTTGGTGAGCTTCTGCAGTTCCTTTTGGCAGGCCGGACAGGTGTGCAGGTGTTCCTCAACCGCCTGGCGGCTTTCTTTGCTGCATACGTTGTCATAATATAGGGGCAGTAAATCCCGGATGATTCCGCAGGGATATTCATTCATTATGGGTTTTCTCCTTTCAACTGGTCAAGAAGGGTGGTTTTTGCCCGATGGTAGGTTACCCGTGCCCAGCTTTCTGTTTTCTGGAACAGGCGGCTGATCTCGGAAAAGGAAAGCTCCCCGAAAACGCGCAATAGAAATACTTCTTTGTAAGGCTCTTTAAGCTGATGGATCAGCGCATGGAGCTGCGCTGAGGTCTCACGGTCATAAAACCGGGCGGAAAAGTCATCCTGAGCTTGTTCTGCCGAAATTGTCCTTTGTTCCTTTTTCTGCTTGCGCCAATAGGAATAGCAGAGGTTTTTTGCGATTTGGCACAGCCATGTCCGTACAGTGCAGTCTCCCCGGAATTCAGAAAAGGAATTGAACGCCTTTAAGAAGGTTTCCTGGGAAATCTCTTCTGCAAGGTGCTCGTTCCGGCACAGGGAATACGCAAAGCGGTACACAGTGAGGTAATATTCCAGATATACGGATTCAAAATCCACCATCCTTTCACCGCCTTTCTATTTATATGACGCAATAAATCCGGATTCGTTACAGCGCCGGAGAATTTTTTATTTCCGTTAGCTCTATCATAGCACAGGAGAAGGGCTGGGACAATAAAAAGGCAGGCGATTAACACCTGCTTTTTTATGTTTATTCCTCCCTAGCAGAATCCGAATTCCGAAAGATCTGCCGGTCAATATCAGCCAATGTAATTTGTTCCAGCCGGCTGAGACAATCCTGGTTCAGCCGGGCGTAGATACCGTCCATAATCTGCGCCATTCCGGAGGCAACCAGACAGTCCTTGTCCTCGCTGCCGGAGTGCCAGGAAGCGGAAACAAACTGAGCATCCACCGCCTCTGCTATTTGACGCAGGGTGATGGACTGGACATTACCCTCAAAATGATACCCCCCGTCAATCCCTTCCTTGGTAGAAATCAATCCTGCGCGTTTAAGCTGGGACATCACCTTCCGGATACGGGCCGGGTTGGTACAGATATTTTCTGCCAGCATTTCGCTGGAGAGGGTAGTGGCTTTATGATTGAGATATACCAGGGCATGCACTGCCAGAGAAAACGCTCCTGTCATAATTGTTCCTCCTTGTGTTGATCCTCTTTCCGGTTTAATTGAAAGGCGGTGCAGACTGCGCCATGCGGGCAGGCTTTTTTGCAGTCGCCGCAGCGGATGCATTCCGGACTGTTGGGCGTCCGGTAAACCGGGATGTCAAGCTTGCAGGCCTTCTGACATTTTCCGCACTTTGTACATTTGGATTTGTCGATCTGAAACCGGTGAAATGCAATCGGGTTGAACAATCCGTAAATCGCACCCAAGGGACAGAGGTACCGGCAGAACGGACGGTATACCAAAATGGAAAGCAGGATTAATACCACCAGAATGACTATTTTCCAGGTGAACAGCCATCCCAGCACGCTTTGAAGCGCCGGATTGGCACTGATCAGCGGAATTCCCCCAAAGAGGGTGCCGGATGGACAGATATATTTACAGAACCAGGGCTGCCCTTGACCGACAATATCCAGAACCGTCAGAGGCAGTACAATCACAAAACCGACCAAAATTCCATACTTCAGGTATTTCAGCCATCGATCACCGGGCAGCTTTTTCGGTTTGCGGACAAAGGGGATTTTATACAGCAGATCCTGTATAAGTCCGAAAGGACAGAGCCAGCCGCAGACAAAACGGCCGAATACCGCGCCCACAAGCATTAAAAATCCCGCAACATAAAAAGCAAATTTATAATCCTTGCTGCCGATGACAGCTTGAAAGGAGCCGATGGGACAGGAGCCTAAAGCGCCGGGACAGGAATAGCAGTTGAGTCCGGGCAGGCAAAGCTTTTTGCCGGCGCCCTTGTAAATATTTCCTTTGACAAAGCCGGCGGCGTAACCGTTTGTCAGGGCGGTAAAACAGAATTGGATACAGGTTCGGAGATTCCTCCTGAAAAAAGAAAAGAGCTTACCCAAGACCAATACACTCCATACAAATATTAATCGCCTTACGGAATACCGTTTCAATCTCTCCGCGCCATACGCCAAGGCAGAGAAAAAGGACAGCGAAAGCTATGATTAGCAGGGCGGCCCTGTTATGCTTGAGAAAACTCACGATTTCACCTCCGCAAGCCTTTCATCCAGGATGCTGACCCACTTTTCCTTGCTTAGAGAACCAGAAAATGCGCTGCCTACCTGGTTTCCCTCACTGTCCACAAAAAAGGTGGTTGGAACAGCGGAAATCTGGGAAAGGATGCCGAGCAGGTCGCCTGAAGGAAGGAGGTGGAGATAATCCGCGCCGGTGCTGGAAACAATTTGCCTGGCTGTTTCTACCTGACCCGAATCGAGTGATCCATCGGACTGTAGGGTATCGGATACTAACCCAATGATCTGGACGCCTTTTCCTTGATACTCGCCTGCTAGTTCTCCCAGGCCGGGCATTTCCTGAATACAGGGGCCGCAGAAGGTGGCCCACACATTTACCATGGTCAGGTCGTAACCCGATAGGATATCCTGGCTTACAGTATTTCCCTCCAGGTCTTTGGCGGTAAAGCTGCTCAAAAGCGCGGCTTTTGTTTCCGTCTTATTAGCTGCTGATCCTCCGCATGAGGAAAACAACAGCATGATGGCTGTTAACGCGGCTAGGATTGTTACTTTCTTTTTCATAGTCTCCTCCGAACTGTAATTTTATTTGTTTCAGTTTTATGCTGTAATTATAACGAATGCAGTTAGGACTGTCAAGAAAATTTATCAAATACAAAAAATCACGAACAGGCAAAATTTCTGTTCGTGATCTGATTATATTATTGTATTGAAGCAAGCCCTTTTAAAGTGTCTATGACAGCACGGATCGATTTTTCTGGAACCTCTAGAAACCGTTCTCGTTCCGAGATGTGCTCCAGATAATGCGCGTCAGAATCTGTAATGACCCGTCCGGCGAATCCACATTCATAGGGCGGGTTTTTCACCTCAATGCAGGGAAAGTGGTAATCCTCCGGAATGAATCCGAGATTTGCAATGATGGAATAGGAGGATTTGTCTACATGAGCGGGAATAGCAAAGCCTCCGTAATCCGGGAGCAGCTTTAAAAGCCGGTCAATGCTTAGATTCGCCGCATTGATCAGCAGCTTATCCAGATGTCCGGTAATCTCGTCGTTTTCATCCATGATAAGCTGATCGCCAAAAATAGCCGGTTGATTTTGGATATCCGGCAGCAGGTCATAGAGATACCGTCCAAATTTCAGGCAAGCCTCGAATTCATAGAAAAGGCACAGGATATGGACTTCCTCCATAGTACAGACCTCGATTGCCGGGATGACGAGGAGAGAAGTACCCGCCGCCACCTTCCGTACTGCTTCAATATTCTCTGCCGAATTGTGGTCGGAGAGCGCAATGACGTCCAGCTCTTTAAGCAGGCTCATATTGACAATATTGTTCGGCGTCATATCATTGTCCCCACATGGCGACAGGCAGGAATGCAGATGCAAATCATAGTAAAGCTTCATCATAAGGAACAGATATCCGCAATTTTGCGGGACAGTTCAAAGGTTGGCAGCTCACTTTTGAGCACACAGACATCCTGTTCTTTCGCTTTCTGTATGCTTTCCTCATCCAGTCCCATGTTTTCGGACAGGATAATGCAGGCCACGTCCGCCAGCACAGCTACCGCCACGGCGTTGATATTTCCCATAACTGTGATCCAGGCGTCGTCTGCTTTGGCGCGCCCCATCACGATGCTCAGCAGATCACAGCAGTAAACGCCATGGATTTCCCGTTCTGCGGCTTCTCCCTCTGTCACCATTTCCAAATTAAGCTGTTTTGCCAGTTCCAGCACAGTCATCGTAAATACTCCTATTCTTCTTTCTTTTTCTCCGCATCACTTGCTTCAGCCTCCCGGTAAGCCTGCGGGATTGAAACATTCAGCCGGTGGATGTTATCCATCAGCGACGCAACATTTTCGCGGAATTTAAAGACGCAGTCATCTACTGAGGCAAATCCCCTGACGACGTCCTCAGCCAGCGCTTTGCAGCTCGGCGCTCCGCAGGAGCCGCAGTCCAGCCCGGGAAGGGAAGCCTCAATCCTTTCCATCTCGTTCATCTTGTTCAGCGCAACGCTGAAGTTCGCGTCCAATTCCATTACCGGCGTAAATTCCAGAGGTTCGTCCCATGGCATTTCAGGCGGCATATCCTTTAAATGATTCAGGGAAACCGGCAGGTATTTGCGCAGGCGTTTAAGCTTGGTGCGGGCAATATACGGATTCTCGACGTTGAGCACTCCGCCTACGCAGCCGCCGTTACAGGCATTGAGCTCGATAAAATCAAGATTTGTGAATTTTTCGTCCTCCAGATCCTCCAAAACCCGAATAACATTTTCAATCCCATCTGCCGCGAGGTAGTTGTCGTTGAGCAGCGCCGAGGATTCACCAGCGCTGGAGGCCCAGGCGACTCCCATTTTTCCGGAATCAGACAGCCCTTCCCGGTAACGGTCATGATCCATATATTTGAGCAGCTTCGGATAAACCTCGCTGACGGCCAGGACGGCTGAAATTTCGCTTTTTGCTGTGCCGAGCGGCATCTTGGCCGCCGTCACCTTGGCAGGGCAGGGCGAAATAAAAATCGCGCCGATTTTTTCGGCCGGAAGCCCTGTCTTTTCCATTGCTTCCTTTTTTGCCAGCCGTGCCGCTAATTCTACCGGCGCGTTTAAATCCAGGATATTGTCAATCAGACTCGGAAAACGCACCCGGATCAGCCGGGTGACCGCCGGACAGGCGGAGCTGATCAGAGGCCTGGGACAATCCGTCTGATGCAGGATTCTCCTGGTTGCGTCGGAAATAAGCTCCGCGGCCTTTGATACCTCATAGACTGAATCGAAGCCCAGGTCGAGCAGCGCGCTTAAGACGATATCGACATCGTCAAGGTTGTTAAACTGCCCATAAAAAGAGGGCGCTGGAAGCGCGATGGTATATTCATAGTTGTCAATTACGGACAAGGGGTCATAAATTGCTTTTTTGGCATGATGCGGACAGACCCGAATACATTCTCCGCAGTCAATGCATCGCTCTGAAATGATTTTTGCTTTTCCATTCCGTACGCGGATTGCTTCTGTCGGGCAGCGCTTGATGCAGTTGATGCATCCCTTGCACTTGTCGCGGTCGAGCGTTACAGAGTGGAAAAACTCTTTCTGCTTCATAGGAGAGCGCCTCCTTTCTGTCAAAATAATAATCAGGATTACTGGATATAAACAGTCATAGAAACGGTGGTACCTACACCGACCGTTGAATCAATTGTCATTTCATCACTGTATTTTTTCATGTTGGGCAGACCCATCCCGGCTCCAAAGCCGAGACTGCGCACCTCGTCAGGGGCGGTGGAGTACCCTTCCTGCATAGCCTTTTCCACATCCGCAATTCCTTTGCCGTGGTCGCGCAGCACCATGGTGACGTGCTCCGGCGAGATTTCAACGTCAATCACGCCGCCCTCGGCATGGATGACCATATTGATTTCCCCCTCATAGAGGGCAATTGCCACTTTTCGGATGACGTCGGGCGGGACGCCGAGCTTCCGGAGACTTTTTTTCACGCTGGCAGAGGCCTCGCCTGCACGGGTGAAATCCTCTCCGTCAACCTCGTAGGACAATTTAATGAGGTTTTCCATTTTTATGTATCAGGCTCTCTCTTTTATGAATCGGAGAAAGCCGTCTCCTTTCCAATTATGTTCATTGCCGGGCTGGGTGTTATGCCGGCTGAGATAATATGAAAGAACAGAGGGATTAGCCGCGCAATCCCTTTTCCCATAAAAGGCCGCAGGCGGTAAACATCCGAAGGCCGGTGGACATCAGGGCGATGTCACGTTCCTGTGCCAGCTCGATAATGTCGTTGTCCGGACGTTTCCCGCGGACAAAAACGATACAGCGGATATCCATCATGTCAGCAGTACGTACAACCTGCGGGTTTACCAGACCGGTCAGCAAAACGGACTGATCCTTGACAAATGCGAGCACGTCGCTCATCATATCAGACCCGCAGGCAGTATGGATTTCCTGATCCATCAGCTCGTCGCCAAAAATAACCTCTGCTTCTAAAATGGTTTTCAAATCTTGGATTGTCATAAATATCCCTCCATATTACCAATCAGAATATTGGAAAATTAACCAAAACAGTATGTTTTTTCCTTTGCTTTTTTCATTCCAATCCAGGGGTAACAGCCATATCAAAAATAATATGGGCTTCGTGTAATTTTTCCAATTAAGTACAGATGTGGTATATTAGTATTTGTATTATATCACTATGTTGATTCAAACGGCAACAGCACTTTCCATTTTTTCTCAAGGATTTGTTTTTTTTGTTTGATTTTTACAAAAAAAGCTGGTTTGTTTATACTTTAACAACATAGATTTTGAAGCTGGAAAATGATATAATAAATTGTATCTGAATACCTGGATTTTGTAATAATTCCGGGCGGAAGTGAACCAGTCAGATTGGCTCTGCTGTTTGAGGTGAGGAGAACGGCGGGGCGGCGATATTATTTTAAGGAGGTATATAGTATGGCTGAAAAAAAGGGAACAGTACCTTTTCGCGGGACTCCTGAGCAGGAAGCTCAGTTGATGCAGGTCATCGAGGAACATAAAGCGGACAAAGGTGCGTTGATGCCGGTCATGCAAAAAGCGCAGGACATTTACGGCTATCTTCCTATTGAAGTTCAGACTATGATTGCGAAGGGATTGGGAGTATCACTGGAAGAGGTTTACGGCGTTGCTACTTTCTATTCCCAGTTCTCATTGTATCCGAAAGGGCAGTATAAAATTTCAGTATGTCTTGGCACCGCTTGCTATGTAAAGGGCGCGGGCGACGTGTTTGACAAGCTGGTGCAGAAGCTGGGGATCAAGAGCGGGGAATGTACTCCGGACGGAAAATTCTCGCTGGAGGCTTGCCGCTGCATCGGTGCGTGTGGTTTGGCTCCGGTTATGATGATCAACGATGATGTATACGGTAAGCTGACACCGGACGAAATTGATGGAATTATCGAGAAATACAACGGCTAATTCCTGAGCCGAACAGGTGATCTGCCTGAAAGGGGTTTATCATGCAGGAATTATCTTTGAATATACTGGATATCGCGCAGAATTCCATTCGTGCCAACGCCAGTTTAATCACAATTGAGATTATTCGGTCTGTTATTGACAATAAAATGACAATCACAATTGAGGATAACGGCTGCGGGATGAGCAAGGAAAAAGTCGAGCAGGTAATCAATCCCTTCTTTACCACCAGGACGACGCGTCCTGTCGGACTGGGCGTACCGTTTTTTAAGATGTCGGCTGAGATGACCGGCGGTACATTCCGGATTGAGAGCGAGGAGGGCGTAGGAACCAAGGTGATTGCCACCTATGTGCTGGATCATATTGATCTGATGCCGTTGGGGGATATGGCGTCTACCATGGTTACACTGATCTCAGTGAATCCTGAGATAGATTTTATATACCGCTACCGGTATAATGACGCTGAATTTACACTCGATACCAGAGAGGTAAAGCAGATATTGGAAGGTTTGCCTGTTAATTCGCCTGACGTGCTGGTCTTTATCAAGAGCTTTATTGAGGAAAACACGCTCCAGGCAGAACAGCAGGAACTTAAATAAGGTGGTGCGGAAGTTTGAAAGCAGACTTCCGAGGGTTTACTTTCAAACACACGTTTTGCGCTCTTGAAGCCGGATGGGACGGCTTTAGCCTGATTTTTCAGGGCGGCGCAATTCCTAGAAAGGAATGAATAGTTAATGAAAAGCTTAGCAGAATTAAAAGCAATTCGCGATAAAATGCAGACTTCTGTCAATGTCCGCGACAGTGCGGATGATAATATCCGTGTTGTTGTCGGGATGGCTACCTGTGGAATCGCGGCTGGTGCAAGGCCGGTTCTCAATGCCTTTACCGAAGAGGTTGCAAAAAGAGGATTAAATAATGTTATGGTAACACAGACCGGATGCATTGGTATCTGCCAGTATGAACCGGTTGTGGAGGTTTATACCAATGACGGCAGCAAAACTACATATGTAAAAATGACTGCTGAAAAGGTTGCAAGAGTGGTAAGCGATCACCTTGTCAACGGCAATGTTGTCGAAGAATATACCATCGGCGCAGTAGCGAAATAATAAGGGAGGTAAATGCTAATGTATCGTTCTCATGTACTGGTGTGCGGTGGTACAGGTTGTACCTCTTCAGGCAGTGAACAGTTGGTTTCCGCTTTAGAGCAGGAAATTGCAAAACAGGGGCTCTCTGAAGAAGTTAAGGTTGTAAAAACCGGATGCTTTGGACTTTGCGCGTTAGGCCCGATCATGATTGTATATCCGGAAGGCTCTTTCTATTCAATGGTAAAGCCGGAAGATATCCCGGAAATTGTTTCCGAGCATCTCTTGAAGGGGCGTATTGTAAAACGTCTGCTGTATTCTGAAACAGTAGCGGATGACACCGTAAAATCTCTGAATGAGACAGATTTCTATAAAAAACAGCATCGTGTCGCACTGAGGAACTGCGGCGTGATTAACCCGGAAAATATCGAAGAGTACATCGGGTTTGACGGCTATCAGGCTCTGGGCAAGGTGCTGACCGAGATGACACCGGAACAGGTTATCCAGACTATTAAAGACAGCGGCCTGCGCGGACGCGGGGGCGGCGGGTTCCCGACCGGCCTGAAATGGTCCTTTGCGGCTGCAAATGACGCGGATCAGAAATATGTCTGCTGTAATGCTGACGAAGGTGACCCGGGCGCGTTCATGGATCGTTCGATCCTGGAAGGTGACCCGCATGTTCTGATTGAAGCAATGACAATCGCAGGGTATGCAATCGGCGCTTCCCAGGGTTATGTTTATATCCGTGCGGAATATCCGATCGCTGTAAAACGTCTGCAGATTGCAATTGACCAGGCACGCGAATACGGCCTGCTCGGTAAAAATATCTTTGATTCTGGATTTGATTTTGACATGGAACTGCGTCTGGGTGCAGGCGCGTTTGTATGCGGGGAAGAAACTGCGCTGATGACCTCGATTGAAGGCCATCGCGGCGAACCGCGTCCTCGTCCTCCGTTCCCGGCTGTTAAGGGTTTGTTCGGCAAGCCGACAGTCCTCAACAATGTTGAAACCTATGCGAATATTCCGCGGATTATCCTCAACGGCGCGGATTGGTTCTCCTCCATGGGTACTGAAAAATCCAAGGGAACCAAAGTATTTGCACTGGGCGGAAAAATCCACAATACCGGGCTTGTTGAAGTTCCGATGGGAACGACCCTGCGCGAGATCATTGAAGAAATCGGCGGCGGCATCCCGAACGGCAAGAAATTTAAAGCGGCTCAGACCGGCGGTCCTTCCGGCGGATGTATCCCGGCTGACCTGATCGATACCAAGATCGACTATGACAACCTGATTGCAATCGGCTCTATGATGGGCTCCGGCGGGCTGATTGTCATGGACGAGGACACCTGTATGGTTGACATCGCGAAATTCTTCCTGGAATTCACCGTTGATGAGTCCTGCGGGAAATGTACCCCATGCCGTGTCGGTACAAAACGGATGTATGAAATGCTGGATAAGATCTCCAAGGGAAATGCAACCTTAGAGGATCTGGACAAACTGGAAGAGCTTTGCTATTTCATTAAAGCAAACTCTCTGTGCGGTCTGGGTCAGACAGCTCCGAACCCGGTTCTCTCTACTTTGAAATATTTCCGTCACGAATATGAAGCGCACATTGTTGACAAGACCTGTCCTGCCGGCGTCTGCAAAGGCCTGGTACGTTACAGCATCGACGCTGAAAAATGTAAGGGCTGTACTCTTTGCGCGAGAGTATGTCCGGTTGGTGCAATCGAAGGGACAGTGAAGAACCCGCATGTGATCCATACGGATAAATGTATCAAGTGCGGCGCTTGTATGGAAAAATGCCGCTTCGGCGCAATCACGAAAAAGTAGGAGGGCACCAGAATGGATAAAGTAACTTTAAAGATCAACGGCATGTCAGTCAGTGTGCCGAAGGATTATACAATTTTACAGGCTGCCCATGAAGCTGGAATTGAGATTCCGACTCTCTGCTACCTGAAAGATATCAACGAGATCGGCGCCTGCCGTATGTGCGTTGTAGAAGTCAAGGGTGCGAGAAGCATGGCTGCGGCTTGTGTACACCCGGTTTCTGAGGGGATGGAGGTTGTCACAAACTCTCCTGCAATTCAGAAAGCAAGAAAAACCAACCTTGAATTGGTTCTGTCCACCCATGAAAGAAAATGCCTGTCCTGCGTGCGCAGCGGAGACTGCGAGCTGCAGAGACTGTGTAAAGAATATGGCGTAGACGACGAAAAGAAATATGAGGGCGCAAACGAACATTATGACGTTGATGATTCCGCGCCTCATATGTACCGTGATAACAACAGATGCATCCTTTGCCGCCGTTGTGTTGCCGCATGTAAAAACAACCAGGGTGTTGCGGTGATTGGCCCGAACGACAGAGGCCAGGCAACCCATATTGGCTGCGCGTTTGAAGCACCTTTAGGGGAAACCAACTGCGTTAACTGCGGACAGTGTATCACCGTCTGCCCGACCGGCGCATTGGGTGAAAAGGATAACACGGAAGAAGTATTCGCGGCAATCGCTGATCCGGCCAAACACGTCGTTGTTCAGACAGCTCCGTCTGTACGTGTTGCGCTGGGTGAAGCGTTTGGCCTGCCGGTAGGCACCAATGTAGAAGGCAAGATGGCTGCTGCACTGCGCCGCCTTGGTTTTGACAAGGTCTTTGATACCGACTTTGCGGCTGACCTGACTATTATGGAAGAAGCGACCGAATTCCTTGATCGTTTCAAAAATGGCGGAACACTGCCGATCATTACTTCATGTTCTCCGGGATGGGTAAAATTCTGTGAGCATTTCTTCCCGGATTTCATTCCGAATCTGTCCTCCTGCAAATCTCCGCAGCAAATGTTTGGCGCTGTGACCAAAACCTTCTATGCTGAGAAAATGGGAATCGATCCAAAGGACATCGTCTGTGTCAGCGTTATGCCGTGTACTGCTAAGAAATTTGAAATCGGCCGTGAAGATCAGAGCGCTGCCGGTGTTCCGGATGTTGATATTGCAATTACCACCAGAGAACTGGCGCGTATGATTAAACGTGCTGGCTTGATCTTTGATATGCTGCCGGACGAAGGATTTGACGATCCGCTCGGAGAATCCACGGGCGCTGGCGTAATCTTTGGCGCGACCGGCGGTGTTATGGAAGCTGCGCTGAGAACTGCAGTCGAAACCTTAACCGGCGAAGAACTCGGAAAGCTGGAATTCAATGACGTTCGCGGCACCAAGGGAATCAAGGAAGCTTCTTATAAAATTGGCGATATTGAAGTCAAGGTTGCGGTTTGCTCTGGTTTGGCAAACGCGAAGAAACTGCTGACTGATATCCAGGAAGGGAAAGCGAACTACCACTTTATCGAAGTAATGGCATGCCCAGGCGGTTGTGTCAATGGTGGTGGACAGCCGATCCAGCCTGCGTCCCTGAGAAACTTTGTTGATATCCGTGAGGTTAGAGCCAAGACCATCTATGAATTGGATGCGAGCATGCCTCTGAGAAAATCTCATGACAACCCGTCTGTTCAGAAGCTCTATAAAGAATATCTGGGCGAACCGGGCAGCCATAAGGCGCATGAAATTCTTCACACTTCTTATGTAAAACGCGATCTGTACTAATCAGACTGGTTACACGTAAAACCCCCAAAGAGGAGATCCTCTTTGGGGGTTTTACCGTTTGGAAGATTTATGGTATAATAACGTTAAACAGCTCTCGGAACGAATTCTTTCATGCCTTGCGGCACCGCCGTTTTTATCACGGCGGCTTTATGAAATAATAGGGCAGCAGGCATGTTTGCCTCAGAGGGTTTTCTTTGCCGGCAAAGGATGCGGCAGGCGTTTGGTAACGCCGGAATCAGAAAACGTCTCATGGACGGACATAATGGAACCGTCCGGAGATAGCGGTATAAAAATAGAACGGAAAAACAATCAGAAAGGAACAACGATGGAACTAATTTGTCCGGTTTGCCATAAACCATTACGGATAGAAGAAAAACGGCTTGTCTGCCAAAACCATCACAGCTTTGACCGGGCAAAGAGCGGTTATGTCAATCTGCTGTTATCCAATGGCAAACACTCCAAGCTGCCGGGCGACAATAAGCTGATGGTCAACGCCAGGCGGGATTTTTTGCAAAAAGGATATTACCAGCCATTGGCTGAAGCTCTCTGCAATGAAGCGGCGCGCTGCTGCCAGGAGGCCGGATGGAAAACCCCCGATATCCTGGATGCAGGCTGCGGGGAGGGCTATTATACGAATGCGGTTTATCAGGCTCTGTCCTCCTTGACAAAGCCGAGGATGGTTGGAATTGACATTTCAAAATTTGCGCTGAACGCAGCCGCTAAGAAAAACCATGAAGCGGAATTTTTGGTAGGCAGCGTATTTCACCTGCCTGTTGCCGATTCCGCCTGCGACCTGCTGTTTAATTTATTCGCGCCTTATTGCGGAGAAGAATTTCTGCGGGTGCTTAAAAAGGATGGGATCATGGTCATGGTGATTCCTTCCCGGAAACACCTTTGGGAGTTGAAGGAATTGGTCTACGATTCACCGTATGAAAACGAAGTCAGGGACTATAAGCTTTCGGGATTTCAGTTGCTTAGGGTAAGGAGACTTGCGGAACAAATCACCTTAACCAGTCGGGAAGACATTCAAAATTTATTTATGATGACGCCCTATTATTATAAAACGTCGGAGGAGAACTCCAGACGCCTGCAGGGGTGCGGCCGTTTGACAACCAGAATAGAGTTTGAGATACTGGTGTATCAAAAGGATGGAAAGGAAACAACAACATGATAGCATTTGGCAATGAATGGGACGCGCTGTTAAAGGACGAGTTTGAGAAGGATTACTACAAAAAGCTGCACCGCTTTTTAGCACACGAATACCATACCCGTACTATTTATCCGGATATGTATGATATTTTTAATGCTTTAAAATATACTTCCTTTTCGGATGTGAAGGCCGTGATTTTGGGACAGGACCCTTACCATGGCCGGGGACAGGCGCACGGATTGTGCTTTTCAGTCAAAAAGGGAATTGCACAGCCGCCGTCCCTAAAGAATATTTTCCAGGAAATACGGGATGATCTCGGAATACGGATGTCAGATGAAAACGGAGAGTTGACCGCCTGGACAAAACAGGGAGTATTGCTGCTGAATACGGTTTTGACAGTCCGGGCAGGACAGGCCAACAGCCATAAAGGGATTGGCTGGGAGATTTTTACCGATCATATTATCCGCCTGTTGAATGACCGGGAAGACCCGATTGTATTCCTGCTGTGGGGCGCCAATGCCAGATCCAAAACAGCGCTTCTCACCAATCCGGCTCATAAAATTCTGACCTGTGCCCACCCCAGTCCCTTTTCGGCCGGCAACGGCTTTTTTGGCTGCCGCCATTTTTCAAAAGCAAATACATTTTTGCAGTCGGCAGGGAAGGAACCCATCGACTGGGCCATCGAATAATAGGAATAAGCGGTGTACATTGATTCAATGTACACCGCTTATTCTATGATGAAAGCTTTTAAGAAATTATCAGGAATCACTCACCCTTGGCGAGGTAATAGTTTGCAACAACAGAGTCCATAACAATTGCGTCAACACGGCCTGTTTTCAGTTCATTCAGGCAGGCTACGTTATCAGCAAGCTCTACTGTTTCCGCATCAATTCCGGAAGCGTTGTAAGCGTCCACCGCGCTGGATTCTTTCTGCATAGCGATCTTCTTTCCGTTCAGATCTGCTGCAGATTTGATATCAGAATCTTTCGGAACAACAATTGCTTGGACATTTTCCATATAAGCTTCGGTAAAGCTCATCGCTTCCAGACGCTCGTCTGTAATTGTCAGGCCGTTCCATAAAACGTCAACTTTTCCGGTAGAAAGCTCCGCTTCCTTGTTCGACCAGGTAATCGGCTGAATCTGGAGCTTTTTGCCCATTTTTCCTTCAATGACCGCCTTTGCCAGGTCAATGTCGAACCCGACAACCTCGTCGCCATCTTTAAAGCCCATCGGCGCGAAGTTTACATCGCATCCGAGAACAATGGTATCTTTGTCATAAACCGCTGCAGTTTCCGGTATAAAGGTCTTTTCTTCCGGCACATAGATGGTGTCAGAGCCAAACCACTCGGTCGCAATTTCACCGGCTGTTCCGTCTGCAATACACTCGTCCAGTGCAATCTGGATCATATCGCGCAGCGCAGTGTTATCCTTAGCGGTTGCAATTCCATAAAGCTCGTCTGCCAGGGATTCGTCCAGAATATGTAAATCCGCGTTGGTCAGATTCGTTTTTCCGCATCCGCCAAACAGGGAAGCCGCTAAAAATCCAGCCAGCATAACCGAAACTAATTTTTTCATCTTCATTATGAATATCCTCCTTGCTTTCCATCCCGTATTTTGTTGTATTATCACACTACTATATCAAATTACATGGGACTATTACATTTTACATGGTAAAGCAATAAAATGCAATAGGTAAATCAAAGTTTTTTAAATTTTTTCCCTATTTAAATCAAGCATATTGGCTGGACAGCCCGAATAAATTGATAATAACAAGGAAGAGAAAGGACGGAGAGCGGTTGAAATTATTGGATGTACTCATGGATAAAAAGCCGGATTCAAAGCCGCAGAAGGGGTTGAGCTCCGAGCAGGCTGCACGGCTTTTGGAGGAAGGCGGGAAAAACCAGCTAAAACAGAAGAAGGCGGTTAGCCCGGTTCGGATTTTTGCGAACCAATATAAGGACATCCTTACGATGATCCTGCTAATCTCAACGGGAATTTCTTTATTTTTGCAGGAGTATGTGGAGGCAATCACCATTGCGGCAATTGTCCTGATGAACGGGATTTTAGGATTTATCCAGGAATATCGGACAGAGCGGACGCTGGAAGCTTTGCGGAAGATGGCGGCGCCCACTGCGAGAGCATACCGGGACGGGGAAATACAGGTTATTCCGGCAGATGAAATTGTACCGGGCGACGTGGTGCTGCTGGAGGCGGGAGACCGTGTCTGCGCCGACCTGTGCATAACGGAATGCTTCGGTCTGAGCGCTGACGAATCGATCCTGACAGGGGAATCCAATCCTGTAAACAAGAAAACATGCCGGCGGACAGTGACAGAGAATATCCTCAACTGCGAGGATATGATGTATATGGGGACAACGATCACCCAGGGTCATGGGGAAGCGGAGGTGTTCGCCACCGGGATGGACACTCAGATGGGCAAGATCGCCGGAATGCTTCACCAGATTGAGGAGGAAGAAACCCAACTGCAGAAAAAGCTTGCCCAGCTTGGAAAATATATCGCAATCGGATGTCTGATTATCTGCGTGATTGTTTCTGTCACAGGAATTCTGCGCGGAGAGAACCCGCTCGATATGCTGATTGTCGGGGTATCGCTTGCGGTTGCCGCCGTGCCGGAGGGTCTGCCGGCTATCGTTACCATTGCACTCGCATTGGCGGTAGGCCGGATGGTGAAGCAGAAGGCGCTGGTGCGGAAGCTCCATTCCGTAGAGACGCTGGGCTGCACCAATGTAATCTGTTCCGATAAGACCGGAACGCTGACCCAAAACAGGATGACTGTGACAAAAATCAGTACTGCGAACGGGATGCAGGAAGTGACAAAGAAGCTCCATTTTTCGGCTGGAACAGCCGAACACCAAGCGGCTCTGTGCTGTGCGCTCTGCAATAATGCAGTGCTGAACAACGGAGAGCTGTATGGAGAGCCGACGGAAAACGCGCTGATGTTTTTTGCCGACCGGTGCGGAACGCCGCTGAAACAGCTCCTGCGCGAATACCGCAGGGTTTCGGAAAATCCGTTTGACAGCAAACGGAAATGCATGTCGGTTGTCACACAGGATATGGCAGGGAACCGGGTTCTGTGGGTCAAGGGTGCGTTTGATATTATGGCGGAGAAATGCACCCATCTGCTGACAGGGGAAGGGGAGAAGCTGCTCTCTGTCAGTTGGAGAAAACGGATATCAGAGGCGAACGACCAGATGGCGCGCAATGCCCTGCGTGTCATCTGCCTTGCCTACAAACGTCTGGGAACAGGAGCGGCTCCAAAGGAGGAAGACCTGGTTCTAATCGGGCTTGCCGGGATGATTGACCCGCCCCGGCCGGAGGTGAAAAAGGCGGTAAACCAGTGCAGCCGCGCTGGAATTAAGACTGTGATGATCACCGGGGACCACAGGCTGACAGCCTGCGCTGTGGCAAAGGAGATCGGCATCTATCGGGACGGTGATACGGTGCTGGACGGGAAACAGCTTGAGGCTATGTCGGAGGAGGAACTGGAACGGGAAGCGGAGAGCACGACGGTTTTTGCGCGCGTCAGCCCGAAGCACAAGCTCTCTATTGTCAATGCCCTGCAAAAGAAGGGCAACGTGGTTGCTATGACCGGGGACGGGGTAAATGACGCTCCGGCGGTAAAGCAGGCGGACATCGGGGTCAGCATGGGAATCACCGGGACAGACGTGACCAAGGAGGCCTCCGATCTGATCCTGCTGGACGATAACTTTGCGACGCTGGTAAACGCTGTCCGGGAGGGCCGGGCGATCTATGCCAATATCCGGAAGTTTATCCGTTACCTGCTCTCCTGCAATATCGGAGAAGTGATCACGATGTTTTTGGGTATGCTGATGGGAATGCCGGTGGTATTGCTGCCCATCCAGATATTGCTGATTAATCTCGTAACAGACGGCCTGCCCGCCATTGCGCTGGGACTGGAGCCGCCGGATAAAAATACCATGAACGTCCGTCCGCGGAAGAAAAATGACGGGGTGTTCTCAGACGGACTCCTCTCCAAAATCATCTTCAGGGGAATCTTTATCGGCCTTTCCACTCTTGCCTCTTTCGTCACTCTTCTGAACATGAGCGGCGGGGACGTCACAACGGCGAGAACCGGCGCTTACTTTACGCTGGTAGTGACGCAGCTTATCAATGTGTTCGAGTGTAAAAGCGAGCATACCAGCATTTTTGGAATTCATCCACTAAATAATAAAAAGCTGATCGGAGCCGCGTTGGTGTCTTTGACGATTTTGCTTGCTACTATCTACATCGCCCCTTTACAAATCGTACTAAATACAGTATCATTACAGAGAAGCTATCTTTGCATTTTGCTTGGATATTGCTTAATTCCTACTTTAATGACAACGTTAAGTTTTGCCGTAAGGAGAAAACCGAAGGGAAAACGGTGATGATAGAATGAAAAAACGGATCGGGACAGTGCTGATCGCCTTTGTTCTGCTCTTGGGCGTTTTGCAATATGAGGAGAGCGCCAAAGAAAACAGCAATGTCTTGAAGGCGTTTTATGCTGCGTTTGAAGGCCCGTACCATGTTGGCAACAGGGAATATATGGACGTGGCGAAGCAGGCGGAATCGGATCAAAGCTATGAGGCGCTGCCCAAACGGCTTCGGAAGGCTTACCGCCAGCTGGATGAATATGTCTATAAATTTTATGACGATATCGATGATATCGTCATTCCAAAGGATGACTTCCGCATGGTGCTGGAATATTACCGCGCGGATCATCCGCAGGCGTTCTGGCTCAGCAGCGCTTATCGTTATCAGTATGATGAAAAAACGGATAACCTCAGCCGGGCTACCCTCTTTTTTACCTATGAGGATCCTGAAAGCAAATCGTCCCGCAGCTATACCCAGCGCAGGGTAGAGGAAATGTGCCGGGAGCTGGACGAGGCGGCTGACCGGATTTTGGAGGGAATTACCGAGGAGATGAGCGAATATGAGAAGGTACTCTACCTCCATGATTACCTGGCTGAAAACGTGGCATATGACGCGTCGTCTCCAAACCAGCATGACGCCTATGGCGCGTTGGTGGAGAAAAAGGCGGTCTGCGACGGATATGCCCTGGGAATGCAGTATCTCCTGCTGAAGGCTGGAATGGATTGCCGGATTGTCTATGGTGACGACCGGGAAGATAACGCGGAGCATCATGCGTGGAATGTAGTCCGGGTGGATGGAGAGTATTACCACCTCGACGTCACCTGGGATGTCCCGCCGGCCGGAACAACGCAGCCGATCTATGCCAATTTTTTGGTCAGCACCGAGGAGATCAAAAAGCGCCATATTATCTTTTCTCCGATTTCCGGTGCTGATGATGGTGAAGAATCCATCTATCCGCCGGTTCCTGACTGTACGGATGACAGCTTAAGCTATTATCAGAATATGGGGCTCTATGTTTCTGACCTGACGGATGAAAGTATTGCGGCGATCCTGTTAAAAGCGAATGCGGCGCTGATTTCCGGAGATAAGCAGGTGCAGTTCCAGTTTGCCTCCCAGACAGACCTGCAGGAGTTTATCCGTGAGGCGAGGGAGAATGTCCCTCGTGTAGCAAGGGGATTCCCTTATAGCTGTGACCAGTATCAGACGGAGATTGTCACCTGCGTGGAGGACAATATTTTGATCCTCCAGTATGATTATAGCTAAAAATAAATATGAAAAAGCACGGAAGGCCCTGGTTGCCTATTCCGTGCTTTCTTCCTATCCGATGAGTTCTGTGACAGCGCTGTAAAGCTGGCCGGCATGGGTAACTACCCGGTCAGACCCGGCCATTTCTTCCGGATTATAGCCATACGCACAGCCGATAAAGGGTATTTTGTTTTCCCGCGCGGCTTCCTGGTCAAACACCCGGTCGCCGACCATAACCGCCTTTTCCGGCTTTATTCTTTGAAGCAGGAGATCCAGAGTCTGCGTTTTGAGCATTCCGGGCAGAAGCGGCTGGATTTCGTCTACCAGGTCGATTAATCCGATAGTTGTGAGGACAAGGCGGATATACCGTTCGGAGGAGTTAGAGCAGATTGCAAGCCGGTAGCCGGCGCTGCGGAGCTGTTCCATGCTCTCTCTAGCACCATCAAAAGCGCGCCCGTTTTCCTTCATCAGTTTGTCCTCATAAGAGGATTCCAGGGAAAGAAAACGCTGATGGAGTATTTCATCCCCGTCAGGAAGGTAGAGCCTGACATAGTCCGCGGGCCTCGCGCCAAACTGCGCACAGATATCCTCGTCCGTAAAATGGAAAACACCGAGCTCGGCAAGCGCGCGCCGGACTGCCTCTACGGCATAAAGCCTTGTCTGATTGAGCGTTCCGTCCAGGTCAAAGATTACAAGTTTGTTCATATTTGTGACGATTCCTTTCGTGTGATATAGCAGGGATACGGCAATTTGTGGCCTGATGCTGGGAATTCTTGCGGTTAAAGGATTAAGCCGTATTCCTTTGTTTTTACAATTGTAACATATTTTCGTCAGAAAACCAAAGTTTTTCTGATGGGAATACTTGAAATTAACCCCAAAAAGCTTTATACTAGAATTAACTAAAATATTTTTGCGGCAGAAATGCGTTCTGTCCAGTAGGTCGGGAGGAAACAGCATGGAAATGAAATCTTTTAAAACCGCAGCGTTCGGTGGTTTTGACAAACAGGATGTTTTGGATGCTTTTGAAGAGTTAAGCCATGAATATAAAGTGGAAAAAGAAGAGATGCAGCGCACAATCAACCAGTTGAAAACCAAGAAGTTTGAGGCAACCACTCAATTGGAAAAAATGAAAGCGGGCGAGCAGGAAAAAAATGATCTGATCGGAAAGCTGCAGCTATTGATTAAAAAACAGAATGCCGATAACGATAAACTAAAACAGCTCAATATTGTGGTGGAACGCCATGCAAAAGAGCTAAAAGCGCAGAATGAGGAGCTGGAAAAACGGTTGCAGGAATTTGAAAGCAAATCTGCGCATGAGTCCGACCGGCTGAAAAAGTTTGATGAATCCGGCTATACCGCAGAACGGATCTTGTCGGAAGCAAACGCGCGAAGTGCTTCCACACTGGCCGAAGCCAATAACCGAGCCTCGATGATCCTGACCGAAGCCGCTAAGAAAGCGTCTGCGAATATTGCGCAGTCTACCAAACGGGCGGAGGAGATCATTGCAAAGGCAGAGGAAGAGGCTGAAAAGCTGAAGCTGGCTGCACAGGATTATAACCATCAGGCGAAAAAACGGATTAACGACCAGGAAGCTGAATTGGCGGAAAAGGAAAAACGTACCATGATTCGTTCCGGGGAGATTATCCGCGAAGCGAACGAGCGAGCCGATGAAATCCTGAAAACCGCCAAAACCAGAGCTGATAAAGCGAATGAGGAATATAACCGTTTCAGCCGTCAGCTTGAAAATATGAAGCTGTCCATTATTGAGGTGATGCAGCAGATACATAGTCAGGTCGATGGACTGGAAAAGAAAATGCCGGAATCCCTTCAGGTGGACGATGTTTTGCAGACTGAAGTAAAACAGGATGAATTTTTAACTGACCAGCTATTCAAGGAACAGATGGTTAAAGAAGGAATTCTAACGGAAGCGGATTTAGAAGATACACCGGAACCACCGGCAGACCAAACGGCAGAGGCTGCCCCAAAATATGATACGCCGGAAAAATCCTTGGAAGAGCTGTTCCCGGAAAAACCGGACGCGGGCTTTTTTCGCTAAGCCGCAACGACCTGTCATGAGCGAGGAGATCGCTTTACCGGAAATAGAGGATGACAGCAGCGGCGAGCTGTTGGAAGCATATCAGAAAAAAATTCAGCATGCGAACGCTTTGCTGGACGATATTTATGAAAAAATCAGGAGCTTGCAGTAAACATGGCAACTTATCATCTGGAGGCAGCCGAATTAAAACAGGCTGCGCCGACTTTGAGAACCTTTGACCGAGTGTATTTGAGCGGAACCGTTTATACAGCGCGGGACGCAGCGCATAAAAAGATGGCGGCCCTCATCAGGGAGGGAAAACCGCTTCCGTTCCCGCTGGAGGGTGCAACTATTTATTATGCGGGGCCGACTCCCTCGCCGGATCACCTTCCGATTGGTTCCTGTGGCCCGACCACATCCGGCAGGATGGATGTCTATGCGCCCGAGCTGATGGACTTAGGCCTTTGCGGGATGATCGGAAAGGGAGAAAGAAAACCCCCGGTGATCGATGCGGTTGTACGCAACCAGGGCGTATATTTTTGTGCAGTAGGCGGTGCAGGAGCGCTGGCCTGCCAGTCAATTACTTCCTGCGAGGTCATTGCATTTGAAGAATTAGGCTGTGAATCTGTCAAAAAATTGACCTTGAAGGAATTTCCTTTGATTGTCGCTATTGATTGTGAAGGAACGGATATCTTTCAGGAAGGGCCGAGAAAATACCTGGAGCAAAAATCATAACCACCCGTCAAACGGGTGGTTTGCTCGCCCCTATAAGGGGCAGATACCGACCAGCGCCTAAAGACGCTGGCTTTCTCTTTGTTCAAGCCTATTGCCTTTGCCGCTTTTGCCGCCCCTTAAAGGGCGTTCGTACTACCTGCTACCCTTAAAAGGGTCTTCATACTCTTTTACACTCAATTTATCCAGTGCTATATCGTGCTTTTCCTGTTCCTCTATGTATTTCCGTATGGTTGCCTCATTGAGTCCTACTGTACTTACATAGTACCCCTCTGCCCAGAAATGTCTGTTCCCATACTTATACTTTAGATTTGCATGTTTATCAAACATCATCAACGCACTTTTTCCTTTCAAGTATCCCATGAAACTTGACACACTTATTTTTGGTGGTATACTTAAAAGCAGATGTACATGGTCAGGCATCATATTTCCTTCCAGTATTTCTACTCCTTTGTATTTACACAGTGTTCTTATGATTTTCTGCAAATCCACTCTATACTGTCCGTATATCGCTTTTCTTCGGTATTTCGGTATGAACACTATGTGGTACTTACACATCCATTTTGTGTGTGATAAACTGTTTGTTTTATTTGCCATTAAAATCACCTTTCTTTTTTTGCAATAAGCTTGAACATCTTATTGTACCACGAAAGGTGATTTTTTTGGTTTAACCTTTTGTTTCCCACCCGCATAGCGGGTGGTTTTCTGTTTCGTGCCGCTGGCACTCAACCGTCTAAAGACACTAATAAAAACAGAAATCAGGCTGATCCATCCAGATCAGCCTGATTTCTTTCTTTTTGAATAATTTTTACTTTGGACTTGCATTTTTTTGCAAAACAGGCTACAATATTTTTAATAGAAAATCTATCGGAAGGGTAAGGGCTTATCTGATGAAGAATGACATTCTCTATGAAATTGCTCAGCGAATGGATTCGTTGTCAAAGGGACAAAAGCGGATCGCAACCTATATTTTAAACCACTATGACAAAGCGGCGTTTATGACGGCTTCCAAGCTCGGCACCATCGTGGGCGTCAGCGAATCTACTGTGGTGCGGTTTGCGTTTGAGCTGGGATATGACGGATATCCGAAGCTGCAGCGTCAGCTCCAGGAGATGATCCGCAACCGCCTGACAGCGGTACAGAGGATTGAGGTTGCCAGCGAACAGCTCGGTTCGGAAGAAATTCTCGATAAAGTGTTAAACCTTGACATTGAAAAAATCCGCCGTACCCTGGAGGAAACCTCCCGGGATGACTTTAACGGTGCGGTACAGTCCATTGTAAGGGCGCGGTCAATCTATATCATCGGAGCGCGGAGCGCCGCCACCCTTGCAAGCTTTATCGCCTTTTACTTTCATCTGATTTTTGAAAATGTGCGCCTGGTGCAGACCACCAGCGCGAGCGAGATGTTTGAACAGATCCTTCGGATCGGTGAGGAGGACATCATCATCGGGATCAGCTTCCCGCGTTATTCTAAAAAGACGGTGAAGGCTTTGAATTATGCACACAGCCGGAATGCAAGGGTCATTGCAATTACAGACAGTATTTCTTCTCCTCTGGTGAAGGAATCCGACTATTTCCTGCAGGCCAGGAGCGATATGGCTTCCTTTGTAGACTCCCTTGTGGCACCCCTCAGCTTGATCAACGCGCTGATTATGGCGGTGGGCCTGCAAAAACAGGAGGAGCTCAAGCACACCTTTGATAAGCTGGAGGAAATCTGGGATGAGTATGATGTCTATGAGAAAGCAGAGGCAGACAATGCCGAGTGACGTCATTGTAATCGGCGGCGGTGCGGCTGGAATGATGGCCGCGCACGCAGCCGCGCTATATGGGAAACAGGTTCTTCTGCTCGAAAAAAATAACCGGTTAGGCAAAAAAATTCTGATTACCGGAAAGGGCCGATGCAATATCACAAACCGATGCGATACAGATACCTTTATCCGAAATGTTCCGCAGAACGGCCGGTTTTTGTACAGCGCAGTCAATCAATTGACGCCGGAGGAAACCATCTCCTATTTTGAAAACAGCGGACTTTCGGTGAAAACAGAACGCGGAAACCGGGTTTTTCCGGTTTCAGACCGTGCAGGCGATGTTGCGGACGTACTGGAACGGAACATTCGGGAATGCGGTGTGGAAATTCGTCCGGAGCGGGTAACGCGCATCCTGACCGAGGGCGGCGCAGCCAGAGGGGTAGAATGCGAGAGCGGCGAGCGGTATTTGGCCTCTTCAGTCATTCTGGCTACCGGAGGTCTGTCTTATCCCCGAACCGGCTCTACCGGAGACGGCTACCGGCTTGCGGAAAACTTAGGACATCGCGTGACGGAATTGAAACCGTCTCTGATCCCGATTGTAACAGAGGAAGTCTGGTGCAAAAAGGCGCAGGGACTCTCTCTGAAGAATGTGACACTGAGCCTTGTAGACCGGCGGGACGAAAAAGTGCTGTACTCTGAACTGGGGGAGATGCTCTTTACCCATTTTGGGGTGTCGGGCCCGCTTGTTCTGAGTGCTTCTTCCCATCTTCGCCGGATGGAGCCGGGAAGATACCTGCTTCGGATTGACCTGAAACCCGGCCTGAGTGAGAAACAGCTGGACGCACGGATTCTGCGCGATTTCTCCGAGCAGGCGAATAAGGATTTTGGTAATAGTCTGGGAAAGCTGCTGCCCAAAAAGCTGATTCCTGTTATAGTCCGGCTTTCTGAAATTCCGTATGATCAGAAAGTGAACCAGATTACCCGGGAAATGAGGGGCAGGCTTTGCGGACTGATAAAAAACCTCACATTGACCGTCTCGGGATTTCGTCCGATCGAGGAAGCGATTATTACTTCGGGCGGAGTGGACGTGAAAGAGATCAGTCCGAAAACTATGGAATCCAGGCTGGTAAAGGGCTTGTTTTTCGCCGGGGAAGTGATCGATGTGGACGCTTATACAGGCGGTTTCAATCTGCAGATTGCTTTTTCTACCGGATATACGGCCGGAATAAACTGCTGAATAAAGGGAAAACAACGGATGCATATCAATATTTTGACTCCGCTGATTCCGATTTCGTTCTATTTTCGTCGTATTTGGGGATTTTCCGGCGAAGCGGCTTTACAAATTTTCAAAAACGGTGTAAAATAGTTTTATCTGTAGGATTTCAGTCCAAATTTAAAATCCTGCATAAAGGAGAAGAAAGTATGCGAGCAATTGCTATCGACGGGCCGGCAGGGGCCGGGAAAAGTACGATTGCCAGAAAGACAGCCCAGGAGCTGGGATTTATTTATGTGGATACAGGCGCGCTTTACCGCACCATCGGATATGCGGTGAATCATTTTGGCCTCTCAACGAAAAAGGCGGGCGAGGTTGTTTCCGCTTTGGATCGCATCCATGTTGAGCTGAAATTTATTGACGGGGAACAGAGGGTGTTTCTAAACGGGGAGGATGTTTCCGACTTGATCCGTTCGCCGGAGGTGTCGATGTTTGCCTCCGAGGTGTCGGCAATTCCAAAGGTTCGGGAGTTTTTGTTTGATTTGCAGCAGGATTTGGCAAACCATCATGATGTGATTATGGATGGACGGGATATCGGAACGGTTGTCCTGCCAAATGCTGATTTGAAAATTTTTCTGACAGCAACGGCGGAGGACCGCGCGAAACGCCGTTACCAGCAGTTCTTGGAATCCGGGACGGTGGTTGATTTCGACCGGTTGCTGGAAGAGATTAAGCAGCGTGACTATAATGATTCCCATCGTGAGATTGCGCCTCTGCGGCAGGCGGAGGACGCGCTTTTGATTGATACGACAGGAAATACGCTGGAGGAGTCCATTGACCTGCTTCAGAAAATTATCCGGAACCGGTTGGGACTGGAATAGGAGAGGCGAAAAAACGTGAGCAAGATGACTAAATTTTATCGCTTCGCCAAAGGGGTGTGCAATGCCGCAATGTCAGTTTGGTTCCATATTGAGGTATATGGAATCGAAAATCTGCCCACGGAGGGCGGCTATATTGTGGTTTCCAATCACCGCACCTATCTTGATCCGGTGCTGGTTGGAATCAGGATGAAACGGCAGGTAAACTTTATGGCGAAGGCGGAGCTGTTTTCCAATAAGCTGCTCGGGCCGATTATCAGAAAGCTGGGCGCTTTCCCGGTTTCCAGGGGAACGGGAGATACTTCCGCCATCGATAAGGCGGTTGATACGGTAAAAAGCGGGGATGTGCTTTTCCTCTTCCCGGAGGGAACGCGTTCCAAAACAGGAGAGATTATGCGGTTCAAATCCGGAGCGATTGTGGTTGCCTCCCAGACGGGGGCGGATATTGTTCCGACTGCGATCTACTTTTCTGACTGCGCGAAGTTCCGAAGTAAGGTGATTGTCCGTTACGGAGCACCGATCCGGAATGAAACGCTGCAGATTGACCTGAAAAAGCCCCGGACAATAAAAACAGCGAGCAATCTGGTGCGGGATGCCGTCTGTGAGCTTTGGGAAGAATCCAAGCGGCAGGCTCAGGGATGACAAGAATTTCTGTAGCAAAGACGGCCGGCTTCTGTTTTGGGGTAAACCGCGCGGTAGACATGGTGTACCATTTGGCAGAGCAAACCAGCGGGGTAAAAACCCTGGGGCCGATCATCCACAATCCCCAGCTTGTGGACGACCTGAAAGAAAAAGGTGTTGCTATTCTGGCTGTACCGTCGGAGGCAAAGTCGGGGGATACTGTCGTGATCCGTTCGCACGGGGTCGGACAGCAGGTCTATGATGAGCTGGAAGGGAAGGATATCCACCTTGTGGATGCAACCTGTCCGTTTGTCGCAAAGATCCATAAAATTGTTGCGCAGCGTTCCGCACAGGGGGAGGCTGTCATTATTGCGGGAGATAAAAATCATCCCGAGGTGTTAGGCATTCAGGGTCACTGCCAGGGCGAATGCTATGTGATTAAAGACGAGCAGGAACTGGAAGAAACCCTTAAAAAGATCAAAAAACAGGCGATTTTGGTTGCTCAGACAACTTTTCACGCGAATTTATGGAGAAAGTGCGTAGAAATTGCAAAAAAACTATGTACAAATATCGTTTTTTTTGATACAATATGTAATGCGACTAATGAACGTCAAGCCGAGGCAGTTTTGCTGGCAAAGCAAAACGAGCTGATGATTGTGATTGGCGGGAAGGAAAGCTCCAATACAAAAAAGCTTCAGCAGGTCTGTTCCGACTATGCTGAAACCTATTTGATTGAAACCGCGGCGGAGCTGGACAACCTGCCACTATCCGGTCATTCATCGATTGGCGTTACTGCCGGTGCGTCGACTCCGGCTTATATCATTAAGGAGGTTCTTAAAACCATGAGTGAAATGTTAAACAAACAAGAAGGAGAACTGGACTTTGCTACCTTATTTGAACAATCCTTGGAATCTGAGAAATTGTATAGCGGTAAAAGGGTAAAAGGGATTGTTACGATGGTGGCTCCAAATGAAGTCCATGTCGATATCGGCGCAAAGCAGGCGGGCATTGTCCCGGCTGATGAGCTGACGGACGACCCGAATCAGACAACCTCTGACGTGGTATCAAAGGGCGACGAAATCGAGCTGGTTGTACTTAAAGTAAATGATCAGGAAGGCATTGTTACGCTGAGCAAAAAACGCTGTGACGCGGCTGCAGGCTTTGAAGAAATCAAAAAAGCGCTGGAGGAAGGTACAGTACTGTCTGGTACTGTTGTCAATGTTGTCAAGGGCGGCGTCCTGGTGCTGTCCAACCATACCAAGGTATTTATTCCTGCTTCCCAGGTTTCCAACAAACGTGTGGAGGACTTGAATACCCTGCTTAAAACAGAGGTGCAGTTCAAGATTCTGGAAGTAAACGAACGCCGCGGAAGAGCTCTTGGCTCTGTTCGTGCTGTTCTGGAAGCTGACAAGAAGGAAAAAGAAGACAAGTTCTGGTCTGAGGTTGAAGTTGGCAAAATCTATAAGGGCGAGGTGAAATCGCTGACCTCTTACGGCGCGTTTGTTGACCTCGGCGGCGTAGATGGAATGATCCATATCACCGAGCTTTCCTGGACTAAGATCAAACATCCTTCTGAAATCGTCAATGTCGGCGATATCGTAGAGGTTTATGTCAAGGATCTAGACCCGGAAAAACGCAGAATTTCTCTGGGCTACAAAAAATCCGAAGATAATCCATGGGAAATCTTTAAACGTGATTACCATGTAGATGATGTCGTAAAAGTAAAAATTGTTTCCTTCACCAATTACGGTGCGTTCGCCACTATTATCCCGGGCATTGATGGGTTAATACATATTTCCCAGATTGCCAACCAGAGAGTGGAAAAGATTGCGGACATCCTTGAAATTGGCCAGGAAGTAGAAGCAAAGATTATCGATATCAATTTTGATGCAAAACGTGTCAGCCTTTCTATGCGGGCACTTCTGCCGGAAGAAGACCAGAAGATCACCAAAGAAAACGAGAGCGATGTGGTCTATTCTTCTGAGGACGGCGTGATTTCTGAAGAAATTGCGGCTGAAATTGAAGCGGCTGAAAGCAGTGAGGAATAAGAAAAACAAAAAGCCAGATGGATTTTCCCATCTGGCTTTTTTATTTGGTTAAAAAATCAATGATTTGGGCATAAAAGGCGGCAGGGTTTTGAAGCATTTTTTCCTGAACCCGTTCCGCCTGCGTCTGATCGGGGACGAACAGCTTGAGGTTTAACAGGTCAATGTCTGTATCGTGCATAATAATTTGGACACTATAACCGTTATGATGCGGTTCAATCAGAATTTCATTTTCCCGTTCGTTCTTTTTCCGGTGCATAAGCTGTTGTGCCGCATTGCTTACATGCTCTCGGACGGAAAGCGGAATGGTATGTTCCAGGGCCTTCGCCGCTTCAATCCCAAAGTCATCGAGCTGATAACAGGCTTCTCCGTCCCGGTCAATGAGTGTTGCCTGCTTTTCACTGAGAAGCTCCGAGAGTGCGGCTGATAGGGTAAAATAGTTGACCAGGTGGTTTTCCTGGAACAATCTGGAAAGATCGTTTTTTGACATTGGTTCGGGTACTGCGTTAAGGATACAGCAGAGCAGGATGCGCACCTCATGAATATCCTGGAACCCTTCCGGCGGGACGCCGGCAGCCAAGGGACTGGGAATATGATTCATTGTGATCACCGCGCTTTGTTACAGCAAAGCTTCCTTTCTTCTTTTTTACTCTTGTTCCGCATTCTTTTTCGAGAATATGCTGCGTACTGTCTGATAGATTCCGACTACAATAAACAGGAGCGGAATTACGATCCAAAAGCTAAGAGACGCTACCGCTTCCTGAATGGAGAAACCACCGGCCTGTAAGGTATATAATACCGACTCCTATCACCGTGAAAAGGATGCCGATTCCAATACTGACCACCTTTTCTGGAAAACGTTTTAAATAACCAAATGTGGTTAACGCGCCATAAGCGATAAAAAGCGGGACGAATGTAAAGAGAATCCCCATCAAGATTAGGAAGCTGTTTTGATTGCTCCCAACAATAACCGCCTCTTCCGGATTTTTCGGATTGTATTTGATTGTTTTGACACTGCCCGGCTCTGGGATAGAACCAACGCCATAATCCGTTGAGACGGTATATTCCTGATAGTTCAGTACATAGGAGTAGGTCAACCGGTATGTGGTACCGTCCTCATCACTGGAATAGATGCTGTAATCGGTAAAATACCCATCAATCGTATCATAGCTTTTGGTGATCTGGTTCTGATGCACCGCACCGCTGATGCCGAAAAACAGCATACAGATTCCGGCCGCAGTACAGACCGTGATTAAAAAAAATGTTATGACTTTTCCATTCATAATATGATAACCCCTTGGATTGTTTCAAATATTAATTTTAGTATACTGGGCATGACGAAACTTGTCAACCAAAGGCGGCGGCTCTGTCTTGACAATACATCTGAATTTTGTTACAATTAATACCAAATTTATGCTTAAAGGAGCGTGTTTATTTTGGGCGATGTGCCGCCGCTTATATTTGTGCTGTTGGTCTTTTTGATTGCAATGTCCGCCTTCTTTTCCGGAACGGAAACTGCGTTTGCAACTGTTAACCGGATTCGGATGAAGAACATTGCTGCTGCCGGAAATAAAAAGGCAGAAAAAGTCATTCGCATAGCGGAAGAATATGACCGTGCCCTCTCTGCAATTTTAATTGGGAACAATATTGTAAATATTGCTTCCGCCTCGATCGGTACGGTGATTTTTACTACATGGTTTGGTTCTTCCGGGGCAGGGATATCCACCATTGTCATGACAATTCTTGTCCTGATGTTTGGTGAAATTCTCCCGAAATCTTATGCGAAACAACATGCTGAGCAACTGGCGTTAAAGGTAGTACATCTGTTGGACTTTTTTATCAAGCTTTTCTCTCCTTTCATATTCCTGTTCCTCAAGCTGACCAGCCTGGTTTCCAAAAAGGGAGAGATCCCGCCGTCTGTTACAGAGCAGGAGCTCAAATACATCATTGAAGAGAGTGAAAACGAAGGGGTGCTGGAACAGCAGGAAAGCGAACTGGTTCAGTCTGCCCTTGATTTTGATGAAATTACCGTTGAAGAAGTCCTGACACCTCGTGTCGACGTGGTAGCGGTAGAGGAGCATGAGAACGCTGAGACCGTAAAAGAGCTGTTCTTTGAGGAAGGCTACTCCAGGCTGCCGGTTTACAGCGGGAGTATCGACCATGTCATTGGGATTGTGCATAATAAAGACTTCATGAAGGCATACATTGAAAACAAAGAGGTCAGGCTGACTGATATTATGCAGGATACCGTCTATGTGCCGCCGAAAAAGTTTATTTCTGAGCTGATGAAGGAACTGCAGCGGCTGAAATCCCACATGGCGGTTGTCACAGACCAGTATGGGGGAACAATCGGGATTATCACGTTGGAGGATATTATCGAAGAGCTGGTCGGAGAAATCTGGGATGAAAGCGATGAGGAAGAGGTTGAATTTACTCAGCTTTCTGAAAATTGCTATCAGGTATCCGGCGATCTTGACCCGGAGGATTTCTTTGATGAGATCGGCTATGATTATTCTGAAGCTGAAATAGAAGAAATTTCAAATTCCTTTGCAGGCTGGGCTCTGGAAACCTTTGAACGGATTCCAGAGCCGGGAGATCGGTTCTCTTACCGCAGCCTTGAGATTACAGTCAAAGAGGTAACAGACCAGCGGATTGTTTCGTTGGAGGTTATCATCCATCCAGAGAAAAAAGAAAACGAAGAAAATTAGAAAATTGGAAATAAAAGGAACGTTGTTCATGAAAATTGAACAACGTTTTTTTGTATATTTTGTAACATTTTCCTTTGACAAATCAAATGATATATGGTATTATTTGATAAAGTAATAAATGACTTCTGAAAAAACTGATAAATTCGCCTGAAAAATGGCCGGAAATGGGTTCAGCTTGGGCTTTTATTTCTGATTTAATGATTGCTAACCATCCATATTTTCTTTCTTCTTTGAAAAAGAGCTCTGTATACTCTGGTATGCAGAGCTCTTTTTCATCCTGTTTTTTCATTGTGGCTTTTGTTTTGGCTGCGCAGGAACAAAACATGATTTGTAGGATGAATCTTTCAAACGGATCTTTTCTTTTCTGAAACTTTATGATAACATAAGGATAAAAGAACTATAAGGAGGACGCGGACATGCTTCGTGTATCGGTGATTATTGTAGCGGCTGGAAACGCTGCCCGAATGGGCGGAGTACGGAAGCCCTTTCTGCAGCTTGGCGGAATCCCTGTGATAGAACACAGTGTCAGAACGTTTTATAAAATCGGGCAGGTGCGGGAAATTATTGTAGTGGCGCGCAAGGATGAAATCCCACGCATGAAATTTGCTCTTCGTGAATATAATAGAATGATTCCGCTGAAGATTGTTGCAGGCGGGGAGACACGTCAGGAATCGGTGGCAAATGGAATCCTGGTTTGCGATGCGGGAAGCACCCATTTGGCAATTCATGACGCGGCGCGTCCTCTGCTGGAGGAAAAGGATGTCCTTAAGGTGTTTCAGGACGCCAAAAAGTACCGTGCGGCAACTCTGGGAGTTATGACTAAGGATACAGTTAAGGTTGTCCGGGAAGGCTGGATTTGCGATACGCCGGAACGGAGCGAGCTGTTCTTGACCCAGACGCCGCAGGTGTTTGAACATGCCCTTTATCTGAAAGGGATGGTCTATGCAAAAGAGCACCGGCTGGATTTTACAGACGATTGCCAGCTTATGGAGGCGATTGGCGTCCCGGTTTATATGACCCAGGGGAGCTACAGCAATATCAAGCTGACTACGCCGGAAGACCTTGCGGTAGCGCAGGCGCTGCTGGCAGAAAGAGAAGGGAAGTGGAGCCAGGTGAGGATTGGCCATGGATATGATGTGCATCGGTTGGTTGAGGGGAGAAAACTGATCCTTGGCGGGGTGGAAATCTCCCATACGGTTGGCCTGCTGGGCCATTCGGACGCGGATGTGCTGGTTCATGCTGTAATGGACGCGCTGCTGGGCGCGGCTGCATTGGGTGATATCGGGACGCATTTTCCGGACAGCGATCCGGCTTATGCAGGCGCTGACAGCCTAAAGCTGCTGGAATATGTCTGCGCATTGCTGGCCAAAAAGGGATATCGGATTGGAAATATTGACGCGACGGTTATTGCACAGAAGCCAAAGCTCGCTGCTTTCATTCCGGACATGAGAAAAAATATTGCAATTGCCTGCAAGGTTGGAATAGAAGCGGTGAACATTAAGGCAACCACCGAGGAAAAGCTTGGTTTTACAGGGGAAGAACGCGGTATTTCGGCTCATGCGGTTGCACTGCTGGAGCCGTCGAGATAAAAGCAAGGAAAAGGATGATGCACCAAATTTCCGGAAATTCCATAGGATAGCAGGGGGATCGCTCCCTCTATTATGATATGGAAAGGTGACTGGGAAAATGGGTGAATGCTATCTCAGCTTAGTGTCACTCACATATGCATACAAGGCAAAGGACAGTTTAAGAAGACGAGGAATCAAAAGCCGGATCGTTTATACGCCGAGCTCGGTGAAGTCAAATGGCTGTGGTTATTCTGTCGCGGCCAGCACAGATTACCAAACTGCGGCGCAGATCCTACGTCAAGATGGAATTCAGATTCTAAACTAAATCCTATTGCCTGAGGTGAGATGATGATATATCTGGACAATGCAGCCACAACCTTTCCAAAACCGCAAAATGTCGTCAAAAGTGTGGTAGAAGCAATTAAAATTTATGGTGGGAATCCTGGGAGAAGTGGGCATAGCCTGTCTATGAGGACTTCAGAACAAATTTTCCACGTCCGGGAAGCGGTCGGGGAATTTTTCGGAGTAAGTCCTGAGCGGGTGGTGTTCACTTCTAACTGTTCCCATGCTCTGAACATGGCTATTAAGGGCGTGATGGCGTCCGGCGGACACATTATCACCTCAACGCTGGAGCACAATTCAGTGATGCGGCCCCTGTTTGCGATGAAGCGCAAGGGGATCATCGATTATGACTGTGCGATGGTATATGAAGGGGATTTAGAGGCAACGCTCAAGAGCTTTGCCTCCCTAATCCGTCCGAATACAAAGGCAATTGTCTGTACGCACGCTTCCAATGTCACAGGGCTGATTCTGCCGGTTAAGGAATTGGGAGAGCTCTGCCGCCAGGCGGGGCTTACCTTTATTGTAGACGGCGCTCAGTCGGCGGGAGTACTGCCGGTTAATCTCCAGGAAATGAAGATCGACATTTTCTGTACTGCCGGACATAAGGGACTTTACGGCACTACAGGGACAGGGCTGATGCTGCTTGGCAGTGATCTTGAGATGGATACCATCATGGAGGGCGGGACAGGAAGCGCCTCCTCTTTGCCGCAGCAGCCGGATTTTCTGCCGGATCGTTTCGAAAGCGGAACCATCAATACAGTGGGGATCCTTTCTGTCGGCGCCGGGCTTCACTATGTCTCCGGAATCGGGATTTCGAGAATCTACGAGCATGAATTCGGACTATGCCGCTATTTTTATGAACAGGCTGCTTCCATACCGCAAATCAAGACCTATCATTATTATTTTGAGAAGGGTCGTTTTGCGCCGATTGTCCTGTTCAATGTCGGCAATATGCCGTCCTTCGATGTGGTAGCTGCATTGAACGCCAGAGGAATTTGCGTAAGAGGCGGACTGCACTGCGCTCCATCCTCCCATCGGACGCTGAACACCGAGCAGGGCGGCGCGGTGCGTGTTTCGCCGTCTGCCTTTAATACAAAGCGTGATATGATGAATTTGCTAAGGGAATTAAAACAAATTGCAAAATATTCTGATAAAACTTGAATTTATTCCCTATCCTTGATAGAATAGTGAATAAGGGAAGATTTTAATTTTGACGCCATGGATTGATGGAAAGAAAATAAAGGATGTTTTCAAATGCAAGTAATACAGAGCTTTTTTGATGCAGTATACAGTGTCATGAAGGGTTTTACCGTTTTTGACCTGCTTGATATTGCGTTGATCTCCTATATTGTGTATAAAGCGTTTAAGATTGTACGGGAAACGCGGGCGGAGCAGCTTTTAAAAGGCATATTGCTGCTCTGTCTGGCGTTTTTTGTCGCGAAAATTTTCCGTCTCAAAACAATGGAATTTTTGTTCACGAACCTCTTCCAGATTGGTATCCTGGCCTTGATTGTCCTGTTCCAGCCGGAGCTTCGGAGGGTATTGGAGCGCGTGGGGCGGACCAAGGTATCCCGGGTGTTCGGGACAGAAGGCTCGGACAAGCATGCCGGGGAATGGGAACGGGTGATCCCGATTATTGTAGAGTCGGTGCAGCGCCTTTCTAAAAATACAACCGGAGCTTTGATTGTGATTGAACGCCAGACTAAGCTGGGCGAACAGATTGCCACCGGGGTGGAAATTAATGCGAAGCCCAGTGTAGAGTTGTTTGGGAATATTTTCTTTGTCAATACGCCGCTTCATGACGGGGCCGTTATCATGCGAAATGCCAGGATCCTGGCGGCGGCATGTTTCCTGCCCAAACCGCAGAAGGAGGAGCTGATCGCAACACACCTGGGTTCCCGGCACCGTGCTGCGATTGGGATCAGCGAGGTTTCTGACTCGATTACTATTGTAGTGTCGGAAGAGACTGGAACTGTTTCTGTTGCGGAGAACGGTGAGCTGCAGCGTGGATTTACCAGTGAACGCCTGGCGACCTATCTGCGGGACAAGCTGGTGCCGAAGGTAGACAAGGACAGCAAAAAACACACTTTCCTGAAAGGAAAGAAGAAATGAAAAAGATAAATTTTGATTTCAGCAGATTATTTGAAAACAGTAAATTTCTCAAAATCTGTTCTGTGATTGTAGCGGTTGCGGCCTGGTTTGCAGTGACAACCCTGGTGAGCAACGACGCGGTATCGACAATTAAGGATGTATCAATTTCCACCGATTTGACTGGAACCGCCGCGGAAACAAACGGACTGAGTATTGTGAGCCTTTCGGATGAAACGGTTGATGTGCGGATCACAGGGAAATCCTATCAGATCGGGTTGCTGGAGAAAGAAGATTTTCAGGCGAAGCTGGATTTATCTGAGGTAACCCAGCCCGGACGGTATGAACTGGATGTACAGGTGGAAATGCCGGGTAATTCTAATAATGTAGAATATGAGATTTCCAGGGTGAAGCCGGAAAAGGTGACGGTGGAATTTGACCGCCTGGTTGATTCAACATTGACGCCGGAGGCTTATGTGCCGAATGCTACTGCACCGGCTGGCTGCTTCCTGGAGCAGGCGATGGTATCGCCCAGTGAAATCCCGATTTCCGGGCCGGAATCAGTGATTCAGAAGATCAAAACCGTTCGGGTTGTCAATGAAGATAAAGTGGAGCTGAAAACCTCCCAATCGCTGGACGGAACACTTCAGCTTCTGGATGAGAACGGACATGAGATTGATATGTCACAGCTTACTGTACAGACCGAAGGATATAAGATCACCGTCCCGGTTTACAAGCAGGTTGAAGTACCGCTTACCTTTGATTATATCAATGTACCGGACGGAATTGACATTTCAAAAATTTCCTATGAAATGTCTCAGGAAAAGCTGGTAATCGGCGTTCCGGTGGATGCGGCTGCGGATGTGAAATCAATTTCACTGGGAGAAATTGATTTCAGAAAAATCGACGTCGGGTCGGTATTTAATTTTGACGTATCTCTGCTGGCCGGATACATCAATATTGACGGGGTTGATGAAGTGACGGTTTCTTTCCCCTCGGAGGGAATGGACTATGCCAAGATTTCCTGTGACAATATTGTACTGAAAAATGTTCCGGCTAAATATGATGTAAAGCTGCTGACAACCAAGCTGTCCGGCATTAAATTTGTCGGGGAGGCAAGCGTTGTGGAAAAGCTGAGCCCATCAGACGTAGTGGCAACGGTAGACTTCTCCAATGTCTCGCTTTCTGCTGGGGAAAAGCGGGTTCCGGTGAAGATCACCCTGTCAGGCGAGCAGCAGGCATGGGCGGTTGGTGTAGATTACTCCGTTCTGGTTAAGGTTTCTGCAAAGGATTCATAAGAAAAGCAAACAGGCGGCATGCAGTGTGCCGCCTGTTTTTGTGAAAGGGAAAATCTGGATCAGACAGATTTTCCATGATTTATCGAAAGGACGCCTCTGGAAAGGAATAAGGATTCATATGGCAGTTTTAGTAGCAAATATTATTACCGGCCTGGACGAGCCGGAGCAGGAAGTAATCCGGAAAGGGATTAAAAAGCTGGGAATTGCAAAGCGTCTGATAATTGGGGCGGACATCCACAAAAAATCATTGGACGCGCGCAACAGAAATCGAATTGCTTTTGTCTCCTCCGTTCTGTTTCAGCTTGATCTGGATGAAAGGCAGTTCTGTGAGCGAATGGGGGATCATGACATCCTTTACCGAGAGGAGTTAACCCCCTCTTTTCCGCATGGTGATCAGGTTTTAAATGCTCCGATTGTCGTGGTTGGGTTTGGCCCGGCTGGGCTGTTCTGCGCCTATACGCTGGCAAAAGAGGGTTACCATCCGATTGTGCTGGAACGCGGATATGACGTAGACCATAGAGTGAACGCAGTGGAACGCTTCTGGAAAGAGGGCGTCCTTGACCCTGAATGTAACGTCCAGTTTGGGGAAGGGGGTGCGGGAACCTTTTCCGATGGAAAGCTGACCACCCGGATTTCCGATGACCGCTGCCAGTATATCCTGGAGCAGTTTGTCAATTTTGGCGCGCCGGAAGAAATTGCGGTAAAGGCAAAGCCCCATATCGGGACGGACAAGCTGCGCGGAGTGATCCGGAACATGCGGCTGGAGATTGAACGGCTGGGCGGAGAGGTTCGGTTCGGGCAGAAGCTGGAGAAGGTTCACCGGACAAACGGCCGGATTGCCGGAATCACGGTAAACGGACAAAAGATGGCGGCTGGAGCCTTGGTGGCGGCACTGGGCCACAGCGCGCGGGATACCTTTTCCATGCTTCATGACGAGGGCGTCTGGATGGAACCAAAAAGCTTTTCAGTCGGGATGCGGATTGAGCACCTGCAAAGCAGCATTGACTCTGCGCTTTATGGAAACCTTGCGGGGCATCCGTCCCTGCCGGTGGGGGAATATCAGCTTTCCTACCGGGAAAATGGGCGCGGGGTGTATACCTTTTGTATGTGTCCGGGTGGTGTTGTGGTACCGTCCTCTTCATCGGAAGGCTCAGTTGTGACCAATGGAATGAGCGAATACAGCCGGGATGGCAGAAATGCAAATTCCGCACTGGTTGTCTCTGTTTCCCCAGAAGATTTTGGAACACATCCCCTGGACGGCGTCCGTTTCCAGAAAAGCCTGGAGGAAAAGGCATTTCAGCTCGGCGGAGCGGACTACTGTGCAATCGGAACGACTGCCGGCGATTTCCTCAAAGGGAGAAACCGGTTTCGGCTCAAGCGGGTAGAACCCAGCTATGCGCTTGGCGTGACGCCCTGCCGTCCGGAGGAACTCTTTCCGGCCTTTGTAACTGATATGATGAAAAAGGGTCTGCTGCGCTTTGACAGAAAGCTGAGAGGCTTCGCCGCCGAGGACAGTGTTTTGACCGGGGTGGAAACAAGAACCTCTTCTCCGCTGCGGATTGTCCGGGATTCTGAAACGCTGATGAGCCGGTCGTTGGACGGGCTCTATCCCTGCGGAGAAGGCGCCGGGTATGCCGGCGGGATTATGAGCGCCGCGGTGGACGGCGTCAGGGTCGCTCAGAAAATCATCTCGGTTTACCGGCCATAAAGCCGGAACCGATTTTAATCGGACAGCATAGCATGGTAGTGAGCCGATATCCGGCTCACTGCCATTTTTTCGGAGGAACGGCTATGAAGCTTGGAATCGTGATCCGGTCAGGCAGTTGTCAAAAGGAAAAAATATTAAGCGCATTTCAGCTCATGGAGCATTGTGGGATCGAGCCCTATTTCTGCGTTGTCGGCATGGAAGAGGCCGGGAAGCTCTTTTCTCCCTCAGCCAGGCCTGTGCTTCCGGTTTGGGTTTGCTGCCATGACCTGCTCAGCAACCAGGATGTTCTGGTTCCAATGGGACGGCATGGCCTCCGCGCCGCGCGCCTAAAACGGTATGCAAAACGCGGAAAGCCGATTTGGTTCCGGGATATGCTGTTAACCAACCAGTACATAAAGGGAACTGCCGTCCTGCGCTTTCTGCATCAGGTCGGTTGTGACCGCTACCTCGTTCTGGGTGGGACTTATGAATTTGAACAGAATGCACATTGCCTTCTTTGGAATCTGGAGCAGTTTGCCCCGGACTCTGAGGATTCAGTGAGAAAAGCAGAAGGCGTGCTCTGCGATTTCTGCTATTTTACTGAATCCTGAAACTGCCTTGAAAAAGAAAGCCGGCAGGCCCTGCGGCCTGCCGGCTTTTCTGGTATTTGATTTAGAATCCAAAGTATCGCAGGGCATTGTAATAGCAGATATCCTGTACCATTGCGCCAAGGGCGGGGAGATCGTCCGGATATTTTCCGTCCTCGACCCACCTGCCGATCACATCGCAGAGAATCCGCCGGAAATATTCATGGCGGGTATAGGACAGGAAGCTGCGTGAATCGGTGAGCATTCCGACAAAATTCCCCAAAACACCGCCATTGGCAAGATCAGTAAGCTGCTTGCGCATTCCGTATTCGTGATCATTGAACCACCAGGGACAGCCGAGCTGCAGCTTTCCGGCTGTTTCCGGTCCCTGGAAACAGCCGATGATGGTGGAGATCATGTCGTTGTCGTTGGGATTGAGGGAATATACAATTGTCTTGGGGAGCGCCCTGTCGGAGTCCAGCGCGTTCAAAAACGGGGCGAGCCCGTCCGCGCAGTGTCCCGGCGCGATGGAATCGAATCCGGTATCCGGGCCCAAGGTTTTGTAATAGCGGTCATTGCAGTTTCGGGCCGCGCCGTAATGGAGCTGCATTACAATACCGCGCTTTGCATATTCCTTACCCAAAAAGAGAAGGAGGGCGGTCTGATAGGCTTCGATTTCTTCTGTTGTCAGGCCCGCGCCCCCGATACGTTTCTGATAGATGGCTTCGACCTCTTCGCGGGAAGCAGGCCGATAGACCACCGCGTCCAGTCCATGGTCGGAAACCCTGCACCCCAGTTCCTGGAAGAAGTCAAGCCGGGCTGAGAGCGCGTGGCAGACTCCGTCAAAGGAACGGGTGGAAATTTTGCTTTTTTCTGCAAGCTTCTCTAGATAATCAGAAAAATCGGACTTCCCGATATTGACAGCCCGGTCAGGACGGAACGCCGGGTAGACGGCAACAGGGAAGGTCGGGTCAGACGCAATTTCCTGGTGGTATTCCAGAGAATCGATGGGATCGTCGGTTGTGCAGATAACCTTAACGTTTGCACGGGTGATCATCTTGCGGACGCTCAGCCCGGAGCGGAGCGCCTGATTGCACCTTGTCCAAATTTCCTCCGCGTTTTCTCCATTGAGCGGGAAATGGACGTCAAAATAGCGCTGAAGCTCAAGATGCGTCCAGTGGTAGAGCGGGTTGCCGATCAGTTTGGGCAGGGTGTTTGCCCACATCTGGAATTTTTCCCGGTCGGACGAGTCTGCTCCGGTAATCTGATCCTCCGGCACACCGTTCGCGCGGATCGTCCGCCATTTATAGTGGTCGCCGCCCAGCCATACCTGGGTAATAGTATCAAATGTACGGTCTTTCGCAATCTCTGCCGGATTGATGTGGCAGTGGTAATCAATGATCGGCATCTGTTCCGCATAGTCGTGATAGAGCGTTTTTGCCGTATCGTTGGACAGCATAAAATCCTGATCCATAAATGCTTTTTTCATAATCATGCATACAGCTTTCGCCGGGGCGAAAGCACTCCTTTCCCGAGGGATGATAGCTGTTATTCCTGCTGTGGCGGTATTCTTCTAGGTTGATTATACCTCTTTTTCGGGAATGAAACAAGTAGAACTCCGGCAAGGTTGACAAGAAAAATGAAAGAAGATAGAATAAAAGAAAAACAGGCGCGGAAAATTGCCCGCGCTGCATTCAATAGAATAGAAAGGAACCTCCCGTAGCTGGCAGGGAGATGGTGGTTTAGATGGGAAGTTGGATAACGGGAAAAACAGCCCTGCTGGGACTGTTTGGCTCGCCGGTAGAGCACAGTGTTTCCCCGGTAATGCATAATACGGCGTTTGAGGCACTGGGACTGGATTTCGCATATCTTGCGTTTGAGATTGGAACGGATGACGCCGGAAAAGCGATTGAGGCGCTTAGAACCTTCCGGATGCGCGGTGCAAACGTCACAATGCCCTTAAAGGCGGCGGTCGTTCCTTATCTGGACAAATTGACTCCAGCGGCGAAGCTGATCGGCGCCGTGAACACGATTGTCAATGATAACGGCGTCCTAACCGGGCATATTACCGATGGGGAAGGATACATGATGTCGGTAAGAGACGCAGGACTTGACCCGGCCGGAAAAAAGATGACTCTAGCTGGGGCAGGCGGCGCTGCAAAAGCAATCTGTGTACAGGCGGCGCTGGACGGGGTGAAAGAGCTATCGGTCTTTAACCGCGACCGGGAAAAGGCAGAGAAGCTAGCGGAGCTGATAAACCGGAATACTGACTGCCGGGCAAAGGCGTTTGGCCTGGACGAGAAGGAAGCCCTGCGCCGGGAGCTTGCAGAAAGCTGCCTGTTTGCCAATGCGACCCGCGTCGGTATGGCGCAGATGGAGGGACAGAGCGTAATTCCGGAAACGGATTTCTTTCATTCGGGGCTGGCGGTAACCGACGCGATCTATGAGCCGGAAAAAACAAGATTACTTCAGATGGCGGAAGCGGCCGGATGCCGGACGCTGAACGGGCTGGGGATGGTGCTGTTCCAAGGGGCGGCAGCCTTCCGGCTTTGGACAGGCCGGGAGATGCCGGTAGAATTAGTCAGAAAAAAGCTTTTCCAGAAGTAAGAAAAAAGCAGGGTTTGGAAATACCCTGCTTTTTGTTTTTGATTTAGCACTTTCTTTCACCGGGGATTTATGTTAAAATAGTAACTTGGAACGAATAGAAAGGAAACGGAAAATCCATGGTAGGAAAAGAGTTTTTAGCTCTGAAACGGAGAATTTTGGAGCAGGAATACAGTCGCTTAAACGATTGTCAGAGACAGGCGGTTTATCAGGTGAACGGGCCGCTGCTGATCCTTGCAGGCGCGGGCAGCGGAAAAACGACGGTTCTGGTTAACCGGATCGGGCATCTGCTGGAATTCGGAAACGCCTGGTTTGACGAGGCGATGCCGTATGGAATCACGGATGATGATTTTAATTTTTTGGAGGGCTATGCAGGCGGAAAGCGGGAAAACAGGGAACGGATGGTATCCCTGATCTCCTCGCCAACGGTAAGGCCCTGGAACGTGCTGGCGATTACCTTTACCAATAAAGCGGCGAATGAGCTGAAGGAACGGCTGATTAACCGTTTGGGAGAACCGGGCGCCGACGTGCGTTCCGGAACCTTCCACTCGATCTGTGTGCGGATTCTGCGCAGGGAGATCGGCGCTTTGGGATATACCTCATCCTTCACCATCTATGATACGGACGACAGCATCCGCGTCCTCAAGGACTGTATTGCGGATCTTGGCGTAAGCGATAAGATGTTCCCGCCGAAAAGCTGTCTGGGCGAGATCAGCCGCAGGAAGGACAGTATGCAGTCTCCGCAGGAATTTTTAGCAGAATCGGAATCGGATTTCCGGCTGAAAACAATTGCAACTATTTACCAGCAGTACCAGAAACGGCTCAAAGCCTCCAACGCGGTGGATTTTGACGATATTATCCTTTTGACGGTGCAGCTTTTTGAACAGTATCCGGACGTGCTGGAGCATTATCAGAACCTGTTCAAATACATATTGGTGGACGAATATCAGGACACCAACCAGCTTCAGTACCGGCTGGTAAGCCTGCTGTCCCATCGGCATCAGAACCTCTGTGTTGTCGGGGACGACGATCAGAGCATCTACCGGTTCCGCGGCGCTACCATTGAAAATATCCTGAGCTTTGAGCATCAGTTTGCCAATGCGGTTGTGATTCGTCTGGAGCAGAACTACCGTTCTACCCAGAATATCCTGGACGCGGCGAACGCGGTCATCAGGCACAATATGGGGCGGAAGGGCAAAAATCTCTGGACGCAGAACGGGTCAGGCGCAAAAGTAACCCTGTTCCGTGGACGGGACGATTATGAAGAAAGCCGCTTTATTACTGATATGATCCAGGACAATGTGCAGGCTGGCCGGCATTTTTCCGACCATGCCATCCTCTACCGGATGAACGCACAGTCAAACCAGATTGAGCGCAGCTTAATCAAGAGCGGGATCGACTATAAAATTGTCGGCGGAACAAAATTCTTTGAACGGAAAGAAATTAAAGATGTCCTTGCCTATTTGCAGGTGATTAATAACCATTCGGACAGCGTACGGCTGAAGCGAATCATCAACGAGCCGAAGCGTGGGATTGGCGGCAGTACGGTCAAAGCAGTGGAAGGAATTTCCCTTCAGACCGGGATCAGCATGTTTGAGATCATGCGTACAGCCGACACCTACGGCGTGCTGTCAAAAAAGGCAAAGGCTCTGCAGCAGTTTGTTGAGATGATTGAGGGTCTGACGGAGCTCGCCTTGACGCTTCCGCTGGATGAGCTGCTGGACGAGCTGATGGGCGAAACCGGTTACCGGATCGCGCTGACGGCACAGGGCGTAGAAGGCCAGGTGCGGCTGGAAAACATTGAAGAGCTGAAAACCAACCTGGTCAAATACAGTGAGGAAAACGGCGATGAAGCAACGCTGTCCGGTTTCTTGGAAGAGGTTTCCCTGTATACAGACCTCGACAGCATGAACGCATCGGACGACAAGGTGATTCTGATGACGATCCATTCCGCCAAAGGGCTGGAATTCCCGATTGTGTTCCTGATCGGGATGGAGGACGGGATTTTCCCGAGCTACAATTCTTTGCAGAGCCAGGAGGAACTGGAGGAAGAACGCAGGCTTGCCTATGTGGGCATCACCCGCGCGAAGGAGCAGCTCTACCTGACCAATGCGGGACAGAGGATGATGTTCGGGAACACCTCACGAAACCTCCCGTCCCGGTTTTTGAAGGAATTGCCGGAAGAGGTGCTCGAATACAAGGATAATACCATCCGCTCCTTCCAGACAGCAATGCAGCAGACAGCGCCAAAACGCCCGGCTGCGGCCAGGCCGGCGGCAGCGGGGCTGGCCGGATTTGGAACCAAGCGGGAGACAGTTTCGGTTGACTTCGCGCCGGGGGATACTGTCCGGCACAAGGTGTTTGGAACAGGGATGGTGCTTTCCATGACGCCGATGGGGAATGACACATTGATTGAAGTGGCCTTTGATAAGGTCGGGACAAAAAAAATTATGGCTAATTTTGCAAAGCTGGCAAAGCTTTAAGATCCTTACAGAACCACTCAGCAGACCTTCTGGAAGCGGGAAGGAGGCAACGGTGGTTCTGTTTTTTGTTGTGAATATGCTCAAAAAAGGGCGAAAAACTTCTCTCAGGTTCCAACAGCTTTATTCCTTTACTATTCTGAATGAACTGTGATATAATTGGCTTAATGCGTTCTTAATATAACCGGTTTTTCTGTTCTCGGGTCAACGCAGATAAGCAGTATGCCATTTGCTGCCAAACTTTGTTAAGAGGGGGAAGAAACAGTGAGCAAAACAGCTTTACAAAAATCTGAAAGCAAACAATTTTACCGTTCTGTGTTCACTTTAGTAATGCCAATGGCATTACAGAACCTGATTAATACGGCGGTGACTTCTGCGGACGTTATCATGCTTGGAAAAGTAAGTGAAACAGTCCTGTCGGCGGCCTCACTTGCAAATCAGGTCTATTTTATTATGACGTTGATCATGTTCGGTCTAACCTCCGGAGCAGCGGTATTGACCGCTCAGTATTGGGGAAAACAGGACACCCGCACCATTGAAAAGGTGATGGGGATCACCATGCGGATTTCCATCTGCGTAGGATTGTTGTTCTTCGTGATCGTAACGGTGTTCCCGCGGTATGCAATGCTGGTGTTTACATCAGAGGAGCCGGTGATCCAGGAGGGGATCAAGTACTTACGCTCGGTAGGTATTTCCTATCTGTTTTCATCTGTTACCATTATCTACCTGAATATCATGCGAAGCGTCGAGCGGGTTGTGATTTCAACTGTTATTTACCTGGTATCATTGATTGTCAATATCATCGTAAACTCACTGCTCATTTTTGGACTGCTTGGTTTTCCAAAGCTCGGGATCATCGGCGCCGGGATCGGAACGAGCGTGGCGAGGGCAGTGGAGCTTTGTATTACGATTGTCTACGCGAAGCGGTTTAACACTACCATACGATGGCGGTTCAGGGACTTGTTTGTCAAGGATCATCTGTTGTTCGGAGATTTTCTGCGCTATTCCATCCCCGTTACGCTCAACGAGCTGTTCTGGGGCCTGGGAAGCTCCATGAACTCGGTAATTATCGGGCACTTGGGAAGCGCGGCAGTGGCGGCAAACTCTGTTGCGCAGGTGACGAGACAGCTTGCCATGGTAGTCGCTTTTGGGATTGCGAACGCGACTGCGATCATGCTCGGCAAGCAGATTGGCGCCGGGCAGACAGAGCAGGCGGAACAGAATTCAAAACGCTTTATCAAAATTACGCTTATCTTTTCACTCATTGGCGCTGCAATTATTCAGATTGTGCGCCCGATTGCGATGGCAAACCTTACGCTCAGTCCGGAAGCGCAGGGCTACCTGTCCATGATGATGTTCGTCATGACCTATTTCTGCATTGCGCAGGCATTTAATACAACGGTTGTTGTTGGAATTTTCCGGGCCGGCGGTGATACCAAATTCGGACTGTTAATGGATGTGAGCACCATGTGGGGCTGCTCGCTTCTGATCGGGGCTTTGGCTGCCTTTGTATTCCATTGGCCGCTCACGGTAGTCTATGTGATTTTAATGATTGACGAGGTGCTGAAGGTACCGATGTCCATCTGGCGCTACCGAAAGAAATACTGGCTGAAAGATGTTACTCGGTAAAGTTTTGGATTGAAATTACAATTCCTGTATGTTATACTAAAGTCAAATAGGTGGAAGGGGTATGCTTCATGATTTGTCGAAATTGCGGGCAGGAATTTGACGGGAATTTTTGTCCGGAGTGCGGAATGCCGGCTCCGCAGCCGAGTCCGGAACCGGTCATTACACAGGACGAACCGGCACAGCCGGATTTGAGCGACGGATACGCCAATAATACTGCTTCACAGCCGACGCCGGATGTGGAACAGCCGTTTCAGCCGTCGTCTCCAGGAGTGTCATTGGGAAATAATCCACCGCAGCAGCCTTATTATCAGAATAATATGCAAGGATATCAAAATGCTCCCGGACAGCCAGGATGGAATAATCAGCCGCAGCCAGGACAGCCCTGGAACAACGGCCCTATGGGACAGCCGCCCAAGAAAAAACATACCGGTTTGATCATTGGCTGTGTGATCGGCGGCGTGGTTTTAATTGTTGTGATTCTGTTCATTCTGATTTTCAGTGTTACTAACGGAATCAGAAATGCTGTCTCAAGCGGGGATATGGGTGGCGATACAGCCTATTCGCAGAGCTTGCCGGAGGAGGACGATATCTCTTCTGAGCCGGAACAGCCTGCCGCCTTGTCTCAGCCGTCGGATGACGAGCTCCAATATTATTCCTCCGGGGAGTATTTGGTGGGAACTGACCTGCCTGCCGGAGAATATCTCGTTATTTCTGAGAGCGAATGGGGCAGTTATCTGGAGGTCCGCAATGACACCAACTGGATGGAAATTGACGATGAATTTATCACAAACGACAGCTTTGACAACCGTACCTTTGTGGCGGTGGAAGACGGAACTTACCTGCAGCTGAGAGACTGCAAAGCGGTTCTTGCGAGTGAAGCGCCCGCCTTTTCAGGAGAGAATGGCTATCCTGAAGGCACTTACCGTGTCGGCATTGATATTCCGGCCGGAACGTATACTGTTTCACAGCTTGACCCGGATTTCTCGGGTTACTATGAAATCCGAAATAACATCTCCAACAGCATCAGCAATATCCTTGAAAATGATAACTTTGAGGGTGAAGCTACGATTACCGTGACAGACGGGCAGTATTTGACGCTTAGCCTCTCTGAAATCAAGCCTTAAAATGAAAAATATTCGATAAAGAAAATCCCTGCGGATCATCCGCAGGGATTTTCTTACTTGAGTATGTTGTCATATCCCAGTTAGTCGCAATCACAAATATCTTCTTCGTCACAGTCTTCTTCGTTCAAACGGGGAGGAAAGAACTCGTTGACTGGGAACTTAATCCGTTTAAATAATTCGCACGGATCGTCGTTAGTCTGTACGCATTCTTTGTCAGGAATGCTGAAATCATAGACCGGGATCATCATCTGAACGGTGCGTTCCAAAGAGACGATTGAGAAGACGCCTAATGTTACTTCAACAATACGGGATGTTTCCATCGGGCAGAAACAGCCGTCAAACTTCCCGGCCACAGAAATCGGCACATTGATCGCGCAGTCTCTCGGTGGGCAGCAATCCAGCATTCTGCAGGACAGACAGATCGGCTGCACTACCTGTACGGTAGCGCGGGGGGTAACATCCTTTCCATAAGTACAGGACGGGTTGCAGGAGCAGGTCTGATCCGATGTAAAGACATTGACGTTTCCTTCACTGCCGTAAAGAATGACCTTTTTAGTGAACACCGCCAACCCGTCGACAGCGGTTGGTGTCAAGCAGGGCATCTGGAATACATCCAGTTGTACTGCAAAATAGAATGTCATGTCAACGGAATAAAATCCCTTATTAAAGGGAACAGATTCTACATCCATTAAAACGTCGACGACCTGTACGCCGCGGCATTTTACATTGGTTGCTTCCTCAATTTTAGCCTGTGCGGTATCTGGGAAATAAACCCGTAAGTGGTCGATGCAATCCTTGTCTGAACAGGAATCGTAGATTCTGCCAGCATTTACGCATACCGCTTCTTTAAAGTTTCCGCAATTTCCCTGAGCAGCAAAATTATTATCGGGCATATGAATCCTCCTAGTAATGTATTAAGCGTTTGGCTTTATTACATACTATGAAAAAACTGAGATTTGGTGCACTTTTTCAAAGAAATTATAAAAATATATCTTTTCTCAGGAATAATTGCCGGAAAGCAAACGGGGGAAGATGGCTCTCTGTTTTAGATATGGAGTTGGGAAATAAAACACCTGCTTTATAAATAAAAATCGGAAGTATTCAGCGCAAAGAACAATACTGATAGAATAAATACCAATAAATAAGCTCCGCACAGCATGAGAATCTCCCGCTTTATTTTCGGGGTAGCTGCCAGTCTATAATATTTGCCGTTAATTAACTGCAGTTTAGGGGGATCTGCAGAGGGCATGAATAAGAAACGCCGTTTTTCATAGTACCAGAACAGAAGGACAGTGCCGGGAGCGCTTACCAGTACAGAAGAAATTGTGTTCACGATAAGGTCGTAGGACGTATAGCCAATCGCCAAGCTCTGATTTAAAATGAGAGGGAACTGAATAATCGAACCGATCAGGAACATGACATATCCGGCCGGATGCAGCCGATAAAACAGGAAGGCTTGAATCAGCGTATAGATGAGCTCTAGGATGAAAATACCAATTGATATCTTAAGAAGAACTGCATCCTGTGCATCGGAACGCTGGATTGCGCCGAAATAGGAATAACATGTCAGACAAGTAACAATAATTGACAATATCGCGCTGATTATCATAACGACCCGATGGAATTTAAGATAATCCATAGGGCAGAACCGGGCTTTGAGCCATACTGTCTTTTCATAATATTCTTGTGGAAATACATTGGTGACCGGCCAGTAGGGAAAGGCATTTGGCTGTGTCGTGTAGGCTGAGCTGTAATTTGCCTGTGATGAATAAGATGACGATGATACTGCCGGATGATATGAAGATACAGACTGGTCAGATGAGATCTGCTGCATCCGAGAAGACGCGGCGGCTGTCTCGTCTGACTGAACACTTTTTTTCGGCGCAGAAATAGATGATTGGATTGAACCATCTGTAAAAACCGAGGCTGTTTGTATATTTTTCTTTGGTTCCGGAGTCTGACGCTCCATTCCCGCTAAAATTTCAGCCAGCAGGCGGTCAGCTTCACTGCCTGCAGTCTCCGATGCAGGTGGTGTCTGCTGGCCGGAACCGGACTGCTGCTTTTTCTGTTCCAGGATTGCCCGTTTATAAGCAGGATAATCTGTTTCAAATAGCTGCTTGAGATTATCCTGGTGATGAGGAGGTGAAGCCTGATCCTCTATTTGGATATCCTCCAGTTTAAACCCACATTCGGGACAGAAACGAAAAGAGGACTTATAGCCGCATCTTGGACAATATCGTTCCATAAAAAGATCTCCTTCTGCCTGACGCTTACGCTGAAGTTCCGATATGCTCTGCCACATGCAGTTGAAAACAAAGGATTGCGCTTTGTATACTGTTTTGTTAAAGCAGAATCTTCTTCGTCAGCAATCGACACATTTTGTTAGTATTAGAATATCACAATAACCAAGAGCCGTCAATTATCATTTTTGGGATATTTTGACAAATGGGAAGGATTCAAACATAAAATTTAATAATCCTCTGTATTGAACAAAAAAATGGGCGGCATCTTTTTGAAGGTCTATCAGGAGATTTAGGCTGCAGCAAAATATGATAAATTTCGCTTCCATACTTTGACATATTTTATCTTTTTTGAGAGCTACAATAGAATCAGAATCCAAAAAAGGATTGAAGCGTGATGACCATTTATTTGGACGTACTAATTGTAATGAATATTTTCATTACATATTTTTTATTGCTGTCCTGCGATTTGATTTTGCATAAAAAAGGGAAACAAATCCGCCTGATATTCGGTGCGTTAGTTGGGGGAATCAGCTCGCTGGTGATCCTGTTTCCGCCGCTTCCGGCCGTGATCCTGCTGCTGGAAAAGCTGTTGATTTCCTTTGCCATTACTATGATCGCCTTTGGGCTGCGTCCATGGAAGCTGCTGCTAAAACGGACTGCGGCATTTTATATCATCAGCTTTCTGTATGCGGGCTTTATGTCCGCACTGTGGTTTTTCGTCACACCGGCTGGCATGCAGTACCGTAATGGAGTTGCCTATTTCCATGTTTCGGCAGTTGTATTGGTACTGTCTACCGTAATTGTTTACCTCCTTCTGTCTGTAGCTGCTCATTTTTTCCGCCGAACGCCTAAAAAGGAAGAGGTTCTGTCCGTTCGTCTGGAATGTGACGGAAGAGAAACAGTAGTCGAAGCGTTTGTCGATACCGGAAACCAGCTCAGGGATCTGATGAGCGGCCTTCCGGTGGCTATCTGTGAAATATCAGCGCTGAAGGGAATGATCCCGGAAGAGATATCCTGCGCGCTGGAGGAAAAACAGATCGAAAAAATTAAGAACGAACGATGGAAAAAAAGGGTGCGAATCCTGCCTATGAACGCTGTCACTGGAGCAGGGACGTTAGCGGGCTTTAAACCGGATCGAGTTATCATTGAACAGGAGCATGAAAAACAAAAAGAAGTGAATCTTTTAATTGCCGTTACAAACCGCCCGCTTTCGGATGGAGATTTCCATATGCTGGTTGGAACATCACTGCTAGAATTTGAGTAAGAAAGGTCAGAAAACCATGCCGTTGATCAATTTGCTTAAGAAGCTTTATTCCCGTATGATGGGACTTTATAAAAGAAAAGGATGGATTCATTATATTAACGGTCCGCAGACATTGCCGGCGCCGTTGGGAAGGGAAGAGGAACAGGCAATTTTTGAAAAGCTGAAAACCGAACCTCAGTATGCAAAGGATATGCTCATTGTACATAATTTGAGACTGGTAGTTTATATTGCCAAGAAATTCGAATCAACCGGTATTAATGTGGAGGATTTGATTTCGATTGGGACTATCGGCTTGATTAAAGCGGTTAATACCTTTTCGCCGGAGAAAAAAATTAAGCTGGCGACCTATGCCTCCCGATGTATCGAAAATGAAATATTAATGTTTTTGAGGAAAAATACCCAGTGCAAAAATGATATTTCCATTGATGAGCCGCTTAATATCGATTGGGATGGAAATGAACTGCTGCTGTCAGATATTTTGGGCACAGATAATGACAGCATCAACCGCGATATTGAGCTGGAAGTGGAAAAGGATCTGCTGAAAAGCTGTATTTCCAGGCTGGATGACCGGGAACGTCAAATTATGGAAATGCGTTTTGGCCTGCATGGGGGAAAAGAAATGACTCAAAAAGAGGTTGCCGATACTATTGGAATTTCCCAATCATATATCTCCCGTCTGGAAAAACGGATTATCCGTCATCTGAAGCAGGAATTAGAAAGCGTGATATAGGTAAATAGTCAAGGGGAAAGATCGATTTTTCCATCTTCCCCCTTGACTATTTTCTTTTATTAAGGTATAATAATATGCGTCCTTGCTGGTGTAGCTCAGTTGGTAGAGCAGCGCATTCGTAATGCGCAGGTCACGTGTTCGAGTCACGCCACCAGCTCCAGACTGAGTCTGGACGCAGTTTGCGTTCGGACTCTTTTCTTTTGTTGTAGTATAAAGCGCCTGCGTTGAGAACGGGTCTCTTTTTTTAATAAAAGCCCAGTGGCTGATTGCCGCAGACTTTTCTAATTCTCTATTACAAAGAAAAATGCTTTCATTTCTTTGCTTTTAAGAAATGAAAGCATTTTTTTCTTGATTTAGCAAAGACAGGTTAGTTATTTGGCTGTTTTTGCTTATATTCTGAAGGAGCGGTTTTATAATACTGCTTAAAATATCTGCTGAAGTAATGCTGATCCTGGTAACCAACCAATTCGGCGATAATTTTAATATCCATCTCCGGATGAGCATCCATGAGCTGGGCTGCTTTACACATCCGCATTTGAATTAAATACTGAATGGGAGACTGTTTACCATATTTTTTAAAAACACGCGAAATATAGGAAGCGCTGAAATGGAAGGCTTCAGCCAGGGCTTCTACGGTAAGTGGCTGTTCTAAATGTTTTTCAATATATTGCTTGATCTTTTGATAGAGTTCCATTCCACTGTGTCCTTCGGACAAAGGCTCTATAACCCATTCGAGAATCAGTTTGAACAGGTGCTGGTAAAATTCGGTTTCTGTGAGACAGGATGCAAAAAGTGACTGGATGGCCGTCATGATTTCATGCTCCGATGCAGTACAGGCATTATGCCCGGCTAGAAAGATGAACAGGCTGCGAATTTGATCTAAGAATTCCTGCTGTGTTAATTTATCTTTCCGCCACTGCATCAGCAGCGATTTCCAGTCCTTTTCAAGCTGTTCGACCTGTCCTGATTTTATCCGCAGGAGAAACCTTTCAAAGATAGAATCCATCCGTGGCGGGACAGAGTGGACTGCTGTGGGCTGAAAAAGCCATTCTTGAGAAAAAAACGGAATTAGACAACTGGCGACGCTGTCATAAAGCTGATAGAGGCTTGACCGCATCTGCGCCAGTGAAACCAATTTTGGATATTCACAGAGGCTGACCGGAAGGGGATGGAAAGCGTCCGGACTATTCAGGTACTGAAATAGATCCTTTCTCAACAGTGGGCAGCTTCCCTCTACCACTAATGCATGATAGCTAAATTCTTTGATCTCCTCTAACCACCAGCTTTGGCTGGCTGAAAAATAGTTGGTCAGCCAGGGAGATACCAGTGAAGCTTCCCAGAATGCGCCTGTGTGTCCATAAGCCAAGGCTTCTGATTCTTTAGTATAGAGATTGCCGGTCTTGATGAGCAAAACAGAAAACAACTCCAGGCAATTGTCCTTTTCCTGCGGCAGGCTTCCTGACAATGCGAGATGGATTTTTTCTTTTGTAGTCTGGTAGAAACGCTCTGAAAGCTTCCGGCAAAGCTTTTCAGTGGTAGTGAGCAATTTTTCAAGGTTAACCGGCTTTAGAAGATAATCTGAAACATGGTAGCGTATCGCCTGCTGTGCATATTCAAATTCCTCATATCCACTGATAATCACCATCAGAATATCCGGATATTCTTCATAAATTTTTTCCGCAAGCTGTAACCCGTTCATCACGGGCATTCGGACGTCCGTAAACAGAATATCAGGGGGAGATTGGCGGATGAGATCAAAGGCGTCCTCTCCATTGGCTGCAAAGGCGGAAACCTCAAGAGGCAGGGGAAGTTCCTGGATTTTAGAGATGAGATGGTTTAGGATAATCGTTTCGTCTTCCACTACCATCACCCGGTATCTTCTTTCTTCGGGCATGGAATATCCTCCTTTACTGTGTATTATCCGGTGGAATATTCAGGATTAACCCGCCGATGGTAACGATGGAGCCCCTCTCCGGGAGATTCTCAATCCTGAAAACGGCCTCGTTCTGATATAGGATTTTCAACCGGTAGAAAATATTAAGCAGGCCGGTCCGGTCACTTCCTTTTTGCACAAACTGGATGGATTCCTCAGAGATTTTCTGCTCCAGCCAATCCAGCGTTTCCCGGCTGAATCCTACTCCATTATCGGAAACAGAAAGCCTCCATCGGCCATTATCGACCCAGCCCTTTATGACTACTTCCCACGGGGGACGGATATCAAACGCATATTTGAAACAATTTTCAATGATAGGCTGAATCACTAGCTTGGGGACATAAATATCCAGCATATCATCCATGACCTGAATTGAAATTTGCAGTTGTTCTGGATAACGGCATTTCATCAGCACAAGATATTGGTTTAGATAATCGAGCTCTGCGGACATGGTGACCGGCTTGGTGCTGCCATTGACAATATAGCGCAGCATTGCGGTAAGACTTTCACACATTTTAACAATTTCCGGCTGATGGTTGTTATCTGCCAGAATACTGATGGTAGTTACAGTGTTATATAGGAAATGCGGGTTCATCTGTGCCTGCAGCGCCAGCATCTGCGCCTGTATTTCATGTGAGCGGATGGAAACAATATCATCTAGAGAGTGTTCCAGACGTTCTACCATCTCAAAATAAGAGCTATAGAGAAGTTCCAGTTCACTTGAATGGGGCTTATCATCCAAAATAGGCTGCTCCGAAAGCGCAACCAGATTTAAATGAGCAATGGAGTCCCGAATTTTTTTGATTGGGATGGTGAGATGACGAGCAATCAGAAAGGTTACTATTAAGGTAATCAGTAAAACCCCGATTCCGATTAGAATCATTTGATTTCTAAACCGGGTTACCGAATCCAGTAGACTGCGTTCTGATTCACAGACAGCTACCGTCCAATTTGTAATACCGGATTTGGAAAAGGAGAGGATTTCTTTCTCCTGCTGTTTCAGGGAAAGTGTTCCGGAGGTATTCTTTTCCTGGCTGATCAACTGCTGATATAAGCTGACTGAATCCGGATTTTCAGGCTCCAGAGGATAAATTAGTTCTCCCGATTCATCAAACACATATGCTTGAATACTAGAAGAGGAGAGCGCATCTAGAATCATATTTTCAAAAATCTGGTAATACTGCTGTACTTCAATGACACTGTTATAGGGGGTGTTAAAAAAGGATTCACTGAAAGCGCGGGAAAGGGAAATCACCTGATAGCCTGCATGATTGCGATGGATGCCGGTGACCTGTTTTTGCCCTTCCAGAGCCAGGCAGTCCTCGAACCAGTCTTCGGGATATATTTCGCGGTAATCCTGGGTGGTAATATCAAAGATACGGCCATATTGAATTAAGGTGTTTTCAGTGCCGAACAGGTTAACCTGATAGTTCATGGTCGGATAGGAAGAAAAAAGAAGATGAAACAGGTCGGTGCGAAACTGCGGTTTGTTAAAATTGCTGGGATCAGACTGAAAAAATGCCTCTTTCACACCTTCAGAGGAGATGATTCTTCTGGACTCTTCATCCATTCGCTTAATTTCTGAATCAAGAGATAGACTGATGCTGGAAGAAATCGCTTGAAGAGACTCTGCGGCCCGGCGCTCCAGGATATCGGCTGTATAAAAATAGAAGGCAAGCGCGATGCCGACAACGGTAAAGAGAATAATACTGGCATAGCAGAGGAAGAGCTGCGAACGGATGGAACGAACCTGCTTCATAATCATCACCTTCTTCGAATGATTTTATCTTAAAATAAATATATCACCTTTCTTTCTAATTGACAATGGTTCAGTTTTCTCCACCGAAAAGGGGAAGGAATCTGTATTTTGTTTTTTTATGGATTCTGATATGATGAATGTATCAGAAAAAACGTAAATACCGTTAAAAAATTGGAGGTAATGACCAATGAAAGCAAACAAAGCCTTTTGCGCAGTGCTGAGCATCCTGACAGCTGCCGGGATTTTGTCATCCTGCGGCACTTCTAATGGGGACGGGGATACCAGTCAGGGCGGAAACAACAAAAAGGGTGTGACATTGTCCTATGCGGCGTCCAGAACATGGGTGAACCGCAACAGTACGGTAGATGATGAATTGAATCAAAAATTTACCGATGAAACTGGAAATCAGATTGACTTTCAGATCAGCCCGGATGACCAGTACGCAAATGTCCTTCAGACAAAGCTGAGTACCGGCGAGGTTCCGGATATTTTTATGACAGGATCCGGAGTTGGGGCTCAGATTTATAAGCCGGACAAATATTTCGCTGATCTCTCCGATCAGGAATGGGTGAACCGCTATGCTGATTATGCGAAAAAGATCACCCAGATTGACGGAAAAACAGTGGGATTTATGACCTGGTGTGTAGACGGCTATGCCATTCTCTATAATCCGGAAACCTACGCGAAATATAATCTTTCGGTTCCGACTAATTATGCGGAATTCGAGCAGGTTTGCAAAACTCTGATGGACAATGGAATTACTCCTGTATATGAAACCGGGAAAGAATTATGGCACTGGGCTGCGTTTTTTGGACAGGTGGGCCCGCTTGCCTGCAAAAACTATGATGGTGATCTTTATGCTGACTTAAACAGTAATAAGGTGAAATTCGCTGATATTCCGGAGCTGGAAGAGTATCTCGCGGACATGAAGAAGGCATATGATGCCGGATATCTTGGGGAAAACAGCCTTTCCAACACTTGGGATTCCGCTTATGAAGCCATGGCCAGCGGAAAGTATGCAGGGATTTTGGTTTATGAATCCTGGCAGACAGAGTTAGCTGAAAAGTATCCGGACTGCGGCGCGGAAAACTGGGAAATGTATCCGGTTCCTTTCGCGGGAAATAACATGTATTCTCCGAGTGCCAGTGCTATTATGAGAGTTGCCTATAAGGATTCTGAACGTTTGGATGTGGTGAAAGAGTTCTTTGATTTTCTGGCTGAACCGGAAAACCTGCAGCTCTACTATGATAATAACCCCGCTTTGCAGCCGAATCCCTCCTTCTCAGACATTGCCGCGCGGCCGACGAAGGGCGGAGAAACCTTTGTCGCCAATGCAGCCGGAGGTGCAGGAGAGGACATCAACTCGTCTATTTTATACTGGAATGATCAGCTTGCCGGATCTGGCATTCAGGAGATGCTGATGGGCACAAAAACACCAATTGAGGTGCTTCAGGCTCTTGATGCAGACCGTCAGAAAATGTTTGATGCAACTGAAGAATAGTCGTCATACTGCCGGATCATTATTGACCCGGCAGTATCCAGTTAAGGGGATGAGGTTCTATGAACTATAATAAAATTTACAGCAAATGGTTTTGGGTACCGGCTTTTGCAATATTCTTCATCCTGTTTTTGCTGCCGAGCATTCTGGGGGTTTTCTTTTCCTTTACCAACTGGAATTCAATGAGCGAATCTCTAAAATGGGTTGGGTTGGAAAATTATAAGAAGATATTCGAAAGCGGTTCATCAATACGTCCGTTTGCAAATACAATCTTTTTTGCCGTAATGACATCAGTCCTGAAAGGCGGCTTCGGGCTTTTGCTGGCTCTTGCCCTAAACCGCAGGGTGTATGGGCGCAATGCCCTGCGAACCTTGTTTTTCCTGCCGATGGTTCTTTCCAACGTGATCGTGGGTTTAGTGTTCCAACAGATTTATCATCCGACAACCGGTGTGCTCAACCAGTTTCTGAATTTGCTTGGGATGGGTTCGCTGGCTCATGGATGGATTATTGAACCGGGACTTGTGATGTGGTCCTGCGTCGCGGTAGAGGTCTGGAAAGCTTCCGGGTTTAATATGGTAATTTTTTTGGCTGGACTGCAGTCTGTGCCAACCGATTTGTATGAGGCCTGCGACATGGACGGGGGAAGCGCATGGCAGAAATTCATCAAGGTAACGCTTCCTTTTATTATGCCGTCTGTAGTAATCAATATGCTGCTGAATGTTATTTCGGGACTGAAGGTATTTGACGTGATCTATACCCTGACAAACGGCGGCCCCGGCAAAATGTCTGAGGTAGTGGAAATTGTGATTTTGAACGAATTCGCCATTGGAAATTATGGCTATGGTACGGCTTACAGCACGTTAATGTTTGTGGTACTGATTATTATTTCGGTCAGCGTGATTAAGAGATATGCGGCAATAGGGGGAGATTCAGTATGATCAGACAAAAAAGGATTGCCAATCTGTTGTTGACCTTGCTACTGTGGATCTTAGTGTTGTTGATTGTTGTTCCAATGGCAATGATTGTGCTCAATTCGGTCAAAAGCGTCAATGAATCGGCGGTCATGAGCTTGGAATTGCCGACCTCAATCCATACGGAGAATTTCACACAGGTGCTGGCAGATAAAAAGATCTTCCGTTCCTTTTTCAACAGTATCTTTTTGAGTGTGGCATCAGCGACGCTGTCTATGCTATTGTCAGCTCTTGCGGCGTTTACCCTGGCACGCAACCGTACTAAGGGAAACCGGATCATCTATATCGTCTTTCTGCTTGGCTTGGTCGTGCCGGTCAACTATATCATGACTGTGAGAGTGCTGCAGACCCTACAGTTGATTAACACCTATCTGGGAGCTATTCTGCTGTATACGGCGCAGTTTATTCCGTTTACCGTATTTATCTATTACGGGTTTATTCTGGATACGCCAAAAACCCTGGACGAAGCCGCGTTAATTGATGGGTGCGGAAGCGTCAGAATGTTCTTTAAGGTGATTTTTCCTCTTCTAAAGCCGGTAACCTCAACGGCGATGGTGCTCAATCTTTTGAATTGCTGGAACGACTTTATTGTCCCGCTGTATTTTTTAAATTCATCGCAGAAGTGGGGCATGGTTATGATGATGTATAATTACTTCAGCAAATATGTCAGCTCCTGGAACCTGGTATGCGCGGCAATGCTGGTGAACGTTCTCCCGATCGTAATTATTTATATTGCGGGACAAAAGTATCTCGTTTCCGGAATGACTGCCGGAGCGGTGAAAGGATAATTTTAGAAAAGAGGGTGTAGCGATGAAGCTGTTTTATATCATACATATCGACGGAAAAGAATATCGGGGCACGGTAGAAAACGCCAAAAGTGAAACAAAAGGGACTCTGTGCTGTTCGGAATATGAAATTTTAATTGATGAAGGAATCAGTGCGGCTCTTTGCGAAGAAAAAGAGGAGAGGCTTCAAGCCTCCAAATGCTGGATTGTAGTCCGGAACCGCTCTAAAAAGACGGTGAGAATCAGCAAATTGAGTGTCGGGATATGTACCGAGCCAATGAAGGGGACGCTGCATTATTTCAGCTCAAGCTGGGGAAAAGAGTTTGTTCCGCATGATATCCCGATTCCGGAGCAATTTGGAATCGGAACGCTGATGGGAAGGTCATCGCAGGAATATTCCCCGTGGATTGGGCTGGAAAGCGGCCGGGAAAACTACAGCCTGGCGCTGGGCTGGTCGGGAAACTGGAGCTGTGATCTCAAAAATAGAGAAGGTGTTTTGGAACTGGCTGTTGGAATCCAGGAAGAGGGCTTTTTCAGCGATCTCCAGCCAAAAAGGGATTTTTCCGGAGCGCCGGTATACCTTGCGTATTCGGCAAAGAGTCTGGATGAGGCGAGCCGGTTTACTCGGAATTATTTTATAAAGTACAGCAGTGTAATCAAAGCAGAGCAGGTTGACGCACTCCCTGTGACCTACAATACATGGTGGTGCTATGAGGACCGGTTCATTAATGAGGCGGTCTGTGTAGAAAATGCAGGCTATGCCGCAGAAGCCGGTATTACCAACTTTGTACTGGATGCCGGCTGGTTCGGGCTTCCCAACCCGGAATTTAACTGGTTTGGAAAGCGCGGGGACTGGGAGACAGAGAATACAATAGATTTCCCTTCCGGCCTTGTACAGCTCGGTAAGGCGGTAACTGAATCGGGTATTGCCTTTGGAATCTGGTGCGAAATTGAAGGAATCGGCGAGAGAGCGGAGCTCCATCAATCACATCCGGAGCTGGTCGCACGCAGGGATGGAAAATCGTTAGGGTATCTCTGTATGGCGAACCCCGCTACAAGAAAATGGGCCATGAAGGTAATTGACCGGTTGGTAATGCAATATCAGGCAAGATGGATCAAATTTGATTTTAATGTATCGCCGGGCCTTGGATGCGATGACGCCTCGCATGGTCACGGCGCGGGAGACGGACTCTATTGGCATTATCAGGGCTATTATCAATTCTTAAGGGATGTCCGCCAGAAATATCCGAATCTCTGGATTGAAAACTGCGGGAGCGGCGGAATGCGGAATGATCTGGGCATTTTATCCTGTGCGCATTTTGCTTACATGTCGGATCACGACTATGTTGACAACCACTTCCAATGCTTATGGGGAGCGGCTTCCTTCATCCATCCGGCGCTTTGCTATCAGTTTACCCAATCCGAATGTATCAGCGACCATAACGGGATCTTTGATCCGATCGGGGATGATATTGCGGCGACGAAGCTCGATTTTTATCTCCGGGCAAGTTTGCTGTCTACCTGCGGATTTTCCTATCGTTTTAAAAACTGGAAACCGGAATGGCTGGAGCGGCTGAAGCATTACGTGGCGTTCTTCCGGAAATTTTCCAAAAAATATATTCTTTTGGGAGATATGTACCGCCTCACCGGCCAAGCGCTGCGGGGAGGAAAAGGCGACCGTTGGCAGGCTTACCAATATCTAGCGGAGGATGATACTGCTTATGTTTTTGTATTCCGGCTAAAAGGCGGGGAGCAAAAAAGAACGATTTTTCTGCAGGGGCTGCAGGAGGAACGCTTGTATGATATTACCTTTGAGGACTGTGAATATCGGATCACGAGGACTGGAAAATCCTTTATGGAAGACGGCATCGATTTTTCCGATCTGCCGGAAGAGGGTTCTGAGATTCTGAAGGTAAAACCGGGAATCTAACCGAAAAAACAGTAGACCTGGTATATTGTACCAGATGAATGACGATTTGTTAGCGTAAAAGGAGAAAAATTTGTGAACCAGTTAGAATCGTTAAAAGGTCCGGTAGCCGTGACGGCTACACCGGTCATAGAGGATGGCCGACCGGATTTCGCGGAACTGCAAAGGCAGACAGAGTGGCTCTGCGGGAAAGAAATCACCGCTCTATTTCCGTGTTCCTCAACGGGGGAATTTGTCCGTTTCCAATTTTCGGAAAAAGCAGAGATCCTTCGGGTGACTGCGCAGGCGGCTCAAGGGCATAAAAAACTGATTGCGGGGATATGCGGTGCAAGTGCGGGAGAATCAGAGGATTTGCTTGAAAGGGCGAAAGAATATGAATATGACGCCTGTGTTATTTGCCCGCCCTACTATTACCCTCAATCGCAGGAGGACATCGTTGGATTTTACCGGGAGATAGCTGACCGGGCAGAGGGAATGAAGCTGATCCTGTATCATGTCCCGTTTTTTACCTCAGGCCTGTCCCTGGATACTATTTGCCGATTAATGGAGCGTGAAGAAATAGTCGGGATCAAAGATTCTTCAGCGAACTTAAAACAGATGACGCAGTTGAATGGCATGAAATCGAATGGCTTTTTAGTTTATACGGGGACGGACGACTGTCTTCTGCCGGCGCTTGTTTCAGGATGTGACGGCAGCATGACGGCGCTGGCCGGTATCATCCCGGAATGGGTAAGCGGGGTATATCAGGCGTTTAGGGAAAATGATCTTCAGGCTGGACAAAAGAGACAGAGAAGTGTTTTGCCCTTGCTGCGTCTGGCAGATTCTCTGCCGTTTCCACTTGGATATAAGCTGCTGGCTAAAATCAGGGGACTGAAAATAGGAGTACCATTCCAAACCGTTTCTGATTCGCAGCTTCAGGCGGTGGAAGAAAGGATGCGTCAGGAGCTGCGAGAGCTGACACAGGGAGGATATGTCGATGAAGGCAGTGGTTTGGAAGAGCTATAACCAGCTTGTTTATTCAGACGTGCAGGAACCCCAGTGTACAGACGGCAGTGTAAAAATTAAAGTGATGAGTGCGGGGGTTTGTGCAACCGATGTCCATGTAATCAGCGGAAATTTTGACAATGGAAAGCCTCCGCATATTTTAGGACACGAAATATGTGGTGAGATTGTAGAAATCGGAAAGAATGTCCGAAGTGTTCAGGCCGGAGACCGGGTGGTCGTTGAAACCGCAGTTGGATGCGGACAATGCGTATACTGCCGTACCGGCAACAAGCATCTTTGTATAAACGGCGGTGAAATTGGTTTTCCGCCATTTGCCGGCGGATATGCGCAGTATGTTGCAGCACCGGAAAACTGTGTTCGCAGGATTCCGGAGACCATCAGCAATGATGCCGGTGCAATTCTGGAAGCGGTGGCATGCCCGGCAGGCGCTGTCTATCGGATTGGGCTGAAACCGGACGATACGGTTCTGATCCAGGGCGCGGGAATTGCCGGCTTATCCTTTGTGCAGACAGCTAGAGCATTTGGCGTTAAAAAAGTGATTGTTGCCGCGAGGAATGAGACACGGCTTGATTTTGCCAGGAAATTTGGCGCTGATATTACAATCAACACCAAAAAGGAAAATCTAACTGAACGAGTTCAGGAGGAAACCGGTGGAAGGGGAGCCGATTTGTCAATTGAGGCAGCCGGCGCGCCGGCTACAATCGAACAGGCAATCAAGCTGGTAAAAAAGAACGGTAAGGTAATCCTGTACGGGATTCCGGATGATACTGCGGAAGTCTCTTTCCCGGTCAAAGAAATGATCATGAACCAGATTACGGCTTACGGGGTAACGAACAATGAATTAGTTTGGGAGCCGTTGATTGATTTGGTGGCCGCAGGCAGGATTCAGGTTAATGAGATGGTGACCCATTGCTTTCCGCTAAGGGAACTGGATGAGGCGGTAGAATTGCTGAAACGACATCCGGATGATTTAATTAAAGCCGTCGTACATCCATGGGAAATATAATGAAGCTAGAAGGAGAGAAACAAGATGAAGATAACTGATGTGGAGGCAATCATCGTCAGACAGCCGGAAATTTCCTTGATTGGGGACGGAACACAGGATTCCGTAATTATCCTGGTGCATACAGATGAAGGAATTACCGGGATAGCCGAGGTGGATTCAGCTCCGTTTTTGGTGAAAGCTGCAATTGAAATGCCGGATTCCCACAGCGCGTGCAGGGGATTAAAGAACATCCTGTTAGGAGAAAATCCTCTCGACATTGAACGGCTGTGGAACAAAATGTATCATTATAGCTATTATCAGGGACGCGGCGGGGTTGTGATGCATGCAATCAGCGGAATTGATATGGCTTTGTGGGATATTATGGGGAAAGCGCTCCATCGGCCTGTTTCTCAACTAATCGGCGGAAGCTGCCGGGAAAAGATACCGGCATATATCAGTATCCTGATGCCCGAAACCGAGGAGGAAGTGAAAAAGCTGGTTGATTACCATATGGTGCAGGGCTATTCCGGCATTAAATTTGGATGGGGTTCTTTGGGACAGGATCCGAAAAGGGATATTGCATTGATTCGGGCGGCGAGAGAAGCCTTGGGATCTGAGAAAAAGCTGATGATTGACATTGCAATGGGTTGGGATGACTACAAAATAGCGCTCAATACCTGTCATGCCTTTGAAGAATACAATGTTTTTTGGGTAGAAGAACCGTTTTGTGTGGAACGCAAGGCGGATTTCAGCAAACTGCGCAGCGAGACTGCACTGAATATTACCGCCGGGGAAGAGCTGTGCCATGTCGATGAATTTGACACATATATTCGGGAGGGCTGCGTTGATATTCTCCAGCCCGATATGAGCCGCTGCGGCGGGTTGACGGCGGCGAGGAAAATAAGAGATTTGGCTTGCAGATCCGGCATCCCTATCATTCCGCATAACTTTAAAAGCGGGCTGTTAATGTCTGCTACCCTGCAGTTTATCGCCGCTTTGCCAAACGCACTATATTTGGAATATTGCGGACAGGAAACAGTGCTGAGCCGGCAGCTTATTGCGGAACCGATTCAGGTAAAAGACGGGTGGGTATCTATTCCTGATTCACCGGGATTCGGCGTAGAATTGAATTGGGAGACTGTAGAGAAATACCGCGTGTCCTGAATGGCGGTAATTTTTGGTGGGTTTAGAACATGATTACAATAAAAAACAGAAGGCAAGATTCGCCTTCTGTTTTTTATTTCGGGTAACCTGTTGTGGCAATAGATATATTTCCTGCCGCTTGGTACAGATGACAAGGATACACAGTAGTATTTCGAAATGCTGGTAAATAATTTCTGTATTGTGGTTACCTGTTTGGAAACCGGTCAATGATGTCGGTTATGAATTGATGTTATATAGCCTCTTCAATCGCGCTCAGCAGATCCACGACATCCAACTGCGTTTGATTACAATGGCAAACAAACTGATCCGCCTTTTCTTGATCGAGGAATACGTCAGAGACACAAGTGATCTTTTCTTTTACATCTCCCTGATTGAAATACACATTTACTCCAAATGCGGTATAATGTCCAAGATACTGATCCCAAAGTGACTCTTTAACAACCTGATAATTGATCATATTTCTTCTCCTATGCTGATAAATTTAAAGTGATGAACTGTGTACTATTTTTCATCTGTTATTGCTGGATATTATAGCATACCTGTAAATTTTAAAAAGTAGTTTTTTGAAATTGTCATAATTTCTGATGAAATTAACAGGAAAATTTTACCAAGATTTTATTTTGTCTAAATATGGGACTTTTCTTTTTTCTGACAATCAATTATAATATATTTTGGGAATCGGAAAGGAAGTTTTAGGATGCGGATTGCTATTTGTGATGATAATCCCATTGACCGGGAAATTATTATTCATTTATTACAGAAATATTTTACAGAGAAGTCGATCGACTACGAAGCGGTACAATACGAGAATGGTATCAAGCTGATCAGTGAAATTGAAGCCGGGACTTGGTATGATATCGTTTTCCTTGATATTTACATGAATGACGTTTTGGGAATTGACGTAGCCTGTAAGCTCAGAGGATTGAAATATTATGGGCATATTGTCTTTCTAACCGCCTCCCCGGAATTTGCGGTGGATAGCTATGACGTCGGTGCGGCCGGCTACCTGCTCAAGCCGCATAGCTTTGAAAAATTGGGTATGGTACTGGACAGGCTGACTCATGGGATGAATGCAAGCGCATATCAGATAAAGCGGCACTCAAAAATTATTCAGATACCGAAAAACGAGATTTTATTTGTAGAAAGCAATAATTCAAAGTGTATCCTCCATGCTCAGGATGGAGAAGATTATGTGATCTATAAACGCCTTGATGTAATTGAAGAAGAATTGGACGACGAACGCTTTCTGAGATGCCATCAGAGCTATCTGGTTAATATGGATCATATTAGTCAGGTTGACAAGCAATTTATTTTGATGACAGGGGAGGCTGTCCTAATTCGCCAACGGGATTTGAAGGCGATGCGTCAGACCTATCTGGATTATATGGCCGGAAAAACGCAAAGGATGTCGGGCAGCTAAATATCGGACAAAAATGACTGTTCATACTTTGGAGGACAAAGACATGTAATTTTAATGTTGACTTGACAGCCTTGGTATGCCTTTTTGTATATCAAGGTTTTTTATGGTTCTGAATTGCCGGAGCTCTTGAACGTAAAAGAGAGGTTTCCGGTCAGAATAATCGGACGGAGAAACATTTTTATTCTGTATTGCAGTCTGTTTTTTCTTGTGGTATACTGTGAATAACGTTGCCGCAGATTTTGGCAAAAATACAGAAAAGAGAGGACTATTTATGACGACAGAACAAATTTGTATGATGGCTGCGATCGCCGTTTATTTGATTGGCATGATCGTGGTCGGGCTGCTTTGCACTAAGCGGAACAATACAGTCGATGATTTCTATCTGGGTGGGAGAAAGCTCGGGCCGCTGGTCACAGCAATGAGTGCAGAAGCCTCTGATATGAGTAGCTGGCTTTTGATGGGCTTGCCGGGGCTTGCTTACCTCAGCGGAATTGCGGATGCCGGATGGACGGCAATCGGCTTGGCAGTTGGCACCTATATCAACTGGCTGGTAGTGGCTAAACGAATCCGTCGGTATACTCAGGTAGCGGGAAACTCCATCACGATTCCAGATTTCTTTTCCAACCGTTACCGGGATTCAAGCAGGCTGCTGATGTGTATCTCCGCGCTGATTATCCTGATCTTCTTCGTACCTTATACCGCTTCCGGGTTTGCTGCCTGCGGGAAGCTCTTCGCGAGTCTGTTCGGGGTAGACTACATGGTTGCCATGATCATCAGTGCTGTAGTAATCGTTGGCTATACCACCCTGGGCGGTTTCCTGGCTGCTTCCACAACGGACTTTATCCAGAGCATTGTCATGTCGATTGCGCTGCTGATTGTCATCGGCTTTGGCGTCAGTGTTGCCGGAGGACTGGATGCAGTGACCGAAAACGCGAAAGCGCTGCCTGGTTACCTGACAATGTTTGAAACCCATAACGTGGCTGAAAACACAGCGGAGCCCTACGGCCTGCTAAAGATTGTCTCCATGATGGCATGGGGGCTTGGCTATTTCGGAATGCCGCATATTCTGCTGCGGTTTATGGCGATTGAAGATGAAAAGAAGCTGAAGCTATCTCGTAGGATCGCTTCTATCTGGGTTGTAATTTCCCTGGGGGTTGCGGTGTTGATCGGCGTTGTCGGTTTAACCATGAGCAAGGTCGGTGCACTGGAGACTTTGACCGGCTCCAATTCAGAAACAATTATCGTGAAGGTCGCTGATCTTTTAAGCCGGCACGGGGTTTTGGCCGCGCTGGTGGCAGGCGTGATCCTTGCCGGAATCCTGGCTTCCACTATGTCCACTGCGGACTCTCAGCTTTTGGCTGCTTCCTCCAGCATGTCGCAGAATATCTTAAATGGTGTATTTAAGATCAATATGAGCAGTAAAACTACAATGATTGTTGCACGGGCTACCTTGATCGGAATTGCAGTTGTGGCCGCATTTATTGCGAAGGATCCGGACAGCTCTGTGTTTCAGATTGTTTCCTTTGCGTGGGCGGGCTTCGGCGCTTCTTTTGGCCCGGTTATGCTGTTTGCACTGTTCTGGAAACGTTCTAACCGATGGGGCGCGCTTGCCGGGATGCTGTCAGGCGGCGTCATGGTATTTGTCTGGAAATTCCTGATTGCCCCGCTGGGCGGCGTATGGGGGATTTATGAGCTGCTTCCGGCCTTTTTGGTGGCGTGCATCTTTATTGTAGCGGTCAGCTTGCTGACCGGTAAGCCGTCAAAAGAAATTACCGACGAATTTGAACAGGTTCAGGCAATGAAATAAAGGCTCTTTACATAAAGTGAACCAGGGAAAGGATTTCTCTTTCCCTGGTTTTTCTAATTTGCAGTTTTTTCGAGGAAAAACACTTTCCTTACTTAGAAAAATCGTGTACAATAGAGAAAAGATTATTGAATCGGAAATGAGGTGCCCTATATGCTGGCTGTTGTCCTGATCCTGTACGCAGTTGTTTTTGGAATGCTGATTGCTACCTGCTACCATCCGAAATGGAAAAGCCGCCATGTGCTGGTAAAAACGATCCAGAGCCTGGGCTTTATCTGGATTGCGACCATTGCCTCCTATTACAGCCGGGACTTTGGGTTTTATTTCAGTATGCTGCCGGGATTTGTACTCTGCCTCTGCGGGGATATCAGCCTTGCTTTCAATGACCGGAAGCCGTCTGACCGTACCTTTTTAATCGGCGTCGGCTCCTTCCTAATAGGGCATATCCTCTTTTTAACAGCATTTTACCGGATTGCATCCTTCTCCTGGACAGATTTGATTTTCCCGGTACTGATGGTAGGGGTGTCCTACCTGCTCACCAGGATGAAAAAGATGGATGTTCAGAACATGCTGCCCTGTGTTTTGATCTACTCTTTCTTTGTCTCCGCTCTTTGCGGAAAGGGCGCGCAGATTGCTATGACAAGCCTGTCCAACCAGGCGATTCTGCTGGGGGTAGGGTCATTTTTGTTCCTGGTGTCTGATATGATTATCCTGTTTTTGTTTTTCTACCAGACCAAATATGTTTCCGGGAAATTTTGGAATCTGCTGACCTATTACGGAGGGCTGCTTTGCCTGGCGTTGAGTATCCTCTATTAAAGAGAAGGCTGAGGACGTTCCCGGCCTGGCAATTTCACAGAAGGAAGGATTACTGAGGGATATGAAGGATTTGATGGATAGGCAGAATACTTTTTTTCGTGAGAACCGGACTAAGCCGGAGAAATTTCGGCGCGAAGCGCTGTCCCGCCTTCTCCGCGCGGTGGAGGAAAGGGAGAATGAAATTTACGCGGCGCTTTTTGAGGATTTGCATAAGTCGGAATATGAGGCTTATTTGACGGAGATTCAGATGGTGAAGCAGGAAATCAAAACCTCGTTAAAGCATCTGCACAGATGGATGAAACCGAAGCGGGTAGGAACGCCGATCACTCATTTCCCTTCCTCCAGCCGTATTTACCGAGAGCCGTTTGGCAGCGTTTTGATCCTCTCACCCTGGAACTATCCGTTCCAGCTCTGCATGGTTCCGCTTGTCGGGGCGATAGCAGGAGGGAACTGCGCTGTGGTCAAGCCCTCACGCAGCAGCCCCCATGTAGCAGAGGTGATTCATAAAATTATTTCCGAAGCGTTTTCGGAAGAATATATTGCCTGCGTGTCCGAATCGATTTCTTATGACGAGCTGCTCGGACAAAGATATGACCTGATTTTCTTTACTGGAAGCGAACGGGTCGGAAAAATCGTCATGGAAGCCGCTAGCCGGCATGTAACGCCGGTTGTACTGGAGCTAGGAGGAAAAAGCCCCTGTATTGTAGACAGGACAGCTCCGCTTGATTTGGCGGCCAAACGGATTGCCTGGGGGAAATTTTTGAATGCCGGACAAACCTGTGTGGCGCCGGATTATGTTTTGGTGGATCGAACGGTGGAGAAAGCGTTCCTGGAAAAGCTGAAGGAGCAGATCAAAGCGCTTTATGGGGAAGCGCTCGAAAATCCGGATTATCCAAAAATTATTAACCAGCATCATTTTAAACGGCTTAGCGATTATATTGATACCTGTACGGATTGTTGGGGCGGAAAGACTAATCCGAATTCCCGGCAGATCGAGCCTACGATCTTTTTCCGCGCGTCGTTTGACGATCCAATTATGCAGGAAGAAATTTTCGGGCCGATCCTGCCTGTCATTGCTTACCGAGACCGGAACGAAATGATCGATACGGTCAAACGGCGTCCAAAGCCATTGGCGCTGTACCTGTTCAGTACGGACAAACTGTTTACAGAACAGGTGATGAGCGAGATTTCCTTTGGCGGGGGATGTATCAATGATACGGTGATGCATCTGGCAAACCACCATCTGCCGTTCGGCGGGGTAGGCGGCAGCGGTATGGGCGGCTATCATGGAGGCTACAGCTTTGAAACCTTTACCCATGCAAAGGGTATCCTGGTCGGAAAGCCCTATCTTGATCTGCCGTTTCGGTACCCGCCTTACCGGGAAGACCAGCTCCGCTGGGTGAAAAGGCTGACAAAATAGAAGGATAAAGTTGATAAAGGGGAAATCGGAATGTATCATCCGGAAAATCTGCCGAAAGTCTCAGAACGAGATTTGGCTATGAGCACTTGGCTGAAAATTTGGATTGAAATGGGATATACGGAGAACCAGATCACCTTGCTGCTGCAGGAATATTTTGGGGAAAACTGGAAGGATCTCCTGGCATAGGGCTGAGAAGTAAGGAATATGCGCACAACCGAATCGGATTTTGCAAGAAAGGAAGCCTTTGCGGCCGCAAAGGTATGGTCAGAAAGATGAACTATGTGACATTGGGAAGAACCGGACTTCAGGTCAACAAAAATGGATTTGGCGCGCTGCCGGTTCAAAGGGTATCCATGGACGAAGCAAAGAAGCTGCTGCGGAAGGCTTATGAAAATGGTATCCGTTTCTTTGATACCGCACGGGCTTATTCGGACAGCGAGGAAAAAATAGGCGAGGCATTGCAGGATGTTCGGGACAGGATCGTAATTACAACCAAAACGATGTCCACCACTGTGGACGGATTCTGGAAAGACCTGGAGACCAGCCTAACGCTTTTGAAAACGGATTATATTGATATCTATCAGTTCCACAACCCATCGTTTTGTCCGGTGCCGGAAGACGGTTCCGGCCTTTATGAGGCAATGGCGGAAGCCAAGAAACAGGGAAAGATTCGTTTTATCGGAATTACAAACCATCGTGCGCCGGTCGCGAAGGAAGCGGTACAATCCGGACTGTATGATACGCTCCAATTCCCATTCAGCTACCTGGCCGGAAAACCTGACCTGGAGCTGGTACGGCTATGCAGGAACAGAAATGTGGGCTTTATCGCGATGAAGGCCCTATCCGGCGGACTGATTAGGCGCTCTGACGCTGCCTATGCCTATCTGAATCAATTTGACAATGTTCTCCCGATCTGGGGAATACAGCGCGAATCAGAGCTGGACGAATTTCTTTACTATCAGGACAACATCCCCTGCATGACAGAGGAGCTAGAGGAATTTATCCGGCAGGAACGGGAAGACCTATCAGGGGATTTCTGCCGGGGATGCGGCTACTGCCTCCCATGTCCCGCGCGGATTGATATCCCAACCTGCGCCAGGATGTCGCTGCTGCTGCGCCGCGCGCCGTCCGAGCGCTTCCTGTCGCAGGACGGTCAGGCAAAGATGAAGCGGATAGAGGACTGTGTCCACTGCAACCATTGCGTCAGCCATTGTCCTTATCAGCTCAATACACCGGAGCTGCTGCAGAAGAATCTGGAGGATTACCGCACGTTCCTTTGATTTTGTCGAATTGGGGGGTAATTTGCAATGTCAGTGAATGAAAGAATGGACAGGCTTCTTGCGAAAGCCAGAAAGGAACCGGATGTGAAAGACGCCCTGCTTAAAACACAGGCGGAGCGCGAGCCTATGGAAGCCTTTTGCCGCTTGGCAGGGGAATACGGATATCCGGTTTTACCCGGAGAGCTGCTTGCGGCAGGCGAGGAATATTGCAGCAATCTGCATAAAAGTGTCAATGGCGGAGCAACTTATCCATTAGACGGCTGGGACGATTTATTGGAACTGTTTTATGCGGCTTTGCGGCTGATACCATAGGAGGAATCTGGATTGAGAGAAGAAAAACGCCTTCCCGTGACTTTTGAAGAGGTCCGGAAATCAGAAGAAATCAAGGTATACATTGAACGGGCAGACCAGTCGCTGCGTGCAATTGGGTTTACAGAGCATTCCTTTGCTCATGTGATGAAATGCGCGGTAACGGCAAGTGGGCTGCTTCAGAAGCTTGGCTACAGCGAACGGGAATGTGATCTTGTAAAAATTGCTGGATATATGCATGATATCGGCAATGTGATTAACCGATGCGACCACGCGCAGAGCGGCGCGATTATGGCGTTCCGGATTCTTGACAAAATGGGGATGCCGGTAGAGGATATCGCCTTGGTTATAACGGCAATCGGCAATCATGACGAGGGAACTGCCTTTCCGGTCAATGCGGTGGCTGCCGCCCTGATCCTTGCGGATAAAACCGATGTGCGCCGTACCAGGGTACGGAACAGCGACCTTGCGACCTTTGATATCCACGACCGTGTGAACTTTGCGGTTGAGGAATCTGAGACAATCTTTGACGCTGAGGAAAAAACATTTACGTTAAAGCTCAGGATTGATACCTCTATCTGCGCGGTTATGGACTACTTTGAAATTTTCTTAAACAGGATGCTGCTGTGCCGAAAAGCCGCAGAGTTTTTGGGATTGGTTTTTAAATTGGAAATTAATGGTCTGGTATTGCTATAAAGTAATTTTGGGTCAGAAAAGTCAAGAGGGAAAACAGAGAAATTATGAATAAAATTTCGGTATAATTCACAATTTGTTCAAATTATCTATCATTTTTGCGCCTATTATGATATACTGTTAAGAAATATGAATAGATGATAGTTCATGGAAACTCTCTGATGATCATAACCCACATTGAGACTAGATTTTAAAAAACCATGAGTCGTGTCCGTTATCAAGGAGAGCAGGCCCAAGCGGGTCTGTTCTCCTGTCTTTTGGAACAGCTTTTGATTACATTTTGGGAAGGAGTCGATCAGCGCATGAAGGAATTATTTGATAAAATCATGTCGATTGACCAACAGGCCAACCAACGCCTCAAGGAAGCAGTCAAGCAGAAAGAGGAGGAAGCCCTGCGGGTAGCTGAACAGAAACAACAACTGGAGCGGGAGATGGAGGCAAAGGCAAAATCCTATCTTGCGAAGCTAGAGGCTTCTGAGCAGCAGGCCGCGGATGAAGTGAAATCGGAGATCGATCAGAAGGCGGAGGAAGAACGGAAGCGCCTGGAAAAAATTTACCGGGGGAACCGGGAAGAATGGGTATCGTCAGTAGTCCTGTCGGTGCTGAAAGCTTCCGAAAAATGATAGTCAGGCGGGATCATAATGGCAAACACCAATGCTTATAATGCAGTGCTGGCAAAAGCACGCGCAATGTATGGGAAACATATCACACCAGAGCAGTATCAGGAAATGCTGCGGTGCAGGACAGTACAGGACGTAGCGGCATATCTGAAAGCGCAGACGCACTACAGCGAAACGCTCAGCAATATTGCGGAACACAATATTCATCGCGGACAGTTGGAAAATATGCTGAGACGGGCTGCGTTTGAGCAATATGGGAAGCTTTATCATTATCTTCCCCTGACAAGGAACAGCTTGTTTCAGGTTGTCATTATGGAGGAGGAGATCAGGGAAATTCTGAGAATGGTTTTGCTGCTGAAGGCTGGAAATCCGCAGACCTTTATTATCGATCTTCCGGGCTACCTGATTCAGCGCTCTGAGGTGGATATGATGGCTGTGGCAAAGGCGACAAAGTTTGACGAACTGGTCTTTGCGCTGCGGGACAGCGGCTATGCGGCAATTCTCCGCCGGTTTGCGCCTTCTGATGCAAACGGACGGATTGATTATATTGGCTGTGAACATGCCTTTTATGAATACTTTTTCAGCCAGACCTTTGCCATGGTTGAGCAAAATTACAAGGGGCAGGAAAAGACAGACCTGCTCGACCTGCTCAGGATCAATGTTGAGCTGATTAACCTGGAGCATATTTTTCGCTGTAAACGGTATCTGAAGGCCTCGCAGGAAGAGATTGTCAAAAGCCTGTATCCCTATTATTACAAGATTCACGCGGAGCAGATCCGGGAAATGGTAGAGGCAAAGGACGCGGCCGCGCTCAGTGAAATGCTTGCCAAAACCAAATATCAGAGCAGGTTTGATCCGGGCGAGCTCCCGAATATTGAAGACTATACAAAGCGGTATTATTATTCCCTGTGCAGGCGTTACCTGCATTTTTCTACCCATGTTTCTGTGGTATTCTACGCATATTACCACTTGAACCGGGTGGAAATGGATAATATTTTTCATATCATTGAAGGAATCCGTTATCAAATTCCGGAAAATGAGATCAGGGAATTAATCATAAATTAAGTCGCACAGAGGCGGTGAACGGAATGTCAATTGAAAAGATGAGTCTAGTGCATCTTGTCGGTACGCTGGATTCTTTGGATGCGGCGCTGGTTCGATGCTGTAACAGCGGCATATTCCATGTAGAGCAGCCGGGCCGGGTCGCCAAAGGGATGGGATTTTCTCCCTTGAGGGAGGAGAATCCCTATGCAGATATTCTCCAGCTTGTAACCGAGGTAATGGGAAGCTTGATATTGGAACCCGATTACCACGATTATTCCAGTTTGGAGATGGACGATGGGCAGGTCAGGGAGTATCTGCTGAAAATCAAGCAGGAGCTGGTGGAAATCCGGCAGCACAAATCTGAATTGAAGGAGCGGCTGACTGACCACCGCCAGGCATTGGCGCAGGTACAGCACCTAAACGGACTGAATATCCGCTTTACGGATTTGGTTGATTCCCAAAACTCCAAGGCACGGTTTGGAAAGTTGCCGGCAGACAGCTTTATGAAGCTGGAATATTTTTCTGACCGGGATTTTTTCTTCTTTGATTTTGACCATGACGACGATTATTATTGGGGCTTTTATTTGGCGCCCAATACGGAAATTGAAAAGATCGACCAGCTTTTTGCCTCTCTCTATTTTGAGCGGATCGATATCTCGGAATATGCGCATGAAACGCCGCAGGCTGCGATTGAGGCGCTTCAAACCCAAATTCAAATTGAAGAAGAGGCAATCGAGCGATGCCGGAGTGAAATCAAGGCGCTCAGGGAGAAGAATCAGGTGCTGGTTTACCAGATATATTCCAAGATTAAAATGCTGCACGATACCTTTGCTTACCGTCGCTATGCGGCCTGTTCGGGAAAACGGTTTTATCTGGAGGGATTTGTCCCGACAAGGAAGGCGAAGGAGTTTGTCTCTTTGTTTGACGATTTAACCCAGGTGCTTTGCGAGCAGGAGCAGGTAAAGCGGGAAATGAACGTGGAGCCGCCGGTCAAGCTGCGTACCAACCGGTTTTTCCAGCCGTTTGAAATGTTTGTCACCATGTACGGTCTGCCGGGTTACTATGATTTTAATCCGACGAGTTTTATTGGTTTTATTTATGTATTGCTGTTCGGTATCATGTTCGGGGACTTTGGACAGGGAATCTGCGTAATCCTGGCAGGAATCCTGATGTGGAAATGGAAAAAGATGATGCTCGGGCGCGCGTTGATGCGCTGCGGTATCGCGAGCATGCTTTTTGGGCTTCTGTACGGTTCCTGCTTTGGGATTGAGGGCTGCTTTAAACCGCTTTTCTCAGCAATTGGCCTAGGAAATATCTTCCCGCTGGATGTTCTGGATTCCAATACCTCAACAATGCTTTTGATCCTGTCGCTGGTGGTTGGGATTATCATAGTGGCTGCCGCGATTCTAATTAATATTGTCATCGGCCTGAAGAAAAAGGAATACGGCAAGGCGCTGTTTTCTCAGAATGGAATTGCCGGCCTAGTATTTTATCTTGGCGTAATTATTGCGGCTGTACTAATGCTGCTGTTAAATGTCAATCTCTTTAACCCGGTCTTTATCATCGTGGTGATTGTTCTGCCGCTGGTGCTGATGTTCTTCCATGAGCCGTTGGGCGAAATGGTGAAGAACCGGCGCAGGAAGAGGGCGGAAAAGGAGAAGTTCAGTGTGGTTGACGCTTCGTTTGAGATGTTTGACATCCTGCTGAGCTACTGCACGAATACCCTTTCGTTTTTGAGAATCGGCGGCTTTATCCTGAGCCATGCCGCACTGATGCTGGTAGTAATGACCTTTGCGCATATGGCGGGAACAATTGGAAGCCCGATTGTCATTGTCTTTGGCAATATCTTTGTCATGGCGCTGGAGGGGTTGATTGTCGGTATCCAGGTTCTGAGGCTGATCTATTATGAAACCTTCAGCCGGTTTTATGAGAGCAGCGGGAAACCGTTTGAGCCGGTGAAAATAAACTTTAAAAACGAAGGGAATTCTTAAGCTTGTTGCGGGCGGCAGCCTGTAATGATATAGAACACTTATCTTAGGAGGGTTTTGTCATGTTATTGTATCTGTTACTGCCTTTATTAGCAATCGCGTTGCTGATGGCCCCGTTGGTTCCGGTATATGCTGGAATTACGACCGGGAAGAAAGCGAAGCATGCCATTTGGTTTAATTTATGTGCGTTCTTTGGTTTGGTTCTTTTAATGGTTATCCTGCCAATCGGAGGCTTTGTCTCTGCGGCGGAAGCGGCAGAGGGAGTCGCCGGCGCGCTGTCAACCGGCGATGGGATTAAATATTTAGGCGCCGCCTTGGCGACCGGATTATCCTGTATTGGTGCGGGAATCGCGGTAGGGAACGCGGCTCCGGCGGCAATCGGCGCGTGCAGCGAGGATCCGAAAGCATTCGGTAAAGCAATGATCTTTGTTGTAATGGGTGAAGGGATTGCCATTTACGGGTTGGTTATTTCCTTCATGATTCTGTTTACCTAATCAGGATATTACCAAATTCAGATGGGGCTGCGTTTGAAGGAACACCCTTCAAACAGAGGCTTGGCAGCTTGCGCCGTCGGGAAGGCGAACGTTTTGCTGCGGGGACGGCTTCAATTCCACAGGAAAGGAAGTGCTTCCGCCTGGGCGGAAGCCGCGGCTATCAAGATGAAATTTTTCTGTATCAGTGATAATATCGATACCCAGATGGGAATGCGTCTGGCCGGAATCGAGGGAGTTGTCGTGCATGAGGCCGATGAGGTGCATCGGGCGGTAGAGACCGCGCTTCAGGATCAGGAGATCGGTATTATTCTCGTTTCGGAAAAGCTTGTAAAGCTTTGTTATACTTATATTTATGATCTGAAGCTGAGTTTGAAACGGCCTTTGATTGTAGAAATCCCAGACCGTCACGGGAATACAAATATCAGCGAGAATATCGCGAATTATGTGCGGGATGCAATTGGAATTGAGCTTTAGCTTTTCGCTGTTTCATAAAGGGGAATCAACAAGATGAGTTATAGTCGGGATAAGCTGGCTGCTTTTGAGCAGGCGGTCGAACAGGAAGCTGAACAGAAGATCAAACAGCTTCAGGAAGAGGCAAAAGCATACCGGGAACAGGAGCTTGAAAAAGCAAAGGGTGAAGAATATGCAAAGATGTTTGACTATATGCAGGAGCAGGTTCAGGTGATCAAGAACCGTCAAAAGCAGGCTGTTACAAAATATGACCTGGAGGTTCGGCGCGGGCTGGTAAAGTACCGCAACCAACTGACTGACAAGATATTTGACGAGGCGAAAGAGAAACTGACTGAGTTTTCTCATACAGAGGAATACGCCGGTTATCTGCTGGAACAGGTCGAGGCTGCGATGGAGGAATTTCCTTTTGACACAGCAACAGTCCTGCTGAAAAAAGAGGACTTGACACTGGCGGACAGCCTGAAAAAGCAGCTTTCTGGAAAAATAGAGGTAGAAGAAGATTCGGGTAACCGCCTGGGTGGATTTATACTGTTCAACAAGGAACACGGTGTCCTGACGGACAAAACCTTTGCGGCTGTATTGGAAGAACAGAAACAGGGCTTTTACAGCACCTGCGGACTGACGATTCAGTATTAAAACGCGTCGGATGGGAGTGGAAATCATTGGCAAATGTAATCTATTCGATTAACGGCCCTGTTGTCAAGGTGCGTGATACCAAAGACTTCTCGATGCTGGAAATGGTATATGTCGGCCATCAGAAAATTATTGGCGAGATCATTTCTGTGACAGAACAGGAAACCACAATCCAGGTTTACGAGAGTACAACAGGCTTAAGACCGGGAGAGCCGGTGTATTCAACCGGTTCACCGCTCTGTGCGACTCTGGGCCCGGGCATCCTGTCGAATATCTTTGACGGAATTGAACGGCCGCTGAGAAATATGGCCGAAAATGAAGGCGCATTCATCGGAATTGGTTCTGATATTCCCGCACTGGATCAGCAGAAAAAATATGACGTTACCATTACGGTAAAGCCAGGTGACCGGTTAAAGGGCGGCGAGATATACGCAACCTGTCCCGAAACGGGGCTGATTACCCATAAATGTATGCTTTCTCCTCTTTTGAGCGGGGAGGTCGTCCGTGTGGCGGAAAACGGCGCTTATACCGTGAACGATGTTGTTGCGGTAATTCGTGACGATACGGGTAAGGAAACGGAACTGACTCTCTGCCAGAGATGGCCGATCCGTACCCCGCGTCCGGTGAAGGAACGTCTGCCGATCAGCCGCCCGCTGATTACCGGGCAGAGAATTATCGACGCGATGTTCCCGATTGCTAAGGGGGGCACTGCGGCGATTCCGGGCGGATTTGGGACTGGGAAAACCATGACTCAGCATCAGCTTGCAAAATGGTGCGACGCGGATATTATCGTCTATATCGGCTGTGGAGAACGGGGCAACGAGATGACCCAGGTGCTGGAGGAATTTTCCGATCTGGTCGACCCGCGCACCGGAAAAGCGCTGACCGACCGTACCACTTTGATTGCCAACACCTCAAACATGCCGGTTGCGGCGCGCGAGGCGTCAATTTACACTGGGATCACATTGGCGGAATATTACCGGGATATGGGATATCATGTAGCAATCATGGCGGATTCCACCTCGCGCTGGGCGGAGGCGCTGCGTGAGATTTCCGGCCGTCTGGAGGAGATGCCTGCGGAGGAAGGCTTTCCGGCTTATCTGCCGTCTCGTCTGTCTGCGTTCTATGAACGGGCGGGATATATGATTACCTTGAATGGAAGCGAGGGTTCGGTCACGATTATTGGGGCAGTCTCGCCGCAGGGCGCGGACTTTTCCGAACCGGTTACTCAGAATACCAAGCGGTTTGTCCGCTGTTTCTGGGCGCTCGACAAGGCATTGGCCTATGCCAGACACTATCCGGCAATAAACTGGATGACCAGCTACAGCGAGTATGACGATGATTTTGCAGCGTTTTACAGGCAGGAGATCGGGCCTGATTTTATTCCGATGAAGCAGCGTATGACCGCGCTCCTTGCTGAAGAAGCGAACCTGATGGAAATTGTGAAGCTGATCGGCGCGGACGTCCTGCCGGACGACCAAAAGCTGGTGATCGAGATTGCCAAAGTAATTCGCGTTGGATTTTTACAGCAGAATGCTTTCCACAAGGATGACACCTATGTGCCGCTTGAAAAACAGAGCCGCATGATGAAGGTGATCCTCTATTTATACGATCGGGCTGCCGAATTGGTGAGCCGGAATATCCCGCTTTCTAATATCATTTCTACCGGGATTTTTGACAAGCTGAACCGGATGAAATACGATATCCCGAACGATGACCTCGGCAAATTTGACGAGTATTACCGGGAGATTGACGAGATGATAAAACAGAGCGACCGCTAGCATACGGCCCGATGGGGCTGCTTGGCACTGTGCCTTCTGGCGCACAGGAGTTCAAAGCCGGGCGGATTTTCGAGAAAGCTCGGTTTCAGAAAGGAATGGAGTTATATATGGCGATTTCATTGCAATATAAAGGCCTGAACGAAATCAACGGCTCCCTGATCGTGTTGGACCATGTGCCGGACGCTTCGTTTGACGAGTTGGTTGAGCTGAAAACTGACAATGGGGCAACGCGCCTGGGGCGTATTGTAGAAATTGACGGGGAACGCGTTGTCGTTCAGGTGTTTGAGGGAACCAATAACCTATCCCTAACCAATACCACCACAAAATTCACCGGAAAACCAATGGAACTGCCGTTGTCGAGGGAGCTGCTTGGCAGGATTTTTAACGGCGCAGGGAAACCGATCGACGGGCTGGGCGACGTTTATCCTGACACATTTGCGGATATTAACGGAAAACCGATCAACCCGGTATCCCGTATTTATCCCAGGAACTATATCCGGACTGGTATTTCATCTATCGATGCGCTGATGACCCTGATTCGGGGACAGAAGCTGCCGATTTTTTCCGATTCCGGACTGAGTCACAACAAGCTCGCCGCACAGATTGTGCGCCAGGCAAGAATTGCGGATGAGTCCGGCCAGGGGTTCGGGATTGTATTTGCCGCGATGGGCGTTACCAATGATGTGGCGGATTATTTTAAAGCGCGGTTTGAGGAGAGCGGGGTTTTGGAACGGGTTGTTATGTTCATGAACCTTTCCAATGATCCGATTATTGAGCGTATTTTGACTCCGCGTTGTGCGCTGACAGTAGCGGAATACCTTGCTTTTCAGCACGACATGCATATTCTTGTGATCTTGACCGATATGACCTCCTATGCAGAGGCAGTGCGTGAATTTTCTTCCTCCAAAGGAGAAATCCCGGGAAGGAAGGGCTATCCGGGCTATCTGTATTCCGATCTGGCTTCTTTATATGAGCGAGCGGGCGTTATCCAGGGCTCTAAGGGCTCTGTCACCCAGATCCCGATTCTCACAATGCCAAACGGCGATATTACCCACCCGATTCCAGACCTGACGGGCTATATTACTGAAGGACAGATTGTACTGGACAAGGGGCTTGCGCAGGCAGGAATTTATCCGCCGGTGTCCATTCTTCCTTCCTTATCCCGTTTGATGAAGGACGGCATTGGGGAAGGCTATACGAGAAAGGATCACCAGTCGGTTGCAAACCAACTCTTTGCATGCTATGCAAAGGTGAGCGATGCGCGCGCCCTGGCGTCGGTTATCGGGGAAGAGGAGCTCTCTCCGGTTGACAAATCCTATCTGGAATTTGGCCGCCAGTTTGAGCAGCATTTCATTAACCAGGGGGAAAACGAAGACCGCTCCATTGACCAAACACTGGATTTGGGCTGGGATTTGCTGTGCTTGCTGCCGAAAGAGGAACTGGATCGTGTTGATACAGAGCTGCTGTTCCAATTCTACGATTCCAGCCGGTCTGAACGGTTCCGGAAACGGAAACGGTATTAATCGGGTTCTGTCAATGGGCAGGGAGAGGAAAGCCTTTGCTAATTGATTGGTACTATAGCCGAGGAGGATGGACGGCCGCAGTAAATACAGTACCCGGTATTCAGAAAGGAATGACGTGATATGGCAATGCCGGTTTTCCCGACAAAGGGAAACCTGATTAACACAAAGAAATCCCTGAGCTTGGCTAAGCTTGGCTTTGACCTGATGGACCGGAAACGAAATATCCTGATCCGTGAAATGGTTTCTTTGGTGGATAAAGCAAAATCAATCCGCGGTGAGATTGAGTCGACCTATGCGCAGGCCTATAAGGCCTTGCAGTCGGCAAATATTACGATGGGTGTTATTGATAATATTGCGAATGGGATCGATGTGGAAACAGGCGTGCACATCACATATCGCAGCGTGATGGGGGTAGAAATCCCTAAAGTGTCGCTGCAAAGCACCCTTTCTGCGAAAGCGTATGGCTTTATGGATACAAACTCCCAATTTGATTTGGCCTATGCGAGCCTTGAAAAGGCAAAGGAGCTGACCGTTGTACTCGCAGAGGTGGAAAACAGTGTCTGCAGGCTGGCAAATGAGATCAAAAAAACACAGCGGCGTGCGAATGCGCTTCATAACATTATCATTCCGCAGTTTGAGGATACGATCAAAATGATCTCCGAATCTCTGGAAGAAAAGGAGCGGGAGGAGTTCAGCCGCCTGAAGGTAATCAAGAAACAAAAAGGGCGTGCAATGCAGTAATGAGGAGAGTAGGTGCTTTGCCTGCTCTTTTTTTGTACAAAAATCGTCATGATTTGCAAAGAAAGTGTGAATAATAGCGTCTTTGCTTGAATTTTCCAGACAAGATCGGTATAATATAAGTAGATTGTTCGATAATAAACCCATGAAAAGAAATAATATTAGGAAGGGGATATGATGATGAACTTGGCAAGGGATTATGAAACCGCGGATATCTCAGTTCATCAGCCTGCAAAATCGTTTCAGATTATTACAATGGAACCTTCACAACTGGCAGATGCAGTCACAATAGCAGATTATTTGAGAGACGGAAAATGCATTGCGCTGAATACCGAGACAATCAGCCCGGATTTAGAAGCGCGGATGCTTGATTTTCTGCGCGGATTTTCCTATGTACGCAACTGTGCTGTAGTGAGAGCTTCGTCAGAGCTTATTTTCCTGGCGCCGTATTCAATTGTTTTGGAATATGACGCTGATGATGAGCTTAGGGAAGAGTAAAAAGGTTAACAAATAGATTAGGAAAGCATGACGATTTTGTTACAACTTCCCGAAGTCCATTACAATGCTCTGGGGAATGGTGACAAAATCGTTTTTTCCTTGCTATTGCAGGTCATCTTTGTTATAATCTGAGACAAATAAATTTGTCGAAATATGAAAGATGATGAAAAACGATGAAAGCTTTTGATTATGAAAAGGATCGGGAAGCGCTTGTCCGGCGCAGGAAGAAACGCAGGCTTGCGGTGGTTCTGTGGGGATGTGCGTTGGCAATGCTGTGCGCACTGGGCCTGATCCTGGTCTGGATGACGGGAATCCATCTGGGATCGGCCAGAAGGGTTGCTCCCCCAGCAATGAAACCGGCTGTCCAAATCGCAAATTTCCGTTTTAACCGTACGCCCAAGGCACAGGGGGAGGCGGAATCCCTGGTAAAGTTTGCGGACGGTGAAGTGCTGGGTGCGCGCTATCCCAAAATGGAGGATGAAACCCTTGACACCCTGATGAAGGAGGATGCGCAGTCGCTGATCGATGCGATTGAAGGCTCTTACCAGCAGAACCCGGATCATAAGACCGTTATCACGATGGATTATGATATCATCCCCTGCGGTTCGTATGTCAGTGTAGTCTATCACGTGATTCAGGACTTTTCGGACGGGGCGCAGCAGCAGCATCAGGTGAAAACATTTTTATATGACGCGAAAGCAAACCAACGGCTGACAAACCAGGATGTTTTCGGGGAGAATTATCCCAAGTTCGTCTCACAGTATGTGCGGCAGTATTTCGGCAGTCAGGACGGGATTAGGGAACAGGTAGATTCCGAGGCCTTCCAGAGCGCGACCGATCCGGATTGGGAGAACTTTTCACATGTCAGCTACACCAGAGACGGCGTGACCATTTACTTTGACGCGGGACGGTTAAGCGATGTGTCTACCGGGGTATTAAGCGTTACTATCCCGGCGAAGGAAATTTACCAGCAGATGAAGCTGAATGTTACAGGCTATACTAAGGAATACACCCTGCCTGATGATGTTGATCCCAGCAAGCCGATGATTGCGCTGACCTTTGACGACGGGCCGTATTCTCCGGTTGGAAATCGGATTCTGGATGCGCTGGAGCAGGTAGGCGGAAGGGCAACCTTTTTCTATCTGGGCAACCGGGTCAATGACGAAACCTCGGACGTGATCAAGCGAGCCTACGGACTCCATTGTGAAATAGGAAGTCATTCCTACGACCATTCAAATTTGACGAAGCTGAGCGGGGACGATATCAATTCCCAGTTAAGCAAAACAGATAAAAAGCTGAAAAAGATGATCGGTATTCCTGCTGACGTGATCCGTCCGCCGTATGGGGCGGTGAACGACCTGGTGAAAAAAACGGTTTCAAAACCAATTGTCACCTGGTCGCTTGATACCTTGGACTGGAAAACCAAAAACAAAGACAGTATTGAGAAAAAAATTCTGGAGCATGTAGAGGATGGAGACATTATCCTGATGCATGAGCTTTACACCTCAACCGCGGAAGCGTGTGAGAGCGTCATCCCGAAGCTTGCAAAGGAGTACCAGCTTGTGACTGTAAAGGAGCTTTTAACTGCACGGGGCTTTAAGCTGGAGAACGGGAAAATATATTATCACGGTATTAAGAAATAAACTGGAAAAGGCAATGGGTGTCCATTGTCTTTTCTTTTGTTATTGACGATGAAAAAAAATATGGTAAGATAGAAGAAAGAGATAGAAAGGAATGATAGGAGTGGAAATACCGAGCTTGGAATATTTTGTAAACCATAATATTTACAGTGGAAGCAAGGGAAAATTCAATTTCAAAATTTTTCCCGGTGACAGCGAAATGGCCGTGAAAGTATGGACAGGCCCTTTTTGCCTCGACTGTTCTGAAGTGGATGAAGAAAAATGCTTCCCGATTTCGGATGATGGATACCGGCAGATGGTTGCCTGGGTGGAGGAAATGTCCCAAAAAGACTAAAAAAGACAGAAAAACCGTCCTCGATTGAGGACGGTTTTTTGCGTCTGGAAGGGGATTAGCACGATTTTTGCAGAACTTTTTCAGGATTGGAATCATATCGTATAGGGAAAGGATTCTATCCTTGAATATAAATTCCCTTTTCTCCCCTGCAATAACCTTGAGTGAAAGGAAGAATGAAGAATGAATGAACGTTTGACCGATAACGTTCAGCTTGACAGCCTTCCGTTGGCCATGGCATATGTCCCATGGCAGAAGTGGCGGGATATTTATTCCTCCGACGTTGCGCTGCAGCGTGGGACGCTTTTTGCTGAACTAGACAAACCGTTTATTGGACAGGAGGCCGTCTGCGATGAACAATAGAAAAGCACTGCTCAAACGGCTTCAGGTCTGCGACTTTGTACTGACAGAAGTTGCGTTATTTTTAGACACCCATCCGACGGATCAGGATGCGCTGGCATGCTATCAGAAATATCTGATCTTAAAGAGAGAGACCTTGACAGAATATACCAAGAGATTTGGCACGATTAACAGAGATGAGCTGCATAGCAGTGACCGGTGGGACTGGGTAGACCAACCATGGCCATGGGACAATAGTGAGGTGTAAATAATGTGGAGCTATGAAAAACGACTAGAATATCCGGTGGATATCAAAACCCCGAACCCGGCAATGGCAAAGGTGATTATTTCGCAGTTAGGCGGGCCTGATTGCAAAATCGATCAGGACAGGCGGTAATAAAGAGTTAAGGTTTGTTGCTGCCGGTCAAACACAATCCTTTCCACAAAGGATGTGAGAAGCTGGTTTTTTATCCGGACGGGCAATGAGCTTTGCAGCAAGCTGCGAAATGAAATGCTTTGCAGGACGGGAGCAGGAGCATGGGTTCGTTGCGGTTCCTGCTGTTCCCAAAGTGCGAGCTGGTGTTCGACCTGCCGCTTCGTGCGGCTGTATTCCTCCAGCGTATCTATTCCGGACAGGTAAGCCTGCTTTGCCTTTTTCAGCTTAGCCTGCAGGGCGTCTCGCTGCTGGAAAAACGCTGATAGAGCTTTGAAATGAGAATTGGACGCATTAGGCTGGTAATGGAAGGAGAGCGGCGCGTACAGCTCCATAAGATGGTTTAAAATTAACTGTCCGGCCTTCTGCTCAGAAAGATAATGGGAGGTGTTGCAAAGTCCCCGGGCGTAATTGCAGCACTGGTATCCGTGGTTGGACGGAATATAGGATAACGCTCCTCCGCAGCTCCCGCAGCGGAGCAGACCGTGCAGGAGGGAATCGGAGGCGACCGGCTGACGGGCATGTGAAGGTTTCGGGAAGGAGAGCGACAAAAGCTGCTGCGCCTCCTTCCAAAGGGATTCACTGATTAACGGCGGATGCATACCGTCCAGCACGACCGCTTCATGCTGTTCTCCGTCTTTCCACCGAAGCTTTCCGAGATAGGTCGGATTAGCGAGGATATAGCGGACGGAACGGCTGGTAAACGGCTTTGCACGGGTGGTTTGTATCCCGGCACGGTTGAGGTGTTCTGCAATCCCAGGAAGCGATTCGCCGCCGCAGAACAGCTCAAAAATCAACAGAACTACAGGTGCGGTCTGCGGATCGGGACAGAACTCCCCATGCTCCATCCTGTAACCAAAGGGCGGAGAGGAAATGGGCTTTCCGCGTGTAATTGCCTCTTTCATCCCGCGCTGTACCTCCTCCGCGAGATTGACACTGTAGTATTCATCCATCGCTTCGATTAACGCCTCAATCAGGATGGAGGTTTTATCATCTCCAAGATTTTCGGTAATCGAGACAACATCGATTCCAAGCTGTTTGCGAAGCATGGACTTATAGACGATGCTGTCCTGCCGGTTGCGTGCGAACCGGCTGAATTTCCAGAGCAGGATCACGTCGAATGGCTTTGGCTTTTGCCGGGCGGCAAGGAGCATCCGGTTAAAGCCGGCGCGTTTTTCTACATGCTTTCCGCTGATCCCTTCGTCCGTATAAATATACTCCTCCGGAAGATCAAGCCCATGCAGCCCGGCGTATTTTCGGATTTCCCTGAGCTGGCTGTCAGGTGACAATTCGGTCTGTTCTTCCGTACTGACCCGGATATATGCGGCGGCAACTTTCATTTTCTCCAACCCTTTCCAGAAATAAAAAGCCATCGCACCTTCCATGGCGAAGGTACGACAGCAGTATCGTTTATTATCATATATACGCCTTCCGTTGGAGAATATGTCAGAAAAACCGGTTATATTCCGCCGTAAAGCCAACGCTGTTCTGCTTTGGCAAAAGCCCGCTCCCATTCGTCTAGAGTGTTTTCAGTTCTGCTGCCATCCGTTTTTCTGGTTCGGCGTGTTTCCTGTTTGGAGAGAACTGGCTTTCTGGGCGGCTGTTTGTCGGTAAGCTGTCCGTTCTCCTGTTCAAACAGGTACAGATGGAATAGCTCATCAACCTGGATGTAAAGCTCTTTTTGCACATAATACTCATCAGAAGCCCTGTTTTCCAGGCTGGCCTGCGCCATTGGCCCGCTAACGCCGAAAACCTTGACATAGCCGTCCGCAGTAGACAGGTGAAGCTGCTTTGCCAGAGGAATTGGACAGAGCAGATTGCGGGCAAAGCAATTGGCTTCTTTGTCCGTCTGAGGGGTATCCTCATCATGGAGCAGGATATAATGTCCCAGCTCATGCGCAATGGTAAAACGGATCGTACAGATATCCTTATGATGGTTGTACAGGACAAACGCCCGTTTTCCCCGCCGTATTGTTAGGCCGTACTCGCTTGGCAGAACCTCTTCCAGTTCTTCAGCGCTAAGGCAAAAGCGCCGTGCGAAGCAGTCATAATTGATTAAGGTAATATTGGGAATCGATGCCGCAATCTGCAGCAGGTCAATCCGTCTTGTAATCGATTCGCTGCGAATCAAAAGCTGATAGGCTGCATTGGTGGCAAGACGATAGTCAGGCTTCCTATTCATCCTCTGAAAAATCCTCCTGGAACATCACTTTTGCCATTTCCAGCAGTTTTTTCCGATTTTCAGGCGACATTTTTTTAGCGGCGCGGTTTAAGATGACAATCTCTTCCAGCTCCGGCTCCTCCTCAGGCTCGTCAGCCGAAAGCTGACGGCTTTCAATCAAATCTGATTTCTGGATTCCAAAATAACGGGCCAGCATTTCAATTTTTTCGATTCGCGGATACTTATTGCCGTTCACCCAGTCGCAAAAGGTTGAATAGCAAATCCCCAGATCCTCACATATTTGTTTTCTGTCCTTTTGATGAAGCCGCATGTAATAATTCAGATTTTGGGACATAATCTCCCTGTTGCCGTAATCGTCCATTGCAATCACCATGCCCTTGCATCGCAAAGGGCTCCCTTTCTTTAAGAAATAAAAACAAAGCGTATTTTTATGCTGGCTGTCTTTTAAAAAGCATGACTATATAACGAAAAGCTTTGTTTTTTCTATTATACCCTAAAAGCGTTAAAAAATCAAATATTTTTTTATTATTTACGCTTTTGGGGTTGACATATCGCTTATAGCGTAATATAATAAGGCTGTGAAAAGAAAAAATTGGTATTAAGCGTATTTTAGACAAAAAATTTGAAAAGTATATTTCAGTTGGAAGGTGAGAAAAGATAGTTTAATTCACAAATACGCTTTAAGCGTATAAACGGTTAATGGAATGAGTCAGTCTGCTTTTTCATATGATAGGGTGGGGTGATATAAAGTGCCGGGTAAACAGGAGCATCACATGAGAATAATTGGCAAAATTCAGGATCAAGAACAGGAACTACAAATCTATGTTCAGGATGAAGCTGGAAATTGGGAATGGAGCAGCATGCTTTCCAAGGAAGAATGGACGCAGCAGATTTTCCGGAATATAAAACGATATCTTGATTTGCCGCTGAATGATAAACAGGTTTGGCAATATTTATCAGAGGATGCTTCAGATGACCCTACGGCACAGATTCAGAAAGAGGAAAGGAAGAAAAATGGATGAATACCGAGGTAGAACAGCAGCTTTGCCAGATGATTTTTTGTTGGCTGGTATTCGGCGGGCTTTTATGCTTTCTGCTGGATATATTAGCAGGATATTTACATAAACGCGCCGAAAAATCCTCTGAAAAGGATCGGCTTAATGAACCGGTTAAAACGGTATCCCGTATATACAAACTGTAAGGCAGTCGAGATAGTACTGCGCCGTGCTCTAGGAGATACCTGGAAAGTTTTTCCGGAATAACTGCTATTCCGAAAAATAATACTATATTTTTGCGCGGAGGTATCCCGCATGACCTTTGCGCATAGGATGGTATCAAGCATGGACTCTTTATCTAGAACAGGAAGCGGGATGAATGAAAAATGGTTGCAAATAAGAATGTAAAAATGGTGTATGAAGAAAACGATCCAATGGCCTGGCTGAAACGGATCAACGAGGGACTTCAAGCAGGACGTTATAGCGGGGTAAAAGGCGCCCAGGTCCGGGTCGTCCCGAATTATATGAAGAAAAGGGGAAGAGGAAGCAAAGGATGAGGCCTTGCTTGACCCAATTCATCATAATAAAAAAGGCAGGCGTATTGAAAACGCCTGCCTTTTTTATATCAAACAGAGAAATAAAAGAACAGGAAGTGGTTTGTTTGACTGAAGAAAGAAAACGGAAATTTTTGCAGCAGTATCGACTATTAGACCAGGATATCAGGAGAAAAAAGGCGGAGTGCGATATTTGGAAAGATCGCATCCAATATCTTTCGTGGGCTCAGGATTCCGGCACAATACAAGGAACTGCAACGGAGACAATGAATCGGATTCGGAGCTTGGAGGAGGAATTGAATCAGGAAACAGAAAAATTGGTTTTACTCCGGGAAGAAATTAGAAGTAAAATCCATTCTGTTAAGGACGATACTCTGCGCCTGCTGCTGGAATATCATTATATCGACGGCTTAACACTGGAAAAAATTTCCGGAAAGATGAACTATTCCTATGTCCATGTATGCCGTCTGCACAAGCAGGCGCTGAGCAAAATGATGTTATAGAATGATTGGCCCGCTCTATGCTAAACTTTAACTGGAAGTTAATGGTCTTTTTGTTTTTCGCGGGAAGGATAGAAAAAACAAAAGGATGAAAGCAAAATGAAAATTATTAATGACATTAAGCTGAATTTGTCTGGGGATAATTCTGTCGTCAAGGTCATGGCCAAGCAGTATGATCAAAACAGCAGGTTCATTCAATGTTCATTTTATCATGAGGGCATAGCTTATGAGCTGCCAAAACAGACGGCAGTCCGCGTGATTCTCAAAAAACCGGACGGAAAGCTTATTATGGCAGACGCAGCAACGGAGGAAAATACAGCAAGCTTTGAGCTGACAGCACAGATGCTGGCCACTGCGGGCAGAGCGAACTGTGAGGTTCAGCTTTACCAAGAGGAAACCATGCTGAGCACCTCCACGTTTCCTGTCATTATTTTCCCAGTTACTTACGACGAGGGAGAGATCGAAAGTACTGCGGAGTATCAAAGCTTTGTTAATGCGCTCAATACCTTTGACAGTCTGGAAAATGAAACAAAGGAAGCTATTTCAGCAGCCAATCATGCTGCCGAAACGGTTGCCGGGGCAGTGTCCCAGGCAGAGACTCAGGCCGCTTACGCAAAAACCCAGGGTGATTATGCCAAGGGAGAGTATGAACGCCTTAAGGATGTGGATTTTTCTGGAATGCAGGCGGAAATTGGCACTTTACAGACAGATGTATCGGAGCTGCAAACCAGCATTTATGACATGTCTGCCGATTTGACCGGGCTGCAGGAAGAGCTTATGACAGCACAAAACGGTATTGAGGCGGTTTCGGCCACAAAAGGCCAGCCAAATGGACTGGCAAGCTTGGATGAAGCTGGAAAGCTTGTTCAGACGGCTGGGCTGGCAACCTTAGATTCGAATAATCAATTGATACAAAGAACAGGCCTGGCAACCTTGGGAACGGACGGGAAGCTGGAAGCGGGGCAGGTGCCGAAGCAATATCCAAATGGAATCTGGTTTGCCGAAAACGGAAATAACGAGTTTCCGGGACTGTCCTATAACGGGACAGCGCTCTGGCTGGGAGGCAGCGCGCTTTCAGGCCCACGTCATACCGGCGCGACTACGATTTCAGCAGGCGGCAGGGATACGGCATATGTGGCGGTATTTCCAGAGGAAGGAGACGGAACAAGCTATCCGGTCTGGCATAAAGGAATGACCTTCAAAAGCCTGTGGGACGGTTCATGGAGCAGCGGAACAATTACTGTTCCGGGAATACAGGATTACAATATGTTCCGGATTGGGATGGAAGGACAGGGAACGGTAATCACCGCCTACCGTTGGGGAAGCCATCTGAGAGGAATCGGCGGATATGTGTCGTCAGCGGGGAACAAGCTTGCGTATTTGTTTACCGCAACGTTAAGCGAAAACACCTTAACATGGATAAATTGCGTTGACATCTATATCAATAATTCATCAACCGTTGATCCGTTAACAGTTACGACGATTTACGGAATATTATAGCATAGCTAAATCGGAGATTTAGCTCAGGGAGTTGCCCTTTTCAGCCAAAAATCGGGCAATTACGCGGAAAGGAAAAATGAAACATGCAGATACAGGTAACAAACGGATACATCACAGGGTATGCGGCCATAGGCGGCTTCCCGGACGGGATCGAGGTAAGCGGGGAATTGATTGATTCCCTGGAGGCAGACAAAATAGGCTGTTACCGCTATGAGAACGGGCAGGCTGTGTTTGATGAGGAAAAGTACATGGAAGTACAGGAAGCCGGCCTGCTCGGAGGCTTGCGGGCCAGGCGCGAGGCGGAATGCTTCCCGGTCATCAACCGGGGGCAGCTCTGGTATGACAGGCTGACGGAGGGACAGAAATCCGAGCTGTCCGCCTGGTACCAGGCATGGCTGGATGTGACCGAGACAAAGGAAGCGCCGGAGAAGCCGGAATTTTTACAGGAGGACAAGCCGGATGGATACACCAATCACACGGGCGGAGCATGAGGAGTTCCGGCGGAATATGGAGAATGAGCACAAGCGGCTCAGCAAAAGGATTGACAGCCTGGAATCCGCCACGAAGCAGATTGGAAGCCTGGTAGTCTTAGTCGAGCGGTTAGCCGTAAGCATGGAGAGCATGGCAAAGGAACAGAAGGAGCAAAATGAGAAGCTGGAAAAACTGGAGGGCCGGGACGGTGAGCTGTGGAGAAAGGTGACGGGGTATGTTATTACCGCAGTGATCGGAATCGTGCTGGGCTTTGTGTTCCGGCATATTGGAATGTAGAAAGGAGATAGGTACATATGAGCATCAACTGGAAGGTAAGGCTAAGGAACAAAACGTTCTGGCTGTCATTGATCCCGGCGGCGCTGCTGCTGGTTCAGGTAGTGGCGGCAGTGTTCGGGTATACCCTGGATCTGGGGGATTTGGGCAATAAGCTGTTAGCGGTTGTAAACGCTTTGTTTGCGGTGCTGTCTGTCCTGGGAGTAGTAACCGACCCTACTACAAAGGGCGTGTCAGACAGCGCGCAGGCTTTGTCTTATGAGGAACCAAAGGAGGACTAAACCATGAGTAACAGTAAATTAGTATCATACACCAAAATTTCCCCTAACAAAAACCCGAGGAAAAATTCAACCTATAACCCTTCAGGGAAGATCACGAAAATCACAATCCATCATATGGCAGGAAATCTTTCCTTGGAAACCTGCGGGAATGTGTTCCAGACCAGGGAAGCCAGCGCCAATTACGGGATTGATTCCAATGGCAGGGTTGGGATGTATGCAGAAGAAAATTACCGTTCCTGGGCTTCGAGCGACCGTTCCAATGACTATAAGGCGGTCACGATTGAGGCAGCCAATGACGGGAACGCGGATACAGACTGGCATGTATCAGACAAGGCGCTTGCAAAGCTGATTGATCTGTGTGTGGATATCTGCGAACGGAACGGGATCAAGAAGCTCAATTATACCGGAGACAGCAAGGGAAACCTTACCCGGCACAATATGTTTGCAGCAACGACCTGTCCGGGGCCGTACCTGCAAAGCAAATTCCCGTATATCGCGGAGGAGGTCAACAAGCGGCTGGGGAACAGCGAACCTGAAAAGGAACCGGCTGAGAGCAGGAAGATTGACGTAACCTACAGGGCGCGCGCAAATGGGCGCTGGCTGCCGGAGGTAAAGAACCTGAACGATTATGCTGGTAACAAGGGAGAAGCTATCACCGACATAGCAATCAAGGTAAATGCCGGAAAAGTGAAATATCGGGTACATACAAAAGGACGCTGGCTGCCGTGGGTGACTGGATACGATATGAAGGACAACAAGAACGGATATGCGGGCAACAAGACGCCAATAGACGGGGTGCAGGTATATTTCAGCACGCCGGACGATGTACGTCCATACCAACAGGCATATTACCGAGTGTCAGAGTTAAACAAAGGCTACTTTGCCTGGCAGGAGGATACCTCAACCAAAAACGGGATGGACGGTTATGCCGGGAATGCTGACGGTACTGCCATTGACAGATTTCAGATTCAGATTAAGGAAAGATAAAATAAATGTCCTCGGAGAAATCCGGGGACATTTTTAAAAGAAGAAAAGGATTACAAAAAACGCTTGCTTTTTATCAGCAATATTGTATAATATAATTAAAAAAAGTAGGTGGACTTTTATGAAAAAGACAAAACTGATGTTGGTAGTTATCGCTATGCTGATAGTAGTATTGTCCGGCTGTGGAACCTCTGCCCCCAGTACAACAGGCGGAAGCAATGAAAGCCAGCCCATTGAGTCGGAAGACGAAAACGGGGTGCCGGATTTTGTTCAGGCCATGTATGACGAGATGGGCGAGTTAACGGAAATGTATGGGTTATGTTATGAGATGGTAAAAGAACCTGCTTACCACCAAATGGATACGGCAGAACATAACTGGTGTTATTTTGAGTTTGAAACAGAGGAGTTTGGAACCCCATCTCCGTATGAAATTCAATTTTACAAAGATCGGGATATACAGAAAAAATCCTTTAAGATATCACTCATGGGTGACGCAACGAAGTGGTACAACAGAGAAGCGATAGATGCGGAGTGGACAGAAATTATTGCGGCGGCAGCGACTTGTGTAGAACCGGACGGTGATTTTAAAGAAATAAAAGAACAGGTCAGAAATATCGTAACCACACAGGAGGATGACAAGCATAGCGAGGTCTTTAAGTTTGGGGATTATACCATGGTGGTTACAAACCGAAGTTCCCGCAACAATTATTTATATGCTGTGCATGATGATGAATTCTGGGAGGAAATCAAACAAGAGGACTATGTACCTTTAAACCGGGAAAACTTGCTGAAGACAGAACCAAATGACCGTTACGGGCTGTTGGTTCAAATGGAAGGAACAGTAGAAGCATTTGAATTACCCGATACAAGTTATCATGCAGTTAAAGTCCGGGGAGATGATGGTTTTTTGTACAACATTTATTTTGATATGCGTTTTACCCCAATGACTTTCAAGGTAGGAGACCGGTATCGGTTCTTTGGAGCGTTAGACAACAGCGAAGAATTAACACAAAATATGCATTATTGTGAACCGATTGAATAAAGAAGAAAATTAATTACCGAAAAGAGTGCCAAATATTGGCACTCTTTTCTTAAGTAACAACAGGCAGAATTTCAGATAATCAGACTGATAAGGCATGTCGCCGGAGCTCTTAGATGTCAGGAGACCTTCGGAGAGCCTTTGCTGAAGGTCTCCTGTTATAGCATTTACTATCAGGAGGACCTCATGGAGAATTAGGCGCTTCGATGCGGTATCTCCACCAACGATACAGTATGCCTTATGGAGAAGTTCGCGGAACATTAACTGATATAGGTACGGAAGAGCTGGCGCATATGGAGATTATATCTGCGATCCTATTTCAACTGACACAGGGCATGAGTGAAAAGGAGATTAAAGCCAGTGGCTTTGATACTTACTTTGTAGACCATACTGCTGGAATTTATCCGCAGTTTGCCAGTGGGACTCCTTTCTCGGCTGAAACATTTGCTGTAACGGGCGACGCAATCGCTGATTTGAATGAGGACCTGGCAGCAGAACAAAAAGCAAGGCTGAGCTATGACAATATCCTGAGACTGGTAGATGATCCGGATGTACGCGATCCGATTAAATTTCTGAGAGAAAGAGAAATTGTCCATTTCCAGCGTTTCGGCGAAGCGCTTTCCATTGTTAATGAGCATTTGGACGCAAAGAATTTTTACGCCTTTAATCCGTCGTTTGACAAACCAAATCGCTGCCGGTAAAGAAAAGGGGATTTTCCCCTTTTCTTTCTCTGTTTTCGGCTGGAAAAGTATGATGTAGTATGATATAATAAGCTCATTAAATAGTTTGATTAACAAGTTAAACGATTGGAATTGATAGGAGGTAGGTCGAATGGAACGAAAAGAATTAATTGAGTTAACCATGAGGAATTTAAAAAGAAATAATATGGATGCAGTGTATGTCGCAAATAAAGAGGAATTGAAACAGACATTGAAACGCTACTTTAAGGAAGGGGATATGGTTACCTTTGGCGGTTCCATGACCTTAAAGGAAACGGGCGTTTATCATTATTTAAAAGAATTGGGCGAGGCTGGAACCATTGACTTTTTAGACCGGGACGTGGAAGGCGCGGATGTGCAGAGTATTTTCCGCAGCGCATTCAGCAGCGATGTTTATGTTACCAGCACCAATGCACTAACAAAGAATGGCTGGCTTTTTAATGTCGACGGAAACGGAAACCGTGTCGCGGCAATGATTTTTGGGCCGAAAAGTGTGGTTGTAATTGCAGGATATAATAAGATTGTAGAAACCAAAGAGGAAGCGGAAGAACGTGTTCGGAAGATTGCCGCTCCTAAAAATGCACAGAGGCTTCATCTTGACACGCCTTGTGCCAAAACCGGGGAATGTATGCATTGCATGTCAGACCAACGAATTTGCTGCTCCTATACCTTCCTTGGGAAGCAGCGGATCAAAAACCGTATTAAAGTAATTATTGTGGGTGAAGAATACGGCTATTAATCAGACAGATACATAGGAAAAAGCAGTAAGGCGTTAACGCCTTGCTGCTTTTTTATTGATAATTGATCGAAACAGCTCGGAGGGAGAGAGAATGGCAGGACTTTTGGCGGGAAACAGTTCTTTGCTTAGGATGTCTTTTTTCCTAGCATAAACCCTGTCTCTGCTGAATATAAATGAACTAAATCGTACCGGAAATGAAAGGGTTGGGGAGCAATGGATTATCAGATCAACACAGAAGAAATCACGATGAACGAACAAATAGCAAATATGATGGCGGAGCAGAGCATTGAGCTTGATTATATGCTTCCAGATTATTGTCCTGAAGTATTCAAGGTGCTGCGGGCACAGATGAAGCCTAATATCCTCTCAGAGCGGATTTCTGGAAACCGGCTGATGATTGACGGTGTGGCGGATATCACTGTGATTTATCTCAGTGAAAATAGCTGCAAGCTCAATCGCATTGAACAGAAGCAGGCATTTACCAAAACGGTGGAGCTGGGACAGGAATGCGATGGATGCTTTGTCTCGATCCGCGCCAAATGTGAAAGCTTTAGCTGCCGCGCACAGAATTCACGCCGCCTTGAAATGAGGGGCGCCATTGGGCTGGGGATCGCGGTTTATCAAAACCGGACTATTTCGGCAGTATGCGATTGCCCGGAATTGCAGATTCACCGGAAGCCTGTAACAGCCTGCGACCGTAAATTCTATGTCAGCAAGGAATTTACAATTAGGGAAGAACTGCGGGTAGGGGAATCCCGTCCGCCGATTCGGGAAATTGTCGATTATTCAGCAGAAGCAGAGTTTGGCGATTACAAGCTGCTCGCCAACAAGGTGATTTGCAAGGGTGAACTTCGCCTCCATACCATCTACCTGAGCGAGCAGGTCGAACAGCCGGAGCTGATGGAGCACAGCATCCCTTTAAGCCAGATTATGGACTGCGAGGGGGTAGACGAGGACGATATCTGCGCATGCCGGTTTGAGGTAGTAAAATACGACCTGGATCTTCAGATGGAGGAGGATGGAAAGTGTACTGCCTTTACAGTGGAAATCGGCGTCCGGGTTTACTGTGAAGCCGCTAAAAACCGGGACATTATGGCGGTGGATGACTGCTATTCGACCTCCTGTGAAATTGAAGCGGAAGCGGGAGAATGCACGGTTGAAGCCTTGCTGGGCGAACTGAAAAAATCTCATGTGCAGAAATGCCCGCTGCATTTAAATCAGGGAGCTGTCAGCCTGATTTATGATCTGAGCTGTCATGCAACCAATATCAGCTATCAGATGGATTCCGGCAGACTGATGGTGCTGTGCAGCCTGCAGGTAGGAATCCTTGCCGCTGATTCTGAGAATATGCCGATGTGGATTGAACAGGGAATTCCCTGCGAAATTGAAGTAAAGGATACAGATGTCGACTCAGCGCTTTCCTTTATTCCGCAGATTACAGTGAAAACGGCGGATTACCATATGATATCCACAGAAGAAATTGAACTCCGCGCGGAGCTGGAGGTTTATGGATTGCTGTACCGAAGAAGTACAGTCCGGATGATCACCGGCGTGACGGCAATGGAGGATATGCCCAAGGTTCGTGAAGACGACGCGGCGCTGCGGATTTATTTTGCGGACGAAAGGGAAAGCGTCTGGGATGTGGCAAAGCGGTATAATACCTCGGTAGCGGCCATTCTGGAGCAGAACGAAATTGACGATGAAACCCTCTCGGCCGGAGAGATGATTTTAATCCCGATTATGGATTAACGTGGAATGATTTCACGTTTCCATACGATAAGATAGCTGATCTGAATCAAAAGAAAAGTGGTGCAGTGTATGATGGAAAGTACAATTTATCAGGATATTGCCAGGAGAACGCAGGGCGATGTCTATGTAGGTGTGGTTGGGCCGGTGCGAACCGGAAAATCCACCTTTATCAAGAAATTTATGGAGACGGTTGTCATTCCGCATATTGACAGCGAATTCCGGAAGGAACGGGCAGTGGATGAACTGCCCCAGTCTGCCGCCGGAAGAACAATTATGACAACGGAGCCAAAATTTATCCCGGAAGAAGCAGTGACGATTGCTGTCGAAGAACACGCAAAGATCAACGTCCGGCTGATTGACTGCGTCGGCTATATTGTCCCAAGCTCGCTCGGATATATCGAAAACGAAATGCCGAGAATGGTTGTCACGCCCTGGTTTGATGAAGAGGTACCGTTTAATATGGCGGCAGAGGTTGGAACCCGAAAGGTGATTACCGAGCATTCAACGGTTGGGATTGTTGTCACAACGGACGGCAGCATCAGCGATATTCCCCGGGATGAGTATGCGGAGGCAGAGGATCGGGTGATTTCTGAGCTGAAGGAGATGAAAAAGCCGTTTGTCGTCCTCCTTAACTGCGTCAATCCGCAGTCCGAGGCTTCAAAGGAGCTTGCGGCTGATATGTCGCGTCAGTATGAGGTGCCGGTCGTCCCAATGAGCTGTGTTGATTTGACTGAATCGGATATTAAGCTATTGATGAAACAGATTCTTTATCAGTTCCCGGTAAAAGAGATTGCCTTCTCTATGCCAAAGTGGGTCAACACTCTTTCCAAAGACCACTGGCTGAAAACTGAGCTCTTTACCGGAATCCGCAATGCCGCCCGGCATGTGCAGGCGATTGAGGGAATCAGCAGCATGGCGATGCAGATTCAGGAATGCGATTCCGTAACCGTTTCGAGCGTTGATTCGATCAACCTGGGCACTGGAAGCGCAAAGCTGAGGGTACAGCTTAAGGAATCGTTGTTCTACCGCGTCCTGGAGGAGGAAACCGGACTTTCGATTGCCGGCGAATCCGGTTTGATGCCCATGCTCAAGGAGCTGGCAGCTATCCGGAAGGAATATGAAAAGTTTAAAGGCGCTCTGGAAGAGGTGGAGGCTACCGGATACGGGATTGTCATGCCGACCATGGATCAGCTTTCCCTGGAAGAGCCGGAAATTATGAAACAGGGCGGGCGATATGGGGTGCGCCTGCGTGCTAACGCGCCGTCAATTCACCTGATGAAGGCGAATATTACAACCGAGGTAAATCCGATTGTGGGCACAGAGAGCCAGTCGGAGGATCTGATCAACTATCTGCTTCAGGAATTTGAAGAGAGCCCGCAGAAGATCTGGGATTCCAATATCTTTGGCAAATCGCTTCACGAGCTGGTAAATGAAGGTCTGCACAACAAGCTTTACCGTATGCCGCCGGAAGCCAGGCTGAAGATGCAGGAAACCATTGAGCGAATCATCAATGAGGGCTGTAGCGGCCTGATCTGCATTATCTTATAGACAAAAACCATAAAAGGACAGGGAATCAGATCCCTGTCCTTTTTGCGTAGAAATTGATACGAGATGGGACAGGATGTATGAAAAACCGGGCAAAATAAAATTTTTTTAGTAACACAAATCTGCTCCCGCACATAGGATACAGTGTAATTCAATTAAGGAGGTTCTTCACTATGTGTGGAAACAATTGTTCATGGGTACTTATCATCATCTTACTGCTGGTTTGCTGCGGTGGCTGCGGATTTGGTAGCAACTTCAATAACGATGGTTGCGGCTGTGGTTGCGGCAACGGTTGTGGCTGCTAATTGCCCTTAATTTGCCTTGTTTCTTAAGTGAGAAACATTTTGTAAATAAAAACCGGCATGGTGAAAACCATGCCGGTTTTTATTGCATATGAGGAAAAAGCCACTAGACATGAACAACGAAAGCAAGTATGGCCGATTGCTTTGAGGAAAGCTTTATTCTGAAATCAATCAAAAAATTTCCCCTTATGGAAATTCTCATTTCCCAGCTCCTTGGCAGTCAGCTTGAACATTACACAGCCGTCGGGACAGACAATCACCTTGCTGTATTTGCCGTCTCCGCCGATATTCTCTAAATCCCCGCCGCTTCTGACAGCTTCCATAACCGGGAACATGACCATCATCACCTTAGAGCAGATGCCCTGTCCGTCCGCGTTGACCGGACAGCCGTAGGTGCAGGTATATTTATCCCCAATTTCCTCGCCGTTTCTGCAATATCGTTCTGTACGATCTCCGCGGAGAAATCCGATTACCTCAATTTCAAATTCATATTCTTCGTCATACCATTTTTTCATGCTGATATCCCTTCCTTTCTTTTGGAATCGGAGCTGGCTTTGCCTGCGGAATCATTACCATGTCAGTGAAGAAAGCCGCAATCGTTCCCCGGATTTGTTAAAAATAGTATAGCATATGATTGTGAACTTTTCTACCGGGAGTCGGCTCCGACGGAAGGAAACAGACCTTTCAATTAAGATAGTAAAAAGACCTCAGTATTCATATACCGAGGTCTTTTGGCTTTTTCATGGCTATAAATTTCTTTGGTCATGCGTACCTTGCGGCACGTTGTAAATAGAATATACGAATTACGTTATAAATTTGGACTGTTAATTGTGAAAGATGATTATGAATTATACTTTGAACTAATTGACGTTGTAATAAAAATTACTTATGCTTAAAAGCAAGAAAAAAGAGTTGTTTAAGAGCTGAAGTAGTATAAACTTTATAAAAAGAGGTGGTTGATATCCGGGCATTGCGTTTTTTAGGAAACGGGAGATCAGAAGTAACAGAAATAGAAAAACCCAATTTACAAGAAGGAATGATTCTTGTTCAGGTCATGTCCAGTGCTTTCTGTGGAAGTGAAAACAAAGCGTATTTTTCAGATAGTATTAATCTTGTAGCAGGTGTAAAGGGGCATGAGGCGGCCGGAATTGTAATTGATGAACAGAACACACAATTTCATATTGGGGATCATGTAGTAATTCAAATTATGGATGGATGTGGACAATGTTATTTTTGTAAAAAGGGTTTATATCAATTTTGTAGTTCTTTAAAATATAAATCTGGAACCCATGCACAATATATTGTCTTACCGGAAAAATGTGTAGTGGCTGCTCCTAAGGATATCCCTTTTGACATATTAGTTTTGCTGGGAGGAGATACAGTAGGAGTTGCATATCGTGCAGTGAAACAGATAGATGTATTAGAGAGAAAAACTGTCTTTGTTTCTGGTGGTGGACCGATTGGATTAGGTGTTACAACCTTGCTGCACTATCTGGGGTGTACTGTACTGGTAAGCGAGCCGTCAGCTTATCGACGCGATTACTTGATTAAACATGCTGGTGCAGCTAAAGTACTTGATCCTAAAAATGAATATTGGAAGGAACAGATATTAGATCTAACTGAAGGAATCGGCCCAGAATTTGTTTTTGAGTGTTCTGGAAATCCGGAAGCTCAAATACAAGCGTTAGAATTAGTTCGATGTCAAGGAACAGTAGTTTTTTGTGGAGAAAATTATAATGGTTTGAGTATTATTCCTAGCGTTCACATTATCCACAAGGAAGTAACTGTAAAGGGGGCTTTCTACTTTTCACCGGAAGACTTTTTGCAGATTATTCAGCTATACCGTAAGGGATTAGATGTATCCTCTTTAGTTAGTCATATTGTTCCGTTAGATCAAGCACCTAGAATGATGGAGCAGTTTACACAGGGAAGAACCGGAAAAGTTATTATTCATCCACAAGAATAGGAAGGAGCAAAATATGCGATTAGGAGCACCAATATTTCACCAAACAGGTGATCCAGAAAAATTTGTGAATGCTCATTTGACTAAAGGATATCGGGCGGCCTATTGTCCAGAACAACTGACAGTTAATGATACGGAAAAGATAAGGCAGTATCGGGAATCTTTGAAAAAAAACGACATCTTGTTGGCAGAGGTAGGGGCATGGTGTAATCCATTATCATCTGATCCAACGGAGGCTGAAAAAAATTTTCAGTTTACTGTAGAACGGTTAGCTTTAGCGGAAGAACTGCAAGCGAAAGCATGTGTCAATATCATTGGAACTAGTTATCCCAACAACTGGTATGGACCATGCAAAGCAAATTTTAGCGAGGACTTTTTTATTTATGCTGTTGAAGTTTCCCGTAAAATTATTGATGCGGTAAAACCTAAACACACTAAAATGACCTTTGAGTTAATGCCATTCAGCTTTTTAGACTCACCGAAAGAATATTTGAGATTTTTAAAGGCTTTAGACCGGTCAGAAGCAGGAATTCATTTTGACCCAATTAATTGTATCAATAGTCCGCGGGTATTATATGATCATGTCGATTTTTTTCAAGAGGCATTTCGCCTACTTGGTGAACAAATTGTTTCGATTCACTTAAAGGATATTGCTCTGAATCCAGAACCTTTTAGCGTTGTCTTGGAAGAAGTTCCGATTGGGCAGGGCGAAGTTGACTATTTAGTTCTTCTGCGCGAAATTCAAAAACTTTCTAAAGACATTCCGGTTATGCTGGAACATCTTCCTGATGAACAAACATTTGATGAAGCAACATACCGAGTGCGGCAGTTTGCAACCCAAGCAGGTATTACATTATAGTTAAGGAGAGGTTAACATGTCAAAGATAGCGATTATTGGGGCAGGAAGCATTATCTTCTGCAAAACCCTATTAAATGATTTATTGTCGACACCAGCACTGAAAGGCTTCACTTATACACTGATGGGGCCAACTATGTGGAAACTAGAGAAGCAAAAAGAATATGCAGATCAATTGATTGAAAAAAATAATTTAGATGCAAAGATTTTTTGCACAACAGATCGCCGTGAAGCGCTAAAGAATGCAAAATATGTAATTTTAATGTTTCAGATTGGTGGAACAGCCGCCTATCGTTATGATTATGAAATTCCGATGAAATATGGGGTAGATCAATGTATTGGAGATTCTATGGGTCCAGGTGGAGTTTTTAGATGCCTTCGCTCTGCCCCGGTTATTATGGGGATTGGTAAAGACATCAAGGAGCTATGCCCAGACGCTTATGTTCTTAACTATGTTAATCCTATGGGAGCTGTCTGCACAGTTGCTGGATGTGCGACTGATATGAAGATGGTGGGACTGTGCCATGGTGTACAGACAACATTGGATTTGATTGCGGGATATACTAACGTAGCTAAAAATGAGATCGACTATTTGTGTGCGGGAATTAACCACATGGATTGGTTTTTGAAGCTTGAAAAAGATGGGGAAGATTTATATCCGTTATTAAGAGAGAATATGGAAAAACCGGAGTATTATAAGAATGAGAAAGTTCGCGGAGAGGTTATGCGTCAATGCGGGTATTTTATGACGGAGTCAACAGGGCATTTGAGTGAATATTTGCCATGGTTCCGAAAAAATCAAGAAGTATTGGATTTATATTGTGATGAACCTGATTTTGGAGGGGCTTCTGGAGCTTATTATAAATATTCGGTTATGGTAGCAGAAAAATTTGCTAAAACTGATGTGCTTTCTATTGAAAGCGGAGAATTGGAACCGCGTTCAAAGGAATACTGTTCTTATATTATTGAAGCGCTGGAAACTGGTAGACCTTTCAAATTTAGCGGCAATGTGCGTAACAATGGCTTTATTACTAATCTTCCATATGACGCAACAGTTGAAGTGCCTATTTATGCAGACAGAGAGGGACTGCATCCTTTCACGATAGGCGATTTGCCAATCCAGCTAGCGGCAATGAATCAATCAAATCTTACAGTACAAGGATTGGCCGCTGAAGCAGCAATTCATGGAGATCCTGAATTGGCGTTTTGGGCGATAGCCATGGATCCTTTGACTAGTTCTGTGCTCTCTTTAAAAGATGTTCGCAAGATGGTGTCGGAAATGTTTGAAGCAGAAATGGAATGGTTGCCGCAGTTTGCGGGGAAAAAGTTGAAAGAAGTACCTCAAATTATTATTCCGGAGGGAACAACTCCTGTTCCGGTACCTACCGATCCGGCTTTAGCAATTAACAGTCGTTTTGGCAAACTAGGAGAATAAAAGAAAAAATGTAATCTTTCCATTTTTATAGTGGAGGCGTTCTATATTTATTGCGAGGAAATTCGACATAATGTATATTATACATATACTATTTACAGCTTTTAAAATAAAACTAGTAAAAAGAAACAAGGAGGAACTTATGAAAAGAAGAGTATTATCATTGGCACTTACAGCAATGATGCTGTCCGCAGCGATGGTTGGCTGCGGTAGCGGAGGTAATGATAGCAATTCGGGAACAAATAACTCTACTGAAGGAAAAACACTGGAGCTCTATTATCAGAAGACAAATGTAGATCAGTTCCAGAAAATTGTCGACAAATACAATGAAGAAAACACAAAAAATATTACAGTGGAGCTCAATGCGGTTGCTTCTGATACTTCAAAACAGGTGTTTCAAACAAGAATGGCCACAAAAGAATACATGGATATCTTACAACATTGGACCTCGCAGGCGGAATTCAGACTTCAGATTGAGGCTGGGCTTATCTCGGATTTATCAAATGAAAATTGGGTAGACAACGTTGTAGAATCTTACAAAGAAATTTCTTCGGTGGACGGGAAGTTGTACAGCTTGCCGCTTGCTGCAAATACCATGGGGGTTGCATACAATAAGACGATGTTTTCCGAAAACAATTGGGATATACCAACAACCTGGGCAGAGTTTATCAGTCTCTGTGAAACCATGCAGTCAGCAGGGTTCACTCCGCTTGTATTTTCAAATGGTGATAAGGACACGGTTTCCCAAAAATGGTATATGATTTCTGGTTTAGTTGGAGACGCGGAAAGTTTTTATCTTGGTATTAAGGATGGAAACGGTGAAAAAGTAACAGACAACGATATTGCAAAAATCACTTCTGAAAAACTGATAGAAGTGAATAAATTTGCTCAGAAAGACTCAATGGGTTGCAGTTACAGTCAATCCTGCGCTGATTTTGCCAATGGTGTAGCTCCGATGATGATTACCGGAATCTGGACTCAATCAGCGATCGAGGATGCAAATCCTGATATTGACTATGCGTATTTCCCTTTGCCGGGCGATGATGGGAATATCAATCTTGTAACCGCAGTAGATATCTGTCTTGCTGCGATTGAACCATCAGAGAATAATGAGGAGGCCAGAGACTTTATTGCCTATTGTGCACAGCCGGAAATTGCTCAAATGTACCATGATATGGATGGACAGCCATCTCCGATCTTAGGCGTTGAGGTAAGCAACGACAAGATTGATCTACTGCAGCCGCATATTGCAGAAGGAAAGACATTTATTTTTTATGGTGATTATTTCCCGGCAGGTGAACGGAACAATATCGATAATGCTTGTCAGACATTACTAGTGGATGAGGATATTGAGGCGTTCCAGACAGAATGGCAGAGAATCATCACAGCAGAACAATAGAATCAGTAACTTATGATAATATGAGTCTTACCGACTTGCGGTAAGACTCATATTAAAATACCGAAAGGTGGAGTAGTTTTGGTTAAAAGAATTCGTAAAATCAATGGATATCATGTCATTGGCTTAATCGCATTGATTTTATATAGCATTTTTTTTGTTTTTCCAGCACTCTATAGTTTGTTTTACAGCTTTACAGATTGGAATGGGATTTCACCAGGATTTCAGTTTGTTGGAATAAAGAATTATCAGGAGGTGTTTCAAAACAGCCGGCTGTTAAATTCGATTAAAATTACGTTGCTATATACAGTAATCAGCGTAGGAATCACCATCCCGGTTTCTATTATTATGGCAATGTTATTAAATACCAAAATCAAGTTTCAAAATGGATTCCGTTTTATCTATTTTTATCCGGCACTCCTTGCAATGCTGGTAGTAGGATTGATATGGAATGAGATTTTTGCTAATGCACTGCCAGCTTTAGGTGAAACATTAGGAATTTCATTTTTAAAGAATAATCTGACTGCAAGTGCAGACACCGCATTTTTATCAATTATTATTGTATCTATTTGGCAGAATGTAGCAATGCCCACCGTATTATTTATCGCTTGTTTGCAAAGTATTCCGGCAGACCTTTATGATGCGGCTAAAATGGATGGGGCGGGTCCGTTACAGCGCTTTTGGGCCGTTACCTTCCCATATCTCATCCCAACTCTAATCATTAATCTAATTAAATGCATCCGAGACAGCCTGGTAGTATTTGACTATATTTTTGCTATTACGGATGGAGGACCGGCACGTGCAACCGAATCGATGGGATATTTGATTTATAAGATGGGAACTTTTGAATTGAGTTTTTCAAAAGCCTGTTCGATTGCAGAAGTTTTATTTGTCATCATCCTGATTGTCTCATTCGTAATTATGAAAGGCTTAAATAGAAAAGGGGTGGATGCGGCATGACAGTCAAACAAAAACAAAAACTAGGAAGATTTTTCATTTATCTTGTGTTAATTATAGGCGTAATGCTGATTATTTTTCCACTTTATGTTACGATTGTAAATTCCTTTAAGACTATGCCAGAATCGTCACAGAGCTTTTTTACATTCCCTTCTGGTTTATACTTAAATAACTATCAGTCAGTTATACAGAATCCAAAATTTTTTACGGCGTTATTGAATACACTGATTATTACTGTGATTTCAATTGGAGCTATTGTATTGCTGACCCCGATGGTCGCCTATGCGATTACTAAAAATCCTAATAAACGTTTTTTCTCTTTTTTACTGTATTTTATCACAGGAGGTATGTTTGTTCCGTTTCAAATTGTGGCGCTTCCACTTGCAATTTGTATGTCGCGGATGCATTTATCTAATAAGTTTGGGATTATTATCGTATATGTAACTTATGCGATGATTATGGGAGTTTTCCTTTGTCATGGATACCTGAAAACCGTTCCGGCTGAATTGGAAGAATCGGCTTACCTTGACGGGGCAGGGCGTTGGAGAGCCTTCTTCTCTATCATTTTTCCATTAATTACACCGATTATTGCAACTATTATTATCTTGAACTTCTTATGGATATGGAACGAATTTTTAATTGCACTGGTATTAATGACTAATTCGAAAGATCAGACGTTAATGTTGTTTATTTACTCCTTTAAAGGAGAATATACTTTTGAATACAATTTGATGTTTGCAGCGGTAGTAATGTCGATCATACCCATTACAATTCTTTATGCTTTTCTGCAAAAGTATATTGTTACCGGATTGACAGGAGGAGCTGTTAAGACCTAAAATTTAATAGAAAATTAAATTGGAGGTTTCTGTTATGCGTACTCAGAAAATGTCAAGCATACAAACTCATCTGTTAGTGACCTATCTGGTAGCTATTTTATGCCCGATGATTGCTATTATCATTTTCTTTACTTATACGATTTCGCAGGATATTTCAAAACAGCGTTTAGACTTTATGGTTCAGATGAATGCACAGGTAAATAATAATGTAGATTCGCTCTTTTCCGGTATGGAAAATATTTTTTCTATGCATTATCTAAACTATTCTGTGCTTGATATTTTGAGAGAGCGTGGACCTCTGACGGATTTAGAGTATATTCAGAATAACAGTTTGATGAGAGACGTTATCATGCAGTCTGTTGGAATGACGCAATATATTGAAAATATTTTTGTAATCGGCCGCAATGATGTGATTTATACTGCCAGTTCAGCGACAAAGCGACAAGAGGCATTCATAAAATCTTGGATTGATGAACATTTTTTTGAAGACGATTCTGGATATATTACGGACACTTTTTCCGGTTTTGATTCTCTGAATGTGAACCAAGAGTTTGATTTTTCCGGTACAGAGAAATCAAAATTGACTTTTTTTGGCGTGGTGAGGCAGATTTATGATATTAATAATCAGCCGTTAGGGTATATCTGTATTGTAGTGAATACAGAGCGGTTTATGGATGCATTAGTCCCTGAAGAAAAGGATTTATCTGATCAAAGGTTATCAAATACAGTTATTATTAATAACCAAAAAATCATCTATCCCTATAACCGTAAAATTCATACAGATGCGCAGATATGGCTGCAGAGCGGGAAACTCACTGATACGGAATCTACTGAAAAAATAACGTATGCATCTAATCGCAAATTCGGTTACATTTCTTGCACAAATCATACCAGTGGATGGCAGATTGTTCAGTATATGCAGGCGGATCAATTGAAAAAGAATATTTTTGATGCCTTAAAGTATCTCTATTTGGCGATCTTTCTTTTTACTGGACTGGTACTTTTTTTGGGATATCTGACAATCCGAAGTACAATTCGACCGATTCACCATCTGATCAGTTCGATTAATCAGATTGACGAAAACAATCTGGTACCTTTAGATACGGCACATAAAACCAATAATGAGGTAGGTGTTCTCATTCAAGCGTATAACAAAATGATTCTCAGACTTTCTGAAAGTCTTACGCGAGAGCTAAAATATCAACGAGCACAGCATCAAATGGAACTCGAGATGTTGCAAACTCAAATTAATCCGCATTTTCTATATAATACTTTGGGGCTAATGGGAGCAATTGGGGATTTGAATAACATTTCAGAAATTCGTATCATTTCTGAAAGCTTAGCGGATATGTTTCGTTACAACATCAAAGGAAGCCATGTTGTGTTTCTAGAGGATGAACTGAAACAAGTGAAGAATTATATTACTATTCAAACATTTCGCTTTGCAGATTCCTTCAAAATTAAATATCAGATATTGCCAGATTTGTTGCATTGCCGGATTGTCAAATTTTTGATTCAACCTGTTATCGAGAATGCAATTTACCATGGCTTGGAACCGCGCGGCGAAGGAGGCGTTTTAATCCTGCAAGTTAGTGAGAAAGAAAATAATTTACTGATCTATGTGAAGGATAATGGTGTGGGAATTCCCAAAAAACGTTTGAAGGAACTTCATGATAAGTTGGAACATACGCAGGAAAACGTCTTGTTTGGTATAGAAAACCGGAGTATAGGAATCTTGAATTGTCATTATCGAATTCAGCATTACTATGGAAAACAGTATGGACTTTCTATTAACAGCACCGAGGGAAAAGGAACAGAAGTTATGATGATTATCCCGAAAATAGAAGGATGAGACCGTATGAATATTATTGTAGTAGAAGACGAGTTATATCTCCGAAAAAATATTATCAAAATCATTAATGAACGCGAAAGTCAAATACCGTTTTATTTATTTGAGGCGAAAAATGGTTTAGAAGCACTGGAGCTGATTAGAACGCAAAAATTGCATCTGGACTGTGCTTTTGTGGACATACGAATGCCTGTGATGAATGGCATACAGCTAACCGAGATTCTGAGGGAAGAAAGTCCAGAAACAGATGTGATTTTTATATCAGGTTACTCTGATTTTGACTATGCACGTTCTGCAATACAATATCGCGTAAAGGGTTATCTGTTAAAACCATTGAATCATGATGAATTTTGGAAAGAACTCTCTTTGGCGGTGGAACGGCATTTGAGGGAAGCGGAATTGCTCATGAAGAACTTGATGAATGGGTTGATTACAGTTGAGAATATTAATCATAACTTACTAGATAATATCATGACAAGCTATTATTTTATTGCTGCCTATTCTTCTGAAACTGAGCTGTTTAAAGTTGGGACCTTGGGATTATTAAATGCCGATTGTGAAACGTTTTCCTTTACTACACAGCACGATCAAGAACAATTTGTCTATTCAATTTGCTATGCTCATAGTCCAGAACAGATGCGACGATGCTGGGAACAGTTTGATGTGAATCAGTATCAAGTGACTGTACAGCAATGCCTAATTGGAAATTTGCATCATGGAGCAGATGAATTTGAAGAGACTATACGGGAAATGCATATCTTATTCCTAAACAGATCAAAAGAACAGACTGATTCAGTACTGCGTTTTGCGGATTTGAAACGAACCTATTGCCACAGTGAGATAATCTTTAAGAAAGAGGCGGAGACGTTACTGAACAGTTATTTGCTGAATGCGGATTTCAGTCAAATTTATCAGATGGTTCATCATATTTTCGCACAATACACAAAAGCAGAAACATCTGATCTGACAGCCTTACAAGATGTGTATATTCGATTTGTATTAACTGTTAACGATGCAATCCATGGGTTTAATCAAGAACATCAGCTGGAACTTCCTTATTTGGCGGTTGGCGATTTGCGGACTTATTATTCATTAGAACAACTGTGCGACGATCTCTGTGATTCTTTGTGCGGAATCTGCAAGCAAATCCGGGAAGCAGGAATAAGCCGCCAGAAACATTTGATGATGCAACTGAAAACCTATATTGATCAACATTATGCGGAGCCGATCATTGTTCAAGAGATTGCAAAAAACCAGTTGTTTGTCCATCCAAAGTATCTTGGGAATGTTTTTTATAAGTATATGCATATGTCAATAGCCGAATATGTTCTATGTGTGCGAATGGAGGCTTCAACGTCATTGCTACTGTCGGGGCAATTCAATATTACAGAGGTGTCCGAAAGAGTTGGATTTAATAGTCCGTCCTATTTTACGCTTCGATTTCGCCAATACTTTGGCAAAACACCCGGCGAATTTTTAGAGGATCACGGAATTGACGTCTAGTTTTATGAGGTAAATCAAATATTTTGAAAGGAATGAGAGAATGAAAATCATAGTACTAAGAGAACAGGGGATGCCACAAAGAGGCACGATTCCGACTACATTAGATATTTTGCGACGTTATCCAGAAATCACAATAGAATATGCGGGTATAGAAGAAATTTTGAAACATGGGATACAAGGAGACTATTTTTATAATTTACATGGTGAGATTTATCCGATCGTATTAGAAGAAGCAATCTATTCCTTTTTTAGCCGTGGAGGCGGCCTGCTTCATATAGGTGGACTTCCATTTGATACCGCGGTGAAATTTCAAGATGGAAATTGGATTGAGGTAGTCCGTACACTAGGTGATATTCGTAACCATGAAGGATGGGGAAACCTTGAAATGCCGATAGACGTATTTCGTGCACGTCTGGGAATTGTTACTTTCGATCCGCCATATCCGGAGGGGACATTTGAATGTAGGCAGGAGTTCGATCCTGATATGATAGGAAATATATCTTTTCAAGGAAATTTTCCAAGAAGAGGAGTTAATTTTTCTACGACGATTCCATTAGAAATTTTTAAACCCGAATTGACGCTAATTGACAGTCGTTCCTACCATGGACGTCCCATCTGTCGTGAAACCATTACGGCCGGTTGGGTTAATACACCGAATGGAGAGCACTATCTGCCGACCTTACAGTTAGTAAAGTATTTTGGGAATCCCTACCAAAAGGATCAAACAGTGTTATGCCATCCCTGGGTTGTCTTTTGTGGAGAGATGGAATCTGAACTGCCGATGGAGATTTATGACGGAATCTATCGTTGGATGTGCAGTGAAGCTAATTTGAAGGAAATTGAACTGGAGAGTGCTACCGTACATAGAGGTGAGACAGTTCATCCATCTGTTGCGTTGACTGGCCCATTACCGGATGGATGGGAAATAGCTGCATATTGTGCGGAACAGACCAAAAAAGACTATCAGATGAATCGCTCGATTGCATGGCATCCTTGTAAAGTAAGCTGCCAGGAGAAAAACTGGAAGGTGGATATAGCATGGAAAGAAAATAGTTTATTACAGCCAATTCGATTTGTATTGCTTGACCAAAATCAAAAGATTCGTGATTTTGTAGAATCAGCAGTTGTTTGCTGGGATTCTGAAATAGTAAAGCATACACGCAGATTTCAGGTTAATGGATGTTACTTTGATGAACTGAGCGATGACCAAGTCATAGAATCTTCTCGATGGGTCAGCGGAACAAACTGGCAGGATCGTCACCAATATGTATTGACATGGCATAATCCGAATCCACTTCGTGTTGCAAAAGATGCATATGATATGAACACGCATGGAATGACCTTTGTCAGAACTCACTATTTTATGCCGGGATGGTTTCGGGTAATGCCGGGAGAAGTGTTTGACGAAGCCTACCATAATTTTTATCAGGCTTTTGAAACGGGTCCTGAGATTAGTGAGCGGCACCTGCGCGCATTAGAAGCACATGTTATGCTGTTTTCAGAGTTTGGCCTAATCTTTATGCCTACTGTCTATACACAGACAGGGGCCGACATGGGGAATCCTGCACACTGGACTCAGTCATCAAGGATGACCAGAGTCCGTACTTATCGGACAGCTCAAAAGGCGTTTGCTAATCAGATGATGGAACGATTTGGAGATTGTGTCTCAATTTCCTGGGATATTTGTAATGAAATGAATGTATCAATGAACGAGGCTTCTGATTGGTTATCGGATATGAGAACTGTCTTTGGAAAGAAGAATCAGATTCTAGGAATAGGAACTTATACTTCGGATGACAGCATTGCACTGGGAGAGTCTGCTGATTGGCACTCCATTCATACTCCGTGCTGTAAAACCTACAATGTATTTCGAACTGGAAAGCCATGTTTGCTGCAGGAAGCATGGGTTCCTACCTCCTGTGTTGCTGAGGGAGAAGAAGATTTAGAAAAGGTGATGAATAAAAGCATTGCTTGGACACTGCAATTTGGCGGAAGTGGATTTATGCCGTGGAATTGGAATATGAGCCACACTAACTGTAGGTATCAGGGGGGATTTGTAGATTATTGGGATTTGGAACTGGGTTGTGCAGTCCATCCGGACGGTACACCGAGGCGCGGTAGAAAAATCATGCAGGATTGGGCGGCCCTCCTTTCGGGTCTCTCTTTTGACCAGAGACTAAATAGGCAAGTGATTTTTATCTATCCGAAGCACACTGTGGCCGGAGCAGGTTGTAAAGAATATTTTGACTTTTTCCGTTCTAACCGAATTCCTTTTCTGGGTGTTAATGACAGGGATTTTGCGGATTTTGATCTTTCGGATACGATTGCTGTCTTTGCCCCATATTATGGGTTGGGTTATCGTCAGTCAACTTACGAAAAACTGATATCCTTTGCAAAGCAAGGGGGAACTGTATTTACACACAATGATAACATGCAGTTAGATGAAAATGGGGATTATGCTCAAAATCGTGAAATTCCACCTTTCGGAAAGGTTGTGTCAGTTGGAAAGGGACAAATCAGATGGTATCTGGGATTTAATGACAGTAATATATTGGGCGTCTGTGATCCGGTTTTGTTTGAACAATTACCAATAGAGCGCTACTCAGAAACCTGTATTCCTTTAGTAGACGGACAAATCTGCATTCAGGAGCAGTTTTCTACTGAAGAAAAAACGATGCATACTGATTGGATTCCGAATCAAAAGCTTCGAGATCGGAACATGCCTGTCAAAATTGTGGTCCAAAATCACCAAAATCAAATAAGACGTGGATGGCTTAAGAATGGTGAGCCGTTACAAGTTGGTGATTTAACTGTAACCTCTGAGAATCCCTTGTTTTTAATACAGATTTCTGATGAGGAAATAATTGTTTCTGGCTCTGAGTTTGAGGTTTTCAGTTCAAAACCCATTTCAGGCTATTCGTTAGTGGATTATGACATCAGAGAACAGAAAATTCGTACAGTTGCAAAAACTGAGTTAGCAATAAAGTATTCAGAGCGAGAAATGCATGTATCTTTAAAGGGGTGGCAAAGAATGCATTGGCTCTCTATCAGAACGAAAGAAAAGTGAGGGAACAAAGATGACCAAACAAGAGATGATAAAGAAAGTTTATGAGGAGAAGGACGGAGTTTTAGAATTAATTCCGGTATTTGTACCTCGGCGTTTTGGAAATGCCGGACACAGGTTGAAACTGCATCCTGATGATTATTATGCTCTTGGAACTCAGCGTGGTTCCATTAAGGAACGTTGGTTTTCATCCGTTATCACTGCGATGAACGGCGAAAAAGCAGCCACAGATGAAGGCCTCAGTTATGTTAACACTACCGGAAATATAGGAGATAAAATCAGTTTGAAAGACTTTGTGGAAGAACTGAAAGGGAAACTGGTCGGTCAGGAATTATATGAAAAATATCAGACCTGGCCCATGTACTCCAAATTTTTTGACTATGAGGGACCTTTGTTTCATCATCTGCATCTGGACTTTGAAGCTGCTGCAAAGGTGGGGAAAATTGGAAAACCAGAAGCGTATTATTTTCCTCCGCAACTTAATAACTATCTTGGCAGCTTTCCGCATACTTATTTTGGATTTTCTCCTGACTGTACCAAGGATGAAGTGAAGGAACGTCTTCAGAATTATACGAAAGAGGATATTCGGATTACAGAGTTATCCCGCGCATACCGAATTCAGCTCGGCACGGGCTGGTATACTCCACCGGGCGTCATCCATGCACCCGGTTCCTGCTTAACCTATGAGCCGCAATGGAACAGTGATGTTAACTCTGTGTATGAGAACATCTGTGATAATGAAATTTATGATCGATCATTTCTGGATGAGAATTGTCCTGAGGAAGAAAAAAGCAATTTAGACTATATTATCGGTTTGCTGGACTGGAACAAAAATATTGATCCAGATTACCGGAAGCATTATTTCCGTCCACCGATGATTTGTCGGGAGACGGATCAATACTCTGAAAAATGGATCGCATATGGAAACGACTATATTTCCGCAAAAGAACTAACTGTTTATCCAGGGCAGCATGTATTGATTAAAGATCATTTTGCGTATGGATGCATTCTAACACAGGGATATGGAAGATTTGGAGGATATCGCTGTGAAACGGCAACCATGCTCCGGTTTGGGCAGCTGTCCTGCGATGAATTTTTTGTATCGGAACCTGCTGCAAAAAAGGGGATAGTGATTATCAATGAAAGCGAATGCGAACCATTAGTAATTCTCAAGCATTTTCCGTCAAACAGGGAAACGCCAGGAAAGCAAATCGAAAAGGAGTGATGATATGGAATTACAAAATTACGAACGAATTCATCAGGAAATCGAAAAGAAATTTTTGAAAATGAAACAAGAACATCCGGAGTATTTCAAAGAATCATTGAAATTTTCCTGGAGTAATTGGGGATTTGGAATTGAAAAGCTAGAAACTTCTGTAAAGCGATTGAAAAAATTCGATATAGAATATATTGAATTGCATGGAAATCATTATGGAGTAGATTTAGGATATTCTGTAAAAGAAACAAAACAGATTCTTAAAGAATATGGAATTAGTTGCGGAGGAGTATGCGGTATGTTTTCTCCGGAATGCGATCTTTCCAGTAATCTGCCGCGACATCGTCAGGCAGCGATTGATTATTTGAAACGTGAAATCGAATTTACTGCTGAAATGGGTGGAGAATATCTGCTTGTTGTGCCTGCGGCGGTAGGCCGTGCTAAAGCCTATGATGCAACGGAATTGGAACGGAGTACCGAGAGTATTTTAGCTGTTGCAGATTTGTTTGTAAAATACGGTGTTAAGGCAGCCATTGAACCTGTGAGAAGTGCAGAAACGAGCTTAGTACATACAATAGCAGAAGCAAAGCGGTATATTAAAGTCGTGGATCATCCAGGAATACAGCATATTAATGGAGATGTCTATCATATGCAGTCAGAAGAGACTAATATCAGTAAAGCCATACTGGAAGCAGGAGAGGCATTAGTGAATCTTCATCTAGCAGATAGCAACCGCTGTGCATTAGGTAGTGGATCAATGGATATAGATCATATTATTATGGCTCTATATCTGTTAAAATATAACCAAAAACGGTGCTTTGTGACACCGGAACCATTGGGGCCTGGCGGAGATCCATATCCTGCAATGAATGGAAAGCCTGATTCTGCCTTTCTGGATGCGTTAGTAAAAGAAAGCGTTTTCTATTTTAGAAAGCGAGAAAAACTGTTGTGTTCATTATAAGGATAATTCTTTTAATATACTAGTTTTGGATTAACACAAGGAGAGTAGTAATTCGCTACTCTCTTTTTGTTCTAGAAATTTTGAAACAAGTATATTATACGATTTGACATAACTAAAAGAAAAAATCCGGAGAATATAGATGAAAAAAAGAGACTATTTCTCAGGATACCTTACGCTTGCCGTTCAGAAACAACTTGTATGATAAAATCATAGTTTTGACCGTCAAAATGAGATAGACATTTTCGCATATACCTACGCAGGATATCAGGACGATCATTATTTGAACTGTAAATTGACATCTGGATAATTTGAATCGGATTGTAATTCAGAGATAGAAAAAGCCCGGCAGCGTTATGATTTACTTTCTACGTTAGATTAGAAGTCTGAATTAATGATCCAAAACCCGAAAAATAAAAATAAGCCCTTGACAAAGCATGTCATCAGGCTTATTATATCAAAAATAACCAACTATTAACAAAAAACCATCCCATTAGCTGTAATCTGGTTTGGCGACCATCTACAACTAATTGAAACGTAAGGCAATACGTTCAAAACACAACCTTGCAGAAAGCAAGAGACTGAACGCAACTGAACCTTACGCATACTATTTGAAACTTGACAAATAATATGCCAAGCCAACAGGATTTTGATGTGCTCACGTCCTGTGAAAAGGTCATACCCTCGGGATAACAACCAGAATAAGAAACTGATGTATTGCTATGATAGCGTCCAACAAGGATAATAAGGCAAATATGCCGTGCCTTAATTGGAACCCGGCAGGAAATCAATTTAATCGGATATATAGAAGAAAACTACATTAATTCAATAAGCCTATCCAATTTTCTGAATAAGCTTATTGAATTATTCTAATTGGCTGGGGTAAAAGGATTCGAACCTTTGGAATGGCGGAGTCAGAGTCCGCTGCCTTACCGCTTGGCTATACCCCAATAGTATAAAGCTTTTGTTTAACAGCAAGATATATTATAACAGCAGGAAAAGAATTTGTCAACACTTTTTTATATTTTTTTCCAAACGACTTATACTAATAAAAAACGGAAGGGAAGCGGAGGATGAAAAAGCATAAATTCGGATCAATTATATTAGGAGCGGTATCCGGAGTCCTGAATGGACTGTTTGGAGCCGGAGGCGGCGTAGCAGTTGTTCCGATGCTGGAGCAGATGGAGCTTGCCCCTCAGAAGGCCCACGCCACCTCGGTTGCAATTATTCTGCCGCTCAGTGCTGCGACGGCAATTCTCTACTGGATGCGGGGCGTGCAGGTGGACGGGCATATGATGGTGTGGCTGGTGCCGTTTGGACTAATTGGCGCGCTGATCGGTTCAAAACTGCTCAAAAGAATCAACCAGGATTTGCTGCGCCGGATTTTTGGCGCAATCATTGTTTATTCGGGCATCAGGCATTTGCTCGGATAAGGAAAGGAATGGCGGTAGGATATGGATATCGTTGTTTTAGCTCTGGCGGGCCTGCTGTCCGGAATCTGTGCCTCGATGGGCTTAGGAGGAGGATTTGTGCTGCTGGTCTATTTAACGCTCTTTACTCAGCTTTCCCAGTTAGATGCGCAATTAACCAATTTGGTGTTTTTTTTACCAATTGCTGTTTTGTCTGTAATTCTCCATCTGAAAAACCAGCTTATTGAAAAAAAGGTTTTGCTCAAAGCGATTGTAGTAGGTATTATCGGCGTTTTAATCGGGGGATTCCTTTCCGGTGTGATTGAGGAAGAACTTTTATCCAAATTATTTGGCGGATTTATTTTGTTGATCGGGCTGAAAGAATTATTTCATCGTAAATCTGGGAAAAATAAACAAAAAGAGGAAGGATAGATTTCAAATTATTACAAAATCATGCATTTTGTTTGCAATTTATTCATAAAGATGCTATATTTAGACAATAGAGTTTATTGACAGAAAGGAATGTACTTATGGAAGCATTAGAGGCAGTAAACGCGGGCATATGGTCGATTGCCCCGCCATTAATTGCAATCATTCTTGCATTGGTTACAAAAGAGGTCATTTCCTCGCTTTTGATCGGTATTTTTGCCGGCGCGCTGATTTACAGCGGAGGAAATCCGGTGGAAATGGTGGTCACAACCTTTGAGGTGATGGGAAGCAAATTAGGGGAGAACGCCAATATCCTCATCTTCCTCGGCCTTTTAGGAGCATTAGTTGTTGTCGTTACGAGAGGCGGAGGCTCCAGTGCCTACGGGAACTGGGCTGTCAGGAAAATAAAGACCAGAAAAGGAGCTTCTCTGGCTACCTGCGCGCTGGGCTGCCTGATCTTTATTGATGACTATTTCAACTGCCTGACTGTGGGGACGGTCATGCGGCCGGTTACGGACAAGCATCGTATCTCCCGCGCAAAGCTTGCATACTTTTTGGATGCTACCGCCGCGCCGATTTGTATTATTGCTCCGGTTTCCAGTTGGGGAGCGTCTGTCGCTTCCTATATGCAGGACGCGGGCGCAGAAAATGGGATGGCAACCTTTATCAGCACGATTCCCTATAACCTTTACGCGCTGCTGACTATCATTATGGTAGTAATTCTCTGCGTTACAAAGATCCAATTTGGCTCCATGACTAAATTCGAGAAAAACGCGATTGAGCTGGGCGACTTGCATACTACGTCGGCTGAAGACGTCCAGACAGAGGATTTGGGAACAAAAGAGGTTTCTACAAAGGGAAAGGTTTACGACCTGGTAATCCCGATTCTGTCCCTGATCATTTTTACTGTACTGGCAATGGCTTACACAGGCGGATTTTTTGCCGGAGAATGCAGTTTCACAGAATCCTTCGGGAATTGTGATTCCGCACAGTCTCTTGTCCTCGGCAGCCTTGCGGCCCTGGTTGTAACCTTCCTGCTCTATCTGCCGAGAAAGGTTTTGGGATTCCGTACCTTTATGGACAGCATCACGCAGGGAATCAAATCAATGGTACCGGCCTTTACTATCCTGATTCTTGCATGGACAATCGGCGGAATCTGCAACGTGGATTATCTGAATACAGGAGGATTTGTTGGAAACTGGGTCAACAATTCTTCCTTCCCGGTCTTTATCCTGCCGGTCATTATCTTTATTGTAGCGGGCTTCCTCGGCTTTTCTACCGGTACGTCCTGGGGCACAATGGCAATCCTGATTCCAATCGGGGCTGCGATCTGCACCACCCCGGAAACACAGACGCTCTTGATTCCGGTATTGGGTGCGATTCTTGCGGGTGCGGTCTACGGAGACCATATTTCTCCGATTTCCGATACCACGATCCTTTCGTCAACCGGTGCAGGCTGTAACCATATTGACCATGTTTCCACCCAGCTCTGGTATGCGACGGTGGTAGCCGCTTGCTGTGTTATCGGATACCTGATTATGGGTATTACAAACAGCTTTATTATTCCGTTGGTGGTTTCCGTGGCGCTGATGGCTGCGGCAATGCTGGTCTTGAATAGAATTTATAAGAAAAAATATCAGATTGATTATGATAAAATAAAGGTTGAGATGAAGGTAAATCAACCGGAAGAAATTAGCCAATCATAACCACCCGTCAAACGGGTGGTTTGCTCGCCCCTATAAGGGGCAGATACCGACCAGCGCCTAAAGACGCTGGCTTTCTCTTTGTTCAAGCCTATTGCCTTTGCCGCTTTTGCCGCCCCTTAAAGGGCGTTCGTACTACCTGCTACCCTTAAAAGGGTCTTCATACTCTTTTACACTCAATTTATCCAGTGCTATATCGTGCTTTTCCTGTTCCTCTATGTATTTCCGTATGGTTGCCTCATTGAGTCCTACTGTACTTACATAGTACCCCTCTGCCCAGAAATGTCTGTTCCCATACTTATACTTTAGATTTGCATGTTTATCAAACATCATCAACGCACTTTTTCCTTTCAAGTATCCCATGAAACTTGACACACTTATTTTTGGTGGTATACTTAAAAGCAGATGTACATGGTCAGGCATCATATTTCCTTCCAGTATTTCTACTCCTTTGTATTTACACAGTGTTCTTATGATTTTCTGCAAATCCACTCTATACTGTCCGTATATCGCTTTTCTTCGGTATTTCGGTATGAACACTATGTGGTACTTACACATCCATTTTGTGTGTGATAAACTGTTTGTTTTATTTGCCATTAAAATCACCTTTCTTTTTTTGCAATAAGCTTGAACATCTTATTGTACCACGAAAGGTGATTTTTTTGGTTTAACCTTTTGTTTCCCACCCGCATAGCGGGTGGTTTTCTGTTTCGTGCCGCTGGCACTCAACCGTCTAAAGACACTAATAACGACAAACCGGCTGGCCTTAATGGCCAGCCGGTTTGTTGTTTTCAGTTTCTGTATCCTTACGGAAGGAATCTGATCCGACGCCGATATCATTTTTCATCAGCAATGCATTTTGTATGGCCCCTTTTCCATACTTGCTGCGGATTTGATCCACCGCCTGTTCGAGATGAGAGAGCTTTTCGTGCTGATCTGCCAGCTGAGGCTGAAAGAGATTGACCTGAAATCCTTCCTCGGCATCGGTAAGCTGGATAGCTGTAACGGAAAGCATTCGGATCGGGCTGTTGATATCCCAGGAGGATTGCACCAGCTCCATCGCGCAGTCAGCAATTTCCCGGGAAATGTCGGTAGCGTGGTCGAGCTGCTTTTGGCGGGAGATGATATGGAGCGCAGGATTTTTAATAATGACCTGAACGCCCCGGCATTTTAGCCCGTGCTTGCGAAGCCGTGCGGCAACGCTGTCAGATAGGGCAAGGATGCCGGTCTTAATGTCATCTGTTCCCGTCAGATTGCGCCGGAACGTCATATTATTCCCAACCGATTTCACCTCGGGCTGATCGTCATATCGCCGCACCGGGCTTTGGTCAAGGCCGTTGGCATATTCCCAAATATTTTCACCAAGCTTTCCAAGCACGGAGGCAATTTGCCGTTGGTCGCAGGCGGCCAGATCGCCAATCGTGCGGATGCTAAGCTTTTCCAGGATTTTTTCGGCTGATTTCCCAACATAGAGCAGGCTGCTGACCGGAAGCGGAAAAACGACCTGCTGAAAATTTTCAGGGGTAATCACCGTTGTCGCGTCCGGCTTTTTATAATCGCTTCCAAGCTTGGCAAAAATTTTATTGAAGCTTACCCCGACAGAGATGGTAAGTCCGGTTTCTTGTTTGATCCGTTCGCGGAGGGTGTTGGCGATGGCCCGGCCGTCTCCGAACAGCCGCCTGCTGCCTGTGACGTCCAGCCAGGATTCGTCGATTCCAAAGGGTTCCACCATATCGGTATATTCCAGATAGATTTGATTCACCATTTTTGAAAAGCGGAGGTATTCTGCCCGGTGAGGCGGGACAAGAACAAGATCGGGACATTTTTTTCTTGCCTGCCAAATTGTTTCGGCGGTAACCACGCCAAAGCGCTTAGCCAGTTCATTTTTGGCCAGAATGATACCGTGCCTGCTTTCCGGATTGCCGCAGACCGCCATAGGAACGTCCCGAAGCTTGGGGTTATGGACGCACTCGACCGAGGCGTAAAATCCGTTGCAGTCACAGTGCAGTATTGTGCGTTCCAAGCCGATTCCTCCCAAAAGAAAATTTGTTCTAATTTTATTTTAGCGTAAATCTGAAAAGTGATCAAGGGATAAATTGTAAACGGTTTCTCTTTATGGTATAATAACGTTAATCGGAACGTTTAACGTCCCTAAAAACAGCTCCCAGAGCGAACTCTTTCGTGCCTTGCGGCATCGCCGTTTTTATCCCGGCAGCTTCATGGTATCACAGAGCAAACGAGGTTTGCTCCAGGGAGTTTCCTTTTCGGGAGATATCCCGGATTGGAAAAGCGATAAACGGAGTTTGATCCGGGAAAATTTCCTTATGATGAAGAACGGCTAAGGCCTTGACAGGAGGAATTGACATGAATACGGAACAATTACAGGTGCTGGTGTTGTTTCCGGCCAGTGAAGAACATAAAAAAATGCTGGAGTCGAAAGCGGAAATGGCGGAATTTACCTATTCGAGTCCCTCTACGGTAACGGAGGAGCAGGTTCAGCAGGCGGATGTAATTCTCGGAAATCCGCCGACAGACATGCTGCGCCAGAGCGGAAAGCTAAAATGGCTGCAGTTAAACAGCGCAGGCTATGACAATTACCTGGGTGATGGGATTTTATCGTCCGACACTATTCTGACCAATGCCAGCGGAGCCTATGGGCTTGCCATCTCTGAATATATGATCTGCGGACTGCTGATGCTCTATAAAAAGATGCCTTTCTATTTTGATGAACAGAAGCAGGCGAGATGGAGCGACGGCGGAGGCGTAAAATCGCTTTACGGCGCAACTGTTCTGGTTATTGGCTTTGGGGACATTGGAAATGAATTTGCCAGGCGGGCCAAGGCAATGGGTGCAAGAATCATTGGAATCCGCCGCAGGCTTGACCAGAAACCGGATTATGTTGACGAGCTTCATACTATGGATCGTCTGGAGACATTGCTGCCGCAGGCGGACGCGGTATCCCTCAGCATTCCGGCAAGCTCGGAGACCTATCATCTGATGAATGAAAAACGGCTGGCGCTGATGAAGCAGGATGCTGTTTTGCTCAATGTAGGACGAGGAAGCTCGGTAGACAGTGATGCGTTATGCCGGGCGTTAAACAGCGGCAAGCTGGGCGGCGCCTATCTGGATGTAACGGAGCCGGAGCCCTTACCGGGAGACCATCCGTTGTGGAACGCAAATAACATCATTATTACACCCCATATTACCGGCGGCTTTCATCTGCCCGAAACGCTGGAGCGGATCGCCTCAATTTGTGCGGAGAATCTAAAAGCTTTTACCGCAGGCACGGCAATGAAAAATGTGGTTAGAAGATAAGAAAGGATGTCACTGAACCGATGAGATATAAACTGCTGGCTTTAGATATTGACGGAACCTTGACCAACAGTCAGAAACGGATCACACCGAAAACACTGGAGGCGTTGGAGCAGCTCCAGGAAAAGGGAGTTAAAGTCATCCTCGCTTCCGGACGTCCTCTGCCGGGGCTGGAAAAATTTGCGGATGAGCTGCGCTTAAAGGAGCACGGCGGCTATCTGCTCTGCTTTAACGGCGGCCGGATTATCGATTATAAAACCGGAAAGGCGGTCTGCGACCATTTCCTGCCGCAGGAGCGGCTGCCGGCGCTTGCGGACGCCGCGAAGGAATACGGCGTGGCCTTGATGTCCTATGAGGGCAGAGAGGTCATTACCGAGATGCCGGAGGATGAATACATCTGTTATGAAGCGAAAATCAACGGTCTGAAGGTGCGTAAAATCGAAAATTTCAAAGAGTACGTTACCTTTCCGGTAAATAAGTGCCTGATGATGGCCGACGGCGAATATTTGGCAAAGGTAGAAGAAAAAATGAAACAGCGCTTTCCGGATTTGATGTTCTACCGTTCGGAGCCTTTTTTTCTGGAAATTATGCCGCAGGGAATTGACAAAGCGACGTCCCTACAGCAGCTTTTAGACCTGTTAGGCTATCAAAGGGAGGATTTGGCCTGCTGTGGGGATGGCTTTAATGATTTGACCATGATCCAGTTTGCCGGACTGGGCGTTGCAATGGAAAACGCGCAGGAACCGGTGAAACAGGCGGCTGATTTTATCACTCATTCCAATGATATGGATGGCATTGCGCATATGATTTCAGTTTGTTTTCAATAAAGGGGAAGTTGGATGATTCAGCATTTCGAAAAGGATATTACAGTCAGCCAGTATGAATGCGACTTTTTAAACCGGATGAAGCCCAGTTCGATTCTAAGGCAGGTTGAACAGGTCAGTATGGATAACTGTACGGCGATTGGCGTCGACGCCGCGTTATATGAAAGGACACATACGGCGTTTCTGCTGGCTAAGCTTGTGTTAGTACTCAACAGAGATATTACGGTTGGTGAACAACTCCATCTGGATACCACTGCCGCCCTTCCGGTCAGAGCGGTATATAACCGTTATACCAGCCTGACAGTATCCGGGGAAGAAGCGGCCGGTGTTGACACCCGGTGGGTTCTGGTGGACACGCAGACGAAACGAATCCTGCGCAAGCCTCCGGAGGAATTTCAGCTTCCGTTTGTCGACAGGACGGAGAAATCTTTTGACATGTCGATCAGAAAAGGAACGGAGCTGGAAACGCTCGGCATGGTAAAAGCGGAATACTCACGGACTGATATCAACGGTCATCTGAACAATGCAGAATATGCGGATATAGTCTTTAATTATCTTCCGGCGGAGCTGCTGCGAGAACAGGCGCTGAAAAAAATGGTGATCTATTATCATAATGAACTGCCGTTTGGAGAGGAAATGCGGATTCTGAGAGGAACCAACGAGGACGGGCAGTTTTATTTTCAGGGTATCCGGGAACGGGACGGAAAACCTTGCTTTGAGGCGGAGGCTATCTTTGAAAACGGATGCTAATCTGAAGGAAAGAAGGGACTATCGTGAACAGGGAAACAATCATTCAGTTCGGTACAGGACGATTTTTGCGCGGTTTTTTTGACTATTTTATCAACTGTCTGAACCAGCAGGGACTATATGACGGCAGGATTGTAGTAATACAGTCTACGCCGGGCGGCGCGGCAGAACGGATCAATGCGCAAAACGGAGTCTATCATCTGGTTTTGCGAGGAATTGAGAACGGGAAGGCCATGGAGGAATGCCACAGAATTACCTCCATTTCCCGCGCGCTAAATCCGGAATCGGATTTTGACGGCTTTCTGAAGCTTGCCGAAAACCCAGCTATGCGGGTTATTATATCGAATACGACTGAGATCGGCATTCAGTTTGATGCAACCGCTTCCTTTGACGACCGTCCGCCGAAAGCCTATCCGGCGAAGCTGTGCAGATTGTTGCATCACCGTTTTCAGTCCGGGCTGCCGGGCTTTTTAATCTTTCCCTGCGAACTGATTGACCATAACGCGGATGTCCTGCGTTCGGCGGTCTTGGAGCATGCGCGCCGGTGGAAGCTGGGAGAGGGCTTTATTCGGTGGATAGAAACGGAGAATCGGTTCTGCAATACGCTGGTTGACCGGATCTGCACCGGCTTCCCGGCAGAAGAAGCGGAGCAATGGGAGAAAAAGTTAGGAGGGCCGGACGCCCTTTTGAATACGGCTGAGCCGTTCCATCTCTGGGCAGTGGAAGGAAATTATGAGGAGGAGCTGCCGTTCCGGAAAGCGGGCCTGAACGTTGTCTGGACGGACGACATCACACCGTACAAGCTCAGAAAGGTACGAATCCTAAACGGCGGGCATACCTCGATGGTGTTGGGCGCCAGCCTGTTTGGACTGGAAACAGTGCTGGAATGTATGCAGGATGAAACGGTACACAGGCTGTTCCGAAGGTGCGTGTTTGAGGAGATTGTCCCAACGCTGGGAGAAAACGAGGAGACGCTTGCCTTTGCCTGTTCTGTGGAGGAACGTTTCCAAAATCCATATATCCGGCATCATCTGGCCGACATTGCGGTGAATTCGGTCAGCAAATTCAAGGTGCGGGTTTTGCCGACGATTCGGGAATATGAGAAAATGTTCCACTTACAGCCGCATGGGCTTTTGTTCTCATTAGCGGCGTTGCTGGCCTTTTACCGGCTTCGGGAGCCAAACGACAGGGCAGAGTATATCCATGTTCTGAAAGAAGCGCCGCTTTCCGCAATCCTTGCGGACACTGCAGTTTGGGGCGAGGATCTGTCCCGCTATTATGATATTGTCGCGCCGTATTATAACGCGATTCTGCAGAACGGTATGAAAGCGGCCTACCAGATGGTGCTGGAGAAATAAATACAAAACAGTCCGATATCCGACGGAATTTAAAACAAGGGAAAGGAATGATAGAAACGATGAAGCGGGAAGGATATATTTCCTGGGATGATTATTTTATGGGCGTTGCAATGCTTGCCGCTAAACGAAGCAAGGACCCGAACACACAGGTTGGAGCATGTATTGTCAGTCCGGATCAAATTATACTCTCAACCGGATACAACGGTTTTCCCATCGGCTGCTCCGACGACGAATATCCGTGGGAAAGGGAAGGCGAGCAGACCAAGTACCCCTTTGTAGTTCATGCGGAGCTCAATGCAATCCTGAACACCCGCGGGAAATCCCTGGAGGGCGCGAAAATCTATGTCGCGCTGTTTCCGTGCAATGAATGCGCGAAGGCGATCATCCAGTGCGGGATCAAGGAGGTGGTTTACCTGTCCGATAAATATGCGGATACCAAGGAAACCATTGCCTCGAAACGGATGATGTCCTCTGCCGGTGTTTCTTTCCGCCAGTTTACACCGTCGGTCGGTCAGATTGTGATTGATTTTGCCGGCGTGGAAAAATAGTGCTATACAAAAGCTCAGCCAAGCGGATGCTCCGCTTGGCTGAGCTTTTATGTTTATTTTATGTCCTGCGCATCCAGAACCGGCCTTCTGCAATATCGGTAAGCTTCTGCGGAAACTGCTTGTTGAACAGCTCTTCCTCCTCCAGAATCATGACGCCCATGTCCCCGGCGCGGCGGTAGGTCGCAGGAGCGACCTTTGATACGGCTGTAGAGGTTACCAGGACGGCCTTTGCGGCAATTCCGCCAAACCGTTCCGCGAGGAGCTTGATTTCATTCAGTGCGTGGGTAGAAGGGACGCCGGTCTTGCAGGAAATGAAAATGGGGGTTAGCTCATGAACCAGCATTACGTCGATTTCATTGGTAGTATCATTTGGGTCGTGGTCGCTGCCGTCCCAGTCAATGACCACGCTGACCTGCACATCATCGAAAAATTCGGTTTGATCCGCACACAAGCCTGTGTAAAGCTCCAGCCAGATGCCGGCATCGCTTAAGCATTTGCGGAGATGCTCATTCTTAAACTGAAAAGAAACCTGTCCGTTTCTGCGGTGAAGGCGAAGGATAATGCCGCATTCTGCCAGCGCCTGCATAATAGAAAAATTACACTCCGCGTTGACCTTGCCGCTGAGCTTCTCCGGGACAGATACTGCAAGGGTGTGCTCATCCTCCGTTTGAATTTGCTGGAAAAAGGTGGTCTGGGCGCCCCATTCCTGACGGTGCTTTTTATAAATATCCCAGACTGAGAGAATATCCCTTTGCATTTCCGGTGAACGGTATTCCTGGTTAAAATGGCCGTGGCGCATCATAGAGCCACCCGCGAGGGTCAGGATATCCCGGACAGTGAGCTTTGGCAGAGAGATTTCCGGCAAGGTGCTGTTTTGGAATACATTGAGGAATTTTTTGGAACGGTAATCAAAATAATAGACTGGAATTTTTTGCTCAAGGCAAAACGCTCCGGCCGCTAACAAAGGAATTTCTTTTCCTCCGGTAACCTCAAAGGCACAGGACGGGTTTGCCTGAACCACCCTTTGATAGGTGTCCATAATATTTTGGTAGTTCGCATAGTCATAATGATAAAAAGAGATTTTGGTCTGGAGTCCTCTTTGCTTGGCAAAACGGAGGATACTTTCCTTTCGGTATTCCCGCATAATCTTCTTATCGCCGAGGAAAACCACCTGCTGTGGATTCATCATCAACATACCCAGGACATTCTCGATGGGTTCCCGGTCGAACAGCTCAATGATTGTTTTCATCACAATCGACATTCCTTTCCGGATGTTTTTGCCGGTTTTACAAGCTTGCTTTCAAACAGGCGTTTTCTTCATCATACCATTTTTGGGGAGGATTGTAAATCAATGTAATATTTTGAAAGAAAAATAAATTTGTGGTATACTGAAGCAGATGAAACGTTTGCTCTTCTGTTCTCAGCTTCTTGCCTTTATAGTTTCCCGCCAGGGGCTGCTTTCATTCTAAACGGGACGCAGAACAGGAACGGGAATCAGCATGGAGGGCGGCTATCCTTTGCAAACTGAGTTTTTGTGCAAAACTGATTCAATTTGTGAGAAAGGAGCGCTTTCGCCCCGGCGAAGGCCATGGTATAAAGAATGAAAAACAACAGCTTTACAAAAATTTATGAAATTGTAAAAAAGATACCTTACGGAAAGGTGGCCTCCTATGGGCAGATTGCTCTGCTGGCCGGAAATCCCCGATGGTCCCGGGTCGTGGGCTATGCGCTGCATGTCAATCCCGATCCGGAGCATATCCCGTGTCATCGGGTAGTAAACCGATTTGGATATGTATCGCCCGCCTTTATTTTTGGAGGGGAAAACCGTCAGATTGCTTTGCTGGAGGCGGAAGGGGTGGCCTTTATTGCCGAGGGCCAGGTCGACATGAAAAAATACCGTTGGAACGGCGAAACAGAAGGGGGACGAAAGCTTGATGAAGGATAATTTAATAGAGATCGTGCAGCCCTTACTTGCCTGGTACCGTCAATCAGCCAGGGAGCTTTCCTGGCGGAGCGACCCGCAGTCTTATCGGGTGTGGGTTTCAGAGATTATGCTCCAGCAAACCAGAGTGGAAGCGGTGAAACCCTATTATGAGCGCTTTATGTCCGAGCTTCCGGATATCGCTTCCCTTGCAGGGGCCGAGGAGGAAAAGCTTTTAAAGCTATGGGAAGGGCTTGGATATTACAGCCGGGTGCGAAACCTGCAAAAGGCTGCCAGGATTGTGATGGAACGGTATGACGGAGAGCTTCCGGCCTCTTTTGAAGCACTGAGGGAGCTTCCGGGAATCGGGGAATATACAGCCGGCGCGATTGCCTCTATTGCGTTTGGGCTGCCGGTGCCGGCTGTGGACGGCAACGTGCTGCGGGTGCTCTCCCGAGTGACGGAAAGCGACGATGATATTACGCAGGCGAAGGTAAAACGGGATTTTGCCTCACGCTTAAAAGAGATCTATCCGAGGCAGCAGCCAGGCGATTTTACACAGGCGCTGATGGAACTAGGCGCGATGGTCTGCGTGCCGAACGGCGCTCCGCTTTGCGGTCTGTGCCCATTGTCCCATTGCTGCTTGGCGCATCAGCATGGGACGGAGGGGAAACTGCCTGTCAAAGCGGCAAAAAAGGCGAGACGGGTAGAGCAAAAAACGGTTTTTCTCCTTCGGTGCGGAGAGAAAGCGGCTCTTGCGAAGCGCGCGGATTCCGGTTTGCTTGCCGGATTGTGGGAATTTCCTAACGTCGAGGGCCATCTTTCTCCGGAAGAGGCCGGGCGTTTTCTATATAAAAAGGGTGCGGCGCTTTTAGAAATCAAGCGCTTAAAAAAAGCGAAGCATATCTTTACTCATGTGGAATGGGTTATGGAAGGATATTCTGCTCTGCTTCAGGAAGAAACGCCGGGACTTATTTGGGTTTCCAGGGAAGAGATGGCGGCGGGCTATCCTTTGCCGAATGCTTTTAAAGCTTTTCAGACGGTATTGCTCAAAGAATGGGAAAAGTAAACGAAAGCCGGGACAAATTTTCGAATTTGTCCCGGCTTTTATCATAATTCTGATGAAAGGTTACCATCCTGATAAACGGCCTCAACTTGATAATCCTGATCCAGAAGGAGCAGGTCGGCATGCTTTCCAACCTCCAGGCTTCCATAATCGCTGTCGCACCGGATTGATTTGGCGGGAAGAAGCGTTGCGCTTAAAATTGCCTGCTCTGCCGGGACGCCGAACCCGATCACGTTCCGCATACCCTGGTAAACGTTTGTGGAGGAACCGGCAATCGTTCCGTCCGAAAGCGTTGCCTTCCGGTTTACAACAGTTACATCCAGCCCGCCGAGCTGGTATTGTCCGTCCGAGAGCCCGCACGCGCACATAGAATCCGATATCATTACCATTTTAGCGGCACAGAGACGGAACATCAGTCGGATCACAGCCGGATGGATATGAATTCCGTCGCAAATCAGCTCAGCAAAGACATCCCGGTCTGAAAGCGCGCCGATAATCCCGGGATCGCGGTGATGCAGTCCGTTCATAGCATTAAACAGGTGGGTGATATGGTCTGCGCCTCGGTCAAACGCTTCCAGCGCGGTTTCATAGCCGCAGGCGGTATGGGCGATTGAAATGACCTTTTCGCTGTGATAGTCGTCAATGATCTTCATCGCGCCGTCAAGCTCAGGCGCTAGGTTAATGATCTTGAGCAGTCCGCCGGACAAACGGTTAAATTCATCCAGAAGTGCTTTGTCCGGCGCAGTCAGATACTGTTCGTCATGCGCGCCTTTCCTTTGCCGGCTTAAAAACGGCCCTTCCATATTGATTCCGATGATTCGGCTGCCGCCTGCCTGCTTTGCCGCCCCGGCAATATTCCGGGCTGCCCGCCTGCAACCCTCGGACGGCATGGTCATAGTGGTGGCACAGACAGAGGTGATTCCGTTTTTCTGGTAATATTTCAGCATGGTTTCCATTTCTTCCGGAGAAGCAGTAGAAAAATCAAAACCAACGCATCCATGCGTATGGATATCGATCAGTCCGGGAATCAGCAGCTTCCCGGAGCAGTCAAGCGCCGGTTTCCCTGGAATATGGGGCGCGATTTCTTCAATCAGCGCACCGTTCGTCTTTAAATCAAGTCGTTGGAATGTTCCACGGTAAAAGACAGAGGCATTCTGAAAAATCATAGTTTTGTTAAGGCTCCCTTCCTATCGATAGGATTTTTTCGGTAAGTAAAATTTATCTTTATTATACACCTTAATTTTGGAAAAGAATAGTATTTTCCCACATAAGTACAGGCTTTTTTGCATATGATGTACAAACTACAATGGATATGAGGGGAGATCACTTGAGAAAGCAGGCAGAATTTTTAGAGGACAGATGTTTGAAATTAGGGGAATACATATTAGAACATAAAGGAACGGTACGCAGTACTGCAAAGGCTTTCCATATCAGTAAAAGCACAGTCCACAAGGATGTGACTACGCGGCTATCCTCCCTGGATCATGCGCTTTATACGGAAGTGAAGAAAATCCTGGAACAGAATAAACAGGAACGGCACATTCGCGGCGGATTGGCTACCCGGGAGAAATACCGGAAAATCGGCCATGCGGCTTCGGTGGGTAAATAGGAACCAAGGGGAGCCGGCAGACAATTTGTCTGCCGGCTCCCCTTTCTTGTATAGAGAGAACCCCCGGCTGTGCCGGGGGTTCTGGAAAAGCTTTAGCGTTGCGTAGGAAAAAGGAACTCCTTTTGGTAAGATAAAAGTGCGGCCTGACAACTGCACAGGAATACCAAAAGGAGGACATTCGGATGACGAATGACAATAAGAGTTTAGCACATACAACGTGGAACTGCAAATATCATATCGTGTGTGCCCCAAAATACCGGCGAAAATTATTCTACGGAGAACACAAAGCAGAGATCGGGAAAATTCTGCGGGAATTATGCAACTGGAAAGGGATCCAAATAGTAGAGGCAGAAGTGTGCCCGGATCACATTCATATGCTGGTAGAAATCCCGCCAAAAGAAAGTGTGGCAGGATTCATGGATTTTCTCAAAGGAAAGAGCAGTATTCTCATCCACGAGAGACACGGAAATCTGAAATACAAATATGGGAACCGAAGTTTTTGGTGCCGAGGATATTACGTGGATACAGTTGGGAAGAACACAAAGAAGATTGCAGAGTACATACAAAATCAGCTTAAAAAAGATGCATTGCACGACCAATTGACGCTCAAGGAATACGCAGACCCGTTTACGGGTAGCAAGTAGCAATTCTTTCGCAGGTGTTAGACCGCAAAAAGCGCCTGCAGGCGCTGCCAGTCTCAGAGCCTTTCAGGCGTCTTTGCAAACCCACCGGCTTTGCCGGCGGATATTTACTTTAAACGGTATTTTTTGTAGGACAGATGATTGCGGATCATACTGCGGAACTCGATGATCTGATCCTCTGTCATATCGCGTTTCGGGAGATAGAGCATCCGCCTCACAGAAGTATAGCATAACAGCAGGTCGGGCAGCTCGCGCACCTCGTTGATCTGGCTCCAGTTAAGCTCAAGCTGTTCGGCTTCGCTATGTAATGTGATCTGCTCATCGTCAAAGGTCATGAGAAAGGTTTGGCCGATTGATTCCTTCCGCTTCGCGATAAGCTGCCGAACTCTGCGCAGCAGCAGCGCCATCATAATAAACGGATAGAGCATAAATGCGATACAGAGAAGATAATGGACGCGGACAATATCTTGGAAAATCAGGCAGAGCAGCCCGCCTGCAAAGGGAACCCAGCAGAGAACCAGCATTAAAACATTGCGGAAAATCACATTATAATATGCCGTACGCTTGACATCCTGCTCTGTCAGGGTTGTCTGAATTCGGATTTCACCCATCATAATGAAAAGCCTCCAATTATAAACAATAATTCTATTATAACAAATTTAAAATCATTTTCAATCCTAAACAGTACAAAAAAGCCCGATGAAAAAAGTTATCTTAAAATGTTAAAATTTAATTTACAAAATTTATTCAAAGAAACCTTGACAGATTGGATACAGAGTGGTAAATTATAGTTAGCACTCAAAGATGTTGAGTGCTAAAATTTGAAAAAGGATTGTAAGATGTGATAAGCGGCAAAACAGGTGGTGAAAAAATTGAGCTTAGATGACCGAAAACTGTTGGTGCTGTCAACGATTGTAAATGAGTATATCAGGACAGGAGAACCGGTTGGATCAAAAACCATTATTGCCAATTCTAAAATTAATGTTTCGTCCGCAACGGTCAGAAATGATATGGCCGCTCTGGAAAAGCTGGGGCTTTTGGAACAGCCGCATACTTCTGCCGGGCGTATCCCGACTTATCTGGGATACCGCCTGTACATTGAGAGGCTGATGCATCCGCATGTTTTGTCTGCCAAGGAAAAACGTGAGATTGACGAACAACTGACCCAGAATGGGATCACTGCAGAAAACGTAGTGGATAATGCGGTACAGGTGCTGTCCGACCTGACGCAGCTTACTGTGGTGAACAGCAATAATATGCCGCATTTTTCCGTAATTACCCGGGTAGAGGTTATCCCCGCCGGGAGACGTCTCTATGCGCTGCTGATCATTACTTCTACCGGGGCGATTAAAAATAAGATCTGCCGCCTGGAATTTGATTTAACCAATGAGCAGCTTGGCTTTTTTGCGGAATTCGTCAATAAGAACCTGACGGGAACAAATATTGAGGAGCTCACGCCGGCCATGCTCCAAAACCTGGCTATTGCCCTTGGGAGCTATATGATCTCTCTTTCCCCGCTTTTGTATGCGGTGTATGAGCTGAGCGAGGAGTTTACGAAAAACAGCATTAATATCCGAGGGGAGCAGCGCCTGCTTGAGGCGGGAAATATGAACAGTACAGAGATTATCCGCTTCTTAAATGAGAAGCAGGAGCTCGCGAGGCTTCTCTCCAATGCGTTCAGCGGAATCAAGGTGATTTTTGGGAAGGAAAACGATACGTTTTCCATTACCAATTCCTCGATGGTGGTTTCGCCTTATAAAATTGGGGAAGCTCCAGGCGGTTCGCTTGGGATTATCGGCCCGCTGCGGCTCGACTATGCGAAGGTAATACCGTACATGCAGTATTTTTCAGAGAGCGTGACAAAGCTTCTCTCCGATATTCTGCATGAAGAAGAAAAATAGAAGGAGAATATAGGAGATGGCGAAAAAAGAAAAAGAACTGAAGACGGAAACGGCTTCCGAGAATACTGTAGAAGAGGAAGTGAAGGATGAAGCGGCTGAGGAGACCAACCAAGAGCTGGCAGCCCTGCAGAAAGAAAATGAAGAGCTGAAAAACAAGCTTCTGCGCCAGATGGCCGAATTTGACAACTTCAAAAAGAGAACGTCCAAGGAAAAAGACGAGCTTTACGGCTATGCGAAGGCAGATTGTGTCGAGGCTGTGCTGGGAGTGCTGGATAACTTTGAACGCGCCCTTCAAACCGACTGTGCGGATGAAACCTTTAAGCAGGGAGTTGAGATGATCTTCAACCAGTTCAGCGAGGCGCTCAAAAAGCTGGGTGTGGAAGAAATTCCGGCACAAGGAGAAACCTTTGACCCGCAGGTGCACAACGCGGTCAATCAGGTAGAGGATGAAAACTTTGGAGAAAACACTGTTTGCCAGGTGTTTCAGAAGGGCTATAAAATTGGAGACCGCGTGATCCGCCATTCGATGGTGGTTGTAGCGAATCCATAAAAGATAAAGCTTATTACAAAATAGATATTTTAGGAGGAAGATTATTATGGGAAAAATCATTGGTATTGACTTAGGTACTACAAACTCTTGCGTTGCTGTAATGGAGGGCGGCGAGGCTGTTGTCATTGCAAATACGGAAGGCGCGAGAACCACTCCTTCTGTGGTCGCTTTTTCCAAAACAAACGAAAGAATGGTAGGACAGGTGGCAAAACGTCAGGCTGTTACCAACCATGACCGTACCATCACCTCGATCAAACGCCATATGGGTACTGATTACAGAGTGGATATCGACGGGAAAAAATATTCCCCTCAGGAAATTTCTGCAATGATTCTGCAGAAGCTGAAAGCGGATGCGGAAAGCTATTTGGGCGAAACGGTAACGGAAGCGGTTATTACTGTTCCGGCTTACTTCACCGACGCGCAGCGCCAGGCAACCAAGGACGCCGGTAAAATCGCCGGCCTGGAAGTAAAACGTATTATTAATGAACCGACTGCCGCAGCGCTTGCATATGGCGTCGATAAGGAACAGGAACAGAAAATCATGGTATACGACCTCGGCGGCGGTACCTTCGACGTTTCCATCATTGAAATGGGCGACGGCGTTCAGGAGGTTCTGGCGACTGCCGGGAACAACCGTCTGGGCGGCGACGACTTTGACCAGAGAGTGATCGACTGGATGGTTGCTGAATTTAAACGCGATAACGGCATTGACCTGTCTAACGACAATATGGCAATGCAGAGGCTGAAGGAAGCTGCTGAGAAGGCAAAAATTGAGCTCTCCAGCATGCCGACCACCCAGATTAACCTCCCGTTTATTACTGCGGACGCAACAGGCCCGAAACATCTGGATATGACTTTAAGCCGTGCGAAATTCAACGAACTGACCGCAGACCTGGTAGAAGCAACCATGGGGCCTGTCCGTCAGGCTCTTCAGGATTCCGGCCTTTCCACCTCCGAGCTGGATAAGGTACTGATGGTTGGTGGCTCCAGCCGTATCCCGGCTGTTCAGGACGCTGTCAAGAATATCATCGGCAAAGACCCGTTTAAGGGAATCAACCCGGACGAATGTGTTGCGCTCGGCGCGGCGATCCAGGGCGGTGTTCTTGGCGGGGAAGTCAAGGGGCTGCTCCTTCTGGACGTTACTCCGCTGTCTCTGGGGATCGAAACCCTGGGCGGCGTCTGCACCAGAATGATTGAACGGAACACCACAATCCCGACCAAGAAAACACAGGTTTATTCCACCGCTGCGGACAATCAGACCTCTGTTGAAATCCATATCCTGCAGGGCGAACGTGAATTCGCAAAAGACAATAAAACCCTGGGACGCTTCCACCTGGATGGAATCCCGGCGGCTCCGCGAGGAATTCCTCAGATTGAAGTTACTTTTGATATTGACGCAAACGGAATTGTACACGTATCCGCAAAGGATCTTGGAACAGGCAAGGAACAGCAGATCACCATTACTGCTTCTACCAATATGTCCAAGGATGATATTGACAAGGCTGTAAAGGAAGCAGAGCAGTTTGCGGCGGAAGATAAGAAGCATAAAGAGCAGGTTGATATCCGCAACAGCGCCGACCAGATGATCTTCCAGTGTGAAAAGACAATGGGCGAATTAGGCGACAAGGTATCTGCAGATGAAAAAGCTGATGTAGAAGCTAAAATCAATGCGCTCAAAGAAGAATTAAAGGGCGAAAATTACGACGCGATCAAAGCAAAACAGGAAGAACTGCAGCAGTCCTTCTATAAAATCAGCGAAAAGGTATATGCTGCTGCCCAGCAGGCTCAGCAAGCCCAGGCTGGCGCACAGGGAGCACCAGGTGCTGACCCGAACGCGGCGGCCGGCGGGAATGCCGATTATGTTGACGCCGATTTCACAGAAGTGAACGATGACAACAAATAACTTCCTCATAAGAAGGCAGGGTTTGCAGTTAGAGGGAATCCTCTAACTGCAAACTGTTGTAGAAAAGGTGGGTATACAGCTTGGCTGATAAGAGAGACTATTATGAAGTGCTCGGTGTGCAAAAGGGCGCTTCCGATGATGAAATCAAGAAAGCTTACCGCAAAATGGCCAAAAAATATCATCCGGACTTAAATCCGGGCGATGCTGAAGCGGAAAAAAATTTTAAAGAAGTAAACGAAGCCTATGAGGTGTTGTCGGATTCTGATAAAAAGGCGCGGTATGACCAGTTCGGGCACGCGGGCGTTGACCCGAATTACGGTGCCGGTAGCGGCGGTTATGGAGGCGGCTTCGGCGGCGGATTTGACTTTGGCGACCTCGGCGATATTTTTGATATGTTTGGAGGCGGCTTTGGCGGTTTCGGAGGGAGCAGGAGAGCAAACCCGAATGCGCCGAGAAGAGGTGCCGACCTACATACAAGCCTGATCATTGATTTCTTTGAGGCTTGTAAAGGAGCGCGCAAGGAAGTGAGGGTTACCCGTCAGGAAACCTGCGACGCCTGTCATGGCAACGGCTGTGAACCAGGACACAGCCCGCAGACCTGCCCGGAATGTAACGGAACGGGACAGGTGCGCGTTTCCCAGCGGACGCCGTTGGGCGTGATTCAAACCTCTCGTCCATGCTCCCGCTGCGGAGGAAAGGGTACGGTTATCGACCATCCCTGCAAAACCTGCGGCGGTTCTGGAAAACAGTCGCGCACCAAAACCATTGAGGTCAATATCCCGGCGGGAATTGATGATGGCCAGACGCTGGCGGTCCGAGGACAGGGGAACGCAGGCTCTAACGGAGGCCCGGCAGGAGATTTGACAGTCACAGTCACTGTCCGCCCTGATGTTCTGTTCCGGCGTGATGGGTTTGATATCTGGTGCGACATTCCGGTTACCTATTGCCAGGCAGTCACAGGAGATAAACTAGTAGTTCCGACTATAGACGGCAAGGTAGAATACCCGATGCCGGCAGGAACGCAGCCCGGGACGGTATTCCGGCTGAAAGGGAAGGGCGTTCAGCGTTTAAACGGGCGCGGACGCGGAGACCAGTTTGTCACCATGGTGGTGGAAGTGCCAAAAAATTTAAACAAAACACAGCTAGAGGCGCTTAAGCAGTTTGACGAATCGTTAAATGACAAAAATTATGAAAAACGCAAATCATTTTTTGAACGGATTAAGGATAATTTTAATAAATAGTGGGATAATAAGGGTTGGAGAAGTGCCAACCCTTATTTTTTATGCTGCGGATATTATAGCGGAAAATCGCCGGAAAATTACCAAATGTAACAAATTATGAAAATTTGGAAAATTGCTTTGCATTTATACCAGTTTATGTTATAATAAAATGCATGAGCGAAAAAGGAGAGAATGATTGTGGAAAAATACATCATCAACGGCGGAACACGCCTTTGTGGTGAGGTGCCAATCAGCGGTGCGAAAAATGCTGTTGTGGCGATTTTGGCTGCTACGATCTTAGCAGATACTCCCTGCGTCATTGAAAATATCCCAAATATCAGTGATGTTTCGATTTTAACCAGTATTTTACACGAGATGGGCGCTGCCATCAAAGTGATTAATAAACATAAATTAGAAATTGACACCAGCAGGGTGAAAAATCCTGAGGTTCCTTATGAACAGGCAAAACGGATGCGTGCCTCCTATTATTTTTTGGGCTCCCTGTTAGGAAAGTTCAACCATGCAAAGGTGCCGCTTCCAGGCGGCTGCAATTTCGGCGTCCGTCCGATTGATCTCCATCTCAAGGGATTTAAGGCTCTGGGGGCGGATTGGAATCTTGAATATGGAATAGTCAATATATCTGCTCAAAAGCTGATTGGTTCCAGCATTTATCTGGATATGGTTTCAGTCGGTGCTACCATCAATATTATGCTGGCGGCAGTGAAGGCGGAAGGAACCACCATTATTGAGAATGCAGCCAGAGAACCGCATATTGTCGATTTGGCCAACTTCCTCAACTCGATGGGGGCAAATATTATGGGTGCCGGAACGGATACCATCAAAATCCGCGGCGTTAATGAGCTGCGTGGCGTGGAGTATTCCATTATTCCGGATCAGATTGAAGCAGGAACCTATATGGTGGCCGCTGCGGCAACAAAAGGGGATCTGTTAATCCAGAATGTTATTCCGAAGCATTTGGAACCAATTTCCGCAAAGTTATTGAAAATGGGCGTAGAAGTAACGGAATATGACGATGCTGTTCGTGTGCGTTACGTCGGCACGCTAAAACACTGCGATGTAAAGACATTGCCTCATCCGGGCTTCCCAACCGATATGCAGCCTCAAATTACCGCGCTGCTCTGCCTTGCGGATGGGACAAGCATTGTAAAAGAAGGCGTTTGGGATAACCGTTTCCGCTATATTGACGAGCTGCGCCGGATGGGCGCTGTCGTATCGGTAGACGGACGGGTGGCGGTCGTGGAAGGAATCCCGGAGTTTACTGCCGCGCCGGTGAAGGCGGTTGATCTGCGGGCAGGCGCTGCGATGGTAATTGCGGCTTTATCTGCCGAGGGGACAACTGAAATCGAAGATATTTTCCATGTAGAACGTGGATATGAGGATATTGAGAAGAAGCTTCGTGCGATTGGTGCGGATGTGAAGAAAATCTGTATTCCGGATCGTGTTTTGGAGCAGGCTTTATAAAAGAAGAAAAAACAGCCACTTTTTTAAAGTGGCTTATTTTTTGTCAGGCGGGGAGACGGATTTTTTCTCTTTGCCTCAACATAAAGGACGAGTGTCCGGCACACCAATAGAAAGGAAAGCTTTATTTACATAAAGTATGGTTAAACAATGGCAATTATCTATCCATTGGCAAGTTCCTCCAAGGGGAATTGCATTTATGTAGGCAATCAGCAAAGTGGCGTTTTGATCGATGCGGGCATTGGAATCCGGGCGTTTGCCGCACATCTGGCGTTGATCGGAATTCCTCCTGAGGCAATCAAGGGGATATTTGTAACGCATGAGCATACCGACCATGTCAAGGGCCTGGAGAGGATTCAAAAGGCGCTGAAGGTTCCGGTTTACGGTTCAAAGGGAACATTAAAGCGTCTGATTGAAAAGAAAGTGCTCCCGCCTTTTGCGCCGATGCAGTTGGCCGAAGAGGAGACAGTGCTTTCCGGATGCTCGGTCATTCCGTTTGCGACGCCGCATGACAGCGAGCAGAGCCAGTGCTACCGAATCAGGACAGCAGAAGGGACGTCCGCCGTAGTCTGTACGGACCTGGGACATATGACGGATGAAATCCACCGGCATCTGCTTGGAAGCGACGTTGTTATGCTGGAGAGCAATTATGAGGAATCCATGCTTGCGGCGGGCAGCTATCCTTATTTTTTAAAGCGGCGGATCGCAGGACTTACCGGACATCTTTCGAACCTTGACTGTGCCGCGGAAATACGCCGGTTATACGACGAAGGAGTCAGGAAGTTTATTCTCGGACATCTCAGCGAGGAGAATAACCGTCCGGAGATTGCGTATGCCAATATTGTTGAGACGCTGGGACGCTGCGGAGCGACCCTGGGAAAAGACTTTGAACTGATGGTTGCACCGAGGGAAAACCATGGCAAGTGGATCGATTTTTGATCTCCCTAAAAAGGAATGGTGATATTTATGCTGACAATGCGCTTAATCTGTATTGGAAAACTGAAAGAGCATTACTGGCAGGAAGCATGCCGGGAATACCAAAAGCGGTTGGGGGCTTTTTGCCGGCTGGAGCTGATCGAGTTAAACGAATATAAGCTGCCATCCAGCCCTTCTGAAAGCCAGATCACAAAATGTATTGAGGAAGAAGGCCGGGAAATCCTGGCAAAGCTTCGCAGCGGCTATCATATTGCACTGTGTATTGAAGGAAAGGAATTAAGCTCCGAACAGTTAGCGGAGAAGTTTTCAGCGCTTGCTTTAAACGGCGTAAGTGAAATTGACCTGATCATCGGCGGCTCCTATGGGCTGTCAAAAGAAGTTAAGGCAAAGGCGGATCAGAAGCTTTCTATGTCCCCAATGACCTTTCCGCACCAAATGGCCAGGGTGATGCTGCTTGAGCAGGTTTACAGGGCGTTTCAGATTAACGCGAATGGAAAATATCACAAATAGCCAATGGAGAGGAAACACTATTTCCTCTCTTTTGCTTTGAAAAATATCTTGCAAGATTATGGGGATTTATAGTATAATTAGCTTTAGTATGTTACTATGATATCAATTGGTAACGAGAAAGTAATGGAGGGTTCTTTCATGGATTACCTTGGAATGTTTTATCAGCTTTTAAAGGGCTGTGGAATTACGATTATTGTATTTTGCGCGACCTATGTTATGTCAATCCCGCTTGGGATGGTGGTGACGCTTGGGGTTCGCAGCCGGGTGAAGCCGCTGCGGGCTGTCCTGAATTTTTATATTTACATCATGCGGGGAACGCCGCTGATGCTGCAGATTTTCACCATTTTTTACGGCCTGCCGTGCCTGCCGGTGATTGGGCCATACCTGACCCTGAACAGCCGGATGGCGGCAATTCTGATTGCGTTTACCCTGAACTATGCGGCATATTTTGCTGAAATTTTCCGTGGAGGCTTCCTGGCGGTGGACAAGGGGCAGTATGAGGCGGCAAAGGTTTTAGGGCTAAACCGCAGCCAGACCATGTTCCGGATTATTTTTCCTCAGATGTTCCGGGTCGCGCTCCCGTCCCTGGCAAATGAAACAATCACCCTGGTAAAGGATACCTCCCTGGTTTTTGTTATCGGGATGGGCGACCTGCTGGAGGCAGCGAAAAACATTGCCAATGCCGAGGTGACGATCCTGCCGTATTTCTTCTGTATGATCTTCTATCTGGTTCTGACGACAGTGCCCGCGCTGATCTTCAAGAAGCTGGAAAAGAAATATAGCTTTTAATGCTGGATAGGGAGGAAAACTCGAATGAATATGATACAAATTAATGACGTACATAAATCCTTTGACGTAGAAGTTCTGAAAGGGATTACGCTGGAGGTGAATCAGGGAGATGTAGTTGCGGTAATCGGTTCCTCCGGCTCCGGAAAATCAACGCTGCTGCGCTGCCTGATTGATCTGGAAAAGGTGGATTCCGGCTCTGTACTGATTGAGGGAGACCCATTGGTAGAGAACGGAATTTATGCAAAACAGACGGATATCCAAAAGCTGATTTTAAAAATGGGGATGGTGTTTCAGCATTTTAATCTGTTTCCGCACCTGACCGTCCGGCAGAATCTTGAGCTTTCTCCCAAGCTTGTCAAGAAACAGCCACAGGAGGAGATCAGCGCCAATGCGCAGAAGTACCTGAAAAAGGTCGGAATGCTGGAAAAGGCGGACGCATATCCGGCCTCGTTAAGCGGAGGCCAGAAGCAGCGCGTGGCGATCGCGCGTGCGCTGATGATGAACCCGGATATTATGCTGTTTGACGAACCAACCTCCGCGCTTGATCCGGAGCTTACCGGCGAGGTGTTGGAGACGATCCGTCAGCTTGCGGAAGAGAATATGACTATGGTGGTTGTGACCCATGAAATGGGCTTTGCTAGGGAAGTGGCGAACCGCGTGGTCTTTATGGACGGCGGGGTGATTCTGGAAGAGGGAACGCCGCAGGAGGTGTTCGGGAATCCGAAATGCGCCCGGACAAGGGAATTTTTGACTACAATTTTAAAATAGGAATGCCCAGTATGCAGAGATACATAGGCTGGCAGGCTGAAAACCGGTTTTTCAGCCTGTTTTTTGTTGATTCAAAACAGTATTTTATGCTATGATAAACAAAGAAGAAAAAAATTTAGAATTAATGCAATAAAACAGAATGCTCCTGCATTATTCTTATGAAGAGGTAAAAGTGATGATTTTTCTTGGTTTGACGTCAACGATGAAAAACACATTGAAACCGAATCATACACCAGCTATTGACGAACAGCTCTTGTTCCGGATCGCGGAAGGCGATACCGGGGCGCTCTCCGCCCTTTATGCGGAGACGTCCTCAGCGGTGTATGGATTTGCGCTGTCTATTTTGAAGGACGCCCACTCGGCAGAAGATGTGATGCAGGACACCTATCTGAAAATTTATGCTGCGGCTGGAAGCTATGCTGCAAAGGGGAAGCCGATGGCTTGGATTTTAACCATTGTGAAAAATCTTTCCCTGATGAAGCTGAGACAGAATCGGAAGCTGCCGGATGTCCCGCTGGATGAAAGCTGGGATATTTCCGATCCGAAGGACCGGTTTGCGGAAAGCCAGGATAAAATCTTGCTTCAGGCCGTATTAAAAGCATTAACTGAGGAAGAACGGCAGATCGTGACGCTCTATGCGGTTTCCGGGCTTAAACACCGGGAAATTGCTTCTCTGCTGGACCTGCCTTTGCCGACTGTTCTTTCAAAATATCGACGTGCATTAAATAAGATGCGCAGATTCATGGGGGATGAATTCAATGAAAAATAAGGAATTGATGGAAAGGTTAGCAGCCGAAATTCACGATGCTACACCGAATCAATTGGATGATATCCTCCTGAAATGCAAAGAGCAGAAAGGGAAGGCTATCAATATGAATGAGTTAGCAGTAAATAAAAAACCGAACCGGAAAAAATGGACTATTGGAATTGCGGCGGCCGCGGCAGCGTTTGTGATGGCGGTTGGTATCGGTGTGGCAAGCCACAGCTATTATGCCGTAGATTCTGTAATTGATCTGGATGTAAACCCAAGTATTGAGTTAAAGACCAACAAAAATGACACTGTCTTATCCGTGGAAGCACTTAATGACGACGCGAATGAAATCCTGGACGGGATGGATTTAAAGGGAGTTGATTTCGACGTTGCAGTGAATGCGCTGGTTGGCTCGATGCTGAAAAACGGATATATTGACGAGCTGAAGAACTCGATCCTGGTTTCCGTTGACAATGATGATGAAAATAAGAGCAGGGAGCTGGAAAGCCGTCTGATGGAATCCATTAACGCGATCCTATCTGAAAATGAAATTACTCCCGCTATTCTGGCTCAGACGGTGACCAGTGACGAGGAATTACAGAAGCTTGCGGACGAATACCACATTTCGATTGGGCGCGTTTCTTTGATTCAAAGAATTCTGGCAAAGGATCCTACCAAGAGCTTTGCAGACCTTGCAAAGCTGTCGGTTAACGATCTGTATCTGCTTGCGGATTCTAAGGATATTGATTTTGACGACCTGTTAAAGCAGGGTGATCCAAGCAAGGAAGGCTATATTGAAGCGAGCGCGGCAAAATCCGCCGCCTTCTCTCACGCAGGAATCCAGGCCGCACAGGCCTCCAATGTCAAGGCAGAGCTTGACTTTGACGACGGCGTGATGGTATATGAGGTTGAGTTTATCAGCAATAGGACAGAGTATGATTACGATATCGATGCAACAACCGGTGCAGTGCTGAAGGCTGACAAAGAAGCGATGGATCAGGATGATGCAAATGACCAGGACGATGACGATGACCAGGACGATGACGATGACCGGGATGATGACGATGATCAGGACGATGACAAGCCTGTTACCAGCGCCACCAGCCTGATCTCCAAGGATAAGGCGAAAAGCGCCGCCTTCTCCCATGCCGGAGTCAGCAGCGCGAAGAATGTATCGGTCATCCTGGACAAGGAAGATGGAAAGTACGATGTCGAATTTATTGCGGGCGGCTATGAATATGATTATGAAATTAACGCGCGTACCGGAAAAATAATCGAGTACGACCGGGATAAGCTGGAGGGTGAGAAAAAGAGTACTTCGAGCAAGGCGGCGTCTTCTGATGACGACGATGATGACCGGGATGACGATGATGACCGGGATGACGATGATGACCGGGACGACGATGATGACCAGGACGACGATGATGATTAAAACAGAGCGAAACAGGACGCAGGCAGACGCCTGCGTCCTGTTTCATATATCTGTATCCGGCTTGGCAATATCAATAGTATTTTTTTATTAATTTATCATATTGCTAAATAATTTGTGCGTATGAAAGAAAAAACTAGCAAATTTTATTGCTATGTATTATAATATTCCTTAAATGAGAAGTAAAAGAGGGAAGACGGAAATGCATAAATTAAGAGTCGGAAAAATATTGGTATCAATCGCTGCAATGACCTTACTGTTGCAGGGATGTTCTGTGATGCCTGAGGAAGAGGAGCTTCTGGCGCCGCCGGTCAAAGAGCCGGAGGCTGTGGAATATACGACGCAGAAGGTAGAACGCGGAGACATTGTGAATACGGCGAAGGGTTCGGGAAATATCGGTAGCAAAAAACAATACTCCCTCTCTTTTCCATACCGGAGCGGGTATCTGAAATCCGTAAATGTCAAGCTGGGAGATACTGTCAAGAAAGGGCAGCTGATTGCCGAGCTTGATACGGATTCGCTTGAAAAGGATATCCAAAAAAAGCAGCTTGAGATTGAAAAGATCAAGCTGGAATTGGAGCAACTGAAGAAAAATAATTCCTCCAATGAGCTGGAGCGCAAAAAGTTAAGACTTCAATATCTGGAAGACAGGAAAAAGCAGTTTCCGGATGAAGCGCTTGACCTTGAATATCAGATTGAGGACTTAAAGCTGGAAATTAAGGATCTAGAGAATCAGGACGGAGAAAGCTATGATATCAGGGCCAAGAAAAAGGATTTGGAAATTGCGCAGATCGATCTGGATGATCTGAAGCTGACCCGCGATAAGTCGCAGATTGTTGCGCCGAGCAGCGGAAAGGTTACCTACGTGGAGGAAATTGGGATTGGTGATTATGTCCCGGCACTGAAAACGATTATCAAGCTCTCCGACCCATCCGATCTGATCCTGGAATATACTGGCGGCTATGCTTTGGACATGAAGGTAGGGATGCCGGTTACAATCACTGTCGGCGGGACAACGGTCACCGGAGAGGTAGCAACCACACCGTCTGATTTCCCGGCAGAGGAGCAGGAGCTTCGGAAAGAAACGGTCTTTATTAAGATGGATGAAGTGCCGGACGGGATAGAAATCGGGGACAGCGCCAGCTTTGAAGTGATTCTGGAGCAGAAAGAAGACGTCCTGATTGTACCGAAGCGCGCCGTCATTCAATATATGGGAACCTTTACGGCGCGTGTATTGTCTGAGGATAATATCAGAAGTGAACGGGATATCGAAGTGGGAATTGAAACGGCGACGCAGTATGAGGTCGTGAGCGGGCTAGAAGAAGGCGACATTGTCATTTTGGAATAGGGGGAAGACAGCTTGTTTGAATTTTGTGTCAGGAAAATGATGCGAAACAAGTGGATGGTAGCTTGCCTGCTGATTGGTTTCATCATCAGTACTGCTGTAATTACTTGTATTCCCATTTATACCGGCAGCATCCTGCAGCGTATGCTGATCAAGGATATGGAGGCCCGTCAGGAAGAAACCGGGCTTTATCCGGGAAACTATTCTGTTACGATCAAAGCGCTCCAGCCGAACCTCAAAGAGGAGGAGCTTGAAAAAGCGCTGACCACCTTTTTCCGTTTAGAAGAAAAGATGGATGGGGGCAATATCTCTTCATTAGGAGTTCCGATTGTCGTTTCCAGCAAACAGTATCGTTATGTTGACAGCTATGCAAAGGTTGTAAGGAGCTCGTCCCGCGGCGGAAAAGAAGTGATGAGTCTGGCCGGACGAGAGGATATGTTCGACCACTGCAGCCTGGTTGCGGGGGAATTCCCGTCAGATAAGCAGAACGGCGACGCCATTGAGGTGATGCTCACAGAGGAAGGGCTGAATTTCTTTGAGCTTTCCTTAGGAGATACGCTTGATCTGACGCCGTATAACGATAACTACCCGGTGCAGAAGCTGAAGGTTGTCGGAGTCTATACCTATAAGGATTCCAGCGACCTGTACTGGAACAACAAGATCGGGGATTATAAAAAGACCGCGATGATGGACTTTGAGCTGTTTCAGGATTTATTTGTTGCATGTGAAACCCCGTTGATTGATAGTGCGAACTGGTACTATACCTTTGATTATCATGAATTGCAGATGAACCAGGTGCCTACTGTGATGTCCCGGCTGGGACAGCTCAAAAGCACATTGGGAGAAGGCACTTCGGTGGTCTTTAAAGCGAACGAAGTGTTTAAATCCTACGCAGAACGCCAGGAAAGCCTGAATATGACGCTTCAGGTACTTTTGGCGCCTGTCATTCTGATGTTGTTTTTCTATATTTTCATGGTTTCATCCTTGATTATGGAGCATGAGAAGAATGATATCACCCTGCTTAAGAGCAGAGGAGCGAACAACCTTCAGATTTTTTCAGAAACCTTGATGAAAAATGGAATGATTGCCCTCGTATCTGTGGTGCCGGGAACACTGCTTGGAATTTTAATCTGTAAAGTTTTAGGCCTTTCCAATGGATTTATGGAGCTGGTGGGCCGAAAAAATATCAATGTGGACTTTCACCTGGACAGCACCTATTTCCTTGGATTGCTGGGTGTATTCGCGATTGGGTTCCTTGCCATTATGATCCCTGCGACACAGGCTTCCCGGATGTCAATTGTAGAATATAAACGGAAAAAGGCGAAGTTTTTCAAAGGCGCCTGGTGGAAGAAAATTGGGATTGACTTTATCCTGATTGCGGTTTCCGTCTATCTGATCTATAACTACAACAATATGAGTCAGTCGCTGTCCCATTCGGATACCGGCATGCTCTCCTATATTGACCCGACCCTGTTTCTGATCAACGCGTTGTTTATCCTGGGTCTTGGGCTGTTATTTCTGCGGGTTTTCCCGTATTTGGTCAGGCTGATCTTTTTGGCGGGAAAACGGCTCTGGGCGCCGCAGCTCTATGCGTCCTTTTTGTCAGTCTCCCGTTCAAAAGGGAAGGATCAGTTTATCATCCTTTTCATGATTTTGACCGTTGCGCTTGCCATGTTCCATGCGACGGCCGCGAGAACGTTAAATAACTTCATGGAGGATCGCGTGAGCTACGCGGTCGGCACTGATATGGTGCTCAAGCCGGAACTTCCTCACAGGGACTCTTATTACAAAGTAGCAGAAAGTGAGGACGGGCAGGAAACGAAGCTGGAAGCGGCTTCCCCGGACGAAGGCGGATATCTTGTACACTCCGTCACCTATGTGGATATCCCATTCCAGCAGTTTGAGGAGATAAAGGGCGTAGAATCCGCAACCAAGGTGTTCCGGAAATCGGGAACAGAAATTTCCAGGGGCGGCGATGGCTGGAACAATGTACAGCTTATGGGAATCACACCACATGAGTTTGCAAAGGTAGCCTGGATGCGCGGCGATCTGCTGCCTTACCATATTAACGAGTATCTCAACCTCCTTGCGGAGGATCCGCGGATGATGCTGGTCTCCTCCTCTCTGAAAGAAAAGGGACTCAAGGTTGGTGATGAAATAGAGGTAACCTGGAAAAACCAACCCTATGCAATGGATGGGATTGTCGCCGGATTTGTAGACTATTGGCCATCCTTTAATCCGGTAAAATCGGACAGCCTGGATACAGAAACAGATTCGGAGCAGGAACCGACCCTGGTCATTGCAAATTACAGCCTGATTCAGGCGCAGATGAGGCTGGAGCCCTATGAAATCTGGCTGAGCCTGGACGGGAAGACCACCCATGCGGACATTTATCAGGATATTAAGGAGAAAAAGCTTCCGGTTGTTGATGTAAAGGATGCCGGGCAGCAAATCATCCAAATCAAAAACGACCCGATGCTGCAGGGGATCAACGGTTCCCTGACGCTGAGCTTTGTGATCACCCTTTCGATCAGCTTTATCGGCTTTTTGATTTTCTGGATTTTGAATCTGAAGGAACGGACGCTCCAATTTGGCGTACTCAGGGCGATGGGGCTTTCTAAGCGCAGCCTTTTATTCATGCTTGGCTTTGAACAACTGATGGTCACCGGAGGATCTGTAGCAGCCGGGATTTTAATTGGCCTGCTGGTCAACAAGCTGACCATCCCGATGCTGCAATACCTTTATGCTCCCTCAGAGCAGGTTCCGCCGTTTGACATTTATATGGATCCATCGGATTACGTAAAAATATTTGTTGTGATCGGCCTGATGATCCTGTTCGGGATTCTGATTCTGGGGCGGATGATCAATAAAATTAAGATCGACCAGGCTTTGAAACTGGGTGAAGATTAGAGATAAAGTGGAGAACACAGATGGAAAAACAGACGATTATTTCTACTGACGGGCTGTATCGGCAGTATAAGGCGGGAAATACAGTCGTTAACGCTGTCAAAAATATTTCTATGACCGTAAAGGAGGGGGAACTTACCGTCCTGCGCGGCCGTTCAGGGTCTGGAAAAACCACCCTTTTGAATCTGCTGAGCACGCTGGATATGCCGACGCAGGGGACTATTTATTATCATGATGAGGATATTACCAGGTTTTCTGAACAGAAGAAGGATCAGCTCCGCAGGGAGGAAATCGGGATAATTTTTCAGTCCGTTGCGCTGATGAGCCAGATGACAGCCTATGAAAATGTAGAATTTGGCCTGCGAATTGCCGGTATGCCTTATAAGGAATACAAGCCTTTGGTACAAAAGTACTTAAACCTTGTGGGACTCGGAAACAGAATGACTCATCTACCGGGCGAGCTGTCCGGAGGCGAACAGCAGCGAATTGCCATCGCCAGGGCGATTGCCCACCGCCCGAAGGTAGTGTTTGCGGATGAACCGACGGCGCAGCTTGACACCGCTACCGCGCTGCATGTGGTGAAGCTCCTGAAGGAACTGATAGAAACGGAAAAAATTACGGTTGTTATGACAACCCACGACCCGAATATGATGGAAATTGCCGATACGGTATATAGCTTACAGGATGGGGAGATTGTCGATGCGTACTGATACTGAGATGATTTTTTGTGAGAATCTTGTAAAGATATACCGGACGGAGGAAACGGAGATTCTGGCTTTGCAGGGCCTTGACCTGATAATCAATCAGGGCGACCTGGTCGGGATCATCGGAAACAGCGGCAGTGGGAAATCCACCCTGCTCAATATGCTGGGAGGACTGGACAAACCGACTGCCGGCACGATTTTGGTAGATGGGCAGGATTTGTTGAAATTTAATGATCGGGATTTAGTAGAATACCGCAGGAATACGGTGGGGTTTGTCTGGCAGAATGTTGCGAGGAATCTTTTGCCTTATTTAACCGCTACAGAGAATATCGAGCTGGTGATGCGCTTAAAGCATCGCCGGTTCAAAGAAGAACACCGCAAATGGGGGAAAGAGCTGCTCCATATGGTCGGGCTTTCCGGCCGCGCGGACAATAAGCTGAGCGAGCTTTCCGGCGGGGAACAGCAGAGGGTGGCAATTGGGATTGCGCTGGCTAACCAGCCGAAGCTTCTGCTTGCGGACGAGCCGACCGGTGCGGTGGATACACAGACCTCGGATCAGATTTTACAGGTGTTCCGAGATGTCAATGAGCAGTTGGGCGTAACGGTGGTGATCGTCACCCACGATATGTCCTTATCCAGGAAGGTGGATCGGATTATCGCCATCCGGGATGGAAAAACAAGCTCCGAGTTTATCCGGCGGCAGAAATATTCCAGCGCCCTGAACGAAATGGGCAGCTTCCTGGATCAGGACAGTCATGAGGAATTTGTCGTGATGGATCGTGCCGGCCGGGTACAGCTTCCCAGAGAATACCTTGACTCGCTTGGACTGCAAAACAAAAATAAAGTCCGGGTTGAGATGGAGGACGGGAGGATCATTATTGAACCGGTCAGGGAAGCGGAGGAACCAGAGCAGAAAGAATAAAAAAAACAGCAGGCAAAAATCTGCCTGCTGTTTTTTTATTTCATTGCGTATTCTTTCCATACAGTTCCTTCCAGTGTTTTCCATAGGAAGGCCCCGTCCTCTAAGATCAGATAGCTGTTTGGACTGTCCTCCTTAGGGATCGAGACAGAACCTGGGTTTAGATAGGTGTAATGCCCGTGTTGACTGCAGGCAGGAATATGGGTATGTCCGTGCAGCAGAATGTCACCTTCCTTCAGCTTGGGGAGGGAGGATTCGTTGAAGTGATGCCCGTGCGTTGCAAAGATCATTGTGCTGTGGTGGTATAGAATACAATAGTCGGCGAGAATGGGGAAATCCAGTACCATCTGGTCGACCTCGGTATCACAGTTTCCCCGGACACATAAAATTTCCCCGGAAATGTCATTGAGCATAGTGATCACCTGCTTCGGGGCATATTCCCGCGGAAGGTCGTTTCTCGGCCCGTGATACAAAATATCCCCGAGCAGCAGCAGCTTATCCGCCTGTTCCTTTTCATATGCCTGGAGCAGCCTGCGGCAGTAATAGGCAGAACCATGAATATCGGAAGCAATCATCAGTTTCATGCTTATGAACCATCGCTTTCTCTGTTGTGAAAGCGTCCTTTCTTGTGGAATAGGGAACGGCTGTAATACCGTATAAAACAGCTTTCCTGTTCCCGGTCATCATTATAGCATACTGGAAGAAAAAAGAAAACGGATATCAACAGTACTGACATCCGTTTTTATGTTTTTTGTACGGTTAAACACGCTCGGCAATCAAATCGCCCATCTGTTTGCAGCCAACCTGGATGCATCCATCGCTCATGATGTCGCCGGTGCGGTATCCGTCCTTGAGTACCTGTTTTACGGCATTTTCAATGGCGTCCGCTTCCTCGTCCAGATCAAAGGAATAACGGAGCATCATTGCGGCGGAAAGGATGGTTGCGATTGGATTTGCGAGGTCCATTCCCGCAATGTCCGGGGCAGAGCCGTGGCTTGGCTCGTAAAGCCCAAATTTTGTTTCGTTCAGGCTTGCGGAGGAGAGCATCCCGATGGAGCCGGTCACCATGCTTGCTTCATCCGAGAGGATATCGCCAAACATATTTTCAGTCAGAATCACGTCAAACTGCTTCGGGTCTTTCACAAGCTGCATTGCGCAGTTGTCGACCAGCATATCTACACATTCCACATCCGGATAATCCGCTGCCACCTCGTGTACAACCTTTCTCCAGAGACGGGAGGAATCGAGGACGTTCGCTTTATCTACACTGATCACCTTCTTGCGGCGTTTTCTTGCGATATCGAAGCCCTTTACCGCAATTCTCCGGATTTCTGCTTCAGAATAGACGAGGGTATCCTTTGCCACCATCTGGCCGTCCTGTTCCACGGTTTCGCGCGCGCCAAAATACAGCCCGCCGGTGAGCTCCCGCATCACGACCATGTCAAAGCCGTCCCCAATGATTTCATCCCGAAGCGGGCAGGCAGCTTTTAATTCCGGATAGAGGTATGCCGGGCGGACATTGGCAAAGAGTCCCAGACCCTTCCGGATGGCCAAAAGCCCTTTTTCCGGCCGGAGATTACCGGGGAGGGTGTCCCATTTCGGGCCGCCAACGCTGCCGAGCAGTACAGCATCCGCCTTTTGGGCAGTTTCCAGCGCCTCGTCAGTCAATGGAACGCCGTATTCGTCGATGGATTCTCCGCCCATCAAAATTCGGGTATAGTGGAAGGTATGACCGTATTTACCGCATACCCTGTCCAGCACCTTCAGCGCTTCATCAACAATTTCCGGCCCGATCCCGTCGCCTTTAATCAGAACAATATTTTTTTCCATACTGATTGACACTTCTTTCCTATTTATTCACAAATTCCCATCAGGACCTTGAGATAATCCACGCTGATTTTCAAATCCTGATAGCTGTCCCGCTCGTAGGCAAGGTCATGGTCAACAACAAACCATTCCGGCTTGCAGGCGAGACAAAGCGGCATCAGCTTCGGGATGTTCAGCATTCCATAGCCAACCGGACGGAACTCAAAATATCCCTTTTCCGGACGCGCTTTAGCTTCGCCGAGTTCTTCGCTCTTGCCGACCAGCGAAAGGTCTTTGGCATAGATGTCTTTGAAATGGATTACCGGGCAGCGGTAAGAGTATCTTGCCAGCGCCTCCGCCGGGTCAGCCTGGGCGAAAAGCATCCAGCCGAGATCAGGCTCCATGCAGATGCCTTCCGCTTTGCAGCTTTCCATTACAACATCCGCGATGGAAGGGCTGACGCGGTATTCGAAATCGTGATTATGATAGAGCGGGGTGATGCCGGCTTCTTTACAGCGCCCTGCAATTACCTTGATATCCGAAATAGTCTGGTCAAATTCCGGCGTGCCGGGGGCAATGGCGCGGTCAGGCCATGCGATGGTAATATAGCGGCAGCCGATTGTAAGATGATCCCGGATGACCTTGTCGGGATTTTTGATAAACTCGTTGCTCGGGACATGGTTGCCGACGGCTTCCATCGAAAGCTCGTCCAGCTTTGCTTTAATCTCCTCGGGCTTTTTCCCGAAGAAGCCCAGCAGCTCGACCCCTTCAAAGCCGATTGCCTTCAGCTTTTCCAGAACGGCAAAAAGGTCTTGCTCCGCCTCGTTTCTAAGGATATACAGCGGCGCGGCGATTTTAATCTTCTCCATCTTCATTCTCCAATCCCCCTGATTATTTTTTCAGGGAATTTAACAGTCCGTTGGCATGGATGATTTCCTTGATAAAATCAGGGAAGGGCTCTGCCTGATAGGTTTCGTTTTTTGTGAGGTTTGTGATAATCCCGGTATCAAAATCGACCGCGACCTCATCGCCGCCTTCGATCTTGTCTGCGGCTTCCTCGCATTCCAGAATTGCCAGTCCGATATTGATTGAGTTACGGTAAAAAATGCGGGCGAAGGTTTTGGCGATGACGCAGGAGATTCCGGCCGTTTTAATCGCTAGCGGCGCGTGCTCACGGGAGGAGCCGCAGCCGAAATTGTAGTTCGCAACGATGATATCGTTTGGCTGAACGTTTTTGACAAAATCCTTGTCGATGTCTTCCATGCAATGGCTCGCAAGCTCTTTTGCATCCGCAGTGTTCAGGTATCTTGCAGGGATGATAACGTCGGTATCGACATTATCGCCGTATTTATGTACAAATCCTTTTGTATTCATTCTGCTTTCTTCCTTTCTCCGTTATTTTCCCAGAACTGCTTCCGGGCCTGAAATTTTTCCGGTCACTGCGCTCGCCGCGGCGACAGCCGGGCTTGCCAGATAGACCTCGGAATCGACATGGCCCATCCGTCCGACAAAATTCCGGTTGGTAGTGGAAACGGCGCGTTCTCCGGCAGCCAGGATACCCATATGCCCGCCGAGACATGGCCCGCAGGTTGGCGTTGAGAAGGCACAGCCGGCATCGATGAAGATTTCAGCATAGCCGCGTTTCACACATTCCTTATAGATGGACTGTGTACCCGGGATTACAATCGCGCGGACGTCCTCTGCAACGCGGCGTCCTTTCAGGATGGCAGCCGCAGTTTCCATATCCTCCAGCCGTCCGTTGGTGCAGGATCCGATGACAACCTGGTCGATCTTGATGTCGCCCACTTCGTCAATGGTTTTGGTGTTTTCCGGCAGATGGGGGAAAGAGACGGTGGATTTGATGCTGCCCAGGTCGATATCATAAATCTCGTCATATTCCGCGTCGCTGTCCGCCTGGAAGACGGTATATTCCCGGTCAACGCGCCCCTTGACATAAGCCAGGGTAACGTCGTCCACTTCAAAAATACCGTTTTTAGCGCCGGCTTCAATCGCCATATTAGCCATGCAGAGCCGGTCGTCCATGGACAGGTTTTTGAGCCCTTCGCCGGTGAATTCCATGGAGCGGTATAACGCGCCGTCCACGCCGATCATTCCGATGATGTGAAGGATGACGTCTTTTCCGCTCACCCATTTATTCAGTTTTCCTGTGAGGTTGAATTTGATGGCGGACGGTACCTTGAACCAGGCCTCGCCCGTAGCCATGCCTGCAGCCATGTCGGTGCTGCCGACGCCGGTGGAGAAAGCGCCCAGAGCGCCGTAGGTACAGGTGTGGGAGTCTGCGCCGATCACGCAGTCGCCCGGAGCCACCAGGCCCTTTTCGGGAAGGAGGGCGTGCTCGATTCCCATATCACCGACATCAAAGTAGTTTTTGACGTGGTACTGCTTTGCAAAGGTGCGGCACTGCTTGCATTGCTCCGCTGCCTTGATATCCTTATTCGGTGTAAAGTGATCCATTACCAGGGCAATTTTATCCTGGTGGAAGATTTGGTCAAATCCTGCTTTGTTAAATTCATTGATGGCGACAGGGGAGGTGATATCATTTCCCAAAACCAAATCCAGCTTCGCCTTAATCAACTGTCCCGGTTTTACGGAAGGTAGCCCGGCATGTGCCGCCAGGACTTTTTGCGTCATGGTCATACCCATAATGTAAATCCCAACTTTCTTTTAAAATTAATGCTGCTGCGTCATGCTGCAATTAATAGCGGAGAAGGCTTTCCTCTCCAAATATTGTGTTGTTTTTATTATAGCATACTGCTTGCAAAAAGAATGTAAATAATGTTACAATTATAAAAAGGAATTAACAGTTTGGAGAGAATGAAATGGATCATACAAATCTTTTTTTCCCAAGCCCAATTGAACGGGACCTGCAGAACAGCAGGCTGATTGCGCTGTTTGCAAAGGAGCAGAATACCCGCGTTTTCGCAAAGGGGCAGATGGTCTACAGCCAGGGGGAGCACGCCGAAGCGTTTTATTATTTAAAATCCGGGCGGGCGGTAACCTTTCTCAGCTCTGAAAACGGAACGGAAAAAATACTTGCGCTTCAAAAACCGGGTTCGGTATTTGGGGAGGCCTCCTTTTTTGACGAATTGCCGAGGATGTCCTCCGCGCGCGCTTTGGAAAAGACGGAGCTGGTTGTCATTAACCAGCCGATGATGTTAAAATATTTCCGCACCCAGCCAGAAACCGCGCTGGATCTTTTGCGGTATCTTGCCAGGACGGTGAGGATGCTCTCCAGCCATGTGGATAATATGGCCTTTTTGCACGCCGACCGCAGGATAGCACAGCTTTTGGTGCAGATGTGCCGCGAAGAGGACGGCAGGCTGGTTGCGGGGATCAGCCAGGAGGAGCTTGGAAACATGGCGAGCGTTTCACGTATGACCGTCAGCCGCGTATTGGGCAGATTTGTAGAAGCTGGATGGGTGCGGGTCAACTATCGGATGACGGAGCTCTGTGATTTTCCGGCGCTTCAGGAATTTGCCTTTACAAGTGATGAATCATAAAAACCGGAGACAGCGTTTGCTGTCTCCGGTTTTTATGATTGCTGATCGGAAATCAGCTTAAACCTGTATTTTTGATATAGGCTTTTCTGCCGCGAACCTCTGATCCAGCCAGTTTAAGACGTCTTGGTAAACCTCTTCTTTGTTGATCTCATTTAACACCTCATGCCGCGCACCCGGATATAACCGGATCTGCAAATCTTCAATGCCTAAAGTATTCAGATGCTGATAGACTCTGGCAACGCCTTTCCCGTAATCGCCGACCGGGTCATTGTCGCCTGCGAACAGGTAGGCGGGCAGGTCTTTGCGGATCATCTGTCCCCACTGCGGGCGGTTGATCAGCCGGATCATGGTAAAGAGGTCAAGAAAAGCACTTGCGGTAAAGGTAAAGCCGCACTTTTCGTCTGCCGCAAACTGGTCGGCTATCCGTTTGTCCCGGCTCAGCCAGTCATGTTCAGAATAATGCTCCGGATATTTGCTGTTAAACCCGGCGTTTGTCAGCTTCTGGAGCAGGGAACTGCGGTGAAATTCTCCCCGGATTGCCCGAATTTGCTTTGCCAGCGTAATACCGACTGTGGTAAATGGGTTTCCCCCATTGGTGCCGACGATCATAACCCCGTCAATATCATCGCTGAACTGGTCGATATAGAGCCTCGTGATGAACGAGCCCATGCTGTGTCCCATCAGAATCAGTGGAATATCCGGATATTTCGCCTTCATTTTCAGCGTAAGACGGTGAACATCCTGAACGAGGTATTTCCACCCGTTATTCGGGGCAAAATAACCTAGGTAATCGTCATTTTTTACGGAGTCTCCATGCCCCAGGTGGTCGTTGCCACAGACAATATATCCGTGCTGGGTTAAAAACGCCGCAAAATCGCTGTACCGCAGGAAGTATTCGCACATGCCATGGGATATCTGGAGGATGGCTTTCGGCTTTTCCTGTGTATCCTCATTCCGGAAAATGTAATATGCAATACGGTCTGTCCCGTTGCTGCTTAAAAAATTAGAACGGCTCATAGCACATCCCATTCGTGTACACCCTTTCCTAGTTTTCTTAGTTATTATCATACACCTTTTTCGTGTCCATTTTCAATAAAAACTATGAATAATGTGCAACACTTTGCAAAATATATTCCTTCCACCGGCTTTATTTGACTTTTTTTAAAAAAAACAGTACAATAATTGCAGTATCAACATAGTATGGTTTGCGGAGAAAATTTTGAAAAGGAGGATCGTGGTGAGTCTATCTGATATCAGCGCCAGACCTGATTCCGCATACAGGGTTAACGAGGTGGAGAGATAATCGAGTGTTTCGGCGGGTGCTCTCCCGGTTGAGGGGGATTTCCTTTCAATCGTCAGGCTGTATACAAACGATCCGGGCAACCGGGTTTTACAAAAGTACAGCCCGTAAAATAATTTGTAATGCAGGAAGGCTTTTTGTAATATCCCTTGGGAATTACAGCTTTATTGTGTTGCCCTCCTGTGAAAGAAAGGGTTTTATTTATGTGCGGAATTGTTGGATATATTGGCAAACGGAATGCCTCTGAGGTATTAATAGACGGGCTGCGCAAGCTCGAATACAGGGGTTATGATTCGGCGGGAATCGCGGTGTTTGAAGAAGAAGGGATCAAGGTAGTCAAGGCAAAGGGCCGCCTGGACGATTTGGAAGAAAAAATGAACCTTGTCGGGAAGCCGAAAGGAAGCTGTGGAATCGGCCATACCCGGTGGGCGACCCATGGAGAGCCGAGCGACGTAAATTCCCATCCGCATGGAAACAGCCGGATTACATTGGTACACAACGGAATTATTGAGAATTATCTGGAACTGAAAGAACGGCTGGCGGCTAAAAATTATCTGTTTGAATCGCAAACAGATACCGAGGTTGTAGCAAAGCTGCTGGACTATTACTATGACGGAAACCCGTTTGAGACGGTCAGAAAGGTTATTGAGAACGTGAAGGGTTCCTATGCCTTTGGAATTATGTTTGCTGATTTCCCGAACCAGATTTTTGCGGTAAGGAAAGACAGCCCGATGATTGTCGGCTTAGGAGAGGGCGAGAATTTTATTGCGTCCGATGTCCCGGCAATTTTGAAATATACCAAGGACTATTATCTGATTGATGAAGATGAAATTGTGGTGCTGGAAGAGGGCGGCACGAAAATCTATAACCTGGATCATGAACTGATTGAAAAACAACGGCATACTGCGACCTGGGATATTGAGGCGGCGGAGAAGGGCGGTTATCCGCATTTTATGCTCAAGGAAATTTTTGAGCAGCCGGACGCTCTTCGGAAAACGGTACAGCCTAGGATTAAAGACGGCCTGCCCGATTTGCAGGTAGATTCCTTTACCGATGATTTGATCCGAAAAATCGGGAAAATTCATATTGTAGCCTGCGGAACGGCGAGCTATGCAGGAATGATCGGGAAATGCGCGATCGAAAAGCTGGCGCGTATTCCGGCGGAGGTCTGCATTGCGTCGGAATTTCGGTACGGCGATCCGATTCTGAAAGAAAATGATCTTGTTATCGTCATTTCCCAGTCGGGCGAAACCGCAGATACGCTGGCGGCCCTGCGGCTGGCAAAGAAAAAGGGCATCCATACGATGGCGATTGTCAACGTAGTAGGCTCTTCGATTGCCAGAGAAGCAGACAGCATCATCTATACCTGGGCAGGCCCGGAAATTGCGGTTGCGAGCACCAAGGCATATACGGTACAGATGTCTGTGATGTACCTGATTGCGCTGAAGATGGCGCTGGCGCTTGGTACTCTGAGCGAAGAAGAGGTGAAGGGCTATTGCGGTACAATCCTTTCCCTCCCGGAAAAGCAGCAGCAGATTTTAGACCAGTCTGATACCTGCAAATACTTCGCCTCCCGGTTCCAGAATGCAGAGCACCTCTTTTATATCGGCCGGGGCATTGATTATGCTCTGTCGATGGAGGGTTCCCTCAAGCTGAAGGAGATTTCCTATATTCACAGCGAGGCCTATGCGGCAGGGGAATTAAAACACGGCACCATCTCGCTGATTACGGATAACGTCCCTGTAATCGCGGTGGCAACGCAGGAAAACATCTATGAAAAGACGATTAGCAATATCAAAGAGGTAACAACGCGCGGCGCGAAGGTGCTTCTGGTTGTAAACGACCGTTTTGAAGTAAATGAGGATATTGCGAACTATGTGCTCCGCGTTCCGACGACGGACGATATCCTGATTCCGCTTCTGGCAGTGATTCCGCTGCAGCTTTTCGCATACTATACAGCAGTGCTGCGCGGCTGCGATGTAGATAAACCGAGAAATCTTGCAAAATCTGTGACAGTAGAATAATCTGAAGGCAGATAGAATCAGGTAACCAAACAGGCGGCAGTTCTTGCCGCCTGTTTTTTGAAGGAAAAGGGTGTGCAGATGATTACAGTTCCCGAATACACGGATCACATCCCTGTGATCCTGGAAAAACAGTTTGCGATTCAATTAAACAGCCAGCAGATCGAAGCGATTGAATCAGAAAAGGGCAATATCCTGCTGTTAGCGGTTCCCGGATCAGGAAAAACAACGGTGATGGTCAGCAGGATTGCGCATCGGATCTTAAACTGCGGAGTGGATTCCAAACGGATTCTGCCGCTTACCTTCGGACGGGAAACAGCACGGGATATGCAGAGAAGGTTTCTCTCCCTATTCGGCGGCAGAGTACCGGAACCTCCACGGTTTTCCACCATACATAGCTTCTGCCTGCAGGTGTTGAATTATTACGCGCGGAGATACGGCCGTCAGCGCCCGAAGCTCCTTGCCGGGCAGGAGGGCGCTCTGCTGAGAGGCATTTATCAGGAGATCAACGGGGAATATCTGACAGATGATATGCTGGAAAGTCTGCAAAACGATATCGGATTGGTGAAAAACCGGATGATTACCAAGAATGAACTGCGGGATTATGAGGTGACAGCCCAGAATTTTAGTGAGATTATGGAACAATATGATGAGGGAAAAAAACGGCGCAATGTCATGGACTATGAGGACATGCTTACCTTTGCGCTGGATATTCTGCAAAAGGTAGAGCCGGTGAGAAAAGAGTTTGCCGGGCGGTATGATGAAATCTATCTGGATGAAGCGCAGGATACCTCTAAATTACAATTTGAAATTCTCAGGGTGCTTGGAAAGGGGAAATGGACTTTTTTTGTCGGTGACGAGGATCAGTGCATCTATTCGTTCCGGGGCGCGTATCCGGAGGAGCTGTATGGGTTTTCTGTCCGTTATCCCGATGCCCAGGTGCTGAAAATGGAAGAAAATTTCCGGTGTCCCTCTGAAATCACAGGAAAAGCAAATGATTTTATCAAAATGAACCGCAGCCGTTATGCGAAGGAAATGGTGAGCGGAAAGGCGGGGGAAGCGGCAGTCGAGGTGATAAGTCTGGATGATTACAGCAGGCAGTACCGGCGGCTTCTGGAGCTTGCAGCAGCAGAGACAGGTACGGTTGCGGTCCTGTACCGCTATAATGAAAGCGCAATCCCGATGCTGAGCCTGCTGGAGCAGGGACAGCTTCCCTATAGCTGCCGGGAACGTTCCCAACGCAGCTTTTTCGGCAGTTTTGTAGTGCGGGACGTCCTGGCTTATTTTCAGCTTGCCGATGATCCGGAAAATCTCGGAGCCTTTGAGCGGGTCTGTTATCACTGCTATTGTTCCAGAGCAGTTGTTCTCTACGTTAAAAATAATTTTCCCAGATACCGTTCCGTGTGGGAAGCGGCTTTGGACTGCCCGGACGCTTCTGCTTATTCCAGGAAGAAGCTTTTGAGGATGAGGTCTTTGCTTCCTGCCCTCCGGAAAAAGCCGCCCCGCCAGGCGATTGACTGGATTGAAGAAAAGCTGGAATACCGGGACTATTTGAAGGGTAAATTTGATCAGGGAACCAACCGGATTACCGCCCATCTGAAGCTGAATATCCTCAAGGCGCTTTCCGAGCCTTACCGCACTGCCGACGAGTTCCTTTTGGGGCTTGACTCCTTAGCCCAAAGGCTGGCGCGTCCGGCAGACCAAAGTCCTGAGGCCGCGCTGACCCTTTCCACCATCCATTCCAGCAAGGGACTGGAATTTGATACGGTGGTTCTGCTGGATATGATGGACGGAATCCTGCCGAGCTCCCAGGCAGTTGAGGAAGCGGAGTATGAGGAGATGGACGAAATGGAGAGCGAGGCAAGGCTGTTTTACGTCGCTGTAACCCGCGCGCGGAAAAAACTGGTGATCTTTACGTCTGCATTCTGCAATGACGAGGAGACAGAAAAGTCCCGGTTTGTTTCCCGCTTTCTCGGCGAATCGGAAAAACAGGATGGAAGCAGGAAAGGCGTGAACGGAAAGCTCAGGCAAATGCTGGGCGGAATGACATCGAATAAGGGCTGACTCTTTTTGGAAGAGAAATGGCAGGACGAAGTCCTGCCATTTCCTTAATGTAATTTAAAATCAGAGATAAACCCTGACAAACTTGACGGAATAGAAATCACAGACCAGCAGGTCATCGGTTTCAAGCTCGTTTAGAATCAGGTAGTTTGCACCGACCTCCAGCAGGTAACCGCTGCGGTCGAGCAGGGTGTTGGTTCCGATTAAAAATTCGACCACTACCTTCTGGCCGACAAATTTTTGCAGGATGGCATTGAGATACTCGTCATTGTAGAGCATTTCAGACTGCGGCTGGTTGGACGGCTGGATAGGCTGCATCATCATGCTGTTGGACTGTGAGGTCTGCGGCATGATGCTTTGATAGGGCTGAAGCGCGTTCTGCGCGGCAGTCTGGTTGGCGGCATTCTGCATTGCCTGCGGATAAACACTGGAGTTTGGCTGCTTGCCGGCAAGATACTGGTTTAGGATATCCTGGAATTGATCCATTATAATCACCTTGCTTCTGCTGAGCAAAAGCATTCCTTTCATTCATGTTTTGGGGCTGCTTTTATTGGAAACGTTTTGGCTGGGAAACCGGTATAAGGCCTGGAATACCGGAAATCGGTTCTTTATGTATCGGCGTACTTTTCGGTAGGGATGTAGAAACAGTGGTCATTGATCCGGTTATGGATCACACCGGTGCCGCCCGGCGGAAAATAAGTGGTGCATTTGGGGCTGTAGGGGTTGTAAAAGAAGAGCGAATGGTCAACGCCGGGCAGGTTGTTTCCGGCGAGCGCCCAGTCGGCAATTTCATAGTGCAGCTCTGTCGGATTCATGTTCCAGACGTTCTGGGTATTGGTTCGCCCTCCAAGAACGCTCCGCATGCAGTTGAACTGCCCGGCCTGTTCAATTACATTGCGTACGTTTCCGCCCTGGTTGACCCGCGCAAATTCACCGTACTGGATGGTAGCGCGGTTCATAATTACACGTGCCACAGCGCGCATCCCTGCATCACCCTCGCCGCCTGCCTCACACTGGATAATTCTTGCCATCAGTTCCCGGGTAGTATAGGGCATCATACCACTCCTTTCTGCAGATAAAGTCGTATTATGCTATGCAAAAAAGGCGAAAAAGGATACAAAAAAGGAGAGCAAACACGTTTGCTCTCCTTTTTTGTAATTCGATTTGCTAAAAAATTGGGATGATCTGCAAAATCATGCCGATGATTGCTCCGGCAAAATAGGTGCAGGCAAGGATCAGGAAGCTCGTTTTCAGGCTCTTGGAGTCTTTAAAGAGGATGATAAACCCAAAGCCCGCGCCGGTAGAAAGCCCGGCAATTGCTGAGGCAAAGGAAATCGATCCCTTTAACAGCAGTTCAACCAGCAGCACAGAGGTCGCGCATCCGGGAATCAGCCCCACCAGTGCGGTGATAAACGGCTGGAAGATGCTCTGTGACAGAAGCAGCGCCTCCAGCTTGTCCTCGCCGATCAGATAGATGACGGCGTTGATAATCAGCAGGGTCACGCCGATAAAGGCGGAAATTTTCAGGGTATGGATCAGGGAATTGAGCAGAATTGATTTTTTATGGTGCTCATGGCAGTGCTCGCTGCGGCAGATCAGGTCTTTATCCGGGGACGAGGTCTTTTCGTTGCGGAAAATTGTATATTGAAACAGGTAGCCGGCGAGCATGGCGAAAATAATTTTGCAGAGAATCAGGGCAAGAACAATCCCAAAATCCTGCGACCGGGAAAGCAGGATGGGGATCGCTTCATCCGACGTTGCGATAAACACCGAGATTAATGCTCCCGCTCCAACGACACCGCCGTTATAGAGGGTTGCGTAGGCGGCGGAGAAGCCGCACTGCGGGATTGATCCGGCTAAGGCGCCCACCGCAGGCGCCCAGACACTGTTTCTGCTTTGTGCTATTTTTTCCGGTTTCATTTTCCGCTGGATCAGCTCGATCAATACATAGACAATCCACAAAATAGGGATGGATTTGAGCGTATCGACAATGGTTTCAAGGATAAATTCTGGCAAGATTTTCGCTCCTTTTCATGTGGTTTGAGCCTTCAGTTAGATATTGCTGTGGACAGCCGTTTATGAGTTAATATTATAATACAAAATGGCTGGGATGTCAAAATTGGAATGACGGTTTACTTGAAAAGAGGAGATGAATCATGTATAATAGAAATAATCTATGCCGAGGGCGAAAAATGGCAGTGAGAATTTGAGGAGGAATTCAGAATGTTTGAGATTGTAAGGAAAAAACAATTGAACGATTCTGTAGTTTTGATGGAAGTCAAGGCGCCGTTCATTGCGAAGAAAGCACAGGCGGGACAATTTATTATTTTCCGCGTGGACGAGCAGGGGGAAAGAATTCCATTGACAATTGCAGATTATGACCGTGAAGCTGGTACAATTACGATTATTTTTCAGACGGTCGGCGCTTCTACCAAGGAATTGGCGGAATTGAACGAAGGGGATTTTATCAAAGACTTTGTCGGACCGCTGGGCGTAGCCTCCCATTTTGACGAGGGGATCAAAAAGGTGGCTGTTGTCGGAGGCGGCGTTGGCTGTGCGATTGCATACCCGCAGGCAAAATTGCTCCACTCCATGGGGGTGAGTGTGGATCTGATTGCCGGTTTCAGAAATAAAGATATCGTGATCCTGGAGGACGAAATGAGGGCGGTCTGCGATAATTTGATCATTACCACAGACGACGGCTCTTATGCGAAAAAGGGATTTGTTACCAATGCGCTGCAGGAACAGATTGACGCCGGCGTGAATTACGACCTTGTCGTTGCAATCGGCCCGATCCCGATGATGAAGTTTGTATGTAAGGTCACAGAACCGCATGGAATAAAAACCATTGTTTCCCTAAATCCGATTATGATTGATGGAACCGGGATGTGCGGCGGCTGCCGTGTCACGGTTGACGGGCAGATTAAATTCGCCTGTGTCGACGGGCCTGATTTTGATGGCCATAAGGTCGATTTCGACGAATTGATGCGCCGGAATTCCACCTATCAGAAAGCAGAACGGGAGCGCGGCTGCCGGCTGCTGAACCAGGAAGTAAAATAAACTTAAGAAATTACTTGAGAGATCAATGATTGATATAGGGAAAGGGAATGAAGACAATGGCGAATATGTCCTTAGAAAAAGTAAAAATGCCGGAACAGGATCCGAATGTCCGGAATAAGAATTTTGAAGAGGTTGCGCTTGGATACGATGAAATCATGGCAATGGAAGAAGCAACCCGCTGCCTGCACTGCAAAAATAAGCCCTGTGTCTCAGGATGTCCGGTCAATGTACGGATTCCGGAATTCATCGAAAAGGTTGCGGCAGGGGACTTTGCGGAGGCTTACCGTATTATCACCTCGACCAATGCCTTGCCTGCAGTCTGCGGCCGGGTGTGCCCGCAGGAATCACAGTGCGAAGGAAAGTGTGTCCGAGGGATTAAGGGAGAACCGGTTGCGATTGGGCGGCTGGAACGCTTTGTCGCGGACTGGTATATGAAAAATGGAACGGACAAGACGGAAAAACCGCAGTCCAACGGGAAAAAGGCCGCGGTGATCGGTGCAGGGCCGGCCGGGCTTTCCTGCGCGGGAGATCTTGCCAGAAAGGGCTATCAGGTTACTATTTTTGAAGCGTTCCACAAAGCCGGCGGGGTGCTGGTTTACGGAATCCCGGAATTCCGTCTTCCAAAGAAGATTGTACAAAAGGAAATTGACAAGCTTTCCGAATTGGGCGTGACAGTAGAAACCAATATGGTCATCGGGAAGGTACTCTCTGTAGACGAGCTTTTTGAGATGGGCTATGAAGCGGTTTTCATCGGCTCCGGCGCAGGGCTGCCGAGCTTTTTGGGCATTGAGGGAGAAGGCTACATAGGCGTTTATTCCGCCAATGAGTTCCTGACGAGAATCAACCTGATGAAGGCATACCTTGATGAATATGATACGCCGATCCGCCATGCAAAAGCTGTTGCAGTGGTCGGCGGCGGGAACGTTGCTATGGATGCAGCGCGGAGCGCAAAGCGCCTGGGCGCGGAGCATGTCTATATTGTATACCGCCGTTCAGAGGCTGAAATGCCGGCGAGGGCGGAGGAAATCCACCATGCGAAGGAGGAGGGGATTGAGTTTCTCCTGCTTACTAACCCGACTAAGGTGCTGGGAAATGAAAACAGCGAGGTTTGCGGCCTTGAATGTGTCAAAATGGAATTGGGTGAACCGGATGATTCCGGACGGCGCCGTCCTCAGCCGATTAAAGGCAGCGAATTTGTACTGGATGTTGACAGTGTGATCATGGCGGTGGGTACTTCTCCGAATCCCTTGCTCAGAACTACAACGGATGGGCTGGAAGCAAACCGCAGGGGCTGCCTGGTTGCGGATGAGGAAACGATGAAAACCACTCGTGAAGGGGTATATGCAGGCGGAGACGCAGTCACCGGCGCTGCAACGGTGATCCTGGCAATGGGAGCAGGAAAGAAGGCTGCTGCGGCAATCGATGAATACCTCCAGAATAAATAATGTAAAGATATCATGAATGATTATAAATTATTCTTGCATCTTTTTGGAAACCAGTGTATAATATTTTTTGTGTAAATCGAATGGAAGCAGCGTTTTACGTTGTTTCCATTTGGCTTGTAAAGAGACGCCTTATCAGGCTCACGGTAAGGCGGTGGGAACTTAAAAATGAAGCGGTGAGTCAGAAAGGCTTTTGGTAATTTTATGAATATGATGAATTTGTTGGCTGCATCTACAACCAGCGCGGAGGGTGCAGGCGGTGCAATGTCCTTATTGATTACAATCGGGCCATTGATTCTGATGTTTGTCATTATGTATTTTATTTTGATCCGTCCGCAGAAAAAGAAAGACAAAGAAACCCAGAAAATGAGACAGAATGTGCAGGTTGGGGATGAAATTACCACCATCGGCGGTATCATCGGGTTGGTTGTCAGCCTGAAGGAAGACAATGTTGTTATTGAAACTGCGGGTGAAAGAAACAAGATCAGAATCAAACGCTGGGCGATTCAGTCCAACGCGACTATTCATGACGATCTGGAAGGTTAATTTCCTCTTCTGATGTATAAAACCGCGATCTCTGGAATAAGCTGTAATAAAAACGGAGTGAGGGGGAATCATTGTGTCTGCAATGACCGCTCCGCAGCGTAAGGCTGCGCGGAATAATAACAGCAAGAAATCTGCAAAGGGCTTTCTTTTCCCAATGTTCGTCTGTGTAATTGGGGGCGAGCTGGTGACGATTGTCCTGGCGGGATTTTTTGCGTTTATATTTGCTTTGGTTGATCTGCCGGATGTGGTGGTAACCGGGTTTGTTTTTGTTGCTCTGATTTTGGGCGCATTGGTGACCGGGCATCTGTGCGGGAAGGCGTTTCCGCAGGAACGGGGCACCATGGCAATTATCTGCGGTTTGATGATGACACTGATTCTGGTTCTGGTAAACCTGATATTCTTTCGGGAACCGATTACAGCGATGAGCTTTGCAAAGTATGCCGCAATTCTGGTGCCGGTATTTTTATCGGCAGCGATGACAAAAGCTTCCAAAACGAAAAACAGCAAAAAAAAGCTCAAAAAACGTTGAATCTGTCCGGACAATATGATATAATGTTCATATTAAATGATTGAAGAAAAGTTTGAATGCTTGTGATTCAAACATTGGGTTTGTTCAGCGACACGGAGAGTCTGACCGGGCTGGAGCTGTGCAGGCCTGTTTTGAAAGAAAGGAATGGGAGAAAATGAAACATATTAAAACCTTAAATAGCGCAAATCTGAAGAAATCTGCTGCAACCGGCGGATGCGGCGAATGCCAGGCTTCCTGCCAGTCTGCTTGCAAAACTTCTTGTACTGTAGCAAACCAGAAATGCGAACACAGTAAATAAGCGATGCACTTACTGCTAAGGGACATGGAACATGTCCCTTAATTTTTTGTATTACATAACAGAGAGGATGTTTTGATGATTCATCAATACCGTTTAAACGGATATTCGATTGTGCTGGATGTCAATTCCGGCGCCGTCCACGTGGTTGATGAAATTGTTTATGACCTGCTGGAAAAGCTGGTTCCGCCCTTGCAGGAGGAATGTCCGGAGGAAGCGGTCAGGGCGTTGGAAGAAAAATATAAGCGCGAGGATGTGCTGGCGGCCTACGAGGAGATCATGGAGCTTTATCAGGCTGAGCTCTTGTTCTCGGCCGATGATTATGAGCAATATGCCGGGATGATGGTAGCCTCCCCGATTAAAGCGATGTGCCTGCATGTCGCACACGACTGCAACCTGCGATGCAAATATTGCTTTGCTTCTACCGGAGACTTTGGCGGCGGACGGAAGCTTCTTGATGCACAAACCGGGAAAAAAGCGATTGATTTCCTGCTGAAATATTCTCACGGCAGAAAAAACATTGAGCTGGATTTCTTCGGCGGGGAACCACTGATGAACTTTGACGTAGTCAAAGCAGTGGTAGAATATGCCAGGAGCAAAGAAGAGGAATACGGGAAGAACTTCCGTTTTACCATCACAACCAACGGGATTTTGCTGGACGATGAGAAGATCAGCTACATCAACCGGGAGATGTCTAATGTTGTTTTGTCGATTGATGGCAGAAAAGAGGTCAACGACCTCCTTCGTCCGGCGCCGAACGGAAAAGGCAGCTATGACGTGATTGTTCCGAACTACCAGCGGCTGGTGGAAAAGCGGTTGGAGAATGAGGAAGACCGGTGGCAGTACTATGTGCGGGGAACCTTTACCAAGCACAACCTGGATTTTGCAAAGGATGTTATGCATTTAAACGAGCTGGGTTTTGATCAGATCTCAATTGAACCGGTGGTGTCGGAGGAATATCAGGAATACGCGATTACCGAGAAGGATCTGCCGCGAATTTTTGAAGAATATGAAACGCTCGCAAAACAGATGATTGAGCGGAAAAAAGCCGGAACAGGCTTTAATTTCTTCCACTTTATGATCGATCTCAACCAGGGGCCCTGCGCGATCAAGCGGCTGCGCGGCTGCGGCTGCGGGAATGAATATGTTGCCGTCACGCCGGACGGGGATGTCTATCCCTGCCACCAGTTTGTCGGGATGGAGGACTGGAAGATGGGAAGTGTCCACGATCTCTCCGTTGACCTGAAGAAAAAAGATTATTTCGCGAAAGCGAACGTCTATACCAAAGAGGAATGCAAAAACTGCTGGGCGAAGTTTTATTGCAGCGGCGGATGCAACGCCAACAGCTATCAGTATGCCGGGGATATCCATAAGGCGCATCATATTTCCTGCGAGCTGGAAAAGAAGCGCCTGGAATGTGCGATTATGATCAAGGCTGCTATGGCTGGAGAAGAGTAGAATCACAGGATTTCCGGTCTTGGGAAAGGAATGGGAACAATCATGAATGAAATTGGTTTTATCGGCGCCGGCAATATGGCGACCGCCATTATCAAAGGTTATATTGGAAAAGCGGAATCGGATATATTTGTTTATGACATTAATTGTCAGCAGGTAGAAAAGCTCGAAGCTGCCGGCGCAAAGGCAAAAGCCTCTGCGGCAGAGCTGGCCGAAAGCGTGAAATACCTGTTTTTGGCTGTCAAGCCGCAGAATTTTGAGGAAGTCCTTTCTGAACTGAAGGGGCATGTGCCGCCGGATACTGTTGTGGTTTCTATTGCGGCCGGCATTTCCTCGGCTTATATCAAACGGCAGCTTGGATTTGACGCCAAGGTGGTGCGGGTAATGCCGAATACCCCCCTGCTTTTGGGATGCGGGGCGTCCGCGCTGGCGCGGGTCAGCCCGACCAGCAGGGAGGAATTTGATTTCTGCTGCAATATTTTCCGGGCGTCCGGGGAGGCCGCCGTCATTGACGAGGAGCAGATGAACGCTGTGATCTCGGTAAACGGCAGCACGCCGGCTTATATCTACGAAATTACCCGTAGCTTTATCAGGTATGCTGAGGAACAGGGAATTGATCCCGAGGTTGCTTTAACGCTCTTTTGCCAGACCCTGATCGGCTCGGCCAGAATGATGACGGAATCCGGATATAGCTTAGAGGAATTGATCCAGATGGTGTCCTCCAAGGGCGGAACTACCATTGCAGGACTTGAATCATTCCGTGCGGACGGTTTGGGAGAAATGATAAAAAATGCCTGCGATCGTTGTACAAAACGCGCGTGTGAGCTTGCAAAATAGAATAATTTAAATTTTCGTAACATATAAATTATCATAATCTTTTATGATAGGAATGATGTTATGATTCGGACAAGCGGTTTTACCCCTGCAAATATAGAACCAGTTCCGTCCATTGCGGCAGATAACAAGATCGAAGAGGTGCCGCGGCTTAAAGAAAAAAAACAGGAAGCAAGCCGGTCTGTGCAGCCGGTTAAGACGGCGCAGCAAATTTCAGTGAAGCGTTCCCGCGCAACCCGGACGTTTTATTGGATGCTCGTCCTGTTTCTGCTTGGGATGCTCTATGGCGCTTCCTTTTTACAGAGCGGGCAGGACGGCTTGTGGGACAGTCTCTCCGCTGTAAACCAATCCTACCTTTACGCTGCGCAGAGCCAGGCCAACTGGATGATTTTCTTAAATGCCCTGACCTCGTCGGCAGTGTTCCTGCTGATTTCCTTTGTCAGCGGGCTGAGCGCGGTGGGACAGCCGGTTTCGCTGGGGCTTCTGTTTATCCGGGGACTGGGATTTGGCAGCTATACGGGATACCTTTATTTGACGCAGGGAATGCAAGGGGTACTCTATGCAGTTCTGATGATCCTGCCGGGGATGCTGTTATCTGTGATTGCGCTGACGTTGTCCTGCCGGGAAGCATTTCGTTTGTCCAACAGGATTCTGTTTTCTTTTTTAAGGGATTCCGTAACCCTGAAACGGGAAATGCTGACCTTATACCTGAAAAAGCATGTGATTTTGTTTGCCATGCTGGCGGCTTCTGCCGGAGTGGAGTGTATATTAAGGTTTGTTTTTTCGGGAATGTTCCATCTGGAATAGATGGGAAATATGATTTTGAAGTGAAAAAGAGGAGATGTATCCATGGCTGGATTTTTTGGGCTGTTCGATTACACCAAGCCTGGGAAGGGCGTAGATAAAAACGGGCCGCAGAAGAAGAGGTTTTTCCATTTCTTTGAACTATATTTCAGGAAGTTCTGGAAGCTGATTACCCTCAACCTGATTTATATTTTGTTCTGTATTCCGATTGTCACCATTGGGCCGGCAACCGCCGCGATGACCTATATCTTAAAAAATTATACCATGGAGCGGCCGGTTTTCCTCTGGTCGGATTTTCTGGAAGCCTTTAAAAAGAACTGGAAACAGGGCTTTGTGATGGGGCTGATTGACCTTGTGGTGCTGGTGTTAAGCTACGTTGCTTATCAGTTCTATTTTGCGCAGCTCGACAGCAGCAATTTTTTCTATGTACCGCTGGTACTGGTGCTTTCAATTGGATTTATTGTTGCGCTGGCAAGCATGTACATGTTTATTATGATTCCGGTTTTGGATATGAAATTTAAACCCATGCTGAAAAACGCGTTCCTTCTGTCGATTGTTGGGATAAAAACCAATCTTTTGACGACCCTGTTTGTAGTTTTAATCAGCGTTTTGATGTTCCTGTTCTTCCCGATTACGATCCTTTTGATTATCCCGCTTTATTTTACCACTGTCTGGTTTATCATGACCTATAATTCATTCCAGTATGTGGAGAAATATATTATTGACCCGTACTATGAACAAATTGGAGAGAAACGTCCGGATGTCCTGGATATGGGAGACATGGACGAGGAAGAATTTATCTTTGAAGATATCGGGACGCAGGAAGTTCCGGTAGAAACAAAAACCGCCAAGAAAGCAAAGACAATCAAGTAGAGGACAGGGGAATGAACCAGTTAGAAAATATTCGGCTATTTTTGTTAGATATGGACGGTACCTTTTATCTGGGAGACAGGGTTCTGGATGGCTCCCGGCCGTTTGTGGAGAAAATTGATTCTCTTCCGGACTGCCAGCTTGCCTTCCTGACAAATAATTCCTCCAAAAACCGGAGGGATTATGTAGCGAAGCTAAGCCGTATGGGTTTTTCCTTTGCGGATCACCAGGTTATTACCTCCGGGGAGGCGGCTGCGATTTATTTAAAACGTCAGAAACCTGGGGCGCGAATCTTCCTTCTCGGAACAGAAAGCCTGGAACAGGAATTTCTCGACGCTGGATTTGTGCTGACGGATGAAAACCCGGATTATGCCGTGCTGGGGTTTGACCTGAACCTGACTTATGAGCGTCTGCGCAGGCTCTGTGATTTTGTGCGGAGCGGTGTGCCTTATATCGCGACTCATCCGGATTTTAACTGCCCGATTGAAAACGGCGGTTTTATCCCGGATACAGGCGCGATGATCGCTTTTGTGGAGGCATCTACCGGGAAACGGCCGTTGGTAATCGGAAAACCAAACCGCTACATTATTGATTCTGCCGCGGAGAAATTTCACCTGCCGCACGACCGGATCGCTATGGTGGGCGACCGCTTGTATACCGATATTGCTGTCGGAGCAAATTCCGGAATCACTTCGATTTTAGTGCTCAGCGGTGAAACCTCTCTAAAGGATTTGGAGGATTCAGACATTCAGCCGGATTATATCTTCCAGGATTTGGGAGAGCTGGCCGAACAGCTATAAATAACAACAGGGCGGGGAGATACCGTCCTGTTTTTGCATGATAAGAAAAGCTGAGTTACATAATAGCCTTGCCGGAACCAAGAGGCAGAGCCGTTTGAATGATAAAACCAGTCTCTATTCAACAGGAAAGGAGCGCTTTCGCTTTGGCGGAGCCACGGACATAACCATGAAGAAGGTCAAGACAATATTTCAGAAAAATTCGGTGATTCTTTTAACGGCAACGCTTTGCTGCGTGCTGTGGGGAAGCGCATACCCATGTATTAAAATTGGATACGAGCTGTTTTCCATCCGCCCGGAGGATACCTTTGGTAAATTTCTGTTTGCCGGCTTCCGGTTCACACTGGCCGGGGTGCTTGTAATTGCATTTGCAAGTCTCATAAGAAAAAGGCTGGTAGTACCGAAAAAAGGACATTGGGGCGGAATTATCCTGCTCGGCCTTGTGCAGACAACCCTGCAGTATCTCTTTTTCTATATTGGCCTCTCTCATACCACGGGGGTAAAGGGAGCGATTCTGAATGCATTCGGCACCTTTATTGCTGTAATCCTTGCCCATTTCTGTTATAAGAATGACCGGATGAATTGGGCGAAGGGAATCGGCTGTGTAGTTGGGCTGGCAGGAGTAGTGTTGGTGAATCTCAACGGCGCGGGAGCAGAGTCCGGCGGCTTTTCCTTTTTGGGAGAAGGTTTTATGCTCCTAAGCGCCTGTGTTTTTGCGGTCAGCTTTATTATCAGCAAGGTGGTCTCCGCACAGGAGGATGCAATGGTTGTGACAGGCTATAACCTGTTCCTCGGTGGGCTGGTGCTGATCCTGCTCGGCATATTGGGAGGCGCTTCCTTCTCAGATATTACACCGAAGGCGGTCGGGCTGTTGCTTTATATGGCGCTGCTGTCCTCTGTGGCATTTACCTTATGGACAACCCTTCTAAAGCACAACCGGGTGGGGAAAATTTCCGTTTATAATTTCCTTGTCCCAGTGTTTGGAACAATTTTGTCCGCACTGTTTCTGGGAGAATCGATCTGGTCGTGGCAGAATATCCTGGCGTTGGTTTTGGTATGTGCCGGAATTTATATTGTGAACCGGAAAAAAGAGGAACCTGGGCAGGCTGAATAGACGATGCAATGGAAAACAATAAAATTGATATAGCGGGGGATCAGAATGATAAAAGCGGTAATTTTCGATTTGGATGGAACACTCTTGAATACCATTGAATCGATGGAAGCGGCTGGCAGCAGGATGCTGTGGGACTTTGGCCTGACTCCGAGACCGGCAGAGGAGTATAAACAATATGCCGGTGACGGAGCGAAAACGCTGGTTCGGCGTGTGTTAGCTGCGGCTGGCAAGCCGGATGAGGGTTTGCTGGAGCGTGCATTCCCGGTGTATATGGGCTATTTTGCTCAGACCTGCGGCTATCATGTGGAGCCTTATCCCGGAATCAGGGAGCTGCTGACGGCGCTGAGTCAGCGGAATATCAGGCTGGCAGTCCTGTCAAACAAACCGCACCAGCAGACGGTGGATGTAGTAACAGCCTATTTTGGAACCAAACTGTTCGATCTGGTCATGGGGCAGAGTGAGGCTTTCCCCAAGAAGCCTGCGCCGGACGGCGCGCTTTGGATGGCAAAGGAATTTGGCGTTTTGCCGTCCGAATGCTTGTATCTTGGCGATACCAATGTCGATATGCAGACCGGAAAAGCAGCCGGGATGAAGACAGTAGGGGTACTGTGGGGATTCCGGGACGAGAAAGAGCTGAAGGAGAACCATGCGGATGCAATCATCCGGCATCCGATGGAGGCGCTTGAGCTGCTGTAATATTAAATCGGGAAATAAATCCCCGTATGGCTCGGCCATACGGGGATTTTCAACAAATCATTTACCTTTTTGCCTTGTTTCGTATTTGATCCGGTCAGCATCAGTGATTTCCCGGAGTACCCGGCAGGGGTTTCCGGCAGCAACAACACCGGATGGAATATCCTTTGTCACCACGCTGCCTGCGCCGATTACTGTGTCGCTGCCAATATTGACCCCGGCAAGGACAACGGTGTTCCCTCCGATCCAGACATTATCGCCAACAGTAATGGGGTAAGAGTATTGCAGCCAATTGTTCCGCTGCTCTACGTCCAGCGGGTGTCCTGCGGTATAAAAGGCGCAGTTTGGGCCAAGGAAGATATGGCTGCCAAACGTTACCCTGGAGCCATCGAGGATAATACAATTGTGGTTGGCATAGAAGTAGTCACCGACTTCGATGTTGTAGCCATAATCACACCAGAACGGAGCCTCAATAAAACAATTTTCACCTGTTTTGCCCAGTATTTTTCCCATGAAGGCTGCGCGTTCATCGTGCTGCATCGGCCCTAACTGATTGTATTCGTGGCAAAGCTGTTTGGCGTGAATTCTCTCGTCTGTCATTGGGCCGTCGTCATATAACAGGCCCTTTTCTGCCCTGTCCTTTTGGATTTCTTTCTCAGTCATAGGGAACCCGTCCTTTCTGTTCTTTTCCATGATGATAGAAATGTTTTCTGCTGTTATTATAGCATAGCGACGAAAGGCTTGGCAAACCTATTTTTGCACGCGGCGTTTCATCGGCTTGTTGCATTTTGCGGGGAGCTGTTTTATAATACAGGTAACAGAAGAAAGGAGAACTGTTATGTTTCGGGAAATGCGGAGGAAAAAACAGGTTTTGACCAAGGAGGAGGCTGTTGCTGTCCTTCGGCGTGGAACTTCCGGGGTTCTGGCCGTTTGCGGTGACGACGGGTATCCATATGCCGTACCGCTCAGCTATGTATATGCTGATGATAAAATTTTTTTCCATTGTGCGAAAACAGGGCATAAGCTTGATGGGATCGCGCGGAATGAAAAAGTATCGTTCTGTGTGATTGACCGGGATGAAGTGGTTCCAGAACGCTATACAACCCATTACCGGAGTGTTATCGCATTTGGGAAAGCGCGCGTTTTAGAGGATGAAACAGAAAAGAGGGCGGCGCTGGAAAAATTAGCGGAGCGTTATTCTCCCGGTCAGACAGAAGGCCGGGCGCAGGAAATCAAGGAACAGATCGATCACCTTTGCATGGTAGAGATATCAGTCGAGCATATGACCGGAAAGCAGGCGAAGGAACTGGTAAAACAGAATGAAATGATGTAATGAGCAATAAAAAGCAGCCCATAAATTTTATGGGCTGCTTTTCTGCACAGTGTGGTTTTGCCGCTAGGAGGCTTCCGAGAGGGCTTCTGATTCAGCGGTATTCGGCTGGAACAGGAAGTCTGAAAACTCGCAGGTAAGATCAAGGGAAGGCACCTGCAAATCCAGGATGGTATTCTTTTTCGGATCAATCTGCATGGTGAAATTTCCGTCATCGCCTTCTCCCTTTAAGGTCAGGATACCGTCGGCTTCCGAGATCTCGACTCCGCTTCCTTTAGTTGCCTCATTGATCGACCGGAACAGGATTCCGGCAAGCGCCTTGGCGATCATCGAATCATCCCCGATGGTAACGCTCATGCCATGATAGGAGGCAGTGATGTCGCTTCCGTTGTACTGAAAGGACAAATCCTTTAACGCCTGCGGCTCTACAAGCTGGAAGGTAAAGGTATTTTCCGCCGTTCGGTTAATATCCGCTACAGCCGTCATCTGCTCCAGGCGGATTGTTGCGGTTGCAGAGAAGGGCTGCTGCAGCGAATCTGTTACAGATTGCTGCTCAGATTCAGAAAGCTTTGCGTTGCTGCGGATCAGGAAAATTGCGACAGCCGCAATTACTACCAGAACGATTCCAATCACCAGATAGATCGGAAACGGTTTTTTCTTTTCCAAATGCAGTTCACACCTTTCAGTGGTCAAGAACGGATCTGCTGGTCGCGTTCCAGTTCAATTTTCCGTAACAGCAGGGGGATCGCCTCGATGATATCTCTCGCCAAAATCCCATACTCTGACCTGATCCGCGCACATTCGTCTCCGGCGGCACCGTGCAGGCAGACCGCAAGACGCGCGGCATGGTCAGGCGCAAATCCCTGCGCAAGGAAGGAACCGATCATTCCTGCCAGGACATCCCCGCTGCCGCCCTTGGCCATTCCGGCATTCCCCGTTGTATTGCGGTAAAGGGTTCCGTCCGGGAGAGCGATCAGGGTTTCGTGGCCCTTCAGGACTAAGATTACAGAATAAGCCTGTGCGAATGAGCGCGCGCTTTCCTCGCGGTTTGACTCGATTTGATCAACAGATCTCCCGGTCAGACGAGAGAATTCCTTGGGATGCGGAGTGAGAATCAAAGGAACCTTTGCTGTTTGTACTATATTTATGTCACCAGCCAGTGCATTTATACCATCTGCATCTAAAACGACCGGAACTTTTGCTGTTTCCAGGGCGGCCGCGACCAATTCCCTGACAGAAGGGTCGGTTCCCAAGCCGCAGCCGATGACACAGGCGGTAGAAACGGACAGCCGCCTTGTCAGTGCGGGGATGTTCTCCGCGGAAACCGCGCCGTCGGCAGTTTCGATGAGAGGCAAAGTGACAGCTTCCATCAGAAAAGGCATGCAAGCTGAAACGGTGCTTTGTACGGAAGCAAGGGTGGTAAGCCCGCACCCGCAGCGCAGCGCTGCGAGGGTGGCCATCATTGCGGCGCCTCCCATCCCATTCCTGCCCGCGATGATCAAAAGCTTGCCAAAGTCGCCTTTGTTGGCATTGGGATTACGCTTGGGCAAAAGCGGAGGAAGGCTGGATAGGGACAGGGAAGCGGCAGAGGAAAAAAGACCTTTCATTGCTTCCTCGGGAATACCGATTTCCAGACATGCGACCTTTCCGCAATAGGCTGCGGAAGAGGGCATGGCATGCGCCTTTTTCAGCGCCGCCAGGGCAAAGGTATGGTCGGCGCGGAAGGTGGTTTCGGAGCAGTTCCCGCTGTCGCCGCTCATTCCGCTTGGAATATCAACGGCAATCCTGAGCGCTGCAGATTGGTTGGCAGCCCCGACCATACGGGCAATCGTCCCGGAAATCTCTCCGCGGAACCCGGTGCCAAAGATACAGTCAAAGATTACGTCGGCCTGCTTGATATGAAACAGGCTTACCATCGGCTCGCGTTCGGCATCCAGCGTTTGGATTTCCGTCATGGATAAAACCTTTTGGTGCATCAGCTTCGCAATTTCAGTAGCTGGCTCGCCTTTGCAGAAAATGACCGTAACATCAGCGCCCCATTCGGCCAAAATACGGGCGATAACCAGTCCGTCTCCGCCGTTGTTCCCGTTTCCGCAGAGGATGACGACAGAGGAGCGGGACACCTGGTCTGCAATTTCCGCATATCTTCTGGCACAGGCGGCGCCGGCATTTTCCATCAGCTCCAGATAGCTGACGCCGAGCTGGTCAGCGCGTGCCTCCGCTTCTTTCATCTGTGCGATCGATAGGGTATTTTCCATCATAAAATCACTTTCTTTCAAGTATAAAATATTGCTTTCACATCCATCTCCCTATCAGGGAGCCGGACTGCGCCGGTTGCCTCTGAAAAAGCCCTCGTTAAACAACGAGGGCAATCGGTTTTCAGTATTCAGTTGATTTATTAGCTATGCTTTCCATGCGATCCGTTTAATATACTGTTTTGCGTGGGACAGGATTTTTTCATTCGGGTTAAAAACCAGCATACATTTGCCGAATTTTGCGTGATCGCAAACCGCATAGTATGTATTCGGGTCTTCGGTGGAGGAACAGGCCATAATCACCGTAACGTTGGAATCCACCTTCGGCGCGCTTTTATAAAGGCCAAATTCTGTGAAGGCACGGGTATCGACAGTGATGAGACGTTTTCTCTTTCTGCGGGCAATGATTTTGTCTACGTCGATTTCTCCATTTGTAAGAATATATTCATATTCAATGCTCATCCCGGAAATCAGGAAATAAGTTCCGTAAATGACACCAGCCGCAAGCAGCAGGCCCAGCATGCTGAAAATCTGGCCGATGGTTCCAAGAATTCCTTCGTTTAGCCGCAGCCCTGGAAGAATAAACGCAAACAGGAATACCAGGAAGATCGCCGCGAAGATAATTAAAATCTTTTTGACTACATCAACTCCGGTTGATTTTCTTGCTACAATTTGTTCTAAAAATACATCCATTTTTCTGTTAACTCCTTATCGTGTAGGGTGGTGCTTTGCACCTCTTAGATATATTATAGAGGATTTCCTTCAAACATTCAACTCATTTTGTGGAATTTGTACTTGAAAAATTGTAAAAAATTTGTTATATTATTTAGTGTTATATGATAAACACGATGATGAAGAGAGTATGCGTTTCAATCGCTTTTGAAAAGAGAGGTCCTGTCACCGGCTGAGAGCAGGCGCAGAAACGGAGATGCAGAAGTTCGCTTAGGAGTGGTTTTGCTGAACCCCTGTGGGCATTAGGCGAAAACGGAGTGGCTGTCGTTAAAGAGCTTTTGAGTGTTTGCGGGATATTCCTGCAAAAATCAGGGTGGTACCGCGTTGGAATGATCTTTCGTCCCTTGGAGAAATCTGAAGGACGGAAGTTTTTTTATTGTGCGGGCCAAAAAATGTTTGTCATGGAAAGTATTATTGCGATACAGGAGGATTGTTCAAATGAGAGACGCGTTAGAGCAGATTAAAAACACCGCAATAGAAAAGCTGGAGGCCTGCGGTGATTTGAAGGCGCTGGATGAATTAAAGGTAAAATACCTCGGTAAAAAAGGGGAGCTGACCGCCATCTTAAAGCAGATGGGAAAGCTTTCGCCGGAAGAACGCCCGGTGATCGGACAGCTTGCTAATGAGGTACGCGCCAAAATTGAAGAGGAAGTGAGCCGGCGGATTGCGCAGCTCAAGGAGAAACAGCTTGCGGCGCAGCTTGCGGCGGAAAAAATCGACGTAACGATGCCCGGGAAAAAATTTGACATCGGGAAAAAGCATCCGCTCACCATTGTAATGGACGAAATCAAGGAAATCTTCCTCGGAATGGGCTTTGACGTTGTCAGCGGCCCGGAGGTGGAGCTTGATTACTATAACTTTGAAGCGTTAAACCTGCCGAAGGATCATCCGGCAAGAGACACGCAGGATACCTTCTATATTACTGAAAACACTCTGCTGCGTACCCAGACCTCTCCGGTTCAGATCCGTACTATGGAAAAACGGAAGCCGCCGATCCGGATTATCTCCCCGGGACGGGTGTACCGTTCCGACGCCCTGGACGCGACCCATTCGCCGGTGTTCCATCAGATTGAAGGACTGGTTGTCGACAAGGGAGTCACGATGAGCGACCTGAAGGGGACGCTTGAAATGTTTATCAAGGGTCTGTATGGCGAGGATTCCAAAATCCGTTTCCGCCCGCATCATTTCCCGTTCACGGAGCCGAGCGCTGAAATTGACGTTATGTGCTTTAACTGCCATGGCGAGGGCTGCCGCCTTTGCAAAGGGGAAGGCTGGATCGAGGTGCTGGGAGCCGGGATGGTTCATCCGAAAGTACTCTTAAACTGTGGGATCGATCCGGAGGAGTATTCCGGCTTTGCCTTTGGGGTCGGACTGGAACGCGTAGTTATGCGCCGCTTTGGGATTGATGATATCCGGATGTTCTTTGAAAACGACATGCGTTTCCTGGAGCAGTTTTAATCGGTTTCACAAGATTTGAGTAAGGAGAGAAAAAGTCGATGAATTTGTCAATGAAATGGTTATCCGACTATGTAGATATAGATGTAAACCCAAGAGAATATGCAGAGGCTTTAACCATGTCCGGCTCTAAGGTAGAAGGATATGAGATTGAAGGCTCGGAAATCAGCAACGTCGTAGTTGGGAAGGTGCTTTCTATTGAGAAGCATCCGGACGCAGACAAGCTGGTGGTCTGTCAGGTGGACGTTGGAAAAGAAGCGCCTGTCCAGATTGTAACGGGTGCGACAAATGTGGTAGTCGGCGCGCTGGTGCCGGTCTGCCTGGATGGCGCACTGCTGCCGGGCGGAAAGAAAATTAAAAAGGGAAAGCTGCGCGGCATGGTGAGCGAAGGGATGCTGTGCTCCTTGAGTGAGCTGGGACTGACAGTTAATGATTTTCCCTACGCGATAGAAGATGGGATTTTCCTGATTGAGGAGGACTGCCGGATTGGGCAGGATATTCAGTCCGCCATTGGGCTTAATGACACCAGCGTAGAATTTGAAATTACTTCTAACCGCCCGGACTGTCTGTCAGTCATCGGCCTTGCCAGGGAAACTGCAGCGACCTATGACGTTCCGCTGAAGCTGCATACTCCAGTTGTAAAGGGCAGCGGAGACGGTGACGACATCAAGAATTATCTGAAAGTGGCAGTAGAGGCAGCCGACCTCTGCCCGCGCTATACGGCAAAGATTGTGAAGGACGTGAAAATTGGGCCGTCACCGCTTTGGATGAGGGAACGGCTGCGCGCTTCCGGCGTCCGCCCGATCAATAACCTGGTTGATATCACAAACTATGTTATGCTGGAATATGGTCAGCCGATGCATGCTTTTGACCTGCGCTATGTGGCCGGGAGGGAAATCGTGGTGCGCCGCGCAAAGAACGGGGAAACCATGATGACGCTCGATGGGATCGACCGTACCTTTACCGATGACATGCTGATTATCTCCGATGCGGAAAAGCCGGTTGCGGTTGCAGGAGTAATGGGAGGCGAATACAGCGGGATCATGGACGATACTACGACTGTTGTATTTGAATCCGCAAACTTCATGGGCAGCAGCGTGCGGAAAACAGCAAAAAAACTCGGCATGAGAACCGACGCTTCTGCGCGCTATGAAAAGGGAATATCCGCGCTGAGCACGATGGAATGTGTAGAACGCGCCTGTGAGCTGGTAGAAATGCTGGGAGCAGGAACAGTGGTCGACGGGGTGATCGACGTCGACCATTCGGATAAGGAACCCGGAAGAGTAAAGCTGGAAGTTGAATGGATCAACAGGTTCCTGGGAATTGACCTGACTAGGGAAGAAATGGTGAAGACCCTAACCTCCCTGGGCTTTACGATGGACGGGGATATGATTTTGGTGCCGTATTACCGGATTGATATTGAGCACAAAGCAGATATTGCCGAGGAAATCGCAAGGATTTACGGCTATAACAATATCCCGACGACAGCCCCGACCGGAACAGCCCGCGGTGTTGTTACCCCGCGTCAGAAATTCGAACGCTCCATCAATGAAACCATGCTATCCCTGGGCTGCTATGAGATTATGACCTATTCCTTTATCAGCCCGAAGTATTATGACAATATCCTGCTGCCGGCTGACAGCGAGCTGCGGAATTCAGTAACGATTACCAATCCGCTGGGAGAGGACACCAGCATTATGCGGACGACTACCATCCCGTCTATGATGGAAATTGTATCCAGAAACTATAATAACCGTAACCCGTATCTCTGGGCGTATGAAATCGGAATGGAATACCGCCCTGCTGAAGGTCAGGAGCTGCCGGACGAAAACCCGATGCTGACGATAGGACTATACGGCAATGGCGCGGATTTCTATACCCTGAAGGGCATGACAGAAATGCTGTTTGACCGGATTGGAGTCGAGGATTTGGACATTGTCCCATGCAGCGATAACCCGACCTTCCATCCGGGCCGGTGTGCAGTTCTTTCCAAAGACGGAAAACCGGTTGGGATTTTAGGCGAGATTTCCCCGAGGGTCTGCCAGAACTATGATGTCGGTACCAAGGTTTATGTAGCCAAGCTTTCTGTCGACGTCCTGTATGAGCTGGCGGATAGTGAGAAATCCTATTGCCCGCTGCCGAAATACCCGGCGACCTCCCGGGATCTGAGCCTGATCTGTGACGATGAGCTGCCGATTATCCAGATTGAGAAGGCGATCAAAGGCGCCGTCGGAAAGATTTTGGAGAGGGTGGAGCTCTTTGACGTTTATAAAGGCGCGCAGGTAGAAAAGGATAAAAAATCCGTTTCCTATTCGATTGTCATGCGTTCCGACCAGGGAACCCTGACCGATGAAGAAGCGGACGGCGCGGTGAAGCGCGTCTTGAAAGCGCTTGATAAAATCGGCGTTACCCTGAGACAATAACATTAAGATGAATGGAAAAAGCCGCCAACACACCGGGCGGCTTTTTTTATCTTTTAGGAATCATCTTTATTTATGTTCACCAGTTTCCAGGCCGAGGTATTCGTACATGGTTGCAGCAATTTCCGAGGTGTCATGCTTCCCGCGTCCATCTTTTACGGCTGCGCGCATCAGGTCAAGCCCGCCGTCCAGCAGGAAGGCCGGGACGTTAAATTTGTCATAGAGGCGTTTTACATAGGTCATGTCCTTCAGGGCGAGCTCCAACGCGAAGTCCATGTGATAATCCTTATTGACAAATTTTTTGCCATAGAAATCAAAGACCCAGTTGTGGAACGGGCCGTCGTTCATGACCTTAAACAGATTTTTCGTATCAATTCCGAGCTTTTCCATCAACGGGAACATCTGTGCCGAAAGTGCGGCATACATCAGGCCGGTAAAATTCATCGCCAGCTTTACAGTGTGGGCGCTGCCGATTTCCCCGAAATAATCGATGGGGTCAGCATAGGCCGCGATGACCGGCGTAACGCGGTCGACCTCTTCCTTGTCCCCGGAAATGATGCAGGGAGCGTTTCCTGCCATGGTGTCATCCGGGCCGCCGAGCAGCGGCGCGTCAATCAGGACGCCGCCGTTTTCCTTAAATATCTGGTAGAGACGTTTGGTGGATTCAGGATAGCTGGTGGAAACATCGATTACCGTTTTTCCTTTGACGCCGGATTGGATAAATTCCGCCGTTACCCTTTCAATGACATCGGAGTTCGGAAGGGACAGAAAGGTGATTTCGCTCTGTTCGAACACGTCTTTGGAGCTGGGGGAGAGGGTGGCTTTTCCGGAAAAATACTCCATATTTTCTGGAAGCACGTCATAGATATAGAGCTGATGCCCCTTCTTGATCAGGTTTTCGCACATGCCGCGCCCCATTTTGCCTACGCCGACAAATCCAAGCCTCATGATAATGACCTCCTAAACTTTTATAAAATCAGTTTATTTATGTAGCCTTATTCTATCTCATTTTTATAACAATTTCAATAGTAATTTTCCTCATTAAAAAGAAATTACGACAAATTGAGGATAATTCACAAAAAAGAAGCCTCTGTTATAAACAGAGGCTTCTTTGAAAAAGGGAACTAGCTGCGTTTTTTGAAGGATTCGCAGTCTGTGCACTGTACCATTGTCGGGTTTGCTTCGTGAGTTCCGACAGTGATGCAGTCCAGAGAACAGTAATCCTTTTCGTTGCAGTGGTGTTCGCACTGCTGAACAGTACAACGAATGGACTGGTTTGCCTTACAGTTACTATTAGTCATAATTGGGCACCTCTTTCTTGATGGAATCATGAGAATCGCTTCTCGTTTTTATTATGCGGCTTTTTTTTGAAAACATACTGCGGAAAAAAAGCGCAGCTAAAAAGAAATGAGAATTTCATGAACAAAGCTAGAAACCTCTTGTTTTTTTGACAAAATGAGGTATAATAAAAATAATTGAACATAATGTGTAAAAATAAGCATATTGTGCGATGAGATAGAAATCATTAGGAGGGAAAATATATGATGGATAAAACCATGACTTTTTCGGTGAAGGATGAGAAAGAAAATGAAATGAAACGGATTCTAACCACCGTATATGATGCGTTGAGTCAAAAGGGATATAATCCGGTGAATCAGATCGTCGGTTATATTTTATCGGAAGACCCTACTTATATCACAACGCACAACAATGCGAGAAGTTTGATCCGTCATGTTGACCGCGATGAGCTGCTGCAGGCTATGGTCAAGGCATATCTGGACGATTGATATAATATCCGCTAAAAACCCCGCTTGGCCTTAAAAACGCCAGGCGGGGTTTTGTTATCTGTCGAGCTGATTTTGTGCTATATCAACAATTTGTTAATTCAAATTTGTTTATCTATCCAAAGTAGAAAAAATTATTTAAAAAAGTTGCACGTTTGCGTGCAACTTTTTTGCTTGTTCAGGGTAAGGATGGAAGCACATTTTAAATTGCTTCTGTCCGAGCAAAGGTAAGGAGGAAATGAAACGTGAAGGAACGCCGGAAACCTACCGCAAAAGAGATGCTCTTTTGTTATTACTTTCATCAGCTTCGCAATGGCCGGGAAGCGGCTGCGCGGGCGGGATATTTGCCGATTATGGCGGAAAACACTGCAATGAAATTATTACAGAGGAAGGATATCCACAGGGTTTTGAAAGGGCTGGATCAGGAATATGAGAAAGGCCGTCTGCAAAATGACATTATTTCAGGGTTAAAAAGGCTCGCGTTCGGTTCGGTCAGCGACAGCATGAAGCTGATTTTTCAAGATGAGCTTCCTGAATTAGAGAAACTTGATTTTTTCGCAATCAGCGAAATAAAAAGGCCGAAGGACGGGGCGCTGGAAATCAAATTTTTCGACCGCTTTAAGGCGCTGGAAAAGCTGCTGGAGATTTCTGAGGAAGCGTCCGGACAGGATGGAATTGCGGGCCTTTATCACGCATTGGAGCAGAGTGCCAGGATCATACAGGATCAGGCGGACGAGAATGGAAATTCATAATTTCTCTCCCAAGCAGCTTAGGCTGATGACATGGTGGTGCCGGGAAAGTCCGGATCAGGGCTTTGACGCGGTGATCTGTGACGGCGCTGTAAGAAGCGGAAAAACCCTGTGCATGTCCCTTTCCTTTGTATTATGGGCGACATCTCAGTTTATGGATGCAAGCTTTGCTATCTGCGGCAAGACAGTAACCTCCTTGAGAAGAAATGTGATTACGCCGTTAATCCCGTTATTGCAGGGATACGGATTTTACTGTGAAGAGAAGCTATCCAAAAACTATATTGACATTGGAAACGGCAAACGAAAAAACCGCTTTTATTTTTTCGGCGGCAAAGACGAAGGGTCGGCCGCGCTGATCCAGGGAATTACCCTTTCCGGCGTTCTGCTGGACGAGGTTGCCCTCATGCCAAGAAGCTTTGTAGAGCAGGCACTTGCACGGTGTTCCGTGAACGGCTCCCGGTTCTGGTTTAACTGTAATCCGGAGCATCCATACCATTGGTTCTATCAGGAGTGGATTTTGAAACGAAGGCAGAAAAATGTCCTTTACCTTCACTTTACCATGGAGGATAACCCATCCCTTTCCGCCCAAATCAGAAAGCGGTATCAAACGCTCTATTCCGGTATCTTTTACCAGAGATTTATCGAGGGAAAATGGGTGAGCACATCCGGGCTGGTTTACCCGATGTTTTCTGAGGAAAAGCATGTGTTCTGTCAGGAAGAGAGATACTCGGAATATTATATTTCCTGCGACTATGGGACGGTAAATCCAACCTCTATGGGACTCTGGGGAAACCACAACGGTATTTGGGACCGAGTACAGGAATATTATTATGATTCCCGAAAAGAGCAGAGGTTGAAAACTGATGAGGAGCATTACGAAGCGCTCTGCCGTCTGGCCGGAACGAGGGAGATCAAGGCGGTCATCGTTGACCCTTCGGCAGCAAGCTTTATGGAATGCATCCGGCGGCATGGACGTTTTCAGGTGAAAAAGGCTAAAAACGAGGTGTTGAGCGGTATCCGGCGTGTATCGGATGCATTGCGTTCCCATACTATTCGGATTCATGAATCCTGCCGGGACAGTATCCGGGAATTTTCCATGTATGTCTGGGAGGATGGGATCCGATTGGATAATCCGAAAAAAGAGTATGACCATGCGATGGACGATATCCGGTACTTTGTCAATACCGTTTTGAATCCAAAAGAAGAAGCGTTTTTCTTCCTTGCCAGTATTGGACGATAAAAATGAGCAGAAAGGAGTGTGATGCCTGTGAAGCTTTGGAAAAAGCGGAGTCAAAATTCTTCCGGAGAAGAAAGCGTATCCTTTTCTTCGGCTGCGCGCAATGCAAGAAATCCATTTTCGATGTTGGATTCCTATACCCCGCTATCCGCGCCGGAGCTGCGTCTGTTTGAAGCGATCCGTGAGGGCGTGCCGATCATTGATTCAGCAATCTATAAGACAGTTCGGCTGGTAGGGGGATTTCATCTTTCCTGTAAAAACCAGAACGCTCAGAAGCTTTTAGATTATTTTGCGCAGTATGTGAACGTCGGGGGCAGGAGCCTGGGGCTGGAGAGCTTTGTTGCAGGATATCTGGACAGCCTGCTGACCTATGGAAATGCAGTAGGGGAAATGGTGCTGAATCAGAACGGAACGGGAATCAGTGGACTTTATAACGCCCCAATCACAAATATTCAGGTCAAGGAAAGCGACAGGCCGTTGGAACTGGATTTCTATATCAACGATTCAGCAGGAAAATTCCGAAAGATAGGCCGTAAGGAACTGGTGCTGTTTACAGCGCTCAACCCAAAGGCGGGAAGGCTGACTGGAGAATCAATTTTAAAGGGCTTGCCATTTGTAACCTCAATCCTGTTTAAAATTTACCATTCTATCGGACAGAATTTTGAACGGGTTGGAAATATCCGGTATGCTGTTACCTACAAACCGGCCGGCGATATGGTGGATAAAGCCTATGCGAAGGAGCGCGCGCAGATGATTGCGCGGGAATGGACCGAGGGGATGCGGCAGAGCGCGGATGGACAGGTACGCGATTTTATTACGGTAGGAGATATCAACATTAAGGTAATCGGCGCTGATAACCAGGTGATTGACACCAATATTCCTGTGCGGCATATGCTAGAACAAATTATTGCAAAGCTGGGAATTCCGCCGTTTTTACTGGGGCTTTCCTGGTCGACAACCGAACGGATGAGCCAGCAGCAGACAGACATCCTGACAACGGAACTGGAGTATTACAGGAGACTGCTGACTCCGGTGATTCTTAAAATCTGCAATACCCTGCTTCGATTCAACGGCTTTGAAGAGGAGGCTTCCGTTACATGGGATACCATCAATCTCAAGGACGAGGTGGAACAAGCGCACGCGGCATTATACCGCGCCCAGGCAAAACAAATTGAAGCGAACCTGAAAGAAGGAGGAAATGAATTATCAGACAGGGAATGATCATCAAATCAGCGCGGCAGACAGAGGAAGACCTACAGAAAATCAACCGATTCACCCGGCGGGCGCTGACGGCGGACGAGGTCTACTGCTTTCATGTAATTCTCTGCGACAACGAAGTTGACCGGGATTATGAGAGCTTTACAACTGAGGCGCTGCATAAGCTGGCTGAGCTGTTTATTGGAAAGACTGGTATTTTTAACCATGATCCCAAGGGGGAAAACCAGACGGCGCGTATCTATGATACCCAGGTGCTGACCGAGGAGGGAAAGCTGACCCAAGCGGGAGAAGTTTATACCTATCTCTTTGCAAAGGCATATATGGTACGGAGCCAGAAAAACGCAGACCTGATCCTGGATATCGACGCCGGAATAAAAAAAGAGGTTAGCGTCGGTTGCAGTGTGGCTTCTGTAAGCTGTTCCGTTTGCGGAACAAATCTGAGGGAAAAGCGCTGTGAGCATACCCATGGAGCAAAATACAATAATAAGCTCTGCTATTCTGTGCTGGATGATCCGACAGACGCGTACGAATGGTCTTTTGTCGCGGTACCGGCGCAGAAAAACGCGGGGGTGACTAAACGTTATTCAGAGCGGAAGGATGCGGATCAGAAGGAGAAAGGCAGGAAGGAAGAATGTTTCCGCCAGCCGGAAGAGCTGGCAAAGCTGTTTGAGATTGCCCAAAGGAGCATCATGCTGACAAAAGAGGAAGCAGTGCATCTGGGACGGTATCTTGAAACACTGAAGCGTCAGGCAGAACAGGGAAAAGCCTTCCGAAACTGGAAAGAGAAACAGGTGAAAAGCTTCTTTTTGCTTCAGTATCCAGAGCTTAGCGTGGAAATGGCAGGCTCTGTAGTACAGAAAATGACCGATGAAGAGCTCTCGCAGTTCGAAGGGATTTACGGAGCGCAGGGAAGACTTCCGCAGCTTTCCGAAGGAAAAGAACAGGAAAAGCTATTTCAGCAGAAGGAATTTAAAATCTAATGGCAGTATGCCGGAAAGGAAACAGTATGAATTACAATCAGATTGGCGAAGTGACCGCGACTTTTCAGACAAGCGGTACCGTAAACGTAGGGGATCTTGTGGCGATGGCTGAAAACAGCACCGTGGAAACGGCTGCGGCAAACGACGAGGTGATTGGCGTTTGCGTGAGCAAAAACGGTTCCTATGTGGGGGTTCAGCTCAAGGGCGGCACAACCTTAGCATGCAGTGACTCTACATTAACTGTCGGGTACCATCAGCTCAAAGCGGCATCCGGCAATTCTATTGCTCTGGCAACGGAAGGAGCCTACCATTTGGTAGTTTCTGTAGATACCGGCGCCAAGACCGCAATGGTAATTTTATAAGGGAAACAGGAGGAACTTAAAGATGGCTTATTATGACAATATCCGGCTGGAAAAAGGGATGTACGCGGTCAGCGGGAAGTCCTTTTCCAATGTTCTGGAAGAACTTGATCCGAGCGACAACTACAAGGGAACAAAATTAGAGGGGCTGGATGCTTTTGAGCGCCAGTTAAAACGGTATGACATTAAGGTTGCGGGCGGAAAATCCGACGCGGTCGAAAAATTTTTCAGCACCTCCACCTCCGCCGCTCTCTTTCCGGAGTATGTAAAACGTGCGGTGGTATCCGGACTGAAGGACGGCAATATTCTTGACCAGATTTTAGCGGCAAAGACCTATATTGAAGCAATGGATTACCGCTCGATTACCTCGGCGAGGGATGATGAAGAACTCAAACCGGTTGCGGAAGGAAGCTCTATTCCGGCAACCACAGTCAAAACACAGGAGAACCTTGTGAAACTCCATAAACGCGGTCGGCTGCTCGTGGCCTCCTACGAGGCGATTCGTTTCCAGAGACTGGATCTCTTTACAGTAACCTTAAAGCAGATTGGTAACAGGATCGCACATTCCCAGCTAGAGGACGCGGTGAATGTGCTCCTGAACGGAGACGGCAACGACAATGCTGCAAAGACGGTAGCGCTGTCCGGGGAAAGCCTTGCCTATGCAGATCTTTTGAAGCTGTGGAGCGAATTTGATGAGCACGAAATGAATACCCTGCTGGTTGATACCAACGCCATGATGAAGCTGCTGACTCTGAGCGAGTTCAAAGACCCGGCGACAGGCCTGAATTTTCAGGGAACCGGGAAGCTCAGCACTCCGATGGGGGCAAGCCTCTATAAGAGCAGCGCAGTGCCGAGCGGCAAGCTGATCGCACTGGATCAGAGAAGCGCGTTGGAGATGGTGACAGTCGGAGACGTCAATATCGAATATGATAAGCTGATTGACCGTCAGCTAGAGCGGGCAGCGATTACTTCGACATACGGCTTTGCAAAGATCTTCCCGGATGCAGTCAGAGCAATGAGCCTTGCATAAGATGGCGGGCGGGGGAGTCCCGTCCGAAAGGAGGAAATCATTTGTTTGACTTTTATCAGGTTTTGGATCGTTTCCGGCTCATGTCAAAGCTCCCTGATGAGGAATCCTCTCAATATACGGAGGTGGTGCGCCTGTGCATTGCCGAGGTCGAAAAAAAACTGAAGCCGGGCATTGTCTTTGAGGAACATCAGGCGCTGCTCACAGAGCTTGCCGCGGCCAACGCCTACTACCGCTATATGATCATGACCAACATGGTTTCCGGCAGTATTAACGCGCTTGATTTGACAGTATCGGTAGATAATTCTAAACAGATTCAGGCGGCGAAACGGCTGCGGGATGAGCTTATGATTATGGCAAAAGACCTGCTCAATGACGATATCTTTTTATTTGGCATGATGTAAGGAGGGATAAGATGGTAGATGTTCAGTTGATCCGGGAGTTTTTCCATCGGTACGGCTCCAAAATAACGGATCCTAACGGCAAAAATGAAACCTACGGCGTTCTTTCCCCTTTCAAAAGCTGGGATTCCGAACGGGAAGAAAAAAACTACCCGCGCGCCGGCTACCAAATGAAGTGTGAATATGTGCTGCTGACCCTGAACGAAAGCGGCGTAGTACAAAAAAATGCCTCGCTCTGCTTAAACGGGAAAACCTTTCATGTCATCACAACCGATTGGTACTATTATGCCAATAAGCCGCTTTACCTTCGGGCATATCTGTGTGAGGAGGAAAATCCGTGATTACCGCGAAAAAATTAACAGAAATTGTCCGCAGCCTGGCGGAGAAGCTCGCTGTCCTATTTCCGGACTATAAGGTTATGGAAGGCTTTGGAAAGGAACAGTTTTATGGAACAGCCAAAACCCCCTTCCTTTCGGTCAGTCTGAAAAAGGTATCGGCGGAACAGGCAGGGTATGACGACTTCCTTGGCTTGGATGCGGGGGCAGGAGGCGGGACAGAAGTTTACGGAAAGCTTGCTGCGGTGACCATCGGGTTTTTGTTCGGATTTCCGCTATCCCGGTCACAGGAAAGCGGAAGCCTGTTTCTTTCACTCTGTTCCGCGCTTCTTGCCGAACCGGAATACGGGTTTCAGGAGATTTCCTGCGGGGAAACCGGATTTGATCCTGCAATGCAGTGTTTTACCCTTCAGGCTCAGGCAGTAACGCAGGTGATGATTGTAAAAGAAGAAGAATATTTGCCGGTGAAGGAAATTGTTGTCCGTCCATTGGCGGAGGGGAGGACAGAAACATGACGAAAACAATGCGTCCCGGTATTTATACCGATTATACCATTACCCCTGTCTCTTCCGGAAGATCCGGGAGAGCGGTCGGAATCGCTGCAAGGACAACGGCGGAATGTGAAGGCGTACAGGTAGTGACTACGCTTAGCCAGGCGAAACGGATTTTCGGGGAAAGCAGTGAAGAAAATGTCCTGATGCAGATGCTGACTGTGCTTTTTGCGGAGAGCTCCCCTGTGGTCTACGCGGCAGGGGTTACAGAAGATACGGAATCCGCCTATCAGGCGGCGATCGACGCGCTCTGCGAAACAGACGCCTATCTGATTACCCTTGACCGAAAAAGCCTTTCAACCTACCAGTATCTGCGCGCAAAGCTTTCGGTAAAAGAGGAAAAACTGGGAATTGTGACCGGGATAGAGGGTACTGCCCCGGATGTGCTTGCCAATACGCTCAATCATGAGCGGGTTTGCTTAGCAGTTCCGGAGGTGACAGCACCCGGCCAGACAGCCGATTTATCCGGCATATTACTAGCGGTACTGATTTCCGGATGTGATGAGATTTCCGGGAATCTGAACGGAGAAACAGTAGAGAAGGCGCTTTTGCTATCAGAACAGTATCCCGAGGAAAAGATAGAAAGCTATCTCACAAATGGGATCTGTGTTTTTGAAGAGCGTGCCGGTGTGATCACCCTAATTCGGGGAATGACCACAAAAACAAAGGATGATGCTGGTGGTTCTGATACAGCCTACCGCAACCTGGGAATTATTTTGACGATTGACACTGTCATCCCGGCTCTCAGGGAATTGCTCAGGGAAAAACTAAACCTGCTGCAGAATAATCAGGCTGGATTGAATACCATTCTGTCTCTGGTGGTTTGCCGATTGGACGACTTTGTAGATGAAGGCCTGATCAGTGAATACCAGATGCCCAGAATTTCTTTAGACGCAGAGGACTCCTCCGTTTGTATCGTGGAGACAGCGTTTACTGTTCGCCAGGGAATCAGCAGTATTTATCTGACCGCGCATATCAGTATTTAAAAAAGAGGGAGAAAGAAAACGTTATGGCATCGATTACAATACCGACCGGCAAGGATATTTCAATTGAAGTAGATGGAAAAAGGCTGGCGGTCGTACAGGGCTGCACTGTCAGAACGCTCCGGGAGACGAAAAGCGTTGAGGCATTCGGCAGCGAAGCTCCGGTTGCGACAGTGGGCGGGAAGCTGACCCATACTCTGGAGCTGAAAAAAATCGTTCCGGTAAACGGACTGGGAAGCATTGACTTTTACGGACTCCAGAATTTTACAGTTGTGATTGTCAAGCCGGATTGCCGGATTGTTTATTCAGGCTGTGAATGGAGCAGCATTGGCGAGGCACTCAGTCTCAATACGCCCTGCATTGAGACGATGCAGGCGGTTGCCAAAAAAAGAATGGTGCTGTAGGCGGAAAGGCGGAAAATGGGAATGATGAGAGAAACAGCGATCCGGCTGGGAGAGAAAGAATACAGAATGAAGGCGCTGTCCTGTGAGGAGGTGCTGGAAAGCCTGTCCCTGTGCGAGAGGCTGACCGGCGAGCTTTGGCAGGAGGATATGAGCCGTGAATTGGTAACGGCTATGTGTGAAAACGCGGTTTTGGGATATCTGAGTATTTATGACGGAGAAAGGGCTGCTTTTCATTCGGCGCGCGAGGTACTGCAAAAACTGACCCTAGAAGAATTGACCCGGATTTTTGATACCTATGAGCGGTACCTGACCGGGGATATGGTATTGGAGGAAGGCAGGGATTAAGAGATGAAAATCTTTGAGCAAGAGGTCAAAAAGCTTTTAAGCCGTTATTCTGTACCGGAAGCGCCTGAACCGCAAAGTGATTTAGATGAGGTTGCGCGGATCGATGTACCGTCCGGCCAGACGAAAAAAATATCCCGCCGGACAGTAGAGATGCAGCAGGGGTTAAGCCTGGAGGAGCTGGATCAACAAACAGAATACCGCCGCAGAAGAAGTATACAGCAGCTGGACTGAACAAATCAGGAGGAATTATGTCAACACAGTTTCAATATAAAGATTATGTTTTTTCCATTAATCCCAACCGTTTTGAAATTTTCCGCGGCAGGATTTTAAAAACCTTTCAGCCTCCTATGGTAAAGGACGGGGTATCTCCCCGGGCGATTATCCAGCCAATTGGATTGGAGCCAATTTCTGTTACCGGGGAAGGAGAACTGGTTGGAGAAAACCCAATGGAGGAATACGCGAGATTATACCAATTGTTTCTGGAGGAGGGAAGCGGGCTGCTGTCGCTGCCCAGTCTCACCCCTTTTTACTGTTATTTTGAGTCCCTGCGGATGACAGGGCAGGCCGGGCCGAATGTTTTAACCTATGAATTTGCTTTTTTAGAGGATTGCGAAAAAAATCAAGTATCGTTAACTTCCACTGACCGATATTATCTCAGCCGCCGCGGCGATACCCTTTCCTTGATTGCGGTGAAATGCGGAATAACGGTTGAACAATTGCTGTCAAGCAATCCTTCTTTACAGTCCTCGGAAGAGCTGGAGGAGGGAACTATGGTATGGCTGTAGCCTTAGCCCGGAATGCTGTTGTCATTGGCATTGACCAGAATGGCGGAAGAATAGTCTTCCAGAAAATTGTCAGCCTTGCATTTGAAAGCGACCGGTATTCTCCGGCGGATTCCCTGTCCTTTACCGCGCTTGACGCCGTCTCAGACAGATTAATTGTCCGGGCTGAGCTGGCGCTGGACGGGAAAAAGGTCTTTGAGGGGATTGTCGATGTGCAGAGGCAGACCATCGGCCAGAACGGGAGCTGCCACAGCTTCGTCTGCCGGCGAGATACCTGCCGGATGCTGGACAATGAAGTGAAGCCGTATTGGTATTTTAACCTGACTTCCGACCAGCTTATCAAGACGCATGCGCTGCCCTATGGCGCGTCGGGCGCCTCTTTGCCGAAATCTGCGGTTCTGCCGCAGATTTTGGCAAAGAAGGGAGCCTCTCATTGGGAGTTTATCACATTGTTTTGCAGGCTGGCCTATCATAAATCTCCCTATATTGACCGCAATGGAACGATAACCTGCGAGCCGTTCCAGGAAACCGAGCATTGTTTTTCCAATCGCCGTGCGGAGGGGATTCCTTTTACTGAGGCAGTCCTAACCGACGACCGGTATCTGCTGCTCACTAAGGTATGGGTTAAGACGGGAAAGGAGGAATATGGGGCGGCATATCAGTATGTCCTTTCAAATCCTCCGGCGGCGAAGCTGGGAATTCTCCGGGAGCGTTACTATAACCCGGAAAACGAATGGAAGGGCGAGTCCTCGCTGGCCGCAAGACAGTATTATGAAGACAAGCAGGCGGGCAGCTTTGAGATTGAGTTGACTGTCCCGGGGTTTTACGATATCCATGCCGGGGACACCGCGCGGTTTGATGACCCGAGGGGAAGCTACAATCATCTTTATGTGACCAGGGTACGAATAAGCAGCGACGCCTCCGGAAACATGACTAAGGTCACCCTTTGGGATCAGTACGGATTAATCAATCAGTAAATGGGAAAGGAAAGATGGCAGAGATGATTCATCGATTTTGGGAGAAAAGGACAGAAGAATACGCGGGCCGAGGGTCTGTTATGCGGTCGGAGCCAGGTGGCCTTGGAATCGCCGCTGAGGTGGACGCCCAGAAACTGGAATCGGTTCATCCATACGGTATTTATGCGGTTCCGTGCGAGCAGGACGAGGTGCTTGTCCTTCCTACGCAGGACGGAAAATATGTTCTGCTGGGTGTTCTGTCAGAGGATCAAACGGTTTCGGCTGGAGAAATCCTCTTAAAGTCAAAGAGCGGCGCCTATCTGAAGCTGCGGCGGGACGGCTGTGCGGAACTCAACGGATTGGTTATAAAACCGGACGGGACGACAACATAGCAGGAGGAAAATGCAGATGGATAATTTGATCGCGAACGGCGATATGGTAATCAGCGCAGACGGCAGCCCGGAGATGGTTTCCTGGTTACAGGAGCTGATCCAGCGGGCAATGATCCGCTTGACGGTTGCAAAGGGCAGTTTTCCATATGACATGGAGCTGGGCAGTACGATTACCCGGCTTGACCTAAACCAGACGGATGAATTTGTGCTGCTGGCGGCAGTGAGAGACGCGCTATCTGATCTCAGCGAGGTGACTGTTTCCGGCGTGGAAAAATCCGTTGACCGGAATACGCAGACCCTTTATCTAACCGTTTATCTGAATATCAGGGGCAGGGAAGCAATGCTTGAATTAAACCAGCAGCTTTGGTAAAAAGGAGGATCATACTTGGAGTTTGAAACAATCTATCAAAATATAAAAGCCTCGTTTGAGGAGCAAACAGGATACCCGGTATTGGACGATACCGATTTGGGTATCCGAATGAAGGTGGTGGCGGGGGAGCTTGCCCATATTTCACAGCAGATTGCAGACTGTGAGAAACAACTGTTTCCCCAAACCGCTACCGGAATCTATCTGGAGCACCATGGTGCCTGCCGGGATATCTACAAAAAGCCGGCCGCCGCTGCTAAGGGGACGCTGCGGTTTTCCCGCTCCAGCGCTGCGGCCCAGGATATTGCGATTCCTTCTGGGACGCTCTGCACCTCCTCTTCCGTCGGGGGAACCATGTATATGACGGAAGAAGACAGGGTTCTGGAGAAGGGGAAAACCTCGGTTGATGTTCCGGGTATTGCTGCCGAACTGGGAACAGGAGGAAATATCCTGGCCGGAAAAATTGATACGCTGGTCAGCACTGTTGCTGGAATCAGCACCGTAACAAACTCCTCCAATTTTTCCGGCGGGATGGCGGAGGAGAGCGACACTTCCCTTCGGAAACGGATTCTGGAGTCCTTTATCAACACATCCAATGGGGCAAACGCGAAGTTTTACAAGGATTTTGCCCTGAAATATGACCAGGTATCCTTTGCCAATACGGAATACCAGGCCGGCAACAACGTTTTAAAGCTCTATATTTCAGATTATTTCCGAATGGTTGACAGTGATTTGGTTACACAGCTCCAAAACGATATCCAGGCTGAAAAGGAACTGAATGTCAATGTCCAGGTCGCGGCGGCAACCCCGGTCACGCAGAATATAGAAGCAACGATCTATGTTACCGAGACAAGGAACACCAGCCGAAAACAGTCGGCTGCCGTTTCTTACCTGATGCAAAAAATATATGAACTAGGAATCGGGGAGTCCTTTAACCCCTATTCTATTGCCCATGACATTACCGATCAGATTGGGGACGTCCTGGCGATTTCGTTTGAGCAGCCCTCCACAATGGTAGAGATTTCAGCGGGACAGATCATTGAGCCGGGTATGATCAATATCAGTGTGGAATGTCTGTAGCTTTGCGGGAAAGGAAAGGTCATCAGGATGAATGCTTATCAGCGTATGTGTACGCAGCTAAAAACAACCGGACTTTACCGCTTGGACAATACCACAATTGTCGAAGCGGAAATGAAGGCCTATGCGGATGTAATGTCCCAGTTGCAGGAACAGCTTCAGGCAATCCTTAAGAATGGTTTTTTTGATATTGTCAATGGGACAATGACAGAAAAATTTGATATCCTGTTCGGGCTTCCGGTACATTCCGATCCAAATGTGCCGGAATCGGAAGGGGAACGGAAAGACAAGATTAAATTAATGAAGCGCAGGCTTGCTGTACGGAATACGGATTTTTACCTCCAGGCAATGAAGGATCAGCTAGAACTGGGCGGAATCAAGGCAAATCTGACGGAAAGCCCGGAGAACCGCGAGGTACAGGTCACGATCCTGGAAGATCAGAATTACTTTTTACAGAATTCAGAAAAGCAGGCATTTATTCAAAGTATTCTGCCCTGCCATGTAAAAGCGGTTGTCACCTTTTTAGAATAAAAATTTTGTCAAAAATACTTGACAAATGCTGGAAAGCGGGATATAATATAGAAAAAGAACAAATGTTCTTTTTGGAAGAAATAGAAACGGAGTGGGAAAAATGAAAAAATTTATGATGCTGATTGCTTTTGTTGGTTTTATATTTCTGGTTGGCGCTGCCGGCGGATATGATAAAGAAGCTTTTACCTTTGCAGAAACGATTGTAAAATGTGTGTTGGGCGGGGCCATGATGGCGGCAGGTGTGTTGGGTATCCGCGCGGTTGATGTATTACGGAAAAGAAAAGCAGTGAACGAGCGGTATCAGAGAATCCGTACTATCTGTGATTATGAGGCAAACCAGCTTAGAAGAACCGTTTGATTTTTTTGGAACATATGTTTATATCCTGCTATTGATGAAGGAAACAGGCTGTGAGAAGCTATCTCACGGCCTGTTTCTTTCCTTTTGCCGACTTTACATGGATTTAACAAAAGATAGATTTTACAATTAACCTTTCCATATTACAATAAAAATGTAAAAACGGTGTTTATCTATTGTTGCAGATTTTACCTGGTTCCCTGTAAAGCCCGCCTGGAACCGGGAGAACCGGATTGAAGACATACGGAAGGGCAGAAGACAGGGAGGTTATCAGATCAAGATGAGAGCACAATTTAATGAACAACTGGAGAAGATGCATGTCGAGCTGATTAAGATGGGGAGCCTTTGTGAAGAAGCAATTTCAATTTCTGCAAAATCCTTGTTAACGGAGGAACGCTCCTTTCAGGAAAAAGTAAAGGAACTGGAAATTGAAATCGACCAGAAGGAAAGCGAGATTGAAAGCATCTGTATGCGGCTGTTGCTGCAGCAGCAACCGGTGGCGCGCGATTTAAGGAACATTTCCTCCGCGATGAAAATGATTTCTGATATGGAGCGGATCGGGGATCAGGCCGCTGACATTGCTGAATTATCGCCGTTTATTGCAAAAGGCTGGACGCAGAGCACCCTGCATCTTGGCGATATGGCAAGAGCCGCGGTGAAAATGGTAACTGACAGTGTAGAAGCTTTCGTCAAAGGAAATCTCGATCTGGCCCGTGCGGTAATCCGGATGGATGACGAAGTGGATGCACTTTTTAACCAGGTTAAGCAGGAAATCACGGAACTGATCTATAAGCGGGAAGTGGAAGCCTCCCTGCCGTTAGATCTTCTGATGGCGGCAAAATATTTTGAGCGGATCGGCGACCATGCTGTCAATATTGCGGAATGGGTAGAATACTCCATTACCGGGATTCATAAAAAGTAATATTTATTTCGGCCGGTTTTATGCTATAATAAACTTGAACGAAACAGGATTTTATACATGGCCATTAATGTAATTGTCATTGGCAGAGAACTGGATAAAATAGGAGGCATGAGATGGTTTATTTTGTAGAAGACGATGACAGCATCCGGGAACTGGTAACCTATACGCTGAACAGCCAGGGGATGGAAGCGGAAGGGTTTGCGCGGCCTTCCGAGTTTTGGGAAGCCATGTCAAAAAAGCAGCCGGATTTGATCCTCCTGGACATCATGCTGCCGGAAGAGGACGGGATGAGCATTTTAAAGAAGCTCCGTACTTCGGCGGCTACCAAAAAACTGCCTGTTATGATGCTCACCGCCAAAAACAGCGAATATGACACAGTACTGGGACTGGACAGCGGGGCAGACGACTATATTGCAAAGCCTTTCCGCATGATGGAGCTGCTTTCCAGGATTCGGGCGCTGCTGCGCAGGGCGCAGGAAAAACCCAGCTATGAAGAGTATCGGGAAGGGGATTTGTATGTCTGCCCTTCCAAGCATATTGTAACGGTCTGCGCCCAGCCAGTAACACTGACGCTCAAGGAATTTGAACTGTTATGCCTGTTTTTGCAGAACAAGGGTTCTGTATTTACCCGGGCGCAGCTGCTCGACCATATCTGGGGCTACAGCTTTGACGGGGAAAGCCGGACGGTTGACGTTCATATCCGGACGCTCAGGCAGAAGCTTGGCTCCTGCGGTGCAATGATTGAAACAGTACGCGGTATCGGATATAAGATAGGAGGAAACAGCTAGTGACAAAACGTATTTTTCGCTCTATTATTACAGTAGCTGCCCTGGTACTTGTTTCATGTTTAATTTTTATCATGGGCGTCCTGTATGAATATTTCAGCGGGCAGTTCCAGAAGGAGCTGCAGCAGGCGGCGGATTATATTGGGACTGCGGTAGAACAGGAGGGTTTCGGCTATCTTGACCAAATTCACAGCGATGAAACAAGGGTGACCCTGATTGATGCAGACGGAACTGTCCTTTTTGACAATACGGCAGACATAACGTCTATGGAAAACCACCTCGACCGGGAGGAGGTTCAGGAGGCGCTGAACAAAGGAACGGGAGAGAGCTACCGTTATTCGGATACGCTGTCTGAAAAGACCTTTTATTATGCAGAACAGCTGGAAAATGGGATGGTTCTAAGGGTTTCTGGCACACAGTATTCTGTGCTTACCCTTATTTATGGAATTCTCCAGCCGCTTGCAATTGTGTTGATTATTCTAATTGTGCTGTCCGCAGTTTTTGCGAACCGTGCCGCAAAAAAAATCGTGCAGCCAATTAATGCGCTTGACCTGGAGAATCCGCCTGATGACGCATATGACGAGCTGGCGCCGCTTTTGATGAAAATCCGGCGGCAGAAACGGATGATCAAATCACAGCTCAGGGAAGCGAAAAGGAAGCAGCAGGAATTCTCTATGATTACGGAAAATATGGAGGAGGGTTTTTTGGTCATTAATTCCAAAACCGACCTTCTTTCCTATAATTCCAGCGCCCTGCGGATTTTAGGAGCCAAAACCGAGGAGGCAAAGGAAAGCGTGCTGGCGCTCAACCGAAGCGCGCCCTTCCGCCAGGCTGTGGAGCAGGTGCTGGAGGGCGTCCATCAGGAAACGCTTTTGGATATCCAGGGCGGAACCTATCAGCTCATTGCAAATCCTGTTTCGCAGGATGACGAGGTAACCGGTGCGGTTCTGATCCTGATGGATATTACAGAACGCACCCAACTGGAACGGATGCGGCGGGAATTTACCGCGAATGTATCCCATGAGCTCAAAACGCCTCTGACCTCTATTTCCGGTTTTGCCGAAATCATCCAGGACGGACTGGTAAAACAGGAGGACATTCCTGCCTTTGCCGGAAAAATCTTTACCGAATCGCAGCGTTTAATCCGGCTGGTGGAGGATATTATCAAGCTTTCCCAGCTTGACGAAGGCTCGGTACCGTACCAGAAGGATCTGCTGGATTTATATCAGATTGCCATCCAGGTAGCCGCGCAGCTTCAGCCGCCGGCGCAGGAATCCGGAATTACGGTGGCTGTAGAAGGGGAACACGCTATCATTTCCGGCGTGCGGCCAATTCTGGAAGAAGTCATCTTTAACCTGTGTGATAATGGAATCAAATATAACCGCCCGGGCGGAAGAGTTACAATCCAGATATCCGATGAATCAGACCGGGTTTCCCTGACTGTCTCGGATACCGGAGTAGGGATTCCCTTGTCTGATCAGGAACGGGTGTTCGAACGGTTTTATAGGGTAGATAAAAGCCATTCCAAAGAAATTGGCGGTACCGGTCTGGGGCTGTCGATCGTCAAGCATGGCGCCGCTTTTCTCGGCGCGGAGCTAAGCTTAAAGAGCGCTCTTAATCAAGGAACCGCTATTACCCTGACTTGGGAGAAATAAAGAGAAAAAACGTCCAGCAGATATTATCCGCTGGACGTTTTTTCTCTTTATCGCTGTTGCGAGGAAAGATTCGGCCTTTCAAATTTATTCTGCAGCTTTTGGTGCAAAGGGCAGGTATTCAAAGCGCAGGCTGTCAAAGATGCCGCGGTGGGTCAGGCGCGCCTCCGGAATCACCGGCAGGGAAAGAAAGGAAAGGGTCTGGAAAGGGTCGTGCTGTTCCTCCATCCCCATTTTCCGGACAGCCTGGATAAAAGACGTGGTCTGCTTTTCCACAAGGTTTCCGTCCTGGTCGGACATCAATCCGCAGACAGGAAGCGGAACAGCCGCCATTACCTGGCCCTCCAGCACCGCGGCATAACCGCCCTGCATTTGTTCCAAGGTTTTGATAGCTAGAAAAATGTCCGCGTCATTATCTCCAATCACAATCAGGTTATGGGAATCATGCGCGACGGTAGAGGCCGCCGCACCATGTAAAGAAAATCCCTTTACTACTCCGAGTCCTATAGAAGGGGTTGCATGATGCCGTTCCAGTACCGCTACTTTACAGTAGGTTTGGTTCGGTGTGAAGATACCGTCCCGGTGAGGGAGCGGTTCCCAGAGAAGCCGGGTGTTGATCTGGCGTGGGATTACTTCAATGACCGGGTATTCTCCCTCGCCGCAGGGGAGGATAAGCGAATCCATGCTGTACTTGGATAGGCGTACCGTATTCATTAGAGTATGGGGAATCTGCGGCGCCGGCTGTGCTTCTCGTTTTACCGGCCTGCCTTTGTGATAGACCGCGGAGATTTCCGTTTCAAGCAGGCTGTCCAGCACTACAAGATCAGCCTGGTAACCTGCCGCGACAGCGCCGAGGTGCTTTAGCCCGTAAATCTGAGCCGGGTGAAGGGAAGCGCATAGATAGGCTGTAATCGGGTCGACGCCCAGCCGGATCGCTTTTTTGATATGCCGGCTGATATGTCCCTGCCTGCGGATGCTGCCGATATGCCGATCATCGGTACAGAAGGCGATCCGGTCAAAGTCCAGGTGGTTTTGAAAGACAGCGTTTATTATTTCCTCCAGGTTCTTTGCCGCCGAGCCCTCTCTTGCCAGAAGGTACATCCCGTTTCGGAGCTTCTCCGCCGCTTCTTCCTGTGCAGAGCATTCATGGTCGGTCATGACCCCTGCCAGGAGATAAGCCTGCAAATCCTTTCCCGTCAGAAGCGGCGCGTGTCCGTCAATCGGCTTGTCAGCGAAAAGCTGTAGTTTTTCCAAAAGATCGGGATCGCCTTCCACCATCCCCTGATAGTTCATGACCTCTCCCAGACCGAGAACATGCTCCTCTCCCTTTAACGCTTCAAGGCTGTCGGCATTCAGCGTTGCGCCGTTGATGTCAAATGGGGTAGCCGGGACGCAGGACGGGAGCATAAAATAAATATTGCAGGGCAGGTTTTGTGATTGGGAAATCAAAAAACGGATTCCGTCAAGGCCGGATACATTCCCGATTTCATGCGGGTCGGCAATGACAGTCGTGGTTCCCCAGGGCGCAATTTCCTGCACAAAACAGGAAGGGAGGAGCATGGAAGATTCTATGTGAAGATGAGCGTCAATCCAGCCCGGAACAATGAATTTTCCGGTACAGTCCACTTCCTCAAGTCCTTCGTACGTTCCAACACCGACAATTGTACCCTTGCAGATTGCGACATCCTGCTGGAGCAGTTCCTTGGTAAAGACATTCAGCACAACCGCGTTTTTCAGTACCAGCTCAGATGGGATGATTCCCCGCGCGGACTGCATCATTGCCTGTGACATCATATTGATCGCCCCTTTCCGATGAATGGTTGATGAGATTAATGAATAAGCTCTAAAATCTCTTTCAGCTTATCTGCTGGTATCTGCCCGGGAGCGGAGGCGGCGCCTGACGTCCCAAATGTCAGGCAGGAACCGAAGCGCTCGCCGCATAACCGGCTGATGACGCCCAGCTTACCCATTGACATGGTGATCAGCGGACGTCCGGTCTGAGACGAAAAGGTCTCGGTTGCTCCGAGAAGGGTTAAAACATCCCGGGCGCTGTTGGGCATGACTGCGATTTTCGGGAGATCAGCTCCAAGCTCCGACATATGATTTAAGCGGGACAACAGCTCCTGCTGATCCGGCGTTTTCTGGAAGTCGTGGTTTGAAATGATAACGGTTACGCCATGCTCCCTTGCAACAGAAACGAGATTGGCAACGAGCTCATCTCCCATAAACAATTCGATGTCAATACCGTCCGCCAGACTGCTGCGGATTACTGTTTTCAGCAGAGAGGCATATTCCAGTGCAGAAATTTCTCGTTCTCCGCCTTCCTGCTTTGTCCGGAAGGTAAAAAGAATCGGTATTTTTCCGAGAGCTGTGCGAAGCTGTTTTAAGGCTTCCAGGACAGCGAGGGGATTAAAAATGTCCTGGAAGAAGTCCGCGCGCCATTCCATGAGATCAAGGCACGCGGGGGTAAATGCAGAGGCCTCCTGCAGCAATTTTTCCAGTGTAGCGCCGGTAATTGGAATACAAATTTTTGGTATTCCGGTTCCAAACCGCAAATTTTTCATTGTTACTATTTTCTTTTCCATCATCGTTCCCCAGTTTATTAAGTTAATCTTATTATAATACAAAACAGATCATTTGATAAGACAAAATTTGAAAAAACTGATTCTTTATTGCACAGAATAGGAAAATATAGTATACTAAATTATTAAGATCGTTGCATTCAGAAAGGTAAAATCATGGCCGAAGAGATTATAAAAAATCAAAGTTATGAGGTTTCCATTTCCGGCATGACCTCGGAGGGAAGCGGCGTCGCCAAGATTGATGGATTTGCCGTATTTGTTCCCAACACAGCAGTGGGAGACCGGCTGAAAATAAAGATTGTCAAGGTGCTCAAGCACTATGGATATGGCATTGTGCAGGAGATTCTGACGCCTTCGCCAGACCGGATTGCCAATCATTGTCCGGTTTATTTGCAGTGCGGCGGATGCTGTTACCGTCATATTTCCTATGCGGCGGAGCTTCGGATCAAGGAGCGGCAGGTAGAGGATGCCTTTTTGAGAATCGGTGCGATCCCGTTAAAACCGGAACCGATTGTCGGATCAGAAAGGGAAGAGGAATATCGCAATAAGGCGCAGTTCCCGATTGGGCTGAATGATGACCGGAAAGCGGTCACCGGCTTCTTTGCAAATCGCAGCCATCGAATTGTCAAGTGTACAGAATGCAGGCTTCTGCCGCCTGTATTTAATGCCATTGCCAGGGATGTAGTCCGTTTCATCAATAAGAACAGGCTGAAGGTATACGAGGAAAAAACGGGACATGGCGTATTCCGGCACATTTACCTGAGACAAGCGGAATACAGCGGCGAAATCATGCTTTGTGTTGTTGCTGCACAGCCGGAGCTGCCAAAGGAAGCATTGCTCGTCGAGTTTATAACCGAGCGTTATCCGCAAGTCAAGACGATTGTGGTAAACCATAATCCCGATCAGACCAATGTAATTCTTGGCCGGAACGAGCGGGTGATTTTCGGAAGCGGTGTCATTATTGACCGGCTCTGCGATGTTTCAGTCGAAATATCACCCAAGGCATTTTACCAGGTTAACCGCAGGCAGGCAGAGCGGCTGTATTTGCAGGCCATTGACTATGCGCGGCTAACAGGCGATGAAACCTTGTTTGACCTTTACTGCGGAATTGGAACCATCGGGCTTTCTGCAGCCGGCCGGGTGCGGCTGCTTGTCGGTGCGGAGATCGTGCCGGAGGCAGTTGAAAATGCTAACCGCAACGCCCGGCTCAACGGCTTTTCCAACACTCGTTTTCTCTGCGGTGACTGTAAAGAGGCTGTCCGGCAGTTGGAACAGGAATCGATCCGTCCCGACGTTCTGATTGTCGATCCTCCACGGAAGGGATGTGATCCTGATGTGCTGGAAACAATTGTTCGTTTGTCTCCTGAGCGGGTTGTGATGGTTTCCTGCAATCCGTCGACAGCAGCGCGGGACTGCCGGCTGCTGCAGGAACAGGGTTACAGGGTGGTCAAATACCGTCCGTTTGACCTGTTCCCGCGTACAAAGCATGTGGAGACGGTTGCATTATTAGTAAAAGAATGAGGCTTTGGCCCTTAGTGCGGGCTAAGAAGAGGATATAATGAAAAACGGGAAAATTTTAATTATTACCAATACGATTTCTGATGAGATTAATGAGGGGCAGCAAAAACTGACCTATCAATTGGTCAGTAAGCTTGCCGGAAGCGAGCGGGTGGACTGGGTTACGTATGCGATGAAATGCAGCCGGGCAAGCCGTCATTTTCCTTCTATCCTTTCTCCGGCACTGCTTTGGCAGATGATTCGCCTGAAATACCGTTATATTCTGTTTGTTCCGGTGGATGTGGAAAAGCCCCATTATTGGCTGATGGCGAAATTCCTGTCTGCCATTTTTCGGAAGAAAGTGGGTCTGTTAATCGGTTGGTACCATAAAAAGGAACCGCCCCATCAGATTAGTTTCTGCAGGCCGGATTTGTTTATTACAGCTTCCGATATCTGGAAGGTCTTTCAGGAATATCCGGGACGGAAATTTCAAATTCAATCCGCTGTAGATACCAAGATATTTTCTCCGGTGAGCCAGGAGGAAAAATTGAGGCTCAAAAAGAAGCTCGGACTCCCTTTAAACGAAAAGGTTGTGATGCATGCCGGACATCTGACCGAAGGCCGAAGGCTTGGCTGGATGGCGGAGCTCCCGAAAGGATACCGCGGCCTTTTGCTCCGATCCACCTTCCATGAGCAGGTGATGCCGGAGGCCGAAGATTTATATTTCAGACTGTTAAACCGAAAGAATGTAACGATTGTCGAAGGATATCTTGCACATATTGAGGAATATTTCCAGGCAAGCGATGTTTATGTTTTTACAGCAGACGAGACCGGTGCAATCAATGTACCGCTGTCGGTGTTTGAAGCGCTTTCCTGCAATCTGCCGGTGGTTTCCACCCGGATTGGCGAGCTGGAAAATATTCCCCAGGGAGAAGGGTTGTTTTACGTTTCGGGCGAGGATATCGAAGAAACGATACGGACAATTGACAAAGCCTCTAAAATAGAAGAGTGCCATACTAGAGATAAGGTAAAGCAGTACGACTGGCAGTATGGCCAGGAAGAGATGTCGCGAATCTTATTGGGAGAAAAGGGTCAGTAATATGGAGAGAAACCGGCAAAGGGATTTACAGAAAAATATCGTCGTCGGGCTGTTAGTCCAGGTTTTGTCTCTGGCCGTGAACCTGATATCTAAAAGCGCGATCCAATCCTACTTGGATATAGAATATCTGGGACTGCAAAGTGTGTTTGCCAATTTTTGCGATATCTTTGTGTTTGGTTTTGCGGGTCTTGGTACAGCGATGCAGTTTAGAATGTACCGCGCTTTTGCAAAGCAGGATAAAACAAGAATCCGGGAATTGTACCATCATTTTGATCGGATTTATCAGAAGATTACCTGGCTTGTCAGCGCTGTAGGCGGAATCTGTGCTATTTTTGTCCTGTTGACTATCAATGCGGACATTTCCGATCTGGAAGTGCTCTTAACATACCTGCTCTATCTCATTTCCATTATCATCACCAACCGTTTTCTTGTCCGCAGTTATTTTATTATGGCGGACGAAAGACGGTATGTGGTATCGGCAATTAATGGAGCGGTCGATGTAGCCGCACTGGCAGTGCAAATACTGGTACTGAAATTCACGAGAAATTATGCCCTGTTCCTTTTGTGTATCTTGGTAAAAAATGTGATCATCAATCTGGTCATCAAACGGTACCTGCATCGCAAATATCCGGTGGTGAAAGGGACAGCCGGTGAAATTCAGGATAGCGAGAAAAAAGAGATCGTCTCAAATATCAAGGATTTAATGGTGTCAAAGCTCGGCGCGGTTCTGGTGCGTTCCACCGACAGTATTTTGACCTCTTCTCTGATCAACACAGCGCTGGCTGGGATCTATTCTAACTATCAGTTTATTATTACGGGAGTTTTGAGCCTGCTGCAAACCTTTTTCCAGGCGATTACCGCGCGGATCGGGCATATCATGAACCATGACGATTCGGCAAAAAAGGAGAAGAGCCTGTTTTACAGTACGGCTGCGAATATCTGGATTACAGGATTTACGCTGGTATGCTTTGTGCTTTTGGTGCAGGATTTTGTTACGCTCTGGATGGGAAAAGACGCCTTGCTTTCAAATGTACTGATCTGCTTGATAGCCGTAAACTATTACCTGGACAGCATCCGGGAATCTACGAATACCTATCGGAATATCCTCGGCCTTTTTCATAAAATTAAACGTGCAGTGTTACTAAAAGGGCTGATTAACCTGATTTTGTCCATTATCCTTGGAAAGTTGTATGGGCTGGGCGGAATTGTGGCTGCTACCGGGATTTCTCAGCTTGTAACCCTGTTTTGGTATGAGCCGTACCTTGTTTACAAGTATTTTAAAAAATCTGTTTGGGTAGAGGTGTTCTATCAGCTGCGGGCACTTCTGGCAATTGCGGTCTGCTTGGCAGTATCTTATTTTGCTACCCAGTGGCTGACAGTAACCGGATGGGGAATGCTGGTCATAAAAGCGCTGCTCTGCGCGGCGGTTTCCAACCTCGTTTTGGCCTTGATGATCGGTCTCCTGTTCGGCGTGAAAAAGTTCATCCCGGAGAAATACCAAAACCGTAATAAAGGATCGAAATAAAATGAACCAATCAGAATGTAAAAGAGGAAGATACATCCTCTGTCTCTGGCCGGTAACGAATTCGGCAGAGATTCAGAAAAAAGCGGAAGAGCTGCTGGCGCAGTCGGGATGTCAGGTGCTGGAAACAAAAGAATATGATTGCAGTTACCGTCAGTTCTGCGATATCATCTATCTGGCATATCAAAATATGCCTTGGGCTACAAGCCCTCACTGCAACGGCGTTCTTCGGAAGGCTACCTGGTGCAGGCAGGGCAAAAAACGGCTGACGCTGCTCATTGTGGAAAGCTCAGGCTGTGAACCGGTCATAGGCGTAAAGCTAAGACTCCGGGAGCTTTATCAGCTAGGATACCATTGTGCGCATTCTGTGGATGACCCGGAGGAAACAGGCTGTTTTCTGGATCAGGTGGAGGAAATTGTTCGGCACAGGGATCTTTATTCGCGGAATCTTTCCTGGTATCTGCGCAGATGGATGATGCAGTGCGCGGTGTTTGTGAGGAAAGCGCGCGGAAAAATTGATGAATAGCTATTTCAGCGCAGCGGAAGGGAGAGAGGGCATATGAAACCCATGGTGTCGGTTATCATGTCGGTCTATAACAGCGAGGCCTATCTGAAGGCGGCAGTGGAAAGTATTTTGAATCAAACCTACCGGGATTTTGAATTTCTCATAGTGAATGACTGCTCTTCGGATTCCTCACTGGAGATTCTCCATAGCTATCGGGATCAAAGAATCAGAATCATTGATAACCCGGAAAACCTTGGCTTGGCGAAATCGCTGAACAAAGCGGTGAAACAGGCAGGTGGGAAGTACATCGCCCGGATGGATTCAGATGATATTTCGTTGCCTAACCGCTTTGAAAAGCAGGTGGCATACCTGGAAAGCCATCCGGATACCGGCCTTGTGTATGGGGATTTGATCCGCTTTCATTCCCATGAGCTGGCAAATGAGATGGACAGCAATGATTATCAGGCGGATTATATCCGTTCGATCCTGTTGTTTTATAATGTTGTCAACCATCCGTGTGTTATGATGAAGCGAGAAATTTTTGACTCCTATTCCTATAACCCGGATTTCTCTGTAACGGAGGACGTCAAGCTTTGGACCGAAATTTCTGCCCAATATCTAATGGAACGCCTGCCGGACAATCTGCTCTTATATCGTGTGCATGAAAAGCAGGTGAGCACTGCTAAACGGGATTTACAGCGCCGGCAGGAGCTGGTTCGGGTGACGCCCTGGTTAAAAGCGCTTTTAGGCAGGGTGTCAGAGGAAGAATTAGCGCTCCACGGGAGGATTGCCGGACGGGAAACGCCGGTGACGTCGGAGCAGGCGTTAAGCTGGCTTCACCGCCTGCGGGATGGAAACGAAAAGGAAGGCCTCTTTCCTACAAAAGCCTTCCGACAAGTCCTGCTCAGAATGTATGTCACAACAGCCGCCTATAATCACTATCCGCTTTTTCAAAAGCTGAAAGGCTGTATGAGCTTCGGCTTTTTTGAGGTTGTCCGGTTTGGGCTTAGGGTGTGCAGAAATCTTTTAGCTGATGATTGGTACTGGAGAAGGGCAAAACGCCAGATTAAAAAATGGCGGATTTCCTATGAATAAAAAACAGAGCAGGAATTTTTCCTGCTCTGTTTTTTATTCATGCGATAAGAAGCTTTCTGTGAGGGAGAGAAGGCGGTCAATATCTGCCTCCGTATGTGCGTTGGAAAAAAAGATCGCCTCAAACTGGGAGGGCGCGAGATAAATTCCATTTTCCAGCATGTATCGGAAATAGGCGGCAAACCGTTTGGTGTCCGAGGTTTTCGCGCTCTGATAGTCGGTTACTTCCTGACCGGTAAAGAACAGGCAGGACAGGGAGCCGGCTCCAGTTACCCGGCAGGCTGCTCCGGTCTGCTCTATGATTTCGGAAATACCCTTCCGATAGCGGCGGCCCAGCTGTTCAGTGTATTGGTAAATTTCCGGATGCTCCTCCAAAATGCGAAGCTGTGCTAGGCCGGCGGCCATTGCCACCGGATTGCCGCTTAACGTTCCGGCCTGGTAAACCGGCCCGACAGGAGAGACCATCTCCATGATGTCCCGGCGGCCGCCGTATGCTCCCACTGGCATCCCGGCGCCGATAATTTTACCGAAGGTAGTCAGGTCAGGGGTAACGCCGAAATATCCCTGTGCACCGGAAAGCCCCATCCGAAAGCCGGTAATAACCTCATCAAAGATCAGCAGCGCTTTGTGTTTGCTGCAGAGAGCGCGAAGCTGCTGCAAAAACTCTTTTTTTGGAGGGACTACGCCCATATTTGCGGCCACCGGCTCAATGATAACGGCGGCAACCTGATCGGGATGATCCGCAAACAGCTTTTCAACACTTTCTATTTGATTGTAGACGGCAGTCAGGGTATCCTGCGCGCAGCCCTGCGGCACGCCGGCGCTGTCCGGGATTCCGGAGGTCATCACCCCAGAGCCCGCTTTCACCAGCATGGAATCACAGTGCCCGTGATAACAGCCCTCAAACTTGATGATCTTGTCACGCCCGGTGAAGCCTCTGGCTACCCGGACAGCGGACATTACCGCTTCCGTGCCGGAATTGACCATTCGCACCATCTCTATGGAAGGAACAACCCGGCAGATCAGCTCCGCCATTTCCACCTCAGCCGGGGTGGCCGCGCCGAAGCTTAACCCGGATTTTGCCGCGTTTGCCGCCGCATCCAGAATTTTGGGGTGGTTGTGCCCCAGGATCATCGGCCCCCACGAGCCGATGTAATCGGTGTATTCCTTTCCATCCACGTCCCAGATTTTCTGAGCGTCCGCCTTCGCCATAAAACGCGGACGGCCGCCGACCGGGCCGAATGCCCGCACCGGACTGTTCACGCCGCCGGGAATCCGTTTTACAGCTCTTTCAAACAACTGTTCTGAACTTTGCATCTAAAAAAATCTCCTTTATCCGATTCTTCCTTCGCTGATAAACTGCGCCAGCTCTTTTGCGTAATAGGTGAGCAGCAGATCCGCACCCGCCCGGAAGACGGAAGCCGTCGTTTCGCAGACAACCGCCTCCTCGTCAATCCAGCCGTTTTTCGCCGCAGCCTTAATCATGGCGTATTCTCCGCTGACGCTGTATGCCGCGACAGGTACGTCAAAGCGTTCCTCGACTGTCTTGATCACGTCCAGATAGGAAAGAGCAGGCTTGACCATCAGGATATCCGCGCCTTCTTTCAGATCTAGCGCGGCTTCCTTGACAGCCTCTTTTTTGTTATGGTAATCCATCTGATAGCTTTTGCGGTCACCGAAGCAGGGCGCTGAGCCTGCGGCTTCCCGGAACGGGCCGTAAAAGGCAGAGGAATATTTTACCGCATAAGAAAGGATTGGGATATTTTCGTAATGGTTTTGATCCAACAGCGTGCGGATTGCCGCAACCCGCCCATCCATCATATCGGACGGCGCGACCATATCGGCGCCTGCCTGTACATGGGAGAGCGCGGTTTTTGCTAAAACAGGGAGGGTGCGGTCATTGTCCACCTGATCGCCGCAAAGCATGCCGCAGTGCCCATGAGAGGTATATTCGCAGAGACATACATCGGTGATATAGTATAAATCCGGGAATTGCCGCTTTGCCGTTTGCAGAGCCTGCTGGACAATTCCGTTTTCTGCCCAGGCCCCGCTTGCCAGTTCGTCCTTCTTCTCTGGAATACCGAACAGCATGACTGCGCCGACTCCCGCTTTGCTCAACCGTTCTAGCTCATAGGGGAGAGTATCGACACTGTAGCGGTATTGTCCGGGCATTGCAGATATTTCCTCGGTAATATTCTTTCCTTCCTTTACGAACAGAGGATAAATAAGGGAAGAGGAATCGACCCGTGTTTCCCGTACCATCTTCCTCAATGTCGGCTGGGTGCGAAGCCTGCGTGGACGCTGTACTAAATTCATCTTTTTTTCTTCCTTTCCTGGTGATAACAGATTAAAGCTTCTATCATGCTGTCAATTGTCGCTTGTTTTGCAACGACTGTCTCAAACTGAAAGCGTTTTGCTTCCTCCGCGGTTTGTTCCCCGATGCACAGGGCTGTCATGCCCTCACAGCCTTTCATCCGGGAAACAAATCCCCGAACAGTGGAAGCACTGGTAAAGGCGATAATATCGTCGGGTGTAAGTACCGGCGGGAAAAACGGCTGATATTTGGTTTCATAGACCGGCAGATCGGTATAGGAAATCCCTTTCCTGATCAGCGGCTTTAATACCTGATCAGTGGCAATATCAGAACGCGGGAGCAACAGCCTGTCCGAGGGCAGAAGCCGCTCGGAAAGTCCATTTCCCAGCGACTCTCCGGTAAAGGCTTCCGGCTGGTAGTCACAGAAAAGGCCTCCGTATTGCAGTACCGCTTTGGCAGTGGCCGGGCCAATCGCCGCTATTTTATGGGCGGACAGGCATCGGCTGTCCTTTCCGGCACGATGCAGGCCTTCAAAGAACAGCTCTGCTCCGGCAGGACTGGTAAAGGCGATCCATTGATAGTGATCCAGGTTTTGGATAGTCTCCAGAAATACCGGATTAGGAGAAATTGACTTGGTCTGGATAGAAGGCAGCAGCAGTACCTCTGCGCCGAGAATCTCCAGTCTTTCCGCAAGGGAGGAGGCACGGTTTTTCGGCCGGGTAACAACTATACGGCAGCCGTGCAGGGGACGATGTTCCGCCCAGGCAAGCTGGTTTTCCAGGGAACAAACCCTGCCTACTACAATAACAGCAGGGGAGGAAACCGATTTTTCCTTTGCCCTTTCCGGCAGGGTATCCAACGCCGCGACAACGCGCCGCTGCCGGGAGGTGGTACCGCTTTCGATTATGGCGGCCGGCGTTTCCGCTTTCATTCCGGCAAGGATTAATCCTTTACAGATATCTTCCAGCGCAGAAACGCCCATCAGAAAGATCAGCGTACCATCAAGCTTTGCGAGCGTATCAAAGTCAGGAAGAGAATGATCTCCGCGTTTCCGATGCGCGGTGATAATATGGAACGAGGAACAAAAATCCCGGTGCGTAACAGGGATTCCGGCATAGGCTGGCACAGCGACAGCCGAAGTAATACCGGGAATAATTTCATAGGGAATCTGATGAGAGGACAGCAGTTCGATTTCTTCCCCGCCACGGCCAAATACAAAGGGGTCGCCGCCCTTCAACCGAAGCACTTTCTTTCCTTTCTGCGCTTCCTTTAACAGAATCCGGCTGATCTCCTCCTGGGGCACCGGATGATGTCCGGAGGTTTTCCCAACGTCAATCCGTTCTGTGCCGCAGGGAATCAGGCTGAGCACTGCGTCCCCTACAAGACGGTCGTAAACAATTACATCGGCCGTTTCGATCAGGCGTTTGGCTTTGACAGTCAGAAGTCCTGGATCTCCCGGACCGGCGCCGGCCAGCCATACCTTACCATTCTTCATCAAACACCCTCCCGTCTTAATCGTTCTGCCAATTCTTCGCCCAGTTTCCGGGCATTCTCTACATCACCGGTTATTCTTCCGGTGGTATACTGCGCAGATTCTTCCTCAAAATAAAGCCCGGATAACCTGATTTCCTGACCGGATACCTCTGCATAGGCCGCGACAGGGGAGGAGCACCCTCCCTCCAGAAAGGAAACAAAGCCCCGTTCTGCCAATGCAGCCGCCTTTGAGAGCTCACTGCGGATACAGTCCAAAAAGACATAATCCTCTCCCTTTCGTCCCTGGACAGCCAAAATTCCCTGTCCTGCGGCAGGAATTATCTCGTCAGTGGAAAAATAACGGCTGATACGCCCGGATAGACCCAGCCGGGACAATCCGCTCGCAGCAAGGATCAGAGCGGTATATTCGCCTGCGTCCAGCTTTTGCAGGCGGGTGAGGACATTACCGCGCACCAGCTTGGTTTCAGCTTCCGGAAAGAGGGAAGAAAGCTGCAGACTCCTGCGCAGGCTGGAGGTTCCGATCCGATCCGTGTAAAAGCCGCCGCTATTCTGCGGCAGGACTAACGCGTCCCTGGGGTCGCCTCTGGTGGAATAGGCGACAATCGGAAGCTCGCGGTTTTCCTCCATCGGCATATCCTTCAGGCTGTGAACGGATAGATCGATTTTCCCGTCTGCCAGCGCCTGGTCAAGCTCCTTCACAAACAGTCCTTTTCCGCCTGCCTGATCCAGCCGGCGGTCTAAAATCCGGTCGCCGGTGGTTTTCATAGTAATCAGCTCAACGGTGAGCTCCGGATGGCAAGCTTTGATTTGATTGACTAGCAGCATGGTCTGTTCTACTGCCAATTTGCTTTCCCGGCTTCCTACCCGAATCGTCCGGCGCATCTTCATATCGATCACCAACCCTGAACAGGGTTCCTTTCTTACAAAACTATATGATGGAAATTATTTTTTTAGCCGTCGGGCAGATGCTTCAAGAGCCGGGAAAATTCGCTTGAGGCTTTCCCGGTCAAGCACATCACGCGTACCGTATAAAAGATTGCTGACCACCTTGCCGGAGGCTGTGCGGATTTTTTTTCGAAGCTCGTCGGACTCCTCGCGCGTCAGGGAAGAACGGTTCAGCTCCTTTTCAAGACGTGCTGCAATCTCTTTTCCAAGAATATGCCCAATCTCTTTCACAGTAGGAATATATTCCCGAAAGAAGTACCAGTTTTCAAACTCGGTTTCATATTCTTTTAAAATCTCCCGAGCCGATCTGAGCTGTTCTGCTTCTGCCTGTCCGGTATATTCGGAAAAGCAGTCCATATCAAATAGGGTAACGTCTGGGAGTGAGGCGCATCCAGGCTCAATATCCCGAGGAATCGCCAAATCAATTAGGGTGACGGGCCCGGAAAGCTTAGCCGACAATAGTTCGGGCTGCAATGTGAAATGGGGACTCAGCGTAGCGCTGACAATGATGGAAGCCCCGGACGCCTGTTCATACCGCTTATCATAGGATACTACGCTGCATCCTGCCGGGATAACAACTTCCTTATGCTTATATTGGCGAAGTGTCATCGTGACCTTTCCGCCAGCCTTTTCCAATTCCTGCGCGGCCAGACGCCCAATCTCGCCGTTTCCGATCACCAGGCAGCTTTGCCCGGCAATGGGAATTTCTTTTTCACGGAGAAGACGGATCATAGCGGAAGAAACAGAACGGTCGATTCCGGAACAGAGAATAGAAGATTTTACTTTTTTTGCTCCGGTAATTGCCGTTCGGAACAGCACCTCCAGAACAGCTCCGACCGCATGTTCCTCCCGGGCGGTTTTCAGCGCTGATTTTACCTGGGAAATGATCTGGTCATCCCCGAATATCTGTGAATGAAGCCCGCTGGATAATTCGCAGAGATATTGGACGGCTTCCTTTCCTTTCCGAATAGAAAAATAGGCTGAAAATTCTTCCACGGGCTGCCGGCAGGCCTCACAGAGCAGTAAGACCAGATCAGCCTGTGGGGAGCCGGGCAGAGAGCTGGTCCATAATTCTGTCCGGTTGCAGGTAGTGATCAGGACGCATTCCAGCTCCGGATGTTGTTTCCGGATAGAACGCAGACAGGCCCGCAGAGTCGTAGCAGTCATCGAAAATCGTTCCCGAACCGCAATATCCGCCCTGTGAAAATCGATCCCAGCCATTGTGATATTCATTGAAATGCCGCCTTTTCCAGTAAAATATAAAAGGAGAATCAAATGATTCTTGTATCGCCAAGCTTCGGTTTTGTACATCCCGGGGATTGGCTTTGCCTGTTCTAGTATATCACATTTTTCTGAGTGCGTTAAGTAATCTAAGAAAAGAAAAACCCGAATTTTTTCATTCGGGTTTTTCCTCCTATCCTTATCCATGGAGGATTTCTTCTTTTCTCTTTAAAATATCGTCGGAATATAGCTCTTTTTCCACCTGCTCAAATCCCAGCCGGGCAATGGTATCAGAAAAACGTTCTCCGTTTTTCCCCTGTTCCTTAAAAAGAAGGATTGCTTTTTCAATGATTGACAGGGCTTCTTCCTTGGAGGTGAAAATTTTGCTGAGCGTTTTTCCGACAGCGGTTTTTTTGCCCCAGCGTCCGCCGATATAAATTTTATATCCGCTTTTTGCATTTTTATTGCATCCAAAATAACATTTATCACTGCAGCGCCCGCAGTTGTTGCAAAGCTCCTGATCAATCTCCAGTATACCATTCTGAACCTTTGCCGCATTCATCGGACAGACTGCTTCAATCTGGCATTTTTTGCAGCCTCTGCAGGCTTCCTTATCGATGCTTGGAACCCGCTGACCAATAATTCCGAGATCGTTTAAATCAGGCTTGACACAGTTGTTCGGACATCCGCCGACCGCAATTTTAAATTTGTGGGGAAGAACGACGTCGTGGTAGCCCTCATAAAAGCGGTGATGAATTTCCTCACATAATCCGAAGGTATCATGCAGGCCATATTGACAGGTAGTACCTTTGCAGGAAACAACTGGGCGGACTTTTGCGCCGGTTCCTCCGGTTTCCAGGCCGGACTGCGCGATAAATTCGCGGAAAGCAGGAATATCCTTATACTCAATTCCGGGTACCTCTACTGTCATTCGGGCGGTAAAAGCCACTTCTCCGTTGCCGTATTTTTCTGCCGCTTGGGCAATACAGGCAGTTTGTTCTGCCGTGATCTTTCCGTTGGTAGTGATAATCCGCCCGTTGAACCGGTTGGTGCCTTTATTGTTCAGAAAGCCCAAGCCTTTGACTGATTTGATTTCGTCCTGGTTTAAAGTACATGCCATAAATAATGTCCTCCGATATCCAATTTAGATTTTCATTGACAATGTTTATTTTTTCTCAAACAATGACATTATACCACTTGAATCCAGAAGAATAAAATAGTATTATTAAATTACTGGTATTGAAAAAACCAATACCCGATTAACAGGCTTGTAACAGGGAGGCAGACAGATGACCATTCGCCATCTGAAGGTATTTATCGCCGTTGCGGAAGAAAGAAATATGAGCGCGGCCGCTGGAAAGCTGTTTCTTTCCCAGCCAACGGTCAGCCAGATCATCTCCGAGCTGGAAAAGCATTATGGAGTCAGACTGTTTGAACGTTTTCCAAAACAGCTTTTGATCACCGGAGCGGGAAAACGGCTTCTTGAGTATGCGCGTCACATTGTGGCTTCGGCGGACAGGCTGGATCAGATGATGCTGGAGGAGGCGGCTTTGCCGCATCTGCGTATCGGCGCCAGCGTCACAGTGGGCACCTGTATCATGGGCGGGCTGGCGAGGATGATGGAACAGGCATATCCGGAAATCGACCTGTTTGTCCGGGTGGACAATACCCGGGTCATTGAGGAACAGCTTTTGCAGAACGGACTGGACATTGCGCTGATAGAGGGAAAGATCAAAAGCAGTGAAATCCTGACCTGGCCGATTATCGACGACGTTATGGTGCTGGTCTGCGGCAGGGAGCATCCTTTTGCAGAAAGAAGATCCGTCTCCTTAGCTGAGCTGGGAAAAGAACGCTTTGTCCTTCGGGAAGAGGGGAGCGGGACAAGGGAGCTTTTTGAAAACAGGATGCGCGCGGAAGGTTATCCTGTCAAAGTCGGATGGGAATGCAGCAATCTTGGAAGCATCACCCAGGCTGTGATCCAAAATCTGGGTATTTCCGTCCTTTCCAGACGGTTGGTATCGGAAGAGCTTGCAAACGGGAAGCTCTGCGCCGTCATGGTGGAGGGCTGCTCCTGGAGGCGGGAGTTCCGCCTGGCCTACCATAAGCAGAAACAGCTTACAGAAGAGATGCAGACCTTTATGGGTTTTGCAGAACAGTATCGGGATGGGGACGACGCCCCAAACACCTGTAACAGAAAAGGGGATGTCTGAAATGCAGCAGGTTACAGTCAATAATCTGGAGGTGCGCAAAGCAAACAGAAACCGGATATACCGGTATATCCATCAGAAAAAACAGGTGTCAAAACAGGAAATTGCCCATGCGCTGCGGATGAGCCTGCCCACAGTGACCCAAAATCTCAAAGACCTGATGGATCAAAGCCTTGTAACGGAAGCGGGGATGCTGGAATCAACAGGCGGGCGGAAAGCGGCGGCTTATTCCTGTGACTTTTCGGTTAAAACGGCTGTAGGGCTGGATATTACCAAAAACCATATCGGCGCCGTAGTGGTAGACTTAAAGGGGAATGTCCTCTGCCACCGCAGAATCCGGTGTGCGTTCTCCAAAACAGAGGAATATTTTAAGCAGATCAGCGAGCTGGTTGAGAGTATTTTACAGGAATCGCGTGTCAGTACAACCTCTGTAACCGGAGTAGGGATTGCGGTACCGGCGATTGTTTCCAATAATCATCAGGAGATGAATTATTCCCCGGCACTGGGAGAGACGGATTGCAAGCTGTCTGATTTTTCCGCTTATCTCCCGTATCCCTGCACGCTCTTTAATGATGCGAACGCGGCCGGCTTTGCCGAAACCTGGGATCACAGCGATATCGGGAATATCGCCTATCTGTCTTTGAACTTTACAGTGGGCGGGGCGATCCTGCTGGACAGCCGGGTATATGGCGGAGAGAATCGGCGCAGCGCTGAATTTGGGCATATGACTATTGTGCCGGACGGCAGAAGATGTTATTGTGGGCAGCATGGCTGCGCGGATGCATATCTCTCTGCCCAGCGTCTTGCGGAATGTGCGGACGGCAGTGTAGCCGGATTCTTCGATCAGCTAAAGCAGGGTGACCCGGCTTGCGGAGAAATTTGGAAGGATTATGTTGCAGCTCTCGCGCTTATGGTGAACAACCTGCGGATGGTTTTCGACTGCCGGGTGGTGATAGGCGGATATGTCGGCTCTTATATTGAGGAATTTCTGGATGAGGTTGCCGAGGCGGTAGCAGAAAAGAATCCGTTTGAACGGGACGGGAGCTATCTCAGCGCCTGCAACTACCGTTTGGAAGCGACTGCAGTTGGTGCGGCGCTCCAGTATATCGACCGGTTTATCAAAGCAATCTGATACAAAAAACGGCCAGCCTTTTTGTCATACCTTCTGAATCTCCGAGAGACGGTTGACAAGAGGAATGGTTGGTTGTATCATACTTATAAAAGATATTTTGTAAAAGTATTATAAGAAGCAAAATATGATAAAAAATAAGAAAGAGGGAATCAGAATGAAATATTTGCTCGGAATCGACCTGGGCACTTCCGGTACAAAAACAGTGCTGTTTGATGAAAATGGAACAGCCGTCTGCTCGAAAACGATTGAATACCCGCTTTACCAGCCCCAGAACGGTTGGGCGGAACAAGACCCGCTGGATTGGTGGAATGCCTCTAAAGATGGGATCAAGTATGTCATCACAGAAAGCGGCGTCGATTCAAAGGATATTGCCGGACTGGGAATTTCCGGCCAGATGCACGGCCTTGTCATGCTTGATAAGGACGGGAATGTACTGAGAAAATCGATCATTTGGTGCGACCAGAGAACCTCGAAAGAGGTAGAACAGATGAACCGGGTGGTTGGTGAAAAACGGCTGATTGAAATTACTGCAAATCCGGCACTGACCGGCTTTACTGCCGCTAAAATCCTGTGGGTGCAGAATAATGAGCCGGAACTCTATGCGAAGTGCGCCCATATCCTTCTGCCGAAGGATTACGTCCGCTATATGCTGACCGGCGAGTTCGCTACCGAGGTTTCTGACGCAGCCGGAATGCAGCTTATGGATATTCCGAACCGCTGCTGGTCGGATGAAATTCTGAAAGCGTTCCATATTGACAAGGCTTTGCTGGCGAAGATTTACGAATCTCCGGATGTGACCGGCACCGTCCATGCCGAGGCGGCGAAACTGACTGGACTTGCCGAAGGCACGATTGTAGTCGGCGGCGCCGGCGACAATGCCGCAGCGGCAGTCGGAACCGGGATTGTACAGGAAGGGAAGGCGTTTACCACTATCGGGACTTCCGGAGTTGTTTATGCGGTTTCCGATAAAGTATCCATTGACCCAAAAGGCCGGGTACACACTCTGTGCGCCTCTGTTCCCGGTAAATGGACAGTGATGAGCTGCACACAGGGAGCCGGGCTGTCCTTGAAATGGCTGCGCGACACCTGCTGTAAGGAAGAGGTCGAAGAAGCTGAAAAGCAGGGGATAGACCCGTATATTATTATGGATCAGATGGCGGAAAAGGTAAAACCGGGCGCGGGCGGCCTGTTATACCTGCCCTACCTGATGGGCGAACGTTCTCCGCATCCGGATCCGGATTGCCGCGGCGTATTCTTTGGACTTTCCGCAATGCATGATCGCGCGAACTTGATCCGCGCCGTACTGGAGGGCGTCGTTTATTCCCAGCTTGAATGTGTTGACGTGTTCCGCGATATGGGTGTGAATATTGATGATATGATGGCCTGCGGCGGCGGCGGGAGGAGCCCGCTGTGGCGGCAGATGCTCGCTGATATGTATGGAATTCCGGTAAGCACGATCAAGGCTGACGAAGGCCCGGCGTTGGGTGTTGCGATCCTGGCCGGCGTTGGCGCAGGGCTCTATCCTTCGGTGGAAGAAGCCTGCGACAAGCTGATTCAGAAAAACAAAACCCAGCAGCCGATCCAGGAAAATCACGACGCTTACATGGGATACTATGAGCTTTATAAGAAGCTGTACCGAGATTTGATTGGCGATTTTAAGGAGCTTTCCAAATTGGATAAATAAGAACACAAAACAGGCAGCGAACAGTCGCTGCCTGTTTTGTGTTCATTTAATCGGTATTCTGTATAGGAATGCGCTTATCCCCTTCCACAAACATGAGATTAGCAAAAATCTTTTCCATCCGCGTGTCGGGGAAGGTTTCATCCACCCACTGTTCAATGCCGTTTTCCGGCGGGATTCCGTGATGGCGTTCCGTCATCCGGTCGGCCGCAATTGCGGAAACTGTAATGTTGAAAATCATAAATACCAGCATGATCCAGGTGGCCGGCTTTGCCAAGGCATCAGGAACTCTTTGTAGCTGTATACAAAGGGAAGGGCAGAGCCACTTCATCCATACCACGCCTAAAATACCCCAGATCAGGGAAAGGGATAGATGAATCCGGCCGTTTAGATTTAGGCTTTCTGCGCGATAATCCCAGGAAACGGTACCGAACATGGATTCCTGCACCCAACTGCATAAAAACTCAAATGCAGAGCCCACGATGCATCCGCCCAAAAACAGCCACCAGAGTCCTCTTTTAGAAACGCGGTTTAAACAGATGGTCATGCCAAGCGCACCCAGCCCGTAAACAAGGTTAAACGGCCCATAGACCAGTCCGGACCGGTTTTCATAGTAATGGTGATTGATAAAAAACCAGGCGATTTCCAGCATCACACCCAAAAAGCAGCCGATGACAAAAATCCAGAATAAGGTATAAAACCCTAACCGCCTGGAAAAACAGCTTTTTTGCTGAATCCCATTAGTATGGTTCTCCATAGATAGCCTCTCCTTTATGATACTGAATTTATCATATCAGAGAGGATGCAAGACAAACAGACAAAAAGCTTAAATTTCCCTTAATTTTATTGCCAGTAAGGAGTTTGGAAAAGATAGCATCGAAGGCTTAGACATGCTATACTAGTTTTATCAGAAAGGAATGTGAAGAAATGGCAGTTGTCAACCACGAGTTTTCCCCGGTTTATCAAGAGGATTCCGCCGTTTTGATTTTGGGCACAATTCCATCCCCAAAATCACGAGAATACGGCTTTTATTATTCCCATCCACAGAACCGTTTTTGGAAAGTGATGGCCTACCTGTTTCAGGAAGAGATGCCGGTCTCCAGGGAAGATAGGCTGCAGTTTGTACTGTGCCATAAAATTGCGCTGTGGGATGTGCTTGCGCGCTGTGAAATTGCCGGAGCTGCCGACAGCAGTATCCGCAATGAGACGCCGAATGACCTTTCCATAATCCTAAAAGGAGCATCTATTAAGCAAATATATACCACTGGCAAAAAGGCGGATGCCCTTTATCGCAAGCATTGCTATCCAATCCTTCAGAGGGAGAGCATCTGTCTTCCTTCCACAAGCCCAGCCAACTGCGCCTGTTCTTTTGAACGTCTGGTGAAAGCTTACAGCCAAATATTGACATATTGTGAATAAAGTATAAATTTATCGATTATCGATAAATTATTATTGACAATCAATAATCTATTTCCTATACTAGGAAAAAAGGAGATGATTGTATGCAGCATCTGGAATTATCACGATGGCTGAAAATCACTGTTATTGTCATTAGTATGTTTGGGCTGGCTTTTTGCTTTTGGATCATCCCAGCCTTTGGCTCTAGCTTAGCAAAGGCATATCCTGAATTTGCACACCTATTCTGGCCATGTTTGATTGGTATTTGGATTGCGTCATCCTGCGTATTCGTTGTTTTATTCTGTGTTTGGAAAATCTGCAGCGAGATTGGCAACGACCGTTCTTTTTCAGAAAAAAATGCCCGGTATCTTCGCGTCATCAGCAAACTGGCCTTGTTCGACAGCGTTTTTTGTCTTGCCGGTACCATCATTTTATTTTTGCTCAATGCAATGCCTTTCCTTGTTTTTTTAGTCATCCTTTTAATTGTTGTAGTTGGATTCTCGGTTTCTGTTGCTGCCGCCATTATTTCCAGATTGGTATTAAAAGCGGCCGTGCTCAAAGAAGACCAGGATTTGACGATATGAGGTGATAGGGATGATAACAGTAAATTTGGATATCATGTTAGCCAAACGGAAAATGAGTATGACCGAGCTGTCAGAAAAGGTCGGGATTACGATGGCCAACCTTTCTATCCTCAAAAACGGCAAGGCAAAAGCAATTCGCTTTTCAACGTTGGATCAAATCTGCCGGGTGCTGGACTGTCAGCCGGGCGATCTGCTGGAATTTCAGGCAGTGGAGTTTTGAATGTCCGTTATTGTGTAGCTTCCATTAACGAAATAGCCTTTTAAAAGAGCAGTTTAACCCATATTCCAGAAGAAAGGAAAGGCTTCCGTCAAGGCGGAGGCCGGAAGGATTATATATGATGACGCCGATGTATGATGTTGCGATCATTGGCCTGGGGCCTGCCGGCTCTACGCTGGCAAGACTGCTGGAGACAAGGTACCGCGTGATTGCAATTGATAAAAAATCTGCCGGAGAGAATGGATTTCAGAAGCCGTGCGGCGGCTTGATTTCCGGAGATGCGCAGAAGGCTCTTGCAAGCTTTGATCTGACTCTTCCAAAGGATATTTTGGTAGACCCGCAGATTTTTGCTGTTAAAACCATTGACTTAAAGAGCCGGCTGATCCGGCATTACCAGCGCTGCTATATTAATCTTGACCGCCACAGATTCGACCGGTGGCTGGAATCCATCATCCCGGACAGGGTAGAGGTTCATCAGAACTCTTCCTGTATTTCTGTCGAGAGGACAGAAAAGGGATTTTCGGTTTCCTATGCAGAGGGCGGAAAAACTCAAACGGTCTTTGCCCGGTATTTGGTAGGGGCGGATGGCGCCAACTCGGTTGTCCGGCGTACATTTTATCCAGCCAGGAAAATCCGTCATTATCTTTCGATCCAGCAATGGTTTCCGGAAACCCACCCAAACCCGTTTTATTCCTGTATCTTTGATCCGGAAACCAGCGACTGCTGTTCCTGGTCTATTTCAAAGAACCGGCAGTTCATCTTTGGCGGCGCGTTCCCGTTGGATCATCCCCGGGAACGCTTTGAGCGCCAGAAAAAGAAGCTGGAGCAGATTGGCTTCCGGTTTGGAAAAGTAGTGAAAACGGAAGCATGCCTGGTACTGCGCCCATCCTCTTTTCGGGATTTCTGCTGCGGGCGGGACGGCGTGTTTCTCATCGGCGAAGCAGCGGGCCTGATTAGTCCAAGCTCCCTGGAAGGAATCAGCAGCGCAATCAACAGCGCCAAGGAATTAAGCCGCGTAATGAATCGTGGAATCGGGGATTTCAATCAAAGGTATCGTGCAAAAACAAGATCTCTCCGTTTCAAGCTCTTTCTCAAGATTTTAAAATGTCCCTTTATGTATCAGCCTTTTCTCCGGAAGCTGGTCATGAAAAGCGGGATACAGAGCATTAAGATGACGGCGTCCGAAACAGAATATTTTGGAAATACGGAATCGATTTGTCCGAGCGTTCGCTTGGCCCGTCTGGGGATAAACGGCGAAAGAGACGGGATGAAAGGATTTCGGAATAAATAACAAAGAGGAAAGCTTTTGCTTTCCTCTTTGTTATTTATTTTAATTATACAATTCCTTGAGCAGTCATAGCATCCATTACCTTTTCAAAGCCGGCAATATTTGCGCCAACTACATAGTTGCCCTCAAAGCCATAGCGCTTTGCCGCGTCGTCCAGATTGTGGAAGATATTCACCATGATGTTTTTCAGCTTTGCGTCCACTTCTTCAAAAGACCAGCTCAGGCGTTCACTGTTCTGGGACATTTCCAGAGCAGAGGTTGCAACCCCGCCTGCATTGGCAGCCTTTCCAGGTGCGAAAAGAACGCCGTTTTCCTGGAGATATTCGGTCGCTTCCAGAGTAGTCGGCATGTTGGCGCCTTCTGCAACCGCCAGAACGCCGTTTGCAACAAGTGCCTTGGCATCGTCCAGATTCAGTTCGTTCTGTGTTGCACAGGGAAGGGCTACATCACATTTTACGTTCCATACGCCCTTGCCTTCATGGTATTCTGAATTCGGTCTGTAATTTTTATATTCCGTCAGTCTGGCGCGTTTTACTTCTTTAATTTCTTTTAACGCAGCGACATCAATTCCATCCGGGTCGTAAACCCATCCGGTAGAGTCGGAAACAGTCACTACCTTCGCTCCGAGCTCCTGTGCTTTTTGAGTCGCATAGATCGCTACGTTGCCGGATCCGGAAACGCAGACAGTTTTTCCGGTCAGATCAATACCGTTGCATTGGAGCATCTCGTGCGTCAGGTAAAGCAACCCGTAACCAGTTGCCTCAGTTCTGGCCAGGGAACCGCCGTAAGAAAGGCCCTTTCCGGTCAGAACGCCTTCATAAACACCCCTGATTCTCTTATACTGGCCAAACATATAGCCGATTTCACGAGCGCCGGTTCCGATATCACCAGCCGGGACGTCGGTATCCGCACCGATATATTTGCACAGCTCCGTCATGAAGCTCTGGCAGAAAGCCATTACTTCGCGGTCGGATTTTCCCTTCGGATCAAAGTCGGAGCCGCCTTTTCCGCCGCCGATCGGCAATCCGGTCAAGGAGTTTTTGAAGATCTGTTCAAATCCCAGGAATTTAATAATGCCAAGATTTACAGACGGATGCAGACGCAAACCACCTTTATATGGGCCAATTGCACTGTTGAACTGTACGCGGTAGCCGGTGTTCACCTGCACCTGACCGTTATCGTCCACCCACGGAACACGGAATTTTAACTGTCTTTCCGGTTCAACCAGGCGTTCCAGCAAAGCCTCTTTTCTGAATTTTTCTTCATTGGCCTCCACAACTGCCCTCAGGGATTCCAGGACTTCTTTAACCGCCTGATGGAATTCCGGTTCAGCCGGGTTTTTGGCGACGACACGTTCGATGACTTCATCAACATATGACATACTTTCACAACTCCTCAAGGTTAGAATCCAATCAACCGACAGCATTGCATTACAGCATTGAATCGTTGACGTTGTCTCTATTCTAACGTGATTAAATGAAGCTGTCAATAGAAAAACAGGCATTTTCGGCATATTTTACATCAAATCACTTTAGAAAGGACAGTTTTATTTTCAAACTATTTATATTTTAAATAAAAAGCGAAATAAAACTTAACATAATAAATATGATGAAAATGAAAATTCAAGATGCAAAACGAAAAAATTCATTTTTATACTACCAGGTTCGGATCCTTTCGATAATCAAGTATCATCGGAATACTGTAAAGCAGGGCGCTGGCGGCGGCGATCAGCGTCAGAACTACCGCCATCCTGGATACCCCCCATAAATCGATCAGGACGCCGCTTCCCATTGTCCCGATAATACCGCCGACGCCGCTTGTGATTCCAACCATAAAGGTGATGCCGGTAGCCCGGACATTCACCGGTGTAATACGGCTGACAATTTCAAGAGATACGGCAAGATAAGACCCGTAGCTGAGCGCCTGAAATATCTGGGAGATCAATAGGACTTCAAAATTGGGAGCAAAGGCCAGTAATGCGCCGCGTATAGCCATGAAGGTAATACTGGTGACATAAAGGGCGCTCAGCCGAAAACGGCGGACAAACCGAGTGATGACAAAGAGAACCGGGCATTCAAAGATTGCTGCGACGGCAAGGGCGATCCCAAGCTGGGAATCCGTCCCGTTAATTTCCTGTATTTTATAGGACATGTCAACCGCGCAGGGCTTCATAGCAATGTTATAGCCGCAGGAGCTAAGCAGGAATAAAAGATAGGTTTTATTTTTGAGCAGGATGCCAAGCGCCTGCCCGAACCGAAGGGAAGCGGCCTCATCATGCCTCTCTTTCCGCGTACCGCCGGCATTCCTGCAGGGAATTGTCGGCAGAGGAAGAACTGAAAGCACCATACAGGAAATAGTGATCATGCCGCAGATAAATAAAACGGTGTAGGAATGAAAAAAGGAAACCAGTCCTCCGGCAGCCGCGGCCATAATCGCGTAGCCGGCAGAACCGCCGATCCGGTTTTTTCCGTAATCAATATAAGGCCGTTCGTCACGCAGCGTAACAACCCAAGTGTCGATCAAAAAGCTGAGCGGTGTGAAAAAAACGCAGTAAAGCAAAACGGCAAAGACCGCGCCCCAGATACTCCCCGACAGCATTGGCAGAAGAAAAATGCAGGCAACTCCGCCGATCCCGCCGAGGACAACATATTTTTTCATAGGCAGGAAGGTATCGGTAATAAATCCTGCAAGCGGCTGGAAAAACAGCGAAACTACACAGCTTACGCTGTTAATCAGCCCGGCCTCAAAGGCGGAATATCCCTTTGACGTCAAAAAGGCCATCATGAAGCCAAAATAAAGGGCGTTGGTTGCAAACAGGAAAAAGTTGCTCATAAAAAAGCAGATATTTTCCTTTTGGAAATAATCGGTCACAGAAGACGGTATGCGGGCTTTCATATGTAAATTCCTTTCTCATCGTGAATTGATTGAACTGTCTAAAGTTATTATAGCATACAAAAAAGCCGTTCGTACAGGGTTAACGGCTTTTTTGTAAAATTTATATCAAAAGCTCTGGGTTTTTCCGGTATGCGGACAGCATGGGCAGAAAATAAATCATGGCGCTTACCAGGACAACTCCGACCAGAATGGCCGACATCCAGGCGACGCCGAATAAGTCGATCATAGCGCCGCTTCCCACAGTACCCACAATTCCGCCGACGCCGCTGCTGAAGCCGACCATCAGCGTGATTCCGGTGGCGCGAACCTTTTCCGGGACAACCGCACGTACAATCTCCAGACAGACGACAATATATGTGCCGTTGCTGACGGCATGCAGGAGCTGCGAGATAAGGAATACGGTAAAATTAGGCGCCAGGCCAAACATCAGCCCGCGTATGACGGTAGCGCCGATACAGACTAGATAGAGCCAGCTCAGCTTATAGCGTTTGGTAAAATGGGAAATTACAAATAGGAGAGGGCACTCCGCAACAGCGGCAACCGCAAGAGCGATCCCTAAGTCGGAATCGGTTCCGCCCAGTTCCATTACCTTATAGGCAGCATTCATGGAAAACGGCCGGAGCGCGATATTAAAACCCAGTGCGCTGAACAGAAACAGCAGATAGGTCTTATTGTGCAGCAATACCTTAAGCGCTTTCTGAAACGGCAGAGTATCGCTGTGAGCCTCTTCCTTCCTTTTCCCGGCATTTTTGCACGGGATATCTGGAATCGGGATCATAAAGACAATCACAAGGCCCAGGGTCATCATTGCGGATATGTATAATACCATGTAGCTGCTGAACAGCGATATGAGCCATCCGGCTGCAGCCGCCATGATCGCATATCCAAGCGAGCCGCCAAACCGGGTTTTTCCGTAGTCGATATAGGGCCGCTCGTCCCGCAAAGTGACGACCCAGGTGTCCATCAGATGGCTGATCGGGGTCGAAAATAAAAAGTAAATAAAGGCGGAAAGGACAGCGAGCGGAAAGCTGTCGGCCAAAAGCGGGAGAAGGCAGGTTGTGGCGATAGCGCCCAGGCAGGTCAGCACCAGATATTTTTTCATCGAGAGAAAGGTGTCAGTGATATATCCGACTAGAGGCTCAAAACAGATGGAAACGACACAGCCGATGCAATTGACCACGCCTGCCTCCAAAGCGCTGTATCCCTTCGAGGTTAAGAACGCCATCATAAACCCCGAATAGAGCGACATAGTCGACCAGACAAAAAAGCTGATGCAGAAAAAACAGATATTTTCCTTTTTTAGGAATGCAATCTTTGCGGCATTAATCCGAGGACTCATGGTACAAAATCCTTTCTGAATGTATCGTTTCCATTACAGATTCATAGGCCAGGCGAGCGGGTACCGATTCCTTACGGCTGGATTTCAGGATGAAGGTAGGCATAAAGAGCGGAAGCGGTTTCAGCGTTTAGCTTGCCGGCTGTCCGCAGCTCTTCTATTGTTGCTTCTTTCATAGCCTTCTGGGTTTTAAAGGCCTTTAAAAGGGTGAACGCCTTTTTTTCTCCGATTCCCTTGACCGAGGTTAATCCCATAGTAAACGTATTCTTTTTGTGCTTTGCGCGCTGGAAACTGATCGCGAACCGATGTACCTCATCCTGTATCTGGGTTGCCAGACGGAACGCGGCCTTGTTTCCGTAAATCTGGATTTCTCCTCCTGAGGAGGCAATCGCGCGGGTTTTATGCTTGGAATCCTTGACCATCCCAAAAACAGGAACGTCGATTCCCATTTCCCGAAGAAGCGGCTCCACAACATTGACATGTCCCTTGCCGCCGTCAAGCAGAATCAGGTCGGGCAGGCGTTTAAAGCCCTCGTCCTGAACTGATTCGTCAAAGTAGTTTTTAAACCGGCGGGTGATCATTTCCCGCATACAGGCATAGTCGTCCTGCGTTTGATTTTCCTTCATGGAGAATTTTTTATAGGCGGATTTCAACGGCTTGGCGTTTGCAAACACTACCATTCCGCCTACCATGTAGTCGTTCCCGATATTGGAAATATCGTAGCTTTCAATGTATTCCGGCTCTTTAGAAAGCCCTAACAGCTTGCCGAGCTCCTGCTGGGCAACAATTTCGCGGGATTTTTTATTCAGCCGCAGGGAAAGCTGTTCGAGCGCGTTGCTCTGCGCCATCTCAATCAGCCGCTTCTGCTCGCCCTTCTGCGGGACGTGAAGGTTCACCTTATATCCCGCAAGCTCGCTCAGGTAATCCTGATAAAGCGCAAGATCGGAAAGCTCAATGGACAGGGAGATAAATTTAGGGATATCCCCGCCCTTGACGTAATACTGGGATAAAAACTGCAGCAGCAGCTCCTCGGTATCGTAGACGTCGTAGAAGAAAAAATCATCCTTGTCATGAAGCTGTCCGCCGCGGAATTTTAATACCGCAACACAGGCTGTGCTGACCGAATGCTCGATCCCGATAAAGTCCTGATCCTTGTCGGTGTTGAGCAGTACCTTTTGAGTTTGCGCCAGCCGCTGGATGGCCAGCAAGCGGTCACGCAGCTTGGCTGCCTTCTCAAATTCCAGATTCTCCGCCGCTTCCTCCATCTGGTGTTTTAACTGGTCAATGGAATCTGCGCTCCCGTTCTTCAGGTAGGAGACTGCTTCCTTAACGGTTTGCTGGTAATCGGCGGGAGAAACCTTTCCCATACAAATTCCGGCGCAGTTTTTGATATGGTAGTTTAAACAGGGCCGGGTTTTCCGGAATTCCTCCGGGAATTTTTTCCCGCAGACCGGCAGCATAAAGACCTTGTTGACCTCGTCGACCGACTGTTTTACCGAAAAGGAGCTGGTGTAGGGCCCGATATAGGCCGCGCCGTCGGAAAGCTTCTGTTTTACTGCCTGAATCTGGGGATACTGCCCGCCGGTTACCTTGACATAGTGATATCCCTTGTCGTCCTTGAGCAGAATATTGTATTTCGGCGTATACTGCTTGATCAGGCTGCATTCCAAAACAAGCGCCTCAAATTCACTGTCACAGACAATATAGTCAAAATCCTCGACCAGCGAAACCATTTTACGCACCTTTTCGTTATGGCCCTTATTCTGCCGGAAATAGCTGACCACCCGGTTTTTGAGCCGCTTGGCCTTTCCGATATAAATAATGACGCCGGTGCGGTCTTTCATTAAATAGACGCCCGGTTTTACATCCAGGCTGTTTGCCTTGGCACGGAGCCGATCTATTCTTTCATCCATTTTTATGGCAATCCTTTCTTCTATCATGGAAGCTGGCTTTAGTCCCAAAACCGCCGCAGACCCACTTTTAGACTGCGAATTCCTCTAGCTCAATGATTTCATAGTCTGCGTTTCCGAGCAGATCGGTATGCAGGTATTGAAACAAAACCGCCGTTCTTTTTTCCTCCATCGTGACCGGGGAAAAGGGAAATACCTCCAGATGCGCCTGCCTCAGAATCAGCTTTGCCGGCATTTCCTGATAGCCGGGGAGGAACCTGCGGATCTTTTCCGGCGCGGCAAAGAAACGGTAGATGGCGCCGCGGTATTCCTGCTCATAGCCTTGAGTCAGCCAGTCCGGGATTTTTTTCGCCTTTTCATGGGAATAAAGGTCGAATTTTGCAAGCCACTGGAACCGGCAGAGATCGCCCCGTCCCAACGCCTGCAAAAACCGGTACAGGATGGTGTAGTATTCCACATTGGAATGGGAAACCTGATGGTATCCGTTTTCCTGATAAAAGGCTGCCAGGCTTTCATAAAAGGAAAACGGGTCAGGAAAAAGACCGGCGAGATAAGCAGTCGTTTTTTGAAACCGGCCGGAATTATAGTAGGTTTCCACCATTTCCTCAATCATTTTTAGCTTGAGAAGCTCACGGTAGGGCAGTACGTCCGTATAAAGCACCTCATAAGGCGGGTATTCGCTGCAGACAATTCCGTATTGGCCGGCGCTTTCATATAGTCCGGAGCCCTTCAGGAGCTTTAAAAAACCAACCTGGAGCTGGTCGGGACGAAGCGCGTACACATCGTTGAAGGACTGCGCAAAGCTGCGGTAGTCCTCATAGGGCAGGCCGATAATCAAATCCAGGTGTAAGTGGATGTTCCCGCCTTCCTTTAACGAACCTATAATATGCCGCAGCAGAGAAAGCTGCGTAATCCGCTGAATCGCCTTGAGTGTTCTGGGATTGGTCGACTGCACCCCGATTTCAAACTGGAATTGTCCCCGCCGCACTGTTTTTAGAAATGCCAGCGTGTCGTCGTCCAGCAGCTCGGCGGCAATCTCAAAGTGGAAGTTGGTAACGCCGTTGTCATGCTCCGAAAGATACCGCCAGATGCTCATGGCATAGGCGCTGTTACAGTTAAAGGTACGGTCTACAAGCTTGACCTGCCTGACCTTTTGCGCGAGGAAAAAGTCCAGCGCCTGATATACCTTTGTCAGGCTCATAAAACGGACGCGGCGGTCATTGCAGGACAGGCAGTATTGGCAGGAAAACGGGCAGCCGCGCGAGCTTTCAAAGTAGATAATTTTATGCTCCAGGTCGTCCATGCTGCGGTAAACAAACGGCAGGTCGTCCATAGACAGGAGCGGTGCAGGGGAGGTGACCCGGATCTCTGTTCCAGCTCGGTAGGCAAGTCCGCTGACCGTTTGAAGGTCTGCTCCGTTCCTGAGAGCGTCAAGCAGCCGGAAAAAGGCTTCTTCTCCCTCGCCGCAAATAATAAAATCGGCCGGTGTTTCTCTCAGCGCCTCCTCAGCGTTATAGCTGACCTCCGGGCCGCCAAGCAAAACCAGGCAGTTTGGCAATACCTTTTTCAGCTCGGAAACCAGCCGTTTCACCATGCTGAAATTCCAGATATAGCAGGAAAAACCAATGAGCTCAGGAGCCGTCCGGTAAATTTCCGGCAGAATCTGTTCGATTCTCTGATTAATGGTAAACTCCTGCAGCAGGATTCCTGTTTCTCCCCGCTCAGCCGCATAGTCCCTCAGATACCGGATTGCAAGGTTTGAATGGATGTATTTCGCATTAATCCCCACTAAAAGCGTTTTCATTCCTGCCCGCCTTTCTTCATTGATGCTTTTATCATATCATAAAATCAGTTTCTTTTCCACTCTTTCCGTCCGTTTTGCTGTCGCTGAACGCTAGCCAAACGTTCAGAAAATATCCCTTGATTAAATCGGACAAATCTAGTATGATGTATTATATTGATTGCACGTTTAAAGGAGATAGAATATGAACTGGCTGGATAAGATTGAGAGAAAATGCGGCAGAATCGCAGTTCCAAACCTGATGTTTTTTATTATCTGCGGGATGTTCGCCGTGTTTCTGTGTGAACTGATCATGCCGGAGCTTCGGCTTACCTATTGGATGTACCTGGATCGCGACCTGATCTTCCAGGGACAGGTGTGGCGGCTTCTGACCTTTATCTTGATTCCTACCTCTACCAGCCCGCTCTGGATCCTCTTCAGCCTTTATTTTTACTATCTGGCAGGAAGCGGGCTGGAATCCCAGTGGGGCTCCTTCCGGTTTAATTTTTATTACCTGATCGGGATGGTCGGGACGATTATCGCTGCGATGATCACCGGGAGCGCGGATAATACCTATCTGAACTTTTCCCTGTTTTTCGGTTTTGCGGCGCTGTTTCCGAATTTTCAGGTACTGCTGTTTTTCATTATTCCGATCAAAATCAAATATCTGGCCTGGCTGGACGCCCTGCTCTTTTTGGTCGGGTTTATCTTTGGGACATGGTCGGCAAGAGCGGCAATCCTGTTTTCGCTGGTTAACTTTTTCCTGTTCTTCGGCGGTGATTTCTTCCGCGGAATCAAACAGAATCTGCAATACCGGAAGCGCCAGAAAGAGTTCAGGCAGTATTTTAAAAATCAGAGATAAAAGGAGCCGCATCTTTAAAAAGATGCGGCTGTTATTTTCTGTTCGGCAGACGAAAAAATTTGTGTTATAATAACGTTAAACGGGTCGTTTAACGCCCCGAAAAACGGCTCTCAGAACGAGTTCTTTCGCGCCTTGCGGCACCGCCGTTTTTATCACTGTTGCTTTATGGTATAATTTATCAGGAAAGGAAGGCGGGCAGGATGGTTCACTTTATTTTGGGACGGGCTGGTTCCGGAAAATCCCAGGAGGTTGTGGAACAGGTACGGAAATTGTCCAAATCGGATATCCCGGTCTTTGTTGTCGTCCCGGAGCAATTCACCTTTGAAACGGAACGGAAATACTACCGCGCCCTGGGCGCCGCGCGGCTTAAAAATGTCATTATCACCAGCTTTACCCGGATTGCCCATCAGGTATTTAAGAAATACGGAGGAGCGGCCGGGGACTATGCGGACGACAGCATTAAGCTGATCTTAATGAGCGTCGCCATTGATGAAGTGAAATCCGAGCTTTCGGTATATGCCAGCGCGGCGGAGCGTACCAGCTTTTCGAGCACCATGGTCGATCTCATAACGGAGCTGAAAAATGCAGATTTGGACAGCGAAGCCTTCCTGCAAAGGACGGATGATATTACTGACCGGCTTCTGCGTGAAAAGAGCAGGGACATTTCAAAAATCTACGCGGTCTATGACGCGCTGCTGTGCGAACAGTATAAAGATCATCTGGACGATCTTTCCCGTGCTGTAGCTCTAATTAGGGAGCATGGCTATTTTGAGGACAGCGTTGTTTTTATCGACGAATTCAAGGGATTTACCGAACGGGAATTCCTGATGCTGCGGGTCATGATGGAATCTGCGCAGGATGTGACCATATCCCTCTGCCTGGATCCTAATGCAGATGGGGAAAATCAGCTTTTCTACCCGGTAGGGCTGACTTATCAGAAATGCAGGCAGCTTGCACGGCTGGCAGGACAGCGAATCGAGCCGCCGAAGGTACTGCGGGATTCCCGCCGTTTTGTCTCGCCGGAGCTTAGCTTCCTGGAGAGACATATCTTTTCCTCGATACCTCATGCGTTTCCGGGAGAAAGGGGAAAATTTCATGCTGTTCTGGCAGCGAATGAATATGACGAGGCAGACTATACTGCGGCGACAATCCGCAGTATAGTCCAGGAGCAGGGATATCGCTACCGGGATATCGTAGTCGTTTCGCGGGATCTGGAAACGGTGGAAAGCTGTCTGGAAAACGCCTTTTTAAAATATAATATCCCATATTATTTTGACAAGGTCAAGCAGATCGGTGCTTCTCCGTTGATCCGTATGATTGAGCTTTGCTTCTCCTGCCTTTGCGGCGGGATGAGCTCGGAAAATCTGATTTCACTGCTGAAATGCGGGTTCTGCGGCTACAGCGTGGAAGAAATCGCCCTGCTGGAAAACTATATTTTTCTCTGGGATATCCGCAGCTCCGGCTGGAAGGAGCCTTTCACCCGGAGCATCTTTGGGGTAGACCAACCGGCTAATGAAGAGGAACTCACACAGCACACTCTGACACTTCTGTCCTTTAACGCGATTCGGGAGCATCTTTACCGTGCCTTTTCCGATTTCCGGATCAAGGCGAAAGATGGGACGGTCAGTCAGATTGCCGGGGCATTGTCCAGCCTTCTCGAGGATCTGCGCGTGCGGGAGACTGTCAATAAACGGATTAATGCGCTCACTGACGAGACGCTTGCGCAGCAGCTTGAAGAGGTGCAGGAGCAGCGCCGGGTTTGGGAAATCACCGAGGAAATCCTAAGGCTGATGTCTGGGACAATCGGAAACCGTAAATTGCCGCTTAAACGCTTTTGTGAGCTTTTCTCCATGCTTGCGGGGAATTTTGACCTGGGCACGCTGCCCCAGACTGTCGACTGTGTGACGGTCGGGAGCGCGGAACGAATCCGTACCGACTGCCCCAAGGTTCTGTTTGTTCTGGAGGCAAACGACCAGGTGTTTCCCTATATTCCGCAAAACAGCGGATTGTTTACTGACCGGGAGCGCCAGTCCTTTGCCGAGATGGGGATGGAGCTTTCTAAACCCCTGAAGGATAAGATCAGGGAGGAAAAATTTATTGCCTACAAAACGCTTGCTATTCCCTCGGAGCAGCTTTATATCGTCGCCCGGAAAGCAGATATGAAGGGTTCGTCCGTCGCACCGTCTTATTTGTTCGGACAGTTTAAACGGATGTTTGGAGAGGAGGCTGTGACGGATACGGACGACATTGACCGGCTTTATTTCTGCCGGACGAAGCCGACCGCCTTTTCGGCGTTGGCCTACCAGTTTAGGCAGGACACGCCCTTTACCGCATCCCTCCGCTATTATTTTGACCAGGACTCTCTCTACAAAGAGCGGATGGAGGGCATTATGCAAAATCTCAGCCGCCGCAGCTTTCATCTTGATTCCAGGGATACTGCCAAAGCCCTGTACGGAGAATCGGTTTACCTGTCCCCGACGCAGGTAGAAAAATATCACCTCTGCAAATTTCGGTATTTCTGCGAGCATGGACTTCGGCTCCAGCCTAGAAAAAAGGTTCAGCTCAAGGGCAGCGGCCGGGGCCTGGTAATCCATAACGTGCTGTATGCGGTCTGCTCGCAGATCACTGATTTCAGCCATTTTGACCCGAAGCTGGTCGGTCGTTTGGTGGAACAGGAGCTGGATCACTATCTGGATACTGCCATGGGCGGGAAGGAAGGACGCTCAAAGCGTTTTCTCTACCTTTACCGAAAATTGCGGAAGACGCTGATGGATGTGCTTCAGCGCCTCTTTGCCGAACTGTCCCAGAGTCTGTTCCGTCCGGTGGAATTTGAATATAAGATCGGGGAACCCGGACATGTCAGGCCGCTTGCTATCCAGACTCCAGACGGACTGCGGCTTTACCTTCGCGGGACGGTAGACCGGATTGACGCCTACGAGACGCCGGGCGGGCAGCATTTCCTCCGTGTGATCGACTACAAGTCGGGAGACAAAACCTTCCGGCTGTCCGATCTGATGAACGGGATCAACCTTCAGATGTTTTTATACCTGATGTGCCTGGAGAAAAACGGAAAAACCCTCTATCAGGAAGCCAAAGGGGCCGGGGTGCTCTATATGCCTGCGGGAGACCTGAAAGCGAACCTTCCGCGTGAAGCAGACGGAGATTTATTGGAAAAGGAGACTGCGAGCCATTTCAGGATGTCCGGGGTGGTGCTGGACGACGAAGCTGTCCTGCGGGCTATGGAACGGGATTTGGTGGGCCGGTATACGCCGATTACCGTTCTGAAAAAAGCGTACGGCAAGGATGACCAGCTCAGGGAAAATGTCTTTATTGACCGTCACGCCAACGAAGAGCTTTTCTCCAGCGAGAGCATGAAGATGCTGCTCACCTCGGAGCAGATGGGCAGGCTGTACGGGAAGCTGACCCGGACGCTCCAATCTATGGCGGAAGAGCTGTACAGCGGAAATATCGAGGTTAAGCCCCTCCAGAAAGCAGGACAGCGCCCGGGCTGCGAATACTGCGAATTTTCCACCGTCTGCGGCTTTGAGGACGGGGACGAGGTTAATCAATACCAGGACTTTGATAAAGCCGAGCTGTTTGCACAGCTAGAAAATGAAGAAAATCAACAGGAAAGTGACCGATAACATGGCTAAAATAGATTTTACCCCAAACCAGCGGGCGGCGATTGACGCCGACAACGGAAATATTTTGATATCCGCCGCTGCGGGAAGCGGGAAAACAGCGGTTTTGACAGAACGGGTGATCCGACTGATGACAAAGGAACAGCCTGTCGCGGCAGACCGGCTGATTATCGTTACCTTTACGCTGCTGGCCTCTGTTGAGATGCGCCAGCGGATTGAAAAAAAGCTGTCTGATTTGATTGAGGAGAACCCGGAAAATGACTGGCTCCAAACTCAGCACATGCTCCTCTCCAACGCGAAAATAGGGACGATCCATTCTCTCTGCAGCGGCTTTTTGAAGGATCACTTTCAGGTGCTCGGCCTTCCGATTGTAAGCCGGATAGCCGATGAAAACGAGCTGAACACCCTTTATCAGGACATGGCCGAGCAATTGCTGGAAGCGCACTATCAGTCCGGGGAGGAGGACTTTTTAGTGCTGGCGGACATGTTCTCAGGCTATGATGACCGCCAGCTTTTGGAGCTTATCCTTGGAATTTACCATTGGTCGCGTTCCTATCCGTTCCCAGAGTCGATGCTCCGGCGGTTTGAAGAGCAGTATGAATCGGATACCCCATTTTCCGCTACGGAATGGTGCCGGCTGATTTGCAGGCATCTGCTCAGCATGACGGAGCAGGGAATGGGCCTGCTTTCCTGGGCGCTGAAGCAGGCGGAGACGGATGAACTGCTCAGGCAGAAATATGTTCCCGCTATCACCCATGATTACGATGTGTTCCAGGCGCTTTATAAGGCTCTGGAAATGGGAGACTGGGATACTGCCTGCAGCATTGCGGCAGACTATCAAAAGCAGCGGCTCGGCGTAGTGCGGGGACACGAAAATCCGGACTGGCTCAAGGAAATCCAGTCCCGGCGCAGCCAAGCCTGCGATTTGCTGCAAAAAACGATGCTGCCGAAATACCTTTCTATCACAGAAGCGCTTTTTCAGGAGGACAAGGCATTTTTAAGGCCGATCCTCCATGCCGTTTTTACTTTGGTGGGCGAGCTTTCCCAGGCGGTTGAACAGGAAAAACGCGCAAGGGAAATTATGGATTTTCCTGATTTGGAGCATCAGGCGCTGCGGCTTTTGGTACGGGAAGAGGACGGCGTTTACTACAAGACGGAAGAAGCGAAATCCATCGGAGCACAGTATGATGAAATCATGGTGGATGAATGCCAGGATATCAATCAGATCCAGAACCTGATTTTCTGGGCGCTGTCCCATGGCCCGGATTCGGTACGGGTCGGGTCGGAGGAGCTTGTTGCCTCAGGCGGGAATCTTTTCTTTGTCGGGGATGTGAAACAGAGCATTTACCGGTTTAGGAATGCGATGCCATCCCTTTTTACTCTTAGGAAAAGACTGTTTTCCGAGCAGGAAAACGCCTCCTCCAGAAAAATTTTACTTCAGAATAATTTCCGCAGCCGCAGAGAGGTGACGGACGCTGTAAATCAGGTGTTCTCCGCCATTATGACAGAACAGCTCGGGGAGCTTGCCTATGACGGAGAAGAGGCGCTTGTCTATTCGGCAAATTACCAGCCTGCCGCCGGATGCGAAGCGGAATTTCATCTCCTGGATCTTCCGGAAATTCCGAAAGAGGAAAAGCAGGAAAAAAATTTTGCAAGAGAAGCGCGCTATATCGGCCTGCTGATCCAGTCGATGGTGAGAGACGGACATCTCATCGAGGACCACGGAACCCTGCGTGCCTGTACCTGGAAAGACTTCTGCATCCTGCTCCGGTCGAAAAAGGGAAAGACGGCGTTGTTTACCGATGTCTTAAAGCAGCTTGGCATCCCCTGCTATGCCGAAGCAGGACAGGGATATTTTGATTCGTTTGAAGTATCGGTGATGCTCTCCCTTTTGCGAGTGATTGATAACCCGATGCTGGATATCGATCTCTTTACCGTTATGATGTCTCCGATGTTTCTGTTTTCTGTTGACGATCTGGCAAAAATCCGCCTGAAGGATCGAAAGGCAGCTCTTTATACCGCGGTGAATCTTGCGGCGCAGGAGGGCGACGCTGCCTGCCGGGAGTTTTTGGAAACCCTTTCCTATCTCCGGACGCAGGCGGTCATTCTGCCGATTGACCGGCTGATCCAGCTTATCTATGATCGAACGGGATTTTTGTTTGTTGTGGAATCGATGGTATCGGGCGAGCAGAAACGGGCGAATCTGCGCCTTTTGCTTAGCTATGCGGAAAACTATGAAAAGATCGGGAATCTTGGGCTGGATGGTTTTTTACGGTTTGTCCAGCGGGCGATTGACCGCGGGGACGATTTTGTCTGCGCGAATACTGTTTCGGAACGGGCCGATGTGGTCAGGATTATGAGCATCCACGGCTCCAAGGGGCTGGAATTCCCGATCTGTATTGTCGCGGATCTCTCCAAGCGGTTCAATCTGATCGATTTAAATCAAAGTGTAATGATGCATATGGACTATGGCTTTGGTATGAAAATCCGAAAACCGGACACCTACCAGTCCTATTCAACGCTCCCCTGGGAGGCTATCCGGCTGGCGCAGAAGCAGGAATCACTGTCGGAGGAGATGCGGATTTTATATGTCGCGATGACCCGCGCGCGGGAAAAGCTGATCCTGGTAGGCAGTGCGGAAAAACTGCCGGAACGCTGTCAGAAAAATTTGGAGGCGGTGGCGTTTGAGGGAGAAGTGAAGCCATACGCTCTCCTGAATCGTGCGTCTGTACTTGATTGGCTGGTCATGGCTTTGTCTGAATATCCGGAATTTCTGGAAGCGGTTTCCGATTGGCGGAAAACAGCGAGGATAGGCGCGTGGAACTGTATTTTTGCAAGGGCAGAGGAGACGGCTGAGCTACCGGAGGAGGGGCCGGCTTTCAGTGCGCAGCCATCCAATAAAATTCTGGCGCAAATCGAGGAAGCGATTGGCTATGTCTATCCGGATGAAGCGCTTCAGGCGGTTCCGGCCAAGGTGACCGTTACCCAGATTGCGAAGTCCAAGCAACGAGAAGCGCTTGCACAGCTTGAACCGATGGATTTAAGCGGACGGGAAATTTTAACCGGCGCTCAGCGCGGAACTGTACTGCATAGCTTTATGCAGTATGCGGATTTCCATGCTGCCGGCTCTGAGCTGGAAAAAGAGATTGAGCGGCTGGTTGACCAGGGCTTCCTCAGCGAGGCGGAGGCGGATTGCCTGAACCGGCGCGCCATCAAAGCGTTTTTCCAATCCTCCCTGTTCAAACGGATGATGGAATCGGACATGCTGGAGCGGGAATACCAGTTTATTTATGAGATCACCGCGGGCGAGGTAGACGATACCCTTAAGCCGCCGTTTTCAGAGGAGCGGATTCTGATCCAGGGAATTGCGGACGCCGTATTTATTGAGGACGGGGAATTGGTCATCGTCGATTACAAGACAGATCGGATGCGGAACCCCTCGGATTTTGCGGAAAAATACGCCGACCAGCTTCGTATTTATAAGGAAGCGCTCCGGCAGTATTTCGAATTGCCGGTAAAGGAATGCCTGATCTATTCTCTTCATCTTGCAACGGAAATCAAAGTGTGGTAGTATATAATATATTATTGGAACGGTTACTGAATTTTTTCGGCAGCCGTTTCAATAGTGCTTGACAAGTAAATGATTCCGTGATATACTATTTTAGAAAACAAAGCAGAACAGAATTTGCGTTCTCACCTATGGGTCTATTTTGCACTGCATAGGTCAATACGAATAAAATGCAAAAGGCGGATTGCCTTTCCATTTTGTGTATTGGTGGCGTGGACTGTTCATAAGTCTACGCTTTGTTTATTATCTGGGCATATGGAGGTGCTTGACGATTAGCAACAACAAAGAGCTGCTCATTAATGAGAGCATTCGTGAGAAAGAAGTACGCGTCGTTGACGCAGACGGCTCACAGCTTGGCATTCTGCCTCTGAAGGAGGCGCTGAATATTGCTGCGTCCAAAAATTTGGACCTGGTTGATATCGCGCCGCAGGCAAAGCCGCCGGTCTGCCGCATCATGGATTATGGCAAATATCGCTATGAACAGGCAAAACGGGAAAAAGAGGCTAGAAAAAATCAAAAAACCATTGAAATCAAAGAAGTGCGGATGTCATTGAATATTGACACACATGACTTTAATACGAAGGTAAATGCTGCCAAAAAATTTCTCAGTGCGGGAAACAAGGTGAAGGTTTCCGTCCGTTACCGCGGGCGTGAGCTTGCGCATCCGGAGCTTGGCAGAAATTTGCTGGAACGGTTTAAAGATGATTGCAGTGAAGTGGGTGTTGTTGATAAGCCGCCGAAGATGGAGGGGCGCAGCCTGGCCATGTTCATCGCATCAAAGCCCGTGAAGTAATCAATTAAGGAGGATATAAAAATGCCTAAAATCAAAACACATAGTGGAGCGAAAAAACGTTTTAAAGTAACCAAAAACGGTAAAATCAAACGTGCTCATGCTTTCAAGTCCCATATCTTGAACAAGAAGACAACCAAGCGGAAAAGAGGCCTTCGGAAAGCCGGCTATGCTGATAAGACCAATGTGAAGGCAATCAAGCTGCTGATTCCTTATAAATAATCGACCGGCTTGGAGGACGGGGCTATCCCCGTCGAAGATGAGAGAAAATTTTAACTGTACTTGAAAACACAGAACACAGGAGGTAAATACTTATGGCTCGTGTAAAGGGAGCAATGGCTACTCGTAAGAGAAGAAATAAAGTTCTGAAACTTGCAAAAGGTTACTGGGGCGGAAAAAGCAAACTATTCAAAACAGCAAAGGAAGCTGTAATGAAATCCGGCCAGTATGCATATATCGGAAGAAAACAGAAAAAACGTAACTTCAGACAGCTCTGGATCACCAGAATCTCTGCTGGCTGCAAAATGAATGGTATGAACTATTCTACTTTTATTAACGGTTTGAAAAAGGCAAACATCAATTTGAACCGCAAAATGCTTTCTGAAATTGCAATTCATGACGAGGCTGCGTTCGCAAGCTTGTGTGAAAAAGCAAAAGAAGCGTTACAGTAAGATGTCGGATACGCCCGTGTCAAATTGGCTCGGGCGTGTTTCTATATTATTTTCCCCTTGTATGCCTGTTTAAACTCTTGGATTTTTGGAGGCGTTATGGAACAGATTTCATCCAAAGAGAACCAAAATGTCAAGGAATACGGTAAGCTTGTTTCCTCAAAATCTCACCGTGACAAGACCGGCCGGTTCGGGATTGAAAGCGTCAAGCTGGTGCTGGAGGCGGCAGCCTCAGGGATAGAGCTGGAAAAGGTTTTTGTAACGGATCAGTGCTTTAAAAAACATACTGCTGCATTACAAAAGCTTTTTGAGTCAACCTGCCGTATCTATGAAATTACAGAACCGGTGGAACAAAAAATGACCCATACACAGAATGCCGGCGGGATTTTTGCAATCTGCAAAAAACTTGACAAGCGAAATCTGGCTGATACAATAGTAACCGGTGGAAAATATTTGTATTTGGCCGGATTGCAGGACAGCGGCAATGTCGGGACGATCATCCGAACAGCAGAGGCAATGGGGCTGTCGGGTGTGATCCTGTCAGCCGGCACCTGTGATCTGTACAGCCTGAAGGTTCTGCGAGCCAGCATGGGATCTGCGTTCCGTCTGCCGGTCATCCTTGGGGGAGACCCGCTGGCGGATATCGAAAAATTTCGCGGAGGCTTTGTCACCTATGCGGCGGTGGTGGACGAAAATGCAGATTCAGTGCTGGAAACCCGTTTTGCCGATTGCAGTGTGGTTGTGGTCGGAAACGAGGGAAACGGCTTGAGCAGGGAAGCCGCACAAGCCTGCGACCATCAGATTACAATCCGGATGAAGGGCAACGCGGAATCTTTAAATGCTGGGATGGCGGCCGGAATTTTGATGTGGGAACTGGTGCGCGATCATTAAAGGAGCATGGTGATGGACGAATTATTATATTGGGTATGGCTGTCCAGAGTGTTTTCATATGGGAGTGAAAAGCCGAGAAAGCTGATCGAGTATTTTCGGTCGCCCAAGAATATTTTCGAACTGAAGGAAGATGAGCTTGAAAAGCTGTCTTTTTTAAAGCCCTCTGACCGAAAGGCGCTTCGGCGCACCTCTTTGGAACGGGCCGAGGAAATTGTAAAACGCTGCCGGGAGCTGGGAATCCAGATCCTCCCTTATGGTTTTGACGGATACCCTAAACGCTTGACTCATATCTACGCGCCGCCGATGGTGCTTTATGTCAAAGGTGATTTGTCCGGCCTCGATGAGGAAGTCGGGATCACCGTGGTCGGTACACGAAAGGCCAGCGAGTACGGAAAGCGGCTGACCGGAAATCTATGCTATGAGCTTTCCCGCGCCGGGGCCGTGATTATCAGCGGGTGCGCGGAAGGGATCGATACCTATTCTCATTGGGGCGCGCTCAAAGCGGGCGGCCGTACCGTTGCAGTGCTGGGATGCGGCTTGGATATCAATTATCCGGCTTCTAATCACGATCTGAAACAGGCGATCCTCAAAAAAGGCGCCTTGGTTACTGAATGCGCACCGGGCGAGCATCCGAACCGCATGATCTTTCCAATTCGGAACCGGCTGCTGTCAGCGCTTGGGCTTGGCGTGCTGGTGACTGAAGCGCCGTCAAAAAGCGGTTCTTTGATCACCGTAGAGCATGCGCTGGAACAGGGCAAGGACGTTTTTTGTGTCCCGCCGCACGATATCTATGATCTCAATTTCAGCGGCGTAGTAAAATATCTGCGCGACGGCGCAGTGCCGGTTTTTTCTGCAAGAGATGTGCTCGAAGAGTATTTCGTACAGTATCCGCATAAACTGAATGCAGATATGAAGTTTGCACAGCAGGTGCAGCGCAATAAAACCTCCCCCGCCTACCAGCAGAAGCAGGGTGGCCATACCGTCGAACCGGTTCGGAAAAAAGTCTATAAGGCGTGGGACAGCTCTTTGGGTGAGGATTACCGAAAAATGTATGATGCAATGACAGAACAGCCGATGCTGTTGGATGAGATTGCAGCGAAAGCCGGTCTGAATGCAGCGCAGGCCGCTGCAATCGCAACGGAATTGGAATTATATGATTATATCTCTTCCTATTCAGGAAAGCGATATGCGAAACATCCAATATCTGAATAGAAAGGAAAATAAGGTTAAGAGAATGGCAGCTGAAACAACAAAAACAGTGAAAAAAACGACCAAAAAGACAACTAAAACAGTGAAAAAGCCAACCCGGAAGCTGGTTATTGTGGAGTCTCCCGGTAAGGTGAAGAATATCAAAAAGTATCTGGGCAGAGGCTATGAAGTGGTTGCATCTGTCGGGCATGTCCGCGACCTGCCGAAGAGCAAGCTCGGCGTTGATATTGAAAATGATTTTGAGCCGCAGTATATCAACATTCGAAAGCAGTCCAAAACCATTAAGTCGCTGAAGGAAGAGGCAAAAAAGTCAAAAACCGTCTATCTTGCGACCGACCCTGACCGGGAAGGAGAGGCGATTTCCTGGCATTTGGCGCAGCTTTTGGGGCTTGATCCAAAAGAGGCAAACCGCATTACCTTTAACGAGATTACCCATACCGGAGTGGAAAACGGGATGGAACATCCGAGGGCAATCAATATGGATCTTGTGGATGCACAGCAGGCGCGCCGCGTGCTGGATCGAATTGTAGGCTATAAGCTGAGCCCGCTGCTCTGGAAAAAAATCCGAAGCGGATTATCGGCCGGAAGGGTGCAGTCGGTAGTTGTCAGCCTGATTGTTGACCGGGAAAACGAGATCAGGAACTTTGTCCCGCAGGAGTACTGGACCCTGGAGGCAAATCTCACCTCCATGCTGGACGAGGCTCTTTCTGAGGTGAAACGAACCTTTACCGCAAAATTTTACGGCAAAAACGGAAAAAAGCTGGAGCTGAAAACCAAGGAAGCCACAGACCAGATTTTAGAAGCGCTGAAGGGCAGCGATTTCATCATCGATGCAATCAAGCGCGGAACAAGAAAAAAATCGCCTGTTCCTCCTTTTATCACCTCAACTATGCAGCAAGAGGCCTCCCGGAAGCTTGGCTTCCAGTCCCGCCGCACCATGCAGGTTGCGCAGGAGCTCTATGAAGGGATGGACGTAGCTGATTTTGGCTCGCTCGGCTTGATTACCTATATGAGAACCGACTCGCTGCGCATCTCGGATGAGGCAAAGCAGGCAGCCAAGGAATATATCACAGGGCGTTTCGGGGACAAATATCTTCCGGCGGCAGCCCGCAGCTATAAAACTAAAGGCAACGCGCAGGACGGGCATGAAGCGATCCGTCCGACAGTACCGTCTTTAACTCCCGCTATGGCAAAGGAAAGCCTGACAGCAGACCAGTATAAGCTTTATAAGCTGATCTGGGAGCGGTTTATCGCCAGCCAGATGGCGGACTGCATTTTAAATACCGTACAGGTGTCGGTCAAGGCGGGAGAGTATGACTTTAAGGCATCCGGCTATTCTGTACAGTTCGACGGCTTTACAGTCCTCTATGAGGAAGGCAAGGACGAGGAAACACAGGAGGACGGGCGTTTGCCGAACCTGCAGGAAAAGGAAAGCCTGCGGGTGAACAAGCTGGCCGGTCTGCAGCACTTTACCCAGCCTCCTGCCCGTTATACAGAGGCATCCCTGACCAAGGCGATGGAGGAAAACGGAATCGGCCGTCCAAGTACCTATGCGCCGACCATTACCACGATCATTTCCAGAAACTATGTGGAACGCGACGGCAAGCAGCTTGTCCCGACTCCGTTGGGCGAGATCACAACAGAGCTGATCCGCAAGCATTTCAACCAGTTTATTGACGTCGGCTTTACGGCGAATATGGAAACTGATCTTGATAAGATTGAAGCCGGGGAAGAGAATTGGAAGGAATGTATGCGCAATTTCTATGCCGATTTCGCGAAAGCGCTGGAAGAGGCGCAGAAAAATATCGGTGAGGAAAAGATTGTCCTGCCGGATGAGGTGACGGACGAGATCTGTGAGGTCTGCGGCCGTCCGATGGTAGTCAAGGTAGGACGCTTCGGCAAATTTCTTGCCTGCTCCGGCTATCCGGAATGCACCTTCACCAAAAAGATTGTGAAGGAAATGCCGGGAGAATGCCCGGTCTGCGGCGGGAAAATTCTGGAAAAGAAATCGAAAAAGGGTAAGAAATTTTTTGGGTGCGGCAATTACCCGAACTGTACCTTTATGACCTGGGATACCCCGACCAGGGACGTCTGCCCGAAATGCGGCAAAACACTGCTGAAAAAAGCGGGAAGAAACGGAAAAATCTATTGCTCTAACGAGCAGTGCGATTATGAGAAGGAAGACGGCAGATAGCCGGTAAAAACAGAGAGGAAACTTCGATTGATACAAGGCAGAATGAAAGTCAGTGTGATCGGCGCCGGCTTGGCCGGATGTGAAGCGGCATGGCAGCTCGCAAACCGAGGTATTCTAGTTGAGCTTTTTGAGATGAAGCCGCAAAAATATACGCCTGCACATCATTACAAGGGATTTGCGGAGCTGATCTGCTCCAATTCTCTTAAAGCGGCGCGGTTTGATTCGGCCGCCGGGCTTTTAAAAGCAGAGATGGAACGAATGGGTTCGCTTGTCATGGAAAGCGCCAGGCGGTTCGCGGTCCCGGCTGGGGGCGCGCTTGCAGTGGATCGCACCCTTTTTTCCGATTATATTACACAGAAGATTACCAGCCATCCGAACATTCGGGTGGTGCAGGAGGAAGTAACAGAACTTCCGGAAGGCACCGTCATTGTGGCTGCCGGGCCGCTGATGTCAGAGGGACTGGCGCAAGCCGTACAGAGACTGGTAGAAGAGGAACACCTCAGCTTTTTTGATGCGGCGGCTCCAATTGTTGCGGCAGACAGCATTGATATGGCGGTGGCGTTTGAGGCGTCCCGCTACAGCAATGGGGAAGGCGACGACTACATCAATTGTCCGATGAATAAGGAGGAGTACGAACGCTTTTATGAAGCGCTGATTTCAGCCGAATCCGCACCGTTGAAAGAGATTGATCAGAGAGATTTTAAGGTATATGAGGGCTGTATGCCGGTAGAGGTGATGGCAAAACGCGGCGCTGATACGCTGCGCTATGGGCCGCTCAAGCCGGTTGGACTGACTGACCCGAGAACAGGGCGCCGTCCCTGGGCTGTAGTTCAGCTTCGGAAGGAAAACGCGGGTTCCACCATGTACAATCTGGTGGGCTTTCAGACAAACCTCAAATGGGGAGAACAAAAACGGGTATTTTCGATGATTCCCGGACTGAAAGAAGCAGAATTTCTGCGGTACGGCGTGATGCATCGCAACACCTTTATCAACAGCCCGAAGCTGTTAAACGCGGCATTCCAGCTAAAAAAACAGCCGGAAATTTTCTTTGCCGGACAAATTACCGGGGTAGAGGGCTATACCGAAAGCGCCGCTTCCGGAATGTTGGCGGGCGTCAACGCCGGACGAAGGCTGGAGGGAAAAGAACCGGTGATTCTCCCGAGAGAGTCGATGCTGGGGGCGCTGTCTCATTACATCAGCGATGAAACGGTAGTGAATTTCCAGCCGATGGGCGCCAATATGGGCGTTCTGCCTGCTCTGGAGGAACGAATCAGGGACAAAAAGCTGCGGTACCGGACGCTTTCCGAACGAGGATATCGGGCGCTGGAGGCAGCATTGATGAAATACGGAGAATATGAAGATAGGAAAGGAATGTGATCATGATGAAAGTAGTAGTCGATGGGTTCGGCGGGGATAACGCGCCGTTAGCTGTTCTTCAGGGGAGCGCCATGGCGGTGAAGGAGTATGGAGCTTCTATCATTGTTACCGGAGATGAAGCGGTCTTGAAAAGGACGGCAGAGGAGAATGGCATTTCCTTGGAAGGAATTGTGATCCACCATACTGATGACGTAATTGAAGTTTGCGATGACCCAACTTCCATTGTCAAGGAACACCAAAATTCTTCGATGGCAGTTGCGATGAAGCTGTTAGCGGATGGAGAAGCCGACGCCTTCGTCAGCGCCGGGAGTACCGGGGCGGTAGTTGTCGGGGCTTCGTTGATCGTGAAACGCTTAAAGGGGATCAAGCGTGCATCTATCGCGACAATCATCCCGTCGCAGACAGGCTGCTTTATCCTTGCGGATGCAGGTGCGAACCTGGAATGCCGCCCGGAGATGCTGACCCAGTTTGCCATGATGGGATCAATCTATATGAACCGGATTATGGGGATTGACAACCCACGCGTCGGGCTGGTCAATGTCGGGGAGGAAGAAACCAAGGGCCGCGACCTGCAGCTTGAAACCTATAGCCTGTTACAGAACTCCAAGATGAACTTTGTAGGAAATGTGGAGGCGAGGGATATTCCTCTGGGCAAGGCAGACGTTGTTGTGGCGGACGGCTTTACCGGAAATGTGATCCTGAAGCTTACCGAAGGGCTTGCCAAATTCCTGATGAGCAATATCAAGGATATCTTTATGGGCAGTTTGGGCGGCAAGCTGGCGGCGGCGCTTGTAATGAAAGACATGAAGCAGTTTAAACAGAAAATGGATTATAAAGAATACGGAGGCGCTCCGCTGCTCGGTTCCGCGAAGCCGGTGATCAAGGCGCATGGCAGCTCAGACGGCTACGCCTACAAAAATGCGATCCGCCAGGCATGCGAATTTGCGGAAAAGGATGTCAACGGAGAAATCATAAAGGCCTTGCAGGCACAGAAAGAGGCGGAAAAAAGCCTTTAATCAGGGAGGTTGTTACCCTTGCTAGACTTTGAAAAGATGATCCAGTATCATTACCACAATAAAAGCTGGATGAAAGAGGCTCTGACTCATCCGTCCTATGCCAATGAAGGGAAAAAACACCTGAAAAATAATCAGAGGCTGGAATTTTTGGGAGATTCCGTTCTCTCGATTATTGTCGCGCAGCATCTGTTCGAGCATTATACCCATCTTCCGGAAGGGGAGCTGACCAAGCTGCGGGCTTCGTTAGTCTGTGAAAAGAGTCTGCATCAGTTTGCCTTAAAAATTAATCTCGGCGAATACCTCATTCTCGGAAAAGGGGAAGAAATGACCGGCGGACGGGAACGTCCCTCTATTTTGGCTGATGCATTTGAAGCGGTGATTGCCTCGATTTATCTGGATAGTGGATTGGATGAAGCCAGGAATTTTGTTCTGCGTTTTATTCCTGAAAAGCTGGACGTTAAAAAGATCACCTATGTCAGCGATTATAAAACGGCTTTGCAGGAGATTATCCAGAAAAATCGAGAAGAGAAGATTGAATATGTGCTGGTAGAAGAAAAAGGGCCGGATCATAATAAAACTTTTATGGTGGAAGTTCATTTGAATTCCAATGTAATCGGCACCGGCATCGGAAGAAGCAAAAAGCAGGCGGAACAAATTGCCGCCAAAGAAGCATTAGGGCTGATGGGTTATGAAACATAGCAATGTTGCACTGTTTATCCCAAATGCGGGCTGTCCGAATCAATGCAGCTTCTGCAACCAGAGGACAATTTCGGGAACACAGTCCGCACCATCTATCGAGCGGGTCAGGAAGGAACTGGAACAGGCCTTTCTGACACTGGCTGCCCCGCCGGAGGAAACGGAAATCGCTTTTTTCGGCGGAAGCTTTACGATGCTTGAACAGCATTATATGACCGGCCTTCTGTCGGTTGGCAGAGAGTATGTCCGGCGGTTCGGCTGCCGGGGAATCCGGGTATCCACCCGGCCGGATGCGATCAGCCCGGAGATACTGAATATTCTGTATGAATATGATGTCACTGCAGTCGAGCTTGGAGCCCAGAGCATGGACGATGATGTGCTCAAGGCAAACCGCCGGGGACATACCGCCAGGCAGGTTTGTGAAGCTTCAGAGCTGATTCACGGTTACGGATTTGAGCTTGGGCTTCAGATGATGGTAGGGCTTTATGGTTCGACTCCGGAAAAGGACAGGGAAACGGCAGAACAGCTTGCCGGGCTTTTTCCGAAAACCGTCCGGATTTATCCGACGGTAATCCTGCGCGGAACAGAGCTGGAAGAGAAGCTGAGAAACGGGAGGTATCAGCCCTATCCGATGGAGGAGGCGGTCTCTCTTTGTGCCGGTATGCTTGAATTTTTCGCCGGACGGGGAATTGATGTGATCCGGGTTGGCCTCCATGCTTCCCGCGATATAGAACAGGAAATGGCGGGCGGAATTTACCATCCTGCTTTCCGGGAGCTATGCGAAAGCAGAATCTATTTAGATCGCGCTCTGCGCCTTCCTTTTCACGGCAGCGGGGACAAGGTGACTTTACAGGTAAAAAGCTCCGAGCTGTCTAAAATGATCGGCCAGCGCAGGAAGAATATAATCTATTTAGAGCAGGAATGGAAACAAAGGATTAAAATTGCCGGGGAACCCTCCCTGGCGGCATATGAAATAAAGGTATTAGAATAGTCGAGGTGGAACATTGCTTTTAAAATCATTGGAAATACAGGGATTTAAATCCTTTCCTGATAAAACGAAAATTTCGTTCGGAAAGGGTCTGACAGCAGTCGTCGGGCCCAACGGAAGCGGAAAAAGCAATATCAGCGACGCAGTGCGCTGGGTTATGGGCGAGCAATCCACCAAAAACCTGCGCGGCGCAAAAATGGAGGACGTAATCTTTACCGGAACAAAGGCCAGAAAATCACAGGGCTTTGCGGAGGTTTCCCTGGTAATCGATAACTGTGACCACTCGCTGGGAATCGACAGCGACGAGGTTGTCATTACCCGGAAATATTACCGTTCCGGTGAAAGCGAATATATGATTAATCGTGCAAATGTCCGTCTCCGTGACGTCAACGAGCTGTTTATGGATACTGGCCTTGGCCGGGACGGTTATGCGATGGTCGGGCAGGGCAGGATTGCGGAGATTGTCCAGTCCAAAAGCGACGAACGCAGGGAAATTTTCGAGGAGGCAGCGGGAATATCCAAATACCGCTACCGAAAAAATGAAGCCCAGCGGAAGCTTGCCAATGCGGATGAAAATCTCGTCCGTCTTTTGGATATCCTCTCTGAATTGGAAGAGCGGGTAGAACCTTTGCGCCAGCAGTCTGAAAAGGCAAAGCGCTTTCTCGAGCTCGCAGAAGAGAAAAAGTCCCTTGAGATATCGGTGTGGTCCCAGAACCTGGCGCACGCGAATGTATCGCTGAAGGATCAGAGCGATAAAATGCTGGCGTTCCGGCTGGAACAGGAAGAAATCGAACAGCAGGTCGAGGGAATCGAAGCGCAGATTCAGGAGGTTTATCAGCAGATGCAGCAGTGTCTGGTTGATATTGATGAGCTGCGCCGCCAAAAGGATGAAACAGAACAAAAGGTTTCCGCCTTTCATTCTCAGATTGCGGTCTGCGAGAATGACCTGCACCATAATGAAGAAAATAAAAAGCGTATCCATCTGGAGCTGGAGCAATTCGGGCAGTCGGAAGAGCGCCTTTCCGGAGAGATCGGTGACAATCAGGCGAAGCTGGAAGAATTGAGCCAGTCGCTTGCCGGCCTGGAACAGGAAATTTCGGAGAAAGAGCAGGAGCTGCTCGCCCTGACAGAGCAAACTGACCAGTATTCTGAATCAGCAGAAGCGTTAAACCGCCGGCTGAATGAATTGCTGGTCGAACAGTCTCAGAACCAGATGCACATCCTGCAGGCTGAATCCCGGATTACCGAAACACAGCAGAGGCTGGCCGGTTATCGGGATATGATGGATTTGAAGCGCGAAGCAATGCAGGCAGATGAAAAGGAGCTTTCACAGGCGCGTTCCTTGATGGCCCGTCTGGAGGAACAGACCGTTTCCCTGCAAAACGCGGAAGGCGGCTATCAGATGAAGCTGGCAAGCCGCCAGAAGAAGCTGGAAGAGGCGCAGCAAAGGCTCGCTTCCTTAGAGCTTGGAATCAAGGAAAAACGCCAGAAGGCAAAGCTGCTGGAAGACCTGGAACAGAATATGGAGGGCTTTGCCTTCAGCGTCAAGGCAGTTCTGCGCCAGGGAAAGCATGGCGCCTTAAACGGCATCCTTGGAACTGTATCCCAGATTATTACTGTCCAGGAACAGCATTCCACCGCAATTGAAATCGCGTTGGGCGGGATGCTGCAGAATATTGTGGTTGAGACAGAGCAGAATGCGAAAGGCGCCATCCATTTTCTGAAACAGGAAAATGCGGGACGTGCGACCTTTTTGCCGCTGAGCTCGGTGAAGGGAAGCCGGCTGAATACTTCCGGCTTTGAGCAGCTAGACGGCTTTGTCGCCTTGGGAAGCGATTTGGTGCAGTTTGAACCGCGCTACCGGGGTGTGGTTGATTCCCTGCTCGGGCGGATCGTGATCGTAGAAGATTTAGATACTGCGGTTTTCATTGCGAAAAAGAATGGCTATAAATTTAAAATTGTGACTCTGGACGGCCAGGTAGTCAATGCCGGCGGTTCTATGACCGGCGGCTCGCTGAAAGGCCGCAACCAGGGAATCCTAAGCCGGAAGTCGGATATTGCCAAGCTGCATGAGGAAGCGGGCATCCTGCAGCATCAGTTGACAGAGGCTCAGAATGCGCAGCAGGCTTTGCAGCGGGAGGCCGGCGCATTAAGTGCCCAGATGTCCGCGATCCACAGCGAGCTTCTCACCGTCAACGAGGATAAAATTCGCTGCGAAGGGGAAGAAAAACGCCTTGCTTTGCTGTTGGAGCAGGAAAAAGAGCAGCTTTCTGCTGCCGAGGAAGAATTCCGCTTTGCTGAAGACGAATTGGAGAAAACAAAAAAACAGCTTGCTGCCTGGAAGGAACAGAGTGCCGTAATCGAGCGGCAGCTTTTGGAAGGCAGACAGCAGCTTTCTGCGATGCAGGGCGAACACAGTACCGCTAATGAAACCCGGATGGAGCTGACCGGTTCCTTACAGGAGTTAAGGCTTCGGCAGGTTGAAATCCAGAAGGATATCCAGTCCCTGGAAAATCTTATTAGAGAGCTGGGGCTCCGCGGAGAGGCGGCAAAGGAACAGCAGGAGGCCCTCCAAGGTCAATACCAGGCTTACCTGCAACAGGATGAAGAGATTCAGAGCCGCATCGTACAAATCAAAGGGCAGATTCAAGCGGCAAAGGAAGAATCCGCTTCGATGGACGCTGCTGTTTCGGACAGGATGGAACAGCGCAATAAGCTTGAGGGGATGACTACCAAGCTGCGGGGCGAGGAACGCAGCGTCTCCGTTCAGAAGGAAAAGCTGGTGCAGGAAATTGCCCGCCTGGAAGAACGGATTTCTGCAGTCCAAAAAGAATATGACAGCATTATCAATAAGCTCTGGGAAGAATATCAGCTAACCAAAAGCGAGGCCGATGCTTTTGCAAAACCGGTCGGCGATCTTGCGGCGGCAGAGAAGCAATTGCAGTCCCTGCGCGGGAAAATTCGGTCGCTGGGCAGCGTGAATGTTGCGGCGATTGAGGAATACCAGGAGGTATCGGAGCGGTACGAGTTTTTGAGCAGGCAGCTCAAGGATGTGGAAAAGTCCAAGGCGGAGCTCGAACGGCTGATCACGGAACTGACCGGGAAGATGCAGGAGATTTTTGAAGAGAGCTTCCATCAGATCAATCAGCATTTCCAGAGAATTTTCGTCGAGCTGTTTGGCGGCGGACGGGCAGAGTTAAAGCTGACCGATCCGGACAATGTCCTGGAATCCGGAATAGAAATCTTTGTGGAACCTCCGGGAAAAATCATCAAAAATCTGACGCTCTTGTCCGGCGGGGAGCAGGCTTTCGTAGCAATTGCGATTTATTTTGCAATTCTTAAGGTACGCCCGGCTCCGTTTTGCATCCTTGATGAGATTGAAGCGGCGCTTGACGACGTTAATGTTACGAAATATGCTGAATATCTGCGCCTGATGAGCGACCATACTCAGTTTATCATGATCACGCACCGCCGCGGCACCATGGAGGAGGCCGACGTACTCTACGGCGTGACGATGCAGGAGGAAGGCGTGTCCAAGCTGCTCCAGCTCAATGTTCAGGAAGTGGAACAGAAGCTTGGCAAGCTGGAAGGCTAGTTTAGGGGAGAACAGAAACGATGGGATTATTTGATAAAATTAAATCTGGGCTTAAAAAGACCAAGGACAACATGGTCAAACAGGTGGAAACCCTGATTAACTCCTTTACAAAAATTGACGAGGAGTTTTTTGAAGAGCTGGAGGAAACCCTGATCATGTCTGATGTAGGGGTAGCAACCTCAGTTAAAATCTGCGACCTTCTCCGTGAGAAGATCAGGGAAACAGGAGAGACCGACCCCTCCAAGATTAAAGGCATGATGAAAGAGATTATTACCAATATGCTGGCTGGCGGGGAAGAATTAAATCTCTCCACCAAACCCTCCATCATCTTGGTGATCGGGGTCAACGGGGTTGGGAAAACCACGACCATCGGCAAGCTTGCGGCAAACTTGAAGGCGCAGGGGAAAAAAGTGATCCTGGGCGCTGCCGACACCTTCCGCGCCGCCGCAATTGAGCAGCTTGAAATTTGGAGCGACCGCGCGGGCGTAGAGCTGATCAAACACAAGGAGGGCGCTGATCCGGCTGCCGTAGTATTTGATGCAATCAGCGCCGGAAAAGCACGCGGCTGCGATGTGATTATCTGCGATACGGCGGGCCGGCTGCATAATAAGAAAAATCTGATGGACGAGCTCAGTAAAATTTCTCGGGTGATTGACCGGGAAATGGCTGGCTGCGACAAGGAAATCCTCCTTGTTCTGGACGCGACAACCGGCCAGAACGCGGTCACCCAAGCCAAACAGTTCCAGGAAGCAGCCGGAATCACAGGAATTGTGCTTACAAAGCTTGACGGCACTGCCCGGGGGGGAATTGTCATCGCGATCAAGGACGAGCTGGGACTTCCGGTAAAATACATTGGCGTCGGAGAGCAGATTGACGATCTGCAGCCGTTCAGTCCGCAGGACTTTGCGGACGCCCTGTTTGACGAATAAGCACAGAAGGTGATGGATACAACGATGATAAAATTAGTTGCAGCAACCCAAAACGCGCATAAATTAGTAGAATTCAGGCGGATCCTTGAGCCGTTGGGTTACCGGGTGCTTTCCCAGGCGGAAGCTGATGTGGATATTGATGTAGAGGAAACCGGAACCACCTTTGCGGAAAATGCTTCTCTTAAGGCAGAAGCAATTTTCCGTGCGGCAGGATTGCCTACCATTGCAGACGATTCCGGGCTGGAGGTTGATTACCTGGGCGGCGAACCGGGAATTTATTCCGCCCGCTTCGGCGGGCCGGGATTAACCGACCGGGACAAATGTACCCTGATCCTGCAAAGGCTCAGGGATGTTCCGAAAGACAAAAGGACGGCACGGTTTGTCTCGGCAATTCATCTGATCTTGAGTGAAACTGACCGGCGCACTTATATCGGAACCTGTGAAGGCTTCATTGGCTGGGAAATGCTGGGAGATAACGGATTTGGTTATGACCCGATTTTCATGGTCAGCGATACGGACAGCTTCGCGGCCTTGAGCGGAGAAGAAAAGGATCAGCTAAGCCACCGCGGAGCGGCGCTCCGGAAAATGGAAGAAGATTTGAAAGGAATTTAAAATAGATGTTGACAAGTAAACAGCGTGCGGCCTTAAGAGGCTATGCCAACCAGATGGAGACGATCCTCCAGGTTGGGAAAAGCGGTATCACTGAAACTGTGATCCAACAGGTGAACGATGCATTAAATGCCCGGGAAATGATTAAAATGCGGGTGCTGGAAAACTCATTATTGACAGCAAAGGAAGCTGCAATTGAAATCTCGAAACAGACTGGTTCGGAGGTTGTCCAGGTGATCGGCACCCGGTTTGTGCTTTATAAACGAAACCCAAAAGAACCGGTTTATGAGCTCGGCAGGTAATCTACCCTTGAGAAAGGATCGCCTTATTATCACAAAGGCGGCATGATCAGCATGAAAGAAAGAATCGCAATTTTCGGCGGAACCTTTAACCCGATTCATAACGGACACCTTCATCTGTGCGTGGAATGCCAGAAAGAGCTCCAATTTGACCGGATGATCCTGATGCCGGATCATATTCCTCCCCATAAGGAAGTCGGATATCTGGCAGGGGAGACAGACCGGTATGAGATGTGCCGTATTGCGGCGGGAGAATACCCTTTTCTGGAAGCAAGCGATCTGGAGCTGCGTATGGATGGTATCAGCTATACCGTATATACTCTTCAGGAGATCAAACGGCTTTATCCCCAGGCGGAGCTGTATTTCATCATCGGGAGCGATATGCTGTATTCCTTTCATAAATGGTACCGTTATCAGGAGATCCTGTCACTGGCTTTTTTGGTGGCAGGGGCACGGGAAAGGGAAGAATACGACCGGATGGTACAGTATACCGAAAAGCTTGGCAGCCTGTCAAGCCGCGTCAGGATTGTCCGGTTTCACGCACTGCCCCTTTCCTCCACGCAGGTCAGAAAGGCGCTGCATCTTGGGGATGAAACAGTATCCGGCCTTCTCCCGGCAGGCGTGTTGGAATATATCAAAAAGCATGGCCTATACCAATTCGGAAAAGGAAAAGCGTGACAAAGTGCGAAAGGAATGATGACCGGCATGGTAGAAATCACTGAGCTGGAACGGCTCGTCAAGGAGCGGCTTTCCAAAAAACGCGCAAACCATGTTTTCTCAGTAGCAAGGCAGGCCGGAAAAATGGCCCTGCGGTATGGGGTAAACACAGAAAAGGCGGAGATTGCCGCACTGCTCCATGACATCACAAAAGAAGTTGATCCGGCAGAACAGTTGAAAATGATACAGGAATTTGATATAATAAAGGATAATGTGATTCTGGAGAGTCCAAGCCTTTACCATGCGGTAACTGCGCGGATCTATGCCCGGGATATCCTGAGCGTGCAGGACGCAGAGATTCTCAACGCAGTCCGTTACCATACGACCGCAAGGGCGGGAATGTCCGATTTAGAGAAAATTATCTATCTTGCAGATGCAGTCTCGGAGGACAGAGACTATAAACGGGTGGAGGAATTCCGCCGCCTGGCAATGGATGGCTTAAACCGGTGTATGCTGGAATTTTTAAAGTACAGCATCCGCTATCTGGTAAGGGACGAATGCCTGCTTCCTGTTGACACGATACAGGCATATAACGAGTATTGCAGAATGGCAGGCCATCAGAATGAACGATAGATTATGCCGAGGAAAAAGATAGCCAAAAGAACTGACGAACAGCTATTCATCACCTGAAAACCAGGTGAGCACCTTTGACGAGCTGAATGGGGAACAGGAGCCTGTCTCCTCGGCGTCAGGGGATTAAAGGAGAGAAGCGTATGACGTCTTTTGAACTAACAAAAGATATTGTAAAGGTATTGGATAATAAAAAAGCAGAGGATATTCAGGTGATTAAAGTCAATGACCTGACCATCATCGCAGACTATTTTGTCATTGCCTCTACTACCAGCTCGACCCATGTCAAGGCACTGGTGGACGAGGTGGAATTTCAGCTCAAGGAAAAAGGAGTTGAACCGCGAAAATTAGAGGGGTATCAGTACGCAAACTGGATCATCATGGATTATGGCGACGTCATTGTACATGTATTTCATGAAGAAACCAGAAAATTTTATACATTGGAACGCCTGTGGTCTGACGGAGAAACAATCGACATGAAGGAGCTGCTGGACTAGGAGGCAACCAAACAATATTACAGGAGTGGTAGAGAGTGAAGTACGATTTTGCTGCCATTGAAAAAAAATGGCAGGATGTGTGGGACAAGGAACATACCTTTGCAGCACAAAACGATTACAGCAAACCGAAATATTATGCGCTGGTGGAATTCCCGTATCCATCCGGGCAGGGGCTGCATGTTGGGCATCCCCGTTCCTACACTGCGCTCGATATTGTTGCGAGAAAAAAGCGTCTGGAGGGCTATAATGTGCTCTATCCGATGGGGTGGGACGCCTTCGGCCTGCCGACGGAAAATTTCGCGATCAAAAATCATATTCATCCTGAAATTGTAACGGCGAAGAATGTAGCCCGTTTTAAGTCGCAGCTAAAATCTTTAGGGCTTTCCTTTGACTGGAACCGCGAAATTAACACCACCGATCCGGGCTATTACAAGTGGACCCAGTGGATTTTCCTCCAGCTTTTCAAGCATGGGCTTGCCTATAAAAGTGAAATGGCGGTCAACTGGTGCACCTCCTGCAAATGCGTCCTGGCAAATGAAGAGGTGGTCAACGGCGTCTGCGAACGCTGCGGCAGCGAGGTTGTCCGTAAGGTAAAAAGCCAGTGGATGCTCAAAATTACAGAATATGCCCAGAAGCTGATTGACGATCTGGATCTGCCGGACATCAATTATATTGATCGTGTTAAAATTTCCCAGAAAAACTGGATTGGACGTTCTACCGGCGCGGAGGTGGATTTCGGTACAACCCAGGGTGATATCCTGAGGATTTATACCACCCGTCCGGATACGCTGTTTGGAGCTACCTATATGGTAATTTCTCCGGAGCATCCGTATATTGAAAAATGGGCAGATGCGATTACAAACATGGATCAAGTACGCGCCTATCAGGAGGAAGCAGCCAGAAAATCCGATTTTGAGCGGACAGAGCTGGCGAAAGATAAAACAGGGGTTGAGCTGCAGGGCGTACGCGGAATCAATCCGGTCAACGGAAAGGACATCCCGATTTTCATTTCCGATTATGTCCTGATGGGTTATGGAACCGGTGCGATTATGGCGGTTCCGGCACATGACACCCGTGACTATGACTTTGCCAAGACATTTGACCTGCCGATTATCGAAGTAGTCGCCGGCGGCGATATTGCGAAGGAAGCATTTACCGACTGCGCAACCGGCACGATGGTAAATTCCGATTTCCTGACCGGACTTTCGGTAGAAGAAGCCAAGGTAAAAATTGTAGAGTGGCTGGAAGAAAATAAAAAAGGACAGCCAAAGGTAAACTTCAAGCTGCGCGACTGGGTGTTCTCCAGACAGCGTTACTGGGGTGAGCCGATTCCACTGGTTTACTGCGATAAATGCGGCTGGGTTCCAGTACCGGAGGATCAGCTTCCGCTGAAGCTGCCGGAGGTTGATTCCTATGAACCGACCGATGACGGCGAATCTCCTCTGGCTAAAATGACCGATTGGGTCAACACTACCTGCCCGCACTGCGGAGGCCCCGCTAAGAGGGAAACTGATACCATGCCGCAATGGGCCGGATCATCCTGGTACTTTATGCGGTATTGTGATCCGCATAACGACCATGCGCTCGCCTCGAAGGAAGCGCTTGACTACTGGCTGCCAGTCGACTGGTATAACGGCGGAATGGAACACACCACCCTGCATCTGCTTTATTCCCGTTTCTGGCATAAGTTCCTCTATAATATCGGCGTGGTGTCCTGTCCGGAACCTTATGCAAAGCGTACCAGCCATGGTATGATACTTGGACTCAATCCGCGTAGCTTTGTCAATCTTTCCACAGAGGAACAGCGCAGACTGGTGGCCGAACACGGTAGCGAGGCCGCGGCCAAGGCAGCATTGGTAGAGAAATATGGTGAGATGGCTAACCATCCTGTAGTCAAGATGTCAAAATCTCTCGGCAACATCGTCAATCCCGATGATATGGTAACCGAGTACGGCGCCGACACCATGCGGCTTTACGAAATGTTTATCGGAGACTTTGAAAAGTCCGCGCCGTGGAATACTGCCAGCATTAAGGGCTGCAAGCGCTTTCTGGAGCGCGTCTGGAACCTGCAGGACGTTCTGATTGGCGGCGACAGCTACCGCCCGGAACTGGAAAGCGCGTTCCATAAGACCGTCAAAAAGGTAAGTGAGGATATTGAGGCGCTGAAATTCAATACGGCGATTGCCGCAATGATGGCTCTGCTGAATGATATTTCAAATATAGGCTCTGTCAATCGTGCCGAGCTGAAAACCTTCCTCGTACTGCTGAACCCGTTTGCGCCGCATCTGACTGAAGAGATATACGAGGCGCAGGGCTATGACGGGCGCCTGTCCGCTCAGCCCTGGGCTGTCTACGATGAAGCGAAATGCAAGGATGACACAGTCGAGATTGTCGTTCAGGTCAATGGGAAAATCAAAACCAAGCTTCAGGTAGCAGCGGACATCCAGAAAAATGATGCTTTGGCTGCTGCTAGGGCGGACGACAAGGTCGCGGCTGCACTGGACGGCAAAACGGTTGTGAAAGAAATTTTTGTACCGGGAAAACTGGTGAATCTTGTTGTGAAATAAGGTTTGGATATGGACTGCGGCTGCTGTCATAAAGGTTGATGGCAGTTGTAGGAAATGCCAAATTGCTGGAAAATAATTCGTCACAGAAAACTTCGGGATTCTACTTGACAATTATTGGGCGGCATTGTATAATATTATTTGTTGCAATACTAGATTGTAAACCTCTGCCACAAGGGCAAAGGGAGGGAATTGAAAGTGTCAGAAGTACGTGTTAAGGATAACGAGTCTTTGGACAGTGCTCTCAGAAGATTTAAAAGATCTTGTGCAAAAGCTGGCGTATTAGCTGAAGTGCGTAAAAGAGAACACTATGAAAAACCTTCTGTAAAGCGGAAAAAGAAATCAGAAGCTGCACGCAAACGTAAATTCAGATAGGATTTATGGAATAGTTGCGTAATAGGGATTACATATTGGATGGGCTATCAAACGTTCAGAAATGTAGTCTCGGACAAAATGTATTCTACTAAGAACGAAAAGCGAGCAGATTCTGCTCGCTTTTTCATTTATTCAATTAAGGAGAGAAATCGGATTGTCAATCTTTACCCCGAACCTATATCTGCATCGCATCACGGACTTAACGCCGGAACTATTGGCGCATTATGGAATCAAAGGAATCGTCCTCGACGTGGATAATACCCTAACGCATCACGGCAGCCAGGAGGTGTCACAGCCGGTATTGGACTGGCTTGCACAGATGCGAAACGCCGGTATGAAACTGACGATTGCTTCCAATAATTATGAAAAGCGGATCAACCCCTTTGCAGCCAAACTGAAACTGGATTATATTTCCATGAGCTGTAAGCCCATGACCTTTGCGTTTACGAAGGCCTGTAAAAAGTTTGGGCTTTCCAAAAAAGAGGTTGCTCTGGTCGGAGACCAGGTTTATACTGATATTTTGGGCGGCAATATCAAAGGGATGTTTACCGTCCTGGTTCAGCCCTTTGAGTTGGAGCATGGTATGCTCTTTCGGATAAAGCGGAGACTGGAAAAATTCCATCTCAGAAAATGCAAGCTGCAGGAAGGCGGGAAGGAATAGGATGACAGCACTCTTTGGACCTGCAGGAAATTCCCAGAGCTTCCAGGAAATGGGCTATAAGAAAACGATCCAGGTGCCGGAATATTTGTCCCGGTTGGGGCTGGACATCTATGAATACCAATGCGGACATGGCGTCAGAATTTCTGAAGCTGCCGCCAAGGCGTTTGGAGAGGAAGCACAAAAACGGGGAATTCTCCTGTCCGTACATTCTCCGTATTATATCTCCCTTTCCAGCGTAGAAGCGGAGAAACGTGACAAAAGCATCGAATATATTATGCAGACAGCGGCGGCAGCTCACGCGATGGGCGCCGACCGGATTGTAATCCATTCCGGCTCCTGTGCGAAAATCAGCCGCGATGAGGCACTGGCGCTTGCCAAGGATACCCTGAAACGAGCCCAGCATCGGTTGGACGAGCAGGGGATGGGAGAAATCCATCTCTGCCCGGAAACGATGGGAAAATTTAATCAGTTGGGCGATCTGGAGGAGGTTCTGGAGCTTTGCAGCGCAGAGGAACGGTTTCTGCCCTGCATAGATTTTGGACATCTCAATGCCCGTACCTTAGGTCAGGTTAACCAGCCGGAAGCATTTTCCCATATCCTGTACCAGATGGAAAATAAACTCGGCAGGGAGCGGGCGATGCAGTTCCATTCCCATTTTTCCAAGATAGAATATACAGAAAAGGGCGGGGAAAAGCGGCATCTTACCTTTGACGATCAGCAGTATGGCCCAAATTTTGAACCGCTGGGAGAGCTTTTGGCGGAGCGCGGATATACACCGCGTGTGATTTGTGAATCAGCAGGAACACAGGCGGAGGACGCAAGGGTCATGAAAGAGATTTATCAGGGATTTTTAAATCAGAAATAGAGATGGGGCGGATGAATTATGATGATCAGCAGAAGCCTGGGACTAAAAAAGAAAATCTTAGTTATTCATGGAGCAAATGTCAATATGCTGGGGGAACGCGAAACCGGGATTTATGGGAAAGAAACCCTTGACAGCATAAACCGTCAGATTGCGGAGTATGCTCAGTCGCTCAATCTGGAATGTGAGATCTATCATTCCAATATTGAAGGGGAAATCATTACAAAGATTCAGGAGGCAAAAGACCGCTTTGATGGAATTGCCCTGAATGCCGGCGCCTATACCCATTACAGCTATGCGATCCGGGATGCGATTTCAGCCGTAAGAATCCCGACGGTAGAAGTGCATATGAGCAATATTCAAAACCGTGAAGAGTTTCGGAAGAAATCTGTTTTGGCGGATGTCTGCGTGGGACAGATTTCCGGGTTTGGGAAATACAGCTATTTCCTTGCTTTGGACGGATTATCAAAAATGTTGTAACCACCGAGAGGAGCGTTTAAAATGGATCGGATAGAAGAACTGAAACGATTATATTTTCCTGGAAAATCAGACGCACTGCTGATTACAGCGCCGGTAAACCGGCGTTATTTGCTGGATTTCCCGTCGTCTGCCGGCACACTGCTTATCCTGCCGGAAAGCCAGTACTTTATCATTGATTTCCGCTATTTCGAAAAGGCGCGGGAGGTAGTGAAAAACTGTACGGTACTCCTTCAGGATCAGCTTTATCATCAGATCAATGAAATTTTTTCTCAGAATCATGTCCGTACAGTCGGCCTGGAGGATCATTCCGTTACCCTGCATGCTCTTGCCGTTTATCGTGAAAAGCTTTCGGCTGTCCCGGTTGAGGGAAGCGGACTGAGCGAGCTGCTTGAGGAAATGCGTTATACCAAAAGTGATGAAGAACTGGCAAGACTTGAAAAGGCGCAGCAGATTACCGATCAGGCCTTTACGGAAATTTTATCTTATCTTCGTCCCGGGATCAGTGAGAAAGAGATTGCGCTGGAGCTGGAATACCGGATGAAGCGCCTGGGCGCGGATGGTCTCTCCTTTGATACGATTGCGGTAGCGGGAAAAAACTCCTCGCTTCCGCACGGCGTGCCATCGGATTATCGGGTGCAGAACGGTGATTTCATCACAATGGATTTCGGCGCGCTGCTCGACGGATACCACGCGGATATGACCCGAACCGTTGCGTTGGGGGAAATCTCCGCAGAGCAGAAAAAGGTATATCATACCGTAAGAGAGGCGCAGCAGATTGCGTTGGATATGATTAAGGCCGGGCTTTGCTGCTACGACATTGACAAGGCCGCGAGAGATTTCATTTATAGCAGCGGCTACGAGGGCTGTTTTGGGCATGGGCTTGGACACAGCGTCGGGCTGGAAATTCACGAGGAACCGCGTTTTTCACCGGCCTGCCATACAATACTGCAGGAGGGGATGGTGCTTTCGGTAGAACCGGGCGTCTACCTGCCGGGAAAATTCGGCGTTAGAATCGAAGACCTTGTGATTATCGAGAAAGATGGGATACGCGATCTGACAAAAAGCCGAAAAGATTTGATCTGTCTATAGGAAATATAGTTTTTTCGTGAAAAAACAGATGTTTCCTGCCATTTTTTAAAATTAGTACTTGAAAAAAGGCGGAAGATACGGTAAACTAATAATGATAAGATGGAAGAAATGTGGAATAGCATTTTAGTTCATTGAGAAAAAGTTGGAGGTACAATATGATTTCAGCAGGCGATTTTAGAAATGGTGTCACTTTTGATGATAATGGGAATGTGTTTCAGATTATTGAATTCCAGCATGTAAAACCGGGAAAAGGGGCGGCTTTTGTCCGCACAAAACTGAGAAATGTATTAACCGGCTCTGTGACTGACAGAACCTTTAATCCGACGGATAAATTCCCGAAAGCATTTATTGAACGGAAAGATATGGAATATTCCTATCAGGATGAAAGCCTTTACTACTTCATGGATCTGGAAACCTATGATCTGGTTCCGATCAATGAAGAGCTTCTCGGCGATGCCTTTAAATTTGTTAAGGAAAATATGGTATGTAAAATTCTGTCCTACAAGGGCACAATTTTCGGTATTGAACCGCCGAACTTTGTAGAGCTCCAGGTTACTGAAACCGATCCGGGCTTTAAGGGTGATACCGCGACCAATGCGACTAAACCGGCTGTCCTGGAAACCGGCGCGGAAATCAAGGTTCCGCTTTTCATTGAAGAAGGGGAAATGATCCGTATCGACACCCGCACAGGGGAATATATGGAAAGAGCATAAGATCACACCTTTTGGCATATCATAAATATAAAACCACATCGCGTCCTGGATTTTGGGATGCAGTAAGGCAGGTATAGAATGGATAAAATGGATGTAGCAAGAAAAGCCGCGTATTTGCAGGGTCTGGCAAAAGGTCTGGAAATTGACGGAACTACCAAAGAGGGAAAACTGCTTCTGGCTCTGGTAAGCGCGTTTGGCGACTTGGCGGAAGAGGTTTCCGATATTGAAGAAGCCTGGGAAGAGCTGGACGAGGCTATTGATGCTCTGGATGAAGACCTTCAGGCGCTGGAAGATGATTTTTATAGCTTTGAAGAGTTTGATGACGACGAGGAATGCGATTGCTGTGATTGTGACGATGACGAGGAATTGTACGAGGTCACCTGTCCGGAATGCGGCGAAACCGTTTGTCTGGATGCCGATATGCTGGACGAGGGTTCTATGAACTGCCCGAACTGCGACAATTTATTGGAGTTTATCAATCCCGAAGAATTAGATGAGCTTCTGGAATCCGAGGATGACGAAGAAAAAGACGGCGAATAAAATAGTTAGCTGAATAAAGTCTGTTTCAGGGCGGAGTGAAATTCTCCACCGGCGGTAATGGGAAGAGATTCCTTAGTCCGCGAGCAAAACAAGTTTCCAATTGACAGCAAGTATTCTGTTTGGAAGCGAGTTGCAGATCCGGTGTGATTCCGGAACCGACGGTATAGTCCGGATGAAAGAAACAAAACTTTGTGGAAGTTCCTTTCGCAAAAGTGCGCCCTCGAACGTTTGTTCAAGGGCGTTTTTTGTGTTGGCCGCTTCCATAAGGCTGCACACCCCGACAGACCTTCAGAATATAAAAATTATTTCTTGGAGGTATTTCTATGCAACAGAAATCAACAGAAAAAACACGTTTCATCACATTGGTGGGGATGCTCAGCGCATTAGCGACCGTCCTCTATTACATTGGAGAAGTTCCAATGCCTTTTGCGGCCAATCTCAAAATTGGTTTTTCTGACCTTCCTGCTTTAATCGGCGCGATTGTCGCCGGCCCATGGGCTGGGGTTGCAGTAGAGGTTGTAAAAAACATCCTGCATCTGTTCCGGACAGATTCCTTTGGAATTGGAGAGATAGCAAACTGTGTCGTAGGAATTGGCATGGTAGTGCCATTCTCCCTGCTGTTTCGGAAGCTGAAGGAAAAGCATAATCTTTATCTGGCCTATTTCCTGGCTTCGCTGGGCAGTCTTGTCGGGATTGTGATATCCGGTTTGATCATCAATGCAATTGTTTATCCAATCTTTGTTGCCCTGATTGGCGGAATCATTGAGTCCCCGGCAGCTTTCTTGATTTATCTGGGCGGTACTGTTATTACCAACCTGATTAAATGGGTGGTTACACTGGTTCCGATTGCATTTTTTGTAAAGCTGCTGCTCAAAATCAGAGTATTCGCTCACGCATAAAACAGAACAAAGCTAAAAGCGCCGCATACAGCTTATATGCGGCGCTTTTAGCTTTGCTACAGAATCCTTTGGTATTTATCATAACGCCTGTTACAGCGCCGATTTCAAGGGGTTAGAAACTGGTGTGCATCAGGTGTTTCATAGATAAAAAACCAGTATGAAAAACATCATACTGGTTTTAGAGGCTCTATTTGGAACGCTTTTGCCCTGAACGGCGGTTTACTTCCCTGGAACGTTTCATGTCAGAAATCTTTTCATCGCTGCTCTGCATGAATTTGCTCAGCATATCTTCAAAGGTCGGAGAACCAGACTTCTGCATCGGGCGCTGATAATTTGTCGGGGCAGAAGGGGAGCGGCGTTCACCGCTGCCTTGATTTCGGTTATTATTAAAACGCGGACGGTTGTTTCCCTGCTGGGGTCTGTCTGCTCTGTCTTTGGAAAATTCCCGGCGCTGCTGCGGCATTGCTTTTTTAATGGAAAGACTGATTTTCTTATCGTCGTTGATAGCTAGAATTTTAACGGTAACAGTCTGCCCAACCTGCAAATGATCTGAAATATCATTGACATAGGTTGGCGCGACCTCGGATATATGTACCATTCCGACCTCGCCGGATTCCAATTCTACGAATGCTCCAAATTTTGTAATACCGGTTACTTTGCCTTCTGTGATTTTACCTACCTCAAGCTGCATAAATGAATTTTTTCCTCCTGTTTATAAAACGCTGTTTCCGTCATGAAAACAGTTTAATAACTAGTTGCCCGATATGTCCACATACACGCGTTCGTCCGGATAAACCAGACCCAATTTTTCCTTTGCGATTTTAATAATATATTCTGCGTCCGCGCCGTTGTCGATGAGATCCTGAAGCTCCTTATTGATGGTTTCCTTATCAACAATCTGTGCCTGCAGCTCAACCGTTTCCTGACGTTTCGCTTTGATATCATTACCAATTAAAATCAGGGAGATAACAACGTAGATTGTAAAGACAAGCAGAGCTACCGCAACGATGATCCCTTTGAGTCCTCTGGCTTTGCTTTTCGATGCCATAGAAATACTCCGCCCTTTCTTTTATCGTTTCCCTTATTATACACTATGCGCTTACCTTTTTTCAAGGGGAAAAACCGTTTTCCACAAATATTTTTCAAATGTTTTTTCATAAAGAGGAATAATTTCTTGATTTGACAGAAAAGCCACTGTATTAATCGGATGATAGGTGAAAAAATCTTTTTGAGAAGGCGGATGATCTGATGGGTCAGCCAGAGGACAATCCGGCTCACCGACTGGAAATACAGCCAGATTCCCAGGAGCTCTCCGGCTATTAGATAAATCCTGAGCTGTCCGTGGTTGGTAGCGACAAGAAACAGAAAGGTAAACAAAGTAGCGGTGAAAAAAAAGAGAAGATCTTGAAAAAAGGTGAAGATCTTGCCGCTTGGAATGAATTGACGGAACACGCGAAAACAGTCGTAGATGATCCCAAGAATCACGCCCAAAAGGCAGGCCTGGAAAAATAGCATCAACAATCAGCCTTTCTTTAGTTTATGGTTTAAAGAAATGGCCAAATAATCCGCCCGTTCCTTTTTTGATGACCGGATCAGAATAGCTGAAATCTGAGATTGTTCCGTCCATGATCAGCTCGCCTGTTTCAACGTTTGACTTTGTGATATGCAAATCCGTTCCGTGGATTGTCAGCTCACCCATCGATGTAATCAGGACAACAAGGTTTTCGTCAAAGCTCTCAATATTTTCTACTCCGGAAACAGTCAGGTTTTTCCGGCCTTCCAGAATTATCTGATGGGGAAGCCCGATTTGGCTTTTTTCTTCGATCATATCTGCGACCATCCTTTTTCTAAGATAAGATAGTATCAGTATATGCACAAATTGAACTAAACAGAAGGGAAGTGCGGCAAATGCGGGAAAAGGAACAAAAGGGATAGCCTAAGTATAGGCTATCCCTTTTACTCTATAATCTCATAGTTGCTGGCGGCAGTTTCCTTTGTGGTATGCTCTGACAGGCCCGTCACCTTTGCTTTCAAGGTTTTGGAACCAAGGTTTATTTCTATCACGTCGTCCAATTTCACCTGATAGGAGGCCTTTGCGACCGTCCCGTTGACGGTAATGCGTCCCGCGTCGCAGGCTTCATTGGCAATTGTCCGCCGCTTGATCAAGCGGGTTAGCTTCAGGTATTTGTCTAATCTCACAGTCGTTACTCCTTTTCATCAAATAAAAAAAGCCGACATTTGCTGTCGGCCTTTTCGCACTAAAACTTATTTTACTAAATCTTTTAATGCTTTACCAGCTTTGAAAGCAGGAACTTTGGTAGCCGGGATTTTAATGGTCTTACCGGTAGCCGGATTGATACCATCTCTAGCGGCACGATCTCTTACTTCAAAAGTACCAAAGCCAACAAGCTGTACTTTGTCGCCGTCTTTCAGGCTGTTAGAAATCGCTTCTACGGTTGCATTTACAGCTTTTTCCGCATCTTTTTTGCTTAATTCAGCTTTTTCAGCTACAGCAGCAATCAATTCAGTTTTTGTCATGTGTTTGACCTCCATCATTTTTTTGAATCAATAAAACTATTGTTTATTAATTACCTGATTTTTTTGCACAGTTCCATAGGGCGTTTAAAGTGTCCATGCCAGCGGAACCGATGTCAATATCCTGTGCGATTGCGTTCCGCTCAATATCTCTAAATCTATTTATAAACTTTTCTGTAGAATTTGTCAAGCTTTTTTCGGCATCAATTTTAAAAAAGCGCGAAATATTCACACAACTGAACAGAACGTCTCCGATTTCCTCATCAATATTGGAAATATCTTCCTTATCAAGCGCCTGTTTCAGCTCTTCCACCTCGCTTTGCAGGTCTGTAAGTGCTTCCTGTACGTTATTGTAGTCAAAGCCGGCGCGTTTGGCACGATGCTGAACCTTTTCGCTGCGCATCAAAGCCGGAAGTACTTTGGGTACCTGTTCCAGAGTTTCGGTATAGGACGCCTGATGCTTTTCCTCTTTTTTGATTGCATCCCAGTTTCTCAGGACTTTGTCAGCCGTATCTGCCTCAACGTCCGAGAAGATATGCGGGTGGCGGTGGATCAGCTTTTTGCAGATTCCGGTTACCACATCGTCAAAGGCAAAGCCTCCGGCTTCCTCCTCCATCCTGGTATGGAAAACAACCTGGAGCAGCACATCGCCCAGTTCCTCCTGCAGATGCTCTGGGCTATTCTCGTCAATCGCCTCCAGCACCTCGTAGGTTTCCTCTAGGAAATTTTTTCGGATCGTATGATGGTCCTGTTCCCGGTCCCATGGACAGCCATTTTCACCGCGTAAAATTACCATGATATTTAAAAGGTCATCCATAGTATATTTTTCTTTCTGCTCAAAATCTACCATTCTTATCTTTACGCTCCTTTATTTGTTTATTCCTTTTTATCTAAAAATTTTACAGAAGATGGATTCTTTCCAAAATCCCTGCAATTTTATTTCCTTTTGGCATCATCAGGATGTCTTCTTTCGGGATTGCACGGATCAGCAGGATAACAACCAGATAGACCACTCCGGCTGCGGCGACTGCCAGCAGGGTAATAATTTTGCCGTCAGAAATTTTGGCGACCAGGTAAGCTGTTCCGCCGCAGAGAAGGGCCGCAATCAGCGGCTTCCCGAATATTTTAAAATAGTTGAAGCTGATTCCGGTTATCTTTGTCAGCCAGATCAGGCAGAGCAGTACAATTACAAAATAGCACAGGAACGAACCGATGGCCGCGCCTTTTACATTGACGGTAGGGAAGCCCACCACAATAAAATTGGTGGTAATTTTAATGACAGCGCCCACCAGGATAAATTTGAGCGGGAGGTCGAACCGCCCGATTCCCTGGAGAATCGCGTAGATGGGAGTGGTAAACGCAAGGAAGATAGCCGCAATGCCAAGAAGTCTCAGCGAATCCGGTGTAGCTGCAACCAAGCCCGGCTTGGAGCCGTGGAACAGCTCAATAATCTGGGTAGAGAGCACGCTGATCCCAATTCCTGCCGGAAAGGCAATCAGTGCGGTCATCCGCAGAATCGATTCCGTATTTACCTTTAACGCCTTAAAGTTTCGGTCTACCCACGCGGCCGTTACATTCGGCAGGGCGCTTTTTCCAAAGAGAGTAGTAAAGGCGGAAACAAGGCTGAAATAGGTCAGCGCTGTGGTATATGTCCCATAAAGGAAGGTGTGCATTTCCTGCCCGGCGCCCAGATATTGCCCGTATAACTGGTCAAAATAATCCTTGTTAGCCACATAGGTGCTCTGGAGACGGTTGGAAATGGTCATTACGTCAATCAGGTTCGTAAGATTGATCGCTACAGCGCTCAGGGTAATCGGGAGCGCCGTTTTTACAAGCGTAAAGATGATCGCCTTGGAACGAACCGGAGCAGGAGACTCCCGAAGCTCCTGTCTAGTGAAGCCGTCACCGGAACGCTTGAACCGGATAAACATGTATAAAAATCCGGCTAGGGTGCTGACGCTGATCCCCAGCATAGCGCCGGCGGCAGCCAGCGGGAGGGAGACGGAAACAGCATCTGCCTCCGTAGAAACCTTCGTGCCGAAAACCATCCCGGTATCATGGAACTGTCCCTTTGCATAAGCGATCACCGCATAGGCAAATAATAATCCCAGGATCAGCTTAAAGATTACCTCTACCACCTGTGACACCGCAGTCGGCGTCATATTCCGAAGCCCCTCATAGTAGCCTCGGTAAGAAGCCATCATGCAGCTAAAGATAATCGCAGGCGCCATCGCAATGATTGCAAAACGCGCGTTTTCCATCTCCATAATATTGGAGAAGCCTTTGGAAAAGAATACCATCAAAAAAGCGCCCAAAAGCCCCAGGGAAATAAAGATCATCTGGGCCATCCGCAGCACCTTTCTGCAATCCCGGTATCTTCCCTTGGTTGCACAGGCGGCAACCATACGGGCTACAGCGGAAGCAAGCCCTGTAACCGTCAGGGCATAAATAGTAGTAAACAACTGATATGACGAGTTAAAATACGCCATACCAGTTGCATCCAATACATTCGTTAACGGTATTTTAAAAACGGCGCCAATGACCTTGACGATAATCATTGAAACCATTAGAATCGACGCACCCTGAATAAAATTCTGTTTCTTTGTGTTACCCAAATAAAACACTCCCGAATCTTTTATAATCAGATTTTACCTTTATCGATATATTATATATTACCATTTTTTTGTATTCATTACAACAATTTTCATAATATCTTCAAAATCACTTATTGGTTCATTCAAAAATATGGGAAGCATTCAAATTTTTTCCAATTCTAAAAGCTTTGTGAATGATCTGTTAAACATTGCAGTATCGGTTGCATTCAAAAACAAAAAGAGTTATTATTAATTAGTCGACTAATCATTTTTGCGGAATAGGAGGAAACCATGAAATACGAAGAATCAATGATGGCGAGCTTCGGTAAGGTTGTGCGGCTGCATTTTATCAGGACGCACGCTATGATGGAAAAAATCGGACTTTATCCAGGGCAGCATCCTCTTTTGTTTATCCTTCGGGAGGAGCCGGACGGCTTGAGCCAGAAGGAAATTGCCGCGCGGATGTCGGTAAAGCCGGCGACCATTGCGGTCATGATCCAAAGGATGGAGAAAAGCGGATACGTCGTCAGAAAGCATGACGAAACAGACCGTCGGGTTTCCCGTGTATTTATCACAGATTCCGGAAGAAAGATTGTTGATCAGCTTGCAAAAGACCGTATCCAGCTAGAAGAGGAGTGCTTCCAGGGCTTTTCAGAGCAGGAGATGGCGCAGTTTCAGGCCATGCTGGACCGGGTTGCGAAAAATTTGCAGGCAGTAACCGGACTGGAGCAGACGAAAGCAGTCCGAGAGCACAGAATTCATTCTGGTAGAGGAGGAAGAAAATGTCACAGCTAGGTAAGCTGCTAAAGCATTATGCCGGTTGGCTGGCGCTGATTTTAGTCTTGCTGGTTGTGCAGGCGTTTTGTGATCTGGCATTGCCGGATTACACTTCTAATATAGTCAACGTCGGCATCCAGCAGGGCGGAGTAGAAAGCGCCGCCCCGGAGGAAATTAGAGCTTCGGAATTTCAAAAAATTATTACTTTAACTTCAAAGGAAAACCAGGAACTGATAAAAGAAAGCTACTATCTGACCGAGGACGGGAAAGAAATCTCCTGGGATCAGAGCTTTGAGCAAATCACTTCGGATGACCGTTATCACTTTGTTCTGAAAGGAAGCGCTGATCTTGAAAGGCTAGAGCCGGTGATCGGCAGATCGATCATGGCGGTGTCTATGATCGACAGTGACAGCGAACAAGCCAAAGCCATGCAGTCCGCGATGCGGGAAAAGCTGCCGGAGGAAATGAAAAATATCCCGATGATGGATCTATTCCTGCAGCTCCCGGAAGAACAACTCGCACCAATTGTTTCCCAAATTGACGAACAGCTTCGTGAAGTGCCGGACAGCATCGTCTCGCAAAGCGCGATCAGCTATGTTAAAAACGAATACAGCGCAATCGGCAGAGACGTGGAACAGATCCAGAAAAACTATATCTGGATGACCGGGCTTAAGATGCTGGGCGTCGCCTTGGTTGCCATGGTATGTACCATCGCGGTCACATTCCTCGCCTCGAGGATTGCCGCAGGCTACAGCCGGGATCTCAGAAGCGGCGCCTTCAAAAAGGTTTTGAGCTTCTCGAGCAAGGAAATGGATCATTTTTCTACCGCGTCCCTGATTACGCGCTGTACCAATGATATCCAGCAGATTCAGATGCTGCTTGTCATGATGTGCAGAATGGTGTTTTACGCTCCGATTATCGGAATCGGTGCGCTCATCAAGCTCTCCAGCAAGGGCAGCTCCATGACCTGGGTAATCGGGCTGGCGGTAGTTGTCATCATGAGTATCGTACTGATGCTCTTTACCTTTGTCATGCCAAAATTCAAGGTTCTTCAGAAGATGGTGGATAAGGTCAACCTGATTGCGCGTGAAATCCTGACCGGCCTTCCGGTTATCCGCGCTTTTTCCACACAGAAGCATGAAGAAAAACGATTTGACGATGCAAACCGCGACCTGACCAAAACGAACCTGTTCGTCAACCGTGTCATGACCTGCATGATGCCGACCATGATGTTTGTGATGAACGGCGTTTCCGTTCTGATTATCTGGGTCGGAGCAGGGAAGGTGGACGCCGGAGTAATGCAGGTCGGAGACCTGATGGCGTTTATCCAGTATGCAATGCAGATTATTATGGCGTTCTTGATGATTTCCATGATGTCTATTATGCTTCCGAGAGCCTGGGTATCTGTGCGCCGCCTCGGTGAGATTTACAGTGAGCCGCTCTCCATTCATGATCCGGAAACACCGCAGCAGCCTATGGAAGAGAAAAAAGGATGGGTCGAGTTTAAAAATGTATCCTTCCGGTATCCCAATGCGGAGGAGGATGTTTTAAGTAATATCACCTTTACCGCAAAGCCGGGAGAGACTGTCGCGCTGATCGGTTCGACTGGTTCCGGGAAATCCACCCTTCTCAATCTGATTCCGCGCTTCTTTGACGTTACAGAAGGAGAGCTTTTGGTGGACGGTGTAGATGTCCGTGAGCTTTCCCAGCATGAGCTGCGTGCAAAGCTCGGGTATGTTCCGCAGAAGGCGGTGCTTTTCAGCGGAACAATTCGTTCCAATATCAGCTATGGCAATGAGCAAGCAACGGATGAAGAGGTAGTCAAAGCCGCCGAAATCGCCCAGTCTGCAGAATTTATTGACGAAAAGCCGGAAGGCTATGACAGTGCTATTTCCCAGGGAGGCGGAAATGTCTCCGGCGGCCAAAAACAACGGCTTTCCATTGCCCGGGCGATTGCCACCAAGCCGGAAATCTATCTTTTTGACGACAGCTTTTCCGCGCTTGACTTTAAAACGGACGTTACCCTGCGCAAAGCACTCCGTACCGCGACAAAGGACAGCACAATCCTGATTGTCGCGCAAAGAATCAGCACCGTTATCAATGCAGATCAAATCCTTGTGCTGGACGAGGGCAGAATCGTCGGCAAAGGAACGCATAAAGAACTGCTGAAAAACTGCGAGGTTTACCAGCAAATTGCATTATCACAGCTTTCAAAGGAGGAATTGGATCATGAGTAACCAATCGAAACCGGCTAGACGGCCTCGTGGTCCGATGGGACACGGACCAATGGGAGCGGGTGAAAAGGCAAAGAATTTTAAGGGCACCATGAAGCAGCTCTGGAAATATCTATCCCGTTATTGGGTAGCACTGCTGTTTACCGTATTGTTTGCGATTGGAAGCACAGTCTTTGCCATTGTCGGTCCCAAAATCCTGGGGAACGCTACAACCGAACTGTTCAACGGTTTGATGAGCAAAATTACCGGCGGCGCGGGAATTGACTTTGATGCGATCACAAAAATCCTGCTTTTCCTGATCTGCCTGTATATCATCAGCGCGGTATTTTCCTATATCCAGGGATGGCTGATGACCGGCGTATCCCAGAAGCTGACCTATCAGCTCAGGAAACAGATTTCAGAGAAGATCGGCCGGATGCCGATGAGCTTTTTTGAAACAAAAAATCATGGTGAAATCCTTTCGATCATCACCAACGACGTTGATACCCTTTCTATGAGCCTGAACCAGAGCGCCACGCAGCTTATTACTTCCATTGTAACGGTAATCGGCGTACTCGTCATGATGCTGTCCATTGACTGGCTGATGACCCTGATTGCGCTGTTTATCCTTCCGGTCTCTACTATTATTGTTTCGCTGATTGTCAAGCGCTCACAGAAATACTTTAAGGCGCAGCAGGATTATCTGGGACATGTAAACGGGCAGGTAGAAGAGGTGTTCGGCGGCCATTCCGTCGTTAGGGTTTTTAATGCGGAACAGAAGGTTACCGAACAGTTCGAGGAAGATAATGAAACACTCTATAAATCCGCCTGGAAATCCCAGTTTCTTTCCGGACTGATGCAGCCGATTATGAACTTTATCGGCAATCTCGGTTATGTTGCGGTTGCAATTGTCGGAGGCTACTTTGCTATCTCCGGAAGAATTACAGTCGGAAATATCCAGTCCTTCATCCAGTATACCCGCAACTTTACCCAGCCGATTACCCAGCTCGCGCAGGTTTCCAATATGCTGCAGTCCACTGCTGCCGCTGCCGAACGCGTATTCGAATTCCTGGATGAAGCGGAAGAGGATCAAACGGTAGAAAACCCAGTTCATATCGACAACCTAAAAGGAAGCGTTGCCTTTCAGGACGTTCGCTTCGGATACAGTCCCGACAAAATCATTATCAATGATTTCAGCGCTGAGGTCAGTCCGGGGCAGAAGATTGCAATTGTCGGGCCGACCGGCGCGGGTAAAACTACTATGATTAAGCTTCTGATGCGCTTTTATGACGTCAACAGCGGTGCGATTTTAGTAGACGGCCACGATGTAAGGCGGTTTAACCGGGATGAGCTGAGAGATATGTTTGGGATGGTACTTCAGGATACCTGGCTGTTCAACGGAACTATTATGGAAAATATCCGGTATGGCCGGCTTGACGCGACAGATGAAGAGGTGATTGCCGCTGCAAAGGCAGCGCATGCACATCACTTTATCCAAACCCTGCCCGGCGGATACCAGATGGTACTGAATGAAGAGGCCAGCAATGTTTCCCAGGGACAGAAACAGCTTCTGACAATCGCAAGAGCAATTCTGGCGGATCCGAAAATCCTGATTCTTGATGAGGCAACCAGCTCGGTGGATACCCGGACGGAAACCAGAATTCAAAAGGCAATGGATAACCTGATGAAGGGCAGAACCAGCTTTGTGATTGCCCACCGCCTGTCTACCATCCGGGATGCGAACCTGATCCTTGTTATGCGTGACGGGGATATCGTCGAACAGGGAACACACGACGACCTGATCCGTTTGGGCGGATTTTACGCGTCGCTGTATAATTCCCAGTTTGAACGGGCGGAGGCATAATTTATCATGCCAAATGAAGGAACCGGCGGAAAAATATTCCGCCGGTTCCTTTCTGTAATAAAAATCGTGAGAAGCAGTCGGCTTCTCACGAAAATCATCCTATTTAAACATCCTCGCCTTATAAAGGATAATGGCTGCGCCGCCGGTTAATACGCCGGCAACCAACAACGGAGCCCAGTCAAACTGATCTAACCAAAGTCCGCCGTCAATGTTCATCCCGTAGAAGCTGAACACCATGTTCGGAATTTCCAACAGGACAGTGACTGCGGTCAGGATTTTCATTACAATGTTCAGGTTGTTGTTGATAACGGAAGAAAAAGCGTCCATTGTACTCGAAAGCGTCCGGGAATAGATGCTCGACATTTCAATTGCCTGCTTGACCTCGATCAGCACATCCTCGAGCAGATCCTGATCCTCCTCATACATTTTGATAACGCGGCCGCGCAGAATTTTTTCTAGTGTGATCTCGTCCGCTTTTAATGAAGTGGAGAAATAAACGAGAGACTTTTCCAGGCCCAAAAGCTGCATCAGCAGGCGGTTTTTCATCGATTTGTCCAGCTTGCTTTCCAGGCTGGAGGTGATTTTGTCGATCTGCTTCAGGTAGGTCAGATACTGGGTTGCCCCGCGCAGCAGAATACGCAGCAGAAAACGCGTTTTAAGCTGCGTCTGAATATTGCGGATCACACCGTTTGCAAAATCATTGATTACCGGATTGTTTTGAAGTGAAATGGTGATAATATTCGTCTCAGTCATAATGATGCCGAGCGGCCGGGTAGTGTACAGGACAGTATTGTTGTCCTCGCTGGTCATAATCGGAATATCGACTAAAACAAGAGTCTGGTCATCCTCATTTTCAATACGGGACGACTCTTCCTCGTCCAGTGCGGCGCGGACAAAGTCGCGGTCAAGCTTCAGCCTATCCACCAGATAAGCGATTTCCTCTGCCGAGGGGCTGATCACATTTACCCAGCAGCCCTCCACAAATTCGGAGATTTTCACCATTTTGTTATGTTCTGTCTGATAATATGAAATCATCGAAAATACCTCCTAAATCCTGTCAGGTATCTTCGAAGGCGGCTGTTATAAGATACCCGGCATGCAATTTTGTTTCCGTATACAAGGGTCAGGGTTCATAATAACATCCTCCGTTTCAAAATCTCTAGCTGTTATATTATAGCACAAAAATTAAGCTTTGCAAAGCATTCTCAATCTTTTTGGGCTTTTTTACAATTTATTGATTGTTTTTCCAGAAATCTGTGTTATGATAATAAAGAAAAGCTGATCAGGGACATCGAGGAGGGGATCGGGAAACCGAAACGATATGAATAAAAATATGCAAGAAATACTATTTTCCAACAAGTTGTTTAAGCGTGTTCTGCTGTTGATCGTATTAACGGTGCTGCTCATTTTCGCCGTATTCAATATCGACCAGTTAATGGGAATACTCAAGCGCGCGGTCGGCATTATGACGCCGTTTTTCCTTGGAATTGTTTTTGCCTTTATCTTAAACCTGGTGGTCAAGCTCTTTGAAGAGCGCGTTTTTGCCAGGCTCAATGAGAAAAACGGAAAGATCTGGAAAAAATGCCGCCGTGCGGTTTGCATCCTGATTGCCTTTGTTCTGCTGTTTGCTGTCCTGGGTGTCTTTTGTTTTCTGGTTATTCCGGAACTGTTGAATTCTGTCAAGGGACTGACAGATAACCTGCCGGTCTACGCAAACCAGTTTACTGATTGGATCAATGACCTGCTGAAAAAGTATCATTTGACGGAACTGATGGCAGATCTGAATATCTCTACCCTAAAGCTTGACTGGAGCCAGTTGATCGAAAAGGTCACTTCTGTTGTCAGCGACGGGGGAAAAGCGATTGTTTCCCTTACCATGGGAGTTACAACCGGAGTTATCAACATGGTTACAGCATTAGTATTTGCCGTTTATATGCTGGCTAGCAAAGAAAAATTGATCCGCAATCTGAAACGGGTTATTTTTGCATTCCTGCCCAGAGAACAGGCTAAAACAGTTGTCTCGGTCGGCGCGCTTGCAAACCGGATTTTCAGCGGGTTTGTTTCCGGCCAGTTTACCGAGGCGCTGATTCTCGGTACGCTGTGCTATCTGGGGATGACAATCCTTCGGCTGCCATATGCGCTGCTGGTAAGCGTAATTATTGCGGCAACCAGTCTGATTCCGATTTTCGGCGCTTATATCGGCGCAGTTCTCGGCGGAGTTATCATTATCTTTATTGATCCGTTATCCTGCTTATGGTTTATTATCTTTATTATCTGCCTGCAAAATTTTGAAGGAAATATCATTTATCCGCGTGTCGTCGGGGGATCAATCGGTTTGCCCGGAATCTGGGTGATGCTGGCAATCTTTGTCTGCGGCGACCTATTCGGCTTGATTGGGGTATTGCTTGGCGTGCCTACTTTTTCCGTTCTTTATGCGATCCTAAAGACTGTTACTGCCAAACGGCTGGAGGACAGAAATATCAGCTATGAGCAAATTGTTCAGGCCTCCAAATCAGAGGTTCTTGCCGATACTGTACCGGTGGTTGAAGAAAAGGTGGAGACAAAGGAGAAGATCGATCAGGTAAAGAAGCCGCCGAAAAAGCTGTAAAAAGAAGGAATACAATGATGAAACGGACTTCCACTATTACCGAAATTATGCCGGCGGACATACAAACAGTATGGGGGATTGTAACGGATAACGAACATTACCATTGGAGAAGCGACCTTGAACGGATCGATGTGCTGGACGGTGGTGAACGCTTTATCGAATATACCAAGGATGGGTTTTCTACCGAATTTATCATTACCCGGATAGAGTCCTGCTATTGCTATGAATTTGATATGCAAACAAAAATTTTTACCGGTCATTGGATCGGGAAATACGAAAGTACAGGGGTAGGGGAGACAAAGCTCACCTATACGGAAACAATCCGGTTCAGCAATCCGTTGCTTGGCCTGATTTCCTATCTTTGCCTGCCCTTAAAAAGGATACAGAAGGCATATATGGACGATCTAAGAAAAGCCTTAAAAGAAAAATCATAACCACCCGTCAAACGGGTGGTTTGCTCGCCCCTATAAGGGGCAGATACCGACCAGCGCCTAAAGACGCTGGCTTTCTCTTTGTTCAAGCCTATTGCCTTTGCCGCTTTTGCCGCCCCTTAAAGGGCGTTCGTACTACCTGCTACCCTTAAAAGGGTCTTCATACTCTTTTACACTCAATTTATCCAGTGCTATATCGTGCTTTTCCTGTTCCTCTATGTATTTCCGTATGGTTGCCTCATTGAGTCCTACTGTACTTACATAGTACCCCTCTGCCCAGAAATGTCTGTTCCCATACTTATACTTTAGATTTGCATGTTTATCAAACATCATCAACGCACTTTTTCCTTTCAAGTATCCCATGAAACTTGACACACTTATTTTTGGTGGTATACTTAAAAGCAGATGTACATGGTCAGGCATCATATTTCCTTCCAGTATTTCTACTCCTTTGTATTTACACAGTGTTCTTATGATTTTCTGCAAATCCACTCTATACTGTCCGTATATCGCTTTTCTTCGGTATTTCGGTATGAACACTATGTGGTACTTACACATCCATTTTGTGTGTGATAAACTGTTTGTTTTATTTGCCATTAAAATCACCTTTCTTTTTTTGCAATAAGCTTGAACATCTTATTGTACCACGAAAGGTGATTTTTTTGGTTTAACCTTTTGTTTCCCACCCGCATAGCGGGTGGTTTTCTGTTTCGTGCCGCTGGCACTCAACCGTCTAAAGACACTAATAAAAGAACTCTGCGGTATTTTCCGCAGAGTTCTTTTATTTACTGTTTACTTCTTCCTCATCCTATCGGGAAAATCCGGTCAAGAACCTCCATTGCATCCTCTATCGTGAATTCTCCGGGAGCGGAACCGAACTTGTCGGCAGCCTTCCAAAGCTCATACAGAGCGTTTCGCTTGGCTTCCGGCAGGGCAAATGGCTGAAAATCTGTAAAGCTTTCGATAATGCTGCACATTTCTCCCAATGTATAGTCTGTCTCGTAAGTCAGGCGGTCTGCCTTTTTTGTTTCATAATCAAATCCGCGGTGGAGATATTCCGGCATAAAGACAGCGCAGGCAATTCCGTGCGCGACCTGGTATTCTTCTGTAAGAAAATATCCCATGGAATGGCAGAAGGAAGTTCCGGTTTTGGTGATGACCAGCCCGCCGTAAATCGAGGCTGCATATAGCTTTTGTTTCTGCTTGTCGGTAAAGCTCCCATCAGAGGCGGCATTTGTCAGAACGTCAAAAATAAGCTGAATCCCCTGGATGGCAAAGAGATCGGAAAGGGTATCAGCCTTGCTGCAGAAATAACCCTCTACACAGTGGGAAAGCGCGTCCAGCGCAGTAGCGACTGTGACGTCATAGCTCAGCGAACAGGTGTACCGGTAGTCACAGAAACTGATTTCCGCAAACAAGTCCTTTACAGATTTTTTTCGCCCGTCCCTGTCTACGGTAATCACGGCATAGGGCGTTACCTCACTTCCGGTTCCTGCCGTAGTTCCGATCAGCAGGAAGGGAAGATGATCATTCTGATAGCTGCGGGAATAGATTTCCTCGTCCTGAATGTCATGCTTTGCAAAAACGCTAACCGCCTTCGTCGCGTCAAGCGGGGAACCCCCGCCGATCCCGATGATAAAGTCAACGCTTTCCTTTCGAGCCAGGTCGCCCGCGCGTTTACAGGTTGACAAAAGCGGGTTCTGTTCCACCTCGTCAAACTGAATCCATTCTATATCATATTCTTTTAAAGCTGCCAGAACATCATCCAGCGCACCGCTTGCCTTTGCACTGTGTTTCCCGCTCACGATCATACATTTTTTCCCGTATGCAGGGAAGAGAGCGGCGTTTTTCTTTACGCAGTCCGGCCCATAAATCATCTTTGTCGGCATATAATAGGTTAAATCTAACATTCTAAAACCTCCGTAACTGATTTAAGATGGAGACAGACAATAGCTCGGGCTATTGTCTGTCATTCAACTTTTTTATTGATGTGGGGTGGTTACTTCCTGATTTGCTCCGCAGCACTTTTTGTATTTTTTGCCGCTGCCGCATGGGCAGGGATCGTTCCGTCCAACCTTTTGGCTGCGTACCGGCTGTTTACGAACCGTTTTTTTGCTCACGCTGTCCCCATGAACTGCGGTGGTAGGCTTGGCAACCTGTTCGCGTTTTGGTTCTTCATTAATCTGGATTTTCAGAGTCAGAATCAGCTTAACCGTATCCTCCCGGATTGCAGAAACCATTTCATCGAACATGTTAAACCCTTCCATGGTATATTCATCCACCGGGTTCTTCTGTGCAAAGGAACGGAGATGAATACCCTGTTTTAGTTCAGACATGTTATCAATATGATCCATCCAATAACGGTCAACCACCTTTAAGAGGATCACACGCTCCAATTCCCTCATCCGTTCTGTGCCGATCATCTTTTCCCGGACATCATACAGAAGCTTCGCACGCTGATATAAGGTGTTAATCAGCGTTTCGTGGGTCAGGTCGGCCAGCTCGTCAACACTGTACTGGAAATCCTCCTCGCGGGTCAAAAAGTTCAGGTAATAATCACGCAGGCCGGTAATATTCCAATCATCGTGAATTGCGTTTTCCGGCAGGTAGCGCTGAACCGTTTCAGTCAGCATTTCCTTGAGCATGCTCAGAATACTGTCATGAACGTCCTCTCCGTCGAGCACCTTGTCGCGCTGCGAGTAAATAATTTCACGCTGTTTATTCATGACGTCGTCATATTGGAGCACACTCTTACGAATATTAAAGTTTCTTGCTTCTACCTTTGCCTGTGCGCTTTCAATTGAGTTTGTCAGCATCTTGTATTCAATCGGCTGATCCTCTTCAACATTGAAGCGATCCATCAAATGCTGAATCCGCTCGCCGCCGAAAAGCCGCATCAAATCATCCTCCAGCGAGAGGAAGAACCGGCTGGCACCCGGGTCGCCCTGACGTCCGGAACGCCCGCGAAGCTGATTGTCGATACGGCGGGATTCATGCCGCTCTGTTCCGATAATGTAAAGCCCGCCGGCCTGGCGTACCTTTTCTGCTTCGCCTTTGATCTCAGACTTGTGTTTCTCCAGCGCGTCTTTAAATTCCTTGCGGGCCTGCAGGATTTCTTCGTCCTCAGTCTCGCCAAATCCGTTCGCCTCGACGATAATTTCCTCGCTGTATTCCTTTTTGCGGAGATCTGCTTTGGCAAGGTATTCTGCGTTTCCGCCCAGCATAATGTCGGTACCACGGCCCGCCATGTTGGTCGCAATCGTCACCGCGCCGTATTTACCGGCCTGTGCCACGATTTCCGCTTCCTTTTCATGGTATTTCGCGTTTAATACCTCGTGCTTAATTCCGCGGCGGCGGAGCATCGAGCTCAGCAGCTCGGATTTATCAATCGTAACAGTACCAACCAATACCGGCTGGCCTTTTTTATGGCATTCTACAATCTGATCGATTACCGCATTGAATTTCGCCTTTTCTGTTTTATAGACAACGTCGTTGAAATCCTCACGGACAACCGGCTTATTGGTTGGGATTTCAATGACGTCGAGTTTATAAATTTCACGGAATTCGCTTTCTTCCGTCAGGGCTGTACCGGTCATACCGGAAAGCTTGTCATAAAGGCGGAAGTAGTTCTGGAAGGTAATCGTTGCAAGCGTTTTGGACTCTCTGGCAACGGTTACATGCTCCTTGGCCTCGATTGCCTGATGCAGGCCTTCGTTATAGCGCCGCCCAATCATCAAACGCCCGGTAAACTCGTCGACAATGATGACCTCGCCGTCCTTGACAACATAATCCACGTCGCGGTGCATAATGCCATAGGCCTTAATTGCCTGGTTGATATGATGCTGCAGAGTCAGGTTATCTGCATCCATCAGATTTTCCACATGGAAATAAGCCTCGGCGCGCTTAACGCCCTTCGGGGTCAGGGTAGCGGTCTTTGCCTTTTCATCCACAATATAATCGCCGTCGATGTCGTCCTGTTCTTCCTTCTGGTCAACTTCTACCACGCGGTAAGGCTTTAAGGTTTTTGCAAAGGTGTCCGCAAGAGTATAAAGGTCTGTCGATTTATCCCCGGGGCCTGAAATAATCAGCGGGGTTCTCGCTTCGTCAATCAGAATGGAGTCAACCTCGTCGACGATGGCAAAATTAAACGGGCGCTGTACCTTCTGCGATTTGTAGATTACCATGTTGTCACGAAGGTAGTCAAACCCGAATTCGTTGTTGGTACCATAGGTAATGTCGGCAAGGTAGGCGTCCTTTTTGGCCTGTCCTTCCACGCCGTGGATTACCAGCCCAACCGTCAGTCCGAGGAATTTATAGAGCTTTCCCATCCACTCGGAGTCACGTTTTGCAAGATAATCGTTGACGGTAACAATATGAACGCCTTTCCCAGACAGGCCGTTTAAATAGGCCGGCAGGGTAGCAACCAGCGTCTTTCCTTCACCGGTGCGCATTTCAGCAATCCGCCCCTGATGGAGCACGATCCCACCGATAATCTGAACCGGGAAATGCTTCATTCCCAGGACGCGCCATGCGGCTTCCCGGCAGACTGCGAACGCATCCGGCAGGATATCGTCCAGCGTTTCCGCATTATTTAAACGGGCTTTTAAAACCGGCGTCTGTTCCTGGAGCTGGCGGTCGCTCATTTTACTGTATTTATCTTCCAGCGCCAGAACCTGGTCTACAATCGGCTGAATCCGTTTCAGCTCGCGGGAAGAATAAGTACCGAATATTTTTTCATATAAACCCATAAAATCTCTCCATTAGTTATTTTACATAGATGGCTTCTAACTTATATAGTATATAACGGATTGGGAATTGTTTCAAGTCTTTTGGGGATTTTTCGGTGGATATTTACACTCTGTTATTATTTTCTTAGCCAGATTGTCAAGAAACGGAAAAGATGGTATAATAACGTCAAATGATACGTTTAACGTCCCTAAAAACGGCTTTCAGAATGAATGCTTTCGCACCCTGCGATCTCGCCGTTTTTCATCCCGGCAGTTTAGTGCGGTATCATGGAGCAAATATTCTGTCACTGCCGCCGGATTCATATGGGCTTTATGATAGAGGAGAGAACTAGCTTATGTCTAAAATTGCGGTGCTTGGGCCAAAGGGCACGTTCAGCGACAGCGCTTATCAGGCTTACTGCAGAAAAAGCAGTGAAGCATTGATACCGTGCTATTACAGCACGATTGACGAGACCTTTCACGCGGTAGGAAAAGAGTGCGCTTTTGGAATTGTTCCGGTAGAGAACACCTTGGACGGCTATGTCCAGCGCAGCTTGGACCTTCTGTTGGAGATGAATTTGCATATCCTGACGGAGCTGACCGTACCGGTACAGTTTTCCCTGGCGGCAAATGCCGCCGGACTCGAGGATATCAAAACGCTTTACGTTCAGTTTAAATCCAGCGGACAGTGCCGCCGGGCTATCGACCGGCTCGCGGGGATCAGGCTGGTAATCACAGAAAGCAATATGGAGTCCTTTTACAAGCTGAAAGAGGGAAAACAGGGAGAAGCTGCGATTATCCCGCAGCATATGTTCCGGAGAGAGGAATGGGAGTTTGGGCTGGAAAATGTAACCGACTCCGCCAATAATGTAACCCGGTTCCTGGTCATTCAGCCCGGAGAGTCTCAGACGGCCGGGGCTATGGAAGAAAGGATTAAGGTTCCGCTTTATGTCATGCCCGCCTTCGATGAACCGGGCGTCCTGTTCCAGATCCTAAAGATTTTCAATGATAACCGGATTAATCTCGTTTCTATTATGTCCCGCCCGACAAAAAAGAACATGGGTACCTATAATTTTTATCTGGAGCTGAGCGGCGAAAAAGGTCAATGGGAGAAGATCAAAGAAGCAGTAGAGCAGGTTCAGTCCAGGTTCCCCGTTAAGATTTTGGGAGTCTATTCTGTTTTGTAGCCAAAAATCGGCAGGAAACTAGATGTTTCTGCCGATTTTTTCTTTTCTGCCTTGTAATTTCCCCTGCTTTTTGTTATAATCTGGAACGTACTTTTTAAGTACAAGTCAGTCGCAACCTCCTGACTATAAAGAAAACTACGAAAGAAGGAACCTTGAAAATGGAAAACACAAGCAAAAAGACCAGGAACATGGTCAAAATCGCGATGATCGCCGCGATTTATGTCGTCCTGACCCTGGCGGTCACACCCATTGCTTATGGGCCGGTACAGTTCCGGGTCAGCGAATGCCTGACCGTTCTGCCCGCCTTTACCTCCCTGGCAGTCCCCGGACTGACGCTCGGCTGCTGCCTGGCCAATCTTTTGGGCGCTCTCTTCGGAGTGAATCCCACCGGCTATATTGACGCGGTTGTCGGAACCTCCGCGACCCTGATTGCGGCACTGCTTTCTTATCTCGCAGGGAAGCTCCGAAACAAAGGCCTGCGTTATCTGCTGGTGCCGTTTTTTCCGGTACTGCTCAATACGGTGATCGTCGGGCTGGAAATTACATTTCTATTCAATCAAAATGACGCCTTCTGGAAGGCCTATCTGATGAATGCCGGATCGGTCGGCCTTGGCGAAGCGGTTATCTGCTATACCCTCGGGATTCTCGTCATGGTCATCCTACAGCGGAAGGACTTTTACAAGTGTCTCTTTTAGAATTAAGAAGATACGGCAGGAATTAGGTTGAATCCTGTCGTGTTTTTTTATGGAATTCTTCGATTTACAGCTTGTATTTTATCTCCTGATTTGATACAATAAATTTAAGGAATGAACAAAGCGCTAAGGAGGATTATTCCATGAAAAAATTTATGAAGGCAGTTGGCATTCTGGTGACGTCCGTATTATTGGTAAAAGGAATTTTATGCCTGATCGATTATCTGTATGAAACCTATTCGGTAAAATATATTGAATCCGATCTTCCCTCCGAGGATTAAGAAAAAACCAGCTTTAAAAGCTGGTTTTTTTATGCCCGTATTTTTCACCGGGAGGCTTGTCTTTTTTTCTTGAAATTGCCTTCCTGCTGTGATATAATAAAAAAGTATGTTAACGCTGGAAAAGCTTACTAAATATGGAGGTTTCAGAATGTACGATAAATATGTCAGCCCATTCAGCACCCGTTATGCAAGTGACGAAATGCAGCAGCTTTTTTCCGCTGAAAAGAAGTTTACAACCTGGAGAAGGCTCTGGGTTGCTCTTGCGCGTGCTGAGATGAAAATGGGGCTTCCGGTCACCGAGGAACAGGTAAAAGAGCTGGAAGCGCACGTCAACGATGTCAATTACGCTGTCGCGGAGGAACGGGAACGCCTGGTTCGCCATGATGTTATGTCCCACGTCTATGCTTATGGACAGCAGTGCCCGAAAGCAAAAGGGATCATTCATCTAGGCGCTACCTCCTGCTATGTCGGAGATAACACGGATATTATCATTATGCGCGATGCACTGAAATTGGTACGCCGGAAGCTGGTTAATGTGATCGACCTGCTTGGCAGGTTTGCAGAGGAGCATAAGGCACAGCCGGCTCTGGCTTACACCCACCTTCAGCCGGCACAGCTCACGACTGTCGGCAAGCGCGCAACGCTCTGGGCAAATGAGCTTCTCATGGATCTGGAGGAAGTAGATTACCGAATCAAAAACCTAAGGCTGCTGGGATCAAAGGGTACGACCGGTACTCAGGCAAGCTTTATGGAGCTGTTTGAAGGAGATACGGAAAAAATCAAGGAAGTCGACCGTCTGATCTGCGAGGAAATGGGCTTTGACGGAGTAGTTCCTGTTTCGGGACAAACCTATTCCCGAAAGATCGATTCCCAGGTGGTCTGTACGCTCAGTGGAATCGCGCAGAGCACCAGCAAATTTTCTAATGACATGAGAATCCTCCAAAACTTTAAAGAGATGGAAGAGCCCTTTGAGAAAAACCAGATCGGTTCCTCGGCCATGCCGTATAAGCGCAACCCGATGAGAAGCGAGAGGATTACCGCGCTTTCCCGCTTTGTTATGACGGACGCCTTAAACCCGATGTTCACTGCGGCGACCCAATGGTTCGAACGCACGCTGGATGACAGTGCGAACAAGCGGATCGCGGTCGCGGAAGCTTTCCTGGCAATTGATTCTATTTTAAACATCATGCTCAATGTCTGTGACGGACTGGTAGTCTATCCGAAGGTCATTGAACAGCGCGTCCTGAAAGAGCTGCCGTTCATGGCGACAGAAAATATCATGATGACGGCGGTGAAAAAAGGCGGAGACCGTCAGGAACTGCACGAAAAGCTTCGTCAGCACTCAATTGCCGCTGCCAGAGTGGTAAAAGAAGAGGGCGGAGAAAACGATCTGATCGACCGTGTATGCGCAGACCCGTCCTTTAACCTGAGCAAGGATGAAATTTCCGCAGTGCTCAAACCAATTAACTTTGTCGGCCGCAGTGTGGAGCAGGTAGAAGAATTTATCGCGGAATATATCACCCCATTGAGGGAAGCAAATCGGGATATTCTGAATGAAAAAGCGGAATTGACCGTTTAAGAATTTTGTGAAATTGGGGTTTCATGATTGACTTTTTACATAAAAGCATGTAAACTAAATTCTATGTAATGGCTGGATTTCACAAAATTCGGTAATTTTGATTCTATCTGTAATGGTTGGATAGAGTCTGCAATGGAGGAAAATCAAATGAAGCGAGTGAAAAAACCCGTCTTTTGGATCGTGGCTTTGTTGACGATTTTGTTTACAACACTGTCCATGACCGGGATCACTACTCAATATGGCGACATCGAGCATGTCATCATCAAAGGGGTAGACCAGATCAGATGGGGAATTGATATCCGGGGCGGGGTAGACGTAACCTTCACGCCGGAATCTGGAAAGGACGCGACATCGGACGAGCTTTCCGCGGCTGCGGAGGTGATGAGACAGCGTCTGGTTACTTTAAACATTACCGACTATGAGGTTTATACGGATGATGCGTCCAACCGTATCATTGTCCGGTTCCCATGGAAAGAGGGGGAGACCGATTTTGATGCGGAAAGCGCGATTGCAGAGCTCGGAGATACCGCAGTGCTGACCTTCCGTGAAAGCGACGAGGTGGACTCTGACGGCTTGCCCTCCGGCGTTACCAAGGAAACCGTCATTCTGGAAGGGAAAGACGTTAAAAGCGCGAAGGCCAAATACGGGCCGATCGACAGCAGCGGAACACAGCAATGGTATGTGGAGCTGAATTTGAACGACAGTGGAAAAGACGCGTTTGCAGAGGCAACTACCCGTTTGGCGGGGGAAGACTGTATTTCCATCTGGATGGATGACACCCAGATCAGTGCGCCAAACGTAAACAGCGCAATTACTGACGGTACCGCTATTATCAGCGGAAGCTTTAATCAGGACAGCGCAGAGTCCCTTGCTAATAAAATTAACGGCGGCGCGCTGCCGTTTAAGCTGGAGACAGAAAATTACAGCACGATTGACCCGACTTTGGGTATTGGCGCGCGTGACGCTATGGTGCTCTCCGGTGTAATTGCCTTTATTCTGGTTTGTCTCTTTATGATTCTGTGGTACCGGCTGCCGGGTATTGTAGCGTGTATCGCCCTGGCCGGACAGGTTGGCGGAATGCTCGCCGCCTTAACCGGATTCCTTCCGGGAATGAATAGCTTCACCCTGACAATACCGGGTATTGCAGGTATTATTCTGGGGATTGGTATTGGTGTTGACGCGAATATCATTACCGCGGAACGCATCAAAGAGGAAATCAATTCCGGAAAATCTATTGACGGCGCGGTGGAGCTTGGCTACAAGCGTGCATTCTCCGCGATTTTTGACAGTAATATTACCAATGTTATTGTCGCGATCATCCTGATGGGTACGTTCGGCCCGCCGAACAGCGCGTTTGCAACGCTGTTAAAGCCGTTGCTGTTTATGTTCCCGGCCTCCACAGAGGGCGCTATCTATTCCTTTGGATATACCTTGCTGGTGGGTGTAGTCGCCAACTTTGTGTTTGGGATTTTTGCTTCCAAATATATGATGAAGTCTGTCTCCAGATTCAAGTGCTGCCGAAATCCTTGGGTATATGGAGGTAGTCGCAATGTTTAAATTAAAAGGAAAACAAATAGGATTTGTTAAAAACAGAAAGAAATTCTTTATTATCTCTACCGTTTTGATGCTGGTGATCATTGTCAGCTCTTTTGTATTTGGCGTTGATCTGGATATTCGCTTTAAGGGCGGTACCATGGTGGACTATTCCTATGAAGGGGAAACCGGTGCGGTAGACCTGGAGCAGGTGAAAGACCTCGCTTCTGATATTCTAGGAACCAATGTTTCAGTAGAGGAAAAGTTCAATAAGCTGACTGAAAAAAATGGTTTTGAAATTACCTTGCTGGACAATGACAGTGTTTCCTCCGAATTACAGGGCCAGCTCAATGATACGTTGACTGAAACCTTTTCTGAACAGAATATCAAACAGCTTTCCATTACCAGCGTGAACCCGACAATGGGAAAAGAATTCTTTATCAAATGCCTGGTAGCTGTTGTATTCGGAAGTCTCCTGATGATCCTTTATATCGGGATTCGCTTTAAGAAAATCGGCGGTGTTTCGGCCGGCTTTATGGCGGTTGTCGCCCTGTTGCATGACGTTATGGTGGTTTTCGGGACCTTCGTTATCTTCAAAATGCCGTTGGACGACAGCTTTATCGCAGTAATCCTGACGATTTTGGGCTATTCCATTAACAGTACAATTGTTATTTATGACCGTATCCGTGAAAACAAACGGCTGTACGGTGCTACAAAGTGCTTGGCTGAGGTGGTTAATATCAGCGTTAACCAGACGCTGGCACGTTCGGTCAATACTTCTGTTGCCACAATCCTGTCGATGGTGGTAGTTTGTGTAGTTGCATTGGTCTGTGGCGTTACCTCAATTTTGAGCTTCGCTTTCCCAATCATTATGGGTCTGATCAGCGGTGCTTATTCCTCTGTCTGCCTGGCAAGTGAATTGTGGGTAACCTGGAAGGAAAGAAAGAAGAGTAAAGCGTAAAAAGCATAAAAGCCGTCCGAATGGACGGCTTTTACCATATAAAAAGGAGGAGCACAGATGAAGTTTGGAATCTCTACCTCTTGTTTTTATCCCGGACAGACAGAGGAGGCGATTCGAAGCCTTGCAGAATTCGGGCCGCAGGTGATCGAAATTTTTCTCAACACCTATTCGGAAACCACACCGGAATTCGCAAAGAGAATGAAAGCAATACTGGACGGCAGCGGGATTCAGGCTGTATCCGTTCATCCGTTCACATCCGGTATGGAATCACTGCTGTTTTTCTCAGAATATCAGGGCAGGATGGAGGATTCGATTCAACGTTATCAGGAACTCTATTTTGACTTTTTACATCAGGTTGGGGCAAGCATTCTGGTTCTGCATGGCTGTATGAACCATGTAACGATTGAAGACGAATGCTACTTTGAACGGTTTGCAAAAATGCGGGAAGCTGCTAGGCGTGAGGGAATTATCCTGGCTCAGGAAAACGTCGCTCCGTTTAAAAGCCACTCTGTCGAGTTTATCCGAAAAATGAAACAGTATCTGGATGGCCAGGTAGAATTTGTTTTCGATATCAAGCAGTCTGTCCGTGCAGGGGAAAATCCATGGGAAATGCTTGAAGCAATGGGAAAAAATATGGTTCATACCCATATCAGTGATCATAGGGATCAGGAGGACTGTCTTCCAATCGGAAACGGGGTTTTTGACTTTTCAAATTATTTTAATATATTGCATGCAAGCTCTTTTCAGGGAGCTGCCGTAATTGAACTGTACCGTCATAATTATCGGTCAGAAAAGGATTTGTTTGACTCTTACCGCCGTCTGCTTCACTTTAGCCAGAAGCAGTGATAAACCACTGCTTCTTTAACATGGCGAATCTTTTGTATGGAAAATATTTCCACAATGTAGTATAATTTTGTTACAACAATCTTATATGAAAGGACGTGGAGATTTTATGAAGCCAATAGAAGAAGATGATCAAAAATTACATTATGATATATGTCGCGGTACGGAATTAATAGAATCGGCCGAAATCTTCGAGTATGGTATTGTGTGCAGAGATCGACAAAATACCGTTGTCGAAAAAATTGAAAACATCAGTACAGAATACGATTTTGTTGCTCAGTTGGTTTCTAAGCTAAATGAAGGGGAGGTAGAGGCATGTCATTTTCTTGACATTGTTGAAGACGCAATTTGCTAGAAACAGACTATGATTTTTTTCTTGAATTTGTCTTTTTCTCATGGTATGATTAAAGGGTAGAAGTGAAGAAAGGGATGGTCATAAAAATGAAATGCCCATATTGTTCTTATACCGAGAGTAAAGTGACAGATTCTAGACCGACAGAAGATGATTTGAAGATTCGTCGGCGTCGTGAATGTGTCAGATGTGGTGGAAGATTCACTACGTATGAGATCATTGAAACGGCTCCGATTATTGTTTTGAAAAAAGACAATTCCAGACAAATCTTTAACCGTGACAAACTATTAAACGGCATGCTAAGAGCTTGCGAAAAAAGGCCGGTTTCAGTTGAGATGCTGGAAAAGGCAGTGGACGAAATCGAATTTGCCTGCGCCTCCTCTGCCTCAAGAGAAATATCTTCAGAAGCGCTTGGTGAAATGGCGTTGCAGCGTTTAAAGGATATCGACGAGGTCGCTTATGTGCGTTTCGCATCTGTCTATCGAGAATTTTCAGATGTGGAATCGTTCTTATCCGAGCTGCAGCACCTTTTGAACCACCGCAATCAATAGGAGATTAAAAAATATTTTTTAAGGACGGCAGTTCACATTCATAGATATGATTGAGCTCAAACTGGATCGTTTCAATGACAACCAACGCTTGTTGTGTTTGCTTTGATTCAATCAGGGCGTTGAGACGGACGAGATTTTCTTCTACCGTGTCAACCATATCATGGTTAACATAGCTGTCAATCATTTCTCCGGAAGATTTCCAGAGTTTCTGGGCGTCTTCAATTTGTGAATGTGCATCCTGAAATTGTTCGGATTGTAACGCCTCGATACTTTGATCCAGATATTGATACATTTGATGGTTTGTGCTTGAAATGTGTGTAATTCCCAGGACGCAGCATACTAGGATTGAGATTAAAATGATAGAAATTGTAATGAGACGTTTCATGGAAACCACTCCTATTTTGAGGTTTTGGGAACAATATAATATTGCAGTTGCTTATTAGCAGTCATTAAAAAGATTGAATTTAATGACTGCTTTTCTTTTTTTAGAGTAGCCTTCAGCCATGTCTCTGGAATTTCATATTGACTGAGGGCATCCTTCACAATCTTTCCATCACTGATAATCACCACAGGCGGGGTAGTATCCTCGCCTTTTAATTTTAGCATTTGGGGTGTGACGGTCTGCACGTCAAATTTTTGCAGTACACTCACTCCGCCGGTCGTTTCTACTACTGCATAGCTGACATCCCGGATATCGAAAATACTCTGTTCCCGAAGACTTTCCATTAGGTCGTCAATCGAAAAACGCAGCTCATGCAGTGCCTTTTGATTAATAACCCCATTGGCCACAACAATTACCGGACTGCCGGAAATGAATTTCCGAAAGCTTCTGCTTTTCAGGGAAATATTGGAGATATAAAGTTCAAATGCCACTAATACCAAGATCGGAATCGCGCCTGTTACCATCGGGATCGAGGTATCCTCAATCGGAAGGGAAGCAATATTTGAAATCAAAATGGTTATAACAAGCTCTGTAGGCTGAAGCTCGCCTAGCTGACGTTTCCCCATGATTCTCAACGCAAAAATAACCAATAAGTAAAGCAAAATTGCTCTGATAAATACAATCAGCATAATGTACCTCCAGAAATATCAAGATATCTACTCCTATTCTGGGAGTTTCAGGCTGATAATATTCCAAAACATGTATTTTATGGCCGGAAACGGAAAAGATAAGTCAAGAAATTTGAAAATAAAGGTTTGGGAATATGAGACGTTTTCTTTATAAAATTCAGTCAGAAGGGCTCTACAATACTTTATTCGGGATCAGCGAGGAAAAAAAGAAGCCTCGAACTGCCCCCGAAAGCAAAATATCCTCTAATCTGCTGGAAAATGTTGTAGTTATGCAGGAAAGGTTAAAGGGAAGCAGTGACTTTAATGTACGGGAGCTGGAAATAGGCGGTGTAAAGCTTGATATCTTTACAAATGAAGGGATGACAAACATTCAAACAGTAAACGATTCCCTCATTAAAATGGTAGATCACTTTAAGGAACGCAATGACGCTACCGCCGAAGAAATTTACCAGTTTATTGAAACAAAGATGCTTTTTGCGGCCGAGATGAAGGATGTTTACACCTTTGAAGATCTTTTTAAAATGATGATGTCAGGATTTTTGATTGTCCTGATTGATGGTGTTGACCATGCAATTTCTATGGGAGCACAGGGCTTCCAGTTCCGTTCGATTGCCGAACCGACCAGTGAAGCAAATGAACGCGGTTCCAAGGAGGGCTTTACCGAACCGATTAAAATTAATATGAGTATGATCCGCCGGAGAATCAAATCGGATGCGCTTCACTTTGAAATGCTGAAGGTAGGGGATACAGGACAGACTGATGTCTGCCTTGCTTACCTCGACCATGTCGTATCGCCGAAGCTTCTCAGTAGTATCAGGACTAGGCTTTCCAAGATTGATTTTAAGCTCATCCTCAACTCCGGATATCTGATCCCATTTCTGGAAAGTGTGAAGCGATCCCTTTTTTCAGATGTCGGATATACAGAGCGGCCTGACACTGTCTGTGCCAAAATTTACGAGGGACGGGTGGCGATTTTGGTAGACGGTACACCTTTTGCGTTGGTGGTACCGTATCTGTTTTCTGAAAATTTCCAGAGTATTGATGATTATGTTCACAAGTCCTATTATGCCACTGCGATCAGATGCCTGAAGTATATTTCATTTATCATCACAATTTTGCTGCCGGGCGTATATGTTGCGATGGGAACCTTCCATCCCGAGCTTTTCCCGCCAGCGCTTCTCTTTAATATTGTGTCCTCACAGGAGACAACACCGTTTCCAATGACGATTGAGGCGCTGATTATCTTTTTTATCTATGAAATAATGCGGGAAGCCGGGCTGCGGCTGCCTCGTCCTGTCGGACATGCCATCAGTATTGTCGGCTCGCTGGTAATCGGAGATGCAGCGGTCACCGCGGGCTTGATTGGCTCCCCAATGGTAATCGTAGTCGCCCTGACAGCGATCTCCTCTTTTGTTGTTCCCTCCTTGCAGGAGCCTGCAGCATTTCTGAAATTCGCCTTTATCATTATCGGCGGGACAATGGGTCTGTACGGAATCGCCCTGGGAAGCTTGATAGTCATGGTAAATGCTTCTACCTTGACAGCATTTGGCGTGCCGTACCTGTCTCCAATTTCACCGTTTAGCGGTTATTCTATGCGGGATATCTTTTTCCGCGCCCATCTGAAAACGCTACAGAAAAAAGAGGTACGCATTGAGGAACTGAATGGCGTTCATATTGACAGCCAAGAATAAAAAACAGGGGGAAAATCAAGATGGTTCAATATGGAAAAGTCAGCTCCATGCAGATTGTTCTGACACTGGTGGTCTGTAAGCTCTTTGCTGTTATTACCTATACGCCGGTATATACAGAAAAAGCAGAGATTACCGCGGTCTTTCTCGGAGGAGTCGTATCTACCTTAATTTTGCTGGCCGCAGCCACTCCTGTTATTCTGCTGTTTCGAAAAACGCAGGATGACATCCTAACGCTGTCTTACCGCCTGAATCCGGGGTTTGGATTTATTGTATTTATTCTTCTGTTAATTGGCGTTCTGGCCGCTGCTGTGGATACGATGGTAGACTTTCAGTTCTTTATGGTAAATGCGGTATTTCCCGATGCCAGTCGTTTTATCATTCTGATTACCCTAATGATCGCCGCATTTTACGCCTCCCTCATGGGATTGGAGGGGATTGCGCGGACTGGTACGATCCTGTTTCTGATTGTGTTGATTGCGCTGGTTACCATTGCCTTCACACTGCACAACAGGATTAATCTGCTCAACCTAAAGCCAGTTTTATACGAGCCTGTAAAAAGCATTTTATCTGTCGCATGGCAGGACACAGCAAGGAATATGGAGCTTCTGATTTTTATGATGGTGGTTCCGAATATCAAAGGGAAGGCGGCCAAATCCCTGCTTGGATACATTCTGCTCATTTCCGTTTTGTTATGCACAATTTCTTTTTTAGTAGCTACTGTTCTGGGTGAATTCACCTTCCGTCAGATCTTCCCGTTTTATATGATTGCTTCTGTTGTCGACAGTAAAATCATTCGTCGTTTTGACGCCATCCATATGACGTTATGGGTTATCACTGCCTTTCTGCGGACATCTCTCTTTCTTCTGACAGCGACCAGCCTGTTGAAGCGAGTACTGCCATATCATATCGGAAAATGGAGCTGCTTGTTTTCAAGCGTTGTTATTTTAGTGGCTGCCGGATTCCTGTCAGGCGGTTTGCAAAGCAGTAATCTTCTTTATGATTTTATCGGTAAAGGATATCCGTTTGTCATTCTCATTGTCCTTCTGCCGATCATCCTACTGTTAAATCTCAAAAGGATTTCTCCCTCAGCCTCAAAGAATAGGGAGCAGCAAAGAAAAGAGGAGAAGCCAGAATGAAAAAAACCATTTTTATCGTATTGTCTGTAGCAATGATTTTTTCCCTGACCTCCTGCTTTCCAAGTCATGAATTAAAGGAAACCGCCATCGTCCAGGCAATTGCCGTCGATCTGACCGACGAGGGATATGAATTGACTCTGCAGTTTTATGCCCCGAAGGGGAGCGGTGCTACCACGGCGATTGATACCAGCAACAATAATGCTAACATTGTAGTGGCAAAAGGGAAGACCATTACCGAAGCGGTCGACCAGGCTACCGCGATTCAGGGTGAATATATTTTTACCGGAAATAACCGTCTGCTTATTATCGGGGAACGGTTTGCAAAGGAAGGGGTAGAATCCCTTTTCAGCTATTTTGACCGTAATCATCTTACTACGCAGAACATCGATGTCCTGGTTTCAGAAGGCCCAGCCAAAGAGATTGTATCCGTTAATATTGACCAGGGGATTTTAGCGGCAGAGATGTTAGAAAAAATTGTAGAAAACTGTGAAGAAAATGGGATGATCCTGAGATGCCCGTATTACATGTTCAGCCAGAATATGTTCCAGTACGAGGGCTCCTCTGTCGTCCCGGTAATCGAAAAAACCGGTGGACAGGAGGAACAGAGCGAGGATCAGGGAACCGAATCCGGTGATTCTTCGGTAAGCGAAAGCATCCAGTCAGTTGATGTTGTTAAAATTGAAAAAACCGCGGTATTTAAAGACTATAAGCTGGCTGACATTGTGGATAAGGAATGCAGCCAAGGGCTTGCGTTTTTAAGCAATACAGTCAAAGAGGCTACCCTTGTCGCAGAGGATGCGAACGGACATCTTAGTTCTATAAACCTCTATTCCTGTGACGCTAAGCTGAAACCGGAGTTTCAGGATGACCAAATCACATTTGTCTTACAAATTAAATCAAAAGCCAGTATAGACGAGGTTCTGTTACCGGCGGGAGAATATACCGGACTGGACGAATTGGAAATTTTTGCACAATCGGCTGAAAGGCTGATCGCCGATGAATGTACAAGAGCATTCAACCGGGTGGTAAAGGAAGATCAAAGCAACATTCTCTATTTGGGAGACCTAATCCATAAAAACAACCCCAAGCTCTGGACTGCGATTCAGAATGATTTTCCGGCGCACCTGGAAAAACTGCATTTTCGTACTGAGGTCGATGTGGATATTACACGTCTCAGTATAGAAGCAAACCAGGCTCAGAATAAGAATAAATAAAAGGATGGGACAATTAATTTGTCCCATCCTTTTATTTTAAGACGATCCCTTTTCTCATTTTCAGATACTCTGCGAACCGGTCAAAATTGGAATTTAAAACCAGCTCCGGCGGAAAGCTGATCTCTTCAAGCATTGCCAGTGCATCCGGAAAATCCCCAATCTGTGTATAAAAGTGGGCGTCCGAATTGACCACAACCGGAACCTGATGCTTTTTGCAGAGTTTTGCGATCTCAGCACAGTTTTTAATGTTTGCTTTCCTGACATGGAAAGAGTGCTGATTGATTTCCACCAGCTTTCCAAATTCCCTAAAAGCCTTGATACAGGTTTCATAATCATAAATATAATCAGGGGAACCGCTATGGCCAATCACATCGACCCAAGGATTTTTCGCTAGATTCAGATAGGCGTTGGTATGCTGCTCCAAAGTTCCTGCTGTACAGTTGCAGTGATGGTAGGAAACAACCACCCACTCCAGCTCCTTCAGCATCTTGTCATCCAAATCCAGCGTACCTTCATAATCCATGATATTTGCTTCCACGCCCCGCAAAACCCGCACGCCCTCCAGCACTTCCGGAACGCTGGTTTTGAGATTGCGGAAATACCATTCGTGAGGTGCGTCCTTATTTTTCGGGCCATGGTCGGTTACAGCCAGAACCTTCAGGCCAATTTGGGCCGCGTACCGAACATTTTCAGTCAGCGTGCTGTAGGCATGGGTAGAAGCGAGGGTATGGGTGTGAGTATCTGCAAAAATCTGATGCTTATACATAAATAAATATTGCTCCTTTCAAAATGAGAGCGGCAGTAATATACTGCCGCCTTATCCTGTCTTTAATAAAAATCCCAGTTTTTGTGCGCTTGGGGATTATCAATGGTCATTCCGAGATTCTGCATGAGCTCCTGCGCCGCATTATAGCCCATTTTTTTCTGGCGGTTGTTCATAGCAGCAACCTCCAGGATAATTGCCAGGTTACGTCCCGGCTTGACCGGAATGGTGTGAGAAGGAATTTTTAATCCAAGGATGGTGGTGAATTCGTCCTCCATCCCCATACGGTCGTAAATTTTTTCCGGATCCCAGACCTCAAGCTTTACCACCATATTGATCTTTTCCGTCACCTTCACCGACCCCATCCCGAAGAGGCGGCGGGCATTGATGATCCCGATGCCGCGCAGCTCCAGAAAGTGGCGGATATTTTCTGGTGAAGAGCCGACTAGGCTGTGATCGGATACACGCCGGATTTCCACTGCATCGTCTGCAACCAAACGGTGTCCCCGTTTTACCAGTTCGATGGCAGTTTCGCTTTTCCCGACGCCGCTGTCGCCAAGAAGCAGTACGCCCTCACCATAGATTTCAATTAATACGCCATGGCGGGTAATCCTCGGCGCCAGCTCAACATTTAGGAAAGAGATCAGCCCGGACATAAAGCTGGATGTCGGTTCCGGAGTTCGCAGGACAATTACTTCATATTTTTCAGCAGCCAGCAGGATTTCCGGGAAGATTTCCAGTCCACGGGCAAATACAATGCAGGGAAAACCCCTTTGAAAAAAATTATTAATCCTGATTTCACGCTGCCCGTCGGAAAGCTCGCGCAGGTAGGCATATTCACCAAGCCCCATAATCTGGATACGCTTATTGTCAAAATATTCGAAAAATCCGGTTAAATTGATTCCCGGACGGTTAATATCAGCACTTTGGATGAGAGTATCTTCCTTGGATTCCGGCATATAGATGGTTTCCAGTTTAAACTCCTTGATAATCCGTTTGAGAGGTACGGTAAACGTTTGTCCCATATAAAAAGACCCCTTTCTCATCTTTCACACGATTCTAAATTTATTATAACTGAAAAATGGGAACTCTTCAACCAATTCCTGCTATTTTTCAGGATTTGGGCAAAGCATAAGAGAATTTTAAGAAAATTTGATTCAATGACTCTATCAAAAATCAGGAAAATGTGGTAAAATAATAAAAACATCGTGTAAAGGAAGGACGGCAATTTCATGAATATTGCGTTATTTACGGAAACGTATTTGCCATATATTAATGGTGTTGTCACGCATGTAAAGTCTTTAAAAGATGGTTTGGAACGTGCGGGGCATAAGGTATTGGTAGTTTCTGCCGACATTAAAGCGCGGCATCACTATATTGAAAACGGGGTACTCTGGTGCCCGGCTAAGGAATTTAAACGCTTTTACGATTATGGGCTTGCTTCACCGGTCAGCTTAAAACGCCTCCGGATGATCAAGCGGTTCCATCCCGATATCATCCATATTCATAACGAATTCGGCGTAGGGCTGTCGGGGATTGCAATCGCAAAAATTTTGAAAGTCCCCCTGGTTTATACACTGCATACCATGTATGACGATTACCTTTATTATATTGCCCCAAAACCGCTGATTCCATTTGTCAAAAAGGTATCTCACCGTTATTTCCGCTTTTTGGGAAAACGCGCCGCTGCGATTACCGGGCCGTCGCCAAAGGTTCAGGAATTCCTGAGCGACTGTGGGGTTGCCAAAGAGGTTAACGTTGTGCCGAACCCGGTGGAGCTTGACAAATTCCAGCTTGAATGTGTCAATCAGGATAAGGTAAAGCAGATTAAAGAGCAGTACCGGATTCAGGACGATGAATTGATCGTCTGCTTCTGCGGACGGCTGGGCAGGGAAAAAAGCGTTGATGTCCTGCTTGACTATTTTGCCAAAACAGTCAACCGTGACGATAAAATCCGCCTGCTGATTATCGGAGATGGGCCAAGCCGGCCGGAGCTGGAGGAGCAGGCAAAACGTCTCCACATCGACGATGTGGTTACATTTACCGGCAAGGCCGCGCACGACGAGCTGGTGAATTACTACGCCTGCTGCAACCTCTATGTAACCACCTCTCTTTCCGATACCAACTCCATCTCCATGCTGGAGGCCATGGCAACCGGTCTGCCCGTACTGCACCGTTTTGATAAGCTCAACGAGGGACAGGTAGTAATGGGAGTAAACGGCTATATCTTTTACGATGCCGAGGATATGTACGCCACAATGCTAAAATACCAGAGACTACCGAGCGACGCAAAATTGGCCTTACGCCATTCGGTTATTGAATCGGTAAAAAAATCCGGTCAGGAAAATCTTGCAAAATACCTGCTGGACGTCTACCATCATCTGGAAGAAAATTCGGAACACGAAAGAAAACATCATGGCAGGAAGAGAAAGCTTTCGGTCTACGAGCTGAATGTATTTGATAAGCATTCTGATTCGGATGAAGAAAAGTAATGTTATGCAAAAGGATACAGACAATGTTCTGTATCCTTTTTTATAATTTTAAAAAATAAGTCTTGACAAAAATAAAATCGATGCTATAATATAGACGTTTGTGTGTCTAAGAATAAATTGTGCAAAAGATAACTGAAAATAAAATTATGTGGAAAAATATAGGCAATAATGCCAACCAAAAAGATAGGAGAGAGAACTATGATTCAAGCAAAGCACTGGGATGTAGCCATTATTGGAGGAGGGATCGGCGGAATTATGGCCGCCTACCGCCTCAGCGAAAAAAGACCGGATTTACAAATCTGCATCTTGGAAAAGGGACACACGATTACCAAGCGGATTTGTCCGATTGTCACAAAAAAATCGGAGAAATGTGTAAAATGCCCATCCTGCGCTATTATGGAAGGAATGGCGGGTGCCGGCGCTTTTTCAGACGGAAAGTATGTCATTTCAACCGAATACGGAGGATGGCTGACAGAATTTCTGCCCCCGGAGACGGTAATTGACTATATTGAACAGGCTGATAAAATCCTGGTTTCCTTCGGCGCAACCACCGAACGTTTCATGCCTAACAATGAGCTGAAAAAGCTATGCCTGCAAAACGACCTGCATATGAGCCAGGCTCAGCTAAAGCATTTGGGAACAGACGCAAACTTTGATACCATGCGCAAGCTGATCGAATCCATGGAAGGGAAGGTAGAGATCCTCACCGATACTGAGGTAGTAGATGTTGATCCCGAAACCAAGGAAATTTCTGTAATACAAAAAGGGGAGACGGCTGTGTTTGAAGCAGGGCAGATCGTCTTTGCAGTCGGCCGTGCAGGAAGCCGCTTTTTTTCCAAATGGTGCCTCGGACACAATATCCCGCTCCAAAACAACCAGGTCGATATCGGCGTGCGGGTCGAACTGCCCTCCTATATCTGGGAGGACTTCTCCAAAAAAATCTATGAGCCGAAAATCTGGTACCGTTCTAAGCAGTATGGAGACACAACCAGAATGTTTTGTTTTAATGAACGCGGAAATGTCGTCACAGAGAATACTGACGGCGTCCTGACTGTTAACGGCCATTCCTACCGTGACCTTTCCAGAAAAACCGAAAACTCAAACTTTGCTCTGCTCTCTACCATCCGCTTTACCGAACCGTTTAAAGAACCGATTGAATACGCACGCCATGTCGCAAGCCTTGCCAACCTGATCAGCGGCGGCAGCGTCCTGGTACAGCGCCTGGGCGACCTGGAAGCGGGCAGGAGAACAGATGAAAAACGGATGAAGCAGTCCACAACCCGCCCGACTCTGAACGCGGTAGCGGGAGATTTGAGTCTTTGTCTCCCAAAACGGCAGTTAGATAATATCATCGAAACCTTACACGCCTTAGATAAAATTGCGCCGGGAACTGCAAATTATGATACCCTGCTGTATGGGATTGAATGCAAGTACTATTCCGCCCGGCCGGAATGCGAGGAATTCCGGCTGAAATCCTACGAAAATATTTATGCTATCGGGGACGGCGCTGGGTTTACCCGTTCGTTATCCCAGGCGGCGGCAAACGGGCTTTATGTGGCGGATCTGCTGTCCTGTCAAGGATAGCCGAAAAAAGTCCTGTTATTTTGGCAATCATTCTGCATTGGAAAAAAACGGGCGGTATGATATAATAATGTTAAACGAACCGTTGGGACGTCTGTCCCGGAAATTTTTGTAAAAAGCAGCAGTATCATATCTTAAATCATTGATAAGGAGTGAACAGCATGGATATTAAAAAACTCATTTCCGAGATGACATTGCAGGAAAAGTGTGAAATGCTTTCCGGCTATGACTTCTGGCACACGCAGCCGCTAGAACGGCTTGGAATCCCTTCCATTATGGTGTCTGACGGCCCTCATGGCCTGAGAAAGCAGGCGGAAGCGGCAGACCACCTGGGACTGAATGAAAGCGTTCCGGCAACTTGTTTTCCGTCCGGCTCTGCACTGGCTTCGTCCTGGGATAAGGAACTGATACAGGAAGTCGGGACAGCACTTGGAGAAGAGTGCCAGGCAGAAAATGTATCGGTCATCCTGGGGCCTGCCTGCAATATCAAACGTTCTCCTCTCTGCGGCAGAAACTTTGAATATTTCTCCGAAGACCCTTATCTTGCAACCCAGATGGCAAAGCATCATATTTTGGGCGTACAGTCCCAGGGAGTTGGAACTTCCATTAAACACTTCTGCGCGAATAATCAGGAAGCAATGCGGATGCGTACCGATACCATCGTTGATGAACGCACCCTGCGGGAGATTTATCTTGCTGCCTTTGAAACTGCTGTCAAGGAAGCCAAGCCCTGGACAGTTATGTGTTCCTACAATCAGTTAAACGGGACTTTCCTAGCCTGCAATAAAGAGCTTTTAACAGACCTGTTAAAAGAGGAATGGGGTTTTGAAGGACAGGTCATGACCGACTGGGGCGCGATTAAGAACCGGGGAGACTGCGCCGCGGCGGGTCTGGATATGGAGATGCCGGGTACAAAGACCGTTTTCAACAACGAAGCGTATGATGCTGTGATAAGCGGGCGAATCAAGGAGGAAGCTCTGGACAAAGCTGTAGAGCGGACGCTCCGCCTTGTAGAATGGGCAGTGGAAAACAACAAGGAAAATGCCGAATTTGACAAGGAAGGGCATAATCAGCTTGCCAGAAAGGTTGCCGGCGAGTGCATGATCCTGCTCAAAAACGATGGCTGTATGCTGCCGGTGAAAAAGGGCGACTCCATCGCAGTAATCGGGGAATTTGCGGAAAAACCCCGCTACCAGGGCGGCGGGAGTTCTCATATTAATCCGATTCACTGCACAACCCTTCTGGACGGCCTGAAGGAACTGGGCGCTGATTTTCAGTATGCAAAGGGCTTTTCCATTGATTCTGATGAAATAGAAACCGTGCTGTTTGACGAAGCGAAACAGCTGGCTGCCGGACAGGATAAAGTGATTATTATGGCTGGGCTTCCGGACAGCTATGAATCAGAGGGATATGACAGGACTCATCTGAATATGCCGCCGAACCAGATCGCGCTGATCAAGGAGATTGCGAAAGTAAATCCTAATGTCGCCGTCGTATTATCCAACGGTTCCGCCATTGTTATGCCGTGGCTGGATGATGTCAAAGCAGTGCTGGAGGCACATTTAGGCGGACAGAATTCCGGCGGGGCGGTTGCAGACGTTGTGACCGGAAAGGTTAACCCAAGCGGCAGACTGGCGGAAACCTTTGCCAAACGTCTTGAGGATACCCCTGCTTATCTGAACTTCCCCTGTCATCAGTATAAAGTGGAATACCGGGAAGGAATTTTTGTCGGGTACCGCTATTATGACAAAAAGAAGATGGACGTTCTGTTCCCGTTCGGATATGGGCTTTCCTACACTGATTTTGAATATTCCGGCCTGAAGCTGGATAAAAGCTCCATGCACGATTCTGACAAGCTGACCGTCAAGGCAACTGTAAAAAATGTTGGGGCAACCGCCGGAAAAGAGGTCGTTCAGCTCTATGTCGGAAAGGAACAGGAGGAAGTCCTTCGCGCTGAAAAGGAACTCAAGGGCTTCGAAAAAATAGCGTTAAATCCGGGAGAGAGTAAGGAAATTTCCTTCATCTTAGATAAACGCAGCTTTGCTTACTATAACGTCGATGATAAGGATTGGTTTGTGGAGGAAGGGGACTACCAGATTTTAATCGGTGCTTCTTCCCGCGATATTCGGCTAGAAGGGCAGGTTCATGTCATTCCGGATACCAAGCCCTCCTTTACCGCAGACCGGTTCAGCGTCGTTAAGGAGCTGCAGGATCTCGGTAGATCGACTGAAACGCTGACTAAGGTACTAAACGCCGCGCTCGACAATATGAATCAGGGCGATGGGGGAGCATTGTCGCCGCAGATGATGCAGGCAATGGTTCAAGAAATGCCGCTTGCCAGTATGGCAACCATCTTCCCGGATTTGATGAGCGAAGAAACAATTGCGAAAATTGTTTCCGAGGCAAATGGGAGATAAGTCCTTTTCAAAATCATAACAAAGAAGCAAGCCGAAATAATTTCCGCTTGCTTCTTTGTTTCTAATTATTAAGGCTTCCTTACAACATAAAGTGCAATTGTATCGTTTAATATAACTTTGTTACCGGCATTCATAACAGCTTTCCTGATTCCATGATAAAAATTTGATTTATATGGCGCCTTTAATGTGATATGTTCAACGTGCGTACCTAAATAGTTGATATACTCATCTGCATTATATATCCTTCTTTGCTTCCATTGACGAAAAGAAAGATCAATAAATCCGTAATTTAAGGCATTTTCATAGTTTAACTTACAGTTATATCTAGTTTCAACATGAAAATATTCATCATAAACTTTCTGTATCTCTCCATATAACATATCATTTGCTGTTTTTTCATCGGTAAGGGTCATGAACATCGCTAACATCCCTCCGCTTTTCAATAGGCTATATATTTTCGGAAAGGCAATATGTTCAGGGATCCACTGAATAGTGGCGGCAGAAAAGATTAAATCAAATTTTTGATTTCCAAAATCGTAGGTTTCAAAGTCATCGTTGATTATCCGGAAATTTTGATAAGAACGGAATTTATTCTTTGTAAATGCAACAAAATTTTCTCCCAATTCTATGGCCAGATAATGACATCCGGTTTTCAAAAACGGTTCTGTAGCCTGTCCGGTCCCAGGGCCAATTTCAAGTACCGTTTTCTTGGGATCAATTTTTGCATTTTGGATGATATCTTCAAAAAGCTCATCACAATATCGTGGTCTCCATTTATCAAACTGTTCTGGAATCGCATCAAACGTTTTTCTAAAATCCATACATTTCTCCCTTCAGATTCGAGTTCCTGCTTCTTTTATTCCTTCTGCTCATGGACAATAACGTCTAGATGCTCATACGGAATCTCTATTCCAGCTTCATCAAACTTGATTTTTACCATCTCCAGGAGGTCGTAATTCAAATTCCAATACTCATCGCTTTTTACCCAGACGCGGACAGCCAGCTTGAGTGCGCTGCTGCCATGCTCCGCCAGACGGATCACCGGCTCGGGATCCTTTAAAGCCAGCGGATGATTTGATACAATATCGGTTAATATTTCTTTTGCTTCCCTAAAATCATTCTCATAGCTGATCGAAAAGGTGAGATCCAGCCTGCGCTGATCCTCGCGGGTAAAATTCACGATGATGCTGTCAGTGATCTGGCTGTTCGGGATATAGATCGCTTTGTTGTCAATGGTATGGAGCTTGGTATTGACGATACTGATGTTTTCCACAGAACCTTCTACACCGTTAATCTGAATATAGTCGTTTACCTCAAACGGTCTTGTCAGCAAAAGGATAAACCCGCTCATCACATTGGACAGGCTGTTCTGCACCGCAAGGCTGACTGCAAGGCCTACCACGCCAAGCGCAGCCAACACGCTGGACGTTTTGATCCCGACGGTCTCCAGCAAAGCTAAAATCAATAAAAACAAAAGAACAAATTTCAGGATAGAAAGGATAAACCTGTGGGCGGTCACATTGATCTTGCTTCTCCCCAGTGCACGTTTCATCAGATTGACGACAATTTTTATTACAATCAGCCCGATCAGCAGCGTCAGGACAAGCTGCAGCGCAACCGAACCGTAGGATTCCCAAAATTTCTCAAACGACATACAAATTCCTCCTAGACGGATATTAAAAATATTATATCCCGAACAGGAAAGAAAAGCAAGAAATAAACCGCCGGAATCACTCCGGCGGTTTATTTCTTATAATTCTGCAATAAATTTTTCAAAGATAGCGATATGAACTTCCTCGTCCTCCGCAATTCTATGTATGACAGCAGAAATATTCGGATCGGATATGCGGTGGGACTGGAGCAGGTAACGATGATAGGTATCCTGTTCGCCCTTTAAATCCACCTGGAGCATCCGCTTAATATCCTTTGTGTAAGAAGGCATTGTGCCGTTCCAAGGGGTGCTTCTGCCCGCAAAGTTGGAGACAGCGCGCGGAGAACCGCCCAATCCCTTCATCATCTGTCCCATCAGGTTGAGATGATGCATTTCTACAATCGCAATCCTCATCAGCGTCTCAGAAATGAGAGGATGGCTCTCCTTAATCATGATGCTTTGGTAGACATATTGGTAAATCGCAGTCAGTTCGCCGCCGGCAGAAGCCAGATCTAATGACAACGGAATTAATAACTGCGGATTTTTCATGGTAATATTCACCTCGGGATAAGGCGAAGCGGCAGTTACAGCAATTTTTTCCACTGGAGCCGGCTGAGCTCCAACGTTTCTTATATTTCTTGAATTCATTTTTTATCCCTCCCATATTGATAATCTATCTATATGAGAAGACAAAAGAATATATGCTAAAGTTCAAAATCTTCCTGCTTATATTTTGGGATGATTTGGTTTCGTCTCGGCACCCGTTTCAAAGGCGCATACTGATATTGTCTGCAGGAATAGTATAAAGCGACAATCCCCTTTTTGGGACAGAATACCATCTGGTCATCCAGAGGCCTGCTGTGTTCACAATAGCTGCAACAGGGATCAATTTTATTTCCAAATAACTTCATGATTAACCGACCTGTACTTTCCTTATGCTTGGATTGGTTTTCTTTTATTGTAGCAAAATTCATCTGGAATCGCAAGCAGAATGTTTTTCCTTTCTTTTCCTTCCCGATGGCACAGAGACAAACAGCAGCATTCCCGCCAGAAGCACCATACAAAATGAAGCGGCCGGCGAGGTGGTAAACCATTTGGCTGGGAGGGGCGCCGCATTGCCGACAAAGCAGTCTGCGGTTGGCCGAACCAACAGAAATCCAAAATAGGCAAATAAAACGCTCAAGGCGGTATAAAGAATTCTAAATAGAATCCACCGCCAAATAGAAATTCCGCTTTTGATCACAATAGCTGTGATCTGCAGGAACACACAAACACCGCCAAAGGAGGTAAACAGCGCCGCCCCCAATACGCTCGATAAAAACGAAACAGAGGCAAGCCCCTGACAGCCCGCCGTAACCTCCAGTAATCCTTTTATAGCTAACGATAGCTTCCCATCAGATAAAAAATGATCCAGGATAGGGAAAGCGGCGCAGAACGTCACAACAAAGCTGCAGATAATGCCCATGGTATGCGTCGCCTGGTTGACCGAAGAAACAAAAACAGCAGAAAGCGTATCCTGCTGAGACCCTTGGGCGGCTGGTACCTGCTTTGGGACGGGATACCGGAAGCCAGAAATCACAGCCATCAACAGTGCGGCAAGCACCTGCGAAAGATATAAGATTACGCCAATCACCATACTATCCCATAAATAAAGGGAAAGGTAGCAGATTAAAAACGCCGGACTGCAATTCACACAGAACATCATCATCCGCTGGCCGGTTTTTACGGAGATCCTGTGTTCCTTTAGCTGGTCTCCGATTAATTTTGCCCCAACCGGATACCCTCCTAAAAGACTAAGCAGGAATATAACAAAAAGCTTGTCGTTTAATTTCAGCACACGGCGGGAAAAAAGGCGAAACGGCCTTGCCAGAACCCTGCAAAGAGAGGTATTCATGATTATATTGGAAAGGATCATAAAAAAGTAAAGAGATGGGATTAAGGAATTCAAACAGATATGAATTCCCTGAGAGATTCCGGCGGAAATATCCTGTGATAACAGAATACACCCTACCAAACAAATTGTTGTAATCCAGAATAAAAGCATCGGCAAAGCCTTTTTCATATACCATCCCATCTTCCTGTGCCAGTTATCTTTATGTATATGCGTTTCAAAGAAATAATATAAATAAGATAAAAGAAGATGGGTAGCAAACAAGAGGAGCTGGATAATCATGAGAGAGAAAAAACTAATCGTCAAACCCTATACTGAATTTGCAATTCACAGTCCGCGAATGATCCTTTACCGGAATCAGGAGGCTGTCATTGAGGGATGCAAAAAAATCCTGATTTATACAGATAATATGATTCGGTTCCAGACAAAAAAACAGGAAATTTGTTTTTACGGAAGCGGGTTGTCGTTAAAGTCGCTGAATTCAGAAAATATTATCATCACAGGCATGATCGATAAAATTGAATATTTCGCATAAAGGGGAAGATTAATTTGTATGTCAGGATGCTGCGATATTGCAAGGGCACCGTCAATTTCCAAATGTATGGAAAGGGAATCGAGGATTGCTTAAATGAAACGCTTTCAGAGGGAATCAAGCTATGGAACCTGAAGCAGAAAAACCAAAAGCTTTACGGCTGTATTACCGCCCGTGAATACCGTGCCTTCTGGCGAATCGCCCATAAGAATCAAACCAGGATTCACATGATCAGAAAAGCCGGCGTTCCGTTTTATCTGCATCGCTTTTTTAACAGGAAGGGATTGGTTCTGGGTACGGCATTGGGTATTATCTGCCTGCTTTTATCACAAAATTTTATCTGGGCTATTGATATTCATGATTACGAAGGGAAAGACCGGGAATACTTATCAGAGGTAATGGAAAATCATGGGATTAAAATAGGAGCCTATATTCCCACCTTAGATTTCCGAAAATTACAGCAGGAAATTCTGATGGAGGTGGAAGACATCTCCTGGATGGCATTAAATCGGAAGGGAACTGTAGTAGAAGCCGAGGTCTCCGAAAAGGTGGTTCCCCCGGATATTCGGGAAAGTCATCCCTGCAATGTGATTGCAAAACGAGATGGGCAGGTTGTCAGCATGGACGTTTATAACGGAAGGGAAATGGTGGAATTAAAGCAGGCCGTTTCAAAGGGAGATCTTCTTGTCAGTGGTATTCTGGATGATGAGATGGGAAATGTAAGGCAGGTTCATGCGGATGCCAAGGTGATTGCGCAGACAGTTCGAACCCATACCATCCGCTTTCATCTGAATCAAAGTGAACGCTGTTTTCTCGATGGCGGCACTAGCCGGCGGGCAATCGAAATTCTTGGTGTGCGCATTCCTCTCTACATTGATTTTTCCCTGCCGCATCCGTCCGATATAAAGGAAGAAAAAGAGGAGCTTGACATTCTGGGCTACAGATATCCTGTCACCTTCATTACAGAAAACCACCATTATTATGAAAATCTCAACACAGAATACAGCCGGGAAGAAGGACGGGAAATTATCGCCAACGCCTTTCATATCTACGAGGAAGAGGAACTGAAAAGCATCCGGATTCTCTCTTTTAAGGATCAGGAAATTGAGAAGGACGGGGTCTTGTCGATTACCAGGGAATATCTTTGCGAAGAGGACATCGCCGTGAAAATGCAACTATCCATTAACGAATAACGGAAAAAAGGACAGAAGTTTGTATAATTTGTGTGATTACATATAATGATGAAATATGATATAATATAGTTCGGAATCAGGATCAATTTTTTATTGATTTTTCTGATGAAACATGTAAGCGATGGACTAGGAACGGAGAGGTGCTTTTGGCTGAAAAGATAATCCATATTGACAATACAGAACACATCTACAGCCTGTTTGGCGACTTTGATGGAAATTTAAAAATTCTGCAGAAATACTATCATGTAAATATTGTAAACCGTGGAGCGGATATCAAAATCAGCGGCGAAGAATCTGATCTTGAAAAGGCTTCCACTGTAATTGACGGATTATTATTGATGCTCAGCAAGGGTGAAACCATCAATGAGCAAAGCATCCGGTATGTCATGAATATTGCGGAGGAGGAAAAATCCCTTTCTCCAATCAAGGATCTCACAGCGAGCGACTGCATCTGTCTGACCACCTCCGGAAAGCCGGTAAAGCCCAAAACGGTCGGCCAGAAAAAATATGTTGAAGCCATCCGGGATAATACGGTGGTATTCGGCGTTGGCCCAGCCGGGACGGGGAAAACCTATCTGGCGGTTGCAATGGCGGTACGCGCATTTAAGGCGCAGGAGGTCAATCGGATTATTCTGACCCGCCCTGCTGTAGAGGCAGGAGAGAGCCTGGGATTTTTGCCCGGGGATCTCCAGACAAAGGTAGATCCGTATTTAAGGCCGCTTTATGACGCGCTTTTTGAAATGCTTGGTGAGGAAAGCTTTAACCGCCATCTGGAAAAGGGAACGATTGAGGTAGCTCCCTTAGCTTATATGCGCGGGCGAAGCTTAAACGATTCCTTTATTATCCTGGATGAAGCCCAGAATACGACGGTCGAGCAGATGAAGATGTTCTTGACCCGGCTTGGCTTTAACTCCAAAGCGGTGGTAACCGGCGATATTACGCAGATTGATTTACCGGGAAATAAGCGTTCCGGCTTGATTGAGGTGCTGAAAATCCTGAAGAATGTTGAGGATATCTCAATTCTCAGGTTTAATGAAAAGGATGTAGTCCGCAGCAAAATTGTACAGGATATTATCCGGGCATACGAAAAGTATTACAATAACAAATCCAGATCATAATTTCAAGATAGAAAGGTAGAACACAAAATCATGGGAAAGGTAAAGGTACTCATTAAAAACGAACAGAAGGATGTGAAGATTCCTACCGGAATCCGTCTTTTAATCCGTCGTTGCTGCAACGCGGCGCTGCAGTTGGAGGGAATTGACCAGGAGGCAGAAGTCAGCGTTACCTTTGTCAATAATGAGCAGATTCAGTCTTTGAATGCAAAATATAGAAATATCGACCGGGAAACAGACGTGCTGTCCTTCCCGCAGTTTGAAGCGGAGGAATTCCATACCGAAAAACGCGACGACATCTACATGATCGGCGATATTGTCATTTCTGTTGAAAAGGCGTTTGAACAGGCAAAGCTGTATGGGCACAGCATCCAGCGTGAAATCGGCTTCTTAACGGTTCATTCGATGTTTCATCTGTTGGGCTATGACCATGAAGAAGGCGGCCTAAAAGCAGTGCAGATGAGGGAAAAGGAAGAAAGCGTGTTAATGCAGCTCGGTATCCCGAGGGGTTCCAGCTATGTGATGGAAGATGAGTAATCGTTATATCGAAGATGTTTCGAGTTTAGCAAAGAGCTTTTCCTATGCGTTCCGGGGCTTTCGCTTTGCAGTGGATAATGAGCGGAATATGCGGATTCATCTTTCTATGACGGTATTGGTAACAGAATTTGCGGTTATTTACCGTTTGAAGATTGTAGAATTCGTAATATTGCTAATCCTGTTTGGACTGGTCATCACTGCTGAGATGATTAATACAGCGATTGAAGCCCTGGTAAATTTGAATACAAAAGGTTATGACACGCTTGCCCGCATTGCAAAGGATGTTGCGGCAGGCGCTGTTTTAGTGTTAGCGGTTACCTCTGCAATTGTCGGCATTCTGCTATTTGGAAACCTGCAAAAATTACAAGCCGGCCTACTGTTTATCTGGGAGCATCCGGCGCTTATCGTGATTTTACTGGCTGAGCTGGCGTTCATTTGGCTGTTTGTGTTTCGCTGGGAAAAGCGAAAAAAGGGGCCGCGGAAATAAAAGAAAAGGAATGCTTTCATCTTGATGAAAGCTGTGGTTAAATACTATGGATCAAACTTATAGCGGATTTGTGGCGATTGTCGGGAAACCAAACGTTGGGAAATCGTCCCTGCTCAATGAGCTGTTAGGGGAAAAACTGGCTATTGTCACCCATAAGCCGCAAACAACCCGGACAAAAATCACCGGCGTATTGACACAAGGTGCAAAACAATATGTTTTTATCGATACGCCGGGACTCCACAAGGCCAAAAACCGTTTGGGCGACAATATGGTTAAAGCAGTAAATACTACCCTAAATGATATTGACGTGGTATTGTTGGTTGTAGAGGCTAAGGGTCAGGTTAACGAAGCGGAAAAGAATTTAATCGAAACGATCCAGAAAAGAAAATTACCGGCAATTTTGATTATCAATAAAATCGATCTGCTGGAACAGAAGGAGCTGCTCGCAAAGCGGATCGAGGAACTGACAGCCCTTCATAGCTTTGAGGCGGTGATCCCTGTCAGCGTACTGCAGCACGACGGAATCGGCCTGATCATGAAAGAGCTGGATCATTATTTGGTCGAAAGCGTACACTTTTTTCCGGATGACAGCCTGACGGATCAGCCGGAACGCGTAATAGTCGCTGAACGGATTCGGGAAAAAATCCTGATGAACATGCGTCAGGAAATCCCTCATGGAACGGCGATTGTCATTGAAAAAATGAAAGAGCGGGAAGACAAGGATATCTTGGATATTGAAGCGGTTATTTATTGTGAACGCTCCACCCATAAAGGGATGCTGATCGGAAAAAATGGCAGTGTCCTGAAAAAAATTGCCAGCGAGGCAAGGGAAGATATCCAAGGCTTTTTCGGCATCCAAGTGAATTTAAAATGCTGGGTCAAGGTAAAGGAGGACTGGAGAAACCGGGACGGTTTAATCAATAATTTCGGTCTCGCTTTCCGGGAATAATTGGTTACAGGAGTTTCCAATTATATTTTGAAGTTCTCTTCTCAATACTAAGCTTAGATGAAAATAGTATGGAGGAGGACGGGAAAATGGAACACATTGATCCATCAATATTGCAGACTGCCGATTCTGCTTGGAAACGGTTTGAGAAAAGCGGGACGATTGAGGACTACCTCAGCTATCGCTCTGCAGCAGAGTCCAGGAGGATCATAGACAATGTTAATCAAAACCCAGGGTCTTGTCCTAAAGCAACGGAATATCGGTGAAAATGACCGTATGCTGATCATCCTTTCCAGAGACTATGGGATTATGGAGGTTTCAGCACGCGGAGTCAAACGGCTGAACAGTCCGCTGGCCAGCGGATGCCAACTGCTTTGTTTTTCAGAGTTTTGTATTTTTCAGGGAAAAAAATACAATACCCTCAACAGCGCCGAAGTGCTCCATTCCTTTTATGATCTGCGTTTGGACGTCATGAAACTTTCGTTAGCCACCTATTTCTGCGACCTCACGAATTATCTTTCTCCGCAGGGAGATAATTCGTGGGTTTCTTTGCGTTTTCTTTTAAATACCCTTTCCTTACTGGAAAAAGGAAAAAGAGAACCTGCCTTATTAAAATGCATTTTTGAGTTAAAAATGCTTTCTCTCGCCGGATTCATGCCAAACCTGGTCTGCTGCTCGGACTGTCAGGTATATGAGGCGGATACAATGTTTTTTCTGCCGGTAGAAGCAAGGCTGCTCTGTTTAGACTGCAGTATGAACTATACACAGGAAAATCTGCTGAAATATACGGTAACGCCATCCGTCCTTTACGCGATGCGGCATATTATTTATGCGGATGACGATAAGCTGTTTCAATTTAATCTGAAAGGCGATTCCTTAAAGCAACTGGAATTTATTACAGAAAATTATGTTCTGATCCAGACAGATCAGAAATTCAAATCATTAGATGTATATCAACAGACAAAATATTAAAGGGGAAATCCATGATAATCAACGAAAAATACTGTAAAGTGTTAGAACTTGACAAGATTTTGCAGATGTTGTCAGAATACACCTGCTGCGATTATGCAAAGGAACGGGCACTTTCCATTAAACCGTTCACAAACCTCAGGATTGTAAAGGACGAAGTTGAAAAAACGAACGATGCGTTTTTACTGTCCTCCAAATTTGGAACCCCATCCTTTGCAAATTTAAAAGACCCATCCGGCGCCTTAAAACTGGCGGATGCAGGCGGAATGATTTCCTTGCCGGCATTTATCAATCTGGCGGAAATACTGCGGCAGACCAGGCTTTTGTGTGAATGGATTCGGCAGTGCCAGAATATGGAGAATAAGCTCCAGGAAATTTTCAGCTTTCTCGAATCCAATAAAGCATTGGAAGACCGCATCCGCGCCGTCGTCATATCAGAGGATCGAATCGATGATTTCGCCAGCGTGGAGCTCTCCGACATCCGCCGGAAAATCACCTCTACCCAGGCAAAAGCAAAGCAGAACATCGAAAAAATTATCCGCTCCTCAAAATACCAGAAGGTATTGCAGGAAAATATCGTCACCATCCGCGACGGGCGCTTTGTCATCCCGGTCAAGGCGGAATTTAAAGGGGAAATTCCCGGCCTGGTGCACGATACCTCTTCCAGCGGCGCGACACTGTTTATTGAACCGATGGCGGTAGTCGATGCAAACAACGAAATCCGCGTCCTGGAATTAAAGGAAAAAGCAGAAATTGAGCGGATTTTATATGAGCTTTCCGCACTCTGCGCAGAACATAAGGAAAATATCCTAAATAATTTTGATGTGATCATCACACTGAATATCTATTTCGCAAAATCCCATTTGGCCGCCAAAATGAACGCAATGATGCCAGCCATTGTAGATACCGGCGAGGTTGTACTGCGAAAAGCGCGCCATCCGCTGATCCATAAGGACGAGGTTGTTCCAATCAGTGTGGAGCTTGGCGAAAAATATAAAACGCTGGTCATTACCGGCCCGAATACCGGCGGAAAAACCGTCACCCTCAAAACAATCGGACTGCTGACTTTAATGACTATGTGCGGGCTGCTGATCCCTGTCAGCGACAACAGCACGGTCTCGGTATTCCAGAAAGTACTGGTAGATATTGGGGATGAGCAAAGCATTGAGCAAAGCCTGTCCACCTTCTCCGCACATATGACGAACATCGTATCCATTCTCAAGGAGGCGGATGAAAATTCCCTGATCCTTGTGGATGAACTGGGTTCCGGTACTGATCCGGTCGAAGGGGCCGCTATCGCTGTCTCTGTACTGGAAGAATTGAGGGAGAAGGGGAGCATCACCGCAGCGACCACCCATTATCCAGAACTGAAAATGTACGCAATTGAAACGGAAAATGTAGAAAACGCATGCTGCGAATTCGACGTCAAGACGCTCAGGCCAACCTATCGGCTCTTGATCGGTGTTCCGGGACGTTCCAATGCGTTTGCTATTTCCCGGCGGCTGGGGCTTTCGGAGGAAGTCCTTCAAAAAGCGCAGACACTAATTTCCCAGCAGGATCAGAAGCTGGAAACAGTAGTAGACCGACTCGAAAAATCTCGTCAGGAATATGAAGAAAAATACCGGGAATACAACCAGAAGGTCTATGATTACCGCAACCGTACACAGATTATTGAAGAAGAAAAGCGGAAACTCGAAAAACAAAAGGAGCAGATTATAGAGGCTGCCAGAGAGCAGGCCAGAAAAATTGTAGAAACTGTGAAGGCACAGTCCCAAAATCTGATGGATGAACTTGAGGAGCTTCGGAGACAAAAGGACAGTGAGGAATTCTCCAAGCGCACCTCACAGGCAAGGTCACAGCTTCGCGGAAAGCTTGATAAGCTCCACAGCCAAGCCAATCCCGTAACCGCCAAAACCAACGACGGCTATCGCTTGCCGCGGCCGTTAAAACGCGGAGATGATGTCCTTGTCGTGGATATCGACAAGCGGGCGACTGTACTGGAGGAGGCGGATAAAGCCGGGAATATCATGGTTCAGGCCGGAATTATGAAAATGCGCGTCAAGGTAGCAAATCTGAGGCTGGTTGAACAGAAAAACCCCTACAAGCAAACCGGACGGACGATCCGCAGTACAACGAAGGCTGTCGAACGGCGGGCTTCTACTGAGATCGACCTGCGCGGACAGACAGTAGAAGAAGCTTTGATGGACGTCGATTTCTTTATCGACCGCGCCATTCTGAGTCATCTGGAACAGATCACAATCATTCACGGAAAAGGTACAGGCGCCCTGCGCAGTGCAATCCACCGGCATCTGAAAAGCCATAAAAGCGTCAAATCCTTCCGCCTTGGAACCTTTGGGGAAGGGGAAGCCGGCGTTACCATTGTTGAACTGAAATAAAGCCAGAATAATAACAGGACGCCTCGCATAAGATGGAATATGCGAGGTGTTTTATTATGGGACCATCCCGTTTCGGTGAATTAAAAAACAAAGAGATTATCTGCAGTAAGGACGGGCTGCGGGTTGGGTATGTGGATGATCTGGTGTTCGATCCGAACACATTTCAGATTACCCACCTGATTGCCTATGGAAAATACCGTTTTTTTGGACTCTTTGGAAAATATGACGATGTCCGGATTTCCTGTGAACAAATTAAAGTCATTGGCGAAGATATCATCTTAGTCGATGATTATGAACAGGAGGGAAAAAGAAAAATAGTGAAAGAGCACTTTTTTGACAAATTTTTTGAATAGTATGCCGAAAAGCTGAATTTCTCTTGACTTTTTGACTGAAAGAATAGATAATAATAGTATTGTGAAGATTTCTATCTTATTGGTTAAATTGATTCTGGAGGGTTCTGATTTATGGAAGCAAAGCATACGGCCTCACGTATCTTTAAGGTTTTGTTTATCTTATTTTTAGTAATTTCTGTCCTGACCTCAGCCGTTTACCTTTCTGTTTCTATGAGTGTGTCCAAGGCCAAAAGTGACAACGGCATTCCGGAAATGTTTGGGAAACAGTATGTACCGATGATGAAAAGCGGGCTGTTCGAAACGATTCAGCCGGGTAGTATTGTATTGATTGAGGAAACCTATGCCAACCAGGTACAGCCGGGAGTTGTAATTTTATATGAAACCCCTGCCGATACGGATGCAAATGAAGTGTTTAACGGCTTGAGCCTTGCAACGGTTCAGGACGTAAGCCAGTCGGAAGAGGGAGGCGCAACTACCTTCACGATTAAAGACGGCACTACCGATGAGCTTCGGGATATTGCCGCAGAGTCAATTATCGGAAAGGGCGTCTATACTTTAAATGGGATGGGCAATGCTCTTCAGTTTGTCAATTCGACTGCCGGTTTGATTGTTTTAGAGGTAGTTCCGGTCTCAATTTTCCTGATCTCCCTGATCCTCTTTTTGGTGCTCCGTCCTAAACGCGGATACGTTGATGATGAAGAGGAAGAAATTCTAATTGACTCCAAGCCGCAGGAAGCTGCTGGAAAAATGAGTAAAGAAAATCCTTTGTTTGATACGGATATTGTCAGCAAAACAGTTTCGTCTGCTTCGTCAAGAACAATTCCTGAACCAGACATAGATAAACCGTCAGCACCGGTTGTTTCTGAATCATTGATGGACGAGTTCCTGCGAGAAGAAGCAGCAGCGCAGCCGCATGTTTCTGAAACCACAGCAGCAATGGGAATTACCCCGGAAGTAAAATCTCAACCGGAAGAAAGCGAGGATGACACAATGGATCAGCTTCTCAGGGATTTAGAAACTCCAGCAGAAAATAAAAACAGCGACCATACCATGGAATTTGACCTTGCAAAATTGCAGGAACAGATTTTGAATGATACTTCCAATGAACAAAGCAATGGAATTTTAAATGATCTGGATAAACAAATTGCAGAGCTGAAAGAACCGGAGGACAGCATCCAGTTCATGCTGCACGAAAATTCGATTGACGTCAACTTCCGCAATATCATTTCAATGGATATTGAAATCGAGAACCATCCTGACGGAAGCGGCTTTACCGTGAAAACACCGAATTATAATGCGGCGATTAACATTCATATCTCTAAAAACAAATAATGTTATGATTTATACAGTGTTTGAGCATTCCATAATGGGTTGCTCAAACATTTGTTTTATCAGGAGAAAAATCGTTTTATGAAGAATTTCAGGACACTATGTCGTGCTTTAGGCAGTTTTCTCAGTCTAGCCCTGTTTCTGTCATCCTGTACCCTATATGGGGGTCAGCAGGAACCCGTTAGTTCAGAATCTGAAGATTTCCCTGTCTCGGAATTTCCAGCCGCCAATGTCCCCATCACCGGCCATAACGCAAGCGGTTCATCCGATACTATGCGGGGCGTCTGGATTTCCTATCTGGAATTCGACCACATGCTGAGCGGGAAATCAGAAGATTCATACCGAACGGAAATTACAGACATGGTTCAAAACTGCAAAAAGAAAGAATTAAACACCTTAATTGTTCAGGTACGTTCTCATGGAGACGCCTATTACCCCTCCAAGCTTTATCCCTGGTCTTCCCACGCAAGCGGAACGGTCGGGAAAGCCTGTGATTTTGACCCGTTCAAAATTTTGATTGAACTTTCCCGGAAAGAGGGACTTTCCGTCCATGCATGGATTAACCCGTACCGCCTGATGAAAGACGAGGAAATGGAGCAGGTATCGGACGCATTTCTGATTAAAAAATGGTATCAGAATAACGACTTTATGGCTCAGGGAAAAGATGGTTACTGGTATCTTAACGCAGGAAACAGCGATGTCCAGGAACTGATTGTCCAGGGCGTTCAGGAATTGATTGAGAATTATGAGATCGACGGAATACAGATTGACGACTACTTTTATGATAAGGTAAAGCCATCTGATTTCGGTCAGAATGAGGAGCAGGGAAGAAAAAATGTTACCGATATGGTAAAACAAATCTATACATGTGTCAAAAAGAAAGACGAAAATCTTTTATTTGGCATCAGTCCAGCCGGAAATTATGGTAACCAGCCCGCCTCTGACCAAAGCCAGCTCACCAATCTATCCCTCTGGTGCACCGAAGAAGGGTATCTGGACTATGTAGCCCCGCAGATCTATTGGGAATTTGATAATGAGGAAGCACCATTTCTGACTGTTTTAGAAAAATGGGAGAAGCTGGTAGAGGATTCTCCGGTTAAGCTTTATGTAGGTTTGGCTGCTTATAAATTCGCGGATACCGACATCTTGCAGCAGGAAATTGACGAGGTAAATCAAAGAGAAAATTCAGAGGGATACATTTTATTTCGATATGATAATCTGGTTTAAACCGGGCATGATAACAACAGGAAATTGTTGTCATGAAAGGAGAAAAAATCGATGCCCGGTTTAACACAACAGGAGCTCCATATGCTGGAACAGCAGCTTCAATATGAGCAAGCCATGGTGCGGAAATACAAATTCTGTTATCAGTTTTGCAATGATCCACAGCTCAAAATTAAATGCGAGCAGATTGCCGCCCGACATGCAGACCATTATATGAAGCTATTGGATACAATCAGTTAAAAAATAGGAGGAAAAACTGTAACATGGATCAGGAAAAAATAAAGCTTGACCACGACCTGCTGTTCGATTTTATCTGTACCGAACGATGGCTGTCTAATTTATATAATTCCGCTGTCAATGACAGCAGCACCAGCCGTGTGAAACAGCAGATGCTCTATATTCTGTCGGATCAGCACCAGATTTATACAGAAATGTACGATGAGTTTTCAAAACGCGGCTGGGCTGAAAGCGAGAATGCAGATTATCAAAAAATTCAGTCCACAAAAGAAAAATATACCAATCAGTTAAAAGACCTTTAATAAAAAACCACAAGTAAATTTACTTGTGGTTTTTTATTTTTACTTGATACCATTTTTTTACTTGTTGTGATATAATAAAAGACAAAGTTCGACAAAAATAAAATATGATTTATATTATAATAAAATATTACAGTAATGAGAGAAAGGTTTGGAAATGTAATGGATCAGGCAGTCAAAGAAAGAATTGAAAAACTCAGAAAAAAAATCAACCAATATGCCAATCAATATTACAATGAGGACAACCCGTCAGTCAGCGATTATGATTATGATCTGCTGATGAATGAATTAAAACAGCTTGAAGCCAGCCATCCTGAACTGGTTACTCCAGATTCGCCAACTCAGCGGGTAGGCGGAGAAGCTTCAAACCTGTTCGAAAAGGTCACGCATGAGGTGCAGATGGGAAGTCTGCAGGATGTATTTGACCTGGATGAAATCCGCGAATTTGACGAACGGGTCAAAAAGGTGATTGAACAGCCGGAATATGTCGTAGAGGCAAAGATTGACGGGCTGTCAGTTTCACTGGAATACGTAAACGGGATTTTTACACGCGGTTCTACCCGGGGAGACGGATTTGTCGGGGAGGATGTTACTGCCAATCTCAAAACAATCCACAATATCCCGTTAAAGCTCACGCGGCCGATTCCTTTTTTAGAGGTGCGCGGAGAGGTTTATATGCCAAAAAAGACCTTTCTCAAGCTGGTGGAACAGCAGGAATTAAATGACGAGGTTCCGTTTAAAAATCCGAGGAATGCGGCAGCCGGTTCCCTGCGGCAGAAAGACCCTAAAATTGCCGCTAAGAGAAAGCTGGATATTTTTATATTCAACGTTCAGCGGATCGAAGGGGCAGCATTGGATACGCACAGCCAGAGCTTAGATTTCCTGAAAGAGCTGGGATTTACTGTCTCGCCATGGTATCATACCTTCAGTACCATTGACGAAGCGGTTAGAGATATTGAAAAGATCGGGGAACGTCGGGATCAATTTTCTTTTGATATCGACGGCGCAGTTGTAAAGGTAAATAATTTACAGGAACGGGAACAGCTCGGCAGTACTGCCAAATACCCAAAATGGGCAGTTGCCTTTAAATATCCGCCGGAAGAGAAGGAAAGCACTCTGCTGGATATCGAAATCAGTGTTGGCCGGACTGGTGTGCTGACTCCAACGGCTGTATTTGAACCGATTTTGCTGGCAGGAAGCTCTGTCAGCCGCGCTGTCCTCCACAATCAGGACTACATTACAGAAAAGGATATCCGTATTGGTGACCGAATCGTAATCCGGAAGGCCGGAGAAATTATCCCGGAGGTTGTCCGCTCAGTCAGCCATGCTCCTGCCAGCGTACCTTATTATATTCCAAAAAATTGTCCCTCCTGCGGGGAACAGGCTGTCAAGCTGGAAGGGGAAGCGGCACTGCGGTGTATTAATCCGTTCTGTCCGGCCACGCTTCTGAAAAATATGATCCATTTCGCTTCCCGGGACGCGATGAATATCGACGGGCTTGGGCCTGCAATTATCGAATCGCTGGTAGACAATCACCTAATGGCAGATGAAGCAGACCTTTATTACCTCCGCCGTGAAGACTTGTTGGAATTGGAGCGGATGGGGGATAAGTCTGTCGATAACCTCCTGACCTCAATTGAACGCTCCAAAGAAAATGACCTGGCGCTTCTTATCTTTGCGCTCGGCATCCGCAACGTGGGGAAAAAGGGCGCGGAGCTGCTCTGTGAAGCCTTTGATACAATCGATAAAGTAATGAATGCTTCCTGTGATGAGATTACCGCAATTGACGGGATTGGGCAGGTAATGGCGCAGAATATCACCGAGTATTTTTCACGGGAAAAATCCCGGGAGCTCATCCAGCGGTTGAGGGAAGCCGGGGTCAATATGACCCATGAATCAAAATTGAAGGGCAGTTTATTGAGCAATCTGACGTTTGTCATTACCGGGACTTTAAATCACTTTACAAGAAATGAAGCAAAGGATATAATAGAAAGAAATGGGGGAAAGGTATCGGGCAGCGTCTCCAAAAAGACAAGCTACCTGCTTGCCGGAGAAGCCGGCGGCAGCAAGCTGAAAAAAGCCGCAGACCTCGGGGTTCCGGTTTTGTCCGAGACAGAGTTCCTTGAGATGATAAATCAAACGGAGGAATAAAACCATGATTGATATCAAGCATATTGCAAAGCTTTCCAAGCTGCGGATCACTGCGCAGGAAGAAGAAAAATTTGCAGAAGAGATGGAAAAAATCGTCGATATGATCCAAAATCTGCCGCAGCTGGACGATACCGGCGCTCTGATTGACCCATCCAATCCAATGATCCTTCGGGAAGATACAGCAGCCCAGCATTTTAAACGGGATGCATTGATGCAGAACGCTCCGCAGACAAAAGCCGGATGTGTTGTGGTGCCAAAGGTAGTAGAATAAAGAGGGAAGGCGGAGTTTTGATGGAAATGTATCAGTATACCGCGACAGAATTGTCGTCTATGCTAAAGAAGAAAGAATGCAGTGCAGTAGAGGTAACGGAATCCGTTTTAAAGCGGGTTCATGCTGTTGAAAATCAAGTGAACGCCTATGTTACCGTAACAGAAGAACTGGCTCTGAAAAAAGCGGAAGAGGTGGATCAGAAACGTGCGGCAGGAGAACCGCTGCACGACCTGGCTGGCATCCCGATTGCAATTAAGGATAATATCTGCACAAAAGGCGTAAAAACCACCTGTGCCTCCAGAATGCTGGAAAACTTTGTCCCGCCTTACAATGCGACTGTTATTGAAAAACTGGATTCCTGTGATTATGTCCCGGTTGGGAAGGTGAATATGGATGAATTCGCCATGGGTTCCTCTACAGAAACATCCTATTTTAAAAAGACCAGTAATCCTAACCGTCTTGACTGCGTTCCGGGCGGCTCCTCAGGCGGAAGCGGCGCTGCCGTCAGCGCTGGAGAAGCGGTACTGGCGCTCGGTTCTGATACCGGCGGTTCGATCCGCTTGCCGGCCTCCTACTGCGGCGTAGTCGGCCTGAAACCGACCTATAGCTCTGTTTCCCGTTATGGTTTGGTTGCGTTTGCTTCCTCTCTGGATCAAATCGGGCCTCTGGGAAGAAGCGTATCCGATGTTGCAATGCTTTATTCTGCAATCTGCGGACATGACCCGCATGACGCAACCTCCGCAATGCGGGAATATGCGGACTTTAATGCCTCTTTGCAGCCTGATATCAAAGGGAAGGTCATCGGCCTGCCGAAAGAGTACTTCGGAGCGGGTGTTTCCGATACTGTAAAATCCAAGGTGATGGAGGCAGTCAAAGAGATGGAGCGTCAGGGTGCGGCTGTGAAGGAAATTTCTCTTCCAAGCACAGATTATGCCCTGAACGCTTATTACATTATTTCTTCAGCGGAGGCCTCCTCCAACCTCGCCAGGTTTGACGGAGTAAAATACGGTTACCGCGCAAAGGACTATCGGAATCTGGAAGAACTCTACGAAAAAACCAGAAGCGAAGGCTTTGGAGATGAAGTAAAACGCCGTATCCTGCTTGGCACCTTTGTGCTGAGCAGCGGTTATTACGACGCATATTATAAACGCGCAAAACTGCTCCAGAAACAGATTGGGGAGGAGTTCCGCCAGGCTTTTGAAAGCTGTGATGTAATCCTCACGCCAACTTCGCCGGATACCGCGTTTAAACTGGGGGAAAATATCGGCGATCCGCTGAAAATGTATGCGACTGATATTTGTACTGTCACCGTCAATATTGCCGGACTTCCGGCTTTGAGCATTCCGTGCGGAAAAGATGAAACCGGTCTTCCGGTAGGGCTTCAGCTAATCGGCGCAAAATTCAGCGAACAGAAGCTGCTGAATACTGCGCTTGCGTATGAACAGGCTGTCGGCGGATTCAACCAGATTCCGGAGATCAAATAGGGGAGGCATGGAAGAAATGGAATATGAAATTGTTGTCGGCCTGGAGGTTCATGCCGAGCTGAATACCAAATCAAAAATATACTGCGAATGCCATAACGCGTTTGGCCTGGAAGTCAATACCCAGTGCTGCCCAATTTGTATGGGAATGCCGGGGACGCTGCCCACTCTGAACGAAAAGGTGGTAGAAAAGGCAATCAAGATGGGGCACGCGCTTCATTGTGATATCAACCGGATCTGCAAGCAGGACCGCAAAAATTACTTTTACCCGGATTTGCCGAAGGCTTATCAGATTTCCCAATTTGATATCCCGCTTTGTGAACATGGCTATGTAGAAGTCATGGTAGAAGGGGAGGTCAAAAAATTCGGTGTAACCCGAATCCATATCGAAGAAGACGCCGGAAAGCTGCTCCATGGCGGGGAAAGCTTTGACGGTTCTTTAGTGGACTTCAACCGCTGCGGCGTGCCTCTGATTGAAATCGTATCAGAACCGGATTTCCGCAGCTCCGCAGATGCAAAAGCATATCTTGAGGCCTTAAAATCTATTTTACTGTATCTGGATATCTCCGACTGTAAAATGCAGGAAGGCTCTATTCGCTGCGACGTAAATGTTTCAGTCCGCCCGAAGGGAAGCGACGCGTTCGGTACTCGTGTCGAAATGAAAAACGTCAATACCTTTAGCGGCGCTGTCCGTGCCATCGATTATGAAGCGGCACGACAGATTGAGGTACTGGAAAATGGAGGAACAATTACCCAGGAGACAAGGCGCTGGGATGATGCCAGGGGAGTAAACGAATTGCTGCGAAGCAAAGAGGACGCGCAGGATTACCGTTATTTCCCAGAACCTGACCTGCCGACCATTGTTGTTTCACAGGAAAAGGTGGATGAGCTGAAAGAGTCCATTACTGAACTGCCAAACCTTAAGGTGATCCGCTATGTCACCGAATTCGGCCTGAGTCAGACTGACGCTGAGACGATCATTGACAGCATGGAAAAATCTGCTTGGTTTGAAGAAGTTGTCGCGGCAAAAGCATGCAATGCCAAGACCGCCGCCAACTGGATATTGGGAGATATTTCCAAATTTATGAACGAGACCGGGAAATCCTTATCTGATACTCAATTGACTCCAAACAAGCTGGCCGAATTGATTAGCTATATTGAGAGCGGAAAAATTTCCAATGCGGCGGCAAAGCAGGTGTTTGAAGTACTGCTTCAGGAAAATCGTGAACCTATGGATGTCATCAAGGAAAAGGGCCTGATGCAGATTTCAGATGAAGGCGCATTAGAAAAGGTTGTAGCTGACGTTTTAGCTGGCAATGAAAAGTCCGTTGCTGATTATAGAAACGGCAAAACCAACGCGTTGGGATATCTGACCGGTCAATGTATGAAAGCTACAAAAGGCCAGGGCAATCCGCAAAAATTAAAAGAGTTGTTGCTTGCAGCTTTAAGCGGTGAATAAATAAGAAACATCAAAAAGAACCAGTCACATCACATGAAACTGGTTCTTTTTGATACTTGCAATGAGACGGAAAATGTGTTAAACTCTAATATACATTATGTCGTTAAATAAAAATTTAACGACATTCAGGGGATCGCCGACAAACTACGATCACCAACATAGTTTTCTGGAAAAACCTGTTGACAACCGGCTGTATTTCAGGTATTGTTTAGCTATAAAGGAGTTTTTCATATGTATGATCAATGTCCAGATTTTATGCGGGAATTTCTATTTTATATGGAGACGATCAAAGGACGTTCTCCCCGAACAATTAAAGGATATTATACCGATCTTTGCACCTTTTTTCGCTTTATGAAATTACATAAAAAAAAGTGTGCTCCTGTCGAAGATCTCTCGCAGATTTCCATCCAGGACTTGGACATTGGGTTTGTCCGTTCGATTACCCTATCCGATGTCTATGAGTTTCTTCATTATGTCTCTACAGACCGGGACAACCAAGCAAAAACGCGCGCGAGAAAGGTTTCCTGCATTCGTGTCTTTTTTAAGTATTTGACCGTAAATATGAAGCTGTTAGATGAAAATCCAGTAGAAAACCTGGAAATCCCCAGCATTAAAAAGACGCTGCCGAAATACCTGACCTTGGAGCACTGCTATGAGCTTTTAAATGTTATAGACGGGCCGGATAAGGAACGGGACTACTGTATTATTTTGCTTTTCCTAAATTGCGGCATGCGGCTTAGCGAGCTGGTGGGAATCAATTTAAATGATATCCGGGACGACACGCTCTTATTGCGCGGCAAAGGCAATAAGGAACGGATTGTTTATTTAAACGGCGGATGCTTACAGGCCATTTCAGACTATCTGGTTATACGGAACCAGAATCTAGCTTCTATTCATTCCGAGGCAAAAAAAGCGTTATTCATTTCCCGTCGTGGAACACGCCTTGGAGCACGTCAGGTAGAACGGATCGTAGAAAAATATCTTAAATTATCCGGTTTGTCTGGTATGGGATATTCGCCGCATAAGCTCCGCCATACAGCGGCTACTATGATGTATCAGCATGGAAATGTCGATGTCAGGATTCTTCAGGAAATTTTAGGACATACTAATTTAGGTACCACGCAAATCTATACGCATGTGTCAAACGAACAAATAAAAAAAGCAGCGCAAAGCAACCCATTAGCTAATGCTGGCAAGAAAATCAATCAAAAAAAATAAATTGTATCTCACTGTAATTCTGTGATATAATAGTCTTGGAGATAATTGGAATCTTTTTTGTAAAGTTAAACAAATTAGCATTCTATTTGTAGGTAAAATTATACATGAACTTTGATAAAAAAATATCAATATCTCTTGACTTTTCTTCCTTAGTTTATTATAATGTAATTGTTAAGGAATTAACAATAAAATCGTCCAAACAATTTAAAACAATATAAATTGGAGGTTTTCTTATGGCTGAAAAGAAAGAAGCAGTAAAAAAAGAAACTGCAAAGACCAACCAACCGGATGTACAAGCAATCATCAATGATCATGTTGCCAAAGCGCAGGTCGCTTTGCAGGAATTCATGAAATATGATCAGGAACAGATTGACCATATCGTTCATGAAATGGCGCTTGCTGCTCTGGACAAACACATGAAACTTGCAAAATTGGCTGTCGAAGAAACCAAACGCGGCGTATATGAAGATAAGATCATTAAAAATTTATATGCCTCTGAATACATCTGGCACGCGATCAAAAACATGAAAACAGTCGGGATCATCAATGATAACGAGCTGGAAGGCTATATTGAAATTGCAGAACCGATTGGCGTAATCTGCGGTGTTACCCCGGTAACAAACCCGACTTCTACCACTATCTTTAAGGCGCTGAGTTCCATCAAATCCAGAAACCCGATTATTTTTGGTTTCCATCCATCTGCTCAGCAGTGCTGTGTTGCGACTGCAAAACTGCTGTTGGACGCTGCTGTGAAGGCTGGCGCTCCGAAAAACTGCATCCAGTGGGTTGAATATCCGTCTATCGAAGCAACCAATGCCCTGATGAATCACCCGGGTGTTGCAATGATCCTGGCTACCGGTGGCCCCGGCATGGTAAAGGCTGCTTACAGCGCTGGTAAGCCGGCGTTGGGCGTAGGCCCTGGTAACGTACCGGCTTATATCAACAAATCCTCCGATATGCCGGCTGCTTGCAATGACATTATGCTCTCGAAAACCTTTGACAACGGTATGATTTGTGCTTCTGAGCAGGCTGCGATTGTAGATAAAGAAGTTGCTCCGGAATTTGAACGCATCATGACTGAAAACGGATGCTACTTTGTAAAGGAAAAAGAAATTCCGCTTCTTTCTGAATTCTGCTTCCCTGCTGACAAAGGACATTCTTTAAATGGCACAATTGTTGGCCAGTCTCCGTATTGGATTGCGAAGAATGCCGGCTTCTCTGTACCGGAAGATACCAAGATCCTTATTGCAAAAATTCCTGGTGTTGGCGAAGAATATCCGCTTTCCAAAGAAAAGCTCTCCCCTGTTCTCGCTTATATCGTTGTTGACGGCGAAGAGGAAGGCTTCGAAAAATGTAAAGAAATGCTTATTCTTGGCGGTATGGGACACTCTGCTTCTATTCACACCACTGATAACGATATGGTGACCAGATTTGGCGAAGCAATGCAGGTTGGCCGCGTCATTGTTAACTCTCCGTCTTCTCAGGGCGGTATCGGCGATATTTATAACACCAGCATGCCTTCCCTGACCCTTGGCTGCGGTTCCTTTGGACGCAACTCCACAACCCAGAACGTTTCTTCCAGTAATCTGGTTAACATTAAACGTGTCGCAAAAAGGAGAACGAATATGCAGTGGTTCAAGGTTCCGCCGAAAATTTACTTTGAAGACGATTCGATTCAGTATCTGGAAAAAATGCCGGATATCAGCCGTGCATTTATTGTTACCGACCCGATGATGGTAAAATTAGGAAATGTTGACAAGGTTCTGCATTATCTGAGAAAAAGACCGGATTACTGCCATTCCGAAATCTTTGATTCTGTTGAATCAGACCCGTCTGTAGAAACCATTATGCGTGGCGTTGCTGCTATGAATAACTTCCAGCCGGATGTCATCATCGCGCTTGGCGGTGGTTCTGCAATGGATGCTGCAAAGGGTATGTGGCTGTTCTATGAACATCCCGACACCTCTTTTGACGGCTTAAGAATGAAATTTATGGATATCCGGAAACGTGCTTTCCATTTCCCGAAACTGGGCACAAAAGCACAGATGGTTTGTATCCCAACCACCTCCGGTACTGGTTCTGAAGTTACCTCCTTCTCTGTTATTACAGATAAGAAAAATAATATCAAATACCCGCTTGCTGACTACGAGCTGACCCCGGATGTTGCAATTATTGACCCGCAGTTTGTTCAGACTCTGCCAAAGAGCTTGGTTGCCGACTGTGGTATGGACGTCTTGACCCATGCAATTGAAGCATATGTCTCTGTATTGGCTTCCGATTATACTGATGGCCTTGCGCTCCAGGCAATCAAATTGGTATTTGAAAATCTGAAAAAATCCTATGATGGTGACTCCAAGGCAAGAGAAAAAATGCACAATGCTTCCTGTATGGCTGGTATGGCGTTTACCAATGCCTTCCTGGGAATCAACCACTCCCTGGCTCATAAGCTGGGCGGTGAATATCACATTCCACATGGACGCGCTAACGCAATTCTGTTGCCTTGGGTTGTAGAATACAACGCTCAGAAACCGACTAAATTTGCAACCTGGCCAAAATACGACCACTTCAAAGCAGATCAGCGCTATGCTGAAATTGCCCGTGTTGCAGGCATCCCAGCTCCGACAGTGGAAGAAGGCGTGAAAAACCTGATTGCGGCGATCCGCGAGCTGAACGATTACCTCAACATTCCGAAGAGCATTCAGGACTGCGGCGTAGATGAAAAGGTCTTTATGGCTACCGTTTACGAACTGTCTGAAAAAGCGCACGAAGATCAGTGCACCCCGGCAAACCCGAGATATCCACTGGTTACCGAACTGGAAGACATCTACAAAAAAGCTTATTATGGCTTGAAAAAATAACTTTCTTTTCAGTTTTGAAAAAAAGCAGGTTTGGGATTTCCCGCCTGCTTTTTTTCTGCCCTTCCCTCCCCTTCCGCTTGCAAGCTTTGGCCAGTTCCGTTATAATGATAGAAGAAAAAAATTAAGGGAAAGCAGGACTTTTTATGAATTTAGAAGAATGCCGTCAAACAATCGACCAGATTGATGAACAGATGTTAAAGCTATTTACAAAACGAATGGAGACAGTAATCGAGGTGGCAAAATATAAACAGGAACACAACCTCCCTGTTCTTCATCCCAAACGCGAGGAAGAAATTATCCGGCGCCAGACAGAAAAATCACCGGAAACCCTAAAGCCCTATGTCACAGAGCTTTATCAGACATTGATGAAGGTAAGCCGGGATTATCAAAACGCCCTAATTAAGTAAGGGAGAAATACTATGGCTACTTCTGCTGAATATATCGAGTTTGTATGCGAGCGGGAAGAAATCCATAAGATCATGACGGGTTCTGCTTTAGGAATCCCGTATGACGGTTCTAAGGAGCATTATATTTTAGATATTGAAAACTCTGAGCTGTGCTGTGAGGTAATTCGGCTATTGGATCTGATTACTCCCATACCAAAACCCAGAAAAAGAAAGACAAAATGAAAGACGGCGGAAACTCCCGCCGTCTTTCATTTTATTATAAGCCATTATTTAAAGGTAAACCAAAGAATTGAAAAGCCAAATGCAGACAGAAGCATGACTCCCAAATAAATACCATAAAGGACTATAAAACGTTTACGGATAGCTGGCGTCATACGCAATTTTACACATCGACCTTGATCAAATACTGCAATCGGAAGTGCGGTTTTTTGATCGAACAAGAAACGCCGCTTTTCCATATACCAAAGAAGCAGAAAGTTCAATACAGCATAGTAGACTGAATCGACAATTATGAAGAATAGAAACAGTGTTGCACTGATAGATCCCATACTTACAGTAGAAATATAAACCTGTATAGGATAAGTAATCGTAGCGATTAAAAATAGGATATAACCGCTTTTGGTCATAAAGTAAAAGAAAATGGATTCTATCGCAAAGAAAATAGTACTGACCGTATTTAAAAATACCTCCAAAATATGGATTGGCTGAAATACTCCGGTATGATGAAATAGGGTAGAAACAGTAGCAAACAACAGAATGAATGAAAAAGCAGACGATACAATTCCTATAGTCCGAAAAAATTTAAGAAACGCCATAGGATATCCACTACGTTTCAGCCACTCTGCTTTTTCTGAATAGGTTTGGGGGTTAAAGCTTGAGAGAGGGACATTTTGTGCCATACAAATTCAACCTTTCTGTCTTTTTAATTCTGGTGCTATAACAGCTCTTGATCTAAGCTTACACAAGTACAATATAAAACAGGATAATATCACTGTAGGTTCCATCGCCCATCTGAAAACCGCCTGGGATCGTTCCTAACCTCTGGAATCCAATCTTCTCATAAAGATGGATAGCTGGAAGATTGCTGCTTACTACCGCATTAAACTGCATCAGACGAAATCCCAATTCTTTTGCCTTTTGGAGGGAATGCCTTACGAGCTGCTCACCCGCCTTTTTTCCCCGGTAAGAGGACTTGACGGCAAAAGAGGCATTGGAAATATGTCCGCAGCGTCCGACATTGTTAGGATGAAGAATATACAGTCCTTTTATCTCCCCGGCATCTTCCAGAACACCGGTGAAAGATTGTTCGGCGAAAAAGTCTTCCGCTTCCCTGTCATCCTGCAAAGGTTCCTTCTGCGGAAAAGCAACCGCATCTTTTACAACTTCATTCCAGATTTCCCGCATCTGCGGCAAATCTTTGACTTCAAATGCACGAATATTCGGCTTCATGATCTTAATTCACCCCGGATCACTTGGCAAGGAAACCCACTTTACGGTATACCTTCCGCATAGTTTTTTCTGCTGTATAACCAGCTTTTTGCGCCCCGGCACGGTAAACTTCTTCTAGATATGCTTTGTCCTTCATCACGCGGTCATAATTTTCACGGATCGGACGAAGCGCTTCTGCTACTACCTCACCAACAGCAAGTTTAAAGTCACCATATCCCTTTCCAGAGAAATCCCGTTCAATCGTTTCATAGCTGTCCCCAGTCAGAACAGAATAGATAGACATCAGGTTGTTGATCCCATCCTTCCCTTCCGCATACCGGATTTCCATATCAGAGTCGGTTACAGCGCGTTTAAATTTTCTGATAATCACTTCCGGCGGGTCTAAAATGGTAATAAACGCATTTTGGTTTTCATCCGATTTTGACATTTTTTTAGCCGGATCGGCCAAAGACATCACCTTTGCCCCAACCTCCGGAATATATGGTTCCGGAATGGTAAAAGTAGGTCCATAATTATTGTTAAACCGGATTGCAATATCACGGGTGATCTCCAAATGCTGCTTTTGGTCGACGCCGACCGGAACAAGGTTTGCTTGATATAACAAAATATCAGCAGCCATTAGGGATGGGTAGGTAAACAGTCCGGCATTGATATTTTCCGGATGTTTCGCGCTCTTATCCTTAAACTGTGTCATACGGGAAAGCTCACCGAACTGGGTGTTACAGGCCAAAACCCAGTTCAGCTCCGCATGCTGGTAAACATGACTCTGAATAAACATCAAGCTTTTTTCGGGATCAACACCGCAGGCTAGTAATACCGCAAACGCGCTCAGGATTTGCTGTCTGAGCTTTGCCGGTTCCTGCCGTACAGTCAAAGAGTGCATATCGGCAATCATATAGGCGCAGTCATATTCTTCCTGTAAATGTACCCAGTTGCGGATCGCACCGATATAATTTCCCAGGGTGAAGGTTCCGGTCGGCTGGATACCGCTCAAAATAATCTGTTTCTTCTCTTGTGTGTCTGCCATAAAAGCTGGCCTCCTATCGTTAATTCCGTTTATAATGATTTGGAAAGCTCTCCCAGAATCTGGATTCCCTTCACAATGTCTTCATCACTAGGTGTGGAGAAGTTCAAGCGGAAGGACTGAGTCGGGTCGCTTTCCTTAGGCAGAAAAGCATTCCCCGGCACAACAGCTACCTTATTTTGTACTGCATTGCTGCAGAATTCCATCATATTGACTCCATCCGGCAGCGTACACCAAACAAACAATCCGCCTTCCGGTACTGTATAGGTGATTTTCGGATTGACATATTGTTTCAGGCTGTCCAGCATTAAACCGCATTTATGACGGTAGATGCCACGCAGCTTTTTTAAATGCTCCTCATAGCTGTTCTCCAATAAAAACTGGTTGCAGATCATCTGAGCCAAAATATTGGTATGTACATCGCTTACCTGTTTGCAGACTACAATTTTCTGGATGATCTCCTTATGAGCAACTACATAGCCGACTCGCAGACCAGGAGCAAGTATCTTGGAAAAAGAACCGCAGTAAATCACCCTGCCCTCTGTATCCAAAGATTTGATAGACGGGACGTGCTCTCCGGCAAAACGCAAATCACCATATGGATTATCCTCCAGGATCACAACATCATATTTTTTTGCCAGTTCCAATACGCCTTTTCTTTTTTCATAGGACATTGTTGTTCCGGTAGGATTTTGGAAGTTCGGAATCAGGTAGATCACCTTGGTATTTGGATTTTCTTTCAACGTGTTTTCCAGCTTTTCCAGATCAATCCCACCGTCAGAAAGCGGTACGCCGACCAGATTCACACCATAGGACTTAAAGGAATTCAGGCTTCCGATAAAGCTCGGATTTTCACAGACCAGCGTATCCCCAGAATCACAGAACACCTTGCAGGAAAGCTCGTTTCCCTGCTGGGCGCCGGACATAATAATAATATCGTCAAATTCATCATGAAAAATAGTTTCCCCACGGTCAAGCAGTACCTTTTTGATTGTTTCCCGCAGCGGCGTGTAGCCTTCTGTAATACTGTACTGCAAGGCAGCAATCGGGGTTTTGGTTAAAATTTCATCAGCAATCCGTTCAATTTCTTCGGTCGGAAAAGCTTCAGCAGACGGATTCCCGGCAGCAAACGAAATCACCGAAGGATCAGCGGTAAATTTCAGAATTTCCCTGATGGCAGATGCTTTTAAATTCCCCATTTTTTCTGAAAAGTTAAAGTTCAAAACAGACACGCTCCTCAATCGCACAAATTCTATTATTTTATTATACCATAAATTACAGGAACCTGCAAAAATTTTTCGGTTATCTCCTTCACCTTTTTCTGACCATTCCGGAGACGAGCAAGATCATCAGAACAGCGGCGATCCCTATTGTAACACCTACTTCATCCAGTAGGACGTCCCGGATCTGCCCATTTCTACCAGGTGTAAAATGCTGGATCGTTTCATCCAGGGCCGCCAGTATTCCTCCTGCCAGCAACGTCATGCAAAGCAGTTTTCCTGTCTTTTCATCCAAATTACGGAACCGCAGAAAAAAACACCAGAAAAAGCCAAATGCTGCATACTCTGTTAGATGCGCAAGCTTTCTAACCAGCCATTCTGATATAATTCCATCTAGATGCAGCGCCGTCAGCAGATTATTCAGGCGGGATGTCACATTTTGACTTAAAAGTGCAGAATGATCCCCAATCTGCATCGACTGATAAAGGATAAACAGCATGACAGATATGGCCAAAGTCAAAAAAACGATCATCCATCCCATTTGCCTTTTCTCCATAAACACGCTCCTACTGCCTAAAATAATATACATTGCATATAGAATATTATACCATATCTTTACGGTTCTACCAAAAGGATTTCATAAATTGTTCAAGAAGATATGATATAGTAACATTAGAAAAAAATAGTTGAGGTTATCTCCATGAATATTTTATTAAACATTACTCCCAAAAACCAAATCGCTTATGTTTATGATGATTATACCTTAAGACAAACATTGGAGAAATTGGAACATCATGGTTATTCCGCTGCACCAATTATTGACCGGGATGGCAGGTATATTGCCACAATTACCGAGGGCGATCTCCTGCACGTAATTAAAAACCGTTTTTCCCTGAATATCAAGGAAGCGGAAGGCTTACCGTTGATGGAAATACCCCGCCGGTTCCAAATTGAAGCCGTAACAGTCCACACCAGTATGGACGACTTAATTGCACATGCATTAAACCAAAATTTTGTTCCTGTGGTGGATGACCGCGGGGTTTTTATTGGAATCATCACTAGAAAAAAAATTATTCAGTATCTTTCTGCAAAATGTCAGAAATTTACGGAAAATTCTGTTATGGAAATTGAAAAAACATCTTGACAAAATAAAAAATATACGATATAATATAAAAGCTGTGTTGAGACAGCTTTTTATTTTGGAGAAGTCGCCTAGCCCGGTTTATGGCGCACGACTGGAACTCGTGTATGCGTTAATAGCGCATCGAGGGTTCGAATCCCTCCTTCTCCGCCAAACAGTCTAGAACCGCCTTAAAATGGGCGGTTCTTCTTTTATATCCCCGAAAAATCCCCGAATTTTTCGCAAAAATGAAAAAATCGACAAGGAACTCACTCCCTGTCGGATGTTGAAAAGTTGCGTGAAAATGTAAATAATTAGAAAATTATGTAAATATTTGTGGATAAAAATTTCTTCTTTTTTTCATAGAATGGTCTTTGTTTTCTAATTTATGTTTAATATGTGTGTAAATTGAAAAACAAAAAACGGGCGGCATTAGCCCACCCGTTTTTCCTATAACATTTACAAATCTACACAGCCAAGGAATCTACAATATTAGCAGCCCAGGCAACGACACCATCTACATCAGCATCTGTCACTTTACCCTGTTTAAACAAGCCGCCTTTGACCGTACATTCATATGTAGAGCCAACTACTTCCAATCCTTTGCCTTTAACAATGGTTTTCAGTTCTTCGATCGCACTGAAATTGCCGGAGCCGACCGCAAAAAACGCAACATTTTTTGCCCTGGACGGGGTTAAATCCCGACATAGGTCAAGGACAACCTTATTGGCAGAGGAACCTTTCATTTCTACACCGATGAACAGCAGCTTTTCATTTTCACTGGGATATGCAGGTGGGATCTGGTCACAGATTGATTCCTGCGCTTTTGCAATTGCACGAGCCATTTTTTCTGTATTTCCAGCGGGAGAAAAATATAATGCACGCATTTTAAACTTCATGATAAATAATGCCTCCAATAATTTAATATAAAATTATTATACCATATTTTTTTCCCAATTTATAGTTTTTTTGTAAAAGTTTTTCTATTTTCACATCTTGAATAGAATTACAGCCCTTTTTTGTGAATAATAGCGTGAAAAATAATTTCTGTATGGCAAAACCATTCAAAAAATACCGACAGTAACTTACTGTCGGTATTTTTCATTTCTATTAGTGGCAGCCGCCGCAGGTTGAGCAGCTTCCGGTGCAGCCGGACTGTTCCGCAGAACAGGTCTCGGGATCTTCCCCATTGACACACAGCATTAAAATCGTCGTAACTTCATTCATCATCTTATCCATCGCTTGTTTTGCATTATTAAACGCAACCATGTGCGGGTTCTGCATAATGGACTGGTAGACTGCTTTCAGTTCACGGTCAATATCAGCAATTTTTGCATCATCTTTCTGTTCTGCAGACATTGCTGTACTCAATTCAATTCTCTTTAGATTGAATTTCCCGATAGAATCCTGCAATTCCTCATCGTGGTCATTTGCTTCCTTCGCCTCATTCAGTGCTTTATATTCTTCGCTTGCCTGAATTTCTTTTCCCATTTGTCTTGCCAAATCGATAATCTCCATATTCAAATTCCTCTCTTTGCTTAACGTTTTATATTTTATTGTTACCGGTGAGACGTATTTATTTCACCGAGTAAAGCCCAATTTAATGCCTTGGTAATGGTTACCTCGACAAAACTGCCAATCAGTTCCTCCGATGCCGGAAAATCGACAATGAGATTCTGCTCCGTCCTCCCAGTTAAATATCCTTCACCGGCTTTTCCCGGGCCGTCAGCCAATACTCTCATCGTATCCCCAACATAACGCTGGAGCTGCTGTTCCCCGATCCTTTTCTGTTCCTCCAACAGTTCCATCAGCCATTTTGTTTTATCTTCAGCAGGAGTCGGATCATCCATAGAAGCCGCTTTTGTTCCCACACGTTTGGAATAGATAAAGGTAAATAGGGAATCGTATCTTACCTGACGGATCAGATCCATCGTCTGCAGAAAATCTTCCCTGGTTTCTCCGGGAAAACCGACGATAATATCGCTCGTAAAAGAAATATCCGGGATTCTCTGCCTGGCATACCGGATCAGTTCCAAATAGCTTTCAGTATCATAATGCCGGTTCATTTCCCGCAAAATCCGGTCGCTTCCCGACTGCACCGGCAGATGCAGATGATGGCACACCTTTTCGCATTCCGCTATGGTATCAATCAGCTCCGGGGTAGCGTCTTTGGGATGGGAGGTCATAAACCGGATTCGGAAATCCCCGTCAAGGCTGTTAATTTTTCTCAGCAGGCCGGAGAAATTAATTTCTTCTTCTAAACCCTTCCCATAGGAGTTTACATTCTGTCCCAATAGGGTAATCTCCTTATAGCCATCCAGCACAAGCTGCTCTACTTCTGCAAGGATTTCCCTCGAGGTTCGGCTGCGTTCCCTTCCGCGTACATAGGGAACAATGCAATAGGTACAAAAATTGTTGCATCCGTACATAATCGGAACCCATGCCTTTAGCGAACCGTCTCGTTGAATCGGGAGATGTTCGGCTATGACACCGTCACTATCCGGCGTCTCAAAAACGCGTTCCCTCGTACTGAGCGTCTGATATAAAAGCTCCGGCAAACGGTGCAGTACATGCGTGCCAAAGATCAAATCCACATAAGGGAAGCTCTTTTGCAGACGGTGAACAATATGCTCCTGCTGCATCATGCAGCCGCAAAGTCCAATCACCATCCCGCGCCGTCGCTGCTTGTTATGCTTGAGAGCGCCTACATTGCCAAAAACACGATCCTCAGCGTTCTCACGCACAGCACAGGTATTATAGATCACAAGGTCAGCATCCGCAGTAGATTCGCTGAAGCCATATCCCATACGTGCAAGCATTCCCTTTATTTTTTCTCCGTCGGAAACATTCTGCTGGCATCCATAACTGTGCACATGCGCAACCGGCATATGGTCGCCATACCGCATTTCCAGAATTTCCTTTACCCTGTGGGAAAATTCTTCCTGGCGAAGCAGCTCCTCTTCCGATACGAGCATTGTTTGCTGTTTGCTCAAATAGTATAACCTCCACTGGTATGATACGTATTTTAAAATTATACCATTTTCTTCTCAATTTATCAAGCTTTTCGTCAAAGCTTAATCATTTTTGGAAAAAAGGCGTTCCAAACGCTCCGCGATCCTTTCCCGGCGCTGTTCTGTCAGCCCGGTATCAATCCGGAAGCCATTTTCCTCCCAGATCAATACATCTCCTTCCCGGATAGCATCCGGTAAATTTTTCACTGGGAAACACAGGTGTTCTTTCTCCTCGGTCTCCAGGACAGCAAACCCATCCTCAATCCGGTCTACAATATATTGTTTCATTTCAGGTTATCCTTCCTTCTGTGTATGAACCGTCAGCCCTTCCCCGTCTGTTTCAAAGACGATATTTCCCAGGATATCGGAACGGAGAATTTCTCCATGTCGTTCTTCAAACCGTTTGAGCGCCTCCGCATGCGGATGTCCGTACTCGTTTTGATATCCGCACTGGATCACATAATATTCTGCTCCCACCTGATCCAAAAATTCTTCTGTATTCGACGTTTTAGAGCCGTGATGGCTCGCCAAAAATACATTTGCCCTGAGGTTTTCCCCATATTCCAGCAGATCGAGCTCCGCCTTTTTCTCCATATCCGCAGTGGAAAGGAATGCAATATTTTGGTAGGAAAAGCGTACCGCAACCGACATGTTGTTAAGATCATTATATTCTCCGGAAGGTCCCAGAATCGTCATAACAGCTCCGTCAATTTCATAATCATCTCCCACATTTGCCTGGATCACATTGACCCTCTGCATCTCAATCGCGTCTAGAAGATCCTCATAAGTCCGCGTAGTGGGAACAATACTCTTTTCCAGCTTCGGCATAATGATATTCTCGGTTGGAATCGCATTGATAACAACATCCATCCCGCCGATATGATCAGAATGAGGATGGGAAGCCACCGCATAGTCAAGCCGTTCCACACCCTGCGCTTTCAGATAAGCTACAACTGTATCCCCCTGGTCGTTCTCTCCCGCGTCAATCAGGATATTATGCTCCTTCGTCCGGATCAGCGTACAGTTTCCCTGTCCGACGTCAATATAGTGGACGGATACGTCCGCACTGCTAATCTCGGTATTCGGAAAAGACGAGTCTACAGTTAAATCTCTCCACTCATTGGCAATCTTCTGCCAGGTGGGGATTGCCGGGGAAAAGGGTAAAAAGGAGTTGACCGTAACGAGCAGTACAAAGGCTGCTGCAATCGTCAGCAGCGAATAAGCGGTTTTCGTTACCGAGGTTTTCTTCCGCCTGCTTTTTTTCCTCTTTTGATACCTTCTTTGGGTTGCCATGAACGTTTATTTCCTTTCTGTGCGTTTCTCTGCTTCACTGCGCCGGCAGAATGCCGCCTTGCATCCTGTTTTCGCAAATTTTCAGGCACATCCTCTACCAGCGCGTTTTTCCCTGTTCCGATCAGGTCGAAACGTTTGGCTTTTTTCAGCGCTTTTAACACCAGTCTTTGGTTTTTCGGGTGAAAATACTGCAGTAATGCACGCTGCATTGCCTTATCCTCCGGTTCAGTGGGGACAAATACCGGCTCCATTGTGTACGGGTCAAGGCCGGTAAAATACATACAGGTGGAAACAGTACCCGGCGTCGGATAAAAATCCTGCACCTGTTCAGGCCGGATGCGGTTCTGTTTTAAAAACAGCGCCAATTCGATTGCATCCTGCAGGGTACTGCCAGGATGCGAGGACATCAGGTATGGTACAAGATACTGCTCTTTGCCCGCTTCCTTTGTCTTTTGGTAAAACTTTTTCATAAAAGCAAGATAGGTTTCAATATGCGGCTTCCCCATCTTGTCCAGCACCGCATTGCTACAATGCTCCGGCGCAACTTTTAGCTGTCCGCTGACATGATACTGCACCAGCTCGTCAAAAAACGCCTCGTTTCGGTCCTCCATTAGATAGTCATAACGGATACCAGAACGAATAAAGACGCGTTTGACGCCTTTTATTTTCCGTATTTTACGCAGTAATTCCAGATATTCTGTATGATCGGCTTCCAGTTGCCTGCACGGAGAGGGAGCCAAGCATTTTTTTCCTTTGCAAAGCCCTTGTGTAAGCTGCTTCTTGCAGGACGGCTGCCTGAAATTAGCCGTCGGCCCCCCTACATCGTGGATATAGCCCTTAAATCTGGGATTGGCAGCCAGCAGCTCCGCTTCCCGGATAACCGACTCTTCGCTCCGCGTCGCAATCTTTCTTCCTTGATGGAAGGCAATAGAACAGAAATTACATGCTCCAAAACAACCTCGGTTATGGGCAATCGAAAATTCAACCTCTTCAATTGCAGCGACTCCTCCCAGCGCCTCATAACTCGGATGATACATCCGCATATATAGCAAGGCATACACCTTGTCAAGCTCTGACTGGCTTAGCGAGCGCATCGGCGGGTTTTGTACCAGCATCTTCTTTCCCTGACGCTGAATGATTGTTTTCCCGTAAACCTCGTCCTGTTCATTCATCTGCTGTCTGGTCGCTTTTGCATAACTCTTTTTGTCCCTCGCCACGATTTCAAAATCAGGGCACTGTACAGCGCCGTAAGGCGTGTTGACCGGATCAGTAAGATAGCATGTCCCACGGATTTCTGTCATCTCGCTGACCGCTTTTCCTTCCCGAAAGCAACGACCGATTTCGATAATCTGCAATTCGCCCATCCCATACATCAAAAGATCGGCGCCGGAAGACATCAAAACGGAAGGATGCACCTTATCATCCCAATAGTCATAGTGCGCAAACCGCCGCAGAGAAGCCTCCAGCCCGCCAATCAATACCGGAACCTCCGGATAGATCCGCTTTAGGGACTGGGTATAAACGGTAACCGCCCGGTCAGGCCGTTTTCCAGCCTTGCCTCCCGGAGTATAGGCGTCGTCAGACCGCTTCCGTTTTGCAACGGTATAATGCGCAACCATAGAATCAATATTCCCGGCTGTGACTAAAAACGCATATTTCGGCTTTCCGAATACCGTAAAGTCCGTATCGCCATTCCAATCCGGCTGAGAAATCATCCCAACTGAAAAGCCCTGGCTTTCCAATACCCTGGAAATAATGGCAATGCCAAAGGATGGATGATCTACATAGGCGTCTCCGGTTACACAGATAAAGTCAAACTGCCGGATGCCCTGCTCCGTCATTTCCTTTTTGGTGATTGGTAAAAATCCCGCCATACCTTCCTCCAAACTAATTTATAAAAATAGGCGTTCCAGTATTTCGGCTACGCCGTCCTCATCATTTGTTTTTGCTACCATATCAGCAGCGCTCTGAATCTCAGCAGGAGAATTCCCCATTGCTATGCCAAGTCCTGCCTCACGCAGCATCGCAAGATCATTAAAATGATCTCCAAAAGCGATCATCTGTTCCGGTACTATCCCCATCCGGCTGCAGAGTACTTTAACCGCTTCAGCTTTTGTCACGCCCAGCGGCATGATTTCGAGATAGGTCGCTTTCGATAAAGAAATATTCAGCTTTGTCCCGAACTGCCGCAGGAGTACCTTCTGCAGTCCGGAGATTTCCTCTGCCTGTCCGATACAAAGGAGCTTATTTGGTTCTGTATGACAGCGTGTCCATTCTTCGAACAGCTTATCCTGCTCGGCTATCTCCGGATCAAAGCCAATGGCTTCGGCTTCCCAGGAGGCTTCCTTGTCCATTGCTTCAACATACCAATGTTCAGCCTGATAAAGGCTGGTGTGGACTGGGTGCCGGCGGGTGATATCACAGATCTGTTTTGTTAGCTCTAACGGAATGGTACGGTTGAAAACAACCTGCCCGTCCAGGACGATATATCCGCCGCTATAAGCACAGACAGGAGGATTTTCCTCCCATAACGCTTCGTAAAAACAGGAAATCCCCTGCGGCGGTCTGGCAGAAACCAAAACAACAGGAATCCCCTGTTGTTTGAGCGCCAGGATTGCTTTCCTGGTACGCTCAGTGAGGATTCCCTGTGAATTTAAAATCGTACCGTCGATATCTGAGCAAACAAGCCGGTAGTCTCTTTTTGTCACGATTCCTGTTCCCCTTCCTGACGGTTTAATTTCATTTCAATCCATTGGTCGCGTGTCATTAAAACCTGCCGTGGTTTGCTGCCCTCAAAAGGCCCGATGATTCCCTTTGTTTCCATATCATCCATCAGGCGCGCCGCTCTGGCATAGCCCACCTTTAGCTTCCGCTGCAGGTAGGAGGTAGAGGCCTGCGAAGCTTCAATAACGCATTCAATCGCGTCATCCAAAAGCTCGTCCACATCCTCCCCGCTCCCACTGTCAGAAGCTTTTGTATTTTTTTCCTTGACAGCCTGACGTTCAATTTCATCCAGAATTTTATCATCATATTCAGATTCCACGTTGCCCTTGACAAACTGGACAATTTCTTCTACCTCTTTATCGCTGACATAGCAGCACTGAAGCCGGGTAGGCTTTGGCATTCCCACCGGATAAAACAGCATGTCTCCCCGTCCGAGCAGCTTTTCCGCTCCGCCGGAATCCAGAATGGTACGTGAATCAACCTGCGAGGAGACTGCAAATGCAATTCTGGAGGGGATGTTTGCTTTAATTACCCCGGTAATCACGTCAACGGAGGGGCGCTGTGTAGCAATCACCAGATGCATTCCCGCCGCACGGGCCATCTGCGCTAACCGGCAGATGGAGTCCTCTACCTCATTGGGAGCAGCCATCATCAGGTCAGCCAGCTCGTCTATAATGATCACAATCTGTGGGAGAGGGTTTAGATCCTCCTGAACCCTTGCCAGCTCGTTATAGCCGTGCAAATCCCGAACCTGATTATCCGCAAACAGCTTATAGCGGTTGAGCATTTCCGTAACCGCCCAGCCCAGTGCTCCGGCAGCCTTGCGCGGGTCGGTAACCACCGGAACCAGCAGATGCGGGATTCCGTTATAAATTCCCAGTTCCACTACTTTCGGGTCGATCATCAAAAGCCGTACCTCATCCGGACTTGACTTATACATCAGGCTGATAATCAATGTATTGATACACACTGATTTCCCGGAACCAGTTGCGCCTGCAATCAGCATATGCGGCATCTTCGCAATATCAAAAACAACCTCTTTGCCCGAAATATCACGCCCCAAGGCAACAGACAGCTTGCTCTTTGCGTCGCGGAACGCCGCAGAGTCTACAACCTCCCGAATGGTGACAATATCGGTTGTCCGGTTCGGGACTTCAATCCCGACTGCCGCTTTGTTAGGTATCGGCGCCTCGATCCGTACCCCGGCCGCCGCCAGGTTTAATGCGATATCATCGGCAAGCCCGGTAATCTTACTGATTTTTACTCCGGCTGAGGGCTGCAGTTCATATCGGGTCACAGTCGGCCCCCGGCTGATATCAATTACCCGTGTCTGGACGCCGAAGCTTTTCAGGGTATCTACCAGCCGTTCCGCGTTCGCACGCAGTTCGGAAGAGATATCCCCATTCTTCCGGTTAACCGGCGCCTTCAACAGGCTAACCGGAGGATAGCGGTATAAAACGCACTGTTCGCCTGAAGCGGAACGTTCTGTAAGCTGCTTTGCAATTTCCGTATCCGGTTTCTCTGCCTTTTCTGCCGCTGCCGGTTTTTCTTCTTTTCCAACCGCCTGTTTTACCAGGTCATCCAGCGGTGCTGTAGTTTCCGCTTTTTCAACATCCATTTTCTCCGGCAATGAAAGCTCATCAGCCTCTGGTACCAGGGGAACCTTCCCGATTGCGGCCTTGGAAGTATCCGTATTCTCAATCACATCAATAAACTGCTCTGTCAATTCCGGCTTCACGCTGATCTCTGGCTTGGGTTCCGTATGAAAAATCGCTTTTGAGGAGGAAACCGGATGTTTAGGCAGAGACTCAGGCCCCAAATCCACATCAATATTAAATTTCGCTTCCTGCTCCCTTTCTCGTTCCTCCTGACGCTGGATATAGTGATCCTCCATCATTTTAACCGGTTTGGATACATTCCGGAAGAAATCCAGCAGCGTCGCGCCGGTAATGAGCAGGATAAACGCAAATGCAAACAAAACGATAATAATTGTTGCACCCAGCTTGCCGCATAGATATAAAAGCGGCATACCGAGCAAAATTCCCCATACTCCGCCGCTCACACCTTCAGTTCCGTAAAGGTATAGATGTTTTACGGCTTCCCAGACGCCTTCTCCCGGATACTTCCCGACAAAAACAATCTGAATAAACGCGCAGAAGAGTGCCATCAAAATCGCCGACTGCCAAAGCTTATGCCGGATTTTTCCCATATGTTCGTCCAGGGTAGCACGAATGGCTATGTACAAAATTAAAACCGGAACGACAAAAGCGCCTGTGCCAAAAATCCCGAACAGCGCTTCATGAGTCCAGCGCCACAGGTTCTGTCCCTTGACAAAGATAAGCGCAAGCAATAAAAGGCCGACCGCAAACAGGATGATCGCCCACACCTGACGCTTATGATGCTCCTGCTTTGCAAGACGCTCCTGCGCCGCTTTTGACCTGGGAGCAGGTTTCCGGCCGGAAGCCTGCTTTGATTTTTGTGACGCCGGCTTTGATGTCCTGGAAGAGGAGGAAGTCCGCGAAGCCGAAGATTTCTTTTTTACTGCCATGAAACTGATCCGCCTTTTCTATGATGAAATCTTTTATAGTATATGGCCAAATGAGGTCATGATATTGCCGCCGCAAATGTGCTCATAAATCCCAATCCCGGTCACAATAATCCCCAGGATCAGGGTATAGAAAGCAAAAATTTTGAACCGGTTTGCCTTTAACAGCCACTGCACCATTTTAATGGAAAGGAAACCAACCACCGCCGAGGTTACCAGTCCGACAATAATAACACCCACTGACAAGTTCATATCCGATGGCGTGATGTCCTTTAGTTCCATCACCGAGCCGCCCAGGATCGCCGGAATTCCCAGAATAAAGGAAAAGGAAACTGCGGTTTCCTTGGAAAGTCCGCACATTAAACCAGAAGCAATGGTAGAGCCGGAACGCGATACGCCCGGGAGCGGCGCTACCGCCTGCAGGGTACCAATAACCAAAGCATCCCGAGGCGTAATCTGTCCGATAGTTTTTGTTCCATGTATACTGCGGTCTGCAAAGAAGAGCAAAGTCGCCGTCAAAAGGAAGCAAAGCCCTTCCACCAAGATATCGTCGTCTGATGAAACCGCTTTGTAAACGTCTCCCAGAACGAAATAAATAATCAACAGCGGAACAAGCGCCAGAATAATCATGAAAATCATATTGCGCTCAGGATTCCGATTTTTAAAGGAAAATTTTCCTGTGAAGATATCCCGTATCATCCGGAAAAATTCCATGATTAAGTCCCAGATTAAACGATAAAACGCGCCGAATACAGCAACCAGCGTCCCGACATGGAGAATAATGGAGAACATCAGTCCGGATTCTCCGCTTAAGCCTGTGAAATGCTGATAGAGCGATAGGTGCCCGGAGCTGGACACTGGTAAAAATTCTGTCAGTCCTTGAACGATTCCCTGAATAATTGCTTCGATAATAGACATAGTGTATGTAACCTTTCTTCTTATTAAAAATGGATCTAAAAGACCTGCTCTAACGCAAGTCCTTTAGATTCATTCCCAGACTGTACTTCGGATTCAGATAATCCTTGGGGTTCGTGGATATAATCCGGTTAAGCATAACATCCTGATTATATTTTACACCCTCAAGGATACAATTATCAACCCTTTTGTAAAAATAACTTGGCTGATTTTCCTGAGCAAATATTTCATTTTCGTCAATGATTGTGTACAACATCGCTTTTTTCCTCCTGATCCGACAACGTTTCATCAATCATAGTGTAGAGATAATGAAGCGCGTCCGATAATCCTCCCAGGGAATCGATCAGACCCTCTTTAACCGCATCCGTCCCGTTCAATACGGTACCGACATCCATCGCCAGCTCTCCGGTTTTCATCATCAGCTCCGTAAAGCGGTCTTCGGTAATCCGGGAATTCTCGGTTACAAATTGGACAATCCTGTCCTGCATTTTCTCAAAATAGGAAAAGGTCTGCGGAACGCCTAATACTAAGCCGCTCATCCGTACCGGATGGATTGTCATTGTGGCAGAGGGGACGATAAAAGAGTGCTTGGCGCTGACGGCAAGCGGCACGCCGATGGAATGTCCGCCTCCCAGAACGATCGATACCGTCGGTTTGCTCATCCCGGCAATCAGCTCCGCAATGGCAAGTCCGGCCTCCACGTCTCCTCCAACCGTATTGATCATGATGATCAGTCCTCTGATATCGGGATCCTCCTCAATGGCCACAAGCTGAGGGATCACATGCTCGTATTTCGTGGTTTTATTCTGGGCCGGAAGGATATAATGACCCTCCACCTGTCCGATAATCGTCAGGCAATGGATTAAATGCTTCCCCTTCGTGGTAATTGAGCCCATATCAACGATGCTGTTTCTCTGTTCTTCCGAATCCTTGTCCTGATTCTGATCAGTCTGTTCTTCCTCTGTCTCCTCTTCTTCGTTTTTCCATTCTGTATTCATGGTTCTCTCTCCTTTCAAGCTTTCTGTTAGATAGTTTGTCCCAAAAGAAGAAAAATAAAAAATATTGCCATATTTCAGGCAATATTTTTATTTTGAAGTAATTTCCTGCTGATCCTCAAATAAAAGCTGGGCATATTGCTGCGGCGTCTCACCCATGATCAGTGTTTCGGAAATGATATATTCCGAATCAATCGTGACTGTTTCGCGGTGCATTAACCCCACGCACATCAGGTCAAGGGAAAGATGAAGCACCAGCCGATGCCGGGTCTGGTTGATACCCGCGGCATCAAACTCGCTGGTAATACTGCTTTTTAAATAGCCAATCGGATAAATGTCAAAATTAACCATCGGGCCTTTCGCAGAAAAAAACCAAAAATTACTCAAGCTTCCCAGAGGGATCTGAATCGATTCAATTCCTTCATCGTGAAGCTGGCCTAATACCGAGTCGGTGATCTTATTCCGCACTAGGTTTACCTGCTCGGCATTAACCGAAATAGAGGAAATGCTTTGATTGTCCTGATACCGAATTTCTACCATCTGATCCGGCGATACCGATTCATCCTCCAGCAATTGAGTGACAGACTGGTTTAAAATTCGGGTGCCGATATTGTGAATCTGGTCTTTTGTCACATTTGCAAATAAATTGTCAATCGCATGATTAAAAAGCATCAGGCTAATACAGAGCATAACTATGACAAAACAGAATTTCATCTGTATTTTCAGGTGCCTGCGTTTTCTTCTTCTCATCGGAAAAACCCTCTTAAAATCAAAAAATAAAGCCTTTATTTTCAATATATGCTATATTTTCCATTTTGGTGAATCATTTGAAAAAAATCGGCCTCTTTGCAAATTGATATTGAAATCATTGCCGTAAATTGTTACAATGATAAGAAAGGACTTCTTACAGTAAGGATGATAAAAGATGGCTTACGAGCACCTGATCGATCTGAATGACCTCTCTGTTTCTAAATGGAATGAGATTATCAGCCTGGCGCTAAAAATTAAAAAGAATGAATCAGTATATTCAGAGGCGTGTAAAAATAAAATTTTGGCAACTCTGTTTTATGAACCCTCTACCCGAACCCAAATGTCTTTTCAAACTGCTATGCTCCGTCTGGGCGGACAGATCATTGGTTTTGACAACCCTCAGAATTCCTCTGTCTCAAAGGGTGAAAACCTAACGGATACCATCCGAATTGTTTCAGGATACGCTGATATCCTTGCAATGCGTCATCCGTTGGAAGGAGCTGCCAAGGCCGCGGCGCTCTACGCGGAATGTCCGGTTATTAACGCCGGCGACGGCGGGCACCTGCACCCAACCCAAACGCTAACTGATCTTGTTACACTACAGAGTGAAAAGGGTTCCTTAAGCGGACTGACTGTCGGCTTATGCGGGGATTTAAAATACGGCAGAACCGTGCATTCTCTGATTAAGGCACTTTCCATGTATCCAGATAACCGATTTATCCTGATTTCCACTAAAGAGCTCTCCATCCCGCAGTATATCAAGGATTGGATGAACAGTCATAACTGCCCTTATCGGGAATGCTACTCCCTTGCAGAAGCGATTCCGGAGCTTGACGTTCTGTATATGACCAGAATCCAAAAAGAACGCTTCGCCTCTGAAGAAGAGTACCGGCAGCAGAAAAATGTCTATATCCTGGACATGCAAAAGCTCTTTTCCGCAAAGCAGGATCTCTGCATCCTGCATCCCCTTCCCAGGGTGGACGAAATTGATTTAAATGTGGATAAGGATCCGCGCGCCATGTATTTTAAGCAGGCGGTGAACGGTGTCTATGCCAGAATGGCGCTAATCATTACGCTGCTGAATGCCAGGGAACAGACCTCGCTCCTTTCCCACCACAATCCGGCAGTCTGCTGCAGCAATCCGAAATGCATTACGAACCACGAAACATATCTGGAAAAATCTTATAAGGAAAATGGTGATTTGCTTGTCTGCGAATACTGCGATGAAAGACAGCTTTTATAAAAAGCGAATACTGCTGCTATTCGGTTCCCCGCATCATGTCGGCTCTACCTTTCGGCTTGTGATGCAGTTTTTGGATCAGTTTGAGGATCATACATATTTGCTGGAGCAATACAACCTCTTTGAAATGGATTTGCTGCCCTGCACTGATTGCGGAAACTGTCAGCACGGGCTATGCTGCTTAAACCATATCGATTATTATGAGGAAATCATCGAGGCTATCCAGCGGGCTGATCTTATTGTCCTTGCTTCCCCTGTCTACTGCGGCGGTTTTCCTGCGCCTGTCAAGGCGATGATGGATCGTGCGCAGCAATTTTATGTCAACAAATTTGCCGGACGGGCCAGAACTTTCCCTCAGCGCAAAAAGGGAATCCTTTTGATGACCGGCGGAAACTGCGGAGAAAAGCTGCAGGAATACCTATCCATTCCTACCAAAATGTTTTTTGACTGCATTAACACAGAATATTGCGGGAAAGCCATCATAGGAAACCTTGACAATAAGCTTTCCTTTGAAGCTGATTTTTCTCATATCTTTGATAAGATTTCAGATATCTAATAACAAACGGCAAATCCAATATTGGATTTGCCGTTTGTTTTATTTCAATAAAATACTATTTTACCTTGATCAAGCCTCGGTCAAGATAACTTTGTACAGCCAGTTTAATTGTTTCCACATTGGTATATTTCGGTTGATAGCCTAAAAGCTTTCTTTCCCTTTCAATGCTATAGAAACCGCTCCTGGCAATATGAAGGTAGGTGCTTTCACATTCTTCAGGATTCCCCTCATACTCACACCATTCTTTCCATGGCAAAAATCCGATCCGCGCCTCCTTGCCAAAGAAATCATACATCAGCTTCGCATAGCCGTAAAGCGTAATGGAATTTCCGCTTGCCGCTTCAAAAATCTCGCCAAGCGCTTTATCTCTGTGAAGCACCGCCTTTGCAAAGCATTGGGCGACATCATATCCATGTACATGGTGTATTGTTTCCATCCCAAAGTTTGGAAGCATGATTTGTTCACCGTCAGCGATTTTCTGAAATGGAGTAAGGGAAGCGTTTCCCCACGGCCCGATAATCGCCCACCCCGGACCGGAAATTTGTCCTGGCCGGATGCAGGTAGCGGGAAATCCATTTTCCTCATATTCATCTCTCAAATAATTTTCCGAGGCAAGTTTATCCTTTCCGTAAGCACACAAGGGGGTGTTTAGCATATCGTCAGAATTTACCGGCAAAAGCCCTGCCCTTCCATGCGCCCAACAGGAGGAGCAATACAGATAATGGGTACAATTTGTCCCTTTCAATGCACGAACCATCGCCTGGCTTTCCCTGATGTCAAAATTAATTAAATCAATAACAACCTCAGCCTGCATATCTGCTATCGCCTGAGAAAAGCCGGGTGCTTTTGTGCGGTCTAATTTCACTTTGACAGCCTGTTCCCATAAAGGGTTTTCTTCATAAGGCTTGGAAATTCCCCGCGACACTGCAAGCACCTCATAACCCTGCTCGATCAGCATCGGTACGAGATAGGTGCCGATATGGCCATACGCTCCGATAACCACAGCTTTCATACCTAATTACCTCTTTCTTTAAAAAATGCAGCTTACTATTTAAAATATTGGAATAGCTGGCATTTCATCATGCCGTTATATAGCTTCCGGCGCTTATCCGCTTTACGTCCGTAGAATGTTTCAAAGGAGTCGTGCGGGGAAATGATATAGTAGCCGGCACGCTCCATCCTTCGGAATACCTTTCCCATTGTCCGGTAGATCTGTTCCGATTCCCGCCTGTCCAGAAGCCGCTCTCCATAAGGTGGATTTGCGAAGGTAATGGTATTCTCCTTTGCAGTGAAATCCCTGATATCAGCAGTAATAACAGACATTTTTTTCAATACTCCAGCTTTTTTTGCATTTTCTTTTGTCAAAGCGACGCATTCCGGATCAAGGTCACTGCCGCGTGCGAAAAATTCCGTATCCCGTTTCATCAGATCAAGCCCTCTGGAACGCTCCTGCTGCCAAACTATGGGGTCACACAGTCCCCAGTCCTGCGCGGCAAATTTTCTTCTCAGACAAGGCGGGATATTCAGCGCTTTTAACGCCGCCTCAATCAAAAAGGTACCGGAGCCACAGAACGGGTCGTATACCTGGGAAAAGTCCTTCACCCGCGCCAGATCAATGATCCCTGCAGCCAGCGTTTCCTTAATCGGCGCCTCATTCGATTTTGCGCGGTATCCGCGCTTATGCAGGCCTGCACCGGAGGTATCCAGCATAATGGTGGCAGTATCCTTCATGATCGAAAAACGGATTTGATGCATCGGGCCGGTTTCAGAAAACCAGTCCTGGTGATAATGAGCTTTCAGCCGCTCCACCGCCGCTTTTTTGACAATTGCCTGGCAGTCCGGAATGCTGTGAAGCTGGGAGTTTAGCGACCACCCCTTCACTGGAAATGCATCCTTTTTTCCAATAAAATCCTCCAGCGGAATTGTCTTTACTCCCTGGAACAATTCTTCAAAGGACTTTGCCGGAAAACTGGCGAGTTTGATTAAAACACGCTCTGCGGTACGCAGGTTGATGTTAGCACGCGCCATCATATCCATCCCGCCGGAAAATTCCACCTTGCCGTTATCCGGTGTAACCGCCTGAGCTCCCATTCGTTTCAGTTCCCCTGCCAGAACACTTTCCAAGCCAAAATGGCATGGAGCAATATAAGTTAATTCGGTCATTTTCATACCAAGCTTCTGCAACGCAAAAGCAACCTTTCCTAGCGCAAAAATATCTTCGCGCTGCTACGTAATTTTAAAGTGTGGTCTCGGCATGCCTTGTTACATGGCATCCGACATTGACAGAAACCGGCAGCCCGGCAATGTGTGTGGGAAAGACTTCGATGTTCACTGCAAGTGCAGTCGTCGTCCCCCCAAACCCTTGCGGCCCTACTCCCAGTTCATTGATCCGTTTGAGCATTTCCTGTTCCATTTCTGCATAAAAATCATCATCGTTTGGCTGACTGACTGCCCGGCACAATGCCTTTTTGGCAAGATAGGCACATTTTTCAAAGTCTCCTCCAATCCCTACGCCCACTACAACAGGAGGACATGGATTAGATCCGGCAGTTTTGATCTGTCCAACCACGAAATCAATAATGTCCTCTCGACTCGCAGATGGTGTAAACATCTTCATCGCGCTCATATTTTCACTGCCAAAGCCCTTTGGGGCTACCACAATTTTCACCTGTTCTCCGGGAACAAGCTTCAGATGCAGAACGGCCGGCGTATTGTCATTGGTATTCACTCGTCTCAGCGGATCACCAACTACTGAGCAGCGCAGCTTCCCTTCCAGGTATCCCTGCCGCACGCCTTCGTCAACCGCCTCCTGCAGGCTGCCGTCCGTCAGGTGGACATCCTGTCCCAATTCCAGAAAAACGACCGCCATCCCGGTATCCTGGCAGACGGGCACACCCATACTTTGCGCACAGGCCATATTGTCCCGAATATCTCCCAGCACCTCTTTGGCCAATGGAAAGGCTTCCGTCTCCCGGCTATTTTCAATCAACTGCTGTAAATCACAGGGTAAAACCATATTTGCCTGAATGCACAGATTCTTGACCGCATCTGTGATTTTTTTAACAGAAAGCTCCCTCAAAACAAATCCTTCTTTCTTCAGTCATGTTTTTCTATTAATTTTCCGTTCAGAATTACATAGGACGGGCTGGTATAAACGTCCAGCAGGTCTCCCTTCACCACAATCAAGTCTGCGTCCTTTCCCTTTTTGATCGAACCGACGCGGCTGCTGAGTCCACAGATTTCCGCCGGTACGATGGTCAGCATCCTGAGCGCTTCTTCATAATCAAGTCCGGCCTTTACGCATAACCCCGCGCTCAGCGCCAGATATTGAATCGGGATTACCGGATGATCGGTACAAATAGCTGTCTTAACACCGTTTTTCTTAAGAACTGCAGCATTTTGAAGCTTCATATTACGCAGCTCCGGTTTGGAACGGTCACAGATAATCGGCCCAGCAATCACCGGGGCTTTTTCCTCTGCCAGCAAATCGGCTACCTGATACCCTTCTGTTGCATGAATGATCACATAATCGAGTTTAAATTCCTTTGCAATACGGATCGCTGTAAAGATATCGTCCGCACGATGCGCATGGAAAAACGCCTTCATTTTCCGTTTCAGAACCGGAATGAGCGCCTCGCATTTCGCGTCATATTCAGGCGGATCAACATCCGGTTCCTTTTTCGACTTTTTCATATCCTGCATATAACGTACCGTTTTCTGGAGCTCCTCCCGAATTAATGCGGCAGTCCCCATCCGGGTCATCGGCGTCTGTCCCTTTCCGTTATAGACGCTTTTTGGATTCTCGCCGAGAGCAAATTTCATCCCAACCTGTTCACTGACTGTCATATCGTCAATCCTGCGCCCGGCCGTTTTCACCGCGCACCAGGTTCCGGAAATCGGATTCGCGCTTCCGGGGCCGGTCAATACAGTCGTGATTCCCGCGTCTAGCGCCTCCCGAAAACAGAAATCCATAGGATTTATCGCATCAATGGCGCGCATTTGAGGAGTTGTGGGGTCTGTTTCCTCATTTCCGTCATCCCCTTCAAAGCCCAGGCCGTCCTCCCACATTCCAATATGTGAATGCGCGTCAATCAATCCCGGCAGAACAGTGGCTCCCTGTACGTCCAAAATCTCATCATCTTCCCACTTCAGGTCAGGCATCCCGCCAACCTGCTCGATCTTCCCATTCCGGATTCTGATAAACCCATTCGGAAAATTTTCCTTTTCCATTGTTTTTATATTGGCGTTAATAATAATCATCATTCGATTCCTTTTTTGACAAAAATTTTATTTTAGAGGAGCTATACTATATTCAGTACCAAAAAACGCGGTTGAAGAAATGTTTTCGGCCCTTTCTTTATTTAATCATAAATCGGCCTTTTTTTCAACCTTCTGGCGACTATTTTTGGTATTACATTCTATTTTACCCTTCATCAATTTTTCCTTTTCTTTTTACCGCCTTTTCAGAGGCGGTCTTTTTTTAAAGAAGAAGCGGCAGGAAATCCTGCCGCTTCTTCTTTAAATTGTGTAAGATTTATCTACATTAATCACTGTTTCGTAAGTGGGATCAATTGCTTTTACCGCCCGGTTAATTTCATCGAGTACTTCCCTGTCCGCCAGCCGGAACTGATGCGGAACCACAACGTCAAAGATCAAATTGGTATGAGTAGGGCCTTCTACCATACGGAAATCATGGATGGTCAGCATCGGGTCAATCATAGAAACCAAGCCCTTGATCTGGTCATACATTGCATTGGCAGTCTCGTCATCCGTCACAATCGGATCCATATGGATCACCGCTTCGCATTGGAAGGTACGGTTCAGGTCACGCTCGATGTTGTCGATGACATCATGTATTTTCAGAATATCAATATCACAGGGAACCTCTGCATGCAGAGAGATGATACAACGCCCCGGGCCGTAATTGTGGACAATCAGGTCGTGAATCCCGATGATCTCCGGATAGGATATTACATGATTTTCCACCGCCTGCACAAATCCAGCGTCCGGAGCCTGCCCCAGCAGATCGTTCATGGTATCCCGCGCTGTGCCAAGTCCTGCAAAAAGGATAAAGAAAGCAACAACTACCCCAATCCAGCCGTCAATGTTAATCTGGAAAAAATAAAACACCAACGTACCGACTACAACCGCCGAGGTTGCCACTACATCGCTCAGGCTATCCGCCGCTGTAGCTTTCATGGCAGCAGAGTCGATCTGTTTCCCCAATTTACGGTTAAAAAAGGACATCCACAGCTTGAGCAGAATAGAAAAAATCAGAATCCCAACTGACAACCAGCGAAAAGAAAGCTCCTCCGGATGAAGGATTTTTTCAAAGGAAGATTTTAACAGCTCAAATCCCATCAGCATGATGATCAGCGAAATAATCAGTCCGGAAACATATTCAATTCTTCCATGCCCAAACGGATGCTCATCATCGGCAGGTCTTCCCGCCATTTTGAAGCCGACCAGGGTAATAATGGATGACCCCGCGTCAGAGAGATTGTTGAACGCGTCAGCCATGATGGAAATAGAAGAGGTGAGTAAGCCGGCAAGCAGCTTGAGCAGACACAATACCACATTACAGCAAATCCCGACAATTCCGCCCAATCTCCCATACCGCTGCCGAACTGATTGATCGGAGGTGTTTTGATAATCCTTAATAAAATGGCAAACCAACCACTGTGTCATTCACTTTTCCCCACTTTCTTCCAGCATTCTTTTTATATTATCATCCCCATATCCTGTAAGTCAAGCCAAACCAGTCTAAAAATAAAACCGTCTTCCATAGGATTGGCTGACGGCTTAAAGATAATCCAAATTTTTAAGGGAAGCATAGCTTCTTCCTGAAACGATAATATGGTCGGTAACATCCACGTCCAGATGCCCCAACGCGGCCTGAAGATAGCTTGTGGCGACGATATCCTCATTCGAAGGAGCCGGCCCATTGACCAGATGGTTATGAGCCAAGATAACATGGACGGCGCGGCAGCGCAAAACCATTTCCGCAATTTCACGCGTATTCAAGCTCGCGCTGGTCAGCGTTCCTTCCCCGATCTTTTCGCAGCCCAGCTCATGGAATCCATTATCCAGCATCAGCAGATAGATCAATTCCTTTTTTGCTCCGAGATATTTCCGGACAAAATACTCTCCGATCTGATCTGAATGGTTGAGGACACGCGCCTTTGGCGCCGGATCAGAATTGTAGTAAACCTTTGCCATCTCAGCAATAACCTGAAAGAAGGTAGCGGTCGCCTCCGATACACCATCCACCTCCTTGAGCTCTTCCCGTGAAGCCTCCAATACACCTGCCACCGAACCAAAACGATGAATCAGAGCATGTGCAATCTCGTTGGTATCTCTCTGACGGATCACATAAAACAAAGCAAGCTCCAGAATATTGTGGTCATCGAATGAAGAAAAGCCCTCTTTCAAAAATCTTTTTCGCAAACGTTCCCGATGCCCTTTATGAGGATTATCCATTTCTTTTCGTCCCCTCTGTATGATAAATTTATTATACAGGGGATTTTTAGGAAACGCAACTGTTTTTTACTGCTTGAACCAGGAACACAGGACATGGTATAATAACGCTAAAGATATCGTTTGACGTCCCTGAAAACGGCTTTCAAAACGAGTTTCTTCGTGCCCTGCGGCACAGCCATTTTATCACGGTCGGCTTTATGATATAATAAAAAATAATTGCTTAGGAAAGGATGCTCTGTACCATCAGAGCAGGTATACCTGTGAAAACATTTTTAATTGCTGAAAATGACGCGGATCAAAGGCTGGATAAATTTCTGCAAAAAAGCGTTCCGCTTCTGCCGAAAAACCTGCTTTACAAATCGATCCGCAAAAAACGGATTAAGGTAAATGGAAAAAGAGCGGAGCTCAATTACCGGCTGCAGAAGGGCGACAAGCTGGACTTATACCTCAATGATGAATTTTTTACCGTGGAGCAGGATCAGGTCTTTCTCTCCGTTCCTGATCAGGTTGCTGTGGTTTATGAGGATGAACAGCTCCTTTTAGTCAACAAGCCGCAGGGACTGGTCGTTCATGAGGATAACGATAATACCCCCGACACCTTGATTAACCGTGTGAAGCATTATCTTTATGAAAAAGGCGAATTTTCTCCGGAAAATGAATTATCCTTCTCTCCTGCGTTGGTTAACCGGATCGACCGGAATACCTGCGGGATTGTGCTGGTGGCCAAAACAGCCGCTGCGCTTCGGGTACTCAATGACAAAATAAAGCGCCGTGAAATCACAAAGCAGTATCTCTGCCTCTTAACAGGCATTCCAAATCCTGAATCAGCCACTGTCACCCATTATATGAAGAAGGACACAGATCGCAACCTGGTGACTGTGCTGGAGTATCCTGACCCGGATACAAAAACCATGATTACGGAATACCGGGTATTGGAATCTAAAAACGGCCTTTCCCTGGCGGAAATTACACTGCATACCGGACGTACCCACCAAATCCGGGCGCATATGGCCTATTTGGGAACGCCTCTGCTCGGAGACGGAAAATATGGAAGGAATGAGATCAACCGAAAATACGGCTATAAACACCAGGCGCTGTGCGCCTATCGTGTACGGTTTGATTTTCAGACAGATGCCGGCGTGTTGGAATATCTGCGCGGAAAAAGCTTTCAAATAGAGGACATCTGGTTCGTCAACGAATTCCATCGTGGAATGGAACGGTAATAATTGTCTCTGATAGAAATACATTTGTCTTTTTAATGGAATTGTGTTAAAATATAAACAGAATTTTGTTTGAGACAGAGGTATAGAATTTATGAAACATGTTGTTTTGCTTTGTGACGGAATGGCAGATTATCCGCTTCAGGAGCTGGGCGGAAAAACCCCGATGTCGGTTGCACATAAGCCGCAGATGAACCGGCTGGCGCAGTTTGGCACAGTCGGCATGGTTCAGACAGTTGCCGACGGCTTCAAGCCCGGAAGCGATGTCGCCAATCTTTCCGTAATGGGATATGATCCCAAGCTTTATTATACCGGGCGCTCCCCGCTGGAAGCGGCAAGCATTGGGATTCAAATGGCTTCCGATGATATCGCTATGCGCTGCAATCTGGTAACGCTGAGCGATGAGGCGGAATATGCGGATAAAACTATGGTAGATTATTGTGCGGACGATATTTCTACCGCAGAAGGCTCGGAAATCGTCAAGACCTTAAAGCAGGTATTTGACAACATCGAATTCACCTATTACAGCGGCGTCAGCTACCGGCATTGCCTGGTCTGGCATCATGGTTCCGACGATCTGGGGGAACTGACTCCGCCTCATGACATCACCGGACGGAAGGTAACCGAATATTTGCCGAAATCCCCGAATGCTGCAAAGCTTTTGGAAATGATGAAAAAGAGCTACGAGGTACTGAAAGACCATCCAGTTAATCAGGCCAGAATTGCCAGAGGACTTCGGCCGGCCAATTCCATCTGGCTGTGGGGAAACGGAAAAAGCGCGGCCCTTCCGGCTTTTGAAGAGAAAAATGGCCTTCGCGGAGCAGTGATCTCGGCGGTGGATCTGATTAAGGGGATCGGCAAGCTGGCAAAGATGGACGTCATTGAAGTGGATGGCGCTACCGGCTACATTGACACCAACTTTGATGGGAAAGCCGCGGCCTGCATCAAAGCCTTACAGGATGGTATGGACTTTGTTTATATCCATGTGGAAGCGCCGGATGAGTGCGGACATCGTTTTGAAATGGAGAATAAAGTCCGTTCTCTGGAAATCATTGATGAAAAAATTCTGAAAAGGGTTTGTGAATATCTTGATCAGTCTGGTGAAGATTACAAAATCATGATCCTGCCTGACCACGCAACTCCGCTGGCGCTGAAAACCCATGTATCTGACCCTGTCCCGTTTTTAATCTATCAAAAGTCCAAGGCAAAAGAGAATCCGGAAATGGATATTTTTGATGAGCAGCATGCGAAGCAGACGGGCGTATCCGTCCCCTTTGGCCCGGGGCTTCTCAGCGAATTTATTAACGGATAGCCAATAAAAAAGAGATACTCTTATCGAGTATCTCTTTTTTCTATCACATTTTACTTCAGCGCAGCTTTTAACGCGTCAACACGGTCAGTTTTCTCCCAGGTAACGCCTAGGTCTTCCCTGCCCATATGTCCATATGCGGCCAGAGACCGGTAAATCGGCTTTCTCAGGTCTAACGCCTTGATAATCGCATTCGGGCGAAGATCAAACACCTTGGTAATCGCACTGACAATTTCGTCATCTGAAGCTGTTCCGGTTCCAAAGGTGTCGACCATAATAGAAACCGGATGCGCTACTCCGATTGCATAAGCAAGCTGAACCTCGCATTTTCTCGCCAATCCTGCGGCTACTACATTCTTCGCAACCCATCTGGCTGCATAAGCGGCACTGCGGTCTACCTTAGTTGGGTCTTTGCCGGAAAACGCTCCGCCGCCATGCCGCGCATAGCCGCCGTAGGTATCGACAATGATCTTCCTTCCGGTCAGCCCGCTGTCACCCTGCGGCCCGCCGATCACAAATCGGCCTGTTGGGTTGATATAAATTTTCGTATTCTCATCCATCAATTCAGCCGGGATGGTAGCACGGATCACCTGCTCCGTAATATCAGCCCGAATCTGTTCAAGGCTGACTTCCGGAGCATGCTGTGAGGATACAACAACGGTATCCACACGTTTCGGCTGCCCATCGTCATATTCAATGGTAACCTGGGTTTTTCCATCCGGGCGCAGATAAGGCAAAATTTCCTCTTTCCGTACCTTTGTCAGCCTCATCGCCAGCTTATGGGCAAGGGCAATCGGCATCGGCATGAGTTCCGGAGTTTCATCACAGGCATAGCCAAACATCATGCCCTGGTCGCCTGCGCCGGTCATATTGTCCTCTTCCCTGACAGCACCTATCTTATTTTCATACCCCTCGTTCACACCCATAGCAATATCCGGGGACTGCTCGTCAATCGAAGTGACAACAGCACAGGTGGTTGCGTCAAAACCATATTTTGCACGGTCATAGCCAATCTCTTTGACTACGCGTCTGGCAATGCTCGGAATATCCGCATAGCAGTTTGTAGTAATTTCCCCCATAATAGAAACAATCCCAGTCGTACAGGTGGTTTCGCACGCCACACGAGCATTGGGGTCCTTCGAGATAATTTCATCTAAAATCGCATCGGAAATCTGGTCGCAAATTTTATCCGGATGTCCTTCCGTTACCGATTCCGAAGTAAACAATGTTCGATTCATTCTGATCCTCCTCGATCCTGATTCCGCAAAAATAATATTTCTGTCACTTTATATATCATAACGTAATCTGACAAAAAAGTCAATTTTATCCGCTTTTTATCTGCTCTGGAATATTATCCTCTGAATCGTTAAAAATATTTTTGTCATCTTAATTTGTGCACTAACAATTTGAAGGTCTAAAGTTTGAAAAATAAATTTTCAAATACAGTTTTGCGCCTTGACGGCAAAGATACCGCCGTTATTTTGGCGATGACAAAAGCTGTACGATTTTTCAAGAAAGGAATGGTCATCATAATGAACAACCAACCGTCTAATAACCTGAATCAGCTTCTTTCCGAGAACAACGCGGCAAAGGAATATTTCATGAGCCTGTCCGAGCAGGAACAGGGGTTTTTGCAGCAGTGTACCTTTGATATTCATACGGTAGACGATATGTACCGTTATGCCAAGCACGCGGCGAAAAAGTAAAAAAGGAGGTATTGACAGAAGTCAATACCTCCTTTTTTACAGCCTGGATATTGTTAAAAGCTGTTTTAAAAACAGATCCAATGACTCAATCTGCTGAGGAGAGACTATATCCTCACGATAGAGAAATAGATTGTAAATTTCTGTGATATCCATTCCGTCAAGCAATTCAAAATGCTGTTTTCCCTTTTGCAGAATATCCCAGGTCGTATCATGAGGGGCAATGTCAATATGTTGAAGGATTAACCAGTCTAAAAAAAGACGGTATCCCATCTCGCACCGTTTTTCCGGTTCATGAACCCGCAGATATTTTCTGTAAAGCTTTTTCCATTTACGGATATGGTCAATGTCATCTTTCTTTCCATTTTCCATCCCGCGTTCCTCGTCTGTCAAGGTATGGACATAATCCTCATAGTATTCACTGTGAATCTCTGTACGCTGGAGAACTCTGCTCTTGTTTAATAGGGCTGCCAGCTTTCCGCCGATTTCGCGCAGCTTATTGATAATCGGTTTGCGAAAAAGAATCAGGAGCACAATGATGATAATTAGAAGCACAATTCCGACCGGAAAATCAGAAGCCGCACCCGATTCCGCAGTGGGAAACTGCCCGTCTCCCAACTCCGGCACAGAGGTTCCGGCTTTCTGAAAGCCTAGGAGACTGCTGAGGAGTGTGGTAATCGCACCAATCACCAAAATAATCAACCGAATCAGTTCCCTGCCGATCCAACCGATTCCGTCGGCAATCTGATCCTTGGCGAGAAAGAAAATCAAGGTAACCAGACACATGATGCCCAACAGGATACTGTTATAATAACGTATCTTTTTGGGAAGATGCTCCATTTTATGCCGGCGCCGTTCCATAAGCTGATCAATATTGCTTTGATTTCTCACCAACGCATAGATCAGCAGTACCAGAAGAAACAACGGCGCTAAAAACCGGGTAGCTGACGATTCCTTCTCTGTCAGGCAAAAAATTAATAACAGAGAGAGCAGGTTGGCAAATGCAAAGCCTAAAACCAGCATCGTCTTAAGAATTTCCGCATAATGATTGTAATACAGACGGGAACCACAGAAAAAGCAGACCGCAGAAAAAACGAAAAAAAGAACCATTGAAATGATTCCGGAATAGGAAAAGATCATTCCGGTTACAATCCCAGCCAGGATTCCGACTGCAATCACAGTGATATTTTTTATGACCGGCGCAATAGGATTTTTTGGACGATTCAACACCAGGGAGATCATACATCCCAAAAAACCGTTGGCTTCCATTGCCAAAACACCCCACAGCGTCAGCCCCACGCTAGACCGCGTAAACAGATAAATCGCCAGTGTAAACAGCGGATAAGGCAGGAGAAAGCAGGCAAAAATGGAAAGATATTTCAGTACAACAGGCAAAGGATTTTTCATGATACCCATTCCTCCCTGCTTTGTGTCTGTTCATTATATTGCTCCCTAAGGCAGAATAAATCCAGGTCGTCCGGGATTTCCTCCTCAGAAATGCGTCCTAAAATAAAGCATTTGACACGGATGCCCTGCCTCTGCTTTAATCGGATAAATTCGCAAATAGTGTCAGTCAGATATGAGGTGACAATCACAATATCAGAGGAGGTGACGGAATCCGAAATATCCATCAGATAATCGTCAAAGGAATCACTGATTCCGTATTTCAATTTTGCCAGAAGGCGGTATAGCTCCAGAATATGTTCCTGGCCCCATGACTGAGTGGACACCAATCCCTGATGTGTTTTTAGAAGGCTTGCTGAAATATTCCCATTCACCATTAGCCGCACAGGGATTTGCTCCGTTAACGTGTTCTCCAGAACCGCAACGCAGGTGCGGATACATCCCTCCAGCAAAACCGGCACCTCCGAAAAATCCCGTTCGCGCGACTGCATGTTAAGCAGCACTGTCAGCGTCTGACTTGAAGTAGAATCGTGCTGATATACCATCAGATTCTGTTCTTTTACCGAGGCGTTCCAGTGGATCTGGTTCATCGATTCATGCCCAGTGTATTCCCGCACGCCGGAGAAGAAAAACGGATCTTCCAAAAGGTTCTTTCGTACCACAGTGTCGCCGGTCAGATTTTTGGGCGCAAAGAACATTTCCTCCATGTCAAATGGCTTTGGCAGAACCAGGACATGGGCGTCTGTCTCGACCGGCCTGGAAAGGGTCACATTGCCGAACAGGTCGGTGGAGACCAGGACAATTTTCTGAATTTCCATTTCGCCCCGTCTAGTACAATTCACTTTCCAGACCCGTTCCACCTTCTGATAACTCCGTACCATGAAAAAGCTTGGCACAAACCGGGACTTATCTGTAACCACTGACTGCGCGCCGGCAAAATCCAAATCCCGCGAGACAGTAATTTCCGATTTCAACCAGGGAGCCGGAAGCCATTTCCTGTTGACAATGGTTTCCACCAGTTCAATTTCATCATATTGTACAGCCTCGTCTGTACTCAGACGGCAATGATAATCAAGTTTCTTCAAGCCCCAGTGCTCAAAAATCCAATTCTGTGCAAAAACCGCAAATAGAATAATCAAAAGCAAAGCTAAAAATTCCATATGATTACTTTCTTTCTACCGGAACTGTAGTCTGATTGACAATTTGCCGTAGATACTCTTTGGCAATTTCGCTGTTTTGCATCATGTTGTGCCCTTTGCAGATCATGCGGTGCGCCAGAACATCCTCAGCAACATCCTGAATATCATCAGGAATTACATAATCCCTCCCCTGCACTGCAGCCATCGCCTGAGCAGCGCGCATCAGTGCCAAGCTGCCGCGCGGGCTGACGCCCAAGCGGATTTTATCATAGCTCCTAGTCGCATGCACCAGATCAAGCAGATAATCTTTCACTGCCTCCCCGACCTTAACAGTCTGGATACATTGCTGTGCCTCTATCACTTCTTCTGCAGAGGCCACCGGCCGAATGCTTTCAGTCGGCCGGTCGGTTTGTTCCCGGCTCAGCATCGCTTTTTCATTCTGCACATCGGGATATCCCATGCTCAGGCGCATAAAAAAACGGTCAAGCTGGGCTTCCGGCAAAGGAAAGGTTCCCTGTATTTCAATCGGATTCTGGGTTGCGATTACCAGAAATGGCTCGGATAAGGGATAGGTATTCCCATCAACAGAAACCTGCCGTTCCTCCATACATTCCAACAGACTGGACTGCGTCCTGGGCGTTGCGCGGTTTATCTCATCGCCCAATAGAATATTCGTAAAAAGCGCACCCTTTTTAAACTGGAATTCTCCGGATTTCTGATGATAGAAATTCACACCGGTCAGATCAGATGGCAAAAGGTCTGGAGTAAACTGAACCCGTTTAAAATCACAGTTTACAGAACGGGCAAGCGCTTTGGCTAATGTGGTTTTCCCTGTACCCGGTACATCCTCCAGAAGAATATGACCAGAACAGAACAGGCACACAACGACCTTTTGAATTACATCATCCTTTCCCTTGATCACGGTGCCAATATTCTGTACTAGCCGGTCAGATAACATTTTTATATCCACCATAGTTCAATCTCCTTAGCATAACAAAATCTTATCTTTTATTATACTATAGTTTTTCTAAAAAAATCAACTAAAAAGACATAATATTTGTCGTAAGACACAAAAAACCTCCCTGAATTTCAAGGAGGTTTTCGATTTGATCTTTTCAAAAGAAGATTATTTTTTCATTGCTTCCTCGACCGCAACAGCGCAAGCAACCGTCGCACCGACCATGGGGTTGTTGCCCAAGTAGAAATCAAAAAATTTTTTATGTTATAGTTTTATTTAAAAATATCTGTAAAGGCCATTATAAAGGCTTTTTAAGTAATGACTTAAAACCATATAACCTTTATTACAATTTATCCAAATTTATCGTATTTTCATTTTGGGGTACAAAATGGGTACAAGCTTTGAAAACTTTTTAAGATTGTACCCATCTCCCCTAATTTATTATCAGGAGGTAAAAATGTGCAAGGTAATATCTGTTATTTCATATAAAGGCGGTGTTGGAAAAACAACGTCTGCCGTCAATCTCAGTTCATATATTCAAATGCAAGGAAAACGTGTCTGTACTATTGACCTAGATCCACAGGGAAATTTATCAAGTCACTTCGGAATATTTCCCGGACAATTAAAAACACAGCCAACCATGTACAACTTAATTCAAGGACTCGTGGAAGATCTGAATGATATTGAGATGGAGAAATTAGTTCAACAGAGCATCTGCCATTCTACAACAGTTGATGTAATTCCCTCAATTCCCCGGTTGGCAAATACGGAAAAGTCTATTCCACTAGCCACAAATTGTGAAGGATTGGTTCGTCGGTTAATCACATTTTTAAGATGCAACTATGATTATATATTTATTGACATTCATTCTGGCTGGGATATCTTTTCAGTGAACGCTATGACTGCATCCGATTCTATTATTATTCCGGTAGAAGCACATGGATTTAGTTATGAAGGGATCTCACCAATTTTAGGTATGATACATACTGTACAAACTAAACTCAATCCAAGTCTAAAGGTCGAAGGAATCATTATTACTAAGTTTCAAAAGATGACAAACCTATGTAATCAGATTTCAGAAGCAATTCTACAAAACTTCGGAACAGACATCCCTATTTTTCCTGAGTATATTAGATATGAGATTAAGGTTGCGGAAGCACCGACATTCGGAGTTTCTATCCATGAATATGCACCATCCAGTGATGCGGCACGTTCATATGCCAACATCGCTTCAGAGGTGATGAGTTATGCATAAAAGATCATTGAAAGAACAACTACAATCCAGACAGGCCGATCAAACGAATATCCAAATGTTTGATGAGATCTTGTCTGATCATTCTTCTCAATCATTGGTTCAGGAAAAAATTATTAAACTGCCGATCGGACAACTTGTAGAATATAAAGATGAAAATTTTGAAAGGCTAACCGGTCGACCGCAGCCATTTCGGGCATATAATCAGGATGAGTTGGAAGCGATGGCACAGAGTATAAAAAGAAATGGAGTGATAACGCCTATTACCGTTCGCCCATTCGAAGACGGAAAGTATCAAATACTTTCCGGTCGAAACCGAGTGCGTGCCTCTGTTATCTGTGGACTTGATTCAGTTCCGGGAATTATAAAGGATAAAATAAGCGATGTGCAAGCCGCATTAATTATGCTTGATACTAATTTGGAGCAGCGCCCATCATCTTCTTATAGTGAAAAAGCATTTGCATATAAAATGCGGGCTGAACTTTTAAATTGCCGGGGACAACGCAATGATATTCAGGAAAAAGACAAGAAAGATACTTTGACAGAGATTGGAAAAACATACCACGACAGTCGAAGAACTGTTGCCTATCTCATTCGTTTGACCTATTTAATACCAGAACTTTTAAAAATGGTGGATGATAAAAGATTGACGTTTAAAATGGGAGTTTCTATTTCTTATCTTTCTTTTGAAACACAAAAATATCTATATCAATGGATACAGACAAGTCATTCAAGCATTCGTAAAGAACAAATCGATCATTTGATCAAACTGGAAATAAATCAAGTTATCACTCCAAAACAAATAGAAGAAATTTTTTGTAAAGAGCTACAAAATCAACCACGATCATTTACAATAAATACTAAATATTTACAGGGATATGAATATTTACTGAAAGACCGAAAAGAAATACAGAGACTTTTCTTAGAATTTCTTAAAAGCTATCAATGCTCTAAATAACGTTAATCAATATTCTAAAAATTGAGTTATTATAGATAATAGAAAACAAACAATAAATCATCTTAACAATTGCGAGAACCATTCTCGACAAAAGTGCAAAGGAAGTGATAAAATCAGAGATTTTCTAATACAGACAATTTAATATATAAGCCACTCGGCATGATTGCCGGGTGGCTTTATTTATTAGAAAGGAGATAACATGATCAAGGGAAAGAAGATTACATCAGTGCTGCTGGTGCTGGCTCTCTGTATTGGGCTGCTTACCCCGCTGGTTATGACAGCAGTCCGAGCGGCAACAACAGAGGAACTGTATGTCATAGACCTGCCCAGATCGAATGAAACCAATAAGACCGGGTGGGGACATCCGGCTGTGGAACTGATGAATGGCTGGGCAATGGAAAGCTCAAACAAAGGAAATATGAAAGCATTAGGCAGTTACGAAGGACAGGTGGCGTACTGTATTGAACCGGGGATCGGAAGCTGGACTTTTGATAAGCTGACCCAAAAGGATGAAACCTATTGGGACAGTTATCCGAGTAAATTCAATCAAACCATCAGCCCGGAACTGATCAAGCTGTTCATCGGCAGAGTGATGCATTACGGATATATCGGGAAGGTATCCCCCTCCTGGACCAGCACCAACTCAGGAGCTGACCATATTGCGGAAATTAAAGCAACTCAGATCATCATCTGGGAGATCATTGTAGGAGAACGGGACGAACAATTTAATAAGGTGGACGGCGCCGATTACGGAAAGGACAATGTCTTAGACCTGATCCCCTCAAACTATCCCTTACGCAGTGAGACTCTGGAACACTACAACCGGATCGTGAATGCTGTCAAAAAACATGTCAAACTCCCCTCGGGATTTTCGCGTTCAGCTTCTTCGGCTAAAACCTACAAGCCGGAATATGACGGTTCTGCATATACCGTCACGATCCCGGACGCCAATCAGATGTTGTCCGAATACAGCTTTTCGGCCAATATCTCCGGTGTCACTTTTTCTGTCAGCGGAAATAACCTGGTGATCAAGGTCAAAGATCCGTCCGGTCAGAATATTAAGGTGACCGCCGAACGGAAAAATTCCAAGCGCAGAGGCGTTGTCGTTTGGACGGACGGGACGACCGGTCAGGAGAATGTCAATCAGCGGCAGAATGTGGCAACTTACGGGCAAACAGTGAATGATCCCATCAAGGGATATTTGAACCTGAAGATCGATGACGGTTCCATCAAAATCAAAAAGACCTCAGAGGATGGAAAAGTGTCAGGAATCCCCTTCCGGATTCAGGGAAACAAAACGGATCAAACGGTTACTACCGGAAGTAACGGTGAAATACAGGTAAATGACCTTGCTCCCGGCAGATATACCGTAACAGAAATATCCTCAAAAGAATATGAACCGCAGGAATCAAAACAAGTAACGGTGATCGGGGGACAGACTGCCGCTGTTTCCTTTCACAACACCCTGAAAAAAGGCAGTTTAAAGGTTACCAAAACTTCAGAGGACGGACTGACAGAGGGAATGAAATTTCATTTGTCCGGCACATCCTTAAGCGGAGTGAAAGTGGACGAATACGCGGTAACGGATTCCTCCGGGATCGCTGTGTTTGAGGATATCCCGGTCAGCGGCAGTACCCCGTATGTGCTGGAAGAAGCGGAAACTGAAGATCGGTACGTTGTCCCCAAGAAACAAAACGTTTTGGTCGAATGGAACAAAGTAACTCAAAAGAGTTTCCAAAATATCCTGAAAAAATGGAGCTTGACGGTCACCAAAACAGATCAGGAAACCGGAAGTCCGCAAGGGGACGCTTCTCTTTCCGGAGCCAAATACGGGATCTATCAAGGAGAGAAGCTGATCGACACCTATACGACAGACAGCTCCGGGCAGTTCACCACCAAATCATATCTCTGCGGGGACGACTGGACATTAAGAGAACTTCAGCCGAGCGAGGGATATTTAATTGATCCGACGGTCCGCCATATCGGTGCAGAGCCAAAGGAATATACTGTGGAATACAACGAGATCAGCATGGATGTGACCGAACAGGTGATCAAAGGAAGAGTAGCAATTATCAAACACAGTGATGACGGGCAAACAGGAATCGAAACACCCGAACCGGGCGCTGAATTTCAAGTGTATTTAAAATCAGCCGGAAGCTTTGATAACGCAAAGGAAACCGAGAGAGATACGCTTGTCTGTGACGAAAACGGATTTGCCCGGACAAAGCTGTTCCCTGCCGGTACATATACCGTACATCAGACGAAGGGATTAGAAGGTACAGAGAAGATCCCTGATTTTGATGTCCTGATCGACGAAAATGAAAAGACATATTTCTATTTATTAAATAACGCGGCTTTTGAATCGATGATCGAAATTGTCAAAAAGGATGCAGAAACCGGCAAGGTGATTCCCGCCGCCGGAGTCGGAGTGAAAATCAAGGATCTCAGTACCGGAGAATTTATCACCCAGCACATCAATTACCCCACCCCCGCAGATTTGGATACCTTCTATACCGACAGTACCGGGAAGCTCATGCTGCCTCAGCCTTTGCACAGCGGAAAATTCGAGCTGCATGAAGTGCAGAGCTGTGACGGATATGTGCTAAATCAGGAGCCGATTCCCTTTACCGTTGACGGAACGCAAAAAACAGTCACAATAGAGCTTTTTAACACCCCGCAAAAAGGGATCATCACTATTACGAAAACCGGTGAAATTTTTTCCTCTGTCACCGAATCGGACGGGATTTACCAGCCGGTCTATGAAACGGCCGGATTAGCCGGAGCAGCCTATCAGGTGATTGCCGGAGAAGATATCTACACCCTGGACGGGACATTAAGATACAAAAAGGGTGAGGTTGTGGATACCTTAGTGACCGGAGAGGATGGGAAAGCCCAGAGTAAACCGATGTATCTTGGGACATTCAAGGTGACAGAAATCGAAGCGCCTCCCGGAATGGTGCTGAATCCTATCCCTCAATCTGTGACTCTCACCTATGCCGGACAGGAGGTGGAGATCACTCAAACAGCAGTATCCTTCCAAAATGAACGTCAGAAAATAGAGATCAGTCTGAAAAAGCAATTAGAACAGGAGGAACAGTTTAGAATTGGTATGAACGGTGAACTGTTATCGGCTCAGTTCGGACTGTATGCAGAGGAAGACATGAAAGCAGCAGACGGGAAAGTCATCCCGAAAGATTCCCTTTTAGAGATTGTTTCCTGCAATCAGGATGGCAGCGCTGTCTTTATAACCGATCTTCCTGTCGAATCCTCGTGTTATGTAAAGGAATATTCTGCGGATGAACATTATCTTCTCAGCAACCGGAAATATCCGGTCTCCTTTGATTATGCCGGACAGGATACTGCAAAGGTAAAAGTGATTGTCAATAACGGAGAGGCAATAGAAAACGAACTGATTCGCGGAACGATCGAGGGGAAAAAGATCGATGAGGACGGATTCCCGATTGCCGGAGCGGTATTCGGTTTGTTTGCACCTAATGAAACTGAATTTACAGAAAAAACCGCACTGATGACAGCTCAGTCGAATCCGATCGGGGTGTTTCTCTTTGAGGATGTTCCCTATGGGGAATGGTTCGTGCGGGAATTAAAACCAGCGCCCGCCTTTGTGCTGAATACCGCCAATTACCCTGTTACTGTTTCTCAGGACAAAGAGATCATCAGGATAGAGGTCGAAAACAGATTCCTGACCGGGTCCGTCCGGGTCGTAAAGGTTGATGAAGAATATCCGGATCATAAGCTGTCCGGCGCGGTATTTGAAGTTTATGCGGATGCGGATCAAAACCGACAATTCGATGAAAAGGCTGACAAATTAGTCGGCGAACTCACCGAAACCCAGCCCGGGATCTATCAGCTGGACGGTTTACGGTATGGCGGATTCTTTTTGCATGAAAAACAGGCGCCTGAATTTTTCCTGCCGGATGAGCACTATTATTATTTTGAAATCAGGACAGACCAGAAAGTAATTACCGTAGAGAACAATGCAGGCATTGGGTTTACAGATAAACCAATCAAGGGAATTCTTGAGATTACTAAAACAGATGAAACAGGAAAAGTCTATTTACCGAATACAGGCTTCGCTGTTTATAATGAATCTGGTGTCAAAATAGCTGAAGGTTTCACCGATAAAAATGGAAAGCTGTCTTTTAATCTGCGGGCAGGAAAATATACCTGTACCGAATTCGCGGCAAAGCCTGGATATTTCAAACAGGATATTAACTATCCATTCGAGATCACAAAAAACGGACAGGTTATTTCGCTGGCTGTTACAAATGAAAAGATTCCATCCAATATTCCAAAAACCGGAGATCATACAAATATTTTATGGCCGGTTGCTATAGCGCTTCTCTCTGGCAGCGGCGTTATATTCATGGGAATTCGGATAAAAAAACAAATAAAAAACAATAGAAAGCAGAGGTTTTAATTTATGAGAAAATACTTTATGTCTTTTATTGACTTTTCGGAAGTCATCAATATTACATCAGATCCTATTCAAACGGAACAAGCCCTAAAGCGAATGTCAGAATTAGAAATACTGGATCAAAAGGGTAAACCAAATCCTACTAATATTAAAAATTTGGCAAACGATACTGTTCCGGCATTCTTAGACAAATTAAATCGTCGAGTACGCAATCGGTTTGGAGGCGTGAATAGCATAAACAAGACTTTTGTAAAACTTTACAGAAATCAAGAATTGATTGGTTTCTACCTATACCTTACATTTTGGTATGGGTTAATCGAATGGCAAGTTCCCGAGTCAACACGTCTGTTACCAGCTGATCCAGAAGCGTTACAGCTATTTTACAATGAATTTATGGTTATATTTGATCAATTCCTTAAAGAAAATGATTTGGGAAGCGAGGCCGTTTCACAAGATGAAAACAACTCGTCCAATTTTTGATTTTACAGATGCAGACGGAAACGCTCCTGTTCAAGAATTTATCAGAAAACTTGATCCTAAAATTCAACATAAAATAAATCAACAACTTGAACAGCTTCAAATGATACCTTGCAATTTACATCCGCCGCATGTAAAAGCCTTTCGCCTAGATCGGTATAAGGGGTTATATGAATTACGTACACGAATAAACAAAATGATTCGTATTATCTTTTTTCTGGATAATGAAGGGCGAATTATCTTACTGCATGGATTTATTAAAAAACGTGATCGGTCTACTGAACAGGCATTAGCAATAGCAAGAGCAAGAAAACTTGCTCTTGCTTCTGATAAATCCGCTATGAAACTTTACAAAAATTAGGAGAAATATCAATGCGAAAAATATACAAAAAATTACTACTTTTAACATGTATAGTACTTTGGTGTACCTGTCTATTTTCAACAACTGTGTCAGCAGCAGAAAATGATCTCTTTGGAGTAGCCAATACGATTATTCGGGATGTCTATCAAGATATTGCCGGTATCTCTACTGTTTTAGCCGGACTCATGTCAGCAGTAGCAGTGATTGGAGCAAAAATGTCTAATAATCAACACAAAGTAGATCAGTCCTGGGATTGGCTCAAGCGAATTTGGATAGCATGGGCTGTTATCAATGGGATCGGAGCTTTTATCGCATATATTACGCCATTCTTTGCAGGATATAATCAACTTCCATAATTTTACCAACTCTAAGAAAAGAGGTGACAATTTATTTTTGAAGCAATTTTAAAGGAGTTAATAGAATGGTCATATGGTTTATTTCTCCAATTATTTACTTATTGTGTTAACTCACTCATGAGTATTATGTCTACTGATCTGAGATATTGGGAAGCCAGTGTTCCGGCAGTAAATACATTGTATCAAGTTTTTGTTGCAGTTGGCTGGGGACTGTTAATCGGAAACTGTGCTTTTCAAGCAATGAAAGCAATGTTTGCAGGTCTTGGATTTGAAACAGAATCTCCTGCGATTTTGTTATTTCGTACCGGTTTGTTTGGTGTTCTTCTCATTTTTTCCAAAGAAATCTGTGAAATAGGATTGTCATTAGGTAAACACGTAATTGATTTATTAGATTTTCCCGATAAAATAGTAACAAAATTTCCAGATAAAGGAGCATTTGGCACTTTTAATGGCAGTTGGACTCTTGTTGTCATTGTCGGCTTTGTTTTAGGAATTCAATTGCTAAGATTGATCTTTGGAATTGGCGAGCGTTATGTAGTAGTTGCAATTTTAACACTGCTCTCTCCCGTGGGGCTTGCAATGGGAGGAAGCAAGTCTACAAAGGATATTTGTGTAGGTTTTATCCGCACCTATGCTTCTATGGTAGTCATGCTGGTTATCAATGCATTGTTTTTAAAATTGGTGGTATCCGCAATGACCGTTATGCCGCCTGATATTCTCGTTCTCCCATGGTGTCTGTTAATAGTCGGGATTGCCCGTACCGCTCGCAGAGCAGACAATTTAATTACCAAAATCGGATTGACTCCGGCGATCACCTCAGATCCATTGGGCGGCGGTAAAGGAATATTTGTCGCTATGACCGCTGCAAAAATGATTATGAGCGGAGTTTCCAAAGCGAGACATTCCAGTCCTGTACCTAATTCCACAACACATTCTTCCCTGAACAGTGGAATTACCAATAACAATGTTAGAAATGCCGCTTCAGGTGGGACAGTTCCTCAATTTTTCTCCAATAGTTCCGAGAATGTTCAACATAGCTTTTCCGGAAAAAACGCAAATGCTCAAAACATTAAAAGCCAATACACCAATTCTAACGGAAATATAGCTGCATCACAATCAAGCACTTCTAGATTCGGAGTCAATAGCTATTCAGATATAAGCACTAATCCGGTATCTGGAAATGCTTCCGATCACACTCCGTTTAAAAGTTCCCATTCAGCACATATCAATACAAATCGTTTTGGGGTATCTCCTATTCCGGAAACAAATGGTCAAACAACAAATTCGCCCGTTATTTCTGCCGGCAAAACTTCTGAAAAATCAATTGGAGCTGTTCCTCCTCAGAAAACCCAATTTGGAAAAAACACTCTAGGAGAAATGAAACCTTCCGCCTCATCATCACCAAAGGAAAACATCAGACATAATGAAAATCCGTTCCATATCGGTAAAAACACTTCACCGCAACCTACTGGAAAAATACACATGAATCCTATTTCCTTCAATTCATCTTCAGCTCAGCCGGATCAGGTTCCGGACTTAGAATTACACTGGGAAACTGAAAATAGTAATTTCGAAGCGGGAGATGAGAAAAATGTTTAATAAAAGCAGTATGAACCGTATCATGGATTTAGCCTATCATATCAAAGCACTCAAAGATATATTGATAGCTCTCATATACGGAAATTGGAAAGCGGCTGCTTTTCAATTAGTTAGACATTACTGGCCTGTTATTGTTGCAATTATTTTAATCATCAGCCTATTTCCCCTCATTATCTTTTGCAGTCTTCCAGTCGCTTTTTTAGGTTTCGCTTCAGATCAATCGTCCGATTCTTTAAACACTCAGGCATTAGCGGTACAAGGATACTATCAACGCTATGAGGATTTTTGCAAAGAGCGCGAAAAGGAAATCCGTGCTACCGCCGCAAGTCAGTATGATAATTTGGAAATAAAAATTTCCGGTGAACCTATGGAAAAAAACTGGTTTATTGTTTTACATTCCATCACCTATGACAACGATCTAAATAAAATGACTGAAAAAAGTGTCAAAGAATTAGTCATCAAAAGTATTGTTTACTCAATCAAAGATAACAAAGAAGATACCAATGAGTCCAACACAAAATCAAATACTCTAATCATCAGTTACCTTGATCCTATTTCATTCTTGTCCAAATACAAATATTCTGAATTTGATCGGAACTGGGCTCAGTTGATGTACACAACTTTATCAAATGAAAGTGTTTTGCCCGATGCAGACAATAGCGGCGGTAATATGGGGTCACTGTTTTTAAACATAGACTGGAGAAATCATGTGACTTCCAAATTTGGTCCTCGCGGCGGTACATTTGCCGGGTTTCATAAAGGCATAGATATCGCACAGCCTGTCGGCACAAAAATTTGTGCTGTAAAAAGCGGAACCGTCAACGCAGTCGATTATGGAACCACTACCTACGGATATTATGTAAAAATAGATCATGGCGGCGGTATGGAAACTTTATATGCCCATTGCAGTAAGCTGTTCGTAACAAAAGGACAGAAAGTAAATCAAGGCGATGTTATTGCTTTAGTCGGTATGACCGGAAGAACAAACGGACCTCACTGCCATTTTGAAGTCCGTATCAATGGAAAGGTCACTAACCCTGTTCCATATTTACCCTAAACACAGAAAGGAAATAACATGGATCAAATTGTATATATTCCTACTAATTATACAGACGCCGGAAAAATTCTCGGAATGTTTGAAATACGTAACACAATAGAATGCGTAGTGTTATGCGTTCCTCTGGCGCTTCTTATATTTTTCTTATCCCCGCTCGGGATAACTGCCACAATTGTCATCATCACAGTTTTAGTAGTACCTTTAGGTGGATTCACCTTATTTGGTATTCAAGAACATAGCTTTTTCTCATTTCTTTATATTTATACCAAATGGTATAAAAACAGAAGAATTCTTACATATAGGGGGTCAAAATGGATAAACGAAAAACGAAAACCCGGAAAAAATTAGATTTAAAAACTCTGCTGGTGGGAAAATCCAGAGAAATCTGTATTCCCGGCAGCCGATTTCCGAATGGAACGCAAAGCTTCGTGCCAATTGTTGATATACAAAAAGGTATATTGATCACACAAGATGGCCGATACGTTAAAGTTTTAGAAATCCTGCCGACAAACTTTTATTTAAAGTCTCTGACAGAACAAAAAAATATGATTTATTATTTTGCCAGTTATCTGAAAATCGCACCGCCGTCCTTACAAATCTTGATAAACACACAACGGGCTGATATCGACTCTTATTGCGAGCAAATGGAGCGGTATTATCATGCTGAGACCAACGAGAAATGCAAAGCCATGATACTGGAAGACGCACAACTCATAAATTATTTAGCTGCGAGCGTAGCTGTTACCCGTCATTTTTATCTGATATTTGAATATCAAGGTACGTCAAATGAGTTTTCCTCTATTGCCAAAGAATTAGACGAACAGGCAGAAACTGCATTTCAATATTTAGACTATTGTGGTCTGGAAGTTTTAAAACCCAGGAACTATGATGAGTTTTTGCTAAAAACCGTTTATACTTCTTTACACAAACAAGCAGCTGGAAATATTGACTTTGACGTGATGGCAGCACAAATCGGCCCGGTCTGCGGAGATCCTAATACCGATTTTGAACAGCTAAGTCCGGAAGAACAGGACGGTGCGGTTACAATTCAAGACATTCTATCTCCTAATGAAATTGACACTCGATCAAAAGAATACGTCCTAATTGACGGAGTCTATCACACCTATTTATACATTTCCGGTTATAGTTATCCAACTGAAATATGCTATGCGTGGCTATCCCCGCTTGCAGAGCTTGGAGACGGGATTTCGCTCAGTTTTTTCTTGGATAAAAAAAGAAAGGAACAGATCCTGCCTAAAGTATCAAAAACTACTATGTTTCGCAGAAGCCGTCTGCGTGATGTAGGAGATACCCGGATGGACTATGAGGAATTAGATGATGCCATCTCTGCAGGACTATATATTAAAAATGGTCTTAATCGTGACGGAGAAGAATTCTATTACATGCATACGTTAATTGAAGTAACCGCACTTGATACGGAAACTTTATCCAACAGGGTGCTTCAGGTACAGAATCTCTGCTCATCAATGGATATGACAGTTCGCCGGGCTGACTGGTATCATGAACAATGTTTTAAATCTATGCTTCCTGTCGCAAATTTAGATTCTGAAATCATGAGAAAATCCAGACGAAATGTACTTACCACTGCGGCGGCTGCGGCATTTCCATTTTCATCTTCTGAATTATGTGATGATACAGGAGTTTTTCTTGGAATCAACCTTCACAATAATTCTCCGGTTTTTCTCGATAACTACAATTTTGATCAGTATATCAACGGCAGTCTTTCTATTTTTGGGCAAAGTGGCGCCGGCAAAACTTTTGCCATACTGCTTCTCGCTATAAGATTACGAATGTGCGGTGTTCAGGTTTTTATCTGTGCACCAGAAAAAGGATTTGAATACCGATTAGCCTGTGAAGCAATCGGCGGGCAATATCTTAAAATTTCACCCGGCTCCGATGACTGTATTAACCCCTTGGAAATTCGCCGTACCACATTAGATATTGACAGTAATCTGGTTGATACAATCAATCGTACCGACTCGGTTTTAATGGATAAAGTTCAAGACGTAAATACATATCTGAGTCTGCGATATCCTGACATGAATGCCGAAGAATCTTATCAGCTGAATATCGCCTTGTTAGAATGCTATGAAAGCTTTGGCATTACAAAAGACAATGCTTCTCTTCTAAAATCAGACGGATCATTTAAGGATATGCCAGATCTCACACACCTTTATCCATACCTATTAAAGTATCCGGTCTTAAAAAATGTTGCCCTTGCTGTGAAAGAACTAATAGAGTTTGGTATGGGCGGTCAGACCAATGTCAACCTAAATTCTTCCTTTGTTGTTTTAGATACTTCTGGATCAAAGAAAAAGGACATCAGTTCGTCTACATTTATTGCGACATCTTTTATTCGTGATGAACTCAGCCGATCCAGAACCAGAAAAAAGGCTGTTTTTACCGATGAATTATGGGTAATAGCCGGAGAAGAAGGCAATGAAAAAGCAGCTGACTTTGTAATTGAAGTAATTAAGGTGATCCGGGGATACGGTGCTATTTTTGTTTCAGCTACGCAAAATGTTATTGACTATTTCGCACTTCGTGACGGGAAATTCGGAGATACTTTATTAAACAACAGCCGTTTTAAATTGCTGCTGCATATGGAGGAAGCCGAGGCGGTAAAATTGCAGGAAAAATTAAAGCTATCCGATGAGGAGATTCGCCAGATCACACGATACGGCCGCGGACAAGGACTTCTTTGTGCCGGAAAAAACAGGATTAGTGTAGAAATCCGTTCTTCTCAGGCAGAATATGATATGATCACCACAAACCGGGCGGACTTAGAAAAAAGAGAAAGCCAACAGCCTTTTTAACTATTTGACAAAAGAAAGGAATATATGAGAATGTGGTTTATAAATAAAAGAATTATGGATATGCAGCGTATGGTTGATTCATGCTCCAAGTATATTGACACGCTGGCTCACGGAACATGTTCTTCCGCTAAAGCAAATGCATTGTTAGATGCGGCTATGCAGAAAATCGAAGAATGTTGTATTTCGATGCGAAAAATTTGTGAAGAAATACGTCCGCCACTGCCTTCTTCACATACAGAAAAGACAATTTATCATCATCAGGAAATCTATGGACAGGTCACGGTTATGGACACCGGTTGGGTGGATATCCGTCTGGAAACACTACTTCCACATTGTCGTGCATTAAGTGGATCCAAATATATTACGGACACAATCACACGGTTGTTAAACAAATTCAAATCAGAAGGCGGTACACTTCCGTTGTTTGAAAAAGCTTTTGTCGCAATTATAGAACATTGTCCTATGGAATCAAGCGGTGTTTTTGACCATGACAACAAAGCCTTTAAAACAGCAATCAATGCAGTCAAAGGACGATTGTTTCAAGATGATAACCAATTTGAATTGTCTTTAGGTCTTTTTACAGTCCAGGACATCGAAACTTGTTGTCATATTTATGTAATGCCGTTTGAAGCGGCAGGTGATTTTCTTTACCTTTTAGCTTCTGATATGTTATAACGCTTTTACCCTATGCTTGTTAAATAAAAAAACATCCCAAAAATAAAAATGATAATTTAATCAAACAAGCACAGGGTAAATTGATGATTATATAAAGAAAAAAGTGTCATATTTGATAATTTTTGAATCCTGCTATCAAGCAGGCTTACATAGGGGTATGCTGTTATGATTTTTACCAAAACAGAAATAGATGTTTTAAAACTCTCAGCTTGGTGCAAAGATATTCCGGTCAAGCAGACAAACATATTTCCAGCAGAAACAATCGAAACACTCTTAAGTTTCAAGCTGATTCGTCCCAGCAAATGCGGATTAAGTTATCGCTGTACTGTTTTCGGATACGAGTTGCTCAACAAGATAGGTTTCCATTACTCACAGGACAAATATTATCGCGGAAAAGGATCAGCGCTAACAAGAAGAATTAACAATGCAAGTATTACTGGCTTTTTTTGGCGGTACGGCGCTGACGTTTTCAGAACTGATCCATGTTGTGATTCTAAACAATCAGTATTCCTTCCTTCTTTTGTTCTACGAAAAAAAGTTTCCTCCAATATCCTTGGCGGAAGCCGGTTAAGCGGTTTTCTATACACTCCGGAATTTACTTTTATCCCATATTATATTATGCCGGAATGTGCCGGGCTCTACGCCGATTCAGAACAGAGAACATTTCTTTCTGAAAGTCTCTTGTGCGGACGGAAAGCCGCTGTGCTTTATACCGGTACCGGAGAACTTCCTGATATCATCAAAACGATCTGTTTTCCTCAATCCAGATCAAAAAAGACAACTACAGATTCCTATTATCATGCTATGGAAAAATTTATTTGTCCTGTCGGTATCTTTCCTCTCACTGCAGAAGGATTGAGTCAACTCCGCATTATGGAAGTCTTAGAATACCGTTCAAAACTAATGCGTTGTATCTTAGGAAATCATTATCTTCCGCCGCTTCACAAGCAGTCAGACGGACGGAATAAAGGCAATTATGAGAACTTTTTAATAGGCATCGACTGCAATATATCACGATTTGAAAAAGCCGCTGCTCAGGAACGTACGCACATTATTTTACTGCCGCATCAAGCCGAAGCTGTACAGCCTTATTTACAGGGAAAAAATATAATTCTGCACACCATAGATATCCATACAGTGAAACAGCTGCTCCATATCCGCGAGCCGCTTTTTCTTCTTGATCAAACACCTTTCCAAACAGAACAAGGAGAATTTATCTATGCTCCGTCTATCTAATTTGATTAAAGAACTTGAAGATAAAGCAGAATTGATTTATCAGGAAAAAAGAAGCGATTTGCCCCGGTATATCCTTTCAGGTCTAGTGATTCTTTATGCTTACAGTTTAATCATTCACTCTGTGACAGCTGGAATCAACAACATCTGGAATGACGGTCATGAAAAACTATTCACCCTCAATCCCTTTATAAATATTGCCTCTGTTTTTAGTCCGCATGGATTAGGTATCACGTTATTTGTTGTGATCATGTATTGTCTCTTTTCTAAAAAAGGATACAGCCTGTTGTCTGGTTACAAAACAATTCTGGACAAGGAACGCGGCATTGAGATCCTGCCGGAAGGAACACATGGTACAGCGACATGGATGAATAAAAAACGTGCAAAAGAGGTGCTGGAAGTCGGCACGCTCGATCAGGTGACTGCTCCGCTGTTCGGAAAACTCCCCTCCGGAGAATACGTTGGTTTAAAAACTCTTCCGGGAATGAATCAAAATATTATCCTCTATGGTTCCCCGGGTTCCGGCAAATCCCGAGGTTTCATGATTCCTTTTATCTTACAGGTTATCCGAAGGGCGATGTTCCAAAATGAATCTGTCATCGTAATGGATCCAAAAGCTGAATTTTACGAAATGCTTTCCAAGGAATTAGAAGAACAAGGATTTTTTGTACAGGCATATAACTTATTGGATCTATTTGCTTCTGATGGCTGGAATTTTATGATTGATACTGCTCAAAACACAAATCTTGTACAGAACGTAGCCGAAATAATTATTCGTAACACCTCTAATGACGCTGATAAGGGTGACTTTTGGAGCACAGCTGAAAAGAACTTGTTAATGGCGTTGATCCTATACGTTCAAACATTGACGGACTCTGCAACCGGGGAGCTTCTTCCAATAGAAGAGCGAAGCCTAGGAACAATATACAAAATTTTATCTACCGCCAGTGTCAATGAACTTGATGCAAGGTTTCGGGCATTGCCGGCTAATCATCCCGCACGCCCGCCATACGGAATCTTTCGTCAAGCTCCTCACAATATCTGGGGGAATATCTTTATCGGTCTGGGATCCAGACTCAACGTATTTCAAAACAAACTGGTAGATTCCATTACCAAACATGGAGAGATTGATTTAAAACGTCCCGGGTATGAAAAATGCGCTTACTTTTGTATTGTATCCGATCAGGACAGTTCCCTGGAATTCCTGTCTTCCATGTTTTTTTCACTATTATTTGTGGAACTATTCGACTTTGCCCGTCAACAGGAAAACCGCAAGCTGCCTGTATGTGTCAATGTCCTCATGGATGAATACTGTAATATCGACCTGTTAGACAGCAAGAAAATTTTTTCCGTGGCACGTTCCAGAAACATCAACCTGCAAGCCGCCACTCAGGGAATCGCACAACTCTCCAACCGTTATCCACGTAATGAATGGCAAGAGATTGTAGGTGATTGCGATTATCAGTTATTCTTAGGCTGCAACGACATGATGACCGCTGAATACATTAGCACTCAATGCGGAAACACGACTGTCCGCGTCAACAATTCCAATATTCCAATGACGCCTCTGTTTTCACCGATTCTTAACACAACACGCCCCTATACACACAGCAAAACTTCTACCGGACGGCCGCTTATGATGCCAGACGAAATACGAAGATTGCCAAAAGACGAGCTGATTCTTTTGATGCGCGGGGAACTTCCTTTACGGCTTCAAAAGATTTCTCCGGAAGAACTGCCCTTTTTTCATCGGTTGACGCCTTGCAAAGCAACCGATCATATTCCGTTATGGAGAAAAGCTGAAATAGAAAGAAAAGAATCAAAGACTCAACAAGACCATAGCTCTGTTGATGTCATACAGGAATCAACGGCAGAAAAAGAGAACGAAGAGTATATTCCCACTGCTGAGGAACTGGAATTGAATCCACAAATAGACCTATCCAAAGGGATCGACTGTAAAACATTAAATGAGGTTTCACCTGAAGAACTTTAATATATTCATTTTTCTGAAAGGAAGTTATTTATGATCGAACGTACATACCGAATCAGTGATATTGTAAAAGATGATTTTCTACGGTTTCCGATTACCTTACTGGCTAATCCAAAATACAAAAAAATGTCTTTAGAAGCAAAATTTGTCTATTCATTATTGCTGAACCGACTTACTCTGTCACAGAAAAATGGCTGGATCAATGAAGACAAAGAAGTGTTTCTGATCTATACACGTGAGGAAGCAGCAAAAACACTAAATATCTCCTATAAAAAAGCAATTGCTGCTTTTAAAGAATTGATCCGAAACGGTTTGCTTTACGAACAGCGGCAAGGGCGGGGATTCCCCAATCTTCTATATGTTCTCAAGGCTGAACTTCAAGACAGCGAAGCTGAAGAATTTTCAAAAGAGTTTGGGGAAGCTTCCGAAGAAATGGAACAGCCCGAACAATCTCCTGAGCAGACATCCTATGCAGGCAGTTTAAGACCTTCCGATTTAGCACATCTTCATATCCCATTCATACCGTTCAAGATATGTCCTGAAGAAAGATCAAAAACTGTCCAAACAGGACATCAAGATATGCCCAAAATACCCCCAAGAAAGAATGATGATAAAAAGATTAAATCTAATCAAATTGAGAATAGTCCGTCAGTCTATCAAGATCAACAGGAAGAACTAAACGATTCTCAAATATTACAGAAAATCTATCAGAAATGTGAACTGGACATATTCCAGCCACACATTCAATCCATGTTCAAAAATATAATCGACCGTCTCTATTATTCTGAATTTCTGAAAGTTGGAAACGCTGTACTGCCACAAGAAAAAGTACGAAGCCAGCTATCTTCATTGGAACCTGAGGTTTTAATCAATATTTTAGAGGCTATGAAAGAAAATAAAAGCAAAATCGTCAATCCAACCGCCTACCTGATGTCGGCTATTTTCAACGGTATATCAGAAAAAGAAAGCAGCCTTATTTTAAGTTTGCCTTCTGAATACCAGTCGGTCTCAGATTTCTATATCCCTGATGAAAGGTAAGATCCTATGTTTTTAAGCAAACCGCAAAAAGAATTACTAGAAATCTTAAAGCAGGTCGGCAGCCTAAAAGAACTGCAAGCAAAGAAGCTGATTGAAATGAAGTATGCAAAATCAAACTGGGAAACAACGGCACATCAATTAGCCTGTAACGGGAAAATTTATCGGGAACAAGGCTATATCACTCTCCCTAATCAATCAATAGATCAAGATATCATCAATGCTGTTGACATCATGCTGCTGATAGAATCCTGTCATATTGAAATCTTTATAAAAGGCACTAAGCCATTCTCACTCACTTTTTTCCGACAGAGGGAGCATAAACTCTGGAGATACGACATATGCCCTGTGCCAGTTGGTAAGGAAATGATTATATGTGCTTTACTGGAAGGAATTAACTGTAAGTACCGGACAATTGTTTTCCTGTTAGAAAAATTAGAACAGCGCCCTTGTATCGATACAGTGTGCGACCACTGTTTCGTTCAAAAGAGCGCCCATACTTATCACTTTTATAAATAAGAAAGAAGGTTAAATACATTGGATTTTAAAGAATTAAATCTAACAGAATTAGATAAAAATTTGTCAGAAGAACAGCAAAAAGAATGGAATTCTATTTACGCGTCTTATCGAGCCAAATCCATATTGACCGGCAGGGTATGCGGTATGGATATGAAATCTATGACGGTTTTAGACCCGGAAACTGGGGCATCGCAAAGAAAAGAAATCTGCTGTTTAGTCATTATCAGTTATCGGGTCAAAGTTCTGATCCCTGAACAGGAAATTTGGTATAGCGATCAGGAAAAGCGTCCGATTCATGTACTTCGTTCTATGGCTGGGGCAACTATAGACTATGTGATTACTAATATTGACCGTGAAAACGAATGCTGCACAGCCTCGCGAAAGGAAGCTCTGCAAATCCGGCGACACTCATTTCTAAAACTGGCACCGGAAATCGGAAGAAAAATTCCGGCACAAATACTGGCTGTCGGCAGACATCATTTACTCTGTTCCTGTCATGGATTCGATATTACTCTATCTCAAAGGGATTTGTCCTATGCAATGCTTCCTGATCTAAGAGAACGATATCACCCCGGTGAAACCTATATGTCTGTCATTAAAAATTTTGAACCGGAAAAAAATCATCTGACTGTGTCAGTCAAAGAGGCTGAACCCCATCCTTTCGATGGTGCTGATCTTCGTCATCCAGTTGGAAGCAGACGAGCATCCGTTATTACAGGCAAATACAAAGGCGGCGTTTTCTGCAAGCTGGAAAAAAATTTAGATTGTATGTGTATTTATTCCCCGGATCAGTATGATGAAAATTTTGATATCGGGGATCAGGTTATTGTAGTGATAACAAAATTCAATTACCGTCAAAAGTTAGTTTATGGGAAAATCGTTGCTAAATGGTAATAGAAAGAAAGGCAGATGGCAAATTATTCCCTTTTTATTACAAAACAATACTCTTTCTCGTCTTTTACATTAATTCTAGACTTTGATTCAGTCTCAACTTTCTCTCCATCCACTAAATATAGAGGAGAATCATCACAAAGTGAATACTTTCCGTGACACTGACAGTATTCCGGTTTACTCTTATATAAATGCAGTGTTTTAGCTATTTTATCTGGACCATATTCTTTTCCATTTTTATCTTGTATTTTTTTAATTAAGACATTATCAGAATATTTATCGTCTGTAACAGATAGTAACAGCTGTCCGCCATAAACACACCAAGTTCCTGGTCTATCAAACAAAGGTGCTGAAACAAACTTTTTCGCTTCTTCTTTTGTCTTTCCACCACCATAGCAAATATATTTTCCATTATCATAGATTTCCCAATGATAATAGGCTTCTGTTTCTATTATCTGGTATCGTTCTTCCGTTTCACCGTTTTTTCGGCAAACAAACTTTCCAATTAGCTTCTGCGCAACCACTACTGAATCTTTGATGAAAAAATCCTGTTTGATAGTTTTCTTCACTTTTATCCCTCTTTCTTAAATGAAATCCTATACCCGATATTTGTTAATTACAATATATCACATGCTTTTCTGTGAAACAAACATTTGATTTAAATAATAAAATTTTATATAATAAAAAATTAAGAATGTATAAAAGGATGAGTTATAGATGAACAAAGGAAGTAAAAATGCATATGAGCTCTTGTTTTACATGAGTTTTGGAAATATGCATGATCCAGTAAAAGGTGCGATCAATATGGCTTACTGTGATGCAAGTAGAAGGGTATTGATTATTAAAGATAAAGAAAAGAAAGAAGCCTTTAGACAAAAGTGCACTCTAGAAATATATGACTATATTACTGAAAAATTATGCAAATTCACAAATTATGATTACTGGCACTATGAACTTTGCGAAAAACTACATAATATTTATAATAATGAAACGAAAATCGCGGGTTCCAAGGACAATCATGTTTTTACTTATGGTCATGCACAAAAATGGGTCAATATGACAATGAAGTATCTCTATCTATTTTATCATTTAATCAAAGATAATCCGGATTTTCCTTCAGAACTTTTTAATTATGATGGAATGGAAATACGGTGGGATGCAACAATTTCCGATCTTATCCGAAACAATTATAAATATTTTCATGCTCCAATAGATAGCTTTGTTTTGAAGACTCTCAAGAAAGATTTTGGGTTAACTTTAGGAGACACTTCATGGAGCAAATGTGACGACTATGATAAATATAAAAAACTTCAAGATAATTTACGCAACGAACTTAATGGTATTCCTCCGCTTGATTGGGAAGGCCCTGTTTGGATAAAAACAGCCAACCAATATAACAATTATAAATAAAATGGATTGTGAATATCTCTTAAATATTATTCACACATTACTATCGTTTCTCTCTACACATAAAACTTAATTCCAATGTTATATATTAAACTAAATATATCTACATATTTTTGATTTCTGTTTTTATCGATACGTATTCAGTATTTCTATTTCATGTTCTTCTCATTTAATCAAATTCCTCTTAATTTTCCAAATTTGAGCGAAAATACGAACTATGAGAAACAGACAAACAAAAAAGCTGAAAGGTATATCCTTTCAGCTTTTTTGTTTGTCTGTTTCTTATGCATGGACTCTTGCTAATTCCACTTTTGAGTATCTTTTTATCTTCTTCAGTACGCTGTGTGCAGATTAGGCCGCGTCTAAATATGTTTGTCCGTCTAATACTTTTTCGCGGTTTCTGACTTGAAGTTCTTCAGCCTGCATTTGAAGCAGAGAATATTCATGATTCAAGTCATCTAACTGTCTTTTCAGGACATCTTCATAAACCTGTTTTTTCTGCTGAAGTGCCTCGATCTTTTCCAGCCAACGGGAAATAACAGCATTAGAATTACAACCGCTGTCAATAAAATGCTGTACCCTGTTTTGGTAGAACTCTATATCCCGTTTATAATTTGCATAGAATTCATCTGTCATCTTCTGACGCTGCCGTTCATCGTCTACCACAAACATACTGTTGCTCATAACCAATCCACCATTCAGGTTATACTTGCTGATTGCATCAATATAGTCTTCCAGTAGATTCAGTTGAGATAAATATGGATTAGGAATAAAATACAAATTTCCATGAATGCTGATTTTGCTTGCCTGCATTCGATCAAGTTGATCCTGTATGACCGATTCCACATGACTGGTAGTATAACAAGTACAGAGACGTCCATATAATTCTACTGCCCTGCGGCAATATTCCTGAACATCTACATCAGCATCATATACTTCATTATCGCAATAAACTATTTCATTTTCCTTGTCAAAAATAATATTGGCTAATTTCATATATTCATTTGTCCTAGAATTGAGTGTTTCCTTAACAAGTTCACGGTAAATATGAGTGGCATCCTCCTTTTTATTGTCCCTGCAGTATATACGATAGATGTGTGTTCCGTTTCCATCTTTTATCTGAATGCGGTCTTTGATTGCGGTAGTTGCGCTGCGATAGGCACCGGATTTTGATTCCTTCGTAGGTTTGAATTTAGGCAATCCAAAAGACTGACCAACCTGAATGAATTTGGTTCGTTCTATTAAAATATTTGATGTAGAGTAATAAAAGAACTTACCGATAATACCTTCTGCCTTTTCCTGTACAGCGATATAATGATCCATGGCATTCATAATAAATTTCAATCCTTTCTACAAATTGTAAACAACTTTCAAGCTGCAAAATAGCCTCGTTCCCGTTTTAATTTTTCAAACAGCAGCCAATCATCAATGCCTTTTTGATCCGGCGGCCATGTAAATGTTCTGTATTCCTCACAAAGAGGCATACAAATGGATTGGATTTTTGACTGAGCGCGCTGTACATCTGGGTTACACCTAACATCCATGTCAATGCACTCTAAAATCCGTTTTGGATTTAATTGTGTAACAATTTCGCCTAAATATTTCAGATTTTGAACTCCGGTTAGACCAATAAACAGCTCTCCGCCAGACAGATAACTTGCAACATCAGCTTTTAACGGTCCTTCAGTAATTCGAAGCGTATCGCAGTTTTGGTCACCCACAATATGAATATAGCTGGAAATTCCGGTACCATTCTGATAGAAATTTCCGCGTGTAGAAAACCAACGAAAGCGATCTCCATTCTTTTTCACTCTTCGTCCGTCAGGATACGTAACAATTTTAGGAGGCGCTTCATCTAATCGAATCTGAAGACCTTGTATCTGATTATATCTGTCACACACCGGAATAAAAAATCCGCTATGCTGGCAACAAGCCATTTGCCATTGAAATTCTTTTGTACAAAATCCCGGCATATTGCATAAATCAAAGTGAGATGTCAAATGAGAAATGATTCGCTTTCTATCTTTACTGCTGGTAGGAATACTCTTATACATATTTCCACGGATCATTTCATCAGACAGTCCGCGGGATCTTAAATTTTGATAGTGCTTATCCTCTAATGGCAGTAACGACAGCATTTCCAAATAGATTTGACTTCGTTCATGAACCGGTCGGATATGCTCCATTTTCGATGGGGTATGTCCAGTGGAATACTCATGACTATGTACATTAGGCAAGTGCATTAGTTCCGCAAAAGATTGTTTGGTTGACAGTCTTTTCATACCCGGATTAAAATCTGCATACAAAGTAACTGCATTTCCTCCAGTGCCACAGTTGTGGCACCAGAAGGTTGCGTTTTCAGCTTTTCTGCTCATATACATGCGATATTTATAATCCCCGCAATATGGACATCTTGCCTGTACTTCATCGCTCTCTATGGTATCCCACTTAATATCCAATCCGCAAATCAAAGCTACATCTACTACGTCAATATAAATATAGTTTGTTCTCATATTAACCCGCTTTCTGCAATTCTTGGATTGGATTGATTTCTCCTTGATATTTCACTGCCAGCGGTTGATTTTTGACAACTCGAATCAGCATTGTTTGTGATGGCATCGATACAGGATTAAAGGCGGCAATGCTTTCTGTATTATCAATGCAAAGAGGGCAATCTATTTTGGTAATTTTCCTTAACATCCCGGCAATCTCAATTCCCGCCAATATTTTTTCAGACAGCGAAAGATATTCAAAATCACGTCCTTTGTAAGTAAACTTAAATACACCTTTTACCTCTCCGGTCGTGCGGACTATATCAAAAAGTTTAATTTTGACATTTGTCATTTGAATATCCTGAACAGCCAGTTCAGCCCGCTGAAAAATATACTCATTTAAGGCATGAATTGTATTTTTGTAATCGGTAATCTGCCCCTCATATTTTTCCTGTTCTTTCAACAGATTGTCGACCCGTTTCTCATAAGTCTCAGTGTCAATCGATGCTATTTTCGCTGAAAGATGAGTTAAATCAGCCTGCATAGAAACCAATTCAGAATACTCATCATCCGTAAGATTTCCACAGCGTTGCTGTTCCTCAATCTGTTTAATCCTGTTTTGAATGTCAGAAAACTTGACCGTTGTTTGCTGTTTTTGTTGCAGCTCTTCAATCTGTTTTGACAGTTTTTGAATATCTTCTTTCTGAAAGTTTTCAAACATCTGTAACCCCTGCAAATCCATCTGTTCTAATTCTGCCTTTTGTGCTGTCAGGTCTTTTCCGTGAATCACAATTTTCTGTAATTCTTCTTGAATTCCTTTTTGCACAGCAGGAAAGTTTTGAGCAGTTATTTGCGTAAAACAAGTAGGACATTTCGTTCCGACTGATAAATCTTGTAATTTCTCGTTAACTGTTTTGTATTGCTTTAAAGCCATATCCAGCTCTGCCTGCAGCTGTAAAATAGCCGGAGCAAATTTCGATACATACTTTTGCTGTTGTACCTGTTCCTTTTTAGTACGAAGCTGTGCAATTCTGATATTAGTGTCATCAGATACTTGGGTTAGTTTTTCTGAAAGAATTTTCTTTTGAACTTCCAAATCATCAAGATCAATCCCTTCATACTGTTTTTGGCTGATCGCTTTCATTTTCTCTTCGATCACACGTTTTTCACCATACAGTTCTGACAATTTGGCTACTGACGTTTCAAACGTTTCCCGCATAGCTTCAAGATTACCGTCCAAAACTGCAATTTTTCGTTCTGTCTGATTGATCATGCTCCGGAATTCTTTGATGATTTCCTCTGGTGATCGGCTCTCCAATTCAATATTTTTCAAATATTCCTGATCTGTTTGATTCAATTTGCTTAAAACTTCCTGTGAGGATACGGGTTTTAATTGCTTTACAACTAATTCCCGGCCTTTATTTCCCATTGTTTCCGCTAAATATAACGGATTAAACTGAGCTAAAAAAGTATCCTTATCACAGATCAGTCTTTCCAGATCACCTTGCCGAATTGTATAGGAATCCAAGAAAACCGATGTTTTATCTTGTTTACGAACGCGTGTTAAAGTATGAAGTTCTTCGTTTTGATCAACGAATTCCAGTTTGACTTCCACCTGATCAGCATTCTCATTCATCAAACAGCTTATATTTTGCTCGCCATAATAAGACACTCCATATAGCGCATAGGTGATCCCATGCGCTATTGTAGTTTTTCCTGTGCCATTATGTCCGAATATGTAATTGATATTACCAAAGGAGAAGACTGTATTTGATAAATGATTCCTAAAATTTGTGAGGCTCAATCTTACAATTTTCATACTGGTAATCGGATTCATGATAGCACCTCTTAATTCCACAATAATTGTTTGCTCAAATCCAACTCCTGTAATTGACCGGGTGCTTTAGTTGCTGAAACCAAACAAAGCATTTCTTTGTAAGACTGTGAATCCGGTCTCAAAACATTTAATTCCCATAATTGATTCTCATACCGTCCTACAATCTTCCAGCGACTGAAAGCTGACACATTTAATTCTGTTCGCATAATATTATAAATCGTATATTGATCCGATATCTCACACGGAAAACTATTTCGGAAATTTTCTACGGTTTCACATCTTTCACGAAGTGAATTCATTTCATCGGATTGCGGGAGTTCTTGTTGATTTTGCATCATATCTTTCTTTGCTGTTAATTGCTTAATTTCATTTGCTTTGTCGGTTAAAGCGATTTTCAACCTCTTACTTTCCTCTTGTAATTTTATAATCTCTGTACGCTGTTGCTCAACAATCACAGTCCCGTCCTTTTGTATTGCATTTTCATATTCATATAGCAAATATGCAATTAGAGAACTGCCGCCAGCCACTATAAGACATATTAGTGTATATTTTCCAATAGCAGGAATCAGATCAATAGACATCACGTTCCAACATAGCATAACCAAAATACAGATCGCAAGTACGGCGATATAATATACGGTTGAATATTTTGGGGATTTCATAATTTTATCCTTCTTTCTTTTTTGTTATATAAAATATCCGGCAGATATTACTGGCTGTTTTTCATAAATTGTTAAGCAGCCATTTGATAGCCCTCAATAATACAATAGTTGCCGACTTCAGGTGCCGTTTTAAATGTTAGTTTAGGATTGTAGATCATCTGTCCTTTTTGCAGCTGTGCATGCCCTTTTATATATCCTTTTATCATTTCTCCATTGGGCATTTTTAGCATAAGTTGTGTTTGCGGATCATCAGACGATCCATTCAATACTTTCATATCCTCAATACGTAAGACATTTGAAGTTTTAGGAGAAAAACGAATATTGGCTGCGGTATTGTTAGGCTGGTTCGTACTGGATATTTGATTTTTTATGGATCTATCCTGTGAATATTGAGCCACGAAATTGTTATAATGAGCTTTTAGCTTTGCCCATTCTGTTTTAGCAATAAATTTTCCGTCTGCCAGATTTACCCAAATATCAGGCATTTCATATAAGTATCGGCCCACACCCCACATAGAGGCTGCTCGTTTAAATGCGTTTGAAATACCGCCTTTGATTGGTTCAATGTCCGTATTTCCCGCACCGTCACTTTTAGAGATCCATTCCTCACGTTCGGCATGAAAGATGCTAATCATACAGATACATGACATGAGTCCCAGATCTTTATCTTTTTTAGCATTATAAATAGATCCCGGAATATAGATAAAGTTATTTTGCCAATTTTCTCTGCCAATCACACTGTCCAGCCTGTTTTGAATTGCGCGGGAATTGACAAATGCGGCTACCAAACCTTTTGTTCCGTCTTTTGAACATTGGATCACACGCCATTCAATTTCATGAACTGCAAATGGTTCTTCCAACCTTTGAACTTGCTCACTGGTCATAACTCAGACCTCCTTACAAAAGTCTTTCAACGTTTTACCGTTCATTGGAACTAGAATTTGATCATAATAATACTGCTGGTCTTTATCCTGCAAGTGTTCCATTAGATCCCTATGTCCCAGCTCCAGACGGTTGTTTCGTTCACTATAAAAATCATCGTTATCGGGCAGTGATAGAATAAACTGAGGAAAATTTTGCAGACTTTGCAGAGATTCAACATGCGGCATAGTATTCATTCCAACACACATATGAAATCCATTGACATTCGAAAATGGATATGTAAACATTTGAGTGTTTGGCGAAAGTTTTCCCAAACCCGGAATTCCAATTTCCACTCCCGAAATTCGTCCGCTGGATTCTACCGTAAAGCCAAACAAAATACGCGGCAAAGGAAAATTTCTGTATGTCGTTTCCATATAGGTAATGTCAGTAACTTTTTCCGGATATTCTATTACAATAAAACGCCTGTTATTCTCCATATCCCATAACATACTCACTGTTCTCTTTGGCAATAAGCCTGTTTGAAACTGATGTTTGACTTTGGTACTTTTATTGATACAGTTTAATAAATCATCTATTGTAATATTTTTTATACAGGCAACTCCGTTTTCTCTGAATTCCACATAAATTTCCTGCGTGCTTTTTAAATGTATCATAATCTCGTTCTCCATCATGAGTCGCTCCTTTCCTGTATGATATTGTTGTGATGAAATCCTGCTTCCGTTAATTGCAGTTTTATGTTTTTAAGCGAATTCTCAAAAAAATCAGAAATATCATACACAGCTTGCAGTAAATCAGCATATTCATAAAAATCCGGACTCAGTTCAATCAGCAGAACAGAACGCATCTTTTTCTTTAGTTTCTTAGGCGCACATAACCTCCAGCCAATAGAGTAACTGACATAATTCAGCCGATTATTAACAAATTCTTCAGCATTTACTACGAAGGGATTTTTTTTAAAGGGAACACCGTGCATTTTACTCCATTTTCTGCAAAGATAATAAAATTCCTCCATTTTTGAAAACTCAATCACACACAAATAATCATCATAATCTTCCTTATATGCATGCTCAACTTGACCGGGTATCAATAACATAGCTTCATAATATAAAGAAAACAAGTAATCAGAATCAATCGGCGTGTCAATAACTTCACCCGTATGGTCAAACACTATTTTTTCTATCCGCAAAATTTCAAAGAGCCTGGTATATTCATCAAAAAAATATTTATCAAACATACCGGTGCGCCTCATAAAAAATCGACCGCAGACAAAACGGGAACTGCCTGCTTCAGCTTAGAATATATGTCATATAGGATCGTTTGATTTCTTTCACCGGTTAATGATATGAATCTCTCTAATTCAGTTAAATCATCCAAATCAAATTTATCCATATCTAAAGAACCTGTATTTACATCATAGCCGCTTATGATTGGGCATACGACAGACAAGTAAAGATATTTTACACCTTCAGGAAATTGTTCCAGCTGTTGTTCTAAGCTGATTGCAGGATCAGTATTATTTAGATATTTTATCAATAAAGGTCGGTCTAAGCTATATTCCATGATAACCCCTCCATAGCAGACTGTTCATCAAAAGCTGTCTTGACAGAATGTGGTAAGTGAGCATATAAGAAATTAACTTCATCCTCATCTATCGGATTCGTTTCTATACATTGAATCAATATCTGATCTGTATCCTCCAGTTCGATAAGATTTTCTTCTCCCGATTGAAACATCAAATCCGGATTGAAAAATTCAACAAAATCAGGTATGAGATCTTCCATACTGTCATAAAATAATGAGCTGTCATATTGACTAAATAAATTTTCATGGCGTTTTTCATTCCGTTTTGACAATATATGCTCAACACAAGCTGTATCCATAGACCGTTTTGCTAACTTTATAAATGGATACTGCCGAAGTTCCTCTTGCCGAAAATGGATTTGTACACTGGATAAAAAAGCAAATATAACGACATCATAATATTCCTCTTCCGGGAGACGATTAGACACTAGATAATCATGAATAACATCGTAATGTCTCTCTGCAAAGTCCGATTCTGATTTTGTTAATTTTTGGGGGTATTGATACATAATCTTATCCTCTTTTCTTTTTATCATCCAATTGATCGATAGCCTTTTGATGTAAGAATGTTAAAAATCAGCTTGTTAGAAGTAATTTCCGTAACTTCCATTGACCTATCGCCAGGATCAAATTGGGTTTTTGTTTTTTTCTCTTTGACAATTCGGCCTTTAATAATATGCGGTGTGTCACATTGAATCAATCCGTTCATCATACCGCTGGCTCCTACTAAACCTATTTGCGACAGATTTAACGGTAAAAGGGGCTGACGCACTCGATTATCCAGCACCTTATTATCAAATAAATAATTGATACTCTTGGATTTTTTTAATTGTTCTGCTAACTCGGCCACATGAAACACTGCTCCTTCAAACCGTTCCACAGTTCTTTTCGGTACCGGAAGTTTATAACCAGATTCCGGCAATTGTGTAATAGGTTGGAGCATGTCAGGTGATATGAGATATTCTGACAATCTCATGGCCATTTGTGAAGCTTCCCGTTTGGGTGTTTTAGTCCCCATAAAGACAATCTGATGGAAATGTTCAAACTCTTTTCCTACGAATTTGTAAACTTGGATATGGGAAAAATTTTCACAAATTACTTTACAAATTTCATAAGTGGCTCTGTAATAAGGAATGATATAAATGAGTAATCCATCATTAACAAGCAACCTCAAGCTGTCTGTCAAAAAACTCTTTTCCAGTCTCCTATTACCAAATTCTGATGGAACAGATAAATATGGGGGATTCAAAAAAAGGCACTGAAAAACCCCATAACTAATCCGAGAATGAAAATAACTGCCAAATCCCACACGGTTTAAACATTGTTGGGCCTTCATTCCGCGCAACTCATCTAATTCAATTCCGTATGTAACAGCATTTGTTCCGTAAGCAAACCGCGACAAGGCTTTTCCTTCTCCACAACAAGGATCAATCAGATTGACTGGTTCAGCCGGAAAATAAATCGCCTTTTTAATTCGGTCAACATGTTCCAAATCAGTTGGATAATATCCCAATTTCACGCGGTTAGCCAGTCTTCCTAAAGCTGCCATGTTGACGTTCTCTTTCTTACATGGCAGCATTGTTTCAAATGCTTTTAAGGCAAGACATAACTGTGTATAGTCCTGTGTGCCTAAATAGTCAAAATTTTTCAAACTGTTCAATAACCTTACTGCAGTTTCAGCCAAAGAGTTTTCTCCGTATTCATTTAATAGTTGAATTAGCAGTGCAACAGTCTGCACAAGTTGCCTAACAGTATTTTTCAGTTCAGTTTTAACTGAAAAATCATTTTGACTCTGTTCATATTCTGAACGGATCTCGGGAAGCTGTTTGCGAATGCTCTGAATTATTTCTACGCAGTCATTGATTTCGTTTAAGCAAAAATAATTTGTCTTCTCATCATACATTTCTTATTTTCATCCTACTAATTCTGTATGTTGGGAATTAACCCGTTTTCTCACTTTTCCAGCGTATAAGTCAATTAACACATCCTTCAGAGCATTCACATATCCAGAAAAAGCGCGTTTAGCATGTCCCGGCATTTTACAGTCTTCAGGGATAATAACATAAATCGCTAAATAGTCTTCGACATCTTCCGCAATCACATGGACATACTGATCCTCTAAAACCACAAAGCGAAACTTTCCGTTTCCGCATATTTTCCACTCGCATTGTTCAATTAAGGATTTTTTTCGATATTTCATTTTTTTACTGAGTAATCCTAAAAATTGTTCCCAATCTGTATCCTGATTTCTGGTATATACAGCTCTGGAATCAATATAAAAACCATCATATGCGAATAAATTTTTATAATTTGGCGGAAGCCAATATCCTCGTTCCATTATGCTGCTCTCCCTTTTCTCTGATTTGGATTTCTGGTAATTAGATCAAATACTTTTAAAAGATCTTTTGGAATATCAGCAGTTCCTAAATACGTTTTGGTCATAATCGTTTTATGAGTGCCATCCGGAAGGATTTCTTCTACCATAAATAATTTTATTTTTCCTTTGTGTTTTACAGTTAATGTGTGTGATGACAAAATAAATTTTCTTTCTAACATCGTTTCATTTCCTTTCTTATCAGGCGACTTGGGATATCTTTTTCTGTTTTTTTCTGGGCTTTATAGTTTCAGCTCTCATATTGATTAACTTCGAAGAAAAAGTTACATATCTTGTTTGTAATTCTCCGGTAATTAAAAGATCATATAAAAAAGATATGATTGCAGTTGCCGCAATTAAATTTGCCGTTACAGTCTGAGGGGAAGACACCGCTCTCTCCGCACAGGATAACTCAGACGGCAGCTTATCCTCTTCCTTAAGCATATGTGAATACAGGGCGCAGACCGGCTTATATAACGTACGTCCCTTTTGACGTACCCCGCATACGACTTGTCCCGTAAATTCTCCGTTTCCAGAATCAATATAGATGAGATCATCCGTCTGACAAAACACCTTATGGCATATCTGTCTGGATCGATTGTTATCTACACAACCCAGCAAAATCACTTTTTGGGATTCAAGAGAATTCGACCATGATCTGCGTACAAAGTCCGGTTGTATCATCTGTTTTAGTTCATATTCATTTTCAAGAAATGACGGCCGATATTCGCAGGCAATTCCAAATGCTGAAGCATAACGCTCTGCCAATACTTTTGCCTTATTCTGTCCGATATCCTGATTTACAAAATTTTGCCTGATTAAATTTTTTTCTTCAACGATATCCCCGTCACATATAATAATTCTGATATTTCTGGAAGCGGCACAGGCGATACGATATAAATGCGGTATGGTATATCCTCCTGTTCCTCCAGCGCCTAAAACGATAATTTTTACTGGTGCAGTTTTTGAAAATTTCATTTTCTCAGCCTCCGCTTCAATTGGTTATATAAATTTTGAACAAATGGTTCCTTCACATGATCTTCTTTAAAAGTAATCTGAGAATTCCAATCTTTTGGATACAATTTCATCTCCGAAAAAACATCCGTTGCCTGAACCGGAATAAACTTTCCGCCGCAGCTTGCACGAACCGTTATTTCCGGCAATAAAAGATCAATCCGGCCAACTACCGCATACAATCTAGTTGCCTTTTCATCTTCGTCATCAGTCTTGGAAAATACAGCAGGCATAGTATGGTGGGAATGAATATCCATAACATGAATCCAGTTATCGGGATATTCTTCTAAAGTGCAATTTACACTGACTCTCGTAACCTCCTGTTTGGGGATTTTAACCAAATAACGTTTTTCTACCTTATCATATAAAATATGTGCCAAACCCTCCGAAGCAAAATCATTTGACAAACTGCGAAAAAAGCTCAAGATATCATTCAAAATGCTTATTGGTATTTTAGGTAATCTCATTTCGAATCCTGTTTCCATTTCGGGAAACTCCGGCAGATTGTCTGCCGGAGTTGTAAATATCCCAATTTGATTCTTTCGCATTTCATATAATTTTCCGTTACGGGAGGGAATAACAATAATAGGCTTATCGCTTTCGTGCGCTAATTCTGTTGAAGCGCAATAATCCTTGTATTGCGGCAATTGCATTTCCCCTTTGGATTGTGCCATAACTCTAGGTTTTACCTTGCATTCAGGATTTTTTTCAGAATTATTTTTAGCCTTTTTTATTCCCTCTAAAAATGATTTGGAATTTTCTATTTCTGATTTCAAATCATAGACTTTGTCACTGCCCGGATTATTGATCGATTTTGTTATTTTTCCGTAGACCATTGTCCAAGTCACCTTTTTAGCATCTGATAATTCCGGAAAATCTGACTGATACTTCAGGCGAAGATCCTCAAAAGTATTGTCCCTGTCTGTGATAGGATCGTTTGCATTTCCATAAGAAAAAACTGCCTCCTTTTCTGCAAATTCTTCTATCTTTCTTTTTTCACTTTTCTGTTGTGCTGCTTGCAGTGCAGCTGTAAAGGGGTCAGTTTCTTGCGTAATCGCAGGCTGTCCCGATATCGGGGGTGGAACTTCAGAAACTATTGATTGTTCATCATTTTCAACTGATATTAGCTCCTGTTCCGTTTTTTTAATTTCTAAAGGAACTGAATTGGATTCTGGCTTCTCCATTTGTGCCAAAAAATCATTTAAGGGGTTGTTTTGAAATTCGCTCATTTTGATTTGTCCTTTCTTTTTTATTTATTTTGTAAAACAAAAAAGACCGGCTTAAACTCTAACGAGTGAAAGCTGGTCTTTCTTGATATTACCATTTGGATTTATTCTCTTTTTCACCTATAAACTAAAAAAGGCCGGAATTATCCTCACACGATAATTCCGACCAAAAACTCAAACCTCAGCTGAAAACAGCTGTATTCTCAAACCTTTGCTATACATTAAATAATACAACATATAGTGGTATTTGTCAACACAAATACTGTATATTGATTTTTAGAATTTTATCTTTCGAAGTTTTTAGATTTTGACTCATCATCACTTAAATAATTGTCAAGCTTTTTCCCTCTGTTTTTTCCATGTTCTGTTCTGTCAAAGTATTTTAGCCATGTTTTGGTAATCTGAAACTGCAAAAACTTTATCATCGCACTGATTTCGCCCTCAGTATCGAAATGGTTCAAACATTCTACATAAAGGGGCTTATCCTCATTATAGATAACAACAGGAGGATAATTGTGGGTCATTAGGATGTAGTTCAGCAACATTCTTCCCGTACGTCCGTTCCCGTCAGCAAACGGGTGGATACTTTCAAATTTACAATGAAAATAAGCGGCAAGTACTAAAATGTTGTCTCCTGAATATTCAGATACTTCCTGAAGCAGTTCACTGATTTCTTGTTCAACATCTTGAGGCGGGGCGCCCACTTCGTCTCTTCCGACAACATAATCGTGTTTCTTAAATTCTCCGGGGCGTTCATGATTCACAACAAAACGGCGTTCGTCATATGTTCCGGCAGTTAAAATACGATGCGTTTCTTTCAACAGATCCATTGTCAATGGTTCTTTGTTTACAATTTTATTTTTCAGATATTCATAACAAAGCTTTTGGTTTTGTTGTTCGAAAATAGCTCTGGTTTCTCCCGAATATCCGGTGACCTTACCATTTTCAAAGATTTCCCTTGTATCGTGGTAAGTTACCTGATTGTTTTCAATTTTTCCGCTATTGTATGCAAATTCAATTCTAAAGCTGTCAAGAGCGTTATCAAGCTGCGCTGTTGTTTGAATATCAATCGCCCGCCATGCTTGCACTAATTCATTTAATTTATCCATAAGGAACCTCCTGTGTCCATATCTTATAATGGTATTATAACATAAAAAATTGTAAAATTTGAAAAATTTTTTGTTGTGCCAAATTTGGAAAATCAACGTGATATATTTTCATATCTTTCAGACTTTCTTTCTTGTTTATACTCTGAAAAACCCCATCATAATGGGATTTGGAGTACATTGATACAAAAATCAAACTGTCTTAAGAACGGTCTTAGACTGTGCTATTGAATATTTTAAATCCGATTTTCAGATTTTAAAATGATTTTTTTAAAAAAAGTTCTATTCGAAATTTGACAAATGAATTTTTTCTGTTATACTTTGTATTGTCCTTTTTTCGAGGGAAAGCAGCGAGGGGGTTGCTGGTTTCCCTCAATATTTAACACGCCGCCTTTATTAAGACGGCGTGTTTTTTTATGATACTTTACTGTTTAAAATTTGTATTGCAATTTCATCTTCAATAAGATCTTTAGAATGATAAATTTTACTGCAAAAAGGAATCAATGATTTCCCGCAGGAATCCTGCCCTTTATCCAATAAAATTCCCGTCATTACAGCACGGTATTGAGCTAACATATTTCTAAAATGTTCAGCAAAAGCATTGCTGATTTCACATTCGCCGTCTGTAATAATTGTGAGATCAGCATTTTCATATCCCTGTTCCATTAGTTTTAAAGCTTCTTGCAGCGGCGCTTCAAAATCAGTACCGCCGCCCCAAAATTGTTCCGCCGCGTTTAAAACATCTTCTGAATGATAATGTCCCGGTTCAAACAGATCTGTTTTGATTTGATCGGCAGATGAAAAATGGATCATAGCATATCTTCGTTTTTCTTTCGCCGCAATGTCAAGCAAAGCTAATGCAAACGCTTTGGACCAGTTAATCACTTCCCGGATACTGGAACTCTCATCGATCAGGACAATCATATCTCCTTTTCCTTTGATCGTTCCCATACGTCTTCGATACTGAGCCAGTCGCTTTTGATCATATTTTCTTAAAAATAATAGCTCAGTTTCTTTTGTCCCCAGCAAAGCAAGCTCTGACGATAAGCAATTCGATAGGTCATTGCCAAATACCACATCATATTTCTCACCCAGACCATAAGCATAACTGTTTTTTCGTTTATCCGCAATGATCTTGCGATACTTTCCGAGTGTTTTAGCAATTTCCTGAAGTTTCTCACTGTTTCTAACATGTTTTATCAGTTGCTGATTGACAGATATATTCATCATCGAACCTGTCTCATTTCCCCATGCACTTATGATCGTATGAGTTTCAATCGATTTTTCCAGTGCGGCGTCAATAGCTATTCCAATTTTAGGAGAGATCCTATCAATGTATCTTATGACGCCTTCGTTTACTTTTTTATGAAGATTTTTGATTTGTGAGATTTTGTTTCGCACCTTGTCATATAAAAACAGAACTTGTTTTACATTCGTATGGGTTGCTCCAGACTCCTTTTGAGCGATTCTGCATAACAGGGAATAGATTTGTTCGGTCAGTAAATCAATCACAGATAAAAAGTTAAGTTCTGGAATTTCAGGCGAATTAAGTTCCAGTTGATCCTGTAAAACTTGGCAAAATTCCTGCGCGGTTTCAAAAGAAGGCAGTTCCTTATTCTCACAGTACCGCTTTAACTGTTCCATTCTGTCATCTTGTAGAAGTATTTCTAAAATGGGTCTGTTTAAATACCGTTCCAAATTAGAAACATTTTTTTGATCCTTACGGTTAATAATCGGCGAATAAAGCGCACAGAAAATATCTTCTTCCAAAGATTGATAGTTTGGACAAATTTTTTCCCGAATATATATTTTCCCAGTATCCGAAAATTCGTCGTAAATCATTTTACACAAGTTTGTTGCATGAAGTAAGGTGGAACTGGACGGCAGTTCTTGTTTTTGATTTGTCAGCCACTTTTTAGCCTGTTCTACTGTGTTAAAATGTTTTTTCATCTTACAGTCCTTTCTATCGATCAGTACAAGCAGGCAATCGGCCTGCTTGTACTTCATTTAGCTTTTATGCTCATGCAAATGGGTTAAATGGAAGTTCGCTGTCAATATTAAGCTCTTCGTAATCTCCGGGATCAAAGCCGCCAAAACTGCCGCTCATATGATACTCTTCTGCGGTTTCGCGGTTCACAGGCGCCTTTTCTTCCGTTTTACTCTTGCTGTCCCCAAAATACACATTATCAGCGATGATTCTGATGGACGTTCTGTTGTTTCCGTTTTTATCCTGATACTTTTGAGTTTGCAGCCGGCCATCGACTGTTATCATAGACCCTTTTGAGAAATGATTTACTATGAAATCAGCCGTAGTTCTCCATGCCTCTACATCAAAGAAATCAGTGTCAAATTCCCCGGCAGCATTTTTAAAATTTCTTTGGTTGGCAATCGAAAAGCCTGTAACGGAGATTCCCGCATTCGTTTTCCGAAGTTCGGGATCAGAGGTAAGTCTTCCGGTCATCGTAATTCTATTTAGCATAACAATCGTCCTTCTTTCTTTTTCTCTTATTTTAGGCGGTTAACGCCTGATATTCTTTTAACTCTTGTAATGGTACATATGTAAATTTCGTTTCCCCGTGAATTTGCCTGCTAACAGATTCTACCCTAGAGAGCATTCCTTCAATCGCTACGATAGAAGCGTCATCTTCAGAAAATCCAGACCTTAGGGCTTCTACTTCATCATAAACCGAAACTAAATTTGTCCGAAACGTAAACAACGCCCGGTTCTTTTCTGTCGCCCCCAAAAAGTCATCCCGATACTGGTACACTTTAGCAAGCAATTTATCAAGCTTATCTCCCAACGGATTCTCAACCAGTCTATGGATCGTTTCTTTAATAATTGTATATTCCTCCGGCTTATTCCAAAGGTAATTAACTAATGCTGATAAATCTTTCGGAATCACAGTATCGCGTCCGTCAAGCCAAGCCTCAGCCTGTACAACCGGAGAATAATTGAAGTAGATGCGGTCGCTGACCTGAATATCTTTACGCCGTAGTTCGCATAAGATGATATCTGCCAATTCATTGATATTTGCCGGAATCCGGACTTTAGATACTTCCGTTTGCATTTCATACAGTTCTTCAAGCCCGATTATCGCCTGATTAGAAATTGTTATACTTTTCTGCTTCATATCCAAAATTTTCATCCGGTTTTCTTTATCTTTTACATACTGGGTATTAACCTTAAAATCAAAGCGGTCATACAATGCCTGTAAAGAGTTTTCCTCAGGATTATTAAAATTCGGGATCTCATTAGATGCAGAAAAGAAGCTGATAACCGGAATGTCAATCACAACACCTTCATTGGTGTAAGTGTGTTCGTTCGTTGCATTCAACAGACTGTTCAGGACGCCATCATTAGCTTTAAACAATTCATCCAAAAAACAAATATGCGCCTCCGGTATCTTATCTGTTGTTAAGATTTCTGGAGTTCCTCCATAAAGCTCCGCCAAACATTTTCTTCGTTTTTCCATTTTGTCTTGCAGTTCGGCAGCAGCAGAAAGTGAAGATTCATTCTCCATATCATTCTCAGAATCCTGCAGTAATCTTTTCATCATTTCAGCCATTTCCTGATATTTACTATCATGATTCAGACGTGATCGGGAAACATTTCCTGGAATGATACTGGACAGATCCAACCGTCCGAAGAGTTTTTCTTCATCCACCTCTTTACACATGGAAATGCTGAATTGTTTTGCTCCGTCTATATGTGACCTAAAAAGATCAATGGCCTGTGATTTAGACTGTCCCGGGCTGCCAACCACAAAAAGATTTTTTTTGGTAAGCAGTGCAAGAGCAATCGTATGAATTAGTTCTTCTCGTTCTGCCAGACAATTCTCTACCTCTTGAATGACAGCATTCATTTTTTTATATAGCATATTATTACATCCTCCGATTCAGTCAAGCAGCGACTTCCTTTGTTGACTGCTTGACAACTTTCTTTTTGCTTTTCGTTGTTTGTTTTTCTGATTTCTGTTTTTGTGAAATATGGACTGGACTCCTGGGACCTACAAAATATCTGCTTTGGTTCGCCTCAATAATCAAAAACCCCTGTTGATCAAACAACAAATCCATAGGTCCGGAACATTGCCGTACACAGCCTAACAGCAATTTTGGCTGATAATAAAAGCCTTGCTCCGGGCTTTCAATTGTATTGATTGCAGGGACAGAGGAGTGTGATATTCCTGATATAGTCTGCACTTGTGCCAGTATCTGATTGTTTTTAATCTGCACATTAACACAAGGATCATCGCCCGTACTCAAAATTGCAGTTACATGTTCTAATAAAAAATAAAAGTCCTTGGCGTCTACAGTTGCCCGGTAAACAGGATGAACCGCTTGCAATAATTTCGTACTCTCAATATATTGTCCTTGAAACATTAACGTTGAAAATATCAGGTCTGATTTCATGAATACAGCGGCAGCGCCTGAAATTCCGACAAACAATTCGTCATTGGAGTCAACAATGCTATCGAGTATCTGTATCGCTTTACCATGTAAAATCATTTCCAGCTTTCCGTCCGCACAATGCGGAGAACGGGAAACCGCAGCACATGCGCCATTGGTGGCCTGTGCCCGAGTATCTTCTTCAGAACAATTGATTTTTATGTAATGCATGAACTCTTTACCGACTTCGTTATTATGTAGATCAATAGCAAAGCATGTACGTTTTATTAAAGTATTCAGTCCTTTGACACAGATCGTATCCTGAGGAAAGGAAAGTCCTATTTTCGGGAATCCTTCAGCGTTTATACAAGCTATTTCATAAATTGCTGTTCCTGATATAATTTTTAAAGTATCTTGTTTTGTTTCAAATATTACAATTTCACCGGTTGCCAGCTTTATCATATCCGATATACATACAGGTGCTATAATAGCTCCTCCTTCTTCAATATGGCATTGATTTAGCCGTCTTTGAATATATGTCCGAATATCTGTACCAGTCAAGGTAACCAAACCGCTGTTTTCATTGACATTTATCAAAATTCCACCGATTTCCGGAATTGTCAGATTCCGTTTGGATATTACTTTTGAAACTGTTTGCACAGCTTCCAGTATAGTCTGGCGTTCAACAGAAAATTTCATTTTTGCTTTTCTCCTTTCATCTTTGATACAGTTTTATGAGGCGAGTAAATCAAAGATATCAAGTTGTCCTATTTCTTTCGGACTCCAAATCTGTTTTTTGGATTTCTGAGTTGTTACCGGACTGAAGATCTTAGGTGGCTCCTGTTTCTGATTTGATGACTGCTTTGCTTTTTGCACTGAATTCATTGGTTTTTGATTTCCGATCAGCGCCATTTTCTTAAAGCTATCTGCCAAATCGGTCACATTTTCCTTCACACCTTTCATCAATTCTTTGGCAAGCTGCGTTGTAAGATCATTGCAATCAGACAAAGCGGCCAACCCCTCTTCAGAAATATTTCCTTCTATGACTGTTGCTGCTGACAGCTTAGAGGCCATGAGCCTTAAAGCAGATTGCTGAATGGTATCTGCATAATAAGTCATATATACCTCGACTTTAGTTGCCGTTTGATTGATCCTCCAGCTTCTCCGTGAGGCTTGACGGAAAACATACAGATTGAATGCAATATTGTAAAAGATCAATGTAGTAAATGCGTTCAAATCCAATCCAGTCTCTACAATTGCAGGATTTACGATCAACACTTTAATGCCTTCTCTGACGCGTTTATCTACCCATGCTTCTCGTTTTGTCGTTGGTATTTTTTTATCTAATATTGCTGTCGGTATCTTTTTTTGGATCAGCCATTTTTGTATTTTATGCTGTGTATCAAGCCGCGTCCAGGCTGTGTAAATAATAACGCGCCCTCCTTCACCGATTTTACGTTCCACCAACTGTATGACATCTTCATCCTTAGGCTGAAAAACAGAACTGTTTCCAATATTTTGCGGGACAATCAATGGCTCGTTATCCCAGCCTTGTTTCTGTTTACGCAGAGGAACATAAATCGCTTTCTGATCGTACGGTTGATCCGGATATACAGAAAGCAGATTCATACAAGATGATGTAATCAGATTACCGATTTCCGGCATCTTTGCCATAATGCTCTTGTATTCTTGTTCGATTCTTCGATATTCCTGCAAAACATCATCCCGCATGCGGTATGGAAGTGGTATTTCTTCATAGTCCGGCAATTCTTTTCCCATATCCGTAAGCGACAGAAACACTGCATTTTCCATTAAAAATCTGGAATAAACGATCGGTGAAATACCGGGCAGAAATTTCTCTCGAATCTTGCGCTTTGTCGCTTTAGACGAAGCATTATAGTTTGACAGATCAACTTCATACATTTCCTCTATCACACCGTATTGCTGGCAAAAAGCTTTTGAATTATCGTATCTTTGATTATCTAAAATCATAAGATCAGCCTTTAGACGCCATAACAGATAAAACATACCTTTTGCATAGCCATTCACAAGTGTTGCGGTCATTCCGATTACTTTCTTAGAAATACCGGCAAGTTCAGCCATCGCTTGTCCTTGGGCGCTTTCTCCTGAATATTGGTGAAGCTCATCAATAAGCAATGCGTCTATTTTATGGAATTTCTTTTTAATATATGATGATAAAGGATATCTCCTATATGCACCAACAACTGGAAAAACACCGTCTGGATTTTGAATTACCTCTTTAATTTTCTCAGAGTGCTCCTTATTAACACTAACCGCTAAACCCAATCCTAAAAATCTTCGATGCACGAAACCAAAACCACCGATCCTGACCCATTCATATCGAATGTCTGATGGATTCAGTGCTTCCCATAGCGGATCTCCGCAATTTGGACACAGATGATTCCTTGAATTTTCATTTCGGAAAGCTAATGCATCCAGACAGTCATCTGTAAGGATTTTTTCGTTTACCATAAAGTCTATTGCGTTTCCGCAATTTGGGCATACAAAAGAATGCCGCCTTTCATTCCAACGCACAACTGGCTGACGCATATATCCGTTACGTGCTGTTTCCTTTGATAAGATACAATATACTGTGGTATCATGGCTCTGATAAAAACGATATAGCTGGTCAACATCAGAAATGCTGGAAACATGCTGCGCAAAGCAATTCGGAATACTCTCATGCAGTTCACGAACCCACTTCCCGGTAATATGAGAGGGGCAAATTACCACATTGAAATTTTTCCTTTGTCTTCGCAGTCCGCTATGCTGATATGCGTAAATGGCGGCACTCCCTATTTTGGTTTTTCCAGTCCCGCATTCCGCAACCAGAAATGCAAGCTTATCCTTTTCCATACAGCGTTTGAGAGCCTCCGCAGCTCTTAACTGAGCATCAAACAGAGAATATCCGGCATGATCTATAATAAACTGATTCACTTCTTCCAATTCTTTGCAAACAGGTTCTTCTTCCGGATTATAGACCGGCGGAAAACTCTCTTTAATACGGTTTACAATTTGATCTCCAAATATTTTCAAATATTTAGTGAAAGAGGTGATCTGTTCCCAAACAGGATTGTGGTTTCGAGCTTTAGGAATTGAAATATCTCCATTTTTTAGTCCATCTTCCAATATTTGCGCTATTTCCATTTCATCTGACGAAACACTCATATAGTAACCTCGAAATTCTTTCCAAAGGCAGAAAACTCTCATCTCTTGTAAAAGACCTCTCGTCTTTAATTCGGAAATAAAGTAATCCTGAAAATCCCAAATCAGCGGCACTGCTAATTTCCTGTCTAATTCATCAAACAGATCATCATCATTTTCGCAAAAAAAATACAGATTGCGCTTAATGTCTATTGTTTCATCGTCATTCTCTTTATCGTCCTCCTTATTCAGTCCTACACAAAGTGATTGCAAAGTATCGTCTTTCCGATAATAAATACTTTCTGCATAAACTCCGTCTCGGGTTATTTTCCTCTCATAATTTTTCGTTTGGAGTGATTGGATCTCGATCTGTTCATGTTGATAAAACATCTTCAAAGAACAGCCGCTGATAATAGCATCACTCATTGCTAATACGGTTTCCGGATAGCCTCCAAACCGAATTGCAACAATGGTATTTTCCCGATCCAATACGATCATGTCAGCGTAATTGGTGATACCAATTACGCTTTCTTTATACTCACATGATATTTGGATCAGGGACTGGGGGTTCATTGTTTTCATCAATCCTTTCAATTTTAAAGTATCTATATCAACAAAAAGGCTGCGCTATCTCTCTGTTACAGGGAAAATAACGCAGCCTTTTTTGGTTGCTTTGATTTATTAAAAGAAAAATAAAAAGGTCAGAATTAGCCTATATGGCATAATTCCAACCTTTTACTCAAACTTTAGTTTCATTGAAACTTAATACTCAAACCTCAAATTGGTTTTATTATACAATATTTAGTATACATTGTCAATACAATCCACTATATATTGCTATCGGAATAGTAATTTAACAATTATAAAGAAATAAAAATTCCTATTATCTTTGTACATACTGTTATAGTTTTTGTGGTATTTTAAAATCTTTAAATGAAGATTTTCTGTTCTGTTTTTCATACTGTTCAGCTATTATGTGTTTTAATAATTATAACAATAAAAAGAGGAAACAGAAAATTCTGTTTCCTCTTTAAAAATAAAAACAGGAGCTGGAGCAATTTATACATTAAACAAAGGATAACTGCCAGCTTTAGGCTAAAATTTTATTCAGCACACCACATGGCGAGATCAGAGCCTAAAATGGTTTATATTATTCTCCAGTCTCTGCTTTTATAAACGAACAGCACAGCTATCATCCAGCTGTTGGTGACTCAATAGGAATTTTTCAAAAATATCTGAAAGAATGCCTATCGATTCTTGACAGAATATATGCTCATTTAACCACTGCATCTGCTGTTTGCAATAGTCTTCAAACTTATGATCATATTGTTTGGGACTATAGTCATGAGAACGTTTTATCCCATTCTGCCATCCAAGAAGGATGTATCCGATTTGATCAATTTGAAGCCTCTTGTCCACAGCCTGAGCAGTTAGGTAAAGCTGTTTGAAGTAATCTGTATCGCCATTTTCCCAAAGTGAACGGAGCTGTTTTTCTAACTTTCTTTGAAACTGTTTCACATACATATTGTGAGCGATAGAATATTGTTCTGTCAAGTTTTCTTTGTCAGGTAAATTCATAATACCCATTGAAATTCCATATAAATAGGCTGTTTCATTATGATACTGCATGAAATCTAAAATCATGTCCCGACATTTGGAAAAACTTGAAGGAACTATATTATTTTGAAAAAGCGTTTCATACTGGCTGCATGTATAAATAGGGTGTTCCGTTGGATAAACACTGATTTCTCGCTCAAGCTTTTCTAATTGCTCAGTTCGGCTTAAATATCCCTCTATGGATGAAGTATATGGATCAAGACATTTTTTCATTCTTCTATTTCCTCCTTATACTTTAAACTTTCTGAAAAGATTTCGCTATTTTTTCAAACTCACTTTGCGAAAGATCCCCATGAAAGGATATAACCCAATGATTGGTTTCATATGCGAAAACTGATTCTTCTGCAAACCAAAAACTAGGTTCTTTGCCTTCTTTCATTATGTGAATAGAATATTTGTGAAAATAGGTTTCAAAATCCAACGCAATTTCGTCCTCGGAAGTGATCGTTGTACGCAGCAGGGAATGCTTGGGAAGATATTCGATAACAAACTCATCATTTTCGTACCGACTGATAGAGCCATCATGTTCTTCACCATAAAATGTGTCGAAATACCAGCAGTGTATATCATATAGTATTCTGTGTCCCAAAGACGTGCTAGACAACATAAGCATACAGCAGCATACCACGCAAATTAAACTTAGAAAAATAATCTCTCTCCGAGAATATTTTATTTGCTCCATTCTGCTGTTTCACACTCCTAGTTATATGTAGCTTCTTTGCTATAGTTGGTATGCGTTTCCAAATTTGAACCGCTATATACATAAAATACGGACTTTGTACGGTACTTATATCCTTTTGTAATGGTTTTGGAATAGGTATTGTACGCATAATAACTATTCGTGGTCTTGCTGGAGCCGCCTATACTAATCCAAGTCCCATTTTTATATTGCTGCAAATATGTATAAATCGTAATTTTCGTTGTAAGAGATTTTTTTCCATCTAAAGTGCTTCCGGCAGTAGCTTGCCCATTTTTAAAACCGATGGTTGAGGTAGCAGCGATAATATAGGAGAATCGCGGATCAATCTCCTCAGTAACTGGAACGTCCGGCTCATCAGAAATTGGAGGGGCTTCCTCTGCAAATACGCCGACACTCATTGTACATACCATCAGAACGCTAAAAAGAAATGCTGATACTCTTGTGATTGTCTTACTCATTTTGTTTTCTCCTTTCGCTTTTAAGAATGTATTGTGATAGATTCAGCAATCTGAATCATATCTCCCTTTGATAAGTTTCCGACCAATGTAAAAACAGAATCATCCAAAGTCCAAACCATAAATATTTCACTATCTATCTGAATCAGCGTTCCCTCCTGTTGATTGATCTGCACCTGTTCCATATCCTGATGTTCTGTGTCAAGAGAAGATTGATAATCTTCAACTGAATACTGTTGTAATCGGAAATAATGTGCTGAATCCTCAAACTGGTACAGCATGAAAATTCCCATGTCAGTTTCTTCTTTCAGGATAAATCCTTCAGGCAAATATCCAATAGTAAAAGTATTCGCAATATAGTTACCGCCCTGCATTTCGTATGATGTACCATAAAACACTTTCGTATATTCTTCAAATTTTTCTTGGATAAACCGTCGAATCGGTTCAAACTGTAAAGCCAGTGCTAACAACATAACGATTGCTATGAAAACAACTACAATTCGTTTGTGTATTGTAATTTTTCTTTGATGCTTCTGCTCCAGCTGTTCTACGAATTGTTCCAACTTGACAGATGGGACATAGTCTATGTCCGGTACTGAATGTATCATATCCTCAGCGACTGCTTCAAAAGCAGTACGCAAATTTCTCTGATACTGTTTCATTTTTCCATTTCCTTCAAGGCTTTATATATTAGGCGTTTTCCTCTGCATATTCGCTGTTTTGCAGTTGAATAAGATATGTTGAGAAGTTTGGATATTTGTTTGATACTCAGGTCATGATAATAACGCAGCATAAGCGGCTCCGAATAGATTTCTTTTAAAGTATAGATTGCGGATATAAGCTCCTCTTTTTGGGCTTTTGCAAGGTACTTTTCTTCTGCGGGCTGGGAAAATAGGTTGGTTTTTAGTCGTTCTTCTGCACGTTTTGCTGCCTTTTTCTTTCGCCAACGGTCAATAGCAATATTCTTAGCAATGACAATTCCCAGAGAAAGAAGCCGGATATTGTCCATCGTTTTAATTTTTTCAAAAATACCAATCATTCTGACAAAGGCTTCCTGAGTAATATCCTCTGCTGTATCGGTATCATGGCAGATTTGAAAGGCTGCGGAAATCATTTTATTTTTACATAACTGATAAATCTCTGTAAACTGCTTACGTTCTTGTTCGTTTTCAAGCAGCAACAGCAGATTAGTCAGCATTTTGGTCACCTTTTTCTTTTTTATTTCGTTAATTACCCATATTCGGGTAATTAACAGCATAACGATTGCTATGATAATAATATAAAAACGATTGAGAAAGGGTGAGGCATATGAAATATGAAGATATACTTATAAAGCGTATTCAATGCCTTTGCCGTGAAAGGGGTTACTCAATCAACTATTTATCTACTATTAGCAATGTCAGCCAATCTACTTTAGACAACATTATGAGAGGTCAAACTAAAAATCCCGGTGTGAAAACATTACATCGCATTGCATTAGCCTTTAATATGACTTTATCTGAATTTTTGGATTTTCAAGTTCTTAATGATTATTCATTTGATGAAGAAGAAATCGGATAAATAACTGGGTATCTTATACCCAGTTTTCTATTTTTATCTTACTACTAAAATCTAATAAAATCAATATAAAAATATTATAATCTAATAATATTATGATAAGTTTTAGATTTCAATGATAATATAAAATCACAAAATATACGAAAGGTGTTTAGGGTATGGAAGGACTAGGAAGAAAATTACAAAGCCTACGCTCCAGTACGAAATATACTCAAGATGATGTTGCTAGGTTAGTAGGAGTTGCTAGTTCTACTTACTCAGGATATGAGAGAAACATCAGTGAACCTGATTTGAATACTTTAAAGAGATTAGCAAATGTTTATAATGTGAATATAGATTATCTGCTTGGCAATACAAAAATAAAAAGCAGTTGGAGAGATTATAGCGGTGAGATTCAGTTAGAAAAACGAGTTGTCCCTGCCGGAGAAGTAATGGAAGCTCTGAAATCTCTTAGTATGGAAGAACGCGAACATATCATTGGCTTGATTAAAAGTATCGCTCAACATCATAAATGATGAAAATATTATTAGTTATTTTAAACTATGCTTGAAAGCATAATACAAAGGAAACCTCCGTAAACTAAGAAAAAAGTTTACGGAGGTTTTGTTATGAATCGGGTCATTCTGCACAGCGATATGAATAACTTTTATGCTTCCGTAGAAAGCCTTTTTCATCCTGAGTATAGAGGCAAACCAATGGCGGTAGCCGGAGATCCAGAGCAGAGGCATGGCATTGTTCTTGCGAAAAACTATGAAGCCAAAGCATTTGGAGTACAGACCGGTGATCCGCTGTGGCTTGCAAAGCAAAAATGCCCGGACATTATTTTCGCCCCGCCTCATTATGACAAGTATCTTCAGTTTTCTCAAAGGGCAAAAGAAATATACTCGGAATATACCGATCAGGTAGAACCATTCGGTTTGGATGAATGCTGGCTTGATGTAACCGGCAGTACAGGTTTATTTGGCTCCGGAAAAACAATCGCCGACACATTAAGGGAACGAATCAAAAAGGAACTGGGGATCACTGCTTCGGTTGGAGTTTCTTTCAACAAAGTCTTTGCAAAGCTTGGCTCTGATTTGAAAAAGCCGGACGCGACAACGATTATTCTTCCGGACGCTTTCGTCAGACAGTCTGGCCGCTTCCGGTTAGTGAATTGCTGTATGTCGGGAAAGCAACTCACCAAAAACTGCGAAAATACGGAATCAGAACGATTGGAGACTTGGCTTTGACAGATGTGCGTTTTCTGGAACAGATATTAGGGAAAAATGGGGTAATGCTCTGGCAATTTGCTAACGGGCTGGATCAGTCACCGGTATCCAATATCGGAGCAAAATCAATGATCAAATCCATTGGAAACAGCACGACGACTCCTAGAGATCTTGTGACTGATGAAGATATAAAGATTATACTGTATGTTCTGTGCGAAAGTGTATCGGCAAGAATGCGGGAATATGATTTTGTGTGCAGGACAGTGCAGATCGGAATACGGGATCAGGAATTGCACTTTTATGAACGTCAGGGAGCGATGACCTATCCAAACCGAACAGTAAAAGACCTGTTTGATCAATCATTTTTCTTGTTTAAACTTCATCGGCCGGAGAAACCCGTACGGAGTTTAAGTGTTCGGGCCTGCCAGCTTTCAGTTATGGGGAATGAGCAGTTATCACTATTCCCGGAAGAATTCAAGCTTCAAAAACTGGAACAACTGGACAGGGCAATCGACAAGCTGAGGGAACGGTATGGGCATTTCAGTATTCAGCGTGGAATCATGCTGACCGATCCGGAGTTGTCAAACCTTGATCCGAAACATGACCATATTATACATCCGGTTAGATTTATCGCTAATATAAATTTTTAAAATTAAAAAAAAGTGGTTGCTTTTTTTGATCAAATTTTCTCTTTATAGAGTGTTAGCTAACAAAATAAAAAAGCTATAAGGAGGAAATTAAAATGTTACTATACACCCTTACGACATCTTATTTAAAAAATGGTTCGTGGAAAGAATTCAAATATAAAGTTTCCAGTCAAATGGATGGTATTAAAATTCGAACTCTTTCTAGTAGTCCATTTTATCTTCAGTATCGTACATGTAATAAAGAAAATACTTCATTCTATTCATTTGTTAAAAGTAATGAAAACGATTATGCCGGTGCAAAGGGTAAACCGATCCAACAACTGCAGATCCAGGCATATACAAAATCCGGTACAAAACTCACTTCTAGAATCGTAGTAATGTACCGTGCTTCTGTTAAGGGCAGATGGTTGCCTTGGGTCAGTAACGCTGATCCAAAATGAATGCAAAGTGTACATACTAAATATCATCTGGACGGTACAATTGATACCTCTAGTTGGTATGTAGGTAACAAGGGACAAGATATTGATGGTCTGGAAATTCGTGTTTATGATGAGGATTCTGTAATTGATGGTGATTTCACAGGCAGAGAAGCCTCGCTGAATTTAAGTTATATGGTAAATAACTTAAATAATTGGGAGAGTTTTCCTAATGCAACATTAGCGCCACAAATTGACGGAATCAAAATTCAAACTAGTACCAGTAAAAATTACTATCTGGAATACAAGACAAAAAACGAAGGGATGTCTGACTATCTGCCTCTTGTGAAAAGTACAGGTCGAGCCAGCAATGATTATGCTGGTTTACCGGGAAAACCCATTCAGCTATTGCATATCCAAGCGTATGATAAAGATGGGACTAGACTGCGTTCCGGCGTCATTGTTATGTATCGTGTCCATGTTGAGGAAAGATGGCTACCTTGGGTAAGTAATGCTGATTCTGAGTGGATGCGTCAGGCAAAAACAAAATATGGTCTTGATGGCCTGCTAGATACAGAAAGTACTTATGCAGGAAATGACGTGCAGAATATTAACGGTGTAGAAATTATTGAGGAAAATGATACTAACGGAACAACACATACGCTAACTGGTGATTATAAGATCATCAATGTTTCATTTATTTCTCAATATCCAAAATATCCGACAGGATGTGAGAGCGTTTCTACTGTGATGGTTCTCAGGCACATTGGAAACCAAATGACTGTAGATACTTTTATTGACAAATATCTTAACAAAGGTTCAACTAAAGGATTTAATCCGTATGTTGAGTTTTTGGAGGGAATCCACGATCTACCGGAGGATGGGGATGTTTTGCAGAAGCAATCCAGCTTGCTTTAAATAAATTCCTGCCTGATACCAACTACACCTCTAAGGTACTCCGCGGAGTATCTGTTTCTGATTTATGTTCCGAATATATCGATAAAAATATTCCTGTCATCTTTTTTGCAACACAACAGATGCGAGAGATTTCCAAGACAACTACATGGTATACTGACGGAAGAAAAATCACATGAAAATCGGCCATTCCATTGTCTGCTGTTGGTAGGATATGACGATAACAATTATATCTTCAACGATCCGCAGGATTCCCGCGCACTCACCTATTACAATAAGGAATCGGTAGAAACAGCATATGATGCAGAAGGAAAGCAGGCTATTGTTATATCAAAAAAGAAAACCCACGGTGTGCGAATTGCTCACCGCAGGTGTGGGCTAGGGTGACGGAATTGTTACCCCTATGCCTAGAAGAAAAATGAGAATTGAGGGTTCGGATTTGGTTGTTTTTTTATTTTTACATTGTGATTTTTCAGTTTTACTTTTTGATGTCCTACTTTTATAAAAATGAATAAATTCAAAAAAATAGCTTAAATATTGACTTCATGTCATAAAAAAGAGGTCAAAATTTGGATGTCTTATTTTTTGAGTTTCAAATCTCGACCTGGGTTCGACTAAATCAACTCTCTGGTTAAAACTTCTTGATCAGAATTTGTAATATACCTAACGATTACACAAATCATTAATCCATTTTATGCGATCTGAATCTACTTTACACTGACGATCTGCGGTCATTAAGCCGTTCACCTCTTGCTCAACGTCTGTAAGCTGTGTGTATGCATATCCCCATACATAATCATTTTTCCAAAAAGCAAGAGTTTCTTCCTCGTAACGTTTGAAAAATTCCTCTTCATCTTCTACGGTTCCAAAATATCCCCATTCCTTATCAGAAGTTCCCGAAAAAGCGATCCCGCCATATTCTGTTATCAGAACAGGCTGTTTCCCATATTGATTGTTTTCAGAATAAAGGATTCTGCCTTGGGCATGACTTTTCATAATTGTTTCTTGGGATTTGTATTTATTTAAGATCTCTTCGACATTCGCTGTATAATCATGAATTCCACAGATGTCAGATGGACAGATCTGTTCCCAGCCGTCCTGCGTACTGACTAGGCGAATTGGATCATACGCTTTTGCTAATTCATATAATGATCTTGCCAATGCTTGTTGTTGCTCATCTTGAAATACATTTCGAATTCCCCAAGACTCATTGAAGGGTACCCAGCACACAATACAAGGATGGTTGTAATCCCGCTCTAAAAATTCCATCCATTCAGTTGTCAAGCGAACAATTTCGTTTGTATTAAACTGATATCCACTTGGCATCTCTCCCCAAACTAAGACACCTAAACGATCAGCCCAATAATAATAACGTGGATCTTCAATTTTCTGATGTTTCCGAGCACCATTAAAACCAAATTTTTTTGTCATTTCAAGATCAAGCAAAATTGCCTCATCGCTAGGAGGGGTAATTAGGCTCTCAGGCCAATACCCTTGATCCAATACCATCTTTTGAATATAGGGTTTGTTATTCAGCAAAATCATGCCATTCTTTGCCTCAATTTTCCGCATTCCAAAATAGGAGGATACCTTATCAACTTCTGCACCATCTATAGATAACATCAAACAAAGATCATACAAATTCGGCTCTTCAGGTGACCAATAATGCACCTCATCCACAGGATCCTCTTCTCTAATATCTAAAATTAGCCTAATATATTTTTCATATACCTTGGTGTTGATTACTCGACAAGTTTTCTCATGATACGAAACTAACGCAGTTAACTCTAACTTTTCGTTAGGTTCTTGGTCAAGAAAAACCTCCAATATAGCAATTCGACGATCAATATCTGGGGTGATACGCATATGATGAATATAGTTTTTTCCAACAGCTTCTAACCATACGGTTTGCCAAATACCTGTTGTAGGTGTATACCAACATCGTTCCGGTTCTTTTCCCCAATATTGCTTTCCTCTTGGTTTATCTAAAGAACAATCATCTTGTGCCATCACCGTTAAAACATTTTTTTCATCAGTAAGAAAATTTGTAATTTCAAAAGAAAAGGGAGTATGTCCTCCTTGATGTTCCCCAAGAAAAGATCCATTTAACCAAACTCGACAAATGTAGTCAACAGCGCCAAAATGCAATATTATTCGTTTACCCTCCATTTGTCGTGGAATTTGAAACTTTCGGCAATACCATACCACTTCATGCAGCTCTTGTTCATTAATCCCGCTTAATTGACTTTGATAACAGAATGGCACTAAAATTTCCCGTTCGAATGTACCATGCATATACCAACGTTCTTTTTCTCCACAATTTTTGTCATCGAAAGTAAAATTCCATGTTCCATTTAGATTTAACCAGATTTCCCTTTGGAAATCTGGACGAGGATATTCTGCTCTCGGAATTATTGTTTTTTCCATATTGTTTTATTTCTCTCTTTCACTCAAAATCACTTCTATAACACCATAGGGTTGCAAGTCCTCTTTAATCGATATTGATGAGCCGGTTATAACAAAAGTGTCAAAAGGCTTTATTGGTTTTTTGGAAACCAAGTTATTCTCATCTAATTTATAAAGATGAAGTATATATTCTTTTTTAGAACAATTTTTAAATTCTAAAGATAATTTCCTATTTTCTGCTGACATATTCCAAACCAACACGCCGTACTGTCCATCTTCCTCCCCAAAAATGCCTTCTACCGATTCATTATCAGTGAATAACCGAGAACCCTTTTCGGGAAATTTCGCTAATAATTCAAAGGCTCCAAATGACGGTTTGGGATTACCTTTCAAATCTAGCATTCCACAACGATCCACTCCTTTTCCAAAGACTTCAGGATCATTAAATTGAGCCCAATATACTGTTTTTATGTCCTTTTGAGCTGCAAAATAAGTAAAATCGTGTAATATTCGAGGCGCAGCTTGCAGATGTTCAATTGTACCATTTTCAGTAAAATCTGGTGTTGCAGGAACATAGGAATTATATTCCGTTAATAAAATTTCAATATTGCGAAATCGATCATATCCATTTAAGATTTCTTTTAATTCTCTTAGATTTTTATCTGGTTCGCCATATGCATGGTAAGAAAAAAAATCCAAGGGAAGTTCATTCTGTTCGATATAATCCAAAAATGGTTTTATCCAATTTAGATCAAAGGAAATTGCAGGGCCACCAACCAAAGCATCAGGATCTCCTTTTTTCACCCCAAGTGCCCCATAATGGTAAATCTTCAGGTAATCGTCAATTGAGCCGGTAAAAAAGACAGGCTGCAGATCCGGTTCATTCCAGATTTCATAATATTTGACCTTCCAACCCTTTTCACGCCAGTGCGCAGCATATTGCCGATTCAGTTCACACCATGCTTCCATATCTTCCGGCATCGTATTCCAATTACTACGCATCTGAAGATTTTCATTCATGTTTCCACCAGATTTTTGTTTTTCCTGAAGCGGCAAGGGGTTATAAGCATGAACATACATGATATCAACCATCTCCTCTTGTAGGGTGGAAGTTAGTTGATCCATGCCGGAAAAATTTATTTTGATATCATCTTTTGTTCCCGAAATCTGTGGAGAATCAATTTCCCTGGGAGAATTGAACTGATTATCATTTCCAAATCCCCATCCGGGGTCATAGCGAAATGCCCGAGGATTAAGTCTCTTTATTTGTTTTATGTCATTTAAAATCCGTTCCAAATCTACATAAGTGCAGACATAAAGTCCCAGCTTTCTGAAATTCAAACTTTCTTGATTTTCAGAAAAATCTACTGTAACTGCAAGCGGTTGTTGAATTGGTTCTGCTCTGTTCATCTTTCTGACCATTCCTTTCTTTTTATAAAAATGACCATTTTCTTTTGATTCGACACAAGATGCGTAAAATAATGCCTCTACTTATAAATACATAAAATACGAGAGAATTGTTTAAAAAAATTTTCTTTTAAATTTTCAGCTGAATCAACAGATCTGAACCCGTCTCAAGAGGGACGGGTTCAGAAATGGATTATTTTAATTCTCCGTTTGCCAATGCTTTTACCTCATTATCCGAAAATGCACGATTGTAAATGACCAGTTCATCCATGCTGCCTTTGAAGTAGTTGGTTGTGCTATTATGAATACGACCGACATCTAGTTCCAAAGGTGTATATAAACTTTTCTTTCCACCAATAGTCTCGGCTTCCTTGATACCGTCTACATACAGAGACATCTTACCGCTTGGGCGTTCTCTTGTTACTGTACAATAATGCCAATTTCCGTCATTGATACTGGTATTGGATTTTATGGTAACATCAGGACGACCAGTACCAAAGGCCAACTTTCCATCTAATAGGGAAACCCCAAAATCATTGGTTACTTCTGGGCATTCTCCGTCTAGAAGACCTGCACCCTCATACCATTGCGTCCCAGACATCGTTTGCGTTGTTTTTACCCAGAAACCAATTGTAAAATCATCAGCGATATTTCGGGTTAATGTTCCATAACTGGACCCGTCAAAAGTCAGAGCTTTTCCTTTCTGACCCACTATAGTAGCAACATTACCATAAAGATTGATATCATTTTGTTTATTAGAGGAGTCTATGGCTTTTGTATTGGAAACACTGTCAAAATGATATTGTCCATTTAGGAATTTATCACCAGAGAGTTCCTGAATCAAACCTTCCGGGATGAGGTAATTATAAATACGCACATCGTCAAGTAACCCTTCATAGTAATTACTTCCGGTTTGAATACGCCCCAAATTGAGCGTTGTTACCGTATCTAATGCCTGTGTACTACCTGTACCGGTAGCTTCCAGTTCTCCGTCAATATAAAGTTTCATTTTTCCGTTAGATTGCTGTCTAGTGACTGTGCACAAATGCCATGCGCCATCATTTACAGGAGTCTGAGAATAAATTGTTGTATCCGGATTACCAACACCAAAAGCCAAACGATCGCCTAATAGGCTGACTCCAAAATCATTGGTCACGCCTGGATTTTCACCATCCACTAAGCCTTTACCATAGTACCAAGGACCAGTTCCACCGGTCTGGGTGGTTTTCATCCAAAAACTTATAGTGAAATCATTTTCGACTTTATTTGCAAAATCAGCATAAGCGCTATCGCCATTAAAGATCATTGCTTTTCCGGTAAGACCTTCGTCGGTAAAAGTTGCGCCGCCATAAAGCTGTGCATTAAATCCGTTTCCAGTTTTATCGTTAGCAAAATATCCATTGTCTTCCATAGTATACCAGTTTATCAATTCTTTTTCCGGTGCTGAAGCCTTATTGATACTAAATTTTGCTTGTGTGTTCTTTCCTGCATTCTGCTGTTCAAATGAAATAATTACTCGTCCATTATTCCATCCTGCCGGAGCATAATCAGCCGGATTGATTGAGAAATCGGAAAAATTGGATACTTGAACCACTTGATCTGGTAGTTGCATAGTACCCCAAGGTAATTTGCTCTCTCTATTTGAATGATACAGACCTCCATGGAACAAAACACCTTTTTGATAGGAACCATTTACCATATAATCGATGCGGATTCCCAAAAGACTGTTGTTGTCTTTATCCTGTAATGTTCCATTAACTTCACAATTAACGTGGAAAGAATCCGGTAAATCTTCGACGGTTACGCCCACTAAAGAGTCAGCAAACTCTTCGTTTACCATACCCAAACGTGCCGTCCATGTGTTTTCATCAAAAGTGGCATAATTACTCTTTGATCTTTCGAAGAAATAATGATTTGTCTGAACAACTGTAGCAATATCCTTCTTTGAATCATCAGTAAGGAATGTACCATCTTCTACCGTCAGATATACCACACTCATTCCGGGGACTGTACCACTCCATGTAAGCCCAGAGGTACTGATATTTGTTCTAGACTCTGTAACTTGTAAGTTTTCCGATTGAGGATTGACATTATAGTTTGCATTCTGCGTATCAATACGCTGTACCTTTAAGGTTCCCTGTGAGAAAGGGATTCCATCAAGAGATACGTCGACAGACTTATCTGTTTCAAACATATTCCAAAGGACTACTGCCGCTTTATGAGAATCAGCAGATGCCATTCCTTCGATAGCTGAATCACTAATTGTCAACTGCTTACGATCAACAGGCATATCACCATAAATCTTATATGCATTAAAAACTGCTTTTCGTCGTCCATCATTGTTAATCATTCCGCAACGGTCAGCTGTATCACCAAATACTTCGGGATCATTAAATTGAGCCCAATAAACTTTTGTAAGATCTGGTTGCTGCATAAAATAATTAAAATCATGTAACAACATATAGGCCGCTTTATTCGTATCTACCGCACCATCTTGATGAAAATCAGGATACTGAACTCCTGGTTGATAGGAATTATATTCCGAGAGAATCAATTCTGTTGTAAAAAATGCTCCATCTAAATAATTGCGATAAACAGGTACTGTATCCTGCGGAAAACCAAATTTGTGAAAAGACAGGAAATCTAACGGCAGATTATTTTGCGAAACATAGTTTAAGAAGTCTGGTGTCCAGTCGGATGTAAATGCCAAAACCGGACCGCCTACTTTTGCATCAGAATCTCCTTCTTTTACGCCTTGAGCTCCATACTGATAAATTTCAAAATAATCCTCCTTGCTTCCCGTAAAGAAAATGGGCACAAGATCGGGTTCATTCCATATCTCATAAAACCCTACATTGCGACCAGTATCTTTCCAATGCTGAGCAAAAGCTTTATTTACTTGTTTCCATGCGTTCATATTGTTCGGCTTTGAAGTAAAGCTATCTCCACTTTGCAGCACTTGTGGGCTATAGCCATGAATATACATAGGATTCATGCCCCCAAGATTTAAAGCATCTGTAATGTGATCCATAATTGAAAAATTATACTGCAAATTGTCTACTGATCCAAAAATTTGTGGTGCGCCCAATTCATGTCGGTAAGCAAAGTTGTTGTTTAGAGCATCAACTCCTTCCCCCATGCCCCAACCGGTTTCGTACCGGAAGGAGTTAATATTTAACTCATCCGCTAAGTACATGTCTCGAAGCCACCGTTCTTCTCCTACATATCCGGAATTAAAAGGCGATACTTTGTTTTTTACCAAAGGATAGTCCGCAACCAGTGAAAAATTAACGTTTACTTCCACACTCGCTGCTTTCACTGTAGGGATGCTGATTGATAAGCTTGCCGTGGTCAATATGGCCACGAGGCAGAGTGATGTTAATCTTTTGATTTTCCCTTTCATTCTTATCCTCCTTTTTATTTTAAACGGACTGTAAAGCTAAATGAAAGTTGAAGACCCGTCAGCCCTTCTGGTACAATGGTTTCACCACAAAACACAGTACCTCCCGAAAGGAGACGAGTCTTCATGGCAAAATTATACCAGTTAAGCTACCCAAAGTGCAACAACAAAACAGACTTTTATCGCTACGGAAAAGATGCTCATGGTCATCAAAAGTATCGGTGCAAAAAGTGCGGACATCAGTGGGCGACGGAAACACCGCCCAAGGAGAGGCATCCGAATTATCCTTCCTGCCCAGTCTGTGGGAAAGCCACCTTCCTGCACCACGATAGGGAGCATTACAGCAACTATCGCTACTGTGACAAGAAGTGCAACCATTCCCTGTTCGTACCAAAGCCTACCGCTGTTTCAGTCCCGTCCATGTCCAAGCTGTTTGGCAAGACGGACTTCAAGCGGATGCGCTACCCTGTCCATGTGATCCTCATGGCCTTGAGTATGTTCTACCTAGGCAAAAACTCTTTCCGCAATATCGCTCTGATCCTGCGTACCGTGATGAATGTCCAGGTGTCCCACACAACCATTAGCAATTGGTGTACCCGCTTCGCCCCACTGTTCCAAAACATTGCCATACAGCTCATTCCGACACTCAATTTTAATTCAGACGAATGGCACGCCGATGAAACCGTGGTCAAGATACAGGGGGAGAAATACTATCTCTGGCTCATTCTGGACAGCGAAACCCGTTTTGTCCTCGGCTTCCATCTCGACCGCCACAGGGACAGCCCGCAAGCGTTTACCATACTGGAAGTCGTGAAGCCTATGGGGGCTCCGCAGGCCATTGTGAGCGACCGCTATTTTGCTTACCAGATGCCTGTCAAGACGCTACATGGGGTGCAGCACATCCGTGTGGAGAGTTTCCACGATGATATTACAAACAACCTCATTGAGTGCTTCAACAAGCAATTTAAGGCATGGTACAAAACCAAACAGGGCTTTTCGTCCTTTGCTTCTGCCAACAACCTCATTTCCATGTTCATCTTTTTCTACAAGTTTGTCCGCCCTCACTCCGCCTTGAACGGTCTTACTCCGGCTCAGTGTGCTGGCCTTCATCTGTCCAAAAAGCGTAAACGAGAGCTTCTCCTCGTTGCGTAACTATATTCGCTGATCTTGGGTCCTATTTTTTCATTTTTACTTTACAGTGCCATTTTAAAGACCCAATGTTTTCAACTTTCGACCTTTGCTATTAAATTATCCTTTCATTCCAGACATGGATATTCCTCCAATTAGTTTATCTTGAGCAAAGAAAAATACGAGTAACGGGGGAATAGAGTAGAGAGTTGACATTGCCATTCTATGTCCCCAGTTTACCGAACTGTAAAGTCGCTCACTGTTAATCGAAGCAATTCCCAGTGCCATGGTCCATTTATCACGAGTTTGCAGATAAATCAACGGTCCCATATAATCGTTCCATGTATTCATAAATTGGAAAATAACACAGGTTGCCAAAACAGGCGTTAACAACGGTAATAAAATCTTAAAGAAAATCTGTAATCGGTTACAGCCGTCTATTGTTGCAGCCTCATCCAATTCTGAACTAATCCCTTTCAAATACTGATGAATCAAAAAGATAAAAAATGGAAATCCAAACATATTCGGAACAATCAGAGCAGCATGTGAATTGATCCATCCTAACAGATTAAATTCCATATACTGAGGCAGAATCAATACCTCATTCGGCAAAATCATGGTAGCAAGTACAATTACAAATAATATATTTCTTCCACGAAACCGAATTCTTGCAAATCCGTATGCAACAAGCGCAGAAGAAAGTACTGCAAGTATAACATTGCATCCCACGATTTTTAAGGTATTTATAAGATAAAGGGTAAAATCCTGCATTGTCCAAGCTTCTCCATACCACTGAAAAGTTATAGGGTTTGGTATCAACTTAGGCGGAAACGCAAAAATGTCTGTTCCGACTTTCAAAGAGGTAGACAGCATCCAGTAAAATGGGAAAATAAACAAAATTGAAAGCGCGATCAGGACCAGGTACCGGAATAGTCGCGAGAAAGAAACCACTTTTTGTTTCATCTAATTACACCCCTTTATCTTCATTATTGTTTGAAAACTTCATAATTACCAAAGTACAGACTAATACTATGATAAAGAAAACCCAAGCTATCGCAGAGGCATATCCCATTTTCATGTCATTAAACCCTTTTTTATATAAATACATAACCATAAACAGCAAGGAGTGTCCTGGGTTGCCATCCGTTCCGGCCAATGTCTGAGCCTGTGTAAAAGTACGAAATGCTCCAATAACCGTTGTGATAAGATTAAATACAATAATCGGTTTGATTTCAGGTAAAGTTATGTAAAAAAGTTTCGCAAAAGCACCCGCTCCATCCAGCGAAGCACTTTCATAAAGATGAGGGGGTACATTTTGTAGAGCTGCCAAAAAGATAACCATTGGAGCCCCAACAAAAGTAGTACACATAATAATCAAAAAAGCCCATGGAGCATATGCCGGATTTCCCAACCAGTCTGGTCCACTGATTCCAAATAACGACAGAACATAATTGATAACTCCAAAGTCTGGGCTAAAAATCCAAGACCAGACCAGCGCCACCGCAATTCCCGAGACTACGGAAGGAATATAGAATGCTGTTCGAAAGAAATACATGGCTTTGGAATTTATGTTCAATAATAATGCAAGTGCAAGTGACAAAATAATTGTGATTCCAACACTCGTCACTACAAACCGGGCAGTTACCCATAATGATTTCAAAAATAGATCATCATGAAATAAATCAATATAATTTTGAATACCAACTATCTGGTAATCTGTAAACATATCCCAATCAGTAAAAGAAATAAACAGACAAAAAGCACCGGGTATCAATGTGAATACTAAAAACCCAATCAACCATGGAGAGATAAACAAATACCCAGACAGATTATCTTTCCATCGGCTTTTTTTCATACCTTTCGTCATAAACTCACCTCTGTTTTCCCAGACACGCTAAATAAAATGTGCCTTTACTATTTCTGAGAGAAATAGGCGATAGAATATGAACACGTTCTACCGCCCATTTCCTTAACACTAAGGATTTCTTATTCTGCTTTTTTAACCGCTTCTACTGCTTCATCTAAAGCTTGTTTTGAATCTTTTCCCTCTACAACTACAGCACTAATAGCATTCACCATTGCATCATTTAAGGCAGAAGCTACAGGACTATAGGTACCAGCTGGTTTTGGATAAACATATTTATCCGTATTAAGTATTGGATCTGCGAAAACCTTGAGCAATGGATCATCCATCAATTTTAATTCTTCAACCAAAGCGGTAGTTCCTGGAACAGACCAACCACGAGAGCAAAAATCTCTTGCAGTTTCTTCACCCACACGAGCTGCTACAAACTTAAATGCTTCATCTTTATTTTTGCTATCCTTGCTGATGCAAAGAGGATTTGTAAATGTAACATTGACAGCAGGTTTATCACCCTTATTTGCTACCGGCAGACCTACAACGCCCAGATTATCCATATCAAAGGTTCCGCCCGCTTCTAAAGACTGTACAAACCCAGAGAAAGCATAATGCATGGCAAGCTGACCACTCTTGAACATTTCATCTCCGCCGCCAGCTGCCTTGAGTGAAGTGGATTGTGGAGAAACACCGTCTTTTACAAAGCTGGTGTACCAATCCAGAGCCTCTACCATCTTATCAGAATTCATAACGCCATCATAATTTAAGTCGTCATCAATGATTCGCGCGCCATTGCCCCACATCATGGTTTCATATTGACCACTCCAGTCAAGCTGAATGTCAATTCCGTATACTTTATCCGCGCCATCGCCTTTCGTCATTTGAGTAGCAATATTTTTGCAGTCATCCCATGTCCATCCTTCTTGTGGATAAGCAACTCCGGCATCATCAAATAATTGCTTGTTATAATAAATTCCAGTAACGCCTGCCCAACCGAATAAGCCATAAATTTTTCCATTGTAACTTCCGCTCTCAATTAAAGCAGGATTCTGGACGTCTAAATCAAAATTATATTTTGCAATATAATCATCCAAAGGTTCAAAAACATCCATCTTAAACATTTCCTGCCAGCCATCTACCCATGCAACATCAGGAGCAGTACCCGAAGAGAGTGAAGTTTTCAGTTTGGTCATATACCCATCGCCAGCAGTTGGTTCATACTGGATGGTGACGTTCGGATTATCTTTCATATATTTATCGATAAATTCTTCACTAAATGTTTGCCAGTCTCCATCTTCCCATGTCATGTAACGTATTGTTACCGGTTCACCAGTTTTTGCCTCCGAACCACCTGATTCGGAACTATCACCATCTGGTGTGGTTGTTGTACCGCAAGCGGTAAAAAGCATACTGCTTGCCATTAAAGCTGCCAATATTGAAATAAAATGTTTCTTTTTCATAAACTGCCTCCTGTTCATTTATCTTTGCAACAAGTTTCATTGATAGAATTAATTCTATGGTTTTATTATAAACAAAATACTTCTTTGCCACAATCCACTAAAATTTAGTTAATGTTCAATATTCTTAGATTTTAATAGCATTTTTCTCACTAGCCATCCTTATGATAATTTGTTATAATTTATAAAAACAAAAGAAATTAGGGGGATTCCTATGAAAAGACGGGTCACATTCTCTCTACAGCACAAATTATTATTGGTATTTCTTCTCTTTCTCTTTATGCCTCTACTTATAATGGGGTTTTTAGTACATAACCGTTACTACAACTATTTTTTGGAGAAAGAAATTACACTTTCCTCACAAAAAATCGATGAAGCTACCCTTAAATTGGAAGATTATATAGAGCAGATTGATCGGTTGACTTTTGATATTGTTTATAACGAGGATATCCAAGATTTACTAATGGATTTTAACCCCAATCGATTTATCGGTACTCGTGTGGAGTCCAAGTATTTTCAGGATCAATTTGGTGTGAATCGTTTGGATGACAACAACATTTATTATTTAAAAGTATCGACACTGGATGGGCAGATCGGCATTTCGGTAGGGAATACTTTTCCTGAGGATGAAAATTTTGACAATACTTTTTCAGATGGGACACAAAAAAGTTTGTGGAATCTCCCCAGAACAGTCTCTACCTTTTATAATGATCAAGTTTCTCTTATTTCTTTCTATCAAAAAATCACGACCTCTTATGGTCAAATCCCAATTGGTACCTTGCGAATAGATATACGGGAACAAGAATTTATTGATCTAATGTCTGAATTTAATTACCTACCTAATTCAATGGTCCTGTTATTAAACCGTGATGGCAAAATAGTCTCTTCTTCCGGAAAGCTGCAGGAAGAGGGTGTGCTTACGAATATTAAAGCTCAATGTATTGATCTAGAGTCCACCGAAGCAAAAACTTTTACATTGTCATCAAAGAGTGGAGATCATTATCTTATTGTCGGAAATCCAATTAACAATGGATGGCGTTTGGTACATGTTATCCCTGCCTCCAGTATTGAGGAACAGGCTTTGTCTATCAAGCAATACACATATATTGTTGCTTTCGGTGTTATCCTGTTTTCTCTCATTCTTTGTATTTTACTTTCGTTTTTCATATTAAGACCTTTAAAGCGGCTTATGACAGCAACACAAGATTTACAAGACGGAAATTTAAATACAAAAGCCGATATTCGTTCACGGGATGAATTCGGGCAGCTCGCAGATAGTTTCAATCAGATGACAGATCGAATCGGTTTTCTAATCCAAAAGAATGCTGAAATTAAACGTCAGGAAACAATAGCAGAACTATTATATATGAATTCTCAAATCAATCCTCATTTTTTATATAACACTTTGGACAGTATCCGCTGGAATGCACGACGACAAGGGGCCTTGGAAGTCAGCCAGCAGATAGAGATGCTTTCTGATTTGTTTCGGTATTACTTGAGTAAGGAAAGTAAGTTTGTCACATTTCAGGAAGAGATTCACCATATTGAAAATTATTTAAATATCCAGAAATTGCGTTTTAAAGAGAAATTATCCTATACAATTGATTTTGACAATCAGGTGAAATCGTTGTATACTATCCGGCTTATCTTACAACCGTTGGTAGAAAACTCCATTGTACATGGACTGGAAAATAAAATTGATGATGGTCATTTATCCATTATAGGAAAAATTGACAATGAGGATGTCATTATCACTGTCAAAGATGACGGTATTGGAATCAATGAAGAACTGGTGATGAAACAGTTACTTGACAATAATCCCCAAAAGGCTTTTGCGTTAAAGAACATTGATGACCGATTGCGATTGCATTTTGGTAAGGAATACGGAATAACATTTCATAGCATTCCAGGAATCGGAACTAACGTTACTTTACGGCTTCCTATTTTGATAAAGCCGCCTAGTGACGATTTACCATTATAAAAGGAGGTCCCTATGAAATTATTAGTTGTCGACGATGAGTCCAGTATTCGGGAAGGTTTAGTGGAGACGATCGATTGGAGATCTATTGGAATTGATTCTGTATCCAGTGCTAAGAATGGAATTGAAGCAATGAAATATATTCGTCAGTCGACACCCGATATTTTGTTAACCGATATCAGAATGCCTGGTATGGATGGTTTAGAACTTGCAGAATGTGTATCAAGACTGTATCCAAAAACAAAAATTCTATTATTGAGCGGATACACTGATTTTTCTTATGCAAAACAAGCCATTTCTATTGGTGTGAAGGAATATCTGGTAAAGCCGGTCAATATAGACGACCTTATTGACAGAGTGCGAATGACCGTTGAAGAGATCAAGCACAGCACTCCTATATTACAGACATCAAACGACTTCTCCTCTACGATCAAAAAACTCTTAAAAGATCCTAATTTAGTTAAAGAAGAACTTGCTCTTTTCATTCATTCCGCCGGATTTCGTTGGAATCAGCCTTATCTTCTGACAAGTCTGGTAGAACTATTACCATATGATCCGCTTGATGAAGCTAAACCAGCCCCATTGGATTTAACAGAAATCACTGATGCTTTGTCTCATTCATACCCAATCGAAGTATTTTGGATGCCTGGAAATAAAGCAAATCAGATTTTGTTGTTTTTTAATCTTTCTTCAGCATCAGATTCGTCATCCGTGCAAGAGACTGCTTCAAACTTCATCGATACATTTTGTCAAAAATATAATCAACAATCTACGATAGCTTTTAGCGATATGTTTTCTGCTTATTCGTTTCAAAGTGCCCTTCGAGATGCAGAAAAAACATTGCAGTACCGCTTTTTTATTGGCAATGGAGTCACACTCACTTCACAACAATTTTCTAAAAAACAGTTCGAACACCCCATTTCTCCCGATTCTATTCGAGGAGAATTAACTAAAGCCATTCGATCTGTGAATATCGAATCCTGTCTCCATTTACTACACCCCTTATTTCAAAGCTATCGTTTTTCAGATATCACGGATATTAAAACTATCCAAAACTACTGTTTTCAATTAGTTTCTATGCTATCGGTCCAGATAGACGATAGAGTGGATGTTAGAAATAATTTACTTAATTTAGGCTATATTCAATATGTAAAGCACTTCTCTATATTAGAAGAATACATTCATCAGGTTGAATTTTTTTATTGTGACATTCTAGCGATTATCAAGCAAAATCAGCCTTCAAAAAGCAGATGGATCATCAAACGGGCAAAGGACTTTATGAATCAAAATTATACATTGCCTTTATCGGTAGAGCAGATTGCACAACAGGTGGAGCGGAGCCCAAGTTATCTCTGTCATATTTTTAATTCGATTGAAGGAATTCCTATCACAGAATATTTAAATAAACTGCGTGTACAAAAGGCAAAGGAATTGCTTCGCGGTACATCCATGATGTCTTATGAAATCGCAGAATACGTTGGATTTAAAAATTATCGATATTTTACGCAAGTCTTCAAAAAATATACTGGAAATTCTCCTACTCATTACCGAAATATTCAAGGAAATAATTAAGGTAATTCATTTTCCAACTAGTTAATTGATGTTTCAAATATAGCATCCTTCTGTATGATAATCCAGAATCAAAAAATTTGAATTTTTCAATTATTATTAACTTCTTTCTACCACAAGCTCCAATCCCTTAATAAAACAGTAGGAACAGAGAAACACCGGTAGTATATACTCTGCAGGTGTTTCTCTCAATGATACAATACCCTAAGAAATCGGAATATTCTGTGAGATCAAGATTCTCCGTTAAAATAAGGTTTACCATTTCTTCTGTTTCGGATTCCACTGCTTTTATATGTTCTGCCGAAGATTCGGTTTGTTTTTTCTGCGCTTTAATTTAAGAATGGCGCACTGAGCTGTTCCAGTTTTCTGTCAATGATCTCATTCTCATCTACCGCCAGAACCAGCAGTCGATCGAATTCGGTTTCCAATTCTTTGATTTTGTTCTCTATTATAATAGGGATTACTTCTTCCTTTTCTCCAGTCACACGATGATGAGGGTATCTTGCAATGCGGCAGTCACTTCTTTATGCTGATTATGTATCAGTGAACGAATCCCTTGAGTTATAGCATGATAAAGCATGGTTACTTCTATACTTGGCGAATTCCCGCACGATTTCGGTCCAAACTCCAATCGGTTAATGCACCGCCAGACAATTTGCTTTCTACCGTGAATATTCCATGTCACTCTGCGGAAGTAACAGCTGCAGTTCCCACAAACTAACCTTTCGGATATATCTTGGTTATATCATAGAGGATCAAATAATTTATATCATAAATTTTAAAAAGGTAAATATTTGGATATCCATTATCCAAATATCTACCTTTTATTTTTTAATATTAAAATCCAGGAGAAAATACATGTTGAATAATTATAAAAGACAAGTTCAACCTTTTTAATATTTACAAAAAATTCATATTTACAAGGTTCGGTTTTTAGCTCGTTTTTACCTTGTCTTCTATATGAAGGGGTAAGGTGATGCGAGATGTTGTTCTTTCCTTTAAAAGCTGAAAATGTTAGTGATGAAATAATTGAATACATTGATAAATATTTGAAAACTATCATCAATAATACTCAAAGGCGATTTTGTAAAGATCAACAGAAAGCCCAAAAATATGACATCATATTCGTAGAACTGGAAAAATTCCAGGAAAATTTATATTTTATTGATTCAGATTTAGAAGAGGTAAACTGTGGTCATATTGAGTTTGCAAATAATAATATCTCTATTCAACAAATCGAATTAGAAGAGGCTATTAGCCAATTAACAGCAAAGCAAAAAAATGTTCTAATTAAAAATGTTCTTTTTGAGATACCTCTTTATCAAATAGCTAAAGAAATGGGAATCAGTACAAGAATGGCAGAAAAGCACAAATCCCTAGCTCTCAAGTACCTTAGGAGGAGGCTCCACGATTATGAAAAAATATGATTCGCAAAAGCAAATCCCTTTACCGTCTGCAAATTTAATTTTAGATTTTATTAACAATCAATCTGATACTGATTTACAGCTTCTAAATTTTTATAGTAAATACATACGAAGCGCTTCAATGCGACCAGTTTATTCTCCAGACGGAATAATTGTCGGAAAAGTTTTTGATGAAGATTTAGAACAGGAAATAAAAATTGCATTGATTAAAGGTTTACCTGCTTTAAGGAAAGCACTTTTACAGCGGTTTTTCCATAAACCATGACACATCCTGTATCAATACAGGCAATCGGCCTGATATGATAAAATTGGTATCTTGAAAAATATGTCTTATTAGACATCATGGTAGCATACTGTATAACTAACCGGCGAGCGGCGCATTTCTGCGATAATCCATTACTTGACAAATAATGGCTGCTATAACCCGGGATAATGATACATGTCGTATGGCTTAGCGACGCTGGCTATTACCCAGCCACAACTTAGTAACGTAAATTTGTTGTGATGCGGTACATATAACTTTGTGCAATCGTTGCACAAAGTTATATGTGAGTCAACCGATACAGTATGTCCCATTATAGATGGGGCCTAAAAAATCTATATACGCAAAATATTTTTATTTATTAAAAAGACGCATGCCTACACGTTTCATCAATGTTCAACGTCCAAAACAATCAATATCGAAATTTGACAGAAGATTTTCTTCCAATAGAATAAAGGAGGGAGAATAATGAGTATCACATTATATACCGTCAAAGAAATTTCTCAAATTATACATTCCAATCCAAGCTATGTGTATGATTTGATCCGAAAAGGATTTCTTCCAGCAATGAAGCTCGGAAGTTATAAAGTAAGAGAGGAGGCTCTAAAAATGTTTTTGTTGGAAGCTGAGGGAAAAGATCTGACGGATCTGGATGATGTGAAAGAACTCCCTAAAATCAATGATGGAGGCGATCACAATTGGCTCAAGTCACATGTATGAAACGCGGAAAAAAATGGCAGTATCGTTTTGAGGGTGCACCAGTCAATGGAAAAAGACAACGTTTTACCAAAAGCGGATTTTCTACAAAAAAGGAAGCAATGACTGCTGGTACGAAAGCTTTAGCCGAATATGAAAATTCCGGATTAAGGTTTATACCTTCCGAAATAAGTTATTCAGACTACTTAGATTATTGGCTAAAGGAATATTGTCAAATCAACTTAAAGGAGTGTTCATATTTAGGGTATCAAAAGAAAATCAACAACTATATTCGCCCAGTATTAGGAAAATATCACTTACATTCTATTACACCTGCAATTCTCCAACAATTTTTAAATGAAAAATTTAACGAAGGATTCAGCAGAAACACGTTAATTTGTTTAAAGGCTCTATTGAGCGGCTCACTATCTTACGCAGTGGAACCTCTGCGATTTATCCAGTCAAATCCAATGCAAGGAATTAAACTCCCTTCTCCACGAGCTAAAGCAGATATCCCAACTCGTTCTCACCCAAGAGAAATTATTTTGGAGAACGAATGGAATAAAATCATTAGCCGCTTCCCTTTTGGAAATTCATGCTATATTCCCCTTTTGCTGGCTTATCGCTGTGGATTGCGGTTAGGTGAGGCTTTTGCGATTGACCGTAAACATGATATCGACTGGGAACATGGAATATTGGACATTAACAAGCAAGTTCAAAATCTAAAAGGATACTGGACCTTTACAGAACCCAAATATAATTCTTTTCGCAAAATAAAATTAGATAAAATTACGTTAGAAGAATTGCGGAAAGTCTCAATTTTTGAAGATCGTGCAATAGCATTCTACAGAGAATGCTATATCCATCTTTATGAAAATCCAAAACGTCAAATTGTAACAGAGAAAGGAGTAGACTGTAAAGAAATACATATGCTGAACGTAAGAGAAAACGGTTCATTTATCTCTCCTCGCATTATGATGCACTGTGCAAGAGTCATTCATTATGACCTGGGTTATGCGCACTATACTTATCATGCACTTCGGCATACACATACAACTATGCTGATTGAAAGAGGAGCATATATTAAGGATGTACAGGAACGCCTGGGACATAAGAGTGTTCAAGTCACTTTACAGATTTATACACATATCACTCAAGCTATGAAACAACAGACAACCAATATCTTAGAGAATATTCCGGTAAACGGAAATGGGAGTAATCTTCAACAGATTCAAGATCAAAAAAGTATTGAAACGATATTGCAGGATGTCAGTATATACCCGCAGAAATCCAGCAGTGATGCGACTTCGCCGACCCATGTACCCAACCTCGGGGTACAAAACTGTACCCCATTCAGAAATTCAGGGTACAATTTGGGTACAAATGCCACATTCCTATCTTCTTCAGAAGATTTTGAGACAAAAAAAGAGCCGCTCAACGAGCAGCCCTTTTTAAGATGAACCCACGATTCATGCGGATTCTTATTTGTTTTTCATTGCTTCTTCGACAGCAACAGCACAAGCAACAGTAGCACCAACCATCGGGTTGTTGCCCATGCCGATGAGACCCATCATTTCCACGTGAGCCGGAACAGAAGAGGATCCTGCAAACTGAGCGTCAGAGTGCATACGGCCCATGGTATCAGTCATACCGTAGGACGCAGGACCAGCAGCCATGTTGTCCGGGTGCAGGGTACGACCCGTGCCGCCGCCGGACGCAACAGAGAAATATTTCTTACCCTGTTCGACACATTCTTTTTTATAGGTTCCCGCAACTGGATGCTGGAATCTGGTCGGATTGGTAGAGTTCCCGGTGATAGAAACATCAACGCCTTCCTTGTGCATGATCGCAACGCCTTCAGTTACGTCGTTTGCGCCGTAGCAGTTAACCTTTGCTCTTAAACCGGTAGAATAGGATTTACGGAAAACCTCTTTTACTTCTCCGGTATAGTAATCCATTTCAGTTTCAACATAGGTAAAGCCGTTGATTCTGGAGATGATCTGAGCAGCGTCCTTGCCGAGGCCGTTGAGGATAACTCTTAACGGTTTCTGGCGAACTTTGTTTGCCTTTTCGGCGATTCCGATCGCACCTTCCGCAGCAGCAAAGGATTCGTGGCCAGCCAGGAAAGCAAAGCATTCAGTTTCTTCTTCCAGCAGCATTTTGCCGAGATTCCCATGGCCCAAGCCAACCTTACGCTGGTCAGCAACAGAACCCGGAATGCAGAAAGCCTGCAGGCCTTCCCCGATTGCAGCTGCAGCGTCAGCCGCTCTGGTGCAGCCCTTTTTGATTGCAATTGCAACACCAACAGTGTAAGCCCAGCAAGCGTTTTCGAAGCAAATCGGCTGAATTGCTTTTACCTGGTCATAGATGTTCAGGCCGGCATCCTTTGTAATTTTTTCAGCTTCTTCAATGGAAGCAATTCCATAACTATTCAGAACAGAATTGATTTTATCAATTCTTCTTTCATAAGATTCAAATAAAGCCATCTTCGTGTTACCTCCTCAATTACTCTTCACGCGGGTCGATGATTTTTGCAGCGTCAGCAACACGGCCATACTGACCTTTGGATTTTTCAAATGCTGTTGCAGCGTCATCGCCTTTTTTCATGAAGTCCATCATTTTGCCGAAGTTGACGAACTGATAACCAATGATTTCATTGTCTTCGTCAAGAGCAATCCCGGTGACATAGCCTTCTGCCATTTCCAGGTAACGCGGACCTTTTTTCAATGTTCCATACATAGTACCAACCTGAGAACGAAGCCCTTTTCCGAGGTCTTCCAGGCCAGCGCCGACCGGTAAGCCGTCTTCAGAGAAAGCACTCTGAGTTCTGCCGTATACAATCTGCAGGAACAGTTCTCTCATTGCAGTATTGATTGCGTCACAAACAAGGTCAGTGTTCAGCGCTTCCAAAACAGTTCTGCCCGGCAGAATTTCAGAAGCCATTGCAGCGGAATGAGTCATCCCAGAACATCCGATGGTTTCCACCAGCGCTTCCTGAATGATTCCCTCTTTTACATTCAAGGTTAATTTACAGGTACCCTGCTGCGGAGCACACCAGCCAATACCGTGTGTTAAACCGGAAATATCAGTAATCTCTTTTGCCTTCACCCATTTGGCTTCTTCCGGGATCGGAGCAGCACCATGAGCAACGCCTTGTGCCACTGGACACATTTTCTCTACTTCATGTGAATAAATCATTTGAAAACTCCTTTCGGTTTTACCTTAATCAACTGTATAAGACTTTATACGTCTACGGCACTTTACCACATATCATTATAATCATTTTTTTCCGTTTAATCAAGTATATTTTTGTTATCAATTTAACAGATCGGAATTTTGCTGAAAAACCGATCTTTTTCTACCCTCTTTTGGTTTAAAGTTACTTTTGATGGACGCCCAGGCTTTCCCGTTCCCGGCAGAGCTCCTCAAACAGTTCCGAAACCTTCCAGGAACTGTTATGCTGTGTCACTACCGCTTTGATCAGGTGGGGCGCAGCCGGACGCAGTTCGTTCAAAACGGTTTGGAAACGTTTCTCCGCAACCCCGCTGAAGAGCAAAAAAGCTTCTGGCAGCCGCTCCGAGACAGTGGATTCTAATTCCTTTTGCCCGCCCTGCAGACATTCTGCAACCGTCTGCTCCAGCTCGCTGTCGCTTAAAAGCCGAACCGGTACATCCAAGCGCTTCAGTACTTCTGCAATTTTCTCATTCTCTTTTGGATAATACAGCACTAGCTCCTGCGGCTTTACAATTCTTGCTTTCATTCTTATTTCCTCACTCATAGTTTTTCCGGGTTATAAAATACCGTCACACAGCCATGCCGGTATTTGCAGGCATCTCCCCCGACTGTCCGGGTAGGCTTGCCTGCGGCGCCGCCCAAAATTTCCAAACAGCATTCTTCCAGATCAGGAACCACCTCGTCTTCCAGCGCATCAACTCCATGACCACAATAAATCCGGCCCGCTTCGGCAAGCAATGGCTTTAGTTGTCTCAGCTTGTCCAGATATTCGTGCAGGGGAACTGAATACTCTAGAAACAGCCACGGAGACGGGTTAACAGAATCTCCGGAAAAGAGAATGCGGGAGGACTCATCATAAAACATCAGAGAGCCCGGTGTATGTCCGGGAAAAGCGATAGTTCTCAACGTAATCCCGCCTAAATCAATGATATCTCCATCGTCGATGGACTGATAATCAAACGAGGTGACCCGATTGATTCCCTTTTCGATTTGATTGAGCTTGTCCGGGTTATCCGTTACGCAGGCTCTCACATACCGCATCCGGAAATCGAGTCCCATGGATTCCGGCATCAGAAACGCATCGCGCTCATTGACATAAATTTCATCAAACAACGGATTACCGCCCGCATGGTCTGTATGCAGATGGGTAGTCAGAACCATCACCGGCAGGTCAGTCAATTCTTCAACAACCTCCCTCAGATTCCCAATTCCGGCGCCGGTATCGATCAGAGCAGCCTTTTTCTTTCCTATCACCAAGGCCATTGTGTCTACCTGATGATCCAAATCCTCCGCAATGATATAGGTATAGTCGTTTACCTGATGGACTTGATATAAATTGACTTTGCTCATTGATCAGATCTTCCCTTCTATCTGTTCTGCAATCATTTGAACTGCCTCTTCGATATACTGTACAATCGGCTTAGTTTGCGTGCCGACTACTACAGCATTACATTTTGCAATTGGAATTAAAATTTTCTGCGCCTGGCTTTCTGATACAGCCGCAGCCATGCTTGGCGAAACCTCCCCGAACATGGAATTTGCCAGCAGAATTCCTACCGGTCCGGCGATTACATCAGCACGCTTGCTGTTATAGATCACTGCATTTTCCCCGGTTGCACCCGCGTCAGCACCCGCCTTTAACATCGCTGAGGCTGCGCCGGAGTTCGTCCCGACTGCCACCACCTGCTCATCCGGCAGCCGCTTTTTCAATTGCTCAATCAGGGATCGGCCAATGCCGCCGCCCTGTCCGTCGATTACTAAAATCATCGTTTGACTATGGCTTTCGCGCAGTGAAAGCCTCCTCCTTTCGGAATTGTGGTTGGTTTTGCAAAGCCAAATCGATGCCTGATGAGACAGCGAAAACTGCAAAACTGGGTTTGAAAGATTACACTTTCAAAATTTTCCACATATAAAATTACCTTTTTTATTATAGCACTGTCCGGGAAAGAAATCTAGAAGAAAGCAAAAGGAAACATTCTTTATGATATAAAAAAAGCTCTGCAAATTTTATCTGCAGAGCTTTTTACTTTTGATATTATTCTTCTAACGGCAGTAATTTGTTCGCAGCAACACCGACAACAACTGCAACAAACAATCCGGAAATCTGGAAATCGCCAAAGCTGATTCCGCTGCTCAGGCCTAGGCCAAATACCAGGATCAGTCCGGTAATCAGCAGGTTTCTGCTATGAGCAAAATCAAGCTGCGCTTCTGTTATGGTGCGCATACCGACCGCGGCGATCATTCCGAAAAGGACAACCGCCATCCCGCCTTTTACTGCATCCGGAATACAGAGAATCACTGCTCCAACCTTTCCGAACAGCCCCAGCGCAATTGCAAAAACTGCGGCAATCTTTAAAACGATAGTATCGTATACCTTTGTAACAGCCAAAACGCCGGTATTTTCAGAATAGGTGGTATTGGCAGGCCCACCCAATAGTCCGGCCGCCATGGTAGCAAGCCCGTCCCCGATCAGAGTTCTGTGGAGTCCCGGATCCTCCAGGAAATCCTTCCCAACAACCGATCCGTTTGTGGTGACGTCCCCAATATGCTCCATAAAGGTTACAAAAGCAATCGGCGCAAGCAAGGCAACCGCTTCAAGATTAAATTCCGGAAGGGTGAAGAACTCACCTATTTTCCAGAACGGACTGATAATACTGGCGTCCGCAATCGGCTGAAAATCAACCAATCCCGGACAAACACCAGTCAACGTTAAAATAATGGACAGGATGTAGCCGCCCAAAAGGCCAATTAGAATAGGAACCAGTTTGAAGAAGCCCTTGGCAAAGATAGAAACCACAACAATAATAATTAGAACAAATACTGCAACCCACCAGTTTGTTTTTGCCATCTCAATCCCGGTTGGCGCAAGAGTTAAACCGATCACAACAATGACCGGCCCGGTTACAACCGGAGGAAACAGGCTGCGTACCCGCTTTACACCGATCAGCTTAACCAGCAGCGCCAGCAAAAGATAAACCGCGCCGGCAACGATAATGCCGCCCTGTGTGGCAGGGATTCCATATTTTGGAATCGTAATCTGCAAAGCAGCAAGAAACGCAAAACTGGAACCGACAAACACCGGTACCTTATGCCCGGTCACAAAATGGAAAATCAGCGTCCCAATCCCAGCGCAGATAAGCGCGACAGACGGGTTGAGTCCAGTCAGCGCCGGCACAAGCACAGTGGAACCAAACATGGCAAACAGATGCTGAATTCCCAGCAGAAGGGTAGCGCCTTTTGATAATTCCTTAGTTGAAGTAACTACCATATCAATGTCCTCCTAATTTTCAAATTCGCTTTATTGTATCACAATATGAATAATTTGTAAAGAAAAATCGAATTTCCTCAGGTTTGCAAAATAAAGGGATCTGTCTTTTAAAACAGATCCCCCATTCTCTTATTTATTCCCCGTCATCCTGGTTCTCCCAGTTATGGAAAACATTCTGTACATCATCGTTTTCTTCGAGTGCATCCAGCAGTAAGTTCATCTTCCGAATATGTTCCGGTTCTGTCAGCTGCGTATAAGTGCTCGGAACCTGCTCTACCTCTGCAGAAATAACCGTATAGCCTTTTCCTTCAAGAAATTCCCGGACATCCCCGCATTCCGCCGGCAAGGTTTCGATTTCAACTGCTTCTTCCCCAAAATCAAAATCCTCGACTCCGGCTTCCATGCAATCCTCCATTACCTTTTCCTCATCCAAACCGTCGTTTTCCAATATGACGATTCCCTTGGTGGAGAACATATAGGAAACACATCCGGACGTCCCAAGGTTTCCGCCGAATTTATCAAAGTAATGGCGAACCTCTCCGGCAGTACGGTTTTTGTTGTCCGTCAGTGCTTCTACAATTACAGCAACGCCATTCGGGCCGTATCCTTCATAGACCATGCTCTCATAGTTATTTTTATCATCGCCGCCGGCAGCCTTTTTAATAACCCGGTCAATATTATCGTTCGGAACGTTATTCTGTTTCGCCTTTGCAATCAGGTCGCGCAGTTTTCCGTTCGCAGCCGGATCTGCCCCGCCTTCTTTGACGGCAACCATGATTTCACGTCCGATTTTAGTAAAAACCTTTGCACGCTGAGCATCGGTTTTTCCCTTTTTGTGCATAATATTTTTCCATTTGGAATGTCCTGACATAACTAAAACACAAGCCTTTCTCAAAATTTTACTTCATTTACGGTTATCTATTATATACTATTTTTCGATTGTTAGCAACACTTATCCTGTTTCTTTCATTTGAACTTGACAATTTTTTCTTGGCATAAACCACAATGTTTTGCGAAAACTATTTTCGTCAAAGAAAAATCTTTGACAAAAAAACAAATGAGGTGAAATCATGTCTGCAAAAAACAAAAGTAACAATTGTCCGAGCAATAACGTGAATCCGCAGAATAAAAATAATCCGTCTGCTCAGAACAAAAAACAGTCTCAGTTTAATAATAAAAAACAAAATCCAGAAGCTCAGAACAAGTTCGAAAATGATTGTCGTTAGTTCGTGTTCCTAGCTGTTTCCCCTTTACAAAAAAGAGCTGTTAATCAGCTCTTTTTTGTTTTGCCGTCTTTCTCCTCCTGCGTCGAACTGTCAGACAGCACTGCCTTGATATAGGCATATTGCGCACGATTAATGCCATCCGGCTCCGCATAAGGCAGCCGATGCCTCTTTGCCCTTACCTTTGCCTCCGGATGCTTTCTGCGATACCGCCTCATATACCATACATAAAGTATCCATACATTCAGCGCCGCAAAGCTGACAGCGATCCCCTCATAAAGCCCCGGCGTCCGATAGCGGAACACGATTGTATTTTCGCCCGCAGGAGCTTTTACAGCCATAAAGCCGACATTCGCTTTGACAATTTCTGTTTTCTCCCCATTGACATACGCCGTCCAACCGCGTTCATAGGGTACGGAATAGAACACCAGGTTATCACGGGATAGCGTGATTTGAGAAGTAAAGCCATTGGTATCATAGGTAAACTCTGTCCCCGCGCCGGCCGCCCGGTCCTGGCAATCCAGATAATAATCCTCCTCTGTAATGTCGGGCATCTGGTCCTCCGGCAGACGTTCCAGAATATCGCTGTATTTTTGCGCGTCCTCATCAGATAAAAGAATAGCCCGGAGCATCAGCTTATCTTTACTGGAGGCCAGATAATTTTCCTGAACAGTGCTGTCCGCGTAATAGTCATAGGTAAAGCCCATCGGGATAAAGTATTGGTTTTCATATACATTCAGCCCGTTCTGCTGGCCTATCAGTTCAAAGCCATACAGCGAGGGCTGCTCTTCCTCATCGATCTCCGCAAAGAGATATTTTACACTGGTCAATGCTCTCAGCCCATAATAGGATAATTCCGGCCTGGACGCGACATCCCGATCAATATCGATATTTTCATAGAATTCCATAATCGAAGCCGGGACAACAGAATGGAAGCACTGAATCGTAGACATATCCCAGTACATCGGCATGTTGTCCAATAGCTCATACTCGTCCACCCGGTAAAATTCGCTTTCATCCAGAGTAAAGTTTTCTTTTCCCTTAATTCCCTGCTCGACCACTAAATCATAAATATCTCCGGAGGCATGCTGCTTGCCGGTGCCAATTACCATCATGGTGCTGATTACCGAAATCAGGCAGATAAAACCGGCTGCCTGTCGGTAAAACACCTTGCTATGACGGGTCTGGTAATAGAGTACCCAGAGCAGTAAAACCGAAAGCAGCGCAATCAGGACATATGCCCACAAGCGCTCAGGATACGGTTCAAACTGGAACCACTTTACCACTCCGTCCTCGTCCTTGGTCGGCAGCACTCCGATCAGTGCAAACGCGCATACCATTACGGTACAGAATTTTATCCCAAACGAGAAATCCATCTTAACATCCTGCAGCGCAAAACAGGTGGCAAGACACATCATCAATACCGGCATATAAAACCAGCGGGCATAATAGCTGGAATTAAAAGCATAGAAAGAGCTATTCAAAATAGGAACCAGCGCCATAATCCCGCAGATAAGCAAAATCCGCTTCAGCCAATGCTTTTTGGCATACCTGCAAAAGACTGCTACACCACTCATACTGAAGAGCGGCAGATAAGCCGAAACGGACGACCATTTGGCATTGGAATCCGGAAAGAAATTCGGCCGGGATGGGATATCCGGCGGGAAAAACAGGCTTTGAAGAATCAATCCATAACGCTGCACATTATTATAAAGCAGCATATTCATTCCGTAATACATCGAGCTGGTTCTCGGATTATCAATAATCGCCAGCGCAGAGGGAAGGAGCACGATACAGGCAAGCAGAACGCCCAGCACCGCCTCAAATAGCAGGAGCAGGAATTTCTTGGCATTGATCCGAAAATCCGGTGAGAAACACCGAACAATAAAATAAATAATTGTAAAGGTAACCTGTCCGAAAAAGAAGAAATAGTTTACTACCGCGCATAATGCAACCGCAAGCGCAAAGCATCCTCTTCTCCCATTCACGACAAACTCTTCCAGCGCAACCAGCAGCAGAGGAAATAAAATAACCGCCTCATGGAAATGGTTGAAAAAGATATTAAACTGGTTGAACCCGCAGAACGCATACATCAGCGCCCCTATAACCGCGTAGTAATTATTCTTGGTAAAACGCTTTAAAAAAGCAAAGCCTGTCAGCCCCGCGCATCCAAACTTTAAGATCAGCAAAGGCCCCATTAAGAGCGGAACCATGCTGCTGGGAAAAGCAAGGGTTAAAAGGAAAAAGGGACTGGTGAGCAGATAAAAGCTGTACGAACCGATAAAATTGGCACCGAGGTCTGTCCCCCAATCCCAAAAAATCTGCCCGTCCCGAATCGCGTCATGTGCATGAAGATAAAATGGGATCTGCTGGACATTAAAATCCCCGTAATACAAAAAATATCCCTTTTCATAGATTATGAATGGGAGAAAGATGACTGCCGCAACAATCAGGCTGATCACGAAGATATTCAGATAATCATTCCGAAAAAAGAATACTTTCCTGTTGTTCTGCAAAGACTGGTTCATATTACTTGAATTCCTTTCCTATGGTCTTTTTAAAAACACGGCTGCTCCCGCCGTCAGATCGAACCAACAAGGTTTTTTCTCATAAAGAGTTCCGCCGGCTGATCAAAAGGGCAATGATCCAAGATCAGACAGCCGCAGTCCCGGTATCCCAGTTTACGGTAAAACTGCTGCGCCGGCTCATCCGCCTGAGTAGAGACCAATACCATCTGATAGCCGTCTCTTCTCATTTCTGTTTCCCAATACTCCATCGTCCGCTTGCCATAGCCGTGTCCCCGCGCTTCCGGAATGATGGAAATCAAATTCAAAAACGGAATCATATCCCATAATACATTATAATGAAACAGGCCTACTGGAATTTGATCCCGGAAAATTACATATCCGAAACGTCCGCGTACCTTTTGCAGAAATCCCGCTTCTGTTACATGTTTATCGATCGAAAGCCAGAATGGCTTGTCCGCCTCAGTAACATATCTGATCGTCAGCATCTTCTCCCCCGCTATCGTCCTCTTATAAAATATTATTTTTATTATAACACATTTTTCCAAAAAGGACATCTGTACAGGATTTTTTCCAATTGTTTCACGATTTTATCATAGACTTTTCAGCATTCTTATACTATACTATATAATTGTGAAAAGTAATGTCAACGACTGGAGGAAACGGGATGAGAGGGAATTTTTATTCAATGGTTCTCCGGATGAAATATGTCAACCGCTGGGGCCTGATGCGCAACACCTGGAAAGAAAGCCTGTCCGAGCATAGTTTAGACGTCTCCATTCTTGCCCATGCTCTAGCTGTGATTGCGAAGAAACGGTTTGACCGGCAGGTTGACCCGCAAAGGGCTGCTATGCTGGCACTGTTTCATGATGCAGCCGAAATTATTACCGGCGACCTGCCCACGCCGGTGAAATATTATAACAATGATATCTGTACTGCCTATAAGCAGATTGAAAAGGCAGCGAACTGTACCCTTCTCGATATGCTGCCGGATGATTTCCGCGAGGAATACGAGCCGTTTTTTCTGCCGGAAGAAAGCGACGACTATCTTTGGATACTGGTAAAAGCAGCGGACAAGCTCTCCGCGCTGATCAAATGCATGGAGGAGGAACAGTCCGGCAATCCCGAATTCTCTGTTGCCAAGCAAGCGCAGCTTGAGTCTCTACATAGGATGGAGCTTCCCGAAGCAGAGCTTTTTTTGCAGGAATTTTTGGACGGATTTTCCAAAACCTTGGACGAACAATCCCTGGATTAGTTGAAAAAAGAAGCAGACAATGGTATAATTTAAAAATATGTTAAATATCGACCTCAAGCGTTTGGAGGGTTTCACTTGAGACATCGTGTACGAAAATTTCAGCGAAGTATTGTCTTTGTCATGAAAATTTTATTATATTTTGCGTTATTCGCAACCTTTTTCCTGCTCTTTGCGATTGACTATCCCTATATTCTGAAGCTGTCCCGTACAGCCGCGATTACCATGGTGACCTTTGTTGTGCTGGGAACAGCCCTGTTGTCTGTATACGGAGGGTACGCAATCGGAAAGCAAAAGAGCAAACCGATTATCCATTCCATGATACTGGCAACGGTGATTACTGACCTGTTTACCTATTTTGAATTTTGTATCATGAACGCCAGTCCGGCAAATAACTATGCATTCCGGCTCGCCGCGCCTGAAATGCTGCTGTTGATCCTCATCATTCAAATTTTGGTCATCATTGGCTGGACCTATTTTGGAAATTTCGTTTATTTCTCTATTACACCGCCGGAACGGGTATGCATTATTACATCTTCTAAAATCAGCCTCGGAAATGTCCTGCCTAAAATCCGCAAATATAAAAAGCAATATCAGGTGGCTGATATTATCGACTATAAGAGCGAGGACATTTTTGAAATGATTCTCCGCAATGATACAGTATTCTTTTATGATGTTCCTTTGCAGGCCAGAACTGCGCTGATTGAATTTTGCTATGACAATATGAAAAATATCTATTACAACCCGGAACTCAGCGATGTGGTGGCGGCAAACGCAAAGCACGTGGTGCTGGACGATAAATCCTTCATGTCCCTGGTGGTAAAGGATCTGTCCCTGGAGCAGCGGTTTATCAAACGCCTGATTGATATCATTTTATCATTTTTGGGTCTGGTCATCGCCAGCCCAATCCTGCTTATTTCCGCTATTTCCATTAAAATTTGCGACGGCGGTAAAATTATGTTCAAGCAAAAGCGGGCGACAAAGGGCGGGCGTATCTTTGAAGTCTATAAATTCCGCACCATGAAGGAAAACGTAAAGAATGTTTCCGCAAAGGTGGACGACGACCGGATTACCTCTGTTGGAAAAATCCTCCGAAAAACGAGGATGGATGAGCTTCCCCAGCTATTCAATATCTTAAAGGGCGATATGAGCGTTGTTGGGCCGCGTCCCGAAATGCTGGAAAATGTGAAGCGTTACACCAAAGAGTTGCCGGAATTTGCCTACCGTTTACGCGTCAAGGCTGGTTTGACCGGCTACGCGCAGATTGTCGGGAAATACAACACATCTCCGAAAGACAAACTGTTTCTTGACTTGATGTATATTGAAAACTACAGCATCTGGCTGGATATTAAGCTGATCTTCCAGACACTGATTGTATTCCTCAAAACGGACAGTACGGAAGGCTTTAAGGAACAGCCGCAGATTGAATTTGTCAAGTATGATGCAAAGCAGTCAAAAAAGAGCAGGGCCGATTAACGCGGCTCTGCTCTTTTTATTTCCGGCAAAGGTTTTGCTGGCGGATGTCTGTCCCGCAGAATTTCAGGCATTTATAAAGTGTCATTAAACGAGAACCTGCTCTTGCCCCGTACCGGGTTTCCAATTGCTTCGGGGTTAAGTTTGTATTGATAATTGTCGGTTTCCCGGCATTCAGCCTGGAATTCAGGATATGGTAAAAGGTCGACTGGTTATAGTTGCTGTCGTATTCCGCTCCGAGATCGTCTAATACCAGCAGGTCTGCGCCCATCACAGTTGCTGTGGTGTTGACGCCCTCCTCTCCTTTGCCAAACCGTTCATTTTGAATCTTTTCAAAGAAGTCCTGGGCTGTTCCATATAAAGCCGTATACCCCGCTTCAATCGCCTCTCTGGCAATAGCGAGGGAAAGGTGTGTTTTTCCCAGGCCCGTATTCCCCATCATCAAAATATTCGGTGACTGGAGTGAGAAGGAAGCCGCATAAGAACGGCAGAACTGATAGATCTGTTTCATTTTCTCATTATCATCGCCCCGATAATAGCCCAGGTCAAAATCCTGGAAGCTGCAAAGGGACATAAAGGTGGAATGATTAAAATCTTCCGCTGCAATTTTCCGTACCAGCATCTTTAGGCAGTCACATCGTTCCCCTTCCACATAGCCGGTATCCCTGCAACGGGAGCAGTGAAATTTTGTTTCCAAATAGTCGGAGGGAAAATGATGTGCCAATAACAGCTCCTTAATCTTTCCCTGCGCACGCTGGTTTTCCTCGATAATTTTGGGCATCACTTCGGACAAATCAGCCGATTTGGCCAGCACGAGCTTGGTCAGCCTGATCACTGACTGAGACATGGTGTCCTCCATACTCAGCACCTGAGGCACCTTTGCAATCACCTCTTCCCGCCGTTTCTGGGCAGCAACCAAAGCCTCCTGTCTGCGGTGGTCTAAAATATTGAATGCCTTTTCATAAATCTCCCGCTTTGTCATCTGCTATTCTCCTAATCCAGGGTCGGGACATTATCCCAATAGCGGTCGAGCAGATCAATATCATAGGACTGCTCCGTATCAGAAGCCTGATACTTTTTCCCGCCGTCCTTCTGGTTTATTTCCCGTACTGTACGGTATCCCTTTTCATTCCAGTTGGACAAAATCTTATTCATATACGCCATAGCAGCCTTGCCGGTGTTCTTCACCGTCCGCTCATAGGCAAGCTGCAGAACATCCAGGCTGAACTGGTATTCCTCCAGCCAGGTGCGAATCCATTTTTCCTCCGAAGGAATCAGCTTCCGGTCTGCAATGCCAAGCAGCTTTTTCACCTGGCCTTCCTTTGCATGGTATTCGGCTGAATGCTTCAAAAAGGTTTCCGCGGCAGTATGGGTAGTAATCCCTTGGTCGTACCAGCTTATACATACCTTTTCAATATACCGGATATCCTTTTTCCCATTTTTCACTGAATACTGGATTGCCATTACAATTACATCAGCCGGCAAGCGGTAGTACTCATAAATATGGGTGATGGTTTTCATATCCGTTGAGGTCAAAGGCCGTTCCATGATCTGTTCCATAGTGGAAAGCAGGTATTTCAGTTCCGGATCATTGCATGGCTGCACCGGTACAGCCGGCTTGGACGTTACCATATGTACCTGCGGCTGCCGAGCAGCAGTTGCCTCAGTATCCGCAGCTAAAACCTGCTTGTCAATCCAGTAGGAAATCGCCTGGCTGACCTTCTCCTCCTGTATGTTCAGAAGCTGTGACAGCAGATGCACGCTGTAATTTTTATCCGGATCCTTAAAAATCATCAGGATAATTTTCAGGTAATCGGATGGAATATCCTGTATCTCGTCGACAATCAGACGAGGCAGAGAAAAATTATTTTTGTAGTTTGTAAAGTTGATGTGGTAATTCAATGAAAAACCTCCTCCCGATTGCTCATGATGGACGGCTGCAATGATAAGCCCCCGCTGGATTCGCGACACATTTTTGCCGTTTGTGCTTTTTATTATAGCATAAAGCCTGATAAGAAACAACGCCCAAAGATGACTTTGGACGTTTTCCTCTATTTCTTCTGAATCCACTTCAGTATTTCACCGCAATCCTCTGTATAAAGGTCAGCCTGTGCATTTAAAAGGCGGGATCGTTCCCCATATCCCCACAAAACGCCTACCGAATAGATACCGGCGTTTTTAGCCGCTTTGATATCAATATCGCTGTCTCCGATCAGTACGCATTCCAGTTTTTCAAAGCTTTCCCTTTTCTGAAAAGCGAGGAACTGCTCCGGATCCGGCTTCGGGGCAAAGCCCTTAGAATTCCCCAGGACGCCGGAAAACGCGACATCCGGAAGAAGCCTTTGCAGCATCTTTTTTACAAATTCAATCTGCTTATTGGAATAGATAAACAGATTGATATCCATGGAAAACAGCTCATGAATGAACCGCTCCATACCGGGATACAGCCTGGTTTCACTGCAATAATGCTGCTCATAATAGAGGTCAAAGCCCTGCTTCGCTTTCTCAAGCAGCCTACTGTCGGACAGTGGAGTCATCGCCCGGCTGATCAGGTCATATACACTGTCCCCAATAAATTTCTGAATATCGCCGCGCCCTCTCTTCGGGCATCCGATTTGGGATAAGCCGAAATTAACCGCGTTCGTTACATCATCCAGGGTGTCCGCCAGCGTTCCATCCATATCAAAGCCAACATATCGAATCATATCATTTTCCTTTTTCCAAAAAGCTTCTATTTTCTTTCCAAAATCTGCATACGGCATGATAGCCCAGCAAACAAAACAGTCACCTTTACCGAGCCGAACAGCGCCGGGTAAAGGTGATAGCTGATTGATTAAAACTCAAACGCGCTGTGGACTGCAACCACGGCCTGTTTCGCCTTATCTTTATCAACCAGGACGGAAATCTTAATTTCGCTGGTCGAGATCATTCTGATATTAATACCCGCTTCATAAAGCGCTTCAAACATTTTAGAAGCCACACCCGGATTCGACTGCATCCCAGCGCCGACAATCGATACCTTTGAAACGTTATCATCCATTTCAATTTTATGTGCCTGGATGTAGTCTTTTTCTTCATTCAAGCATTCCATTGCAATGTCTTTCTGATCATACGGTACAGTAAAGCTGATATCCTTGGTATCGTCGCGGCCGATTGACTGCAGGATAATATCAACATTCACTTTCCGCTTTGCCAATGTGGTAAATACCTGGAACGCAATGCCAGGACGGTCCGGCAAACCGATTAGAGCAATTCTTGCAATATTATCGTCTTTCGCGACCCCTTTAATCAACATTTTCTCCATTTTGATTACCTCCTTAACCTGCGTACCCGGTTTTCTTTCCAAACTTGATAATACTTCTAATTTGACATTATATTTTTTTGCCATCTCAACAGAACGGTTATGCAAGACCTGTGCGCCCAATGTGGCGAGCTCCAGCATTTCATCAAAGGAAATTTCACTGAGCTTTACAGCATTCTTCACAAGGCGCGGGTCAGCAGTATATACCCCGTCAACATCTGTATAAATCTGGCAGAGATCCGCATGCAGGGACGCTGCCAGCGCAACTGCGCTGGTATCCGAACCACCGCGGCCCAATGTCGTGATGTCGTCAAAACGGTTTAATCCCTGGAAGCCGGCTACAATGACTATGTTTTTCTTATCCAGCTCCACATGCAGGCGTTCTCCGTCAATCTTCCGGATCCTTGCATCGCCGTACTGGGAATTGGTCACAAAACCAGCCTGCCAGCCTGTCAGTGAGACAACAGGATATCCCATGCTTTCAATCGCCATAGCCAGCAGAGAGATCGAAATCTGTTCCCCGGTAGCCAGCAGCATATCCATTTCCCGTTTGGACGGGTTCGGATTGATTTCCGCCGCTTTCTCAATCAGGTCATCTGTAGTATCCCCCTGAGCGGACACAACGACAACAACATTATTCCCCTTGTCATAGGTATCGGTAACAATCTTTGCGACGTTAAATATTCTGTCCCGGTTCGCAACCGACGTGCCACCAAATTTCTGTACTATCAAACCCATTTTGTTGACCTCCTAAATAGATACAATCGATTCTGCCTCTATTAATACTTTATTATTCCAAGACGACTCTGGTTCCTAAATTATCGATGGATAATTTATATATTTTCCACGTTTCCAGCCCGCTTTCATCAAGATAGCGGCGGACTTCCTTTTCAAACCCATAATTTTTGGTGCCTACAATGGACATAATGGTCGGCCCGGCGCCGCTGATATATGTCCCATATGCTCCCAACGCATAGGTCTTGTCAAAAACATCCTGCGCATGAGGGATCAGTTCCATACGGTAAGGCTGATGGAGACGGTCTGTCACCGCAATCCGGATATTCTCATATTTCCCCTGTAAAAGCGAGGCGGAAAAGAGCGCTGCCCGAGCCAGGTTATACCTTGCGTCCATATGGCTAACTGTTTCCGGCAGGCACTGTCTGGCAAAGGCAGTGCTCAGCTCGAAGTCAGGTACAATCGCAAAGAAATCCAGATGCCGGTAAATTTCCTGCTTCACCCAATGCACCTTCCGGTTTTCCTCATATACGGAGGTGACGATCCCGCCCAGCAATGCAGGAGTCGTATTGTCCGGATGCCCTTCAATCTTTGCCGCGATATTGACAAGCTCGTCGGTATTAAACGGAGAACCTAGAATCAAATTCGCTCCGTAAAGGCCGGCTATGATACAAGCAGAGCTGCTTCCCAATCCCCGGGTCATGGGAATATTATTTTCCTGCAAAATCTTGATTCCATCCAATTTTTTTCCACACTGCTCAAATAAATATTTTGCAGAAACATAAACGAGGTTTGTCTCATCGGTTGGGATTTTTGTCCCGTCAGCAGAAGAAATCTCCAGGATATCGCTCTTCCCAATCCAGACATAGTTATATAAATTCACGGCCAAACCCAGCGAATCAAAGCCTGCGCCCAAATTTGCGCTGGTAGCCGGAATTTGTATTTTCAGCATAAAGAATCCTATCCTTTAATAATTTAAAATACGAATTTTATTGACAATATAAATACTGTCGGCATTGAGAATTTTTTCCTTGTCGATCAAATCCTGTTCCAGGATATTTTCCATTACAACCGCAAGCTCATTTTCCGGCTGCTCCGGACGGGAGAGATATTTTACCTCGCCAAACAGCTCTTTGATCTTTTCCCTTGCCTGACGGTTGTCACAGGCTGATATGCGGACATAATAGTCGCAGCAGGTTGTCCGGTAATCTACCACATGATTGACGCCGTCGTCCACCCAAGTCAAAGAGCTTGTGGTGTCGCTTGCCTTTGCCACATCAATGACGTCGGCCACAACAGCGCTCGCAGTCGGCAGCTTTCCGGCGCCGCGTCCGTAAAACACGACGTCCCCAGTCGCATTTCCGCGTACCAGAATGCCGTTGAATACGTCGGTAATTCCGGCAAGCTGGCTCTGCTTATTTAATAATGCCGGGCTGACCATGCACAGGACATTTCCCTCATCATCCAGCTTTTTCACCCGTCCGATCAGCTTGATCACACAGTCATTGCTCTCGGCATAGTCTACATCCTCCAGCGTGACGTGTCCAATTCCCTCGGTCGGGACATTTTCCGGATAAATCTGTTTTCCGTAAGCAAGGGAAGCCAAAATACAGATTTTCCGGCAGGCATCATGGCCGTCGACATCGGCGGTTGGGTTGCGCTCTGCATACCCCAGAGCCTGCGCCAGCTTCAAAGCCTCGTCAAACTGCATCTGCTCGGTAATCATCTTCGTCAGGATAAAATTTGTCGTCCCATTCAGAATTCCGGCAATTTCATCGATCTGATTGGCGGCCAAACAGGAATGCAGCGGACGGATAATCGGAATCCCGCCGCCTACGCTTGCTTCAAAATAGAAATTGACATGGTTTTCTTTTGCCAGGCGGAGCAGCTTTGCCCCTTTGGCGGCGACCAGCTCCTTATTGGAGGTAACCACGCTTTTTCCATGCTTTAAAGCTGCTTTTGCAAAATCATAGGAAGGGTTAATCCCGCCCATTACCTCAACAACAATCGAAATTTCCGGATCGTTTAAAATATCCGCGTAATCCTTGGTGAATTTATCGGCATACGGCACATCAAAGTCCCGTAGATCCAGAATCCGCTTGACATAAATATTGTCCCCCGCATTTTTGGCGATATATTCCTGGTTTGTCTCCACAACTTCCACAACACCGGAACCAACTACGCCATGTCCCAATACTGCAATATTGATCATTTTCCCCTTCAAGCCTTTCTCTATTTAAATTCTTCTAAATTCAACAACACCGTCGATTTTCCGCAAATCCTCCCGGAAAGCCGCCATGCTGGTACGCTTTTCATTTACACGCATGGTGACTGTCACATCTGCGGCTCCGTCGACCGGGATATTCTGGTTCACCGTCAAAACATTTGCCTGATGCCGATAGAATACAGAAAGCACCGACGACAAAACACCCGGCTCATCGCTTAGCTTCAAATAAAGCGTTATGGTTTTTTTCGTCTGTTTTTCTTCATATAGAAATACGCTGTCCTTATACTTGTAAAAAGCGCTCCTGGAAATATCAACCATTCTGCACGCTTCTGTAGAGCTTTTGGCAATTCCCTTGGAAACCAGCTTTTTCGCCTCCAGCACCTTCAGAAAAACACTGGGGAGCACCGAGGCATCCACCAGAATCAGTTGTGGCTCCAGATCCATTCAGTCCACCACCTAAACACATTTGTATATCAGACAAATACGACTATACCATGAATTGGCAGACTCTACAAGCAGAAATTTCAGGAAATATTCACTAAATCATTTGAATAATCCCAGAATAATAAAAATATTCTTTATTTTCTTTTATTTTCTCTCTATTTCATTAAATGATATAGAATCTGTTTATTTTGTTTTACATCATTTTATATTTTTAGGTACTTCTTCTAAATCTTTGCTTTTTTCTCTTTTCCTCCCGGATTCCAATCTGGTATTTTTTGGTGAGTCCACAGATTGTTTTCTGCATACCTACCAGTCCAATCAGGTTCGGAATAGCCATCAGGCCGTTAAAGGTATCGCTGAGGCTCCAGACAAACTGCAGTTCCATCACCGCGCCAAGCACAATGCAGGCGAGATAGATAAACTGATAAAGCCGAGCCGCAGATTTTTTCTCACAGAGGAATTTGACGCAGCTTTCCCCGTAATAAAACCACCCGATCAACGTAGCAAACGCGAACATGGAGACAGAGATTGCAAGAAACCAATCCGCAAATTTTGTCCCAAACAGACTGGAAAACGCAGCGGCGGTCAGCTTTGCGCCATTCAGCCCGCTGTTCAATACGCCGGTTGTCAGGATGACTAATCCGGTAATTGTACACATCAGGATTGTGTCAAAAAACACTTCAAAGACGCCCCACATTCCTTCCTCAACCTCGTTCTGGTTTTCGGAGGCGCCATGTGCAATAGAACCGGAGCCCATTCCAGCCTCATTGGAAAATACGCCCCGCGCAAAGCCAAACCGGACGGCATTCATGGACAGATATCCCAGAATTCCGCCGCCCGCCGAACGGAAATCAAACGCATCAGCAAATATCAGCTCAAAAGCATGCGGGATTTCCGGAAGCCGGAACAGCAAAATTAGAATGGAACCGCTCAAATAAAATAATGCGAAAAACGGTACCGTAACCGCAGAAATCTTTGCAATCCGCTTGACGCCGCCCAGAATCACCATGCCGACCAGAACCGCAGCAGCCGTCCCGATCCAAAAGCGGCTGCTGTCCTCAGCGATGGCTGAAACCGATTCGGCAATAGAATTGATCTGCGTCATATTCCCGATTCCAAAGGAAGCCAGTACACAGAAAACAGCAAACAGGCTGCCCAGCCATTTCTGCCCCAAACCGGCTGAAAGGTAGTACATCGGGCCGCCAACCGCCTCTCCGGAATCAGTTTTCTTCCGGTAGTGTACCGCAAGCAGAATCTCAGCATATTTGGTAATCATTCCAAAGAAGGAGCTGACCCACATCCAGAAAAGCGCGCCGGCACCGCCGCTGACCAGAGCAGTCGCCACACCGACGATATTCCCTGTCCCAATACAGCCAGCCAGAGAGGTCGCCGCCGCCTGGAAAGAGGAGATTGCCCCGTTTTCTCCAGTCACTTTCTTCCGGAAAATCCGTCCGATGGTGCATTTCCAGATCATCGGCCAATACCTGATCTGGAAAAAGCCGGTGCGGATCGTAAAATAAACGCCTACGCCGATCAGCAGAATCAGCATAAAAGGACCCCATACAATAGAATGGAGCGCTTCATTGGCAGCAGCGAACGCTTCTTTCATCCTCTCAATCCTCCGCAATCTCCTGAGCCAGCCTGTCAAAGCGGGTCACCGCCTGATACAGGAACAAGTTACCGCGTGAAGGGCAGTAACTTGTCACTCATTCTCATTCAATTATATTGCAGATTCTGAGATGATATGTATTTTATGAATTTTTATCAACCACATGAAATTTTTTAAGGTTCCCGGTTTTCTGCCGGCGTTCCTCCAAAACAGCGCCCACATCGTCAAGACTCAGCCCTGCCTCTACCATCAGTACCATCATATGGTAAATCAGGTCGCCCATCTCATTGGAGAGCTCCTCTTGATCCTGATTTTTCGCGGCGATCACCATTTCAGTGCATTCTTCCCCGCATTTTTTCAGAATTTTATCCAGGCCCTTCTGAAACAGGTAACAGGTATAGGAGCCTTCTTCATAATTTTCCTTCCGTTCCTTTACAATCTCATAAAGGCCCTGCAATGTTTCATTCTGCATCCTTTTCTTCCTCCTTACAATTCCATACCGGCTGAAAGAAGCAGGTATAATTTCCGGTATGGCAGGCCACGCCGGTTTGGTTTACCCGTACCAGCAGCGTATCATCGTCACAGTCGGCGGTAATACTAACCACCTTCTGCAGGTTTCCGCTGGTCGCTCCTTTATTCCAAAGCTCCTGCCTGGAGCGGCTATAAAACCAAGTATAGCCTGTTTCTATCGTTTTCGCAAGGCTTTCCCGGTTCATATAGGCGAGCATCAGGACATCTCCTGTCTGATCCTCCACCACAATTGCCGGGATCAGTTCCGCTTTTACAAAATATCGCTCTAAATTCATGCCGCTTCCCCTCTCTATTTACTCATCCGTACCGGGATATGGTGCTCTTTCAGGTGTCTTTTAACCTGCCCGACCGTCAGCTCCTTATAGTGGAACAGGGAGGCCGCCAAAGCCGCGTCTGCGCCGGTTTCTTCAAATACAGCGCTGAAATGCTCCAGCCTCCCGCATCCGCCGCTTGCAATGACGGGTACGTTTACCACATTGCAGACAGCGTTTAGCAGCTCATGATCAAATCCATTTTTCATCCCGTCTGTATCCATCGAGGTCAGCAGGATTTCCCCGGCTCCCAGCGAGACTGCCTGTTTCGCCCATTCAACAGCATCCAGGTCGGTATCAATCCGTCCCCCGTTTACCACCACATGAAAACTGCCGTCAATCCGTTTCGCGTCAATCGCGACCACTACGCACTGGTTTCCAAACTGGTCGGCCGCCTGGGCAATCAAATCAGGATTGCGCACCGCGGCGGAATTGACAGATACCTTATCCGCCCCCGCGCGAAGGGTATTTTTAAAATCCTCAATCGAGTTGATACCGCCGCCGACAGTCAGCGGCACAAAAACCTCCTGCGCCGTCCGCTCTACTACATCGAGGATTGTTTTCCTTCCCTCATGGGTCGCGGTGATATCCAGGAAAACAATCTCGTCAGCGCCCTGCCGGTTATAGTCCTTCGCACATTCTACCGGGTCTCCGACCTCCTTGATCCCGACAAAATTAATTCCCTTGACAACCTTTCCGTCCCGGACGTCCAAGCAGGGGATAATCCGTTTTGTGAGCATAGTCTTCCCTCCCGTTATCCGTTTGCGACCTGAATCGCTTCCTTCAGGTCAAGTGTGCCTTTATAGATTGATTTTCCGCAAATGGTGCCCCAGACCCCCAGCTTTTTCAGCGCCTTAATATCAGCGAGATTGCTGATTCCGCCGCTCGCAGTGATATCACAGCTCACAGCCTGATTGATAGCGGCAAGCTGTTCCAGATTCGGGCCGGCAAGCGTTCCGTCCTTCGAAATATCTGTAAAGACAATATTCTTTACACCAGATTGTTCCATTTCCTTTGCAAGAGAAAGATAGTCCACATCGCTGGTATCCAGCCAGCCTTCGGTTGCCACCATTCCGTCCTTGGCGTCAATTCCCACCACAATGCGGCCGTGGTATTCTTTCACTGCTTCTTTGACAAACGCAGGATTTTTCACCGCAATAGAGCCGAGAATAACCCTGTTAATCCCGTGGCTGAGATAGTATTCCACCGCATCCAGCGTCCGGATTCCGCCGCCAAGCTCAATTTTCAGCGAGGTTTCTTTTGCCATCTCGGTAAAAAGATCGCGGTTTACCATTTTGGCGTCCTTGGCTCCGTCCAGGTCTACCATGTGAAGATATTCCGCTCCGGCTTCTCGAAAGGTTTTTGCCGTTACAAACGGATCCTCCGCCACCTTTTCTACTGTGCCGAAATCCCCCTTCAGCAGGCGGACGCAGTTGCCGTCTTTAATATCAATTGCAGGTAAAATAATCACTTGGTTAATCCTCCAAAGTTTTTCAGAATCTGCAGTCCGACCTCTCCGCTTTTTTCAGGGTGAAACTGGGCGCCGAACACATTCCCGTTTTTCACCAATGCAGTGACGCACCCGCCATAACAGCAGGAAGCAGACAAGTATTCCGGCATCGTATACGCCATATAGGAGTGGACAAAATAAACGCAGTCACCTTCTGTCACTCCATGAAGAAGCGGGTCAGAAGAATTGTGGATATTCAGTTCATTCCAGCCCATATGCGGAATTTTTAAGCCTTCTGCCTTGAGCATATCTACCTTTCCAGGAATCAGACCCAATCCTTTACATACTTCAAATTCACTGCTTTCCTCAAACAGCATCTGCATTCCCAGGCAAATCCCCAGCAGTGGTTTCTTCTTCACCTGCTCCTTGATTTCCTCAACCAGTCCGGTAGCGGCAAGCTGTTTCATCGCGAAAGGAAAGGCCCCTACGCCGGGCAGGATATAACCGTCCGCCCTTTGAATGTCTTTCAGATCATTGGTGATCAGATAAGGCAGGCCCAGATATTCCAGCGCATTTTTCACACTGAACAGGTTTCCGGCCCCATAGTCAATGATTGCAATCATCTGCGGTTTCCCCCAATTCTTTATAAAACCCCTTTGGTAGACAGCACTTCCCCTTCTTTTAAAGGTGCTACCGCCGCTTTTAAAGCATGTGCCGCCGCTTTAAACAGCGCTTCTGCCTTGTGGTGGTCGTTCTTTCCGTATTCACAGCGCAGGTGCAGGGTCATTCCCGCCTGGAATGCGACCGCGCGGAAAAACTCTTCCGCCATCTGCGTATCAAAATCACCGATTGAATCGGCGTTAAATTCACAATCAAATACCAGATATGGCCGGCCGCTGATATCAAGACTTGCAAAGCCCAGCGCTTCATCCATTGGAATAAAAGCAGTTCCATACCGGGTAATTCCGGATTTATCGCCCAATGCCTTTGCCAGAGCCTGCCCTAGCACAATACCAGCATCCTCAATGGAGTGGTGGCAGTCGACTTCCAGGTCGCCGTCAACGGTAATGGACAAATCCATTCCACTGTGGACAGCAAGAGCGGTCAGCATGTGATCAAAAAATCCAATCCCGGTATTGATATTGCATATCCCGGAACCATCCAAATTCAGGTCAACAGAGATATCTGTTTCCTTCGTTGTTCGGCTGATTGACGCCTTTCTCATAACGAACCCTCCTGTAAGATCGCTTTTAATTCCCGGATCAGCTTCCGGTTTTCATGTGCGTTTCCGGTAGATATCCGCAGGTGTTTCCCCATCAAACGCACCGCGATAGAGCGCTGCTGCAGCGCTTCATAAATTTTCCTGCTGTCCTTCGTTTCCAGATATACAAAGTTGGTACAGGATGGATACACCCGCACAATCTCCCTTGCAGCTGCTGCCAGCTCTTCCAATTCTGCCTGGAGCTGTTTTCGGTTCTCAATAATTTCTTCGGCAGCTTCCTGCAAAAAGCGTTCGTCCGTCAACAGAATCTCACCGAAAGCCTGAGAAACTGCATTGACGTTATAGGGCGATTTCACCGCACGCAAAACCTTAGTCAGCTTCGGCGTAGTAACAGCAAAGCCAATTCTCGCCGCCGCCAGGCCGATTGCCTTGGAACAGGTGCGCAAAACCATCAGGTTTTCATATTTTCCCGCCAGCTTGATCACAGACTGATCCCAAAAATCCATATAAGCCTCATCCAGAATAATCAGGGCTTCCGTTCCTTCTACCAGCCGGAGCACATCTTCCCTCTTCAAACCCAGAGAGGTCGGATTGCAGGGATTGGAGAATAAAAGTGCTGAAATATTATGTTTTTCCAGATATTGGAGCGTATCCTCTACAGAAATAGTCAAATCTTCCCGCTTTGGGATGATCTCACAGGCTGTCCCGAACATTTCCGCGTAGATTCGGTACATGGAAAAATCCTGGTCGAAAACCGCCAGCTTCTGCCCATCCGAAAAAAACGCGGCGGCCAGGAGCGACAGCAATTCATCAGAGCCGTTAAAGGCGGTGACCAAATCCCGGTTTACCCCATAATAGGTCGCAAACGCCTCACAGAGACGGTTTGCATACGGGTCGGGATAACGGTTAAACTCGATTTCCTGCAGCCGGTCGGAAAATGCCTGAGCCTGTAACGGCTCTAGTTGAAGATACGATTCATTGGCGTCCAAACGAACGTTATAACGGCCGACAATCGGCTGATATGGCTCCAGACCTTGAACTGCCTGCGGCAAGGTGTATTTCATACAGAATACCTCCCTTATTTTTCATTCTGATAACGCACAATGATGGAATTGGCATGCGCCGTCAGGCCCTCTTTGTTCGCCAGCAGGACAATATCGTCATGCGCCTGGCGAAGCGCCTCGTCCGTATAATAAATATAGCTGGATTTCTTAATAAACGCATCCACAGAAAGCGGGGAGAAAAACCGCGCTGTCCCGCTGGTCGGCAGAACGTGGTTCGGCCCTGCATAATAATCGCCCAGTGGTTCCGGCGCATAATTTCCCAGGAAAACCGAGCCGGCATTATCAAGCTTCCCGATATATTCCATCGGATTTTCCATCATTACTTCCAGATGCTCCGGCGCAAAAGCATTCGCAAGCTCCACCGCATATTCCTTGCTGCTGCAAATAAAGATTGCGCCGAAATCCTTCAGGGATTTCGCAATAATATCCTTTCGTGACAGTCCGGCACGCTGGCGTTCCAGTTCCCGAACAGTCTCCTGTGCCAGCTTTTCAGAAGTTGTCACCAGGATCGCCGAAGCCAGAACATCGTGCTCCGCCTGCGACATCAAGTCAGCAGCGACATACTTAGCCGGAGCCGTCTCGTCCGCCAGGATCAAAATTTCACTTGGTCCTGCTATCATATCGATATCTACCGTTCCGTAAAGGAGCTTCTTCGCCGTCGCCACATAAATATTCCCCGGCCCGACGATTTTGTCGACCTGCGGAACGGATTCTGTTCCATACGCGAGCGCCGCGACAGCCTGCGCGCCGCCCAGGAGGAATACCCGGTCGACTCCGCACAAGCCGGCGGCTACCAGGATATCCTTATTCGCCGTTCCGTCAGACAACGGCGGCGTTACCATCACAATTTCTTCAACCCCCGCGATCTTTGCAGGAATCGCATTCATCAATACCGAGGAGGGGTAAGCGGCGGTGCCGCCCGGCACATAAATCCCGACCCGTTTCAGTCCCCGGATTCTCTGTCCCAAAATAACGCCGTTTGTCTTGGGGTTAATAAAACTCTGCTGCTTTTGGCGGTTATGAAAATCGCTGATATTTTCAATCGCATTGAGCAGGGCGTTCACATATGCCTCATCCGCCTCCGAAAGCGCGTTATTGATTTCTTCTCTCGGAACTTCAATGTACTTCGGCAGCTTGCCGTCAAATTTTTCCGTATATTCCAGCAGGGCTTTGTCCCCGCGTTCCTTCACATTTTCCAGGATGTCGGACACACGTTCCGTGACAGTTTTGCCGACTTCAGTGCTCCGGCTTTTCAGCAGCTTCATATAGTTTAATTCTGCGCGGCCATCCGCTTTAATCATCTCAATCATTGTTCCCATCCTTTCCACAGCCTGCAACCGCTTTTTCAATCAGGCCGATAATCTGCTCCATTTCCTTTTTGTACAGTTTCAGGCTGACCGTATTCACAATCAGCCGGGCCGAGATGTCGGTAACATCCTCATAGACCTCAAGCCCATTCTCCCTGAGTGTAGAACCGGTCTCCACAATGTCGACAATCGCATCAGAAAGCCCCAGCAGAGGTGCAAGCTCAACCGAGCCCTCGATCTTAACAATCTTGACGTCCATTCCCTTGCTCTCAAAAAAGCTTCGGGTCACATTTGGATATTTCGTAGCAATCGTCTTTTCGGTATAGCCCGCATAAAAGTCGCCGCCCTTTTTTCCGGCCAATGCAAATTTGCATCTGCCGAATCCAAGATCAACTACCTCGAAAAAGGTTCCGCCATATTCGAGGATGGTATCCTTCCCGACAACCCCCATATCACAGACGCCGTGCTCAATATAAGTGATGACATCGGCAGCCTTCGCAAGCACGATTTCAAGGTTCGCATCCGGAATCTCCAGAATCAGCTTCCGGCCTTTATTATGTAACTGTTCACAGTCAAATCCAAGCTGCTCAAACAGCCTGACCGTATCTTTTTCCAGCCTGCCCTTGGTCAGGGCAATTCTGATTGGACGCATCTTGTCTTTCTCCTTTATCTGTTGATGATTTTCACGGTTTCACCGACCAGATCAATTCTGGTAATTCCTTTTTCCCCGGCGTAAAAGACCGCTTCTTCCTGTGTATCCGCCAGGCTGTATTCACTGACAATCCCCTGATCCGCCAGGGATTCTACATGCTCCAGCGCCGCCATCTGGTATTCCGGTTCAGAATACACCAGTACGGAAATCGGGCGCAGCTTGTGATCCTTTGCGCTGAGCAGCGCATTCACTGCCGAATCAACATTCACCCCAAAGCCGACCGCGCCCCAGTCTTTCCCAAACTCCTGAAGCAGGCTGTCGTACCGGCCGCCAGAAAGAATTTCCTCTCCGTAGCCTTCTACATAGCCTTTAAATACAATCCCGGTATAATAGTCCGTCCGGTTAACGATTCCAAGATCGACTGTTATCTTTTCTTTTAGTCCCAGCATCGCAAGGGACTGGTAAAGCTCCTTGAGGTATTGCAGCAGCTCCAGGATCGACGGATCCTTTACCATCGATTCCACCTTTTCAAATACCTCCTGACCGCCGAACAGGCGCGGGAGGATTTTCAGAACTGCTACCTCCTCAGAATACGGCAAGCCGTTGAGGACGTCCTGCAGCGCCGGGTAGTTTTTCGACTGGATCAGGAAACGGATCGATTCTTTCTCTTCAGGGCTTACTTTCAGCCCGCTGATCAGAGAATTAAAAATTCCGATATGTCCAATTTCCATCCGGAACCGGTCAATTCCCAGATTTTGCAGCGCCTTCATCGCAGTAACCAGCACCTCAATATCCGCCTTTTTGTTGGAAACACCGATCAGCTCGATTCCGGTTTGCATAATCTCATCGCTTCTTCCGCGCAGGGACTGGTTTACCGAAAAGACCGCCTGGTTGTAATAAAGCCGGAGCGGTACATACTCCTGTTTCAGCCGAGTGGCGCAAAGGCGCGCAATCGGCATGGTAGAGTCCGGACGAAGCACCATCAATCGCCCCTTGGGATCAACCAGCTTATACATCTGTTCCACCGGGATACTGTTTTCAATGGTAGTGAAAACATCCATAAATTCCAGTCCGGGGGTTACAACCTCATGATATCCGCGCAGTTCAAACGCGTCCCGCAGCTTTGTCTCGATCTTTTTTCTCAAAACTGCTTCCTCAAACAGATAGTCCTTGGTTCCTTCCGGAGTGACCAGTTTATTTTTCTCCATAATTATGATCATCGCTTCCGCAAGGCGAAAGCACTCCTTTCCTGTGGAATATAGCCTGCAGCATCGTCATCCTTCAAGTAGCGAAAAATACAAAACGAATTCATTTGCTTTATTATGATATCACTTTAACATACTACTATAATAAAATCAAGGTATTACAGCATATTTTGTATTATGTTCCAAAAAACTCCCATATGCGCGGTCATTTTTAGAAAAATGTAACCTGAGCGGTTTTTGGCATATCGCCGAACGCTCCCATCTGCTCAAGCAGCTCGATTACAGATTTTGACACGCCAGCCCTGGCCTGCACTTCGTCAATCGAGATAAAGCTTCCCTTTTTCGCCGCCTTCTGAAGATTATAAGCGGCGGCCTCTCCGAGCCCTTTCAGCGCAGTGAACGGCAGCCGGATTTTTCCGTCCTCAATCGTATATTTGGTAGCGTGGGAATGATAAAGATCAACCGGCAAAAACTCGAATCCCCGGCAGATCATTTCATTGATGATCAGCAGGATATTAAATTCGTCATCCTCTTTGACACTGCGGTCATTCCCCTTATGCAGCAGGGCTTCCAGGCGGAATTTAACAGCAGAGCGCCCCTTTACCGCTTCCTCCGCGTCAAAGTCGCCGTTCCGGACAGTAAAGTAGGAGGCGTAAAACTCCAGAGGATAATAGATTTTATACCAGCCCAGTCGGACTGCGGAAATATCATAGGCAGCGGCATGCGCTTTCGGGAACATATACTTAATCTTCATACAACTGTCAATATACCATTCCGGTACATTGTGTTCCCGCATAGCTGCCAGGTGTTCCTCCGTCAGCAGCTTGGTTGCCTTTCCCTTACGGGTGATTTCCATAATCTTAAAGGCCATGCCGGGCTCCAGCCCCTTGTGGATCAGATAGGTCATAATACTGTCACGCGTACCGATTACCTCACTGATGGTACAGGTTCCGTTTTTAATCAAGTCCTGCGCGTTGCCGAGCCATACGTCTGTCCCATGGGACAGACCGGAAATTTGAAGCAGATCGGAAAAATTCTTCGGCTGCGCGTCTACAAGCATCTGGCGGACAAAGCTTGTCCCCATCTCAGGCAGGCCGAAGGTTCCGGTTTCGCTGTAGATATCCTGCGGCGTGACACCCAGGGCTTCGGTTGAGGTAAAAAGGCTGTACACCTTCGGATCATTCATTGGAACGTCAGTGACGCTGGTACCCGTCAAATCCTCCAGATGCTTATAATGAGTCGGCCCGACATGTCCCAGCTCATCCAGTTTCAGGATCGTGTCATGGAGAGAATGGAAGTCAAAGTGGGTGGTAATAATTCCGGAATTCGCATCGTTTGCCGGATGCTGCACCGGAGTAAAGTCATAAACATCGTATTTATCCGGCACAACCACCATGCCGCCCGGATGCTGTCCAGTAGTCCTCTTTACACCAGTACACCCAATAGCAAGCCGGTTTTCCTCCGCCTTATGCAAGACCCTTCCGGCATCCTCCAGATACTTCATAACAAATCCATAGGCCGTTTTATCCGCGACCGTACCGATTGTTCCCGCCTTAAAAACATGATCCTTTCCAAACAATTCCTCAGTATATCGATGCGCGCGGGACTGGTATTCATCCGAGAAGTTCAGGTCAATATCAGGCGCTTTGTCCCCGTTAAATCCAAGGAAGGTTTCAAACGGGATGTCATGCCCGTCCCCAACCAACGGCGTACCGCAATTCGGGCAGTTTTTGGAGGGCAGGTCAAAGCCGGAGCCAACCGAACCATCCTCAATAAACTTGCTGTATTTACAATTCGGGCAGAGATAATGCGGAGGCAGAGGGTTCACCTCTGAAATTCCGGACATGGTCGCGGCAAAGGACGAACCGACCGAACCACGGGAACCAACCTGATAGCCGTCCTGCTCGGATTTAAAGACCAGCTTCTGCGCGATCATATAAAGAACCGCAAACCCATGCTTGATGATAGAGGTAAGCTCCCGTTCCAGACGTTTTGCCACCAGCTCCGGCAACGGATCGCCGTACATCCGCTTTGCTTTCTCATAGCAAAGCCGCTGAAGCTCTTCCTCTGAGCCCTCAATTTCCGGCGTATAGGTTCCGGCCGGGATCGGGCGGATATCTCCGTCGATCATATCCGCAATCAAGTTGGTATTTTTGACAACCACCTCATAAGCGGTTTCCTCGCCCAGATATTCAAATTCCTTGAGCATCTCGTCAGTCGTGCGCAGATAAAGCGGCGGTTGGTTGGCAAAATCCTTAAACTTCTGACCAGCCATCAAAATTTCCCGGAAAATACTGTCGTCCTTATTCAGAAAATGGACGTCGCAGGTTGCTACCACCGGGATATTCAGCGCCTTCCCGAGGTTCACAATGGTCTGGTTGAATTCCTGAATCCGTTCCATGTCGGGAACAATCCCTTCCCTGACCATGTACTCGTTGTTTCCGAGAGGCTGAATCTCCAGATAATCATAAAAGCGCGCAATCCGGCAGAGATCCGTCCAGGACTGTCCGTCTACAATCGCCCGGTACAGCTCGCCCGCTTCGCAGGCGCTCCCGATCAGCAATCCCTCACGGTGTTTCATGAGCACACTCTTCGGAATCCTGGGACGTTTAAAGAAAAAGTCCAGATGCCCGTAAGAAACCAGACGGTAAAGGTTTTTTAGCCCCGCCTGGTTTTTCACCAGGATAATCTGGTGATAGGTTTTCAGCTTTTTCGGGTCGGCGCCCGACAACGCTGTATTAATCTGCTGAAGGGTTTCTACCTGCTCATCCTTTTTCAGCATAGCGGACAGCTTGATAAAGATCTTCGCAAGAGTATCCGCGTCATCACAGGCACGGTGATGATTAAAATCCCCTACCTGCAGTTCCTTAGCCACAATATCAAGCTTATGGCGTTTTAACTGGGGCAGCAGCTGACGGCAGATCGGGACAGTATCGATTGATGTAAAAGCAATTTCTTTTTTTGCCCGCCCACAGGCAGCTTTGATAAAATTCATATCAAACGGCGCATTATGGGCAATCAAAGGCGCGCCGTTACAGAAATTCAAAAAGCTTTCCAGTGCTTCCGCTTCTTTCGGAGCGTCCGCTACCATCTCATCAGTAATACCGGTCAATTCTACAATATTGTGCGGAATTGCTTTTTCCGGGTTGACAAAGGTATTGAAGGATTCGAGAATTTCCCCGTTTTTGATCCGCACCGCGCCGATTTCTGTCATCCGCTCTGTTGCAGAGCTTAATCCTGTTGTCTCGGTATCAAATACAATGAATTCACCGTCAAGGCTGCGGTCATCATCCCCGACAACCACATCGGCACAGTCATCTACAAAATAGCTTTCCACACCGTAAATGACTTTAAAGTCCCCGCCCTTTTTCCGGATGGAATCCACTGCGCTGACCGCCTCCGGGAAGGCCTGTACCACGCCATGGTCGGTAATTGCGACAGCCTTATGTCCCCAGGAATAAGCGGTGTTAATCAGCTTGTCCGCGCTGACCACCGCGTCCATGGAGGACATATTGGTATGCAGGTGGAGTTCCACCCGTTTTTTCTCTGCGAGATCCTTCCGCCCTTCTTTTTTTACCGTCATAATGCTGTTTGGACGAATAGTGACGTCATTCGCATACTTATCAAAGCTCGCTTCACCCTGCACAAAGATACAGGTTCCCTTTTTGAGCTTGTCATAATCGTCCTTTTTCTTGACATCATCAAAGATTTTCAGGGTATTTGACCCGGTATAATCTGTAAAGTCAACAGATAGGATGATCTTGTCCTCTTTTCTTGTCAGGCGGGAATCGATTGCAAAAATTTCTCCCCACACGGCAACGCGCCCGGATTCAGCCGATACTTCCGCAAGGTCGATCGGTTTTTCCCTGATCGGGCGGCCCATAATGATTTCGCTTCCTTCCAAGCTAAACGGAAGCGTGCCAGCCTGAAATTTGACAACCTGCCGTCTGGAAGGTCTTGCAGGCGCAGAATCCGGACGGTAAGCCGGCGTCTCCGGGGGAGGAGCCCCAAAATCGCTGACAGGAGGCGGCGCTATGTATTCAATCGGAGGAAGGTCCGGCAGGAGTTTATTCGCTTCCTCCTGTGTCATGCTCAGTTTACCGGTAAAAGCAACCTGTACGCGCAGGGAAAATTCCTCATAGATCAGATCGGCAATACTTTTGCGCAGATTTGTCTGCTCCAGGATCGCTTCACCGCCATGCTTTAATTCAATCGACAGGATCCTGTCCTGATAGCTTGGCACCGCATGGTCAAAATACCCGTTGATTACGCTCACCCTCGGCTTTAGAACAGCAACAATATCCGCAAAATAATCCGCTGAAAACAGATCAGGATGATACTTGACCTGCAGGACAAAACGGTTCAGCTTCAAATTATTTTTCAGTTCCTGCTCTAATTCCAGCCGGTTCTGCCAATGGATCACCTGATCAAATCTTGCCGTACAAATAACCAAATTATCCTCACGGTCAACTTCCAGCTTTAAAATTTCACTTTCTGACAACAGGGTTCCATACCGCTCCTTCTGAGAAAGGTACCCCCCAAACATTTCTTCCAGACTGTGATTCAAATAAAAACACCTACTTATCTTTACCCTACATTCCTTCAATTTCCCGCAGCAGCTCTGGGACGACTTCTTCTTCTTTGACCTTCCGGATAATTTCTCCTTTTTTAAAAAGGACAGCGCATCCATCGCCGCCGGCAATTCCAATATCCGCTTCCTTTGCTTCACCGGGCCCGTTGACAACGCATCCCATCACTGCAACCTTCAGCGGCTTTTTGCAGTGTTCCAAAGCCATCTCAATCTGGTTTGCCAATCCAATCAAGTCAATTTTTGTCCTGCCGCAGGTCGGGCAGGAAACAATTTCAATCCCATCCCGGCGCAGATCCAGCGCTTTCAAAATGTCCTTGGCGGCATAGATTTCACGCACCGGATCAGCCGTTAATGAAACGCGGATCGTATCCCCAATTCCATGAAGCAAAAGACTTCCGATCCCTGCAGCCGACTTAATCAATCCCATCCGTTCCGTTCCGGCCTCGGTCACGCCAAGGTGAAGCGGATACGGGCACTGCTCCGCTAGCAGCTCATATGCCTTTACCATAGTCGGCACATGGGAGGATTTAATTGAAATGACAATATCGTCAAAATCGAATTTTTCCAAAAGGCGGACATGGTAAAGCGCGCTTTCCACCAAAGCCTCTGGGGTCGGCGCACCATATTTTGCTAAGATATGCTTTTCTACGCTGCCGGAATTCACCCCGATCCGGATTGGAATCCGACGATTCCGGCAGGTATCCGCTACCTTTTTGACGTTTTCGTCACTGCCGATATTGCCCGGATTTATTCGGATTTTATCGACGCCTGCCTCTGCACATTCCAGGGCCAGGCGATAGTCAAAATGAATATCCGCAACCAAAGGGATAGATACTTTGTCTTTGATAGCCGGGACAAGCGCCACAGCCTCCCTGTTTGGAACAGCCGCGCGGACTATTTCACAGCCAGCCTCTTCCAAACGGACTGCTTGGCGAACGTTCCCCTCGATATCCTCAGCCGGACAATTCAGCATCGACTGGATGGCTATATTCCCATCTCCAAGGACAATATTGTTTAACTGTACCTGTTTTACATTCCTGTTCATCATCAGAAACCCTTTCCTGGTCTAAACCTAAAACAATCTGATAATATCCTTTAGCGTAATGACAATCATTAATCCAAACAGCAGAATTAAGCCCACTGCATGAATGACTCCCTCATACTTTGCCGGAACCGGTTTGCGGAAAATTGCCTCGATCAGGATAAACACCAGTCTGCCGCCGTCCAGTGCGGGGATTGGCAGCAGATTGAAGATTCCCACGTTGATTGTCAGAAACGCGATCAAAATGAAAAGATTCGTCCAGCTGATCGAAACCGCCTGGCCAATTGCCTCGCCAACTCCCACCGGCCCGGACAACTGGTCAAACCCGACCTTACCGGTAATCAAATCCCCCAGCGAAATCCAAACCAAGCGTCCGAGCGAAAGTGCTTTTCCCGCGCTGTAGCTTAAAGATTTTCCGAGAGAATTTTCCTCGGCAAGCAGCTTAAAGTCAATATCAAGCTCCCGCTTCTCTCCTGTCACCTCGGTATAGAATTCTACCTCTTTCAGTTCCAGCTTTTCGCCGTTCCGTTTCACCTGAAAGTCGATGATACCGTCATCATCGCCCAATATTTCCGTAACCACGTCGTCATAGGTAAACGCGGCCCGCCCATTGACCTTTAAAATTTCGTCGCCAACCGCTAAGCCGTATTGTGCAGAAACTGCATTTTCATTAAAGGACGCCACCTGCCTGGTTGGGACATGAGACATCGTAAGAACCACGCCCAGCAATACCAAAAAGCCCAGCAGCAGGTTCATTACAGCACCTGCCACCACAATACAAAACCGCTTCCAGACCGGCTTATTACAGAAAGCTCTCTCATCAGCAGAGGTGGAGTCCTCGCCTTCCATGCTGACATACCCGCCAATCGGAAGAATCCGCACAGAATATTTGGTATTGTGATTAACCGGAATCATTTCACCGGTATCCGGATCCAGTTCCACCTCATCTGATTTTTTCTGATGGGTATAAATCGCAGGCCCCATCCCCATTGAGAATTCCAAAACCCTGACCCCGCAAAGCTTCGCTACAATAAAATGTCCCAGCTCATGGATCATAATGATAATACCAAACACCAAAATTGTAAGTAAAATTGTAACTGCTAAATTCAAAAAATCAAGCCTTTCCTCTGGACTAAGCCATCTGCACGGCCTTGTTTAATACCATTTCCCGCGCTTCCCGGTCAGTATTTATTATGTCGTCTACTGTAAAATTATTCCGTCCCGTAAACTTCCCAAGCACATCCGACACCAGTTCCCCAATTTGCAAAAAGCTAATTTTTCTGTCCAGGAACAGTGCAACCGCCTGTTCATTCGCACCATTGACCGCCGCCGGGCTCAACCCGCCTTCCTTGACTGCCGCAATACACGCCTTTAAGCAAACAAAAGTGTCATAGTCCGGTTTAGCAAAGGAGAGGCTTCCATAATCCGTCAAGGACAACGGCTTTACATTGCAGGAAACTCTTTTTGGATAGGTTAAAGCGTACTGAATAGGAATTTTCATATCCGGCACGCCCATCTGCGCAATCACAGAATGATCCTCATATTCCACAGCCGAATGGATCACACTCTCCCGATGGACAACCACCTCAATCTGGTCGGGCTGTAAATCGAAAAGCCACATCGCTTCGATGAATTCCAGTCCTTTATTCATTAACGTCGCACTGTCGATGGTGATCTTTGCGCCCATGCTCCAGTTTGGATGAGCAAGCGCGTCCTCAATCCGGACATCCTTAAGCTCTGCGGAGGTTTTCCCATAAAAAGGCCCGCCGGAAGCAGTTAACAGGATCCGGCTGATTCGATTTTGAGAATTCCCCTGTAAGCATTGGAAAATGGCAGAATGCTCGCTGTCCACAGGATAAATCGGCACCCCGTTCCGTTTTGCCGCTTCAATAACCAGCTTTCCTCCGGTTACCAAGGTTTCCTTATTCGCCAGCGCAATCTCCTTTTTGGCTTCGATTGCAGCCAGGGTTGGGCGCAGCCCAATCATTCCGACAACAGAATTTAAGATGATATCAGCTTCCGCCATAACGGCAAGCTCCATCAGCCCGTCCATTCCAGTGACAATTTCCACCTTCAAATCCGCAGTCAGAGTCTTCAGCTCCGCATATTTTTCCTCCAGGAAAATACAAAGCTTTTTCGGGCGGAATTTTCTTGCCTGTTCTGCCAATAATTTTACGTTATGATATGCCGCAAGCCCACAAACTGAAAAGTTGTGGGCTTGACATACCTCTAACGCCTGTGTTCCGATCGAACCTGTCGAACCTAAAATACAAAGCGTTTTCTGATTCATACTCTAAACCTTCAGGCTAAAAACCTGCTCCTTTCTGCTATTTGACAAGATCACTTGCCGTTGACATAATCGGCCAGATATCGCACATTACATAGATAAACGGCGCGATGAACAAGACACTGTCGAACCGGTCGATAATACCGCCATGTCCCGGAATAATATTGCCAAAATCTTTAATTCCCGTCTGGCGCTTAACAATGGAAGCGAATAAATCTCCAAAGATTCCGATAATAGATCCCACAAAAGACACAACGATCAAAGCGATCAAATTGGCCTCCAGGTGAAGGGAGTCCTCTGTTATAACAGTATAAACATAAGTAAAGGCAACATTAAAAATAACGCAGAATATAACTCCGCCGACAGCACCCTCAATCGTCTTTTTCGGGCTGATTGTCGGAGCCAGCCTATGTTTTCCAAATACGCGGCCGATAAAGTATGCTCCCGCATCCGAAATCCACGCACACAGGAAAATCAACAGGATATAAAAAATTCCGCCGTCATACTTATCCCGGACAAAAACAAAGGAAGAAAGTGCAAACGGAACCAACACAGAAACTGTGAAAGCGACGCCTATTTCTTCAAATTTCAGCGTATTATGCCGGGCAAACAAAATAGCAATCAATATAACGATATAAACCAGCATCACCAGGGTAGTCCGATCCTTCATGAGTTCAAAATTCATGAAAGGAATCATCCCGGCAAACAGCATAGAACACACCAGGATCACTGGATTAGCGACATATTTGGTGGAATGCAGAAATTCATAGACGCCGATCATACAGATCAATGCAATCGCAATATTTAATACAATCGTATCATAGAAAAAGAGTACCGCGATTAGAATCGGAATCCCGATTACCGCTGATAATAGTCTGGTCTTCATCTTCATCACCATGCTTTTGTCCAGCAAAAGCATTCCCTTTCTTTCGGCATTTGAGCTTCTTCCGGCTTAAAGAACCGCCGTTTCCGGCGCGAACCGCTCAAAAACACTGTGTAAAAAATACTCACACTCTTCGTTGTTTTTTCTATCTATACACCACCGAACCGGCGGTTTCGGGAGGCATATTCCTCCAGCGCTTTATCAATATAGCTTTCGTTAAAATCAGGCCAGAGAATCCGGTCCATAAACACATATTCCGCATAGGCCGACTGCCAGATCAGAAAATTGGACAGCCGGTATTCCCCGCTTGGACGGATAATCAAATCCACATCCGGCTGACCCTTTGTGTAAAGATAATCCCGCACCGTATCCTCCGTGACCGATTCCGCGGATAGCTTCCCGTTCTGGATATCGCGGTTCATCTCCTGAAACGCATGAACCAGCTCGTCCCGCCCGCCATAATTAATGGCAATATTCAGATGCATTCCGGTAAAGGAGCTGCTTTCCGCTTCACAGTCCGCAATCAGCTTGAGGATATCATCGTCAAAGCTTGACAAATCCCCGATAAACTGAACCTGAACATTTTCATCCTTATGGTTTGGGGCGTCCACCAAATACTCCCTCAGCAATTCTATAATCGCACGAACCTCTTCCTGAGGACGTTTCCAGTTTTCCGTAGAAAAGGCATATACGGTCAGATAACGGATTCCTATTTGATTGCAGTAGTGTACCACCTTGCGAAAGGTTTTTGCACCAATTTTATGCCCAGCCTGCCTGGGCAAGCCTCTCAGCTTTGCCCAGCGGCCGTTTCCGTCCATAATAATTCCGATATGCTTTGGCAAACAACTCTTATCCATGCCGTGTTCCTATATTTCCATGATTTCTTTTTCTTTTGCCTTTGCAGTATCATCTGCTTTTTTACAGTATTTATCCGTTAGATTCTGGACTTCCTTTTCTCCATCCTTCAAATCATCCTCGGTAATCGCAGAATCCTTTTTCATTGCTTTGAGTTTTTCATTTGCATCCCGGCGGATCGAACGGATCGCGACCTTAGATTCCTCAGCAAGCTTATGAACATCTTTTACCAGTTCTTTTCTGCGTTCTTCTGTCAGAGGCGGGAATGCAATACGGATCACCTTTCCGTCATTGGTCGGGTTGATTCCCAAGTCAGAGGTCTGGATTGCCTTTTCAATGGTTTTCAGTGTCGACATATCCCAGGGCTGGATTACCAGCATCCGTGCCTCCGATACGGAGACCGCAGCCATCTGATTGATTTTGGTCGGAACGCCATAGTAATCGACATTGATTTTGTCAAGGACAGAGGGATTCGCTCTGCCCGCGCGGATTGCAGTATATTCATGCTCTAAGGATGCAATGCTTTTTTTCATTTTTTCTTCTGCTTTGTTGATCACTGTTTTCATGGTGATACCTCCTAAGATTAAGTAAATATATTACGCTGTCACGATTGTGCCAACTTTGTCGCCCTGTGCCGCACGGACAATGTTATTTGGGTCATTCAGGTTAAATACCAGGATCGAAATATCATTGTCCTTGCACATGGATGCCGCCGTACTATCCATTACCTGAAGTCCCTTTGCAAGAACATCGGAGAAGGTCAGTTCGTCAAATTTGACTGCATCGTCAAATTTATGCGGATCCTTATCATAAATACCGTCTACCATCGTAGCCTTAAAAATGACATCCGCTTCAATTTCTGCCGCGCGGAGAGAGGAAGCAGTGTCAGTGGAGAAAAACGGATTTCCCGTTCCACAGCCGAAAATCACAATCCTTCCCTTTTCCAGATGCCTGACTGCGCGGTTACGGATATAGGGCTCCGCTACCTCCTGCATAGCAATTGCAGTCTGAACCCGGACGTCCATTCCAAGCTCTTCCAAAACATCCGCTACCGCCAGCGCATTCATCGTTGTGCCCAGCATCCCGATATGGTCTGCTCTGGTGCGGTCCATAGCGCCGCTGGAACGGCCTCTCCAAAAATTCCCGCCGCCAACTACAATGGCAATCTGCGCGCCTAGCTTTGCGCAATCACGGATGCTTTCACAGATTTTTGTAATCACGCTATAGTCAAGGCCAAAACCCTTTTCTCCGGCCAAAGCCTCTCCGCTTAATTTGAGCAGGATACGGTGATATTTCAATGCCATATTGCATTCCTCCGAACGATTCGATCTAATAAAAAATAAATAAAAATGATATCTTGCAGATTATCAGAATTATTATAGCATATTTCAAAAAATAAGTAAATAATTTCCGCAGAAAGTAGGCCGCCTGATTCAGAAAAAACTGGAATGCGTTCTAAACATTTCCAATCATATTTCATCTCAACAGGAAGATAATAATAACACAAACGCAAGAGAAAAAGAAATAAACTTTAAATTAATTAAGGAGTGTAAAAAATTATGTCTAGCAGAAACAGTAATAAACTCGTAGTACCTCAGGCGAAAGAAGCAATGGATAAATTCAAAATGGAAGCAGCAAGCGAAGTTGGCGTTAACCTGAAACAGGGTTACAACGGTGACTTAACTTCTAAACAGGCTGGTTCTATCGGCGGTCAGATGGTTAAGAAAATGATCGAATCTTACGAAAACTCCATCAAGTAGTTTACCTGATTGATCTTTGTAGTAAGAAAAATAGGGGGTTCCTGTCAAACAGGAACCCCTTTATTTTGTCCCTGTTTTTCAAATCCATCCAGGTTGCCTGAAAAACCGGCCGACGCACTTGTTTTTTCAATTTTTTTATTCTATAATGAAAAACAAGAATAGAACGAAAGGAAGGATCGTCTATGCAATATCGTCCCTACGGCAAATTGGATTTTCAGGTATCCGCTTTTGGAATGGGGTGTATGCGCCTTCCCCGGATTCTGAAGGAAGACGGAACTGCGGAGGTTGACCGTGAAAAAGCATACGAGCTGATCCGTTATGCCGCCGATCATGGCGTCAACTATTTTGACACCGCATACGGCTATCATCACCAGACCAGTGAAGCAGTACTCGGAGAAGCGCTTCAGGGCGGTTATCGGGAAAGGGTCAAAATAGCCACCAAGCAGCCTTTTAATGTGATGAAAACGCATGCTGATATCCGCAGGAATCTGGAAAACACTCTCAAAAAGCTGCGTACCGATTATATTGACGTATATCTCATCCATAATATTCAGGCAAATGTCTGGGAAGATATCAAAGCCCGGAATATTTTAGAGGAATACGAAAAATTCCGGCAGGAAGGACTGATTCGTGGAATCGCCTTTTCCTATCACGGAGAATTTGAAGCCTTTAAAGACATCCTCTCCTATTATCCCTGGGATATGTGCCAGGTTCAGCAAAATCTTTTAGACTGTGATAAAGAGGTTACGGAGGAAGGCATCAGACTGGCGGGTGAAAAGGGCTGCGCGCTCGTTATTATGGAACCCCTGCGCGGCGGCGGGCTTGCCAACGCTCCAGAGGATGTACAGGCAGTTTATAATAGCTATCCGGTAAAACGTTCCCCGGCGGAATGGGCGTTCCGCTATCTCTATGACCATCCGCAGGTGAGCTGTATCTTAAGCGGCGTGACTACGATGGAACAGCTAAAGGATAATATCCGTATCTTCTCCGAAGCGGACGCTGTGGCTGATTCGATGACTCAGGAGGAGAGGGATCTGATGCTGCGTGCAAAGGCTGCTTATGAAAGCCGCGTCACCATCCCCTGCACCGGCTGTGAATACTGCATGCCATGTCCGCAAAAGGTGGATATTCCAGGAATATTCCAGAAATACAATACCGGAATGATGTTCAAAAATTTTGATAATCCCAAGCGTACCTATATGTTCACCAAAAATGCTAACCAAAGTGCTGTCAACTGTATTGAGTGCGGTGCGTGTATGAAGAAATGCCCGCAGCATATCGATATTATCAGTCAGCTCAAGGCGGCGCATGAAGCTCTGGACGGATGGAAAGAATAGTATTTACATAAAACGGGCCGCGCAAACGGCTCGTTTTTCCATCTCAATTGATACTTATAGGTTTAAATAGCCGTCCTCCTCCAGCCTCAGCTCTCCCAGCAGGATCAGGATGGCGACATAGGCCAGAATAGAGAGATCATTTCGTTCCCCGCTGATCCGGCAAGGTATTTCCATTGGATCAATTAAAACGCCGTCCAAGGTGTAGACAGAACGCTGAAGCGAGATCACCAGTCGGTCATCATCCCGGCTGGAAAAGGTAACTGTGTCCCGGTTTGAGAATCCGTAGGTCACAGTCTTTAAATGGTGGCGGGATACAAAGGCAAGCTGACGGCGATAGTTTGCATTCACCACTGCAGTGATGTCCCCGGAAATTGTTTTGAGAGGATGCAGGTCACATTTATTTTTAAAATAAATGATTGTCCGGTCTGCATAAAGGGATTTCAAATGATCCGTCTCAATTAGCTCAATCTGGGTATCCTCTCCGGCTTCCATCAGGACATCCTGATTGTAAAATGAAATCGGGACTTTTGAATGCAGAGAAGCATATATTTGGTCGGACAGCGCATGATCTTTTTCATTTCCATAAAATAAAGCTCTTTTTTTCACACAGACCCACCTATTCAAACAACAGTTAATCTTATTGTAAGCAAAAAAGCGGCAATCATACAAAAAAGCGGAGCAGCGACTGCTCCGCTTTTTTTATTTTGATTCTTTCATTTTCTTGAGTGCCTTTGCCAGTTGATCCGGGCAGGAGGTCGGTTTAAAACCGCAGTGAATTCCTTCCAGCCGGGAAATGACATCGTCCACCTTCTGTCCCTTTACCAGGGAAGCGATGCCGGTTGTATTGCCGGCACATCCTCCCGTAAAGCGTACTTCCTTAATGGTGTCCCCATCCACTTCAATATCAATCTGCCTGGAACAAACGCCGGACGGCTTATAGGTATAGTTCATTTCCTTGCACCCCTTTCTGGTGGCTATTCATGATTTGAAATCAACGGCAGCTTTTCCAGGAAAATAATATCCTTCCGGTCAGCAGCGTCTCCTTCGGCTAACACAGCGGCCTTTGCAACAATATTACCGCCGGACTTTTCAACGAGCATCTCCAGCGCGCGCAGGGATTCCCCGGTGCTGATCACATCATCGACAATAACCACCCGTTTCCCTTCCAGATAGTTTTTATCCTCTGCATCCAAATATAAGGTCTGAATCCGGTCGGTGGTAATAGACTTTACATCGACGCCGACCGGGTTTCTCATATACAATTTTATGCTCTTTCGGGCCAGAATATATTTCTTCCCGTTCTGCCGCGACATTTCATACGCTAACGGAATTCCTTTGGATTCCGCGGTTAACAGGACGTCATATTCGGGCAGGCGTTCCAGCAGAGCTTTGGCACACGCAATGGTCAGCTCCACATCAGAAAACATTACAAAACCGGCAATTGATAAATCATCATTCAATTTACATACAGGCAGTTCTCGTGTTAAGCCCGCAACCTGCAAGGTATAATACTGATCCATAACCAGTTCCTCCTTCATCAAACACGCAAAGAGGACTGTTTCACACGGTAAAACAGTCCTTCATGCACATTTATCTGTCTCTTATTTCATCATGCTGGCAACTTCATCCGCAAAGTTGTCTTCTCTCTTTTCAAGGCCTTCCCCTTTTTCAAAACGGACAAAGCTGTTCATCTTGATGGAGCCGCCCAGAGCCTTCGCGGTATTTTCAGTGTATTTTGCAACAGTCAGGTCGCCGTCCTTAATAAACGGCTGTTCTTCGAGGCAAACCTCTTTATAGAACTTATTAATACGGCCCATTACCATTTTTTCAGCAATATTAGCCGGCTTGCCTTCATTAATCGCCTGAGCAGTCAGGATTTCTTTTTCTTTTGCGACAACCTCTTCCGGAACGTCAGACTTGTTTAAATACTGCGGGACAGCCGCCGCAATCTGCATTGCGATATCCTTTGCGTATTCGCCGAAGCCTTCCTTATCCGCAACATCAGTATCAAATTTCACCATAACGCCGATTCTGCCGCCGCCATGGACATAAGCTACCAGGTCGCCTTCCATTCTTTCGAAACGGCGAATCTTCATGTTTTCACCGATAGTCAGGATTTTATCCCGGAGTTCTTCCTCAACAGTCATATCGCTGCCCGCACATTTCAGAGTATTCAGCTCCTCAATGTTTGCAGGGTTATTGTCAATAATAGTTTTCGCGATATTGTTTACAAATTCAACAAACTGGGCGTTTTTCGCAACAAAGTCAGTTTCAGCGTTTACTTCCAGCACAACGCCGACCTTCTTATCAGAATCTACAACGGACACTACAAGTCCTTCCGCAGCAATTCTGCCTGCTTTCTTTGCAGCCGCAGCCAATCCCTTTTCTCTCAGGATTTCAATTGCTTTTTCCATATCGCCATCGGTTTCGGTTAATGCCTTTTTACAGTCCATCATGCCGCAGCCGGTTCTTTCACGCAAATCTTTTACGTCTTTTGCAGTAAATGCCATTTTCTTTTCCTCCTATTATTCATTCAAATTATTCTTGAAAAATGCCCGCGCAAAACAGTTGCCCGGGCATTCAATGCTGTCATTATTCAGCGGCTTCTTCTGCTTCGGCTACTTCTTCTGCTTCCACAGCTTCTTCCATCTGTTCGCCCTGTCTGGATTCCAATACAGCGTCAGCCATTGCGCCAGCCAGCAGTTTTACTGCTCTGATTGCATCGTCATTGCCAGGGATGACATAATCGATATCGTCTGGGTCACAGTTGGTATCGACGATAGCAACAACCGGGATTCCCAGGTTTTTCGCTTCAGCAACAGCAATTTTTTCTTTTCTTGGGTCAACTACAAACAGAGCGCCCGGAAGCTTATTCATGTTTTTGATACCGCCCATGAATTTTTCGAGTTTCTCGATTTCCAGGTTTAATTTGATAACTTCTTTCTTCGGGAGAAGATCAAAAGTACCGTCTTCCTGCATGGTGCGGAGCTGTTCTAATCTTTTAATTCTGCGTTTGATGGTTTTGAAGTTGGTCATCATACCACCGAGCCAGCGCGCGTTGACATAGTGCATACCACAGCGGAGAGCTTCTTCTTTAATGGAATCGCCCGCCTGTTTTTTGGTACCGACAAACAGGATTTCGCCGCCGTCAGCAACAACGTCGCGAACAAAGTTGTATGCTTCTTCCAGCTTTTTCACTGTTTTCTGCAAGTCGATGATATAAATACCATTTCTTTCTGTGAAAATGTACTCAGCCATTTTCGGGTTCCATCTTCTGGTCTGGTGACCAAAGTGCACGCCAGCTTCCAGAAGCTGTTTCATTGAAACTACTGCCATTAGTAATTTCCTCCTTCATAAATTTGGTTTGTTTCCTCCGTTTCGTCCTTTCCAGCCACCGAACCTATCCGGCACCCTGCTGAAAGTTGTCAAAACGTGTGTAAGAGAAAGCGAAGCGGTACTGCGCTTTCTCTGCAAATTCTTGCTAGGTACTTTGCATACCAAAAGCATTATAAATTATATCATAAACAGAAATAAAATGCAAGCACTTTTTATTCCGCCGTATGATTCTGGATTTTTGCTGCGGTCAGGGTATTTTTCATCAGGGTTGCGATGGTCATTGGGCCGACTCCGCCCGGAACCGGAGTGATGTAGCTGCAACGCGGCGCAACCGCGTCAAAATCAACATCTCCGCAAAGCTTTCCGTTCTCCAGCCGGTTCATCCCGACGTCAATGACGACAGCGCCTTCCTTCACCATATCCTCGGTGACAAATTTTGCCCGGCCGACAGCCGCGACCAGGATATCGGCATTCCGGCAAATCTCCTTGAGGTTTTTTGTTCTGGAGTGACAGATGGTGACCGTTGCATTTTCATGCAGCAGGAGCATCGCCATTGGTTTTCCTACGATATTGCTCCGCCCGATTACTACGGCATTTTTCCCACAGACGTCAATCCCGGTGGAATGGAGCAGCTCCATACAGCCGGCAGGCGTACAGGGCAGGAAATCATAATCGCCGATCATAATTTTTCCTACATTCGCGGCATGGAACGCGTCGACATCCTTCATCGGAGCAATGCGCTCAATCACCTTATGCTCATCAATCTGTTTCGGAAGCGGAAGCTGTACCAGAATCCCGTTCACTGCCGGGTCTGCGTTTAGCTTCTGCACTAACCCGAGCAATTCCTCTTCCGTTGTTTCCTCCGCCAGCGCATATTCCCTGGATTCAATTCCGACCAGTTCACATGCTTTTTTCTTGTTATTGACATAAACCCTGGAAGCCGGGTCATTTCCCACAATGACAACCGCCAGGCAGGCGGAAACTCCTCTTTCCTTCAGGGAGGAGACCTCCTCCTTTACCGCCATTTTTACATCCATTGATATCTTTTTGCCGTCAATCAGTTCTGCCATATCGATCGATTTCCTTTCTTCAGATCAGGTACCTGTTATCATTACATGCGGCGCTGCTCCATTGAAAAAACCCTTTCTTCCATGGGAAGGGCAAGGGACGGGAAAAGCCTATTCCTCCTTATCGTCATATGTAGCCGCGCCGTTGTCCTCCGTCTCGTCAGCCGGAGCTTCAGAAGAATCCACTGCTTTAGATTCCGTTTCCTTTTCGGCTTCCTCAGACGATGTTTTTTCCCCATCGTCCGCCTTTTCTGCCGGTTCGGAGGATTCGGCTTTGATTTTTGCTTCCTCTTCCTTAGCCGCTTGTTTTGCTTTCTTCTTCTCCAATTTTTCTGCCTTTTTCGCTGCCTTCCGTTCTTTCTCCTGTTCCGCGTAGGCTTTAGGATCTTTATTTCTCAATTCTGCCAGCTCCAGGACTTTTTTGGACTCGTCCGTTTTTACATAGAGCTTCAGATACTCAGGGTCATTGTTGCGTTTAATTCTGGAACGGATTACCAGCCATACAATCAGCGAAGTAATGAGAAGCAAACCGGAAAGAATCTGGGACACCCTTAAGTTTCCAAGATAAAGGCTGTCTGTCCGCAGACCCTCAATGAACATCCTGCCTAAGCCGTACCACATCAGGTACATCAGGCCGACTTCACCGTCGAATTTCCGGCGTTTTGAATAGAGATGCAGCAGGATAAACCCGATCAGGCACCAAACAGATTCATAAAGGAAACATGGATGAACCAGGGTATTCGCACTCGGCACGCTCATGCCAAACAGATATCCGTCGGAAACCTCCGCGCCATAAGCCTCTGCATTGACAAAATTCCCCCAGCGCCCGATGCACTGACCGATCAAAAAGCCCAGCGAAGCAATATCCAGCATCGGCAGGACTTTGACATTGCGGATTTTGCACATAATAATCCCAAAAACAGCCGCTCCGATTACGCCGCCGTAAATGGCGAGTCCGCCTTCTCTCATAGCAAAGATGGAAAGCAGGTCATCCTTGTAATTCTCCCACGAAAAGACGACGTAATACACCCGGGCCCCGATAATACCGCCTACCATACCAGCCAGGATTACGTCAATTGCACGGTCCGCGTCCAGCCCAAAGGTTTTCATCCTTTTCAGGCCATATACCGCAGCAATGATGAAACCAACCGCAATGATAATGGCATACCACGCGATTTTGAATCCAAACACCGAGATAAAGGGGTTGATGGAAAATTCAAGATTTAGATTTGGAAATGCTACTGTGTTCATTGCTCACAATGGTTTTGCCTGAACTCGAGCCAGGCAAAACTTCCTCCTTTTTATTTTTTACACAGCTTAACGCTGTGAAAGAAAACTATACTGATTCTGCCAGCGGTTCTACAATCGACAGCGCCATTCTGGACTCGTCCAGCGAACAGGAAAAGCGCTGTTTTATATCCTTATAGGTAATCCCCTCTGCCGCTTTGATATTGTCATAAATATCAACTCCCGCAAAGTAAGAGCTTACCAGTCCATTCGCTACATTTTCCACCTTGTTGAAGCCGCGGACAATCCTTCCATAAAGCGCTTTTTTGCAGCAGAGAAAATCCTGCTCGCTCAAGCCTTTTTTCCGCAGTCCGGCAATTTCTTTTTTAATCTCCTCCGCCACCCTGCGCGGGTCTTTGGATTCCCCGGCAAAAATATTGGCAAAATATCCCCGGCCGCTGAACACCTCGGTGCCGAATTCCTGATTGATCAGCCCCTCGTCATAAAGCCTCCGGTAAAGCGGGCTGCTTTCCCCGGCGATCATTTCGAGCAGAATCTCGGTTTCGAGCTGAGCCTTCAGCCATTCATAGCCGCTCAGGGGACTCTCTTTATAACCGATCTGAAACAAGGGCTGCGCAACGCTCAGCTGCTGAACGACTTCTGCCTTTTCAATCTCCATCGGCTCGTCCGCCGTTTTCTGCACCAGCTTTACCCGTTTGGACTCTTTCAGGTTTTCTTCAATTACCTGCTCCGCCACATGAACCGGGAAATTTCCGGCAATCGCCAGCACCATATTATTTAAATTATAAAAGGTATGGTAACATTTGTAAAGTAAATCCGCATCAATTTTTGAAATACTTTCCACCGTTCCCGCAATATCAACCTGTACCGGATGATTCTGGTACAGCGCGCCGAGCAGATTGAAGAACACCCTCCATCCGGGATTATCCTCGTACATCCTGATTTCCTGCCCGATAATTCCCTGCTCCTTTTCCACCGTCTCCTGGGTAAAATAGGGGGACTGTACAAAAGTGAGCAGCGCTTTTAGAGATTCTGCGAACTGATTGGTCGTGCTAAACAGATAGCAGGTCCGGTCAAAGGAGGTAAACGCATTGGCGGAAGCGCCTGTCTTGGCAAAGAGAGTAAACGCGTCGCCGTCCTCGCTCTCAAAAAGCTTATGCTCCAGGAAGTGAGCGACTCCTTCCGGAACCTCGGTAAAATCCGGATCATCCCCGGATTTGAATACAGTGTCAATCGACCCTAGCTTTGTCCCAAACAGGGCGTAAGCGGAGCTGTAGTCGGACATCGGGTACAGCAGGATCGTCAGCCCGGATGGATGCTGAATATAATAATACTTTTCCTGTAATTTTTCATTTCGTACGATTCGTTTTTTCATGTTGGTCGTCAGCCTCTTCCTAGTTTTCTTTTCCTGTCAAGAGATAGCAGATTTCATACCTTAGCTGGTTTGCGGCCCAAACCACATCTTCTTTTGTGACCGCACAAATTTTCTTTGCCTCTTCTTCCGGAGTGTTTGCGGTTCCGCAAAGAATCTGCCCCAGATAATAGGATTCTATCGAAGCATTGGAATCATTCACAGAACGATAGCTGTTTATCATACTGAGCTTTGCATAGTTCAGTTCTTCCTCTGTGATATTTCCGTTCTGCATTTCTTCAATCTGACGAAGGATTTCTGTTTTTGCCTTCTCAATATTTTCATTTTCCACACCGGAATCAATCTTTACAATCCCTTTTGTCCGATCCATACGCGCCGCGCAGTAATAGCAAAGGCTCAGTTTTTCCCGGACATTGGCAAACAGCTTTGACATCGGCGTGCCGCCCAGCACCACCACCATCAGCCTCAGCGCATATAGCTGTTCGCTGTCGCATGGGATTCCGGTAGAGAAGCCCAGTACCATTTTGGACTGGCTCACTTCCATCCGGTCAACCTGTTCCATCGGTTCTGCCAGCGGAGAATGAATTTCTGTTTTGACCTCGCGCAGGTCATTCTTTCCACGGCTCAGGACACGGAGCTGTTCCTTCGCGATTCTTTTGCAGCTCTCTGAATCACCGCTCCCCACAAACAGGATTTCCATCTGTGCGGTGCTCAGTAGCTCGTGATAGGCGCGCGTTACCTGTTTTGCATCCAACGCCTTGACCTGTTCTACCGTCCCGTACTCACTCAATCCATAAGGCTCCCCTCCGCAAAGAAGCTGGGTTGTTCTTCTTAGCGCAAACATCCGCTTATCATTAATTTCCGCTTCAATTTCATCAATTAGGGACTGCTTTTCCACTTCCACCTCGGCGGGCAGAAACATCCCGTTCTCTGTCACCGGATGAAGCAGCATTTGGAACAGAACAGTGGAGATCTGCTCTGTTATATTCTCCTTGCCGAGCGCAAAACGGTCATCAATGCTCAGGATGGAAAGCGACAGAATCTGCATATCCCCGAATTTCTCCACCTCGTATTCTACAGAAGCGCCATAGAGAAGATTGAGATACTTGTTAAACCTTGTAAAATCCCGGTATTTGTCATACCCTTTCCGAAGGAGGCTGGGAATCAACGCATTTTTCGCCGCAGATTCCTCCCGAAGGGCTGTAACAAGATGGATTTCTATCTGGTTTGTCTTAAACCGCTCATCGGAAACCGCGTGAAAACGGACTCCGGGATATAATTCTTCACTCTGCAACACACTCATTTTGAAACTCCTCCTGCTGAATTGATTGAATCCAATCGATCTATATCTTTCCTGCAAAACCAAAACACTACATTACTGAAACTATGATAGCAAAAAGCTGCCGGAATCAAAACGGCTGCACCGTAAGGCGCGAAGGAATTTGTTCCGAGAGCCGTTTTGATGGACGCTAAACGACACGTTTAACGTTATTATACCATATCTATTTCCCAAATTCTATGAAATAATTCCGAAATTTTCATATCACAAAAATAACAGGTATCCATTTTTTATCGGATACCTGTTATCAATTTTTTCATTTTATCCCAGAATTAGAACGAAATCTCGTTCGCGATTTTATACAGGTCAAGCGGAAATTCTTTCTTCATATGCAGTGCTTCCTGGATATCAAAGTCAACGATATCCCCATTCTGCATCCCGACAACACGGTTTCCGATTCCCTTTTCGAGCAGCTCTACCGCATAATAACCCAGTCTGCTTGCTGCAACTCTGTCGCGCACCGTCGGATTACCGCCGCGCTGTACATGTCCGAGGACAGTCGCTCTGGTTTCAATTCCGGTCGCCGCCTCAATCTGCTTTGCAATTTCAGCAGAACCGCCGATTCCCTCTGCAACCAGAACAATAAAATTCTGTTTGCCGAGCTTCTGAGCCGCTTTGATTTTCGAAATTACTTCATCCATCTTTACTTCCAGCTCAGGAACCAGAATACAAGTCGCACCGCATGCAATCCCGGTATTCAACGCAATATAGCCCGCGCGGCGCCCCATCACCTCTACAACACTGCAGCGGTCATGCGACTGAGCGGTATCGCGGATTTTATCCACCATTTCCATCGCTGTGTTCATCGCTGTATCATAGCCGATGGTATAATCCGTACATGCGATATCGTTGTCAATGGTTCCAGGAATGCCGACGCAAGGCACGCCAGCTTTCGACAAATCCGCGGCGCCGCGGAAGGAACCGTCCCCACCGACAACGACAATTCCGTCGACCCCGACCTCATCACAGGTTTTCTTTGCCCTCAGGACACCTTCCCATTCTTTAAACTCAACACATCTTGCTGTGTAAAGAACCGTGCCGCCGCGATGAATAATATCCGAGACAGAACGCATATTCATCTCGATCATCTCACCATGGATCAGGCCATTGTAACCACGCTGAATCCCGATGACACGCATCCCCTTTTTCACTGCTGAACGGACAACGGCGCGGACTGCTGCGTTCATGCCAGGTGCATCGCCGCCGCTGGTCAATACACCAATTGTTTTCTGTTTTGTATCCATAATAAGCGACCTCTCTTTTTTTAATCTTTCTCCTGTTAACATTTTATCATATTTTGTAAAACTGTCAACGATTATTTCAGCCTTTTTACGTTTTATATACAACGCTTTCATCTGATAATCGCTTTTTTAGCTCTTTTAATAAATTCCCGGACACGTCTGCTTTGTAATCCTTTACATGGAAGTAAGATTTCTGATCTGCAAAATAGAAAACCACCTCTACTGTTCCCGGAAAACGGGCCAAAATACTCTTCACATCCACAATATTCGGATCAGTTTTTCCCGAAAGCTTCAGATAGAGCTTCGGCGTCTTCTGCGCGGCGCCCTGCCGGGAAGCCAGTTCCCCAATCGAATATACTTTTTCGCAGATCAGCTTCGGGCGTTCCTCTTCCTTCACAGACACCTTCCCGCTAAGCATGATGATTTTTCCCTCTGCTAGCAATGAAGTATTCTGCGCGTAGACATTCGGAAATACGACGGCTTCCATGCTTCCGGTTTTATCCTCAAACTGCAGAAAGGCCATTACCCCGCCATTTTTTGTAGATAACGCCTTTTTATGCTGAATAATGCCGAAAAGATTGATTCTTCTCCCGTCAAGGGCAAGCTTTTCCTCCTCATCCTCCAGCATCAGGGAACTGATGTCCGTCACCTTCATCCGGATGTTTACCTTCCCTGCCTGGTCGAGCGGATGTCCGGAAAGATAGAGCCCGACTGTCTCCTTTTCCATCGCCAGCAGCTCGGATACAGCATATTCCTCTGCCTTTGGAATCTCATATTCAGGAGGCGCGTCCTCCACTACCGAAAACAAGCTGATCTGCCCTTCTATATTCCGGCGCTTATTGCTGTCAATCTGATCCACAATTCCCTCATAGGAGCGCATCATCTCTTTCCGGTTATGCGGAAAGGAATCAAGCGCGCCGGAACGGATTAAGCTTTCAATCGCGCGTTTGTTCAGGTCTTTCCCATACATCCGTTCGCAGAAGTCAAAGAGCGAAGTAAATCTGCCGTTTAATTCCCGCTCCGCGATCATATTCTGAATCACGCCCCTGCCCAGATTTTTAATTGCCAGCAGCCCGAAATTAATGTCGTCTCCGATGACGGTAAAGCCAGCCTCACTGATATTGACATCAGGCGGAGAAACACGGATATGGTTTGACTTGCAGTAATTGATATATTCATTCACCTTATCTGTATTGGACAGGACGCTGCTCAAAAGTGCCGCCATATACTCCCGCTTATAGTGGGTTTTCAGATAGGCAGTCTGATATGCGATATAGGCGTAGGCGGCCGCGTGGGATTTGTTAAATGCATACGAGGCAAAGCTTGACATTTCATTGAAAATCTCAGTCGCCGCCTCTTCGCTGACCCCGTTGTTGACAGCACCTACGCATTCTACCGTCCCATCCTCATTTTTCTTTCCATAAATGAAATTCTGCCGTTCCTTCGCCATGACGTCCGCTTTTTTCTTTGCCATTGCGCGGCGCACCAGATCTGCTCGGCCATAGGAAAACCCAGCCAAGCTCCGGCAAATCTGCATCACCTGCTCCTGATAGACAATGCACCCATAGGTAACGTCCAGAATCGGGCGCAGCAACGGATGCAGATAGGTGACATGCTCCGGATGATTTTTATTGTCAATATACCGTGGGATAGACTCCATCGGCCCCGGACGGTAAAGGGAGATGACCGCAATGATATCCTCCAAGTTCTGGGGCTTCATCTGGGTCAGCACCTGGCGGATACCACCGGATTCCAACTGGAACACCCCGTCCGTATCCCCCTGTGACAGCATTTCAAATACCTTCGGGTCATCCAGCGGGATTCCGTTCACCCGGAAACCGGGTTCCCTCTTCTGGATTTCCGTCTCGCATGCCTTGATCACCGTCAAGTTCCGCAGGCCCAAAAAGTCCATTTTCAAAAGCCCCAGTTCTTCCAGTGTAAACATCGGGAACTGGGTGACGACCACGTCGTCGTTTTTCTGGAGCGGGACATAGGTATCGGCAGGCTCCCTGGTAATGACAACCCCCGCCGCGTGGGTTGAGGCGTGTCTCGGCATTCCCTCAAGCTTCATGGCGGTCTCAATCAGTTCATGTGCCTGCGGGTCGGTATCATAGGCGTTTTTCAGCTCCTTTGACTCCTTGAGTGCCCGCTCGATGGTCATATTCAGCCGCGCCGGAATCATCTTTGCAATCACGTCGACAGCCTGGTAAGACATCCCTGTCGCCCGACCGACGTCGCGCACCGACTGTTTTGCCGCCATCGTTCCAAAGGTGATGATCTGCGCCACATGGTCGGAGCCGTATTTGGAGATCACATAGTCAATGACCTGCTGCCGTTTTTCAATGCAGAAGTCAATATCAAAGTCAGGCATGCTGACCCGTTCCGGGTTAAGGAAACGTTCAAACAACAGATCATGACGGATTGGATCGATTCCGGTAATCCCGATACAATAAGCCGCAAGGCTGCCCGCTCCGGAGCCGCGCCCCGGCCCGACCGGAATATCGTGCTCCTTGGCATACCGGATAAAATCATAGACAATAAGAAAATAATCGATATACCCCATCTGGGCAATCACTCTGATCTCATACTCCAAACGTTCCGTAAGGATCGGGTCAGGCGCTTCCCCATAGTTCCGTTTTAAGCCGTCCCAGCAAAGAGATTCAAAAAACTCCTGGTTTTCCCTTCCGTCCGGCGCTTTGAAATAAGGAAGCTTGGTCATCCCAAACTCAAAATCAAAATTGCACTGCTCGGCAATCCTGACAGTATTTTCAACCGCTTCGGGATAAAGTGAAAAAACCTCTGCCATCTCGTCTCCGGATTTGAGGTAAAATTCATCCGTTTCAAATTCCATTGCCTGGTTCTGCCCATAGACGGTATTGGTTTGGATGCACATCAGCACTGCCTGTGTTTTGGCGTCCTCTTTCTTGAGGTAATGCGTATCGTTGGTTGCAACCAGCCCGGCTCCCAGCTCCTGTGCAATCCGGGCCAGATGCGGTATCACCTGCTTCTGATTGTGAATCCCATGATCCTGAATCTCAATATAATAGTCGTCCCCGAATACTGAGTGATAAAACCGCGCCGTTTCGAGCGCTTTTTCATATCCGTCCTGCAAAATCTGCCGCGGCAGCTCCCCTGCCAGGCAGGCGGAAAGGCAGATCAGCCCTTCATGATACCGTTCCAGCAGTTCATGGTCGATTCTGGGCTTATTATAAAATCCATTAATATACCCTTCTGAAACCAGTTTAATCAGGTTTTGATAACCCGTTCGGTTTTTGCAGAGAAGCACCAGATGATAGGGCGAGCTGTCGATCTTGTGTACCTTGTCAAAACGACTTCTCGGCGCCACATAGACCTCGCATCCAATAATCGGCTTGATCCCCGCTTCTTTGCACGCTTTATAGAAATCGACCACGCCGTACATATTGCCGTGGTCTGTAATTGCGATCGCTTTCTGCCCAAGCTGCGCCGCATATTTCGCCAGCTCTTTAATCCGGCAGGCGCCGTCCAGGAGGCTGAACTCCGTATGGACATGAAGATGTGCAAACTCTTTCACAATCGTTCCCTTTCCTTTATTTCTGCTGTCTCAGCTCCTCCGCAATCGAGGACAATTTTTTCAGACGGTGGTTCAGCCCGGATTTAGAAAGCCCGCAGTTTAAAACGCCGCAGAGCTCCCCCAACGATAGCTCCGGATACTGAAGTCTTGCCTCCGCCGTCTTTTGCAGGTCATCCGAGAGATATCCCAGCCCTTTTTCCTTTAGGATCAGCTCGATATCCTGTACCTGGCGGACAGAAGCCGCCACCGTTTTCTGAATATTCGCGGTCTCGCAGTTTGTGATCCGGTTCACATTGTTGCGAACCTCTTTTACAATTTTAACGTCCATCATGCTCATGGCCGATTTTACAGCGCCCATATAGGTCAGGAGATCCTCGATATGCTCGCTCTCCTTTAAGTACAGAATTTCCTGTCCCTTCCTCTTTGTCTGATGGAACGGAAATCCATATTCAGCATAAAGATTCCGGATCAGATCAGCCTGTCCGCGATCCGGAAATTTCAGCTCCAAATGATATTCCCGGGATGGGTCGACCACCGACCCGCAGGAGACAAAGAGCCCGCGCAGAAACGCCGCCCTGCAGCAATCCCGTTTAAGCCGTTGCAGGCATTCCTCCAGCGGGATCCCATAACGCCTTTCAAAAGCGGCCCGGTCCTCCGGATCCTCCAAGGTCAGGAGGAATACCTTATTTTTTGCCCTCGCTGTAAGGTTCGGATCAGTTACCGTAGCTATGACGCCGGTCTCCTCTACCAGCTTTTCCGCAAGGAGAACAATAGTTTCCCGGTAATCAGAGCGGTAAAGAACTCCTGTCTCCTTTACCGGCGCAAACCGAATAGCCGCATATGTAAATACAAAGCCGCATTCCTGACAGTGAAGCTTCGCATTACAGAGCTCCTGCTTCACCGACTGTGAGAAGGTCATCCCTGACACAATCCTTTCCTATTTACTGATATCCCTGTGATGTACGGTCACCTTCCGGTTCTGGTCAAGAAGATGACGGTAGATCATCTCCGCAAAGGTGACAGATCGGTGTTTTCCACCGGTACACCCCATTGCGATAACAAGCTGGCTTTTTCCCTCCGCAATATAAAGCGGAATCAAAAAATCAATGAGATCGGTGAGCTTTTTCAACAGCTCCTGAGACTGCTGCCAGCTCATCACATAATCCTGTACCTCCGGCATAATTCCGGTCTTGTACTTAAGCTCTTTGATGTAAAACGGGTTTGGCAGGCATCGGACGTCAAAAACCAGATCCGCTTCGTTGGCAGGCCCGTATTTAAAGCCGAAGGACATGCAGTTAATCAGCATTCCCGTAGAGATATTGTCCAGGAATATCCCCGTCACCTTCTCCTTAAGCTGAATCGGGGCAAGATGGGTCGTGTCAATGATATAATCGGCCCGTTCCCTAGCCGGCTGGAGCATCTGGCGTTCCTTCTGGATCGCCTCTTCAATCGAGGGATGCTCCACATCAAACAGAGGATGCTTTCTTCTCGTTTCCTTGTAACGGTTCATCAGGACATCATCAGCGCAGTCAAGAAAAAGCAGGCGGAATTCAATATTGCGTGCGGAAAGATGGTCGAGCTCCTGATAAAATTCCTCAAACATTTTACCGCTTCTGCCATCGACAACTATCGCCATTTTGCTGATATTGCTCTGATTCTGTACAGCCAGATCCGCGAACTTGCTGATCAGCATCGGCGGCATATTGTCAACACAGTAAAATCCGATATCCTCTAAGGTATCGATCATCCGGGATTTTCCCGCGCCGGACATCCCGGTAATAATCAGCATTTCCATCGTTTATTTCCCTTCTTCGGCCTCAAAGCCAATCTTCCTCACTTCACATTCCAATGTAAATCCTGTCTTTTCTTTTACTGTCTGCTGGACAATTTTGATTAAATCCAGAACGTCCCGGCAGGTCGCATCCTTACGGTTAATCACAAATCCGCTGTGCTTTTCGCTGACCTGCGCGCCGCCGACCGTCCTTCCCTTCAGCCCGCATTCTTCGATCAGCGCTGCGGCATAAGCTCCCTCCGGCCGTTTGAAGGTGCTTCCGGCGCTTGGGAATTCCAACGGCTGCTTTGCCTTTCTTCGGCCATAAATTTCATCCATATTAACGCGGATTTGCTGTGCGTCTCCTTTTTTCAGGGAAAAGGCCGCACCCAGAATCGGGAGCTGTTTTCCAGTAAAAAAGCTGTGCCGATAGGAAAAATCAAGTTCTGCGTTTTCCCGCCGCTGAGGTTTTCCTTTTTCATCCAGATAATCGGCAAATTGCAGTACATCCTTTATCTCCCCGCCATATGCGCCGGCATTCATAAAGGCAGCGCCGCCTACTGTAGCAGGGATTCCATAGGCGAATTCCAGCCCGGTCAGCCCGTTCTGCTGGGCGAAGGTGCAGAGCCTCGCAAGGCTTGCGCCTGCCTGTGCGTATACAGTCGTTTCATCCAAAAGCCATATATCAGAAAAATTATGATGAAACAGGATAACAGCGCCGCTAAAGCCCTGATCCGATACCAGAACATTGGAGCCATTCCCCAAAAACAGAACCGGAAGCCCTTCTTCCCTGCAAATCCGGACAGACTCCGCCGCCTCTTCCACCGTATGCGGAAGGATCAGGATTTCACACGGCCCGCCGATCTTAAACGACGTATAGTTTTTCAACTGAACCTTAGTTTTATATTCAATTTTCTTTTCTTCCAAACGGCCGGCCGCTTTTTCTATCATCATATCTCATAAACCTTTCTATCGGGCTGTTATGATTAAAAATCATTCTATTCATCTATATAAAATATTATACAAAATATTTCTCAAATAATCAATTTCAATCCTGTAAATTATTTGTCTCATGGCAAAGGCCGCTTGCCATTCCTGCAAGATCAGGATATAATAACTATATTATCCTGAGTCAATCGAAAGGTTTGTTATGAAATCTCCATTTCTATTTTCTGACGACAATAAACGCTACCATACCTGGAACTATCACCTGCGGCATCAATTTGGCTGCAAGGTTTTCAAAGTGTCTCTCAACGCCGGTTTTACCTGCCCGAATATCGACGGCAGCAAGGGATTGGGCGGCTGTACCTATTGTTCTTCTTCGGGAAGCGGCGACTATGCCGGAAATCCCGCGCTGCCGCTTTCACGGCAGTTTGAAACAGTACGGGATCAGCTTCTCCGCAAATGGCCGCAGGCAAAATATATCGCCTATTTCCAGGCACACACCAACACCTACGCCCCGTTTCCTGTCTTACGGCGCTGTTTTGAGGAGGTATTGAGCTTTCCGGATGTAGTAGGTCTAAGCATTGCCACCCGTGCGGACTGCATCAGCCGCGAAACAGCGGATTACCTGGCGGAGCTTTCCAAACGCACCTATCTTATCGTAGAATTGGGCCTGCAAAGCGTATTTGACAGTACGGGCGAGCGGATTAACCGATGCCACACCTACCGGGATTTCCTGAACGGCTATACCATGCTCCAAAGCAGGGGGATTAATCTCTGCGTTCATTTGATTAACGGACTTCCGGGCGAAACCCCGGACATGATGCTCTGCTCCGCCAGGACAGTCGCCGCGCTTCGCCCGCACGCCGTCAAGCTGCATCTGCTTCACGTCTTAAAAAACACCCAAATCGCCAAACAGTATGCAGACGGCGATTTTTCCTTGCTCACCCTGCCTGAATATGTGCAGATCATCTGCGACCAGTTGGAGGCGTTTCATCCCGAAACAGTCATCCAGCGAATCACCGGAGACGGCGCGAAGGACGAGCTAATCGGGCCGTTATGGAGCCTGAAAAAATTTGTAGTAATGAATGAGATTGACAAGGAGCTTCTGCGCCGGGACAGCATGCAGGGACTCAAATGGGAATCTCCATCCACTTTTCAGAAAGGATGCCAGAATCAGGCAACAGAACCATATGGAACGGATTCTTGATTTTTCCAAAACGCTTTTAAGGCCACATCTGCATGACAACGGCCTGTATCTTGACTTCACAATGGGAAACGGGTATGACACCCTTTTTCTAGCGCAGCATACCCATTCAGCCGTATATGCCTTTGATATCCAGCAGCAGGCGCTGGATGCGACCCAAAAGCTTTTAAAGCAGCATCAAGCTGAAAACGTCCGCCTGATCCTGGACAGCCACGAACACTTTTTAAACTATATCACACCGCCGTTCGACGCCGGGATTTTTAATCTTGGATATCTGCCGGGAGGAGATAAATCGGTTACGACCAAAAGTGAAACAACCCTGAGAACCCTGGAGCTGGCCGTAGAAGCGCTGAAAAAAGGCGGTTTGCTGCTTTTGACCCTTTATCCGGGACATGAGGAGGGAAAGGAAGAAAGCTTCTCAGTGGAAGCCTTCTGCCGGAATTTAGACGGAAAAAAATTTGACGTGCTCAAATATGATTTTATTAATAAAAAGCATCCTCCCTATATTCTGGCAATTGAGAAAAAGTAAAAGAACGGATGACATGGCTTTGTCATCCGTTCTCTATTCTTCCAGGTGAAAGGTATCGATAATACCGTCTGCAATTGCTTCGGCATATTCTTTCAAATGCTCGTCAAACATCTGGTTATCCAGCTCATTTTCCATAAAGCCCAATTCTACCAGACAGCTCGGCATTTCCGATTCCCGGTTTACCGAATAATCCGCGTCCGAATTATTTTCCCGATACCCGAATTTCACACCACGGTCTGCCTGAATTCCAACGTCGTTTAAATTAGCGAGAATGGCTTTGGCAAGCTGGGTATCCGGTTCCGGAGCAGTATGCTCTACCCAGATTTCCACCCCTTTTCCAGCACCGCTGTTCCGGTGGATGGAAACAAAAACAATCGATTCGTATTGATTAGCCAAATCCGTTCGCTCTTTCAGCCCGATATTGGAATCGCTGTCCCGGGTCATCAGCACCTTCTGTCCGCGTTTCTCCAGAATTTTTTGTATCTCAAGAGAAATGCGAAGCGTGTCGTCCTTTTCCTGCCGTCCTTCATATACGGCGCCGGTATAGTCTCCCCCATGTCCGGGATCAATACAGATCGCGCCCTTGGGATACTGCGTGCCGCGCGAGCATTTTATAATCCCAAAAATCAAAAGCGCCGTCAAGGCAATCAACAAAAGCAGCGCGATATTCCTCCGCCTGCGGAGCTGTCTCCGCCGACGATCATTCCTGCGCCTTTGATAGGCACGGCGGTTTAAGTAAAGATTATTCATTGCTCGTGCTCCATAATATAATCAATTACTTCTGCAATTGCATCCTCTTCATTGGAACCCACAACCAGGTTAGCTGCGTTTCGGACATCCTCCGGCGCATTTTTGACTGCCGCCCCGACATCCGCCGCCTCCAACAGCTGCAGGTCGTTGTAATAATCTCCGACCGCATAAATTTTTTTCTGTTCCAAATGCTCCATCCGGGTCAAAATTTTCAGGGCATCTCCCTTTGAGGTGTTGCGTGGCAGCATTTCGCAATAATACTGGCTGGAGGTAACATAGGTGACATCTGTATGCTCTAGACTATCTAGATATGCACAGAGCGGTTCCATCCGCTCTTTTTCGGTTGCATAGAGCACCTTATACCATTGGTCGGGAATCTCCTCAATCGGAGCGATTGTATGTACCAGATGTTCATGCTCCATATGATCCTGAATCTGCTTGCTCATCTGGGTGACAAAAATCTCTTTTCCCAGGAGGATTTCTACTCCAACCTCTGGGAACTTCCTTGCAATTTCAGCCGCATACCCCTTTGCTGTCTCCGGCAGGACGGAATTCCATACAATTTCGTCTCGATAAGGATCATACAGTACCGCGCCGTTATTCAGCACTACCGGCGTATCCGGCAGAATTAGGTCATGATACGGAAGATAGGATGGCACCGAGCGCCCTGTCGCAATGGTAAAGCCTCCGCCAAGCTGCCTGAGCTTCCGGATTGCCTGCAAATTCCTGTCACTGATGCTTTTGTCTGTACGCAGCAGCGTGTCGTCCATATCTGTGATCAGCAGAACGTGAGAGAGCGGTAATTCCATCTTTCTTCTCCTTTTATTATTTCGTTAAGCCGCGAAGGAAGGTCTGGAAATAATCAGGCAACGGAGAGTCAAATTCCATCCATTCGCCGGTTTTAGGATGTACAAACCCAATTTTTTTCGCGTGCAGGCATTGTCCGTGCAGGGACGTGATCACTTTTTTCGGCCCATAAACCGGGTCCCCCGCCACCGGGCATCCAATATATGCCAGATGCACCCGGATTTGATGAGTGCGTCCGGTTTTCAGCCGGAATCTTAGATGAGAAAAGCCCCGGTACCGTTCGATGACCTCAAACCAGGTAACGGCAGGCTTCGCGTTTTTCTGGGTAACGCACATCTTTTTCCGGTCTGCCTGGCTTCTGCCAATCGGCAGGTCAATCTCGCCGGAATCTTCCCTTGGCGCGTGATAGACTACAGCCTGATATTCCCGCAGAAAGCTGTGCTCCTGGATTTGCTCAGCCAGAGAAAGATGCGTCTGGTCATTCTTCGCGACCATCAAAAGGCCGGATGTATCCTTGTCAATCCGATGGACGATTCCCGGCCGAATCACGCCGTTGATTCCGGACAGCGACTCCCCGCAATGTGCCAACAGCGCATTGACAAGCGTCCCGTCATAGTTTCCGGGAGCAGGATGGACAACCATTCCCTTCGGCTTGTTGACGACCAGAAGATCGTCGTCCTCGTAAACGATATCCAAAGGAATATCCTGCGGCAGGAGATTCAGCTCCGCAGGATACGGAAACTGCGCCAGCAGCCGATCGTCTGGTTTCAGCTTATAGTTTTTTACCGCAGTTTTCCCGTTGACTAAAATATTTCCGGTTTCAATCAGCTTTTGCAGAGAGCTGCGGGTACGCTCCGGATAACATTCGGACAAGAAGCGGTCAAGACGCTGTCCGGCGCATTCCTCTCCGGCAGACCATTCTTCTGTAAATTCGTACTCTGTCTGTCCCATTATGCCTCTTTCTGTTTAGATGTATCGATTTCCTGGGTTTGATCGTGTTTTTTGATCCGTTTTCCTTCCAAGAACAGAAAATAGAAAATAAAGAGGATTGTCCCGACCACCACACAGCAATCCGCAAAATTAAAGATCGCAAATTTTACAAATTTGACATGGATATAATCCACCACAAAGGTACGGAAAATGCGGTCAATCAAATTTCCGATCCCGCCGCCGATAATCAATCCGACCGCCCACATCAGGACTGGCGATGAAAATTTATTCAGGATCAGCAGGACAATCAAAAGCAGTAAAACAACCCCTGTCACTCCAACCAGAAGGAAGGTGCGGCCGGCAAAAATGCCAAACGCCGCTCCCTTATTTTCGCAGTAGGTCAGGTTCAAAACACCGTCGATTAACGGCATGGTTTCAATTGGAGACAAAAACTGAATGGCAAGATATTTAAAGAGCTGATCCAACCCAATAATCAGCACTGATACGGCGAGGATTACATAGTTTAAATGTTTTTTCATGAAATTCATTGATTTTCTCCCGTTTGACTTACTTTTTAATAGGAAAATTGCCGTTATGCAGCATTCCTGATAACGGCAATTTTAACATCGTTTATTTTTCCAAAACGCCGGCACAGCGTGCGCATAAGGTCGGATGGCCGGTAACAGAGCCAACGCTGTCGTCAAACTTCCAGCAGCGTTCGCATTTTTCGCCTTCTGCCTTGCTGACAGTTACAGAAAGGCCTTCCGTCTCGCCTTTGAATTCACCGTCACCTTTGAGCACTTCCACCTGAGAACAGATGAACACCATTTTCAATTCTTCCGGTACCGTTGAGAGGAAATCATAAAGCTCTCCGTCACAGTAAAGGCTGACCTTTGCATCCAACGGTTTTCCAACCAGCTTTTCTGCCCGTTTCTCTTCCAATGCTTTCTGAACATCACCGCAGACGTTATAGATACGATTCCATTTTGCCAGGAACGCTTCATCGGCTTCCACATCCAGCGGTTCATTCATCTGATTAAAGAGGACGTTTTCCGCGTCATCCTGTTTGGAATGCGGCATTGCTTTCCAAATTTCGTCAGAAGTGTAAGCCAGGATCGGAGCCAGAATCTTTGTGAGAGAGTCGAGGATCAGATACATCGCGGTCTGGGCAGAACGGCGCAGCCCGCCGTCCGGCGCCTCACAGTATAGTCTATCCTTGATAATGTCCAGATAGAAGTTGGACATGTCAACAACACAGAAATTATAGATCGCGTGGTACACCACATGGAAATCAAGCGCTTCATAACCAGCCTTTACCTTCTCAATTAGGGTATTCAGACGGGTTAATGCCAGGCGATCCAGCTCCTGAAGGTCTGACAAGGAAACCATATCGGTATCCGGATTAAAATCATAGAGATTTCCGATGATATATTTTGCGGTATTCCTGATCTTGCGGTAGGTATCGCTCAACTGCTTTAATATTTCCTTGGAAATCCTGATATCGGCGTGGTAATCGGAGGAAGCCACCCAAAGTCTTAGAATATCGGCGCCATACTGCTGGATGATTTCATCCGCTTCAATGCCATTGCCAAGAGATTTGGACATTTTCTTCCCTTCGCCGTCTACAACCCAGCCGTGGGTGCAGACCGCCTTATAAGGCGCCGTGCCCTTCCATGCGACGGAGGTAAGCAGCGATGACTGGAACCAGCCGCGGTATTGGTCCGCGCCCTCCAGATAGAGGTCAGCCGGCCATCTGAGATCATCCCGTTCCGCCAGCACAGCCGCATGGCTGACGCCGCTGTCAAACCAGACGTCCATGATATCCGTTTCTTTGGTAAACTCACCGCAGCCGCATTCACATTTCACAGATTTCGGGATAAATTCGCTCGGATCCTTGATGAACCAGGAATCTGCCCCTTCCTTCCGGAACATATCGGAAATTGCCTTGATCGTTTCATCATTGACAATCATCTTGCCGCAGTCTTTGCAATAGACAATCGGGATCGGAACACCCCAGGAACGCTGACGGGAAATACACCAGTCGCTGCGGTCACGCACCATTCCTTCAATCCGTCCTTCACCCCATTCAGGAATCCATTCTACATCACGGATTGCCTGGATTGCTTCTTCTTTAAATCCGTCAACCGAGCAGAACCACTGTTCTGTTGCACGGAACAGGACGGGCTGTTTGCATCTCCAGCAGTGCGGGTACTGGTGCTTAATTTTCTGCAAAGCAAAAAGCGCGCCGATTTCATCCAGCTTCATCGCAATCGCCTTGTTGGCGTCATCCGTTTTCAGACCTGCAAACTCGCCGGCTTCTTCCGTCAGAGTTCCCGTCGAATCGACCGGGACGACAATCGGGATTTCCGGGTAATTCTTGCAGACTTCAAAGTCCTCAACACCATGACCCGGCGCAGTGTGGACGCATCCGGTACCGCTTTCCAGGGTAACATGGTCGCCGTAGATAACCAGGGATTCCCGGTTCATAAACGGGTGAGCTACCTTCATATATTCAAGTTCTTTTCCCAAGAAAGAACCTTCTGTCTCGTAATCGGAAATCTTAGCCGCCTCCATTGTGGAAGCAACCAGTTCTTTGGCCATGACATAATATTCGCCGTTGGCCTTCACAAGGGTGTATTCATATTCCGGACCCAGGCAGATCGCCACATTGCCCGGCAGAGTCCAAGTAGTGGTAGTCCAAATCACGAAATAGACCTGAGACGGGTCAATTTCCATCTTAGAGAAAAAGCCTTTATCGTCTGTAACCTGGAATTTCACATAAATAGAATGGCAGGGATCATCCGCGTATTCGATTTCAGCTTCCGCTAGGGCGGTATTGCATTCCGGGCACCAGTAGACCGGTTTCAGGCCTTTATAGATAAAGTCCCGTTTCGCCATCGCGCCGAACACTTCAATCTGCTTCGCCTCAAATTCCGGACGCAGGGTCATATAGGGATTCTCAAAGTCCCCAATAACGCCCAGACGCTTAAACTGATTCGTCATGGAATCAATAAAAGAGGTTGCAAACTCCTTGCAGATTTTTCTCAGTTCAATTTTCGAGATTGAGGCGGGATCTACCCCATCCTTTTTCAGGGCCTTGAGTTCAATCGGCAGTCCATGGGTATCCCAGCCCGGAACATAAGGCGCCTTAAAGCCGCTCATATTTTTATACTTGATAATAAAATCCTTGAGAACCTTATTCATCGCAGTACCCATATGGATATTACCATTTGCATACGGCGGTCCGTCATGAAGGATATATAACGGCTTCCCGTCATTTTTCTGCATCAGCTTCTGATAAAGCTTTTCCTCTTCCCATCCCTTGAGCATATCCGGCTCCCGTTTCGGCAGGTTGCCCCGCATCGGAAACTCAGTCTGCGGTAGATTTAGCGTATTGTTGTAATCCTGTGCCATTCAATAAAACTCCCCTTATGATCTAACTTGCTGATATAACAAACAAGTACCTGACAGCAAAATGCCGGCAGGTTCTCGTTTGCATCATATCATTGGGCGGCGCTTAGTTTTCGCTCCCAAATTTTAGTTCGCCAAATTTGCTGACATACTGCTCTGACTGTTCTACCGGTGTTTCCTCTGCAGGAGCCTCTGCTGCTTCCGGAGCTGCGGCTTCCACTGGAGCAGCCTCTTCCACAGGAGCTGCAGTTGCAGAATCAATGGTTTGTGCAGTGACAGTAACATCCTCCGGCAGATTGTCAAGCTTCTGCTCTTCTACCTTCTGCTGGTAGATATTTTTTTGCAGTTCCCTTACTTCTTTTCCTTCTTCCGTTTTGTCCGGTTCATCATCCGGAAGCTTTTGGATCAGGTCAATATGGTTGCGGTAGATATCAAGCAGTTCTTTTTTGAATTTGGAAACCTCGCGCTGTGTTCTCAGCAGAATGGTCTGTTCCTTTTCAATCTCATATCTGCTTGTCCGCAGGGTATTTTCGATATTAGCCTTTGTATCAGCCATCATGCGCTCGGATTCCGCTTTGGTTTTGGTCAACAGCTCCTGAGAAAATGCCTTCGCTTCCGAAACCATTTTTTCAGAATCCAATTTTGCTGCAGCGGTCATATTTTCAGATTTTTCTTCTGCTTCCTTGACCATGTTATCCGCTTTTTCCTGCGCCTCAGCAACTGTAGCTTTCGCCAGCTTCTGAGCGCCCAGCAAAGCTTCCTGCAGGCTTTCCTCATCCTTTTTGTACTCTTCGACTTTCCTTGCTAAAACTTCAAGCTTTTTCATCATATTAACTTTATCAGTCTCTAAAGTTTGAATATAGCTAGCAATATCACCAAGATAACGTTTGACGGAATCCGGATCATAGCCTTTTCTAACCGCTTCAAATTCTTTTGACATAATCTCGTTAATATTCATACGATGGTGCCCCCTTCATATATACTTCTGCAATAAAATATGATATCTGCCTTTTTTTGTCTCTCGAATCTCTTTTGCCAGAATATATTTGCCAAAACCACGAACCGTTATGATGTCCTCCGGCTTCAGCAGAATAGACGGAGAAGAAACCTCCTCATAATTAAGCTGAACTCTTCCGGCAGAAACCAAATCCATGGTTTTCGACCTGCTCAGTTTTGTGGCTAAACCTACCACACAATCAATGCGCAGGGAAGCAACCGTCCCCGCAATCTCTGCAAATTGCTGTTCTACCCGCAAGGGAATGTGGTCTGTCTCGGAAACCGAAACTCCTACCCTGCCGATTTTCTGCATATTTTGCAGAATGTACTCTGCAGCGGTTTCCCCCGCTACTACGGCGGCCTCTCCTTCGCCCACTACAATATCCCCAATTGTCTCCCGTTTGAGCCGCAGCGCCATCAGGGAACCCAAAAAATCCCGATGTGTCAGCGCATCGCTTTTCCGGAAGGTAAAATAGAGATACCGGAATGGAAACGCCAGACTGTCCTCAGCAAGGTAATCCGGATATACACACAGCATCTGCCGTTTTGCACCCTCATACCCGCCGCCAAAGCAATAATGACAGTCACGATACTGATTCAGCGCCTGCTTTGCAAGCATCTGCTGCCGCTCGTCCAGAAACAGCGAATATCTCGGATAATTCTTTTCCTGTACGGATACCGCCATATCACGTATCCTCGCAAGAAAGAACTCGTCCGCCTTTTCGTTTTTCTGATCCATCAGTTAAAAATAGACGCCGCTGTTTTCCAGTTCATCCAAAAGGTCGCCCATAATATCGACATTGTACGGAGTGATGATAAAGGTACTGTTTGCAACCCTTTTGATCTGGCCGTTGTTCGCATACGCGACGCCGCTTAAAAAGTCAACCAGCCTTCTCGCCAGTTCCTTGCTGGCAGATTCCAGATTGAGCACAACGGTGCGCTTGTTGTTGAGATGGTCGGCAATGCTGCTGGCATCTTCAAAGTGTTCCGGCTTTACCAAAACAACCTGAAGCTGCGTTGTAGCATGGATATTGACCACTTTATTTTTCTTGGAGGACACGGTAGTATCCTCATAATCGTAATTCGTATTCTTTTTCGGTTCCGGAGCGCTGGAATTTAAAATATCCATTTCATCATCAAATTCTTCGTCTTCCGGCGGAACAAAAATATCTCTGATTTTATTTACAATGCTCATAAGTTTTTTAACCTCCAGCAATTTATTTTTGATAATCTCTTTTTCCAAACAACGCCGTACCGATACGGACAATGTTAGATCCATATAAGATTGCCTGCCCATAGTCCGCAGACATCCCCATTGAAAGCAAACTCATATCTATATTATCTAATTTTTTAGCCTTGATGTCAACAAATAATTTACTAATATTGTAGAAATACCGCTCAGATTCGCCGATTGGTGGTATACACATCAGTCCTTTTACAGAAATATTGTGCAAATTAGACAACGTTTCCAACGCTTCCATCAGTCCATCAGGCGTAAAACCGCTTTTACTTTCCTCCTGCCCAATGTTAACTTCAAGCAAAATATCCATTTTCTTCCTGTTTTTCCCCATAATTCGGTCAATTTCCTCTGCAAGCCTGACGGAAGAAACCGACTCGATCATCGACACAGAATCAGTTAAATACTTTACCTTATTCGTTTGTAAATGTCCGATAAAATGAACCTCCGCACGGGAAAGGTCATACTTGTCCCGTTTCGATTCAAATTCCTGTACCCGGTTCTCTCCCAGGAGGTCAAGCCCTTCGGAGATCGCCACATTCACAAGCTCCGGCGGGACAGTTTTGGTCACAGCCATAATTCTGACCTCTTCAGATCTGCGCCCGGCCTTGACGGCCGCTTCTCCTACCTGATAGCGAATCCGCTTTAAATTTTCCCGGATATCCTCCGGACTACATTGGCATATCATCATATAACCCATCTTTTCCTTCAACAATTACTTCATCATATAACTGCAAAAAATCCTTATCATCAGACACCCTGCTGATTACATAATCGTCTGCTGTATAAACGATATCGATCTGGCGGAACCGGACAACCCTGCCTGAATTGATGTAAACACCGGTTTTTCCATCCTTCATCCGGACAGCGTCGCGGCTGACCCGCAGCCCCTTTCCGCTGCCGAAAAAGATCACCGGCTTTTCTTTTCTCAGATCGATAATCTTCTCATTCATAATACCGCTGGAGAGCAAAATCGCGCTGGTTTCCTCATCCGGGTTCTTATTGATTTTTTCTACCTTGGCTTCAATTTTATTCGTCTCGTTTCCCGAAAAGATCAAATCCACCTTTTTGCCCTCGCTGAGCTGTTCGAGATCCTTGGTAGCAATCAGAGCGGCAAACCGCCAATCAGTGGAACCGATCATCTTGCCTACGATCTCCTTCGGCTCGGTTGGCTCTGTATTGTTCAAGAGCTCCTTTACCCCATCTACAGAGAGCTCGGTCAAAGAATCCTTGGTAATCACCGCTTCATACCCGTCAAGCAGGCTGGTAAAATAACCGGAAACCGGGCTTTTAACGACCGTTCCCTCCGGTGCGGCAAGCGCCTTGCGTTCTTCCTCCAGCGAAGACAGCTCCTCCTCAAAGGAAAGCTCTGGATTAAGCGCCTTTTCCTGCTTTAAAAGCTGCTTCAGAAAATCGGAGGACGTGCCGGACAGGTCGGAATACTGCCCCCGCTGAATCGAGTAAAGCAGACTCGACTGTTCCCGTTCCACCGCCGAATGAATATTCTGAAGGTCTGATCCGGAAACCGTATTGGATTCCTGAAGCTCCTTTAAAACAGCAATCTTTTCATCCAGCCGCTGAGCCTGAAGATGCAGCGAAAGATCACTCTCAGACTGGTACACAGTCGCAATTGCTGCGTCCTTTACTACCTTCTGTGCGTTGGGGAATTCATACTGGATGATTCCGTCATAATTTTCCTCAATCAGTTCTTCATCCTTGAGCATTACGCCTTCCAGCTCCACCTGATCAGTGTACTGATACATTTCTGCGATCTCTGTTTTATAAGGCGAATAAAAAAACTGATAGATCTGATAGCCAAAATATATCAGGGCAAACAGCGACAATATGACAGCAAGCGCCCTGCCTAATTTTGCGTTCATAATACCTCTTCCGTTTTATTCGTCGTTTGTATCGGTATCCATCATGGAAACCGGGCGGGTCGGGATCACTGTGGACATCGCATGCTTATAAACCAGATTCTGGCGGCCGTCACAGTCTAGAATTACAATGTAGTTGTCAAACCCTTTTACGATCCCGCGGAACTGAAATCCATTCGTCAAAAAGATCGTAACCGGGATTTTTTCTTTTCTGGCCTGATTTAAAAATACATCCTGTAAATTCAAGTTTTTCATTTCTTCCGCGAAGAGATATTTTTCTCCGCCCAGACCACCTTTCAATCAAAAAATTATACTCTCAGTAATCATTTTAATTCATTCTATCACAGATTGAAAAAAGTTTCCACATATTTTTGAGAATTTTTTATGACATTATCAAAAGTATCAAATTCATCAGGGAAAAACCAGCATATTTGCGGATTTCTGCGAAACCAGGTTAGCTGTCTTTTCGCATAACGCCGGGATTCCTGCTTAATTTTGTCGATACAGTCCGCCAGCGGCAGCTCCCCAGCAAAATAGGGCTTGAGCTCCTTATAGCCAATCGCGTTATACGCCGTTTTCAAATCGGCCGCCGACAGCACCTCCTGCGCCTCGTCCACCAGGCCGTCCTCCAGCATCCGGTCTACCCTCAGGTTAATCCGATCATAGAGCTTCTGCCGGTCGCGAAAATTAAGCCCGACCATACAGGAATGATAGGGAGGCGGCTCCAGCCGGCTTTCCTTTTTCTGCTGAGTCAGCGTTTTTCCGGTCAGCCGGTAAACCTCCACCGCACGCACCAGGCGTACATAATTGTGGGGATGTATTTCCTTTGCGGCCTCCGGGTCAATCTCACAGAGATACCGGTATAGGGTCTCACCGTTGTCCTTTTTGGCCTCTTCATAAAGGGCTTCCCTCAGCGCGAGATCTCCCCTCTGCTCAGAGAAGGAAACATGGTTTAAAAGGGAATCCACATAAAGCCCTGTTCCCCCGGCAATTACCGGCAATTTGCCGCGGCCCGTTATCTCGTCAATCTTCTCCCGAGCCAATCTCACATAATCTGAAACGGAAAACGGCTGGGATGGGTCGAGAAAGTCAATCAGATGATGCGGAACGCCCTCCATCTCCTCTTCGGTAGGCTTAGCGGTTGCAATGGACATCGTTCGGTAAATCTGCATGCTGTCGGCCGAAATTACCTCGCCGTCAAAGCGTTTTGCCAGCGCGACAGCAAGCTTTGTTTTTCCAGAGGCAGTCGGTCCCACGACAGCCAAAACCCTTTTCTTATCCATTGCAAACGTCTCTCCTGATTCTTTAATTATGGCGGCCAAACCGCTTTTCAATTTCGTATTTTGTCATGGTAATCCCTACCGGGCGTCCATGCGGGCAATGCCTTATTTTATGGTCAAAATACACCTGTTTTGCCAGTTCCTCCAGTTCTTCAGGCGTATTGTCCTCATTTGCCTTAATCGCCGCCCGGCAGGCCATCGAGTGCAGCAGGTCGTCAAATGCCTGCGGCGTAATATCCACCTTGGAAAGGAGCAGGTTCTTTGCCAAATCCTCTACAATTCCTCTCAGGTCATACCGGCTGAGGATCAGCGGCGCTTCTTTTACCCGGACGGTACCGTTTTCCCTTTCCAGTACAAAGCCCAGCTTTCCGGTCAGCTCCCGATGGGACAGAAGCGCATCCGCTTCCTCACTCGAAAGCGGAACTGAAATCGGGGTAAGCAGAATCTGCCGTTCCTGCAGATGGATTTTCTCTTTAAGCTGTTCAAAGAGAATCCGTTCGTGCGCCGCGTGCTTATCCATCATGATAAACAAATCCTCCGTTTCAAAGAGGATATAGGTCTTGAACACCTCGCCGATCATCCGGATTGCGAGCTCCGGCTCTGTTTCTGTTTCTCCGTCCGGCAAAGGTATCGGAACCACAGGGGCCGGTTTCGCCTCTTCCGGCTGTTTCTTTTCAAACGCTTCCCGGGACAGGAAGGAAAAATCTTCCAAAGACTCCGCCGCAGAATGGGAGGACGGTTCCGGAGGCGCTTTCCGTTCTGGCTCCGGTGGCTGTGAGGATACCGGCCGGCAGTTCCCATCCAGGCTTTCCTGTTTTCCAGCGTGGTAAACGACTCCCGGTTCATGGAGTGTGACCTTCTGCTGCGGCGAAAAAACCTGCGGATTGATATGCAGCAAATTGTCGTCCTGCCGCACAGGCCGGACCGGCTCACGCGCCGTTTCCCTTTCCGTTTTCAGATAAGTTTGCTGTGATGGCGCCTGCCGAAACGAGGATAAAAGCTGCGGATCCTCCGTTTTTGTCTTTTCTGTTAAGATATCCTGCTGATCTAATGCTGATTTTACCCCGAAATAAACCGTTTCAAACACAGGGCGTTCCTGCACGAACCGGATTTCTATCTTTGCCGGGTGGACATTGACGTCTACCTGGTTAAAGTCAATTTTTAGCTTCAAAACACAGGCCGGAAACTTCCCAACCATGATCGAATGCTTATACCCTTCTTCCAGCGCCGCTATACAGGTTCGAGATTTCACATACCGGTCGTTCACGAAGAAGTACTGCATAGACCGGTTCGTGCGGGCGAAGGATGGCTTTGTAACATAGCCCTGCACCGTCAGTCCATTGTGGGAATAGCTGACCGGAATCAGCCCGGAAGAGAATTCCTTCCCAAACACAGCATAAACGGCGGAAATCAGCTTTCCGTCTCCAGGGGTATGGAGCGCCGTTTTGTTGTCCTTAATCAGCTTAAATGAGATTTCCGGATGGGACAGCGCAATCTTTTCTACAATCCCCTGTACTGCGTTTCCTTCCGAAAAATCCTTCTTTAAAAATTTCAGCCTGGCAGGCACATTGTAAAATAAATCCCGCACGATCATGGTCGTCCCGTTCGGGCAGCCGGCCTCTTCCAGCGACTGTTCCTCTCCTCCGTGAACGACATACCGGCAGCCCAGCAGATTTTCCCTGGCCTTGGTGATCAGCTCCACCTTTGCCACCGCACAGACAGACGCCAGCGCCTCGCCCCGGAATCCGAGAGTCGCGATATCAGACAGATCCTCTCTGCTTCTGACCTTACTGGTTGCATGGCGCAGAAAGGCAGTCGGGACATCCTCCGGCTCCATTCCGACCCCATCGTCCGTAATCCGGATAAAGCCGATCCCGCCCTGTTTGATTTCGATAGTAACAGCCGTCGCTTTCGCATCGATTGCATTTTCCAAAAGCTCTTTCACGATGGAGGCCGGGCGTTCGATCACTTCCCCGGCTGCGATCAGCTCCGATACCGCCTTATCCAACACATGAATTTTTGCCACGCCATGCACCTGCCTTTCTTATTTTAATAATTTCTTCCATTCATACAGCATGCTGAGCGCCTCCAGAGGCGTCAGCGTGTCCACCTGCAGCGCTTTTAACTTTTCCTCAATCTCGCTGGTATAGCTCATCAATGTCATCTGGCTGTCCTGCCGGACAGGCTCCTTGACCACCCGAACCACGCCATGCTCCGATTCCAATTCCGATAATATTTCCTTTGCGCGGCTGACAACCCTTTCCGGGATTCCCGCCAGCTTCGCAACCTCAATTCCAAAGCTGTCATCCGCGCCGCCCGGCACAATTTTCCGCAGGAAGGTGATATCGTCTCCCCGTTTTTTCACCGAGATATTGTAGTTTTTAACCCCTTCCAGCTCGTCCTCCATGGAGGTCAGCTCATGATAATGGGTCGCAAACAGGGTTTTACAGCGCAGCCGTTTGGTATTGACGATAAATTCCACCACCGCCTTGGCGATGCTCATTCCGTCAAAGGTAGAGGTTCCGCGCCCGATTTCATCCAGAATAACCAGACTCTGCGAGGTCGCGTATTTTAAGATGTGCGCCACCTCGCTCATTTCCACCATAAAGGTGGACTGTCCGGCAGCCAGATCGTCCGATGCGCCGACACGGGTGAAAATCCGGTCTACAATGCTCAGTCTGGCGGCCGAGGCCGGGACAAAGCTGCCAATCTGCGCCATGATTGTAATGATCGCTACCTGCCGCATATAGGTGGATTTCCCCGCCATATTCGGCCCTGTGATAATTGCCATCCGGTCGGAGGAGGTATTAAGATAGGTGTCATTCGGGACAAATACGCTCCCGTCGAGCATCTGCTCCACCACCGGATGCCGCCCATTTTTGATTTCCAGGCTTCCGTCCAAGGTCAGCTCCGGGCAAACATAATTGTTCTGCATCGCGACAAACGCAAGCGAGCAGAAAAAATCAAGCTTTGATACAGCGTTTGCAGTCCGCTGGATGCCGTCCAGCCGGGAGGCGATATATTTCCGGACTTCGTGGAAAATCTCATTCTCCAGCGCCAGGATTTTTTCGCTCGCGGTCAGCACCTTAGTTTCCAGTTCCTTGAGCTCCTGTGTAATATACCGCTCGCAGTTTGTCAGGGTCCGCTTGCGGATATAGGTTTCCGGCACCATATCGAGATTCGAGTTGGTAACCTCAATATAATAGCCGAACACCTTGTTGTATTTTATCTTCAGCCCCTTGATTCCGGTCTTTTCCCGTTCCGATTCCTCGATTCCCTTGATTATTTCCTTGGCGTTGGTGCAGAGGCCGCGGTATTCATCCAGGTTTTCATTAAAACCGGGTTTAATATATCCGCCGTCCTTGAGGCTAAAGGGCGGTTCCTCCACAATGGAGTTTTCCACCAGGTTCGCGATATCCTCCATCAGGTCAATGTCATTATGTATTTCCCGAAGCTGCTCGCTCCGGAACGAAGCAGTCAGCTCCTTAATTTCCGGCAGACGTCTTGCAGTCGCCGCCAGCGCGCGCAGCTCCCTCGGGTTCGCTGAGTCATACACCACCCTTGTCATCAGACGTTCCAGGTCATATACGCCGCCAAGCTGCTGCTGGAGGCCGTCCCTGACCATATGCCCGTCAAAGAGCTCCTTCACCGCATTCTGCCGTCGGGTAATTTCCGCCAAATTGATCAGAGGCTGTTCGAGCGATTTTCTCATCAGCCGTTTCCCCATCGCAGTTTTGGTTTTGTCCAGCACCCATAACAGTGTTCCGCGCTTTTCCTTCGTGCGGATCGTCTCGGTAATCTCCAGATTTCTTCGTGCCGTAATGTCAATATTCATGTACTGGCTTTCCGTATAGAAATGGATCTGGGAAAGGCGTTTCGCTCCCTCATGCTGGGTTTGGTTGAGATACTGAATCAGCCCGCCCAATGCGAGGACAGCAAGACCGCCGCCTTTCATGCCGAGCTCTTCCGCTTCCGAGACCTTGAAATGCTGCTTCACTTCCCGCTCCGCGTCCGAAAGGTCGATCCGCTCTCCCTCATAGGTGCTGCTGAGCGCTGTCAGACGGTTTGCAAGAAACTCCTTAATCTCCTTATCCTTCTGAAACGCCTCATTGCAGAGAATTTCCGCAGGCATGAATTTGGAAAGCTCATTTAGGACATCGTTGGAAAGATTCGTACTGATCTGCTCCGTCAGATAGACCTCACCGGTTGAAATATCCGCAAAGCAGGCCGCAAAAGCCTTTCCTTTGATATAAATACTTGCAATATAGTTGTTCCTGGAATCCTCCAGCATATCCCCTTCGATCAGGGTGCCCGGCGTGATCACCCGGATCACATCCCGTTTGACAAGACCTTTGGCAAGGCTTGGATCCTCCGTCTGTTCGCAGATGGCAACCTTATAGCCCTTATCAATCAGCCTCTTGATATACGTTTCCGCAGAATGGTAAGGGATTCCGCACATCGGCGCACGCTCCGGCAGGCCGCAGTCCTTTCCCGTCAGGGTTAGCTCCAGCTCTTTGGAGATATTGACCGCATCGTCAAAAAACATCTCATAAAAATCCCCCAGCCTGAAAAACAGGACGTGGTCTTTATGGGCCGCTTTGATATTCAGATACTGCTGCATCATGGGAGATAATTTTGACATACCGGTTACGCCTTTCGTTCATCAATTTTTCCACAACATATAGTGTCAATATTTTATTAATTCTACCATATTTTGCAGTTTTTTTCAAGATTGAACAAGTGATTCTTCTGCTGCAGAAAACAAAAGCCATGCGTGCATTTGGGCCCGCATGGCTTTTGTTATCTGCCGGTTGAACCGAACCCGCCGCTTCCCCGTTCCGTCTCGGAGAGCTCCTCCGCTTCTTCAAATTCTGCTTCCAGGAACGGGGTAATAATGAGCTGGGCAATCCGTTCGCCCGGCTCCACCACCGCGTCCGTCTGGCTATGGTTGTGCAGGAAGATCAGGTATTCCCCGCGATAGTCGCTGTCACAGACTCCTACCTTATTTGCAGGCGCAAGCCCCCTCTTAGTCGCCAGCCCGCTCCGCGCATAGACTAAGCCTGCATAGCCCTCCGGGATTTCTACAGCAAGCCCTGTACTGACTTTAGCTGTTTCGCCTGCTTTAATTGTCAGGGGCTTCTCCAGGCAGGCATATAAATCATATCCCGCGGCAAATTCACTCCCTCTTGTCGGGATTACCGCATTCGGATTTAATTTTTTGACGTGAATCAACATACCAATTACCATGCTTTGCTTTGCAAAGACGTCCTTTCCAGCGCAAATACCCAGCGCTTTTTTTCTATTCTACCATATACGCCGCAAAAATAAAATAAAAAATTTTGTATAGCCTCTTGACAATTAGCAAAGAATATTGTATTATTTCAATAGTACAATAATACAAAGGAGATGAAAGGATGAAATGGGAATTTCGGGACGACAGGCCAATCTACAGCCAGCTTGTGGAACAGATTCAGAGAAGAATCGTATCCGGCTCCTTTCCTGCCGGCTCAAAGCTGCCGTCAGTCAGGGATTTGGCCTCGGAAGCCTCTGTCAACCCAAACACCATGCAGAAAGCCTTCGCAGAACTGGAACGAATCGGACTGGTTTACTCCCAGCGCACCTCGGGACGATTTATTACCGAGGATCAAACCAAAATAGAAACCATCAAGGATGAATTGGCCTCTGAAAAAATCGGTGAGTTTTTCACACAGATGAAGGAACTCGGTTTTTCCCAGCAGGATACGATTCGCCTGATTTCAAAAACATCTAAGGAGGAATGAGTATGGACCACATTCTAGAATGCAGAGGAGTTTCCAAAAATTATCTGGCCCAAATCCCTGCGCTCAATTTTACCAACCTGACCGTAAACCGCGGCCGTATCGTTGGGCTGCTTGGCCCAAACGGAAGCGGAAAAACAACCCTGATCAAAATGGCCAGCGGAATCCTGACGCCCACATCCGGCAGCATCTTAATTAACGGCGTCCCGGTTGGACCGGACACCAAAAATATGGTGTCTTACCTGCCGGAACGCACCTATTTGAACGATTGGATGAAGGTGCGCGATATTATCCAGTTTTTTACCGACTTCTATCAAAACTTTAATCCGGAAAAGGCCTACGATATGCTGGGGCGCCTGAACATCAATCCGGATGACCGCTTAAAAACCATGTCCAAGGGTACTAAGGAGAAGGTTCAACTTATCCTGGTCATGAGCCGCGAAGCGGATCTTTATCTTCTGGACGAGCCAATCGGCGGAGTTGACCCGGCGGCCAGGGATTATATCCTGGATACGATCATTTCAAACTACAGTGAAAACTCCACCGTTATGATCTCCACCCATCTGATCTATGATATTGAAAAGGTTTTGGATGACGTAATTTTCATTAATCAGGGAAATCTGGTATTAGCTTCCTCTGTTGATGACATCCGGGAAAAACAAGGTAAATCCATTGACGCTTATTTTAGGGAGGTATTCAGATGTTAGGCAAATTAATGAAATACGAATTCAAGGCAACTGCCCGCCTCTTTATTCCAATGTACCTGATCCTTTTAGTGCTTTCCTCAGTCAACCGGGTGCTGCTGGAGCTCAGTGGCTACAGCACTAATTTCACCCTTTTCCCCGCCGGTTCTACCCTGCAGAACATTTTTGAGATGCTGGCGGGTACTACCACCATGATTTATGTCCTGGCAATCTTTGCCGTTCTATTTCTAACCTTTATCATCTTTGTTTACCGTTTCTACAAAAACCTGCTAGGAGACGAAGGATATCTGATGATGACTCTGCCGGTAAAGCCCAGCCAGCAACTCTGGGCAAAGCTTCACACCTCCCTGATCTGGACAATTTGCAGTGCTCTGGCCTGCTGCCTCTCGCTGGTCATTCTGCTGATCAATGCTGACGGCGTGGAGTGGATGGTAAAAAATCTTCCGGAAATGTTCCGGCTGATGTTCCAAATCGATTCTGTGGAAAAGGTGCATATCATTTTCTATATCATTGAATTGGTTGCAGTGATGGTAATTGGCGTTTATTCCGGCGTGATGTTCTACTACGCCTGCCTTGCAATCGGCCACCGGATGAGCAGAAAGCACAAATTATTATCTGCGGTCGGCGCTTACCTGATTATTTCCTTCGCTATGCAGGTAATCGGCGTAATCCTATTGATCATCAGCGGATCAGTCTTTGACTTTTCCTTCATGAATCTCCCGGCAGAATGGATCTTCCACATCATGATGATCGCATCTATGCTGATGGGCATTGCTGAATTTGCGGTATTTTTCCTCATTACCAATAATATACTAGGTAAACATCTGAACCTTGAATAGCAAAAGATCCATCAAATAAAAAAGGGTACAGATTTTGAAAGAGGTGACCTTCATGAAACCAGCCATTATCGCAGTCCTTATTTCAGCCGCAGTTTTATCCCTCGCAACAGGACACTGGAAAAAGCTGCTGGAACAGGAAGCGGCCAGGGTTATGCCCTCCCCATCCGTAGTGCGCATGGTTTATGATTCCCTGCCAGAAAAAGTGAAAGAAGGGTTAAAAAATGAAACGGATTCTTTTAGTTTTGTTGACAGCGGCAACAATTGCCGTGGCCTGCTCCGGTTGTAGTCTGTTTGACAAGATATCGGATACCATGGACGCAGCGATGGAATTGGCTGATTCGGTCGACGAGATCAAAAAAAGCGGACGGGTAGAAATCCTGACGGAGGGCAGCGATGAACCGGTCGCTGTACTGGAAACCGAAGAAGAAATGAAAGATTTTATTTCCCAGATGGGTCTTTCCTCTGTAAAAGATATCGTCACACCAAGCGATGCCGGCCTAAAAATCGCGAAGCTTCCAAAGGAGGCGGAGATTTCCTATATCTGTATTTTCTATCAGGAAGAAACGCAGAAGGCCGGACAGGATGAAAGTGACCTGAAGGAGCTGGAAATTGCAAGAATGGTCTTTTATAAGGATATCCCCTATCTCACCATTGAAATGAGCAGCTTTTCCCTCGACTTTCAGCTTCCCGAAACCACCGACAGCTATTTCGAAAGCCTGATCCAATAGAAAGAGAAACGCCTGTGCGATTTGCACAGGCGTTTCTCTTTCTATCTTTATTCCTTAACCAGAATACATTGCACCGGACATGCTGCTGCGCATTCCCCGCAATTTGTACACTTGTCATAATCAATCCGCGCTTTGTTCCGCTCCACATGGATCGCATCATACCGGCAGGTCTTTTCGCATTTCTTACATCCGATGCACCCCGCCGAGCAGGCGCTCCTGGTATATTTCCCAAGGTCGCAGTTGAAGCATTTTACTACAACCTTCTGCGCTTTTTTATGAACGCCGATGATGCCCTTCGGGCAAACGCCGGCACACATCCCACAGCCGACGCAAAGCTCCTCGTTGACATGTGCGCGTCCGTCCACAATACTGATTGCCCCGTATTGGCAGACCTTCTGGCAGTCCCCAAAGCCCAGGCATCCGTAATTGCATTTTCCCTTCCCGCTGTAGTAAAGGTTACAGGCGCTGCAGGAATAAATTCCGTCATATTCAAAGATATCTCCGGTTGTTTCGCTGGTACCCTTACAGTAGACCTCAGCGACCATCGGCTCAACAGCTTCAAAATTTTTCCCCAGAACCTCGCTGATCACCTTTGCGGCTTCTGCGCCGCCCGGAAGGCAGAGATTTGTTTTGACGCTGTCATCCTCTACCAGCCTCGCGGCATAGCCGTCGCAGCCGGAAAAGCCGCAGGCGCCGCAGTTTGCGCCCGGAAGCGCATCTCTGATTTTCTCTACCCTTTCATCCACCTTCACAGCGAACACCTTAGAAAAGATGGAGAGCAGCAGTCCGGCAAAAATACCAAGCCCGGCAAAGATAAGGGCGGGAATTAATATTTGAGTCATAATCGTTTTCCTCCTTATCCAAAGATACCAGTAACCAGGCCGTTAAAGCCCATAAATGAAACAGCTACAATACTCGCCGCAATCAGCGTAATCGGGACGCCCTTAAACGTTTCCGGCACATCCGCCGCCTCTACCCGTTCCCGGACTCCCGCAAACAGGATCAGCGCCAGGGTAAAGCCAAGACCCGCGCCCAGAGAGTTCACCATAGAGGAAAGGAAATTATATTCGTTTTCCACGTTTAACAGGGTTACGCCCAAAACCGCGCAGTTTGTCGTAATCAGCGGGAGATATACCCCCAAAGAATTATACAGCGGCTTGATAAAGCGTTTTAGGATAATCTCAACCAGCTGGACAAACAGTGCAATTACCAGGATAAAAGCCATCGTGTTGAGATATTCCAGATGGTTTGGAACCAACAGGAAGGTATAAATCGGATAGGTCATGGCGGAAGCCATCAGCATAACAAAGATAACTGCGCCGCCCATGCCGACCGCCGAATCCATCTTTTTCGAAACGCCCAAAAACGGGCAGATTCCCATGAACTTGCTCAGTACAAAGTTATCAACCAAGATCGCGCTGAACAAGATTACCAGCATTTCTTTCATTAAATCCATTATGCGTTGCAGCCTCCTTCCTGATTGGTGCAGTTCGCCTGGTTCGGGCATCCGTCACAGCCAAACTTTTCCTTTGGCTTACGGTGCATCGCGCGGATGATAATGTTCACGACAGCAATCACCACACCAAAGACAAAAAAGCCGCCGGCTGGGGTGATAAAGAACAGCATCGGTTCATACCAATCGCCGAAGGAGAACCCGAGGAACGAACCCATTCCTAAGATTTCACGGATCGATCCGATCACAAACAACGCCAGCGTGAAGCCGATTCCCATCCCAAGTCCGTCGAGTGCAGAAGCACCAACTGAATTTTTACTCGCAAACATTTCCGCACGCCCTAAAATAATGCAGTTTACTACAATCAGGGAAAGGAAAATGCCGAGCGAATCATAAAGGCTTGGGAGATAGGACTGCAGGATAAAGCTGACAAAGGTTACAAAGCCAGCGATAACAACGATAAAACACGGAAGGCGCACTTCCTTGGGAATGACCCTCTTGAGCAGGGAAATAACAATGTTGGAGCAGACCAATACAAAGGTGGTCGCCAGCCCCATCCCAACGCCGGTCATCGCAAGCGTCGTGGTAGCCAAAGTCGGGCAGGTACCCAGAAGCATTACCAGAACCGGGTTTTCTTCCAGAATTCCTTTGCTGAATGTTTTCCAGTTCCTCATGCCAGCACCTCCCCTTTCACTGCTTCAAATTGCTGGAGTGCAAAATTAACTCCATTCCTCAGCGCTGTGGACGAGATCGTCGCGCCGGTAATGGTATCCACCGAATCGGCAGTCCCGCTGACCCCAACATAGTTTTCCAAATATTCGGCGTCCTCAACCCGTGTACCGAGGCCCGGGGTCTCCCCGCAGGACACAATTGCGACGCCTGTGATAGCCCCCTCTAAGTCAAACCCCACCAGTGCTTCGATCGGAGTGCCTTTTCCCGCATAACCGACTGTCTGGATATGCAGCGCAACTCCGTCGCCGGAAGCATTTTGATATACACCCAGCAGATCTGCCTGGTCGGACTGGTAGTCAACCTTCTCAAGTTTTTCCGAATCCGGAAAAACCAATGGTGCAAATTCCACACATTCTTCCTCGCTGAGACCCGGCTGGATATTGCCTACGCCGGTCGCGTTATAGGTAAAGGCGAGCAGAACCGCGACTAAGACAGAAATAATGGTCAAAACCAGGGTTGGGATGATAATGCTTTTTGCCTTTCCCATTATTTTTCCGCCCCCTTCCGAACCTTTTCTACACCAAACGGTTTTGCTTTGGTAGCGCGGTCAATCAACGGAGTCAAAAGATTCATAAACAGGATAGAGAACGACACGCCCTCCGGGTAGGCCCCATACAGGCGGATCGCGACGGTCATCAGCCCGCACCCAAAAGCAAAGATCAGCTTTCCTTTGGTCGTGATCGGCGTAGTCGCATAATCAGTCGCCATGAAAATTGCGCCCAGCATCAATCCGCCAGCCAGGATCTGATTCACCGGGTCAGACCCAAATAGATAGGACAGAACGAATACCGTCCCGATATAAGTGACAGGGATTACAGGGCTAATCACCTTCCGAATTACCAGGTATACCCCGCCGATCAAAAGCGCGAGCGCGCTGGTTTCACCAAGACAGCCCGGGACGTTCCCCAAAAACAGCGCCAAGGTATCCGCATGCTCAATATCCAGAAGCGGAGTCGCCGAGGATACAGTATCCACAGCAAAAGGCTCTACCCAATTTGTCATATGTACTGCAAAGGAAGCAAACAGCACAATTCTTGCCGTTAAAGCAGGATTTGCAAAGTTCTGCCCGATTCCGCCAAACATCTGCTTTACCACAACAATTGCGATAAAGGAACCAATTACCGCGATCCACAGCGGAATGGTTACAGGAAGATTGTACGCGAGCAGCACGCCAGTTACGACTGCGCTCAGGTCAGAAATAGTATTCTCCTTTTTCATGACCAGACGGCTTAGATATTCAAATAAAACACAGGATAAAACACATACCGCCGTTACCAGCAGCGCGCGGATTCCAAACACTACATTCGCCGCGACCAATGCCGGCATTAAAGCGATCACCACATCCCGCATAATGATGCTGGTTTTATTGTTGCTGGTAATATGCGGGGACGGTGTAACAACAAAGTTTCCCATAGGCTCTCCTTCTCTCCAAACATTCATCCATATCCATTACGATTTTTTCGTATTCTTCCGTGCAAATGCCTTTGCCAACTGATTTTTCTGAGCAAGCTGGCGTTTGGCCGGGCAGATAAAGCTGCAGCAGCCGCAGTTGATGCACAGATTGATCTGAAGGCTGTTTAACGCGTCCGCGTCCTTCCGGTCATATGCCTTTTCCAGCATAGTGGGCATCAGGCCCATCGGACAGACAGAAACACATTTTCCGCAGCGGATGCAGGAGGTTGTCTGTTTTCCCAGGATATCATTATGGGAAAAGACCAGAATCGCATTATTATTTTTGATGACCGGCGTATCCACCGAATTGACCGGAGTTCCCATCATCGGGCCGCCCATCAGCAGCTTCTTACATCCAAGATCTCCGTCGCAGTATTCCAATACAGCGCGGATCGGCGTGCCGATCGGTACAATCAGATTCTGGGGATTTCCAACGCTGTCGCCGTCTACCGTAATCCGTTTGGACACCAGCGGCATACCGGTTTCCAGGTATTTCCCGATAAAACCTGCTGAGGAAACGTTCATTACAATTACGCCGCAGTCTGCCGGAAGCTTCCCGGCCTTGACCTTAATCCCGGTGGTGGCATAAATAATGGATTTCTCCGCTCCCTGCGGGTAAAGCTGTTTTAACTGGACAACATGGAAATTCGGATCATCCGCAGTCTTTTCATCCAAAAGCCTTAATGCTTCCGGCTTGTTGGCTTCAATGCCGAAATAAACCTGTTTGATGTTGAGATATTTTTTAACCGCCTTAATTCCTTCTAAAACCGCGTCGGTATTTTCCAGGCACTCCCGATAGTCGGAGGTGATATATGGTTCGCATTCTGCCGCGTTGATGACCAGCTTATCAATAATTTCCGGATTTTTATAAGCAAGCTTCACATGAACCGGAAAACCCGCGCCGCCTAAACCGACCGCGCCGGATTCTCTGATCGCGGCGATAAAATCATCCTTATCGCTAATAAACGGTTTTTTCACCGAATCACTGACCGTATATTCACCGTCGTTTTGGATGACCACCGCCTTTGTCTGAACGCCGTTGACTGTCCAGAAATCATCCACGCGCAGCACCTTTCCGGAGCAGCTCGCGTGAATCGGCGCTGAGAAAAATTCCTCTGTATCGCCGATTTTGTCTCCCAGCTTGACCAGGTTGCCAGCTTTGACAGTCGGCTTACACGGAGCGCCCATATGCTGCTGCATTGGGATGATTACTTCGGATACGTCGCGAAATACGACAGAGGCCAGCTGCTCCGTATTTTTGCAATGCGGCACATGAACCCCCTTTAAAGAGCGCATGCTTTTGATAATTGCCATAAACTGATACCATGCCTTTCCCCTTTTATTCTTCCCGGACTCTTCCGGAACCGCATGATTGCCACCAGTTCCTCTCCATGCAGGAAAGGAACCCAATACCTTTTTATTTTAGCATTTTACTTTCCTAAAATCAAGATTAATAGACAATTACTGACACAAGATTCTATGTAAATTTTTGTTATAATTAACAAGAATAAAAATTGACACAAAAAAACAGGCCTGCATAAGCAAGCCTGTTTCAAAATCATTATCCAAAAATACTAATTAAGACACCGGCAGCAACGCCAGAACCGATTACGCCAGCGACGTTCGGACCCATTGCATGCATGAGCAGGAAGTTGGTCGGTTTTTCCGCAGCGCCAACCTTCTGAGATACACGGGCTGCCATCGGAACCGCAGAAACACCAGCGGAACCAATCAACGGGTTTACCTTTCCCTTGGTAAAGATATACATCAACTTTCCGAAAAGGACGCCTCCCGCCGTACCAACACAGAATGCAAATAATCCAAGGAAGATAATCGCAATTGTCTGCGGGCTCAGGAAGGTTTCCGCATTGGCAGTCGCACCAACGGTTACGCCCAGGAAGATAGTGACGATGTTCATCAGCTCGTTCTGAGCGGTCTTGACCAAACGGTCAACAACGCCGCTCTCTTTAAAGAGGTTGCCGAGCATCAGCATACCGATCAGCGGAGTAGCAGACGGTACTAAGCAGCATACAACCAAGGTAACAATGATCGGGAACAGGATTTTTTCGGTTTTGGAAACCGGACGGAGCTGTTCCATTACAACCAAACGTTCTTTCTTGGTAGTTAAAAGCTTCATAATCGGAGGCTGGATAACCGGTACCAACGCCATATAGGAATATGCGGCGACGGCAATCGGGCCTAAAAGCTCCGGAGCCAGCTTACCGGTTGTGTAAATCGCGGTCGGGCCGTCAGCACCGCCGATGATTGCGATAGAAGCGGCCTGTTCCGGTGTAAAGGTAAGTCCCGGGATTCCGATCTCGGAAATTGCAAGCGCTCCAATAAAAGTAATGAAAATACCAAGCTGTGCAGCAGCACCCAGGATAAAGGATTTCGGATTTGCAATCAACGGGCCGAAATCGGTCATACAGCCGATCCCTAAGAAGATCAGCGGCGGATAAATCCCCAGCTTAACGCCCTGGTACAGATAGTACAGCAAACCGCCGTTTGTCTGTTTTTCGAGATTTTGAAAAACCTGAAAGGTTTCCGTTCCCGTATTGACATCGATTAACGGGAAATGCTTGGCAGCATCCATTGCAGACTGAGGCTCAAATATCATCTTCGGATAATCCATAACCCCGCCTAAAGGAATGTTTACGAGCAGCATACCGAACGCAATCGGCAGAAGCAACAAGGGTTCGTACTGTTTTACAATTGCTAAATACATCAGGACACAGGCAATGGCAATCATGATGAGGTTTTTCCAACCGCCATCCTGAAAAAATGCCGCAAACCCGGACTGGGTCAGCATATCGCCCATGCTCTCTAAAAACATCGACATAGTTTTTCTCTCCTTGCGTTATTTTCCTATTCTTAAAACGGACGGGTATTCTCCATCAGCCCAGCCATATTCCACACATTGCGCGAACCAACACGCTGAATGGTTTTCACCCGGAACGGTTTTACAACTCCATTTTCAGTCATGACACAGGCAATTGCGGCAGTAATGGCGGCAACAACCTCGTCGGTCAAGCCGTCCTCTGCCAAAGGCGCTGCGGCTTTCGGAGCAGAAACAACCGCTACTTCTGATTTTCCGTTTCCTGTGCTATTGCCGTTTTTTTTTGTGTCAATAGATTCAAAAATCTTACCAACAATCCACACAATCAAAATCAGGACAACCAACGCAATGAATACAACGACAATACCTGTAATCGCTACGTTAAAAGTATCCGCCCAACTCCAATCCATAACATTCCAACTCCTTTACACAAATTCATCCATAGATCACGGATTATTCAAAATTTCTTCTTATACATTATAACTGAATTGTTTGTCAATTTCAATGCGGGATCAACAATTTCCGCACAAAAAACAAAAATTTGGTTATTTTCTTAACAAAGTTTTCATACTAGTAGAACAAACTGATAAAGATGCACAAAACAAACCGTTTGTGCTTTTTATATCTTGTTAAGTTTCCTCCCGCAACGCTTTCCCGGCATTTTTCAGGTGTTTATGATAAAAGACGGCAAAGCAGGCCGCAGTACTGCTGGCCGCAAGGAGGTCAGCCACCGGCTGTGCATAAAAGACACCGTTCACACCCATAAACAAGGGCAAAATACACGCAAGCGGGATTAATATCACAATTTTCCGCAGCAGTGCCAAAAACAGTGATATCTTAGCTCTGCCCAACGCAAGGAAGGTTTGCTGGCAGCCGTTCTGTACTCCCATCGCAAAGATACATCCCATCTGAATCCGAAGAGCCGGAACAGCCGTACTGACTAAATGCGGTTCACTGTTGAAAAGATGGATATAGATTTGCGGGACAAGCAGAAAGCTCAGCCAGAGCAAAAAGGCATAGGAAACACAATAGCGCATCAAAAGCTTGTACCCTTTTCGTACCCGGCCGAACTGCCCAGCGCCGTAATTATAGCTCAAAATCGGCTGCGCACCCTGGGTCAAGCCCATCAGCGGCATCATTGTTACCTGCGATACACTTGATATGATTGTCATTGCACCCACATAATAATCATTCCCATAATGCTGCAATAATGTATTTAAAACAAGCATAACCAGGCTTTCCGTCGACTGCGTAATGAACGGTGAGATTCCCAGAGCCAGGACGGCGCCTAATAACTTCCAGTCAATCCGCAATTTTTTAGTCTCACCTTGACAGTAGTCTTTTTGCCGAAAAGGAACGCAAGCACCCACGCCGCAGATATTCCCTGGGAAATAACCGTAGCAATCGCCGCACCGCGCACACCTAAATCAAATACAAAGATAAATACCGGATCAAGGATAATATTTGCCACAGCTCCGATTACTACAGTCAGCATCCCGGTTTTTGAAAAGCCCTGTGCTGTGATAAAGCTGTTTAGCCCCAGAGAAATCATGACAAAGATGCTGCCCATCAAATAAATACTGATGTATTCATCCGCAAAGGAAATCGTATCATCGCTTGCGCCGAACGCATATAAAAAAGGGATTTTCCAGATCAGGAAGGCCGCCGTCAAAACAACAGCCAAAGCCGCCAGCGTTACCATACAGGTAGAGAGTATTTTCTGTGCCTTTTGCAGATTCTTTTCCCCAAGGCTCATCGACATCAGCGGCGCTCCGCCCATCCCTACCATACAGGCAAACGCAGCGATCAGCGTGATAATCGGAAAGGTCAGCCCAACGCCGGTAATCGCCAAATGGCCGATTCCAGACATATTTCCGATATAGATTCTGTCCACAATATTGTACAGTGCGTTAATGAGCTGTGCCAGAATAGCCGGTGCCGCCAGCCGCAGCAGAAGCTTATGTACAGGAAACGTTCCTAAATCATTTGTTTGTGCAGACAATTTTTCATCCCCATATTTTTTATTGATGCAAAATAAAATATCCTTCTCCGGGCCGGGAGAAGAATATTGTCCTTAAAGCTATTATAACACATCTATTTTTTTCGTCAAGGCGAAGCAAAAGCCTCCCTTTTGGTATTTGGGCTGATGAACAACGACTTCGTCAATAAGTAAAAGAAAGCAAAAAGAAACCGTTAATTTTTACCATCTGTTTGATTTTTCAATTTCCTGTTCATACTTCCTGATGTAATTCATCGAAAAAGGCAGGTAATCAATGATGTGGGCTAACAAGGTAGAAATCAGCGGAATCAATACATCCAAGCTAACTGTACTCAAAGAAAAAGAACGGATTGAATACCTCAACAAAATGAAAGAAGGCGACCCAACTGCAAGGGAAAAATTGATCAGCGGCAACCTTAAGCTTGTGTTAAGCGTAATCCAACGTTTTACCAACCGGGGCGAGAGCCTGGACGACCTGTTCCAGGTGGGCTGTATCGGCCTGATGAAGGCGATCGACAATTTTGACACCAGCTTTAACGTTCGCTTCTCGACCTATTGCGTCCCGATGATCATCGGGGAAATCCGCAGGTTTCTGCGCGACAATTCCAACTCTGTCAGGGTGAGCCGTTCCCTTAAGGATACCGCATACCGCGCGATGCAGGCAAAGGAAAAGCTGATCCGCAGCCTGGACCGGGAACCCTCTATCGAAGAGATCGCAAAAGAACTGGATATGCCCAAAGCAGACGTTGTCGTCGCACTGGAGGCCATCGTCGACCCGGTCTCCCTCTATGAGCCTGTCTATTCCGACGGCGGGGACACTATCTATGTCATGGATCAGCTTGGAGACAAGAGCGACGAAAACGACTGGCTCGGTGAAATCCTTTTAAAGGAAGCGCTGACCAAGCTCAATGACCGCGAGAAAACCATCCTGACCCTGCGGTTTTTCCAGGGAAAAACCCAGGTGGAGGTCGCGCAGGAGATCGGCATCAGCCAGGCGCAGGTCAGCCGATTGGAAAAAGGCGCGCTCGACCGGATCAAAGAACAGATTTAGCCGTCAGTTCCCTGTAATATGCCAAAAGAGGGTGCATCTGCTCCTCTTCCCAAAGCCTGTCAATCTCGTCCATATCCATCCATTTTGCATCAGCCACTTCTTCCGGCTGGAGCTGTAACGCCGGCCGGTCAGCATCCAGCTCAAAATACCAGACCGTATAAAAATCGTGAATTTCATCCCGGCGTTCGAAATGGATAACCCTTCCATCCTGCGGCGCCAATATAACACCTACCTCTTCCCGCATTTCACGAACTGCCGCTTCCAGCTCCGATTCCCCGCGCTGCACACAGCCCCCGGTACATTCCCAGAGATTGGGATAGCGCTTCCACGCGCAGCGCTTGGACATCAGGTATCTCCCCGAGCGATCCCTGACCCAAACGCTTACGACCTTGTGATAGCAGCCGGGCGGCATCTGACTGTCCCGCAGCAGCTCGCCTACCTTTTCTCCATCCTGGTTGAACAAATCCCAATATTCCCCCATTTATCTGCACATCCTTTCCGGCAGCGGCGCCAAACGGAAATCGTCCAGATAGCCGTCTGCTGCGCTGACAATCGCGTCTTTCTGTCCCTGGGAATAAAAATCGGCAACGCCATATACCTGCATTCCAGCCTGCTTTGCGCTGCGCACACCGGGCAGCACATCTTCAAACATGATGCACTCCGACGGATGAAGGCCAAGCCGTTCCGCCGTATGCAGATATAAATCCGGGAATTCCTTTCCCCTTGCCACCTCGCCGGCATAGTTAAACTGATCGAATAATTCTAAAATCCCATTCCGCTTCAGCACCGGGACAGCCAGGTCTTTCGACAAACCGGATGCAACCGCCAGCCGGACTCCAGCTCCCTTTAGTTCCAGCAGATACTCCTTTGCATAGGATTTTAGCTGTACCTTCTCACTATATTGATAAAAGGCCAGGTCATGCCACTCCTGAATAATGTCCCCTGCCTTTTCAGACAAATTAAACCGCGCTATAGTATAGTCGGCGGCTTCCTGAAAGCATTTCGCGCAAACCGCTTCTATGTAATCTGCCGGAACAGCAATACCGCGGCGGGATAAAAATTCCTGATCTACCCACTCCCATACATAGGTTGAGTCCAACAGCGTTCCATCCAGGTCAAATACAGCAGCCTGGAATGGGATTCTTTTCCGTTCCATCCTAATCACATTCCCTCTCATTTGAAATTTACAGTTCTCTTCCTTATTATTTTTCCATCAAAAAGCGCCTGCCTACATACGAAAGGCAAGCGCTTATACTCTCTATAAAAATGCAGGCTGTACCCAACCGCCCTAATAAGATTTTCACAGTAAACCAGTATAACATAAAAACAATAAGCTGTAAAGAAGCCGGCTTATTCCAAACGATAGGTTCTTTCCCGGAACAGCATGGCCACAGTCTGGAGCAATTCGATTTCCCGTGTTTCCCAATGGCGTGTTTTATGGCAGTCGTCCAAGCTGATCCACCCAAAGGCATAGCCGTTTTTCACCAACAAATACTCCAGGCTGGCCTTTACATTCATTTCCTCAAAATAAGCGCGTGCCCCGGCATCCTGAATATCAGAAACCCGGTCGTACTTCGCCAGGCAGCCGTATTGGAAGATCGAGAGCACCTGTTCACGCCGGGCCGGATAGCTCCATTTTACCGGACCCGCTTCCTCCTTGTACCACTGGATATCTGTTTGAAAGGACTCTTCATCGCTGGAAAACAGACAGATATAAACGCGGTCAACCTGATAAATATCGCCGATCCTTTCCAAAATATGATAAATTGCTTCTCTCGGGTCTTGATATCGGCTGAATTCATCCAGCATTTCCGACACAAAGCTCATGACCGACCAATCAAAAACCGCATAATCGTTCAGACCTTCTTCTATGCGCTGACTCATACCGATTTCCCCCTTCTTCCTTTATTTTTGATACAGCATACAAAATATTTTAATTGAGTATTACTATAATGTCAACAGAAATGTTTAAAAATTTATATTTATTCTACAAATTAGACAAATAAAAATGGCCATACCCTGACAGTATGGCCATCTTCGATTCCCTGATACGCAGTGGGTTTATTCACTTACATATGGCAGCAAAGCAATGTGGCGAGCACGCTTGATCGCAATAGTCAGCTGACGCTGATGGCGCGCACATGTGCCGGTGACACGTCTCGGAACGATTTTTCCTCTTTCCGACAAGTATCTTCTCAGCTTTGCAACATCTTTATAATCAATTTCAGAAACCTTGTCTACGCAAAAAGCACAAACTTTTCTGCGGGAACGTTTCCCACGGTTGTTGTTTCTTTCCATCTTTCAAGTACCTCCCTCTTTTAGTGATTAAAACGGCAGGTCGCCGTCATCGGTATCCAATTCCTCATAATCGTCCATATTCCCAACGGAAAATCCGGTTCCCTTAGCGGGTTCGTTCATCTCAGTCGGCAACGGAAAATTCTGAGAACTTGATCTCTGTGCGTTCTTACTTTCTGCAAAATGCACCTGATCCGCCACTACTTCCACAGCAGTCCGTTTATTTCCGTTTTTATCCTCGTAGTTTCTGGTCTGGATTGAACCTTCTACGATAATCATACTGCCCTTCTGGAAATATTTGCAGACAAATTCAGCCTGCTGCCGCCAAGCGACAATATCAATCCAGTCGGTCAGGTCACGGTTATAGGTACGGTTTACTGCAATGCGAAACGCCGTAACAGATACGCCATTCGGAGTTTGACGAAGCTCTGGGTCAGCCGCCAGCCTTCCCATTAAAATCGCCTTGTTCAACATAACCAATCAACTCCTACTTTTCTTCTGATTTTGCAATAATCATAGAACGAATTACGCCGTCAGTAATCTTGTAAACACGATCCAACTCTGCCGGGAAATCCGGTTTGCTGGTAAAGTTAAACATAACATAGTAGCCGTCATGTTCATAATTGATCGCATAAGCGAGTCTGCGTTTACCCCATTCATCAACAGAATCCAAGGTTGCAGCCTTAGAAATCATGTCAGTGAATTTTGCAACTGTGGCTTTGATACCATCTTCACCTAATTTAGTACTTAAAATGATGATTGATTCATAGCTCTGTTCCAATTTTGCCATTGAAAAGCACCTCCTTTTGGACTTTGGCCCTGCGCCGTAACGCAGAGCAAGGATAACAGAAATATTATACCTTGTCCGGCAGGTTCTGTCAAGTACTTTTTATATTCCTATTCCGACGCTCATGATCAGGAAAGAGAGGGCGAACATCGATACCAGATATACCCCCAGGCAGATCATGATCAGCTTGGTAGAAACCGATCCATGCTTTGTAAGCGCCGCGACATAGGCGTCATGATCCGGGTTTTTATCCTTAAGCTTTTGAATAGAACCCATGGCATATCCTTTATAAAGGCGGTTTGCCAACACCCCGGAGACAAACCGGACAAAAATCGAAATCATGGAAAAGGTATTTCCGATCACAAGAAGCTGCTGGCTGTTAAACCAGGCTTCAGCGCTTGGATCAACCATCTGGCGGGCCATGTCAATTGTTGTCAGGATATTCGGCACATCCAGCGCCAGCATTACAACAAGAAACAAAACTCCCCATAGATACATTTTCCGGTAAAGGAAATAAAAGCCATGAAAAAACATCGCCGCGAAATTAAAGCTGAACCAGCTCTTGTTTTCGCTGAACTGTTTAAATTTAGGAATAAAGTAGGAGCTGTTCTGCCCTACAAAAATCGCGACATCCCGTACCGGAACCTCGTCTATGTTTTCATCCGGATTCACTCCTCCGAACGGCGTAGTAAACGGATTATAAGCCATCTGAGGCGGCGGGCTCTGATACCCCTTCCCGCCGGGCGGATTCTGTCCGATATTTACGCCCGCGTTCCCGTGGTAGCTTGCCTGGTCGTTTCGAACCGGGTCATTCGGGTTTTGCTTCACCGTACGCAGCGGGTTGCCGCAGACCTCGCAGAACAATCCCTGAGGTGGATTCAGGCTGCCGCAGCGGCTGCACCGGTTCGGTACGTCTGTCCGGGTATAGGTCTCCTGCTCCTTTTTCGGAGGCTCCCACGCCTTTCCGGCCGCGTGCAGGTCATCGCGGACACATTTCCCTGTTTTCTCCACACAGGCTTTATGGTAGGGCGCACCGCATTCCGGGCAGATTGCAATCGGTTCCCCATTTTCAATTGGCTTATGACAAATCGGACAGGTGACGTCCTGATATTTCCCCATAAAATCCTCCATCCACTTCATGTGAATTATGCTTTATTTTTATGTCCTATTATAGCACACTTGTTCGAAAGATACAAACCGGAGATGTAAAGTTTTTGTGAAAAGGGGTACTCCTGCTTTTTTCTCTCCCGGAGCCGATTTCCGATTACCGGCAAATATCCCGCCAAAAGCATTTTTGCCGCGCTTTTGGATATACTAATGATAAATTTGAAACGAGGTGTTGTGATGTCTACTATTGGCCCTAAAATTCAAGAACAGTTTGAATCTCTCCCAATCGATCTGAAGAACGAAATCCTTTCCCGGAATATTACGCTAAATACGCTTCCGGAGCTGATTTCAGTTCTGGAGAAAATTGTTGAAGAAGGCGAAAACGCTTAAAACTGCTTATTCATAACGCAAAAGGAAGTAGTGCTATGAACGAGAAAACAAATCCAAGGCTCCGGAAAAATCAACTGAAAAAAAATCGGCTGCTGATAATCAATGGACAAACCCTAATTTAAAGTATTATCCCGATCATCGTGACCGCCGGGACGGCCCTGGCGGCGAAGGAGCAGACGCTGAATAGGCGTCTGCTCCTTTTGCTGTCAAACTGATTGAAAGCTACATAAGAATTTTTCGGGGATAAAAAAACAGAACCGCCTATTTAAGGCGGTTCCGGGCGTTTTGGTGAAGACGAGTGGACTTGAACCACCGACCCCCTGCATGTCAAGCAGGTACTCTAACCAGCTGAGCTACGCCTTCATCTGAAGCTATAAAAATCCGTTTGGTAGAGGCAGAGGGACTCGAACCCACGACCTCTCGCATGTGAAGCGAACGCTCTAACCAGCTGAGCTATGCCTCCAAACAGAAAACCTGTACACCCTATCCAAAAGGATATACAGGCTTTATTGGTCGAGGTGACGGGACTTGAACCCACGGCCTCTGCGTCCCGAACGCAGCGCTCTACCAAACTGAGCCACACCTCGATCTTACGTAGCCCCGTTTCGGAGCCACGCATATTATTATACAGACTATGCAGAATTTTGTCAAGCATTTTTTTAGATTTATTCTGCTTTTATATTTCTGACAATCAATTTTGCCAAATCCAAATTCTGCTTCTTCACATACAAATAATAGATTATTTCAAGTTCAGGTCGTTCTCCAATTTGCCCTACTAATATCCCGTTTGTTCGGGCATTATTTCCGTTATTAACAATTTTAACTTTATAGGGTATTTTGTTCTCTTCAAATGACTTTTTAACTAGACCATACTTTAAGGCAGACTGCGTAATGAGCACTTCTTTCCAGAAAAAGCAAAAGTCCATCATATATCTCCTTTTACAGCTATTTGTCTAAATATTAAGACTGAAGCACTGATCAAAGACTCCTCAGCGCCTGATCCAAATCCTCCAGTAAAACTTCTTGATCCTCCAGCCCGCAGTGAATCCGGATCGTACTGCCGCTCAGTCCGAGAAAATCCAGTTCCTCCCTGGAAGCCTTGTACATCACAGGGATTGCCAGGCTTTCAAATCCGCCCCAGGAACAGCCGATTTTAAAATAGCGCAGCTTATTGACCAGTTTTAGGGCGTTCGATTTTTCGCCGTCCAAATCGAAGGTCATTAACCCCGTATGGCCCGTCTGCTGGGCTGCAATCAGATCATGCTGCGGATGGGACTTTAGCCCAGTATACCGCACACAGGATACCTTATCCTGCTTTTCCAAAAATTCCGCTACAGCCATCGCTGTATCCTGGTGTGCCTTGACCCTGACAGACAGCGTGCGCAGCCCTCTCAGCACCAGCCAGGCCTCCATCGGCCCCATAATACCTCCGTAAAGCTCCCGCATATTCGACTGAATATAATCCATTAGCCCTGCGTCCTTTGAAACCAGAACACCGCCGATAATATCGGAATGTCCTCCCATATATTTGGAAAGGGTATGCATTACCAGGTCAACCCCCATTTCCAATGGCTTCTGGAAAATTGGGGTACAGTAGGTATTATCAATATAGGTCTTAATGCCGTGCTTTTTCGCAAGGGCAGTCACTTGACGGATCGGCGTCACAGAAAAAGCAAAGGTGGAAGGGCTTTCCATGATAATCAGGGCAGTTTCCGGACGGATGGCCTGCTCATATTCACTGATATCAAGTCCTTTGACATAAGACACCGTCATCTGAAATTTTTTCATACAGACCTGGGTGATAAAGGTTTTAACCGGCCCATAGGCATTATTCATACAGATGATATGACTTCCGGCTTTGCAGGCTGCCATGATTGCACTGCTGGTTGCCGCCATCCCGGAGGAAAACAGAAGCGCCCGTTCTCCCCGTTCCAAAGCCGCGATCTTCCGTTCGGCAATCTCTACCGTCGGGTTTGATACCCGCCCGTAAATATAAGCCCCTTCCTTGGAAGCGTCAAAATTCAGATATTCCTCAGCCGTATCAAAAACATGCAGGGACGTCAGGTAGACAGGCGGAACCACCGCACCCATATATTTTTCATTTTCATCGCCCAGATGCTCTAAAATAACACTGTCATTCTCCATTTGATTCATTCTTTTCATCTACCTTTTCTTTTGTCATTTTTTGTTTTGTTTTTGCAGATATCAGATAACGGACATGCTTCGCACCTCGGATTTCTGGCCATGCACCATTCCCGCCCAAAATGTACCAAACGATGGCAGAAATCACCGCCTTCTTCCGGAGGCAGAATCTTCCGGAGCTGATTTTCAACAGCCAGCGGAACAGTAGATCCATCGGTTAAGCCGAGCCGCCCGCAAATCCGGATGCAATGGGTATCCGTCACAATCGACGGCTTGCCATACACATCCCCAACCACCAGGTTAGCGGTCTTTCTCCCGATTCCGGAGAGCTTCAGCAGCTCTTCAATAGTGTCAGGAACAACCCCGTTGTAATTGTCAATCAGTTGATTGGACATCATGATGATATCTCTTGCCTTGGTTTTTCCAAGTCCGCACGGACGAACTATTTGTTCAATATCATCATACTCTGCATGCGCAAGAGACTCCAACGTCGGATATTTTTCAAACAATACCTCGGTCACAATGTTGACCCTGGCGTCTGTGCATTGGGCAGAAAGCCGGGTTGAGATCAACAGTTCATAAGGATGCTTATAGGTCAGCGAACATACCGCCTCCGGATACAGCCCTTTCAGTCTCTCGATGGCAAGCAGCGCCCGTTCTTTTTTCGTCATCGCGACTTCCTCCAAACCTTCAAGCCAAACAGAAGAATCCTACGGCCCCCTGTTTGCTTCCTTTTTCGCTAATTTTTTCACTATTATAGCATACATTCAGGAAAGATACAATCCAGCTTTTCGCCTGTCCGTATTTTTTTCTTGACAAATTAAGCCAGTCCTCCTATAATTAAAAACGAAATCAGGGGTGCCGTCAACGGCTGAGAAAAGGCTGAAGCCTTTAACCCTTTGAACCTGAGTGGATAATCCCAACGTAGGAAGATTACAATAATACTGTAATTTCATTGCTGGTTTTTCAGCAAGCTGTTTTCGTGCGCATGAGGGATATTCTCATGCGTTTTTTCTTGTAAAAGGCCAGCGCGTCCCAAGGTCTGATTTCAAATAAAATATTTATTTGAAAGAGGTAATGCTTCATGACCAACAACAGGCTGAAAACCATGGTTGAAGCCGGCGTATTGCTGGCAATCGCCGTGGTTCTCACATTCATCCACCTGCCGGCGCTTCCATACGGCGGAAACATCACCCTGTGCAGCACGCTGCCAATCATCCTTTTTTCTTATCGCCACGGTTTGAAATGGGGATTCCTGTGCAGCTTTGTATTTGCTCTTTTACAGGTTCTGCTCGGTCTGGGAGAAATTAAAGGAATTACCGGAGTCGCCGTAATCGGAAGCGTATTTTTTGACTATCTTCTGGCTGACACGATTCTGGGTATCGGAGGTATCTTCCGCAATAAGCTGAAACGTCCCTCCGCAGCTTTGGCAGCCGGGGCGCTTCTGGCCCTCTTTTTAAAGTTTGTCTCTCATTTTATCTCCGGCTTTATCTTCTTCGGCGAATATGCGGAATGGTTCTTCACCCAGGACAGTATTTCCGAGTGGGGAGCAAAAGTTCTGGAGGCATTCAGCGGCCCTGGCTTATACGCCTTCTATTCCGCTGTATACAATGCTACCTATATGCTGCCGGAAATGATCATCACCGCGATCATTGCCGCAATAATCGGTGCGGTGCCTATGATCGGGAAAAAGGCCGACGCATAGCAAAATCTCTCTTAGCCGGGATTGATCCTTCACCTCCCGGTAAGACAGACAATATTACATTGAGAAAGGATTCTGGATTATTATGAAAAACCAACAGATAAAAAAATTAGCTTTTGCCGCTTTGCTGATTGCGCTTGGCGTCGTCTGCTCCTCCTTTGCAATTCCGGTCGGCGCTTCCAAATGCCTGCCGACTCAGCACGCGGTCAACGTCCTGGCCGGCGTGTTTTTAGGTCCTGTATATAGCTGTTCCATGGCATTTATCACTTCTCTGATCCGGCTGATGCTAGGAACAGGCAGCCTGCTTGCTTTTCCAGGCAGTATGATCGGCGCGCTTTTATGCGGCCTTGCCTTCAAATACGGCAAACGTCTCTGGTGCGCTTTTGCCGGAGAGGTTTTCGGCACAGGGATTCTGGGCGCATTGGCCGCTTATCCGGTCGCCGTTTTCCTTCTCGGGAAAGAAGCCGCTGTCTTTGCTTATGTCCTCCCGTTCTTAATCAGTACAGTCGGCGGTTCCATTCTTTCGGTAGTATTTATCAAAATTCTGGAGAAAACCCATGTGATGTCAATGATTCAGAACAGCCTGGGCACGACAGTACGCCAGAAAAAAGCGGAACAGCCGAATACATAACGAATAAAAGTGCGCGGAATGTTAAATCCGCGCACTTTTTATTTTATAATGCCAAACGATAAATCTCTTTTACATCCTCAGCCTTCAGCTTGACAAAATTTCCGATTCCGGTTTCACCATACGCAATATTTTCCGCCATAAAGCTGATATCCTCTTCCTTGGCTCCCAGCTCCCCAAAGCTGACCGGAAGTCCTAAGCTGCTCCAGAAATTTTGCAGCCGGCAAATGCCTTCCAGGGCAGTTTCCTCCGGATTCTGAAAATCCATTGTCACGCCGAAAACGCGGGCGGCAAACTGTGCAAACCGCATAACGTCATGCTTGTAAACATATCTCATCCATGCCGGGAAAATAACGCTGAGTCCTGCCCCGTGCGCACAATCATACAGTGCCGAAAGCTCATGTTCTATATTGTGGCTGGCCCAGTCCTGCTCGCGGCCTACGCCCACAACATTGTTATGCGCCGTCATGCCTGCCCACATAATATTTGCCTGGGCGTCATAGTCAGCCGGGTTTCTGACCGCTTTCGGAAGCTCTTTGAGCATGGTGCAGAACAGCCCTTCGCAAAGACGGTCTGTTACCTCCACCTCTTTTGTATTGGTAAAGTAGCGTTCCATGATATGCGCCATAATGTCAGCGCCGCCGCAGGCCACCTGATATTTCGGCAAGGTCGCGGTCAGCTCAGGGTTCAGGATTGAAAAACACGGACGGATCGCATCGCCGGTAGCACCGCGCTTGAGCATCCCCTCTTCCTTTGTAATCACACTGTCCGGTGAGCCCTCGCTGCCTGCCGCAGGAATGGTAAGAATCGTCCCAACCGGCAGAGCATGCTCGATCAGCTTTCCCTCATAAAAGTCCCAAAAGTCGCCGGCATACACTGCTCCTGCCGCGATTGCTTTGGCAGAGTCAATCGTACTGCCTCCGCCGACAGCAAGAATGAAATCCACCTGTTCCTTCCGGCAAAGCTCAATTCCTTCATATACCAGGCCGGAGCGCGGATTTGGCTTGACGCCTCCCAGTTCAAGATAGGGCAGGTTTTCCTTTTGCAGCGATGCACAGACTGCGTCCAGCAGTCCGCTTCGCTTTACCGATCCGCCCCCATAATGGATCAGTACCTTGTGTCCTCCGAAGCGGCTGACAAGTTTTCCTGCTTCCTCCTGCTTTCCCTTCCCGAACGCAAAGTAGGTAGGACTATAAAATGTAAAATTCAGCATCTTGTTTTCTCCTTTAAAATTTTTATTCATTTCTATCAATGACCTCATCTTTCATCATATTATCAATGTCCTGAAAGTCAAGTATTAATTTGTAAATTTTACCTGCAAAAAAGTACGTGTGGAACGAAATTCCACACGTACTTTTTATGCTTCCTGTTTTTCATCCAGGATAACCTGCTCTGCTTCCTCAGTTTTGACTGCTGTTTCGGCGGTTTCTTCCTGCGGCTGTACCTCTTCTATGATCGGGAAGGATACAATCGCCTTAAACTGGTCGCCGTCAATCTTCACCCGGAAGGTTCCTCCGCTGACCTCGGCAAAGCTTTTAGCAATGGAAAGTCCAAGCCCATTCCCCTCTGTGGTACGGGATTTATCGCCCCGGGCAAACCGTTCGAGAATTTCTTCCTCGGTGAATTCCATTTCATAGGAAGCGGTATTCTTGACGCAGACGGACACATCGTCCTCTTCCCGCAGTATCTCAACAAAAATCCGCGTCCCGTCCATCGAGTATTTCAGGGCATTGTCAATCAGGTTTTGGAACACCCTGTAAAGCTTCTTTCCATCTCCCTGAATCATCATCGTCCCTGCAGTAAACGAGGTTCTGATCGTCCGTCCCGACCGCTCAATCCGGTCCTCCATATCCGCCAGGGTCTGCTCCAGCAGCCGGTGAATATCCAGCTTCTCCCGCTCTACCTGCGCTTCCCCACTGGTGGTTTTCGCAAGGTCAAACACGTCGGCCACCATATGCTTCAGGCGGTCGGATTTCTGGGCGAGAATATTCACATAGTCTTTCGCCTCATCGTTCAGATCTTCCTTCTGGAGCAGGTCAATGTAACTGATAATCGAGGTCAGCGGTGTTTTTAAATCATGTGAAACATTGGTAATCAGCTCAATTTTCATCCGTTCGCTTTTGATCTGGCTCTCAATGTTTTTCTGCATCCCGCCACGGATATCGTTGAGCTGTCCGGCCGTATTTCCCAGCAATGAACTAGAATCCAGAACAAGCTGGCTGTCCAAATTCCCATCCGCAATCCTGTCGATCTGCTCACATAGCATCCCGACATCCTCGTTTGCCTTTGCATAACCGTTGGCATACCATGCCAGCAGAATTAATGCTGCAAAGCCAAACAAAGAAGCAAACAACAAGCCTGCGCCGACATCGTAGCCGAACATTGCCTGGCCCATACAGATCGCTGTAATAATCCATAAGGCCATTTCTCCTAAAATGAACACCAACTGTCTGGTAAATAATGTCCTCTGGAAACGGTATTTTTTAAACCGTTCCCCATTAAACAATCCTGACACAGCGCGTCCCAAATACCTACATCCTTTCCAAATCCACCGGAGCAGCTTTCCAATCAGCGACGTTCTCCAGAAGCAATGGGTTTTCAGCTTCCTTGCCAACGACAAAAGCGCTGCTAAAACAGCCCCGCTGCATGCTGCAAAGCCAAGCCCGCACAATACCGACAGCAATAGCCAGGAGGTAGACGCTCCCGCGTCGCCATAATACTGCCGCATATATTGATATTCTTCAGCCTGTGTGATCAGCAGCGCGCCCCACAGTACCGCCGCCGCTGCGCCAAGGCCAATGGTAACCTCTGTCCAAAGCCGGTCAAACCAACAGATTTCCGTTTTTTCCTTTCCTGCCTTTTTTCCGGTTACAGCCAACAGGAAAATCAATGAAAAGAGCATCACAGCAAAATAAACGCATAGCTTAACCGCTACAGCAATAAACTCCCGCCGTTCCGCACTCCAGGACTTCTGAAGGCCGGTCAGCCAATCCTGCGGATATACAAAATCAATTTTTATCTCCTGCAATTCATCTGTCGAATAAGAGTAATAGAACTCTGGTGTTGGCACGCCATCCCTGCTGCAGGTAATCTGCCCGTCATAGTGATAAGCAAGACCGCTTTTTTGCAGTGCAGCCAATTCCGACTTTTCCACATTTCCTATGGTTTTTGTTTCCCCATTTTTCTGATAGGTCGCCAAATAAGCAATCGCTCCGCTCTCCGATATTCCGTCATTATTATAGCAATCCCTCTGGAAAAATTGGAACGATTCAAAAGAGTCATCCAGCCCGACATCACTGATAAAATTCTGATACATCTCATAGTTCATTTTCTCAGTATACTGAATCCGGTTTAATATCATAGCCAAATCAGTTTGCACCTGGATGGCCTGCACATCACTGTTTTCATAGTTCTCACAGATCAGGGGCTCCGGCCCGAAGTCCTCGTTCGCATGGATTCCAACCGCCAGGGCTGTCTCGACAATCAAGGCAACAAGAATAATAAACAGGAAAAACAGCGTTAGCTTGGTGCCCCGATGTCTGCTAAATCTTCTCCACTTTGTATCCAATTCCCCACACCACCTTTAAATATTTGGGTTCCTTCGGATTAATTTCAATCTTTTCACGGATATGCCGGATGTGAACCATGACTGTGTTTTCCACTGAGTAGGCGTCTTCGTTCCAGACGCGGCGGTAAATTTCCTCTGCAGAAAACACCCTGCCCGCATTGCTCATCAGCAGCTCAAGAATTTTAAATTCCGTTGCCGTCAGCCTGACGATCTCCCCGTCGACGGTTAATTCTTTAGCCTCGCTGTTCAGCGACAGCCCCCCGACCGTTACGACATGAGCCTTGCTCTGCCCTCCGCCGATATCTCCCAGATGGATATACCGCCGAAGCTGTGATTTAACCCGCGCTACCAGCTCGGACGGATTAAACGGCTTTGTCACATAATCATCCGCTCCCATCGAAAGCCCGATAATCTTGTCGCTGTCCTCTGTTTTGGCGGAAAGAATAATAATGGGGATGTTTTTGCTTTCACGGATTTTCATTGTGGCGGAGAGTCCGTCCATTTTCGGCATCATGACGTCCAGAATAATGAGCTGCACACTCTGGGTCATTAAAACATCCATGGCTTCCATCCCGTTATACGCACGAAGCACCCGGTAGCCTTCCAGTTCCAGAAGTTTTGCAATTGCTCTGACAATTTCACGGTCGTCGTCCACGACCAAAACACATGGCTGATCCATTTTGAAATTACTCCTTTGCTGTTCCCTTGATTTTATTATAAAGAATGGGTATCGAGATTTTTTCGTGAAAAATCTTAACGAATTCTTAAATGGATGATGCAAAACAAGGCGGCATTTATCCTGCCGCCTTGTTTTTTTCAGTTAGATATCGCCCAGGCTTTTCGCCTTGAGATATGCGTTGATAAAACCGTCCAGATCCCCGTCCATCACTGCGCTGACATTCCCGTTTTCAAATCCGGTGCGATGATCCTTCACCAGTGTATATGGCATGAAAACATAGGATCGGATCTGTGAACCCCAGGCAATTTCTTTATGTTCACCTTTAATGTCCTCAATTTTTTCCAGATGTTCCCGCTCTTTAATCTCGATCAGCTTGGATTTGAGCATCTTCATGGCTACATCGCGGTTCTGATGCTGGCTCCGCTCATTCTGGCAGGATACCACAATCCCCGTCGGAAGGTGGGTGATCCGGACTGCTGAGTCAGTTTTATTGATGTGCTGCCCGCCCGCACCGCCGGAGCGGTAGGTGTCCACCCGCAAATCATCCGGAGAAATTTCAATTTCAATGGTATCGTCAATTTCCGGCATGACCTCCAATGAAGCAAAGGAGGTATGCCGCCTGCCCGACGCGTCAAAGGGAGAGACACGGACTAACCGGTGCACCCCTGCTTCTGATTTTAAAAAGCCATAGGCGTTTAACCCCTCAATCAGGATGGAGGCGCTTTTAATCCCCGCCTCGTCCCCATCGAGATAATCCAGTATTTTATAACGGAAGCCGTGCCGCTCCGACCATCGGGTATACATCCGGTACAGCATCTCCACCCAGTCCTGCGCCTCGGTTCCGCCGGCCCCCGCATGAAAAGTCAGAATCGCATTATTCGCGTCATACTCCCCGCTTAAAAGGGTCGCGAGCTTCTGTGCCTCCAGCTCCTGCTCCAGCCGGTCATACTGTTCCTTAATTTCCGGCAGAAGGGACTCGTCCTCCTCTTCCATTCCCATCTCCACCAGGGTGGCGATATCCTCATAAAGCCCGTAAAGCTTTTCATATTTCTCGATCATGCTTTTAAGCTCGCTGGTTTTTCGCAGTACCTTTTGGGAATTCTCTGCATCATCCCAAAAGCCGGCTTCAGCAGCTTGTGCCTCCAGCTCCTTGACCTCGTTCCTGGCGCGTTCTAATCCAAGTGCTTCACCCAGATCGTCAAGCTGCGGTTTCAGACTACCCAGCGCAAACTTATATTCTTCAAATTGTAACACGTTTGTCCCATCCTTATTCTCGTTTTTCTCCTCTATTATAAAGGAAAACCATACGATTGTAAAGCGCGGAAAAATCCCGGGACAGCTTTCGCGTCCCGGGATTTTTTATGCGTTTGCATAGGCCGCAAATCCACGGTAAGTCATATAAACATCGAGTTTAGAGGTCACCTCAAACGGCGCATGCATAGAGAGCACAGGGACGCCAACGTCAATTACGTCAACACCGAGGTTCGCGATATAAGCCGCGACCGTTCCGCCGCCGCCCTGGTCGACTTTGCCGAGCTCCCCGATCTGCCAGGAAACGTCCGCCGCATCAAAAATGCGGTTTACCTCTGCAACAAATTCAGCCGAAGCATCCGAAGTGCCCGATTTTCCGCGCGCACCGGTATACTTGGTGAGTACCACACCGCGGTTTACATACGCCGCATTCCTGCGGTCATGCACATCCGGATAGGTCGGGTCAAAGGCGGCGTTTACATCAGCAGACAGGCAGGATGAATTCGCCAGAACAGTCCTTCCTTCCACGCCGTACGGCCTAGCCAAATCGGCAATAAAGTATTTCAGGTAGGCGGCGCGGAGGCCGGTATTTCCATCCGAACCGGTTTCCTCCTTATCCGCAAAAATCGTAACCAGAGTTTTTCTCGGTGCCTCACATTCCAACGCCGCCATCAGCGAGGTATAGGCACATACGCGGTCATCCTGTCCGTAAGCGCCGACCATACTCCGGTCAAGACCCAAATCCCTGGCTGTATAAGCCGGGACAAGCTCCAGCTCCGCAGAGATGAAGTCGCGCTCCGTCACACCATATTTATCATGAAGAATCTTCAAAATATTAAGCTTGACCCGGTCGCTCAGGTCATCCTCCCGGAAGGGCAATGATCCGATTAAAATATTGAGCTCCTCGCCGCGGACGCCGTCCGCCAGCGTGCGCTTCATCTGGTCGTTTGCCAAATGCGGCAGCAGGTCAGTCACACAAAAGACCGGATCGTCGATATCTTCCCCTATGCGCACCTCAACAGAAGTTCCGTCCTTTTTAATCACAACGCCATGTAAAGCCAAAGGCATTGCCGTCCATTGATATTTCTTAATTCCGCCATAATAGTGGGTCTTTAAAAGCGCTAGTTCAGTGTCCTCATAAAATGGGCACTGTTTCAGGTCAAGACGCGGTGAATCAATATGAGAAGCCGCGATATGGACGCCATGTTCCAGGGATTCTGTTCCGATTACGGCCAAAATCATCGCTTTTCCTCGGTTATTATAATACACCTTATCCCCCGCATTGTATTGCTTTGCTGGGTCAAATGCTGTAAAGCCCTTTTGCTTTGCAAGCATTTCAATCTCTTTTACAACTTCACGCTCCGTTTTTCCATGATCCAAAAAGAGCTTATACCCTTCCGCAAAGCGAAAAGCGTGATCCAATTCTTCTTCGCTCATTGCCGCACCCAAATTTTCTGCTTTTATCATGAGCTGTTCTTTGAGCTCATTGCCCAAGGTTTTTTCTGACATCCAATTTTCCTCCATTCTATGCTGCGCCGGAACGCCGCTGATAATTATGATAATACCGTTCCACTTTCTGCACATAATGCGCAGTGTCCCGGTATGGAATCTGCGTCAATGTTTTGCCGTCTGAGGAATACCGTTCATCCTGCAGCCATTTGTTGGTGATCCCGCGCCCGGCATGATAGGCTGCCAGGGCGACGTCTGTGTTCTGAAATTCATCCAGCAGATAGGACAGAAAAAACGTTCCATATTCGATGGCGATCCTTGGCTCAAAAAGATCGTCATGCTGGTATTCGGTGTAACCCAGCTTTGTCCCAATCCAGTTAAAGGTATCTTCCGTAATCTGCATCAGGCCTTTTGCGTTATTGACAGACACAGCCTCCGGATTAAACCCGCTTTCCGTTTTAATCACAGCATAGATCAAGTCTTCATCCACCTGGTATTTTTTGGCATATTCCGTTACAATTTCCGAATACTTCTTTGGATATGCCATGTCTCCATAGCGGTCTATTCCAAATTTGACAGCAAACCCCAATAAAATAAGACAGAGAATACACAGCAATATCTTGCCGCTTTTTCTAAGCCTAATTACCATTTATTTTCTCCTTCATGGCAGCGGTTATGCGGTCGACCTGCTCTTTTAATTCTGTCTGAGAGCCATTATTTTCTATGATAAATTCAGAACGTGAACGGTAAAATTCGTCATCCTTCTGTGCATTCATCCGGTTTTGTGCTTCCACGGCAGACATGCTGTCCCGCTCCATGATTCTTTCCTGGCGCAGATTTGCATCTGCCAGAACAGAAACAATAGAATCGCAGATAATGTTCGCGCCGCTTTCGAACAGAGTCGGCGCATCCAGTACAATAATCCGGTAGCCCTGATCCCGAAGCTGACGAACCTCCTTGTTGATCTGTTCGGTGATCGGCGGGAACATCACGCTGTTTAGGAAAATCCTGTCTTCTTCATTGGCAAAAATCCGTTTTCCCAGTGCTTTGCGATTCACATTTCCGTCCTCCAAGAGGATTTCCCCGCCAAAATATTCTACAAGGCGCTGTTGAACCGATGGCATCATAATAACATCGCGCGAAACCACATCGCAATCCACAATTCCAATGGCACCATCCTGACGCAGTATCTCACAGATCATGCTCTTGCCCGCGCCTGTCTGTCCTGTCAGTCCTACAATCACAGCACGGTCCATATTGACCACCTCAAAGCCGCACGCCCGAAGCAATCGGTTATATACTGCCAGCCCAACGCCCTCCTGTTTTGGTACGCGTGCAAAGACGGTCTGGATATCCTCATGCTGGTCAATCTCGCGCAGGACGTCAAACAGGCGGCTTGCCTGGGAAACACTGTCGTTACGCTTTCCAAAAGTAAAGCACGGGATATCAAACAAAGACTCTTCTCCCTCAAACACCAGGACAGCCGTTTTTTCGTCTGCAGAACGGGAAACATACTGGCAGAAATCTGTCAGACTCCCCTCCACCATAATTACATTGGCATTCGGGGAGTAATGCTGGTATTTCATTCCCGGCGACGCGACCGGTTTATCGTCCATCACCCTGGTAAATACGCCGTCATCAATGGTTACAGCCGAAACGGCCTGAAGCAGATCATTAATCGTAATTTTGCCTGGACGGAGGATTTCCACCTGGTCATCCATCACCTTAACCACTGTCGATTCTACCCCAACCTCACAGGTTCCCCCATCGAGGATATAATCGATTTTTCCCCTTAAGTCGTGAAAAACATGAGCGGCACTGGTCGGACTTGGTTTCCCCGAAACATTTGCACTCGGCGCCGCAAGCGGCACGCCGCAATAGCGAATAAACTCCCGCGCCGCAAGATGTGCCGGCATCCTGACACCAACCGTTTCCAGTCCGGCAGTAACCGCATACGGAACGCGCTCATTCTTCGGCAGAATCATGGTAAGCGGCCCACCCCAGAACTTTTTCGCCAGCTTCTCGGCAGTTTCCGAAACCTCGCTGACAACTTCCCTGAGCATCTCCATATCCGCGATATGAACGATCAGCGGGTTATCCTGCGGTCTTCCCTTTGCCTCAAATATTTTGCTGACGGCGGTCTCGTCAAACGCATTTGCCGCCAGTCCGTAAACCGTCTCTGTCGGGATTGCAACGACCTCGCCGTTTAATATCTCTCTTTTTGCAATTTCAAAATTTTCAGTTGTCGCTTTTAAAACTCTTGTATCTCTCATACAGCAATTCCTCTTTTCTTCTCACAACGCGGATTTATTGTTCCGCGTCTGCTGCGAGCTTGAGCGCCTGATCAGCAGTAATTAATGCATCGATTACTTCGTCCAGATTTCCGTTTAAATTGTCCTCCAGATGGTAGAGGGTCAGCCCAATCCGGTGATCGGTCAGCCTTCCCTGCGGATAGTTGTAGGTTCTGATCCGTTCTGAGCGGTCGCCGGTTCCTACCTGCGCTCTCCGTTCTGAAGCAATCTTATCCTGCTGCTTCTGCTGTTCCATTTCATATAAACGGGAACGCAGCACCTTCATCGCCTTATCCTTATTCTTAAACTGGCTCCGTTCATCCTGACATTCCACAACCAGACCGGTCGGAATATGGATAATCCGGATAGCGCTTTCCGTCTTGTTGATATGCTGCCCGCCCGCGCCGCTCGCGCGGAAGGTATCGATTTGCAGGTCGGTGGGATTAATTTCAATATCCACATCCTCTGCCTCCGGCAAAACGGCCACCGTTACCGTAGAGGTATGCACCCGTCCGGCAGACTCGGTTTCCGGCACACGCTGAACACGATGTACCCCGCTTTCAAATTTCAGCCTGGAATAAGCACCTTCCCCTTCAATGCTGAAGCTGATTTCCTTTACACCGCCAAGCTCGGTTTCATTTAGGTTGAGCACCTCGCATTTCCAGCCCTTGCGCTCCGCATACATCGAATACATACGGTAGAGGGAATGTGCAAATAAGGCTGCTTCTTCGCCTCCGGCGCCGCCGCGGATTTCAACGATGACGTTCTTGTCGTCATTCGGATCCTTCGGGAGCAGCAGGATTTTCAGCTCTTCCCCGCAATCGGCCATCTTCTGCTTGCAGGTATCGTATTCCTCCTGCACAACCTCTTTAAATTCCTTGTCCAGACCGCCCTCGTCCAGCATCTCCCTGGCCTCTTCCATTGAGTTTTTCGCGGTACGGTACTCCCGGTATTTTTCCACTACCGGCGTCAGGGACTTATGTTCTTTCATTAAATCCCGGTATTGAGCGGGATCGCTCACAACATCCGGATCCATCAGCTTCTGGTTAATTTCCTCATATCGTTTTTCTGTTAATTCCAATTTGTCAAACATCGTTATACCCCGCTCTGCCTATCGCAAAGCATCCTTTCCTCTCTAAAATTGCATCCGTAAATTCACATCGTAATCTATAAGAAAGCAAAAGCCCGCTATCGTTCCTTATCAAGCCGCTTTGCTTCTTCGGCCGGAATGACCTCTTTAATATTTTTTTCAATTTTGACCCGCGGAACCATGACTTCCCTTCCGCAGGATTTGCATCGGATTTTAAAGTCCATTCCGACTCGCAGAACATCAAAATAGTATTCACCACACGGATGCTTCTTCTTCATTTTCAGAACATCGCCTACCTGAACATCCATCTTTCAGCACCTCCATACCGTTTGATATCCAGCAATACATTATTAAGTTTTATTATATCACGAAAGCCCAGCAAATGGCAAATAATTTGTAATGAATCTATAAAATTTCATGAAAATTTTTTATTAACCATACTACGGAATCAAGAAGTTTCCACGTTTAACTTTGCCGATTTCAGAAAAAATAGGAATAGAAAGGAGTTGAGCAAAACATGCCTAACAAAAAAATCACCGCTAAATTTGAAACCATTGATATGGCAGAATTTGCAGCACATGGCATCACCAATAACTTTAAAAATGTCGCAAATATTAAAATCAGATATAAAAACCTTCCTAGAGATCACCGGGAGCATTCGGACAGGGAAGGCGATCTGGGCTATTCCCCAATTTTTCCGGTTGCTACAGCAGTCGGCTCCGGAGCCTCTTTTGGAGCACCGTTATTTGCTCCGTTTGCCATCGATATGCTGGATGATTCGGAAAGAGTTGACCGCGATATCCCGGAAATCGAACGAACCACAGAAAGCCGCATGGTAATCGAGGCCGATGAACGGGCAACCAAACAGATTGCCAGCAAGCTCCGCTGTCTCGGCGGTTATGAAATCGAAGTATTTTAATAAAAATCGTCCGCATAACCTCCTGCTGCTCCGCATATAAATGACCTATAAGCGCGATACGGAAATGCCTAAAAGGAAAAGGCAAAGCAAAATGTAGGAGGTTTCGAAAATGACAACATTTTATCCGGAAGGAATCCTTTCCCGCAGTAAATCAAATACGGAAAATCTGAAAAGCCCCGCCTCAATCCAGGAAGCTATGCAGAAAAAAACACCGCTTGAGGCCAGAGCTGCAGTATGCGACAGCGACCACAACCTAATTGTGGATCTGGGCTTTATGAAAGGGATCATTCCGAGAGAGGAATGCGCCATCGGCATCAGCGACGGAAGCACCCGGGATATTGCAATTATTTCAAAGGTCAATAAGCCGGTCAGTTTTTATGTGACCGATATCAAAAAAGACCAAAACGGTTCCCCTTTTGCTGTCCTCTCCCGCAGACTATTGCAAGAACGCTGTCGGGAGGAATACATAAATAAGCTCCTTCCCGGCGATATCATTCATGGGAAGGTAACCCATCTGGAATCCTTTGGCTGCTTTGTCGATATCGGCTGCGGAATTATTTCCCTGATCCCGATTGACGCAATCTCTATTTCACGGATTTCCCATCCCCGGGATCGGTTTGCAGTCGGTCAGGATATTCTTGCCGTTGTAAAATCCTTTGACGAGCAGGGAAAAATCTGCCTGACCCATAAGGAGCTGCTTGGCACCTGGGAAGAAAACGCAGAGCAGTTTACCCCCGGTGAAACTGTGTCCGGCGTAATCCGTTCTATAGAAAATTATGGGATTTTTGTCGAGCTGGCGCCGAATCTGGCCGGACTTGCAGAGCTAAAGGAAAATGTGAAGGTAGGACAGCATGCAAGCGTCTACATCAAAAGCCTGATCCCGGAAAAGATGAAAATCAAATTGATCATTGTCGACCATTTTGACGCGGATTATCCAAGACATGGCTATCATTATTATGTCACCTCTCCGCACATCGATTATTGGAAATATTCTCCGGACTGTGCAGAGAAACAGATCGAAACCCTTTTCCAACCGGAAGAATAAAGTGAGAAATCCCGTATAGCGGCTGCTATACGGGATTTTTTACGCCAAATATTCTTCAATATAATGAGAAGCAGTCGCACCGTCCGCAGCTGCCGTCACGATTTGCCGGAGAGGCTTTGTTCGGACGTCGCCCACTGCAAACACGCCTTCTAAAGCTGTTTTTGTTGTTTCGTCCGCAACAATATAGCCGTATTCGTCCAATGGTATCTGGCCGGAAAACAGCTCTGTATCAGGTTTCCGGCCAATCGCTACAAATAGCCCATCACAGGAAATCCGGCGTTTCCTTCCGTTGGAGATATCCTCCAGCTCAGCTTCGGCTAGCTGCTGGTCACCCAGCAGCGCTGTAATACGGCTATTCCATAGAAATTCCACGTTGCTTTTTTTCAATGGATTCAGATAAACCCTGGAAGCGCGCAGCGAATCCCTACGGTGCACCAAATAGACCTTTTTGCAGATTTTGGAAAGATAAAGCGCGTCTGTCGCCGCGCTGTTTCCTCCTCCTACAACGATTACTGTTTTTCCTTTATATAACATTCCGTCGCATGCCGCGCAATAGGCTACCCCGCGTCCGGATAGGCGTTCCTCATCTGACAGTCCCAGCTTTCGCGGTACAGCTCCGGTAGCCAGTACCACCGACCGCGCCGCAATCTCCCCGGAGGTCGTCTGTATCCGTTTGATCGGAGCAGTCAATTCAGCGCCTTGTACCTCGGCAAATACCGTCTCCGCCCCAAACCGTTCCGCGCCTTTCTGCATTTTCTCTCCCAATTCAAATCCGTCAACCCCATTCTCAAAGCCCGGATAATTATCGATCAGGGCCGTTGTCGCCATTTGCCCGCCGGGAGCCAGCTTTTCCAGTACCAGAACAGAATAGCCGCTTCTGGCACAATAGAGCGCAGCAGTATATCCGCCCGGTCCGCCGCCAATCACTGCCACATCATATTCCTGATATTCCTGTTTTCCTATCATACTAATCCAGAGCGACCCCCTGTTCCTTGAGCCAGGCAGTAATGGAAGCTTGTGAAGGCGGATTCACAAGCTGTTCACTGCCTTTCCCATTCCGAAACAGAATCATGGAGGGAATCACATTGACAGCATATTGGCGGGTGAGCTCCGGTTCTTTATCCACATTGATCCGAACGATTCGAACAACATCCCCTATCTCTTTTTCCAGCCGATCCAGCGCGGGAGCAAGCCTTCGGCAATATCCACACCACGGTGCCCAGAATTCAATCAGTACCGGCCGGCGTGATTCTAATATTTCTTTTTGAAAATCCATTTCTTTTTTCTCCTTATTATGGCCTATAGTTTTCGGTTTTATTATGCCACATAACAGGAGGTTTATCATTTCATTCCAATCAGCAAAAAGCGTCCGGAAAAACCAGACGCTTTTTAAAATCCAAATTTTAAACAAAAGGTTCCATTACCCCTTTACTGCGCCAGCCGCCATTCCTTCCATCATTTTTTCCCGGAAGAAAATATACATAATGATGATCGGCAGACTTCCAATCAGCATTGCAGTAATTCGGACAGGCATATTGCCTGAATATTGTCCTTGAAAGGTAGTAAGCCACACAGGAATGGTTCGGAACTGCGCTTTGGAGTTGAGTACCAGAGCAAAAGAAAATTCATTCCACAAACTCATGAAGTTCAGGATCAAGACTGTACTTGTAATTGGACGGCAGATCGGGAACATGATATGTGTCATAATATAATTAACGCTCGCGCCGTCTACAAACGCTGCTTCTTCAATGGATCGCGGAACTGTTTTCATATAACTGTCATAAAGATAAATTGCCATTGGCAATGCAAAAGTAACATACGCCGGCAGTAAAGCAAAATAGGAATTAGTCATATTTAATGAATTCCACTCAATATAAAGCGGAATCAGCAATGCGTGAATCGGAATCATCATACCGACTAGGAAAAACCCATAAATCAACCGTCTTCCCTTAAAATGATATCTTGACAGGAAATAAGCCAGAACAAAGGAAATCGATACAATCAAAACAAGTGATATCAACGTATTATAAACACTGTTAAAAATCGCACGATATACATCGGGTGAACTAAAAATATGTTTATATGCATACAACGTCGGCGGATTTGGAAGTGCAAATACACTGACAGAGAATTGCTTTCGATCTTTCAGAGAATTGTAAAACAGCCATAAAAATGGAAAAATATAAGTCAAGCATAAAAAATACAAGATCAGGTTAATCAGGACTTTTAATACTCCGATACGAATTCGATAAAAGACCGAATATCCGTTTTCATTAATGCGATTTGTTCTAGTCATTTCGGCTCACCGCCTTTTTAATCAGCGACATCACTCCGATAAGCAATAGGCTGATAATTAACATCGAAATAGAAATTGCAGAACCGTAGCCATAGTTCGCCTGTTTAAAGGAAACAATGTACGAGTACATCCCCAAAACATTTGAAGCGTATCCCGGCCCGCCTCCGGTCATAGCGAATACCTGATCGAAAATTTTAATACTTCCGGTAACAGAAAGCAACATCACTACACTGATTGTATTTTTCATCAACGGCAGGATAATGTAGACAGATTTTTTCAACCCGGTTGCTCCGTCAATTTCCGCCACCTCTAAAATTTCCTTGTCAATTGCAGACATTCCCGAGAGCAGAATAACCAAATAGTATCCAATAAATTGCCATGCCAGTGGAATACAAATCGAAGTCATGACAATTTTAGGATCTGCCAGCCAGTTTTGCTGCAAAGATTCCAAGCCGACAAGCCGTAGGAGTGTGTTAAAGACACCTGTCTGATTATCATACATAATTTGCCACAAATAGGAAACCACTATCGCTGAAATAACACATGGAAAAAAGAAAACCGACTGTACAAATTTACTCTTAAAGACATACCCGGTGGAGATCATTACCATGATGATAAAAGCCGGTACAAGCTGGGTTATAATAGCAAAAATCATGATAAAAATATTATTTTTAAGGGATAGCCAGAAAATGTCGTCTGACAGTATTTTTACATAATTGTCCAGTCCGTTCCAAACAAGTGTAAAATTTGTTGTCATATTGAGGCTGTAGTAAAAAGCTGTACATAATGGCAGGATTACGATAAACAAATACAGCAAAATCGGAATCAAAAAATAAAACAGCACTTTTCGGAATTTAATTTGATATAAAATGGAAGAACCGTTTTCCATATTCTCACCCCTATTGTATAAGAAGCCCCATTTCCATTCAGCATGGGAATGGGGCTTCCAGCTAGTAAGCGTTCTTGTTCAAATTACTGCATCGTTTTGCATTCTTCTTCATAAACTGCCTGGATATCTTTTGCAGCCTGTTCCGGTGTAGTCTGACCAATAATGATTTCCTGCAGCTTCTTATAGAGAATTTCAGACATTGCGGCGCCGCTCTGCTGTTGATTCATCAAGGTCATACTCGGAGCTTGAGAAATCAATTTGTTCATATCGTCTTGCAGAACAGGAATTTTACTTGCATCGTATTCGCCAACGTTTTCCATCTTGATAACTGGAATTCTGCCGACCTCGACATCATTGCGGGCATATTCCTGGCCGGTCATTGCTTTGGCGATCCCAACAGCCGCGTCAGCCTGTTTCTGAGTATTTTCTGCATTTACCGCGACTTCCCAGCCAGATCCACCAGTAAAGATACCTGCTTTCACAGAATCAATTGCGCCAGCCGGACGCGGAGTCGGTGCAACGCCTAAGGACGGAATCAATTCTTCTGGACAGTCTGTAACCAAACCAGTCAGCGTGTAAGAGCCGCCAAGGATCATAGCTGCTTTTTCATTGTAGAAATAAGCTTTATCCTGTGTATTGTTGTCGATAGAAACCATGTCCTCGTTGAAATATCCCTTATCGTTCAGGTCTTTAATCGTTGTCAAAACAGAAATAAACTTTGGGTCATCATAGCTCGCCTGATCCGTATAGCCGCCGATAGCAGCGACCCATTCCGGACCACAGAGGTATTCACAGAGTATTTCCGCAAGGTTGGAATAAAGCGGCCAGCCGTCTTTATCGCCCAAGGCAATCGGAATATATCCGGCATTTTTGGCCTTCTCGCAGAGTTCCAGGAATTCAGCCCATTCTGCCGGAACGGTTTCATAGCCTAGCTCTGACAAAATGTTCTTATTGAAATAAACGCATTCATTGGTAATGAACTGATATGGCACACCGTAAATTTTGTCATCAAAGGTCGTTTCTACGAACAAGCCCGGCAGGAAGGAGTCCGCCCATGCTGTATCCTCATCAAGATAGGATGTCAGATCATAAAGCAGCCCGCCCTTTACGCTGGATTTCATATCCATACTGTTAATGAGGAAAATCTCCGGCAAGTTCTTTGCCGCCGCCATAGTCTTAAAAACCGTATTCTGATAATCAGAAGAGTTGTATGGGTCAATGGACAGTTCGATGTTATTGTCCTGCGCATATTTGTTTACAATATCAAGCGGATAGGTCTGATCCCGCATCTCTTCTTCAACCCAAGTACAAGCAAAAGTAAGCTTGACCTTTTCCCCGCCATTGTTTTCATTGTCTCCGCCAGCAGAGCCTGCCGCATTGCTATTTCCGCCGCAGGAGGACAATGTCATTGTCCCGGCAAGGACTAAAGCTAATAATCCAGCCGTCAGTTTTAAGTTTTTCATACCAATTCTCCTTTTCTGTTCAGTTTATTTATCTAATGATTTATTAAACCACACATGCAGACTCCATTTTTCTGGGCCGTGCAGTGGCTTTCCAACAATATCAAGCGTTCCGTCTCCAGTCATATCAGTCAAAACGGCTTCATGAATTCCTGTTCCCTCATCAATAATATAACGAGTCGTAAAGTTCCCAGTCCCGTCGTTTTCATACACCATTAACCGCGGCGGCCGAACTGCATAGTCTTCGCTGTCACCTCGGCACGCTCCTATCTCGCCGACAAAAATATCAGGGTATCCATTTCCGCACAGATCTGCCACAGCAATAGAATGGGCATCCAGCAAACCTGTTTCGACAATATGTTCCGTCCATATCCCGTCATAACATTCTTCCTGCGGTTTAAACCATGCGAGCTTACCGCCCTCACTTTTTCCGTAAATCCAGGCATCCCCTTCGGAAAGAAGAATTTCATTTTTTCCGTCCCGGTCAATATCCGCAACAGCAATCTTATTGGTGATGTAGTTTTCTGCAGTGAACTGGTGACATTCCCATCCGCCGTTTCTCCACTTGTACCAGGATACCCCGCACACTAACTCAAGTTTCCCGTCATTGTCCACATCTCCAACTGCCAGCCCTTCATCCGGCTGTACACCGGTCTGTTGATGAGGATTCGGCAGTGTTTTACCTTTAGCAATCACTTCCAATCCCGGCCATGGGCTCTGGTAAGGATCAGACGGAATTGGGACGCAGAATATCGTTGTTTCAGGAATTTGGTTAGTGAATATCAAATAATTCTGTCCATCGTTTTTGATTGGAGCAAGCATGGTATCATGCTGCTGGCCCTGGCCGGTTTTGGCGATCAAATGCCGTTTCCACTCCCTATCATCTCCCGGGTTTTCCCACCAGGACATTTCGTCGTTCTTCCAGTCCGAACCATTAATAATGTCCGGAAAACCGTTCCCAGTTAAATCAATTGCCCTGCCTCCGCATTCCTGACGTACAACATGAGCGATATGATGCTTTTTCCAAGGAGCTTCTGTACCGCCGTTTTCAAACCAGGCCATCTCACCGTTTCTGCCGCATACAGCAAAGTCCGGTTTTCCATCGGCATTAAAATCGCCGATCCCACAAAAGGTATTCATCTGACCATCTGCCACTGCGTTGACTAGCTCTCCTATCACATGTTTCCGAAAGCATGGTTTTCCCATCCTATACTCCTCCTATTTCATTCACAGCAATCCAACTATGCTTCTGATCGGACAGAGCCGCCGCATCCAGCACCTGCTGGCAGGCCATGCCGTCATAAAAATTCGATTCGTTTTCTGTTCCGGTTTCTATGGCGTGCACCAGCCCATAAATCTGGTGAATAAAGGTGTGCTCCCAGCCAAGGTTGTGTCCTGACGGCCACCAGTGAGATACTAGGTTATGACAGGATTCCGTCACATGAATTTTCCGAAATCCCTTGACTTCTTCTTCCTCTTCATCAAAATAGACCTCCAATTCGTTCAGTCGTTCCAGATCAAACCGAATCGCGCCTTTCGAACCGGTAATCTCAAATAGGAGCGCATTTTTCCTGCCGGCGCTCATATTGGAAACCTCAAAATTTCCCAAGGCACCATTTTCAAAGCGCGCGAGGAAAACTGCCGCATCACTTGTAGTAACTGTTTTTTTCTCCCCGCTTTCAGCAGCTTTCCTTTCCTTTACAAATACGGCGGATTGACAGCATACCTCTTGAATTTCTCCCGCCAAATACCGCGCAAGGTCAACTACATGCGCGCCTTTGTCTCCAATAATCCCCGCTCCTGCCAATTCCTTATCCATTCTCCAGACAAACGGAAAATCTGGCGAGAGAGAAAAATCTTGAAAATAGAAACCACGGAAATGATAAATCTCACCAATCTTTCCCGATTCAATGAGTTGCCTTGCCAGCTTGATCGCAGGCAGTCCCCGGTAAGTGAAATTGCAAAGGTGATGCACCCCGTTCGCCTTCACTGCGCTGTACATTTCCCGCGCTTCCTGATAATTTAGACAAAGCGGTTTTTCACAGATCACATGCTTCCCGTGTTTGGCTGCTTCAATCGCAATTTCTTTATGGAATTTATCCGGCGTGCAGATATCGATCACATCAATTTCCGGATTTTCCACCACTGATTTCCAATCCCGCGTTGTATGCAGGAAACCGTACCTCTCAGCCGCTTCTTCCAAATCATCCTCCATACCGCAGAGAGTATGGCAGACCAGATGGTGGTCAATCTCAAAAAACATTTCCAGATCACGATAGGCATGGCTGTGTGCCTTTCCCATAAATTTATGGCCAATCAGCCCGATATTCAGAGCTTGTTTCATCGAAAATTCCCTTCTGTTCTATTTCATCGCCTGTTCCCGGATATGGAACAGATTGTTCGCGCTGATTCCAGCTGATTCAAGCGTCGGTTTATCAAACTCCTCCTGCTCTACAATAAACCAGTCCGCTTCTTCCCGGAGACCGATTTCAGCAACCTTTACCATGTCGATTGCACCATCTCCGATCTCGGTGTCCACCAGCTTTCCGTCACGCTTCAGATAATCTTTAAAATGGATGCTGGGACTGTATTTTCCGTACCGTTCCATAAACGTGATACAGTCAACTCCGCCGGACTCTACCCAATAAACGTCAATTTCCAGCTTGACCGCGTCAAGATCCAATGCCTCAAAAAACAAGTTAAATCCTGTTTTCCCATCAAAGGCTTCAAACTCATATCCATGAATATGGTACAGCAGTGAAATCCCATTTTCCCTGAGCTGTTTTCCCCATAGGCCGAGCTGCTGCGCAAACCGGACATAATCATCCGCCGACTGTCTTTTTTCCTCCGGCAGCCAGGGATAGACAATTGTCTTTGCCCCGCATGCCAGCGTATAGGCAATGATTTCCTCTATCCGCGTTTCAAAGTCGCGGTGTTCAAAGGTAAAGCCGGCTAATTCAAGTTCCGTTTCCTTTAAAACCGTATGAATTTCTTCCGCAGTTGCTGCCTCGATCGCACCGGCCGGAAACTCCACTCCCTCATAGCCTAAAGCTTTCATTTTGCGGATTGTTCCCAGATAATCCTTTGCCAGCTTATCTCTGACTGTATAAAGCTGAATTCCAATTTTCGCCACTGATATTCCCCCTCATTGAGCTTTTTTAGCATTTCCCTGCGCTGCCCATCACCTGTTGGATTTTTCTGATATACAGGCGGGTCATCTCTGCACGCGAGGCCTTTAAAAATGTTCTCGGGTCAATCGTTTCGGGATTTTCCCATAGTGCTTTCCGGGCTGCCGCGGTTGCCGCAATCCAGCCGTCGGAAGCAACGTTTATTTTGCAGACCGCGCTTTCCGCCGCACGCTTAACCTGTTCCTCCGGAATTCCCTGCGCGGCGGTCAGATGCCCGCCGTGGCGGTTAATCATCTCTACATATTCCGGATAAATGCAGGAGGAGCCATGCAGTACAATCGGAAATCCCGGCAGCGATTCTTCAATTTCTTTCAAAATATCAAACCTCAGCGGAGGAAAATTCCCATCCTCATCGGCAACGATTTTCACGACGCCGTGGCAGCTTCCAATCGAAATCGCCAGACTGTCAACTCCAGAGGCTTCTACAAATTCTTTTACCGCTTTGGGGTCGGTATATTTCGATTCGCTGTGGCTGACCTCTCCTTCTTTCCCGGAGAGTATGCCCAATTCTCCTTCTACACAGACATGATGCGGATGCGCAAGCTCCACAACCTGCCTAGAAATCGCAATATTTTCCGAAAACTCCTTTGCAGAGCCGTCAATCATTACTGAGGAAAAGCCGTTTTCAATACAGCGCTTGCAGTCTTCAAACCGCAGCCCGTGGTCAAGGTTTAACGCAACCTGAATCGGGCTGTTTTTCGCAGCGACCCGTTCCATGCTTGCCGATACCAGATGCCGGACATATTCAATCCCCATGTTCTCACAGGTATGGGCGGAAGCCTGAATAATCACCGGCGACTGCAGCTCGATGCAAGCATCAATGATCGCCTGAAGCTGCTCCGTAAAAACAAAATTGAATGCCGGGACAGCGTATCCGCCGTCATATGCCTTGCGAAATAATTCCTTTGTATTCACAAGACCTAATTCCTGAAATGAAACCATTCTATTTTCCCTCTTCCGTTTCTTCTTTCATTCGCTCCGCAAAAATCCTCTGTACCTCCAGATAGGAAGGGATAGCGGGCATAGCGCCTTCTTTTACAGCGGTCAGCGACGCTGCCGTATCCGCAAATAAGCCCGCCTGCTTTAGCTGGGACGTACTAAGATCAGATAAAGAAAGCTTATGCCGAACCACATAGGAAAGGAAGGCGGCGATGAACGCGTCTCCGCAGCCGATGGAATCCCGCACCTGCACAGGCAAAACAGGAATCTCAAGGACTTTATCCCGATAATAAATCCTGCTGCCTCTGCTTCCCATTGTAACAATACAGAGCTTCAAAGAATCCGGACGATTCTCCAGCCAATGATCATTTCCCATATACCGGCACATCAGCTCGTATTCATCCTCGTTCATTTTCAGAAGATCCGCATACGGCAGCATGCTCTCAAAGGCTTTTGCCGCCTCTCTCGGACTGTCCCACAGTACCTCTCTGTAATTACAGTCAAACGAAACCGGAACACCTGCTTTTTTTGCTTCACCGAGCAGATACTCCGTTGCTTCCCGGATTGGGGAAACAGTTAGGCAAAGCGAGTCCAGATGAATCCAGGAAGCGTTCCGTACCATTTCAAGATCAATTTCCTCCGGCCGCAAATTTGCATCTGCACCAGGATTGCGATAAAACAAATATTCAATCGAACCGGACGCTGGCTTAGCGTGAAAGTTCAGCGTCGTCCGAACCTGGCCATCCTGCAGAAGGTGCTGCGTCTCTACCCCATAATCGTTTAGGGTTTGAATCAGACAGTTACCGAACGCATCCTTTCCAACTTTTCCGGCAAAAAGGCTCCGGACTCCGAATTTGGCCGCCGCTACCGCCACATTAGCACAGGAGCCTCCCGGCATCGGATGGAACGATTTCATATGAGTCAAATCCACCCCCAGCTCTCCGGGGAAAAAGTCCATGATCATGACGCCAAAGCTCAAAAGATAAGGCTGGTGTTCCATCAGTCCCAGTCCTCCCCGCGCAAATACGCCTTGATCTGCGCTTCTGTCGGATCAACCGGGTCAGGCTTCAGTCCCGGAATATACCGGGTTGCTTCATAGAGGGCGGCTGCACATTGATCCGCCACACCCGCAACATGGTGGATATACGGTCCGTAAATCAACCGTTCTTCCCATAGCGGCCAGTTGTTCACTTCCATCCAGAGATAGGTTCCAAGATTATAGGGCCCTGTGGTTTGCTTCCCCTGTCCAATCAGCAGAGAATACTCTCCGTCCAGCCCGTCAAACCGCACCACTGTAACATCCCTGGCGGAAATCTCAAAATTCCCGGTTCCCGGAAGCGGCGGCCTGATATTGCAGTGCCTTCCCAGAAACGCGTCGCATCCGTTTTTGCACATTGTCATCGGGAAGTTCCCGCAGTGCCACAGAAGCTCGGCATTTTCATTGTCCGGATGGCGCATAGTCATATCCGCTAAAAATGTCTGGTCTGTAATGTTGCTGGCGCTCTGAACCAATATGGAGCTGATTGCTCCATGAATATCTGTCTCACAGGCCACTGGTATTCCTGCCGCAGTGACCTCGGCATTCGCAAAGCAGGAATAAAACTGCATCTGATTCGGCAGATCATCGTGGCATTTGATCGCAATGGCGCTCAAATCCTGCTCCTTCGCCCAATCCAGCATAAAGAGCTTTAACGCCGCCGTCTGCAGCAGCGATTGTTCTGTCATATCCTTCAGCGCAATTCTATTACGGATCGACTCAACCTCTTCCATGACCCGGGGATCTTCCTTGATTAACCGCTCCACCGAATTCTGCACATGAAACAGCGTGATCGGAACCAGCTCAATTCCCCATTTGGTGAGCAGCTCCTGCTCGTTGATAATCACAGTATAGAAATTATCCGGCCTGGTACTGATCTGGCCGATTCTCGCACCCATAAAGTTCTTCACGATCCGAGCCGCAGCTACAAAATTAAAAACACCGCGCCGGAACACCTCTGAATCAAGACGTGAATTTGTAATATATGTAAATGGCACATGATACTTGTTTAGTACGTTGCTGGTTGCGAAAAGGCCGCACTGACTATCTCTCAAATGCTCGCCGTTCGGCATGGGATTTTCATCCCGAGGCCCCCACAGCAGAAACGGCTTTTGCATCTTTCGCGCTACATAAGCCACAACCTCTTCGGTTCCAAAGTTAACGTGCGGGGCAAACACGGCATCCACCTTTTTTTCCTGAAACAGCGAAACGGTCTTTTTCGCGTCCTCCAGAGTCAGGAGCAAGCCTTCTTCATTTACAGAATCAATGTTGACAAAATCAATTTCCCATTCTCTTAGTTTGTCTTCAACCAAACCCTTATATTTCAACGCATCTTCCCGGGAGAAACAAAACCGTCTGGTTGGCATTAAGCCGATTGTGACTTTTTTCATGATCATACCCCTCAAATGATGTAAATTTTGCGAAATCGTTATCACAACCTAATTATAAGTTTATAAGACACATTTGTCAATAATTTAGAAATAATATTTAATTATTTGTATATATCCACATTTATATTAAAAATCATTTGGCGATTTATCCAAATCATTTCCTAATTTTTTTCTTTTTACCGCAAATATTTGACATTTTTTTAAAATACGCTATAATAATAAATGAAATATTTTTTCGCTAAATCAATTTTTATGATATGAGGGGCGGTTATATGAAAATCGGTGTTTTTTCCATTTTATTCAATGATCTTCCGCTGGAAGATGTCCTGTCCTATCTTTCTCGTCAGCAGATTCACACCATCGAACTCGGAACCGGCGGATATTCAAGGTCAAACCATGTCGACGTTCCAGCGCTTCTTCATTCCGAAACGGAACGCCTTCGCTTTTCTGAGCTTTTAAAACGGTACGGTTTTTCCATCAGCGGATTGGGGACGCAGGGAAATCCGGTTCATCCTGATCCGGAGCAGGCAAAGCGCTACCACCACGACTTTGTGCAGACCGTGCTGCTGGCGGAAAAATTAAAGGTGGATACTGTCCTGGTTCTCTCTGGCTGTCCCGGAGGCCGTAAGGAGGATCGGACTCCGAACTGGATCACCTGCCCATGGCCGGAGGACTACAGCAAAGCATTGGAATATCAATGGGAAGAGGTACTGATCCCCTATTGGCATCAGGCAGCGGCCTTCGCTGAAGAACATGGCGTTACCAAACTGGCAATGGAACCGCACCCCGGTTTTGCAGTTTATAATGCGGATACACTGCTCAAACTCCGTTCCCATACCAGCCCGGTGATCGGAGCGAATTTCGACCCCAGCCATTTTTTCTGGCAGGGAATCGACCCTTGTATTGCCATCGAAGAGCTCGGCAAGTCAATTTATCATGTCCACGCCAAGGACTGCTACGTCTATCCTGAACGCGTCCGTCGTAGCGGTGTGCTGAATCCTCAGCCCTATTCCGATTTTTCACAGCGGAGCTGGAACTTCCGCACAGTCGGTTACGGGCATTCAGCCGAGGTGTGGAACAACATCATTTCTATCCTGTCAGAGATCGGATATGACGGCGTAATCAGCGTCGAACACGAGGATGCGCTCATGACGCGGGAAGAAGGGCTTTCCAAAGCAATTCATCTGCTCTCTGAATGCTTCATCAGAGAATATCCACAGACAAAATGGTGGGAGCTTCGTCCGGAGGGTTAACCAGGCTTCAAGATTACTTGATAATTTAAAATGCAAAGGAGGATAAAATTATGGGATCAAAAACAACATTGGCTGATATTGCAGAGTCTATGGGGCTCTCAGTTGCTACTGTACACCGCGCCCTGACAGGACAGGGACGGATCAATGAAGATACAAAGCAGCGGATTCTCCAGCGCGCGGCCGAAATGCAGTACCAGCCAAATGTCATCGCCAGCCACCTTTCATCAAAAAGGAAATCTAAAATCGCATTCCTCTGTCCGGACAACTTTTTTTATCAGAACATCATCGAAGGTGCAAAGGCCGCCTATAATGAATACCGGATTTTCGGCTTGTCAATCGACTTTCTTCTTGCCGACAACTATAGTCCCCAGATTCAGTCAGAACAGTTAACAGAAATTATCAACCAGCACAGCTATGACGCAATTGCTCTTTCCCCCACCCATACCCTGCTGCTCGACCCATTGGTAGAGGCCGCGACAAAGCAGGGCATCCCAGTCGTCACCTTTAACAACGATCTCCCCAATTCTTCCCGGAGCTGTTTTGTAGGGGAAAACGCCTATATTTCCGGACAGCTTGCGGCACAGCTCTACTGCAGCATCCTGCCAAAGGGTTCATCGGTTGCACTCATGCGCAGCTTAGTATCTGCCGAGGGCTTAACACAGCGAATTCACGGCTTTTTGGATTATATCCAACGCCAGTCGGACATCCAGGTTGCCGGCGTCTATGATTTCTATGATAACATTGAAAACGCCTATGAAATATCAAAACAACTCTTATTAAGTACAAAAATTCCCGCAATTTTCAGTAACAGCATGATGGGAACAATCGGAATTGCCCGGGCAATTTCAGAACTGCAGTCTAACACCTTTGTCTTAGGCTATGACATCAACGAAGAGATAGAAGAATATATCCGGAGACAGGTTTTATTCGGCAGCTTTTTCCAATTTCCATACCGCCAGGGATACTACACCATCAAGGTCTTATACAAGCTGCTCAAGGAAAACGCACTTACCTTGGATACCAACGTACTGTATCTTCCTACCCAGTTGATTCTAAAAACAAATCTTTCCCAGATTAATGACGATAAAATTATGCAGACGATGGAAGTACAGCGGTATTAAAGTGAAAATAACAGCAAAAAAGAGAAGCTGAAATTTTTTCAGCTTCTCTTTTTAGTTTGGGCCAGGATGAAGTTACCGGTTTCCCAATGTATCCTTAATCTGGGTGGTAGATATCCCTTTCGTGCGTTCTAGAAATACCAGGCTGCAATACTGTTCCAAATACCGAAAACGGTCGCTGTCGGCCCAGTCGCTCCCCATCACGACAATGTCAACGTCATATTTTTTTATGTCGTCGATTTTTTGCTCCCAATTATTTTCCGGAATCACTAAATCTACATACCGTACTGCTTCCAGCATCATTTTTCTGGTTGCATAATTGTGGTATGCTTTCTTTCCTTTTAGAGCGTTAAATTCATCAGTGGATAAAGCTACAATGAGATAGTCGCCCAACGCCTTTGCTCTTTTCAATAGGTTAATATGCCCATAGTGGAGCAGATCAAACGTCCCATATGTAAGCACGCGCCTCATAATAATTCCCCTTTTCCTGTAAACAAAGATTCTATATCCATATATTTGCGATCCCTGGTATAATTGATCAATCTGGAAATATTGATCTGTGGCAATATACGGTCTAATTCCTGCCGATAGATAGATTTTACGCTGTGTTTAAATAGCCCTGTCCGACGATACAGAAAGACAGCGATCTTGCCAAACAAGGAAACGGCCATTCCTTCCGGTACTACAAGGCATTGCGGTATCCTTTCCTGATTCAGACGGATAATTCGTTCTGTTTCTTCCGTAAAAGTTTTCTGTTTAAACACCAGAATGGTTTCAGCCGTAATATGCTTTAAAATGATTTCAAATTCCTGCTGTTTCTCTTCTGTGTCCAGATTGCTGCATATTATGACCTCATGCGCCGTTTCATAATTTTGACGGTATCTGATTACTTTATCCGGAATCTCCTTGCCTTCAAAAACAATATCATTTACTATTTTTGTATTTTCTGCTGATTCGAGTGAAGAAAAATGATCCAAAAATTTTTGATACTCTTCAGAAACTACAAATTTATTTTTTGTATTCATATATTGAATCAGACTGTCAAGATCATATATCTTCACAAACGGAAGCTCATTCACATCAAAATACATTCCCCTGCCGTCTACATATTCTTCATAATCATACATAAAAAGTATGATCTCTTTTTGAGTATTTGCAAAATCAAAAAATACACTGGAATAATCTGTAATTAAGGCATCTGCAATATTCAGAAACTGATACGTCTCCAAATACGGATGCAGCGTCCGAATCCGATTGTATGTCCCCAGCTTCACCTTTTTCATAATGATTTGATGCAGCTTGACAAAAACAACAATGTCGTCTGATAATTCGCGATCCAAAGCTGTTAAAATTTCTTCTACTTCTGCTTGGTATTTTGAAATATCTGCTGTCTGGATCGTATTCCCTCTCCAGGTTGGCATGTAAACAAAGATTTTCTTTCCTTCTATTCCAAGATTCCGCTTGATCTGTTCTATCTCAGAAGAATCAAAAAAGACAGTATTCCTTGGATAGCCAGATAGGATAACCTTCCCGGTATAAAGGGCGTCAAGATCAAAATTTTTCATTATGTGCCGGCGTGTGTACTCATTGGGGTATAGCAGGTAGTCAGACATCAAAAATTGCGTCTGATTGTTTCCCAGGTCTTTGAGACCATGGTTCATCTCCCTGCCCAGCTTTTTCAAAGGAGTTCCATGCCAAGTATTTAAAAACACCTGCTCCGGCCTTTTATTTACATATTCCGGTAATCGGGAGTTATTCACAATATAGTTTGCAGTAGCCAAGATTTTTACAAATTTTTTAGAGTGGACACGAACCAGCTTGATTTGCTCCATTCCCTGATAACGCAAATACAGCTTGTCATGATAAGGATTTCTTGTAGCAAAATAGATTTCATATCCCGGGTGGGCCAGCAATTCCTTCGCCATATAGAACGGGCTGTCAGTCAGATTCCCGCCATAGTAGGACATAAACAGCGCCTGTTTCTTCTGTACCGAATAATGTTTTCGGCAAAAGCCATAATAAACACGGTTATAGGTTAGTTTTTTAGTATTTCTCAAAATAAACCTATAACATTTGGAAACAATCCTATAGAGCCGATTAGGCGTATAAATGTAAAATCTCATAGAATTCAATTTTGTACGGAAATATTTTGGCTTTTTGGTTCTAAAGTTTCTCAGGGTGCCTTTCCAGTTTGGAAAATAGAAATCAAAATAAGTATAAAAACTTTTGACAAATTGCATCTGAACCTTTTTATTTTTACATTTTTTCATCAGGGCAATTCTGCGAGTAAAATAACCACAGGATTGCCTTAACAGCAATTTATTGTACTGATCAAATCTGCCATGCTGGATAAAAAAATCATTTATATGTGCAAGCGATTTAGGAATGTCCAGCCAGCGCTCGTCACAGACATTCGTAATGGAATGGTTATTTTGTATAAGATGATAACATAAAGGCTTTGTCAAGATTGTGACTCGATGAGAAAAATATTTATATTTTGATAAAAAAACGTAATCCTCTGCATAGTGAAAATCTTCAGGAAAACAGATCTGATAGTTTTTTATGATATCTTTCCGAAATAATTTATCCCAAATAAAAGCAGTTGTTTGTGTCAATACTCTGCTGTCCTCATTTAGAGAATTTCCAGATACTTCACTATGATTGATGACCTCTTTTTCACGTCCGTTTTCATAAACATTGTATCTTCCGCATTCTACCAAGGTGATTTCCGGCTTTTCCATCTCTTCTAGCATTTCTTCATACATAGTCGGGGCGATATAGTCATCGCTGTCGCAAAACCCAATATATTTTCCAGACGCAATCTCCAGTCCTCGATTTCTCGCCGCCGACGGCCCGGAGTTTTCCTGCCGAAGTACTTTAATTTGCATTGGATAGTTTTTTTGATACTGCTGCAGAATTTCAAAAGTATTGTCTTTGCTGCCGTCATCAATCAATATAATCTCTATGTAGTCGTGGATTGTTTGATTTAATATACTATCAAGGCATCGTCCAATTTCAGCTTCCGCATTAAAAGCCGGGATAATAACGCTAATCTTTTTTTCACAAACCATTTGAAAATCTCCTTTATGTCAAACCATAACATTCAATTTGAATTATATCACTTCATTTTGTGTATTGTCAATTCTTTTTGTGACAATTAATGACTAATTTTTTGCAATTCTATATAATGAAAGAAAATAAGGAGGACGACCCAATGCAGTTTGGCGATATTTTACGCGAATTATTGGATAATCACGATATCTCACAAAAACAACTTGCTAAAGACATGAATATTGCAGCCTCGACATTGGGTAACTATATCAGAAATATACGGGAACCCGATTTTGAAACCTTAAAACAATTTGCTAATTATTTTAAGGTTTCCACAGATTATCTTTTAGACCGGCAGACCGGATTTACTGCAAATCATTTAGAGGATGAACTGCTGTGCGTATTCCGCTCATTGCCTGATTCCCAGCAGAAAATGTATCTGGAGCAAGGAAAAGTTTTACTGAAGTTCCTGAAAAAAAGTCTATAATGATTGAAACGCGGCAAGGCGCTGACCAGATTGATTCTGGTCAGCGCCTTGCCGCGTCTGCCGTCAATTACCCAATTTCAATTTTAATTCCGTTTGCTGCAAACTGTTCCTGTATCCGCGCAATTTCTCCTGGCGGCGGGGATAAAAACCGCTCTGTCCATTCTATACCCAGTGCCTGATATTTTGATTCCCCCAAGGAATGGTAAGGCAGAAGCCAAACCCGCTCTACGGACTGCAAAGATCGCAGAAGCTTTGCAATCCGTTTCACTTCCTCCGCAGTACAGGTTAAGCCTGGAATAAAGGGAATTCTAATCCACAGCCTTTTTCGATCCGCAGAAAGCTTCCGCAGGTTATCGAGAACCTGTTCGTTGGAGCATCCTGTACACCGTTGATGCAAGGCAGGATCAACCGCCTTGATATCATACAATATGAGATCTATATTTTCCAGAAGCTCTGGGCTGTACCAGGAGGCCGGAACATTTCCGGCGGTGTCTAGTGCTGTGGAAATATCCTGATCCCTGCACATTCTGGAGAGCGTCAGCAGAAAGTCTCGCTGAAGCATCGGTTCTCCGCCGGAAAAGGTGACTCCGCCGGAGGTTCTGCCGTAGTATATCTTATCCCAAAGCACCTCGTTTAGCACTGCTTGCGGCGTATACCACTTTCCGCATATATGTTCCCCAACCGTACTGTGCATCAGTTCAGGCTTCGGGGAAATTGATTCGGGATTGTGGCACCAGCGGCATTTTAGACTGCATCCTTTTAAAAACACAGTGGTCCGAATTCCCGGGCCGTCGTCCAAGCAAAAATGCTGGATATCAAACACTAGTCCCTTTCCATTGCCGTCTTTCAGCCGGCCATTCATCTGCTTCCCCACCCTGTCCTTGTGATAATTTCCTCCTGTACTTCCGGAGAAAGGGTGACAAAATAAGCGCTGAATCCCGATACGCGAACAATCAGGTTCTTATATTCTGCCGGGCGCCTCTGCGCTTCCAGCAGTATCTCTCTGTCCACAACGTTACACTGGATTTCCATTCCACCCATATCAAAGTAGCTTTCAAAGAGCGCCCTGACCGCGCTGCGCTTCTCCTCTTTCTGAAAGTAAGCCGGCTGAAATTTCAGATCCAAAACCATTCCGTTCGAGAGCTCAGTATGGTCTACCGCACAGGCAACAGAAGATAAAACCTGTGTAGGGCCATATTTTTCCGTTCCCTGTACCGGCGAGAAGCCATTTGCAAGCGCTTTCCCGGCCTGTCAGGGATATCCATTCTTCCGAGATAGAAGAATACCGATTCATTTCGCTGGAAAAACTGATTTACCAAAGCCTGTGACGCCTGTTCGACAGCCGTCTTCAAGCCTGTCCAGCATGGAAACGGCAGGCTGACGCCCGTTGCAATTGGGCTTCCAATTAATTCCTTCAGCCTGTCCTGCTGCTCCAGGATATACCGGTAACGGTAGCTTTTCCCCTTAGCGAGCGGCGGAAGATATAAAACCGCAGTGAGACGGTCGTCTACACAGTGCAGGACATCAAAATGCCGTACCGGCTTTTCAGTTTCCTTAAGGATCGCCTGCACCAGCTTGTCCCTCTGTTCCGCCAGCAGTTCCTTTTTGTACACCCTGACCTGAAGAAGCACCGCCTCGCTTTCCGGTACATATTCACTCATATAGGCAGGAAGGAAAGCAAAATGGTTATCAAGCGCGTCCTGGTATTCCGACCATTTTTGCCTCAGCCCTGAAACAGCACGACGGTCAAGGTGCTCTTTGATGTGCTGTAAGGTTTTTAACAAAATGACTTCATCCAGCTCATGCTTGAGAATATAGGATTTTACCTCTAAATCAATCGCCTGTTTGGCATAATTAAAGTCATTGTAAGCCGTCAGGATGATAAAAAAACAGTCTGATCCCATTTTGATCATCTGATCCACCATCTCCAGCCCGGTCATTCCGGGCATTACAACATCCGTCAGCACAATGTCGGGCTGCTTTTCCTGGAACACCTTCAGCCCTTCCGCTCCATTATGTGCTTCCCCGACAATCTGAACTTCAAAATCAACCGCATCAATTAATTGCCGAATATATCCCAATGCGTCATCTTCGTCGTCCACAATCATGATTTTATACACAATTCGTTCCCCTCTCTGAAACCACTGCATGCTCTGTGCTTATTTACGTATATTATACAGTATTTTTTTATTTTTGCAATTTTATTTGTCTGGAATGATCTTCCTAAACGACAAAAAACGCCCTGCCGATAAGACGGCAAGGCGTTTTTTCCGTAAATGCGGAAGAAGCAGAAACTTTCGTTTCTGCTTCTTCCGACAGGAATCGTTTTGATTTATATTCTATGCTTTCGCATAAAATACCAAAAATTAATAAGTATCTGTCGGGGAATAAACCGTATGGGTTTCAAGTACCGTCCCGGAGCTATTCTTTACAGATACATAGGTTCTCAGGCGGTAAGTCCCTCTGGAGGACAGATAGTAGTCAATGGGCAATACAACGGTCCCGGGACCTTTTTTGCTGGTAGTCCAGGATTTGATATGGGTCACGCTGCTCCCGCTGATTTTTTGAATCGTGCAGGTCAGAGTATAGGTATAAGATTTAGTGCCTGTAACAGTACCCGTCCCCGTTGCATGCCCTAACGAAGAAATTTTGAAAGAAGATGAGGCTTGTGCAAAATTATCGAAAAGAGGCATTATTTCCCCTTCGCCGCTAGTCGGGGCTGGCGGCTCCTCCGCCGACACCGGCAGGCAGGTCAGCGCCATCATCATGCAAGCCAAGATTCCGGCAAACAGCTTCTTGCTTTTTCTCATAAATGTTCAACCTCCTTATTGTTTCCGACTATAAAAACAACAAAGAGGCTGATTTGCAACACTATTTATTTGATTTCTACACTTTCTGCAATTTTTATCACTTCACCATCGGATAATTGTGCAATTAACACAAAGAAATATTCGTCTCCCTGCCAGGTTAAATTATAAAATCCATCTTTTTTGGTTAAAACTCCGTCCCGGCCTTTTATCTTTATTTCTTCATATGAGTCTAAATCTTCGGTATCAATATGCAAAGACAATTGAGATATTGGTCGCTGTAATATAGATATTATTGAATGATTTGAGTTATTTGTATACTCAGTAAAAATGTCCATATTACCACCCAACGTACTAGAAGATTTGATATATCCTTCCGGAATATACGTCGGCAGTGAGGCCCATTCCGGAAGGTCAGAGTCATCCGGCGCCTCTGACGAATCCACCCCAATGACGGCATAATCTCCCTTCTGGCTGATAAACATATTTAAAAACTTGGCGCGAAACGCATCAACCGTCAGCATACAGGTGCCAAACCCTACCAACACCACCAGGAAAATAATCGCTGCCCGGTTCAAAATTCTTTTGGAGCGCTTTCTGTGCTCCCTCAGCTTCTTTTTTCTGGCCTCCGCATCGATCAGCTTATAAAACATCTCCCTTTCTTCCGGGGAAATCCGGAGATCAGGATCGGCATTGTTTTCCTTTGCCTCTTCAATAATTTTTGCGCCCTCCTGCTCTAAATAACCGGAAAGGGCGGTTTTCAATAATACGTCCATCAATTCCTGGCCGTGATCCTTCTGATTCATATCAGTCTCTCCCTTCCAGAATAATTTTATATGCATGGCGGCGCGCCCTAGTCAGATATTGCCGGACATTATTCGGTTTCGTTTTAAGAATCCTGGAAATCGCTTGGTCATCCATTTCGAATATATACTTACAAATCAGTAAATTTCTTTCCCGTTCCGGCAGGCGTCGAATCGTATCACAAAGCTCGTTGTATTCCATCTTTGCATCTAAAATAAACTGCGGCTCCATTCTCGGGTCGAAAAGATGATCGGATACGTCCTCCTCATTTCCTACATATACAATCTCAGAAGCCCTGCTGCTTTGGCGGATATAGTTGATCGCCGTATTTTTTACAGTGAGCATAATATAAGACGCCCGCTGGTTAGGTGTTAACCCGCGGACTGTATCAATATGCCTGATTAAATTGACAAAGGCCTCTGAAACAATATCCTCCACAACATTCCTATTATTTGTCACTTCATATGCTTTCTTTTTCATGGTAGCATAATACTTTTCAAAGATATTTTTCATAAATTCTTTATCGCTGTCATCTTCTATAGACATAATCACGCCTAGCATTTAACACTTCACCTCTTTAATAGGCTTATTATAGCATACTTGTTAAAAAATTTCCATAATTTGGGCGATAAATGTCGTTATGTATGCCTCTGTATCCTTTCATCAAATTTTTTAATGTCGAATTTTCACGATAAAATTCAGCCTATGGAACAGGCCAGGGAATTAAATATACAATATCGAAATAAAACACAGCCCATCGCGGTTTATCCGCTGCAGTCTGCACAGGACTTGCGCTGCAAAAAGATGCCTGCTTTCAGCGCGGGCAGAAAATCCAGGCAGAGCAAAAGCCTCGAACACATAATGTGTTCGAGGCTCTAGACTATGTATTACGAAATAGATGCCCGTTTCGGCGCAGGCACAAAAGAAAACACACCCCACAACGTGAGGCGTGCGACTTGGAAGCGGCAACTTGCCGCTGTCTGCCGGGTACAAAAAAGATGCCAGCTTAAACGCGGGTAAAAAAACAAAGCGCACCCCACAAAATGAGGTGCGCGATTTGTCTGCGGCAACTTGCCGCTGGTGCCGGTGGCCGGACTCGAACCGGCACGGTGTCGCCACCGGTGGATTTTGAGTCCACTACGTCTGCCAATTCCATCACACCGGCAAATCCGTATATTATTATAACGAATTTTCACTTTCTTTGCAAGGCTTTTTTATAATTTAGGAAAAATAAATAGTTTTTCCTGGATTTTTTAGGAATTAATTCCCGCTCCATCCAAAAAATTCTTCTCATAAAATCTCTTGCTTTTTCTTGCAGTATCTGCCTATTCCCTGTGCCTTTTATAGTACAGCAGGGATATAAGCGCTCCAAACAGTGCTGTTGCGGCTAAAAAGCAAAAACCGGTTATATTTCCGCCCAGTCCAATCAAACCGCCGACAAGCGCCGGAAATACTGTCAGGCCAATGGCATAAACCGCCTGAAAAAATCCCATAGCTGTTGATTTTTTCTCCTTTGGCACCTCTGCCATTCCCTCTGAGGTGAGATAAGACAAGAGAATCCCTGTTGACATCCCTGGGAACGCCTGCAGCAAAAAGATAACATATGTATTTCCCACAACCGGTACCAATACACAGTATAACCCCGTCAGCAGAAAAATCAACGGAATATAAAAACGTGCTCCCCTGCGTCCGCAGAATTTAGAGGAAGCAAATTGTGCTGACAGCACAGCCGAAATCATATAGAACACAGAAGCGCCGCCAATCAGCCCGTCGGAGGCGCCCAATTCCTTAAGAACATTAGTAGTAAAGGACATTGCAGTGGACATCTGTATCCCCTGCTGTATCAGGGCAAGCGCGGAAAAAAGAAGCAGTCTCCGGTTGCAGCAGACGGATAAAATGGTGCGCACGTTTCCCCTCTTAAGAGAATCCTCCTGCGGTCGTTGGACGTCCTTAATCAAAAAGAGGGTGATAAGCATCCCCAAAATACCAGCTATTGCGCTGGCGCCGCATAGAAAGGCCATGCTCGTCTTTTCATACAGGAAGGTTCCGAACACAAAGGCAAGGCAAATTCCAAGATTACAGGCCATAATTGCCCGGCTGGTCGCCTTCTGCTGTTCCTCCGGAGAAAAATATTCAGAAAACAGCACCATGTAGGAAATCCACATGGCAGACGCCGCACCGCCTACTAAATTTGCCGCTAAAAACCCCATTCCGTCCGGGGCTATTATACGAATGAGTGAGGCCGCTGAAGCAAGAGCTACGCCGAGGAAAACAAACACTTTGTGCTTCCCGATGATGTCCGCCATTACCCCGACAGGAAGGCGCAGCAGAAGCTGAGTAAAACCATATGCGCCGACCACCGTCCCAATCAGCCCGGCAGAGATACCGATAGCAGTTAAATACGGCGTCTGAAATGGGATATAAACATATTGGGCAAACCAGAAAAGGGTTATCACCGCCAAAAGGATATTCTCTTTTCCAAGCCATGTTTGTCTTCTTTGCATATAAAATGCTCCTTTGCAAATTTTCCGAACAATATCAAGAGATTGTGATCAATCATCTGCTCAAAATTGTCAGCACCTCGCAGCAGGCTGATTGTACAGATCATAAAAAAGCCATTTTCCCGCAAAAACGGGCTGTTGGTTATCCAACAGCCCGTTTCCTTTTTATTTCGACCAATCTGCCTGGAGCTGGTCAAACAGCCCTGCGCAATCAATGGTATCTTTATGAGGAATATAAGGGCTTTCCAGTTTTCCACTGCGGTATAAATCAATGATATGCTCAATCTGGTAGATGAACCCATCCTCCGCTGTTTCGGTAAAGGTCTCAATCAGATTATTCTCATCATCATAGAGCTCGCATTGTTTCCCGCGAATGAAATCCCGGACAATAATATGTCCGTCCGGGCCATAAATACCTGCATCCAGATTCGTGTTTAGACTAATTCCGCAGACCAGAGAGGCGATTGCACCATCTGCAAACTGCATCGTAATCACGTCGAAGCTGTCAAGCCCGTTCGGGGTTGAGGTATGCATGCTCTGCATTGCTACCGGCAAACGCTCCATAATCCCGGTTGCATATTCCAGCGGATATACCCCGGCGTCATACAACGCGCCTCCCGCCAAATCCGGATTATACAGCCGGTTTTTCAGGTCGTATTTTACATGGAAGGAAAATTGGGCGTCCATATATTTCACAGAACCAATTTTCCCCTGTCTGATCCATTCTTTGGTTTTTAGTGTCACAGGCAGGCATCGAGTCCACATAGCTTCCATCAAGAGAACCTTGTTTTCTCTTGCCAGTGAGATTACCTCCTCGGCCTCTGCCTTTGTCAAGAAAAATGGCTTTTCACAAAGGACTGCCTTCCCATGCAGGATACACTGCTTTGCTACTTCATAGTGGAAATTATGGGTTAGGCCAATATAAACAATATCTACCGCAGGGTCTTCCATTAATTCCTGATAGCTGCCGTATGCTTTCTCAGCCTGATGTTCTTTCGCAAATGCGTCTGCGCGTTCCTGGCTTCTGGCCGCTACTGCTGCCAGCCGTGCTCGATCGCAGGTATTCAGGACACTGGCAAAACGATTCGAGATCAATCCCAGTCCGATAATGCCAAATCCCACTTTTTTCTGTTCCATTTCAGTTACCTCTTATCAGCATGATTCTAAGCTTATGTTTTATTTAAGCGGCCGGCTGGCTGCCCTGAAAAATGCCAAAACATTTTCCGGCGGCGTCCCTGCCTGAATCGCATGAGACGGCGCTAAAATATAGCCGCCGTTCTCTCCGAGTACCGCGATCCGCTGCTCTACCTCTTTTGTCACCTCTTCCGGTGTTCCAAAAGGAAGGGTAGATTGGACACTAATTCCGCCATGGAAGCAAAGGCGGTCTCCATACTGTTTCTTCAAAACGCAGGGATCCATTCCCTGGGCGTCAAATTGCAGAGCCTCCAGTACATCAATGCCCATATCAATTAATTCTCCTACAGCCTCCATAACCGCGCCGTCGGTATGGTACATCACCTTTGCATGATAGGAATGTACCAATTCGTTAATCCTTTGATGATGAGGCTTGATATGCTCCCGCCATGTATCCAAGGACATCAGAAGTCCGTTCTGCTGACCGATATCGTCTGCTGTAAAGATAATATCAATCCCACCCTGGGCAGCCTCCAGGCATCTTTTCATAAACTCGTAGAAAAAATTCGTCACGCGTTCTAAGATCGCATCAGCAAGCTCAGGATCTACCAGCAGGTCAATCATCATGTTTTCCAGCCCGCGCATATACCAGGAGGATTCAAAAATATTAGCGTTACCCAATACTACTGCGCGAGGACATTCCTCCTGTGTCTGCCGGATGATTTCCGGCAGGGCAGCATAATCAAACCAATCCGGATCAGGAAAAAGATAGTCGTCTAACTCGGACACATCTTCAATTTCCGCAAGCGGATAATGGCAGATCTCATCATAGCTTCCTTCCCCATAGGATACAGCCCTTCTGCTCACGCCCCAGATGTCGGTTTCAGAACCATCGGCATTTTTTATGTTCCGTTCTGAAGGCCCGATATAAGGCGGCGCAACCCATACCAGGTCGCTTTTGCTATTAAGATATTGCTCTACGGCATGTTCATCCTGCAAGCCCAACAACAAGGCCAACTGCTTCCTTACCGGCGGATTGACGCCAAACCCCAGGGAAAAAGGGATACAATCCGGCTGTCTATGGGAAATAGCTGCCAAAACACGTTCCTTTGCATTCATGTCAGTTCCTCCCCGCTTCACTGTAATTCAAAATATACGTCAAGTTACTGCGGAGGATTGCCCGCCAATGTTCTGCAGGCAGTATTATTTATCCTCTACTCCGTTCATGACAACATTGTCATACTTTTCATTTCTGTTCAAAACAGCCTGTTTATTGTTCGGGCTGGAACGTCTTTCAAAGTTCGGGAAGCGATGCTCCAGGGCAGCCAGAGAAATTTCAACATCCTCGTGGACTTCCTCCGGTGTAAAGCATCCAACCGTAACCATGTCGCACGGACGAATGGTGTTCCAGGAGAAATTCAAGCCGACATATGGAGTTGTTCTGCCTGCACCCATGGATTTGATCGTCATAACAGGCTTCTTGGCATTATTGATAATAGAAGCTACCGTTTCCACTTCAATCTGCATCAGGAATCCAACGCAGTTATATATCTGAATATAAGTTTCAATGTCGTATCCATTTGCATCGGAATACAGGATCAGCTCCGGCATATGCGCACTCAATCCTGGAAGCATTCCTTCTTCCCGGATCATCTTGGTATAGTCGTCTAAGCGGTCCATGGTTGCTGTATTTTTATTCACCAGCTGCTCTGCACTGGAATGATGAAGCAGGCAGAAGGTGGAGCCGATTTCGGCACTTTTATGGATGGCGGCGCGCGCTTCCGCCCTTGCCTCATCCGTATCGTCTACATTGATAATCGGGGTGTCCACAATAATATATTTGATCCCCAGCTTTTTTTCTGCATAGCGGATTGCCTCAACCATCCGAGGGGTATCGCTGATCGGCCCCATGATCGTGTCAATCCCATATTGTGCATATGCTTCCAGTACCGGGAAAAAGCTCTCCGGACTCTGGTAGCGGTCAGTAATTCGTTTGTCTGCGGCTTTTCCGGTATGGCTCCAGCCTAACAGCCAGTTTGTACCAATAATCATACGGGATACAGATACTCCCGCAATCTCAGTTCTTGGAAATTGTTTATCTTTCATAAATTTGTTCCTTTCCTCCAGGATTTGTGCAGATTCTGTGTTCCCCAACATGACAACGGTTTTCCATTGTCCAAGCACAATCTCTTGCCTTCTACCCCATAATATAATTCATCAAAATCCCCCGATAAAGTATCGGGGGATCACTATGATGCATTACAAGTATTATCTGATTTCTAGAAGCCCAGCAGTTCAAGATACTTTCTGCTCATCGTAACCGCTTCTATCGGCGTTCTGCCAACGGAAACGTCTTGTTCTACGACAACATACTCAGCACCATTTGCAACTGCCGCATCCAGAATCTCCGGCATGACCTGCATCCCAAACCCTACCGGACGGAATTCAAATCTGCCTTCCTCTTTTTTCTTTTCACCCGGATCAATGCCGATCAGTTCATACAGGTTTTCCGGATTCCCTTCCTTATAGAAATCCTTCAGATGAACAACCGGGCAGCGGTTTGCATATTTTGCAATGTATTCTACCGGCTCCTCCCCTGCTACCTTTACCCAGCAGCAGTCGAGCTCTGTCTGCAGAAGATCTGCTGATACCGTATCATACATATAATCTAATGCATACTGTCCATTGTCTACTTTTACAAACTCAAAGTCATGATTATGATAAAGCAAGGTTACGCCATGCTCATTGCAGACCTTACCAATCTGAGGGATCAGGCTCATTACCTTATCAAAGCCAGGGGTGTTTGGACGGAGATCATCCGGCAAATATGGAATCGCAATAAATTTGCAGCCGATTTTTACATAGTCTGCAACCGTCTTTTCCATATCTGCTTCCAACTCCACCAGTGGAACATGCGCAGATAATGCCGGGATACCCGCTTCGTCCAGCGCCGCTTTTACTTCCTCAGCGCTATGGCCGTACAAGCCAGCCAGCTCGACGAAATCATACCCGATCTCTTTGATTTTTTTCAAGGTGCCCAACAGATCTTTTTCTGCATAATCACGTACAGAATATACCTGTAAGCCTACTGGGAGTTTTCCCATAGTTTCATTCCTCCTTATCATTTTCCATCAGAATAATAACACGCAAATCAATTGATTACGCTTTTATAGGAACCCTTCCCAAAGTATATAATATTGCACCTATACTCATGGTATGGTTAATCCTATCCGTCTTGCAAAGCCCGCCTGCACTCAGAAAGACTGACAATTATGAAAGAACCTTTCATTAGAGAATATATGGTTCGCCGTCTTCCATGGTCATGTCAATGATCGCCTTCATGTACTTGCCGTATTTATCATACTGCTCTGCCTGCGCTTCATCAAACTTGTTGAGCGGGAAAATTTTAACCGGAATATCTTTGTAGTTCCAGGATCCGTTCGCCAGCATTTCCACCGCGTTCTCTGCGCCTTCTCTGGACAGCCATTCTTCTCTTGGATGGGTGTTCAGCATTTCAATCGCTTTCACGCCCAGCTGCTGTACGTCTACGGTTCTCTTTCCGCCGGTATGGTAGTCTGCTACGCAGAGCTGTCCGCGCAACGCGGTCAGGTTTACCGCCAGGTCTAAGGAATCGCTTCCTTCTTCAGGATCTAATCCTGCGCCCCATTCCATAACGACTTTGAAACCGTCTGTGAGGTTTCCATGGAGGAATTTTTCTTTTGCTTCCTCAACAGTATATACCTCATCTGCCCCATATTTCTTCGCATCCTCTAAAGAGGTCTGGCGCTTGTCGATTGCTACGACATAGCAGCCGCGCAGCTTCAGCAGGCTGATCGCGCCGCATCCCATGTATCCGCAGCCTACTACCGCTACATGTGTTCCCGGCATCTGAACCTTCGCTTTGCTGACCGCGCTCATCATGCAGGATAACGGCTCTACAATCAAATCTTCATCCCGGACGTTATCCGGCAGCTTGATTACGACTTCTTTGACCGGGTCTGCGATGGCATACTGCACCATTCCGCCTGATCCCGGCAGAGTGCCGCCCCACATACCGCTTACACGGTCGCCTACTTTAAAACCTGTTACATTCTTTCCAACCTGTTCAACGATCCCCATTGGTTCATGCCCAAAGGTCATTCCAGCCTCTGCAACCTTCCAGTCGTCATGCTCCGAATGGCATACGCCTACATATTTGGTCTTAATTAACAGCTGATCATCGTTTGGAACCGGAATATCAATTTCTCTGATTGTGTTTTTCTTTGGTCCCACTGCTACGATTTGTTTCTGTTTCATTGAGCTCTTTCTCCTTTGCTCCTGCTTATTATAGCTTATTTTGGTAACTTTTTCAATCCTTCTAATGCGGGTTTTTCAGGAAAATATTCCAGCCCGATATACCCAGCATATCCGGTTTCTTCAATTGCCCGGAAAATATTCGGGTAATTCAGTTCTCCGGTATCAATTTCATGCCGTCCCGGATTTCCGGCGGCATGGAAATGGCCGATTGCGGAAATGTTTTCCTGAATACTCCGGATCACATCTCCCTCAGTGATCTGCTGATGATAAATATCAAACAGAATCTTTACCTTGTCGCTGCCTACTTCCTTTACAATGTCAAACGCTTCTTTTGAGGAAGAAAGGTAATATCCAGCGTGGTCTACTGCCGTATTCAAGGGCTCGAGCACCAAAGTAATATCATTTTCCTCCAGCATTGGAACAGCCCGCTTTACCCCTTCGCACAGAGCTTTATGCTGCTCTTCACGGGGCTTCCCGGTATCTGCTCCCACCTGGCTGATCAAGGTTTTGCATCCCAGCTTTTTCGCTGCTTCGATGCTTTCCTTCAGTCCTGCCAGATATTCATCATGCTGACTCGCATCCACCAAGCTTACAAATTTGGTGCACATAGCCGCTACAGTTAAGCCAAGCTTCTCTTTTTCAGCAGCCATCCTGTCAACATCTTTATCCCACCAGGACCAAAATTCAAATCCCTTGATCCCAGCCTCTTTTGTCTCACGCATCCCTTCTGCGAAATCTTTTCCGTGATACAATGCGTCGATACACACGGAGTAGTTCACTATGTTACTCCCCTTCCGTTCTGAATTCTTAGTTAACCGAGCCGGACAGCACCGGTTCGGTTAACAAGACAGCAATTAGCCTAAGTCTACTTCGTTTTTGTCATAGATTTCCTGGCACTGTTTCAGGCAATTGTCAACTTCTGTTTTGATGTCAGCGCCACCAACGATATTGGTCAGCATGGTGTTGAGCGGGCCGTTCGGGAACGCGTCGATCTGGCTCCAGGTCGGGATAGCCGGGTCGCCGTAAATAGCGCGGTTAGCCTGTTCCGGGAATGCTTTCATCCAGTCACTGCTGTAGAATTCGTCTTCCATAACTTCTTTTCTAGCATTGATGAGGTTAACCGCGGAGCAGAATTTAATCTGGCCTTCTGCAGAGCAGAAATATTTCAGCCATTCTTCAGCAGCGGCACGTTCTTTGGTAGAATTCATAATGCTGATCGGTGCGGTGTAAGCAACAGAAGAAACACCTTCGCCAGTCAGGTTCGGCATAACTGCACTGCCGGTAACTTCTTCAAGCTGCGGAGCATTCGACTGGACAGCAGTCATGAAGTCAGCATTCTGTCCTAATACGATGGATGCTTTTTCAGCCTGGTATTCTGTACCAGCGTCAAAGGACGGGTCGATTACGTTCGGAGTGCAGACTTTATACTCATTAATCAGGTCGAGCATGAACTGGATGGTATCGATCCCTTCCTGTCCGCCGAAGGTAAATTCAGTGTAATCCTCATTCATGACGCTGGTGCCATGGCCAGCCAGAAGGTTAAACCAACCCTGGTCAAAACGAGCCTGGCCAACCGGAAGAACAACTCCCGACCGGGTAATATTTCCACTGTCATCGGTCTTGGTCAGCTTCTTGGCAGCTTCAATCAGTTCATCATAGGTAGTCGGAACTTCAGTAATTCCAGCTTCTTCAAAGTGAGCTTTGTTGTATACCATTGCACGGGTATCCATACGCCACGGAATACCGTAAACCTTGCCGTCAATCTTTACTTCGTCAATGACAGCCTCGAAGTAAGCGTCATCCCCGCCTAATTCTTCATAAATATCTGTAATATCAGCCGGGCCATACTGGCCGTTTCCGATTTTCACCATGGAAGGAGTGAAGAAAATGTCAGCAACATCCGGAGCTTCGCCGCCGGTGCAGGCCAGTGTCAGCTTGGTCAGAGCCTGACCCCAGTCGATGATGGAGTAGTTTACGGTAATGCCGGTTTCTTCTTTAAATGCCTCTGTCATTTCTTTCAGGACCTTTTCCTGTGCGGAAGCGTCACTGCCATATTTCTGCATGGTGAATGTAATTGTTTTTCCGCTCAGGTCGCCGGTATCTCCGCCGGCAGCGCCGGAATTGTCGGTAGCAGGCTTGTCGCTGCTGCCGCATGCCGCAAAGGTTGAGAGCATGAGAGCCGCTAATACAGCGCTCATAATTTTCTTTGAATGTTTCATACGTTTTTCTCCTTTTTTCTTCGTTTATTTTAACAGCATACGCTGTTACGGAAACTAATACATTTAACCCTTTACCGCACCTGCGGACAAGCCGCTGATGAGGTATTTCTGTAAAAATGCGAAGAAGATAATTGCCGGGAGTGTAATCATAACCGCAGCGGTCATAGACAAGGAAACGTTTGAGTTCGCTCCATACTGACCGATGAAGTCATAAATACCAACTGATGCAGGCTTCATGTCATTATTGGACAGCATAACGCTCGCCCACATGAATTCGTTCCAGCCCTGGATAAACGCGAAGATTGCTGTTGCAACCAGGCCGGGTACGGAAATCGGCAGCGCGATCTTGAAAAAGATTCCAAACTTGCTGCACCCGTCCAGCGTAGCGCTTTCTTCCAAGGCCATCGGCACAGACTGACTGAAGTAGCTCTTCATCATCAGGGTGCAGAACGGGATTGCCCATACAGAATAAGCAATGATCAGGCCCTGGTATGTATTGGTAAGATGCGCGTTGTACATGATAAAATAGAATGAGATAAACGGCAGGGTGCCGGGAATCAGCTGCGAGATAATCATCATGACTGAGGTGAATTTCTGGGTCTTTCGCATAACAAACCGGCTGATGCTGTAGCCGCAGAAGGTAGCCAAAACCAGACAGACAATCGTCGTCATCAGCGATACAAACAGCGAGTTGCCCAAATATCTCAGCAAGGGCATCTGCTCCCATACCAGCTTATAGTTGTTAAAATCCAGATAGGAAGGAATCCATTTCGGCGGAGATGCCATCAATTCCTCACGTGGTTTCAGAGAGGTCATTACCATCCAATAGAAAGGAAACAACACAAAAAAGGTGGTAAAAATCATCACAACCCAGTGACGAAGTCCGTTTAAAAAGCGTCTGCTTCTTTTATTCATCGTTGCTTGCTCCTTTCTATATATTATCTGTCTGCCGCAGTTGTTTTCTCAGGTAAACAACTGCTGGGAAGAGCAGGATCAGCATCATCAGGACACTGACGGTAGCACCGGAGCCATAGTTAAAGTTGATAAACGCTTCGGTATATACGTCAACCGCCATAACCATCGTACTGTTGAGCGGCCCGCCCTTGGTGACCAGGTAGCTGATATTGAAGTTATTGAACTGCCAGATCCCTTCCAGCAAAATAGAAGTTTCAATGACCGGCATCAGACATGGCAGCTTGATTTTGAAAAACCGTTGTACTGCATTCGCCCCGTCAACTGTCGCCGCCTCGATCATATCCTCCGGGATGGTCTGCATCCCTGCCAGGAACATAACCATCAGGAACGGAAAGATTGACCAAACGTTGATGATAATGATTGAAATCAGCGGAAGAGAAAGGAAGCCTAAAATCGGTTCCGTATTCCCCAGGAAATTGATCGGCTTATCGATCCAGCCGAGCTTCATAAAGAGTCCGTTAAACGGGCTGAACGTTTCGCTCAGCAGCAGCTGCCAGATAGCGGATGTAACCAGCGGCGGCGTTACCCATGGTGCCAGGAACATCGCGCGGAAAAAGGTTCTGCCCCGGAACTTTTTGTTCAGTTCATTTGCAACCAGCATTGCGAAAACTGCGCCCAAAGCCAGAGATAGGATTGCAAATATGAGGGTGTTTAGGATTGTCTGCCACGTCTGGGGATCCTTTAAAGCTGTGATGTAGTTTGCAAACCCTACATACGATGTCGTCGGACTCAGCAGCGATTTGTCTGTGAATGATAGCCGGATTGAATCCAAACTCGGATAAATTTGGACAATCAATACGCCGATTAGTGCAGGCAAAAGCATAATTACAGGCGTATACTTGTCGATAAACTTTTTAAAACCCACTTTGAAACCTCCATTTTTCAAAATCTGTTTAAATCACACTTTTTCGTTCGATAATAAAATATCCGGAAAACACCCTTTAAGAGGGTGTTTTTTATTATTTTAACTAGAACGAAAAAGTGTACATTGTCTTTCTTCTTCGCGCTATCAACCTCTTTCTTTGCGGATTTTTTCGACCAGCAGTATTTGTTACACAAAACATGAAATTTTCCATAAGTATTCACACGTGCAACAAAAAGGAAATTTCATTTTATCATTTTACGAATCAGAAATTTGTTGTGTATTTGTCACAAGTATTATTATAAGTTTTGTTAAATAATAATTCAATTTGTAATTTTCATGAATTGTTCATAATATTTTTGTGCATTTTGATGTGATAAATTACATATTGTCAAACCATATCCTAAATTGATTGCCCGTGTTAAATGTCACAAAATCTCTTTATAATCATGGTTTTAACTGTATAAAAATATTTGATTATGTCAAATATGGTATTTTTACATAAAGAAAGAACCACCTCGCAATATCTACTGCGCGGTGGCTCCCTAGTACTTTTATAAATCTGTTGACCGGCGAATCGCCAGCTTGGGACTTAATGTGATTGTCTTCGCATAAAAGTCCATTGTTTGATGCTTATTTTCAATAATCATCTGGATCGCAGCCTGCGCCATTTCTTCCAGCGGCATCCCAACGCTGGTCAGCGGAGGCACCAGTGACGGTGCAAAAATATCGTCGAATCCAGTAATTGCCATATCCTGAGGGATTCGGCGGTTAGTGTCTGCACAATACCGCATAGCGCCAATCGCATATTGATCAGACCAGGCAACAATCGCAGTGGTTTGAGGCCACTGCTTAAGCCCGATTTTGGTAGATTCATAGCCGTCACAAATCCTGCCGTCCTTTAACGTATTGACAATCGGCGGGTTTGTGACCCCTATTTCGCTCAATGCATTTTTAAAGCCCTTCAGCCTTTGCTTATCCACGGTATTATTAGGAGCTGAACCAATATACAAAAGATGCGTATGTCCCAAATCTAATAAATGGCGGGTGGCCAAATAGACACCCTCGCTGCCATCCAGCAGCACACGGTTTAACCCATAGCAGCGCGCAGTACGTTCCACAAATACAATAGGTACTCCGCAGTCCAGCAAAAGATTCCTTTCCCTTTCAGGCAGATCAGCCTCTTCAAATCCAACGACAATAATCCCGCAAACCCCCTGGCGAGTGAAATCATTTACAACGTCCACCAAATTTGAAACGGTATTCTTTCCAACCCGCAGCATCGCGTACATCTGATTCCGGTTTGCTTCTTCGGCAAGCGCGTGGGGCAGGTAAGCAAAAAAGGGGTTCTCGCGGTCCGGCGGAGTCCAAACGCCCACTACATCCTTTCGAAATGCCGGTATTTCTTTTTCTGGGATAAGATAGCCGAGTTTATCTATCGCCTGTTGAATCAACAGCCGTTTGTTCTGTGATACATACCCATTGTCGTGAATGACTCGTGCCACGGTAGCAACTGAGACGCCCGCCTCTCTGGCAACGTCCATCATTGTTGCTGTTTTTTTGATTCCCATTGACAAGCCTCAATTCACTATTTTATTTTGGAAAATCCTCCAGCAGCTCCAAAATCAGCTTTAGATCACCCTGGGTGTCCATATAGGCAAACTGACCCGAAGCATCCCCATAAAGCCCTCTCTGAAGCAGTGGATATCCTTTTTCTTCTAGATTTTTAATCTGTTCGTCTGCACTTTTCACCTTAAAAGCAATGTGATGCAGGCCTTCACCTTTTTCATTTAAGAAATCCCTCCAGACGCTTGGCGTATCGTCCGGTTCGATCAGTTCAATCTGCAGGTGCGGCGTTTCAAAAAATTTCATGTGGCAGGAGGCGTTTGTCGGTTTCCCCAAATAGGTTCCCTTGACGACCTCCGCTTCGCCGGAATAGCAGGTAGGCGGGCACTCTACGCCAAAGAAATCAGCGAACTTCCGGCCCGTTTTATCTAAATCATTTACCACCAAACCAATTTGTACGACAACGTCTGTACCAATCATTGTGTTCATAGAAAACTCCTCTTTTCTAAAATATTTTCGTGACAAATAGATTTTACACAATTCAGTTATTCGCAGCCTTGTATCTTATGCCGCAATCATAAGACACAATACCCGATTCTGTTTTCAGCATAACAAAATTTGTTTTATTTTTCAATCATTTTGGTGAAAGGGCAAATTTTTTTCGGATATTTTACCAGTAAAATATGAAATTTTTCTGTAAAAAGCATCATCAAAAAAACATATTTTCCATAAATAGCACAAAAAAACAGGCAGAAAACGCGCACGTTTCTGCCTGTTTTTATACCAATTTCTGACGATTCCGCTTTTCCCACCTGGAATAACCCCAAGCCGCCAAAAGGCCAATGCAGGTGCCTAAAGCCGCCCCGGTCAGTACATCTGACGGATAATGCACATAGAGATAGACCCTTGAAAAGGCAATCAAAGCGGCCAGACACAAGGCTGCCGTTCCAAAGCGCTTATCAAAGGTAAACAGTGAAACCGCCGCGGCAAATGAGCTGCCGCTGTGACCGGATGGAAAAGAATAGCCACTCGGCGGGGAAATCAGCAGCTTGAAGGTCGGATCGTCAATAAAAGGCCTCGCCCTGCTGACAATTGGCTTCAGCACCAGATCGCCCAAAATAAAGGTTGCCGCCACCGCAGCCAGCATGATAATACCCCATGGGCGCGTCCGTTTAAAGAACAGAAAGATGATACCGGACAGCAGCCAGATAAAACCGGCATTTCCCAGTCCGGTAATTACCGCCATCACCGGATCAAGCCATCCCCCGGCCAAGTGGAGTTGAATCCATTCTATAACCGCATGGTCAAACTGGTAAATTGCATCAATCATCGCCTCACCCCATCTAGTCCAGGGATAGGTAGCCCTGCTCCAGCATAGATTGAGCTGCAAGCAGAATGCCAATTTTCCCGGTATGGTAAGTGATACCGCCCTGCAGCCACACAGCATAGGGTTCCCTCAATGGTGCGTCCGCAGAAAGTTCAATCGAAGCGCCCATCGTAAATGCGCCAGCCGCCATAATAACCTGGCTCTCATAGCCGGGCATGTCCCAAGGCTCTGGGGAAACAAAGCTGTCTACCGGGGAGCCTTTCTGAATTCCCTGGCAGAATGCGACCAGGGCCTCCGGACGGTTAAGCTTAATTGCCGCTATAATATCTGTACGGGGCGCATCATAGCGCGGGAATACCTGGTAACCCAGCCTTTCAAACATCCGCAGTGCAAAAACGCTGGTTTTCAACGCGGACGCAACTACTCCCGGCGCAAAAAAAAGCCCCATGAACATTCCCCGGCTCTGGTTTAAGGTACAGCCCACCTCTTTTCCCATTCCAACAGCAGTCAGACGGTAGGAGCACAGCTCAACCAGCTTTGCTTTCCCGGCAATATATCCTCCGGTCTGCGCAATCGCCCCGCCTGGATTCTTAATCAGCGATCCCACCAGCAGATCAGCTCCGACTGCGGACGGTTCCTGCTTTTCGACCAGTTCCCCATAGCAGTTGTCAACAATAACAACCGCATCCGGATTCCCCTTACGGATTTCACAGATAATCTCTCCGATTTTAGCTACGCTCAGCGATTCCCGCAGGGAATATCCCCGTGAACGCTGAATATATGCAACCTTACAGTCTTTGACAGCCTCTGCGACTGCCGCAAGATGAACCGAGCCATCCCCCAGCAAATCGAGCTGGCGGTAATGGACTCCAAAATCCTTCAGCGATCCGTTTCCCTCGCCGCGAATCCCGATAACCTCTTCCATGGTATCATAGGGCGCGCCCGTCAAAGAGACCAGCGTGTCCCCTGTACGGAGCACCCCAAACAGCGCGACGCTGAGCGCATGGGTGCCCGAAACAAAGTTGTGGCGCACCAGCGCATCCTCTGTTCCCATCACCTTTGCGTAAACCTCATCCAGCACCTCTCTGCCCCGATCGCCGTATCCATACCCGGTGGAGCCGATAAAATGCGTTTCGCTTACACCGCATTCCATAAAGGCAGAAAGCACCTTTGCTTCATTATGTTCACAGATTTCGTCAATCCGTTCGAAAACGGGACGGCAGTCCCGTTCCACTTCCCGCCCAAAAGCCGCAAGCTTTGGGCTAATTGAAATCCAGTCAGTAATCATCGTAAAACCCAGGCCTCTGCATCCGCAAAGGCTACCTTCCTTGAAAATTTAATGTACGGGCGGAGAGAATCATCTCCGCAAAAGGACAATTGCCCTGTATGAAAGGCAACGCTTTCATACGCCCGTCCGGCTGCACTCTATCATTCCTGTTCAATTATAGAATATTTTCCGCCAGCTCATGTACCAGCCGCAAGACCGACCTGACATCGTCCTTTTTCACTGTACAAACACCCGAATGCAGATACCGGCAGGGCGCGCTGACCGCAATCGTCCTTGTCCCGCCCCGGGAGGTCTGGATAGCGCCGGCATCATTCCCGCCCGCCACCATGGTTTTGGTTTGAGCGGTAATCTTTTTCTCTACCGCCAGCTTATAGGACAGCGCATACAAATCCCGGTCATAGATGGCGGCACGGTCCATAAAGCCTACCACAGCGCCTTTCCCCAGGCAGCAGACCTGTTTCTGCTCCGAAACGCCGCTGAGATCAGCGGCAGTGGTCGTCTCTACGACAACTGCAAAATCCGGGTCAACAGAATACGCCGCCGCCTTCGCGCCGCGCAGGCCAACCTCCTCCTGGGTCGTAAAGAGAAAGTAAGTATCAAATTTCAGCTTGCTCCGGATCAATTCCACCAGCACCGCACAGCCAATCCGGTCGTCCAGCGCCTTTCCCTTAACAAACCCGTTGCCAAACTCTTCAAATTCAGTGCAGAAAACAGCGCAGTCCCCAGGTGTTACAGCTCCAAGCGCCTCTTCCCTGGAGGACGCGCCGATATCGATAAACATATCCTTGACGTCTACCACGGTTTCCCGTTCCTTTTCCGTCTGCTGATGGATCGCCTTGGTTCCGATTACCCCTGTAGTTCCGGTACGGTAAAGGCTGACAGCGCGGCCCAGCACCACCCGGCTGTCAATTCCGCCGACTGTGGTAAATTTCAGGAGTCCGTCCTCTGTCACATGTGTGATAATAAAGCCAACCTCATCCATATGCGCACAGAGCATCAGCTTTTTATCCGGGGTTACCATCCCTTTTTTGAAGCAGATCAAATTACCCATTGCATCAATCTCATACTGGCAGTAGGCTTTTACCTCTTCCAGGATCGCGTTCCGGATCAGTCCTTCATCTCCGGACACGCCGTTAAGCCTGCAATATCGCTCAATCCGTTCCCACATTTCCTATTCCCCCTTTCCCACTTCTGACAGATAGGCCGCAAGCAGCTGTGCCGCGGCCTCGCAGTCGGCAAGGTCAATCATCTCAATTGGGGTATGCATATATTTCAGAGGCACCGACAGCAGTCCCATCCGCACGCCTCCGCACAGGGTGCCGATTGCGTCCGCGTTGGTTCCAGTCGTACCGCCCATCACCTCTGTCTGATAAGGGATTCCCTTTTCCTCCGCCAGCCGGACAAACTCCGCTGAAATCTTCCGATCCAGGGACGGAGCCATTCCAATCATCGGGCCCTTTCCCATCTTTCCACATTTATATTCATCCGCATCGGGCGTATGGGCAAAGGAGACGTCCAGTGCCACGGCGATATCAGGCTTAAGCCGGTAGCCGGCAATTTCCGCACCGCGTTCGCCGGTTTCTTCCTGCGTAGTAAACATTACGGAAAGCCCGCAGTCCAGTTTTTCATCCTGCAGCAATTCCAGCGTGCGGAGAATGACTGCGACACAGCACCGGTCGTCCAGCGCCCGGGAGGCGACCCGGCTGCCCAGCATGGAGTGAAAATCTGACCGGATGCTCACCCGGTCACCCAGCGCGACTACCTTTTTTACCTCATCCTTCTCCATCCCGACGTCAATCAGAATCTGTTCAATCTCCGGCACCTTCGCGCCGTCCTCCGAAGAGGTCAGATGCGGCGGCATCGCCGCAATCACGCCATGAAGCTCCTTCCTGCCATAAACGGACACTTCCTGGCCCAGCACCAGCCTGCGATCCATTCCGCCGCAGCTTGCTACCTTCAAAAATCCCTTTGCATCCACATGGGTGACAATCATCCCAATTTCATCGATATGCGCGTCCAAAAGCACGGTGGGTTTTCCCTCCTCGGCCAGACGAACAACACCCAATACATTCTGAAATGCATCAATTTCGGCGTTCGGGGCATAGGGCTTCAACAGGTTCAGCGCCGCCATGGAGGCATTTTTCTCCCATCCGGAAATTCCCGGCGCCCTGCAGAGCGTTTCAATTGTATTTCTTAACTCCATTCTGTTAGCCATTCCTTTCGCAAATTTTTTCTCCTGCTCATCCATTCTTTATTGCAGCGCATGGACAATCCGCTTAAAATGCTGTCCGCGCTGTTCAAAATTCAGATACAGGTCAAAGCTTGCGCTCGCCGGCGACAGAGTAACGACATCCCCCGCCTTAGCGGCCTCCCGCGCCTTTTCTACAGCCTCTTCCAGCGTTCCCGCATGAAGAATCGTCAGCTCCTCTGGACGATAGGATGGATCTTCGGTCACTGCCTTTTCAATTTTAGGAGCAGTCGCTCCCAGCAGCACCAGCACCTTCACCCTCTCATTGATATAGGGCGCCAGCGGTTCATAGGGAATTTTTTTATCATATCCCCCGGCAATCACAATCAGTTTCTGGTCAAAGGCCTTTAGACCCGCGATTGTCCGGGTCGGGCTGGTCGCGATGCTGTCATTATAATACCGCACTCCGTCCAAGGTTCGCACCAGCTCGATCCGGTGCTCTACCCCGCCGAATTCCATTGCCACCTTCCTGATGGTCTCGGCAGAAACCTCATCGGAAACCGCGCTGATCGCCGTCAGGTAATTTTCCACATTGTGCATTCCGGGCAGCTTGATGTCGTCCTTATGGATTATCTCCTGTTCTTCTCCCTGCACCACCCGAATCAGCGTTCCGTCCTCCCTCAGGTAAGCGCCGTTACAAACTCTTTGCGTGCGTGAAAAACAGCTCAGTTCCCCGCGCACCTCCGGTGCAAAGCCCCGGGTAATATCATTATCAAGATTCAAAACAGTTCTCGAGAAAGCGTTCTGATGCAGGAAAAGATTTTTCTTCGCACTGATATATTCCTCCATGGTCTTGTGTACATCCAGATGGTTCGGCGCCACATTGGTGACAACAGCCACATCCGGCGACTGGCGCATGGAAATTAGCTGAAAGCTTGAAAGCTCTACCACTGCGGCGTCCTCCGGGCGGATCGATTCAATGGCCGGCAGAAGCGCCTTTCCGATATTGCCGCCCAGATGTACCGTTTTCCCTTCCGCCTTTAAAAACTCGCTGATCAGCGTGGTAGTGGTAGTTTTTCCGTCTGAACCGGTTACCGCATAGATTTTGCAGGGACAAAGGTCAAAAAAGACCTCCATCTCCGAGGTGACTACCCTGCCGTTTTTTCTGGCCTCGGCCAGCTCCGGTGTGAAATAATTCATCCCAGGCGTACGGAAGATAATATCCGCCTCCCGAAAAGCCGCCGTATAGCCTTCCCCCAGAGAAAATTCCGCGCCCAGCGCAGAAAGCGCCCTGTAGTTTTCAGCATAGCTCTGCAAAAGCTGTTCTTCCGTTCTCTTATCACAGACGATGACATCCAGGCCTTTTCCAATCAAAAGGCGGATCAAATCAAAATGGCTCACGCCCATTCCGACAACCGCGATTTTTTTTCCTTTTAATTCTTCAAAAAAACGTGAGGCTTCTCGCAACATCACACTTCAACTCCTCATCCCAGTCACTAATATTTTATTATACTTTTTTTGCCTATAATTATCAATATTTTCCGGAAATATTTACAAATTATCTTTCCCCCGCCTTTCGTGAAATTCTTTAATTTTTTGGAAAATCCCGGCCGCGAATAAAGTGAAAACAGAAAAAATAGGGAGAATTGCAAGGCTTTACTTGTCAAACACCCGCAATAATGATAAAATTATTTTTATGACATGAGAAATAATTCTGATCTGAAAAGGAGTTGTCCCGATTGAGCATAGAATCCTGCTATTTCCCGGAAGCCTATACCGATAAGCTTTCCATTCTTGACACGGAAATTGCCATCAAGCTGGTGAAGGATACCTTTGAAAAAAAGCTGGCTGAAAACCTGACCCTGACCCGTGTTTCCGCGCCACTGTTCGTCCGCCCGGAAAGCGGACTCAACGATGATCTGAATGGCGTAGAACGCCCGGTCGGCTTTGATGTGCCGGACGCCGGCTGCGAGGTGGAAATTGTTCATTCTCTTGCCAAATGGAAACGGCAGGCCCTGAAACGCTATCATTTTGCGCCGAATACAGGGCTTTACACTGATATGAATGCGATCCGCCGGGACGAGGAGCTGGATAACCTGCATTCCGTCTATGTCGACCAGTGGGACTGGGAAAAAATCATCACTCCGGAAACCCGTACCGTAGAAACGCTCAAGCAAACCGTCCGGCAGATCGTCAAGGCGGTAAAAGGGACGCAAAACCGCTTGGCGGAGACCTTTCCGCAGATCAAAAGCTTTCTCTCAACGGATATCACCTTCCTCACCACGCAGGAGCTGGAAGACCGTTACCCAGACCTAACGCCGAGGGAACGGGAGGACGCTGTCTGCAGGGAGCATAAGACTGTTTTTTTAATGCAGATCGGCGGCCTGCTCAAAAGCGGGCAGAAGCACGACGGGCGCGCTCCGGACTATGACGACTGGGCCCTAAACGGCGACCTTTTGATCTGGTATCCGCTTTTAAACCGCGCGGTGGAGCTCAGCTCCATGGGGATCCGTGTAGACGCTGCGGCTTTGCAGCGTCAGCTTGCCCAGGCAGGCTGTGAGCAGCGCAAGACGCTTCCGTTTCACCAGCAGCTATTAAGCGGAGAGCTTCCGCTCACGATGGGCGGCGGAATCGGGCAGTCGCGGCTGTGCATGGTTCTGCTGCAGAAAGCGCACATCGGCGAGGTGCAGGCTTCCATCTGGCAGGATGATATGATCAAAGCCTGTGAAGAAAAAGGAATTACCCTGTTATAAATGTAAGTAAATAGCCATATCTAAAGGATAAGGAGCAGTTACATGAATTTTGATTTTTCACAATTCGGATGCAATGTTTTCAGCGATACCGTCATGCGGGACAAATTGCCCAAAAGCACCTATAAGGAGCTGAAAAAATCCATCGAATCCAGCCAGCCGCTGACGGCGGATGTAGCAGAAATCGTGGCGGAAGCCATGAAGGACTGGGCGGTGGAAAAGGGCGCTACTCACTTCACCCACTGGTTCCAGCCTATGACCAATATTACCGCTGGAAAGCTGGACAGTTTTATCTCCCCTACCCCGGACGGCAAAATCATCCTGGAATTCTCCGGAAAGGAGCTGACCAAAGGGGAACCGGACGCCTCCAGCTTCCCGAACGGAGGCCTGCGCAACACCTTCGAAGCACGCGGCTATACCATGTGGGACTGCACTTCTCCGGCTTTTATCAAAGATCATACCCTCTACATACCCACCGCGTTTTGTTCCTATACAGGAGAAGCGCTGGACGCGAAAACTCCGCTGCTCCGTTCCATGGAGGTGATTTCGAATGAAGCCATGCGTCTGCTGCGCGCTTTCGGAAACACCACCTCCAAACGAGTGATTGTAACAGTGGGTGCAGAACAGGAATATTTCCTGATCGACCGCGAACTGTACGAAAAGCGCCTGGATCTGAAAATCTGCGGCAGGACGCTGCTGGGAGCAAAACCGCCTAAGGGACAGGAAATGGAGGATCACTACTTCGGCCGGATCCGGATTCGGATCGCCGACTATATGCGCCAGCTTGACGAAGAGCTCTGGAAGCTCGGCGTAACCGCAAAAACCAAACACAACGAGGTTGCCCCCGCACAGCATGAGCTTGCGCCGGTCTTTGACTCGGTTAATATTGCGTGCGACCACAATCAGCTCACGATGGAGCTGATGCGTACCATTGCCAAGAAAAACGGTCTTGCCTGTCTGCTTCACGAAAAGCCGTTCGCGCATATCAACGGCTCCGGTAAGCACAACAACTGGTCGCTCTGCACGGACGACGGGATCAACCTGTTTGAGCCCGGCAAAAACCCCTATGAAAATATTCAGTTTTTAACCTTCCTTTGCGCGGTCATTACCGCGGTGGACGAATATTCCGACCTGCTCCGGCTTTCCGCCGCTATTGCCGGGAACGACTACCGCCTGGGCGCCAATGAAGCACCGCCTGCAATTATCTCCATCTTTCTCGGCGAGCAGCTCACCTCTGTCCTGCATCATATTGCGGAAGGGGAAAAGCCGCAGAACCAGATGGAATCCGCCTTTTTGCAGATGGGCGTTGAAACCCTTCCCAAGCTGAAAAAGGACGACAGTGACCGTAACCGGACTTCTCCCTTTGCCTTTACCGGAAACAAGTTTGAATTTCGGATGGTGGGATCGTCCGCTTCGATTGCCTGTGCAAATTACATCCTCAATACGATTGTGGCCGATGTGCTCTCCCGCTTTACCGACCGGCTTACCAATTCCAAGGACTTTGACGGTGAAATCCGCCGGATTATCCGGGATACGATGCAGCAGCACGGACGGATTATCTTTAACGGGAACAACTACACCCAGGAATGGGTGGAGGAAGCTAGGCGCCGCGGCCTGCCAAACCTCTCGAATACTGTGGACGCCGCCGCCGCTTATCTGGAGCCAAAAAATATCAGCGTTCTTGGCAGAAACCATGTCTTAAGCGAGGTGGAATGCCAGTCACGGTATGAAATTCTGCTTGAAAACTACAGCCATATCATTATGATCGAAGCCAACACCCTTCTGGAGATGGTGAAAAAGCTGGTGATTCCCGCATCGGTCGAATATATCGGTTCGATCTCTGACAGCTACCTGAAGCTGAAGGAAACCGGGATACAGAATCACAGCATCTACGGCCTGCTCCAAAACCTATCTTCCCTTCTGGATGGGATTGTTGACACCACAAACCGCCTGGAGGAACTTGTCTCTTCCGCCCCGGCCGAAAGCAGCCTGGAAACCGCGGAATACTATCGCGACCAGGTGCTTCCGAAAATGGAACAAACCCGGACGTTAGTTGACCGGATGGAGGTTGTGACAGACAAAAAGAAATGGCCGATGCCAAGCTATACAGATTTACTGCACCGAGTTTAAAAAAAGCCATTCAAGGGATTTCCCTTGAATGGCTTTTTTATGCAATTTCGTAATCGACTGCAACGCTTCCTGAACGCACCCGATGCATATAGGTTTTGACCGTTTCCACATGATAAGGATGGTTTTGGTATGCTTCCATATCCTCCCTGCTGTCCAGCAGAACCTCCAGGATAATATCATAGGAACGTTCAGAGTGAAGGAAATCGATCCCTACCTGGATGTCCCTGAGCTGCTCCACCTTTCCCTTCATAGAAAGCAGAACCTCCCTTGCCCTTTGGCATGCCTCCGGGCTGTTATCCTTGAGCTTAAAACAAACGATATGCTTGATCATGCGCCTTTTCCCTCCACTTCATGTTTACATAAATTACTGTAATAGTTAATTTTCCAATCAATCTTTTCCAAATTTTTTTGCAGCTCAGCCATTTGGTTTTCTACATGCCTGCGATGCTCACAGAGCAGGTCCACGCACTTTGGCAGAGAATCCTTCCCTTCCATGCACCAATCGAGGAACTGCTTGATTTCCTTAATCTGCATCCCGGTATTTTTCAGGCAGCAAACCAGGCCGAGCCATTCCAGATCATTGTCGTCAAACCTGCGGATGCCGGATTCTGTCCGTTTGATGGAGGGCAGAAGCCCCTCCTTATCATAATACCGCAGCGTATGGGTAGTGAGTCCAAATTTATCTGCAACCTCTTTAATGGAATATGTCATAGTAATGACCACGCTTTAAAAAACAAAGCTTCCTTTCTGCATTCTGCGATTTACGATCAAATGAATTTTTATAACAGTTCAGGGTTATAATGCGCCCGCTCCCCGCCGATAAACTTCGGTCTTGTCCTGGCACAGATAATCGGAGCCTCCCCTATCTGTCGTACAGAAAGCCGAACCGGCACCGCTACCCGCTTCAGGTGCATTCCGATCAAGGTTCCGCCGATATCGATCCCGCAGGAGGCCTTTACTTCCTCTACGGCAACCGGATGGTCAAAATGCGTATAAGCAGTCGTGGCAAAGGAACCTCCCGCCTTCATCTGCGGCATCACGTTCACTGCCTCCAGCCCGTAATACAGAGCCGCCTCTTCCTCTATAATAACGGAGCGGTTCAGATGCTCACAGCACTGGGCCGCCAGATAAAGCCCTTTTTCCGACAGCACAGGAGCAATCCCCTGATATATCGCTTCGGCAATTTCCATATTGGAATGCGTCCCGATTTTCTCGCCGCCGACCTCACTGGTAGAGCAGCCTATGACCACCAGGCTTTTCGGCCCGGGATCTGCAAGTGCCAGCAGCTCACGAACCGCCTGCTCGGACTGCTTTTTGATTTCTTCTAACATGCTAATCGCCTCATTCTTTTATTCTAGTTTATTGTATCACAATTATCTTGCTACTTCAACTGATAAATTATTTGAAGTATTTTGCTCTGATTTGATTGCTTTTGCGCAGTATTTGATCGAAGCATGATTGTTTCGCAATATGGCGCAGGATACTGGACAGCAGAAACAGATTGCGGTATACTGAAACCAGAAAATAAAGCGAAGGAGTGAACCGTTTATGGCAAACAGAATGGTACTAAATGAAACAAGCTATATCGGCGCGGGGGCAATCGCCTCAATCGTCGATGAAGCAAAAGGACGCGGATTCAAAAAGGCTCTTATTGTAACAGATAAGGATCTGGTAAAATTCAACGTTGTCTCAAAAGTAACTTCCCTGCTGGATAACAACGGGCTGGCTTATGAGGTATTTGATCACGTGAAGGCGAATCCAACCGTCGGGATTGTAAAAGAGGGCCTGAAGGTCTTTGCAGAATGCGGCGCAGATTACCTGATCGCAATCGGCGGCGGTTCCCCGATTGATACAACAAAAGCAATCGGCATTATCTCCGCAAATCCGGAATATGCCGACGTGGTTAGCCTGGAGGGCGCGGTGAATACGCCGAACAAGTCCGTCCCGATTTTTGCTGTTCCAACTACAGCCGGAACAGCCGCCGAGGTTACCATCAACTACGTTATTACAGATGAAGAAAAAAAGCGCAAATTTGTCTGTGTAGACCCGCATGATATCCCCATCGTCGCATTTGTCGACAGCGACATGATGAGCTCTATGCCGAAGGGTCTGACCGCCTCCACCGGGATGGACGCGCTGACCCACGCAATCGAGGGTTATACCACGAAGGCGGCCTGGGAGCTGACGGATACCCTTCATCTGAAGGCGATTGAAATTATCGCGCGTTCCCTGCGTTCTGCCGTCGCCGGCGAACCAAAGGGCAGAGAGGATATGGCGCTCGGCCAGTATGTAGCCGGAATGGGCTTCTCGAATGTCGGGCTGGGAATCGTGCATGCTATGGCACACCCTCTCGGCGCCTTTTATGACACACCGCACGGGATCGCCAACGCAGTGATTCTGCCATATGTAATGGAATACAATGCTCCCGCAACCGGTGATAAATTCCGTGAAATCGCACGTGCAATGGGCGTGGAAGGTGTCGACGGGATGACACAGGAGGAATACCGGAAAGCAGCTGTTGAGGCTGTGAAAAAGCTCTCGGAGGATGTTGGAATTCCGAAAACATTGCGTGAAATCGGCGTAAAGGAAGAGGATCTGGAGGATCTGGCCAATTCCGCTTATGCAGACGCCTGCGCACCGGGCAACCCGAAAGACGCCTCTGTGGAAGACATCCTGAACCTGTACAAATCTATCTATTAATCCTTTCTGTTGTAAAACTGAATCAGGGCGTTGAGGAGATTTCCTCAACGCCCTTTTGCATTTGCTTATTTGTCTTTATTGGTTGAAGGCCTCCGGAAAAGCCGCAGAGGAAAAGATATCCCCGGAGGCAGAATCCTGCAGATTTACCGTAACAGTGTAGTCCTGCTCCCCTCTCATTTCCTGGTAGAGACATCCGGTAAGTCCCGCCTGCCAGACCGAAAAGCTGTCTGTGGCAGACTGTTCAAACTCTGCCTGGTTTGATACCACCAGCGTAATCGTTTCGAGGTTATCGTCGTACAGCACGCCGCGGATTGTCCGGTATACCTCTCCGTTTGTCATTGCTTCCAGCGCTTTCACCGATTCCTTGCGCAGTTCTATCAGCACTATTTCATATTTTTCCGAATCTATCACATAGGTGACCGAGCCGTCCGCATTTACGGCGGCCGATTGGTATCCCATGTCCTTCTGTTCTTCGCTCAATTCCTCTACCGCATTTTCTCCAAGAAGTTCGCCGGAAATCGTGATTTCAACCGTTCCATCCTGAAGCTTCCTATCTGCTTCTTCAGAAGCTTTCTCCTGCTCTGCATCCTCGCTGCTTTCTTCCGCCGTAACGGCTTGGGAGGGCACGTCAGCCTGATCCTCTAAAGCGGCTTCCTCCACAGCGCTTTTTCCACATGCAGAAAATACCGCCAGACAACACAATGCAGTCAAACTCAATGCCAATCTCTGAAATCGCATAATACTTTCCTTTCTGAATGTGAGGCTTATGCTAACTACTATACTACATTCTTGGCTTTTTGTAAACTCTTATTCGCTTGTTTTACCTGTATGATTGTGCTATACTAAGACAAACTAAAGCTGTTAGAGAGGATGAATCCGTATGAAAAAAGCGTTAATCGTGGTGGATTATCAAAATGATTTTGTCTCCGGGGCGCTTGGTTTTCCCAGGGCTTTGGAGCTTGAAAAACCGATCTGCGATAAAATCAGAAAATACCTGGATCATCATGGCGATCTCCTGTTTACCTTCGATACGCACGACATCGATTACCTCCAAACCCAGGAGGGGAAACACCTCCCGATTGAGCACTGCCTCAAAAACAGCACCGGGTGGGATATCTATGGAAAGGCAGCGGCTTTTCAACAGGAAGCCAGGCGGATCTTCTGCAAGGACACCTTTGGTTCGCTTAGCCTTGCGGAATTTCTGAAGGAGCAAAATTATGATTTAGTAGAGCTTTGCGGCGTTGTTTCCCACATCTGTGTGATTTCCAATGCAGTGCTGGCAAAGGCTGCCCTTCCGCAGGCTGAAATCCTGATTGATGCAGGCTGTATTGCCGGAATATCAGAAGAGATGAACCAGAAGGCCCTCGATATTATGGAAGGGCTTCATATGACGGTGATCAACCGAAAATAGAAAAGAGGAAAATGCATGGAGCAGCCAAACAATACCCTTTTATGCGATTACTATGAATTGACAATGGGAAACGGTTATTTTGAAACAGGATTAAAAGACCGGATTACCTATTTTGACGTCTTTTTCCGTCAGGTGCCTGACCACGGCGGTTTTGCCATTGCCGCCGGACTGGAACAGATCATTGAATATATTAAAAATCTGCACTTTTCTGAAGCGGATATCCAGTTTCTGCGGGAGAAACGGCTTTTCTCAGAGGATTTCTTAAAATATCTTTCCGCGTTCCGTTTCAGCGGCGATATCTGGGCGGTTCCGGAGGGAACACCGATCTTCCCCGGCGAACCGATTCTGACTGTCCGTGCTCCCGCAATTGAAGCACAGCTGATCGAGACCTTTGTATTGCTGAGCCTAAACCACCAGTCCTTGATTGCAACAAAGGCGAACCGGATTGTCCGCGCGGCAAACGGGCGGGTGGTGCTGGAATTTGGCTCCCGGCGCGCGCAGGGCGCGGACGGCGCGGTTCTCGGCGCCCGGGCGGCTTATATAGCGGGATGCGCCGGAACCGCCTGTACCCTGACCGACCAGCTTTACGGCGTGCCGGCCGGCGGCACGATGGCGCATTCCTGGATTCAGATGTTCGATGATGAATATACTGCCTTTAAGACCTATTGTGAGCTTTATCCGGAAAACGTAACGCTTCTGGTTGACACCTACAATGTATTAAAAAGCGGGATTCCAAATGCAATCCGGGCCTTTCGTGAGGTGCTGGTACCAAAAGGAATCCATAACTGCGCCATCCGTTTAGACTCCGGAGATATTACCTATCTTTCCAAAAAAGCCCGAAAAATGCTGGACGAGGCTGGATTCCCACAATGCAGAATCGTGGCCTCCAATTCCCTGGATGAGCTGATCATCCGGGACATTCTGGTACAGGGTGCGCAGGTAGACCTGTTTGGCGTTGGTGAGCGGCTGATCACCTCCAAAAGCGATCCCGTATTTGGCGGCGTCTACAAGCTCGCAGCCATAGAAGATGAAAATGGGACGATTATCCCAAAGATCAAGCTCAGTGAAAACGTAACAAAAATCACGAACCCTCATTTCAAGAAAGTCTACCGTCTTTACGAAAAGGAAACCGGAAAGGCTTTTGCTGACCAGATTTGTGTCCATGACGAAGTGATCGACGATTCCAAGCCGATTGAGCTTTTTGATCCGGATTTCACCTGGAAGCGGAAAACCTTTACTGACTATACCGCTAAAGAGCTTCTTCTCCCGGTCTTTTTGGGCGGCAAATGCGTCTATGAATGTCCCTCCACCGACGAAATCAAAGCTTACTGTGCAGAGCAGCTCGACCTGCTGTGGGATGAGGTGAAACGGTTTGAGAACCCGCACAATTACTATGTAGACCTTTCTCAGAAGCTCTGGGATATCAAGCATCAGTTGTTGTCGGAAAAGAAGTAGAAAATGCGGCTATTTCCGTGAAAGAAAGTCTTATAAAGTAAAGCGGCCGGTTCATTTGCTAACGCCTGATAAGGAAGTATTTTAGAAAACAATAAATGTACTAAATTATCAGGCATTGCAAAGGCGACCAAGAAAGATGAATACCGAGAAAAATTTTTCTCGGTATTTTTTATCAGTTCGTAAAAGAACTCGCCGAACTGTTGAAAAAATAGGTTTCCTTTGATACAATTGTTTCGGAGAGTTTTATATTACAATACAGACAAACTGGAATTTGTAGGAGGGCAGTATGTTTATCATAGAGAACAATAAGAGTATTAGTTTTAAAGTAAGCAGTTATCAGTTCCCAAAAGCTAAATCTTCAAACGATGAGTATGATGCCAACTGGTTGATTTGTGAAATCAAATATTCTGAAGATGATTTCAGTCAAATTTATAAAGATGCTTGTTTATTAACTTATGAATTAGAGGATTTGATAAATTCTCTGTCGAAAATTCTTGTTGGAGATGAAAACAGCTATATTTCCGATTTTATGGAACCATACTTGCAAATATCGATAGCAAAAGCAGAAGAAAAAGTAATGTTTATCGTTCACTTTGTATATGACACTTCAGGAGGAATTTGGAAAAAAAGAAAAGTTGCCGCTTTAGTTGAGAAAGAATATGCAACTCAAATTTTAGATGAATTGAGAGAATTACAGAAAGTTTATCCTCAACGCTAACTTCCGGTTTGTTGAACAGTAAAAATTATAATCTATAGTATTTTGTTCAACCGATGACTTGTGAGCATATCATTCGTCATCGTTTTTTTGTTATCAAAATCATACATACACAGACGATGTCCACAATGATAACGAGCATCGGGTTTTGATATCAAAATCCACTTTGCAGCATAAAAAGAAACGATACAGCCCTTTTAAGGTTGCATCGTTTCTTACGTATAGGATACCTTGTTATGGAACTTGCCCATTGAAACCGGCCGCTTTACTTTATTTTCTATTCGACCGCTTTTGCGGCTGCTTTCAGCGTCGCCTGTGCGACCGGAATCGCAGTTCCCGTTCCGCTTCCCCCGTTTTCCACCACGACTACAAATGCAAGCGGTACGGACGGATCATCGGAAAAGCCGACAAACCAGGCATGCGGCCTTCCGTCATCCACTTCGGCCGTTCCTGTTTTCCCACAGATCGAGAGGCCGTCAAAACGGGAATCTCCATACTCGCTTTCCACGTTATTCCTCATCAATTTTTTAAGCTGGTCGGCTGTATCCTGGCTTAACATCCGGTTTTCCTTGGAGCCCAGTTTTACCTGATTGAGCAGCTTTGCCGTAGAATCGACATAGTACGGCGTAACCGCAGTGCCGCCGTTGGCAATTGCACCCATATAGATCAGAAACTGCATTGGGTTTACCATATCGGTATACTGCCCGATCCCTGCCCAGGCAAGACCGACCTCGTCCGCTTTGCTCAGACCGAAATTCCCTTTTGAGGTTTTGATCCCGCTGATGGAAAACTGATTGTTAACACCCGCGTCCTGCACATAGTTCAGGAGCGTTTCTTTTCCCACCTGATTTGAAATCTCAGCAAAGGCAGCGTTACAGGATTTTGCCAGCGCTTCCTCAAAGCTGATCTCCCCATGGTTTCCGGTGCAGGCAATCCATTCGCCGTTTATTTCAATTCCGCCCCTACAGGTAAAGGTCTGGTCATAAATATCGTCAATGGTATCGATCGCAGCAGCAGAGGTGATTAACTTAAACACCGACCCCGGCGTATACACGCCGTTGACCACCCGGTTAATATAAACGCCCTTGTAGGAATCGCCGTCCAGATCCGGCGGATCCATCGGGTCATAGGACGGCTTGCTGACCATGCAGATAATTTCTCCCGTCAGATAATTGTAAACCCCTACAGCGCCATTGTAATTCCCCAACGCCTGGTAAGCCGCCTTGCTGGTTTCGGCATCAATGGTCAGCTTTACGGAATCGCCCAGCGAAAATGGACTATAGGTACCGTTAATCCTGTCATATCCGATCAGCTTTGCTTTTTTTGTTTTCAGCACACCGGTCGAAATATTATCATTCAAATCTCCCACGGCATGAAGAGTCGCTTTTCTCAGAAGCGCGTCCTTCGCGGCGTAGGATGTCCCATTCTCATCCAGGGTCAGCAGCACAGTCCCGTCTTTGGAAAGGACAGTTCCCTTCCCGGTAGGAACACCATTTTGATATACATCCTGATTGGCCGGATGCACTACCCATTTCTCCGCATTTTTGGCATAGCGTCCCAATAAGACGCACAGGCAGACTAAAAAATAGACGATCACAACTACCAGAATTTTAGCTCTTCGCCCAATCCGTTTCATCGGCGCACCACCCTCTTTCTAGCTGTCCTGGGAGACGGTTCCCATTCCGATGCGGCATTGCGCTTCATCTTTGGCCGGGTGTAGTTTAATGCCGCAGTGATAAAGCTGAGAAGCCCCCAGCTTGCCGCAATACTAGAGCCACCGTTGCTGACGAACGGAAGCGTTACGCCGGTGATCGGCAGCACATCGGTCGCGCCGAAAATATTCAGCGACGCCTGGAACAAAAAGATAGAGGCCGCCGTACAAGCTGCAATAATATGGTAGGAAGAATAGGTTGTCTTCCGCGAACGAATTGCGCCAAGCAGAAACAGAATATAGCAGGCAACCACCAGCAAGGCAATCAGAAGTCCCCATTCCTCACAGATCACGCCAAACACCAAGTCGGTGTCTGCGGCGAACACCTGCTTTAAAAAGCCGTTCCCGCCGCCGATTCCCAAAAGGCCGCCGCTGGCCGACGCCATCAGCGTCCTTGTCTGCTGGAAACCCGCACTGTCGTTGACGTGCTCCCAGACATGTCCCCAGGCGGCAAACCGATTCATAATATACGGCTTAAAGAACAGGATCAGCAATCCGCCCATTCCTGCGGAAACACAGGTCAGGATAATTGCGCGGACATCCCCGCTCGTCATAAAAATCAGCACCAGAAAGGTAAAGAAGAAGATCAGCGCAGTACCGAAATCTCCCATCAGAAACAAAAGCCCGATACATCCGGTCGCATAGACAATCAGCCTAGTCAGATTCTTGGTGGTCAGCAGCCATTCCAGCGTTGCAGCGCCCGCGAACACGAACAGGATTTTTACAAACTCAGAGGGCTGCACACTGACAAATCCCAAATCAATCCAGTTTTTCTGCCCGTTCTTGGTAACGCCCAACAGCAGGTTGACAGCCAAAACCAGGATGGAGATGATTCCGGCATACCTCCTGAGCTTCATAACAAGGTTTAAATTCCTCAAAATCCCACACATCACACAAAAAATAACGATTCCAAGCAAAAACGCCAAAAGCTCCTTAATCAGGCTGTATGGAGCGGCGCTCGCCGTTGTGCAGAAACCGATTGTCGTCAGGAAAAAAGCAATCGCTTCGGCTGTAATATTCCGGATTCCCAGAAGATAAGCGGAAAACTTATATACCCACGGCAGGATCAGCAATACAACAAAGCATGTCACAAGGGACGGCATATATTTTTCCGGCAGCGTGATATAAAGCTGCAAAAACGCCAATACCTGAAACAGGCTCAGCGCGCCCAGCGCCACATTCACTGATCCCAGCTTCTGCGCCCTGCGGCGGAATTTGCGGCGAAACCGTTCCCATCGGGACTCCAGCCATCCCTTTTCCTCCGAATCCTCGTCGGTATACCTGGATGGCGGGCTCAGCCGCATCTTGACGCCGGCCATAGAAATTTCATCCCCAACGCTGATCAGGCTGTCCTGCTCCAGGTCTTCTCCATTGACAGAAATCCCGCCGTTGGAGTTGGTATCGCTGATCTTCCACATTCCGTTTTCTTCCATCGACAAAACGGCGTGCTGCCTTGACATAACCGGCAGCGGCACCACTACGTCGCAGGCTTTCGAACGTCCAATGGTTGTTTCGTAATGGGTGATCGGCAGACGGATCGCTCCGTCCTCCACATTTAACACAGCTAAAACCTTTGTTGTTTCTGAGCGGTGAAACATACACCGTTTTAACTGTATTAGAATAATCACAGCATAAATAACAAATAAAAAGCGGGCGATCACCAGATAATAGGTGTTTAAAAATGCAATCACTTGTTCCATACAATCCCTCCCCGCAACAAACGATAGCTAGGCATTATTATCTATTTTACAGGAAGTGATATAGAAAAATCAAGCCTATATCATGAACATTCCGTAAAAGGAGGGAGCAGTTTTCCTGCTCCCTCCTTTGATCGGGCTGATTTATTCGTCTCTCGTTTATTCCTTCGAACAGCGAACCAACGCCTTGATATACCCTCTCGGCTTTTCCTCCATCTCTCGATTCGCACGGTCAAAGTCCTCCATTTCGTAGATATGGCGGCTCATACCGGTAAACTTCCACTGACCGCTTGCAATGAGATCCATACACTTCTGACAGAGACTCGCCTGGTATTCATTCCTGCGTTCGTGCAGGTTTTCCAGAGTGAAGGATTTAAAGTTCCACAGTTTAAAATCAATGCTCCGGTCACAGTCATTATTATGATACCCGCCGACTCCCAAAAATCCATGAGCACACACCATATCTCCGGCCAAGCGCAGCGCGCTTTCGGTTCCCGCAAATTCAATGACGATGGGAACGCCCGTTTTAAAGAGATCCACTTCCTGATCCTTTTTGCTCAAATCCTGATCCATTGTTTCCCAGTTCAAAATATATTCTGCAGGAATATTATCCGGAGCATACACCTCGGCAGCTCCCATCCTCAGGGCGTTCTCACGCGCTTCCTCCCTCGGGTCGACAACAATGATTTTTCCTGCGCCTTTGAGCTTCAGCAGAGAGAGCATCCCCAGTCCCATATATCCGGCTCCGACAATCGCCACAGTGCAGCCAGGCGTAACAACCGGGACACGCTCCGCCCCGCTCAGCAGGCAGGACAAGGGTTCCAGTACAGCATCCTCATCCGGCACATGATCAGGGACATGGATCGTCCGTTCCGGCCGCATTACAATATATTCCGCGTAGCCGCCAGCCAAACCGGATACCCGGTCTCCCGGCTGAAAGCCCTTTACGTTTTTTCCGGCCTTTTCCACTACGCCAACCGGCTCGTGTCCAAAGATCTCCCCTGCCTTCGCTGTATTCCACGGATACCATTCCGAATGGCACATCCCGGTATAGGTTACCCTGACTAAAAGCTCTTCCTCGGTGATTTCAGGCACCGGAACATCCGCCACCCGGCTGGTACCCGGTCCGGTCATGATAATCTGTCTCATTCTCCTTTTCCTCCCATCATTTTTAGCCTTTTACTCCGCCCTGCGTCAGTCCTTCTATAAAGGTTTTTTGCAGGCAGAGATACAGTACAATAATCGGGCCCAGAGCAATCATCCCGGCCGTATAAATTTTGGCAAGATCACGGCTCCATTCCCCGACGAATTTATAAAACCGGGTAGAAACCGTCCGAATATCATCCGTTGTCAGGAAGGTGTTTGCCCATAGGAATTCATTCCAGCACCAGACGAATACAATCAACGCCACTGTAGCAAGAATTGGCAGGGAGAGCGGCATTGTGACATGCAGGAACACACCGAATTCACTGCATCCATCGATCTTTCCTGCTTCCTCCAGTTCCCTGGGGATTCCCACCAGGAAGGTGCGGATCAAAAGCATGGAGAACGGGATATAGCTTGCCGCATAAATAATAATCACGCTGGCATGTGTATTGACTAATCCCATTTCGCTGAAATTGTAATAAAGCGGGACAATATACATAAACGCCGGAAAGGACATGCCCAGCATAAAATACCCAATAAAGAAATTCCGGCCTGGTATTTTAAGCCTTGCAACGCCATAAGCCGCCAGGCCCGCCCCTACCAGAACAATGACAATTACGCATGCCCCGATAAAAATGCTGTTGCGGAACGCGACCGCATAGCTCCCCTTAACCCAGGTCTCTGCATAATTGAGAAAGGACGCGTGTTCCGGCAGCCCAATTGGCATGTGCTTAATCTCCACGTCGGTTCTCAGTGTGTTGATAAACAGCACTACAAGCGGAAAAAGCTGGAATGCAGCCAAAAAAATCAACACTGCGTGGATTAGCACGTTGAGAATCGGACTTCTTTTCTTTACAGTACTCATACCGCTTCCTCCACTTTCTTCCGTACTAGCTGGTTTACAAAGAAAATTGCAAGTACAATCACACTTTGCAGAATACAGATAGCGTTCGCGTAACCAGCCCTGTAATTGACAAACGCATTCTTATAAATCCAGGTTGACAGCAGTTCTGTCGCCTGGCCCGGGCCTCCCATCGTCATGACCCAGACAAAGTCAAAGGACAGGATCGACCACATCAGGCTCATCGCGACAATAAATACAATGGTCGGGCTGACCCCCGGCACAGTTACATGCCAGAACAGCCTTGCCCTCCCGGCGCCGTCAATGCTCGCGGCCTCGTAAAGCGTGGGGTCGATCTGCTGCAGTGCCGAGATAAACAGCACCATTACAAACCCCCACCAGCTCCAGTTGCTGACAAATGCCACTGAGAACAGCGCAATCTTAGGATCTCCCAGCCACATAATATCCGCCAGCCCATCCAATCCCATGGATTTAAAAATCGTGGTAAACCCATAATACGGATTATAGAAATTTGACCAGATTTTTCCCGCAATAGCCGCAGATAGCACATAGGGAAGGAAATAGGTCGTACGGTAAAACATCTGCAGCTTGGAATGCTTGACTCCGGATACCCATACTGCAACAAAAATTGAAATCACAATCGGCACCGTGACAAACCAGAGCGTCCAGATCGTTGTGTTCTTCAGCGCGACCGGAAGAACCTCATCTGTGGTAAACATTTCAACAAAATTATCCAGCCCAACAAAGGTAGGATTCCCGATTCCGTTCCAGTCAAAAAAGGAGAGATAGAGCGTTTTCAGGGATGGAACAATTACCACAATGAAATGATATATAAAAGCCGGCAGTACAAAGAAAAGTCCCGCCCAGCGCTTCAACTCACTCTTATCCTTCAGAAAGCTTTTTTTCATTTCTCCACCACCAGTATTCAAAGATGAAGCTGTATGCTGCAGCGACCTGTCCTGATCGGCAGCATACAGCTTTTCGGTTCATTATGTATTATGATACTGCCGGTACCTTTCCGTCAGCCAGCTCTTTTTCAAAAATTTCCTGTGTCTTTTCCAGATATTCATCGCTGGTCAGTTCGCCCAGATAGATTTTCTCAATATTATCCATCATATACTGCCTTGTTTCAGCAGGCCAGTAGGTCCACATAACATGCCCAGCAGCAGAAAGATCTTTTTGAGTTTCTTCGAGCATCCCGATGATTTCCTTGTCTACCGGGTTCATAGATTCAGGATAAAGCTCTTCCGGAATATCCATTGGCAGGGTCTGCGCGCCTTCTGCAACTGATTGGGCATGCAGTTCCTTGTTGTCAAACATGGACTGGATAAATTTCCAGCAGACATCCGGATATTTTGTATTCGCATTAATGGCAACGACGCCGCCGGCGCCCAGCGGAAGGGTCGGAGGTACGCCGTCTCTCAGAGATGGGAACGGAACCGCGCTGTATTCAAAATCCTGGATTTGGTTTGCATAGGTGCCGAGCTGCCAGGTGCCGGTCATTCTCATCGGAGCCTGCTGTGAGTAGAACAGCGCATTGCTGTCCTCATCGCTGATCGCGTGGGATTTCTTATCATTGATCCAGCCGTTTTGCCACATGGTATTCAGGCAGTCAATCGAGCTCTTAAAAACAGGGTCAGTCCATTTCATTTCACCATTCAATGCCTTGACCACATTATCCCGTCCGGCATAATCGGCAAACGCGACAGATACAAACTGTTCGTTAATCGCCTTAAAGTCAGAGGTACCGAATGCGATTGGAATCAGGCCCTTATCCTGGATTGCGTTGCAAAGGGTTTCCAGCTCCTCATAGGTTGTCGGAGGCTCCCATCCGTTTTCTTCGAACATATCCACATTGTACCAAAGCATCAACGCCTCATAGGAATTCGGGATGGAATAGATCTTTCCGTCCACCTTGCAGGAATCGAGCGCCCACTGGAAAATAACCTTGTCAAGACCTGATTCTGTCACATAGTCGGTCAAATCCAGCACCTTATCGCCCTTTACATATTCGCTGGTGATGGTCGGCCCGCCCATGTTGCAGATATCCGGCCCGTTTTTTGCCGCCATCTGAACCTTTAATACCTGCTCATAGTCGGCGGTCGCAGAAATCTCGACCTCATAGCCCGGGTTCGCTTCGTTAAACGGAGTGACGACATATTTCATCCAGCGCTCATGCTGAATATCGTCCATCTGCTCCGTAAACCAGATCAGCTTGACAGCTTCGCCGTCTTTGCCGCCTGCGGCTCCGGAAGTGTCGTTATTCTTTTCCCCGCAGCCTGCCAGGGCCGAGGCTGCCATTCCGGCACAGAGCAATAAAGCTAATACTTTTTTAAAGTTTTTCATCTGTTTTTCCTCCTTATCGTTTCAGATGTCTTATCTGTGTCTATATTGTAACGTAACTTTGAACGGATATCTAGGGAAAAAAGTTCGGATTTATTCCAAGATTTTTGGCATATTAACTCTTTATTTTTATTATGAATACTATTTTTTATCCAATATTAATAATTTTGATCGGGTTTTATTTCAGATTAATCCAAATGTTCCCGATATTCAGATGGTTTCATGCCCAGATACTTCCTGAAAATCTGACTGAAATATTTCGGATCCTCAATCCCTACCATCCTAGAAATCTCGTATACCTTCAGAAAAGGATTATTCTGGATTAGCAGCCGCGCATGTTCAATCCGGGTGAGCATCACATAGAGGGCGAACGGGATTTTAGTCTCTTTTTTAAACAGCTCGCTCAGATAAGTCTGGTTAATAAACAGATGCTCACTGAGATGCTTTAGGTTAATGTTTTCATCGTAATGCCGGTTGATATATTCCACAGCGCGATAGGTCACCCCCTTTACCGGCAGACAGGCCTCCTCTATGGAGAGCCCATATTCCAGAAGGCGCTCCCGCTGCGGATAGAGCTGGTTTTCCCTGCAGATCAAAAGGTCGACATATACGGACTGGTTTTTCGCTGAGTAAATCTGCTCTTTCAGCTTTTGCAGCACCGCTTCAATCTGTTCCTTACGGGTTGGTTTCAGAATATAATCTACCGCGCCCAGCTTGATAGCTGATTGCGCAAGGGAAAACTCCGCATAGCCTGTCAAAAAGACGATAAAAACCTCTCGGTAATTCTCCCGAATCCATTGTCCCAGCTCAATACCGCTGATTTCCGGCATCTTGATATCCAGAATCACAATATCCGGATGCTGATAACAGAGCTTTTCCATCGCCTCATAGCCATTGGAAGCCTCCGCAACCACCTGGTAGTCATCCGAAAGCTTCTCGATAATACTTTTCAAGCCTGCCCGAATCAGATATTCATCGTCTACCAGCATAATTTTAATCATTGTTATGACCATTCCTTTCTTGGGCATTGTACGGTTTTAGCATAGCCAAAATGACGGCGGTATTTTTGCCGTCAAAGCACGAAGCTGTATTCGAAAATCTATTTTTCAAGCTTCTCCTCCTGTTCCGTTTTAGGTACTGTAAGCATGACCGTGGTACCCTCCCCGATCCTGCTTTGGATGCTCAGCCCATATGGCGGCCCGTAATGAAGCCTGATCCGGCTCAGGACATTCTGCACTCCGATCCGGCGCTCTGTTTGCTTAGCGCAGCTCTGATCCACCTTCAAAACCTCTTCAATTTTTTCCTGTGACATTCCCGCCCCGTTATCAGATACAGAAATCCGAACGCTCTCATTTTCCGTCCATGCCCGAATCTCTACCCGTCCGGCGCCGATTTTATTTTCAATCCCATGGATGACCGCGTTTTCTACAATCGGCTGGATCAGCATTTTCATGATTCTTCCATGCCGCGCTTCCTCCTCGACCTCGATGGTATATTCAAACTGGTCTCCGAATCTCGTCTTGTGGATATAGAGATAATTCCTGATATATTCCAGCTCCGTTTCAATCGTCACAATCCGGTTTGAATCGCTGATCGAATACCGCAAAAGATCCGCCAGGCTGGACACCAGCTTGCTTGTCTCATAGTTTTCGTCCAGGATCAAAAGGGCATTGATCGTCTCTAAGGTGTTGTAGAGAAAATGCGGGCTGATTTTTGCCTGCAGGGCTTCCAGCCGGATGTCCCGCTCCATCAGCTCCTGCTGATAGGATTTAATCAGCAGCTCATTGATATCGTCAAGCATCCCATTAAATCCCTCGCTAAGCCACTTTGTTTCCAGAAATGTGTGATCCTCTATCCGTATGTCCAGCCGGTCGTTCTGGACAGCCTTCATCCCCTCTGTCAGCTTGGCGATTGGCTTAGAAATCTTCGAGGCAATAATAAGCGACAGGGTAATGACAATGACTGCGCCGACAATCATGGATAATGTCATCAGCATCTGTCCATGCCGGACATTATCCTGCAAAGACTGGATCGGAATCAGCCCGACCATCTTCCAGTTTGTGACAGAAAGCGTATCAAAGGAAACAACATATTTCACTCCGTCAATTGTCCGTACCATATCATTGGCATCGCTCTGATAAAGCTCTCCAACAATCTCATCAACGGGCGATTCTCCGCTTTTGTTCTGCGCAATGACATTCCCGGTTTCGTCTACCAGGCAAAGATGTCCCGCCATGCCGTATTTCGAGAGAATATTATTGAGGTATAGTGTTTTGAGGTTGACCACCAAAACGCCCAGCTCCTGAAAGGTATTCACATCCACAATCCGGTATTGCAGGGAGGTGAGCTGATGGGTGCTGTATTTGAGCGGAAATTTTGGAATCCAGATGCATTCACCTCCAGTTGTCTCCAGGATGTCATACTGCGGATACATCTTTTCGGTTTGATAGACGCTTTGCATCGAAGTATCCCCAAAGTATATCCCCTCGCTTTCTCCGATCGGGAACACGCCAATAGAATGCATTCCCTTCTCCTTCATGAGGGAACCGGTGATGACACGGTTTAGCTGCTGCTTCCAGTTTACTTCACCGCCTTCCATATCGGACACTGTTTTGACATATTCCAAAATATTTGGATTATAGGCGAGCGAGGAAGCAAGTGTTTTCATTTCGGATAAATAGGTATTCATGGTCTGCTGTACCTCCTCCACCTCCTGGTGCGCCAGTTGCTTGGTATTATCAGTTACCATCCTTTCGCTCGTATAGAACATGATGGAGCCAACCACCGCGAAGAACAACAGGAAAACTGCAACATATGATACCGACAGCGCTGTTTTGATTGGGATTATCGGTTTTTTAAACCATCTCATCTTATCTTCCCCTTTCCTTTTCATGCTTGGAAGCTGCTTTCAGTATACTATATATCGCCGATCAAGAATAATCAAATTTCTTCTGATTCACTCAAATATTTTCGGAAAGCTAAGAATATTCAACCGACAGCTTAAGAAAATCATCGGCTTTAAACGCGCACGTCATGCTATAACAGCTAGAAGAACCGGACTATTGCGGAGTAGATCCCGATCTTTCCGGTCATACGCATGACGGACAGCTTTTCCCCGGAAACATGATTGTCCGGTTCTTCTGGGAGAATCCCTACGGTTATCTGAAAAAAGGAAAAATGCACCCGATTGTTCCCTCCGGAATCGGCGGGCATGCGGATCGGTACAAACAGCAAAATCACCGTCATTCATACGAATTTTCAAAACGGATCATAATAAAGCGGCCGCAGGATAAAACCCACGGCCTCTGTTTGTTGCTATATTTCCTGCTCCAATTCCTTGATAAAACGGAGCTGCTCTTTTTCCAAAGCGTATCCCCGATTACGGTAAAACTGATGCGCTGCCTTCCTTGACATCCCGGAATTCAGCCTGACCGCGTAGGCGCCGCTCTCCAGCGCCCAATTTTCCACCTCATGCAAAAGTCTCGTCCCAATCCCATGATTCCGGAATTCCAATAACACAGCCAGTCCCAGAATATTTTTCATCTGCGGATAGTAAAGCAAATCGTAATCCTCTGCATGAATATATCCTGCTGTTTTTCCGTCCGCTATGGCTACAAACACTTTCTCCCTGCCGCTTCGCAACACTTTTTCCAGCTTTACCTGCACTAGTTCAGCCGGATATTCATAACCCAAATCCAGTTTACTAATCAAAGCAATGTCCTGATAATCTGAAGCTCTGGCTTCTCTTATGATAATGTCCATTTTACTCCTCCAAAAGCACATTATGATGTGATCTGAAAGCCGCGAATACAATCACCTCAATCAGGCTTCAACCAAAATCAGGCATTCAAATGGATTTAGAAGAATCGTTCCGCTAAGCGTCTCGCCGGTAATGGTACAGTATTCTTTCGGCAGGTTAAACGGAATCTCCGCTTCGTTAAAATTTTGGACAAATAAATAAGACTCTTCGCCGGAACGTTTGCTTACTGTCACCCCCTGCGGCAGTTCTTCCGGCCAATTTCCGGCAAGCTCCTCCTCGTCAGCCAGATCATGGTAAAACGCCTCAAAGAAGGCGTCCTCATTTTCCGAACAGACATAGTAGGCTTTTCCCTCTCCGAATTCATTGACGGTCAAAGCGGGCGTTCCCTGATAATAGTCAGCTTCATATTCTGCCAGGGAAACGGCGGTTACAGGATGTACAATATCCCGCAGCGCTCCCACCCGGTAAGAACTCCCACGATAGGATACAAAGTTCTCCCGATGCGGCTGTACAGCGTCAATTTCTTCTTCCGAAATCCCGAGCACATCAGCAATCAATCCTGGATATCCGTTCATAAAGCAGAGGTCTGTTTCGTCCACAACCCCACTCCAGTAGGTAGTGACAAAAATCCCTCCCCGGCGGACAAATTCACGCACCTGCTCCGCAAATCTTTCCTTCAGCAGATAAGCCATTGGCGCGATCACCATCCGATAGCCGGAGAGCTCCCGGTCCATGTTAATGATATCCGTGCTGATTCCCATCTTCCAGAACGGACGGTAATGCTTCATGACATGCCCTGCGTAATCCATCGGAACAATCGGCCCCTTAGCATCCTCTACCGCCCACCAGTTTTCCCAGTCAAAAACAATCGCCACTTCAGATTGGTTCACAGTCGGATAAATCTGATCTGAGATTTGATTCAAAACAGTCCCGACCTCTGTTACCTCCCGGAATGTCCGTTGGTTTTCCGTATTCTGGTGCCCGATCAGAGCGCCGTGGAATTTTTCAAAGGAGCCTCTTCCCTTCCTTATCTGGAAATACTGTACGCTGTTTGAGCCATGCGCCACAGCCTGCAGGGAGGCCAGCAGGTGCATCCCCGGACGTTTTTGAGTATTGACAGGCTTCCAGTTGGTAATCGAGGGCGTACTTTCCATCAGAAGGAACGGCGCTTTTTTCAAGCTCCGCATCAGATCGTGCATAAACGCCGTCTCAGTCGCTGCCTTGAGCTCATCCGGCTGAGCATGCCAGTTCGGATAGCTGTCCCAGGAGATCACGTCCACCAGCTTTGCAAACTTAAAGTAGTCAAGGTCTTTAAAAAAGGTCATCATATTGACAGTGACCGGAAGCTTTTCCCCGTGCTTCTGAACCGTCCGGATTTCCTGCTCGCAGAAATCCATCATCTGTTCGGTACAAAAACGTTTCCAGTCCAGATTCAGGCCATGGATGCCGTTCTCTCCATGAGGAGCCGGGCTTTCAATCTGCTCCCATGCGGTATAGGTATGACTCCAGAAATTTGCCCACCACGCATGGTTGAGCGCATCCAGGGTTTGATATTTCTTTTTCAGCCAGTCTCGGAATGCCTGCTGGCAAAGCGGGCAGTGGCATTCCCCATGTGTGTCGTTTCCGCCGAGTTCATTGGAGATATGCCAGAGGATCACTCCCGGATGACCGGAAAAAGCTTCTGCCAGCCGAGCATTCAGGGCGTTAAGCTTTTTCCGCATCACAGGCGAGGTAGGACAAAAATTGTGCCTCCCGCCGGGAAGATTGCGGACACGGTTAGCTCCAACCATCATCACTTCCTCATATTTTGCGGTAAGCCAGCGCGGCATCGCGCCGGACGGCGTCGCCAGGATGGTATAAATCCCGGCTTGATATAGGCTGTCGATGATCTTTCCCAGCCATTCCAGCCGGTAGACGCCTTCTTCCGGCTCCAGGGCAGCCCACGCAAAGATTGCAAGGGATACGCAGTTAACCCTTGCCTTTTTCATGAGCTCAATATCTTTTTCCAGGATATCCGGACGGTCCAGCCATTGATCCGGATTATAGTCCCCGCCATGCAGCATATGTGGAAATTTTTCAATCATCATCTTATTTGTTCCTTTCCGGTTTTCCATGATTCCAACACCTCGATTCCTATCCAGACAATTATAAATGCCACTGAATTAGATGTCAATCATTCCGCGAAAATTTTTATCAGTGTACAAACTATATAAAAAAACAAACCACGTATGCCTGTGAATCAGTTCACAGAACATCCGTGGTTTGTTTTTTGTGAGGAAAAAGATTAAAAGTCGATATAATCCGGATGGTATCCGAATCTCATACCGATGTTGAAACCGTCAATGATACGCATATCTTCATCCGATAATACAAAATCAAATACATTGTACTCAGACCTGATTTGATCCGGCAAAAATGCCTTTACTGTAGTAACAACACCATGCTGCATAGACCAGCGGCTCACTACCTGGCCGTTAGTTTTGCCGTATTTCCGGGCAATCTTGGTAATCCCTTCGCAATCGTCGAAAAATCCTTTCTCTCTTCTCGGATTTTTACTCAGGTCATTCGGATTCTGGGTAAACTCTGAGGAACGGCGTTTCGGATCAATTCGCACCGCATAGTTTGCCTTGATATGGTCCTCGTCTGTCTGATACAGCAAGCCGAACCGGTTTACATCCGTACACATTCTCGGCTTGGTCTGAACATAAAGCTCATTTTCTTCAAACAGCCCGCCGAATGCAATCTCCTGTTTTTCGCAATATTCGCGCAATTCTGTACAGGCGTGCAGCGGATGAAAATGACTTTGGTTAATCATGGGCTTTACAGTGCATTTGGGACTGCCCAGCAGTTCTTCCATATGATGGATTTCCAGATTGCAGACCCCTACCGCACGCGCCAGCCCTTTTTGGTAAAACTGGATCAGGCCATCGGTATCACCATTGTCAGTTTTTTTGATTTCCCGTCCGCAGTAAGCGTCGATAAACGCAATTTTCTTCGGCCAATCTGTCGCGAGATATCCTGGCCAATGGATGCAGTAAAGGTCTAGATAATCCATTTCAAGCTGCAATAGGGTCTCATCAATCGCCTGGTTAAACCTTCCGTCTACCATTTCATCCAATCGCATTTTGGACGAGATGAAAAATTCTTCCCGCGGAATTCCGCTCATTTTGATTGCTCTGCCCAGTGCGCGAAGCCCGCCATGGTCTTCTGCTGTGTCAAAATAGCGAAAGCCTGCTTGGATTGCTTCCAGGATCAATTCTGTCTGAGTTCTGATATTATATGATTTTTTTGCTATCTCTTCAATGCTGAATCCCAGCACCGGGATTTTGACACCGTTCGCAAGGGTGATGGCAGAAGCAGGGGATAAATTATTCATAGTTGACCTCCATAACTTATTAGAAATTGAAGTTTTCAGTATCCCAGTTGCTATCCTGTTCTACGTTCAGAGCATTAATTTTTTTCATTTCTTCATCGGATAACGCAAAGTCAAAGATATCTGCGTTGCTGATCATATGCTCCTTATTTGCCGTTCTCGGGATAGTGCATACGCCACTCTGCAAATCCCAGCGCAGAACAACCTGAATCACAGATTTATTATGTTTTTCAGCAATCTCTTTCAGTTCTGGGATATCGTTAACCGCACCGCGCACAATCGGCAAAAATGCTTCATAGACAATATTGTGGTTGTCACAGAAAATCTTATTGTAGAGATTGCGGCAAAGCGGATTGTAGGAATCCTGCTGAACATGAGGATAAAGGTCACAATTCTTCATCACATCCAGATAGTGATGCCTTCTCACGTTGGTTAATCCCAAGGCGCGAGCTCTGCCGGAATAATAAATGTCCTGCATCACTTCCCAGGTTTCCAGCAATTGTCCTTGAACCGGCCAGTGGACAAACAACAGGTCAACATATTCCATATCCAGTCTGCGCAGGCTCTCTTCAAAATCCTTAATGACCTCTTTTCGGCCCTTCCGTGCATCAGTATTCCAAATTTTTGTGCTGACAAAAAACTCGTCTCTGGAAATCCCGGATTCCTTAATCGCCTTTCCTACCGCACGTTCCGTATGATAGATATTTGCCGTATCAATCAAACGGTATCCGACATCGATCGCGTCCCGGATAATTTTTGTCTGTTCGGTCACAGTCGGAGCGATTTCTGCAGATCCGTATCCCAACCGAGGCATTTTTACTCCGTTGCGCAGCATAATCGTAGAATTAAAGCTTAATTTTTCCATATAAACCCCCATCACCTATTGCCTAGTGAATGTCTGTTAAGAATTCAAGGCCTGGCTTAATGCACAGGTTCGTGCCAAGCACATCTTCGGTGTCCAATACCGACCATCGGTCATTATTCGGCGCATAAGTGTCAACGATATATTCATAACCATCTTCCTCAAGCATATCATTTAGCGCGTCGCACTTGTCCCCGACCCGAAACGCAATATGGTGGATTCCCGTCCCATGTTTGTCATAGTACTCCCGGAACGGTCCCTTTTTTCCCGGCTGAATCAATTCAATCATCCAATCCCCCATTGGAATATCTGATTCAAGCCATTCGTATTCTTCTCCATCCCCAAAATTATAGTCGTCCCGGTAACGATTGCGGGGATCCTTTTTTTGTCCTTCTTTCATTTGTTTTAGATTGTTTCCACGAACCCTAAGGTTCATTTCCTTTTCATCAATCCCCAGGATACGCGCCCACTCCTTTGTCGCCTTATGTATGTCGTTGACAATAATGACAAAGTGGCATAATCCTTTTACATCAATAGTCGGTTTATTCATTCCTTACACTCCTTATGATAAATTTATTATTGAACCGCCCGGACCTTCGGAATATTAGACAAGCGCCGTTTCCTCGGTTGGGGCCCAAATTCCGTATTCTGGTTTACCAACATATCCGCAGGGCAGCGGAGCCGGCGTATCAAAATCAGACTGCAAAAGATAAGCAGTATCCGACTGGTTGCTCAACAGCATCCCCTCCAGCATTTCCAGCAAGTGGTATCCCATTTCTTTGGAGGCACGATGCGGCCGCTGTTCCAGAATCGCCCATGCCATTTCCGCCACTGCGACGCCCCGGCATTCATTCTGAAAGCCATGGAGCAGCGGCAGCTCCGTCATCGCATTAAAGGGCGTCTCCAAAATCAAGCTGCTTGCAAACACATTCGGATCTCCAATGGATAAAATCCCTTCTGTCCCATAAATTTTCAAGATTCTGGTTTCGTCAAACACCGTATCCGAATTCAGGTGAAACGTCCCCATCACACCATTTCGATATCGGATATTTGCTGAAATGACATTTTCCGTTTCTACCTGATACTGCTCCCCGTAGGTATGGTTTGATATCCGGCGGTCTCTCCTGACCGGCTCATGAATGCCTGCAAAGGAAAACACCTTCTCGGCCGGCCCGAAAATACTCGCAAGTGCAGTCATATAGTAACAGCCAACATCAAACAATATCCCGGCGCCTAGTTTTCTCAAATGCGGCAGAACTTCACTGGTAATTCCAAAGTCCCTGGTCACAGAAGCGACAAAAGACAGCGGCTTCCCAATCATGCCTCTTTGGATCATCTCGATGGCGGTTTGAACTGTTGCCCCTAAGAAGGTATCCGGCGCCACACCCAGCCGCAGATGCTTGGAATCAGCCAGCTCACAAAGTTCTTCAGCCTGTTTCAGCGTTACTGCAAGCATTTTTTCAGAATAGACATGTTTCCCGGCTAAAAGCGCCGCCTTGGTCACAGCATAATGCGCTATCGGATTAGTAAGGTTTACTACCAGCTCGATCTCTGGATCGGCGAAGATTTCTTCCGACGTCATAGCCTTAATTTGGAATTGCTCCGCCCGCTCCTTCATCCTGGCAGTATCCAGGTCAGAGCAAGCAACAAGATCAATCACGCGAAACCGGCTTTTCAGATTGGTCATATATACTTCGCTTACAACACCACAGCCGATGACGGCTGTTTTTATCTTTTTCAAACTCGATCACCCTCTTTATTTTTGGCAGATTACCGCCCTCAGCCCCTTAATCGGAGCTTCTATTGGAAAATATTCCAGCCCGGTATACCGTTTATAACCCAGTTTTTCTATCTGATCAAACAGATACGGGTAATTAATTTCCCCGTCCTCCAGTTCATGACGGTCTGTGATTCCAGCCGCATGGAAATGTCCGATCTTGGCAATATTTCCTGAAACCCTCCGCAGGATATCTCCTTCGTCAATCTGCATATGATAGATATCATACAGCAGTTTACAGTGCTCGCTGTTCAGCTCATCTACAATACGAAAGCCGAGCGCAGAATTGTCAAGGAAGGTATTGGGCGCCTCCAGCGTCGAATTAACCGGCTCTAAGAGGATGGTGATATCGTTTCTCTCCGCAATCTTAAGAGCCGCTCTGAGCGTTTCCAGCATATTCTGGTATTGTACCTCAAACGACTCCCGTGTAGAGTCGCCCGGCTTGGTAATAATCTGCCTGCATCCAAGCTGCCTTGCCACCTCCACTGTTTGAGCAAATGCGTTCAAATAGTCTTCCCTCTCATCGGGATTGACCAGGCTATAAAATTTTGTACAGAAGGCAACAATATTCAAATGATATTTTTCCTTCAATTCCAGCAAGCGTTTCAGATCCTTATCCCACCAGGTCCAGAATTCGATATTGCTTATTCCATTTTCTGCAATTTCCTGTACTGATTCATAAAAATCATGTCCGTAATACACTGCATCTACACAGACCGAAAAGTTCATATGTATTCTCCCTTCTTCCAATAGCATTTATCCTTTTACGGCTCCCGCCGTGAGTCCCTGTACCAGATATTTCTGCGCAAAGGCTAAAAACAGCAGTGCCGGCAGAACTGCAATTGTAGAAGCCGCCATAAGATATCCCCAGTTGGTATCCGATTGCTGCACAAACTTCGTAAGACCAACCGTCAGAGTTTGAATATCCGGCTTGCGAAGCAAAAGGCTTGCAAAGGTGTATTCGTTCCATGAGTTTAGGAACGTCAAGATGCTGACTGTAATTAATCCCGGCAAAGAAATCGGGAAGATAATTCTGAGGAAGGCCACAAAGCCGGAACACCCGTCTACCTTTGCCGCCTCTTCCAACTCCCTCGGCAGGGAATCAAAAAAACTGCGGATCATCATGATATTAAACGCCAGGTTACTGGCAGTATAATAGATCACAAGCGACGACAGATTATTCACCATACCATAGGATGAATAGAGCATAAACATCGGAATCAACAGCAGCATCAGCGGGAACATCTGCATTAGCAAAAGCAAAACAGAATATCCAGTAAAAAACTTTCCCCGAAAACGGGACAGCCCATATCCGGCCATGGCTGCGATAATAACACAAAATACGGTTGCAAGGATGGACACAATCGCACTATTGACAATGTTCATGCCAAAAGATGTTTTCTGGAACACATCAATAAAGTTTTGCAGCGCCCAATCTCCCAATTGCGGGAAAAGGGAGGTCGTGCTTAATACCGCATCCTGATTTTTAAACGCCGTTCCAACCATGGAAATCAGCGGAAGGTCGACCACAAAAATAATGATGAACAGCGCCAGATAGGCAAATAGTTTTCCAATCCGGTGCTTAGCCCTGCGAGAAAGAAGCCCCGAAGATCTTGTTTGCATAATTACACCTTCCTCACTCTTCTGCATTGCGCTGAAGCCTGAAACGGATCAGAGCAAAGACCATCATAATGACCATTACCAACACTGCCATAGCCGAGGCATACGCAATTTTATTTCTTGCAAACGCAGTAAAATAAATATAAATCGGCAGGGTAAAGGTAGACTCGTTCGGGCCGCCGGAGGTCAGCAGGTAAATGTTTTCAAAATTATTGAAATTCCAGATAAACTGCAGGGTCGTACACATAGTAGTGACACCCCGAATTCCCGGCAGCGTAATGTTTTTTAATGAACGCCAAAATCCGGCTCCGTCAATGGAAGCAGCCTCATACAAATCCGGGGATATGGACTGCAGTCCGGCTAATATAACAACCGTCATAAAGGGCAGGCATTTCCACGCCCCCACAATAATTACGGTGAATTTTGCAAGTGTTGGATTGGCAAGGAAAAGCACCGGATCCTCAACAGCCCCGATTTTTTCTAAAAAGGCATTCACGATGCCATGCCGGTCGTTTAACATCCATTGCCAGTTTGTCGCAGTCACCGAGCTGGAAATTACCCATGGCAGCAGGATAACCGCCCTGAAAAGCCCGCGCCCATGCAGCTTTTTATTGAGCAGCAACGCGATTGCAAACCCGGCTGCATACGAAATCAGTACAGCGCCAAGAGCGTTTAAAAAGGTAAATCCCAGGGTTGAGTAAAATTTATGATCAGAAGTAATGATATCCACATAATTGGAAAAGCCGATAAAGGCAGTTGCATTCGGCCGGTTAAACCGATAGCTTGTAAAGGAATAAGAAATCCCCTGAATTAACGGATAAATAAGCAAAAGAAGCATTAAAATCAAAGCTGGCATGATCATGGCAACGCCCAGGCGATTGCTTTCCAGTTTACTTCGCGGACGCAACATTACGGCATCCCTCCTTTATTATTGTGTGCAGACCGAAGTCCATCGGCCTGCACACAAGCTCTGTCTGTTAATAACCAGCATCCTCAATGATTTCACTGATTTCATCGCATACCTGATCGATGGTAGCCTGATAGTCGTCTCCGGCCAGCAAAGCATTCAACGGTTTCGCGCCGGTTCCTTCCGCATCCATTGTAGTATGGAACGGATAGAAGCTCTGAACCGGATAAATATTCGGATAAGAATTTTCCGCGTTCAGCCAAACATTCGCATATTCACGGACTAATTCACTGGTCATTACCTTTTCCTGCTGGGAAGCACGAATCGGGATGCATCCGTTGCCGCCTTCCGTATACAGGATGTCATTATTCTCATACCACCATTTCAGTACAGCCAATGTTTCTTCCGGATTTTCGGTTTGGTTAAATGCATGATAAGCCTGGAATGCAGACGCTATGTAGGGTTCTTCAACGGATGGGCCTTTAACCGGATTCATAACACCGATTTTATCCTGCATGTCCTCTGCAACCCAGGTCGGCGCGTTAGTTAGAATGACCGCCGTCTCGCCGGTATTCATCATCCGTTTGATGTCGTCGCCAGTATAGCTGATAACCGCTCTGCCGATATACCCTTTGTCATACATTTCCTTGATAATGCCCATGATTTCCGTATATTTATCACTCTGTAAATTTGGTTCAAGATCCTTTGTCAGAATAGAAGCTCCATTCGACATCATGAACAGGTCGTTGACGTTGGTAAGACTCGCAAAGTCAGAGCCTGCAAAGGCAAACGGCACTACCTCCGGATATTTGGCAAGCAGCTTATCGCAGACTTCCATAAATTCATCCCAGGTTGTCGGCAGTTCGGTAATCCCCGCGCCCTCAAATAATTCTTTGTTGTAGAACAGGCCGGTGCCGTCTTTTGAAAACGGAAGACCGATCAGTTCCCCATTAAAGGTTTCAAAATCAAATGCTGCTTGGCCAACCTCATCGACAATCGGACTGCCTTCCGCTACCCAAGCGTCATAAATCGGCATCAAATCCAGCGCTTCACCCATGTCGGCGTACTGGATACAACCGGTCGAGGCTTCACAGGCAATATCCGGCGCTGTCTTAGACACGACCGCAGTCAGGAAGGTGTCATAGTAGTTGTCCCACGCCACCATCGAAGTTTCAACTTTAATTCCTTTTCCGTCAATGTTTTCGTCTGTTGCCCGCTGCGCCTGCTTCTTCAACGCTCCCTCATAAGCGTCGCCGCCCCAGTTGCATTCCCAGATCGTCACGGTTGGTCCTTCACCCGCCGCTACATTGGAAGCTGCATTTCCGGTACTGGAAGTGCCGCCGCCAGCTTTTTCGCCACAGGATGCCATGCCTAATACCATGACCTGTGCCAACAGCAAAGCGAATAATTTTTTCATAGTGTTCCCTCCAATTTTAATCGAATTTGGATGTTTTTTAGCATGGCTTTAGTATATCATTCGTAAATACGCTGGTAAATGGATTTAATTTTGGGTAATTTTTGGACAATTTTATAAAACGCCTTCATGAATTAGAAAAAAGTGCAAAAAAATCACCCCTGCTTACCGCAGGGATGATTTTCAGTTGCTATGGCTCCTGATACTGATCCATAATTTTCTGGAGCGCCTTGTCCGCCTTGGAAAGCACCTCGATGACATCTCCGCCCTCCATAATTTGTTTGGAAATCGTCCAGAGAATTTCACTGTCCAAGTAAGAATCAAAGGTATGCAGTGTTGCAAAGGGATAGGTATAAATCCTTCCGTGTTCCTGTATCCTATCAACCGCCTGCTTCAATTCCTCATCGTCCTCCAGAACTTTTTCCAGATAGGAGGAACGGATCGGCAGCAGAGCCCCGGTTGACCCGCGGTTAAACAGCGGTTCGTTGTTCTCAATCAGCCATTTGAGAAAGTTCCTGGTTTCTTCCGGATACTCCGTTGTGCTGAACCCGTGATAAGCCTGCGGCGCATTGGCTGTATGGCCGTACATATTGTTGTTGCCAGCAATATTGACAATGGTACCGCATAATGCGTACATGTCCGTCAGATACAGGTTTAGGTTCACTTCGCATAAAAACATGCAGGCCTTGTCATTGAGGAACGCCTTCTGATTTTCTTCGTCCGTCCCGACGGAACCAATCAGTTCATCCTGTACCCATTGACTGAGATAAGCCAGCGCATCTCGGTTCAGGCTGGAATCCAAGCCCGATTGATATTTATTTGTTACAGCCACACCACCGCTCGCCTCAATGAAAAAGGTAGTCAGCTTTACATAATCCGCATTTGTCTCGGTATTGGCTAAAAACGGGACTTTGTCAGGATATCGTTTCTGTAAAATATACAAAGTGTCGGTTAAATCAGAAAGCGTTCCGGGTATCTCGGTGATCCCCGCGTCCTCGAAAAAATCTTTCCGATAAACAACCGTTTTAAAGTCCATTCCAAACGGAAGGCCAACCAGCTTGTCATGGTAGGTAAAGTAATCGAAATATTCCTGATCGATCTCCTCCAAAATAGAGCTTTCCTCTGTCCTCCATTCATCGAGAATCGGGGTAAGATCCAGCGCATAGCCCTTACTGGCATACTGAATCGCCTGCGGCATGGCGCTGGAGCAAAGATCCGGTTCATCCCCGGCAGCCACGCTCTGCAGATAATATTCATAATACCCGTCCCAGGAAATCATCGTCGGATTCACCTGTACATTGAGCTTGTTTTCACTGTTATATCTGCTCACTAGCTGTTCTACCGCAGTCCGGTATTCGAATTTCTGGCTCCACTCTGCCTCCCAGAATTCCAGTTGGATCTTGGCCGCATCCGGGCCGGCAGGATTAGCCGGCTGAACGTCATTTGTCTTTGTGCCGCAGCTGATTGTTGTCAGGAAAAAGGCAGAAATGAGCAAGGTAGCACTGCATTTCTGAAACCTCAAAACGGTTTTTCTAAAATTTTTCATTGACTTTCCCCCGCGATTTGCTAAACTATAAGTATATGATAACAAAAAATCACATAATTTTCAATGAGTTTATTGTTATATTGTCTCAATTTGTGTCGAAAATGTACACATTTTCTTGCTGTCAAAAAGCAATAAAAAAAGCCCGTAAAAACGGGCAAACAGGCTATGTTAATATCGAACGAAAATGTGTACTAATTCTTGCGGGGTGAAGCGATTTGTTTCAACGAATTAAAATGAACTTTTCTGCCAAAGTAGTAGCCATCGTCCTGTTATGCATTATTGTCCCACTGACAATCACGCTGGTTGCCTCCTATTCCGCCTACCGCTATCTTGTGATTCAGGAAGCTAAAAATTCCACCAAACAAAATGTCGATTTTATCACAGAATACATCAATTCCTCCTTCAATACCATCTATGAAAACCTAACCGTTTTTGCGGAATCTAATGATATTGAAAAAATAATTGCTGTGGAGCACCTTTCCAACGCCGAGCAGACGCAGCTGCAGGACAACCTGGTCAACTTCTGCTATAACTATTCAGTTTATTCGAATGCTTACATCAGCAGCAATGCCCAGAAGTCCCTGTACAGTGCCTACAGCGAAACCAAGGGACGCGCCAAATATGACGACGTCATTCATTCAGATTGGTACAGAGATGTTAACGGCACCTATGATTACGCTGTGCTTCACTATCCTTTGGGTTCTTCCGAATCCCTTTCCTGTGTGAAAGTAATCCGCAGTACGACCGACTTTCAGTGTCTTGGCTACTGCATGGTAAAGCTGCGGCTGTCCTATCTTGATTCTGCCTTTTCGCTTTGTCACAGCTCCATCGGAGAATTTTATTGCGTCACTGATCAAGGCAGGATTCTGTGTTCTACATCGGAACAGGTTGACCCTAACATTGATTTTTCCGCGCTTTCCTATACTCCCAGCTTCGAAAATATCGGCGGAAAAATAACCTATTGCCAAAAGATTTCACAGTCAAATTTATATATTGTCGGCGTATTCCCAACCAGCATTCATAAGCTTTCTGTTATTTATCCCTTTTATATCGGCTTAATCATCGCTGTATTATGCCTTGCTGGAAGTATCCTTGTCTCAGTGCTGATGATTCGAAAATTCCTCCGGCCTATCCACGTCTTGGCAGAAGAAATGGAGGATTCCGACCTGGATTCCCTGAAACCTGTTTTACTCTCCGGCAGGAAGGACGAGGTGGGAATGCTGGAAGAAAAATATAACGAGATGATTATGCGCTTTAATGATATGATTGACACCCAGTACCGGGCTGTTCTCAGTGCCCAGGAAGCGCAGCTTAAGGCCATGCAGCTCCAAATCAACCCGCACTTTGTCAATAATACCCTGCAGATGATCGGCGGAATTGCAGTGGAGCACGGCATGATGGATGTTTATGATCTGATCCGCTCCTTCTCCGGGATGTTCTACTATTGCTTAAAATTCAAGGGGAATATCGTTATGCTGCGGGATGAATTGAAATACCTCGACGACTATATTAAAATCCAGCAGGCTCGGTTTCCCAATAAATTTCAGTATGTAACAGAGATCGATCCGAGCACAGAAGCTCTGGAAATCCCGAAAATGGCTCTCCAGCCGCTCATGGAAAACTGCTTTGTCCATTCCTTTTCCCACATGAAATCCGGCTGGCGGATTTCGGTAACATCTCATCGGTTTGGAGACCGTTATGAGGTTTCTGTCGTTGATAACGGGATTGGGATCAGCCGCGAACAGATCGAACAGCTTCAGGAAGCACTAATGCACGAAAATATCAATGACCCATTTAACATTACAACCAGTATTGGCCTGCAAAATGTCAATATCCGGATAAAAATATTATACGGCGATTCCTACGGCCTGCGTATCCTAAGCCCGGAATCGGGCGGAACCAGAGTTACGCTTTCATTACCAGCTAAGAATGGAGATGGAAAATCAAATGATAAAATTACTGATTGTTGATGATGAAATTGCATCCATTAAAATTATTAAGGCATTTCTGGATTTTGAAAAATATGATATCTGCCTAATTGGGGAAGCGGAAAACGGTGTGGAGGCAATGAACTACATTCAGTCTGCGAACTGTCCGGATATCATCATCACTGATATGAATATGCCTCTGATGGATGGAATTTCCCTCCTTCAGTATCTGATCGACTGCCAGCTCAGTATTAAAACCATTGTCATCAGCGGCTATTATGATTTTCCTTATACCCACGCAGCGATCAAGGCGAACGTCCATGATTATCTTCTCAAGCCCGTCGATCCGGAAAAGCTCAATGCCGCAGTAAAAAGCTGTGCCGAGGAAATACAGGAGGCACAGCAGGTAGTAGTGGGTTATCAGTCTCCCAGTATACAGATTGATCTGCAAACTTATCAGGCCATCCTCAAACAGGTAGACGCTTTGTGTTCTATGCTGAATCACGGAAGCGAGACGCATATTAATCGCCAGCTCCAGAGTATACGAGAAATGCTTCGGGAACATCCTCAGCCGGAAAAAACCGCAAGGCTGGCCTATAAGCTGGGAAGCGAGGCCCTGCTGCATTACTGCATTGAAGGAAACTATCCGCCCGGCCAGATTGATTCCACCGCTTATGACTCTGACAGCAAGGCGCTTTCTGTCGACGGAATGATAGATCACTTGTCTGGGCTATACCGCACTGTATACAAGCAGGTTCAGGGACGGAAAGAGAAAGCATCTGTAAAAACCTCTTTGGAGGAAATTCATGCCTATATCGGGGATAGCTATCGCAAAAATATCCGTTTAGAGAGTATTGCAGATAAATTCTTTGTCAACAAGGAGTATCTATCCACCCTGTTCCACAAAAAATACGGCGAAACGATCAGTGAATATATCATCCGCTTGAAAATGGAGGATGCAAAACGGCAGCTCCAATATTCAGATAATACGATCAACAATATCGCTTCCTCCCTTGGCTATACCGACCCATGCTATTTTAATCGTCAGTTTAAAAAATATGCTGGTGTATCACCAGGAAAGTACCAAAAAGAGCATTCCCGAAGGCGCTGATATTTAGTCGGCGCCTTCTTTTTAAAATGATCCAAGGGAAAAATTTAAAATTTTCTATATTCATTTTTTCTTGACTCTGGTATGATGGAATTAATCAAATTATGGATGATCAGAAGGAGGCAATCATATGAAAACTGCAGGCGAAAATGCGATGGATCTGAAGCGGATATTTGACCGTGACGTAATCAGCATACTCGAGCTGCTGGATATCAATACCGGAGAGACAACATCGCTCCAACGCTTTGATTATCTGATCGAGGCGCCGTCTTTCCGTTCCGAGGACGAAATTATCTTTAATTCCAGAGGACACATCTTTTCCTATCGGATTTCCAGCCAATCGCTGTTCGAGGTAAATACCGGATACTGCGTCAACTGCAATAACGACCACGTCCTTTCTCCGGACAAAACCAGAATCGCCGTATCCCATCAGACCCAGGAAGACTGGCAATCCCGGATCTATATCATCGATCTTACAGGAAAACAACCTCCCCGTCTGATCACACCAATGGCTCCAAGCTATCTGCATGGCTGGAGTCCGGACGGAGCTACACTAGCCTACTGTGCCGAGCGAGATTCAGAATATGATATTTATACCATCCCGGCTGATGGAGGCTGTGAAAAACGGCTGACTGCCACTCATGGGCTGAACGATGGGCCGGAGTATTCGAGCGACGGGAACTATCTTTACTTTAATTCTGTTCGGAACGGGCTGATGGACTGCTACCGAATGAATCCAGACGGAACATCGGTTTTCCGCCTGACAGACAACGGCAGAAACAACTGGTTCCCGCATATTTCTCCTGACCAGAAAACGGTCGCCTATATCTCCTATGATCCCAAAGAGGTAGCAGCTGGCGATCATCCTGCAAACAAGCACGTGGAAATCCGCGCAGTAAATCCCGATGGTACCAATGACCGCGCCATCCTAAAATTTTTCGGCGGACAGGGCTCCCTAAACGTGAATTCCTGGATGCCGGATAGTGTACATCTTGCCTTTGTACGCTACGAGCTCAAAACAAAATAAAAAAACCTCTCAATCAGGCAGAAAAGCCGCTCCAGGTGGGAGCGGCTTTTCTGCCTTTTGCTTTATTGAATGGTAAAACCACCGTCAATGACAAGGTTTTCACCGGTAATCATATTAGATTCATCACAGGACAGGAATAGAATCGCCGCTGCGATTTCATCCGCTTCCGCAAACCGGTTTGCCGGAATCGCTTTGAGCATCCGTTCCTTTACTTCCCCCTGCCACGCGCGCTCACCTAAAACAGTACGCACAACCGTTGGCGCCACGCCGTTGACATTGATTCCAAATTCTGCCCATTCCAGGGCGAGCACCTTGATCATTCCGATCATAGCGGCTTTGCTCATGGTATATCCAATATGCTTATCAATGGCAATGAAGCCCGCCTGCGAGGTAACGCATACGATCTTTCCGCCCTTTCCCTGTTCAATCATTACCTGCCCGATCTTCTGGGTCAGCCGGAACGCACCAATCGCATTAACATTGATCTGATTTTCGACCAGCCTGACGTCAATGTCCTCTGCGTTGTCCAGATCAACGCGCCCGGCAACATTTGCGAGAATATGTACCTCTCCAAAGGTCTTCAGCGTTTCCCGGACAACATTTTCCACATCATCCTGACTTGTCAGGTCTGCATGCACGCCTATTGCCCTGACTCCAAATTCCTTCTCTAAATCTTCGGCCACCTGCGGAACATCGTCCTTGACGTCAACCAGGACTAGGTTCGCACCCTTTCTGGCATACATTCTAGCTGTCTCCAGCCCGATTGCTCCAGCGCCCCCTGTTACGACGGCTGTTTTCCCTGTGAGGTCAAATTCCCCTGTTACCGGTTTATACTGAATCATTTTCTCGCCCTCCTAAATATTTATTATTTGTTTAGTTATATTTAGATTTTATATCCAAATATAACTTTTGTAAATACCCAATACTATACAATTTTCCGGTTCCATATTTGGCTTTATTTACCAGTCAAAAATACTAAAATCAAATGATTTTTCTTATTTCAATTTATTGAAATATTTTTCTAAATATTACTAAACAGTTCAATAAACCATTGACATTCTATTCTGTTTTCTTTATACTATTAATAATAAAATGATTATTTGAAAAAGGAAGAGGTTCATCATGACTAACCGTGAAATTGCACAGCATCTGGGTATATCTCCTGCCGGGCTATCCTTAGTCATTAACCATAAACCGGGAATTTCGGAGGCAACCCGTACAAGAGTCCTGGCGCAGCTTCAGGAAATGGGATATGGCTTTTTGATTAAAAAACCGCTCACCGCCACAAGCAGCAACCTGTGCTTTATCATCTACAAACGGCACGGCGAAATTTTGGATCTCCATCCTTTTTTTCTGTTACTAATGGAAAATATTGAAACGCACGCGCGTTCCCTCGGATATAATATACTGCTTTGTACCATTGACAAACGTCAGCCAATCGAGCCGCAGCTCAGTCATATCAAGGAAATGGATGCCCAAGGCGCAATCCTTTTCGCAACAGAGATGCAGGATGAGGATATGGAGCCATTTCAGGGTCTTCCTTTTCCCATTGTAGCACTTGATCATGATTTTACCCGGCTTCCCTGCAACACGATTTCTATTAACAATCAGATGGGTACCTTTCAGGCGATTGAATATCTGGTCAAGATGGGACATACCCGGGTTGGGTACCTGAAAAGCAGCATTCGGATAAGCAGCTTTGAGGAGCGTCAGCAGGGTTACGAAAACGCCCTTCTGTATTTCGGATGTCGGCTCTCCGCCTCAGATATCCTGGAGGTTCATTATACGGAGGAGGGATGCTGCCGGGATATGAAACAGTATTTGGAGACGCATTCCGGTTCTGGCCTGCCCGGGGCTTTTGTCTGCGATGACGACACCATTGCCGCGGGCGCTGTGCGGGCATTTTCTGAGTATGGCTACAAAGTACCGGAAGATTTCTCTATCATCGGATTTAACGACCGTCCTATCTGCGAAATGACTGCTCCGCCGCTTACTTCTGTTAATGTGTCCAAACATGCGATGGCGGTAGAGGCAGTAGATGAATTAATCCGCCTGATCCAAAGCCAGGATCATATCACTGCTGAAACGCGATCCAGGAAAATTCGGATCGGCACAAAGCTAGCAATCCGTCAATCTGTTGCATACAGAAACAGTCCCCAAAAATAAAATCAGAGGGCGCCATTGAAAATCAATGGCGCCCTCTGATTTTTTGCCGAATGCAGTATCTGCCGGCCAGGCGCTATTCTATCACCTGATTGTCTGCCAGAATCTCCGGTTTATATTTCATACTGTCTTTTTCCGTAATCTCGCGGATCACCGTACAAGGATCCCCAGCGGCAAAGCTATTCGGCGGGATATCCTTTACTACAACGCTTCCCGCGCCAATCACACAGCCGTCTCCGATCGTAACGCCGGAACAGACCACTACATTAGCTCCCAGCCAGCAATGATTGCCGATATGCACCGGCTTTGCATAGCAAAGACGCTTGATATTGCCGTCTTTATCCCGAATTTCATCCCGTTCATTGGGCAGCATCGGATGGATCGGAGTGACGATGGTGATATTCGGCCCAAAGTTGCAGTGGTCGCCAATCGTAACAGCCGCGTCATCCTGCACCGTCAAATTAAAGTTTGCAAAGAAATTTTTTCCAATCCTGGTATGCACTCCATAATGGAAAAAAATTGGCCCTTGCATAAAGCCTCCGGGGCCGATCTCTCCAACAATTTGCCGGATCAATTCCTGCCGTTTTTCCACCTCGTCCTCATATGTCCGGTTGTAGTCCAGGTTCAGATTATGGGTGCGCAGCTTTATTTTTTTCAGCTCCGGATCAGCCGGGCTGAACAGCACCCCGGCCATAATTTTTTCTTCTTCTGTCATCGTTATCACCATACTTTCCTTATGCTGGGGCATCTTTTAAGCCATCCCGACTTTTGTAAAACAGCAGATACCTCCTATTCTTACCTATTATCATATCGCAATGACAGAAGAAATACAATACGCGATTTAAAATATTTCTGTCCTGCGAAATCCAAACTAACTCCATCGGAATATCCTCCTATGTTCCCCATGCTTTTAGAAAAATTGTTTTCAATCCGACCCTTGACAAACAGTAAAATATTCCCTATAATACAAATAGTCCGAATTAGTACTTTATGAAACCGGACTATCAGGAGGAGCATAAATGGAGTATGACCCATCATCGGAAGGAAGTATCGAGGCTTACCGGGCCACCTGCAAAGATTCTGAAAGCATTTATGCCCAGTGCGCAAAATGCTGCGGATTATCCGAAGCGGAATACTGGATTTTGCTGATGCTTCACGAAGGTGTCGATACGCAAAGCGGCATCAGCGAACAGCTTTTTATCAGCAAACAGACTGTAAATTCAGCCTGCAAGCAGTTGATTAAAAAGGGGCTGGTTCATCTCGAAACGCTGGAGCATAATCTGAGGACAAAAAAAATCGTTTTCACAGAAGCCGGCACCGCATTTGTAGAAGAACATATCAGCAGTGTTGACAGGATAGAAGAAGCTGTCTGGAATATGATGCCCGCAGAGGAACGGATGATGCTGATACACCTTACCCGAAAGTATAACCGGCTCATGAAGGCGGAGCTACAACAGTACCGGAAAACAAAATAGTTTGGTCATCGGAGGACCTGTGGTCGCAACCGCAAGGTCGATAAGATGTCGAGTGCGCTCGGTTATTTCGATAGCCGGGCATTTTTTTAACCAAATCGGTTGGCTGCAATAGACTTTACGCAGCCAAGAATATACCGTATTCCAATTCTACAAGAAAGGAGTGCTTTCGACTGCTCGAAGGCTATCGTCTTAACAAATGAGAATCCAATTATCTGAACACTTTACCTATCCAAAATTGCTGCGTTTCGTTTTTCCGTCAATTATTATGATGATCTTTACCTCTATTTATGGTGTTGTCGACGGCCTGTTTGTCTCCAACTTCGTGGGAAAGACGCCCTTTGCGGCGCTGAATCTGATTATGCCGCTGCTCATGATCCTGGGCGCGCTGGGTTTCATGATCGGTACCGGCGGGAGCGCTATTGTCTCCAAAACGCTGGGAGAAGGAAAAAAAGAAAAGGCAAACGAATATTTTTCCATGCTGGTTTATGTCACTATCGTCGGAGGACTGATTTTAACTGTCGTCGGCTTGATCTGGATTCGCCCAATCGCAATTGCAATGGGAGCGGATGACGCCATGGTCGAGGACTGCGTCCTGTATGGAAGAATTCTCCTGGTTTCCCTGACTGCCTTTATGCTCCAGAACGTTTTTCAGAGCTTTCTGATTACTGCCGAAAGACCGCGTCTGGGCCTGGCGGTTACCGTTGCCGCCGGGGTGACAAATATTTTCCTGGATTTTCTGTTTATTGTCGTGTTCCATTGGGGGTTGGCAGGCGCTGCAATCGCAACGGCAATTAGCCAGGCTGTGGGCGGAGTGATTCCGATGATCTACTTCTTTTCCAAGAACAGCAGCCTGCTCCATCTGACAAGAGCAAAATGGCATGGCAGAATTTTAATAAAGGCCTGCACGAACGGTTCCTCTGAGCTAATGACCAACATTTCCATGTCCATTGTCAATATCCTATATAACTTCCAGCTTATGAATCTTGCCGGCGAGGACGGAATTGCGGCATATGGGGTCATTATGTATGTAAACTTCATCTTTGTCTCTATTTTTATCGGATATTCCATCGGCTGCGCTCCCATTGTCGGCTACCATTATGGTGCGGCCAACCACGCTGAACTGAAAAGTCTTTTCCGTAAGAGCCTAACCTTTATCGGTTTAACAGGTTTTCTGCTGACTGTCCTGGCCCTTTCCCTGTCCCCATGGCTTTCCAAGCTATTTGTCGGATACGACCCTGTACTGTATGAAATGACAAATCATGGTTTCCGGCTGTATGCCCTGTCTTTCCTGGCGAGCGGGTTCAGTATCTTTGGTTCGGCGTTTTTCACCGCTCTGAGCAATGGAGCCGTATCCGCAGCTATCTCATTTTTGAGAACCCTGGTTTTCCAGATTGTTGTCGTGATGATTTTACCGATTTTCCTGGGAATTGATGGGATTTGGCTGGCTATCGTGGTGGCAGAGGCAATGGCACTGATTGTGACAATTGTTTTCTTTGTCATCAAAAAAGAAAAATACCACTATCTGTAAGTTCCTTCAAAAAGCTTTTGAGGCTGCCTTGATTCTCAGACGAACATATGGGTAAGATGGGAGAGTGAAAAGAGGTGTGGTGATCGGAACTTCGTGTCCTGAATCATTTTTTAATGGCTGCCAGGGAGGAAAAGATCATCCGGGCCGCGCAGCTTTTACATGTCACACAGCCAACACTTTCCCGTCAGCTCATGCAGTTGGAGGCAGAGCTCGGCGTCAAGCTGTTCCGGCGCGGCCAGCACAGCTGGACGCTGGAGGAAGGACAATCCCGTGAGATCATCAAGCGCGGCCTGGAGCTCGGCGTAAACTTTTATGATACTGCAATTGCCTATCAAAACGGTACCAGCGAGGAATATGTCGGCAGGGCGCTCCGGGACTTTGCCCGGAGGGAGGATGTCGTGGTAGCGACAAAATTCCTCCCGCGCACAGAAGAAGAAATTCAAAACAAAATCAGCGGACAGCAGCATGTTGCAAGAATGCTCGACCAAAGCCTTTCCCATCTTGGCATGGATTATGTAGACCTGTATATCTACCACATGTGGGACTACCATACGCCATTATACGAAATTATGGAAGGGATGACCCAAGCGGTTAAGTCCGGAAAGGTAAGGGCAATCGGGATTTCTAACTGCTACGCCTATCAGCTTGCCAAAGCAAACGCGCTGGCAGAACGGGAAGGCTTTACCAAATTCGTATCGGTGCAGGGGCATTACAACCTGATCTTCCGGGAGGAGGAACGAGAGATGACCCGTCTATGTCGTGAAGACCATATCGCGATGACTCCTTACAGCGCGCTGGCCGGCGGCCGGCTATCCAGACGTCCCGGCGAAACCAGCAGGCGTCTTCAGGAGGACAGCTATGCTAAGTTCAAATATGACAAAACGGCAGAACAGGATCGTGTGATTATCAACCGCGTGGCAGAGCTTGCTGACAAGCGCGGCGTCTCCATGACGGAAATTGCCCTTGCATGGCTGTTGACAAAGACAGATTCCCCGGTGGTCGGGGCGACAAAGCTACAGCATATTGAGGACGCAGTCAGAGCGGCAGACCTTTCTCTCTCCCAGGAAGAGATGACCTATCTGGAAGAGGCATACCTCCCGCACCGGCTTGTGGGCGTCATGGCACAAAACAATCAATAGAGAAAAAAGAGAGAACAGAAATGTCAGAGAAAAAAGTCACAGCCGGAAGAGACGCGCTGGGAGATTTCGCTCCCAAATTTGCGGAATGAAACGACGATATTCTATTTGGAGAGGTATGGTCAAGGGAAGAACAGCTTTCCCCCAGAGACCGCAGCCTGATTACTGTTACGGCGCTGATGACAAGCGGTATTCTGGATTCCTCCCTAAAATTCCACCTGCAAAGGGCAAAGGAAAATGGGGTCACAAAAACGGAAATCGCCGAAGTGCTGACCCAGCTTGCTTTTTACAGCGGCTCGCCCAAGGCGTGGGCGGCCTTTTATATGGCAAAAGAAGTCTGGGAGGACTAAGCATACAGAAGCAAGAGCGGGATGATGTCTAGCATCATCCCGCTCTTTTTTTCCGTATTTAATTGATTGCCTTATATTCTTTCCATTTCCCGCTTTTATAACGAATCACAAACGCAACAGACCGGGCTAACCAATCCATTCCCATTGCAATCCACACCCCAATGATTCCAAGATTCAGCACCATCCCAAACAAAACGGCGGTGCCAAGACGGAATACGATCATAGAACCGACTCCAACATACATGGTAAATTTGGCGTCCCCAGCCGCCCGCAGGCTATTCGACAGGTTAAAGGAGGTTTGATGAAGCAAAATTGCCAGAATGTTATGCATGATAATCAAAAAACAGCTCAGACGGTAGGTCTGGTCAGACAGCTCATAAATCTGCAGAATCAAGGGCAGGGATACACAGACAAGCACACCCAGAACCGCCGTGGCAAGATAAGAAATCTTCATCAGCTTCCAGGTATATGCCTTCGCCTGCTCATATTCATCCGCGCCGACACACTGCCCTACAACAGTAACCATAGCCAGGTTTACTGCATTCACTACCACAATGGCAATCATGTCCACACTGTTTGCAACGCCGTTTGCCGCGATCTGGACTGTCCCAAACAATGCCACAATGCTGGTTACCAACACTCTTCCCAACGCAAACAGGCCGTTTTCTATCCCATTTGGTACAGCGATCCGCAATATCCTCCTGATCGTTTCCCGATCCCATCTGCAAATATCTTTCCACCGCACGAAAACCGTATTGGACTCTCTGAACGCCAGCGCCGACATTAAAATCCCGGCTACAATGCGAGAAATCAGGGTCGGTACCGCCACCCCGGCAACGCCAGCGTGGAATACAAAAATTCCCACTGCGTTCCCCGCCACATTGATGGCATTCATCAAAAGCGAAACATACATCGTTACATTTGTCTTGCCCATCGAGCGGAACAACGCCGCGGAAGAATTATAGATACCGAGAAACGGAAAAGAAAAGGCGGTAATGACCAAATAGGTAGCAGCCGCTTCCATTACATCGGCTTCGATTGATCCAAAAAATAATTTCAAAATTCCATGATGAAAAACAGTACAAACAGCCATAATCACCGATGAAATCAAAAAAGTGATAACTAATAGCTGGCTGGCGGACAGGTTCGCCTTTGTCCTATCGCCGCTGCCCAAAAACTGCGATACAATCACAGCGCCGCCTGTCGCAACTGCTGTTAAAATGGTAATGATCATGTAGCAGAACATATCTACCAGCGCTACGCCAGAAATTGCCGCTTCGCCCGCATAGGAGACCATCGCAGTATCCGCCATGCCAACCAGCATGACCAGCACCTGCTCAATAACCAGCGGAATAATTAATTTCTTTAATGCTTGGTTTGAAAACAATACTCTTCTTCCTCTCACGATTGTCAAATATCTTCCCATTCTGTATCTTTTATTATAAGACTGAATCTCTGTCAAAGCAAATACCTTATTTGTATTTCCACCCATGCCTGAAAAGCATTTGTAAGCGCTGCAAACCGAATACCGTTATAGCAAAAGGAGCGGGAAACAAAATTGTTTCCCGCTCCTTCATGTTCTGCCAAAGACAAAAACTATGCTATGCAAACATTAACCGCTCTCAGCTTGCGGCTGTTTTTCGGATCAGTTTCGGTATCATAGGTTACCTTCTGACCTTCTTCGAGAGATTTAAAGCCATCGCCTAAAATTGCTGAGAAATGCACGAATACATCTTCCCCGCCATTATCGTTGGAAATAAATCCATAGCCTTTTTCTGAGTTGAACCATTTTACTGTACCGTTATTCATAATCGGGTACCTCCAAAAAAATATTTGTACCCAAATAAAACAAAACTCACAAGCTCAGCGAATCATCTAACTAACAATGATCTGCAAACTTGTGAGAACATAGCAATTATCTTGAATACATTTATAGTATATCACCTTTTATTTCGTTTGTCAAATAAAAGTTTACCGAAATTCGTACAAATTAAAATGGGGGTTCCTTGTGAATCATTTTTTCGTATGGTATAATAACGTTAAACGGATCGTTTAACGTCCCAAAAAACGGCTCTCAGAGCGAACTCTTTCGTGCCTTGCGGCACCGCCGTTTTTATCCCGGCGGCTTCATGACATATATAATATTAAACGTAAACGGATCGTTTAACGTCCCAAAAAACGGCTCTCAGAGCGAACTCTTTCGTGCCTTGCGGCACCGCCGTTTTTATCCCGGTGGCTTCATGACATATATAATATTAAACGTAAACGGATCGTTTAACGTCCCCAAAAACGGCTCTCAGAGCGAACTCTTTCGTGCCTTCCGGCACCGCCGTTTTTATCCCGTCTTCTTTATGGTATAATAAATAAACAAGAAACATTTCCTCCGTTCCAAGAGAAAGGAATTTATATGGCAATCAACAAATTTATGCGTCTTGCACTGAAAGCATTGTCCTATCCTGATATCGATATCCGTAAAACCTATCAGCTACAGCGTTCTATCCAGCATCTGAAGGCACCGAAGCTCCTGCCGCCGAATCACAATTGGCAGGATCATGTGGTTCACACAGGCGGCAGGGATATTTTGACGCGCATTTATACTCCGAAGCAAAACGCAGAGGAAAACACACTGCTCTTTTTTCATGGCGGCGGATGGGTAACCGAAAGCATCGACACCTATCACAAAGTCTGTTCTGCTCTGGCAGACGCCACACAGAGCAAGGTTATTTCAGTAGAATACCGTTTGGCGCCGGAAAGCCCGTTCCCGGAGGGATTAGAAGACTGCTATGCTGTAGCGCGGGAGCTGTTCCTGCACCCCGTGCAGTTTGGATTTGACCCTCATAGCGTGACCCTGGTCGGAGACAGCGCCGGTGGGAATCTTACCGCGGCTGTTTCACTGAAGGCGCGGGATATCGGGGAGTTTTCGATTCCCCGTCAAATTTTGATCTATCCTGCCACTTACTATGACCACAGCGTCAGCTCGCCGTTTCCATCTGTGATCGAAAACGGAAGCGACTATCTTCTGACCTCAAAACGAATCTGCGAATATATCGATCTTTACAAACGCGATGACGGCGATTTAAAAAGCCCTTATTTTGCCCCGCTGTTGGCGGAGGATTTTTCCAACCAGCCGGACACTCTGCTGATCACAGCCGAATACGATCCTCTGCGCGACGAAGGAGAGGCTTACGGCAGAAAGCTTTGGGAGGCCGGGAACCGGGTAGAAGTCCACCGTATGAAGGACGCGCTGCACGGTTTCATGAGCCTGGGAATCGGTTATGTCCATGTCCGCCGCGCGCATGAGCTGATTAACGCATTTTTAAATGGGAGCGAAAAAAATGAGTCAAACTAATCGCTGGCTGAAGCTGGATAATGCCGGGAAAATTTTTCCGGCTACCAGCAGCAGACGGGAAACTGGTGTGTTCCGTTTTTCCTGTGAGCTGAATGAGCCTGTACAGGAAGAGGTTCTACAGCATGCACTGGAAAAAACGCTGGCCCAGTTTCCGCACTTCTTATATATTCTGAGGAGCGGCCTGTTCTGGTACTATCTCGAAGCAAGCGAGCTGAAGCCGAAATGTCACATAGAGAATACCGGCGTCTGCTCCCAGCTATTCTACCGGAACAAACGGCATCTTTTATTTGACGTCAGTTATTTCCATAACCGAATTAACCTGGAAACCTACCACGCCCTCGCGGATGGTACCGGCGTTATGCAGTTTCTGAAATACCTCGTCTGTTCCTATCTGGCTGAGACACATCCTGAGGCTGTCAGACAGGAGCTTGCGGATGAGATCTCCCCCGTTCCGATTTCAGCCCGTGCCGAGGACAGCTTTAAAAAGTATTATAAGAAAATCCGAAAGGATAGGCCGAAGCTTCCGGGCCACGTATACCACCTGACTGGGATGCATGCGGAAAATTATGTGATCACCGAAGGCCTGATGTCCTGCAGTGCCGTTCTTAGGCTGGCTAAGTCTTATCATACCTCCCTTACCATTTTTCTCTGCGCGCTTCTGATTCTGTCTATCCGTCAGGAAATGGTTCTGTACAATGAGAAAAAGCCGATTGTGATTACCGTCCCAGTGAACCTGCGGCAGTATTTTTCTTCCGACACGATGCGGAATTTTTTTGGAAATATCCGCGTTGCCTATCAGTTTGGACATGGAAAGGACGAACTGGAGGATTTGATTGCTTCCTTAAAAGCTTCCTTTGAACAGGGGCTTACTGAAGAGAATCTCAGAAGCATTATCAGCGGATATATGTCGATTGAGAGAAATCCATTTGTCAAAGTGGTTCCGCTGTCAGTCAAAAACTTCTTCCTGAGAATTGCGCGGCGGATGTCCAATTCCGGGGAAACGATGGTAGTTTCCAATATTGGAAAAACACAGCTTCCGCAGGAAATATTGCCATATGTCCACCATATGTCTGTATTCGCCAGCACCACCCGGCTCCAAGCCTGCATCTGTACCAGCGGGGATGTGCTGTCTGTCGGCTTCAGTTCCAGCTTTGAGGATACCGATATCCAGCGCAGCTTCTTCCGTCTTCTCGCGGGCATGGGCGTGGAGATCGAGATAAAGAGTAATACCTCTGATTGAGAGGAGAGTTTAAAATGCTTTATTGCAAGCCCTGCAACGTCAAAGTGTCAGGGATTCACGAACACTGCCCCCTTTGCGGCGGAAACCTTTCCGGCGACACAGAGGAAACACGCAGCTACCCGGTGATTCCTCCTAATCCCAACCGGACAAAGCGGATCATCCAAATCATTTCCACAGCCGCAGTCAGCGCGGCGATTATCTGTTTTGCGATTAATCTGCTGATTCCGTCCGAAACCTGGTGGTCTCTATTTGCCGCGTTAGGATTAGGCTGCGGCTGGCTTTGGGCAGTGATCGGTATTATCAAAAAGGCCAAGCTGTTAAACAACATTGTTTGGCAATGCTTTTTAATTTCAGCGCTTGCTTTCCTTTGGGATGTGCTCACCGGCTGGCGCGGCTGGTCGGCGGATTTCGTCTTTCCCTCGGTCTGCATCGGCGCAATGCTCGCGGTGCTGATTCTGTCAAGAGTGCTCCGGCTCCCAGACAAGGAATATCTGATCAACCTGATTGTCTGTGCGGTTATGGGAATTATTCCGTTGGTATTTCTGTTTACCGGCCTTTTGGAAGTGATAATTCCATCCGTCATCTGTGTGGCCGTAAGCTTGATTTTAATTTCGGTACAGCTTATTTTCAACTGGAAGGCCATGTACCGTGAAATCACAAAGAAGCTGCATCTTTGATAATTTGATAAGTTTATCAAAGATGCAGCTTCTTTTACCATCAAATTATTTCCCATCTGTTCCTGTTTTCCCCAGCTGCCGGCTGCACATGATATAATTCAAAGCCTGTTCCTCTGTTTCAAAGGCAACTGCTTCCTGTGTAATATACCGCGCCGCCTCGTTCCATTCTTCCAGACTGTACACAGATGGATCTATTTGTGATACCGCGCACTGCACAAACAGCAGATTTTCTGGATTATGCAAATCAGAAAGATAGAGGCATCCGCTTTTCGCCGCAATATATTCCAGCAAATCCAGTTCCTTATTCTGTCTTTTTGACATCATTTATATTCCCTCCCGGTTTCAAATCGTTTCTGACCTGATTCTTTCAGGCTGAACAACATAATGATAATTATGTTGTTCTCTTGTGCTAATCAACTGTATGATAAAGACTGATTTCTCCCGGAAATATTTATTTTTTCGAACAGAGGCAGCAACAAGTTAAACCGGAAATTTTTCCAGTAATTTCCGGTTTATTTCCCTGCAATTTTCTAATTTATCCCTTGCCGGCTCTTGCTAAATTCAACAGAATATGCTATTATTTTTATGTAAACAAAATATTTCTTTTTCCAATTAACAACATAATTATCATTATGTTGTTAATATTTTTTGTACCTGTTCTATCTGCCGAAGGTACCGGTATCCGGTTTCCATGGTATAAATCCGGGTAGTGTTAATACTACTGTGCCCCAGCACATCCGCCAGCTTGACAATATCCTTTTCTACGCTGTAAAATGTCCGCGCAAACAGATGGCGCAGATTATGAGGAAAAACCTTTTCGGGCAGCACCCCTGCTTTGCTGCAGAGAGCTTTCATCTCCCGCCAAATATTGCTTCGGTTTAAAAGTTTTCCATTTCTGCTTACAAAAATCGCTCCGGCTTTCCGGCCGGATTTTTTTATATATTCTTTTAACAGCCTTTGCAGCGGTATGGGAATAAAGACAATCCGCGTCTTATTTTTGCAGCTCACAACAGCTTTCCCTTTCTGAACCGCTTCCACTGTAAAATATTGAAGCTCGCTTACCCTAATCCCCGTTGCGCAAATAGTTTGGAGAATGAGGGAAAGACGAGTGTTTTTTGCCGCCTTGACCAGGCGCTGGTATTCTGATCTGCTCAGTTCCCTTTCCTCGGCAGCAAAAATCTGTCTCTGGATTTTGAGCAGCTTGACACAGCAATCCGGTTTTCCGATAAAGCGCAGATAGCAGTTGATCGCAGCCAGCATAGAGTTGACACTGGCGGCCATATACTGCCCGGAAAGATGCTCTTTATAGCTAATAGTAAGCTCTTTTGTAACCTCCCTCTCCGCAAGATATTCAAAAAAAGTGCGGATATCACGAGCATACTTGTCGATGGTTGCATTGCTTTTTTCTTCTCGCTTCAAATACTCTTTAAATGTTGAAATACAGGTTTGTTGGTACATAGCACGACTCCTTTGCTAAATGTTATCATTATCATCTCCCATTTTTATTTTACTATAACTATTTTTTGCATAGTCGATTTTGAACTTTTTAAAAACATGTACTGGATCAGCCGTACAGCAGAAATTTGAAAAAGTTTCCAGCCGGTTAACTTTTTATCGTTGTGAAACAGCAGAAAAAAATGACGGTATTGATGTGATATGATATAATGTGGATATGAAAGAATCGAAAATTTGACATTATTGAAGGAGGCCATAATTTGAGTGTAATTGAAAAAATACTGATATATGGCATATGTTTTCCTTTATTGTTTTGCGGCGTTGGTGGCTTTTTTGCACGAAATGGATATATACATTTTAAGGAAAAAATAGATAAAAAACGCAGATGTTTAACACAAACAATGGGAAAAATTGTAGACATAAGCAGTATGACAACTACAGTAAATCATAAGCGTCGCATAAGTTATTTCCCAACATACGAGTATGTTGTCAACAATGAAATTATCCGCATTGAAGTGAAAATGGGAACAAGCCGTTGTCAATATAAAATCGGTGATGAGGTGCAGATTTGGTATGATGCAGTCTCACCTCATTATAGCTATATTGACAGCTATAAAGAAGATTCTATAACTGCAATCGTTTGTTTGGTATTAGGCAGCTTCGCTGTTCTTGGTGGTTTGTATGTTGGAATTACGGCGTGTCTGGGTTAAACAATCACTGCTTATCGGTAACAACATAATTTTGGAGGGCAAGAAGAATCGAAATGGTAAAAAATCTGCATAGATGTGGTAAAATACATTTAATCAAGAGCGATAAACCCTAATTTGATGAGGAGTGTTTGAAATGAATGCTGTTGCAATCGAAAGCTTGTCCAAACAATATCCCGGAGGCAAGCAAGCTCTGTCCCACATAGACATCACCCTAAAGCAGGGAGAGGTTTTCGGGTTCCTCGGGCCGAACGGGGCCGGCAAAACAACTACGGTTAAAATTCTGAATGGCATTCTCACCCCATCTGAGGGAAGCTGCCGGGTACTTGGCACAGACCCTGTAAAAAACCCAGAGAAGGTACATGCACTATCCGGCGTGGTAACAGAGCACGCACAGATGTATGATAATCTTACCGGCCTGCAGAACCTTGTATTCTATGGTTCCGTTTTTGGGCTGACCGCCTCGGAAAGTGAAAGGCGGGCCAACACACTTTTAGAGGAGCTGGAGCTAACAGAAGCTAAAGACCGGAAGCTAGCCGCCTATTCCACAGGGATGCGCCAGCGTTTGTCCCTTGCCCGCGCGCTGATTCACCAGCCCAAGGTGCTTTTTCTCGACGAGCCCACTTCCGGACTTGATCCGGAAAGCGCGCAGAATGTGAATCATCTGATCCGCAGACTGGCAGAAGAAGCAGGGATTACCGTTTTTTTATGCACCCATCAGCTTCGCTACGCCCAGGAAATCTGTACCCGTTATGGGCTGATTGACCGGGGCAAGCTGCTCGCCTCTGGATCTCTGGAGGAACTTCGCGCCGAAACCTCCTCCAGAATAGCGGTAAAGATACGGGCAAGCAGGATACCGGAATTGTTACCCTGCCGGAAAATCGGGGAACAGGAATTTGAAATTGAGATACAGTCAGAGAAAGAAATCCCCCGTATTGTCCGGCAGATCGTAGAGGACGGAGGCGATATCTATCAGGTTAATCCCAGACAGCCTTCCTTGGAGGATATCTATTTCACACTGACGTCCAAACAGAAGGAGGCAGAAGAATGAAAGAGGCTATGCGCGCAATTATCAAAAAGGATTTGAAGGGCATTACTGCAAACAAACGGCTGTTTTCCACCCTGTTGATTGTCCCGCTTGTCTTAACGATTGTGATGCCTACCATTTTTATCTTGGTTATTCATTTTGTACCGGAAGAAACTGATGATTTCCAGCAATTGCTGAAAATGCTGCCCATGGCAAAACAGACAGGGGATTTCAGCCTGACGGTTATCGGCCTGATTCTGAACTATATCCTGCCGGTATTTTTTCTCATGATCCCAATTATGACTGCTTCGATTATGGCGGCCAGCTCCTTTGTGGGAGAAAAGGAAAAGCATACGCTGGAAACACTGCTTTATTGCCCGCTCACCCTAAAGCAGATCTTCCGTTCCAAGGTATTTGCCTCTTTTTTGCTGAGCATGATCGTTTCCTTCTTTTCTTTTTTTACCATGCTGATCGTTTTGGAAGCGGAAATTCTTTTCTTCACCGGCAATCTAGTCCTTCCGGATGTAAACTGGCTCGTCATTATGCTGCTCATCTCGCCTGCTATTTCCCTGATCGCCATCACTCTGATTGTCCGTGGATCTGCCAAAGCGCAGTCTGTGGAAGAATCACAGCAGGGCGCGGTCTTTCTGATCCTTCCGATCATCCTCCTGGTGGTCGGGCAATTCACTGGAATCCTGCTGATCAGCTTCTGGATTCTGCTGGGGCTGGGCATCGTTTGCGCACTGCTTGCATGGCTCCTTTTAAAAAAATCAATGGGCAGATTTACCTATGAAATGCTTCTGCGTTAAAAAAACCGGCAAACCAAAAATTGGTTTGCCGGTTTTTATCGTTCCGTACTTTGATTTATATTTCAGAATGCCGAACAAGATGACTTAGCGGCGGAAATTAATAAACAAATTCCTTCACATTATCTAATGCTGTTCCCATGGAGCAGTCCACCTGCGGATCACAGACGATATCGATTACCGCAGGCTTCCCGCTGTCAACCGCACGCCCAAGAGCCGCAGGAATATCAACCGGATCAAATACCCGCTCCCCATAGCAGGCAAAGCCCTCTGCCACCTTAACATAATCGATCATCCCCTGGTTTTCAGACATTTCGACGGCATATTCGTATCCGTAAGCACCCTTCTGGTTCTGGCGGATCAGTCCCAGATAAGCATTATTTACGATCACTACAATAACCGGAACTTTATTTTTCGCGCATACCGCCAGCTCCTGTACATGGAAGGTGAAGCCGAAATCGCCCATAACGGCTACTGCACGTTTCCCTGTCGCGATGCTTGCGCCAAAAGCGGCCGGGATATCATATCCCAGTGTTCCGGAGCCGCCGGAAGGCAGGTATCCCCGAGGAATATTGATCTCCTGTAATTGCCCCGACCAAATTTGCGTAATTCCGCATCCGGTAGTAAAAATGGCGTCGTCCCCAAAGAACTGGTTCAGTTCCCGGAACACACGATGCGGATTAATCGGTTTGCAGTCATAATCCACCTTTCTCGCCAGTTCCTTTCTCAGGGCAGGAATCTGCGGCACGATTTCCGGATTGCCGAAAAGCTCTCTTGCTTTTGCTTCTTTCAGTAATGCTTCAATCGTCAGCTTGGCGTCCGCAACAATTCCAAGGTCGGCCTTCAGAATTTTCCCGATCTCCCAATCCGCGATATTGACATGAATAAACTTTCTTCCTTTGGTATAGGTCTCAATATTCCCAGTATGGCGGTCGCTGAACCTGCAGCCAATCCCGAGCACCAGGTCGGATTGCAGGAACACCTTATTTCCTATCGGCTGACCGACCTGAATCCCGCAATGTCCCGCATTTAATGGATGGTCTACCGGTATTCCTCCTTTTGCCATATAGGTTGTAATCACCGGAATATTGAGCTGTTCCGCCAAACGGACGCATTCCTCTGCCGCTTCTGCCAGGATGACCCCGCCGCCCATAATCATTACCGGACTCTTTGCCTCCTGAATCAGATCAAGCGCCTTAGAAATATCCTCTGGTTTCGGAGCCGGATTTTGGTAGGGCTGCGGCTTATATGAGGAAGGATCAAATTCGATCTCCGCGTTCTGGACATCGAGTGGAAGGTCTACCAACACAGGCCCCGGCTTTCCCTCCCGGGCAATCCGCATCGCTTCAGAAAAGACGGCCGGAATGTCTTCCGGATCGGTGACACAATAGGTTTTCTTGGCGACCGGTTCACAGATTTTTGCAATATCCACACACTGAAACGCATCTTTTCCAAGCTGCGCCCGAACGGCCTGGCCGGTAATTGCCAGGACCGGAATACTGTCAATATTACAGGTATAGATTCCGGTGACGAAATTAGTTGCTCCCGGCCCGGAGGTGCAGAGCGCAGCGGCCATCCGTCCGCTCGCCCTGAAATATGCCCCGGCCGCATGGACGCAGGCTTCTTCATGACGGTGGCAGTAGTGCCGGATATTCGCCTGCGCCATATACTTGTACAGCCCATTGATTCCCGCCCCGGGGATACCAAATGCATCAGTAATCCCTTCCGCCTCCATAATTTTTACAATTGCCTCTGATGCTTTCATTTTCATAACTACTTCTCCTTTGTCCTTTCTCATAAATTATTTTATTTTTACGCCCTGGTGCCTTAGTTCCCGTTGCAAATCGGCAATATTGACGTTCCGGGAAGATACGTTTTCCTTGATCGCCACTGCGCTGGCTGTCCCGGCAGCCTGGCCGGTTACCATAGCAAAATTCACCATCCGAGAAATCCCATAACAGCGCCGTTGTGCAGAGACACAGCGCCCCGCGACCAAAAGATTCTCCACTGTCTGCGGCACTGTAATCCGGTATGGCACCTGGAAATGACGGTCTGTAGAAGCAGGGATAGTTCCCTCTGCGCCATCGCAGCAGAAGGGGTATACCCCGATGGATTCCGGGCTTGACTTTGATTCAAAGATATCATGCAGATTCAGCGTATACTCCCCTACAATCCGCCTGGTTTCCCGAACACCGAGTCCCATGGAGAAGTAGCGCAGCCGGGCATGCTCCATGCCTGGGGCGTACTTCCGGTAGATCGGGATCGTTTTCATGATAGCCTCTCGTCCGAGGATTTCCGCCTGGGTCAGGCTGATGACGTCTGTCCCGTCCACCGGCAGCTGCGTCTGGTTGAGAGCCGGGAGAGCGTCCGGTTCCACCATGTTATAAACAAAACCCTTGCGCATCCCCTCCGGCACAGGAATCCCGTCGCGTTCCGCTTCATCCAGATAACGGTGGCACAGCCGGTGAAGAATGGGGTGCCGGGACATGGGATCGCGGTCTACATCTTCAATAAAGCGTTTTGTATCAACATTGCTCAGCCCGTAAACAATCGTGCCGTTATATAGCTGATCAGCCGGAATTGATCCGGTTGGTTCCTCCGCACTGACAAAGGCGGCGCCTGCTCTTGCCGCAATATCCGCATCCCCGGTACAGTCCACCACTCTTTTTGCCAAAACCGCCTGTCTGCCCGACTTTGACTCCGTGACAATTCCGACGATCCGGTCGCCGTCCATCATAGGAGAAACTCCCAGGCAGTGCAGAATAGAAACCGCCCCATTTTCTTCCATTAACTCATCCGCAACATATTTTAAGGCTTCCGTATCATATGCCCTGCCCGTACCGGGACGGAAAAAGCAGTGCTGGCTGAGTCCCGCCTTAACCAAACGGTCATCCAGCTCTGCGAAAATACCACCTGGCATGACAGCCTTCTCATCCCGCCACCATGCCGGCGTTTCCATCGAACAGGTCGTTAAAATACCGCCCAGGCATCCATAGCGTTCTACAACAATTGTTTTAGCCCCTGTACGCGCCGCACCAACAGCGGCCGCAATCCCGGCAGGGCCGCCTCCAACGACAAGAACGTCGCACTCGGCAAGAACCGGAATTTGCGCCGCCGGTTCAAAAATCGACTGGTTCATTGTTATGATCATTCCTTTCTTGGGAATTGTACAGTTCTCGTATAGCCAACATGGCGGTGATATCTCTGCCGCCAAGGCACAAAACCGTGTTTGAAAATTTATTTTTCAAGCTATCCCGCATTTCAGCAGCCATCTAAAATACTCTGACACCCTGGCGTTCCAGCTCCTGCTGAACCGAGCTGACCGAAACATCCCGGCTGTTCGTATCCTGCTGGATGGAAAGCGCGCTCGCAGCTCCGGCCGCCTGCCCGGTTACCATGCAAAAGTCCATCTGCCGCGTGGTCGGGACAGCATCCCTTGTACAGGCTACGCATCGTCCCGCGCACAGCAGATTTTCCACCTTCCTCGGAACAATAATCCGAAACGGTACCTGGAAGTATTCATCGGTATAGGGGATTTTTTTCACATTTTCCCCGTCCATATAGATTGGGAAAATGCCTACTGTATCCTCAAACCGTTCGCCGTCTAAAATCTCCCGTCCGGTAATCATATGCTCTGACACCATCCTCCGGGTTTCCCGGATGCCGACGGTCATTGCAAAATTTCTCAGCTTTGCCTCTCCAAGCCCTTCCTCTTTTCCATACCTATGGAACCGGTCAATGACCTTCATAACCTCTTTACGCAGCTTGATTTCCGACCTGGTCAGGCTGAGTACATCCGTCCCGTCTACATCCCGGTCCCAGGTAGCCAGGTTAACATTGATATCGGAAGGCGGCATCGGTGTATAGAACATTCTGTTCAGGCTGTTTTCAAGCGGTTTCTCTCCTGCGTCAACCGCTTTTTGGAATGTTTTGTAAAAAAGCTTATGTACATAGGGATCGCGGCTCATGGGATCTTCGTCCATCGCGGCTTCCAGCTTGGGAATATCCACATTTGTCAGGAAAAATTTCAATGTACCCGCAAAAAGCTTTTCGCTGTTTTTGCCTCCCTTTTCATACGGAGCACCTGCGCGGGCCATGATGTCACCGTCTCCGGTACAGTCGATTACCCGCTTTGCCAAAATCGCCGTCCGTCCGGATTTGGACTCGGTAATCACGCCGCATACAGTGTTTCCCTCCATATAGGGAATTGTACCCAGGCAATGGTAGATCGGTGTGATATGGTAATCTTTTATTAGCTGATCCGCCATATATTTATATACTTCCGTATCATAGGCATATCCAATGGAAGGCCGGAAGGATGTCTGAGCTGCCGCGTCAAGGGCCAGCATCCTCTTCTCGATTTCCGCTATAACGCCGCCCGGCATTGTCGTTTTTTCCTGCCGGTACCAGGATGGCGGTTCCACTGCGCCAACCGTAATATTCCCCCCCAGGCAGCCATATTGCTCTACAATAACCGTATCCGCGCCGGCCTTCGCCGCGCCGACGGCTGCTGCTATTCCGGCCGGTCCGCCGCCCACTACCAGTACATCACATTCCATCAATACCGGTATTTCGTGCGCGCAGTCCAGGACTGTTTTCTCATTCATCTTGCATACACCCCTTCCCTGTTTTTAAAACAGGTCATCATCAAATTATTAGTTCACACGATTCTGGCAGTTTCCCTCCATAAATTTTCGGAGGTTGTCAACTGCAATATCCATCAACCGCTGGCGGCTCTCCTTTGAAGCCCAGGAAATATGCGGCGTAATCAGGCAATTTTTTGCCGAAAGCAGCGGATTATCCGGACGGACAGGTTCCTCTGACAAAACGTCCAACCCGGCTGCAGAAACCTTTCCTGCATTCAGGGCATCCGCCAGATCCTGTTCGACAATCAGCGGCCCGCGCGCATTGTTAAGGATTATTACTCCATCCTTCATGCCGGCAATACTTTTCCGATTGATAATCCCCTCCGTAGAAGGGAGAAGCGGGCAATGGAGCGAGATGACGTCCGCGCGCGCAAGCAGCTCATCAAAGGATACATATTCGCCGAGCTCTCTGCCTGATTCGTTTTCCATTTCGTCAAAGGCAAGGATCTTCATCCCTAATGCCCTGGCAATCCTCGCCGTCGCCTGCCCGATTCTTCCAAAGCCGATGATGCCCATTGTTTTTCCCTGCAACTCGATTAACGGATAGTCCCAAAAGCACCAGTCAGGGCTGCTGCTCCATCGGCCCTGATGGACTGTTTCGCTGTGATATGCCACGTGATGGCAGATTTCCAGCAGCATGGCAATAGCAAACTGGGCAACCGCCGCTGTGCCATAGGACGGAATATTACAGACCGGAATCCCCCGTTCCCCTGCCGCTTCAGTGTCGACCACATTATATCCGGTCGCCAAGACGCCGATATACCGAATCGACGGACAGCTTTGCAGAATTTCCCGAGTTAACGGAACCTTGTTGACAATAACCGCTTCGGCTTCTCCGATCCGCTCTATAATTAACTCCTTCGGCGTGCGGTCATAAACTGTCAGTTCTCCAAGCTGTTCCAATCCGTTCCAGCTCAAATCTCCCGGATTTTCGGTATAGCCGTCTAACACTACAATTTTCATTCCTTTTTCCTCCTTTCTCTCAGTCTTCCAGCAGTGCCCACGCACGGTTAATTACCCTTTTGGTGTTTGCAAGGATAACGTCCGCATCTTCATCCGCCCACGGTTTTACCTCAAAGGAGAGGACATACGGCTGTTCTGGGCAGAAGAAGCCCTCCTCCTTCAGTACGCGGAAAAAGTCCAGAAGCTCCGGCACATCATTCGCACTGTCCGGGAAGCCGAACCGCGGATGCTGGTCGCCGTATGCCTCATATCCCGGTTTGACAACGGCGTTGCCAATATGGAAATGTGTAATATAGGGACGCAGGGTACGGATCACGAACCTGCTGGTTTCATAGGTTGTCGGGAAATGACTCAGATCTACCAATAGCCCGAAGTTATTATGCGTTGTGCGCATCTCCTCGGCAAATTTTCCCGCATACGGCGCAGGGCCAATCAGAGCCGCCTTATCCATGTCAAAATCAAATACTTCCAGTTCAACTGTCATCTCTTTAGTCTTTGCGTAATCACAGACAGCACGGGTCGTCTTTAGCAGTTGTTTAAAGGCTTCCGTTTTCGTCTGAGTCTCCCATTTTCCCGCCAAAAACGCGATACCCTTTGCACCGAGCTGTTCTGCTTCATCAATTGCTTCCAACAGGGTTTTCTCCGCCAGCAAGCGCTTTTCCTCTACAAGATCGTTTGGATTCAGCTTTGGTCCCAGCAGCCGGGGCTGCGCGCCGTAGCAGACCTTTAAATGCGCCTGGGAAAGCAGTGCTGCCGCAGCGCTCCTAGCTTGATCATCCGGAAAACGGCACACCTCCACCGCGTCAAAAAATTCATCACAGGCGATTTTTTTCAGTGACGACATGACCTCTTCATTCGGAAAGCTCATCCATTGGATGGTTCCGACCTGAAAAAACTTATGAATTGACTCTTTCATGAAAATCTCCTCCTTTAATTTTATTTATTAAAATTATATTTTATTTATTGATTTCAAAATTAGAGTATCACAATCAAAACGATTTGTAAAGTAGTTTTTTCGTATTTTATTTTTTAAAATTATATTTCGATTTATTGAAATTCATGTGCAATATGACTATTGAAAAAATTTCTCTTTTGATTTACACTATAATTGACAAAATATTAGAAATGGTGATTACTGGAGGATTTATGCATGAAACAATCTGATAAGCCGACCGCAAAAAATTTCTCAGCGGAAAAGACAATGAGAATTATCGAACTACTTGCCCGCAACCGCGAGCCAATGCGGCTCCAGGATATTGCACAGGCTCTGGAATCAAATTCCAGCACAGTACTGCGTTTTCTTGTTTCCCTTGAAGACTGCGGATATGTCGCGCAAAATCCCTCCACCCTGCAATACTACCTGACCTTTAAAATCTGTTCTGTTGCTAATATGGTCAGCGCGGAAATCCGTCTATTTGATTTTGCGCAATCCTATATGAAGCAAATCTCAGAACGATTTGGCGAATCCGTCTGCCTGGCGATTGAAGAGGATATGACGGTAGTATATATCGGCTTTATCTCAGGGCCAGACCAGATGCTGCGCACCATGCAGAGGATCGGAAGCCGCGCGCCCATGCATTGTACCGGCGTTGGCAAGCTTCTTTTGCTGGATCATGATGAAGGATATATCAATAAACTGATTGCCGAAAAGGGGCTTCCGTCCTTTACAGAAAACACCATCACAACCAAGGGGCAGCTGATGGAAGCACTGCAGGCCGCGAGGAAGAACCAGTATGCGTTCGACAACGAGGAATGTGAGATCGGCGCCCGCTGTATCGCTGTTCCAATCCGGGATTACACCCAAAAAATCATCGCCGGACTCAGCGTGACCGGGCCGATCTTTCGAATGACAGATGAAAAAATCGAGGAAAACCTGGACTTCCTAATCCAAATTGCGGATAAAATCTCCCAACTGCTGGGCTCTAACACCTTTATCCGTTCCAAAAATTAACCGATAAAACAAAAAAAGAGGGTATGCTTTTTGCATACCCTCTTTTTTTGTTCTATTATTGATTTTCGCATAATATTTTTATATAACAAAAGTAAATTTCTTATAATAAAATATTTTTTTGATGAAATTAACAAAAATATCTTTACAAACAAATATTATTATGCTATTATGATAATCAGAAAAATCGATATCGAATTTTAATTATCAAAATTCATTGAAATCCACACTCTCCAAAGCAATAAAAATTGCGGAATCAATCATAATTTACTGGGCTTGTCTCATAAAATCTCTTGAAGCTAAAAATGTTAATGCCGGCAAATATCTTTTTTATGCCAGAGGGATTTCGTCATCTTCAGTCGATTCTGAAAGAGTTAGGGTTTCAATGCAATCGGTAAAAAAGCAACCATTCAAAAAGTCTTATATTCATGAAGGAGGCAGACAAATGAATAAAAAACTGATGTCAATTATTTTGGCGGCCGGTATGGCGGTTGGAATGATGGCCGGATGCGGTGATTTTTCTGATCAACCGGAAACAAGCGAAGGAGGAACTACCGCAGACGGAAAAACAGAGGTTATCTTCTATCACTGGACACCAATCCCCGAAATGGAGCTCATGGAGAAAACCTTCAATGAGACCCACGATGACATTCATCTTACATACAAACCAATTCCTGACTCGCCTGACGCAATGATCAAGATGAACACCATGCTGATGGCTAATGAACCGATGGATGTTACTTCGCAATGGTCTACCGACCATCTGCAGCTCAGGGTAGAAAACAATCTGCTGGAAGGTTTAGACCAATACTTTGAGAAAAACGGTCTCGATTACGCCGAGGTGTTCGGATCAGCCGCCAGTGAAATCACCACAATCAACGGCTACCACTACTCCATGCCTTATGCAAACAAATTATATGCTGTTATGTATAACAAATCCATCTTTGATGAGGCTGGGGTTGCCTATCCGGAAGAGGGATGGACCTGGGATGAATTTGATGAGATTGCCAAAAAGGTTTCCTCCGGTGAAGGTGTCAACCGTGTATACGGAACCTGTCTGATGCCAAAGGAAACCTGGTACTACCGCGCCAGCCTGAAATTAGGACTCAACGCCATGTACAAGGAAGATGGAAGCGCCAGCAACTTTGACGATCCGGCCTTCCTGGAAAGCCTGCAGTGGTTGTACGACCTTCAGGAAGCAGGTGCTCAGAAACCATTTAATGAGTTTGCAGAGGCTAGCTTAGACGCAAATGCGAACCGCACCGCTCTGTTCTATAAGGGTGGATACGCGATGGACATCGTTCCTACCTTTAATATTTCCAACTGGGGCTCCCTACCGGATAACGCTCATGATTTTGAGGTTGGTATTGTTACCATGCCGGTAGAAAAGAAAGGCGATCCGTTGCAGACCATGTACGAATTCAGTGACCTGAGCATGGTAGCAAGCAGCAAAAATAAAGACGCTGCCTTTGAATTCATGAAATGGTACTGTATCGAACGTCCTGACGTCTGCGTAGCAGAAAAATATATGCAGCCGACCGCTTCATACTTCCCGTCAGAAGAGATTGAACAGATCTGTATTGACAAAATTTATTCCTGCGAGGGAGTCAGCACAGATGAAATGCTGCACGCTTTCACCAGTCCGGAAAGCGAAATCGCGCGTATTCCTGGCTTTAAATTTACAACAATTGCAACCGCGCAGTCAGAGGTTGTAGGCGAAATGGATAAGCAGATTGAACAGGTGTTCTTTAATGAAAAAACACCGGAGGAAGCGATCAAAGACCTGAAAGCAAATGCAGACGAACTGATTGCAAAAGCAAAATAATTTTATTCACCTGGTCAAACGGGAACCAGTTCCCGTTTGACCAGAGAAGTTTTATCACATAGGGGGTGATGGTGTGGCGACAGCAACGAAATTAGACCGTCACGCAATAACCAATCTGAATAGACTGGTTGCGAAGAGAAGCATTCGCAGAAGCACACTGATTGGTTGGTGCTTTCTGCTGCCGAGCTTTATTGGATTTGTCATTTTCCGCTTTCTGCCAATCATCTGTTCTTTTTTATTGGGATTTACCGAGTGGAACCTAGTTTCCGGTTTTTCGGGCATCCGCTTTGCCGGAATAGACAATTTTATAGAGCTTTTTCATAACGATACCTTTTTGACTTCCCTGTTGAACACCTTGCAATATGCGGTAATCGTTGTCCCGTTCACCGTAGCGCTGGCGTTGATCTTTGCCGTTATTATCAACGACAAAATTCATTGCAGAAGCCTGGTACGTCTGATGATTTATATGCCGTATATTTCTTCGATGGTCGCAGTGGCCATGGTCTGGACGAGTTTATATTCTCCTAACTATGGGCCGATCAACAGCGTATTGAAAAGCATTGGGATCGAAAATGTACCCGGATGGATTACATCCTCCAATTCTGCCCTGCCCGCTTTGATGATCATCGGAGTCTGGCAAGCTGTCGGGTATTATATGGTGCTGTTTATCGCCGGCCTGCAATGTATCCCCGCGAGTCTTTATGAGGCTGCGGAAATCGATGGGGCGAACGCGATCCAGTGTTTCTTTAAAATCACCATTCCAATGGTTTCGCCAACCACCTTTTTTGTTTTAATTAACTGCATTATCGGCTCGTTTAATGTATTTACACTGGTAAAAACCATGACAACCGGCGGGCCGGGCGACTCCACAATGGTAACTGTATACTATGTTTATGAGCAGGCGGTGGAATACAATAAAATCGGATACGCGTGCAGCGCCTCGATTATCCTGTTTCTCTTTGTGTTCATCATCACCTTCATACAGCTTAAATTCTCGGACAGATGGGTCCATGAAGGATAAACAGAAGGAGGTTTTGCGATGCGTACCAAAGCCCATATGGGTTTAAAAGGAAAAAAGGTCGTTAAGCTGCTTCTGACAATCCTGATGCTGCTTGTCGGCCTGACCATGATTCTGCCATTTGTATGGATGCTGTCAGCATCCTTTAAACCGGAAAGCGACATTTTTACCTTTCCGATCCAGTGGATTCCAAAAGACCCGATTCTTTCCAACTATACAAACGTCTGGTCTGGAATCCTACCCTTTTATCAGTACTATGGCAACACAGTTTATGTAACAATTTTATCCACGATCGGCGGGGTAATTACCAGCCTGCTGTCTGGATATGCCTTTGCAAGAATCAATTTTAAAGGAAAGAATATCATCTTTCTGCTTTATCTTGCCACACTGATGTTTCCGAACACAATGCTCCTGGTTCCGCGTTTGGTTATCTATCGTTTCCTGGGGATTTACAATACCTTCTGGGCGTTGATTCTTCCAAACAGTATTTCAACCTTCGGAACTTTTCTGCTCAAGCAATACTTCTCTTCCCTGCCGAGCGAGCTTTTTGAGGCAGGTAAAATCGACGGTTGTAATGAATTCCGGCTTTTCTGGCGGATTGCTGTCCCTCTTGTTTCCGCCGGAATCGCAGCGTTTACAGTGTTCACCTTTGTTTTCTGCTGGAACGACTATGAAAATCCGCTGATGTTTATTACCGACCGTCACCTCTATACTATCCCGCTGGGCGTCATGGAATTTAAGGGGTTGAAGACAAGCAGCATCGGATATATCATGGCAGGCTCCGTCCTGTCTCTGATTCCAATCTTTATCCTGTTTATCAGTGCGCAAAAGTACTTTGTCAAGGGGATTGCAACAACAGGGATTAAGGATTAGTCTTACGGAATGAGAGGAAAATGAGAAAATGAATGAAACAATGACCGAGCCCTCACGCCAAACTCCAGTTCTGGCGTCAGCAGATGTCCTGGTAATCGGCGGAGGGCCGGCAGGAATTTCCGCAGCAATCGGCGCGGCGGATGCCGGTGCTTCTGTCATCATCGCAGAGCGCTACGGCTTTTTAGGCGGAATCCCGGCAATCTGTAATATGGAACCGTCATCCTGGTGCCGGCAAAAGAATACGGTAATGCCCGGCGGCGTACAGGCACTGCTGGAAAAAAAGATGCTTGCGTATGGCGCGGCGGAGGAGCCGCTTTTTCAGCCCTCCGCCTCCTATAACTACGATACAGAAATGCTCAAATTCGTGGTGGACGAACTGATGGAGGAACACCATATCCGGCCTGTCTATCATTGCCTTGTCACAGAGCCATACATAGAAAGCGGCGCAATCAAAGGTGTTTTTATCGAATCAAAATCCGGCAGGCAGGCCCTGCTTGGAAAACGGGTGGTAGACTGCACCGGCGACGCGGATATTGCCGCCCTATGCGGCGCTCCGTTCGAAAAATGCAATCTTGGAAGAGACGAAAAGGAGGATATGATGTATGGAACGCTGATTTTCGGTGCTTCCAATGTCGATATATCCAAAGTTCGTGACAACCTGAGTATACACCCGGAAATGCTGGATCGTGTCCGGCATGAATTCATCAGCGACGGTTTTTCAAAAGCGCGTGCAGATCATTATCCAATCCCACCGAACGGTTTTCAAAATCAGGTTATTTTCAACCGGATGACCCGGGGAGAAGTGACCGCTATTAACCGGGTTCGGGTTCCCGTTGACGGGAACGACGTGCTCAGCCTCACCCAGGCTGAAATCCTTTCCCGGAAGGAGGCGCTGGATACTCTGGAGCTTCTGCGCAGATATGAGCCTGGCTTTGAAGATGCAACTCTTCGCCAGTTTGCCACAGCCGTAGGCGTTCGGGAAACAAGGCGCATCATCGGGAATTACCAGCTCACGCTGGAGGACATCATCGGCGAACGGAAATTTGATGATTCAGTCGGCGTATATCCGGTCTGTATGGACGGGCCGAAGCTGTGCAGGTCTGCGATGACAAACGCCCATTTTCAGATTCCCTACCGTATTATGATCCCTCAGGCGGTTGACAACCTGCTGGTCGCAGGCAGGTCTGTTTCTGCCACAAAGGACGCGACCCACACCACGCGAGGCGTAGATTTTTGTATGATTACCGGCCAGGCCGCAGGTATCGCCTGCGCACTGTCAATCAAAGACGGCCTGCCGGTTCGGAATGTTCCAGTCAGCCGGCTGCAGGAGATATTACAGCATCAGGGAGTCCGGATTTCTTAGTTTCAGGATAGGAGGAAATAATATGTGTGAAATGATCACTGAACCGGAACGCAAGATTCCGGTTTTGATGAAGGCCGATGTTGTGGTAGTTGGAGGAGGCCCCGCGGGAATCGCAGCTTCTGTCGGCTCGGCAAGAACCGGAGCTAAAACGATACTCGTAGAGCAGTACGGATGTCTGGGCGGGCTGATCTCCATCTCCTCTATGGAACCGCCATCCTGGTGGCGGGAGGAGCGTACAACAATGCCGGGCGGTGTTGTCGAGGATCTTGACCAGAAAATGATCGCTATGGGAGCTGTTCAGAAAAGCTTTTTCAAGCCTGCCACCTCCATTGCGTATAATACGGAAATGTTTAAATATGTAGCCGATGAATACATACAGGAAAATGGTGTCACGCCCATCCTGCACTGTATGGGCGTGATGCCCTTAATGGACGGAAACAAAATTGTCGGCGTAGTAACGGAATCAAAATCTGGCAGGAAGGCCATCCTGGCTAAACGGGTAGTAGACTGTACTGGTGACGCGGATATTGCCTATCGCGCCGGGGTATCCTGTGTTATGGCGGAAGAACCAACCGGCGATCTTGGCGTCGGGGAACCTCTTGGAGCCACCCTTGTATACGGTGTTACAGATATCGATGTTGATGCAGTAGAAGCAGAAGCAGATTCTGATCCGTCGCAGCGTCACCCTGTTATGCATCGGAAAATGTATCACGGCATTCAAAAGGCCCGGGAAGCGGGAGAAAAAATGCCCAAATATACCAACAAGTCCTTCATCTATAATTATAAGACGAAAAATGAACTGACCGCACTCAATCACTGCTGGTGTCCGGCTGACGGGACAGACGTCCTCAGCCTAACCAAAGCGGAAATTGAATCAAGAAAAAGCATTGTCGAAATCATTCCGATTCTTCGTAAATACGAAAAGGGATTCGAAAACGCAAAGCTTAGAAATTTTGCCATGACTATCGGTATTCGGGAAACGAGAAGAATCATTGGTGAATACCGGATGCAGTTTAAGGATATCTTTGATGAGAAGCGCTTTGAGGATTCTATCGGAGTTTATCCCGTCTGCATGGATGGAGCAGAAGGGGTTCTGCCTGCCTTTACAGAGGCATATTTCCAGGTTCCGTACCGTATCACTGTTCCATTAGAAATTGAAAATCTGCTGGTAGCAGGCCGCTGCTGTTCTTCTATGCGGCGGGCTACGACTATAACCCGGCAGGTAGATTTCGCTATGGTGACCGGCCAGGCGGCCGGAACTGCGAGCGCACTGTCTGTGCGACAGGATGTCCTCCCACGGAATGTCGATGTCAAAACACTCCAAAAGGAGCTGCGCAGCCAGCGGGTCAGGATTGATTAGCCATTCCCCTAATACTAACAATCTATAATTGTTCTGATAGAACAAAAATTAAATAGGAGGCCAAGAAAATAATTTCTTGGCCTCCTATTATCTTATAAAATCCCAGCCCTCATTAAAACAAACTGGAATAACAAAAAGTATTAGAAAATAAAACGGTGTCTTAAACCCCGATATAATGAGATTTAAAAGCTTTTTCCTGAAGCTGCTGACCAGATTCGAACTGGCGACCTCGTCCCTACCAAGGACAAAAATAACATGTAAAACCCTGTTACAAAAGAAGTTTATAATCAATTGACGACAAATTATCAAAACCCGGCAGAAAGATTAATCCCTGCCGGTATATTAATCGTAATACTTTTATCCAATAAAGTCTTCAATAACATTTATTAGATGAATCGGATCAAGCTGTTCTATATTACAAATTGATATTAGGTTCAATACTATATCAATGTCTGTAGAAACGTCAGAAACCTCCTTTATCTTTTTCCAATGCCCATTGTCTTTTGCATAAACCTCTATGCAAAATGTGCCATAATTTCCAACTTCTTCTAAGTATTGCAGTTCATGTCTGTGCTGATAAAGATACATTCTAAAATACGTCCTCCCTGTAATCTTCTACCTGAATATGAAAAATCAAAACGAGCCTGATAAAATTTTCTGTTGTCGGTTTCACTTCTCCTTTCTCTATCTTTTGATATCCCCGCAGCGACATGTTCATTCTCTCCGAGACCTGCTGCTGTGTTAGGCCCAATTGTTTACGTGCTTGATAAATATCTTTTGAAAAATGGTGCCGAAACATTACATAATCCCTCCTTAATTGGAAGAATATTACATTTTTGATCAGGCTTCCACGAACTATAGTTCATATTATGTATTGTGACGAAAAAATTTACATATTGAATAAATTTTAATAGTAAGGCACAAATATCAATAGATAATTTATTGATGAATTGACCAATTTCGACAATATTTTACATATATTCTTTTTAAACTAAAAACCGCTTAAGGATGGATCAAAACATTCCTAAGCGGCCTTACTTCTGTTATCTCTTTTTAATCTAATATCTGGACCCTGTCGATAGGAGTACCGTCAGCATTCCCGGCATAGCCATCCATCGCATCCGGCCTTTGCCAGCGTGCTGGATAAGCTCCAGGCTTGTTTGTCCTTTACCCGCGCCGCCTTTTCATTGGCAAGCTGGGTCTGCAAATCTTTCACGTCGACTTTTGAAAGGTCTGCAACTTTGTTGTTTGCGTTGATCAAATCAGTACGCAATGTGCTGATTTCAACGTCCTTTGCTTTGATCTGGGTCTTTAAATCTGTGATTTCTGTTCCGTTCTGATCCAGGATTTTATCAATCACTTCTTTTTCCAATCCCAAATCGGTTAAAAATTTTCTGTCCATCTGTGTCCTTTCTCAGCTACACGTTTTTAACGAGGTTCCGTTCCTCCGCTGTCCCGTGGATTAACGACGCCGGGCCGGTCATTTTTAAAAATGGGTATAAAAAAAGACACTAGGCTTTCGCTTCGTGTCTTGATTTATTGAATTTGGGCATAAAAATACCGCCTTAATAGGCGGTTAAGTAATTTGTGATAGGATAAATGATTTTAGGATATCCATTCCGAATAACCCAACTTGCTTTGCGAGTTCGGCAATTTTTTTGCGCGAAGGCATACTCTCGTCGATACTTGCCAGTTTCTCTACATACTCTACTCCTTTTCTGGTAAGATAGATGTTTTTTCTATATGAAGAGATAATTTTACGAGCGTCCATTGTTTCCGGAGGCCGCCAATCAAAACCTTGTATATATCCTTCGTTTTGCAGTTTTAACAAAGCCGCATTAAACACAACTACTTTTAAGTCTAACACCTCGGCATGTACAGTTTCCATATCTGGAACATCTTTTTGATATTCAGAATACAAAGCATACAGTACTTGATGTTTTGTGTCAATCGTCATTATTTTCACCCTCTTTTTCCATCTCTTTTTTTAAATCGTCCAATATCCACGACATATCATCGTTCAATACAAACTCAGTTCCCGGCGGATACTCTTTGGCAGGGTCAAAATCGTGAACATATAAAATTTTTTTATGTGTCTCTTCCCTTTTCAAATCGAATCCCCCGATCTCCCGGATACGGCTTACTATGATCTGTTTTTCCAATCCAAATTTCAGGAGGTATCCCATCCAGGAACGCCTCGCATAAATACATTCCGGGAAGAAGATGTTTGCAGCCATTGCAAACGGGACTAAAGATCATGTCATGATACGGGTCTCCGTCAAACTCGGTTCCAGATTGAAATGCGTTTTTCAAATATTTGTTTTCCATGTTAATCCTCCGACCCCAAAAGGCAGGCTTTAAAACTCTGAAAGCATCTCATCAAAATAATGTTCCACTGTCTGCGATGCGCCGCCTTTTAGATCTTCCCGCTCTTTTTGTAATAAGCAGATCAATCTGGTTCTAACATTTCCACATGCGTTTAAATTCCAGCATACTTCCTCTTCCAATGTCCTTTCATGAAAAGGCTTATCATATATGCAAATATATTTTTTCCCACTTCTATTCCGCTGCTGCATTTTTTTCTTCCACGCTTCAAATGCTTGAACTGCAGCTTTGGGCGCGTCTTTTCGTATTTTGGCAGTGTCATATTGATACAGCTTTTCTGTTCCTGGCTCCGCATAATAAATCCATTGTGAGATGTTTTTTACAAAGTCACTCATCTTACCTTATACTCCCATCCATACTCTTCTGCAAGCTTTTCAGTCGCCATATGAGCGTTTCTTCCATTTGTCCTATAGTAACGCTGCCATTGCAATTTTGCATGTTCCAGGTCAAAGCCTTCTAAACGTGTTTCCTCTCCTATTCTCAGAGTATACACCGTACCGTCATGCCCTCCGGCAACTATCATTTCCAGATCATCGATCAGATTTAATGACTCAATATCTTCTATACTGAAAGAATCGCTCGCACTGTGGTTGTGTGTCAAAATTAGTTTTCCATTTGTATCGGGCAAATAAATATCATCTCCCCCATAATCTCCTGTCCTAACTACGGATAGTCTTTTTCCTGTTTTCGAATCGAGAAATACAATCGTTTCGGTTGCCTTTCCGTTATTTTCTTTGATAACCGCACTAGTATACTGATATAGCTTTTTGTCAACTTTTCGGCTGGCAGTCAAGCCTCTAAATTTATTTTGATAGTCCTTGCTGGTTAAATATTTCAGATCTGCAGAAAAATCTTTTTTAAAATTATTTCCAGATGCTTTTACCGATATTTTACCACTTTCCAGCCACCTGTCAATCCCCGGATTCTCTTTCCCGTTCGCCCAGTCAGCCAGTTCATCCGCTATCTGTTCATAGCTTTTCGGGATCACCGCAATTACCGTACACATCCCGTTCGGGTGGTCTAAGGGAAGCTCGTCCTTTTCAAACAGCCGTCCGTTCCTCTGCCGGCACAGCTCGCAGCTCCGCCCGCTGTTGGAGGACAGCCATTTGTACTTTTCAATAAAGGGATTCTCCCTCGTGCTTCGCTGAAACGACATCTGATAGGCATGGGTCACGCCGGTTCGCGCCAGCCTCTGGGCGTTGTAGTCTACCGTCTTATGTATCCCCGGATAAACCCTTGACCAGTCGAACGGTTTCGCTGCCTTTGGATTCAGGTAAATCTCTAAATCCTTCGCCAGGTCATACGCCGGTTTCTTTGCAACGATCCCCTGGTTAATGACGTACTGGATATCCCTGTTAAACTTTCCCTGATAGTTCCAGATTCGTTCCGACAGGCCGGTAAAGTCCCTGTAGACCCCGCCGCTTAAAAGCTCGTTGACAACACTGTCGGGGATTTTGGAAAACACATCGGCAAACCGTTCCGACAGCTCCGGGACAAGCCCGCTCCAGAACGCCGATTCCGCGCCTGTAACAGCGTTTGCTGTCTCCAGCATGGTATTTTGTACCAAGTCTCGAATCACCCTGTAAACTCCCCTGCTTTCGCGCCTGAGTTCCTTTGCATAGTCCTTGAGCCAGCGATAGGTCAGCGTTTGATCCGAATGACGGGACAGCCGGGAGGAAAGGTCGGCCGCGATCTCTCCATAAAGCTTTCTGATTTCCTTCTGCTGCTCCTTTGTAATCCTGATCCGCTTTTTCTGCGCTTCCCGCACCAGGTCGCGGTACTGCTTTACATGTCCGTAAGGCATTAGATATCACCCTCAAAGCTATCCTCCAGCATTTCGCGTTCCTTTGCCATCTGGGAAAGCTCCTCGTCGGCTTCATCGGCTGTCATGCCCTGCCGCGCTGTTCCTCCCCACTTCATCAGGTAGGACTTTCTGGAACGCGTCTGGTTTGTTACCTCCTGCATGTCCAGGGTGCGTTCTTCGTCCTCATCCTCCGGCAATGGGTACTGGTTATCAATCATGACGATATGCTCGGCGGCAGCGAACTCTCCGTATTCTTTTTTCAGTTCCGGGAACACCTCAGCCGCGTAAAGGATCAACTCGCTCAGCCAGTTGAGCGCCGGCTTCCAGGCGGTCATCTTTTCCTCACACCGGCAGATCAAAGGCCAGTAAACCGCTTTCATTGCCTTCCCGGAGGTAACGATGGATTTCATCGATTCCAGGTTTATGTCCGGAACGCTTAACGCGTCATACATTACTTGCAGAGCAGTATTATCAATCTATGTCAGTTGAAAGTGCTGAGACTATATAAATAGAAAATCCCGGTGATTTCTCACCGGGTATAACTTTCTAAAAGGGTGATACTATGCCAATTCAAAAATCGGGCGGAAAAAAGGATGGAAAACAACGTTACCGCGTGCGCCTCAACTATACTGACAGTGATGGCAAAGCACACAAATAGAACGTGTCGCCTATGGATTGGCTGAGGCAAATGATCTTGAGACCAAATTAAAATCCGAGATAAAAGATCAGTCTCCCGCTAAAAAAATCACAGTTCAAAAACTGTTTGACGAATCTATCAAGATGAAATTCCATGAGGTGCGGGAAAGCGCACTGGACAAAGTAGAGCAAATTTTGCGCCGGGATGTTTTGCCCGCCTTCAAAGACACACGCCTGAATCGGCTTAGCGTTTCAGTATTGCAAAGTTGGAAAAATGATATTGCCGCCCGGGATTGATCGATAATTACAAAAAAGAATAGCTTTACGACTTTTCGTGCCATGCTAAACTATGCCGTCAAAATGGAGTATATTCCCAAAAATTCACCAAGGGATCAATATACAAGAGATTGCCTGACGTTTAGGACACTCAAAAATTGAAATCACCTGAAATACCTACAGTCATTTATGTCCCAGAGAAGAAGAACGCGCAATTAGTATTCTAGATAAAATTAAATAAAATTGGGGGATAAAAGAAAAGAACCGCCTATTTAAGGCGATTCTTTAACATTTGTCTAAGCCACATGAAAAAGATATTTTTGGCATTTCGGAGGTGGGATTTGAACTCTTGATCTTGAACCCCCTGTCCAATTTCATTGCTCCACCTCCACTTCCATTTCGAGCCCGTCTATAAAAATCACTTTGATGCGCTGTTTGGTTTGTACCACTACGCACCGCAGTATTTTTCGTATCATCCTGTCATCATACTCCATCGGATGATTTTTCATTCCTTCGAGTATGGTGTATAGGTTGGCCAGCCTTGACTCTGTATCGGCTCGTTTTTGCTCGGCAGCAGCATACTCGGCAAGTCGGTTTTCAAGTATTCTCTTTTCGCTCATGAGTTCTCCGATGCGAGGATCAGTGAGCAGGCTCTGCTGATTTTCGGCGGTTACGCTGTTTAGGATGTCCTTGAATTTCTTGTCGATTTGTGCGATTCGGATTTGGATATCCATGCTTTCGTCCTCACCGGCTTCACCGCCGAGCCCCATCTGTATATGCATCTTGAGGGTTTGCAGTACATGAGGATTCGTCTGTGCCACTTTCATGACCGCCTGCATAATGGCGTCTTGAAGTGGCTTTTCGTCCATTGTCGGGGATTGGTGGCAGTATTTCTTTCCGAAGTCGAGACGGCTGATACATCGCCATACGATTCGCTTTTTTCCGTTTACCGTCCATGTGCATCGGCGGTATGGCGTTCCGCATTCCCCACAGACAAGCAGTTCGGTGAGAGCATATTTGCCGCAGTATTTGCCTTGCTCCGTAGTTGAGCCGATCTGTTTGACCTTTCTTTTTGAAGCGCGTCTTGCGAGTTCCTCTTGGGCAAGTGCAAAGGTTTCATCATCGATGATTGCCGGATGATTATTTTCTACATAGTATCGTGTACGCTCTCCGGCATTGACGATGACCTTTTTGCTGATACAATCTTTGATGTATGTTTTTCCGAGAAGTGCATCTCCCTTGTATTTCTCATTGGATAGGATGGATTGCACCACGCCGGGCTGCCATACTGTTTTGCCCATCGGTGTGGGGACGCCTGTTTCCGTCAGGTTACTGGCAATCTGCTGCAGGCTTTTGCCTGCGAGAAATTCGTTGTAAATCAGCCGTACCGTTTGGGCTTGTTCGGGATCAATTTCCGGCTTGCCGTCCGCGCCTTTGCGGTATCCGAGAAAGGATTTGTAGGCAATGAACACATTGCCTTCTTTGGCGCTTTGTGCCTTGCCCCATGCCACATTGTGGCTGATGTTCTCTGATTCGCTTTGAGCTATCGAACCATATATCGCGATATAAAACTCAGAGGACGGTTCGATGCTGTGTAGGTTTTGTTCCTCGAAATATACATCCACATTGATATCCCGCAGTTTTCTGGTTATCAAAATGCATTCGAGTGTGTTTCGTGCGAATCGGCTGATGGATTTGACAATGATCATATCTACCTTGCCGCGTTTGCATTGCCGAATCAGCTTTTTGAATTCGTCACGCTTTTTCATGCTGGTGCCGGTGATCCCCTTGTCGGCATAAATGCCTACGAGCTTCCATCCGGCTTCCCGGTTGATGCGGTCGGTGTAGTGATTCACCTGATTTTCGTAGCTGTTGAGCTGTTCATCCTGCTTGGTTGACACGCGGCAGTAGGCCGCCACTCGCTTGGTGATATACTGTGTGCTGTATACGTTGATCGGCTGTATTGTCGGCGGGATTGCGCGGACTCTCTTTTGAGGCATTACTGCAGTCTGTTCCATTTGCGATCTCCTTTCCGATCTTGCGATCGTTTTTTAATGTGATGCTGACGTTTCCGTCACCGTTCAAGAGGATAGCGGTAACGGTGCGTTCTGTAAACTCTTGGCTGTATTGAGAAAGCGGCCCCGATTTCTCAAAGGTCACTTTCAGCATTTCTGTCACGCTCTCGGTGGTATCCATCTCAGAATACCGGAGCGAGGCACATTCAAATATTTTGTTTTTCAGTGTTTCCTTTTCAATTTCAGAGCTGTCCAGTAGTTGCCCGATTTCGTTTTCCAATCGTCGGAGACAGGAGGACGGTTCCTTTTGTTTGATCGGCACATCGATCAGTCTTGTATCAGCGATTGCCTTGTTCAGACATTCGGTGACAGCGGTCAGCAGTTCTTCATCGCCGATCTTTATGGTGGCTCCGCAACCCTGACAAATCCACTTTTCACCGAAGGAGGTTCGACTGTCATGCATACGGCGCATAAGCTGGCCGCATTGCTCACAGCAGACAGGGATATTTAAGCTATAGATGTCGGCGCTTCGATCAATGTCTTTCTGCGTGTTTCGCTCGGCTTTTATCTTCTGTGCTTTGCTGAAGGTGTCTGTATCTATAATCGGCGGATAGGTTTCATCACCGAGGTATCGGACGTCTTCCACAATCCGTTTCAGCCGCGCCTTGTTCCAGCCGGTGACGCCGGGCATATATTCGGCACCGCAGCCATTCAGCTTTTTGGCGATTTGCAGAAGCGAGCCGCCCTGCAGATAGTCTTCAAATATGTTGCTGACAATTCGGCTTTCCGCAGGATGCCGGATGATTTTACCGTTTTCAAATTGATATCCGAAAGAGATGTTCCGTTTTTTCATGCAGTGCGCTCCTTTCCGTTAGATTTTTTCTGTAAGGACAAGCCCTCCCGCGAGCCGGAAGCTCAGCTTCTGTCCGCTGATGACCGTGATGCTTTCTACGATCTGCCCGAACAGTCCCTCGTCAAAAGCGCCTGTCGGCTTGTATTCGCTCATGGTTTCATTGAGGACTTTCAGCGATTCAATAATCTCGTCATCCTCATCCTCAGCCATAATACGGTGGCGTTCCGAGCGCAGTTCGGTAACCTTGCGGTCAAGCTCGCTTGATTGCTCTGCGTACTCGGCGTTGTTGAGGATACCGTTCTTATGCAGTTGGGTAATTACAAGAATTTGTGCATTGATATCTGCGATTTGGCGGTTTAACATATATACTTTTTCACCGTAGGTACAAGTACGGTTTTGTAGTTTTTCGAGCTGCCGGATAAAGCTGCCAAGCAGTTCATCACAATTGTCAGCGAGCTTGCTGCTCATGCGGCTGAAGGCCGCCATGACCGTGACTTCGCGGACTCTGTCGCAGGCGCATTGCGTTCTGCCGGAGGATTTGTAGGAGCATATCCAATAGGCTGTGCCGTTCACGATCTGCCTGCGGTAATTGTGTCCGCAGACGGGACATTTCAGCATCTTGCTGAGTGGATACCGATTCGGCTGTGATGGGCAGCGCACCGTTTTGCTCCTTTGCAGTTCTTTGGCTGCCATGTAGGTTTCCCGGCTGACAATAGCCGGATTGCTGTTCTCCACATAGTATTGAGTTACTTCGCCTTTGTTCCGTTTTTTCTTGAAAGGGATACATTCGGTGGTGTAGCTCTTTTGCAGCAGCGCGTCACCCATATATCGCTCGTTGTTGAGGATATAGTCGATGGTGAAGAGGTGCCATGTTTTTTGCCCGTACCGCTTTGGCACCCCTTCTTCATTTAACAGATTGGCAATGCTTTGCTTGCCGTAACCTTGCAGATAGAGATGAAAAATCCGGCGAACCACTTCTGCTTCCGTTTCGTTGATACGAAGCTCGCCGTCTGTAAGTTTAAACCCATAGGCGGCTCGGCAGCAGTTGAATTCGCCGGTTTCCATTCTCTTTTTGTAGCTCCACCGCATATTATCGGATATGGTTTCCGATTCCTTTTGTGCGGCGATGCCGGGTAATGTCAGCATCATTTCAAGGTCGATTGTTTCGGTGTCAATGCCTTGTTCCTCGAAGTAGATGCTGATCCCCATTGTGCGGAGCATTCTTGTGACGGTCAGTAATTCTGTGTAGTTGCGGGCAAACCTTGCAATGGTCTTGGTGATGATGCGGTCGATTTTTCCTTTTTTGCAGTCACGGATCAGCCGGTTGAAATCATCGCGCTTTTCCATGCAAGTGCCGGTGATTCCTTCATCAGCATAAACATCTACTAAAGTATAGCCAGGATGGTTTCTTGTATAGTCGGTGTAGTATCTGACCTGTGCTGCGAAGGAATGGAGCTGATCCTCAGAATTGCTTGACACCCTTGCATAGGGGGCAAGGCGTATCATTCGGTTGGTTTGTTTTTGTGAGGTCAGTTCGGTGATTGTCTTTGTCATGCGTTTCTCCTTCCTGCGGGTATTCCGCTTGTATTACCGCTTTTCCTGCGGCAACACGAAAGATACCACAAGAGTTCGCATACATCCAGCGAATATGGCGAAAATTAAGAGATAAGACATATCTTTTTCTGTGGATCGTAATGCTCCGCTGTGTAGCAGAGGATACGGTTATATTCTTCCTCGGTAATCAGCTGCATGGACAGCAGAAGGCGAAGCATATTGATGCTGTAACAGAGAGAGGCTTTCTGAACAGCGGCGTTTTCTTTTTCAGTCATGGTCTGTACCTCCGAATCCAAGGCTAACCGCCATTGCGGTTTCGACACGTCCCATATCTTCTTTGGAAATCTGTCCGAGATAATCGGACAATCGTGTTTTGTCAATCGTGCGAATCTGTTCCAAAAGCAGAGTAGATTCACTCTCTAAAAACTCACAGTCAATGGTTACATGGGTAGGTTGTGCTTTTTTCTTCTGTATCGAAGTAAGCGGTACAACAATCGTTGTGGAGCTGAACCTGTTCCCGATGTCATTTTGCAGAATAAGGACAGGGCGCATACCGCCTTGCTCGCTCCCGATGACGGGAGACAAATCGGCGTAGTAGATTTCGCCGCGTTTTACATTTATATTCTTCATTCCTGTGTACCTCCAAGTAGTTTAAGTAAAAGCACAAGGGCAAAGGAAACCGAAAAGGGCATACCTTTCCCTTGTACTGTAAATCGTTTTGCGTTTGCGTGACCATATTTGTCCTCAACATCCGTGGTCAACGGCACTCATGCAAACAACCGATAGCTACTCGGTTCCCCAGGAATCTCACCTCCGCGTGGTTCTCACCCGGCCGCCCTCTTTGGTTGCGACGGATCACGGCTCTTTCTTGCCGCTTCTACGCTCGACTTTTGACTGGACGGGGTGTTGGCTTTCCGATGCCTGTCATGGCGATTTGTGCGGTGCTGCCGCACTATCTGTTTTTCAAAGAGAAACAGATCGCTTGTCCCTTTTGGGAACAGCAGACGGAAAGTATTTGCTGACGGACTTATTCTTTTGTCAATGAGCAGACCGTCTTCCTGAAAGAAAAGAAGGCGGTGAGAAATAATTTCTTTTTTCTCACTTGTATAGGGGAAGAAGTCTGCACTTTGAGCCAAATTATTTTTTGAAATCGGATAATTTCCTTAATTTCCGAAGGATTACCATCTTTCGGTTATTGATTGTCTTCTGCGGAATACCGGTTTCTTTGGCATATTCTCGCTCTGTCAGTCCGTCATAAAACAGCGCTTTTATCAATGCCTTATCCGCATCCGGCAAAGCAGAAACAGCGCGCTGTAACGCCTCGATTTCCGTTTCTTTGAGGACTGTATTGTCTGGGATATTTTCCGTATCGATAAACTCTCTGAAATTCTCATAGGCTCCGTCCTCGCCGCCGATGAGACCACTCATCTGAATTTCATGTTCAAAAAAGCTGGCGTCATTGTCTTCGATATTCCAGCCGGTTCTGCGGTAGGCGTGATAAACCTCCCGTGTAACCTCAACTTCTTCATTTCTGCGGGTTACGGTGTTGTAAACCGTAAGGGTGAATTTTTTATTTTCAATTGTGGCCATTTGCCTTTCCTCCGTAATTTGAGATTTTGATCCACCCATCAAAATCTCAAATTACGGGTACTTGGCGGTCTGGCACTGCCATCTGCCGTATAACATAAAAAGTCCTTTCCGCAGCGGTTAAGCCGGGAAAGGACTTCTTGTCATCGTACAAAGCGCGTGTGCGAGAAAATAAAAAAGCACCGTAAAAGCGGAATCATCAACAGGCATGGTTATCCTGTCAGATTCCGGCTTTGTACGGTGCAAGGGCAGTCACGATCCATCGGATCGGCTCCGCATACGCGATTAAAAGTCGTTATTCTTTATTCAGTTTTTCAAGGTAGTCTTTTCCGTAGTATTTGAGCTTCAGTTTCCAGATGCCTTTCTGTCTTCGGAAATAGGCGTAGTTCATAATATATTGAGATTTGCATTTCGGGCATTTAGAAAGGAAATGTCCTTTTGCATCGGAAAACACTTTGTCAATTACAAAATTGCATCGCGGACATCTGATCTCACGCAGTGTTAAATCAGCCGCTTCTTCTTCGCATAAATCAAGTTTCTTCTGTGTTTCAGGCGGGGGCGGAGGACGATCGTATCGTTGTTTGCTCTGACAGTTATTCATTTCTATCACCGCCTTTTATCTTATCAAAGTATTCTGCCATATCCCGTTCTTCCAGAAGACCGTATTTTCTCAACTGAATCAGCATAGTTGTAAAAGATACGCCAAGCTCATCCGCCATCGCCTGCATACTTGGTTTTATCTCAGGCAGGAAAACACAATCGCCGTATACGGGAATCTTGTTTTTTCGGAAATACCTGCGAACAGATACAGCAAGAAGCTCTTTCGGCATAAGGATGATAGCTGCCATTGTATTCGCCTGACATTCACCAAGATTCATTCTTTCGTGCAGTTCATTCAGGTCATATCGTCTTTCTGTATCATAGACACGGTTAAAACAGGGAGCTGTATGAGTCGGATCAGCTCTGTTGATCAGAATATGGCTGATTTCATGCGCTAATGTAAATCGTCGTCGGCTGCTTTCGCATGGGTACTGGAGAAAGCTGTCAAGGACGATGGTCTCTTTCGGAAATATGATTCTCTGTTTTTGCCCGTTGCGAAAAACAGTCAATGCACTCTTTCCGTCCGAAGTGAAGCCGATCTTGTCCTGATCGCTTTCAGCAAATTTTTCATAACGGACAGTCAGCCCAAGATATGACGCAACGGAATCAATATCTATCCGTTTCGGAGGAGGCTTTCCGCAGGCCACATGAACCAGTCCTTCCGCTATTTGTTCAATTTCTCTGTTGGATACATATACCTGCATCTTAACCCCTCCTTCATTCAATGTGCTTACAGTGTTTTAATGACATTTTGGGCAACGCCCTGTATAGTGCAGTCCTGAACATAGATATCTTTCATCTTGCTGTTTTCAGGATGAAGCCGGATACACCGGTGTTTTTTATCTCTGTAGAACCGCTTAAGTGTGGTTTCGTTGTCTACCAGCGCAACGACAATATCTCCTTCTTCTGCGGTATTTTGCTTCCGAACTACCACAAGGTCGCCGGGTTCAATACCTGCCTCAATCATAGAGTATCCGCTTGCCCGCAGAAGGAAAAAATCTCCCTGTCCGAACAGCGCCACAGGCAAAGGCACATATTCTTCAAAGTTTTCTTCAGTGTATTCCGGCAGACCGCAGGACACATTGCCAAGTATCGGGACACGATTGAGTTCAGGGCTTGCTTGGATTGTATCGTTGATTTCAATTTCCCGTTTACTGCGTGTTAAGATTCCCCGGTCTTCCATTTCAGTAAGGTATTTATACACATTGCTTTTTACCGTATCGACGGCCTTCGCAATCTGTTCCATAGTAGGTGTTCTGTGATATATAAACTGAAATTCTAAAATATATTCTTTAATTTTCTGAATGCGTTCCTCTTTTTTTCTTTTCTGTTGTAGAAGTATGTTATTTATCGTCATCCTCCAGTGCGGAGTGGAGCGCTTGCCGGTATTCTTTAACAAGAGAGTCTGGATACACGATGCGAATTTTTCCACCAAAACTGAACATCCAGCCAAAGAAGGTAGGGATGACCGATACGAGGACATCGGCAACAAAACAGCAGTTTTCACACTGAGTAGTGTGGATATCCTGACCAAACCGGTCGATGATAACCTTCATCATATCGGCATCGCATTTTAATCGCACAAACTGCATTTTTCCATCGTACATGGAGAAGATGCTGTTGAAGTATGCAGCCGGTTTAAAGTCTGCAGGTTTCCCGACCGCTGGTATAACGGTCAGTTCAACATTGTCAATCCAAACCACGCTCACTTATGCGATATCCACGGAGCATAAAACAGTCTCGTAATCAATTTTTCATAAGTAGTGTGCTAACACAGCTTATTTCATTCATTTAGATATATTGATGCTGGCTATTATAGCCTGAACATCTGCATCTTCAAGACTCATCTTATCTCCGTTCTCAAGACATATCGTAAGCTGTATCTGATCTGATCCTTCTTCTCCTGTCCAAAGGATTGCGATAGGGGTATCTATACTTTTTCCTGTGAATCCGTTCCAGGTATAGTCCCCGATAGTAACGGGCTCAATGTCGGCAGTTTCTTCATACTGCTCTTTCATAGGCTCCATCATCGGATCATCAGGACCAAAATAACTTATCATAATATAAGGTGTTGAGAAAAGGTCCCACTCACTTTCTGCACCTTTAGCGATTTGAATTACATTAGGATCATAGCCTTCTTCATACTCTTCAAAGTAATCTGTGCCGTGAAAGCCCATCCACCCGTCGGGGACAAGCGCACTGATATTTCCGCCATCAAAGGTTTCACCTGTAATATCCGCAGGATCAGTTGCAGCAGGGGCGCCGGAACATCCGGCGAGAATCGCTGTTAATAATACAGCTACAAGTATAGATACAATATTCTTTTTCATAGTATTTCTCCTGTTTTGTTAATAGTTGTTTTGCTCAATTTTTACTTCCCAATAGGTAAAATCCCTTATTTTTGTCAAACCGGATCAGACTTCTTCCAAAAGAACCATTTCATAGTCATACAGCAGACAATACGTCGTTACCGTTTTATCTGATTGTCTTTATCTAACATTTTTTTGCTTTTTTATCACAAGTAAAATGACTACTATGACAATACATCCTATTACCGGAACAACAATAACGGCTACGAGCCACCACGGGAAATGTGTTTTCTCATAACTGCCGATATTCGTCGGCTCTATAGTGCTTTCGCTGTTATTATCAGGTTCAGCGGTATTATTCGTTGTATCGCTTTCTTCGGAAATGCCACTGAATTTTACAGTTTTCACCTTTATTGCTTTACAGTTAAGGCAGGTGTAGACTTTTTCTCCGTCCGATTGTGCAGTAGGTTTTTTTGTTATTTTTCCTGAGTCCCAATTATGTCCTGTAGCCGGGACTTCCGCACGTTCAGTAACACCGCAGTCACATTCCCGTACCTTTATGCCAATCTCTGTGCAGGTTGGCTCAGTTATTACCATCCATTCACAGAAGCTGTGGATATGGGCAGTTGTATTTTCGAAATACTCAACACGGATTAATCTACTGTATACCGGATCGCTTTCGGCTCCGCCCGATACATTCCATGCGGCATAGCAGTACCATTTAACACCAATTTCCTCAGGCACCTGATAGATGTCGCTTTCCGCACCAAAAATAGCATGGATCATCGCCATATTCTCTGTATCGGCAACATACCACTGATATCTTACAGTGCCTCCGTTAGGCACTGTTGCGTTGGCATACAGAACAATACTTCCATTGCCAATTTCCCTGTAGCAATCCGGCATTTCTGCCTCTATCACGGGCTTTTCCACGACTGCTGCATAGACACCGACGACAGAAAAACAAGCAAGAGTCAGTACAAGGATAAAAGCGGAAACAACTTTTTTCATACCATCCTCCTCTCAATTGTTTCGTTGTCTATTATCTTTTGACAGCCAAATTAGAGACAAGCTTTCTTTAATATAAAGCTGTTTATTCTGTATATGCACATAAACAGATTCAGGCTCTTTCCAGAAGAATCGTTCCGTAACTGTAAACAAGGCATCCATCCGTTGTCACGGGAATCTCCGCAAACGGATCTACCTTTTCTCCGAAAACTTCGCCCTCTGTCTTTGTGTCATAGTAGAACTTCCCGTTTTCTTCTTTCCAAGTGGTACTCTCAATAACAGCATAGCCGTCTTCGCGCACAACGACCCCATGCTCGGCCGCTTCAGCTTTCATTTCCTCGGGCACAAACATAAGTGTATTGAGGGAACCGTCATCGGCAAATTCTGTCCTGCATTGCATTATCCGGCCAAATTCTTCAAACTGCTCGTCATCCGGCAAATTACCGGGTGTAAAGACCAGCTCGCCGTCCGGTGACGGCAGGCGCATTTCTTTCACTTTCCAAATTCCACGGATATCCATTTTGTTTTCTCCTCATTAAAATTAGGTTTATTTTGGAAAAAGGCTTGCCGGAACAAGCCTTTTTCCGGGTATGGATGATCATGCAATGTACTCTTTTTTGTTGAATCCAGCGCCGATGATGTAAAGAACAGGTAAAACAAGACCGAGCAGCAGAGAGAATACGCTGAAAGAACCGCCGCCAACAGAATTCAGTATGGTGCCTACAACGCAAAGTACCGCTACAATGATGCCCCACACCATGCAAGTTCCGGCCTTTTCCGGTTTCTTGCAGTTTTTTACGCCAATAATTCCGGCAATTAACTGTGCAACCGCACTGACAATCATCAGTGCAACGGAGGCATAAAGCATTGCCGACGAAATTTCTCCGTCACTGATATACGCGAGAGCGGCAACGCCAAGTGCTGCGATGATCCCCAGAATAATCGAAATTCCTCCGCCGATGATCATTAAAATACCTGTCACTTTCAAGAAACCTGAGCCTTTTGTTTTTGCTGTTGTCATTGTTAAGACCTCCTAAAATAAATTTTTATCTAAAACGGTTAAACGCCGTTTTATTTGATGTAATCGGATAAGCTATCCTAAAATTTTTTTGATTAAGCCCACGGATCGGCAGCTTTCGGTGTGCGCACGCCGGTCAGCAGATACTGTTCCCACAAAAACCATTTGCCGTCGGAACCGCGCTGGCGCATTTTGATAGGACGGGGATCATCCGCACCGCCACAGGGAATAAATAGTTTTATATAACCCTGCTCCTCACTGGAAACGTGGTTGCTTTCGATGATGATAGTGTACGGCTCGGAAGGGGTGTAGTTGTTGTCCGGTGTGGAACCGGTGAAATAAGTGAACGGCAGATAGGTCTTTCCGTCGCGGAAACGGTCGTTCAGGAAAGAAATGTCCTGTCCGTTCAACGGACGCGGACCGCGCAGCCAGTTGAGCATCTCGGTGCCGATATTCTTATCCGCCGCATAAGCGCAGAGGGCGAGAACGGTGAGAGCCGCCGTCTTGAAAGGCGTGTCAAGGCTCGCTTCGGGCAGCGCCTGCATTTCAGCGAGGCTTTCCGGCAGCGAAGTAAAGGTGAATGTCTCACGCTTGCTGCCGAGGGACTGTGCGGCGGAATTGACCGCCTGCTGAGCTGTGCTTTTCAGTTTATCAAAAATACTCATGTTTTTATCCTCCCGAATATGTTTTATAGGTGTATTACCTTGGTACCGTTAGAATTTACCGCCCCCGCCGCCGTGAGTCGAGCCGGAGGAAGAAGTGTGCGTACTGCTGCCCGAAGAGCTGTTGTTTTTCGGCTTTGCCGTGCGCGTGACAGTGTTGTACAGGAACAGATCTCGGCTTTCTGTAATATTCAGACTGCCGTCCTTCGTATAGTTGCCTGCCGCTGCCTGAAAACGAACTGTCTTGAGCTTGGATTTCATATTCCCAACAATCATGAAGGACAGGCATACACCCACCGCAATCGAAATTGGGATCCAAATCAGAGCAAGCGGCTCCTTCGGCAGATTGTGCGAATCGTAGGGGTCGCCGGTTCTTGCCTGTGTGATGAAATCGTCGCAAAGCCCGGCAAATTTATCAAAGGCTCCTGAGAAATCACCGTCGGACAGGTCCTCTTTGATCTGCTCTCCGATATATTGGATTCCCGCGTCGGTAAATACCGTAATTCCATAGCCGTGTGTGGATATGTACCAATCATTGTCCTCCATGCTGATCAGAAGCAGCGCACCGTCCCTGTCTTCTCCATATCCGAACAAGCAATAATCGTAAATATCATCGGCATAGTCACGGGGAGTCAGTCCTTCCAACGTGTCTGTCGTCAGTACGACGATCTCCATTTTCTGACGCTCGCACAGTTCATCAAGCTTTTCTAAAAGCGCAGCCTCTTCGCTGTCGGAAAGCAGATCCGCCAGATCCTGAACGCGCTCATACTCACTTGCAAAGCCGTCTGTCTGTGCAGCAAAAGCGGGCACTGATACACAAAGGCCGATAACAAGGGAAAGCAGAATCAACAGTATTTTCTTTTTCATTCCGTATCCCTCCTTATATAAGCCCGATCAGGTGCAAAAGCCATGCACCTCCGTAAGTTACAGCCGCAAAAATCGCCGCCAGCATAATTGTCCAGAGAGACGCCGCCGCTTTGTCCACCGGCAGGTCACCGACAAATTTTCCGGTCTGTCCGTTCATGGCAAAAGTGTATTGATTACCGTTCCAGGTTGTATTGAGAAGCCACACGGGATAAAGCGCATAACGGGCTTTCCCGCCATGGAATTGCACACTGCTGTTTTCCGCCGTCACGGTGGAGTATCCTTGAACCGTTCCGGCAAAGGCTTCCTCGGTGGAACGCTTGACGCGCTGGTTGGCGCGCTCAATACTCTCTTCTGCTGTTACATCGTACTTATCCGCCAGATATCCGGCAAGGTAAGCTGTTTGGAAATCCAAAGCTTCCGAAAAGTCATACGGCTCTATGGATTCCATCAGATCGTCCGCCATCTTGGATGAGCCGTCCACCGGCACGTGTTCAAAGCTGACGCTGCCGCCTCTGTGTACCATAAAGTGGCTGGTCTCGGTGTAGTTATAGTCGCTGTCGCTCCATGTGCGGACTTTAGTGGCACGGTAGCGTACCTGTGCGTCCACATCCGTATCAAATAACCAGAATGGAACATAGATCCCTTTGATTTCGTCGATATGGTTCTGATCCTTAAAAATTTTCGGCAAAAAGCGTTTCCCGGTCAGGTGTTTTGTAAGCCCTGCCTTTGCCGCCTTTTTATCCAGCTTAAACGGAATGACAAGGTCAGGCTTAAGAGCACCCGAAAACTGTCCCATCATCACAACAGGGTTGCCGCAGAACGGACAGGAGGTGGCTGCCGTATTTTCATCGCCCACAATTTCACCGCCGCAGGACTTGCATACATAGGAGCGAAGGCCGTCTGCTTCTCCTTCCTGCCACTCGGCTCCGGCGGTGCTCTCCCAGCTCATATCATCTGACGCTTCATTCTTCAGCACGCTGTCATAATCGGCCAGTGTTTCCATTTCAAATTCCGTGTCGCAAAAGGGACATTTCATTTTCTGGAGCGTGCTGTCAAAGGCTATCGCACCGCCGCAGCAGGGACATTTATATTCCTGCAAGGTTTGCATAGAAAAAACTCCTTTCTCAAAGAAAATTATCCGTCGAATGCCGCAAGCGCTGCATCCGCCCTTTGGATCCACTCGGTACGGTCTCCGTAGATTGCCGCATCCAAGGAGTTGATTGCCTGTTCCGCTTTGGCTTCGGCGTCGGCCTCTCCTCTCACCGCGGCATGAAATCCTACGGTGATATCCTTTACCGCAGCCATCTGCTGCTTCCATACATTCGCGGCGTTTCCGAGTGTATTCTGTATGCCGAACAACGTATCAAAGTATTTTTTCATCTTTTCATACTCCTTGATGTTGTTCATGGTGAGAACAAACTCGTAAAGCCCCTCGGTATTGATAAAGCCAAGCCGTGCCATGGATTTTTTCTCGGTCTTATCGCCGTTTCTCACAACTTCTTCCTCATACTGATAGCTGCGCAGATCGGCGATACGGTACACACACGCACGAGTGGTCTTACCGAACATCATGAACTTGTAATCGTTCTGGACAAATGCCATCAGTCCGATATCCTCAGCCACATAGAGATAACTGCCGAAGCGCTTGAGCTTCTGGGTTTTATCCTTTGTTTTCTCACGCGGTACGAAATAGTGATCCCACAGCCTGGTACCGCGTTCCACCTGAGCAAGATGTGCTTTTACGCCGGGAAGGTTTCCGTGTACATAGTCATATACTTTGAATCCTTTTTGTCTGCAGTTCTTGCGGCAGATGCAATTGCCGTCCGCCAGTCTCTGGGTTTGGATCAAATTGATATCTGCTCCGCAGATTGCACATTTATCAGCCATAATAGCCCTCCTTTTTGCTTTAATAAGGTGATAGAAAGTATCATTCAGTTTGTCGGAGTGTCCTCCGAACTCTCAGCTTCCTCATAATACCTGTCGGCAAGCGCATAGAGATAATCAAGCCCCCTGTCGCCGGGCCTCGTCTCTTTCTCTACGCTGTTTCCGTCAGAGAAAGTCATACCAAAACTGCGCACCGGCGCGTCTGATATATCGAAAATGCATATCGGATTGCGATATTTGAAAAGTCTCTCTATCTCGCCGTCCTCACGGATGACCTGAAGAAAGCCCTGTGCGTCTTCATCCGTTATCGGGAAAGAAGCGAATGAAGCGTAATGCTCATTATTATTCCCCACAACACAGTCCGCGGAGAAAACCCAGTTGTCTTCTTTCTTTTGCACAGCGAAGGAATACACGGGATTACTTTCCATACCGTAATAAACGGTATGGATGAAAACGATATCATCGACAGTATATTTTTTGTTTCCTCCGCAGCCGAAAAGCCCCAACAGCAGTGACAGAATTGACACAATCGCTACCACCTTGTATACAATGTGTTTCATAATTTTATCGAAATGGATTGCCGCACTCCGGACAGACCTTCGGCGGTTTAATCCGGTATTCTATATCGGATCCGCAGGACGCACAGTGTATCGTCATTGCGGCAGGCTTCTGGCATCCGCAGTTTTTGCAGAACTTGCCGTCGTTCTGTGTGCCGCAGGACAGGCAGAGCCATTCCTCGTGATTGGCCGGCTGCACAGCAGGTGCAGGACTCGGCTCAGGAGCAGGATTGTAGGAACTGACCGGGTACATACCGGGGCCGGGACCATCATAGGTTGCGGACATATCCTTACGGTGCGTCAGAATATCCGCAAGCTCAAGCATCTTCTGCTCATATTTGCGGTACAAATCGCTATAACGGCTGTCGGGACGGTTGCCGTCGCTCAGTTCCAGCTCTATCTCGTCGAACCACGGGGAATCCACGAAGATTGTGACATTGAACTCATATTCGTATGTATAACGGGGCGGCTCATAGCTCTTTTCGTTTCCGTCGGAATCCTCATAGAAAATTTCTTCTTTATTTTCCTGAATGTCCGTCTCGACATTCATCACTTGTGAGAAATGAATGAGATCGGGGTTGCCGCTGCGCCAGTCGGAAAGCCCTGTGACAATGAAGTACTCTACGGCGGGGTCGATGTACACCTTCATGCTTCCATCAAAGGTAATATACGGTGAGAAACCGGCGAGCTTATTCCGGTTATCCTCACGGTAGGCAAGCTGCGCCTTTATTTCCTCAATAGTAGAGTTCCTGCGATCACTGAAAAACGGCGAGAGCTTTCCTGCACAGTCCTTGCAAAGATTGCCGTCCTCCAGCTTGCGGTTGCCGAGAAATCCGATTTTCTCGCCGCAGATGTCGCAGTATTTTTTATCAAAAAGTCCCATATGCTCATGTTCCTTTCTATTCCATATCAACAATATTCCAAGAATATGTAGACGCATCATAGAAGTATATCCTGCCGGTTGGGGAAACTGCGTATGAGAATTCAGAAACAAAAATCTCCTCATCCGCTCTCCCCAGAGAGATCATGATACAGGGTTCATCCTCTATTTCCGTTACTCCATCAAAAAACATGGTCATTCCTTGTTCCAGATATTCCTGTACTTCCTGCACCTCGGAAAGAAGCATCGCTGCCTCTTCTTCAGTGAATCCTTCCAGTTCGTCATATTCATCATCGATTTCAAAGACATGGGGGATCATTTCAAAAATCTGCCCCTTTTCATCTGTCCGAACCAGCCAGATTCCGCCATCCACCAGCACCTGAGACGGCAGGGAGGTCAAATCCATCTGCGAAGCCGCCTGATAGGGCAGAGCCTCATATCGGCCGATATTATCAAACCCTTCATTTATATCATCCAGCCAGACTGTCTGCGTCTCATAATCAACTTTCCAAGCTTGCGCACAGAATGTCTCCGATTTTCTTATCTCTTCCTGAGGCTGCCAGCCGGTATACCGTCTCAAAAAGGGAGCTGTATCACTAAAGTAGAGAGAAAACATACTATCGCCATTATTCAGCTGCATCAATCCAAGCAGCACTTCTCCGTCGCAAAGTGTCTTCAGTCTAATCAGATGGTCCCCGGCGGAACTGGTTTTGTTGCTGATCGGTCCACTGGAATCCTCAGTAAATTCCAGGCATATCATATCGGGGGCTTCTTCCTTTTCGGTTTCCCACCAGTCCAGATGGTAAACTCCGGTATCTTCCAGTACCGCGCCGTCCTGCGGATCCTTGAGCCGTACATGAAATTCGCCGTCTGTGGAAAACGTGATCCATGCCGCCGGGCTATCCGAAGCCGGCGGGCAGTAGACCCACTCACCTTCCAATACTGACTTGAGAGCATCTTCATCGGTAAAGTCCAGCGGATCGGATGTTAGGTCCTTTTCGTTCTCCGTGGGCTGTGGAACAGGAGTGTTTGTACTTTCCTCAGGCGGGGACGGATCGGGTTTGATCGAACCGGTAGCCGGCTCCTTCGGATCCCAGATTTTTTCCCATGCCTCTAATGCACTGCATCCGGAAAGCAAAAACAAAACCACAAATACCACCAATAATTTACTTATCCTTCTATTCACCTTTAACCCCCTCCTCCATATCGAAATAGCTTTTTTGTATCTATGTTCTTTGTGAAGTAATTCCATATCCTAATCCTATTTTTTGGTCGTCTTAAGACTCCATTTGGAATTGTTTAAGTGCAATCCGTACCCGCAGAACGAACAGCAGTGGTTTTCATCCGGTATGAAATTGGCGCCGCAGGAGGGGCAATCCTTTTCTGTGAAAAAGCTGCCGTCTGATTTCCTCCTTTGGGGATACCTGGCTCTTTGCAAGGTCAGGATCCTTTTATGCTTCTTCGTATATGGCTTTTTCCCTTCAGGGAGATAGGTTTCACTGATATACACCCGGGCTGTTATTTGGGTTGTTTTTTCCGTGTTGACAACCTTTTTTAATATAATGCTGCCAACGCTGTACTCCATCAGATCGGTATCGCTTATTTTTTGGTACAGCGACTCATTGATGCAGGAGCGCAGGTAGTTTTCGGAATAGCGGACGATTTCTTCAGGTAGCTTTTCCTGTTTCGCCGTTTTGCGGCTGGTCATAATAAGAATCGACGCTAAAACGACAATAGCAACGCCGAAACCGACCGCCAGAGACACCTGTATATCTGGAATGAGCCAAAGGCAAAGGAACACACAGATAAAGAGAATCATCGACGACGCCAGCAGATACAAAGCCCTTTGCAGATCTTCCCCGATTTCTTCGTATACTTCAAATGCCTCGGTTTGCCAGTCGTAAAAATCGCTTTGCATTACACCGCCGCAGTAGGGGCATACCGTCTGCTGGCTATTGAGCTCCACCTCTGCGCCGCAGGAAGGGCAGATGACTTTGATTCTGTCCACGTAGTAGTTTTCCTTTTTTCCGACACGGTCCGCATTGCGGACATGCCTGGACTGGAGGATCCGGGCATAGGCTTTTTTGTGATAGGTCTCCTGGATCAGTTTCTCGCCTCCCGATGAAGCAAAGCGCTCCAGCGCACAGCACTGCAAAATGGACTCGCGCCATTCCCGACCGTCATCGTTCCATCGCTTGAAGTCGTTTTTGGGCACCGGAACGACATCCGCCAGCCGGATCTCCCGGCAAAGCTTCCGCTGCTTCAGCAATTCCAGCTGACGCTCGGTATTCCTGCGGAAGGTCTTATCCATTCTCGCCGGGAGAAGGCCTTTGTCCGCCCGTCCCAGAGGGAGCAGGACGTTCTCAAATGATTTTTTGATATCATCGCGAAGTCCTGCGCCCTGTAATGGGGTACGGCGTTCTGCCAGCAGTCTTCTGCGCTTTGCCCGTTTCCAATTCTTTGGCAAAAGACCGGAAAGGTCGATTTTGATAACTTTTTTACCAACATAACCAGCACAGACTAACGTGAATGCCGCCGCCAACAGAAATGCTTCCCAAATATTCATCCATTATCTTCCTGCCTTCCCGGTTCCGCTCTTTTTGCCCTTTCCGGTGGGATTGCTTTTCTCCTGCTTCGATTTTTTGCCGAACAAATCACTGGCAAAAACGTAGATCACAAAAGCACCGACGGGAATTGCCACACAATAAAGAAGGAAGATAAAGGGGTTATTGTCCGGCGATAATTTGTACTCTCCATCTGAGGTCTTATAGATCTCAACAGAAATGGTGTCGCCTTTCTTCAGCTGGTCATAGGCAGCTTTCTTTTCATAATCGCGTGCGGAAGCATAAAAATCATAATTGCCGTAAAAAGTTTTTCCATCAACAACAAAGGAAAGTTTCGTCCGATAATCCGTTCCCGTTATCATGTTGTCATCGTCTTTTTCATCCTTGCTGGAAATCTCCTCGATCACGGCCTCAACTTTTCGGATATCGGTTGTATTTTTATACTCATTGGCGTCAATCCGGCTGGTAATAACACCGATGATCCCAGCCACCAGAAGCCCGACGCCCACAAGCAAACCAATGATAGAGTATAACCTTTCTTTTCTTTTAGCCGGATCTTTATGCAACGGAGGACACCTCCCTCTAAGTATTATTGCCTGTCGCTGTCATCAAAGATATCGCCGCATTCTGGGCAGAACTTCGGCGGATTCTTCGGATCCTCCGGCTCCCAGCCGCACTTATCACAGCGATATAACGGCGCTCCTTCCGGCTTTTTCGCACCGCAGTTCTGACAGAATTTTCCTTTGTTGACCGCGCCGCAGGAACAGGTCCAACCGTCTGTGTCTGCCGGCTTGGGAGAACCGCATTCAGGACAGAACTTGCCGGTAGCCGTAGCGCCGCACTTACATTTCCAACTCCCTGCCGTAGGCTGAGGCTCGGGCTTTTTGGAACCGCAGTTGGGGCAGAACTTACCGGTAGCTGTATTGCCGCAGGAGCATTTCCATTGTTCCATGCCGCTGCCGTTCTGCGGCTGCTGCACGGCAGGCTGCGGCTGTTGCTGCTGACCCATGGCGAACAGGTTTTGCGCATTCATACCGCCACCTGCGTTCATTGCCATGCCCATTCCCATAAATCCGGTCATAGCGCCTGATTCGTTAGAAGCTGCCGCTTTCATCGCATCCGCCTGTGCGCCCACAAGAGTAGCCGCTGCCATCGTCGGGTCGCGCATAATTGCCGTGCGCTGAGCCTGCTTGATCATCTCGGCATCTTCTTCCGGCAATGTGACAGAACCCAATGCAATGCTGACGACTTTAAGACCGCGCAGTGTGCCCCACTTTTCTGAAAGCGCTGTATTCATGGCATTTTCAAGGTCGGTATTGTGACTGACGATCTGATTGGGACGAAGTTCTAAATCGGAAAGTCGTCCAAACGCCGGCTGTAAGGCACTGATAAACTCTGTTTTCAGTTGACCATCCAGCTCTTCGCGGGTATATTCCTGCTCCACGTTGCCGCAGACATTGGTATAGAACAGCAGTGGATCTGCAATCTTATAAGAATACACACCGGAACAGCGTACTGATACATCCAAATCCAGCCCGATCTTTGAATCCACTACACGGAAAGGGATGGGGTTCGGAGTGCCGAATTTATTATCGATAAGCTCCTTGGTATTGAAATAGTAAATGCGCTGATCCTTTCCGGTGTCGCCACCGTAAGTAAAGCGTTTACCGATAGTCTTAAAGGTTTCCTTGATGCTCTCTCCGAGACTGCCGGAAAAGATGGATGGCTCAGTAGAGGTGTCATATGTAAATTCTCCGGGTTCGGCGCAAACCTCCACGATTTTGCCCTGTTCAACAATAATCATGCACTGACCGTCGGCTACAGCAATGCCGGAACCGTTAGAAATAATATTATCGTTTCCTTTGGTGTTGGAGGAACGTCCGCTAACACGCTTTTGTCCTTTGGTGACAAGTACCTCCTTGGGCATGGACTCGCAGTAAAAAAACTCCTTCCATTGATCGGCAAGCGTTCCTCCCAGTGCTCCGATACCTGCTTTAATAAGTCCCATGATCATGACTCCTTTCTTATCATTAAGAATAATTAAGTTGTTTCTTTACCGGCTCGTGCCGGCAACCTGCGGTTTGTTTTCGCTGCCTTTTCTGTTTTGACTTATCCCATTCCAAGCGGTGTCCATATATCATTTACGACATCGTAGGAATAGACGAGGTCACCGCAGACAGCGTAGTGGAATTCGTCGACAAACTGCTCCTCGTGGTCTGTTCCCACGGAAAAGAGTTTGCAGGTGTTGCCGTCAATGTCGACCGTTTGCCCGGTGTAGAGGACGCACATGCCTCGCCTCATCGCTTCTTTGACCTCATCGAATGTGCAGAGGTAATCCATCTCCTCCTCGAAGCCATATTCACCGGGATCGTATGGTTCATAGACCGAGAAGTCATACAGCCCGACGCACTCTACGATCTTGCCGTCCCTCCCCGAAATAAAGGGTCGGAATTCATGGGCGCCGAAACCGTCTACGATCACCACCCGCACATCGGAGTAGATTTCGCTGACATTGCAGCGCAGGAGGACAATCTCGCCGGGACCCCCTTCGAGCAGCGGGTCGCTCATATCATCGACATACTCGCCATTTTCATTTATCGTGGAAGAATAGATCTTCACCTGTTCCCCTGCCTGGGGAACGATGACATAAAGCTCCTGCCCTTCGGCCATGCAAAGAGTTGCATCGGAAAGGAAAGGGTATGTCTGCCCGGTGGTGCTGTATTCCAGATAATCGTAAAGGTCCGCCCCGGTGCTGTCATAGCCTACATATCCGATAAAGGCTGCCCCGAAAGTGCCGTTTTGCAGGATTTCCTCCCGCAGTGCTTTAAGACCGGGATTTTCCAGCATTTCGTCATCTGACTCTATAATGGAGCCTCCTTCCTCATACACCGAAAAATCATATACTCCTGCGATCGCCACCAGATGGCCATCTTCCATAGAGAGGGACGGACGGAACGAAATGGCTGCGACACCGTCGGTGGAGACGATCAAGACATTGGAATATATCTCGCTGAGATTACATCGCACTAAAAGAACCTCGCCGGGATCTCCTGTATAAATTGGAGCGTTCAAAACATCCTCATAGGTGCCGTCATCAGTGATCATGGAAGGATACACCGTTACCGTCCATTCTTCATTAGGCGGTACAATGGCGTATAGTTCCTGTCCCTCCACCATAACAAGAGGCGCTTCTGAGAGACAGGGATACTTTTGACCAGTTTCGCTGGCTGCAAGATAAGTATACAGATCCGCTTCTGTACTCTCGCTGTCTACATAGCCGATAAAAGCAACGCCAATATTACTTTCGCTGTCTAAAATATTTTTTCTTAACACAGCAAGTTCCGAATCTTCCTCTTTCATATCATCTGATTCCGCATCTGAAACTTTTGGCAGATCAACATTCGGGTCAGGCTTTAATGCACATCCTGCCAACAATACAAAGCAGAGCAACCAAACGACCAGAAAAGGCCAACTGTTACGCGCTTTCATTTTTTCACCAACTTTCATTTTCATGACTATGTTCGTGGCATATATCAGCTGCTTTGGCTTCTGTATTTCCAAATCAGCAGGTGATGTAATTATCATTAATATTCCATTGCTGACTTCCTTTTTTGAATTAGGGATTGATATATCATTGCGTGTGCAGCAGGAGAGTCTTTATCATTTTTCCTTTCTCCTTGCGGCAGTTATCGTTTTCACAAATAATTTTTATTATGTTTTCATCCGCGACTTTCGGCAAATACCGTAGCTTTTGTTATCTGTTCTGTCGCAGATCTTACAACTGACAGAATAACTACTTCCTCCAAATCGGATTGCCGTCTATCTCAGTCAGCGGAAATTTTCAGATATAGCGACTGCCCGCAGTGGGGGCAGAATCTTGCGTCGGCGGCAAGCACCGTACCGCAGCGGTCACAGCAGAGATGCCTTTCCCGGTAGCGGTCATACAGGGTTTTGGTAAGACACCGCATACCGCAGTCGGGACATACGCTCTGCTCACTGTCCACCACCGTGCCGCAGTGGGGACAGACTTTCATTCGTTTCATTACCTTCGGGCCGAAGCCGCATTGCTCCAGCCAGTTCATTTCCGCTTTCGCTGCCACAGCTATCCACTCCCTTCATAATGTAATTTTTGTTTGCATACGGGGCAGAACCGTTCCTTGGCACCCGCGTCGATTTTTGCGCCGCAGGATTTGCAGTATCTGGTTTCATACTCAAAGGGAGCGCAGTCGGTACATTCAAACACCATCGGATTATATACCGCGTCGATAATAAATCTGCCGCATTTCTGGCATTGGTTAAAATGCTGCCTGCCTTCCTTTTCCCACGCAAGCATCAGCTCATCTTCGGGTGTATCCGCGTGATACGGCGATGTGATACACACCAGTGCTCCCGAAACATCACAGTAAAAACGATAACGGTTACCGCCGGTATCCGGAGTGATTGTATATGCCGCCGTCTTTTTTTCCTTCATTTGTGTTTCGCCCCCCTTTCGGATAAAAAGTTGAGTTACGGCTTATCAACAGGAAATCACATTTTTATATTGACTAAGTCAATTGCATTGTGATATAATAAATTAAATAGGTGGGGCGGAACTCTGCACTCGCCCTCACGCAGACAGAGTTCTTTTTGCAGATGTGTTTCCTGCAAATAGGGGTACCCTCACCGATTTATAAGCGACGGCAAGACTCTATACCCTCCTTAAAACATTCTTGCTGATAAAAGTATACAGACAATTTCCTGTTTTGTCCCCGTCAAAAACCCCCGAATTGATAGGTCGGATTAAAAAAATATGATGTTTTCAGCCTCTTTACGGGCGGTTTTGATAGGAAAACAGATAGGTAGTCTGTGGTGGTATCCCCACCGAGGAGGTTTTTATGAAAAAACTGCTATCTTTCTTTTTGATCGGGCTGACGTTCTGTTTTGCCTTCACCGGCTGTTCTGACAAACCAAAGCTGGATCCTGACAATCCGGTTACTCTGACCATGTGGCATGTGTACGGTGAGCAGGCCGACTCTCCCATGAACCGGCTGATTGAGGAATTCAATCACACGGTGGGAGCGGAGAAGGGCATCATCATCAACGTTACCCTGATGTCCAACACCTCCCAGATTGGTCAGAAACTATTGGACGCCCAAAACGAAGTTCCGGGTGTTCCCTCCATGCCGGATTTGTTTTTTTGCCACAGCAGCAACGCAGAGGAACTCGGCGTTGCAAATTTACTGAATTGGAACGACTTATTTACCGAAGATGAATTAAACAATTATGTGCCGGAATTTTTGGAAGATGGCAAAATCGGAGATGTCCTTGCGGTATTCCCCGTTTCCAAGTCCACTCATGTTCTGTATGTCGCCGGCATGCAGTTTGACCGTTTTGCAAAGGACGCGAATGTATCCTATGATGATCTCTCCACCTGGGACGGCTTCTTTTCCGTTGCGGAAAAGTATTATGACTGGTCCGGCGGTGAGCCTTTTTGCGCATTGGATTATCCCATTCGCTGCGTTGAGCTGAACGCGCTTTCAAAAGGCGCCGAAAACTTTTATACCGAGGACGGTTGGTACGACTTTGATAATCCTGTTTTCAAGGAATCTTGGATGGAGTTTGCCCAGGCGATTTCCAAAGGGCACATCGTTGTTTCCGACCTTTATTCCAACACAATGGTAATGACGGGCGAGGTGATTGCCGGTATCGGTTCGAGCGCGTCCATTCTTTATTACAACGATGTCATTACATATCCCGATAACACAACGGAACCGATGAATTTGCAGGTTGTACCGCTTCCGAAAACAAAAGACGCGGATTTGCTTATAACACTTGCCGGTGTCGGGCTTTGCTCGTACAAGACTACTGAGCAGAAAGCAGAGGCTGCTGCTGTATTTGCACGCTATATCACCGAAGAGGCGCGTAATTTTGAATTTGTAGCCTCTACGGGATATATGCCTGTCAACAAAGGCTCTTTTGAAAAAATCAAAGATTACGATTTTGAAAGCAAGGCATATGAAAATCTTTATACAACGCTTTTTGAGGTGAACGAAACGGCAACCGCAATCAGAGAGCCGTCATTTGCCGGATATTACGAAAAAATTTACGCTTTGTATGACAGGCTGCGTGAGATGCAGCCCCGGCTTGCGGAAAGATTTGCAAACGGTGAAGACGCCGCCAAGCTGGTAGCCGAAACATGGGAATTGTTTCGCTCGATAGAGTAAGGCGGTGACGGCATGAAATTGTTGCCCGGTTTTACAGGTAAAAAGCGATCCATGAAGCGAAAGCTTTTGGCCTATATGCTTATCCTCGTAGCGCTTGTCCTGACATTGCTGTTTTCCGGACTGCTGTTATTAGGGCAATTTACAGGCGCAGAGCAAACAACTTTTGAAACATTGGATTTCCAGGCGGATGTATTTCACAGGCAAATTGAATCCCATATTGAAGGATTGTCCGTTATGAGCATTCAGCTGTCTGTCGATACTGCCGATGCTATTGAAAAGTACCTTTCAGAAAATCATATCGGCTTTTCAGACATCAGTGATTCAGAGATAAACATTGCCGCTGTTCAGGAAGCAACTTTCAATATACTCAGGCAAAAGCTTCTTGAGGCTAAATGTTCAGGCGCCTTTATTGTTCTGAATGCAACGGTCAATGCGGACGCAGATAACGCTGCAAGCTCTCGCTCGGGTTTGTATTTGCAGCGCAGCTCTTTAGATTACTCGGATACCGGTATTTTGCTTTATCGCGGACTTGCACAGCTCGGAAAGGAACACGGCGTTATGCCCCACCGAAAATGGAGGTTGGAGTTTAATACGGATCTGTTCCCAAATTCCGATCAATTAACGGCCGATTCCAAACAGCCGCTAACCAATGCATATCGCCTTTCCGATATATTTACTCTTACGGGAACATCGGAAAGAGCCGTGCTAATGACGCTCCCGATTATCGGCAGGAACGGAACGGTATACGGACTGTGCGGGTTTGAGATCAGCGAGAGTTATTTCAGGCACACATTCAGCCAGCCGTCCAAGCTGGAACACACTGTATTTACAATCAACAAAGGCAGCGAAAGTATGATAAATCATGCAGACAGTTTCAGCTGCGGTATAACGGACGGATATTATTTATCGCCGAACGGACCATATATTTCTTCTTCTCTCGGCAACGGGCTGACCTTATTCCGGGGAGACACTTCGTCTTATATCGGTGTAACAAAGCAAGTAAACCTATGTAAAGACAGTGATACTTTTTATTTAACAGCTCTTGTTCCCAAACAAGATTTTGACAGATGGGTTTTAGATGACACAATACGAATTATATTGCTCGTTTTGCTTATTCTCACAGCAACGATCGGATGCAGTTATTTCTTTACACGCAGGTATCTGTCGCCGATTAAAAAAAGCTTGGAGCAGCTCAAACAGAAAGAATATGACAGGGATTCCGGTATTTCGGAAATAGACGACCTGTTCGCTTTTCTTGCCGAGCAGGACCGCATCAATGAAGCGGCGTTTGATACGATGCGAAGAGAAAAAGCCGATATGCAGACTTCGCTGGATCAAATCCGGAATGCACACGACGAAACTATGCAGCAGGTCGAGAGGCTGGCATATTCCAGGAAGAACGAGGTGGATCCTTATGATTATGAGGATTTCAAAAACGGTCTCAAATTTTTGACAGAAAGGGAAAAAGAAATCCTGGGTCTGTATATTGCCGGGAAAACCGTAAAAGAAATCGTGGCGCTGACCGGCTTGAAGGAATCTACCATTCGTTTCCACAACAGAAATATCTACACCAAGCTGAATGTGCATTCTCTGAAACAGCTTTTGCGTTATTCCGCCATTATGAAGCAGGAAGAAGGAGAAAGGGGGAAAACAAATGGCATTAGCTGACAGATTGAATCAGATTGTATCCGAGCAGAACATATCCAAAACCGAGTTTGCCCGCAGACTTGGTATTACCGTGAACTATGTGTATATCCTTACAGGCAACAGCCGGCCGGATACGCAAAAAAATAAGACCATTTCTCCCTCCCTCGCTAAGCTGATCGCCCTTGAATTTGGCTATGATGCAGACTGGATTCTCCACGGAGACGGCACAGAAAAGTAATATAGAAAATGCAATAAGGCTACTAAACTTATGTTTTCTTTCTGCTGTAATCTCTCTTAAAGTGGGTACTTAGGGGCAGTCCATAATGAACCGCCCCTCAGTCCACAAAAAAGGCATAATACTCCCTTGGAGTGGAAATAGATTTTTCAAAGTAAATAATATCGATTCGAGGTCGCACTTCCGTTTTCACGGTAGTGCGGCTCTTTTCGTATCAGACCGGCTTTTTCCAAGTCTTTGACAGCCCGCTTTGCTGTACTTCGGGAGAGCGACAGATCCTTTGCAATGGTGTTAAGCCCCGGCCATGCCTTGTGTTCCGCATCCATGCGGTCATGGAGATAGATATACACCAGCTTTGCACGATGCGGCAGGTCGGTTTGATACAGCTTGGTGTAATATGGCACAAAACCACCTCCTTAACCTGTCCGTATCGGTTTCGCAATTTTTTCCTGCTGTGCTGCGTGATTGACTTCCTGTGCAAAGGTTGCTTCGGCAGGCTCGGTCATCATCTGACCGCCTGACGGCGGACTTGCAGCAGGAACGCGCGGTTTCTTTTCCTGCGGATATCTCGCGGTAATATTTTTGATGAGCGTTTCGCGGCTGATATAATGCACACGGCGAGCGCCCTTGTCGGTGATTGTATAGGAGTTTTCAGGAAAAGAAATCCCCCACTTGAAAAACAGCTTGAGCTTTGATATAAAGGGATGTGTTCCGGTTTTCATTACGATAAATGAGCCTTTTTTCATACTCTTTAGTTCATCTGCCGACATTAAGGCTCTTTCGGTCATCTGCAGTGATTGGGACGGATCATTTTTACTTCTTGAAACCGAACCGGTCATAACTGTCCGTGTGCCAAGCGCCCTTGAAATGATGTCCGCCGTTTCGCTTGAAGGCGCAAATCCGCCTGCGATAGTGAGCTGACAGTTGTCTTGTATGATGGCGGTGCCTTCTTTTCCGTAATTCTTTTCAAGCTGCTGATAACTCTGAATAATGCTGACAATGGAAAGCCGCCTGCTGCGGGAGGCGCTGTACATCATCTCAGCAGATTGGATAGGCGGAAGAGTACCAAATTCGTCACAATAGAACATAGCACGGTTCGGAAGTGTTCCACCGTTCTCATCTGCCACAGCGAGAATTTCCCGGTATAGCTGCTGGATGAGCAGGCTGACCATAAAATAAGCGTTGGGATTTTCCTCCGGCATAACAATGAATACGGCGGATTTTTCATTGCAGAAGCGTTCCGCGTCAATTGCTGTATCAAAGCACAGTACTTGTTCCATCTCGCTGTCGAGGAAAGCATTGAGGCGTGACATTACGGTTGACATGACGGACGCCATCGCCTGATCGCCGGTGTTCAATGCCGCGCCGGAAAACCACCTTGCCTTATGATCGGCAGGAAGTCTGTCCATTAAGAGCTGGAACTGATTCTTGCCTTTGACATTGCTCGGTGCCTGCAAGTCCTGTACCAGCTTGAACACCGAAACAATGTGCCGCTGGTTTTTGGGCGCAAATTCGGCAATGAGCAAAATGAGAGAAACCAAAACACCTTCAGCCGCGTCATAAAAAAAGGCGTTTTGACCATAAGCGGAAGCGTCGCCGTCTGCGTAGATCAAGGTCTTTCCAATGATTTTTGCATATTTCGCTGCTTTGGCACGGAGAGCGATATCCTGCGGATTTTCTTTCGCCATATCCATATATTTGTTAACAAGGTGCAGGATATTGTTGCCGTCTGACTTGGTGGGGTTACGCAGATCGATCACCGCAACATTATATCCGTAACAGTTTTTTGCGATCCCGCCGTAGTGCCGATACAGATCGCCCTTCGTATCAGTTGTCAAGAAAGACATTCCAGAAGCACAAGCGTATTCCAAATTCGGATACAGCCAATAGGCAGTCTTTCCGCAGCCTGCCGCACCCACCATCATGCAATGCACATCGGCGTCATCTACATATGCAATGGTATTACCGCCTTTGCTCTGACAGCCGACGATAATTCCCTGCGGCAGCTTCGGAAGAGTGTTTTCCTTCGCCTGCTTTCTCCACTCATCAGGTGTAAACGGTATTTGCTTGTAGATTCTGCGGATTTCTGATTTAGAGGCGAACCGAGCTGTGCCATGCTGTCCGTCGCCGACCGTTTTGCTTTTGATGTTGTTGAGGCTATAGATATGTGATAGGAGCGTTATTCCACCGAGAACGGCGAACATAACAACACCCAACACAATCAGCATAGTAATGTTGCCTGTCATAAGGCAGCACACTTTCGATTATAATTCATCACTCCTTTACCTATTGATTGTATTTTTCTTTACATAAGCTGTTGACTGAAACATTCTGATTCCTCCGGTTTCGTTGGATATAAAAGATCCTCGTTCCAGTCTTTATGGATCGGAACGAGGATTTCATGTTGAATGCCTTTCAAAAAAAGCGCAACCGATGTTCGTTTGTTGGCAAGCTGTCCGGCTTCGTCATTGTCACGACAAAGGTAAACCGTTTTGATATTGGGGTTATCCCTGATCATCTGCCACAGCACATGGTCAGACACGCCACAGGATGCGGCATAGCTGTGCTTTTTCCAACCGTCTTTATGCATGGAAATAAAGGACAGCATATCTATTGGAGCTTCAAAAACAAACAACTTGTTGCTTGAGCCAATCTAGTGGAAACTATATTCCGGCAGACTGCCGTCCTGATTTCCTTTATAGGTGCTTTGTGATCCGCTGCCTCGTTTGTGAGCATGGCGAGGTATACCGTTCTGATCGAAGCCGACGAACACCGCGTTATGGTATTCGGCTGATTCGTAGATCATTCCTTTGTGCGTAAAAGTATAGAGGACATCTCTGTCTATGCCTCTGCAATTGATGAGATAAGCATAGACGCGGCGCATATTATCGTTGCTTTTTGGCAGTGCAAAAGGTTTCGGCGGTTTCTTCTGTACCGGTGGAGAAACAACAAGCGTACCCGAACAGCCGCCGAGGAGATATTCCATCGCTTCAGGATAGGATTTGTTGTAAAACCGTCTGACGAAGTCAATCGCATCGCCGCCGGTGCGCTCATACTGATGAAACCACAGGTTTCCCCGGATGGTGACTTTTTGCGATCCCTCTTTCCATTCATACTCTGAGCCGGAGCGTTTCAAGGCTTCGCCCTGACTACGGAGCAGTTGTGCAATGTCTATCTGTCGCGCCTGTTCTTTTTCTTGTTCTGTGAAATGAATATATTTCGTTGACATGGTAACTCCTTTCTCGGTTATCCCATTTTCAATCCATGCGCCTGTTTCTTTTCTTCAATCTTCTGCCGGAGCTTTCTGTCGATCTCCATTCGCTGGCCGTCTTCATTTCTGCGAATACGGTCTTCAAACATTTGGGCAAGATGAGAGAGCAGGCGAAAAGACGCCATGCTGACAGACGGTTTTGTCATTCTTCCACTGTAGTAGTTCTGCAGAAGACGCGCGGCATACACATTGCCCTGTTCGGCGGAGTCCAACAGCAGAGCAATGCCGTTTTGAATATCCTGTTCAGCGTCTTTGCCGAACAGAAGCATTTTTCCAAGCTGATACTGTGCGTACTGATTTTTTTGTTTTACGGATTCCCACAGCCAATGAAGAGCCTTTCCTGTATCCTTTGGAACCCCGTCTTCACAGAGATACAATTTTGCAAGGAGATATTGTGCCTGACTGTTTTTTTGCTCTGCAGAAGAGTTCAGCAAGCGCTCTGCCTCAAATACATCTTTTTCGATATGCTCACCTCGAAAACAGAATTTACCGAGCAGATACTGCGCCCACCCATTCCCGTCATTTGCAGATTCCCGAAGGAGCCGGATCGCTTTCACTTCATCGCTCTGTACAGCAAGCCCGGCAAGGTGCATCTTTGCAAGAGAATATTTCGCATAGCTGTTGCCCTGATCGGAGGCTTTTTCGAGCCAGCTTTCGGCTTGCTGGAAATCCTGTTCTATTTCATTTCCCAAAAGATATAGCTTGCCGAGACGGTACTGTGCATACTCGTACCCCTGCGCAGCGGACAGCAGAAGCCATTGCACCGCTTCAGCTGGATCGTATAGAAGGCTGTCTTTGTCGAGGTATGCTTTTGCCTTGCGGTATTGAAACAGCGGATGGTCGGGATCGCTCCACCATTTTTTAGGCGCAGACGATTCTATCTTTGTTTCTTCCGGTTCCTGCTCATCGAGAGTGAATTCTTTCGGTTCGGATACTGCTTCTTCAAAGGTGATACGGTCATAGAGGATGTTCAGCGATTCCTGTATGACAGCGTTTTTGACTGCCTTAAATTCTTTGTTCTGTGACAGCGGCATCCGAGTATCGCGCTCATCCTGATAGGTGCCGGTGATAGTATCACGCTGTTCATACCACAAATCATAAAGCGCAGAAATATCTTTGTCCTTTGCCAGCTCATCCACAATTGCGTTCACGATATTGCGACCTGCCTGCGGAAGATACCCATATACCTTTTTGCCTTTGTAATTTTTCATCTGCTCCGACAGTTTCACCAATAGATCCGTAACAATAGGGTTATCGTAGCTGCCGGAGTTGATTCGTGATATGATGTCCGAGAGAACATCACGGCTCTGCTGTACCAAAGCATTTCTCTGGTTGGTCTGCTCGATATACACCTGCATCAGATCATGCTTGAAAATCTGACGGGCAAATGCCGCCTTAATATTTCGTATTCCTTGTTTAGTGAGATACGGTTCTTTCCCCACAGAGTAAGCGACCATGTGAATATGAGGATGATAGCTCTCATTGTGAAATGCAGCATACCACCGCAGATCACAAAGCGGTATCTTCATGTTCTTGGCAATTGTTTCTGCTTGGGAGCGTACAAGGTTTCGCCACGCATAGGCGTTGTCATAACCAAGACGGGAAGCGTCCTCGCGGCGAAGAGACAGGATATGCGTATACACATTCCCGTCATGATTTGCTACTTCCGCTGCAACCTTTGAAAGGTTAATCGGCACATTCTGATCCGTAAACAGACCATGCTCGCCCTGTCGTTCTGCACGGGGGCGCTTTGCAATATACTCCACATAGTTTTCTCTCTTGCCGATGAGATCGACATTATCTTCAATAGCGCGGGTGATAAATTCCGAAGCCGTTCCTTTGCTTGGATGGGACAGGTAGTCCGCATATTCAAAGCTGTTTTTCATGTCGGGAAATTCTTCAGTGAGTTCTGTAATCAGTTTCTTCTGTTCTTTGCTGACAGGTTTATACCGCCATGTGTCATCTATTTTCTGAACGCCGTCGCGTTGCGCGATATATTTGATGAGATGTTCCGAGTGCAGTCTGCTGCCGGATTTCAGATACCGGGATTTCAAAATAATCTTTGCCATTTTTAATTACCGTTTTGAAACTTCACAGCATTTTCAAGCCGCACCGATCCGCGCAGTTTTTTCACTTCATCTACGCACATACCACGCAGTTTTGTCAGCGTGCTTTCGTCAATCTGATTCGTCGCTGCCGTCACATGAAGCATCATGCAAAGCTCTACCGCAATTTTGAAAAGCAGAGTTGCCATCCGATCCTCGAAGGAGTCGAGGCTGCCCTGCATCGTAGAGATGATGACATTCGGAAGATACTGTTTGTATTCCTCGCTCGCAAGATATCCGCAGTAAAAAATGATTGCTTTTTCTATGAATTCGCTGGGACTTTTACAGTTATCCGCTTCAAAATTCTTCATGATTTTATCTTCCACAGACGGGTAAAGCCACAGCGGAATGCGTATTTTCTTTTCTTTTTCCATAGGCGTCTGCTCCTTTCTGACAGCCACCTTAAAACCGCCGTATTTTCCTTGCATACGGCAGTTTAGGTGTACCTAAACCGCAAAAACCGAAAAGGCTCACAAACCCTGACGCAGTCCGCATTGCGGGCTGCTGTGAACCGGCGGAAGGGGCGTTTACAGCCACCCGCCTTTATCCTGCAACCAAATCGCAGGCAAATGCCGGGCGATTTGCCGTTGTGTTTGCCATCTTTGCCGTTCCCTCAGAAACCGCCCAAATTCGTGCAAAGCCTGTCGGTCGGGTACTTTCTCCGCTTCGGCGTTATAATCGGCACACGGGGCGACACGGCGGCTCACAGGCTCGGTTTTTCTTTTTTGATAACCTTGCCGTCAAGACGAGAGAAGCAGCTTTCGGTAAAGGAGAGACCGCACTGATCGGCGAAGCGGTCCAGTACAGACAGCATATCTGCTTCCTTTAAGCTGACCGGTTCGGGAAGCGTATCATAACAGATCCACTCCGGCAACGCCGGATCGTCCTTGACGAACACATCGTATCCGAACCGAAGGGTGTCATCTGACCGATAGAGAACTGCGTCGAGGCGAAGACAACCGACAATGAGAGAAGCGGCAACCGTTTCCGAAAAATCAGAAGGAATATTTCGTCTTAGCCGCTGCACATCTTTTTCCTTGAGTTTTCGGTCGTAGCAATACCTGTCTTCAAGCTGTTTTTTTATTTCTTTGATACGGTTCACCAATGCATCCCCTCCGAAAAATAAAAGGGATCGGACTCGTCCATTTCCGGTTCCTCATTTGCAAGTTCTTCTTCCTCATCATCAAAATCTTCGTTTTCATATTCGGGATCGTCATCCGAATCGGAAATGTTAAACAGCGTCTGCTGACCGAACCGATTGCTGCACTCTCTGTAATATTTCTGTGTGCTGTCTTTGACGGCATTGTCAAGAATATCGGTATCCAGCTCGCAGTTGTGATATCCTTCCAGCACGGTTTGGTAATAATACGGAGTCGGAAGACCGAATCCCATCTTGAGATTCATGATATACACCATTGCATTTACTTCTTCACTGTCAAGCTGTACGGGAACATTCTGCTTGAAATAATGGGCGGGATATCCCTCGTAGCGGTCGAGCGATCTTTCATCCTGCGACTTTATCTCCCATACCGCGACAGGCACCGAAGAGCCTTCCTTCGGAGCAATGGTAGCAAAAGCACTATGCGGCTGTCCCTTGAACTGCAACTCGTAATTGTCAATCACGCCTGTTCCGTATAATTTCGCGCCGGGACAGCGGTATTTCATTTGGCGGATATTAAGGTTGCTGCCGTAGGCAACATATAATCGTTTGCTCATATTAACTTTTCACTCCTTACATCTGCATAGAAAAAGCAGGAGCGTCTTGCTCCTGCTCATCGAGTTCTGTGATTACTTCTTCCTCTGACAGTCGTTCTTCCGCTTCCTGTTCTGCCAGCCGTTTGGCGGCAAGCCTTGCCTTTTGTGCTTCTGCCTGCGCCGGATCACGCCATGCAATGTTACCCTCTAAATTTTTCAGCAGATGCTGTCGGGCGGTTTTGAATTCATCACCGATCAGTCCCAGCCGCAAAAGCCAAGTGCGGAAGGTATATTTCTCATTTTCCGGCTGCGTCTTGATGCGAGAGGCACCTCGCTGCACAAGCGCCTGATGGCTGATGGCAAGGCACAATTGAATATATGATTTGATTTCTCCGGCATGAAGTGTGGAATTGAACATACGGAATTCAATCGTGCCTTTTGAGAACACACTGTGCAGATTGAGCGCATGGTAACGGCTGTCATCGTAATGAATATATCGTCCACCGTATCCGTTGTACCACATCCTTTCCACTTCATCCATCGTCCGAGGGCGCTTGTGATTGAGTTCCTCTAAAAACCGGGTATCAGTTTTTTGACAGTAATGCTCGCGACTGACCTGAACTTTTAATGTCTTATAGAGCAAATCTTCTTTGGACGCCATGATATTCACAATATTTCGGAGCGTCTGCGGTGTATGGGAGGAAGCATCCACATGAACATGAATACCGCATGAGTCATTAACTTTTGCACCGCCTGCACGAAGTTTGCGCACAAGCTCCTGTACCGTTTCGATATCCTCATACTGACAAATCGGAGAAACAAATTCTACCGAGTAGTCCCGGCTTGCCGAACGGTTGTTGCCGTTTCTGCATCGGATGGAGGCGTCGCTCACCAGTTTCCATTGGCGGTTGCGGTTATCCCTGACCGTATAAGTGTCATACCCGCCGCCTATATGAGTTGCCTGTGTACCGAAATGTCCGGCAATAATTCTTGCCGCCGCTGCTCTTGTCAGTCCGGTCATCTCAATTTCGATGCCGAAGTTCTGGCTTCTCAATCGGAATCACCATCCGTGCCGGATTTAACGCCCACAGCAGAAGAAGGGACAACTTTCGGTTTCTTCGGTTTGGCGGCTGTTTTGTTTCTGGCATTCAGTTCAATGAATTCCCGCACACCGGCAGGGACATATTTGCTGTACAGCGCATCGGCGGCTTTCTCCATTTCATCTTCAAAGGAGAGGTCTTTCTGCGCCATATACAGCTTGGCGGCAGAGAGCTTCTCTGCGTCAAAAGACACAGGGATTACTGCTTTTTTCATGATGTTCACCTCACAAATTCATTTGGGGCTGTGCCATATCGACAGAGGGATGTTCTTGTTCGTTCAGCGCCGTCAGCCCATTGTTGTAATCATTGATCATCTTTTCAGCCTCGGTCATGGTTTGACTGCCGTCATACCATCGGGATTCCATCTCAGCAAGGGTATCTTCGATGGTGCCGCCCACATGGGCGGAGTAGCTTTTTGCTGCGTCAAGGAACGCCTCGCGCCCGTGCTTTTTATATATCCCGTACAGGGATTTCATTTTTCCTTTCATCTGCTTCTCCTTCACATAGAAAGAACAGGATCGGCGGGTTCGCTCCAATCCTGCTCGCTTGATTGCTTTTGTTCCTTTTCTGCCGGTATATACTGCGGATTCATCTGCATGATGATTTCATTTTCAAACAGCTCTACCGCATCAAATTCCGGTTGACTGCTTAACATCTCGCAAAGCATTGCTGTGTCAAGCGGATATTCGCCGGGGCTGGGATTAAAATCCGATAATAGGATTCGCAGCATACCGTTCTGATGATGAGACGGTGCAGTTCGCACAATCTCGTTCATTGCCGCCTGCATCCGGTCGCAGTAATCCTGCAATACCGGATCATATCGCTGATCCTGCCGCAAAAGCTGACGGGCATTGGGAACAAATGCAGAATATCGGGCGTAGGCGCTGCCTTCGGATTCTACGAGAATGCCGTCATCCCGACCTTCGCCCAACACCAGCAGACAATGGTATACACCGTCTGTGTCCTCATACATACAGTCGGTGTTTTCGAGGATGAAATCATAATCGTTCAACAGGTTTTCCGAGAAATGATCAAACCAATCAGCAGACAATTCTACGGTTTTCTCTACCACACAGGGGTTTGTTTCAATCTCCGTATCTTTTCTGCGGAGAGGTACATTGATTTTCATAGCGGTTTCTCCTTCACATAGACAATTTTGGATGTTCGTCCTCGCTGTGGTAGACTTCATCATCCATAACATCTGCACCGAGCATTCCGAGAATATTATCAAGCTGCTCAGTTCCCGAACAGCAGTCCGGGGTATTGGCAAGGTAGGCTGTGGTCTGAACCGCATCTTCCGCCAGCAGGATTTCATTGGTTTCGTTTTCTTGTTTCTGCCGTTCTTCTGTAGGTGTCATTGTTTTTTTACTCATGAATTTGTTTCCTCCTGTTCTTCAACATAACTGATATACGGTATTTTCAGCCAGTGCGTCCATGCTGTATCGCTAAGGTTTGTCAGTATAACGCCTGCCGTAGTGTTCGCTGCCTGAACCACCTTGCCGTTCCCGATATAGATACCGATATGACCTTCATGCCACACCGCCAATCCGGGGATTTCGGGGATGGTATCAATCGTGCCTTTCTCTGTGGCGTTCTCATACATGGTATCCGCACCGATATCGGGCATACCGTTTGTACCGTAGTTGACTTCCTTAGTTTCGGGATCAAGCCAGCCATAGCCTTTAATCAGCCCAACACAGTCTGCAGTCCGCCTGCCCAGCCAATTCTGACGGATGAAATCCTCATGACCGCCAACCTCGTCCGGGTATTGTTCCAGCTTAAAATCAAACATTTCCTGATCAAATACATTACCGTAGGTTCCGTACACATAGCCCCATCCGGCTTTCTTCGCTTTCATTGCCCACTGCACAAGATCAAGATTATTCTTTGTAGCAGGATCGGTGTAGCCGGAGAGGTCGATTGCCACAGCACGGATGTTTCCCATGATCTTTCCGAAATCTTCGGCGGTAAGCTGCGTGCCGAATGCGGAGTTAACCGCTACGATAAGCTGTGCATCTGTCTGATCTTCAGCAAAACACCCGACCAGCTTTGAGACAAAGCCGTCCTCCGAAGCATAGCCGGAGAGCGCAAGCACATAAAGCACCTGCGCTTCCTTTACTCTGCCGCCAAAGCCTGCGGTTTTCATTTCATCCTCAATGGCGTACATGGTATCCTGGGCAAACTGCAGCTTTTGCTGTTCCTCGGCGGAGAGGTTCTCCACCACCATCGTTTGCAGACGGTCGGTATCAATCTCAATGCTGCCGTTGAAGATGGAGACAATCGCCACGATGGGCATGATGATTATGATAATAATTCCAAGCACAATGCCAAGAATGGTTTTCACCACCTTCGGATTGGTCAGCAGTGATACCGCAATCTTTTTAAGGGCGGCGGCAACGGTGGCACTCATAGATGCATCTCCATGCTGTGAGACAAGCTGTTTTCGTAATCTTCCAAACAGGAGTGAAGGGAGACGGTAAAGGCACAGCTAAAAGCATCCTGTATATCCATCTCCGAACAATCCTTAATCTTTTTGCATCCGCATTCCAAGAGCGTTTTTTGAGAAGGCATATCCTGCATAACGAGCCGTGGATATCCGTTAAGAGATACCGTGTCGCCGATCTTCAGCGCTATTCCCATACAGTCGTGCATACCGGAATCCTCGCCCACAAAGCCTTTGACCTCCCGAAACCATTCGCCGTCATCGAGATAAAGATAGGTCGCGTCCTCATGAAGACCGGTCAGCGTATTCTTTTCGCTTAACAGCTCGCCAATCTTCTCAAGTTCATCGGAAGTGTTCCTGTTTGTCATTGTCGCACTTTTCAAGGTCAGATGTTTTTTGAGTTCGGCGATTTCTTTCGTCAGCTCACGGACTCTTTTTTCTTCTGCCGTATTCATTATCGTCCACCTGACTTTCCGAACAGCGCCGTTTTGTATTCAGGAGCGATGACCTGCAGGAGATATCGTTCGTTTCCGCATCGGTAGAGACAGGTTCCTCTTTCGGGATATTTAATCAGTTCAAACTCGCTTGGCTCAACCTGTAAGGCGTCCATATATTCCTTGGGATTGATCTGTCCGGCATTGAACAGGAACTGATGCGTAGGGATAGAAAACAGCGGTTTTGTAAACTCACGGATAGACGGAATCAGAAAATCTTCGATATTCTGACTTGCCAGTATGATCGAGGATTCCTTTTTACGCACACGCTTCATGGCGTTGCGAATATATTCGATTGCCGTCATATTTGTAAGAAAGAGGTACAGCTCGTCAATGCTCGCCGCTGTATTACCTTTGCCGAGGTACAGCTCGTCAATGCTCGCCGCTGTATTACCTTTGCCGAGGAGCTGGTTGCTCATAAAAGACAGGATGTTGAACAGCATGGCGTCTTTGAGGCGCTTGTTGGTATCCATTAAGCCCTTCACACCAAACACAAGAAAAGCGTCATCGGTGATATTGGTATGGCCGTTAAAATATTTGCTTTCCGCGCCCACGCACATGGAGTGGATGCCGAGGCATACCTCTTGGAGCGTTTCTTCGGTGTAGAGATATTTTCTCTGCTTATCGTAGGTCATAAATTCTTCTTCGCACAGGTTATAGAAATCCTCCATGATAGGAAAGTCGGACGGATTCTTTGCACTGTAATCGGTACTGTCGGTAATGCCGAATCGGGCATACAGCTTCGACAGCAGGATTTCAATTGTATCGATCTGACTGTCGCTGAAATCCTTGTAGCTGCGGAAGAAATCTTTTAAAAAGGCGATATGCTGGCTGAGCCTCGTCACCTTTTTGAACGCCGCAGGTGCGTCGGGATCAACATCATCTGTGCTGTCGTTCCACGCTTTGGGTTCCAACGGATTGATGGTGTATTCACCGGAAAGAAAATCGATATAACAGCCGCCCAGCGCCGAACAGATTTCCTCGTATTCGCTTTCTGGGTCAAGGCAGATAATCCGCTTGCCCGATTCTCGAAGATTGGTGAGTATCAGTTTTAACAGATAGCTTTTGCCTTGACCGCTGTTTCCGAGAATGAGGATATTGCTTGTAGTCTTGTCCTCGGCTCTGCGATCAAAGTCCACGAGGATGTTTGTGCCAAATTTATCTCTACCGATATAGATGCCTTTCGGATCGGTCTTGCCTGAAAAATTAAAGGGATATAGATTTGCCACCGAGCTTGCTGGCAGGACGCGCTCATACTGTGCGCCGAACTGATTTGCGCCCACAGGCAGAACAGAGAGAAATCCTTCTTTCTGCCGTAAGGTCAGACGGTCTACCGACATCTTGGAGCGCGTAAGCTCCATTGCTATCTCGCTCTGTAATTCTTTGAGCGCGTCCATGTTTCGTGCTTTTAACTCAATGAACACCGAACAGTGCAGAAGCGGCTCACGGTTCTTTCTCAGATTCGCCAGCAGCTCCACCACATCTTGGAGGTTGCCCTCCGCTTCAATGGTTTCGTTTACATCGGTGCCGCCGCTTTTCAGCTTGTTTCGGCGGGTAGCGTTTTGGATAATTTTGCGCTGCTCCATGCTCTCCACCAAGCGATGGTAGATGCGCAAAGTTACGCCACTGCGGTCGGCAAGCTGCGAGAGGATGGCTTGTTCTTCGGTAGAGGGCGGATATTCACGGATCGCCCACACACAGCGATAGCTGTCGCCAAGGATATAATGGTCGGATAGAAATTTGACCGTGCCGGGCAGGATCATGTCGAAGAAGTCTTTTGTGCGAACTTCTTCCATCTGCTCCGGTGTCAAAACTTTTGGTTTGCGTTTCAGCATTTTTCCTCCTTCTGCCGTTTTGCAAAGGCAGAAGGAATCTATGTTAATCAGCCGTTCTGCCATTTGCAAAACGACTGATCTATTTTCTTAGTTATTGTGTCTTTACTGCTGCTACAAGCAGCCTGCCGTCTTTTCCTGAACCGTAACAGGTGGACAGGGTGATAATCTGCTGCCCAAACACAGGTGTAATGCCGGTATCATAAAGCGATTTTTGCATAACCATTTCTATTTGCTCGGTAAACTCCGCACTGTCGGCCGCAAGGATAAAACTGTACCAAACATCGGTTTTCTGAACAGCGGCAACGGCAAAGACAGTATATTTCTCCGCACCGGATGCTGTTTGCAGTTCTATGGTCGAATGTTCATAGTAAAAGGACTGCTCGGTATAGTGCCGAAGCGCGGAAAACATCGTGCCGTTTTTCATGTTATGACCGTAAAGGATAAGATTGTCACTCTCCAAATCGCACTGACAGTCCAGAAACGGCACACCGCTTTGGCTGTATTCGCCGTAGAAATTTCGGCGCAGATATTTCTGCGGATTCTCCGGCGTGTGCATGACAGGATAGTTGACCGCCGTATCGGGAACGCACAGCCAGCCGATGCAATCTCCATTTTGAGTGAAAAGCTCCGACAGATCCCGCAGGACTTCTGCCTTTTCATGGGTTTCATACGACGAAGAGGCTGTTTCATCGATAGGTTCGGCAGGCGGCAACTCCACCAGCTCGGCAAGGGTATCAAAATCGTCCTTTTCTTTCTGTTGGGATGATAATTCCTTCCAAATCATTGCGCCTGACAGGATCAATACCACCGACAGCAGAACAGAGAGGATGACAAGGCTAATCTTCCGAGTTTTCGTCATTGTCTACCTCGTAAAACTGTTCGCCGTCCACATCCGGCATTGCCTCTCCGTTCATGCTGGCTTCAAAGTACAGGGCAAGGAAGCGCTTGATATCCGCTTTCTTCATCCGCTGTACCTCAAAGCCCTGCTCGGATATGACTTTCTCAATCCGGTTGGCAGTATCAAAGGTCTGTTTGTCCTTTGTGTTTTTCAGCCTTGCGATAAACAAAAACTGCCTTGCAGTCGCCATCTCCATTTGGATATTGTCGAGGAAATCAATGTCCTTTTTGATGATTTTCCGCACCTTTGGGTTCTGTTCTTCCGAGAGCCTGTCGTGCAGATATGCCTTGTTATCGTCAAAGCATTCGGAAGAGTCGGTGCAGGTGATCTCGATATCAGGGATGGCAGACAGTACCATCATCAGATGGCGGATTTTAATCTCGATGTTCACATAGGAGAGGACAGAGATGTTTGTCGGGGAAACAAGATAAAACAAAAGCTCGCCCTTATTCGTAGCGAGCCCGTATTTCGTAAATGTCTTGATGCCGATTAAGTTCTGCACCGAGCGTCCTTTTTTCTTTTTCTGCGGTTTCTCTTTCTTTGCCATGTGCCGGTCACCTCCATTCGTAATATTGCTGGGTTGATATAAAGTACCGCACGGCATATTTCATAAAATCCAGTATGGTCGTATCGTCCAGACGGATGGTCAAAAAGCCATAGCAGAGCGTGGCGGCAGCGGGGATCACAATCCGAAGCTGCACCAACGCTACAATGGAAAGCAGTGCGGCAATGCCGAGAATACAAAAATCCCGCAGTCCCCACAGCCACAGGTTGGCTGTGGCTTTTAAATTCTGCGGGTATAGATACTGTGTCATGAAATCCCTCCCATTGTCGGCGCACCGCCGCAAGTCTCGTTGCAAAATTCCTGCGGTGTCTGACCATGTGTTTGCATAATCTTTTCGGCTATCATGTCTTTCATGAGCTGTGTTTCGGCAGCGGTTGGCTCATAATCAAAGTATTCGCTTCCATCATCGCGGCTGATCTCGCATTCGATGCGGAGCGTATCTGCAAAAGGATTATATTTCCCGTACAGATTCAGCCATGCGCCGTCCTCATCGTTGATATGAATGCCGAATTTTTCATCCACATCAAACCATGATTCAAAATATACCGTGATTTCCTGTCCGATGTCACAGTCAACATCCATATCTGCATCCACACGCAGATCGTCTTTTTCGAGTTCCTTGTTTTCTTTCATGCTGCATTACCTCACTTTCCTGCGGCTCTGGCAACAGAACGCGTCAGATTGACCGCTGTGGTCGTTGCGTGAACAACGCTCATCATGTTGACTCTCACGCTCGAATCAAGTCCAAACTGCTGCGCAATCCTCGGCACTTCGTTTGCGGCGAGCATGATGCCAAGCCCCAGCAGCATATTGCCGGGGAAGGTCAGCAGCCCCAAGAATAACAGCGAAGTCTGCATGAATGCCGTTAAACACAAGGCTGCAATCTGCTTCATCCACTGATTAAAGCCGTCCTGATAGCCTCTCGGCACAGAGAACATATACAGCGCGCCTACAGCCATTTGAATGAGCAGGATTCCGCCGCGCTTGATGTTGGCGAAAAATATCTTGATTACACAGTAAGCAAAGGCAATCAGCGCAAGGATGTTGAATAGGTTGAAATTGATGTCTGCCGATACCGCAAAGCTACCCACCAGCACGCTGGTGCTTTCTCCCGCAAGATCAAGGGTTCGTCCGCCTGCAAAAATAGCGGACAGATCGCGGGAGAAAGTGTTTTGCAGGCTGATGCAGAACTTATACAGCTCCACAGGGACGATGCCAATCAGCGAACAGGCAAAAAAGCCTTTGAGGATATTGACAGCCGTTGACTTGATATTCGCTCTGCCGCATTGGTACTCAATCGCCACATCGAATATGGCGACAACCACACCTGCGACAAAAAGCGCCCAGCCAAACAGTGTAAAGAGCCTGATGGTCGCCTGAATCCAGTCAAGATCAAAAATATCTGCGCCCATATTACCCATCAGGGTAAAAAAATCGGCAACGGCATTGTAGATAGTTTCATACATCCATTTGAGCATGGTGTTCCAGATTACATTGGAAATTTGCTCTCCTAAAAAGTCAAATACGCCGCCGATGGCGTCACCAATACCGGAGAATATATCTCCTAACCAGTCGAACAAGCGCTTCACCTCCAATCAGCCGTCCCGATTTTTCGGGACGGCTCTGTTCGATCAGCTAGAGAATTGTCCAGATATACAGCGGCGCTGTCAGCGTAAAAATCAAGCACGCAAACAGGATGCAAGGTGCGGCAAATTCAAACTGCCCGTGCTTGCGGTACTCGAAGTAGCTCGTCCCGACTTTCACAAAAAACAGGATTGCCAGAATCATATCCACTACAGGGAAAACAACATTGTTTACGACTGTCTGTATCTGACTTTTGGCGGTGTTCCAAGTGCTTTCAATCGCTCCTGCCACATCGCCTGCGGCAAAGGCAGGTACGGCGGTAATAGCAACCATGAGTGTCAGAACCGCCACACACATAAGAATTCGAAGCGTTTTCTTCTTCATAAGCAGTTTCCTCCAATCTTTTTTCGGATATCACATTCCCGTATTTTACGAGTTTTTACATTGAGATTTTTGCAGAACTGTATTTCGGATTGCATTCCCTCGGTTTCCTCATCTCCGAAGATCCACATTTCATCACAGAACCACAAAAGCGAAAGACCGGCAGCCATGCCGATTTCCCGTTCTTTGGGATTGCTGTCATCAAGACACTCTGCATAGAAATGCGGCACGACCGGAGCCGTGCCGCACAACAATGCATATTTGGTATATCGGCGGACTCTACGCAGATTTTCTGCCACATTACCGCCGAGAGGGGCGCAGATATACACCTTTTTCATCATTCGTTGTCATCATCCTTCTTTTTCTTGAAGTAGACGATTACGCAGGAGATCAGGCCACCGACAGCGATACTGCCAAGTCCGATCCAAAAGCCGAGATTGCTGTTGTCACCGGTCTGCGGAATATCAGGGACAGGAGGTGTGAGCTTTACAGTCTGACCTTCGTCCTCAATGTCTGCATGGGCAACGATTTCCACATCGTCACGGTACAGGCTTTCAAACACAACGATTTCGGTTGCGGTTGTCAGCCCTGATGCGTCAAAAACAAAGGTGACGGTGATTTCACCGTTCGGTGTGTCGGGCTTAAAGGTGAAAGAGCTGCGGATTTCTTTTCCGTCAACAAGCAGTGGTTCGCCTGTGGATTTATCCATGAGAATGCCTTTAACAGTGTACTCTTTACCGGGTATAAGGTTTTTGTAGGATACAACATCCTCAATCTTTACTCTGTCGCTTGTGGTAATTTCCTTCTTTCCATCTGCCGTTGCCTGTGTGCTGATTTCGGGGACTTTTACCGTTACGGTCTGATCTTCGTCCTCGATATCCGCATGAACGGCAAGCTCCATACCGTCACGGTAGAGGCTTTCAAACACTACGATATCGGTGTCTGTCTTGATACACTTGGCATCGAAGGTGAATTCAACGATAACTTCGCCGGAAGGTTCTTCCGGTGTAAATACGGTTTCAGCATGGATTTCTTCGCCGTCAATCATAAGCGGCTTGCCTGTGGATTTATCCATAAGCACACCCTTCAGCACATATTCCTTGCCGGGGATCAGATGCTTGTAGGATACGGTATCGGTAAGGGTGAACACCTCGGTTGCACAGACTTCCTTTTCACCGTCCACAGTCGCAGTTGTTCCGATTTCGGGGATACGGTCATTGACTACGGTGATTTCGATGAACTGTTCATGCTCACATACGGTCATAGAATAGATTTCCTCATTCGGCAGGAAGCCCTCCGCAGGCTGCAGTTCCTTGACAAGCCAGTTTCCGTAAGGGATATTCTCAAAGATGAAGATACCGTCCTCACCGGACTCGGCTGTAAGGATTGCTTTTTCTGCCGTAAACTCGGTTTCATCCGCACGGAACAGACCGAACAATGCCCCCGCAATGATTTCTTCGGTTTCACGGTCAATTTTCAAGCCTTTGAAAGTACCGTAAATGAGATTATTTTCAATGGCTTCGCCGTCATTGACCTTGATTTCCACAAGGATGGATTCCTGTCCGGCATAATCAAACACAATCGGGTGCTTCTGTCCCGAAATTTGATAATGGCCGTCTGTGCTGATTTCCTTAACATACAGCTTTGCACCAACGGGAATATCCGCAGTAAAAACTGCATGGCCGTTTTCATCGCAGTTTACGATTTCCAAGAGACCGTCTGCCGGGATCACGCTGCCGTCTGTAGCAGTAAGATTCTCTGCGGCGAACAGACCAAACTGTACCGAAAGGATTTCGTTGTTGTTTCCAACGCCAAAGATTTCGTTTTTCTCCAAAACCTTTGAGAGACTGATTTCTGCCTTTTGGCATTCGTTATAGAAACTTGCCGCTGTTTCTGTGATCTCAATCTCCTGTCCTGCATAGGTCAGCTCGACAGAATGCACTTCGTCACTAATGGCCATGCCAAACGGCGCAATTTTTTCGCGCACCTCAAATTTTCCGAGATACAGTGGCTCTGAGGTGGCTGTTCCGTCTGCGCCTGTGGTAACCTCCGCAACTACATCGCCTTTGGCATAGCGGAGCGTGCCGTCCAAGGTATAAACATCTTCAGCAGCGGTGATTTCATAGACCGCACCGGGCAAGCCGTGAACCGAGAAGACAGGCTGATACAATCCATCAGCTTCGACCACAGAAGAAAAAACCTCGCCGGTCTTGCTGATTTTAATAATGCCTTTCTGCGCTACATTGTGTTTTTCTACCGTTACGATTGTCTGACTGCCGTCTACTGTGAAGGGAACAGGATTGCTGTCGAGGACATATCCGTAACAAGTGTTCTGCTCAATGATTTCGTAATTTCCGTAAGGTAGCGCCTCCGGCATCATGAGCTTGCCTGTGCTGTCGGTGTAGTAAATGTCGATATCCACAGGCGTCGGGTAGTTGATATGCTGAACAATATATTCGCCGGTATCGATATTGCGCACTTTGAAACCGATGCCGGAAGCGGGGATCACCTTGCCGGTTTCAATATCCTTTTTCACAATCTCAATAAAAGCTTCGAATGCGGCATTGTTGATGAGATAGCGATAGACTTCGCCATTCTTATTGACGAACACATCGAAGGCAGGCATTAATTCCTTGCCGTCCCATCCTTTGGTTTGCTTTACGGTATAAATGCCATAAGGAAGGTCTTTGGTTTCGGCAAATCCGAATTCATCACAAACAAGGATATCTCGCTCGGATTCCTTTGCGGCTTCATAACTGCCGGAGGATTTGATGAACACCTCAAATTCCGCACCTTCTTCGGGCGTTTCAATCTGCGTTTCGCCGTCATCGCAGTGCTTAATGACAGCAATCTTGCCTTTTTGAACGGTTTCGAGAGTATCCAGCGCCGTGCTGTTGTACTCTACGGTATAGAGTTTCGGTTCAGCGCCGATATGCTCGCTGCCTTCCGTTACAAGGTATCCTTCGGAGGCTGACAGCTCGCGCAGACTCCAATCGGAATCACAGATATAGAACTTGGTGGTAAACTGCCCATTGGTGTCTGTGGTATAGGTGTCCACGAGCTGATCGCCCTTAAAAATGCCATAGACAGCCCCGCCGAGAGAAGCGTCCCCCTGTGCAGTACCGGTTTCCTTATCACTCTTGGTTACGGTGAGCTGCCATTTCTTGAGGACATTCTCAAAGGACTTGCTTGTCACCTTGTTCCACTCAACTGCCGCCAATTGATCTTCAGGAATAACATAACGGATGGCGGTATCCACTTCTTCGAGAGTATAGCCCGTGCCAATAAGAACATCTTTGAAATACGCCTTGCCATCGCCGCCGACCACAGCATATTCATCTACCGCCAAACCGGAGAGCGATGTGCCGAACAAGTGGAATTTTGCACCCTCGCTGAGTCCGTCCTCGCTGGTCTTGGCAACCGTGAGATCACCGCGCTTTAACACATTGCTGAAAGTAACAGTTGCCGTCTGACCGCTGACTACAGTAACACGGCGAACCTCCTGCGGCTCGTATTTTTCCTCTGTCAGCTCGGTTACGGTGTAAATTCCGGGCATGAGATTATCAATTTGAATCTGACCGCCGTTTTTGGTCTGTACGGTTTGATCAATACCCTTGCCCTGTACATGGAAAGACACACCGTCCACCTTGCCATCCTCGGAGGTCTTGACGATTTTCGCTGAACCGTAGGAAACCTTGATATTCAAATAGCCCTTTACAGGATCGTTGACCGACTGTGCATAGGTGACGGTATCCTGCAGTTCGCCGTTCGGGCCGTAAACACCGTCTGTCCAAGTGATGATTCCACGCCTTTGCGAATTTTTCTTTTCTGCCGTAATCGTAACGGCGCTTTCCGGCGCTGCATAGGCGGTAATCGTCAGCTTATTTCCGCTTATAGAGAAACGAATACCCGAAGCGCTTGCGGAGAAAGAATAATTCCCAAGGACATTGTTTGTATCGGTAAGTGTGGCGGTATACTTTTCGCCGTCCCATTCCAGTTCAATATTCTGTGCCTTTCCTGTGGATTTGGAAAAGAAGCTCGGCACTTTGGAATGTTTCTGCACACTTGCCGCAATGGAATTGTAGTAGCCCATGATTTGGCTGTACAGCGGGTGACCTGTGCTGATCTGATCGCAGATTGCGTCTTTGCCGCCTGTGCCGACTTTGTTAAAATCAGCGTCACGCTCGCCAACAACTGTTTCCCAAATCAAAAGCTGTGTGGCAACAGCGTATGCCAGCTTGTCAGCGCCCTCGTTCTGCGAACGCCAAGAGGTCGAAATCGTACCCGTATATCCATACTGAAAGATACGACCGATGAACAGCTTAATATCATCGGGGGAGATGGTGTTATTGTAGGATGAGGGATAGTTATCCCAAAAATCCTCTCCCTTTTTCGTAAAGCGGTCGCCTGTTTTCAGCGGGACGCCGGGTTCAATGCAGTAACAGATATTGCCGTCATACGAACCCATAGCATAAACACTGGTGTATCGTGATTTATGAACAGACCAACCATTCATAAATTCATGACCGTCATGTCCCCATTTGCCGCCATAGTTGGCATCACCGTCACGGGGAAAGGAAACGAGGCAAACCTCATCGGTTTCTTCTGCTGCGTAGGCTGTCGTTGCGCCGATTCCAAGGAAGGATGCAAGGCACATGACAACGGCTAAAAGCAGCGAAACGCCTCTTTTCTGAATCGTTGTGTTCATTGTGAAAAAACTCCTTTCGGACAAACAAAAAACGCACCGAATTTTCGATGCGTTTTCGTTTGCTATTTGATTTTTATTTATGCGTAGCCGATATATAGATCATAGCTCCCATCTGAGCGTTCCTGCGCCCATATCCAGACATCGGTGATATCCTCGTCCCGGCTGTACCGATTTAACCGGCTTTCAATATCCCGCTGCAGGCAAGAGCTATGCGCACTTGCTGTAATTGGATTGTCCCAGCAATCAACCGCCGAGCTTTCCAGCCGTAGTCCAACGCTTATAGCGTAGGTTTCAGCATAGCTGATCCAAGCCTGAATGTTAAAATCGGGAATCGTGGGTTCTTCGGATGGTGCGGTTTCCTGCTCCGGCTCCCTCTGCGGCGGTTTCTCCGCAGAAGCTTGAGTGAGAGCAGGTTTTGATTCCTGTGGTTCCGGTTCTTTCGGCGCTACAGGCTGGGCTTCCTGTTTGGAAGACTCGATGGGAACAGACGAAGATTGGGCAGGTTTTTGTTCTTCCGCCCATGCAGGCGTTCTTGATTCAGAAGTCTGCTCCGGGGAAGCGGATTCTGCCGGATTCTCCGATTCATCCGACTCGGCAGGGATGTCTCCGTTTGGTTCAGAAGGCAATGTTGCATCTGCCGAAACGCTGCCCGAAGCCGGATTATCCGTTATAGTCAGCGGCGCATCCTGGTTACCGCACCCTGCAAGGCTTAGCAGCGTCAAACCTGCAAGGAGGAGCGCGTATCGTTTCATTTTCTTCATGATTATCACCTCTGACTACAAGGATACGGGAAAGAGAGCAAAAGTCCAGCGAGAATCGGCTGTTTTTGAAAAAAGTCACATTCTTTGTTCAAAAACAGGAGCTTCGTTTTCTTCCTGTTCTTCCAAACCCTGCGATTCATCTTCTTCCATGTGCAGGCGCTGCTCGTATGCTTCCAAAACCGCATCGCTGACAGCGTTGCGGGAGGTTTCATTCAATGCGAATGCCACATCCGAATACTGCATATTTCCGTTTCGGTCTTTATATGACCGGTAAGGCATTCTTGCGAACAGACCGTTTTTGCTGTCCATAACGGCAATATCCCTAATCACATACTCGTCGCCGAGGATTATGCTGGCGTATGCCTTGATGCGGTTGTCTTTTCCGATAAAGCGGTCAATTTGTGCTTTTACCTTCATTCTGCAATTTCCTTTCTACCATGTGTAAAATGTGTAGTCGATATTTTCTTTTACTTCCTCCGGTGAGATATCCTCGATCTCACCGAAGCGCTCTATATATTTTTGCATTTCAGTATCGGTAAGAGAGCGAAAGTTTTCGCCGTCTTCGCCCACTACGAAAAACGAACCGGCAATCACATCGCCGTTTATACGGCGGTTGCCGTCCATGCCATTGAGCTTTGATTCTTCATTGCATACAAGCAGCGTACCATCACCGTTGCCGATGACCTCAATCAAGCCGCCGACCGTTTCCTGCAGATCGTCAAGCTGATCGGTGATAAACAGTTCATGGGGAGACTCGTGCGGCTCTACCATCAGAACACGAAGCGTTTTAGGCATTCTGCTCACCGCCTTGATTTTCCGCCCATTTTACGGATAGATGAATGAGGGCGGCGCGCTGTTCATCGGAGGAGAGACCGTCAAGAAACTGAAGCAGCGTGATGCCGTCCGCCTGCTTTTTAACAACAGGCGGTGTTTCTTTGCAGTTATCGCAGATTTTTTCGCGCCTGACCACAACGGTGCGGTCATCCTGCTCGATAAAGGACAGCACATCGTTGTACTGAAAGCCTACGCGCCTGCGAATTTCATAGGGAATCGTGATCCTTCCTCGTTTTCCGAGAATGCGGTACAGCTTACTCATCGTCACCATCCTCTCCGAAGTATTCGTTCATCTGCTCTTTCAGGCATTCGCCGCAGCAGGGACAGCAGTAAGGGCAGCCTTCGCAGTCCTCGTTGAAGGTTTCGCAAAAAACATCCTCCGGCGCTTTCTGAATGACAATGCGGCTGCCATCTGCAAACGCTTCCACCGTTACGCCGGGGACAATCCCTGCGGCGATCAGCGCTTCAGTCGGCACGGGGAGCATTTCAAATTCATATCGTTCCATTGTAAATTATCCTTTCATTCAATATTTCCTGCATATTGATCTCGTCAAATAATGTGAGCTGCACCGAAGATCGGGCAAGCTCGGTGGTATCGTAATTGGAGATCAGCAGTTCGGGATACTGTTTTCCGTTGTCATATCGCTGTGCGATATTGGAAAGCCTTGTCGTTCCCTCAATCACGATGCCGGGACGGGCATACAGCTCTCGGATAAACTCGCAGTCGTTATAGGAAAGCAGGAATTTTCCTTTTATAGAGAACAATGCTTCGGCAAGTCCCTGATGGTCAAATCCATCGGCTGATACCGCTTCATAGTACTGATCCGCTTGGTAATACGGCGGATCGCAGTAGAAAAAGCTCTCCGGCCGGTCGTACTGTGAAATGAGTTTAACGCAGTCCTTATTCTCGACAATGACCTTCTGCAATCTGCCCGCCGCTGCTTCTATCAGGGGGAAATTGTTCCACATGGCGTGGGGCTGACTGCCGAAGGTGGAGGTTCCTGCTGCGTAGCTGTAGCGAATGAGCGCATAGTAATAGGCGGCTCTGCGCACATCGGGCAAAACCGCCTGCGAATGAAGCATCTGCTTCATATATTCAAAATCAAGGCGGGAGTTGAGCAGATACCGCAGTTCGCCGCAGAGCTTCTCCGGCTGCTCCCGTACACACCGATATAGATTGACGAGGTTTCCGTTGAAATCATTGAAGACCTCAAAATCATTGCCGGGCGGTTTGTGAAACAGCACCCAGCCCGCACCGCCGAACACCTCGATATATCTCTTGTAGTCCAGAGGAAAGCGGGCGAGAATCTCGTTCCGAAGTGCTTTTTTCCCGCCAACCCATGCCATAAAACTGTTAATGTGAATCACCTCCTTTGCGGAGGCGTCTGCGTGCATGAAATACGCAGAAAAACAAAAGGAGCCGTTTTCCATGTACGAAATTTCATACACGCAAAACGACCTCTTTGATTTAATCTCTGCTATTCAGTTTTTCCCTGAGCCTGTGGATTTCCTGCTGGTATTTGCTGATGCGGTTTACCTGCACACAGCACAAAACCACACCTGAAATACAGCCTCCAAGGAGCAACCCAATCAAAAAATTCAGCATAGCTTCATCACCTCGCTTTCCTGCGGAGTATCGGATTTTAGAAATTCTCCAAGTGTTTGTTCCTCGCCTGTAAAATTCGGTTCCGTATCCTCGGTAAAGGAGATATATCCTTGTTTTCCGAAATCCAGTGGTTCTTTTGTGATAACGCTGCCGCTATGATTAACGCCAACCTTTGGTTCAACCGAGCAGAAGCGGTCGCCGTCATCGCTGTGGCGCAGATGATAGCAATACATCCCTTGGGGGATATCCGCATCTGTCAGCCTGTCGTTAGTAAACAAGGCAGGCTTTCCGAGCAGTTCGATCTGCTGGTATTCCTCATTTTCCACGCAGATATATTTCGTACCGTCAGCATTCAGGCACAAATCCAAATCAAGCGGATCATAGTCCCATATCCGGCAGGCAAATTCAATGGCTTCCTTTTGGGCTTCGGGGAAATATTCTTCAATCCGTTCTCCGTTTTGATAACTGTATCTGCCGCAGTTTTGTCCGATATCCTCGTCCGCCCATTCATGCTCAAAAGTGATTTCAGGATATCTTGCGGCTAATTTTTCAATGACGGGATGGGGAGCAGCCCATGCACTTTGAAACCAAATGTTGTTGCCGCCGCTGTAATCTCTGCTTTCGTCATATCCGTATGCGTTCCACTTTGTACCCCAGTTTTGATTGCACCACTCATACCATGTCGGCGCGCCGAAGTCACGAATATTCTGCCAAGCGGCTTTGCCAAGCTCCCATTCATCACGAGGGATATCCTTTCGCTGACGAAGGAAGATTTCTTCGCTTTTCACAGGAATGCTGCGCAGCTTATCCATATTCATGGTACCGCCAAGTGTATACACTTCGATAAAGCCTTTATAGAAATCCAAGCCTCTTTTTGTACGGCTGCCTGCTTCGATGTCCAAACACTTAGGCATCCCTGTGATCTTATTGAAGTCAATCGTTCCGATACCTAAATCATCATTTTTGATTGCTTCAAGCATTTCACGGATTTTCTTTTCATCACCCTGCAGGGTAATGATGTTTTCTACATGATTCGGCATTGCGTTCACTCCTTTATAATTTCATATTTTTTGTTTACCGCCTTGAGCCGGGATAGGATATCTACCAGCACCGGCACCATAATGCTGTTGCCCGCCAGCTTGTACAGCTTGCTGTCGGACAAACCGAGTTCCGTCCGCAGCTTGAAAAACTGCTCATCGGAGAACCCCATGAGGCGGAAGCACTCCTGCGGGTGCAGCCGCCTGATCCACCCGTGATGGAGAATTCCGTGCCGGTCTACTACCGTGAGGCAGTGGGCGGGAGCGCCATTTGGCCGTATGCGCGGGCCGTTCTGCCGGATGGTTTCCCGGTCGGGATTGATAATGGGATACACGCCGTCGTACTCAAAGAACACAGCGGAATGCTCTCCTTTGCGGTGGCTCATGCCAGAATCCTGCCGGGCGGTGATGCATCGGGCGGTATCGGTGAATTTAGAATTCTCATTGTAATCCACAAGGTACAGTCCGGTCTTGCCGCCGAATCCGCCGCAGGAGGCGGTCTGTGTTATGGCTGCTCCGTTTGCGTCGTAGACTCGTTTTCCCTGTGTCTGATGATCTGTGAGTTCGGAAAGAGTTTTTCCGCTTTTTCTCTCGACAGGAAGTATTTCTCCGGCACATCGGGGATCAAGATATCCGACAAGGAACACGCGCTTTCGGCTTTGGGGAAGGTAAGCCGCGCCGTCAATACATTGCCATTCGCACAGATACCCCAATCGAGATAGCTCACTGAGGATTGCGGTAAAAACCTGCCCTTCGCAAATCGTGCGGATTGGGGGTACATTTTCAAACACGAAAAATGCAGGGTGTTTCGCTGCAAGTATGCGGGCAAGCTCAAAGAAGAGAGTTCCCCGTGGATCGTCGAAAGCCTTTCTTGCTCCGGCTGCGCTGAAAGCGACGCAGGGGAAACCGCCGACAAGAAGATCGAAATCAGGGATTTCATCGGTATTGACTGCTCTTGCGTCATCGCAAAAATATTCTCCTTCCGTTTGGTATAGGGTGCGGTAGGCTGCGACAGCAGTGGGATCGTTGTCGCAGTAGCCCACAAAAGAAAAACCGCCGAGCTGTTCGGCGGCGGTGCGGAACGCGCTCATTCCGCAGAACATATCAAGTATTCGGATCGCCACAGGGTATCACGCCCCGGCCTTGTATCATCCTTTCTTCACTGCATCTTCATTCCAAAATCCTGTGAATCGGCCATTTCCTGTTCCTCTGCCAGTTCTTCCTCCGTCAGCTTACGGAAGGTGTCCTCTCCGGGGACAATACCAAGCTGTCTGCCATTATCAAAATGGCAATGCAGCGTTCCGATATCGTCCACACCTACCACGGTACCTCTTGTCCCTGCTTCAATCGGATGGGGATCATCTCCCATTTGCAGGAGCAGAATCCTTGTGCCGGGCGGATAGTTGTCCTTCATTCGCTGGACAAAGCGCCGTTCCGCTTCCAATCTGTTCATTTCACATTCTCCCTTCATTCCATTTGTATATTTCCGAAATGCGGACTGTCGGTCATTCGCTGCCGAAAATCCGATTCGTTTTCCATAAAGTAATCATCTCCGTCGTTCCAGAAAGACACATACAGATCGCCGTCATCGGTGTGGATTTCTCTTTGTTCCAGCCCTTCTCCGAAGCCGTCCGCCGCCTGACCGATCAGTTCATCAATCCATTCCCGTTCTTCGACCGGGGAGAAGGCTTCCCGCAGTCCGGTGCTGATCACGCCGAACAGCTCACCGTCCGCTTCTTCCACATCCCACACGGCGGATATGAGCTTTGCCCTTGCAGATTCGCTGCCGTCAAAATAATGCGCCATATTGTTGAGGTCGCGGGCCTGCTCCTGTTGCAGCAGTTCCCGGACGGCATCCTCATTCGTCAGTGCATAGCCGTTGTCCACCTCAACCCAATCTCCGTATTCCTCATCGGTCATGTGGATTTGCAGGGGGCAGTAGTAATTGACAGTCACGGCTATCAGCCCATCGCTCATGGAGCGGATATCCTCCATGAGCGCTTGTGGGGAGGTATATTGCCCGAGCAGAATATTCTGCTCGATTTCCTCCTGAAGCTCCGGCTGCGCATTTTCTACCATGTGTGCGCACAAGTTGGCGTCCTCCAGCGTGTGGGTAGGATTGAACAGCACAGCCAAGTTGTTTCCGATATCCGAATCGGCAAAAAGCTTGATCTGAATATCCTGTTCCTCGTCATCATTGATTAGAATCTCTGTAAGCCGCTTACGGATACCGATCTGTGCCAGCTCGTATTGCAGCGTGAAGCGGTCACTTGGCAGCGTTAGAATTGCCGTTTTCTCTCCGCTTGTAATGAGCGCGTTAAGCATGGCGCACCTCCTGTTCTGTCAATACCGAAGCGCCAAACCGGGCTGCGGTCATAGCCTGTACGATAAGGCGGAAGGCTCTGTCCGAGATCACCTCGCTGTCGGACAGCTCACACTGGGATATCTGCCTTTCGACAGTCTGCAATTCCTTGACCGCTTTCCACAGGGCATACCCATCCGTGGAAATGTTTCCAAGGCGGACGCTCTGCAAATCCACTTTGCCGTCCTTGCCGATATGATGCTTTGCGCTGATCCATAGGGAATGCTCCGCCGTCAGCAGATACAGGGCGGCAAGCGCCCGATTATCCGGCTTGCGGAGTTTTGTGCGCTCAGCTTCAAAAATTCGCTTGTGGGTTTCGTTTTGAAAAATCATGGGGAGATCATCCTTTCGCTTGTATAGTTTGGCGAGCCGCCGCTGAAACGGCGTGTGCGGCACATCCTGAAATGCGGATAAAACGGCTTCCTTCAAAGTGACAGCGCCGCATTCCAAACGGATGTCCAGTACAGGGCAAACCGGAAGTGAGCAGCCACCCTTTTTTCTGTGGTACAGACAGAGGCGGCAATCACAGTCTTTCTTGGTGTATTTGTATGGGCTGCGAAATCGACCGCCGCCTTTCTGTGTGCCATAGGGCAGTTTTTTCATGATCGCCTCAATGCTGTTGAGGGCGGGAGTATCGGTAAAATACATTGTGTCATCTCCTGTTCGTGAAATGAAAAAAGCCCGAAGTCTTTTGCAAAACTTCGGGCAGATAGATAACAAAAACGGCAGGCAAGTTTTCTCTGACTTGCCTGCCAATTCAGCAGTTATTCAGTTGTACGGGAGTTCAGATCCATTCTCAAAGCAAAAACAGCGGTTTTATATCTTCAAATATGCATCCTGAAATCCCGGCATTTGGGCAGCAAAAAACCCCGATAAAATCGGGGTTTATGCGGAACATATCTTTTTTATGTTCCCTTTATGGCGGAGAAGGGGAGACTCGAACTCCCGCGCCGGTTACCCGACCTACGCCCTTAGCAGGGGCGCCTCGTCACCAACTTGAGTACTTCTCCATTCGTGACGTTCTAAAGGAACTATCAAATTTTATGTGGCGGAGAGGGTGGGATTCGAACCCACGGTCCCTTGCGGGATCACTGGTTTTCAAGACCAGCTCCTTAAACCACTCGGACACCTCTCCAAGCAAATTTAACCAAAAGCTTGGTTAAGCGACGATATATATATTATCATATGAAGCTGTGTCTGTCAAGGGGTTTTCTGATTTTTTCCTCACCCATTCTATCTTGCCCCACGTATTCCCACTCTATTCGAAGCAGGTTAAATGACTGGGAAAAACAGAAATCCCCCGTTCCCTTGACGATATTTACTTTTCTGTTTTCTGATTTATATCATGAAACAGCGGTGTTACATAGTTTCCGCTAAAGCATGCAAAGCACAGCTTATCCGTACCATACACCCCGATTAAATCATCAATCGTCAAAAAGCGGACAGAACTCGCACGGGTATACTTACAGAGCTCCTCACAGGTATATCGTGCGGAAATCAGTTCCTTTTTGGTGGAGGTATCCACTCCGTAAAAGCAAGGATAAGCCATCTCCGGGGAAGCTATCCGCACATGAATCTCCTGCGCTCCCGCCCCTTTCAGCAACGCCACAATCCGTTTCATCGTTGTGCCGCGCACAATGGAATCATCCACCAGGATAATCCGTTTTCCCTTCACTACAGAAGCATTGGCGGAAAGCTTCATTTTAACGCCCATATCCCGTTGCTCCTGCGTCGGTTCAATAAACGTCCTGCCCACATACCGGTTTTTAATCAGGCCGACCTCGTAGGGCAGACCACTTTCTTCACTGTAGCCCATCGCCGCTGCAACCGAGGAATCCGGCACGCCGACCACAATATCAGCAATCGTATTTCCCTTGTCTTTCTGGGCGAGCCGTTTTCCGCTCGCTTTTCGTACAGTGTGTACGTTCAGCCCTTCAATATCGCTGTCCGGGCGGGAAAAATAGATATATTCCATTGCACAGATCCGATGCCGTGTATCGGAGGTATAATGAAAGGTTTCCAATCCCATGTCAGAAAACTTTATGATCTCTCCCGGTTCAACATCCCGCAGAAAACGGGCGCCCACACTGTCAAACGCACAGGTTTCACTGCTGACGCAGTAGCCGTCCTCAAGCGCAGCAACCGAAAGCGGACGCAGGCCGTTTTTATCCCGTACCGCATAAAGACTCCGCTCTGTCAGGATGACAAAGGAAAAAGCGCCCTCCATCTTTTGGCAGGCTTTCTGGATTTTTTCCAGCATCGTTCCATGCTCCCGCTGGATCAAGTGCAGGATAATTTCACTGTCACTGCTGCCATGAAAAATATTGCCGTGATTTTCCAGGCGCTCCTGCAGCTCGTCTGCATTGACAATCTGTCCGTTGTGCGCGACCGCCATACAGCCGATTTTCGCGCGCGCTACAATGGGCTGCACATTTTCCAGCTCATTCCCGCCTGCTGTTGCATACCGTACATGACCGATGCTGTTTTCCCCCTGCAGTTTTTTCAGCTCCTCGGAATGGAACACATCGGAAAGCAGGCCCGTTCCTTTAATACAGTCAATGGTTTTCCCGTCGCTGGCCGCAATCCCAGCGCCTTCCTGTCCTCTATGCTGCAATGCGTGCAGTCCGAAATAGGTTAGCTGCGCGGCCTGCGGATGGTGATAAATTCCAAATACGCCGCATTCTTCTTTGATTTCATTGAGAAAATAATTGTGCATTTACTGGTCTATCCTTTCTGGACACTATACAAAACCCTTTGATTGGCTTTGTCAAACGAAATCTCCCGTTTAAAACACGGGAAAGGCTTTGGCAGTCCAATGGAAACCGCCAAAACCTTACTCCCTATGATACATTAGTCCTCGCCCTGCAGCGCGTCATAGCCCTGTTCTCCGGTGCGAATCCGAATGGTATTTTCCACATCGTAAACGAAGATTTTTCCATCGCCGACATTTCCGGTATAAAGCACCTTTCTGGCCGTATCAATCACGGTCTGAACCGGAACCTTGCTTACTACGATCTCCACCTTGATTTTCGGCAGGAGTTTTGCAGAATCAAGCTTCACGCCTCGATAGTAGACGTCGTGCCCTTTCTGCACGCCATATCCCAGTACCTGGGTGACGGTCATGCCGGTCACGCCGATTTCGTTCAATGCGGTTTTCAGTTCCTCAAACCGTTCCTGGTTAAAGACGATTGCCAGTTTTGTCAGTTTGACAGCCGAAGCCGGCACGTCAGACGGTACTGGCATCGATTCAGCCGGTACATGCTCTACCATAACCGGAGCTGCTTCTTCCGCCGGCTTGGCTTCGCCGGTCAATACCTGCGGAACCTGGACAAAATCTGCATAAGAGCTGGTCAAGCCATGCTCGGTGACATCCAACCCCTGAAGCTCCTCCTGCTTGCTTGCACGCAGACCGATTGTTTTCTTGATGACAAAGAACACAACCGTCATGGTCACTGCGACCCAGGCGATCACTGACAGAACGCCCAGAATCTGCGTACCGAGGAACTGGAATCCGCCGCCATAGAATAAGCCAAGCGGCGTTCCGTTGTCATCAGTCAGATAGTAGGCAAACAAGCCTGTCAAGATTGTGCCTGTTGCACCGCAAAGGCCATGCACACCGATTGCACCGACTGGATCGTCAATCTTCAGAACTTTATCAACAAATTCAATTCCGAATACAACGACAAATGCTGCAACCAGGCCGATGAAAAATGCGCCTACCGGAGTGACGACGTCACAGCCTGCGGTGATTGCTACCAACCCAGCTAAAGAGCCGTTCAAGGTCATTGATACATCCGGCTTTTTATAGCGAATCCAAGTGATAATCATTGTCGCAACCGTTGCGGTAGCTGCCGCCAGGTTGGTTGTTACAAAGATACTGCCCGCAGCAAAGATCGAATCATCGCCCGTCATGGAAACAGTGGAGCATCCGTTGAACCCAAACCAGCAGAACCAGAGAATGAACACGCCCAGTGCACCCAACGTCAGGCTGTGTCCCGGGATCGCGCGAGGCTTGCCGTCCTTGCCATATTTTCCAATACGGGGCCCTAGGATTTTAGCGCCGACCAACGCGGCTACACCGCCGACCATGTGTACTGCGGTCGAACCCGCGAAATCGTGGAACCCTAGTTGGGCCAGCCAGCCGCCGCCCCAAATCCAGTGCCCAGAGATCGGATAGATCACCGCACTGATTACTGCGCTGTAAATACAATATGCGGAAAACTTGGTACGCTCTGCCATAGCTCCGGAAACAATTGTCGCTGCTGTTGCGCAGAACACTGTCTGGAAAATCAGGAACGCCGGCAGCGGAACGCCTTCCGGCAGAATGGAGGAATAGTCCCCCAGTACCAGCGGGTCAAACCCGCCGATCAGCGCGCCGGCCCCACCGAACATAATCCCAAACCCAAGAATCCAGAAAATTGGTGTCCCAATCGCAAAATCCATCAGGTTTTTCATGATGATGTTCCCGGCGTTTTTTGCACGTGTGAAGCCAGTCTCAACCATTGCGAAACCAGCCTGCATGAAGAATACCAACGCGGCGCCTACCAGCACCCAGATGGTGTTTACTGATGAAAAGATCTGATCCATCATTTGTCCCTCCAAAACCATAATGTGAAATACATGGCCATGTATTCGCCTGGTATAAGCATAAAAAGAAAGGTGCTGTGATCCCTGATCACAGCACCTTTGCTTTTCTTGTCTTTATTATAGCAGATATGAATAATTTGTCAAGAGAAAATGAAATATTACTTTCTGTTTCCTGCATTTTTTACCATTTTAATAAAGATGTTTCAAAAAACCCTCTTGTTTTTGCAGGATATTATAAAATTCTTTTATTGATACAGCTTTTCCAGGCGTTTCATCGCTTCCTTGGTCGCCTCCTGCGTCGCAAAGGAAGTCAAACGGAAAAAGCCCTCTCCATTCTTTCCAAAGCCGCTTCCAGGCGTCCCGACAACATGGATATTATTCAAGAGATGGTCAAAAAATGCCCAGGAATCCATCCCGTCCGGACATTGCAGCCAGATATAGGGCGAATTTTTTCCCCCTACGTGCCAGATGCCGAGCCTTGTCAGCGTATCGGAAATCAGCCTTGCGTTTTCCTGATAAACCGCGAGATTTTCCCGGCACTGTATCTGCCCCTGTGTAGAAAATACTGCGGCAGCCGCTTTCTGTACCGGATAGGAAACTCCGTTAAATTTGGTCGTCTGCCGGCGCAGCCACATCTTTTGCAATGAAGCCCCATTCCGTTTCAGTGCAGACGGAACAATGGTATAGCCGCATCTGGTTCCTGTAAAGCCAGCCGTTTTGGAGAGTGAGCAAAATTCAACCGCACATTCTTCCGCCCCGCTGATCTCAAAGATACTGCGCGGAAGATCCGGATCCCTCACAAACGCTTCATACGCTGCGTCGAACAAAATCACCGCTTCCTGTTTCCGGGCATAGTCCACCCATGCCTGCAGCTGTTCCCGGGAATAGACCGCGCCGGTCGGATTATTGGGGGAGCATAGATAAATAAGATCCGCCCGCCGGCTTTCTTCGGGCATGGGCAAAAATCCGTTTTCCTTTGACGCGTCAAGATAGACGATCTTCCGCCCGTCCATCAGATTGGTATCGCAGTAAACCGGATAAACCGGATCAGGGATCAGCACGGTATTCTCCCGGTCAAAAAGATCGAGAATGTTGCCGACATCGCTTTTGGCCCCGTCGCTCACAAAAATTTCTTCTGTGGACAGAGCTACACCAAAAGCTTCATAATAGTTCCGAATTGCTTCCCTCAGGAAGCCATAGCCCTGTTCCGGGCCATAACCATGGAAGGTTTCCGCCTTTCCCTGTTCCTCAATTCCCTCATGGAACGCCTCGATCACAGCCGGGCATAACGGGCGGGTAACATCCCCGATCCCAAGCCGGATAACCGCCGCATCTGGATGGGCTGCTGAATATTCCGAAACCCTCTTGGCAATCGTAGAAAAAAGATAGCTTTCCTGCAAGCTCAAATAATTCTGATTTATTTTCATATGAATCACAATCCTCCCTGTCTGAAACCATCAATCCCGGAATGTGTCCTTCACGCCACGTTTTTCCAGCGCGGCGCGGATAAATTCGCGGAAGATGGGGTGCGCTCGGTTGGGACGGCTTTTAAATTCCGGATGATACTGTACACCGATATAAAAGGGATGCGCGGGAATTTCCATTGCCTCCACCAACCGTCCGTCCGGAGACAATCCAGAAAACACCACCTGCTCCGCTTCATACAGGTCCCGGTACTCGTTATGAAACTCATACCGGTGGCGGTGCCTTTCCTCGACATCCTTCTGCCCGTAAGCGCGTTCGAGGATTGTACCCTCCTTCACATGGCAGGGATATGCGCCCAGCCGCATTGTCCCGCCCTTCGGGATATTGCCCTGCTGGTCGGGCATCAGGTCGATTACACAACGCGCGCCGTCCGGAGCAAATTCCCTGGAGTTTGCATCCTTCCAGCCCAGCACATTCCGCGCAAATTCAATGGCAGCAATCTGCATCCCAAGACAGATTCCGAAATAAGGAACCTTGCGTTCCCTTGCATACTGCGCAGAGAGGATCATCCCTTCAATTCCGCGGTTGCCAAAGCCGCCCGGAAGGATCACGCCGTCTGCTTTTCCAAGCAGCTCCTCTACTGTATCCGGCTTAACCTGCTCGCTGTCGACCCAATCGATCTCTACCTTTGCGCCGTTCTCCCATCCCCCATGGCTTAGCGCCTCTGCAACGGACAGATAGGAGTCGTGCAGCCTGACATATTTCCCGACCAGGGCAATTTTGACAGTCTGATGGCTGTTTTCAATACGCCGCAGCATCTGCTCCCATTCGGTGAGATCCTTTTTGTGGATCGCTTCAGAAAGAGAGAGCTCCCGCATGGCAATCCTGGCAAGTCCAGCCTCCTCCAGCATCATCGGCGCCTGGTACAATACCGGGAGGGTCAGGTTTTCGATTACACAGTCCTCCTTCACATTGCAGAACAGCGCGATCTTTTTCAGCACAGACCCTTCCACCGGCTCGTCGCATCGGGCGACAATGATATCCGGCATAATGCCAAAGGACTGCAGCTCTTTTACCGAGTGCTGAGTCGGTTTTGACTTATGCTCGCCGGAGGATTTCAAGTAAGGGATCAGCGTCACATGGATGAACAGGCAGTTTTCTCTCCCGATTTCATGAGACACCTGCCGGATTGCCTCCAAAAACGGCTGGGATTCGATATCTCCGGTCGTTCCGCCAATTTCCGTTATCACAATATCGGCCTGCGTCTTTTTCTGTACGGAATAAATAAACGACTTGATTTCATTGGTGATGTGAGGAATGACCTGTATGGTCTCCCCCAGATATTCTCCGCGCCGCTCTTTTTTCAGCACATTCCAGTAGACCTTTCCGGTTGTCAGGTTGGAAAACTGGTTGAGGTTTTCGTCAATAAACCGTTCGTAATGCCCGAGATCCAAGTCAGTTTCTGCACCGTCCTCTGTCACGAACACTTCCCCGTGCTGATAAGGGCTCATGGTGCCGGGATCGACGTTAATATAAGGATCCAGCTTCTGTGCAGCAATTTTAAAGCCCCTGGACTTTAACAACCGCCCTAGAGAAGCCGCCGTAATTCCTTTCCCAAGCCCGGACACAACCCCTCCGGTCACAAAAATGTATTTCGCCATTAGACATCTACCTCCCCTGTAAAGACTGTTTTTGCCTCGCCTGTCATCCAGACGGTTTCTTCCGTATAGTTAATGTCCAGGCTTCCGCCAAGAAGCTGTACCGTGATCGGCGTTCCGGACGGGGAATAACCGTTTTTTACTGCCGCTGCGGCTGCCGCACAGGCGCCGGTTCCGCAGGCCAGGGTTTCGCCGCTTCCGCGTTCCCAGACCCGCATCTGAAGCAGGCGGGGATTGACTACCCGCACAAATTCCGTATTAACTCCTTCCGGAAAAATCGGATGGTGTTCAAACCGTTTTCCCTCTTCTTCCAGGTCAAGGCTCTCTATGTCATCGCGGAACACCACACAGTGGGGATTTCCCATCGAAACGCAGGTAACCGTTTCCTCCCTGCCGCCAATCTCAACCTTCCGCGCCACAATTTCCGTGCCTTCCAGCCGGGCGGGAATTTTCTCCGGGGAAAATTCAGCCTTTCCCATCTCAACCGCTACAGAAGCGACCGCGCCCTGCTCAACTGTTAAATGCAGGAGTTTCATCCCACTGAGAGTTTCCACTGCAATGGGCGTTTTCTGTACCCGGCCGCTGTCGTACAAATATTTCCCTACGCACCGGATTCCATTCCCGCACATTTTCCCCTCGCTGCCGTCAAGGTTAAAAATTCTCATTTTTGCATCGGCAGTTTGGGAAGGGCAGATTAGGATGATCCCATCCCCGCCGATCCCAAAATGAGGTTTGGAAAGCCGGACGCTTAATTCGGCAGGATCTTTGATGTCCTGCTCAAAGCAATCAAAATAAATATAGTCGTTCCCGCATCCATGCATTTTTGTGAATTTTAGTTTCATCTTCACATGCCTCCCCTTTCATTGGCTCCTTCGCCATTTGCATGCCTATCCTCAGCCGGCACGGTAATCAGACATTAGCTTCAAAAACCGGTCAAACAGTATTTCCGTATCCTTTGGCCCCGCACATGCTTCCGGGTGGAACTGAACAGAAAACGCCGGCATATTCCGGTAGCTGACTCCTTCACAGGTCTTGTCGTTGAGGTTCATAAAATTCATCTGTGCATCGGGCGGCAGAGTTTCCGACAAAACCGCATATCCGTGATTCTGACTGGTCATATAAATGCGGCCGGTATCCATTTCCTTTACCGGCTGATTTGCGCCCCGATGCCCATATTTTAACTTCCCGGTTTTCGCGCCCTGCGACAGAGCCAGCAATTGATGTCCCAGACAGATTCCAAAGGTGGGGATGTTTTCCCCGCATACCTTTTTAAGCTCCTCAATCACACCAGGATTGTCCTGAGGATCTCCAGGGCCGTTGGAAAGCATAATCCCATCCGGGTGGAGCGCGATGATCTCCCCTGCTGTCGACATAGCGGGTACTGCCGTCACATTGCAGCCACGCCGGTTCAGTTCGCGGATGATATTCTGCTTTGCGCCAAAGTCCCACAGCACAACATCATAACAGCCATTCTCCGCCGGGTAATATTCCGGCTCCGTACGGCTGACTGCCTCCACTGCCTTCTGCACCCGAGATTGCTTCAACGATTCAATCTCCGCCTGGGTATAAGGGGGTGCTTTCGTAGTAAGCTTCCCATTCATTACACCGTATTCCCGGATCACCTTGGTCAGGTAACGAGTGTCGATATCATAAAGCCCAGGGATATTTTTTTCCTTAAAAAAGGTGTCAAGATTCCCCTCGCTCCGATAGTTCGAAGGATTCTGACACCATTCTCTTACAATATACGCTGAGAGGAATACATTCCTGCTCTCAAAATCTTCCGGAATAATTCCATAATTCCCGATTAAAGGGAAGGTCTGGACTACGATCTGCCCATAGTAGCTGGGGTCGGTCAGAGTTTCCAGATACCCCGTCATGCCGGTGGTGAAAACCACCTCGCCCAGTATCTCTTCACTGACCGGTGCGCCGAAGCTTTTTCCTTCCAGATATTCCCCATTTTCCAACACCAGATAAATCTGCTGTGACATTGATAACCCCTCCTCTGATTTATAGGTCAAATTTCTTTAAAATCCCCTCTGCAACCTCTCGTTTGGTCATCCTGCGATCCATCGCATTCTTTTCAATGTACCGATGCGCTTCCTGTTCTGTCATCTGCATATACTGAATCAGCAGACATTTTGCCCGGTCAACCAGGCGGATCTCTTTGATCTGGTTTTGCAGCTTCATCTCCTGCGGCGTCCCGCCAGACAGCCGATGATGCAGGCTCAGCATCAGATAAAGCGCGTAGGAAAACATTCTTTTTCCCATGCTGACGGAAAAAACAAAGATGCCATCTTCACATAGTTTGTGAGAAATATCGGTTTCTAATTCATTTTTGACAACCAAAATCACACCTGCCGTTGTCTGTAGGCAAGCATTCGCTAAATCATATCCAAATTCCTCCGGAAAGGGCGTTACAATAATTACGATCGAAAATTGCTGGGAGGCAAGATACCGTCTGGCTTCTCCACAGCTTTCCGCGAAATACAGCTCTGCCGAGATACAGGAAACAACCAATTCCGAAAAGGCCTGCATTGCTTTTGGGTTGCCGGACACGATCAATACCCGTTCCATCACTTCACCCGTCTTTCCTGTTTCCGCTCCTGTTACACCGTATGAAAATAAGTATCCATTTCAAATTGATGACGGTTATTCGATTGCTCATAGCATTCCCATTCCCGTCGTTTGCAGAACAGGTATTTCCTCAGGGTATCTTCCGGCAGAACCCGTCTGACAAATTCACTTTGTGCCGCCAGTTCCAAAGCCTCGGAAAGCTGGCCGGGCAGACTGAGGATCCCATGCTCCCGGATATAAGCATCCGCCTCGTAAAGGTTTTGGTTGCAGGGCGGCGTAAGGGTAAGCTTCTGCTCAATCCCGTCCAGACCGGCATGGATTAGAAGCGCAAACGCAAGGTAAGGATTGCAGGCCGGGTCCGGTGAACGCAGCTCCATCCGGCTGTATTCCCCGACAGAGGCTGGGATTCGGATCAACTGCGATCGGTTCTGGTGCGACCAAGTCACATATTTCGGCGCCTCGTAATTCCCAAAACGGTGGTAGGAGTTGGTCAGCGGGTTTAAAAATGCTGTGATTTCCGGCACACGCTCTAAAATTCCCGCGATAAAGCTTTCGGAGCTTTCCGAATGGTCTGGCCCGCTGGTCTTAAACAGGTTCTTCCCGCCCTTCGCCAGGGAAAGATTGATGTGCATCCCATTTCCGCTATTGTCCAAAAATGGCTTAGGCAGGAAGGAGGCAAACAAACCGTTCTGTGCTGCAATCGATTTGACCACCCACTTAAAGGTCATAAAGTTGTCTGCTGCAGAAAGCGGATCGGAATAGCGAAAATCGATTTCATTCTGTCCTGGGCCTCGTTCGTGGTGGGAGCTTTCCGGCTGGATTTCCATCTCCTCCAGCGTCAGGCAGATGTCCCGCCGCACATTTTCCCCCTTGTCCAACGGCGCAATGTCACAATAGGTACCATGGTCAAACGGCTCCCTTGTCGGGTTGCCATCCGCATTCGTGCGGAAGAGATAAAACTCGCACTCTGTCCCGATGCGGCAGAAATACCCCAAATCAGCACAGCGCTGCACTGCCTGCTTTAAAAGGTTGCGGCTGTCTCCCAAAAAATCGCTTCCATCTGGATTCTTCACGCTGCAGAACAATCGCATCACACGGCCATGCGACGGGCGCCAGGGCAGGATCGACAGGGTCGAACATTCCGGCATAAGAAAAAGATCAGAACGGTCTACATTACCAAATCCCTCGACTACGGACGCGTCAAAGGAGGCGCCGTACTCAAAAATACGCGGCAGCTCTGTCGCCGGCACAGAAAGATTCTTCTGCACACCCAGCAAATCGCAGAACGCCAGACGGACAAATTTCACGTCATGCTCCTGGACGAACCGCAACACTTCCGAAATACTATCGTTCATCATACCTTTTCCTTCCCTTTCCAGTTAGTTGGTTGTATAAAGCTGTTTGTATGGGTTTTTGCTGTTTGGTGTGATAATATAAAACGGCTTTTCCAAGATGGTCTGCATCGACTCGTGGAACAGCTCGCAGAACTGCTTTAATACCGGTTCGATTTCCTGTAAATCCTCCAATCCGGCAACTCTGTGCAGCAGACGGTCGGAGAGATCAGCCGGGAGAGAATCGCCCCTCAGATAGATTTTCCCGCCATGCATTCCCATGCCGCAGAAATTTCCAACCGGCGCCTGCCCGTCGGACTGAAGCCCCAGCACGATAATCGTGCCGCCGGCCTGGTATTCGCCCAGAAAGCTTCCAGCCGCACCGCCGACTACAATCAACGGTTTTTTCTCCTGGTATTCCTTCATATGGATTCCGGTACGGTAGCCGGTATCCCCATGAATAAAAATGCTTCCCCCGCGCATTGCATAGCCGGTCGCGTCCCCGGCCATCCCATTAACATAGATGTTGCCCGCGTTCATAGTATCCCCGGTTGCGTCCTGAACATTTCCCTGCACGTAAATATCTGTTCCGTCCAGGTAAGCGCCCAGCGCGTTTCCCGGCACACCGACGATGGACAGTTCTTTATCCGCAAGCCCGCTGGCAATATAGCGCTGGCCGCAGCAGTTCTGAATTTTTATTTTCCTGTCAGCGCTTTGCTTCACCTGCCGGTTCAGTTCCTGAAAGCTAAGCCCCTGTGCATCTATCTTCATCTTCAGTCCTCCCTTTTAATGCGGCTGTGCCAAAACCTGTTTCCGTTTCTGCTTGGATAACGCGATGAGCTGCGGATGAAGCTTCATCTGTTCAAACTCAATTTCATCCAGCGGCGTTTGCTCCCGGATCAAAGACGTATAAATTCCCGCGCGTTTGATATCGCCGATCAGGATATATCCTTTAAGCACACCGTCCCTGATAAACAATTTCTGGTAGGTATCTCCGTCCTGAATCAGCATCGGCTCCCCCTCATAGCTTCCGGCCGTAATCATATGCAGCCCCATGAGTCCCATCGCATTCATCGGGAAAAGCGGGAGACTTTCCTGTTCGTTTCCGGCCATAAAAAGCCCGGCCGTTTCTCCCTGCAGGTAAGCGTTTGGGAGAAGCGCCAAAACCCGATTCTGTCCGGTAGTAATATCAAAGCTCTCGACACAGTCTCCCGCCGCATAGACATGCGGGAGCGTGGTTTTGCAATGGCTGTTTATGACGATTCCCCGGTTTACCTCCCCGCCCGCTTCAGAAACAAGCTCTGTATTCGGGCGAACGCCAACCGCTATTACCAGGATGTCAAACGGCACCGTCCCGCCGCTTTTTAAGGCTACGGAACCAGCCTCAAAGGATAACACGCTGTCCGAAAGATAGAAGACAAGCCCCTTTTCTTCCAGATGCTCCTGTACCCTTTTTGAGCCTTCTACATCTAGAATACTAGATAAAATTCGATCTGACAAGTCAACCACTGTAATTTTTTTCACCTGTCCCAGAATCCCTTCGGCACATTTCAGCCCAATCAGACCTGCGCCGATAATCAGCACCCGGCTATCCGGCGTTATCTTCTGCTGAAGCTGTTTTGCATCGTCCAATGTCATAAAGGTAAATGGATGTTCTACCTTCTTGATGCCTTCCATCGGCGGGATAAACGGCCTGGAGCCGGTCGCCACCAAAAGCTCATCATAGGGTATGCCCTGTCCGTTTTCCAGAAGGACAAATTGGTTTTGGGCATCGATCTTCGCTGCTTCCTGTCCGAGGATGGTAGTCACCCTGTTTTTCTGGTAGAAATCATCCGGGCGGTATTTCATCCGTTCCAGATCGGTTTTTCCGTTCATCAGATAGGAAATCAGTGGTCTCGAGTAGATATGGTAAGGCTCTTTGGAGATCACGGTGACGGTTCCATCCCGGTCACTCTGCCGGATTCCCTCAATGCATCCGGCTGCGGCGGTCGAATTCCCGATGATTACATAACGTTTCATAATCAATCTATCCTTTCCTCTACCGTTCCTCAAATACAATCGCCCGGTTTGGACATCCCTGTACACAAAGAGGCGTGCCATGAGTATTGTTCAGGCACAGTTCGCATTTCTGTACCGCCTTTCCCTCGCCCGGCATAATCGCTCCGTACGGGCAGGATAATACGCAGGTGTAGCACCCGACACATTTTTCCTCCTTCAGGCGGATTACACCGTCCTCAATGGTAAGCGCGCCGGATATACAGCCCTTTACGCAGAGCGGCTCCGTACAATGCCTGCAGGAAACCGCAAAGTGGATTTCCCCGCCGTCCTCAACCTGAATTCTCGGATGGATCGTTTCTCCCTTGAGTGCGTCGATCATGCTTTCTTTCCCGGAATTTGCAAAAGCGCAGTAATATTCGCACAAATGGCACCCCAAACACCATTCTTCATTTACATAAACCCGTTTCAAGCTTGCTCCCTCTCTTCTTATTCGCCGGCGTGGCTGATTCCTAAAATGGATAATTCCTTCTCGTTTAACCCGATGCCCCGCAGCATCAAACGGTTTCCTTTCAGCGCTTCAATCGAGTTAATTCCCATGCTTCCCATTATTTCTTTAATTTCATGAGTCCAGGCGCGTACCAAATTCACAAGCCGTTCTGTCCCAACCTCTGGATTGAGCCGTTTGACAAGGTCAGGCCGCTGGGTTGCAATCCCCCAATTGCATTTCCCGGACTGGCAGGAACGGCACAGGTGGCACCCGAGCGCGAGCAGTGCGGCTGTCCCAATATAGACGGCGTCCGCTCCCAGTGCGAGCGCTTTGACGACGTCGGCGCTGGATCGGATGCTCCCGCCCACGACAATGGAAACCTCCCCGCGGATTCCCTCTTCCCGCAAGCGCTGGTCAACTGAGGCCAAGGCAAGTTCAATCGGAATGCCTATGTTATCCCGGATCATAGTCGGCGCCGCGCCGGTACCGCCCCGATAACCGTCAATGGCGATAATATCCGCGCCGCTTCTCGCAATCCCGCTGGCAATTGCCGCCACATTATGGACTGCCGCGATTTTGACGATCACCGGTTTTTGATAGTTGGTTGCTTCCTTGAGTGAAAAGATAAGCTGGCGAAGATCCTCAATCGAATAGATGTCGTGATGCGGCGCCGGAGAAATTGCGTCCGACCCCTGCGGAATCATCCTGGTTTTGGATACGTCCGCGACAATCTTTGCCCCAGGGAGATGCCCGCCGATTCCCGGCTTTGCTCCCTGACCCATCTTGATTTCAATAGCGGCTCCAGTATTAAGATAATCCTTATGAACCCCAAACCGTCCGGAGGCCACCTGGACGATGGTGTTCGGCCCGTATTCATAAAAGTCCTCATGCAACCCGCCTTCTCCGGTATTATAGCAGATTCCGAGCTCGCGTGCGGCCCTTGCCAAAGAAGCATGCGCATTATAGCTGATAGAACCGTAGCTCATTGCGGAAAACATAATCGGCGTGGTCAGCTCAATCCCCGGTTCCAGATTGTTGATCAGCCGGCCGTCCTTCCCGCGCTCTACCCTGTGAACCTTTTTCCCCAGGAAGGTCTTGGTTTCCATCGGTTCCCGCAGCGGGTCAATCGGCGGATTGGTAACCTGGGAGGCATTAATCAGCATCTTATCCCAGTAAACCGGGTAATTGTTCGGGTTTCCCATCGAGGAGAGCAGTACTCCGCCGGTGTCAGCCTGACGGTAAACCTGCCGGATCACATCCCAAGTCCAGTTGGCATTTGGCCGGAAGGTGTGGTCTGTCTTCACGATTTTCAGCGCCCTTGTCGGACAGAGGGTTACGCACCGATGACAATTGACGCACTTAGATTCGTCCGCAAGCATTACGCCCTTCTCCTCGTGATAGGAGTGGACTTCGTTTGCACATTGCCGCTCGCAGGCGCGGCAGGCAATACACCGTTCCGGGTTCCGAATCACCTCAAATTCCGGATAAATATATTCTAACGACATCCCTGTCCCTCCTGACATTTTTGATTCAGGCGCACAATCACCGGTTCTCCGCCTTTTGGCGCCCAGATACGATCCAGCTCTGGTTCAATGACCCGGATCGCCGCTTCCTCGCTGGCGGCATAAAAGAGATTACCCTTCTCCGCAACCACCATAGACCTCAGCTTTAACCGGTCGTTCAGTGCCATCATCCCGCCCTCAAAGCCAAGCAAAATGGAAAATGGCCCTGTGATCAGGAAACCGGCAAAGAGATTTCGCAGATAAGTAAGCGTCTCCCGCTCCTTCTCCGGCATCTTTTCAATGGTGCTCCAGAACGGCGCTGCGATAACATGCGCGGCCTCCTCCAAAGTGAGCCTCTGCCTGCGGAGCAGGTAGTCAAAGATATAAGTGATCACCTCAGTGTCTGTCAGCAGGTTACAGCGGTAACCGAACATCTCAATATAGCGCCGGTTCGCATCATAGGAGGAAATTTCCCCGTTATGCACAATAGAATAGTCCAGCAAGGAGAATGGATGCGCTCCGCCCCACCAGCCAGGCGTATTGGTCGGGTAACGGCCGTGAGCTGTCCAGCAGTAGCCTTCATATTCTTCCAGCCGGTAAAACCGTCCGACATCCTCCGGAAAACCAACCGCTTTGAAAACGCCCATATTTTTCCCGCTCGAAAAGATATACGCGCCGTCAATATTGGTGTTTACCCGGATCACACACCGAGCGACAAATTCCTTTTCATCCAATTGGCTGTCAGCCAGCTTATGGGACAGCGGCATTACGAAATACCGCCACATCATCGGCTCATCGGTAATGCTTTCTATCTTCCTGGTTGGAATTTTTGAGAGGTTAATGACATCAAAATGCAGCTCCAAAAATTTTTCACACTGCTGTTTTGCTTCAAGATTATCATAAAACACATGGAACGCATAGTTGTTTGCGTATTCCGGATAAATCCCGTATCCTGCAAATCCCCCTCCAAGGCCGTTGCTCCGGTCGTGCATAACTGCGATTGATTCGATCATTCTATCTCCCCGAACGGGCGTACCGTCCTTTGAAAAGACTCCTGAGATCGCGCACCCTGACGGGATTCTTACCTGGCCTTCCTTCAACATAGCCTCATTCCCCCTCAAACATAAAAAAAGCGTTCATGATATCACGTCTTTGCCCATGGAAAGACATCATATCATGAACGCCGTTGTTCATTGGAACTATTATAATATATTGCAAGTTTGTTGTCAATAACTTGCGAAAAGATTTCTGTTCTTTACAAATCAAAGCTTTTATTCCTATTGTTTTTTGTTATTCAGGATAAAAATGACAGGGATTTGAAAAAACTTGCAAATTTTCTCTTGACAATTCTTAAAAACAGGAATATAATGCAAGCAGAAACAGCAAGGGCGCTGCGGCAGGATGCCGCGGCGCTTTCTTTTTTTATTATGGCTGCTGTTAAACTAATATTATGATGAATGAGGAGAAAGGAAGGAATGCAGATGAGCCAGGTTGTATTATCCGCACAAAAAGCAAAGGACGAACTAAGCCGTATCCCGGAATTGTTCGGCAGCATGGTGTTTAACGACCATGTAATGAAGGAAAGGCTGCCAAAAGATACATACAGGGCGTTGAGGAAAACTATTGAGCTGGGCAAAAGCCTTGACAAGAGTATTGCCAATGTCGTTGCCAATGCTATGAAGGACTGGGCAGTAGAAAAGGGTGCCACCCACTTTACACACTGGTTCCAGCCAATGACCGGAATCACCGCGGAAAAACATGACAGCTTTATCTCTCCGGAAGGAGACAGCTCAGTTATCATGGAATTCAGTGGAAAAGAATTGGTGAAGGGAGAACCGGACGCCTCCAGCTTCCCGTCAGGCGGACTGCGCGCTACCTTTGAGGCCAGGGGGTATACCGCATGGGATCCATCCTCCTATGCCTTTATCAAAGACGATACCCTATGCATTCCGACCGTTTTCTGCTCCTACAGCGGTGAGGCGCTGGATAAAAAGACTCCGCTTCTCCGTTCTATGGAGGTGATTAACAAACAGGCTCTGCGGATTCTGAGGCTGTTCGGGCATACCGAAGTCAGCCGCGTTAACACCACCGTCGGGCCGGAACAGGAGTATTTCCTGATTGACCAGGATACGTTCCAGCAGAGGGAAGATTTGGTTCTCTGCAACCGCACCCTGTTTGGGAGCAAATCGCCGAAGGGCCAGGAACTGGAAGACCACTATTTTGGTGTAATCAAGCCCCGCGTCGCAGCATTTATGAAAGATTTGGATGAGGAGCTCTGGAAGCTCGGTGTCCTCGCAAAAACCGAGCACAACGAGGTTGCGCCGGCCCAGCACGAGCTCGCACCGATCTTTTCCTCTACCAATGTTGCAACCGACCACAACCAGCTCATGATGGAAATCATGCAGAAGGTCGCCTCCCGTCACGGCATGGCCTGCCTGCTTCATGAGAAACCGTTTGACGGCGTGAACGGAAGCGGCAAGCACAACAACTGGTCTATCTCTACCAACACTGGCGTCAACCTTTTAGAGCCCGGTGATTCCCCGAGGGAAAACGCACAGTTCCTCCTCTTCTTAACCGCAGTAATCAAAGCAGTGGATGAGTATCAGGATCTGCTTCGTGTTTCCGTTGCCAGCGCAGGGAACGACCACCGGCTGGGCGCGAATGAAGCGCCGCCGGCAATCGTCTCGATGTTTTTAGGCGATGAGCTGACTGAAATCCTGGAATCAATTGAAAACGGCTCGGCCTACAGCCAGAAGGATAAAGAAGACATGCGGGTTGGCGTGCATATCCTGCCGCGTTTTCCGAAGGACACCACCGACCGAAACCGTACCTCTCCGTTTGCATTCACCGGCAACAAATTCGAGTTCCGGATGCTGGGCTCCACCCTGTCCATTTCCGGGCCGAACATCGTACTCAACACGATTGTCGCAGAAGAGCTTTCCCAGTTTGCCGATATTCTCGAACAGGCGGATGATTTCAACGCAGCATTACATGAGCTGATCAAAAAGACCTTTTCCGAACATAAGCGGATCGTTTTCAACGGAAACAACTATTCTGATGAATGGGTGGAAGAAGCAAAACGACGCGGACTACTGAATCTGAAAACTACAGTAGACGCGCTGCCCAGCTTCATTTCCGATAAAAATGTCGCGCTGTTCACCAAGCATAAAATTTTCACCACAGCAGAGCTTCATTCCAGATATGAAATTTTGATGGAATCCTACAGCAAAAAAATTAACATCGAAGCACTCACAATGCTGGATATGGCAAAACGTAAAATCCTGCCGGCAGTCGCCTCCTACATTCATTCCCTGACGCAGTCGGCGCTGGATAAAAAAGCGCTCTGCGATTCGATCCCACTTGACTATGAAATGGATCAGATCAAAGCATTGTCCGAGGATGTAAAGCTGGCTTACGAACAGGTTGGCAAGCTCCAGCGCGATCTGTCGGCCGCACAGGAACTCAGCGACGTTACTGAACAGGGCGTTTGCTTCAAAGATACGGTGCTGGTAGACATGGAGCAGCTCCGCGCCACCGTAGACAAAATGGAGGAAGCCACCTCAGAGGAATACTGGCCTTATCCAAACTACACGCAACTGCTCTACAGCGTTCACTATTAATCCTTCAAACGGCAAAAAGGACGATGGGAGATATCTCCCTATCGTCCTTTTTGTCAGCCAGAAATGGCAAAAGCGGCTCCAGATGGAGGCTGGAACCGCTTTTGCCATTTTTCTATTTCCGTAACAACTGCTAGTCGCTGCACTGAACCGCACCTTTAATGAAATTTCCAACCTTACTTTCCATATCATAGTTTGCCTTGTCAAATTCTTCCATAGAATAGACGTGGTTGGTAACGCCTTTGAATTTCCAAATTCCTTTGGAGATGAGCTCGAGCGCCCGTTTGCACAAACCTGCTTCATATTCGATCCGCCGCTCATGGCAGTTGACCGAAGTAAGCGCCTTCATATTCCATAGTTTATAGTCAATCAAACGGTCTCCGTCATTATGAAAGCCGCCGATGCCCAGCCGTCCATGGGCTGAAACCATATCACCAGCCAGCCGGAGCGCGGCCTCTGTACCTGCAAACTCCATGACATCATGGAAGCCAAGGTTAAAGATATCTGCCTTATGGCCGTCTCGGGTCAAATCCGGTTTTCCCCAGGTTTTCCAGTTTAACACCATCTCCTGCGGCAGGTTCTCCGGTGTATAAACCGCCGTTGCGCCAAATTTCAGGGCATTTTCCCTGGCTTCCTCCCGCGGGTCGACCACAATAATATCGCCGTAGCCCATTGCGCGGAAAAGAGAAATCATCCCAAGCCCCATATAACCGGCTCCTACAACCGCAATCGGGTCTCCGCACAATGCCGGGGACATTTTCTGCCCTGCGCTTAACAGGCACGCAAGCGGCTCTGCAATCGCATCAAGATCATCCAGATTATCCGGCACATGGCAAGCCTTGTGGGGTTCCATAACAATATATTCCTTGTATCCACCGCCGCCCAGGCCTGTCACACGATCCCCGACCGAAAAGCCCCTGACGTTTCTGCCGACCTCTGCTACTACGCCTACCGTCTCATGCCCGAATACATCTCCGGGCTGAGCCGTTGACCATGGATACCACTCTGAATGGCACATCCCCGTATAGGTAACACGGACCAGAATATGGTTATCATCAATTTTAGGGATCTCTACATCTATTATTTTACTGGTTTTCGGGCCAGTCATCACAATCTGCTTCATCTAATTTTCCTCCTGCAGCCTTTGTACATTTCTATTCCTGACTACACTTATATCATATCAGCAAATCCGCTTGAGAAATATCATAAAAGCGAAATAAATCTGGACAAAACCGACTTTCCGGTATATAATATACATAAAAGGTGGTTTTTATGAAAATTTTCCAGATGCAAATCTTTTATTCAAAGTCCGCTACTGTCTTTCCTCACAAGCATGACGTATGGGAAATCATCATCAACACTGAAGGCAGCGGATTAAATTATCTCGGCCAGGACACAACAGAATTTCATCCCGGTGCTATCGTACTCTGCCCGCCCGGCGTAGTCCACCACAAGGCGGCCAGGGAAGGCGGTTTCGCCGACCTGTCTATCCTGTTCTCTGACCCATATTATTTTAACAGCCTGCGCCACCATCATTTTGAAGATAATCCGGAAAAAGAGGTGCAGCAGCTCCTGGAAATCGCATATCAGCACTACCATCAGGACAATAATGATCAGATTGCAGCAACGCTGATGGAGGCAGTTTGCGCGCTTATCACCCGGTGGGATCAGGCAGAGCATCAGGATGAACGGGTTGAAATCCTGAAGAACCTGATCGCGCAGAATTTTACTAATCCCGACTTCGAAATCCGGGATGCAATGGAGCAGATGAACTACTGCGACGATTATGTACGGCGCTGCTTTAAGCGCGAGACCGGGATGACCCCGGTGCAGTACCTCAACCGAATGAAAATTGATCTTGCAAAAAAGCTGATCCAGAATGCGACTTACCCGAAATATCCGATCAGCCATATCGCCTATCTCTCCGGCTTTTACGATGTCGGATATTTCTCCCGCGTCTTTAAAAAGCTGGAAGGGGTGGCTCCGACGGAACTGGCCGGTTCTGTCAGCGATAATCCACGATAGGTCTCCAGGCTTACAGGATGAGCCCTGCCGAAAAACGGCAGGGCTCATCCTGTTCTTTATTTTCCACTGTCTCCATAGTTTGCAAGGACGCGCGCGCTCGGATCGTCTACGTTGCAGCCCTCCCAGGATTTGTTCGGCATCCAGAAATCCGGCACCATCTTGGCCTGCCCCGGATAATACCGTTCAAATATTTCCCGGTAAAGAAGGCTTTCCTTGGTAAAGGGCTGCGCAAAGTCAAACTGCCTGCGCCTTTCTTCAAACTCTTCGTCGGTATACTGCGCTTCAGCATATTCTTTCAGGTCATCTACCATGCTGTGCCCGACAGCGTCGCTGAAAGCTGCCTTTTCCCTCCAAAGGATACCTTCCGGCAGCCATTCTCCCTCCTCAAAAGCCTTGCGGAGGAGATATTTTCCCTTACCGTAAGTATTCATCTTTTTAGCCGGGTCAATCGCCATGACATAGCGGGCAAAATCCAGGTCGCCAAACGGAACCCTTGCCTCCAGGCTGTTGCTTGCCAGGCATCGATCCGCCCGCAATACATCATAATAGTGCAGCTCGCTCAACCGTTTCTGCGCTTCCTTCTGAAACTCGGCTGCGCTGGGGGCAAAATCCGTATACTTATATCCGAACAGCTCATCGGAAATCTCGCCAGTCAGCAAAACTTTGACGTCCGTCTGCTCATGGATCGCCCGGCAGATCAGATACATTCCCATACTGGCACGGATTGTTGTAATATCATAGGTTCCCAACGCTGCAATCACCTCCGGAAGCGTTCGGAGCACCTCGTCCTTCGTCATGATAATTTCTGTATGCTCTGCCCCGATATAATCTGCAACCTGGCGCGCGTATTTCAGGTCAATTGCATCCGTATCCATTCCAATCGCAAAGGTACGGATCGGCTTTCCAAGCAGCCTTGCCGCAACTGCGCAAACCAAGCTGGAATCCAGCCCTCCTGAGAGGAGGAAGCCCAGCGGCGCATCCGCATCCAGGCGTTTTTCAATTCCGGCCACTAATTTTTCCCGGATCGCAGCGCAGACAGCGCCCAGATCATCATGGCAATAGCTGTCCACATGGGAGATATCCAGATAGCAGGTAAACGTCCCATCACACCAGTAATGTCCCGGCGGAAATGGAAAAATCTCTTTCACCAGCCCAACCAGGCTTTTCGGCTCACTGGCAAATGCAACCGCGCCGCTCTCGGAATAACCGTAATAGAGCGGACGAATTCCGATTGGATCACGCGCCGCAACCAGCTTCCCACTTGTTCCGTCGTACAGCAGGCAGGCAAATTCAGCATCCAAATGCTGGAACATCTCCAACCCGTATTCCCGATAGAGCGGGAGGAGCAATTCGCAGTCCGAGTCTCCCTGGAACTGATAGCCTCGTTCCTCTAGCTGTTTTTTCATCGCGCGGAATCCGTACAGTTCCCCATTGCAGACCGTCCAGCAGCCATCCCGGTGGAAAGGCTGCATTCCCTCCGGAGTAAGCCCCATAATCGCAAGGCGCGCAAAACCGAGCCAGCCAAAGGGAGTTTCCTCCACCCGCCAGTCATCCGGCCCCCGTTCTTTTGTCCGCAGCAGGCATTCGGTAAATGTTTCTTTCGGCAAATCCTTTCCTAAATAACCCATAATTGAACACATAGTCAGCACCTCTTTTTATTATTTTCTTGATGGAAATAATAAAGGCAGCCAATCCATCCTAACCCATAGGACGAATCGCTGCCAATCCGCGGTGCCACCTAAATTGCCATTCCTGCCCATAGGCAGAATGACCCCTTTTTCGCGTTCGCCTTTGAAACGCTAGCCCAGTAACGCGGGCAGACGGCTTGCCTACTTTCCTTTCAGGAGTTCAGCTCGCAGCTCCGGAGTGTTCTTTCGGACAAACATTGTGCAGGGCTCGCACCATCCCCTGCTCTCTGTGACAACTACATTGTCTTACTTTTCTCCATCTCTGCTTTTAAGAATAGCATATCATATTCTATTACCGCCGTCAATATTTTCATTTGAGAAAATCCGACCGAGACTAGACCATTTTTTGTCAAAAATACAAATTTGCTTTCAAAATAAAAAGCAAGGGAGAAACCGACTCGATTTCTCTCTCGCTTTTATACCATCCCTATGCTTGTTCAAACTGTTTGAGGTAAGCGTTTCCCTGTTCGGCAAATTTTTTGATTTCTGTTTCCGGCAATTTGGTGAAAACCTTTGTATAGATTTCCCGGATGGCTTCTTCGGTCAGATGGATTGGGAAATTTTTCAGCCGAACCGGATTGACAGAATGGATCAGCTTTTCCATTTCCTCCGGCATCACACGTTCCCCTGCTTCGTCTGCAGTCAGATAAATTGTCGGGAGCATCCCCATCGCAGCGGTTACTGCAAAGAATGCTTCAGGCGCTTTCCCGGTTTCCAGCCCGAGAAACGCGGCAAGCTCTTCCAGGACCGACCCAAGATAAGCCTCTCCGCGCGGATCAATGCACTCGTCCAGATGGGCGAGCATATAGGCCCACGCCTGCGGCAGGCAGACCGCTACCGCATGTCCGTGCGGCATATGGTACATGGAGGTAATTTTATAGCTCATCGCGTGCGCGGCTGTTGTTTGGGTAATATTGATGGCACGTCCTGCAAGGTTAGCGCCCAGACAAATCTCTTCCGCGGCTCTTTTATCATTTTCCAGATATGCCCTTAGATTTTTCAGAATCAGCTTCATCGCTTCCCGTGAAAACTCTTTGCTCTTCTCATTGGAATTGACCGACCAGTAAGATTCAATCGCCTGACACAGAGCGTCAAGAACGGTCGCCTTTTTCTGGTAAAGCGGGAGAGTGATTAAAAATTCCGGCTCCAGGATGACATGATCCGGGATACAGTCCGCGCTTGCAATCGATTGCTTCTCTCCCTCAAAATAGATAACGGCAAACCGGGTGGATTCACTTCCTGTTCCCGCAGTTGTCGGAATACAAAGATGGGGTACGGCAACACCCTTCCATTCCTGTTTGAGATAGTTAATTTCCGGATCGAGCACAGCGAAAAGATTGATACACTTTGCTACGTCAATCGAGCTGCCCCCGCCAATGGAGAGGATGCAGTCGCAGTGTTCGCGTTTTAAAAGTTCAACTCCCTCCACAACCGATTCATAAAGCGGGTTGGGGGTGAAATTGTCAAACAGGACAAACTCTGTTCCTAGTTCAAGCTGATGCTCCAAAAACATCGGCTGAAACGGATCCGTACAGACAACAAGCACCTTTTTCGCCCGCATGTCCTTCAGGGTATCTGCCAGCAGACCGGCAGAACCATGCCCATAAATCATCACCTGTTGGTCATGATGGATTGTTTCCATAATGATAGTCACCGCGCCTTTGCATCGCAAAGGCTTCCTTTCTTTGAAATTAAGAAAGGAAAAGGCAGCCTATTCCGCCTTTTCCATTTCCATGTCATGATGAAGCAATATGTCCTCCGGGAATTCCTCACCCTCCCACCAAACGGTATACGGGTGGTGAGGCTGGCGCGCTTCCATCGGCGGAAGCTGCATATAATCCCCATAAAGCTGCTGTAAGTAAGCGTCATAATTTGCCGGCGCATGGAACATGACGCCCTCAAACGACAAATCGTGATATGGAAGATATTCTTCCTTCTTCACCGTTTCCTTTTCCTTGTATACGCCGAAATTAATCCCGATCTCCTCACACTGGTCAAACGGGTATTTAGCCGCTTGGCGTTCTACCATCCGGTAAAGCCGTTCCCTGCCGATCATCCGGCTTGGGACTGCCGCAAGTGTCTTAATCAGGGCGCGCAGCTTTGTTCCTCCGCGCATGAGCTGGGTCTGGGTATAGGAAAACAGCTTTTTCGTAAACCACAATTTCTTGAAATAGCGCTTCCGCACGTTCTCATCTGCCGGGACGCCGTCAAGCGGAAAAATATCAATCCCGATGCTCATCTTATACCGTTCGGAATAAAAGTAGTGTTTTGCCATGGTACGGGTATCCACTACCTTCATAAACAGCCGGGAATGTTCCTTGCAGTTTTTTACGGAAGTTACCCGGTAAACATCGGAAATCCATCCTCCCGAAACCTCAAGCAGCTTCTCATAATCGGGCCGCGGCATCGAAACGTCAATGTCATCGTCCCAGGGAATAAAGCCGCCGTGCCGGACTGCGCCAAGCAGCGTTCCCGCGACAATATAATATCGGAGCTGGTGAGCATCGCAATACTCTGCAAACGCCTTTAAGATATGAAATTGTACAATCTTTAATTCCTCTAATGATAATTCTCTCATAACCGTCTATTCCGATAGTCGCACTTCTTCAAGCTGATGGCCCACCCGTTTTTCTTCAGGCGGGAGCTGCATATAATCACCAAAGTAATCCGTTAAATGCACGCTGAGATTTCCCGGACAGAAAAGCTTTTTTCCCTCAAACAGGATTTCATCCAGATTGTCCAGATTCTCATTTTGGATTAAAAGCTTCGGAGTTAAAGCATAGCAGCGGCAGGCTGTTTCCCGCCCGCCGTACCGCTGTATTTCCCGATCCAGCCGGAAGTATAGTTTCTTTGCGGACACCGGCCTCAGGGCAATATGCAGGAACTTTCTTACAAGGCCCTTCATTCTGCCTGAAAAGCCAGTTTGCGGCGTACTGGTACCGGATACAAATTTTGAAACATAGACCTGGTCAAGAAACCGTGCTTTTTTAAAATACCGTTCCCGCTCTTTGGAATGATCCGGCGCCGGATCAAATGGAAAAATATCGACAAACACGCCATGATGCATTGCAAGCCCACTCAGGTACTTCTCCACAAACCGCGTGCCGTTTTTACGAATTTTAGTAAAATAAAACGGCGCGTTGGGATCGGTTTCATGGTTTTGTAAAAAATACTCCGGTTTCAGCTTTCCAGGCGCCGCCTGCAAAAACCGTTCATAGTCCTCCCGCTTCATCCCGATGTCGAGATCGTCATCCCAGGGAATAAATCCGCCGTGACGCACCGCGCCCAGAGCGGTTCCCGCTATAATGAAATACGGGATACCCTCTTCCCGGCAAATCCGGTCGATCTCACAGCAGATTTCCAGCAGCGTCATCTGCAGGCTTCTCAGTTCGTTTGCATCCATATGAAACTCCGCTTCTATTTTGCTTCCGGGATCAAGGTCAGAATTTCCTTGATCGGCATCACCTGCTTGTCCGCCTCCATACAGCGGCTGTTTTGCAGGATCAGCTCGGCGGTATGCTGCATAGCAGGGAATGCGCTCCGGATCAGGTGATTTGCGTAGATCACGATATTGACGCCGTGCTCTGCAAATTCTTCTTCTGTCACCATATTGAAGGTAGTCGGTACCACTACCAGCGGAGTGATCTTATCCTTTTCGCGGAAAATGCGGCAGAATTCAAAGATTTCATCCGGGGTTTTCTGTCTGGAATGAATCATAATCCCATCGGCGCCCGCTTTTACATAAGCGCGTGCCCTCGCAATCGCGTCGTCCATCCCCTGTTCCAGAATCAGGCTTTCAATTCTCGCAATCACCATAAAGTCATGGGTAGTCAAAGCCTCTTTCCCGGCCTTGATTTTCTCGCTCATTGCTTCAATGCTGCACTGGGTCTGGCTAACCTCTGTACCAAACAGAGAATTTTTCTTCAAGCCCTCTTTATCCTCGATGATCACCGCAGAAACGCCCATCCGCTCCAGCGTTTTTACCAGGAATACAAAGTGCTCCACCAGCCCGCCGGAATCCCCGTCAAGGATAATCGGCTTTGTGGTTACTTCCATAATCTGGTCAATGGTATTCAGGCGGGAGGTATTGTCAACCAGCTCAATGTCCGGTTTTCCCTTTGCGGTAGAATCGCAAAGGCTGGAAACCCACATCCCGTCAAACTGGATAATCTCCCCGTTTTTCTCAATTTTAGTATTTTCAATAATCAGGCCTGTCAAACCATTGTGCGCTTCCAGAAGAGTGACTGGCTTTTTCATCTTCAGGAGCTGCTTTAACCGCCCGCGGCGCTGCTCCGGCATAGAGAGAATCCGTCTTGCGTCGGCTTCCATGACTTCTTCTACCGGATTGACGGTATACGGGAATTCCACCAGCTTGCCGCCGTAGCTTTCAAGCACTTTAATAACCTTGGCGCGGACAGGAGCCTGCGTTCCGGTCAGCCAGTCGTCGCCATGGACAACGATGTCCGGTTTATATTTCAAAAGGTTCTTCTCATAGTCGATGCTGTCCTGCGGTACAACGGAGGAAACCCCCTTCAGGCTGCTGACAATTTCACAGCGTTCCTCAAACGTTACAGTGGGAAATCTTTTAAAACGCGCAATTGCTTCGTCGGTCATCACACCAACCATCAATTCTCCAAGCTCTGCCGCACGAGAAATAATTTTAATATGTCCGTTGTGAATAATGTCGCTGCTCAGGCTTAAATATACCTTTTTCATTTGTTTTCACTCCTATTATTTTATTTATTGTAACAAGTCAAAATGAGCCCGGAAATTTTCCAGATCATCTTTATTGTCAACTTCTGCACAAAACTGGCCTTGCAGGTCAAGCTTCCTAATGTTCAGGCCGTCTGCAATTTCATTGAGCGCATTCTCCGCGTAAACAGAGGTGTTTCCGGCTTCACAGAATGAAACAATCCGCGCAAGCCAGGCGTTCCAATCTTCTTTTTTCAGCAGATAAAGCGGCTGTGCTTCCACTGCATTTTCAAAAAACTCAACCCCGACCTTGACAACCTTTTCGCCGTCAAGCACTGCCTTGAAATCCTTTTCTGGCAGCGGGAGAGTACTGTCAACGGTCATCACACTGGTTTTACTTCCCAGCACCGTTCTGAGCACCTTGGTCTCAAAGGCAAGATCCCCATGCATCAGAACAATATCCTCGTCCCGCAGGGCTTCTCTCGCCAGATAGATGGAATAGATATAATTTGTCTTATCATAAACCGGGTTGTTAAAATACGTAATTCTCGCTTCCGGATAGCGTTCGGTTAAATGCGCTTCCAGAAAATCAGCAAACGGCCCGGTTGTCATCACAATGTCCCGGATGCCGCAGGAAAGCAGCTTCTGAACCTGCAGGTCTACCGCCGCGATTCCCGGAACAATTTCGACCATACATTTCGGGCGGTCAGCCGTTAATTCTTCCATCCGTTTTCCGAGCCCGGAATTTAAAATCAGCGCTTTCATCTTCTATGACCATTCCTTTCACAAAACAAGCGGATCGCCGCAGGTTGTTGCATCTTGATGCAGAAACCTGGGTGAAAAGCTGCTATTTCCCTTCTACGAAGGACATGAATGCCTCTTTGTTTTGGATCGGCGTTGTAGTTGGCCGTCCCAGATCTGCACGAGACAGGAGGTTTGTTTTAATTTCAATTAAAACCGGGCCCTCCAGATTTTTGCATTCGGAGAGAGCGCCCAGAATTTCCTGTTCCGTCCGGGCAGTAAATACATGCTGGTATCCAAAGGCTTTTGCCGCTGCCGGAAGATCAATTTTGGAAGCGACTGTCGGTACACCGCCAACAGTCTCATGCGCGCCGTTATTGATGACTACATGATAAAAATTCTTCGGCTGGTTTGCGCCCAGTACAGCCAGACTGCCCAAATGCATCAGCGCAGCGCCGTCGCCGTCCAGGCAGAACACCCGGCGCTCTTTCTTCTGCTGCGCGATCCCCAGGGCGATCATACAGCTATGTCCCATTGAGCCAACAGTGAGAAAATCCTTCTCATGTCCTTCCCCTCGTGCTTCCCGCGCTTCAAACAGCTCGCGGGAGAGCTTACCGGTAGTAGAAACAAAAATATCGTCATTCTTTGCCTGACTGATTATCAGCTTCACAGTCTCTTCGCGGCTCAAGGGGCAGTCGTTCTGATACACCATCTTCTTGTCATTTTTCAGCGCGCCCTTTTTCACGACAACCGCATAGCATTTGCCGTCCGCAAAGGCTTTTTGCGCTTCTCCCATTGCGGCTTTCAGCTCTTCTGCTGTAGATTCAGGGGTCAGGACTACATGCGCGATATCAAGGCAGTCCAGTAGCTTGCAGGTGATTTCCCCCTGGAAAACATGCTGCGGTTCATCATGTACGCCCGGTTCACCGCGCCAGCCAATGACAAATAAGACCGGAATTGCATAGACCTTGTCATTTAGCAGGGAGCAGATCGGGTTGACTGCATTGCCAATCCCACTGTTCTGCATGTAAACCATGGCCGGTTTCCCGGTAGCAAGATAATGTCCCGCTGCCAGGCCAACAGCAGCGCCTTCGTTTGCAGCAACAACATGCTGCTCACAAATACCAAAACGATCCATCAAGTGGTCGCAGAGCGCTTTGAGCTGAGAATCCGGAACCCCGGTAAAATAATCAACTCCCAAAGTCTGTATTTCCGACATAAAGTCTGTAATATTCATTTTAATCCATCCTTTTAAGTATTATTTCATGAATTCCTCATAAGCCGCAAGAACCTCTTTGGTGTCTCCCTGCATTTTAATTACTCCGTCATGGAGCCAGAGGATACTGGTACAAAGCTGGCGCAGGGTATCGCTGCTGTGTGAAACAATCAACACTGTACGATCCTGGTCATTAATTAACGATTTCATTTTCGCATAGCTTTTTTTCTTAAATTTTGTATCGCCCACACTGAGCACTTCATCGATCATCATGATATCGGTCTCAAGAATTGCGGTGATCGAAAAGGCAAGCTTGGAATGCATTCCGCTGGAGTAGGACTTAACCGGCATATCAATAAATTTTCCCAGTTCGGAAAATTCAATGATTTCTTCCATCTTTTCCTTAATAAATTCCTGGCTGAAGCCCAAAAGCATTCCAGAAAGCATAATGTTTTCCCGGCCGGTTAATTCGGTTTGAAATCCGACACCGATAGACAAAAGCGAAACAGAATGGCCCTTCATATCAATCGTCCCGGAATCAGGTGAAAAAATACCCGCCAATGTTTTTAACAGCGTGGATTTCCCGCTTCCGTTCCTGCCCACAATCCCGAGAATCTCTCCCTTTTCTACAGAAAAGGAGACGTTTTTCACCGCTTCAAACTGTTCGGTTTTCCGCCGCTTAAAGGAAAAGAAATTCTGCTTGATCGAATATTTTTGCAGGTTCCGATAATTTACACAAAGGTCTTTTACCTCAATTGCATATTCCCTCATTTTTACAACACCTTGACATAACTGTTTTCATTTTTATAAATTGTGTGGATTCCAACAGCAGAAATCAGCAGGCCGACCAGACACCATAGCCCCAGCCATTTCCAGCTAATCATTTCCCCGTAGAGCAGCGCCTTCCGCATGGAAGTCATTAAAAAGGCGACAGGATTTAGATGGGACAGATAATCGCTGTAGGGAGATGGAATTCTGGTAGACAAATTATAGAAGATCCCCGTCATATAAAACACAAGCCGCAGGCCGATCTGAGTCACGTTAAACAAATCCTGCACAAACACGCCGAAGTGGAGCAGGATGGTGGCAAACCCAAAACAGATGATGAAAAATACAATCAGAATCGGGATGGCGCAGAGGATATTCCAGGTTACCGGAACGCGGTAAACAATCATCATCGCAATGACAATCAGGAAGGAAATCCCCATTTTAAAGGCTTCAACGCCCATCTTTTCCAATATCAGGATGTACTTTGGGAGATAGACTTTGGAAACAATCGATTTATTGCTTTTTACAATCTTTATGCTGGAAAGCATCAGGCGGTTAAAAAAGTTCCACATCGTTAACCCGATAAAAATAAAGACCGGAAAATACTGCTCCGAAGCGTCAAATACCACGCCAAAAATAAAGGTATAGATCAACATAAAACAAATCGGATCTAATATCCACCACAGCCAATTTAAATAAGAACTGGCTACTTCTGATTTTAAGTCCGATTTTGCTGAATAGATCGTATAATTTTTGTATTTATGTAAGTCATGAAAAAAACGGCTCATTACAAACTCCTACTTAAAATGATTTCTTTTCCGGCAAAAAACCGGCAGTTGAAAGGATCATCAATATAGTTAAGCACCATACATAATACACTTTTTTTCCCTATTTGTCAAATAAAGCCAGCCTGAATAGGCAGCAAAACACAAAATTTGTAACATGTTACAGGTATACTAGAAGTATGTTCTGAAATTTGTGTTTTATACAAAAAAGGGCTTTCAAATCTATGACAAATGTATAAAGGGCATTTCCATCAGACATGTCTGGAAATGCCCTGAAAATACAGGCTTCTTATTTTTTCAATACCACCTTATGGTATACCTTTTTCCCTTTGCGGACGATGATAAAGCCGTCCTGGAACGCCTCCTGCAGTACCATTTCTGTCGGCGCGGCAACCTTTTTGTCATTGACCGAGACACCGCCCTGCTGAACAAGCCTTCTTGCCTCGCCTTTAGACGGGCAAAGCGCTGTTTTCACCATCAGGTCAAGGATTCCGATGCCGCCGTCGCTAAATTCGTCCGCCGTCAGCTCGGTAGTCGGCATGTCATCGGTATTGCTCTTGGAGGAGAACAGCGCCCTGGAAGCGTCCAACGCTTTCCGCGCCTCTTCTTCCCCATGCACCAGCTTGGTCACCTCAAAGGCAAGCCGTTCCTTAACCGGGTTCAGTTCACTGCCGGTGAGGTGTTCCATCGCCTCGATCTCCTCAATTGGAACAAAGGTAATCAGCTTCATGCAGTTGATGACATCTTCATCGTTGACATTTCTCCAATACTGGAAGAAATCATACGGGGAGGTTTTTTCCGGATCAAGCCACAAAGCGCCCTTCTCGGTTTTTCCCATCTTCTTCCCTTCACGGGTAGTCAGCAAAGTAAAGGTCATTCCATATACCTCTTCTGCTTCCACACGGCGCACCAGGTCAACCCCCTGGAGGATATTTGACCACTGGTCATCCCCGCCGAGCTCGAGCTTACAGCCGTAATTCTGGTACAGGTGCAGGAAGTCATAGCTCTGCAGGAGCATATAGTTAAATTCCATGAAGCTTAAGCCTCGTTCCATCCGGGACTTAAAGCATTCTGCCTGCAGCATCTTGTTCACTGAGAAATGCACCCCGACGTCGCGGATAAAGTCAATATATTTAAAGTTAAGCAGCCAGTCGCCGTTTTTCACCATCAGCGCCTTGCCGTCGCTGAAATCAATAAATTTAGACATCTGGCGTTTAAAGCATTCTGCGTTGTGGTTGATTTCTTCCGGCGTCATCATCCGGCGCATGTCGCTTTTCCCGGTCGGGTCTCCGATCATAGTAGTTCCCGTTCCTAGAAGAGCAATCGGACGGTGTCCTGCCTTTTGCAGATGCGACATGACCACAAGCTGCAAAAAGTGTCCGACATGCAGGCTGTCCGCCGTTGCGTCAAAGCCGATATAGAAGGTGACCTTTTCCCTGTTCAAAAGTTCTTCAATCTTATCCAAATGGGTTGACTGCGCGATAAGTCCTCTTCGCTGGAGTTCTTCAAATACTGTCATGATAAACATCCTTTCATCTGTTCGATTCCGATTCGTATGAGAGCAAAATAAAAGCCCTCTATCCGTCAATCCGGATAGAGGGCGAAACTGTTCCGCGGTACCACCTCTGTTGCCGCTGTTTCCAGCAGCCACTCTCCGGGCACACTTCCGATGCCCTTACCGCTTTAACGGGCGGACCCGACCTTGCCTACTAAAAGGGAAACCCTTCGTTCCGCTTGTAACTCCGAGAGGTATTCCTCCAGCCCATCCCTATGCCCTTTCACCAGCCGGGCACTCTCTGAAAGCCTCTGGACAAGAGTACTTGTTCTCTTCACCGCTTCTTTGCTATGTGAGTAATCATAGCACAATTTTTTTGAGATGTCAACACCCTAACAGGAGTTCTTTCCCTGCTCGATCATCTCTTTCGCACTGTTTAATACCAGGTCGCTCACCCGGTCTGTTCCCATAATCCTGGCAACCTCCTGCACCCTGCCGTTATCGTCCAGCGCCGACACGCGGGTAAAGGTACGGCCACGCTCTGTTTCCTTATGGATCAGCATATGGTGCTCTGCCAAAGACGCCACCTGAGGCGAGTGAGTAACACAGAGCACCTGCCGGTGCTTTGCCACGCCGCGCAGCTTCAACCCGATTTTCTGCGATGATTTCCCGCTGACGCCGGTATCGATTTCGTCAAAGATCAGGGTGCCGATCTCATCCTTTTCTGCCAGTACGCTTTTTATCGCCAGCATAATCCGGGACAGCTCCCCGCCGGAAGCAATTTTGCCGAGCCCGCGCAGCTCCTCGCCGCGGTTCGTGGAAAAGAGAAATTCCACAGCGTCGCATCCCTTCGGGCCGTATTTTGCCTTAGTAATTTCCACCTTCATTGCCACATTCGGCATATCGAGGAACCGGAGTTCCCGGGACACCTGCTCCACAAACCGTTTGGCAGCCTGATGGCGGACATCGGAAAGCAGCTTGCCGGCGGCCATCACCCGTTTTTTCTGTTCTTCCAGTTCCTGGCCAAGCTCCTGCCTGCGTTCTTCGGAAAGCTCGATCTGTTCCAGCTCCCGCACTGCCGTCCGATAAAAGTCCAGTACCTCCCGGATCGTCGTGCCGTATTTGCGTTTCAGCAGCGCCAAATCGTCATGGCGCTGCTCGAGCTGCTCCAGCTCGTTAGGATTAAACTCAAACCCTTCCAAAAACCGGGACACCTTCCCGGCCACCTCTTCCGCTCCGTCCTGGACGTTGCGCAATTGTTCCGCCAACTCCTGAACGGTATGGTGGTATACGCCGATTTCATCCAGCGCTTCCACACTCTGCCGCAGCAGATCGCAGGCGCCGCCCTCCTCTTCAAAGCCATAAAGCATCGCGTAGACGCCGGAGAGCTGTTCCGAGATCTTGGCGGCATTGCGGATTACGCCCAGACGCTCCTCCAGTTCCTCGTCTTCTCCCTCCTTGGGGGCGATTTGGGAGATTTCCTCCGTCTGGTAGCGCAACAGGTCGATCCGCCGGATTTTCTCCTGCTCGTCCATGCTGATCCTCCGCCACTCGCTTTTTAAAGCGGAATAGCGCCTGTATTCTGACTGGTAGTCCTCGAAAATCTTTCCTGTATCGGCATAAAGATCGAGGATATCCAGATGATTCTCACTGTTTAATAAGACCTGGTTGTCATGCTGTCCGTGGATATTGATCAGCATCGAGCCCAGCTCCCGGAGGATTGATACCGTCACCGGGCGGCCCATCAGCCGCGCGGCGCTCTTTCCCTCCGTATTGATTTCCCGGGAAACCAGCAATTCCCCGTTTTCGCTTTCATAGCCGTATTCCCGCAGCGCTTCCTCCACAGAATCCGGCAGCTCTCCAAATACTGCGGACACCACCGCTTTTTCTGTCCCGGTACGGACGGTCTCCTTGCTCGCGCGCTGGCCCAAAACCAGGTTGATCGCATCAATCAGGATAGATTTTCCAGCGCCAGTCTCTCCGGTAAAGACCGTAAAGCCGGCCTCGAAAGTCAGCGTCACCCGCTCGATTACTGCAAGGTTCTCAATATAAAGCTCCTTGAGCACAGCCCTCACCTACCTGTTCAGCAGTTCCTGAATTGTTTTTACCACATATTCCGCCTGTGACTGAGAACGCATCAGGGCGAAAATCGTATCATCCCCCGCAATCGTACCGACGATCCCGTCCAAATTCATGGTGTCCAGCGCCGCGCAGGCCGCGTTCGCAAATCCGACATGGCATTTAATAACTACAATATTCATCGCACAGTCTACCGACTTCACCGCTTCTGCAAAAACAGAATGAAATTTCACTGAATCCGTCTGCGTAGACGGGTCAGTATGGCAGGTATATCGATATTTCCCATTTGGCGTTAAGACTTTAATGAGATTTAATTTTTTGATATCCCGCGAAACCGTCGCCTGTGTAACCTCGAATCCCGCTGCTCGAAGGCGTTCCAAAATGCCCTCCTGGGTATAGACCTCTTCATTCTGTATGATATCAAGGATTTTCTGGTGTCTGCTTTCTTTCACAGCCTTGTCCCTCCATCAAGATTTTGCACGTGTCAGGAATTTATCCTGCAGCACTTCGTAAAAAGGTTTATCTGTCAAATCAATCAGCCGGGCTGTTGTCTGGCTTTTCTTAACGATCACCCGGTCTCCCTGACGGACACGCACAGCCTGCTCGCCGTCCACTGTTAGGTAAATTTCTGTTTCGCTCTCATGCCCAGGACAGATCGTCAGGCGGTTATGTTCTGAAAATACAATCGTGCGGTCAAACAGCGAATGCGGAGAAATCGGCGTCAGGGTGATGCAGTTCATATCCGGATCGATGATTGGCCCGCCGGCGCTCAGCGAATAGGCGGTAGAGCCGGTCGGAGTCGACAGGATCACGCCATCTGCCCGATAGGAGCTGACAAACCGGTCCATACAGAAGATGTCCAGGTCAACCATCCGGGAAATTGCCCCTTTTGAGAGCACAACGTCGTTCAGCGCCAGATATGAGGAGCATTCCGCCCCCCGCTGGTGAACCACCTCCAGCATCATCCTCGTCTTGGTACGGTAGTCTCCCTGCACCAGCCTTTGAAGCGAATTTAACTCGTCCGGCTCCAGCCCGGCCAAAAAGCCAAGCCGTCCCGCATTGATTCCAAACACTGGCCTGTCGTATGCAACCGCATGTTTGGCGGCATGGAGAATCGTCCCGTCACCGCCGACCGCAATGACTGCCTCCGCCTCTTCCATAAGACTGTAGAACTCTCCATATTCGACATAATCACAATCGCAGCTTTTCTTTGCTTCCTCCGACATCATCACAGCCGCCCCCAGCTCTGTAAGATACCGGCACACCTCCTTGGTGCAGGCCAAAGCGTTAGCCTTGCCGAAGTTCGATACTACCATAAACCGTTTCATCAAGATTCCCCCACACTCCTCCTGCGCGCTCAGGAAAGCGCATCATGTGACTGCTTCACTACAGCCGCAATTTCATCCCGCGGCGCCCATTCAGCATCATCAGATTTTTGCAGATAAAACAAATATTCGATATTCCCTTCCGGGCCCTTGATGGGCGAAAAGGTTATTGCCTTTACACAAAAGCCGTTCCCTGCGCAGAAGTCGTAAATTTTTTCGCAGACCTCCCGATGAATTTCCGGTTCCCGGACAACGCCTTTTTTCCCCACTTTTCCCTTTCCGGCCTCAAACTGGGGTTTCACCAGGCAGATAACCTCTCCGCCCTCAGCCAGAAAACGGTATAGAACCGGCAGAACCAAGGTCAGTGAGATAAAGGACACATCAATCGAGGCAAACTCAATCACGTCCGGAACCTGTGTCTCTGTGATATGGCGGATATTCGTTCTCTCCAGGTTGACAACCCGTGGGTCATTCCGCAGGCTCCAGGCAAGCTGTCCGTAACCCACGTCAACCGCATAGACCTTAACCGCACCGTTTTGGAGCATACAGTCGGTAAAGCCGCCCGTTGAAGCGCCGATATCCATGCAGGTTTTCTCCTGAAGGGTAAGGGTGTAAAGCTCCATGGCTTTCTCAAGCTTCAGGCCGCCCCGGCTGACATACCGCAGGCCCTGTCCCCGCACCTCTATTTTGGAAGTTGCCTTAATCGAGTCTCCGGCCTTGTCACATTTCTGGTCATCCACATAGACAATGCCGGACATAATCAGCGCCTTCGCCTTTTCCCGGCTCGGCGCCAGCCCCTGTTCCACCAGGGCGGTGTCCAGCCGAATCTTTTTTATTTTCTCAGCCACGTTTATTTCCATCCTCTATCCTGTTTCGAATTGATTGGGCGTCCAGGCCATAACGCTTGAGCACGTTTCCAACAACACCCTGTCTGACAAATTCTCCGTCAATCGCGGTGAGCGAAAAATCGCCCTTCCAGCCACGTTCATATAGGGCGCACATCATCTGCTGCCCAATTCCGCCGCATTTCATTCCCTCTTCAAAGAAATAAATTTTCTGGTATTTCCGGGCAATTTCCAAAGCCTGCTCCGGTATCGGGACAATCCGCACCAGCTTTAGCACCGACACACCATCCAGCCTTTCCGCCGCGGAGCATACCTGCTCTGTTTCCCGTCCATAGGTCACAGCCAGCGCTTTTCCGCCAGCGTCCTGATAGACAAAATTATCCTTATTTCTGCATCGCAGCAGATGCGTAATTTTTTCCGACCCGCGCGGATAACGCACTGCTACCACGCCCGTATGGTCATACAGCGCCTTTTGCAGGCTGATTTCCAGCTCCCCGTAGCTCTCCGGGGAATAAACGGTGATATGCGGAACCGCACTCAGGAAAGATACGTCAAAAACCCCCTGATGGGTCTCCCCGTCATCCCCGACTATTCCGGCACGGTCAATCCCCAGCACCACATGCTGCTGCTCGATCGATGCATCATGAATAATCTGGTCATAGCCCCTCTGCAGGAAGGAAGAGTAGACCGCAAACACCGGACGCATTCCCTGGCTCGCCAGGCCCGCGGCAAAGGTTACTGCGTGCTGCTCCGCAATCCCGACATCAAAAAAGCGCTTCCGGTATCGGGAGGAGAAATGCTGCAGACCTGTACCGTATTTCATGGCCGCAGTGATTGCGCAGATTCTTTCGTCCGTACCGGCCAGCTTTGCAAGCGCCCTGCCGAACACGTTGGAATAACTATCCTCCGGCGCGACGTCCGGATTTCCTGTCTCTACATCAAATTTGCTGATCCCGTGATAAGCTCCGGGATTTTCCTCCGCATAGCAGTAGCCTTTACCCTTGGTGGTATCGACATGCACCAGGATCGGCCCATCCATCCGTTTCGCAGTGGTAAGGGCGTTGGTCAGCGCCTTCAGGTCATGGCCGTCAACCGGTCCCAGGTAAGAAAAGCCCATCTTTTCAAAGAAGGTGGAATTATATAGCGCGTTCTTCAGAATCGATTTTGAAGAACGGATCGAATTTTTCAAATGTTTTCCCACAACCGGCGTATGGTCAAGTACCTTTTCCACACCCTTTTTAAAGTCCAGATATCCCGGCTGCACCCGGATCGTGGAGAGATATTTCGCAAACGCTCCGACATTTTTGGAAATGGACATATCATTGTGGTTTAAAATGACAATCAGCTTATTCCGGTTCTGTCCGGCATTGTTCATCGCCTCGTATACCATTCCGCCGGTATAGGAACCATCCCCGATCACTGAGATCACGTGATGATTATCACCTTTCAGGGAGAGCGCCTTTGCAATCCCGTATCCCGCCGAAATGGAGGTAGAACTGTGTCCGCCGATAAAAGCGTCATGCACGCTTTCCTTTGACTTTGGAAACCCACACAGCCCGTCTTCCTGCCGCAGGGTAGCAAACTGGTCTTTCCGTCCGGTCAGTATCTTATGGACATAGCTCTGATGTCCAACGTCCCAGACAATTTTATCATACGGGGAATCAAAAACACGATGGATTGCCAATGTCAGCTCCACCACGCCCAGATTGGAAGCGAGATGCCCGCCGGTCTTTGAAATGGATTCCACCAAAAATTCCCGAATCTCTTTTGCCAACAGGTTCAAATCAGATTCGGACAGCCGATCCAGATCCCGCGGGGAATGGATCGTATCTAAAATTTTGTGCTCCATACTATTTTTCACCTTTTTTCAGTTCCCTGCAAACGGGGAATTTCCCGGATTAAAATACAGGGATAATCAGCGCGATTACTATCCCTAAAACCGCGCCGGCAACAACCTGAAGCGTTGTATGCCCTAATAGCTCCTTGAGGTCTTTTTCCTCAGTCAAGTCCTTCATATCAACCTTTTTCAGCAGTACGTTGATAATCCTGGCGTGTTTTCCCGCTTCCAGCCGTACTCCCATCGCGTCATGCATCACAACAGCCGCAAAGATAAACGCAAGCGCAAACAGCGGAGAGGATACTCCGCTGGATCTTGCCATAGCTACTACCACGCCGCAAACAGTGGAGGAGTGGGAGCTTGGCATTCCGCCGGAGCCGATCATCCGTTCCCAACGGAATTTCTTCGTTTCAATGAGCACTAAAATCGACTTAATAAGCTGTGCCGCAAACCAGGAGATCAGCCCGACAATCAATACATAATTATGAAAGAAATCATAAACTAATTTACTCACAGTTCCTGTCCCTTCAAGCTTTTTATTTTCGCCGTTCTAGCAGCGATGTGATCAGATGCTCCAAAAAGGCGCCTCTGTCTTTTCCATGGACAATCGCATAGGCTTTTCTGGTATATTCCTCCGCCATCCTCTGGGCCCGCTCCATCCCGAACAGAGTAATAAAGGTGGTTTTATCATTTGAGAGGTCGCTGTGTATCGGTTTGCCGAGCTCCTGCTCATCCGCGATGATATCCAGGATATCATCGACAATCTGAAAGGCCAGCCCGAGGTTTTCTCCGTATTGCTCCGCAAGGCTGATATCCTCCTGCGCTGCCCCGGCACAGATAGCTCCCATCTTGCAGGCTGCTTTGATAATCGCGCTGGTTTTCAGGCAGTGCATCTGTGTCAGCAGCTCTGCGGACACCGCTTTTCCTTCAATTGCCAGATCAATCACCTGACCGCCGACCATCCCGTCCGCACCGGCAAAATAAGCCATTTCCTTGATGGCGCGTACCGCGGCGGCAGGGTTCTTTTCCGAGAGCGCAGAATCCGCCATCACCTCAAACGCTCTTGTCAGCAGGGCGTCTCCCGCGAGCAGCGCCGTTGCTTCTCCAAACTGCTTATGGCAGGAGGGCTTGCCTCGGCGCAGGTCATCGTCATCCATGCAGGGCAGGTCGTCATGGATCAGTGAATAGCAATGGATCATCTCCACTCCGCAAGCAAACGGCAGGGCGTCCTCAGGCTTTCCTCCCAGCATCCGGCAGAATTCCAGCGTCAGCACCGGTCTGATCCGTTTCCCGGCATTCATTACCGAATACCGCATCGCCTCGATAACCTCGTCATAAGTCTCTCCTCGGAAAGTTAATATCCGATCCAAAGCCTCGTTAATGAGCCGGATATCCTCCTGCATTATTTCATCAAATTGCTTCATCTGGTTTTCCTGCTTTCAATTCTTCCAATTTTAGCTGCGCCGACTCCAACTGCTGGCTGCATTGCCTTGTCAGCGCAATCCCTTGTTCATAGAGAGTAAGCGACTCATCTAAATTCAGTTCGCCCTGCTCCAGGCGGGCAATAATCTGTTCCAATTCCTGAACCGTCTCCTCAAAGGAAGGCAGTTTTTTTGTTCTCGCCATCTTCTCAGCCCTTCTCCTTCAGTCTGACCAACTCGACTGTACTTTCAATTTCCCCGTTTGCCAACAGCGTCCGAAGCCTGTCACCGGGACAGACCTGTCCACTCCCAGTCAGGATTTTATCTCCACTGTAGGTTACCGAATAACCTCTTGAGAGCACCTTTAATGGGTTAAGCGCTTCCAGCATTGCCATGCAGCTTTGCGCATGCTGGCGTTTCTGCTTCATTCTTTGATCCGCCGCGTGTTCCAGCCGTTCCCGGAGGCTTTGCAGAGCGTCCCTTGCCGTCAGCAGGCGCGCCTCCGGGGATAACGCTGCAAGCCTCCTTGCAAGATGGCGCAGGGCTTCTCCATTTCTGTCAAACCTGATTTCCATCAGGCCATCCAGCGTGCTTTCATACACTTTAATTTGGTAGAGCATATCCCGCAGGTCAGGCGCACAGAGCTCCGCCGCTGCCGATGGAGTCGGCGCACGCAGATCCGCCGCAAAATCTGAAATTGTGAAATCAATCTCATGTCCCACCGCAGAAATTACCGGTACTGTACATTCATAGATTGCCCGCGCAACACGTTCTTCATTAAAACACCACAAATCTTCTGCGGAGCCGCCGCCGCGCCCGACAATCAACACATCAAGGCTGCATTTCTCAGCCGCACGTATCCCGGCACAGATAGAATCGGCAGCGTTCTCTCCCTGTACCAGCGCGGGAATCAGCACTACTGTCGCAACCGGATACCGCCGAGAAAGAATATTAAGGATATCCTGCAGCGCGGCGCCGGTTTTCGAGGTGACAACCCCGATACGTTTTGGATAGCGCGGGAGCGGCTTTTTGTGTTCCTCCGCGAACAGCCCTTCCTCTGCCAGCCGTTTTTTGAGCTGTTCAAAGGCAAGGGTCAGCGCACCGATCCCATCCGGTTCCATGTGCTCACAATAAAACTGCAAAGCGCCGTCCCGTTCAAACAGCCGCACCGACCCTGTCAGGATTACATTCATCCCGTTTTCCGGGCGGAACCGAACCCTCTGCGCATAGGCGCGGAACATCACACCCTTGATCGAGCAGTTCCCATCCTTCACTGAAAAATAAAAATGCCCCGACTTCATGTGATGGGTAAAGTTGGAAAGCTCGCCCTTCACGGTAATCGTCTGTAAAAACGGGTCGGAATCCATTAAGTTTTTCAGGTACCGGTTTAACTGGGACACTGTATAAACTGCGTCGTAAAACTCCATCATAACAAATCTTTCCTTTGCGCGGACAATGCTGCTAACACAGCAATCCCCGCGCTGTTATCCGAGGAAAACTCCGGCGCCGCAAAGCTCCCCCCAAACCGCTCTGAAAGCGATTTTCGGATCAGGGAATTGGACATGACCCCGCCAGCATATAAAATTGGCTTTTCCCCATATGTATGACAAATTTCCTGTGTCATTCCGGCTATTGCCGTCTCCACACAGGAAAGACAGTATTTTGCTATATATTCTTTCGGAACGCCTTTCTTAAAGAGTGCTTCACACTGGTTCTGCACCCCGGACAGGCAGCAGTCGCACCCCCTGAGAGAAGCCCTTCCCCGCACCGCTTCCGGACATTCCAGCGCGAGCCGTTCCAGCTCTATCCCGCACGGAAAGGAACACCCCAGCATCACGCCTACCCGGTCAACAGCCTGTCCCGCGTTCAGGTCGAGGGTTTTTCCAACCACCCTTACCCGGATATCCGGCCCATCCGCATGGACAAGCAGCGCTTCTGTTGTCCCGCCAGAGACATGGAAGGCATAAAATTCGCCGGACAGCCAATCAAGACATCCGGACGAATACAAGGCCGCCGCAATATGGCCCTCCTGATGAGAAAACGGATACCGTGGCACACCAAGAACGGAAGAAACTGCCTGCGAAACCATATCGCCTACCAAAAAGCATGGCATATAAGAACCTTCGGCACGCCGTGGAAATGCGGAATAGCCGACAGCAGCGATCTTCCTTCCTGATCCGCCCATCAAATCCGCCATCAAGCCGCCCAATTGCTTCACATGCAGAAAGACCGCGTCGCTCTGCCGCAGCCCGCATTCGCGCTCCTTCACAGGAAGAAGCTTTTTGTGCATCTCCACTGTTCCGGCAGCTTCGTCATAAAGCGCCACAGAGGTGGTATAATTGCTTGTATCAATTCCCAGATAGAGTCCCATCGCCTAAACGTCCTTTGAAACCGAAGCCAGCACACCGTTAATAAAGGTGACATCATCCTTCAGCGTATAGGTCTGTGCAATTTTCACTGCCTCACTGATAGCGATTTCGTCCGAAATATCATCACAGTATTTCATCTCATAGATCGCCAGCCGCAGTACGGCAAGAGACACCTTCGAGATTCTGGCGAGCGTCCAATTTTTCAGATGCTTTGCAATTACTGAGTCCAATTCCTCACGATGGTCGTCTGCGCCGCGAAACAGCGCGATAGCCTGCTCGTTCAGTTCAAAGCTGTCGCATTCCTGCGCCGCCTGGATCATTTCTTCCACAGAATCCTGGTTGAAAATCCGTTCAAAGGTCAGCATAAACGCCGCTTCCCTCATTTGATGCCTTGTCATATCGTCTTGTATCCTCTCAGTTATAAAGTTGTGCCGTCTCAGACCCGGCTTTCTATTCCACCGTCGCCTTTACGTCCTGAACATATACGTTCACCTTGGAGACGGTAATCGCCGTCATATTCTGCACAGCTTCCTTCACGTATTCCTGTATTTCTTCCGCAACTTCCTTGATTTTATATCCCTGCCTGACAACGACATAGATATCCATCTCCGCCACGCCGGCATTCATCTTGGTCAGGATCGGCTTGTTCCGCTCGGAACGAAGCACAACATCTCGCATCCGGGACGGGGAGGGCGCCATGCTGTAAACTCCCTCTACATCATTGACAACCAACTGCGCGATTTTTCCAATTACCGCTTCGGAAATATTCAGTTTGCCACTCATCTGTTCTGCCTTTACATCCATTGTAACGACCTCCGTTTATCATGATGTTTCCCAACATGGATTATGTGAATAAAAATACAATTTCATTCTTGTTTTCGTATAGCTTATTATAGCATAGAATCCATTAAAAAAAAAGTTTGTTTCAAAAATTTTCAAAAAATTGACTATTTATGCAAAACAGAGAACGGAATCCTTCCGTTCTCTGTTTTTTTGCCTATTCTATTGGTTCACTTCCTGAATCGTGATATTCTCGGCCTTGATATCCTTCTGGGACAGAACGATATTTTTAATCTGCGCCGCTTCCTCGACCTTTAGCCCCGACGTCTGGACAACGACATTTGCCGTCTCCCCGTCAAGATAAACCACGCATTCCGCAAAGCCCTTTGCCTTAATTAAGTTTTCAATCTTGCTCTCGTCTTCAATCTGCTGGGAGATTTCCACAATTTGAGAAGTGGCTTCCGCAACCTCCTCCGCGCTCGCATCCGAATTTTCGAGGACAGATTTTACCGTTTCTACCGCTTCGTCACGCGCTTTGGTTCGTTCCAGCTGCGCCTTTTCAAAGTATTCAGAGGCAGTCACCTCGCCGCCCACCAGCTGCGCGTCCCCATAATTTTTCCCTTCGAGCCGCTCGCCGTCGGTCGCAGCGGAGGTAACCTCTCCTCCTGTTTCAGCAGCGCTTTCGGTCTGGGAGGTCTGGTTGAGAACGTCTGTAACCAGATAATCGTCCCCTTTGTCCGCATAGAGGTAGTTGACATATACCGCGCCGCCCAACAGCACCACCAGGGCCGCCAGGATAATCTGTTTTTTTCCGATCACAAAATTTGCTTTCATAAAAATCATTCCTTACTTTCCTCAAAAATTTTTCATCATCAGCCGCTTATCCGCCCGACGATGCTGCTTTCGCTACACTGACCCGCGCGGACGAAATGCCAAACGCCGTTGTCAGGACATCAATAATTTGTGTTTGTACCGACACTTGATCTGCCCCATCGCATACCACCACAATTCCCTGTATCTTCGGGGTCAATTCAGTACGGATCAACGCCTGTTTCTTTCCATTATCACCCTCCACCATCACTATGGTATGTTCATCATCGAGCCTTTCCTGCGTGGTTTCCCCAGAGGTGTCGGTTCGGTCGGTAGAACGCTTTGTTTCGGATTGGTAAACATATTCCGATCCGCTCTCCAGCGTCAGCATGACATCCGGGTTGCCGACCCCGTCAATCCCCCGCAGCAATTCTTTGACCTTCTTCTCGAGCTGCTGGACATATTCCTCTTCCGTTATCCCCTGTGCAGTGCTTTGCGCTGCCTGTGAATCCTTTTTGTCGTTCCAGAATCCGGATAAAAAGATAATCCCAATTAAAATGATCCCGGCAATGAGAATCAGCTTCCGCTTTTTGTCATCCTGCACCACCGAATCAACCATTGTTTTGAATCGTTCCTTGCCCATTTTAACCGTTCCTTTCCAATTCCAGCTCTGGCACAATCCCGAGATTCTCCTCCACAAGCTGTTCAGCAGCCGGGGCATTGAGAATTTCCTCCCGCGGCAGGATAATGAGTATCTCAGTAATAGTTATGCTGTTGTCCTCCTCAATATGAACAGTAGCCCCAACTTGTTTCGCGGAAATTCCCTTTCCCTGCAGCAGAGCTGCAACCTGCCGCTGAAGCCCCTCTTCCGTAAGGGTCACTACACGGTTGTCTACCGTATCCTCAAGCTCCGGGATTTGCGTCTCAATCTGCCGGGAATCCCATTCCAGCAGTTCCCTCCAGTCCCCGTTTACAATCGGCTGGACAATGCTGGCGAGGAAAAACAATCCCACTGCAAGCTGAATAGTCCGTTCCATATTTTTTCCCGGTACCAGGATGGAAAAAATTCCGGTGACAATAATGGTAATACAGATCGAAGCTCCAATAGAACGGATCATTTCCATGTCAGCCACATCCTTTCCTCCGTATTGAAATTATGACCCATTGCTCAGCACCAGCATTAGGGACACTGATACGATCAGCATCACTGCAAAGCAAACCAATACCGCCAGCAGAAGCGAGAGTACAAAACCGACCGATTCCAGCAGTCCGCTCACCTCGGAAACACCGAGTGCGTCGCCGGCGGCTTTGGAAATTTTCAGCGCCATATTCATAAAAAACAGGGTAATGATTGCCGGCAGGAAGGTCATCACGATAATCAAGATGCCGAATGTCCCAACGCTTGTCCGTATAACCCCCAGCGAGCCCTGTACCACCGTCATTGCCTCACTGACCGCACTCCCTACGATTGGAACCAGCGATCCTACCAGAAATTTTCCCGCCCGGAATGTCACGCTGTCCGTTGCTCCCGCCACAAAGCTTTTGATCGTCAGCAGACTGACAAAAACTGTTAAAAACAACCCCAGGCACCACACCACTGCAGACCGGATTGCATTGGCAATCCCGCCTACTCTGATTCTGTGGGTGGCAGCCCCGCTAATGCTCAGCGCCAGATAAATACAAATCAGCGGAATCAGGATATGAGAGCTCAGGTACGAGATGACCTGAATTACCGTAAGCAAAATGCTTTGATAGGCAAAGGCGGACAACGGCTTCCCGGATGCTGCCACCACACCGGTATAAACCGGGACAAAGCTTGTAATAAACCGGCTGACCTCGTCAATCATTTCCGTAATTTCCCGGATGAGCTGAATAAGCGGTGAAACAATGATGGCAGACGCCCCCAGTACCACTACCACAGAAAACACCTGATTGGAACCCCGTTGGGCGGTAGTATGCATCATTTCCATCATAGCCGCAACCAGCACCATCCCCAGGGTCAGTGTTAATATCCGAACCGGTTCGCTGACTCGGTCGGCAATCTGCCCAAGCAACACGTCCCACAAATCCCCAATATTCAGCTCTAGCATGGTATTTTCATCCAGCGCAGAAATTCCGCTTTCCTCTAAAAATTCCTGTGCGTTTTCCGGTGCCAGACGGAACAGCTCGTTTGCCCCGCTGCTCTCAAAATAGGCGGCATAATCGTCCGAGAGACCGGTCTCTCCCTCCGCTGAAACCGGCATCGGGAAAAAACAGCAGAGTATAACGAAAAACGCCGCCAGATAACGCATCCATTTCATCTTTCCACTTCCTCTCTAGGGTAGGTCAATCAAGCTAAGCGCCAAATTCAAAAGATTCTGGAATAACGGCAGGGCAATCACCACCACTGCCGCTTTTCCTCCCAGCTCCACCTTCCCCGCAAGCGCGCTTTGCCCCGCGTCCCGGCAGGTGTCTGCCGCAAGCTGCACCACATAACAGATTCCAAGTGCCTTGATGACCGCCTTTGCATATTCGCTGTTGACCTGCACCCGTTCCATCATCTCCGTTACTGTCTGGAATACCGGCTCAAGATTCAAAAGGATCATCCCAAACAGCAAAATTCCGCTGATCAGTGCAGTCAGCATCGCGTATTCGGGCTTATACTGCTTAAACAGGATACACAGCGCCGCTCCAACCAGCGCAATCCCCACGATTGGAAAAATATCCATTGGACTGTATCCTTTCCGTTAAAAGCCAAATAAAGATTTGATTGTTTCAAACAAATCCTGTATCTGGTAAACCATCATCATGAGCACTACAATCAGCCCTGCCAGTGTGGTCATCATCGCCTGCTCCTCCCGCCCGGAACGGATCAAAAGCTGGTTTAAAACCGCTACGATAATACCAATCGCAGCTATCTTAAAAATCAAATCGATATCCATTTTCCCCGACCTTTCCTTTTACCAAATCATAATCGCCAGCCCGATTCCGCTTAAAACACCCAGGGAATGGTACAGCTTTGACTTCTGTGTCTTCTCCTCCTCGGCCTGCTGCTTGTTCTGCTCCAAAAGACTGCGCAGTACCATAAGCTCGCTGATCTGGTTCTCCGCCTCTGTGCTGCCAAGCACCTCCCCGATCTGTAAGGCCATCTTCCGGTCATCCTCCGGGATCCGTTCTTCCTTCAGGGCTTCTTTCCATGCTTCGGGAAAAGGCAGGCCTGTCCTGCTCCTTTCCCGGCATACCGGCAAAAAGCGGAGCGGCTTCAGGCTTTCATATTCTGAAAGCCATTCCACCAGCTCGGCTGTCGTCATCTTTTCATATTTCAGGCAGGCCTGTACCTTCTCCAGCATCAATAAAGCCGCATTCAGCCATTTTATCCGCCCGGACAGGCCGGCGGCCCGTTCATAACCGATTAACGCACAAATCCCGACAACCGCAACGCTCATAATAAGTTTCATTTTCCATGGCCATGGCTTTCGTCAAGACGAAAGCACTCCTTCCTTCCAAGACTAGAGTCGATTCTGCTTTCAAAATTGTCACTTATCAGGGGAAATGGGCCTTCCCTCACTCCCAGCACGAAATCCGCCGTCCACGTTCTTACCTTCCGAAACGATTTTCCGCCAGCCTGACTATTTCCTTCACCTCTCCTGGGCAGCCCGTCCCCTTTAATATCACAGCAAAATCGAACACTCCCTCAGAAAGGACGGAAGCGATTTTTCCTCGGTTGTTGACGTCTTCCAGGCTGCTTCCATGCACAGTGGCCAGGACGGAGACTCCAGCATTCATGCTCTGCAAAAGGGCAAGGATATCGTCCTCCGAGCCAATCTCATCACAGGCAATTACCTGCGGCGACAGGGTTCGTATCGCCATACTCATCCCGATGTGCTTGGGGTAAAGATGGTAGACATCGGTATTTTTTCCGAGCTGGTTTTGACTTACACCTCTCCAGACAGCAGCCAGCTCCCCTCTCTCGTCCACCACAGAAATTTTGTAGGAGCGTCCGGCCCGCCCTTCAGATAGCTGGCGGATCAAGTCCCTCAGCAGGGTGGTTTTCCCACTGCCGGCCTGTCCGACAATGAGTACAGAATGCAGCCCGTCTAAAAACAGCTTTTGATAAAGCTCGTCAGCGACGCCCATCATCTGGCGCGCGATCCTCAGATTGACCGAACTGATCTCTTTTACTCCGGTTACCCTTCCCTGGTCAAGCAGGCATGTCCCGCAAATCCCGGCACGATGTCCGCCCCGTAAGGTGATAAAGCCCTGCCTGATTTCCTCCTGAAAGCTATGTACTGAATACTCGCACAACAGCTTGAAGGTTTCGTCCAGTTCGCGCTTGGAAATACAATAAGCCCGTCCGTTTTCTGACGATACTGTCCCATCCCGGTTCAGCAGATAGGAATTTTTCCCGTCAAAGAGACAGACCGGCTTTTCCGCCCGGAGGCGGATTTCATGAAGGCTGTCCTGCATGAACTGGGGAATTTTTTTGATTGTCAGCCGAAGCCCTGCCGGCAGATATTCACATACCTGCAGGAATCCTTTTCGGTTCTCGTCCATCTTTTCTTTCCCTCGCTTTCCACTTCATTCTGCGTTTATTAAACCATATGTAAGAGGCCGCCCAATTAGAACTTCTCAAAAAAACTCTTGACAAGATCACCAAAGAAGTATATGATTAAGACTGTAAATAGATGACCGGAAGGTCATATATGATCAAGGGAGTTCAAATTCTATGTCTATTGCTAATGCTGTGAAATCTTACTTTTTCTACTTTAGCAGCCAAATCTTCGCCTTTAGAAGCTTTGGTTATTTTTGCTGTGGAAAAGATAGATTTGCTGGATTGAGTCAATAGAATTTTCTGGATATTGCCTGGAATGGGTAACGATATGAAAAGGTCTGTGGCTTTGTGTAGCAAAGTCATAGGCCTTTTTTGATGCCGGAAATCAAATTTGTTCATCCAAAAGGAAAAGGAGAGTAGAGAACATGATTATCATTCTGAAAAACGGTCAGGCCCCCGACCAGGTAAAAGAGCTGCACGACTATTTGGGACAGTACAACGTAAAAATATCAGAAATCCAAGGGGAACAAACCACCATCTGGGGGCTGGTTGGTGATACAACAAAGATCGATATCGCAGCGATTCAGGCAAAGGACGTTGTAGAAGACATCCGCCGGGTATCAGAACCCTATAAAATTGCAAACCGGAAATTCCATCCGGAGGATACTGTCATCGATGTCTGCGGCGTGCAGATCGGCGGCGGAACCTTCGACGTCATCGCAGGGCCCTGCTCGGTTGAGAGCGAGGAACAGGTAATTGCCGTTGCAAAAGAGGTCAAAAAAAGCGGCGCAAAATTCCTGCGCGGCGGCGCGTTCAAACCGCGCACCTCTCCGTACGCCTTCCAGGGACTGCACGACGAGGGCTTAAAATACCTGCTGGAGGCCAAAAAAGAAACCGGACTGCCGATTGTCACCGAAATCATGAGCCTTGCGCATCTTGATCTTTTCGAGGATGTCGATATCATCCAGGTCGGCGCAAGAAATATGCAGAACTTCGAGCTTTTAAAAGAGCTTGGCCATTGCGATAAGCCGATCCTGTTAAAGCGGGGGCTTGCCAATACTTTGGAAGAGTTCCTGATGAGCGCGGAATACATTATGGCGGGCGGAAATCAAAATGTCATCTTCTGCGAACGCGGAATCAGAACCTTTGAAACCATGACCCGGAATACGCTGGATCTGTCCGCGATTCCGCTTTTAAAGCATTATTCCCATCTGCCGATCATCGTTGACCCAAGCCATGCAACCGGCATTCCATGGCTGGTGGAACCGCTCTCCCTCGCGGCGATTGCAGCCGGGGCGGACGGCTTAATGATCGAGGTTCACAACAATCCGAAAATGGCGCTCTGTGACGGAGCGCAGTCTCTCACACCGGTACAGTTTGACCAAGTGATGAAAAAAGTCACGGCACAGGCGGAATTCTCCGGTAAAACACTGTAACTGAAATCCCATCTTTACAGAAAGGTTGTTATCCTCCATGGCAGAAACCATTCCCATTCAGACAAATCACCCGTACCAGGTCGTGGTGGGTCAGGGTCTCTTGGAAAAGACCTACGAAACCGCCCGCCCAATCACAGATTTCCGCACTGTAGTCATTGTCTCCGATGACAACGTAGCGCCGCTTTACCTGCAAGCTGTGCGGGACAGTTTTCCGGAAACAATCCGGGTTGAATCGTTTCTCATCCCGCATGGCGAGCAATCTAAAAACGCGCAGAATCTTTTTAAGCTCATGGATTTCTGCGCCGGGCTTTCCATGACCCGAACCGACCTTTTGGTTGCGTTGGGCGGCGGAGTTGTCGGAGATCTGACCGGGTTTGCCGCCTCAATTTATCTGCGCGGCATCCCTTATCTGCAAATCCCGACGACACTTTTAGCGCAGGTGGATTCCTCTGTCGGCGGAAAAACGGCGATTGATATTCCCGCGGGAAAGAACCTGGTCGGGACATTCTACCAGCCGGCGGCAGTTCTCTGTGATACCGGTTCCCTGTCTACCCTAACTCCGGAAATTTTTCATGACGGCGTTGCGGAAATTATCAAATATGGCTGCATCTATGACGAGGCCCTATTTGAGCAGATTCCGGATATCCGCCGCCCGGAAACACTGGCCGCCATCATTAAGCGCTGTATTGAAATTAAAGCCGAGGTCGTCTGTCAGGACGAGTTTGACAAGGGTCTGCGGATGATCCTGAATTTCGGGCACACCATCGGCCATGCGATCGAAAAATACTACCATTATGCAGGATACACCCACGGACAGGGTGTCGCGATTGGAATGGCGTTCCTCACAGGGATTTCCGAGCGGGCCGGCTATACCAAGCCGGGCACTACCCTCCGCCTTTTAACCTTACTTAGGAGCTTTGACCTGCCGATAAGCTGCGGTCTTTCCAACGAAACATTGGAGGAGATCTGCGCACTGGACAAGAAGAACCTAAATGGCGGACTGAACCTGATTTTAATTTCTAAAATTGGTACCGCTTTCGTACATAAGGTAAATCAGCAGGAATTCCAATACCTGCTCACCTTACGGGAACCCGGCCTGCCGGAGCATGCCGCTTTCTCTCCATCCCATTTAAAAGGGACTGTTACCATACCGCCATCGAAAAGCCTGCTGCACCGCGCACTGATCTGCGCGGCACTGGCCCGGGGAACAAGCAGCATTCATCATTTCGGGCTGTCAGAGGATATTACCGCAACAATGGACTGCCTTACAAAGCTCGGTGCTTCCTTTAAAATCAAGGGGGATACGGTACTGGTCAATGGAATCGCCACGCCTCCAGACGCTGTCAATCTGCAGTGCGAAGAATCTGGTTCCACCCTCCGGTTTCTGATCCCGGTAGCGGGCGCATTTGGCATCAACGCAGTTTTTCATGGAAAAAACCGTCTTGTGGAACGTCCGCTTGCTATCTATCAGACGGTGCTATCCGAGCATGGCGTTAAAGTAGATTATAACGGAAATTTGCCGTTTCAAATAGCCGGAACACTTCGGCCCGGAATTTACCGGGTCAACGGCAACGTCAGTTCACAGTTTATCACAGGGCTTTTATTTGCTCTCCCACTGCTGGAGGAAACCAGCAGAATTGAAGTCCTGCCGCCGTTTGAATCGAAAAGCTATGTAGATATCACCCTGCATGTCCTGTCCCAGTTTGGCATCCGGATTGAGCAGACAGAAAGCGGCTACCTGATTCCGGGCGGACAGCAGTACCGCTGCTGTGAATATACCGCGGAGAGCGATTATTCCCAGGCGGCGTTTTTCCTTGTGGCCGACGCGCTGGGAGCCGATGTTGCATTAGAGTCCTTCCCTGAGACATCTGTTCAGGGTGACCGGGAAATTCTTTCCATCCTCAAGCGTGCCGGGGCTGAGGTCAAATCTCAGGATGGGGTGCTGACCTGCCGGGCTGAAGCCTTAACCGCTTTTGAAGCGGACGGGGCGGATATCCCCGATCTGGTTCCAATCCTGGCTGTGCTGGCCTGCTTTTGTAAGGGGACTTCGCATATTACTCACACAGAACGCCTGAAGCTCAAGGAGAGTGACCGGATCGCTTCCACCCTGGATTTAATCCGGAAAATGGGAGGCATCGCCTCTTATCAGGATGGAACAATTACCATTGAAGGCGTCGGAACACTCTCCGGCGCGGAGCTGGAGAGCTTCAACGACCACCGCATCGCCATGTGCGCGGCGGTTGCCGCCTCTGCGGCAACCGGAAGCACTATATTGCATCACGCTGACTGCGTAAAAAAGTCCTATCCCGCGTTTTTTGACCATTACCGTCAGTTAGGAGGTTGCTGTCATGTCCTCGATTTGGAATAACGGAATCCAGCTATCTATTTTCGGTGAATCCCATTCCGCCGCGATTGGGGTGGTAATCGATAACCTGCCTGCCGGTGTATCCATCGATATGGAAAGAGTGCAGGCATTTATGAAGCGCCGGCAGGCAAAATCGGATGGGACGACCACCTCCCGTGTCGAGCCGGATGTTCCGGAAATTCAGTCCGGGCTTTACCAGGGAACTACCAACGGCACGCCGCTCGCCCTTTTTATCCGCAATACCAATGTTCGTTCCCAGGATTACCAGAACGTACAGACAACCGTCCGTCCGGGACACGCTGATTTCACCGGTTACCTGCGGTATCAGGGTGCTAATGATATCCGGGGAGGCGGGCATTTTTCCGGCCGCCTAACTGCTTGTCTGGTGGCTGCCGGGGCGATCTGCGGACAAATCCTGGAGCAATACGGTGTTTATGCGGTAGCCCATCTGCTGTCCGTCCATGATATCATCTGCAGCAAGCTGGATACCCAAACGCTGACCCGGAAAAAAATAGAGGAAATCCGTTCCCTCCCCTTTCCGGTAATCGATGAGATCAAACGGATGCGGATCATTGAAACCATTCAGAAAGCCCGGCTGTCTATGGATTCTGTCGGCGGAATTGTCGAGTGCGCAGCGCTTGGGATGCCGGCGGGAATCGGTTCTCCTATCTTTGATAACCTGGAAAGCCTTATCTCCTCGATGATGTTCAGCATTCCCGGCGTTAAAGGCATTGAATTCGGTGAGGGATTCCACGCCCCGCGGCTTATGGGAAGCGAGAACAACGACCCGTTTTATCTGGACGGTGATATTGTAAAGACAAAGACCAACCATCACGGCGGTATCCTGGGAGGGATTTCCTCCGGTATGCCGATCGATTTCAGGCTGGCGTTCAAGCCAACCCCATCGATTGCGAAAGAACAGGATACCGTTGACCTCGCGGAACACAAGGAGACAAAGCTCAGTATTGTCGGACGGCATGATCCCTGTATTGCCGCAAGAGCCGTCCCGGTAGTAGAAGCCTGCTGTAATACAGCGCTGTTATCCGCGATCATCAAACAAAAGGGCATATAAAAAGAGAGGCATGCAGGTCTGCATGCCTCTCTTTTTATATGCTTCTATTTTGCCCGGATCAATGTTTCCGCACAGTTTCTCAGTTCTTCTACCGATTTCATTTTCATTCCAGTCTGCTGGATGGTTTCCTGAATATGCACCGGCAAAGAGGAAAAATACTGTTCGGCCATTTTATCTTCCTGCAGCAATTTACTCAGCTCTTCGTTCATATGCTAACATCCTTTCTGGTTTCAAACCCTATTCTGAGTATGTCCCGAAAAAGAACCGCTATACAAAAAGCGGAGAGGAAATTCCTCTCCGCTTTTAATTTTATTCAGCAATCAAGCTGGTTCCATCCATTTCTTCCGGTTTTGGCAGATCCAAAATCTGAAGCATCGTCGGTGCAATATCGGCCAGCTTTCCGCCTTCCCGAAGCTTGCAGTCCATCCCAGCTACGATAAACGGCACCGGATTGGTGGTATGAGCAGTAAACGGAGAACCGTCCGGCTCATACATCTGGTCTGCGTTTCCGTGGTCAGCGGTAATCAGCGCAACACCGCCCTTTGCCAGAATCGCATCTACAGTCCGTCCGACACAGGTGTCAACCGCCTCTACAGCCGCCTTGGCAGCATCGAAAACGCCGGTGTGGCCAACCATATCGCAGTTTGCGTAATTGAGGATAATCACGTCATAACGGTCTGATTCAATTCTCTTGACCACCTCATCACAAACTTCATACGCGCTCATTTCCGGTTTCAGATCATAGGTAGCAACCTTAGGAGAGTTAATCAGCGCGCGGTCTTCCCCTTCAAAGGTTGCCTCTACACCGCCGTTAAAGAAGAAGGTTACATGCGCGTATTTTTCAGTTTCAGCAATTCTAAGCTGGGTCAAGCCGTTTTTACTGATATATTCCCCAAAGGTATTCACCAGTGTCTGTGGCTTGAACGCAACGTCAACGTTCGGCATTGTAACGTCATACTGTGTCATGCAGACAAAGCAAAGCGGGAATCTGCCGTCGCGGCGTTCAAACCCTTCAAACGCATCGTCAACCAGAGTACGGGTAATTTCCCGCGCACGGTCAGGGCGGAAATTAAAGAAGATCACACTATCACCTTCTTTGATTTTCCCGTTCGGATCGCAGACAGTCGGCACTACAAACTCGTCAGTAACACCATCCGCATAAGATTTAGCCATGGTATCAGCCGGGCAGGCATTTTGTACGCCTTCCCCGTATACCATCGCCGCATAAGCCTTTTCCACACGCTCCCAGCGGTTGTCACGGTCCATAGCATAGTATCTGCCCATTACGGTTGCAATCTTGCCAACACCGATTTCTTCCATCTTTTTCTCAAGCTGTTCAATATAATCCTTACCGGAGGTCGGCGGAACGTCACGTCCATCCATAAAGCAGTGTACATAGACGTCTTCAATTCCAAACCGTTTTGCCAGCTCGAGCAGTCCATAAAGATGCTCGTTGTGGCTGTGTACCCCGCCGTCTGACATCAGACCCATCAAATGCAGCGCTTTATTATTGGCCCGGCAGTTGTCCATCGCCTTTACCAAAGCAGGATTCTGGAAAAAGTCTCCATCCTGAATTGATTTTGTAATTCTGGTCAGTTCCTGATACACAACCCGTCCAGCACCAATGTTGGTATGTCCGACCTCGGAATTCCCCATCTGTCCGTCCGGCAGGCCAACGTTCAGCCCGGACGCACCGATATAGGTCATGACACCGTTTTTAATAATCCGGTCCAGATTCGGTTTTGCTGCCGCAGTAATCGCATTGCCGTAATCCGAATCATTCTTTCCAAAGCCATCCATGATAATTAACGCCAAAGGTTTTTTCATTCAAATATCCTCCAAGGTCAGCGACCGAAAATTTTGCTTATCCTTAGCCATTGCTTGCAGCTTTTACGATCACAGAGAAATCCTGCGCCTTCAATGCCGCACCGCCGATCAGACCGCCGTCAACATCCGGCTGGGCAACCAGTTCTTCTGCATTTTTCGCGTTCATGGAACCGCCGTACTGAATGGTCATTGCATCAGCGGCAGCCTGGTCATACATTTCAGCAATCACGGAACGTATGATCGCGCAAACTTCATTTGCCTGTTCTGCTGTTGCGGTTTTTCCGGTTCCAATTGCCCAAACCGGTTCGTACGCAATGATAACCTGTTTTAGCTGATCCCTGGCAACATCCTTCAGCGCGATTTTGGTTTGCAGCGCAACCAATTCGGCAGTAATCCCATTTTCACGGTCTTCCAGCATTTCGCCAACGCAGAGGATCACGTTTAAGCCGGCTTCAATCGCAGCTTTGGTTCTCTTGTTAACAGTCACATCGGTTTCCCCAAAATACTGTCTTCTTTCACTGTGGCCGATGATAACATATTCCACACCCATTTCTGTGAGCATGTCAGCAGAAATTTCTCCGGTGAAAGCGCCGGATTTTTCAAAGTGGCAGTTTTCAGCTCCTACTTTGATGTTGCTGCCTTCGGTTGCTGCCAAAGCGGTTTCCAGATTGGTAAACGGCACGCAGATTACAACGTCACAGGAAGCGTCCGCAACAAGCGGTTTTAATTCTTCAATCAGAGCTTTGGCTTCCGCCCTGTTTTTATTCATTTTCCAGTTCCCGGCAATAACTGCTTTTCTCAATGCTTTATTCATAGTGACAATCTCCTTTATAAATAAAAATAATTCTGATACGTGAAAACGGGCAGGCAATTTGGTTACCTGCCCTTTCGTTTTCGGACTTATTTATCGCTTACGCATTCAATACCCGGCAAAGCTTTGCCTTCCAGAAATTCCAGGGAAGCTCCGCCGCCAGTAGAAATGTGCGTCATCTTGTCGCCAAAGCCCAGGGTGTTGACCGCTGCCGCAGAGTCGCCGCCGCCGATAATGGTGACCGCATCTGTTTCAGCTAACGCTTTTGCAACCGCAATGGTTCCTTCCGCCAAGGTCGGATTTTCAAATACGCCCATCGGCCCGTTCCAAACGACTGTTTTCGCAGCTTTTACAGCATCTGCAAACGCTTCTCTGGTTTTCGGCCCAATATCAACGCCCATCATTTCCGGATCCATTTCTGCATCGTTGCAAACCTTAGTTTCAACAGGTGCGTCAATCGGGTTCGGGAAATCCTTAATCATAACATTATCAATCGGAAGCAGAATTTTTACACCCTTCTCATCTGCTTTTTTCAGCATATCCTTGCAGTAATCGATTTTAGTATCGTCAACAAGAGACTTTCCAACGTTGTAGCCTTTCGCTTTCAAGAAGGTAAACGCCATACCGCCGCCAATAATCAGGGTATCCGCCTTGTTCAGCAGGTTTTCGATTACATTTAATTTATCGGCAACCTTTGCACCACCCAGGATGGTAACAAACGGCCTTGCAGGATCTTCTACCGCATTACCGAGATATTGGAGCTCTTTTCCCATCAGATAGCCCACACATGCTTCGTCAACAAAGGAAGCCACACCGACAGTAGAGCAGTGTGCCCTGTGCGCGGTGCCAAATGCATCGTTTACAAACACATCGCAGAGGCTCGCCAGCTCTTTGCTGAAAGCTTCCCCGTTTTTGGTTTCTTCTGCGCGGTATCTGGTATTCTGAAGCAGAACCACGTCGCCGTCCTTCATAGCGGCAACAGCGGCTTTTGCATTTTCACCCACAACATTGTCATCTGCAGCAAATACAACTTCTTTGCCAAGCAGCTCGGAAAGGCGCTTTGCAACCGGCGCCAAAGACAGTTCCGGTTTTGGTTCCCCTTTCGGTTTCCCAAGGTGGGAGCACAGGATTACCTTTGCACCGTCAGCAATCAGTTTCTTGATTGTCGGCAGGGCTGCGACAATTCTGTTTTCATCTGTGATCACGCCGTTTTTCAGCGGAACGTTAAAATCGCAGCGGGCCAAAACTCTTTTGCCCTTAAAGTTAATGTCATCAACCGTCTTTTTGTTTAAAGAAGCCATTTGTTTCATCCTTTCAAACGATAAAAAATTACTTTTTTATACCTTCTTGTCAACCAATTTATCTTGGTTAAACTTCTAACAAACTACCATCATTTTACACTAAAACAGCATTTTTTGCAAGTAGAATGTTTGCCCTATGCCACCATACAGTTTGGGCAATTTGTCAACGAAACATTCAACCCTAATGCTTCTGAGAGCCTTTTACAGCAACCGCAACCAAATTCGCGCCGATGTTGATGGAGATGGTAGCTCCGATCTGGACGATATCTGCCGCCGGATAGCCAACCGCCTTTTCCAGTTCTTTGATCAGCTTGTCCCGTTCCGGTATATTGTTGCCATATAGTACAAGGTACGGTGTTTTCGGAACCATGTGTTCCTTTGCCATTTTAACCAGTGTCGGAACCACCGCTTTGTCTCCCCGCACCTTGGCAGGCGTAGCGTTTTCGCCGTCAATAAAGGTAATAACCGGTTTCAGACCCAGCAGCTCTCCGACAAATGCGGCCGTACTGCTCACCCGTCCTGATTTTTTCGCAAAGTCAAGCGCATAGGCTGTCGCATAGATTTCCACGCTGTTGAACCAATCCTCCAGATAGGCAAGGATTTCATTTACATGTGTTCCCCTCTGCGCCTTTTTTGCCGCTTCCACCACTGCATAGCCATAAGCATAGGAATAGGTTTTGGAATCGAGCACATGGACACGGTAATCAATTCCGGGATGAGCCTCCTCAAAGCTTTTCTTCGCCATCAAAGCAGAATTGAAGGTATTGGAGCCATTCGAGTTGATACAAATATAAATTAAATCCTGATATCCCATTTTCCAGAATTCTTCAAACCGTTCCTCAAAGATCATCTGGGTAATCTGCGCATGGGTAGGGATTTTGGGTTCGCTGTACAGCCGGGTATAGAATTCATCATGATCCGGGAAATCAACCCGTTCATAGTACGTTTCATTTCCCATCGTAAGCGGAAAGCCCAAAATTTCGATATCATAATCCGCCTCATATTGAATAGGGATATCCGATGCGGAATCGGTCATGATTTTTACTGATGCCATCTTCTTCTCATACCTTTCTTTTCATTACATAATTACCACTCAAACCGGGTTAACTGTCCCTTTACCTTCAGCTCCGGGAAACCCCATTGCCTAAGCACCTCATATGCGGCCAGCGCAACCGTATTGGACAGATTGAGGCTGCGTGCATCCCGGATCATGGGGACGCGCACCGCTGTTTCCGGATTCTGATACAAAAGCTCCTCCGGCAGGCCGGCGTCCTCCCTGCCAAAAAACAGATAAACCTTGTCCGGATATATAACGTCCGAATAGATATGCTGTCCTTTGGTGGTGAAGTAATAATACACCCCATCATTTCCCGCAAAAAAATCATCAAGGCTTTCATAGTAGGTGATATCCAGCAGGTACCAGTAATCCAGGCCAGCGCGCTTCAGCTTCCTGTCATCTATCTGAAATCCCATCGGCTTGACAATATGAAGCCGCGCCCCAGTCGCAGCACAGGTGCGTGCAATATTCCCGGTATTCTGCGGAATCTGTGGTTCTACCAAAACAATGTTTAGCTGTTTCATCTTTTTGCCCCTGCTTTTCTATTCCTCATTTTATCATTTTAGCAAAATATAAGGAAAAACACAATAGGTTACTTTCTAAAGATATTGTAAACAATCATAACCACCCGTCAAACGGGTGGTTTGCTCGCCCCTATAAGGGGCAGATACCGACCAGCGCCTAAAGACGCTGGCTTTCTCTTTGTTCAAGCCTATTGCCTTTGCCGCTTTTGCCGCCCCTTAAAGGGCGTTCGTACTACCTGCTACCCTTAAAAGGGTCTTCATACTCTTTTACACTCAATTTATCCAGTGCTATATCGTGCTTTTCCTGTTCCTCTATGTATTTCCGTATGGTTGCCTCATTGAGTCCTACTGTACTTACATAGTACCCCTCTGCCCAGAAATGTCTGTTCCCATACTTATACTTTAGATTTGCATGTTTATCAAACATCATCAACGCACTTTTTCCTTTCAAGTATCCCATGAAACTTGACACACTTATTTTTGGTGGTATACTTAAAAGCAGATGTACATGGTCAGGCATCATATTTCCTTCCAGTATTTCTACTCCTTTGTATTTACACAGTGTTCTTATGATTTTCTGCAAATCCACTCTATACTGTCCGTATATCGCTTTTCTTCGGTATTTCGGTATGAACACTATGTGGTACTTACACATCCATTTTGTGTGTGATAAACTGTTTGTTTTATTTGCCATTAAAATCACCTTTCTTTTTTTGCAATAAGCTTGAACATCTTATTGTACCACGAAAGGTGATTTTTTTGGTTTAACCTTTTGTTTCCCACCCGCATAGCGGGTGGTTTTCTGTTTCGTGCCGCTGGCACTCAACCGTCTAAAGACACTAATCAAAGGAAAGGAGAGACAGTCTGCCTCTCCTTTCCTTTTTTATTCTGTAAATTCAATGTCAATGTCACCGCAGTCCGCTTTAATCTCCATCTGATTTTCACCGTTGTTTTTCACTTCCTGAAATTTGTCTCCATCAACTGAAATGTCTCCCAGGTCCGTATCCAGTGATAACTGGTAATCGCTGCGCTTGCCGGTGATGCTGAATTGCGCGTCCCCGAGATCAACCTCTGCTTGAATCTTACCGGTAATCCTGCCAGCGAGCTCTACAGAGCCAGCCGAGCTTTTTAGCGTAAGGCCGTGCACAGTCAGACTCTCTGCTGTGATATCCCCCAGGTCATTCTGCAGTGACAGGATGCCCTCGCTCCAGCTGCAATCCTCCAATTCAATGTCTCCTGCGTTGCAGATCATAGATTCTACCCGTCTGCCGGAAACAGAAGTAAGCGTGAGGTCGCCCAAATCCATATCGCAGCTCAAAACTTGGATCTCACTTTTTTCAATTGCCGCTTCTCCCGAATTGTTGTCGAGCTCCAGCTTTTCCGCTGTAACTCCGGATAGCTCCGTATTCCCTAATCCCGCATATAGTGAAATCTCCCCGGCAGTCAAATTTTCCAGGCGGGTATCGCCGCAGTCGTTCTGCACAGAAAGCTGATCCAGTTTCGTCCCCTTCGGAACAGATACAATCACAGAAGCCGTCCTATTCCCCAAAAAGCCAATCTGGAGCTGGAACGGGCTGTTCTGAGCTGCCGATTCGATTTTAAGGGATTTGTCTTCCAGGGTATAGTCTATCCTCTGATTTTCATGATAATAGATAATTTCCACACCGTAGGAATCCGCTTCCTTTACTTGGACGTCGGCCAGACTCGTATCGATCATAAGATTCTGAAATGCTTCCAGGTCAAGATCCTTCACTACCTGTTTCTCTTCATTTTGTTTTCCAACAGTCACAAATCTGTCATTCTCCCATACCAGCCCTGTAGCCGCGCCAAACACATATCCGATCGTTACCAGGATTATCCCGATTCCAATTAGACTCAGGGCAATTGACAATATTATTTTTGCTGTTCTTTTCATACGGTTCACTCTCCTTCCAGTCCATTCGGCGCTTTACGGTGCCGGTTCAGAAAACGCCCTAACGCACGTCCAATTCCCGAAACGGAAATCCTGCCGAGCCAGACGGAAAACAAGCCGATTAATAATCCCAGCCCGACTGCAAAAACCCCAATTCCGACAAAAAACACAGCAGATGCAGGAGAGGCAACAAGAACCCAGCAGCCCGCGATAATCACCGCGATCCCTCCCAGTACTGCGCCAAGTCCTGCGGCACAAAGCGCCACCATGACCGAGACCGCCGCAATTACCAGCACCAGCGCGACTGCTGCAATGGCAACCGCAAGCGGCAGCGCAATCGGAGAGGCAAAAATAGCCAAGATTATCAGCCACACCTTGGAAAGCCCCTGTTTCGTCGACTTAGCCGGTTTTTGAAGTCCCTTGACAGCATAGTCGCCCAAAATCTGGGCTGCAACCTCTTTCGGTGTTCCCAGCGCATGGATAGCCTGCTCATTCCCCTGAGCATCCTCCAGATATTCCTCGTAATAGCGCATAGCCTCCTCTCGTTCTTCGATCGGGATACGCTCCAGCTCCCGCCACAACTCATATAAAAACTGTTTCTGATTCATTCTCCGATCCCTCCTGCTAACATTAAGTCCCCCTTCTGCTTATAGTCCGTCCATTCCTGCTTTGCCTGCCCCAGTTGGACCCGGCCCGCCTCTGTAATATGGTAATAGCGGCGGTTTCGGCCCTGAAAAGGCTGGTCATAGGTTTCCAGGCAGCCGTTCTTCTGAAGTCTTCTTAGCACAGGATAAAGCGTTGATTCTGATATCTCCATAATCTGCTTTACACTTTGCGTCAGCACATAGCCGTAGGTGTCTCCCTTTTCCAAAACAGCCAGGACACAGGAATCCAACAGCGCCGCACCCAGTTGGAATGTCATCCTCTCACTCCCATCAATTTATATCTTTGACAATATTATATATTGTATAATATTGTTTGTCAACAAAAACCTGCAATTTTTTCTTTTCCCGGGTTTCTGCCCCAAGTCAGTAAAAAATTGCAGGCTCATCCTTTGCTTATTTCAGCCTGTTCCGGCTTTTTCGGCGTTTGCGTTTTTTGTAATTATAGGAAATGGAAAATACGATATAAAGGAATACCAGGACGGCCAAAACAACCAGCCCAACCTTAACCCATTTATTCTCAAAGAACCTCTGTGCTTCATACAGGATATATTTGAGAGTACTCCGTTCTACGTCATTTGCCGCGATCAGGTTGACTGTCGCCAGCGTTTCCCCGTCAATTTTCAGCTCCATTGTCCCGACCTTGTCACCCTTTTTAATCGGCGCGAGCACCTCGTCGTTCAAATGCGGAACTTTTTCCAGCGCTTCATTTAAGTCCAGGTCATTCGGCAGAAAGGACAGGACATCCTCACCCGGCAAGGCCATCACATAGTTGTTGCCGGAGGATAGCTCCACCGGTACCTCTGCAATATATTCCTCCAGATCCACAATGGAGCGCATGCTGAAATCATTGAACACCCAATTGTAAAGCTTTCCGCTGTCCTTGGTCGTTCCATTCAGGCGATTTCCTTCCGAATCCCTGGTCGGCGCGCCAAGTACGGACAGCAGGTAGGTATTTCCATCCTTCTGCGCCATTGTCACCAGATTCTGGATGCCGGAGGAGGACGCCGTTCCCGTTTTAATCCCTTTGACATACTGATTATAATAGACAGACTTATCATTCATCATTGCGTTGGTATGAGTCCAGTAACGGGTAGAGTCGTTCTCGCCCCGTTTGTTGGTCGGCGGGAGCTCATAGTAGTAGGTGGTCGCAATCTCCTCAAATTTTGGAAGGGAGAGCGCATATTTGGTGATCAAATACATATCATATGCAGTCGTAAAAGAATCCCCGTCGTTCAAGCCATGCGGATCGGCGAAAACCGTATCGTTTGCCCCGATCTGTTTCGCTTTGTCGTTCATCATTTTGACAAAGGCGTCCGTATCCTCTTCGCAGAAATAATAGGCAATGGTTCCAGCCGCGTCGCAGCCGGATTTCAGCATCAGTCCATAGAGCAGGTCCAGCATTGTCATTTCCTCTCCGGCGCTCATCCCGCAGTTGGAGGCATTGCGGCCATAGAGGTCGTCAAAGACAAAAACCGGAGCAGTTACCTTGGTACTCAGATCGCTGCAGTTTTCCAGCGCGATAATCGCCGTCATGATTTTTGTCAGGGACGCCGGACAGAACTGCTTATGTTCATTCTTGGCATAGATCACCGTATCGGTATCCAGATTCACAAGATAGGCGCCTTCGCTGGAAATTTCAAAATCCGGCGTAAAGGTCAGCGCCTGGGCGGGAAGGGCAAAAAATGAAATAGAGATTGTTATGGCCAGCAAGAATGCTGTGACGCGTTTTTTTAACATCGAATCATTGTCTTCCTTTCTTTTTGAATCTGTATGGGAACGTGCCGTGCCCCACTCGATTTGTGCTTTAAAATTCATTTGGCCTGTTAACCAGCCAATCGGGCCAAAGCCGCCCGGAATTGCTTTTTATTATAACATAATTTCAATGGAAAACCTATTACTATTTTATGACATGCTACAGTTTTTTACACGCCGGTCTGATTTGCGTTTGTTTTTTCCCTGCAATACTGCTATAATTAATTTGAAATACTGATCAAATAAAGGAGCGGTCACCATGAGCCAATATAAATTTGACACAAAAATGGTTCATTCCGGTTATCAGGTTGAACCAACTACGAAATCAGTTACACCGCCGTTGTATCTGACCAATGCCTATCAATTTGACGATTCACAGTTCGCGCAGGAACTGTTTGAGTTAAAGCAGGGCGGCAATATCTATACCCGCCTGCAAAATCCAACCAACGACATTCTGGAAGCGCGGGTCGCAGACCTTGACGGCGGCGTAGGCGCGCTGTCCTTTGCTTCCGGACATGCCGCAATTTTTAACACCATGATAAACCTTGCCAGCGAGGGAGATGAGGTCGTCGCCTCCAACGCTATTTACGGTGGTGCGATCAATATGCTCGGCGTGACCCTCAAACGCCTTGGGATTACTGTAAAATTTGTTGACCCGGATGACCTGAATGCCTGGGAAGCCAACATCAGTGAAAAAACACGCGCGCTGTTTTTTGAAGTGGTCGGCAACCCAAACGCAAATGTAGCGGATATTGAAGCAATCTGTAAAATCGGGCGCCGTCATGGAATCCCGGTCATTGCAGATTCCACCTTTACAACTCCGTATCTCTGCCGTCCGATTGAATTCGGCGCTGATTTTGTCATCCACTCCGCCACCAAATTCCTGGGCGGACATTCTACTGTGATGGGCGGTATTGTCGTGGATTCCGGAAATTTTGTTTTCAAGGGAAATGAACGTTTCCCGCTCTATAACGAGCCGGATCAGAGCTACCACGGAATCGTATTCGCCGATCTCGGTCCGACGGCCTTTATCAGCCGCCTGCGAGCCCTGATCACCCGCGACCTTGGCGCCTGCCTTTCCCCATTCAACGCGTTCATGCTTTTGCAGGGGATCGAAACCCTGTCCCTCAGGATGCAGCGGCACTGTGAGAATGCGGATAAGGTGGTCGCGTTCCTGGCCTCCAATGATTCCGTATCCTTCATCAACTATCCGTCCCTGCCGGACAGCCCATATAAAGCATTGGCAGATAAATACCTTCCTAACGGTGTCGGTTCTGTTTTCACATTTGGTTTAAAGGGCGGCAAGGAAACCGGGCGGAAATTTATTGACAGCCTGCAGCTTTTAAAGCATGTTGCAAACGTTGGAGATGTCCGTTCCCTGGTGATCCATCCCGCTACTACCACCCATAGCCAGCTTTCGGCTGAACAGCTAAAGGCCGCCGGGATCAGCGAGGAAACTGTCCGCCTCTCGATTGGCTTAGAGGACACCGAGGATATTATTGCCGATCTTGACCAGGCCATAAAAAAAGCCGTTAAATAGACTATCAATCATTAAAATAAAAGCTGGGAGCGAATCTGCTCCCAGCTTTTTCAGATTCTGACAAACCGTTGTTTTTCCAACGCCCATCGTTCCGTTAATCATAATCAGCCGTTTCATCTTTCCTCCATCAATAAGAAAAGGGAAGCAGCTCTGCTTCCCGGATTTTATGTTAATGTAAGCGCCTGAGATATTTCGGCTTGATTTGGTATATATAAAGTGAAACCAGCCGGGTTACAGCGATATCATAGATCAGGAAAACCGCGTTGCCAAGCAGAAGCAGAATCCAGATTCCAAGCTTAAATACTGCAAAGTCCTCCATGATCTCCGTCATACCCAGTACATAAATCATAAACGCATACGAGACAATCGCCGCCGCGTTAAAGAGGGCAAATTTCAACACCCATTGCACCGGCTTCGCCCATGGAACAGCCTTTGTCCGCAGCGTCTCAATCTTCCCTTTCACAATCGGGTAATAACCGAGGAAAGCAATAAACAGCACCACTGCTTCTTTATTTGGAGTAATTACAATAGACAGCAGGGCGACTGCAGCAAACGCAATCAACGCAGCCTTGAATCCAAATTCGATTACCAGCACAACCAGAAAAACCCCTGAAACAGCCGGCAGGGCATATTCGGCAAAGGGGAAAACCCCCGTGAAAAACATCGCGACCAAGCTCAATGCCGATATGATTCCACCATATGCAATCCGCGTGCTCCTCTTCATTTTAAGCCCTCTGCTTTGCCAGAAACAAAGCTTCCTTTCACAACAATTGATACTAACAGCAAGAAATCAAATCGCCGCCCATACATTCACAGCAACAATCCGCACAGATCAGCCCGCTGCACATATCACAAGCAGAACAGCCGCCTGTATTCTGGGTTGTCTGATATGGGTTTGGATTGTTGCCGTATCCTGTGCCGAAGTTTCCTTGTTTCTGCCACATAATCCGGTTCATTGCCGCGCGGTATTCAGGATTATTCGGATTCATCCGGCAGGCAGTTGAGAAATGGTTGGCGGCATCCTCCAGCCATCCGCGGGAGAAATAAACACTTCCCTTTAAGAAATACCATTCCGCATCCCGCATATTTACCGGGATACCATCCAACAGTTCCTCCGCTTCCACCAGACGGTTTTGCTGAATCATCCGCCTGATATCAGACAAATTGGATGAAGCAGAGGTTCCGGCCGCGCTTTGTCCGCCTCTGGCCCGGCGCTCGTTCATAATGGTATCAAACGCCTGGTTCACCTCGGCCATCTTTTCTTCAGCCACTTCTTTTAATGGGCTTTCCGAATAGTTGTCTGGATGATATTTTTTTGCCAAGCTGCGGTAGGCGCTTTTCACCTCTTCATCACTGGCGGATGGGTTTACGCCCAACACATCATAAGGATTTGTCATACTGTAATTTCCTTCCCATTGGTTTCAATTTCTGTCTGATCTGCGGCGTTCGGCTTGGATGTTCCTTTTTCCAGTACAGCCTTCAGGCTCTGATGTAAACCAAGATAAATCAGATTGTCTAAAATTGTTTTATACCGCTTCAAATCAAGCAGTTCGTAGGCAGCCGCGATCTGACCGACCGTCAGATTCAACACGCCCTGTGCATAAGTACGGATTTCACTCAGTTGCTCTGTTCCGTCTTTTTGAGCCTTTCGATAAAGGATATTGTAGCTCCCTGTCTTGATATCGTCCGCCAGGTCGTCCAGCGCGTCAATCAGATATACATAGCGCCCTACCAGATATCCGAGCCGTGAAAGAACGCGCCGCTGCGCGTGGTGCTCCGAAAGCCGCTCAAAAATCTGTGACAGCGCTTTCGCCGTAGGTTCAGCCGCCCGGTCGATGCTGTCCGAGTCGCTGTGCTCTACCTCATACTGCTCCTGCATACATGTACCGACGATCTCCTCCAGCTCCGGATGAAGCTTTTTAGCGCGTTTTCTAGCCGCAGCAGCAAAGGGTAAAAGCAGATATGCCTTGATCCTGCCGCCGATTCCGCTATCCTGGATATTATCCTTTAATTTATAATAGAACATAATCATCGCGGCAGAAGCGCTCAGCGTCAGATCGCCGCAGGGCACCATGCACGGCTTTTTTTTCAGTGGGTTCGCCACGCATTTTTCCATACGAAAGCCGCCGCATTTGTCGGATAAAGAGAGGGAAACCATGGATAAAAAGGTGAAATCATAGCTCAAGGTCAATCGCGCAAAAGGACCATAAACCTTGCCAAGCTGTTTGCACAAGCCGCAATAAACCGCTTTATAGGTATCGAATTCCTTCATTTTCATCTCAGGCTTATACGGCTTGATATATCCAAACAATTCCTGTCCTCCCTCTTTCTCCATGATTATACGCATCTTTTATCTTACTTGAAACAAGCAGGAAAATCATGACAAAACTGTAAAAAAACTGAGCTAATCTGATAAATTCTACCGTTTTAGGAAAGACTCTCTGTCTGCAGTGTGATTTTTCCAGCCTCAGCAGTTAAAGCCAAAAGCTGCGGCGGATTTTCATACTGCTCAATGAGAAGGTTTGCGATCTTATCTTCCACATCCCGGCGGATTACTTTGCGCAAATCCCTTGCCGCATATTTCCCGCCTTCCGCCAGGGCAGTGATTGCTTCCAGCGCTTTGGCGTCATAAGCGAAACGGATTCCCTTATCATTGAGCGGTTCTTTCAGTTCATCCAGCATCAGGCCGGTAATCTTCATCAGGTCGTCCTGGGTCAGCGTGTTAAAGACGATTACCTCGTCCACTCTGCCCAAAAATTCAGGACGTAGAAATTCACCAAGCGCTTTCAATGCCTTTTCCTTTGCCAGCTCACCTACAGTCCGGTTAAACCCGACGATCCCTCCCTTTTCAGAAGAGCCTGCGTTCGAGGTCATCGCGACGACTGTATTTTCAAAGCTCACCGTTCTTCCCTGGGCGTCAGTCACCCGGCCTTCATCCAAAATCTGAAGCAAAATGTTCAGAACATCAGGATGTGCCTTTTCGATTTCATCGAATAAAATTACGGAATACGGTTTTCTCCTGACCTTTTCAGTCAGTTGCCCGGCTTCATCATATCCTACATAGCCCGGAGGCGAACCGATCAGTTTTGAGACAGAATGCTTCTCCATATATTCGGTCATATCCAATCGAATGAGAGGCTCGACCGAATCGAATAATTCTTCGGATAAAACTTTCACCAGTTGGGTTTTCCCTACACCGGTCGGTCCAACAAAGATAAAGGAAGCCGGACGTTTTACTTTGGATAGCTGTACACGGCTGCGGCGGATTGCGTTTGCAACTTCGTGAATTGCTTCGTCCTGCCCTATTATCTTTGCCCTTAAACGGTCGTCTAATGATGCCAATTTCTTGTATTCATTCTCCTGGATTTTTGCTGCCGGAATTCCCGTCCATAACTCAATCACCCGTGCAATATCCGAAACCTCAACCTGGATATTGGCGATACGCGGTTCGATTTCCTTGAGCTTTTCCTTTACAACAATCAAGTCCGCCCTTGTTTTGGCAATTTTTTCATAATCCATTGCCTCCGGGTCAGCTTCCAGCTCCTCCAGCCGATCATTAAGCTCCTTCAGCTGCCGATTGAGCTTTTCATAATCAGTCAAATCCGCATTGCGGATCGAACAGCAGGAACACGCCTCATCCAGCAGGTCAATCGCCTTATCCGGCAGGTAACGGTCGGTGATATAGCGCTCCGACATGGTGACAGCCAGATGCGCAATATAATCGGACACCTTCACCTTGTGGTGCGCTTCATAGTATTTTTTTACCCCCAGCAAGACCCTGAGCGTATCCTCCATGCTTGGCTCCTGCACCTTCACAGGCTGGAAACGGCGCTCCAGTGCGGAATCCTTTTCAATGTTTTTCCGGTATTCGTTAAAGGTGGTCGCGCCGATTACCTGGATTTCCCCGCGGGAAAGCGCCGGCTTTAAAATATTCGCGGCGCTCATCGAGCCCTCAGAGTCCCCAGTTCCAACAATGGTGTGCACCTCGTCAATAAACAGGATGATATTTCCGGCCTTTCTCACCTCGTCAATCAGACCCTTGACCCGGCTTTCAAACTGACCCCGGAACTGCGTCCCGGCAACCAGCGCGGTCATATCAAGCAGATATAATTCTTTATCCTGCAAACGGAACGGGACGTCGCCCCTTACAATCCGCTGGGCAATTCCCTCTGCAATCGCTGTTTTTCCAACGCCCGGTTCCCCAATCAGGCAGGGGTTGTTTTTAGTCCGGCGGCTCAGGATCTGGATCACACGGTAAATCTCGCTGTCCCGTCCGATCACCTCGTCAAGCTCGCCCCGCTCCGCCCTTGCCGTCAGGTTGGTACAATAAGCTGTTAAAAATTTCCGTTTTGCCTCTTTATTCTTGCTGTTCCGGCGTTTTGGAGTACCGCCGGCCTTCTCCGCTTCTTCCGAAACCGATACGATTTCGTGCGGTTCTTTTTCTATTTCATCAGATTGCGGCTGGTTCGAAAACATGTTCTGCAAAAAAGGCGGCATTGTATCCATCCCGCCCATTTCAAAGGAGTCCCCATCCATGAGATCCATCATCTGGTCGCTCATCTGTTCAATATCTTCGTCTGTCAGGCCCATCTGCTCCATCAAGGAATCCACCTGCGGAATTCCCATTTCCTTGGCGCATTTTAAGCACAGGCCTTCATTGACAGTCTTATCCCCTTCCATTTTTGAAATGAACAACACTGCCATTCTTTTTTTACATCTGCTGCAAATCATTCGTTCTTTCTCCTTGAATCAATCTGTTGTCTTACGATTGACGTCCTTTGTCGTCCTGCTTTTCTACCGAAGCCTTCCATATTTCTTTACATGTCACCTGTCCGCCGGTCTCCTTCTTCTTCAGCTTAAAGAATTCTGGTATATAGAGGATAAAAGCCAGCGCGGCAAAAATCAGCATAATCCACACAAGCAATCCCAATGTAGAAGATGGAATTCTGGCATTCCACACCGCATAGATCATTACAATATAGAATACAACGGTGGAAACCTTGCCAAACCATCTGGAAGAGGGCAGCTTGTGGCCGTCCCGCAGCAGGCGGTATCCTGCTATTAACATTATAAACTCTTTTATCACCAGGAGGCATAGAATAATTATAAATTCTTTATGTCTAATTGCTAAACAAATGCAGACTGAAAGCTGCGTCAGCTTGTCAGCCAGCGGATCCAGGATTTTGCCAAGCTGGGTAATCTGATTGTATTTTCTGGCGATAAAGCCGTCCAAAAAGTCAGTGATTCCTGATACCAGCAGCACCAGCGCCGCAGTCCAGCTATACTCGGGCGCTGCAAAAAATAATACTGCAAAAACCGGTACCAGGATCAACCGGCCCAAGGAGAGAATGTTTGGGATACTCATCATTTTGTCTCCACTTCTGAAGCAACCGCTTCCTTTTCTTTTCATATTTCTTTATCTATTAGCTTAAACGGAAAAATGGCATCCATCCGTTTAACCATCCAAAAATATAGGTTTTTTCTGCAATTTCAGCACCATTTGGCACACAGAGCAAAACCAAACTGACAACCAGCACCAGCAGGAATCCCACTACCGCCGCCTGTACAATTCCGATCAGCCCGCCGGCCAGGTGATTAAGCCCGCTTACAATCGGAACATAATCCACAACCCCACTGATATAGGCGATTTTGCGCACCAGAAAACAGCACACAAAAAATAAAACAAAAAACAGGACGATACCCGCAATTCCGGAAACAATCGGCAAAAGGACATAGTCGGTAATCCCTCCGGCAGCGTTCTGTGCAGCTGATTCTGCTGATGAGGAAATTTTTTCCGCCAATTCCTCTGCCGACCCAAAATGGTTCATCCAATTTTGAAGCAGAACCGGCGCCCGGCTATACATCGCCTCAACTGATTCAGTCAGTGAGCCGGTTTCTGTTCCGATTTTTCCTGCAGTGTATTCCACCAGCGGCGTCCTGCACCAGCCGGTAATCAGCTCTCCCAGCCACTTTCCCACGACGGAAGCGATCACCGCGGAAGCCAGGTACCCCACCGCATAAATCGCCGTACGGATAAAGCCCCGCCGGTAACCCAGCCAAACCATCAGAGCCGCCGATAAAACAATTACAGCATCAATAATAATTGGTAATAAATTGGTCATCTGTTCCCTCTCTGTTCCAAATTTACGATAATTCCTCCAGCCGGTCGTCGGACAACCCAAAAATTTGTCCGTTCAGTACAGCCAGATATTTGCTTTCATTTTTGTTTTGATAGGAATCCAGCTTTTCCAATTCCTCGGAGTATACTAACACGTCCGACTTAGTCATGGCATAAATCCGGTTATCTGTACAGGTCAGTCCTACCGCTCGCTCGGAGGTAGTGACCGAAGCCGCCTGTTTTCCGTCAAGGTCAACACAGACAAGGTCGGTTGCATTAGGATCGGTTGCGTTGATAACCCCGACTACCACCTTGTCCTTTTGGGATTGATCCAGCAGGGAAAGCGTTCCCGGATAGGAATAGGAACCGAGCTTTTCCCCCTCCCTATTGAGCATCAGGATCTCCTGCTCACAGGCCAAAACAATCACCCCGTCATCCTTCACCGACAAGGAAACAATCATTGAAGTCTGGTATTCCTTTTTAAATACTTCCTTCTCCTGGTTGAAGAAAATTTTATAAACCACACTGGCAAAGGAGCTTCCGTTGGTCGTCTGGGCTGCAATCACACAGCTCTCCTTGCTGGAAAAGTCCAGTGCCATGATATATTCGTTCATATAATAGGTGCAGACCGGTTCATCCAAATTGCTGTTGTAAACGCTCAGTCCGCTAGTGTAGCTGCTGTCCGCATAAGCGACCGCTACCATCCCGTCCTCCTGCACCTGTGCAAATAGAATCGAGTTTTTCAGTTTCAGCGTCTTAGCTGTGCCGTTTTTGGTATCCAGCCGGAGCGTATAGCCTCCATGGTCATAGGTCAGGGCATATTTTCCGGCTGTCTGTGTCACCGGCTTTGAAAAGCCATGCACCACGCTGTTTTGCCTCTGCGCAAGCTTGGAGTAAAAATTAACTACGCCTTCAGTCGTCACGACCAGACTGTCTTCCGTCGTCTTGAGCGAAATCGGGGATTCCCCCTTCAAATTGATCGGAAACTCCGCCGCTTCCTCCTTCTGAGCCGCTTCGCTGTCCATCCATTCCTTCACCAGCAGTCCTGCGGCAACCACCAGAATCACAATCAGAAATCCCGTCAGGAATTTCCTATACCGCTTTTTCTTGATTTTTTTCTTACGAAATGCCTCAACATCATATGCTTTTCCCAAACCATTCATCTCCATATTCTACGCGATTGAGGTACAAGCCCTCTGGTTTGGCGGTACGTCCCGCCCGTGTTCGGTCTTTGCTCAAAATGATATCCCGAACCGAATCCGGTGGGATTTTCCCTTCGTTGATTTCCAGCAGGGTGCCGGCCATAATCCGCACCATGTGGTATAAAAAGCCGTTCCCCGATATCCTGAAACAGACCAGATGTTCCCCTTTCCGGTAAACAGATGCTTTGTAAACCGTCCGGGTCGTTTCAATTTCTTTTCCGCCTGCCGCACAGAACGCCTTAAAATCATATGTCCCCACAAAACCCTGTGCCGCCTGATGCATCAATTCGACATCCATCGGATATTTATATTCGCAGGCAAGCCCTTCTAAAAACGGATTCTTAATCTCTGAATTCCAGAGCTGATAAAGGTATTCTTTCTCCCTGCACTGGTATCTGGCATGGAATTCCATTGGCACCTGCCGGCAGCTTTTTACCGCAATATCGCCGGGCAGAGCATGGTTTAATGCAACCGGAAACCGGTTCTCTGGGATCAGGCTTTCCGTTTTCATATTAAAGTAAAAGGAATTCGCATGTACGCCGGTATCCGTCCGGGAACATCCGGTGATCGGTTCCCGGCTTCCAACAACCGACTCAATCGCATCCTGGAGCACCTGCGCCACCGATACGGCATTTTGCTGTACCTGGTAGCCGTGGTAATTTGTCCCGCGGTATGCGATCTCAAACAACAGGTTTCTCATGTAACTCCCTTTCTAAAGCTAAACAAACGCCGGTACAAAAATATTCAGCAGGATCACCCCGGCAAAACAGACCGCCATTACTGCTGCGCCGTACCAGTCCAGGCTGCTGTAATGGAGCTGGCGCATCCTAGTCCTTCCTTCTCCGCCCCGGTAACACCGGCATTCCATAGCAAGCGCCAGCTCCTCAGCGCGGCGGAACGCGGAGATAAACAGCGGGATCAGGATTGGGACAAGCGCCTTGGCGCGCTGCATCAGTCCGCCGGATTCCATATCAGCTCCCCTGGCCTTCTGCGCGGACATGATCTTGTCCGTCTCCTCGATCAGGGTCGGAATAAAACGGAGCGCAATCGTCATCATCATCGCCATCTCATGCACCGGAAAATGAATCTTATTCAGCGGCCGCAAAAGCTGTTCAATCGCATCGGTCAAAGCGATCGGCGAGGTCGTATAGGTCAGCAGAGAAGTCCCCATGATCAGGAAGATAATCCGGATGACCATCTTCAGCGCTACAATAATTCCATCCACCGTAATGGTGATGAAGCCAAGCTTTACAAGCGGCTCGCCGGTAACAAAAAAGATGTTTAACACCGCGGTAAAGATGATGAGCGGAAGAATCGGCTTGACGCCCTTGAGCACCATGATAAACGGGATTTTGCTGATCCAGATTGCCGCGATGAGGAAGATAACTGGAATCAGAAATCCAGCTTCATTTCCCACGCAGAACAGCATCACAATATAGGCGATTGATAAAATGAGCTTCATCCGCGGATCCATCCGATGAATGACAGACTTGCCCGGGAAATACTGCCCAATGGTAATATCTCTAAGCACGGCCGGCACCCCCTTTGGCTTTTAACAGGCGCAGGATATCAGCCTCTGCCTGATCGACAGTATAGACATTTTCCGAAACCGGATATCCCGCCGCACGGAGCTGGTGGAACACCTTGCTGACCTGTGGAACGGAAAGCCCCATTCTGGTGAGCTCCTCGTTTTTCGAAAAAACCCGTTCGACAGTATCGTAATCGAATACCTTGGCATGGTTCATCACCAGTACCTTTTCGGCATATTTCGCAATATCCTCCATGCTGTGCGACACCAACAAAACGGTGCTGCCCGTCTGCTGGTGGTATTCCCGAATCTGGCCCAGAATTTTGTCCCTGCCCTTGGGATCCAGTCCGGCAGTCGGCTCATCCAGGATCAAAACCTTCGGACGCATCGCGATTACACCCGCGATTGCAACCCGGCGCTTCTGTCCGCCGGAAAGGTCGAACGGGCTCTTTTCCGCATATTTTCCTTTCAGCCCGACAAAATCCATCGCTTCCATCACGCGGGTATGGATTTCCTCTTTGGAAAGCCCCATATTCCCCGGTCCAAACGCAATATCCTTGTATACCGTTTCCTCAAAGAGCTGGTATTCCGGATATTGAAACACCAACCCTACCTGGAACCGGACATCCCGGATATTCTTCTTGTTTTTTTCATCCCAGATATCTTTTCCATCAACATAAATTTTTCCGGAGGTGGGCTGCAGAAGCCCGTTAAAATGCTGGATCAGTGTTGATTTTCCTGAACCGGTATGCCCGATTACTCCGATAAATTCACCTGGTTCGATTTCAACGCTTACATCCTCAATCGCCGCCTTTTCAAAAGGGGTTCCGGCACTATATAAATGAGAAAGATGCTCGGTCTTTATAATTGCCACGTTTGTTCTCAGCCTTTCTTCTTTTCCGGTCACAGCATCGATCTGTCCGTGCCGGAAAGTCTTTTCCTGTCTCCGTCCCTATGCCAAAAGCTGCTCCAGCGCCGCCGTACATTCATCCTCGGTAATCACATCGTCCGGTACGGGAGCGCCCTCTTGCTTGAGGCGGTAACAGAGCTCTGTTACCTGGGGAACATCCAGCCCCAGCTCCTTCATTTTCTCGACCTGAGAAAAAATTTCCCGGGGCGTACCGGTTATCACCACGTCTCCATGGTCGACTACGATCACCCGGTCAGCATGGACAGCCTCATCCATATAGTGGGTAATCAGCGCGACCGTCGTCCCGTAGTCACGGTTAAGCTCCATCACAGTCCGCAGAACCTCCCGCCTTCCCTTCGGGTCAAGCATCGCGGTAGGCTCGTCCAGCACAACGCATTCCGGGCGCATTGCAATGACTCCCGCAATCGCAATCCTTTGCTTCTGCCCGCCGGATAACTGATGCGGCGCATGCTCTTTAAATTCATACATATCAACTGTTTTCAATGCCTCGTCCACCCGCCGCCGGATTTCCTCCGGCTCCACGCCAAGGTTTTCCAGCGCAAACGCAACGTCTTCCTCGACGATGGTCGCTACAATCTGGTTGTCCGGGTTCTGGAACACCATCCCGACCTTCTGCCGGATATCAAACAGATGCTCCTGATCCGCGGTATCCACTCCATCGACCAAAACCCTACCGCTTGTCGGCAGCAAAACCGCATTGAAGTGCTTGGCCAGGGTGGATTTCCCAGAACCGTTATGCCCCAGGATCGCCACAAATTCCCCTTGATGGATTGATACGTCAATATCGTTCAGCACAAGGATGTTTTCCTCTTCTTCCCTGACATATTCAAAATGCAAATGCTCGGCCAGAATCAAGTCTTTCACCGTCACCGCTCCTTTTTCTTTTCCCTATTCCGCTTCCCAAAGCGCTGTGGAACCGCAGGGAAGGATATATCCGCTCTCCTCAACCGGAAGCCCGATCTCGTCCGCCGAAACAATTCCCGAATGCCGGCTTCCAATAGTAACGCCCAGCAGGTATTCCATAACCGAGGGCGATAGTCCCGTCGTATAGGAATTCAGTGCGAAAAACAGAGGATTTTCCGACAGCACCTGGCCGCACAGAGAAACCAGATGGTAAACCTGCTCCTCAAGCTGCCAGACCTCGCCTCCCGGCCCCCGGCCATAGGAAGGCGGATCCATGATTACTGCGTCATAGCGGTTCCCCCGCCGGATCTCCCTGGCGACAAACTTTTCGCAGTCGTCTACAATCCAGCGCACCGGCTTGTCCGAAAGTCCGGAAAGCGCGGCGTTTTCCCTTGCCCAGGCGACCATTCCCTTGGAGGCGTCCACATGGCAGACCGAGGCTCCCGCATTCGCGCAGGCCAAGGTTGCCCCGCCCGTGTAGGCAAAGAGATTGAGCACCTTTACCGGGCGACCCGCCGCACGGATTTTTCTGTCAAAGTAATCCCAGTTGACCGCCTGCTCCGGAAACAATCCCGTATGCTTAAATCCGGTCGGCCGGATAAGGAATTTCAAATCCCGGTAAGAAATATTCCAGCTTCCCTTCACCTGTTTCTGAAAGTCCCAATGCCCACCGCCTTTACTCGAACGGATATAATGTCCGGAAGCCCTGTTCCAGGAGAGATTCTCCCTCGGCGTATCCCAGATGATCTGGGGATCGGGGCGGATCAATAATACTCCTCCCCAATTCTCCAGCTTTTCTCCGTTTGATGTATCGATAATCCGGTAATCCTTCCAATCCCTTGTTGCTCTCATGAATTCTCCTTTATACTTCCTTCTCCGCTTCAATCACAGCGCACACCTCGTCACAGCAGCGTTCAATCAGGGCGGTGTCATCCCCCTCTACCATCACGCGGATCAGCGGCTCTGTCCCGGAGGCACGCACCAGCACCCGCCCGGTTTCTCCCAGCGCCGCCTGCACCTCAGAAATCTTCTTCTTGATTGTCCCGTTGGTCGCAAGCAGCTTTTTGCCGTCCTGCGCAATCTCGACGCCTTTTAAGACCTGCGGCGCCTTTTTCATCACCGAAGCCAGCTCCGACATCTTCTTTCCGGAACGTTTTAAGATGCTCAGAACCTGCACTGCGGTCAGTTGTCCGTCGCCAGTCTGTGCAAACTCCTTAAAGATAATATGCCCGGATTGTTCCCCGCCGATTACATAGCCGTATTTCAGCATTTCCTCCAGCACGTACCGGTCGCCGACCGTGGTGCAGACAAGGTTGATGTCCTGCTCTCTCGCAAAACTATGCATCCCGAAATTAGACATGACCGTTGCAACCAACGTGTTCTCGTTCAGCCGCCCGCGCTGCTTCAGATCGTTCGCGCAAATCGCCATAAGCTGATCGCCGTCCACCAGTTCCCCGTTTTCATCCAGCGCCAGACACCGGTCGGCGTCCCCGTCAAAGGCAAACGCCACATTGCAATGATTGTCGAGCATAAACCGCCGCAGGCTGTCCATATGGGTAGAACCGCAGTTTTTATTGATATTCAGTCCTGTCGGGGACGCATGCAGCACATGGACGTCCGCTCCAAGCTGGGTGAACAGAGTTTCGGCTGTCCGGGAGGCTGAACCGTTTGCGCAGTCCAGTGCAACCTGTATGCCGGTAAAATCGTCCTCTACCGTGTCAACCACATGGTCAATATAGTCAAGCATCGCGGAATCGCGCCGGTACACCCTGCCCAGCTTCATCGGGGAAGCCAGCGCAATTTCCTCCGGCGCGTCCAGGATCAGCCGTTCAATCTCATTTTCTACATCATCCGGGAGCTTATAGCCGGTACGGGAAAAGAGCTTAATCCCGTTAAATTCCGCAGGATTATGGGAAGCGCTCACCATAACGCCGGCATCTGCGGAATATTCTCCAACAAGCCATGCGACAGCCGGCGTCGGCAGCTCGCCCAGCATCTCCACGTCCACTCCCACCGAGCAAATCCCGGCGGACAGCGCGCTTACCAGCATCTGTGAGGACAGTCTCGTGTCCTGTGCGATGATGATTTTTGGCCTTCTCCTGGCCTGGCGGATCAGCACCTGTGCCGCCGCACGCCCAATCTGCATCGCGAGCTCGCAGGTCAGGCTATCATTCGCAATTCCTCTTGCGCCGTCTGTTCCAAACAATCTACCCATGAATTTCTCTCCTTAGTATCCTCAATATCGTATCGCTTCTCTACTTACAGAAGCTGCTGTCCGTCCTTCAAAATGCCTAAATGCTTGTAGGCAAGCGGCGTTGCACACCGTCCCCTCGGCGTCCGGGATAAAAATCCAAGCTGCATCAGATACGGCTCGCAGACATCCTCCAGCGTAACCGCCTCCTCACCGAGCGCTGCCGCCAGCGTTTCCAGCCCGACCGGCCCGCCGTTATAATTGCGGATAATTGTGGTCAGCATCCGGATATCATTGGTATCCAGTCCCAGATCGTCAATCTCCAGCCGTTTCAGCGCAACATCCACAATCTCCCGGGTAATCACGCCGTTGCCCAACACTTGAGCAAAGTCCCTCACCCGCTTGAGCAGGCGGTTCGCTACACGCGGCGTCCCCCGGGAACGCTTCGCAAGCTCCAGCGCGCCTTCCGTCTCGCAGTCAATCTCCAATATTCCGGCGCTGCGCATAATGATATCGCAGAGCTGCTCCGGGGTATAAAGCTCCAGCCGCAGGAGCATTCCGAACCGGTCGCGCAGCGGCGAGGTAAGCTGCCCGGCGCGTGTCGTCGCGCCCACCAACGTAAACTTCGGCAGGTCAATTCGAATGGATCGAGCCGCCGGCCCCTTCCCGATGATAATATCCAGCGCGAAATCCTCCATTGCCGGATAGAGCACCTCCTCTACCGCACGCGAAAGCCGGTGGATTTCATCAATAAACAAAACGTCGTTCTGATTGAGGTTGGTTAAAAGCGCCGCTAAATCACCCGGCTTTTCAATCGCCGGCCCGGACGTCACCCTGATGTTAACATTCATCTCGTTGGCAATAATGTTGGAAAGAGTGGTCTTGCCAAGTCCCGGCGGGCCGTAAAGCAGCACATGGTCAAGCGCCTCGTCCCTCGCCTTCGCGGCCTGAATAAAAATCGAAAGATTTTCCTTCACCTTTTCCTGGCCGATATATTCATCCAGCGTCTTTGGCCGGAGGGAGAACTCTACGTCTACGTCTTCCTGCGTAAATTCGGGAGCGATCATCCGGTTTTCAAAATCTGTTTCCTTGCTGTTTTCAAACACGATACCACTCCCCCCTTACAGATTTCCGGCCAGGCCCTTCAGCCCGGCTTTAATCATATCTTCTACCGAAGCAGACGGGTCCATGGAAGCGATGAAGGCCGCCGCCTCGGACTGGGCATAGCCCAATACCACCAGTGCGCTGATCGCTTCCGCCGCGTTTCCGGTTGCAATCCCGGCTGAAGCAGGCGCCATCCGTCCGGTTACACCATCGGCCACCTGTTCCTTTGACACCTTATCCTTTAATTCCAGCACAATCCGTTGGGCCGTTTTCAGCCCAACGCCCGCGCTTCTGGTCAGGCTCTTGGCATCGCCCGAGGCCACGCAGAGCGCAAACTGCTCCGGAGTGTGATCGGAGAGGATGGACAGCGCCGCTTTCGGCCCAACGCCGTTTACCCCGATCAGCATCCTGTAGCACGCAAGCTCAGACTGCTCGGAGAAGCCGTATAAATCCATCGCGTCCTCCCGGACATTCAGATAGGTATATAAGAACACCTCTTCCCCAATCGAAGGGAGACGGGAAAGGGTAGTCAGCGTGGTTTTCACCCCAAAGCCGACTCCGCCTACATCCACCACGACAAAATTCGGTTCTGAAACCCGGAGCGTTCCTTTTAAACTATAAATCATATTTGTTCTTCTTTCCTGGACAATTTATTTCCATTCTTCAAATTTTTTAAAATTCATCAGTGACGGCGCCGTATGCGCATGACAGATCGCAATTGCCAGCGCGTCCGCCACATCGTCCGGCTTTGGGACGGCTTTCAGGTTTAAAAGCTGCTTTGTCATCTCCTGCACCTGCGTTTTTACCGCCTTGCCGTACCCAACGACAGCCTGCTTCACCTGAAGCGGAGTGTATTCATAGCAGGGTACATTGTGCAGGCTTGCCACCAGAAGGATAATGCCTCTTGCCTGCGCGACATCAATCGCGGTTTTTTGGTTGGTGGTAAAGAAAAGCTTCTCAATGGCAACTGCGTCCGGTTTATGCATTTCGATGATCTGGGTAAAGTCCTCATAAATGATTCGCAGCCGCGCCGCAAATTCTGTTCCCGCGTCTGTCGTGATCGCGCCATAATCCAGAGTGGTAAATCGAGAATTGCGGTATTCCACAATCCCAACGCCGACAATCGCATAGCCGGGGTCAATTCCAATAATCTTCATTTTATCAAATCCGTTTCGGAGCTGTTTTCTCCATGACTGTCTCATATGCATGATTCAAATTATTATATCATATTTTGCCGCTGAGATCAATATTCCATCTGCGCCAGCATGCCAAAAAAGGACAGCCCGGCTCTTGATTTTCCGCAGAAAAAGAGGTATTATAAAAATGATGGAAAAAGTTCTGAATTATTTCTTTACAAACCTTTTCCATTATGGTATAATATATTTACTTTGCCGTGGTTTGCGGGATTAAGCCCAATAGGTTTGACAAGCCTGTCAAACGGGAGTTCATCTGCCCCTTACTCCGACAAGGCAGAATTTTAATGAGGTGAAACTATGCTGAGAAAAGAAGAAAAAAACGCGGTTATCGCGGATAACCGTCTGCACGAAACCGACACTGGCTCTCCGGAAGTACAGATCGCTGTTCTGACCAAGAGAATCAACGATTTGCAGGAGCACTTTAAAGCGCACCCGCATGACCATCACTCCAGAAGAGGCCTTCTGAAAATGGTTGGTCACCGCCGTAATCTGCTCGGTTATCTGAAGAAAAAAGATATCGAACGTTACCGTGCTGTAATTGCCAAATTAGGTTTACGTAAGTAGGATTCACGCTGTAAGGCAGATGGAAACATCTGCCTTTTCGTGTTTTTATCCGTATGGCCGCAGCAGCAAAAAAATCAAACAATCATGGCTGGCAAACCGTAAAACGGTAGGTATTTAGCATTAAATCGTACCCTTAACACTCCGCTTGAGGGCAGGATTTATTGCTAACCCTGCCGCCCTGACCCGGCGCCGGCCGAAAATTCAAGGAGGCAAAAGTATGCTGAACAATCCAAGAACATTTGAAACAACCTATGCCGGCCGGCCGCTCATTGTGGAAACCGGCAAAACCTGCGAGCTTTCCAACGGCTCCTGTTGGGTTCGCTATGGCGATACCGTTGTCATGGCAAACGTTACCGCATCTGCCAAGCCAAGAGATGGGGTAGATTTCTTCCCGCTCTCTGTCGACTATGAAGAAAAGCTCTATTCTGTGGGCAAAATTCCGGGTTCCTTCCTGAAAAGAGAGGCGCGTCCCAGTGAAAACGCAATCCTCACCTCCCGTATGGTGGACCGCCCGATGCGCCCGCTTTTCCCGAAAGACATGCGCAATGATGTTTCGATTGTGATGACCGTGCTTGCAACCGATATCGACAATTCTCCGGAAATTGCCGGTTCCATCGCCGCGTCAATCGCAGTCAGCATTTCTGACGTACCGTTTAACGGCCCGATTGCTACCATCAGCGTCGGTTTGGTAGACGGCGAAATCGTGTTAAACCCCATTACGGCGCAGAGAGAAAAGTCCGACCTAAACCTGACCGTCGCCGGTTCCAGAGACAAGGTGGTCATGATTGAAGCCGGGGCCAACGAAGTGGATAACGAAACCATGCTCAAGGCGATCGAGACAGGCCATGAAGAAATCAAAAAAATGGTCGACTTTATCGCGTCTATTCAGGCTGAAATCGGAAAAGAAAAATTCACCTTTGAATCCCAGGAAGTCCCGCACGATATGTTTGACGATGTCGCCGCAATCGCTTACGAGGATACTAAGCTGGCTCTCGATACGGACAACAAGCTTGTCCGTGACGAACGGCTGCTCCCGATTTATGAAAAAGTATATACTGAACTGGAAGAAAAATATCCGGAATCTCAGGTCAAGCTGGACGAATGCATGTATAAGCTGCAGAAAAAGATCGTCCGTGAATGGCTGTTTGAAGGCAAGCGTGTAGACGGACGCCAGATGGATGAAATTCGCCCGCTTGCTTCTGAAGTCGGCGTTCTGCCGCGTGTACACGGTTCCGGCCTCTTTACCCGGGGACAGACTCAGGTGCTCTCTGTCGCGACCCTAGGGCCGATCCGTGACATCCAGAATCTGGATGGGATTGATGAAAATTCCACCAAGCGCTATATGCACCACTATAATTTCCCGTCCTATTCCGTAGGCGAAACCCGTCCGAGCAGAGGGCCTGGACGCCGTGAAATCGGCCATGGCGCTTTGGCGGAAAAGGCGCTCGTTCCGGTGCTCCCTTCCCTGGAAGAATTCCCGTACGCAATCCGCGTGGTGTCCGAAGTATTATCCTCTAACGGTTCTACCTCCCAGGGCTCTATCTGCGGTTCCACCCTTGCCCTGATGGATGCAGGCGTTCCGATCAAGGCGCCGGTTGCAGGGATTTCCTGCGGGCTGATCACCAAAGAAGACGGATCCTTTACCACCATGGTTGATATCCAGGGGCTGGAAGACTTCTATGGCGACATGGACTTTAAGGTCGGCGGAACCCATAAGGGTATCACCGCGATCCAGGTAGACATCAAGGTCGATGGTTTGACGATGGATATCATCCGGGAAGCGTTTGAAAAAACCGAAAAGGCCAGAAACTATATTCTCGATGAAATCATGCTCAAGGCCCTTCCTGCTCCGCGTGAGACCGTCGGCGAATTTGCTCCGAAAGTGCTCCAGACCAAACTGCCGGTTGATAAAATCAAAGACGTTATCGGAAAAGGCGGCAGCGTAATCCAGAAAATCTGCGCAGAATGCGATGTCAAGATCGATATTGACGATGACGGCCTGTGTGTTATCATGGGTGTGAATCTTGGTAATGCAAGACGCGCGCTCTATATGGTTGAAACCATTGCCATGGATCCAGAAGTCGGTGCGATCTATAAAGGGGTTGTCACCCGCCTGATGAATTTCGGCGCGTTTGTTGAAATCGCTCCGGGCAAAGAAGGTCTGGTTCATATCTCCAAGCTGGAAAACCACCGTGTAGAAAAGGTTGAAGATGTTGTTTCTGTCGGAGATGAAATTGTTGTCAAGGTTGTTGAGATCGACGACCAGGGACGGATCAATCTTTCCAGGAAAGATGCCATCGCTGAAATCGAAGCAAAACAGGCACAGAAGAACAATCAGTAATCATAAATGCTATCAAAAAATCCGTCCTGCTGGTTCACAGCCCGGACGGATTTTTATTGTCACGGGGTAGCGTGCCGCAAAAAAGTATGATATACTGTTAAAAATAATGCCGTATTTCACAGTAAATTATTCCTAACAAAGAAAGTGAAACCATGAAAACAAAGAGAAGAAAGGTCACGGTAATGATTCTAATCGTCCTTGGCCTGCTGCTGATTCTTGTGATTCTGGATTCCTCCAGGCTTAAAATTGTCTCCTACCGGATTGAGAACGAAAAGATAGGAGAGCCTCTCCGAATCGCGCTGATCACAGACCTGCATTCCTGCAGGTACGGAACCAGCCAGGAAACACTGGTACAGGCTGTAGAGGAACAGCAGCCGGATATTATTCTGTTGGGCGGCGACATCTTCGACGATGAAGTTCCGCATCAAAACAGCAGAATTTTCCTGAGCCGGATAGCTCAAAAATACCCCTGCTTCTATGTATCGGGAAACCATGAATTTTGGAGCGGAGAGATCGAAACGCTCAAGGATTGGATCAGGGATCAGGGGATCACCGTCCTGGAGGGCGATTGCCAAATCTTTGAGGCAAATGGGAGCGCGGTTAATCTTTGCGGAATTGACGATCCCACATATATCGGCATGGAAGAAATCAAAGTACAAGCCGAACATGCTTATTTGTCTGCCGACCCCACAAAGCTTACCCTTCTGCTAACGCATCGTCCAGAGCTTGCCGATCTGTACCGGGAAATTGGTTTTGATTTGGTTCTTGCAGGTCACGCTCATGGCGGCCAGTGGCGAATACCGGGTATCCTAAACGGGCTGCTCGCACCGGATCAGGGACTGTTTCCGAAATATGCGGGCGGCGCTTATCAGCTTGGCAGCACGACGATGATCGTCAGCCGCGGACTGGCCCGGGAAAGCACCTTGGTTCCCCGTATCTTTAACCGGCCGGAGCTGGTTGTGATCGATCTGCTTCCGGAAGCTGCTGAAAAAACAAATAGATAGCCATACTATTCCTGAAATGAGCAGAGAGCCCGCCATTTCTTGGCAGGCCCTCTTTTTCCTATTTCTCCTGAGTGTTTCCCAGTAGATCTACTAATTCGTCGCGGAGGTGTTCCATATGCGTGATTTCAAAATCAACAGAGCTTTTTAACATTCCGTTATAGACATTTCCGTGTTTGGCAGGCTGGCAGTCGCGCTCACAAAGACGGTTCATACAGTCTTTCAGCTCATGGATTTTATGATTCATACAATCGGATACTAATTTTTGGCTTGGATTCATTTTTCTCGTTCCTTTCAAGTGATTTCTGTCTTTAGTTTATCCGGTTGTCCTCCCATCATGCAGAAAAACCGCTTGGATTTACATGATATTTTCATAAAAGTGTGCTATAATAAAAAGCAAAACAGGATCTATAGAAAAGCTGCTTGCAGAAAAAGGAGAAAATATATGGCCGAATTAGAAGCAAAATATGTGGCGGACTCCCGGACGGAACAGACACAGATGGTCTTATCAGAACATATCAACGGCTATAACCGTTTATTCGGCGGAAAGCTGATGGAATGGATCGATGTGGTTGCCGGCGTAGTTGCCCGGCGGCATTCCAACCGCAATGTGACGACGGTGTGTATTGATAAGCTCCATTTCAAGGCTCCGGCGCACGTCAATGATATTGTAGTATTAAACGGTAAAATCACATATGTCGGCCGGACTTCCATGGAGGTTCGGGTTGATACCTTCGTGGAAGACCTGGATGGGTACAAGCGTCCGATCAACCACGCCTATCTTGTCCTGGTTGCAATCGACGAGCAGGAACGTCCCGTTCCAGTTCCCGGCCTGCTCCTGACCAATGAGCAGGAAAAAGCGGAGTGGGAAGCCGGGATGAAACGTTCCGAGCTGCGCAAACAGCGCAGAAAAGATTTTTTCTAGGAAATGAAAAAGAGTCCATTTATCAAAAAAGATAAATGGACTCTTTTATGTATCCTGCTAAATTAAAGTATCAACTGTGACAGCAGAAAGCTCGTCCCGGAGCATCTTGGAAATCCGGTGGAATTCCCTGCGCACTTTGCAGGTACGTGACTTTTGCCGGTTGCAGCCAATCTGCGCATCCAAGCATCGGCTCAAATAGCAATCCCCTTCTATCACACAGATGATATCATACAAGCTAATTTTTTTCGGAGCACGGGAAATTTCATAGCCGCCCTTAATGCCCTTAAAGGATTTTACCAATTCACTTGCTACCAGTTTGCGAAGAATTTTCAGAGCAAAACGCAGGGTAACGTCCGTCTCCTCCGCAATTTTTTTAGCGTCGGCGCGCTGCTCACTCTTTGCAAGGTATAATATAATTCGAATTGCATAATCCGTTTCCAACGTGATATGCATATCTCTCCCCCATTCACAGTCCTGTTTTAATTAGAGATGAATTGAGTATATTATAACACAAAAAAACAGTAAAGTAAAGGGTGAACACACAGCAGCTTAATCAATAAAATCCTTCAGCTTTTTGCTCCTGCTCGGATGCCGCAGCTTCCGCAGAGCTTTCGCTTCAATCTGACGAATCCGTTCACGGGTCACGTCAAATTCCTTTCCGACCTCTTCCAGTGTCCGGCTTCTCCCATCCTCCAGGCCAAAGCGTAAGCGCAGCACCTTTTCTTCCCGTTCTGTCAGTGTTCCAAGCACTTCGCCGAGCTGTTCCTTCAGCAGGGTGTGCGAAGCGGCGTCAGCCGGGGCAGGCGCGTCGTCATCCGGGATAAAATCGCCCAGATGGCTGTCTTCCTCTTCCCCGATCGGAGTTTCGAGCGAAACGGGTTCCTGCGCGGCACGCATGATTTCACGCACTTTATCAACCGGCATATCAAGTACTTCCGCAATTTCTTCCGCACTTGGATCGTGCCCGTTTTTATGCAGCAGTTGGCTGCTTACCTTTTTCACCTTGTTAATAGTCTCAACCATATGAACCGGAATCCGGATCGTTCTCGCCTGGTCGGCAATCGCCCTTGTAATCGCCTGCCGAATCCACCAGGTCGCATAGGTGGAGAATTTAAATCCCTTGGTATAATCAAATTTCTCTACTGCCTTAATCAGACCGAGATTTCCTTCCTGAATCAAATCCAAAAACTGCATTCCCCGCCCGACGTACCGTTTTGCAATACTGACAACCAGCCGCAGATTCGCTTCAGAAAGGCGCTTTCTCGCAGCAGCATCTCCCTGGTTCATCCGGGTAGCAAGCTCGATCTCCTCTTCCGCAGACAGCAGCGGAACCCGGCCGATTTCTTTCAGATATACCTTGACCGGATCATCGATATTGACCCCTTCAGATGCCAGCGTGCTCTCCAGCTCCAGATTCAGGTTTTCATCCTTGGTAAAATCCAAATCCTCATCGGCGGTATAGTCGTCGACAATCTCAATGTTCAGGTTTTCCAGAGAATCATAGAGTTTATCCATCTGCTCTGCGTCAAAGTCAAGCTCCTCCAGGGCGTCCGTAATCTCCTTCGCAGTCAGCCTGCCCTTGGCCTTTCCCTGTTCCATCAGGTCAACAACCGCTGTTGATTTTTTTTCTGTAGCCATATCGTATTCTCCCTCAATCAATATCTGTATCATATCAAACAGAGCAAATCGCCCTGCTTTCTATCTCTTTATCTGGAACTTTTCTCCTGCCGGTACCGTTCCAAATCTTCCGGCGTCAGTGTTTTGACATCCTGCGCTTTCAGGCTGCTCCTGTACTCCCGCAATACGGAAATGTAATCCTCCAACATAGCGATCGCCGCATTTTCGTTTTCTGATTCCGCCACCATTGCGGCAATCCGGTCAAATTCCGGTTCGCTGAAATCGGGGTTTAAATCAGATAGCCCAATCTCATTATTTGCACGAAATAGGGTATTGATACGCGAAAAAACGCACTGATTAAACTGTGTGACAAAATCTTCTTCCCGTATTTTTGACAAAATCTCCCCGCAGCTATCAGGATACCGCAAAAGCAGTGCAATTATCCCTTCTTCCGCGCGTGCCGCACGCAGATGACGAGCTTTTTCCGGATTGATCCGGTCGGACAGAACCTTTTGATTTGTCTGGATGACATTCCACTCTTTCTTTTCCTCAGCACGCCGCCTTTTTTTGATCAGCGCGTCCGCCTGCGCCATCAGGCTGTCAACAGTCACTCCCGTCTCTTTGGCGACCAATCCCGCATAAACCTCACGCTCCAGCCGGTTTTTTACCGAAGCAAGGACAGACACAGAACGCCGCGTATACTCCACCTTCCCATTGGTATCCTCAATGTCAAACTGCTTTTTGATCTTGCCCAGCTCAAACTCAATTACATCTCCGGAAGCGTCGAGCAGGATTTCAAAGCGTTTGGCGCCAAATTTTTTGATATATTCGTCCGGGTCTTTCGCCCCTTCCATCTTCAGGATTTTAGTCGAAACACCCACCTCGGACAGCAGGTTGATCGCCCGGTGAGTCGCCTTCTGTCCAGCCTCATCCGAATCGTAGGCGATGACTACTTCCTCCGCATATTTGGAAATCAGCCGGGACTGCTCCGAGGTCAGCGCGGTTCCAAGCGTTGCGACAACATTCTCAAATCCCGCGGCATGGATCGCGATTACATCCATATACCCTTCCGCCAGAATCAGCCGTTTTTCCTTGCTGTTTTTCGCAAAATTCAGGGAAAAAAGATTCCGGCTTTTTTTAAAAACCAGCGTATCGTTTGAATTGAGATATTTAGGCTTGCTGTCGTCCAGCACTCTTCCCCCAAAGGCAATCACATTGCCGCGCACGTCAATAATGGGAAACATGACCCGATTTCGAAACTGGTCGTAAACACTGTCGTTTCTCCCTTTCCGGACAACGGCAGCCTGCTCCATCTCCTCATAGGTAAAGCCCTTCTTCCTCAGATGGTCGCGCAGAGCGTTCCAGCTATCCGGCGCAAACCCAAGCCCATATTTTACAATTGTCTGGTCAGAAAGCTGTCTCTGTTTGAAGTATTCGTATCCTGCCCTGCCCATCGGCGATTTAAGGCAATGATGGAAAAAGCGTGCCGATTCCCGGTTGATTTCCAAAATTCTTGCCTTTATCTGTCCGGCCCGGTCGCTTTCCCCTTCCTCTGGTACAGTCAGCCCAACCCGTTTTGCGAGAAAGTGGACTGCCTCAACATAGTCGAGATTCTCAATCCGCATGATAAAGCTGATCACATCACCGCCCGCACCGCAGCCAAAGCAGTAAAAGGATTGGGTGTTCGGGTAAATTACCATCGAAGGCGTTTTCTCGGAATGGAACGGACAGAGCGTTTTCTGATTTTTCCCCTCCCGCTTTAACGGCAGATAGGAGGAAACAATATCCTCGATATCGCAGTACATTAATAGCTGCTGAATAAAGCTTTTTGGGATTGGCATTCTGTCCCTCCTTTCCTTCTTTGGTCATCCGATTGATGAGATTACGTTTCTTCCAATTGGGAAGCGTCAAACCGGAAATGCCCGCTGATATGATACCGCAGCAAGGCGTCCTCCTCCCGGTCTTTCTGTCCCGCATTGTGGAGCAGGTATGGGATTCCCTTTTCATTCCGAAGATCAGAAATAATCCCGATATGCCCCGGATCATCAAAGGTCACAATGTCCCCCGGCTGCCATTCCTCTATTTTAGTTGGGTCTAAGCTCAGCGAAACCGCATGGCGTTCAAAAAACACCTTTAAATTGCGCACCCGCCTGAAATCAATATTGGGATCCGGCGTACCGTTGGTAGCGGGATAGTTCTCGGTGTGTGCGGCAATATCCTCGTCTACCATATCCTTCAGCGTATAGCCTGCATGGTCAAACGCCCGCCACACTAAATCAGCGCAGCAGCCCTCGTCCTCCGGCGGATATCCGCCCGCGTAATAGGCAGCGCTGTATTTGGGGTGATTCTCGGCATCCTTTTTTGCCCCCAACAGGATATCAGTGTAGTCATCCACACCGTTTCCATTTTTGTCAACCGTACTGAGAACGCGGGTAATCTGGAATTTTTGCTCCGCCTCCTCCGGAGACAGAGGATGGGAGTCGAATACGCCCAGCCAACTAAGCAACAACCATATCCCTGCTGCAAACAGCAGCAGGACTATCCACGCGCATACAATACGCCCCTGTGCGATATGACGTCTTCTCATCCTGTCACCCGTACTTTCTAAAGGCTATTCCATTCCTTCTGTATCTCAGATAAGCCGCCCGGCGCATGGAAATTTTTATCCCTTGCTATCCAAACATCTTCGGTACAAACAGCTGCTGGTAAAGGTTGATCGCATAGATATCAGTCATCCCCGCCAGATAATCGCAGATCGCCCTGTCAAGCCCCTCTTCTTCTATGACGCTGTGATAAGGCTCCGGCAGCTTTTCGGTATGATTCTGAAAATAACGGTAAAGCTGGATCAGCAGCTCCTGCGCTTTGCTCTCCTCTCCCTTGGCAAGAGGATTGCGGTAAACACACTGGAACATGAAATCCCGCAAGCTGCGGTGCGCTTTCCATACCTCATCGCTCATCCTGATTTGATTCTGCCCAAAACTGTTCTCAATAATCGATTCGATCAGCGTCGAAATCCGCTCGCTTTTTGTCCTGCCCAGGACATACAGGCAGTCATAGGGCAGTTCCTCCGGCCGCAGGATTCCGGCGCGGATCGCGTCCTCAATATCATGATTGATATAGGCAATCTTGTCTGAATATTCGACAACCTTTCCTTCCAGCGTCGCCGCATCAGCGCCTCCGTCAGAGTGGGTCGCAATCCCATTGCGCACCTCATATGTAAGGTTCAGGCCCTTCCCGTCCCGTTCCAGCCGGTCAACCACTCGGATGCTTTGCTGAGCATGATGAAACTCGAAAGGCGCTACGGAACTCAACGCCTTCTCGCCGGAGTGTCCGAACGGCGTATGTCCCAGGTCATGCCCCATGGCAATCGCCTCGGTCAAATCCTCATTGAGCCGCAGTGCTCTGGCAATCGTCCGGGAAATCTGCGCGACCTCCAGCGTATGGGTTAATCGGGTTCGGTAATGGTCGCCCAACGGCGCCAAAAACACCTGTGTTTTATGCTTTAACCGACGAAAAGAAGCAGAATGGATAACCCTGTCGCGGTCTCTCGCAAAATCTGTGCGGATGGGACAGGGAGTTTCCGGCCTTTTCCGGCCCTTAGAATCTATCACTAAGGTTGCATAAGGAGACAGGATTTTCCGTTCAATTTCTTCCGCATAACGGCGCGGCTGTAAATCCATTCCAAATCCTCTCCTTTTCTGGTTACTAATAATATATACAAGGGGAACAGTTTCAATCCCTTCTTTTTATGAAAAAAAGAAATAAAATCAGAAAGAAATACAGATTTCCTCTTGAATCACATACAAATTTGACAGTTTCTCCAAAGCTAGAGATCCTCAAAGCAGGAATCAAGCGCCTCCGGCACAACCTGTCCGTTTGTCAGTTCCGTCAAAGCTTTGAGAAAAGCTTCCCTCCTGTCATAACGAACCAAAAACTCCATCCGTACCAGCTCGCCAAAATCGGAATCCAAGACCTTAAGCGGGTAGTTCGGAAGAATATAGCTGATTTTTCCGTAAAGCGGATATTCAAACGACATCCGATACCGGTAGCAAACCGACAAATTTAGGATTTCCGCCGCGTCTACAGCGATTTTTGAGGTATGGGAATAGGCTCGGACAAGTCCGCCCGCGCCGAGCATGATCCCTCCGAAATAGCGGGTGGCAATCACACAGATATCGGTGAGTCCTTCCTTTTCCAGCACATCCAGAACCGGGCGTCCCGCCGTTCCCTGCGGTTCCCCGTCATCGGAGCAGCGCTTCAGTCCGCCGTTCCGCAGGATATAGGCATAAACGTTGTGAGTCGCGTCCCAGTACTGTTTTCTTTTCTGCTCAATAAACCGCAGGGCATCTTCCTCTGTTTTGCATGGCTGGACCGACCCAATAAACCGGGACTTGCGCTCTACAAATTCATCCTCTGCGTATTCCCTGATCGTCCGGTAGGAGGTTTCCATCCTGTTTTCATCCCCTTTTCGCTTATGATCTGCCATAAAATAACTTTAAGCGGTGCAAAGATTACTCTGCACCGCTCTATAAAGTCTGATTCAATCACGCAATAGGCTCCTTATTTCATGCCAAAACGTTTCTTAAATCTGTCAACGCGTCCGCCGGTATCAACCAGTTTCTGTCTTCCGGTGAAGAACGGATGACATTTAGAACAAATTTCTACTCTGATATCTTCCTTGGTGGAACGGGTTTCAATCACATTCCCACACGCGCAAGTAATTTTGCACGGTTTGTAATCCGGATGGATTCCCTCTTTCATTCTTGTTCACCTCACAAATCCTCTTATACTGCAAACGATAGATTTTGCCATCGTTTATAAGGAATTCTACCTCATTCGAGATGTCCTCACAAATACATATCATATCATAAACTAAAACAAAAAGCAAGACTTTTTTCTATTTATTTATTGCCGCCGTCTTGTACAGGCTCCATCTGCTCATAGAAAGCGAGAAGCTGCTCCCGGAAGTCATCGCCAACCAAAAAATATTCTCCGGAGAAATCAGATATTCTGCCGCTTGAGAAGCTGCATCCGCTATCAGTGTGATCTTGATAATAAACGGTCAAGCTAACTTCCCAGCCGCCATAGGGCTCCAGCTTGATTTTTCTCCCTTCATACTGGTTCACATACTCGGCAATCTCCAAAATCAGTTCTTGGGACTCTGTTATATGCGTTGTAGGCGGCGAAGGCATTTTGGAAATCTCGATAGATACAATCTCATCAATACGATCTATGAATTCCAGCTTTCTCACCGTGGTTTCCGGCTTTTCATCCAAATTCCCGAATACAAAAAAGCCGGTTAGGAGCAGCAGGGCAAAGCAAGAGAAAACCACAAGCTTTTTCATTGCGCACTGCCCCTTTCCTTCCGCACGCAGTCAATTAGAATCCCAGAATTCTGGTTAAGTCCTCTTTCAGTACGCGGTCGAGTGCGTAAGCGTCTTCTCTGACATCCTTTACTGTGGTGTAATACGCTTTGATTTTCGGCTCCGTACCGGACGGGCGGATGCAGACGCTTGCCTCATCTTCCAGATGGTAGAACAGCACCGCAGAATTCGGGAGCGTAAGCTTTTCCCTGTTTCCGGTGAGCATGTCGGTGCTTTCCCCGGTAATATAATTGTCCACACGCAGTACCTTCAGTCCGCCGATTTGGGTTGGAACGTTCTGCTGGAGGTTTGCCATAATCTCATTCATCCGCTCCATACCGGCCGCCCCTTCACAGGTAAAGCTCTGCTGCGTATGATAATAGAAACCGTAAGTTTTGTAGATTTCATCCAAATATTCCAGGACGGTAATCCCTTTTGAACGGAGATACGCTGCCATCTCACAGATCATCATCGAAGCGACAACCGCGTCCTTATCCCTCGCATGGGTGCCGATCAAATAACCGTAGCTTTCCTCAAAGCCGAAAATATACCGTTCCGGATGCCCCAGCTCTTCCAGGCCGTAAATCTGTTCCCCGATAAATTTAAAACCGGTCAGCACCTGACGGAACTCTACACCATAATGTTCCGCGATCTTTTGAGCAATTGCTGTGGAAACAATGGTGGAAACCGCCACCGGGTCTTTCGGCATAATTCCTTTGGCAATCCGCTGGGAGCAGATATATTCCATCAGCATCGCGCCGACTTCATTTCCGGTAATCAGGACATATTCCCCATCATGGTTCGGGACTGCAATTCCAACGCGGTCGCAGTCCGGATCGGTTGCGAGCAAAAGGTCTGCCTTTTCCCTTTTACAGAGCTTCAGTCCCAAATCCAGTGCCTCCGCAATTTCCGGGTTCGGGAAAGGGCAGGTCGGGAACGTTCCATCCGGCTTTTCCTGCTCTGGAACGACCACGACATTCTGAATCCCAATCCGTTCCAGAATCGCGCGCACCGGCTTGTTCCCGGCGCCGTTTAACGGGGTGTAAACAACCTTAAGCCCCGCCTCCTTAACAACGTCTTTATTGATCGACTGTTTCTGGATCGCGTCTAAAAATGCCTCCAGTACATCATCAGAGATGACCTCAATCATCCCGGCGGATTTTGCTTCCTCATACGCCATCAGCTTCACACCGTCAAAGATATCGACCTTTCCGATATTCTCCAGCACCTGGTTGGCGCCCTCCAGCGTAATCTGGCATCCGTCGTCCCCATATACCTTGTAGCCGTTATACTTTGCAGGGTTGTGGCTGGCTGTTACCATGACCCCGGCGCTGCATTTCAAATGCCGCACTGCAAAGGAAAGGCACGGCACCGGCATCAGCTCTTTATAAATATAAGCCTTGATCCCATTGGCTGCCAGTACACAGGCGGTTTCCTTTGCAAACACATCCGATTTGATCCGGCTGTCATACCCAATCGCAACTGTACCGTGATCATATTTCGCATTGATGTAGTCGGCAAACCCCTGCGTCGCACGCCGGATCACATAAATATTCATCCGGTTTGTACCCGCGCCGATTACTCCGCGAAGACCTGCTGTCCCAAATTCCAAATCCTTATAAAAGCGGTCTTTGATGCTCTCTACATCATCAGTAATCGCCGCCAGTTCTTCCTTTAGGTCACTGTCCTCCAAATCCTGGGAAACCCAGCGTTTGTACAATTCCATTTCTAGCATTGTTCTTCCCCCTAATCATAATTATATCAAAAGGGTCTCCGCCCTTTTCATTCTCTGTTTTCTATTATACCGGAAGCTCGTGTCCAATCATGCCGTAAATTGCCAAAGAAAGGATACCGATATAAAACAGGGTGATTGGAAAACCGCGAAAGGCCTTTGGAACTGCCTTGCTGTTTAACCGTCCATAAGCGATATAGGTCAGATAGGTCGCCAGGGTAAACCCAAAGCCGGTTCCAATCCCGAAGCCGATAAAGCCCGGCAGCTCCAGCTTATATTCGGTTGACAGCAGCAAAGCGCCCAAGACCGCACAGTTAAATGCACAGCGATGGATAAACATCAGCATCATATCCTTATTTTTTAGCGGGAGACGATGCGTTACAAAAAGCATTACAATATAAACAACAGCGATAACGCCAATATATACCAGAGGCAGGATATAACTGCTGCTGTCCAGCTTCTGGACATAGGGCAGCAGATAGTAGACAGCTACCGCGGAAAGGGTAGTAATGATCGTCATGATCATCCCGAAAGCGAAAATGCGGTATTTTTTCCGGATAATCCACAGCGAGGTAGAAGCTCCCAGCGCGCGGGAAAAGATCGTATTCTCCGTAAACATGGCAATCAGCGCATATAAAAACATCTTGCCAAAAAAAGTTGTGGTAAATTCAAGCCATGTCATCAGCGGTTTCCTCCCTTTTTCTGGTCAGTTTCCCCGCCATGCAGGTAAATACGGAAGCGCTGTACAGCAGCCGCCAAAAACCCCAGCACGATAAAACCGCCGAACGGCAGCATAAACGCATAAATTTTGCCGGGCATATTCAGCTCATTGCCGAAAAATGAACCGTTCCCGAAAATCTCCCTCAGCATGCCTACCGTCACAATCACCAGGAAGAATCCAACCGTATGGCAAAAGACATCCAACATCATATTCAGACGTTTCATCTTGAGAAAACGCGTTTCGGTTTTGGTCACAATCAAAGAGTTCGTCACCAGCAAGGGGAGAAAAATCCCCACTTTATACACCGAATCCGGGAACATGAGATTCATCAGGTAAGACACCGGGATATAGAGCAGGCAGGCTAAAACCACATATAGAATCACCCGGATAGCATACGGCAGCTTTTTAGGTACAAAGGAGGCCAAGAGCACCCCGAAAAAGGTAATCAGGATAAAGCTCAAGCCCAGAATCAAGCCATTCTGTGCAGTGTTGGCTGCAACAATGACCGGTGCAATTACCAGCCCGCGTTCCAAAACCGTGTTATTCACCAACAGCCCATCAAAACGGTCGATCTGTTCCCGATGCTTTTGATAATAAGTTCTAAGCACGTTTTCCACCAACCCTTCTGACCCGCCGTCCCCGCAGCGTCTCACTGTCCTTCAGGAACTGGTTTAATATCGGTATTTTGCGGCAAAGCCAGTCCGACAAGCGGTCGAACTCCCTTGCCAGCGCATTTGCAAAGAGCAGGACAAACACGAACTCAATGTCGAGAGCCCCGGCTTTCCGGAACAGCATAGTTACAAGTCCCAGGAAAATCCCATAAAGCACCTGCCCAATTGCAGTTAACGGAGATGTATGCGGATCGGAGGCCATAAATATCACTCCGAACAGCAGTACTCCGGAAGTAATTTCAAAAATAACGGAATTCAGCCTTCCCGTACTGGTTCGCGCGAACAGACAGGCGTAGCACGCAACTGTGAATAAGAACGCTCCCGTAATCCGGAAGGAAATTGCCCGTCTCAAGCACAAGAAAAGGAAAACAGCGGCCAAAGCGATAATACAGGTAGCACCCATCGCACCCGGATATTCCCCTAAAAGCAACGGGAAAAGGGAAATCTGAGGCGTCCCGCCCACATTCATCACCGATGCCGGCGAGGTTGCATATAATACACCTGCCTCCTCGGCAATATGCGGGGTTAACGGAAGCCAGCTTCCGGGAACTGGAAATTTTAAAACCTGTTCAGAAAAGCTAATCCCCACAATTGCTACACCCAGCGCCGCAGGATTAAAAATATTCCGTCCTGTTCCGCCGAACGCATACTTTCCAATCAGCAGGCCGCTGACTACAGCAATCACAACGACATAATAATCGACGCTGGCAGGCATCAGCATGGTGATAACCAGTGCGGTTACAATCGAGGAGTAATCATGCTTCTCCGCACGCGGCAAGCGGAAGAGCCATCGTTTCAAGATCAGCTCCATCAGCATTGCCGTCACCACCGCTATAGCGGCAATAATTGCCGGACGGGCGCCAAAAAAGTAGACAGGAACCGCCAGCATAGCAACAAGCGCTAAAATTGCAGAAACGCAATGGTCGGAAATTACAATACTATGTTTCATGTTTGGAACTCCATTCTGTCGGGATATCCCGAATAAGATACCGGCATGCCTGATTAAGCCGCCAGTTCCGGTTCTGATTCCGAATTGAACCGTATAAACTTAATAGTGAGGCTTCTCACTTTATTTGAAAAATGGTGATTTTTTGAAGATAGAACAGCTTGATGAAAAAACTGTCCGCATTCTGCTCTCAGCCGCAGATATGGAACAGCTTGATCTCACATACGAAGAAATGGATTATAATAATACTGTGACCAAGCGCGCAGTATTTATCATCCTGCAGCGCATCAAAGCGCAGACCGGTCTCACCTTTGACAATCACCGCCTGTTTATCGAGGCTTTCCCCGATTCCAACGGCGGATGCATCCTCTATCTCAACCTGATTGACGACGCGCAGAGACAGCACGGCCAGAAAGAACGGTACAGCTTCGATACGCCTCTTATTTTCGGATTCGAGTCATTGGATTCCCTCGTCGCCGTTTCCAAACGAATTCTCAATGAATTTAACCACCTTGTTATCAAAACAGAGCTCTATCTCTATGGGAACGACTATCGCCTGCTGCTATACACCTATTGCAGGATGGAAGAACGGATTATCCATCTGCTCCGGGAATACGGCACCTTCCTCGGTAAGGGCTCTGTGTTCTGTGCTTTTATCAAAGAGCATGCAAAGCCGATTCTTTCCGAAAACGCCATCGAAACAGTGGTGGAATATCTCTCTTAGAGAGAAGAAAAATAATCTACCATTTCCTCTGGGTTTTCCGCGCCGAAAATGCAGGATCCCGCAACCAGCACCGATACGCCGGCGGAAACCGCAGCCTTGGCTGTTTCCCGGTTGACCCCGCCGTCCACCTCAATATCCAGCGACGGGTTTTCCGACTGCGCATAAGCACGAAGCGCCTTTACCTTTTCGAGCATCTCCGGCATAAATTTCTGTCCGCCGAAGCCAGGCTCCACAGTCATCACCAGAACCATATCCAGGTCTTTAACATAAGGGAAAACCGCTTCCACCGGCGTTCCCGGCTTAATCGAAACCGCCGCCTTTTTTCCCTTCTCCCGGATCATGCGGATTGTCGTTTCGGGTTCTCCTTCCGCTTCCAGATGGAAGCAGATCAGATCAGCTCCCGCATCGCAGAATATATCAATATATTGCTGCGGTTTTGAAATCATCAGATGTACATCGAGGAACATGTCTGTACACCGTCTGACTGACTCCACAACCGGCACACCAATGCTGATATTAGGTACGAAATGCCCATCCATGATGTCGACATGAAGCATGGCCGCTTTCTGAACCTTTTGAATATCCGCCCCCAGATTTGCAAAATCAGCCGCCAGAATCGACGGCGATACCTTTGTCATTTTCAATACGTCCTTTCAACGCGGAAATAAACCGCGCTTTTTTACAATTTCTAAAACCTCTATTGGTTCAATATTTATTGGCATCTACACACTGAAATTTTATCCTCTCAGGTTACTAAATCCCCCTGATTGAATTCACCCATTGATACCACGGCTTTCCGAAGGTTGTCCTTGCTATCACAGCGAATGCAAGCAATACAACAATGCAGAGCACAAGAGAAACTGCCATAAGAATCATTCTCTGTTCCCTGATGCCGTTCACCTCATCTGCATTGATGCAGGCAACTACATCGTCATTCTCATTAAAATATACCGTGATATGCGTATTGTCCGGGAGATTGGATGATAAGCCATATTCTTCGGGATTAATATAGTAAAGTTCATTTTTCACATAACGAATTTGTCCGTCTTCCATCCTTCCAGTACGGCTTTCCGTATAGCCGCCTTTGTATTCCATCCCGGTTGCTGACATTGCAAAGCCTGTCATCACAGCAAGAACAGCACAAGAAAGCAGCACTAACACAACGGTCCACCGAAAGCTTTTGATAAATGCCTTTGCCGCGATTTCTTCTTCTGAAGTTTTATTAGGTTTCTTCATCAATTTAAAGCCAAGCGAAATGACGTTTATTCCGTCCGCAGCATTGATACCCAAAGCAATTCGATTGAGATTATTGATTTTCATAAATCTCACCTCAAAGCTCCTACTTATTATATTTTACTAAATCCCAATGATATCGTCAACAAATAATCATAAAATTTAAGTTTTTTTCACTTTTCAATGCTCAGGCGGGAAATGAAACCACAAAAATTTTTTCCCTGTAATTATCAATGCAAACCATGATATTTCCCGTGATCGGCTTAAAATCAACCGCCTTCCCACATATTTAAGCTGTTCCGCTTTGCGCTTTGCGGTAGCCAATCTGATAAAGCAGCATAAAATAAAGTACAGTCTATTTTTCAGGGCAGGAGGTAAAAGTGACCGTTAAGATGCCGGTCCGCAGGGGAGCTTTGCCGGGCGCCTGTCCTGGAATGGGGCTGTTGATATAACAAAGCAGCAGGGTAATATAACCCTGCTGCTTTTTCGTTAAGACACTACTTTTCCGCTCATGTCCTCCTGCAATTCTACACTGACGTCAAAGGTACTGGCCTTCCCGTCCTTCACGCGGTAGATCGTCAGCTTGACACTGTCGCCGGGTTCCTTTTCATTCAGCACCTCAGAAATCTCCTTAATGCTGATGACCTCATTCCCGTCAAGCTTTGTGATAATATCTCCCGGCTGCACGCCCTGTGCGTATGCATCGGTAGATTCATCCACCTGGACAACCCGCAGTCCTGCCGGCGTGCCGCGCAGCTCAGCTAATGCCTGCGGGATAGACTGGAACGTAATCCCGATCCGAACCCTGCCGGCTACATAGCCGTTTTCGATTAGGCTTTCAATGACAGGCTTTGCTTCATGGATCGGAATGGCAAAGCCAATCCCCTCGTATTCCGTAGCGGCGATTTTCGAGGAGTTAATCCCGATCACCTGGCCATATTTATTCACCAGCGCTCCGCCGGAGTTTCCCGGATTAATCGCGGCGTCGGTCTGGATACAGTCCATCGTATAGCCGGAGGTGCCGATTGCAATCGTCCGGTCTACACCGGAAATAACGCCCTGTGTAAAGCTGCTGGACAGGGTACGCCCGGTTGGATTTCCAATCGCCACGGCAAGCTCCCCAACCTTTAGCACCGTGGAATCCCCAAACTCTGCCGCAACCAGATTTTCTTTATCTATTTTCACAACCGCGAGGTCTGTCCGGGTGTCCACACCAATCAGCGTGGCCTGGCAGTAATCCTCATTGTTGAGATAAATTTCGATTTTATCCACCGGCGTTGTGCTGACACCTCCGGTAGAGGTATCCTCCTCCATAACTACGTGGGCGTTGGTGATGATGTATCCGTCCTCAGACATAATAATTCCGCTGCCCTCACTGTACGCCTGGTTTTGCAGGGCCGATTCCTTGGTGTAGACCACTACGCCGACAATAGACGGCATCACCTTGGTGGCGATTTGCTCAGAGGTGAGTACGCCGCTTGGCGAATACTCCTCGGTTTCCTCTTCCGTTTCCTCAGGAGCAGAATTAATTTCCAGCGAGGTTCCCGACGGCTCCGACGTTCCGGTACCCTCCGCCGTCTTTTGAGCGGCAGGCCCCTCTTTATAAATCGCGTAGCCGATAAAGATAAAGATCACAAATACCAAAATAATACAGAGCAGGATGGCGAATACCTTTAACCCGCCCGATCCCTTGCCGTTTTTCTGAGGAGGCTGAGGCGCTGAATAGAATGTATTCTGTCCCTCCCGATAGCTGCCGTTTCCATTGGCGGAAAAGTCAGGATTAATGTTCACTCCGTTTGTGCTCTTTGGCCCGTTGGAAAACTGCCAGTTGACACTCTGTCCCTCATGTTCCGAACCGGGGTTCTCCCCGAATGGCCATTTTTGATCCATCTTAAATCACCTTGCCCTTGCTCCGCAAAGGCTTCCTTTCTTAAGGATTCCGGACAGCAGCCGGTTGCTGCCCTATCACAAAATACTATGAATTCTTCTTGAATTTATTCTGAGTCTTTGGTTTCCCGGGAGGAAGGGTAAACAAAAATTCGCAGTATTCCCCCTGCACACTCTTGACAATAATATCGCCGCCATGCAGCGTGACAATCGACCGTACAATATACAGTCCCAGCCCAACGCCGCTTTTGTCCTGTCCCCTGGAACGGTCTGTCTTGTAAAACCGGTCAAACACACGCGGGATTTCCTCTTTGCTCAATCCCTCGCCGGAATTTTTGACGCCGATCATCTGCCGGCCGCCCTCTTTTAAAAATTCAAACTCAATATATCCGCCGGTATTAGCAAACTTAATAGCGTTTTCTGTCAGATTATAAACCACCTGGTGAATTAAGTCCTCATCCGCGTCTACAAAAACCTTATCGTGATCCAGTCCCCTGATTTCCAGCTTCTTGTCGTCAATCTGCCGTTCCAGGCTGAACAGGGTCTGGCAGATCGTATCCACCATATCGAAAGTATGACGGTTTAATTTCATCTCCCCGGCCTCAATCTGGGAAAGATTCAGCATAGAGCGCACAATTCGCGACAGGCGTTTCACCTCGTCGGACACAATCCGCAGATACTGCTTCTGTTTCTCCGGAGGGATCGTCCCGTCCAGAATCCCGTCAATAAATCCACCGATGGTAGTCATCGGGGTTTTCAGCTCATGAGAGACATTGGAAATAAAGCTCCGCCGCATTGTCTCCAGCGTGGAAAGAGACTGCGCCATGTTGTTCAGCGCCATGGCGAGCTGCCCAACCTCGTCATAGGAATAGACAGTCAGCCGCGTAGAAAAATCTCCATTTCCGAATTTCTGCGCCGCTTCAGACATCTCCCTGAGCGGGCGCACCATGGAATGGGTAACAAAATAAATAATAATGCAGACCAGCACCAGCACCACCAGCGCAGAGATCGCAAACATTTTGAATACTTCTATCAGAAAGTTCTGCATCGATTCGGTGGAGTTCATCGACGCCAGCACATAACCCACCAAATCTCCGCTGCTGCCATAAACCGGTGCGCCGACCGTAAAGCTGTGGCTGGTATAAATCCCGCCAAGCGTCCCTATCTCCTTATACTCGCCATCTGTCTGCATCGCCGCCAGGATCGTGTCCGTCAATTGGTAGGTCGTGTGGCGGCAGGGATATTCTTCAGTGCAGTAGGCGGTTCGTCCATCCGTATCTACCAGGAAAAAATCCGCACCGATCGCATCAGCTAACAGATCAAAATAGCTCTGCGGCTTCCCCATGAGAATCCTATTGTCCTCATCGATGTTCGCTTCTACCTTGTCTACCGCTTTTACGACATTGGTCTGCAGCAGCTCGTATTTTTCCGTTTTGAAATACCCAGAGGCAAACAGCATCAGCGCAGAGCCCAGTATTCCAATACTGACCAGGATCAGCGATGCGCAAACAGAAAAATATTTTGTAAAAATACTCTTTTGCATAATTAAAAGTCCCTTCTTACCAGGGCGCGCCGACTAAGGCCATCTGCTTCGGCGTATTGAATTTCTGCAAGCTCCAAGGCAAGAAAATCCGTTCCAAAACAGGGGTTCTGTTTTGGAACGAATCAAAAAGCTTATTCATTTACCTCAAACTTGTATCCGACGCCCCAAACAGTTTTCAGCGCCCATTTATCCGATACGCCTTCCAGCTTTTCGCGCAGGCGCTTGACATGCACATCGATTGTCCGGGAATCCCCGTAATACTCAAAGCCCCAGACCTCGTCAAGCAGCTGGTCGCGGGTATATACCCTGTTGGGATTGGAAGCCAGGTGGAACAGCAGCTCCAGCTCTTTCGGCGGAGTATCGATCACCTTGCCGTCAACCTTTAATTCATAACGGGTCATGTTGACTACCAGCTTATCATAGCTGACCTCTTTAACCTCTTCCGACTGGCTGTTCTGTCCTATCCGGCGCAGCACCGCCTTGATCCTGGCGATCACTTCCTTCGTATCAAACGGTTTTACGACATAATCGTCCGCGCCAAGCTCAAGTCCCAGCACCTTGTCAAACGTCTCGCCCTTCGCCGTCAGCATAATGATCGGCACATTGGACTTTTTGCGAATTTCACGGCACACCTGCCATCCATCCAGACCGGGCAGCATAATGTCCAGCAAAACCATGTCCGGCGCCATTGCATTAAATTTGACAATCGCTTCCTCCCCGTCATGTGACAGAATCACGCTGTATCCTTCTTTTTCCAAATAAAGCCGAAGCAGCTCGCAGATATTCTGGTCGTCGTCAACCACAAGAATTTTTCCTAATGACATGTCATTTCCCTCCACATCCTGCTGTTTTTCACTCTATTACTTCTGTAATCAGATATCATCCTTCATGATATGAATGCTTGTATTTATTATACATGATGCCGGCAAACCTTTGCAACACCTTCTGTGAACAAATCATAAAACTTTTTTGTGAAAAGTATAAAAAATCCCCTATTTTCGCCTTAAGAAAGGGTTTTACATTTCTGCTCTTTTATTGTATAATATTGATTTAGAATCTATGGAATTTATATCAGAAAGAATAGAGGGAAAAATATGAAATTAGGAATGGTCGGATTGCCGAATGTCGGCAAAAGCACCCTGTTCAACGCATTGACCAATGCCGGTGCTGAATCCGCAAACTATCCGTTTTGTACCATTGAGCCAAATGTGGGCGTTGTTTCTGTTCCAGACGAGCGGCTGAACTTTTTGGATGAAATGTATCACCCGAAAAAATTCACCCCCGCCGTCCTGGAATTTGTTGATATCGCGGGGCTGGTCAAAGGCGCTTCCAAAGGAGAAGGACTGGGAAACAAATTCCTTTCAAATATCCGTGAGGTAGATGCCATCGTGCATGTGGTACGCTGCTTTGAGGACAGCAACATCGTCCATGTCGACGGTTCCATCGGGCCGCGCCGGGATATCGAAACCATCAATCTCGAGCTGATTTTCTCCGATATCGAGATTTTGGAACGCCGCCTTTCCAAAACAGTCAAGGCTGCAAAGGCTGACAAAAAGCTGCAAAATGAAGTCCAGCTTTTAGAGCGCCTGATCGCTCATCTGGAAGACGGAAAAACCGCCCGCTCCTTTGACTATACCGAGGATGAGCAGGAGCTGATCAGGCAGTCGCCGCTTCTTTCCAACAAACCGGTTATTTACGCAGCAAATCTCTGCGAAGCCGATTTTTCGGGCAGTCTTTCGGACAACCCCTTCTATCAAGAGGTCTGCGAAATCGCGGAGGAAGAACATGCCGCCGTCCTGCCGATCTGCGCAAAAACCGAAGAGGATATCGCGGATATGGATGCGGAGGAAAAGACGATGTTTCTTTCCGAGCTCAATCTGACCGAATCCGGATTAGACCGGATTATCAAGGAAGGCTATTCCCTGCTGGGGCTGATCTCCTTCCTGACAGCGGGCTCTGACGAGGTGCGTGCCTGGACGATCACCAGGGGCACCAAGGCTCCGAAAGCAGCCGGAAAAATCCATACCGATTTTGAAAAGGGCTTTATCCGGGCAGAAATTATCAGCTTCCAGGATCTGATGGACTGCGGAAGCATGACAGCTGCCAAGGAAAAGGGACTTGTCCGTTTAGAAGGGAAAGAATATGTAATGCAGGACGGAGATATCGTCAATTTCCGGTTCAATGTATAATCCTTCTTATATGCAAGCTTATTTATAAAAAGAAAAAATGCGGAACGATGATATCGTTCCGCATTTTTATTTCTTTTTTACTGAAAAGCTGCGACCAGCATCTGATAGGCCAGCCTTTGCTCTGTCTCCCAGTCCTTCGCGGCACCGCTGCACTGCCTGGAAACCAGGCTGGTGCAAACTCCTGTAATCACAAAATGCTGATATTCCGGACTGCTTGCCGGATTGATCTCTCCTTCCCGGACGCCCTGCTCTAAAATCTGGTCGAGCAGGGAAAACAGCTTCTGCGCCGCCAGGTTGAAATCCTCCTTCACTGACTCCATCATCGTTACCAGCGAAGGGGATAATTCCCCCGCACCGGCTATACTCATAATGTTGGTACCGGATACCGCCTTGCGGTGGACCAGGTCAAATATCCCCCGGCACAATTCCCGGAAAGTAGCGCACCGAGAAACCTGTTCCTGCAATTGCTCGACTTCCCTCCAGACCTGGTAGAGAAAAGAGTTGGCGAGCAGTTCCTCCTTGCTGGCAACATACTCGTAAACCGTTCCCTTCCCTATTCCGGCCTCCTTGGCAATATCCGCCACCCGGAGCTCAGAAAGGCTCTCTCCACGCTCCAGCAACCCATTTACTGCCTGATACAGCAGAATTTCCTTTTCGCTTAATTCCCGGTTTTTAAAGTACCGCTTCGCGGTTTTCATCGGATAGCTCCTCCTCTATCTTAATTGGCTTGAGCTCCTTCCGGCGCAGCAGGTCATAAATGCAGGGCACCACCAGCAAAGTCAGCAGCGTCGCATAGGTCAGCCCTCCAATTACAACAATTGCAAGCGACTGCGTCATTTCAGCGCCGGTGCCCACACCAAGCGCCATGGTAGACATCGCCAAAATCGTAGTCAGCGCTGTCATCAGGATCGGACGGAAACGGGTTCTTCCCGTCTGCACCAATGCTTCCCGTTTTTCCATTCCGCTCAGCCGGAGCTGGTTGGCATAATCCACAAACACAATCCCATTGTTAACAACAATTCCGGCCAGCACCAGGAATCCCAGCATGGAGATAACACTGAGCTCATTTCCGGTCAGGAACAGTGCCAGCAATCCGCCTGTAAAGGCCAGAGGCATAGTGAACAATACGATAAACGGAGAAACGAGCGACTGGAACTGCGCAACCATGATCAGGTAGATAAAGAGGACGGCAGCGCCGATCATCATCACCAGATCGCCCAAAGCGTCGTTAATCGTCTCATTTTCACCGGTCAGGCTGACACTGTAGCCTTTCGGCACCTCGTAATCCTTCAGCTCCTTTTCCACATCCCGGCTAACCAGGCCAATGTTATGGTCATCGTCAATCATAGCCGAAACGGTCATAATCCGGGTTTGATTGTCGTGGCTGATCGACTGCAGGCTGTCTGCCTCCTCAATGGCCGCGATATCGCTTAAGCGGACATTAGCTGTCTCCTGATCCTTTGTCCCCTCAAGCTGATAGGATTTCAGGGTCTCCTTTGTCAGGTCGGAATCGGTGACAATCACTACCGGATAATCAGCATTATCCATTGTTAGGGTGGTGGCGTCCGCTTCCTCCTGAATCGCCCCGCTGATAGCCTGGTAAATCTGCGCGACAGTCAAGCCGTATTCCATCGCTTTATTTTTATTTACAGTAATCCGCAGTTCCTTGGTATTGTCCTCAAGCCCGTTGGTTACTTCCTCTGTCCCCTCGGTATTCTGGAGAAGTGTTGTCATGTCGCGCACAATCTCCTCCATCTGGTCGAGGTCGGTACCCCGAACTTCCAGTTCGATTCCGGAGCCTCCCAGCATAGACATATCCATATTGGATTCCTGAACCAGTACCTCTCCGCCGAGATCTGCTGTTTTCTCCTCCAGCAGTCTTGCGATTTCCTTGCTGGATTGCTTTTTGTTTTCGTCCAGCAGAAGGTAGAAGGTCATCTCTTTCGAATCAGAGCTCCCCATTCCCATCAATGTACTGGACTGCATTGCGCCGATCGTCTGGATATCCTCAATTTCCAACGCGCGCTCCATAAACTTGTCACTCGCTTGATAGACATCCTCTTCCTCAGCGTCATCCGGCATTGTCAGCGTAGCTGACATCTGAGTGGAATCCATCTCCGGCATGAAAGCCGTTCCCATCTGTACTACCAGGACGCAGGAAACGGCCAGCAGCACAACGGTAAGGGACAGCACATAGACCTTCCGCCTCAGACAGAAGCGCAGCAGGCGCTCGTACCCGTTAACCACAGCGTCAAACCAAGGATGCTTTTTCTCATCCGCTTTGGTCAGGATGGTGGAAGCCATTGTCGGAACCAGGGTCAGCGCGACAAACAGACTGGCCAGCAGCGAATAGGCAATTGTCAGCCCCATATCGGTGAAGAGCTGGCGGGTAATTCCTTCTGTAAAAACAATCGGCAGGAAAACGCAAATTGTTGTCAGGGTGGAGGCTGTAATCGCGCCGGCAACCTGTTTGGCTCCCTGCACTGCAGCCCTGCGCTTGCTGACGCCAAGGTTGCGCAGCCGGTAAATATTCTCGATCACAACAATACTGTTATCCACCAGCATCCCCACACCAAGCGCCAGGCCGGAAAGGGAGATAATATTCAAGGTCACGCCGCTGAAATACATCAGCACCATCGAAAACAGCAAGCTGATCGGGATACTGGTAGCGATAATAATTGTCGGCTTGATCGTTTTTAAGAAGAGCAGCAGGACAACAATCGCTAAAATCCCTCCGTAGAGCAGGTTGCTTAAAACACTCTGGATGATCATGTCAATATAGACGCCCTGATCCATCAGAGCGGTAATATGAATATCTTCATTCTCCTCCATCATCTGATCCATCACTTCGTGGAGGTCATCGGTTGCCTCTGTCGTCGAGCTGATGCTTGATTTTTCGAAGGACAGCAGAATTCCGTTGTTCCCGTTCACCTTTGCGTAGGTATCACCGCTGTTGTCTGTCCATTCAATTTTTGCAACATCCTTCAGATGAATATCGCCCACACCGTCAATCCCGGTTGAGGCGAGCAGAAGATTTCCAATTTCCTCCTCGTCCGAAAACTCGTCGCCCACCTTGATCAAATACTGGCTGTTATCCTCACCGAGATAGCCGGCCGGCATAGAGAAATTTTCCGCCTGGAGTATTTTCTGGATCGAATCGGCAGAAATCAGCCCGTCCAGTCCAGCGTTTTCATATGCTGCGTCGCGCTGTTCCTCGAACTGGGTCTGCGCTTCGTCCAGCTTTACCTGCGCATCGGTTATCTGAACTGAGGCTTCGGTCAGCTTTCTCGTCAGGGTCAGTTTTCCCTCTTCCACCTCTTTTTCCTGCTGTTTTAATTCCTCCAGGGAGTCAATCGCCGTAATCCCCTGCTGAGCATTGGTAATTCCGGTCTGTGCCTGCTCAATCCCATCTTCCAGAAGCTTGATCTGGTCATCCAGCGCGGAGGTATCCATCCCTGCCTCCGCCATCTGGTCGCGGGTTTCCTGCGCGGTTTGAAGCTGATCCTCCAGGCCCTTTTTCGTCTCTTCAGCCTGTTGGATCACATCCTGCAATTCTTCTTTATCCATGCCGATTGCATCGACAACATCCTGTAGCTGCTTTTTTCCGTCGGAAATCTGGATTGCAGCGTCCACCAGTTGTCCAGTCTGGGTTTCGCTTTCATCCTCCAGTTTTTTCTTCTGGTCATTGAGCTCCTTTTGCCCAGAACGGATCTGGGCCTGCGCATCAGCCAGTTCAGTATCAATCTTCTCTAACACCTTGTCGTTCAATTCATCAATTTTGTCCTGATCCAGCGTAATTTCCAGACGCTTCTCGATCTGGCCGGCAGCAGTAACAGAAGCAATGCCGTCCAGACGTTCAAACTTCGGAATCACAGTGTCAGTAACATATTCGGACACCTCATATGCGTCCATCCCGTCAACGTCCACGCTGGCCATCATCACCGGCATCATATCCGGGTTCATCTTCATCAGCGTTGGACTGGATATTCCGTCATCAAACGCGGCGGAAACACTGCTTACCGTGTTGTTAATCTCAATCATAGCAGAATCCATATTGACATCCTGATTGAGTTCCATCAGCACCATACTGTAGTTTTCGGCTGAGGTAGAGGTAATCTGCTTCATGCCGGTAGTGGTGGAAAGCGCTTGCTCTAATGGCTTTGTTACCGCAGTTTCTACCTTCTCTGGGCTTGCACCCGGATAGGCTGTCGTTACGATAACATAGGGAAAATCAATATTCGGCATCAGGTTCGGCGTCATGTGGCTAAACGAGATAAAGCCCAGCACCAAAACCATGATCACCGCGACAACCACGGTAAAGGGTTTTTTTACGCTAAATTCGGACATAGTTCTTTCCTCTTTTCATTTCCGACCGACTGGTCGGTCAATTCCCAATCAGTATATCACATCTCCGCCTATGATTCCAACCCATGGTTTCATTTTTTACAAAATATTTACTTCTCTTCCGGTTGGAAAAGAAGTAAGCGCAGGGCAAATCATGTCCTGCGCTTACTTTCGGAACATCTTCCTAATCCCGTTTCTTCCACTCAATTTCATCCAGCGTCCGCACTCTCAGGTTTTCTGCAATCAGGAATTTAATCGGAATCCCTTCTTCGCAAAACCTCACCTCGTGCTCTGTGTCAATATTGGAGGGATAATCGGAACGATGCAAATCCCTCGTCAGGTATTTCACTTCAAATCCCGCCTCCTTGAGATATCCCAGCGTGTCCTCAAAGAGGGCATCGTCATCCGTTTTAAAGTGAAGCTCGCCGCCCGGCCGGAGGAACGTCTGATATTTTTGAAGCTGTCTTGTATGAGTCAGACGTTTTTTATGATAGCTTGATTTGGGCCACGGGTTGCAGAAGTTAATATAAATCCGCTCCACAATGTCCTCTTCCTTCATGATATTTAAAATCCGCTCAATATCATAGGCTGTCAGGACAACATTGCGGTCTGACCGGCCATGCTCCTGAAAAACCTGCTCAATATTTTTTACCGCGCTCGCCAGCACCACGCTCTTCATATCGATTGCAAGATAGTTAATTTCCGGATGCTCTGCGGCAAGCCTTGCAATGAAAGTTCCTTTCCCGCAGCCCAGCTCCAGGTGCATCGGCTGACGTTTGGCAAAACAGTTCTGCCACGCGCCGTTTGGACGGAACGGGTCGTCATAAAAATAAGGGCATTCGTCCAGCACAGGCTTTGCCCAGGGCTTATTTCTCATTCTCATTTTTTTGTCTCCTCAATCCATGATCGACTTTTATTATAGCAAAAGTTCAAACCGCTGTAAACAAGAAAACACTCTGTGGATCGGATGAACCACAGAGTGTTTTCCCATGAAAAGAAGGGGACAATTTATTAAAAATTTAGTCGTACGCAAATTTGGTTATTGGGAGCTGTTGCCGTCTACTCTAAGTATGTACACTTTTTAGGAATTCTATTCATCGGTCTGATCTCCCTTGGAACAATTTTTATTATAACGGCTAGTTATTAGCAAAGGGATACGAAACTGTGTTATTTTTGTAAATAAAAAACGAATAAATAAAGGTATGGAAGAATCCATACCTTTATCCGTTTATTTTTGAAGCGGGGACTCCTTCTGCCGGTCAAAATATTTTTTGGTTTCAGCTACGATCACGCCGTTCAGCGCAAACAACGCAACCAGGTTTGGCAGCGCCATCAGACCGTTAAAGATATCAGCAATCGTCCAAACTGCGGAAATGGTCATGTATGGCCCGATAAAAACGCACAGGATATACAGCCACCGGAAGCCAAGCACCAGCTTCTGGTTTCCTCCGGAGAGATACTCCAGGCAACGCTCGCTGTAATAGTCCCAGCCGAGAATGGTCGTAAACGCAAAGAACACCAGGCAGACCATCAGAATAAAAGAAGCAACTGTAGGCGAAAACGGCAGACCCTCCTGGAATGCCTTGGTCGTCACTGCAACCCCTTCCAGCCCGCTCTGATAAGCGCCGGTCAGGACAATGGTAAGACCGGTAAGCGTACAAATCACAATGGTATCAATAAAGGTACCCGTCATAGAAACCAGTCCCTGCCGGACAGGTTCCTTGGTTTTTGCGGCAGCAGCCGCAATCGGTGCAGAGCCAAGGCCCGCCTCATTGGAGAAAATCCCTCTGGCAATTCCCATCTGCATCGCAACCATAATAGAACCAAGCGCGCCGCCCGCAACCGCTTTCAGTCCGAATGCACTCTCAAAAATGGTCACCAGAGCACCTGGAATTTCCTTAAAATTGCAAACCATAACAACCAAGCAGAAAATAACATAGACAATTGCCATAAACGGTACTACAACCTGTGAAACATTGGCAATCCGCTTGATTCCCCCGATGACAACCAAAGCCACACAGAAGGTTAATATCAGCCCGGCAATCACAACCGTCCAGGAATACTCCATCCCAAAGATGGAAACCGTCCACTGTGTTTCCGGGTCAAAGAAATTCTTAACAGCATCCGCAACTCCGTTGACCTGGGTAAAGGTACCGATCCCGAATAGTCCGACGCACATTCCGAAAAAGGCGAAAACTTTCGCAAGCCATTTCCATCGTTTGCCCATTCCTCTTTCAATGTAATAAAACGGTCCGCCGAGCGCGTGCCCGTTTTCATCTACCACCCGGTATTTGACTGCGAGCAGGCCCTCCGAATACTTGGTGGCCATCCCGAATAAAGCGGCGATCCACATCCAGAACAGAGCTCCCGGTCCGCCCGTTACAAGCGCCGTTGCAACCCCGACGATATTTCCGGTACCGATTGTTGCAGACATCGCGGTGCATAACGCGCCGAAACTTGAGACCTCACCGCTTCCGCCCTCTTCATTTTTGACCATGAACCTTAAGGCTTTCGGCAGATGGCGAATCTGCAAAAAACCCAGCCTTGCCGTCAAAAACAATCCGCCTGCCAAAATCAGGACGATCAGCGGGATTCCCCATACAAAATCATCGATTTTTTTCAAAACTGCTCCAATGTTGTCCAGCACAGTTGCCTGTGCCAATAAATTGAGATTCATTTGTTTTTCTCCTCCTGCGTGTTTTAAATCAAAAGAAAAAAGCCGAAAATCGAAATTTCCGGCTCTCACGAAGAGTAAGACATTTAAGCATTCTATTGCCCTGTCCTTTTGCCTGAGAGATTGGGAAAAATTCCCGTACACCTTCGGCGCCCGCTTTTTCATCGGGACTCTCCAGAGTAACCGTCAATGATAAAATTGACTTTTATATTTTAACATATTATTCATATCTTCGCAATAGTAAATACAAAAAGGGAAGCAGCTATCTGCTCCCCTTTTTTGTTTATATTGACCGATAAGCCTTCACTGTCACCAGCTCGATATGGCTGCTGATGTATTCTTCCCTCATGGCCTGCGGCTGGGAATAGTCAGTAGAAAGGTATTTCTTATTATCATCGGCAAACGCCGTAACAATCACGCTGTCTTTTCCCTGCATATTCTGTGCCAGGACAGAACCCAGGAAATTCGCCCCTGAAGAGACGCCTACCCCGATTCCCAGCTTTTCAGAAAGCATCCTTGCCATAATAATCGAGTCAATGTCGTCAACAGACACTATTTCATCAATTTCATCTAAATGGACGATGCTTGGGATAAACTCATCCGAAATCCCCTGAATCTTATGCACCCCGGTTTTGTATCCGGTGGACAGAGTCGGCGAATTCATTGGCTCCAGAGGATGCACCTTACAGCGCGGATTTGCCGCCCTCAGCCGTTTTCCCAGCCCCATTACTGTGCCGCCGGTTCCCACTCCGGCTACAACGCCGTCTGCGGTCAAGCCGATTGCCGCGAGCTGTTGGACGATTTCCTCTCCTGTCGTTTCATCATGGCACTGGACATTATCCTCATTGGAAAACTGCTTCGGAAGGAATACCCCGCCTTGTTCCGCAAGCTCCTCTGTCAGCCGGATCGAGCCCAGAAAGCCGCCCTGCTCCCTTGATACCAGCCTGACCCTTGCGCCATAGCTTTCCATCAGGTTGATCCGTTCTTTACTCATCCAGTCCGGCATATAGATCACAACCGGATGCCCCAGATAGCTTCCCATTGCAGAAAAGGCAATCCCCGTATTTCCACTGGTTGCCTCGGCAATGATATCTCCAGGCCGGATTGTTCCTGTCTCATACGCTTTTTTCAAAATATAGAAAGCCACGCGGTCTTTAATACTCCCGGATAGATTATAATACTCCGCCTTTGCAAAAATCCTGCGCAGCTCGCCGTCATACCGGAAAACGATTTCCAGCAGCGGCGTATTGCCAATCATCCCTGAAATCTGCTCAAATTTTTCCTTGACTGTTTCTTCCATATAGACCACCATACCTCTGTTTTGCAAAGGCTTCCTTTCTTCGAAATTCAATTCGTTTTCACCTGCGGCGAAAACGCCGCCGTCCTTTTGGCGGCACAGAATCAAAAACGGGGCGTGAAAAAAAGCACTTCACGCCGGCCGGCTTATCTAAAAATAATCGTACCTTCAAATTTTATCATGTTAACAGTGAAAAATCAAGGGAGCGCATCTGTGTTTTGATCCGGCCCGTTTCATTCGGGTGGATCGCCGTTCTTTTTTCAGTTTGCAGGAAGGAATTTTCTTTTTCCAAGAATAAATTGTATTTTTCTGGAAAAAATATGAATAGATCGGCATTTATCGACAAAATAATGTACTTATTTTAAGTCCAAACAAAACAAAAAATATTTTTTTATCCTTAAGATAAATTTATATCTCTCATGAAAATGAAGTAGAAAACGAGGCTAAAGGTGAGAAATTTGAAAATGAAGCATTTAGGCATCCGAATTGATGCAGAGCTGCATGCAAAGCTGCATTATGTATGCCGATACGAGGGGCGGTCTGCAAACGGACAGATTCTCTATCTCATCCGAATGTGCATCGCGCAATTTGAGAAAAAACATGGGAAGATCCCGCTTCCCCCAGAGGAGGAGAAACGAGTTCCGTCCGACAGCCAGCCGACCGAATGACCGCACAAAACCGTCTGCATAAAAATGCAGACGGTTTTTCACTGCCTAAAACAAATTTCTGTTAATATAGCCCATTTATCGCTTATCTCTGATCCAACCCTTATCAAGAAAAAATTGATTGTCAAGACTCGGCCGGTCTTCCGACTTCAGTACACCCTGATGCATCATTTTACAGACGGAAAACAGAGCGTTGACTTTAAAGCTTTTATGAAGGCGCGGCATTGTCCCAGATACCCTTTTGGCAAGCCGCGTCATCTTCTGCTCTAACATTTTTTGATGTTTGTCCGTAATGTTGCTCCAGAAAATGTCCCCCATCATTCCCGCTCCGCAGGTATGTATCTTGGATACTCCCATCCAGTTCATACTGGTTTTCACATCTTTCTGCGCCGAGCCGTTCGGAGCACCCACGCTGTTAGTGATTACAACCGCGGTCTTTTTAAAAAATTTTGGATCGGGACGATGCACCATCCAATGCACACAGAAGTGGTCTAATACGGATTTGATCGAAGCCGGCGCCCGCAACGCATACACGGGGTAGGCAAAAACCAGAAGATCCGCCGCAAGGCAAGCGTCCCAGATCGGCCCGATTGTTTCTGCATGAGGGCACCTTTCCTCTCCGCGAAGGAAACAGTTTTTACATCCCACGCAAAAAGGCGGCATATCCTCGGGATAGAATTCCGTAATCTGATTTTCGGTCCGGAGATATTGCAGAAACATCTCTTTCATGTGATACGTAATCCCTTTTACAGAGGTGCCGTTGAGTACAACAATTTTCATTTTAAATCTCCCGTTCAGCCTAACGGCGGTCAGATAAAAAGAGACTATCCTGTCAACTAGGGTCAACAGGATACCTCGGTCAGTGCAATATAACAGTTACTTTTTATTCCGCAGCTTCGCACGCTGGGTATTATCCAGAACCGCTTTCCTGATTCTGATATTTTCCGGCGTAACCTCCACCAGTTCATCGTCCGCAATAAACTCCAGCGCCTGCTCCAGGCTCATCACCTTTGGCGGAACCAGCCGCAAAGCATCGTCAGAACCGGAGGCGCGCATATTTGTAAGCTGCTTTTTTTTGCAGATATTGACTACCAGATCCTCTGCCTTTGGAGATTGGCCGACTACCATCCCTTCATAAACCGGAACGCCCGCGCCAATGAACAGCGTACCCCGATCCTGGGCGTTAAACAGCCCGTATGCCACGGAAGTCCCGCTTTCAAACGCGATCAGGGAGCCGCTGTTCCGTTTCTGGATTTCTCCCTTATAAGGCTGGTAGCATTCAAAGACAGAACTCATAATCCCTTCCCCTTTGGTATCGGTCAGGAATTCATTCTTATATCCAAACAGCCCGCGGGCAGGAATTAAAAATTCAATCCGCATCCGGCTGCCCTGCGGCGCCATGTGCTGCAGCTCCGCTTTTCTTGCACCCATTTTTTCCATTACAGCGCCCATATATTCTTCCGGCACATCGATTACAAGACGTTCGATCGGCTCGCATTTTTTCCCGTTGATCTCCCGGTAAAGAACGCGCGGCGTGCTCACCTGAAGCTCATAGCCCTCGCGGCGCATTGTTTCAATCAGAATCGAAAGATGCATCTCTCCGCGGCCCGCGACAATGAAGCTGTCGGTGGTATCAGAATCGGCTACGCGCAGGGAAACGTCCTTGAGCAGCTCCCGCTGCAGGCGGTCACGCAGTTGGCGGCTTGTGACAAATTTTCCTTCTTTTCCGGCAAACGGTGAATCGTTAACCGAAAAAGTCATCTCCACCGTTGGCTGGGATATCGCGGAAAACTCGATGGGTTCCACTGCTCCCGGATCGCAGAGGGTATCTCCGATAGTAAGGTCAGCAATTCCTGAAATGCAGACAATATCTCCCATCTTCGCAGTATCGCAGGGTACACGGTTCAGGCCCTCGATCTGATAAAGGTTTACGACCTTGCCCTTATACTGCCGTTTCGGGTTGTGATAATCGCACACCATTACTTCCTGGTTCTGCTTGAGTGTGCCGCGGTCAATCTTCCCAATGGCAATCCGGCCGACATAATCGTTATAGTCGATCGATGAAACCAACATCTGGAACGGCTCGTCCGGCTCTCCTTCCGGCTGCGGGATATGCTCTAAAATAGTATCAAACAATGGGATCAGGTCTGTTCCCGGCTTAGTGTAGTCGGTGGAGGCTGTTCCCTCCCGTCCGGAGCAGTAAATCACCGGACTGTCGAGCTGCTCGTCCGACGCGTTCAAATCCATGAGAAGCTCCAGCACCTCATCCTCAATTTCGTCCAGCCGCGCATCAGGACGGTCAATCTTATTGACGACGATGATGATTTTGTGACCCAGCTCCAATGCCTTTTGCAATACGAACCGCGTCTGCGGCATAGTACCTTCAAAGGCGTCTACCAGCAGCAGCACGCCGTCCACCATCTTTAAAATCCGTTCTACTTCCCCGCCGAAGTCAGCATGTCCGGGTGTATCGATGATATTAATCTTAACCCCTTTATAGTGGGCGGAAGTGTTTTTCGCTAAAATCGTAATTCCACGTTCCCGTTCCAGATCATTGTTGTCCATGACACGGTCCTGTACCACCTGGTTTTCTCGGAACGCGCCGCCCTGTTTCAGCATTTCATCCACCAGGGTGGTCTTTCCGTGGTCAACGTGAGCGACAATCGCAATATTTCTTAAATCTTCTCTAATCAAACGTATCTCCCTCTTTTTTCTTTCCTATTCATTCGAATCCTTACATATTATACGGCTTTGCCCTTGATTTTTCTACTTTTTTTACAATATTTCCTGAAAAATCGTAACAATGTATACAAACATGATTAGAAAGTATCTTCCCTTTTGTGAACATTTTGAAGCTGAGCCGGGTTTATTTATTTCCCATATCCTTGCTATGCAATTTCTGCAACTTGTGATATAATAATTTTGTTTCTATTTGAAGCGGAAAATTTTGTTCAATCTTTCTTATGAGGTGACCCTATGCAGAAGATGTTGGGATATATGAGGAAAGCAATCCATGAATTCGACCTGATCCAGGACGGGGATAAAATTGCGGTGGGCGTATCGGGCGGAAAGGACTCTGTTGTGCTCCTGAAAGGGCTGGTGCTCCTGAAACGGTTTATCGGCATCGACTATGACCTGGCCGCCATTACCCTCGATCCGTCCTTTGGCGGAATTCACACTGATTATTCCCCGATCAAAGCGTTTTGCGACGAACTGGGAGTTCCCTATATTCTCAAGGAAACCCGGATTGGTGAAATCGTTTTTGATATCAGGAAGGAAAAGCATCCCTGCAGCCTTTGCGCCAAAATGCGGCGCGGCGCGCTGCATGACGCGGCGCTGGAAGCCGGCTGCAACAAGGTGGCGTTAGGGCATCATTTTGACGACGTAGTGGAAACCTTTATGATGAATTTATTTGTTGAAGGAAGGCTCGGATGCTTTGCCCCGAAAAGCTACCTCTCGACAAAGCAGCTCTGGATGATCCGGCCCATGGTATTCGCGCCGGAACGGGATGTCAGGAAAGCGGCCGTAAAAAACGGCCTTCCGATTGTCAAGTCAAAGTGCCCGGTAGACGGGAAAACAAAACGGGAAGAGATGAAACAGTTCCTTCGGGAACGGGAACACGGGGACGACGGCTTCACCTTCCGGATGTTTGGCGCCATGCGCCGGGCCGGTCTGGATGGCTGGGGTTATCCGGAAAAACAGCAGAAAAAATCGTAGCTGCCAAAAAGCGGATGGCGCCGGTATTTGCCGGTTCCATCCGCTTTTGTTACATATTTCGCATGTGATCCTGGTTGATCTGCTGCTGAACCTGTTCCTGAATAATTCGGTTCTGATCCTGTATGATCCTGTTCTGTTCTTCCGTCATCCACTGATGGTTTTGGAAATCCTGCTGGTTCGGCATTTCCTCCGGGCGTTCCTGCGCATTCACCTTTTTCAGGCAGACGGCAAGCACCGCTGCGACCACGCCTATCAATAGGATCACAAAAACACCGACTAAAAATATAATATTAACTCCCATCATACAGTTTTCCCCTCCTAATCAATATCGTAAAAGGAACATTTCCGCTGAGTATACAGCGCAATTGCCCGAAATCCCGCTTCTTTTGCCATTTCATATGCAGTGTCAAAGTCCGCCGCGATGTCCTCCGCACAGTGCGCGTCTGAGCCGATCGTCAGAATTTCCCCGCCAAGCTCATGATAAAACCTCAAAATCTCCATACAGGGGATCGCTTCTCCCATACCCTGGCGCAGACCGGAGGTATTGATCTCAATTCCCTTTCCGCGCTCAATCAGCCGTTTCAGCACGCAGGCAAACTCCGCCTTATAATCCATCAAAGTGACGCATACACCCTGCCGGGCCGCATAGCGCTTAATCAGGTCGATGTGCGCCAGCGTGTCAAAATCCCCCTCATCCGCAAGCCGGTACAGCTCTTCCAGGTTCATCCTGCAATAATCCTCATTCCGCCCGGCCAGGTAATCCCGTTCGCTGAAATCTGTGTCCTCCGCTTTGTGCAGAGAACCCAATACAAAGTCAAGCGGCATCATGCTGAGCACCTTCTCGGAAAATTTTGGATTTAGGTGCGGTTGCCCGAGCTCAATCCCGCTTTTAAAGGAGAAACGATCCCCATATTTTTCTTTGCAGCGTGCAAAAGCGTCAACATAACGCTGCCAGTATTCCAGGGTAAACCGGTCTATCGGGGAATAACAGGAGCCCTTGAAATCAGGTGAGAAAATTTCAAAATGGTCGGTAAAGGCAACTTCCCGTATCCCTTTCTGTATAGCCGCTTCGCACATTTCTTCCATTGTATTGGCGCCGTCCGGCGAAACGGTGGTGTGCATATGATAATCTGCAACAATTCGTTTCATTTCCCATCCCCCAATCCTCCCTTCCATTATAGAGGGTAACCGGAAAAGCCACAATCGGCAATCTATACGAATTTTTCCAACAATGGATTTTCGCTTGACTTTTTTTAAAAAAATGGATATAATAAGTACAATTATATAGGTTTACAAACTGGCTGTGAAAAGAAGAGTAAGCAAAGGAAGCTTTTGCAGAGAGTCCGACAGGCTGAGAACGGATAAGGGGAAATTTGCTGAAGATGGTCTTGGAGCTGCGCACCGAAAAGGGATTTCCTTTAGGCTGCGACGGGTTTGCCCGTTATCGCAATATGCTGTCGGCCGCCTATGGTCTGCAGCAGATGAGTCCTTTTCCGTGAGGGAAAGGAAAATTGAGGTGGTACCACGGAAGTTTTGCTCTCGTCCTCGAAACCTGGTTTCGGGAACGGGAGTTTTTGTTTATCCCGAAGGCCAGCAAGCTATTATTTGTGAAATGTAAAGAAAGGTGAATCTACTATGTCTGAACAGCAAAAATTTTATTTAACAACCGCAATTGCGTATACCTCCCGCAAGCCGCATATCGGGAATTCTTACGAAATCGTCCTGACCGACGCCATTGCGCGGTTCAAACGGATGATAGGCGACGATGTGTTCTTCCTTACCGGGACAGACGAGCACGGGCAGAAGATTCAGGAAATTGCCAATGAAATGGGCATCACACCGAAAGCCTATGTCGACCAGGTCGCCGGAGAAATCCGCCGGATTTGGGATTTGATGGACTGCTCCTATGATAAGTTCATCCGCACAACGGATGATTACCATGAGGCGGTTGTGAAAAAGATCTTTCAAAAGCTCTACGACCAGGGGGATATCTACAAAAGCGAATATGAAGGCTGGTACTGCACCCCCTGCGAATCCTTCTGGACAGAAACTCAGCTTGCAGACGGCTGCTGCCCGGACTGCGGACGTCCGGTCAAAAAAACCAAGGAAGAGGCCTATTTCTTCAAGATGAGCAAGTACCAGGATCGTCTGATGCAGTACATTGAGGAGCATCCGGAATTTATCCAGCCGGAATCCCGGAAGCGCGAAATGGTTAACAATTTCTTAAAGCCGGGCCTGCAGGATCTGTGTGTTTCCAGAACCTCCTTTAGCTGGGGTATTCCAGTCGATTTTGACCCGAAGCATGTCATCTATGTCTGGCTGGACGCGCTTACCAACTATATTACCGCCTTAGGCTATGACCCGGACGGAAGCAGCGAGCTGTTTGAGAAATACTGGCCTGCGGACGTCCACATTATCGGAAAAGACATCCTGCGCTTCCACACGATCTACTGGCCGATTATGCTGATGGCGCTCGGCCTGCCGCTGCCAAAGCAGGTGTTCGGCCATCCATGGCTGCTCTCCGGCACGGATAAAATGAGCAAATCCAAAGGAAACGTCATGTATGCCGACGACCTGGCCCGCCATTTTGGCGTGGACGGCGTCCGGTATTATCTGCTTAAGGAAATGCCTTATGCGCAGGACGGGACGATCACCTATGAAAATATCATCGCCCGCTATAACTCGGATCTTGCCAACACATTGGGCAACCTGGTCAACCGGACGGTCGCCATGTCCAACAAATATTTTGACGGAGCTGTCAAAAATGCCGGTGTCGCAGACGCTCTGGACGACGACCTGAAATCCACCTGCCTTTCCTCAGTGAAGGAATACACCAGCCTGATGAATCAATTTAAGGTTGCCGACGCACTGGAAGTAATCATAAATGTTGCACGCCGGAGCAATAAATATATTGATGAAACCGCGCCGTGGACTTTGGCAAAGGACGAAGCGAACTACCCAAGGCTTCAAACTGTGCTCTATAACCTGTTGGAGAGCATCCGGTTTATCGCCGTCATGGTTTCCCCGTTCCTTCCCCAGACCGCAGAAAAGATTTTTGCGCAGATCAATACAGACATTACCTGCTATCCGTCCCTGAATGAATTCGGAAAGCTAAAGGAGGGGAAGGTTGGAACCGCCGCCCCGCTCTTTGCTCGGATTGACGAGGTGAAAAAACTGGAAGAGCTGGAAAAAGAAATTGAGGCAAGCCAGAAAGCCGCAGCACAGAAAGAAGAAACGAAAGAGGAGGCGCCGGAGGGTCTGATTATCAATATTGACGATTTTGCCAAAGTAGAGCTGAAGGCGGCCAAAATCATCGAATGCGAGCCTGTTAAAAAATCTGATAAGCTGCTCTGTCTTCAGCTTGACGACGGCAGCGGCACGCCGCGTCAGGTCGTCTCCGGGATTGCCGCCTGGTACCAGCCGGCTGATTTAATCGGAAAAAAAGTTATCATTGTTGCCAATCTTAAGCCGGTTAAACTGCGGGGCGTAATGTCAAACGGGATGATCCTCGCCGCCGACTGCGACGACGCTGCAAGAGTTTTGTTTGTAGACGATCATATCCCAGCAGGTGCAAAAATCCGATAAACGGACTGCTTTGATTTACAACTGAATACCGGAGGTTTTACCATGCAACATCTTGGAACACAACCCATCACAACACAACGATTATTTCTCCGAAAATTTAGACATTCCGACGCAGACGCGATGTTTTCCGGCTGGGCGGGGATACCGCAGGCAACCCGCTACGTTAGCTGGGGCACCCACCGCACGCCGGATGAAACCGCCGCAATCATTGATTCCTGGATCGCAGAGTACCCAAAGCTCCATTTTTACGAATGGGCCATCACCGATCTTTCGACAGGCAAGCTGATCGGTTCTATCGGCGCGGCTGCACAACCGGATTCCACGGCCTGTGAGGTCGGCTACTGCCTGGCCCCGGAATACTGGAACCAGGGCCTTGCTACCGAAGCGTGCCGGGCGGTCATCCAGTATCTTTGGAACTGCGGCTTTGAATCGATTGACGCACTTCATGATCTCCGTAACCCGGCCTCAGGACGGGTAATGCAGAAAAGCGGGATGCACTATCAGGGCAAACGGATGGTAACGCTGATGAAAAACGGCCAAACCGTTCCATGCTGCCACTATATCATCAGAAAAGAAGGTGTCCCCTATTGAGCTATCACAATATTTTTGATTCCCATGCCCATTATAATGACGAACGTTTTCGCTCCATTCAGGAGGAAACAATCCGGCATATCAGGGAGAACGGCGTCGCGGCAGTACTGAATGCAGGCTGTGACATGCCCTCCTCCTATTCCGGACTGGAGCTGACCCGGCGCTATCCTTTTTTCTATTGCAGTGTCGGTATTCACCCCCACGACGCAGAAAACTGGTCGGAAAGCAATCTTGAGGAGCTGGCGGCGCTTGCAGGAGAAGAAAAGGTGGTCGCCATTGGGGAAATCGGGCTGGACTACCACTATGATTTTTCTCCGCGCGGCCGGCAGAAAGAGGTCTTTGAAAAGCAGCTCCTGCTGGCACAGGAGCTCTCGCTTCCCGTCATCATCCATTCCCGTGAGGCGACTGCAGATACGCTTGAGCTGCTGCGCAGATACCGTCCAAAGGGTGTGGTACACTGTTTTTCCGGTTCCGCTCAGACAGCATCGGAAATTCTCTCCCTGGGAATGTATCTGGGCTATACCGGCGTGGTTACCTTCAACAACGCTAAAAAGGTACTCGAGGCGGTGAAGGTCACGCCGCTTGACCGTCTGCTCCTGGAAACAGACTGCCCTTATATGGCGCCGGTTCCCTACCGCGGCAAAACCTGCACCTCCGATATGATTGCTCTGACCGCCGAAAAAATTGCCCAAATCAAAGAGACGGACGTGCAGGATCTGATTGATATTGCAAACCGTAACGCCCATATCTGCTTCGGCATCCCCGAATAGCCCAAATCCCAAGAAAGGAATCATGAAAATCATGGATCTCTCAAATCTTTTCAGATATAAAAAGGTGGTCTATTCCCTGGAGGTTTTCCCGCCGAAGAAAACCTCTTCTGTTGACACCATCTATAATACGCTGTACGGCCTGCGCGGACTGCCGGCTGACTTCATCAGCGTTACATACGGTGCGGGCGGGTCAGATACCCAGCGCAGCAAAACCTGTGAGATCGCCTCGCTCATTAAAACAGAATACCAGATTGAGCCGGTCTCTCATCTGACCTGTCTCAATTCAACCAAAGACGATATCCGCCGAACACTGGACACTCTGAAAGAGCACGGCGTACAGAATATTCTGGCACTCCGGGGCGATAAAAGTCCCACAGTAGAGCCGAAGGAGGATTTTCAGCACGCCAGCGACCTGACGGAATTCATCAAAAATTATGACGCGGGCTTTAATGTAATGGGCGCCTGTTATCCGGAATGCCACTGCGACAGCGATACCCTTGATGAGGATATCGACAACCTGAAAAGAAAGATTGACGCTGGCGCTTCTCATTTAATTACACAGCTCTTTTTTAATAACGACCATTTTTATGAGTTCATGGATAAGCTCGTCCAAAAAGGGATTACCGCCCCGGTTTCAGCCGGTATTATGCCGGTCACAAATAAATCCCAAATCGAGCGTACCGTTTCCATGTGCGGCGCCAGCCTGCCGAGAAAGCTGAGCACCATGATCAACAAATACGCGGATGACCCGCAGGCGCTCAAGGACGCTGGGATCGCTTACGCAACCAACCAGATTATCGATCTGATCGCCAATGATGTGCGCGGAATCCACCTCTATACCATGAACAATGTCGAAACAGCAACCCGGATCACAGGCAGCATTGAGAGCATCATCAAAAGCAGCAACCGGGTTTAGAAAGGAACCGCCACCTTGAATACGCTGATTCAAACGCTGAACCGGGATGAAATCCTGCGGTATCTCGGCTATAACGGACAGTCTCTCTCCAGTGCATTGTCCGAGACAATTGACACCTGCATCCGCCGGACACTCCGGGCGATCCAGCCGAAATATCTCTACCGCCGTTTCCCGGTTTCCCGCGAGGATAACGGCATTCGGATCGTCCATACCCCCGTTCTGCTCAGGGGACGCGACATCCAGGCACAGCTCGGTAACTGCGAAGAGATCTATCTGCTGTGCGTAACGCTGGGACTCCAGATCGAACGCGAAATCCGCACTGCCATGATCCTTGCGCCGGATGAGGGCGTCATACTGGATAGCTGCGCTACCACTGCGGCAGAGCAGCTCGCAGACCTTGCGGAGCAGGAAATCATCACGCAGTGCAGGCAGGAAGGTAAAAACACCACCTGGCGGTTTTCTGCTGGCTACGGTGATCTGCCGCTTGAAACGCAACAGGATATCATCTCCCTGATGGACACACATCGAAAAATCGGCCTGTCGTTAACCGACAGCCTGCTGATGACTCCCGCCAAATCCGTTACAGCCATAATCGGCGTAACGGACACTGCCAAAGATCCCAGAAGAAATAAATGCGATTACTGCAATAACCGAGCAAATTGTACTTTCAGAAAGCGAGGAACTCAATGTTAAAAAACTTTGACCATGTGATCCTGCTCGACGGAGCAATGGGAACCATGCTGCAAAAATCCGGCGTCAGGATCGGCAAAGTACCGGAGGCGCTGAATATCACCCATCCGGACATCGTGATAGACATCCACCGCCAGTATATTGAAAGCGGCTCGGATATCATCTATTCCAATACCTTTAGTGCAAACCGCTACAAGCTTGCCCACTGCGGCTACACGGTTGACCAGCTTGTAACGGCCGGAGTTAAAAACGCCAAAAGAGCCGCAGAAGGAACCAAGGTAAAGGCAGCGCTCTCTATCGGACCGGTCGGCGAATTGCTGGAGCCAAACGGAAATCTCTCCTTTGACAGCGCCTATGATATTTTCCGGGAAATGCTGATTGCCGGAGAAAAGGCCGGAGCCGATCTCGTTGTGTTTGAAACGATGACCGACCTGCTGGAGATGAAAGCCGCCGTATTGGCCGCAAAGGAGAATACCAGCCTACCTGTTTTCTGCACCATGACCTTTGAGGAAAACCATCGCACCTTTACCGGCGTATCGGTGGAGTCAATGGCTGTTACCCTGACCTCGCTCGGCGTGGAGGCAATCGGAGTCAACTGCTCGCTGGGTCCGAAGGAAATTCTTCCCATTGCGCAGAAATTAAGCCGGTGGACTCCCCTGCCCATTATCATAAAGGCCAACGCCGGCCTGCCGAATTTAAATTCCAACACCTACGATATCTCCGCTGAAGAGTTTGCCGAGACTATGCGGGAGTATCTTCACTGCGGCGTATCCATCATCGGCGGATGCTGCGGTACAACGCCCGGCTATATCAGAGAGCTTGCCCGTACAGTCAAAGGCCAACCCGTTTCCAACCGGGACTGGCAGCCGCGTTCCGTACTGTGCAGTGCCAGCCATCTCGTAGAGGTAGACGGTGTGCGCATAATAGGAGAACGGATTAACCCCACCGGAAAAAAACTGTTCAAAGAAGCTCTGATTAACCATAATACCGGTTATATCCTGACGCAGGGACTCGAACAGGTCAAGGCGGGCGCCGACATTCTGGACGTCAACGTCGGCCTGCCGGAAATCGATGAAAAGCAGATGATGCTCGAGGTGGTCAAGGGGCTGCAAAGCGTCCTGGACGCACCGCTCCAGATCGATTCCTCAAATCCTTCTGTGATTGAAAGCGCCCTGCGGATTTACAACGGGAAGGCCATTGTCAATTCTGTCAACGGCGAACGGAAGGTTTTGGATCGGATTTTGCCGGTTGTTAAAAAGTACGGAGCGGCAGTTGTCGGTCTCACGATGGATGAAACGGGAATTCCCAACGCTGCAGAGGATCGGTTTGCGATAGCCAGACGGATTGTAGAAGCGGCGGAAGAGTATGGCATCCCCAGAGAAGACATTTATATCGACTGCCTCACCCTGACCGCCTCCGTTCAACAGAAGGAGGTTCAGGAGACACTAAAGGCCGTCAAAATGGCAAAGGAACAGCTCGGCGTCAAAACTGTGCTGGGAGTTTCCAACATCTCTTTCGGCCTGCCGAACCGCGAGCTGATCAATCACAGCTTCCTCCTCCTCGCCATGGCGCATGGGTTGGACTGTCCAATCATCAATCCGAATATCAAGTCAATGATGGACGCAGTGGATGCATATAATGTCCTGTATAACCGGGACGTGGGCTCCAAGCATTATATTGAAAAGCACCATGCGGCCGTATCCGCGCCGCAGCCCAAAAGCAAGCAGGATATGACCCTTTCCTATGCCGTTGTCAACGGGCTGAAGGAAGCGGCAGGAGAAATTACAGGAACCCTGCTTCAAACCATGGATCCTCTCGCGGTCATCAATGAAATCCTGATTCCCTCGCTCGACCAGGTCGGGAACGATTTTGAAAAGGGAATCATCTTTCTGCCGCAGCTCATCCAGTCGGCAACCGCGGCGCAGGCTGGGTTTGATCAGATCAAGCTGGCACTCGCCAAACAGCCGGCCGCAAGGTCGGTCTCCAAAGGAAAGATCGTCCTTGCAACGGTAAAGGGTGACGTTCACGATATCGGGAAGAATATTGTCAGGGTAATCCTGGAAAACTATGGATATGATGTAATAGACCTCGGGAAGGATGTCCCGGTTGAAACTGTAGTTCAGGAAACCAAACGCAGCGGCGCGAAGCTGGTTGGACTGAGCGCCCTGATGACTACTACCGTTGTCAGTATGCAGCAAACCATTGAAGCGCTGCATCAGAGCGGTGCTGACTGTAAAATTTGGGTTGGCGGAGCTGTGCTGACCGAGGATTACGCCATGAAAATCGGCGCTGACTTCTATGCCAAGGATGCAAAACAATCAGCCGATATTGCAAAAAAAGTATTAGGATAGCAGGGAGTGAGCTGTATGTGGGCAGAAACCAGTGCTTTTTATCAGATTTATCCGCTTGGATTTTGCGGAGCGCCTTGGGAAAACGACGGGATCACCGTTCCCCGGATTCGGAAAGTATCCGATTGGGTCGAACATCTGAAACGGCTGGGAATTGACGCGGTTTATTTTTCACCCCTTTTTGAATCAGACCGTCATGGATATGATACCCGCGATTTTCAGCAGATCGATTGCCGGCTGGGAACGAACGAGGACTTTGCCGGCGTCTGCCGTTTGCTTCACCAGAACGGACTGCGGATCGTGCTGGATGGGGTCTTTAACCATGTCGGGCGCGGATTCTGGGCATTCCGGGACGTGCAGGAAAAAAGATGGGATTCCCCCTATAAGGATTGGTTCTGCCTTAACTTTGACGGTGACTCCAATTACCGGGACGGATTCTGGTATGAGGGATGGGAAGGGCATTTCGAGCTAGTGAAGCTCAATCTGCAAAATGAAGCGGTGGTGCAATACCTGCTTGATTGTGTATCCGGCTGGATTCGGGATTTTGACATCGACGGGCTGAGACTTGATGTCGCCTATTCGCTGGATCACAATTTTATCCGCAGGCTGCGCGCCCAATGCGACCAGCTCAAGCCGGATTTCTTCCTTGTCGGAGAACTTCTCCATGGGGACTATAATCAGTGGGTGAACAATTCCATGCTCCATAGCTGCACCAACTATGAGTGCTACAAGGGACTTTACTCCAGCTTCAACTCCATGAATATGTTTGAGATCACTCATTCCCTGCTTCGGCAGTTTGGGCCGGAAAACTGGTCGCTTTACCGAGGGAAGCACCTCTTTAACTTTGTAGATAATCACGACGTTTCCCGGATCGCTTCCATTCTGAACGATCCGAACCACCTTTATCCGGTCTATGCGTTGCTCTGTGCAATGCCGGGAATCCCCTGCGTTTATTACGGAAGCGAATGGGGCGCCAGAGGCGAGAAGGCGCAGGGTGACGAATCACTCCGTCCCTGCTTTGAGGTGCCGGAATGGAACGGGCTGACCAATTGGATTTCCTCCTTGCTGACAGCGCGTCGAAACAGCGAGGCACTCTGCTTTGGTGATTTCAAAAGCCTTGTCCTAACAAACCATCAGACCGTTTTTCAGCGGCAGAGCGAGCACCAGAGGGTCATCATTGCAATCAATGCCGATTCCCAGCCCTATACCCTGCATTTTGATGCCGGCTGCGGCAAGGGAATCGATCTGATTACCGGAAGAGAACATGATTTTGGCGGCGGAAGCGAGCTGCCTCCTTACAGTGCATTCTATTGGGATACAGAACGGTGATTCTTGACATCCAATCCGTTCGCTGTTATACTTTAAATGGATAAACTGCCCGCCGGTTCATGGTTGTTCCTCCGGCGGGTTTATGATAATAGAAAGAAAGAAGGAAAAAGCAGATGAAAATTGCTGTTGTTGGGCTTGGACTGATCGGCGGGTCACTCTGCAAAACAATCAAACGCTATACCAGCCATCTCTGCTTAGGCTACGATCTGGATAAAAATACAGTACGGCAGGCGCTGGAAGCCGGTGCAATCGATGAAGCTATCAGACCAGAGAATCTGTCCCAGGCTGATTTTACGATTGTCAGCCTTCATCCCGCCCAAACGATCACCTTTTTGCGGGAACACGCGCAGGATTTCCGGAAAGGCAGTATCGTGATCGATACCTGCGGCGTAAAGGAAAGTATTATCGACGGTATCGGGGATTCTTTAGAAAGAAAAAACGTCGCCTTTGTCGGCTGCCATCCCATGGCGGGCAGGGAATTTTCTGGATTCGCCTATTCACTGGGCAACCTTTTTGATCACGCGAGCTTTATTATTACCCCGGTAGAGTCCACCTCGAAACAGGCTGTCGAAGCTGTCAGGCAGTTTGCGACGGAACTGCATTTTCCCAATATTGTGATTGCTACGCCTGCCGAACATGACCGTGTTATTGCCTTTACCTCCCAGCTTGCACATATCGTATCAAACGCCTATGTCAAAAGCCCGGTTCTGGGTTACCAGAGCGGGTTTTCTGCCGGCAGTTTCCTTGATCTGACGCGGGTTGCCAAGCTGAACGAATCCATGTGGACCGACCTGTTTCTGATGAATCAGCCTTCGCTGCTGGTGGAGCTGGACAACATCATCCTTCATTTGCAGGAATACCGGGCCGCCATCGCGGAAAATGATGGTGACCGTCTTAAAACCCTACTACGGGATGGCAGGATTCTAAAAGAAGAAAGCTTAAAGAAAAACAATGAACCATGTTAATATTCTACGGCAAAAAGAGATAGACCACGGTCATTCCGCAGTCTATCTCTTTTTCTATCTTTTTTTCCTAGTTATGATTCATCTTGCCTATTGCTTCCTTGGTTTTCGCTGTGAGCTGCACCCAGGCAGGACGAAAGCCGCTTCTGACAGCATTGCGGGCAGATTTAATATTCGACCATGCACAGCAGTAAAACGGCACCAGGCCACGGCTTAATATTTCCGCGGCAAGCTGGCTTGTCAGGGCAGAAGCAATCCCCTTTCTCCGGTAGCTGGGCAGGACGTCAATCCCAATCTGCCACATACTATCGCAGTCCGCAGAAGCGCCGGCAAGGCCGATCAGCTCCCCGCAGTCAAACGCGCCAACCGCCAGCCGGTCTAGGTGTTTCCGCTTTTCGCAGAGCGCATTGCTCCACTGAGGAAGATAGTATTCTGCAAACTCGTCCGGCATCAACACCCTCGTCTGATAAGCGCAGTCTAATGGACGGAAAACCGTGATATCCGGCAGGAAATACTCCGCCATGAAGCAAACGCCCATTCCATATTCATTCAGGCTTTTTTCCAGGACATGCAGATGAGGCGTTTCAAAGCAATGCTCTGCCGGATACCGGTCGATATATTCCCTTACTTTATCTGCAGCTTCTTTAGATACCGAAGCCACAATATTGTTTCCATAAGAGGTTAAATCACAGAAAAAAGGCAGCTCCAGATACCGTCTCGCTCCCGGATTCGGACGGGATATGACCACCCGGTTCTGCTCAGACAGAAAGTCCTCCGGCCTGCAGTTGCTGTCAATCGCGGACTGCCGCATAGCAATCTCCAAAATCTCCCGGTTTGTCATCTATCCGCCTCCCTCTCAGTATCAATGTATTTACCCATTGCAGTACAGCGCCAGCCGAAAAGCAATCCTACTTTGGCTGGCGCCTTACTATCTCCTATTATAATTCTGCAATGACTTCAACCTCGACCAGGACATTTTTCGGCAGCTGCTTCGCAGCCACACAGCTTCTGGCAGGTTTCTCTGTCATATATTTTCCATAGACCTGATTAAATGCCGCAAAATCCGCCATGTCGCTTAAGAAGCAGGTTGTTTTGACCACCTTTTCATAGGAGCTTCCCGCTTCTTCCAGCACTGCGCCCAGGTTTTTCATAACCTGCTCTGTCTGCGCCTCAATTGTAGCCACCTCTACTTCTCCGCTTGCCGGATTAATCGCAATCTGCCCGGAGGTAAACAGCATCCCACCGCATTTTACTGCCTGTGAGTACGGCCCGATTGCATCCGGTGCATTTTTGGTGTATACCTTTTCCAACATTTCATTTTCTCCTTCTATTTTACAATATTAAAGCCTGCATCGGTTAATGCCTGCTTGATTTCCTCAACATGCGCATGGTCTCTGGTTTCCATGACAAGGTGCAGGTAGCATGCGTTGATGTCCATATCCAGATCTGCACGGTCGTGATGGACAGCCACCACATTTCCGCCCTTCTGCGCGATGATCTCTGAAATCATGCTGAGCTGTCCCGGCTTATCCAGTAACGCAATAGTAATATCCGCGCTCCTGCCTGCTTTCAGGAGTCCTCGGTTAATCACACGGGACAGGATCGTAACGTCAATATTTCCTCCGGATACCAAGCAGACAACCTTTTTGCCCTTAACCGGTACCTTGTTAAACATTGCCGCCGCTACGGAAACTGCGCCCGCACCCTCCGCAATCAGCTTCTGCTGCTCAATCAGGGTCAGGATTGCGGTGGAAATCTCATCATCGGTTACCGTTACGATTTCATCCACATACTTGCTGCAGATATCATAGGTATGCTCGCCGGGAGTTTTGACTGCAATCCCGTCCGCGATGGTGGACACCTCCGTCAGAGTTTGGATCTCATGGCTATGTACGGAATTAAACATAGAAGGGGCTCCCGCTGCCTGCACCCCATATACTTTGATGTTCGGATTCAGGGATTTAATCGCATAGGCAACGCCGGAAATCAGACCGCCGCCGCCGATCGGCACAATGACAGCATCCATCTTTGGAAGCTGCTCCAGCAGCTCGAGCCCGATGGTGCCCTGTCCCGCGATAACATCCTCGTCATCAAACGGATGGATAAAGGTATATCCCTTCTCGTCCCGAAGCTGTAAGGCGCGCTCGTAGGCATCGTCATATGCCCCTTTTACCAGGCAGATGTCGGCGCCATACCGTTTGGTCGCTTCCACTTTGGAAATCGGCGCGCCGTCCGGCAGACAGATCAGGGATTTGATCCCGTTTTTGGTTGCGGCAAGCGCAACGCCCTGCGCATGGTTTCCCGCTGAGCAGGCAATCACACCGTGAGATTTTTCTTCATCGCTTAATTGGGAAATCTTATAGTAAGCGCCCCGCACCTTAAAGGAGCCGGTTACCTGCAGGTTTTCCGTCTTGAGATAAATATCGCTTTCGGGATTCATATTCGGTGCATGAATCAAATCGGTCGGTCGGATTACCTCCTTTAACACATAAGATGCATGATAGATTTTGTCCAATGTCATCATATTATTTTACCCCTTTCAGATATGGCTGTAGCTTCAAAATAAAAAGGCCTTCCTCTCTATTCCAGAGACGAAGGCCTTCAGCTTCCGCGGTACCACTCTAATTGCTGTCCTAACTGTTGACAGCCTGCTTTAATCTGCGTCCAACAACGCATCCCCTGATAACGGCGAGGAACCGTATCCTCCTACTCCCGCCCAAAGGCAGTTTCAGCGATCTGCTCCAGGGTGATCCTAATACCGCATTCCTGCTGCCTTCCAGCACCCGGCAGCTCTCTGTGAGAAAGAGGCGGTCTTACAGGCCCTATCATCGCAATTTTCTTATTTTTTATTACTATACCCCTCTTTTTGGGGTTTGTCAAGTCCTAGCGTGCAATGCCCGGCAATTTCACCCGTTCCATCATCTTCAGCATTCCAAACATCAGGGTTGTTTCCACCGGAAACAGGATCGCCGCTTTTAACGCCCTTGCAGGCAGAAACACCATATATCCCTTTCCATACATCATAGAAAGCCACAGGGTTCCCAAAAGCAGTTCTACCACTACAACCGTCAGCCGTGCCAGAAGTGTCCTTCTTACAGAAATTGGACGTTTATAAAGGAAGCATCCGTAAATCATCCCGCTGAGCAGCGCATTCAGGGTAAATCCCGGGAAATACGCGCCAGTCGGCTTGATAATTAGATTCAGGATATCCCCGGCTGCCGCCACAATCCCCCCAACTACAGGCCCATACAGAGACCCACTCGCCGCAATCGGCAGGTAAGAGAAACTGAACCGAAGCGAATCAGTGAGCTTGATCGAAAAAAACAGGAACAATAGGATATTCAGCGCTAACAGCATCGCTGCAACTGTCATTGAACGCACCTTTTTTAGTTCCAAAGCGGATGATTTAAATTTTCCAAAGAAAGAATTCATGTCATGACCTCCTTAAATAAAATTTGCTACACATAAGGAGGCACTCCAATATATGCAGCAGCGGGATGCGAACCTTGTACCGCAAGCGTACTGCCTTTCGTCCATATGACAACTCCCCGTTCATATGACACTTAACGCACAAAGTCCTACTCTGCCATCAATTCTTTTGGTACTTTTATTTTAGCAAAGTAAAGTCATTAACGCAATATTCGTTGTACACAAAAACGTTCCTTTTCCCATACACATTTTTGGAACATCCTAATTGCCAAAAAGAAGCCGGAGATGATCCAGCCCCTAAATTACAATTCCACCGTTTACATTTAAAACCTGCCCGGTAATAAAGCCAGCCTCTTCCGAGGCCAGAAAGAGGATTGCCCGGGCAATATCCTCCGGCGTTCCAATCACACCCAACGGCGTTTCTTCCCTAAGCTCTTCCAGAGCCGATGCAGCCAGCTCCCGGTTCATGTCGGTCATGACAACACCGGGCGCGATGCAGTTTACAGTAATATGGGAAGGCCCCGCCTCTTTTGCCAACGCCTTGGTAAAGCCGATCAGCGCAGCCTTAGAGGCTGAATAAGCCACCTCGCAGGAGGCGCCGGCAACGCCCCACATAGAAGAAATATTAATAATCCTCCCCATTTGGCGGCGGATCATTCCGGGCAGTACCGCCTTAGCGGCATAAAATGCTCCGTTTACATTAACGCCGAAAATCCGGTTCCAATCCTCTGCTGTAGTATCCTGCAGCAAGCCAATCAGGGAAATTCCGGCATTGTTTACCAAAACATCAATCCCACCAAATTGCCGCTGTGCTTTTTCCGCCATCTGCTCTACTGCTTCCGGGTCAGATACATCGGCCTGCAGTGGTAAAAACGGTACGCCGAATGCAGAAATTTCCTCCTCCAGCCTCCTGATCTCCTCAGCAGACTGCCTGTAATTGGCAGCAATCCGATATCCGTTTTCAGCAAAGAGAAGTGCTGCCGCACGCCCGATTCCCCGGGAAGCCCCTGTAATCAATACCGTCTGATTCTTCATATTTGTAAAAGCGCCCCTTTCTCATAGCTGCTCCCAGCCGGCTCCTCCATTTTTAAGAAAGCGCCTTTCCGTAGAAAAGGCGCTTTCTTACCGTAAATAATAATTAGAATATTTATCTCCCAATATCAAATCATACGTCAGGGTATCCAATACCTCGTTATGATAATCCATCCGATATTCCATCGTATAAACCGGGTCCTTCTGATACTGTTCCAGCATCAGTTCCATAATATCGTTGCCCGGCAGCCCAATGGAGTCCGCCAACAGCCAGGGCAGGTAAAAGGCCGAGACTGCCTTCTGATCCTCCAGCTCAAAGCTAAAGTCGTAGTTGCTCCAAACAAAAAACTTCTGGCGGTACATCTGACGGCAGTTTGCCGCCTCAATTCCCATCTGGTCATAAATATCAAAGTCCCCGGAAAAGCTCGGGTAATGGTCCCCGACAAACAGCACCACTGTAGGTTCCTCAAGCTGTTTTAGCTGTTCAATTAAATTCCCCAATGCCTCGTCCGTCTGTTTGATCCCATCCATATAATACTGGAACTGGCCGTCCTCATCCGTACCATACGGCATATGGTTTTGCATGGAAGTAATATGAATATAGCTTGGCTTATCATCGACAGTGATCTGCTCCACGGCCTTGTCAAAGGCTGACTGATCGTCAATATATCCGTGGTAATAGCTTGGCGACAGGAAGGCATCCTGGAAATACAGCCGGTCAAACCCATAATAGGGGTAAAGCTCTTTTCTTCGATACAGGTCTGAGGTATAGGGATGCATATAGGTGGTAGTATACCCCTGGGATTGATAATAGGAAACAGCCGTTGTCTGTTCCTCCAGGGATAGCATATTCTGCGGTGAAATCGTCCCGTTCAGCGACTTAATCGGCAGCCCGAACAGCAGCTCGAACTCTGTTCGGATCGTATATCCCCCAAATGTCGGGACAATTGCCTCACCCGAATAGCCTTCATCCCTTATATGGTCAAAATTTTGATAGTACTCGTCCAGCTCAAGGCTGGGGAAAACCCGGAAATCCGCATAGGATTCGCTCATAATGGTAATCACATTCGGCTTTACCATTGTTTCCTCTTTTTGCGTGACCGTATCCGTGCTCAATGTTTCGATAGATTCCTCAGAATAATTTTCCGGCTCCTGAACGCGTGTCGTTTGGATAACGTCTGACAAATTCTCAACCAAGAAAGCAATCAGATAGTTCTGCTCAAATTTTTCCTGCTGTACAAAATTATTGTTCATCCCGCCATGCTGCACGCCACAGGCTGAAAAGACTGCCGAGGAGAATCCCGGGATAAAGAAAAAGAGAATGGTCAGCGCAAGGGAGGCAGAGCATCCCGATATCACATGCTTTCTGGCAAGAGAAATCTTCGGGCCCAGCAGGAACAGCGCTGTACAATAAAGCGCTAAAACCAGCAGGGTAATAATCTGAAACGAATAAATTTTGATATCCGCAAACTTTAAAACATCCTGGATATTTGTTACAACACTGATATCATAAATAGTAAAATGGGAACCGCTCGCCTGAAAGCGATAAAATTCAATACAGGACAAGGCGTACCAAAACACGCTGTTAATCACCGCAGAAACCGCAACGCGACGAAACAGCAGGCTAAATATCCCATAGGAAATCGCAATGGCCCCAAGATCAAACAATAAAATTGTCGGCTTTTCGAAAATTAGTTGATAGATGGTTCTCCAGGAACCGCTCTGGTTGACCTCTGTCATGAAAACTAAACAGACTGGAAATAAAGCGGTCAACGCAATAGCAAGGAGCCTCGCGGCCCGGCAGTTCCGGAGCTGTTTTAAACTCAGTTGCATGGATTTTTTCGCCTTCCGTAACCTAATAATTTGGATCAATTTCTGTTTGGTGTACCAACACCTATGGTACAGCCAGCATCCTAAAAAGTCAATACTCGATCTTCACAATGTTAAGGTTTTCATCAAAAACATATTGTATAGTATAACAAACGGTTTTCGAAAAATCGAAAACCGTTTGTCGAATCATATTATGCCGCCTCAGAAGAAGATTCTGTTGTCGCGGAGTCAGTGGAAGCAGTGTCTTCCTCAGTCTCTGAAGAAAGGCTGTCTGACGTTGTTCCCTCCGCCTCGCTTTCTCCAGCATCTGCCGGATAAGAAGCGCCGTTTAAGCTCAGGTCGCCGTTTTCAACCGATTGAATCCAATAGTCCCCGTCTTTTGTTTTGGTGTAATGATAGATCATGGTCTTGTTAATCTCTTCATCGTCCATATTCTGCTCAATATTCCAGAACGGGCCGGGCAGAACATAACCTACCGTCACTGTATAGTCGCTCCCCGTATGGGTTACCGACTGCACGCTCGGCGCATACGGCAGAGACTGCGGGATAGTCGGAATATAATAAAGCTGCTTTTCCTCATCGTAAATGACAGTGAAATCCGCGTCAGAAAGCTGCTGATGCACAATTTCAACATTGGAGCCAAAAATCTGGCGGATATACACCTCAATATCCAATGCCGGTACAGTCATCGTGCCAAAATCATCCTGCTCATACTTATCCGTATTTTCTTCATTAAGGAGGAAATTCCAGATACCGGCCTGAATCACAACCTTGCTGTCGAGCTTGTCCACACTTTCAAAAGCAGGGACATCGACAACAACCAATGGATAAACCCGGTGATTAAACGCTGACTTGACTTCCTTCTGGCTGAAAAAGTCCTTGGCAAAGCCAAAGCCAAAATAGGCGACCGCGCCGATTCCTACCAATGCGAGAATGGTCATAATAATACCTAAAAAAGCATACCGATGCTTCTTTCCGGCAGGATTCTGAGACGGAAATTCAGCCGGGTCAATTTTCAGTGTCGCTGTCGGCTCTTTCACCTCCGGCATCTGCCGCTCCGGTATATCAGAAATTTCCGCTTTCTCCGTTTCCTTCTTCGGTTCTGCTGCCGGCTTGAGTTCCATTGCTTCTTTTGGGATACTAATTTCAAATGTCCCAGCAGGCGCGTTTTCCTTGATCTCCTCTTTTGGAATATCAATCTCAAAGGTCGTATCCTGTACTGTTACCTTTTTGCGCGCTTCCGGTTCAGCCACCACAGGCTCCCCGGCCTTTTCCGCCTCTTTAACCGGTACTGGCTCCGGTTTTCTCGGTTCTTCCGGCGCCGAAGCCTTCAGCCCGGTATCGTCCGCCGGCGTTTCCACAGCAGGCTGGCTTATTGTTGGCTCTGGCTGGATCTTCTCATCCGGCGCCGCAGGGCTTTCCGTCTCCTGTTTTCTCTCTGGCTGGGAAAGAATGCTTCCAAAACCATAGGCTTTGGATTCCTCCTCAATTTCCCGGATCAAAGCGTCAATATCCAGTTCATCATTCAGATTCCAGTCACGCTTTGGTTCCTCCTGCGGCTGAGCAGGCAGCTCCTCTGCAGGCTCTTTTCGGGACTCCTCCACAGGCTTTTGCACTTCCTGATGCTTCTCCTGAGGAATCGGAATTCCAAATACATCATCAAATAACGGCTTTTTTTCTTCAGCCGTCTTTTCTGGTGCAGGCTGTTCCGGCTTCGGCTGTGGCGCCTCTTGCTCACGATGGCCTGCTTCGGCAGACGCCTCCGGCTGAACAGCAGCCGGTTCCTCTTTCTCAGCCCTTTCCGCCTCTGCCTTGGCCTTTACAGCGGCCTGCTGCTGAGCTTGTTTTTTTGCCAGCTCTTCTACCTCTGAACGGTTCAGCTCAACAGTAAAGGACTGAAACCGCTCTTGGTATTTAGGCGGTTCTGCTTTCGGCCTGCTTTGTGCCGGGAACTCCGCCGTAAAGGATAAATCCGACTTTTTCCCCACCGGTTTAGCTGGTTCTGCCGGTGCCGGAGACGCAGCCTGTATGTCCGGTTCCGGTTTCGGTTCCGGCGGAAGCTCCTCCGTTTTCCTTTCCGGGACAGAAGCTTCATCCACCTCAGACGCCGTCTGAGCCGGTTCACTTTTCCGATAGACGTTCAGAATATCATCAAGGTCTTCGGCATCCAATAATTCTTTAAAATTTTCCGAATCAATAAATGTGGCAACATCATCGTCATTCAACAGCCGGTCCAATTCATCCTGATCCAGCAGCCGATCGATTTCATCCATGCTCATCCCGCCATCGGTTCGGTTGTTTGAATCCTGGTTGAAAAGCCCATCTGCATCTTTTCCAAAAACTGACATAACTGCCTCCTGTAATTTTTATCTGATCTGACCATTTCCAGTCACGATATATTTCACGGTTGTCAAGTCTCTCAGACCCATCGGCCCCCTTGCATGGAGCTTTTGGGTTGAAATCCCTATTTCAGCGCCCAGACCAAATTCCCCGCCGTCTGTATAACGGGTGGAGGCGTTCACATAGACTGCCGCCGAGTCTATTCTGGCAGTAAATTCCTGTGCATTCTGAAAATCATTGGTAACAATACAGTCAGAATGATGGGTTGTATAACGGTTAATATGTTCTACGGCCTGGTTAAAATTCTCAACCACCCGCACTGAAATCTTGTAATCCAAAAATTCTTCCGCATATTCCTTTTCAGTTGCCGGAAGAATTCCGTCGCCCAATATCCGGCGGGTTTCCCCGCAACCATACATCTCTACATGAGGCGCTTCAAATGCCTTCGCCATCATCGGCAAAAACTTCTCCGCCACTGCCTTATGAACCACCAGGCTCTCGCAGGCATTGCAGACTGAAGGCCGGCTTGTTTTGGCATTATCCACAATCCTGACTGCCATTTCAAGGTCAGCCGAAGCGTCAACATAGACGTGGCAGTTGCCGGTTCCCGTCTCAATGACCGGCACAGTCGCATTCTGTACCACCGCCTGAATCAGCCCTGCGCCTCCGCGCGGAATCAAAACATCCAGATAGCCGTTCATTTTCATCATCTGGGTGGAAGCCTCACGAGACAGGTCGGTAAGGAGATTGATCACATTACAGTCAAGCCCCTCCCGCTCGACAGCCTCGCGCATGAGCTCTACCAGTACCGCGTTGGTGCGGAACGCCTCTTTGCCTCCGCGTAAAATGACAGCATTAGAGGCCTTTAAGCAGAGCACAGCGGCATCAACCGTCACATTGGGACGGGATTCATAAATCATCCCTACAACGCCCAAGGGCACTCGCTTGCAGAGGATCGAAAGCCCGTTTGGCATCGTCTTTCCGTTGTCCACTACGCCAACCGGGTCATCTAAATCCACAACCTTCCGGACAGAATCCGCGATGGCGGCGATCCGCTCCTCTGTCAGGCGCAGACGGTCAATCATCACTTCCGCGATCCCATTTGCCCCGGCATTTTCAATATCAATCCTGTTATTTTCTAATATCTGTCCGCTTTTCTGCTCCAAAAGATCTGCAATTGATAGCAGCGCCCTGTTTTTCTGCGCAGTTGACACAACCGCAAGTGAAGCCGCCGCCTTTTTAGCCCGGCTTCCCAGCGCTATCAGTTCAGAATTCATCTTCCAAACCTCCCTTTTCCATTGTTACGGTTACTTCCTCGTAATATCAAACAATGTTCCGACTTCTTTTCCATCATAGAGATCATATAGCCCTTCCGGTTTTAAGCCGTTAAGGATCATCATCGGAAATCCATACTGATTTGCCAGTTCTGCGGCGTTCAGCTTAGTGACCATTCCTCCGGTTCCAAAGGCGGAGCCCTTTCCGCCGGCAAGCGCACGGATCTCGTCAGTGATCTTATCCACAAAATGGATCAGCTTCGCGTCCTTATACTGGCGCGGATCTTTATCATATAGCCCGTCTATATCAGACAGAACGATCAGCAAATCAGTACGGCACAGGCTTCCAACAATTGCAGACAGGGTATCATTGTCCCCAAACTCGATTTCCTCTACTGCGACGGTATCATTTTCATTGACAACCGGCACAATCCCCAGCTCCAAAAGCCTCTGGAAAGTATTGGTAACATTTGTCTTGCGGTATTCGTCCTTTATGGTGTCCCGCGTCAGCAACACCTGCGCCACCTTGTGATGGTATTCTGCAAAGAGCTTATCATAGATGTACATCAATTCGCACTGGCCGACTGCCGCGCACGCCTGCTTTGTCGGCGTGTCCTTCGGACGCTCCGGCAGTCCCAGCTCGCCGACCCCAACGCCGATTGCCCCGGAGGAAACCAGAATAATTTCCTTCCCTGCGTTCTTGAGGTCGGAAAGCACTTTAACCAAATGTTCAATCCGCCGGAAGTTCAGCGCCCCGGTGGGATAGGTTAAAGAGGAGGTTCCAACCTTGATGACAACCCTCTTTGCATTTTTTAATACTGACACTACTCTACACGTCCTTTTGATGAGAACTTATCATTTCATTGGCCTGAACCGACAGCAGCACATAGCTGGAAGGGAGAAACGCCAGAATCGGAAATACGAATACACATAAAAGCAGCAAAGGCAGGACGGCGACATAGGCAACGAATGCCTGCTTCCGTTTTCCTTTCATTCTGCTGACCGAGATGCGCACTGCTTCCATCGGGCTAATTTCCGGAGATTCAAACCACAGATAATAGGAGAGAAAATACTTCAAATTGAAATAGAATCCGCCCAATAGCCCTGCGGCCAAGGCCACCACCCACAGGACATACATTGTACCGTAAAGGGTACCGATAACAGGACTGCTATTGGAAACCGGATGATCCAGAACCATTTTGATCAGGAAGCTCGGCAGCAGGCACACCAGGTACCAAAACAGTTTTCTCACATTCAGCATCAGCCGGAACCAGAGCACCGTGACATAGCTTCGAAAATCCTCAAAATAACAGAAAATAATTCCGAGAGACTGTTCCTGCCCAGCACAGACAGAATAAAACCATCTCCGCGCTCCCAGTTCAAAGGGCAGGCACACCAAACAGCCTAAAAGCACCCAGAGCACCGCGAAAAGCCATTCCTTGGTAAATAGGTATTCTGTTTTCCAAAATGCCACCCAACGGATCTGATAATTCAGCCCAATTAATTTGGCAAATAAAACGAAAAGAAACAAAAGGGCAATCATGCTCATGGAGAGCGCAATCATCCGCGTCACATGGTTTTTTAAAACAAAAAAGCCCTTTTGGAATAAGCTTTTGTTTTCATCCATTTTTACATCGTTCCTTTTCCAAAGAGACTTCTACCACAAAGCAGAAATACCCTTATCTAATTTATTTTATCAGAGCCTATCCCTGATGTCAACTCAAACCGACTGATTCCCGGTATTTTTACGGTTTTTCTGTCCGGGATTCCGGTACGTCAATAAAATGGTACAGCCTGGAAACGGCCACCTCATCCATTCCATAAGGCAGCTTGTCGCAAATTTCAAACCGCTGGGAATCGCCCCACAGAGAGGCGTTTACCAAAATAGAATACCCTTTCCCATTATCCGCCGACCACTGGGCCGCGCTGCGGGTCGGAATTCCGCACATAGAAAGCAGCGCCATCATGACGCCGCCGTGTGTCACAACGGCTGCGTCGGAAATTTTCTTTTTCATCATGTCCAAGATGATTTCATGCAATCCCTCTTTAATCCGGCCGCCGAATTCCATCATATTTTCCCCGCCCTCCGGAGATTCAGCCATGTTCGTAGACAGCCACCGCAAGAACTGCGGGTCGTTTTTCAAATCCTCTACTGATTGGTTTTCGTAGATTCCAAAATTATATTCTTTGAGCTTCTCCACTGTCTGCGGCTCCATGTCAGGATACAGGATTTGCGCCGTCTCAACACAGCGTCCCAACGGGCTGGAGTAGACGATGCCCACATTAGGGTACTCATATTTTTCCGCCAGCTCCTTCAAATGCGCCTTCCCCTCGCTGCAAAGAGGGATATCGGTCACACCGACGTAACGCCCTCCTAGGTTAGCGGATGTAAGGCCGTGCCGGATTAGGTAAATGCGGTAAGTTCTCATGAAAAATATCCCCCGATTCTTTTTTCTTGCCATGTATAAATTCTTTTTTATTATACTGGATAGTGGGGATCAATTGGTGTTTTTTTTGTAAATAAGCTCTTTTTTGTTGCAAATGCCTAAAATTTAGGTAGAATTTTATCGACAAAAACTGCTTTTTTTCCGCAAAACGTCTTTACAAATTGTATCAGTTATAATATAATTTACTATGTGTTAATCTTTCTTAAAGGAGGCGAGACACCATGAACAGCGACTTCCCGAGAATTTTGACCCTTCTTCGGAAAGAGCGTGGGATTAGCCAAAAGCAAGCTGCAGCAGAATTGAATATTTCTCAAGCTCTTCTTTCGCACTATGAAAAGGGGATTCGGGAGTGCGGTTTGGATTTCGTAGTTCGGACTGCTGATTTTTATGGTGTTTCCTGTGATTACCTGCTAGGGCGTTCTCCGGAGCGGACAGGCGCCACCCTCTCGGTAGATGATCTGCCCGATCCAGATGCTGTGCCGGATAACAAGCTGGCCAAGGGAAGTATTATGCCGGTGCTGAATAAAAAACTGATCGTCAATTCCCTGGCGATCACATTTGATCTGCTTCAGCAGTTTGATCATAACGATCTGACAACAGAAGTGTCTAATTATCTGATGCTGAGCGTGTACCATATGTTCCGGATGCTTTACAGCATTAACCCGAAAAATGAAAGCAATCTATTCACTGTCCCGCAAAATATCTCTTCCCAGATGATCACCTCCAACCTGATCAAATGCGAGGCAAACCTGAGATGGATTATGGAAAACGGAGATAATAAAAAGGAGAAAAAGCTGGATCGCGAAACCCTTTCCATCTCCTCTCAAACGCTCCAAAAAAACTATCCCCAGCTTAATTCCTCTCTCCTGAATTTAATTAAAAACAGCGAAAATATTATAAAAAAATAGAAGCAGGTCGGTTGATCTGCTTCTATTTTTTTATCCAAGCCTGCCAAAGGCATACCCTTGCACCCGGACTCCGTCGATAAAGTCGCCCAGGATCGCCGTATTAGTAGATGAAACTGCATGCAGCAGATAGATGGCTCCGTTATGGGCCGAGGCTACTGTTTTCTGCAGCGCGGTACTTTGTGCCGGCTGGTCGTCTGTCAGCCAATCACGGTAAGCAAAGCTCCAGAATACCGAAGAATACCCAAGCTGCTGTGTCAGGGCGAGAGTTCTTTCAGACCATTCGCCTCTCGGCGGACGGAACAATGTCATTTGATAATTGAAGTTTTGCAGAACATAATCATGCAGCCCCGCAATCTCCTCCTTGGCCTCAGAAACGGAGACACTCGGCATAGACGGGTGGTTCACGGTGTGGTTCCCCACTACATGCCCTTCATCAATCATCCTCCTGATCAAATCCGGGTTTTCCTTAACGTACGGCATGGTGACAAAGAACACTGCGGGGCAGTTTTTCTCTTTCAGCACATCGAGAATTTTTTCCGTATATCCATTTTCATATCCTTCGTCAAAGGTTAAGTAGACATTCTTTTGGTTTTCACCAATAAAATAAGCGTCATATTTTTCATATTTCTGCTGGAATGTCAAACAAGATGTGGGACGATTTGCATCGTCCACATCTTTGCCCTGTCCCCAACCTTTGGTCTGATTTTCCAAGGACTGCAGCGCATTTTCATCTACGCTGACATTTCAAAGGCTTTCCATAGCCGGCAGATCGCCGGTTTTAGAAGTGTTTTCGCTGTTAACTTCACTGCTGTTGTTATCAGTCAGGTCATCGACAGCGCTTTCTGTGCCGCTGATGACGTCGTTGACACCGTTTTCCACGCCGCTCACCACGTCATTGACTCCGCTTTCAACACCGCTTACCACATCTTCAACAGCGCCGTTGCTGTTTACGGACGAAGTGTTTTTATCATCCTTGCTGGAGCTGCAGGCGGTAAATAACAAGCTAAGTGACAAGGCCATGGCTAAAAATTTCCATTTTTTCATAAATATCCTCCCATTGCGGTCATTTTTCCGCAGTTGATTGCAATATACTCAGAGATATCGCAATAGTATTGTGTGCGAAAATAGGGACATTATTCTCCGTGTGCCGCGCATAAAACACGAATTTTTATTCATCCTAAAAATAGATATATCCCTCTTTACAATGGAAAGCTTAAGCCGCAGAGCCAGTACTCATTCCAAAGAAAGGAGACCTTTGCAGTGCAAAGGTACTGAAGATACAATGAAACCAATTCAGCAAACGACTATACAGGCTATTCATGGGAGACAGATACTGGATTCCCGGGGAGTCCCGACCATAGAGGCACAGGTGATCCTGAAAAATGGACTATCGGCTTCCGCCTCTTCTCCATCCGGAACCTCCGGCTGCACCTTTGAAGCCTGCGAGCTGCGCGACCACCTGCCGGATTACCACGGTCAGGGCGTTACCGCTGCAATAAACCAGATCAATACGCCGATCCGGGAAGCGCTTCTGGGAGAAGACTGTACCGATCAGTGGACCATAGACCGCAAGCTATCCCTGCTGGACGGCACTCCCAACAAATCCAAGCTTGGAGTAAACACCATGCTGGCGGTTTCTCTCGCCTGTGCAAAAGCTGCTGCAAAGTGCTGCGGGACGGAGCTTTACCGTTATCTTGGCGGAATCAACGCCAACAGATTGCCCGCGCCTTTAATCAGCCTGATCAGCGGCGGGAATTCTTCGAAAAATCAGATGGAGCTTGCAGAAATCCTGATGCTCCCGGTATCCGCCAAATCCTTTTCAGAAGCGCTGAAGCTGGCGGCCGATGTTTTTATCGAGCTTGGACGTCTTTTAAGGCAGGAAGGCTTTTCCTCCGCAACAGGAATCCACGGCGAATATATGCCGGATCAGGGCGATGACGGGCAGATGCTCGGCTTAATTATGAAAGCGGTTCAGAATGCCGGATATCAGCCGAATTATGATGTAACGCTTACCTGCCGGGCAAAAGCCAGCGGGTGGTACAAGAACGGACATTATATTTTTCCCAAACAGCAGAAAAAAATTACCCAGGCCGATTTAATAAAATATTGGACGGATTTGGCATCCCAGTATCCAGTCTCCGCTCTGATCGATCCTCTTGCAGAGGAGGACTTTGCCGGCTTCCAGGAGCTTACTTCACAGCTTGGCAATTCCCTCCGGGTCATCGGGAACGACCTGTTTGCTTCCAGGATCGAACGGATACAGCAGGGAATCTCAGCTAAGGTAGTCAACGCGGTTTTAATAAAGCCGAGCCAGATCGGGACGCTGAGCGAAATTCTTGAAGCCGCCTCTGCCGTCCGCAAGGCTGGCATGGAACTTGTGCTTTCCCAATATGACGGTGAAACCGGCGATACGTTCCTCTCCGACCTCGCCGTTGCGATCGGCGCGGATCAAATCCTTGCAGGCGCGCCCACGGGATTTGAACATGTCGGGAAATATAACCGCCTAATGCAGATAGAATCCTCGCTTAGCGGGAGCACCTATTCCGAATCCAGATAACCAAAGGCCGTTCAAAATCTCCCTCATGTAATTAAAAAAGCCCGATACAGTGATACTGTATCGGGCTTTACTTGTGTTCTTACTGGTTTTTGTTTCTGAAAATATCCATAAACACATCAAAGTCAAGATCCTCTTTTTGTGTGCTATCAGCCGCCTTTTCCGCTTCTGCATCCGGAACAATGAACTGCTCTTCCCCATTTTCAAAGCCGGTTGCAATCACAGTAATTCTCATCTCATCCTGCAGGCTGTCGTCAAACGCAATACCCCAGAAGATATTTGCATCCGGATGCGCGGCATCGGAAATAATAGAGGTCGCAACATCTGCTTCTTCAAATTCAATATCAGAAGGAGCTGTAATATTAATAATAATCCCTCTCGCGCCGTCAATGGTAGTTTCCAGAAGCGGGCTGGAGATCGCCGCCATTGCCGCGTCATGCGCTTTGTCCTTGCCAGTGCCAGAACCGACGCCCATATGAGCATAGCCGGCATCCTTCATCACTGCGCTGACGTCCGCAAAGTCCAGGTTGACAAAGCCAGGAATATTGATCAGGTCAGAAATACTCTGAACACCCTGTCTTAAAATATCATCTGCAGCAGCAAACGCTTCAGTCAATGTCCGACAGCGGTCGGTGATATTTTTCAGCCGTTCATTCGGAATCACAACCAAGGCATCCACATGCTTGCTCAGTTCAGCCAAGCCGGTTTCCGCATTGGACATTCTCCGTTTCCCTTCAAACGCAAACGGCTTTGTCACGATTCCAACGGTAAGAATCCCCATTTCTTTCGCAATCTCAGCAACAATCGGCGCGGCACCTGTACCGGTTCCGCCGCCCATTCCTGCGGTGATGAAAATCATCTGCGTCCCCTTGAGGATCGCTTCAATTTCCTCCCTGCTTTCATCAGCCGCACGCGCGCCTTTTTCCGGGTCGCCGCCGGCGCCTCTTCCCTTGGTCAGCTTATCGCCGATCTGGATTTTATATGTAGCTTTAGAGCGATCTAAAACCATTTTATCTGTGTTCAAGGATATAAATTCTACGTCCTGAACGCCACATTCCACCATGCGGTTTACAGCGTTTCCACCGCCTCCGCCAACACCGATTACTTTAATGTTTACCACATTGTTATCATTTGTGTCCAGAGCAAAGGTCATATTTTTATCCTCCTAGTTGATGATTTTCCATCTATTTTACTTTTCTGATAAAAGTATATAAATCTTCCATTTTTCATTACATGTTTTTATTATACTAGATTCATTTTGAAAAATCCAGTACTTTCTGTAATTTTCTGCAACAAATTTTTGAATTTTTTACTGAAAGTATTAGCAATTCTGGAAAATTTATTCTTTTGGTTCTGCCTCTGGACTGTCTGAATCTTCTGTGCTTCCAGTTTTTCCCTTCGGAAGCTCCTTCACAAGCTCCTCCTCATTCATTGGACGGAAATATGCCTTGCCTGATTCTGATACATCCAGCACTCCGGTTTCCGATTCACTGATTTCTTCCGCAAGAAGCTGCCTTGCCAACAGGAGCTTATCCTCCAAGCCGATGGCACTGCCAATCTGCAGACAAATTCTATTTCCAATATTCACCTTGATCTCTACACCGTTTTTCATGGAAATCCCGTTGACACTGCCCAGCTCGTGGGCAGACAGGCTTTCGAGCAGGTCGTTTGCTTCCTGATAATCCTCGCTGCTATTGACAAAGCTCCCGATTTTCTGTTTGGACAGGTCAATCCCGGTCACGATGATCAGCTCCTCATATCCTTCCGGCGATTCAGAAACAGCAATCAGCCGGCCGCCCGAACTCAAAATGTAATACTGTTTTTCAAAATAAACAGCCAATGCCGGGGAGGCAGGCGTCACCTCAAACCGAAGTGTTTCCGGCAGAGAGCGTTTGATCGAAATTTCATCAATATCAATGCTCTGCTTTAAGATATCCTCTTCCATCCGGCTCAGGTTCAGACGGAACAGATTGTCCCCTGCCGCCACATTGCCGATCCGCGCCAATTCCTCTGCAGTATAGTCCCCGCCCCCTGTTACAGTCATTGTCTTAATATTAAAGAAAACCGTAACCGAAAGGGTAATTCCTGTAATCAGGACAAAAAAAAGAATCAAAATATAATAAAGGCTCCTATTGCGCCGTCTGCGTTTTTTATGGCGCCGGCTGTTTTCCGCCCGCGCCTGGTCACGCATCCTCTTTTTGTTTTTCTCCTGTGCCTGCGGAATATCCTGTAATAACTGCTGCATTTCAATCGCGCGTCTTTGTGCAGCGCGCTGACGTGCATCCATACCATTCACTGGACGCGCAGGCCGCTGTGCCGTGTTTGTACCGCCTTTGCCGGCCTGTTTCTGCTGAAACTGCCTCTGTGCTTTTTCTCTTTTTTTCTGTCCGGCCGAGATTTCCTTTGATTTCACACGCGGGGCAGAATGCTGGTTCATATTGACTTTTCTCTTTTTTAACTTCTGCCTCTTCATGAACTTCTCCTTTGAACTATCTATCCCGGCCTATTCTTCCATCCGCCGGATCATGCCGCCAATCTGCATGATACTGTCTTCTATTTTCTCATAGCCCCGGTCAATGTGATGAATATTGCGGATCACTGTTTTCCCCTGTGCCTTCAGCCCGGCTACAATCAGTGCCGCTCCGCCGCGCAGATCTTCTGCCCGAACCACTGCTCCGGTCAACCGGCTGATTCCATTGACCACGCATACCCGGCCTTCAACTTTGATATCCGCGCCCATTCTGCAGAGCTCCGGGACATGCTTATACCGGTTTTCAAAAATATTTTCCACAAACATACTGCTGCCGTTCGCAACAGTCAGCACCGACATAAACGGCGCCTGTGCATCAGTTGGAAATCCGGGATACGGCATTGTCCGGATGCTGCGCACACTTTTCAAAACAGAGGGTGCCTTCAGATAAACGCTGTGATGCCCTGCTGAAATCGTAGCACCCATTTCCTCAAAAAACGGGATCATACTTTCCAGGTCGTTCGGGTTGACATGCTTTAACAGCAGCTCCCCGCCGGTAATAGCACCGCAGCAAAGATAGGTCGCAGCTACAATCCTGTCTGGAATCACCGCATGCTCTGCCGCATGCAGCCTTTCCACACCGTCAATTACAATTGTGCTTTTCCCCGCCCCGCGGACTTTCGCTCCGCATCGGTTGAGAAAATCGGCAAGATCAATGATTTCGGGCTCCTGTGCCGCATTGCTGATGACAGTCGTGCCCTTTGCAAGTACACTGGCAAGCAGGATGTTTTCTGTTGCTCCCACACTGGGGAAGGCCAAAATCACCTTTGCACTATGTAAACCGTCTTCCGCCTTGCACTGAAGATACCCGTGCTCATCCTCTATGGTGACGCCGAGCTTTCTCAGCGCATCCAGGTGCAGATCGATTGGGCGGGGCCCAAGCTCACAGCCGCCCGGCATCGAGAGCAGCGCTTTTCCCATTCGTGCCAGAATTGCACCCAGAAAAACAATTGATGAACGCATTTCACGCATCAAATCCTCTGGGATATCCCATCTGGATACCGACCCCGGATCAATTTCCAGGGTGTGCTCCTCCCGTTTGACTGTACACCCTAAATATTCTAAAATTTTTACCGCAGCGTCAACATCACTGAGCTGCGGACAATTATGGATGATCTGCTTTTCTCCGCTTAACAGAGTCGCAGCTAAAATCGGCAGTGAGCTGTTTTTGGCCCCCTGAATGTCGATTTCACCTGTCAGTCTGCGTCCGCCTTCTACTTCTAACACGCTCATCCCGAAACACCCTTTCATCCTGCATTGAATTCATACCGTATCCTATGCATAATCAAGGGAGTTGGTGATGCCCAAAAATCAGATTAAACCACAAATTAAGCGGTAAATGCGCTCTGTGCTGTCCAAAATCGCCAATTTTGACGCATTTTTGCCTAATTGGTTTAACTTTTCACGATCCTGATAAACCGATTCTATCATCCTGAGAAAGCTGTCTTTGTCATAGTCCTTTTCCTCTATCAGCATCGCAGCGCCATGGTTGACAAGCACCATCGCATTATGAAACTGATGGTTCTCCGCCACATAAGGGGAAGGAACCAAAATAGAGGCTTTTCCGGTTGCCTGCAGCTCGCTTAAGGTAATGGCTCCAGACCTGCAGATCACCAGGTCAGCCGCTGCCAGGCAGGTATCCATATTATCGATATATTCCCGCACATCAATGTTCGGATCGGCCTTTTTTCCAAGCAGCTTCCCAAACGGGATTCCCCGTTCCTCAACCATCTGAGGAAAGTGTTCCTTTCCCAGCCTGCCGTATCCATGGATATGGTTGATCTTATCCTGCTGGTAATTCCATTCGATTAAGTCCGCAGCCGCATGATTTATTACTTTTGCGCCAAGACTTCCGCCAAAGGAGAGGATACAAACCTTCTTATCCAATCCCAACGACTTTCTCGCTTCCTCTTTTGTCTTAAAAATCACGCTCTGCCGCACCGGATTACCAACCACCTCACAGTGTGCCTCCGGGTCAAAATGCTCTTTTGCCTCCGCTACTGCCAGCATGACCGTATCCACCTTTTTGGCCAGCAGCTTATTGGTCACGCCCGGAAAGGCATTCTGTTCATGGATCATGGTTTTTATCCCAAGTTTTGCAGCGGCAAGCACGACCGGCCCGCTGACATATCCGCCTGTTCCGATGACCACATCAGGCTGAAAATCCCGGATGATCCTCTTGGAGACAAAATCTGCTGTCACCACGTGACAGACTGTCTTTATGTTGTGTACGATATTCTGTACCGACAATTTCCGGCGGAACCCGCTGACCTGAACCGGCGTAAAATCAAATCCAGCTTTTGCAACAAGCTGCGCTTCCATTCCTTGCGGCGTACCGGCGAATAAAATTTCCGCCCGTTCGTCCTTGGAACGGATATACTGCGCAATGGCAATCGCCGGATTAATATGCCCGGCTGTTCCTCCCCCTGCTAACAATACTCTCATCAATTTATCCTTTGTTTCCCGCAAATGACGGGACACAAATCCTTTCTTCCTAATATCAACCCTATCAGGGCTTTTCTATTACTGAATGCCTGGAGATATTTAACAAAATCCCCATCTCCGCAAGCTGCATCAGCAGCGCGGTACCCCCATAGCTGAAAAACGGGAGGCTGATCCCGGTATTCGGGATGGCATTTGTCACAACCGCGATGTTCAAAAGCGCCTGTATTCCGATTTGAACGGTAATTCCAATCGCCAGCATTGCGCCAAATTTATCCGGAGCCTGGTTCGCAATGGAAAAGCCGCGGTAAACCAGCAGCACAAACAGGGTAATCACCAGAATCGCACCGATCAGGCCCAGCTCTTCACAAACAATGGCAAAGATAAAGTCGTTCTGCGGTTCAGGCAGGTACAGGTATTTTTGCTGCGAACCGCCCAGGCCAAGCCCCATGATACCGCCGGATCCGATGGCAATCAGCGATTGGCAGGTCTGCCAAACCTTATCATGGATATTTTCATTCCCAAATGGATCAAGCCAATTGTGAATACGGGAGGTGATATAGGAAACATCCTTAATCAAAATAACTGCTACAACCATCGCCGCCAGGGCTGCCAGCATCAGTAGGAAGTATTTCGGTTTTGTCCCGCCGACAAACATCATAACTCCCGCGATCGCACAAATGATAATAGTACCCGAAAGATGCGGTTCCAGCATCATAAGCCCGACTACCGGGATCAGCAGCGCAAAAAAAGGCCAGAAACCATAACCTGTTCTCATCCGTTCATAGTTCGCGGCAATCATTGTAGCAAATATAATGATAACCGCCAGCTTCATATATTCTGAGGGCTGGAAGGTTCCAAGCGGGCCGAGATTAATCCATCGTCGGGCGCCGTTATGTTCAAAGAAAAGCACAACCACCAGCAGGCCAAGGCCAAACAGGTAGATCGGCAGAACAAATTTCTTATACCAACGGTAATCAATTTTTGATATCAGCAGCATCGCCACGATTCCGACCACTGCAAACAGGCCCTGTTTTTTAATATAAAGCAAGCTGTCGTGGTCATAATAGAGCGCATTTGCATAGCTTGCAGAAAAAACCATAATCAGCCCGAAGGCCAGCAAAATCAAAACAATCAGCAAAAACGCGGTGTCCATTTCCCCAATCGAACGCCGTTTTGCACGAACCTGTTTTTTTGCCGGCTTCTCCCGTCTGAATATTTTTTTCCTTGCGGCGGCGCTATCCGCCATGTGAGAACTCTGCAAGCCGCTCCACCCTCTTTCCTAAATATAGTATAACTTGATTTTCAGAAGATATCAGCATTACATGGGAAGAGCAAAATATCCGATCACGCAGAAAATCAATGTCACCAACGAAAATACCGTTACAATCTTCACTTCACTCCAGCCGCTCATTTCAAAATGGTGATGGATAGGGCTCATCTTAAAGATCCGTTTCCCGGTGGTCTTAAAGCTGATCACCTGCAGGATCACAGAGCCAGCCTCACACCAGTAGATAATCCCGGCAATAAAGAGGAGCAGCGGCATATCCAGCCCAAACGCCAGCGCCACCACGCATCCGCCTAAAAACATTGAACCGGTGTCTCCCATAAACACCTTTGCAGGATGGAAATTCCACATCAAAAAGCCTAAGCATCCGGCCGCGGTCGCTACTGCAAACAACCCCAGATAGGGAAGCGAAAGCTTCATGGTGTAAACCATAAACGCCAGCGCAAACACAAAGGTGACAGAAGAAGCAAGGCCGTCCACCCCGTCCGTCAGGTTAACGGCGTTGACAAAGCCGATAATCAAAACCACCATAAACGGATAATAAAACCATCCGAAATTAACCTGGCCAAAAAACGGAATTTCGACAATCGTGGAAACCGCGCCCGCCATTGTCAGGATGAACAGATATCCGACTGTGAGGAAAAACTGAATAATCAGCTTTTCCCTGGCACGCAATCCGAGATTCCGTTTTTTGACCACCTTGATATAGTCGTCAATGTATCCCATTAACCCAAAGCCGAGCGCAAGGACAACACCGGCAGCCAGCTTTACAGTCTGCACCTGGTCCGCTTTATAGTCAAAGGCGATCCACGCGGTAATATACCCGACAATTACCGCTACAATAATCCCGATGATAAACATAATGCCGCCCATTGTCGGCGTGCCCTGCTTGGCCTGATGCCAGGTCGGGCCAATCTCCTTGATGGTTTGGCCATATTTTAATTTTTTCAGGTACGGCACCAGAAAGATGCCCAGTGAAGCTGTCAATGCGAATGCAATCACAGCAGTTAAGATCGTTGCAACTCCACTGCTTCCCAATATGTTGTTCATTTTATTGATCCTCCCGCTTTTCCAAACACTGTCGTTATCAATTCTTCCAGCTTCATCCCTCGGCTTGCCTTAAAGATTACTGCGTCACCTTTGCGGAGATTTTCCTGCAGCCATTCGGCTGCCTCTGCCTTCCGCACGGTATGGAACACCGTTTTCAGACCATGTTCCTCTGCCCCGCGTGCAATCTCTGCCGACTGCTCTCCGCAGCATATCAATCCGTTAAGGCCGGCCTGCGCCGCAAGCCGCCCCACCTCAAAATGCAGTTCTGCCGATTTGGGCCCAAGCTCCAGCATATCCCCCAAGACGGCGAAACGCTTCCCTCCGCATTCTACCTTCCGGATGACATCCAGCGCAGAACGCATCGAGTCCGGACTGGCGTTATAGCAATCCGCGATGACCTTAATTCCGTCATACTCCTGTATGCTCTGCCGCATACCGGCGTTTTGGTAACCCTTCACCGCTTCTACAATTTCTTCCGGGGCAATTCCCGAAAGGATTCCAACGCAGAAACCTGCAAGCGCGTTATATACATTATGGATACCAATCGCCGGTAAAACCGCCGGATACCGCTTTCCCTGATAAACAAAGGTAAAATAGGTGCTGTCGTTTTCTTCTAGGACGTTTTCCGCCCAAACCATTCCCTGCCGGGCTTCAAGCCCAAACCAAACCGCCCGATCCTTCAGAAGCTCCGCCTCCTCCAGGGTTTTGAGCATGTCATTATCCCCGTTTAAGACAATCTTGCCATCCGGCTTCATCCCATCCAAGATTTCAAGCTTTGCCTTGAGGATATTTTCCCGCGTTCCCAGATTTTCCAAATGGGAAACGCCGATGTTGGTAATAACAGCAAGATCAGGCTGCGCGAGCTTGGAAAGGTAGCTGATCTCCCCAAGCGCCGACATTCCCATCTCGATCACCGCCGCCGTATGCGCAGGCTCAATCCCAAGCAGTGTCATCGGCAGGCCGATATCATTATTAAAATTCCCCTGCGTTTTATGAACGCGGTATTTTCGTGAAAGAACCGCCGCGATCATTTCCTTCGTCGAGGTTTTCCCTACGCTCCCGGTAACGCCGACTGTGAAAAGGGAATGCTTTTCTTTATAATAAGCCGCCAGCCTTCCCAGGGCAAGCCGGGTATCCTCTACCAGAATCACCGGATGCTCCGTTTTCATTTCCCGGCTGCTGATTGCCGCCAAAGCGCCGGCTTCAAACGCCTTTTCTATAAAATCATGCCCGTCAAACCGTTCCCCGGACAATGCCAGGTAGAGGCATCCAGGGCTGATTTTCCGGGTATCGGTAGAAATTTCATCTACCGAAAGCTTGCTGTCATGGTTTAATTTACCATCCACCGCTTCCGCGATTTCCTGCAATGTCATCCTCTGCACGCTCTGTCCTCATTTCCTCATTCATTTAAATTCTTTGCAATCTGGGCCACTACTTCCCGTTCATCATAATGGATGGTTTCGTTTTTCAGGATCTGATAGGTTTCATGCCCTTTCCCCAGCAGTACAATGACATCGTCCTGCTGAGCATTCTCCATCGCATAGCGGATGGCTTCAGTCCTGTCGGTGCGTTTTACAAAATCCACCTTTCCGCTCATCCCCGGAAGAATATCCCCGATAATTGCTTCCGGATCCTCACTCCTAGGATTGTCAGATGTTACAATGATAAAATCCGCGTATTTTTCGCAGGCCTCCGCCATCAACGGACGTTTGGTACGGTCACGGTCGCCGCCGCATCCGAATACGGCAACCACCCTCCCTTTCGATACTGCCTTTAAGCTCTGCAGAATATTTTCAATCCCATCCGGCGTATGGGCATAATCACAAACCACCATAAACCGGCTGTTTGAGAAAATGATTTCACATCTGCCCTTCACGCCTTTAATTTTTGCCAGCGCAGAAATAATCGTATCCATCGAGATGCCCAGCACCCTGCAGATGCTGATTGCCGCCAGCGCGTTTTCTACCGAATACAGCCCTGGGATCGCAAAAATCACCCTGCTGGTTACTCCGCCATGAGTCATCCGGAAATGTACCGAGCTTGCCGTACATTCGATCTCACTCGCGTAAAAATCCGCATTCGGGTCAGAAACCGAAAAGGTGACAGGCTTTTCGGGCAGTTCTTCCGCGAGTCTCCTTCCATAGGCGTCGTGGATATTGACAACATTATATTTCCCCATCGTAAACAGTTTTTTCTTTGCGAGAAAATAATCTTCCATATCCTTGTGATAATCAAGGTGATCCTGGGTCAGGTTGGTAAACCCACAGACCTCAAACCGGCTCCCTAAAATCCGTTCCTGCGCGAGTGCATGGGAGGATATTTCGCTGACTACATAACAGCAGCCTGCGTCCAGCATCTCCTTTAGAGTTTTCTGGAACATATAAGCGTCCGGCGTGGTATTCGGGTTTGGCTTTACTACAGCGCCATATTCGATCTGAATCGTCCCGATCAGCCCGGTTTTCAGCCCGGCGGCTTCCAGGATCGATTTGATAATCGTAGTGGTTGAGGTTTTTCCGTTTGTTCCGGTTACACCGATTAGTTTGATCCTTTCGGAAGGATTTCCGAAGAAGTTCGCACAGAGCATCGCATAGGCTTTTTTGGTATCCTGGACAATCAATTGATTTTCAAGGCCCATATCCTGTTCTACCACAACAGTCCTGGCCCCGCGAGCGGCTGCATCTGCTGCAAAGCGATGTCCGTCTACATTGCTGCCTTTAATCGCAACATAGATGTCGCCCGGCTCTACCAGCTTAGAATTATTTCTGATATCCTTTACTTCATAATCATGGTAGGGCGACTGGATGTCAATCCCCTGAATCAGCTCTGAAAGCTTCATCGAAACTTCCTCCCTTTTGTCATTTTTAATCTACAACCTCAACTGCATACTGAATCGTGACAATGGTGCCAATCGGCACTTCCTTCCCTTCCGCAACGCTCTGGGATATGACCTTCACGTTTCCTGATACATCCGAGCTTCCGTCCAGGCTGACATTGAGCCCCGCATTCACCAGTTCCTGGTTTGCGGCAGACGGCGTCATCCCAACTACATTTGGAACCGTCACCTTTTCCGCAGTACTGTTCTTTTCAGTATACACGATAACAGTACCGCCGTCGGCAATGCTTCCGTTTCTCGGCATCTGGTCTACTACCGTATCCCCGTCGCCGACCTTTTTAATTTTCAGCGACTTCTTCGCCAGGGTATTCTTTGCATCCGCAACCGTAGACCCGATTACGCTCGGTACAGATACCTCCATATTTTCCAAGTCCTCGTCGGAGTATTCCGGCGCGACGCCTAAATAAGAAAGAGTATCTTTGATTACTGAACCAAGCGCCGGGCCGCAGACCGCGCTGCCGTAATAGGAGCCGGCTGTCGGGTTATCCGCAACAACTAAAACCGCAATCTGCGGGTCTTCCACCGGAGCAAAGCCGACAAAAGACGAAACATGCTCTTCACTCTTATTCGCCTTCTGAGATGTACCCGATTTCCCTCCTATGCGGTAGCCCTTGACATAAGCAGTTTTGTTTTTTTGTATCATTGCTTCCAAGCATTCCCGGATTTTTGCAGAGGTGTCCTCTGAAATCACCTGGCGTTTTACATCGGTTGACGTGGTTTGAATCACATTCCCGTTCTGATCCAGCACTTCCTTTAAAACATGCGGCTGCATCAGGTAGCCTCCGTTCACCGCCGCGGAAACAGCCGTGATTAGCTGAATCGGAGAAATGGCCGAGGTCTGGCCGAACGACGCACTCGCAAGCTCAACCGGCCCAAGTTTATCCTCCGTATAATACAAGCTCTTCTGCGCTTCTCCGGGCAGATCAATGCCGGTTCCCTCGGTGAGGCCGAACTTCTCGAAGAAATCAAAGAAATTATGCGGGCCAAGCGCCGCTCCCATTGCCATAAACGCCGGGTTGCAGGATTCCACGATTGCGCCCTTAAAATCGAGTGTACCGTGGCCGGTTCTTTTATTACAGTGAATTTTCGTGCCGGCTACATTCAGCACACCGCTGCAGTGGTAGGTGCTGGACATGGTCGCCACCCCAGTTTCCAGCGCGGCGGAAGCCGTGACCACCTTGAAGGTGGAACCCGGCTCATAAAGCCAGCCAATCGCCTTGTTTCCCCATTGCTCTGAGCGAAGCTGTGACTTAATATCTGCAATTTCGTCCTCGCTTTTCCCTTCCGAGGAGGATTCCAACGTAGATTTGAGCTGTTCTGAGAAAATTTCGCTTGGATTATTGGGGTCATAATTTGAGCTGTTCGCCATAGCCAGGATTCCTCCTGTTTTGACGTCCATGACAATAATCAGCGCACCGCCCTCCGGTTCATGCAGGGTCATAATCTCTTCCACCTGCTTTTCCGCAAAGCGCTGAATATTTTCGTCAATGGTCAAAACAATGCTGTTTCCGTCCACAGCGTCATATTTCTGCTCATAGCTGGTTGGGATTGTATTTCCCAGGCCATCAGTCGCACTAATTATTTTACCGTTAGTTCCCTGTAAAATACTGTCGTATTCCAGTTCTACGCCATAAAGTCCCTGATTATCCGTTCCGGTAAAGCCCAGCACATTGGAAGCGAGCTCGTTATTCGGATAATACCGTTTGGTATCTTCAATCAGGGAGATAAAGGTAAAGCCATTTTCGGAAATGAGTGTGCGCACCTCATCCGCCACTGTTTTTTCAACCTTTTTCTTGATTACCTCATATTGGTTGTTTTGATACGCCTGTTCAAGCACATCCTCATAATCCAATTCTAATATATCTGACAGCCCTTTTGCAACCGCTTCTTTAGCCAGCATCACACAGCTATTCCCGTTTTCGGAAAATGCTTTGATCTGCTCCACCTCGCTGTCCTTCAGGCTGCCTTTGATGGAAACAAAGCGCTGATCGCTTTCCAGCCGCTTCATTATCTTCGCCTTATCCATATCCAAAATCCCGGACAGGCTGCTGGCCAATGCTTCCTTCTGCCCGTCCTCAATGGCGGCAATCTCTACATACACCTTGTCGTTTTTTACAATAGATGGCGCCAGAACAACTGTCCAAACTGTAGCGCTCTGGGCAAGCGTAGTCATATTGGTGCTGTAAATAGAACCCCTGTTTGCATTAATTACCTGGGTGGACATCTGCTGCTTTGCTGCATATTCCTGATAAAAGTCCGATTTTACTACTGCCGCCTCTACCAGTCTGGTGCTGACATATAGCAGCACCACCGCCATGATCAGAGCGACAACCCGGTTAAGCCGGAATTTCATTTTATTTGTCATCGGCTGATTTGCCTGTTTGATCTTTGCCATGGAAACCCCCTGTCCCTTATGGGAGAAAACTCTAATTTCAAGCACAAAAGGGTTCCAATCTCCTCGTTTTGACGATGATGAACCCTTTCAGTCTGTATATCATATTATATTAGCCTAAAATGTATTCCTTAATCTGCTCAAGCCATGCGCTTGCCTGATCCAGGATTGATTTTCCGGAATCTGCCACTTCTACTTTATTGTCCTTTTTCACACGGACACAGGTAACCTGGCTCTGATCCGGTTCTACAAGGCCGTATTCCTCCGTGGCAGTTTTTTCCACTGTTTTTAGAGACGACAGCCCCTCTACCTGGAGCTCCAGGCGTGCGGATTCGCTTTCCAGTTCTTCAAGCGTGCTCTGAGCGGAGAGCATGGCGTTATTTTCTTCCGTCAGTTGAACCTTTGCAAACATCAGCGCTCCGCAGAGCACGATAATATATCCAATGCACAGCAAAGAACGGCCAAGGTGCTTCGGCTGCGGCCTTGCCTGTGCTTTCGATTTTTCCAGTTGTCTGATTCGGGGCTGTTTATCCTGTTGTTCTGCTGGTTCAAAATTGCGCAGTGCATAAGCTAAATTGTTGTTCTGCGTCACTTTGCTTCCCCCTTGTTTTTACTTCCTTTTATTTTTCTTCCGGCAGTTTTTCCAGGATACGAAGCTTTGCGCTTCTGCTCCTTTTATTCACTGCCAGCTCTTCTTCTGTCGCGGTTAATGGTTTTCTGTTAATCAACGCGGCTCTTGGTTTCCTTCCACAGACGCACTGCGGAAAATCCGGCGGGCAGATACAGCCCTTGCACCACGCCGAGTATTTCTGTTTGACAATCCTGTCCTCCAGTGAATGGAAGGTAAGAATCACCATCCGGCCTCCTGGTTTTAGGAGCGCAAAGCCCCGTTCCAGCGCTTCCTCCAGTACGTCAAGCTCGCCGTTTACAGCAATCCGGATCGCCTGAAAGGTTTTTTTGGCCGGATTTTTATTCCGTCTGGCGCTAGCCGGCATAGAACATTTGATAATCTCAGCCAGCTCCAGTGTTGTCTCAATGGGTTTTTCCCGTCTGCGTTTTTCTATATTCAGCGCAATACTGTGTGCGAATTTTTCTTCCCCGTATTCCCGGATAATCCGGGTGAGTTCCGGAACGTCCCAGCCGTTCACAATTTCTTTTGCACTAATCCCGCTCTGACTCATCCTCATATCAAGCGGGGCCTCCTGATGGTAGCTGAAGCCTCTTTCCCCGCAGTCAAGCTGATGAGAGGAAACGCCTAAATCGAGCAGAAGTCCGTCGATTTCTGTAACGCCGCGCTGTGTCAGGACGGTATCCATCTCTCGGAAGTTGGTCTGGATAACCTCCGCGCACGGGTATTGCCTCAGGCGCTCTGCAGCAATTCTGACAGCGTCCGGATCTTGATCCAGCGCAAACAGCCTTCCGTTCCGCAGACGCTTTGCAATCTCGGACGAATGCCCCGCGCCTCCCGCGGTTCCATCCACATAGGTTCCGTCCGGCTTAATATTCAGCCCCTGTATACATTCCTCCAGCATAACGGAGATATGATGAAATTCCATCACCGGGCCGCCTTTCTTTTAAATTCCCAATTCATCCACAATTTCAGCAAGATGCTCTGCCTCAATGGAATTCATAACATTGTTCCAGTTTTCCTGGCTCCAAATCTCGCAGTTCTGGGATACACCCACGATCACAACGTCTTTTTGAAGCTGGCAGTATTCTCTCAGATTCTGCGGAATCAGGATTCGTCCCTGCTTGTCCGGCGTCATTTCTACTGCGCTGGAAAACAGATGGCGGCGGATATTCCGCGCCTTTGCCATTGGCAAAGCGTCCACCTTTGCTACCAGCTCGTCAAACTTCTCAACCGAATAAACTGTCAGGCAGGTATCCGTCAGGCTTTTGGCAAGGATCAGCTTATCACCTATTTCTTCACGCAGCTTGGCAGGGAAATTCAGTCTGCCCTTGGCGTCAATGGTATAGTTATATTCACCGCTCAGCATTTCCCCACCTCCTGTATGCTTTTAGATCGTTTTAGGCACTGTTAACCACTTTTCTCTACTTTAACCCACTTTTAACTCTATTATAAACACTTTGCTATTGGAATGCAACCCAAATCAGTAATATTTTCGAAATTTTCACATATTTTTTTGCTTTCCTTTTTAGGAAAATCCAGAGTTTTCCAGAATAACGTAATCTTTCCTTTCACCCGCTTTTTCAAAAATGCATATGATATAGAAAAAGAGCTATTACGGAGGAGATTTGATTGAAATACCAAAAAACAAAACAAACATGTATTCTCGCGGGCGGCGATCTGCGACAGGTACATCTTGCCAACTGTTTGTCCAAGGACATGGAGGTCGGAGTGACCGCAATGGGAGATGACGTCTCTTCATTTTCTCCCCGTATCCATACCGACCTATCAAAGGTTGTGCAGCCGGATATCCTCATTCTTCCCATGCCGGCGGTAAATGGAGATTTCTTAAACGCCCCGCTTTGCAAAGAGCCTGTACATATTCAAACTGTTCTTTCTCTCATATCGCCCCAAACGGTTGTTTTCGGCGGAAAAATCAGCCCTGGACTCATACAAAAGCTGGAGAGCCTTGATATAAAATACTTTGATTATCTCAAGCGGGAAGAGCTTGCCATTCTAAACGCTGTGGCAACTGCGGAAGGCACGCTTGAGCTGATTTTCGCCGAGCTGCCCGTCACCATCTTCGGCCTGAATATTCTCATTGTCGGGAGCGGACGGATTTCCCGCGCGCTGCGCACCCGCCTCGCCGCTCTGGGAGCGCGGGTCAGCGTCAGTGCCCGCAAGCATGCTGACCTGGCCTGGATCCAGGCAGAAGGGTGTACTCCCCTGCCTATCAAAGACCTGGAACAGAATATCGGCCAGTTTGACGTTGTGATTAATACTGTTCCCGCCAAGCTATTCGATGAATCAATCCTTAAGAAGCTGAGAAAGGACGCACTTCTGATCGACCTGGCCTCCAAGCCGGGCGGAGTCGATTTCGAAGAGGCAAACAAACTGGGTATCAAGACCATCTGGGCGCTTTCTCTGCCCGGCAAAACCGCCCCCATTACATCCGGGGAGATCATCTATCAAACAATCTGCAACATCATAGAGGAGGAGCAGCATGGAAAAGCTTAAACTTGGATTCTGCCTGACCGGTTCTTTTTGTACCTTTCAGGCCGTTCTGGAGCAGATGGAAATTCTGCGCGAAACATATGACATCATTCCGATTATGTCCTACCACGCCTATGAACTGGATACCCGGTTCGGCGCCGCCAAGGAACATATTGACAGAATCGAGGCGCTATGCGGCAGGAAAATCATTCACGATATCCCATCCGCCGAACCAATCGGCCCTAAGAAGATGACGGATATCATGCTAGTCGCTCCATGCAGCGGAAATACACTTGCAAAGCTTACTTTGGGAATTACCGATACCCCGGTCGCCATGAGCGTAAAAAGCCATCTGCGCAACGCCAAGCCGGTGGTGATTGCTATCTCAACCAATGATGCACTCTCCGGCAGCGCCAAAAATATTGGCGCCCTGCTCAACCTGAAGCATTACTACTTTGTTCCTTTCCGCCAGGATAACTGCCAGGGAAAACCCACCTCAATGGTCGCGGACTTCTGGCAGATTCCCGAAACCTTAGCCGCTGCATTGGAGTACAGACAAATAGAACCGATGGTCATTTAATCCCATCGGTTCTATCTTTGCTAAAAAAAGCACGGTGCTTCTCACACCGTGCTTTTTTCTTCCAATCCTATGTTGAATCGGAAGTATTTCTATTCAGGCTGTTCCGATTCGTTTTCCGCCATAAGCTCCTGCGCCTCTAATTCCTGCTGATAAGCCTCTAAAATTGCAGTTTCAATATATTCCCGCGCCTGGGCTGAAATTGGATGGACTACATCCCGGAAGGTTCCATTTTCTTCTCTGCGGCTCGGCATTGCAACAAAAAGCCTGGTTGGGCCTTCAATTACTTTGATATCATGGATTGCCAGCATATCATCTACCGTGATGGATACAACCGCTCTTAATCTGCCGTCGTTTAATAGTTTTCTGATTCGGATATCTGTAATATTCATTTTGCGTCATCTCCCTCGGTTTGGTTCATTGGCTTTTAGTTTGTACCATTATCATAAACGATAAACTTTAAAAGATTACGGTAGAAATGTTTACTTTTTTTGAACATTTCAAAAGTTTTTACAGTTTTCGATCTTTTTTGCTTAATTATATGAATTTTTGTATTAAGATATAGAAAGTTGTTAAAACAGAAACTTTTGTGCTATAATATTAATAAGGTCTACATTGGGATGAGAAAGGTTTGGTCTTTGTGAACTTAAATGACAGTGTTTTAAAAGATAAAAAGCATATCCATTTTATAGGGATAGGCGGTTCCGGGATGTATCCCCTGGCGCAGATTCTCCATGCGCAGGGTTATTATCTAACCGGTTCAGACAACAATCCGACTGATACGCTCGAGCGGGTCAAGGAGATGGGAATTCCCGTCATAGTTGGACAACGGGCTGAAAATATTAATGGTGCCGACCTGATCGTACATACTGCGGCGATCATGGCGGATAATGAGGAATTGATTGCAGCGAAGGAAAGCGGTGTTCCAGTTTTGGAACGCAGCGATCTTTTGGGAATTCTGACCGGGCACTTTGACAATGCCGTCTGCGTAAGCGGGACGCATGGCAAAACTACTACTTCTAGTATGCTCACCCAAATTTTCATGGATGCCGGCTCTGATCCGACGGTGGTAATCGGCGGAAAGCTTCCCTCTATCCAAGGAAGCGGGCGGATCGGCGAAAGCGGGAATATGGTCTGTGAAGCCTGTGAATTTATGGATCATTTCCTGAAATTGCAGCCGGACATCTCCCTGATTCTCAATATCGACGAAGACCATATGGAGTATTTCAAAACCTTAGAAAATCTGATTGCCTCGTTCCGCAGGTTCGCTTCTAATGCCAAAAAATTTGTGGTAGCAAACGGTGACGACCCGAATACCTGCCGCGCCGTCAGAATGCTGTCAAAGCCGGTCAGCACCTTTGGCTTTTCGTCCGATAACGACTACTATCCGGAACAGATCAAAACGCTTGACGGGGTTCACACCTGTTTTGATCTCATGCATCGGGGAGAAAAGCTGACAGAGATCGACGTATTTGTCCCTGGTAAGCATAACGTTCTCAATGCAGTCGCCGCCTGCGCTTGTGCAGTCGAAAGCGGGATTAGGCCCGAATCCTTAAATCTGGGAATGAAAAACTTCAAGGGCGCCTGCCGCCGGTTTGAGGTGCTGGGCCAGGTAAACGGGATTACCGTAGTTGATGATTATGGACATCATCCGGCGGAAATCAAAGTGACGCTGGAGGCCGCAAAATCGATGAACTTCAAACGGGTTATTGCAGTGCACCAGCCGTTCACCTATTCCCGTACCGCCCGCCTGCTCGATGATTTCGCCGAGGTGTTGCAGATCGCCGACCTGACTATCCTAAGCGAGATTATGGGATCAAGGGAAAAAAACACCATCGGGATCTATGCCCGAGACCTCGCCGAAAAAATCCCGGGCTGTGTCTGGTTCCCGGAATTTGATGAAATTTCCGATTATGTTGTTTCGATCGCACAGCCCGGTGATATTATTATCACGCTTGGCTGCGGGGACGTCAATAAATGCGCCCACATGATTGTAGATAAGCTCAAGCGGAAATAGAAACCGCCGGCCTGCCCTTTTTCATGAAAAAGGGCAGGCTTTTCCATTGCAATCCAAAATGGCTTATGATAAAATATTGAGTGAAAAAACTGTAGGAAAAGGGACTTGCTATGATCACTTATTATGAAAACCGGGAAGTACCGTTTGACAGCTATCTGACCAAGGATCTCACTTTTATGCTCCATCTGCATAAGCAATTGGAGCTTGTATATGTTACAGAAGGTTCGGTTTCTCTCAAGGTGGACGAGCACAATAAAACGCTTTCCCAAGGTGAACTCGCTATTATTTTTCCCAACAGCATCCATTCCTACGAATCCGGCCAGCCCAGCGAGCTGCTGCTGGTAATTCTTGAGCCAGAGCTGGTAGGTGACTATGCACAAATCCTAAATAAAAATCAGGCCGTCAACCCATTCCTGCTGAAAAGCCAGATTCATCCGGATATTATTTATCTTCTTCCCTATCTTATCCGTTACCGTCAGCAGCCGATTTCCCGAAAGCTTTTAAAGGGATATCTGGCTATTCTCGTCGGACGGGTTTTGGAGCAAGTAGAACTAATCCCCTCCAGCTCAAAAACCGATGCGGATTTGGTTCACCGCGCACTCTATTACATTAACCGTCATTTTACCGAACCTCTTACCCTGCAGTCAATTTCCTCAACGCTCGGATTCAGCAAATATTATTTGTCCCGCTGCTTTTGCGAAAAAACCGGGTGTAATTTTAATCAATATCTAAACTCCCTGCGGATTGATTATGCTAAACGGCTGTTAGAATCCTCCAATCTGAGCGTAACCGAAATAGCATACGAATCCGGCTTTGAAAGCCAGTGCACTTTTTACCGCGCTTTCCGGGAAACGTCTGGAGCAACGCCCAATCAATACCGCAATCAATTCCAAAAGCAGGAGGGCTTTTAGCATGAAAACAGAGCTGCGAAAAATTCCGGGAGTTGGAATAGAAACAGAAAAGGATTTAATCCGTCTTGGCTATCCCACCATTGCCTCTTTAAAGGGAGCCAATCCCGAAGAACTATATGAGCGCGACTGCATTGAGCAGGGAGTCCAGATCGACCGTTGTCAGCTTTATGTTTATCGATGTGCCGTTTATTATGCCAGCACGGAAAATCCTGATCCTCAAAAATTAAAATGGTGGTACTGGAAAGACAAACCGCCAGCCAAATAAACGGCTGGCGGTTCTCCATTAATAATTTTCAGCTAGGATTTGGAAAAAAGCCTTTAAATGCTTGCAAACTGGACACATCTCCGGTGCCTCTTCTCCCTCGTATTGGAATCCGCAAACCCGGCACTGCCAAACCGCTTTACCATCCTTACGGAATACTTTGTCATTCTGAACATGATTGGACAGCTGCTGATACCGTTCTTCATGGGTCTTTTCGATTTTACCAACCTGTTCAAACAGAAAAGCAATATCGTCAAAGCCCTCCTCTTTTGCAGTTTTTGCATACTCTGCATACATCTGGGTCCATTCAAAATTTTCCCCTGCAATCCCATCCTTTAAGTTTTCTTCAGTTTGGGGAATTCCCTCATGCAGCAGCTTAAACCAAATTTTCGCATGGGCTTTCTCATTATCAGATGTTTCTTTAAACAATGCTCCGATCTGTTGAAAGCCATCTTTTTTGGCCTGATCACTATAATACTGATATTTCGTATGAGCCTGTGATTCGCCTGCAAATGCCGAAATCAGATTTGCTTCTGTTTTACTGCCTTTTAATTCCATAGGCTTACCATTCCTTTCCTTATCTTGATATTTTTAGTCTGAACAAATTCATGAAATTTTATACGAGAAGATTTCAATTTGACAATTGCGTTACTTTTCGATATAATAGAAAAATAACCGGGGTGTGGCGCAGTTGGTAGCGCGCTTGACTGGGGGTCAAGAGGCCGTGGGTTCAAGTCCCGTCACTCCGACCATATGAATGTTGCTGTCAACATTAGAAAAAGGAGAGCCTTTATAGACTATCCTTTTTTTAATTTGTCCGAGGTCTACGAAGCTTAGAGCGAGGCAGCTTGTCTGCCGAAACAAAACAGCTCTTTGGCTTCTGCGCCTGCAGGCGCATTTTAAATAGGAGTATTTGTATAGAAACTGATGTAAGCTTGTCAAAGCTACAATGACCGAAGGAATTGGATTCTATGTTAAATGATACGGTAGAGACAGAAACTATAGATGTTTTGGAAGCGAAACAATTTAAAACACGTCTGAGCATCGCGCTTAAGACTGCAAAAATATGTGTTTTTGAGGTTGATATCGTCAATCAGTTGTATACCTTTTTTGAAAATTCAGAAGATATATTCGGTGTTTCTGGTGCAGAGATACTAAAAGATGTTCAGCCATACAGCAAGCTTTCTCCCGCCGCGTATGAAAAAGCTGTTTCCGAATATTTTTCACACCCGGATGATGCTGCAGTCATCGACAAAGCCTTTCAGTCTATTTTTGCCGGGAAAGCAACTACCTATGAAGCCCGCATGAGAGCCGGCGGCTCTGATTTTATTTGGTGTAAGCTGGATGTGACGCCTATTATTGAAAACAATGTGCCTGTTAGGATGATCGGCGTGATTACTGATATTACAGATTTAAAAACCAAAGCAGATAAGCTGGAGCAAGCTGTGAGACTTGACGGATTCACAGGCCTTTATGATAAAAACAACTCCATAGATCTGATTCGGAAAGCATTGCTCCAAAAAGCGGATCGGAGTCATGCGCTCATATTACTAGATATTGATAACTTTAAAATGTTTAATGATTTATACGGTCATACTGTGGGCGACCAAATTATTCGGCTGGTGGCAGACACTTTAAAAACATCTTTTAGAAAAACTGATATTATCGGCAGGTTTGGCGGAGACGAGTTTATTCTTTTCGTCCAGAATTTTCCTGATCTCGAATGGCTTATAGAAAAACTTCAGAAATTAGTTGCGTGCCAAGAAGGCAATTATTGTTGTACAAACAGCATTGGTATCTCTATTTTCCCACAAGACGCAAAGGATTTTAACTTGTTGTTTGAAAAAGCGGATAAAGCGCTGTATCAATCAAAGTTGACCAGAGGAGCCTATTCTTTTTTCGGAACACCTATTGAGAGCTGAATTGCTGAGATTTAGTCGTCGCTATGTATTTTGTTATATGTTATATGCCCTTATTTAAAACGGTGTACGGCCATTGTTTCTTTCCCCTTCAAACTGGACACAACAACCAAAGAAGTTAAAAATAGAGTGATGAAAACAAAAAAGTTTTGAAGCCCAAACTTTATTGTCCGATTTGAAAGCAGGCAGAAACCGCTTAGGTCTCGGAATATTCGATTTTATTTGTTTGGATGTTTTGTTATTTCGAGGATTTAGGCCTTCAGCTCTAAAATCCGTTAGCATCTTTTTTGTCCCTGAATAAGACCCGCTTTTTGACAAATTTGTTCGAAAAGCGGGTCTTGTTTTATCCCCAATGCTTTGACAGCTTGGCTTTATTAAAATTTTCGCTTTGTGCGGCTATGCCTGTCATATCAGCTGTTTATAGTATTGAGAATTCTATCGGGAATAGCAACAGCGAGTTGCTTGTTAAAAACACAGCATAAGGCTATAATAAAAACAGAACATTTTTAAGGGGGAACGTGTATGGAGACACGAAATATTCTCAAGAGCTTACGTGAGCAAAATCATCTTACACAGGAGCAAATGGCGCAGCGCCTCCAGGTTACTAGACAGGCAGTGAGCCGTTGGGAAACGGGAGAGACGCAGCCTAATACAGAAACGTTAAAAATAATATCGCGGGAGTTTGATATATCAATCAACACACTTCTTGATTCTCCTCGGCAGCTTGTCTGCCAATGCTGTGGCATGCCTTTAAATGAAGATCATTTGATTAGTCAAGAATCTGACGGCAGCTATAATGCGGATTATTGCAAATGGTGCTATGCTGATGGTAAATTTGTATATCGATCGAAAAAGTCGCTGCTGGACTATTTGGTTAAACATATGCCTAATCCCGATCATTTAGATGATGACATAAGGCGTGATCAATTTGATTTGTATATTTCACAGCTAAAACACTGGAAATAATTTTATTATGTTGATTCCCGTATAAGAAAACAAATACAGGAACTGTTTGAGGAGCAGCAGCCAAACGTATACGCATCATCTGGGAAAGTAGTTATTGTCTGGCATGTATCGCGGCAGAAACAATCCTGAAAAAACCGGCTGTATGGTAAAGCTCTGTTTCAGAGAAAAAAAGGCTGTCCGAATGGCAGAGGAGCATAAAGAAGTATTGCGAAAATACTAACCTATGCCAAGTGAACGAGAAATAAGAAACCTCTATGTGAATGGACGAACCATTTGCATAGAGGTTTTCTTTTGCTTCTTAAAATTTTTCAGCGTCCGCAGGACGCGCAGCCGTCACCGAATGGGGACGATCTTGGGGGCTTGGGGGTTATCCCTCAACAAGCATTTTGGCCGGGGCAATCCGGCCAAAATTGCAAAGCATGTATATGTTTGCATTGCTTGCCAATCTGTGAAAACAGCCTATGAATATAACTGAATTTCTAATTGTTTTGAAGCAATACTCGGACTGCTTGCGGCGTTTCTCCAAATCTCTGCTGAAAGATATGGTAGAAATTTGATACTCCATGATAGCCAACTGCTTTTGCGATGTCGCCAGTGGACATATCGCTTTTTTCAAGAAGTTCCAGAGCAAGTTCCATCCGCAATGCCCGAATGTATTCCCCAATGCTTTTGCCTTCTGTAAGCTGAAATGCTTTTTGGAGCTTGTTTTTGTTAAGAGCAACGCTTTTGCTAAGTTCAAGAATTGTGGGAACACTGCCGATGTTTTCTTTAATCAATCGTTTTGCCTGTAAAACGGCTGCAATTTCATCTTCACTTAGGTAAACAGGCGAAGCCGAAGTATATCGCTGCATCAAATCCAGCAGATAACTCGCAGCAGTCAATCCCTGTCCACGCATCCAAAGCTGAAATGCGTCTCCTGCAAGTGGGCAATTTTCAATACGCCGATAGACAGATAACAACTCCGGCGAATGAATCTCATTGCAGGTTAGAGATTGTTTAGCATCCTCCCAAAAGCTGTCATAAAGAGACACGTTATTTTCTCGAAAAAAAGATTCCTGAAAATACATTCCCCGAAACCGGAGCCGCTGCCCACCGGATATTTTCATAAAAAGAGGAACCGGAGAATTAAATACGTAACAGTCTATGCCGTTGCGGGATTTCCTCATTTCGGATTTTCGGTTATAACTAATCATTTGTCCTTCTTCCGTAAAGCCGATTCCTATATATCTCTGTTGGATTTGTGAACGGAACACTATATCCTTTGGAAATATAACGTCAACAGAAGCCACACAAAAACCATGCAAATCTCCCCAAAACCGGACATAGGAAGTCTTATCGAAAAAAGTAAACAAAGTGCAGTTCCCAATTTCTTTTTGTTCGGCTCCCAGAGAACCATAAAACAGCAATGTTTCATCTATATTATGAATTGTAATCATAGTAATCACCTCTATACGGAAATGGCACATCCTTTTCTGTTTTGGCACGATTTTTGGTTAGCAAAAACTAACTATTGAGATAAAGTATATCAAGAAAACCGCTTAAAATCAAGGGGTTTCCGAACAGCATAGGATAATAGTGTTGTGTTTTAGGCACTGTAAGGCCGCTTGACGGAAAGCAGGAAGTGTTGCATAATGTCCGTTGGTTAGCTTGCGCTAACCAACGATAATCACTTGTCTTTCCGAACAGTGAATTTGAAAGGCAGAGAAAGGAGAACTATGAAAGAGACAAAGAAAAACGCTGTCCTGCGGGTATTCCAAACTGCGCGATGCAGTTCTGCCCGATATATCATTGGCGTAGCCTGTTCCTCTGTCAGCATATTGCTGTCGGGTGTTCCATTCTATACGATCTACCAAATCGTCCGTATCTTTCTGGAAGCATCCTTGAATCATACGGCTGTAGACGTGTCCGCTGCATGGCTGTGGGCGGGAATTACGCTGGCAAGTATTGCCGTTGGCATAGCGCTTTCAATTATCGGCAGTTTTGTTTGCCATTCCTGTGCCTTTCACGCGCTCTACGGTTTGCGCATGAGGATTCTGAATCACATGGGCAGGCTGAATCTGGGCTTCTTCACAGGAGGGCAATCCGGTGCGGTACAAAAGACCATGAATGATAACATCGAGAAAATGGAAAATATTATCGCCCACGATGTATCGAACCTCATAGGAGCCGGTCTTTTGCTGGTTTCGCTGTCGGCGCTGCTGTTTTCCATCAATGTACCGCTTGCTTTGACGATTGTTGCCGCATTGGTGCTCGCGTTTATCATTCAGTTTTCGGCTTTTGGAGGGAAGCGTGGGCAGAAAATTTGGACGGATCTCAACCGTTCTTCCACAGAACTGGACGCGGCATTTTCAGAGTATGTGTCCGGGATGGAGGAAGAAAAAATCTTTGGAAAGCCGGAGGCTGCGGCTTTACGGCTAACCAATCTGATAGAGAAAAATCAGAAAAGCATGATGGCTTACTTAAAACGGGTTACGCCTATTTACGGAGCCTACAAAACCATCACGCTCTCTGTGCTGGCTTTCATTTTAGCAACAGGATGTGTCCTGCTGTATCTGAATCCCGGCGATCACGGCTTGATGATGGAATTGTTGATGTTTTTAATTGTAGGACCGGCAGTCATCAGCCCACTGATGGAATTGGTGGAGTTTGGCGCAGACCTTCGGAATCTGGCTGTACGGATGGATCAGATTGAGGACGTTATGAAGATGGAACCGATAACGGAAGGCGCGTGCGATACCCCGCCGGTTTCTGCGGAGCTTACGTTTCAGGATGTGAGTTTTTCCTACCAAAAAGCGGCTGATCCTCTGCGGCGCATGGCGCTGGAGCATGTCACAATGCACATTCCGGCTGGTTCTTTCGCGGCTTTAGTCGGACCGTCGGGCGGTGGAAAATCCACAGCTGGGCAACTGCTGGCAAGATTTTGGGATGTGGAAAGCGGAAGTATCTCGATTGGAGGAAAGGATATACGTGACTATTCCACCAAGGCGCTTATGAATACGGTTGCCTTTGTATTTCAAGATACCTATATATTCGCTGAAAGTGTGTACGACAATATCGCCATGCACCAAAATGTAACTCAAGAAGCAGTTGAGTATGCTGCAAAGGCCGCACGCTGCCACGATTTTATTCAGGCATTACCGGAAGGCTATCACACCAAATTAGGTGACGGCGGGCACAAATTATCCGGTGGAGAAGCGCAACGCATTGCCATTGCAAGAGCGATTCTGAAAAATGCCCCGATTGTTGTGCTGGATGAAGCGATGGCTTTCGCGGACGCGGAAAACGAACTGGCGCTGCGGGAAGGTATGGCAGAATTACTGAAAGGAAAAACCGTTCTGATGATCGCACATCGCCTCTACTCCATCCAGGACGCAGATATGATTTTCGTTTTGGAAAACGGACGGCTGAAAGAAAGCGGGACGCACAAAGACTTGCTTCAAAAGCATGGTCTGTATGCCCATCTGTGGGACATTCAGAACGAAACCGAAAGCTGGCGAATGAAAGGAGGGACAGCACATGTTTCAGATAATCCGGCAATTCACCTTCCATAGGCCGAAGGACATCATTCAGCCCACCGTATGGCTGTTTCTTTCGCAGGCGTTCAGTATGCTTCCAGCAATTCTGGCGTATATGGCAATCTATACGCTGGGGCAGGCTTTTGTGCCGCCTTACACATTGGATTTGCAGCTTCTTATCACGCTTGCCGCCACAGGTTTGGGATATATCCTGCTTCAATATGGAATAGAGATGATAACCTATTATTTCACTTACGGGCGCGCCTACAGTGATACGGCGAAAAAACGGATGGCATATATCCAAAAGCTGCGCCGTCAGCCGCTGGGATTCTTTTCGTCCAAAGAGTCGGGAGAATTGATCAGTTCCTTTGCCAATGACTTTTCAAACGTGGAATACACACTCTGCTACTGGCTGCCCTATCCCATTGGTGTGGGAGCACTTTTGGTGATTTCCATTGTATGGATAGGCATTTACGACTGGCGTATGGGGATTGCCATGTTTGGAATGTTGCCAATCTGCGCGGCAATTATGTTCGGGATTGCCCGAATCAAAGAAAAACACAGCAGGCAGGTCATGGCTGCAAAAACCCATGCGGCTACGCAAATCAATGAATATCTTCATGGTATGAAAGACCTGAAGGCATATCATCGTACAGGAGACGGATTTCATGCTTTGGAAACGGCCATGCGGAAATTGCGGGATGAATCGCTGAAAGAAGAAGCAGTTGCAGGCAGTTTGTCCACCTTGTGTTCTTCTTTGGTAAAGTTCATTGTTCCCATTACGGCTGCGGTTGGGCTTTATCTGCTGATCGGCGGCACACTGTCTGTTTTGGATTTTGCAGGCTTTCTCGTTTTAGCGACTAAACTGGTAGAAGCGGAGTTGATGATTGTCACCAGCATATCCGCGCTGCGCGGGATGCTTCCTTCCGGCGAGCGGTTAGACAAGGTGATGACAACAGACGAGCCGCCCGGCAAAGAACAGATGGAGGCTGGCAGTGCCTACTCTTTTGAAGATGTTTCTTTCCACTACACGAAAGGACAGGAGATTATTCAGGGAGTTTCCTTTGATACGCCTTCCGGTTTGCTGACTGCATTGGTAGGGCCATCAGGAAGCGGAAAATCCACCCTGCTTCGCCTGATGGCGCGGTTTTGGGATTATCAGAGCGGGCATATTTGGATGAATGGCAAAGACATTCGTGAAGCTCAAACGGACAGTCTGCTTTCCAACATTTCTATGGTCATGCAGAACGCCTATTTATTCCGTGGAACCATTCGGGATAATCTTTGTTTTGGCAATGAGAGCATTACGGAAGAACAGATGATAAAGGCGTGTAAGCAAGCCCGCTGCCATGATTTTATCTCTGCCCTGCCGGAAGGATATGATACGGTTATTGGCGAAGGAGGCGCAACGCTTTCCGGTGGTGAGCGCCAGAGGATTTCCCTTGCCAGAGCATTCTTAAAAGATGTACCGATTCTTCTGCTGGACGAACCAACCGCATCTTTGGATGCGGATAATGAGGCAATGGTGCAGAAAGCGCTGGACGAGATTTCCAAAGAACGCACAGTCATTATGATTGCGCACCGATTAAAAACAGTACGCAGCGCCGATCAAATCCTCGTATTGCAGGATGGGAAAATCATAGAGAAAGGAACCCATAACCAGCTTGCAGGGCAAAAAGGATTATATGCCCGGCTGTGGGGGCTGCAAAGCCAAGCTGGAGATTATACATTCAAACAATCTTAGGAGGTTTTCAAATGAAAGAAAAGGTATTAGGTCTGAAAGAATTTGTCATTGTCCTACTGCTGGCCTGCGTGGAAACAGCCATCGCCATCGTCGTTGCCATGCCATTTGCCGCTAATTTGCAACTGGTATATTTTCTGGTTCCCGGCCTTGCGGGGTTGATTAACGGTATTATCTACGTCCTACTTATAAAGAAGTGCCCGAAAATCGGCACGCAGTTTATCATCCCAATGATTTATGGTCTGTACTTCCTGTTTACGGGCAGCGTCTATGTATTTGCGTTTTTCGCAATTCTGGCGGTTGTAAACGAACTCATTATGCTGGGCGGCGGGTACAGAAGCAAAATCCGGCCTGCCATCCCTCATGCGCTTACATGGATGCTCAACTCAATGGGCAGCACGCTGACCATGCTGCTGTTCCGCGATAGTTTGGTACAAAGCTATGTGGCTATGGGCATGGATGCTGCCAGTGCGGACGCGGCTATCGCATCTTTAGAAGGATTCTGGCTGGCCCCACAGAACATTGCAATCGCTTTGGTCGCAGCCGCAGCTTTGTCCATTGCCGGATATGCGCTGGGCATGAAAATGCTGGGCAAACATTTTAAGCCTGCCGGAGTTGTGTAATGGAAAAACGAAAGCAGAGCTATTTCCGGCCAGACCCACGCACATGGTTGCTGCTCTGCCTGCTGGGGATTGCCTCGATCCTGCTGGTTCACTCTGAAATCGGAGGATTATGCCTGTTCCTGGGGTGCCTGCTGATCCATTTGCTGACAGGAAAGGCGAATAAAATCTTGCCCTATGCGTTGTATTACCTCGTTTTTTATGGGATAGGCTGGGCAGGTGTGAGGCTGCTGGACAGCAATGTGGCCTTTTCAGTGAGTTCCATGCTGTCCAGTATTGGAATTGTCGGGAGGAAAATATTGATTCCCTTGTCCTTTGCCACCGCCCTTGCCGGAGAAGCTACCGGCTCTCTGATGGCGGCTTTGCAGGCCATGCGTTTCCCAAAGGCTGTCGGGATAGCGGTTGCGGTAGTTTTACGATTTTTCCCAACGATCTCCGGGGAATACCGGGCCATCCGTTCTTCCCAGCGGTTTCGGGGAATTGGGGTAGGCGTGGTTCACACGCTTACCCATCTTCCTTCTACAGTGGAATATATTTTAATCCCACTGATTTTAAGAACGACAAAGGTGGCAGAAGAACTATCCGCGTCTATGACAGTGCGCGGCGTGCGTTTTTCCGGTGAAACTATCAGCTACCGCCCCATCCATTTTAGCTGGAAGGACGGCGCTCTTTGTGTATTTATGGCGGTGATTGCCGGTGCGGTTTTTGTGCTGGAGAAAGGAGGGGTTTTGTGATCGAATTAAAGAATGTCTCCTTCTCCTATGCGAACAACTGTGAGAACAGTGGGCTGCGCCGCATTGATTTGACGGTTAAGAAAGGCGAACTGATTATTCTGGCGGGTAAAAGCGGCTGTGGCAAAACAACTTTGACGAGGGTTCTCAACGGGCTTTGTCCGCAATTTTATCCGGGAAACCTTACAGGCAGCTATTCCCTTGATGGGCAGGACGCACTGAAAATGCCCATCCATCAGTTAGGCACAATGGTTGGCAGCGTATTCCAAGACCCACGCAGCCAGTTTTTTACCACTAATACGACCGACGAAATTGCGCTGGGCATGGAGAATATTCCATTGGAGCGCGCTGTTATGCAGGAACGGGTAAAGGCAGTATGCGCACAGATGAACATTGACCGGCTGCTCGACCGGAGAATATTCCCGCTGTCCAGCGGAGAAAAGCAGCTTATTGCGATTGCGTCCATCTGTGCTATGGAACCCAAAGTGATCGTGATGGACGAGCCTTCCGCAAATCTGGACAGCGATGCTATGGTGCGGTTGGGCACATTGCTCTACCGGCTGAAAGCAGCCGGGCATACCATTATCCTTTCAGAACACCGTTTTCACTATGTACGGGATTCCTTTGACCGGCTTGTTTTTATGGAAAATGGTGCAATTTCTGCTATTTACGATCATAATGAAGCGTTGCGGTTGAAAAGAGAGCAGCTTGCAGGCATGGGGCTGCGTCCCTTTGAGGCACCGGCTTTTCAGGTGGGCGGCGCTTTTCAATCAAAACCGGAGGATACCTTGCAGGTTTCTGAAATCTCCTGTATGCTGGACGGACGGCAGATTTTAGAAGAAGTTTCTTTTTCAGCGAGAAGCGGAAAAATCCTCGCTATTGCGGGACCGAACGGCGCTGGAAAGTCTACCCTGTGCCGGACAATCACCGGATTGTACCGGGCGATGGGAACGGTGCAGATTGACGGGGAATATCTGAAACGTAAGAAGCGTACAAACCATTCTTTTTTTGTGCAGCAGGATTCCGATTACCAGCTTTATGCCCCGACGGTTTTAGATGAATTTTGGATTGGAAAAAAAGAAACGCCTGCTCGAAAAGAGACCGCTTTGGCGAAATTAAAGGAAATGGGGCTGGACGCTTTTCAAAACCGGCACCCAGCCTCGCTCTCCGGCGGTCAAAAGCAGCGGCTGCTTTTGGCGATTGCGGCAGCCAGCAGCAGAAGCCTTCTTGTATTTGACGAACCTACAAGCGGATTGGATGGCTACAATATGCGGCTGACCGTGCAGCTTTTCAAACAGCTTGCAAAGGAGGGCAAATGCCTTCTTCTGATTACACATGACATGGATTTAATTGCCGAAGCCGCTGACTGCGTTCTATACCTCGAGCAGGGAAAAGTGCGTTACCATCGCAATGTGCTGCGGTAAGTGTAGGAAAAGGAGGTATGCCAATGGCTTTGACATCAGCGATGGAGGATTATTTAGAAGCTGTATTTATGCTCCAGAAACAAAATGGTTATGTCCGCTGCGTGGATGTTGCAGAGCAGTTAGGGGTAAAAAAGCCTTCCGTAAGCCGGGCAGTCAAGGAGCTTTCTAAATCCGGTCATCTTGTTAAAAATGCCAACGGCACACTCTCCCTGACAGAAACAGGATTGCAGTTTGCCGAGCAGATTTACGAAAAGCATCGTTTTTTTACAGAACGGCTCATAGCGGCAGGTGTAGACCCCATAATAGCAGAACAAGACGCTTGCAGTATTGAACATGCAGTTAGTGCGGAGTCTTTTCAAAAGTTAAAGAAAGCATTTGATGATGGTTAGGTGGTGGTGATATGGGAAATTAGCCGTACTTGATTTAGCTGAAACCGGCAGACAGATCGGAGAAAAACTGTTTGCTCTGCTATCCGTAGAGCAACGGAGGGAACTTGCGCAGTTTGTTTTCGAGGGTGAGACAAACTATACCGATCCGATTTCTTTACCATATCAGGCCATCTTTCGAGGCAAATATACCATTCCACAGCAGGCCAAGCACCCTTTGACGGAAATCCGCAAAGATGATTTATACTTCTGCTTAGAGCAAAGACTTATTACGGTTCGTGAGCAGATAATCGAGCTAACCGTCAAAGAATTTGAAATCTTCTCCCTGCTTATCCTAAATCCCAAACGGGTATTCACCTATGAGATGCTTATGGATTTGGTATGGAATGAGGACTATACCTACTACTCCCGCAAGGCAGTCAATAACCATGTAAGCAACTTGCGGAAGAAGTTAAAGATTGCTCCTGATCTCCCGGACTATGTGAAAAGCGTCTACGGTATCGGGTATAAATTTGAAGAACAATAACAAGGACAAGGTGGGACAGCGTTGTATGCTCTCTCACCTTGTCCTATCTCCAATGTCTGAAATGCCTCTATGGGTAATTTCCCTCTTGACAGAACCCGCCTCTCGGTATAAAATATAACAGTGATATATAACAGTGTTATAAGGAGGCGAGGGAAATAGACGGAAATCTGACAACCTTAAAACGCATCCATCAAGCAGCAAAAACAGAGTTTTTAGAAAAAGGCTACAAAGACGCTTCCCTGCGGAATATCGTTAAATCTGTCGGCATGACGACGGGAGCCTTTTATGGCTATTACAAAAGTAAAGAAGAACTGTTCGAGGCTTTGGTGGGCGAACATTATGCGTATCTGCTGAACTGCTTTCAAAAAGCACAGACGGAATTTGCCGATCTACCCCACGAGCAGCAGCCGGAGGTTATGGGAGATATTTCCGGCGCTTGCATGTTTGATATGCTCCACTACGCCTATGAACATCTGGAGGAATGTAAGCTGATTCTCTGCTGTTCGGAGGGGACAAAGTTTTCCGGTTTCATCGATGAAATGGTAGAGATTGAAGTGGCAGCGACCCATGCCTATCAGGAGGTCTTGCAGGAGCTTGGACGGCCTTCCCCGCAGATTGACCCTGCGCTGGAGCATATTCTGATTACCGGCATGTTTCATACTTTCTTTGAACTGGTGATTCACGAAATGCCGCTTCAAAACGCAGAAAACTATGTGAAGGAAATGCGGGCCTTCTATACAGCCGGATGGATGAAAATTATGGGGCAGTAACGCCCTGTAATTTTTGCCCGGAGGTTAGCAATAACTAACTTATGAGGATATAAGAAGAATGCGCTTGTGTTCTCTTTATCATAAATAAACGAAAAGGAGGAATCTTCTTTGAAAAAACAATCCAATCTGTCACGGCTGCTTGCAGTTGCAGGCGGCCACAAATACCTGCTCTATGCTTCATGGGTGCTTTCGGCCATCAGCGCCCTTATCGCGTTAGTGCCTTTCTACTACATTTGGAAGGTTATACAGGAAGTGCTGGAGGTTGCGCCGGATTTCAGCCATGCGCAAAACCTGACCCATAACGGCTGGATGGCGGTGCTGTTCGCAGTGATTGCGGTGCTGGTCTACATAGGCGCTCTTATGTGTTCCCACAAAGGGGCGTTTCGCATTGCCACCAACCTGCGCCTGCAAACGATGGAGCATATTGTAAAGCTACCGCTGGGGTTTGCAGAACAATTCGGCAGCGGCAGGCTGCGCAAAATCGTCAATGAATCCAGCGCCGCCACCGAAACCTATCTGGCGCATCAGCTTCCCGACCGTGCCAATGCCATTGCGACACCATGCGGCCTTTTGGTTCTGCTGCTGGTGTTCGACTGGCGGCTGGGGCTTTTGAGCCTTGTGCCGGTTTTGTTGGGCTTTCTGATTATGATGACGATGACCGGGAAGAAAATGCAGGAAAAAATGAAAGAATACCAAAACGCTCTCGATGATATGTCCAATGAAGCGGTGGAGTATGTACGGGGGATTCCCGTTGTGAAAACCTTCGGGCAGACCATATTCTCCTTCAAAAAATTCAAGGATTCCATTGATAGGTATAAGGTGTGGGTGATTGCCTATACCAAGCAGCTCCGAGCACCCATGATGTTCTACACTGCGGCGATCAACGGAGTGTTTGCTGCGCTGATTGCCGGTGCGCTGATTTTTACAGGGGGCGGCGTTACGAAGGATTTCCTGCTGGATTTGATGTTCTACATCATCATCACGCCCATCATCTCCGTCACCCTTACCCGAATCATGTTCCAGAGCGAAAATGCCATGATTGTGGACGACGCTTTGCATAGAATCGACAGTGTATTGAATTTGAACCCTCTTGCAGAAGCAGCACAGCCGGAACACCCAAATGACGCTTCGGTACAGCTTAACCATGTCCATTTCAGTTATGATGGGAAAAACGAGGTCATCAAGGATATTTCCCTTTCCATTCCCGCAGGGCAGACGGTGGCCTTTGTGGGACCTTCCGGCGGTGGCAAGACCACGCTTGCCAATCTGATCTGCCGGTTCTTTGACCCGCAGGACGGGCAGGTGAAGATTGGCGGCGTGGATGTGAAAGACATTCCGAAAGAAGAACTGATGAATACCGTTTCTTTTGTATTCCAGAACAGCCGCCTAATCAAAGCCTCGATTTTGGAAAATGTGCGCATGGGAAAGCCTAACGCAACCCGCGAAGAAATTATGGCCGCGCTCCATAACGCACAGTGCGACGATATTCTGGAAAAGCTGCCGAGGGGCGCGGACACCGTGATAGGGACAAAAGGTGTGTACCTTTCCGGCGGCGAACAGCAGCGGATTGCCATCGCCCGCGTGATGCTGAAAAATGCGCCTATCGTAATCTTAGACGAGGCCACCGCCTTTGCCGACCCGGACAATGAATCCCGCGTACAGGCCGCTTTCTCCAAGCTGTCACAGGGGAAAACGGTGATTATGATCGCCCACCGGCTCTCCACCGTGGCTGGCGTAGACCAAATCTATGTCATTGAGGATGGACAGATCACAGAAAGCGGCAAAAGCTGTGAGCTGTTGGAAAAAGGCGGCGTATTCAGCCGCATGTGGCGGGACTATCAAACTTCTGTTCAATGGAAGGTTGCAAAGGAGGTACAATAAAGTGATTAAAAAACTTCAAAAGAAATATGCCCTTTCCGAGCAGGGGGCGAAGGATCTGGTAAAAGGCTGCCTTGCCTGCGTCCTCCAGAATCTTTCCTTTATGTTTCCCGTTGGGCTTTTATATTTTTTAGTGGCCGATCTGATGAATGGCGGCGTACCCGGTGAAAAAATTATCTTTTATATCATCGGCTGCGTGGTGTGTATCGGCCTGATACTGATTACCACTTACTTTCAGTACAACGCCACCTACTTTACCACCTATACGGAAAGCGGTGTGCGGCGGATTACGCTGGCCGAACGGCTACGGAAGATTCCACTGTCCTTCTTTGGAAAAAAGGATTTGGCGGATCTCACAAGCACCATCATGGCCGACTGCACCTTTTTGGAGCAGAGTTTTTCTCACTTCATTCCCGAACTGGCAGGCTCCATCATCTCCACTGTCTTAATTTCAATTAGCCTTTTTGTATTCGACTGGCGCATGGCGCTGGCGGCGCTTTGGGTTCTGCCGGTGGCCTTTGCCATCGTAGGGTTCTCCGCAAAGGTGCAGGAACGGCTCAATCAGAAAGCGATGGATGTAAAGATGGCCTGCGCGGACGGGATTCAGGAGTGCATTGAGACGGTGCGCGACTTGAAGGCTAACAACGCCGAAGCAGAATACCTGAAAGGCTTGGAAAAGAAAATCCGCGCCGTGGAACACCGCTCCATTCTCAATGAATTTGGGCTGGCGGCCTTTGTGGTGTCCGCGTCACTCATATTAAAGCTGGGAATTGCCACGGTTGCATTGGCAGGCTCTATCCTGCTGATAGGCGGTAGCCTTGATGTGCTGACCTTCTTCATGTTCCTGCTTGTCGTATCAAGGCTTTACGACCCGCTGCAAGGGGCGCTGCAAAATCTGGCGGCGGTTATCAGCACGCGCACCAATATCGCCCGTATGAATGAAATCCTCGACCATCCGATTCAGCAGGGAGAAAGCACGCTCAACAACAAGGGATATGATATTACCTTCGACCATGTAGGCTTTGCTTACAACACGGGAGAAACCGTATTGAAGGATGTTTCCTTTACCGCAAAGCAGGGCGAAGTCACGGCATTGGTGGGACCTTCCGGCGGCGGCAAAACGACAGTTTCCCGTCTGGCAGCAAGGTTTTGGGACGTGAGCCGGGGGAAAATCACCGTGGGAGGCATGGACATTTCCAAGATTGACCCGGAGGCGTTGCTTTCCCTGTTCTCCATTGTGTTTCAGGATGTTACCCTGTTTGATAATACAATCTTGGAGAATATACGGATTGGGAATAAGGACGCAACCGACGAACAGGTTTTGGCCGCTGCAAAACTTGCCAATGTGGATGAATTTGCTGAAAAGCTGCCGGAGGGCTGGCATACTAACATCGGGGAAAACGGCTGCGAGCTTTCCGGTGGGGAACGGCAGCGGATTTCCATCGCCCGGGCTTTCTTGAAAAACGCCCCGATTATCCTTTTGGACGAGGCAACCGCTTCCCTCGATGTGGAGAATGAAACCTTGATTCAAACGGCCCTCTCCCGTCTGATTGCGGATAAGACGGTACTGGTGATCGCCCACCGGATGCGCACCGTAGCCGGAGCAGACAAAATCGTGGTGCTCTCCGAAGGAAGCGTGGCAGAAGAAGGCGTACCGAAAACATTGTTGAAGCAAAACGGCTTATATGCCCGAATGGTGAAGCTACAGACGGAGAGCCAGAATTGGAAGCTGGCGTAAAGTCTTTATTTCTTCCAGTTTTATTATCTGCCGCATCGGCTATAAATTTGAAATCTGAGGAATACCATCATGGCTTTCATAAGCCATGATGGTATTTTTTTGTGGAAACGCCTACAAAAACACCCTTCAAAATGTCACGGCTAATAGAAGGATATTTTTTTGAATTTTCCAATGAGAACCCCGAAAAAAACCTCAAAAATGAAATGAATATTAGAGTGATATTTTTGTGTTTACCAGTGCAACAATCCCCCGAAAAATGTACGGATATATGAAAGGTATTCTGAGTCATTTCAAATTTATTTTCAAAAGGGGGTGTCATTTTGCTTTCAAAATGTACGGATAGATAGGGAGAGTTTTTTACAGTCTGAAAGGAGGTGCTGGAAATCAAAGAGAAAATCCCCATCATGACCTATTCCCAGTACCGCAGGGCAAGAAAGCTGGTCCATCAGTGCTGCAACTATGAGAATGGGAACTGCCTCGCTCTTGACGATGGAGAAGAATGCGTCTGTGTGCAGAGCATTTCCTACTCCCTGCTGTGCAGGTGGTTTCGCGTCGCTGTCCTGCCTTTGGATGAACCTCTGGCGGCTGCTTTGCTTTATCGAAAAGAGCAGAAACGGTGTGCTGTCTGCGGCCAGCCATTCCTTCCCGGTTCCAACCGGGCGAAATACTGTAAGTCCTGTGCCGTTGTCATTCACCGCAGGCAGAAAACAGCCAGCGACCGGAAAAGGCGGGCTGCCTGCGGACAATTAGAGGCGAAAAGGCCTTGATTCTGCGGGTTTTGCAAGCGCCGGTCAACGGGATAGAGGGATAAATCCCTTATGCCCGCCCAGAACGAGCTTTTAATTGTCCGCACAGGCCTTTGACCTAAACGGGATTTCCCCGGACAGGCGGCAAGCTGAGTACATATAGGATCCCGCTATATTTTGTCCGCCTCAACGGGAATATCCAGGATTGGTTTTTCAGAATGTGGCAAAGCTGACGCTCTGGAGCGCCCATATCCTATATTTCAGTCCGTGGCTCTCCCGCCTCTCAGACAGTCCGGATTTAGACGGTAGTTAATAAAAAAGAGTTAAATACAAAATAGTCAATATCAATCTATCTATCACAGCGATGGATGGATAGGAAGGAGGATTTATGATTCCATACAAAACAGATACGGAAATTTCGTCTTACATCATTTTTCCACGGTTCCTTATCTCTCTGGATTTATCCAATGACGCCAAGGTGCTGTACGCCCTGCTTCTGGACCGGGCGGGGATTTCCAGAAAGAAAGGCTACATCGAAGCGGATGGGACCATCCGCCTGTACTTTACTGTGGAGGATGCCAAAGCGAAACTTCGCCGAAGTAGGCAGGTGGCAACGCGGGCGTTTCACGAACTGGAATCCTGCGGTCTGATCTTCCGCCGGAAACAGGGTCTTGGCAGGCCAGCTATTATCACATTGAATTTACCTGTTGACAAAAGGAGGGACGCCAATGATTGATGAACAAAAGCTGTATGAGATGCTGAAAGACTTTGACCCTGCCGTGGGGGAACGGATGGAAAAACATTTCAGGGACGGAGCGTTTTATTTTGACCTTGGCGGCAGCAGCTATCCCTTTTTTGAGGGGAATACCGTCTACACGGTCATTCCCCACTTTGCGGAAAAAGGCTCGGAAGGGATCGTGAAAAAACTGAAGCGGCTGATGGAAAAAGATTTGAAAGAGAAAGAACCGGAAAGATAGCTGCAAAAAGCCAATCGGAGCGTTATAATAAGGGCAACCGTTTACTTGGCTGCCTGAACAGAAAGGAGAAGCAAATGAACCAGCAGCCAGAAAAAATTACCGCATTATACTGCCGCTTGAGCCAGGACGACGCCCTGGACGGGGAAAGCAATTCCATTACCAATCAGAAAACCCTGTTGAGCAAATACGCCGCCGACTATGGATTCCGGAATACCCGGTTCTTTGTAGACGATGGATTCTCAGGGACCAGCTTTCAGAGGCCGGGATTTCAGGAGATGATGCGATATGTGGAGGATTACAGCGTATCCGCTGTGATTGTCAAAGACCTGTCCCGGCTGGGCAGGGAGTATTCCTACATGGGGCGGCTTCAGGATTTCATCTTTCCCGCTTATGACGTCCGCTTTATCGCCATCAACGACGATGTGGACAGCGCCAAAGGGGAAAACGATTTTGCAGTGTTCAAAAATGTATTTAACGACTACTACGCCAAGGATACCAGCAAGAAAATCCGGGCGGTGGTAAAGATGCGAGGCGAAGCCGGGGAGCATATCGCCAGCAACCCGCCCTATGGGTATATAAAAGACCCGCGGGACAAGAAGAAATGGATCGTGGACGAAGAAGCGGCAAAGGTGGTGCAGCGTATCTTCAACCTCTGCATTGCGGGGAAAGGCCCCATGCAGATTGCTAAAATCCTCACAGCCGATAAGGTACCGACCGTTACCGCCTATCACGCAAGGCAGAAAGGCTGGGCTATGCCGGAGAATCTTTATCAGTGGTGTGCCAAATCTGTTGCCGGGATGTTGGAGCGGCGGGAGTATACGGGCTGTACCGTGAACTTCAAGACCTATACCAAGTCCCTGAAATTCAAAAAGCGGATGGAAAACCCGGTTGAGAACCAGAAAGTCTTTGAGGACACTCAGCCTGCCATCATTGAGAAAGTCCAGTGGGAACGGGTACAGGAACTGCGGAAGAATAAACGCAGGCCGACAAAAACAGGAAGGACCAGCATGTTCTCCGGCCTTCTCTACTGTGCCGACTGCGGAGCCAAGCTGTATTTCTGCACCTGCAGCACCTACAAGGACGACAGCCAGAATCATTTCGTTTGCTCCAACTACAAGAGCAACACCGGCTCCTGTAAAATCCACTATATCCGGGAACAAGTACTTTACCGGATTGTGCTGGAGACCATCCAGCGGACATTGAGTTACGTCCGTATGTTCCGGAAGGATTTCAAGCTGGAAATGCTGGCGCAGGATGAGGAAAGCCGCAAGGCGGAACTGGCGGAAAAGCAGAAAGCCCTCTCTGGAGCAAAAAAGCGGATGGAGGATTTGGACCGGATTATCCAGCACATCTATGAGGACAATGTGCTGGGCAAGCTATCCGACAGCCGGTACTTAAAATTATCCCGCCAATATGAGAAGGAGCAGGCAGAGCTTGAACAGCTTGCCTCTGTACTGAAACGAGAAATTGAAGCACAGGCCGGGCAGGTTTCCGATGTGAACGAGTTTCTGAAACTGGTGGACAAGTATCTGGATATTCCGGAACTTGACGCTGCCATTCTCAATGGGCTTGTGAGAAAGATTGTGGTACACAGTCCGGTAAAGGAGAATGGAAGAAAGCAGGTGCGAATCGACCTGTATTTCACCTATGTGGGACAAATCCGTATCCCCTTGAAGATTGGAAGGGAGTCCCTAAACGAATCGGAACCGGCGTGACTTAACACGCCGGTTCCTGCCAAATTTCTTTTTACTTCCTTATGGGACGCTGCCTAATACGGGACAGCCTTTTTTATTAGACGTCTTTTTTACAGATATACCGGGGCAGCCCTTGGCTATGCTTTCCGTACTCAATCGCTTCTGTTGGACATCGGCAGATACACGCCATGCAGTGTGTGCAATGATTTCCCCATGCAGGCTTTCCGTTTTCAATATGCACATTATTAAGAGGACAAACACTGACGCATTTGCCGCAGGAAATACAGGCATCCGTAGTATAAAATTTCTTTGCGTGAACCATCGTCGGATAGAAAAATTCATTCACTATACCACTAATTATTTTATCTCCGAAAGAAATATCTGCTTGAGGAAACACTTCTCCTTGCTTAATACAAATCGCAGCCTGATCAATTACGCTTTCTGCCTGATCAATGATCTGTAAGGCTGTTTCTTCATTTGGCGTGGAGAACAGCGCAATATAATTTTCCGGCATCACGATTTCCATACACCCAGAATAATTCATTTTCTTTTTGAGGCAAAGCTTTTCCAGATATTTCCCTGCATTTCCGATATTTTCGCCGCAGGTCATTACAAAATAAATATTCTTATTTCCGTTAAGAGGCGTCTGCTCCAACCATTTCTGTACAATGCGAGGGATTCTCCATGCATAGGTGGGAGTCACCACTACCCAAGGATTTTCCGAAGATATTTCTGAAAAATCATGATTTCTGATTTTTTCAAAAAGGTTTATCGTTTCATCGCCTGTTTCTTTCCCGATTCTTTTGGCTGTATATTCGCTATTTCCTGTTCCTGAAAAATAAATAATCATCAATTGATCCTCCTATTCTGCAAACATTATGTATCTGTTACGATACAGCTCTTCTTTTTAGATGAGAAAAAATGATTCCATGGCAGCATCCCGCGGTATTCCAGAATGAGGAAAGAACTAAATAATCTGCTTATCCAGTAAAAACTTTTCAAACAAACAAAAAAGAGGCGCATTGTGATTCTCTGTCACGATGTAAATGAATCCGGATCCCGTTCTTAATAAACGTGACGAAAGGTAATAAACCAGTTTTACACTCTTAGAGAATATTTTTGCTTTCACTTTTTTCCATTTTTGATAGGTTTTCTTTTTGCGCTGCTAAAACCTTGTCATTCTGGTTCAGGCATCAATTCGGTAATAATCCGAAAAAAATCAAAATATAGAATGATAATGATCATTTAGACTGAGTAATATTTCCTAAAATCAAGCGGTGTAAGGTGATAGTGACCTGTAAAAATTTTGATAAAGTAGGAGGTATTCGGTATACCTACATTTTCTCCAATAATGCTTACCGGCAAACCGGTATTGATCAGCAGATTAGCCGCCAGGGAAAGCCGCATCGTATTAATATAATGAACGCAGGTAGTTCCGGTATGCTTTTTAAAATATCTTAAGAAATGGTAACGGCTGTATCCTGCCACAGCCGCAAGTTCATCCACAGTTATTTTTTGGATCAGATGATCACCGATATAGCTGATGATGTCTTTGATGCTATTTGAATCCGTTGAGCCTGCTCTAGCCAATGATTGGTAAAGCTTATTTTTAATAAGATTTCCATATATTTTGCAAAGCTCGCTCTGTATCAAAAAGGAGTTTTCGTCACTGTCATAAAGATTCCACTCGGCAAGCCGATCGATAGCTGCTGATATCTCCGGATAATCTTCTGCTTTGATAATAGGGGTGAACATCAATTCCTCGTTCTCAAACGGCTGAATGAATTTTTTTGTTATTTCTGGCATCATAGGATTTTTCAACGTATCCAGGCTGAATTGAACTACACGACAGGAGAGCGGAAATCGTTGATCCACCTTACCATAGTGCAGCATCTGCGGCGAAATAATAACGATATCGCCATCACCAACCTGATAGCTCACTGAATTGATAGCGTAATTTCCTATGCCGCCGGACAACTTCAACAGTTCAACCTCCTTGTGCCAATGAAGTCTAAAATATTCGTAATCGCTGCCCATAACCGTATCAAAAATTTTAACGGGCTGTCCCTGGCCAAGCTGAGAAATCTGCTCATAAAACATTAAATGTTCCATAAAATATAATCCTTATTATAAAAAACAGCACGATCGTATTATTTTATTGCAACTATTGCAGTACATTTTATATTTTAGCCAATTATAATAAAAATGTAAAGCAAAATAGAATCTATTACAATAAGGAAAGGATTTTTCATACTGTATTAGCGGTATGAGAGAAGAGCACAAGCTATGTTCAGACCTGAAAATAGAAAACCGGATTTTAGGAATAATATGGAGGTGGTATTAAATCGCGGTATCCCATCACGTCCAACCCTTTTTGAATTTTTTCTTAATGACAGACTCTATAACAAACTAGTGGATAAACCAGAAGGCTTGAGTAATATCGAACGCATTGTACAGGCCTTTAATAGTGCAGGCTATGATTATGCCACAGTACACCCTACTGATTTTTCCTTTGCGCCGCCTCATCACGCCCAGGATAAAACAATCTCTATCAATGAAGGGATTATTGCTGATAGGGCCGCCTTTGACCAATTTCACTGGAAAAATCCAGAAGATTATTCACTAGAAGAATATCTGAAAATACCGGAATATCTGCCAGATGGTATGAAAATAATACCTTATGGTCCTTCAGGAGTTCTGGAAAACGCTGTAGACCTGATGGGCTACGAAAATCTCTGTATGATGATTTACGATGACGAACAGCTGGTCTACGATTTGTTTGAAAAGGTTGGAACGACTTTGCTTAAGTATTACGATATGGCCATACATAATGATTTCGTAGGCGCTGTAATCTCTAACGACGACTGGGGTTTTAACAAGCAGACTATGCTCTCCCCCGCTGATATGCGGCGTTTCGTATTCCCTTGGCATAAGGCGATAACAGATTTGTGCCATAAGGCAGGCAAACCAGTTATCCTTCACTCCTGCGGCAATTACGATGCAATCATCGATGATATCATCAACGACATGAAATATGACGCTCGTCATTCTTATGAGGATAATATCACCCCAGTGGAACAGGCCTACCAAGCTTTACAAGGTCAGATTGCCGTTTTAGGCGGTATAGATATGAATTTTATGGTCACCAAAACTCCTGAAGAGATAACGGCCAGGGCTGAGTCCCTTATCGCTGAAGGGATGAAACACGGAGGCTATGCCCTAGGAACGGGAAATAGTGTTCCCGAATATATTCCAGATGAACATTACTTTGCTATGGTGAAAGCCGCTTTCAGGGAATACTAGTCCGTACAAAATTATGAAATAGTAGGAAAAGTCTCTCAGACCTATTGAAGCAAATAAGCGCAGCGGCTGGAACTATCTTTGTCAATGCTCACATCAGCCTTACCAATTTACCATCCAAGTTCTGTGTGAAACACAGACTTTTAAAGGATAAAGACATATTTGGCACGATAGTTCAAAATTTTCATACTGAAATGGAATTAAAATGGATGCGACAAGCAAAGAATCAATCAACTTATAAAATCGTCCGTTATTTCGCGCGATAACATAAGCGCTTGTAGAGCAAATAATCTGAAGAATAGCGGTAACAGGAATTGTTACCAGAATATTTATACCACAACTACCAACTGTATTTCTATAGATTTTACTGTACAATTCGTCTTCGTCCGAAAAAACTGTATCGCCAACAAAATGATATAACAAAGCCGGCAGGTGGAGTAATCCATCTGCCGGCTTTGTTATTGCTGTAGGATTTTATTGATCATCAGCTCAACACATTCGCTGTTATCCAAAGTATAAACATTGTGTGCTTCACGATATGCGCGATCTGCATCTACCTGTGGTGTACTCCACCACATTCTCAAATCTGAGGATTTGGTTCCGGACATGATGAATGAATTTAGGATGACAGTTTTACCGTCAGCTGTGGGAGCAAGTCTTTTCTCCAAATCCTTGATGGTTTTATAAAATTCTACCTTAGGATCATCGGGACGAATATGCATCAATCCCTTCGGGTCTATAAAGGAAATGTATTGCTTGTCATCAGTGTCAATCCACAGAATATAGTCGGGATAGAAATTACCTACTACAAAGAATCCCATACCAACTTTGCTCTTATTGCGGAGCAAGTACAACGATTTTCCTTCCAGCTCGCTGCTGTGGCTTTCCACGTATTCTTTCAAGTAATCCACAAACACCATTTCATCGGTGTTAAGTGCAACAGGAGACACTTGAATTTCTAGATTGCTCTTTTCTAAGCAAATCAGTGGTGCGTAAAGATGCGATCTAAAATCGAACATCACCATTCTGCCATGGAAGGAATCTTTCTTGTAGACATCTAATCCATTGTTTGTCTGAAGGATTGTAGATATCTCCGATATGTAGCTTTCCAATTCATCGCCGGTGGTATCCAACGGATGCTGCTGCGCGTAGGTGATAGTGTATTCATCCACAAAGTTGCTGTCGTCAGCATCCAGAATCGCATATTCCAGCATCGATGCTTCCCAACGTTCCTTCTCATATTTGAAGAACTTATCCATATAGGATTTCAGCGCCATGATTGCATAATCTGTTGCCGCCTCCAGCTTTGCGAGCGTATTGATTTCCAAATGATGCTTAGGAATCAATAACACATACCAGCCTTCTGTTCGAAGTATTTCCAGCAATTTGTCTGCCACAACGCTGATATTATAGTATCGCTTTTCGCTCTTGTATTGCTGCAATTCTTCAAAAATGCGTTGCATATCCAAAATCGGCAAAATGTTTGTAGGGAGGACGTGTTCTTCTGGCATGGCTTCAATTTTGAAGCTGAAGGTGGAATCGATGGATTGAATTTTGCTGCGGCAATCAATGACTGTTTTGCTCTTGAGCAGATATCTTAGGAATCCCTGATCGGGCTTATCCAAAATCAATCTGCCAGCTTGCTGCTTGAAATCAGCTCCATCTTTAACCTTAATTACGTAGAGTTTCGTTCCCTGTATCTCTTTGAAACGACTAATTACCGGCAAGCGCAATTTATGGACGGTTTCATTGGTTGGCGTTCCTTCTTGCTCCAGATAGCTCTTGAATTCTTCCATGTACTGCGCCTTAACACCAAATATGGTAAGTGTTTCAAGCAGTTCAATGTGCTTAGGCGGTTTTACACTTGCGTCTAATTTTCTTGAACGCTTCAAACATCCTTCGTAGCCTTTCAAACGAATACCGCGTCCAAAAAGCTGAATTGCTTGAGAGCCTTCGCCTTTGGCAAAATTGATAAGACCCATCGTAGATACACGCCAGCTATTCCAGCCTTCCGTAAATTTACGAGACCCTATCAGCATTTTGATTTTAGAATTTTTAGCGTTTATGCTACGGAACAGGGAATCCGAAACGAATTCTTCTGTACTGACAATAATGCCCTTCTGCTCGCAGTTTTTCAGCAGCCCTGATGTGTCACCAATATTAATGACACCGAAGTAATCGCCGTATTCGCCAACCTTCAGTCCGATTTCACCGGATATCTGCCGAATGTTCTCCATTCTCAAGCGAGGTTCGTCCGCATTTCCGTCAGTATTGAATACAACATGGAGGATGTCTGCAAACATAACAGCAGGATCAATATCGTTGTCAAAAATGTCCTGCAATGCTCGGAAATCTCCGTAGAACAAGTCTTTGCCGGAAGCGTCGTACAGACCGGTGTCCTCGTTTATTACAGCGCGGATATTCTCAATTGCTTTTGCACGATTGCTTAGGAAGGTGTTAAGGAACAACAGAACTTCTTCCACATCGGTCAGCAAATTCTTTTCCGCCTGCGTCAAATTACTACTCTTTACCGGTGCAGTAACGCGGTTGCCCACAAATACCAGCAACGGCTTTTCGATGTGGAATTCACGCAAAGTGTCCGACTGGGTTTCGAACACCTTTATCTGCTGATAGAATGACAATAAGCATCCCACTAAATACAGATGGCGCTGTTCCTCAACAATACTTTTTTGTAGGTTATAAATTCGATAATCTTTTCCGTATCCGTCACTATAGAAGTACTTATAGGAATAGTCCATGATGATAGACTTTCCGTATTCCTCCATGAGCGCACGCTCATCCTTAGCCTTCTGTGTGTTGCCTGTGGCGCTGGCGTTTAATGCCTGCTTGAAGGTAGCAGAGTATTCAAACGCAAATCCTTCAGCAGATAGACGGGTACGATAATCATACCAAACGTCACCAGAAAGGCCACGGTGGCCTTCGTCCACCAACACAAGGTTGTTCTGTTCAAAGCTGTCGACGGATACAGTCTTAACTTTGCCTTCTTCCTTCAACTTGTTCATGTCAATAACGATTACGTCGTCACGACGGGTAGCGAAGCCGCGATCCTTTTCGAACATGGCTGCCGGAATAGAGGACAGTGCCAATTCTTCCAAATGCTGTTTGCTCATGCCCTCGTTCGGTGCCAACACAATGATCTTATTAATGCTAAGCTTGCTGTTTAACCGTTTGGCGCGTTTGAAATAGTGAAGGAATTGCAGAATGTTCAGGTGCATAATCAGCGTTTTGCCGCTGCCGGTTGCACACATGAATGCCAGTTTATTTAGTTTATCTACGGTGTATGGCTGAAAATCAATGAGACCAAGGGATTCGTTTTTCTTTTCCTGCAACCATGCGTTTAGGTCTGAGCAGAATATGTCAGCGCCGGAAAAGTACCGATCCAGATACATTTCTGTAAAAAGCAGCGCAACATACTGAAAATACTTCCATCTTAAGCCGCCGCGCTTTTCTCCGATTTGTCTGGTGTGACGGCAAATGTTTTCGTCATAAAGGCGTAGTTTCTCCGGGGTAACCGCTGCGCCTCTCATTTTGCAGATGCGGGAGAGATAATCACAGAAATAGGTGTTGCCGCTTTCATCGACGCCTTCATATTCGGTGCTGTTCAGCTTCTCGCTAAGTCCGCTAAGGGAATCAATTTTCAACTCGTGCAGGAAATAACGAAATAGCACCAATTGGTCATCAAAGGAGGCTTGTTGTGTGGTTCGTTTTGTCACGGTTTACACCTCCTCAAACATGCGCTTCTTGAATTCGATTTCGGTTACCTGTACCTTCCAGCCATCGCCGGCGCCGCGCAGATTTTCCAAATTATTATCGCCATTAACGAAAATTACATCGTATTTGCGATCCTGTGCGTTCTTGCGATAGGTGGTGAAATAGGCATCCAGTGCTGCGTTGGAAGCAATGATGTCCTCTGTCACAGTGCGCCAAATCACCAATGCACGACGTCCGTCGGGAAGGGTACCCTCGATCTGGCGGAAAGCATACTGCCCGCTGATATCGCTGACTAAGTCCACTGCGCCTTCATAAGCAGGTGTTTCTGCCGGTTTGCTGAGATAATAGGAAATAGCGCTCTGCCAATTCACAGTCAAACCAATCAGGTAGTTGAAGGTTTCACATAGGTCGATGCCGTGCTCTTTGCACTCATTTTTCTCAGTGATCTTCATGGTATAGGCAAAAGGATTCGAGAATGCTTCCACATCCAGCAAACTGCCCCGGCTCTCCAGGTCTACCATGTAGTGAATCAGATAATCCTCGCCCAACAGAGCTGCCAGCTGTCCGCCATCATCAGAGAGCTCGATGTTGGACAATGCGTCCTCGTAGCTTTCCAGACGAATATATTTGATAATCTGAGTTATGCCCTTATCTCTCTGCTTCGGTAATCCATCTTTCCATTCGGGCGCATATACTACTTTTTTAATACGCGGCCTGGTTACTATCTCGAAATACTCTCCCATTTCTATTAATATATACTTTTTGGCATTTTCGTTGTTTCTATTGTCGCTGATGACCGCATGACCAGTTGTACCAGAACCAGCAAAAAAGTCCAGCACAATATCATCGGGTTCTTTGGCTGCTTTAGATAAAATCGTATCATAGAAAGAAACTGCATGACAATATGGGAATGAAAGACCCATCTTTTTCAAATCAGTGGTTCCTTTCTTGGACTCGTAAATGACAGAATTCAGTTGCTTTTTGGTTGCTGTGGACAAATACATTTTGTATCGAGGCTGAACGGTCTCGTCATCACCAAAGATAATATCGCCCTTATCTATCATTTTTTGCAAAGTTTCTGGCTTTCGAGAAAAACCATTATATGGAACCGGACACGGTTTTTTAGTAACAGGATGAATGAGCGGACGATGGAATTTCTCGTCTGCTCTATATTCCGGAGCACGGAGGCTAACACTCTGGTAAATACGTCCATCGTCAGAAATATTTGAATATGCCTTGTCGCCTCTTTCGATTTCGGCATTTGCACTTAGCCAGGAACGATATTCCGCTCTCACGTGGTCGTCCACGACACCTTTATTTGCTTTAATCAGCTCCTCCGCTTTTTTCAACATGGCTTTTGCACTTTCCGGATTAATGCTAATAGTTATATCATCGGGGCTAAACCATGTTAAATATTCGTGCTGAGTTGCTATACCATGTCCACCAGTCATGGGATTTTTCTTGTCCCACACAACAGTACCAAGATTAATCAGGCTTTTGTTTTGGAATAAATACCACAGGTTCTCATACTCATTTTCATCGATATGGCAAATAAACGATGCTTCGTGAGAAAGGAATGGAATAGCCGCATTTATTCTATTGTCCATCATAGACATCCAACTGGAATGCCTGTAATTATTTTTGTATAAGAATCCGCTGGTATCAGTGTTATATGGAGGGTCGATATGAATGCATTTTATACGCCCCCTGAAAGTCGTATCAAGAAGAGCGAGTGCTTGAATATTATCTCCTTGAACCATCAATCCACTTGTTTGTTCGCTTAAATCAGGAATGCTCTCCAGCAATGTATATTTGAAGGTGCTTGAGAAATGTTTAGTATCGATGATAAGATTCTTGTTTTGGCGCAGAAATTCAACAGTAGGAGGATTGCTCCAACCTTCCGCTTCATCAATGGCATACATAGAAATCCATTCGTCTATTTGCGCTTTGTTTGCGATGATTTCCGACCAGAATGCTTCGGCAATTTTATCCAGCGTAATACACCAGTTAGTTTCTACAACGAATTTTTTCTTCAACCATAGCTTTTTCTGAAAATCTTCAATTTGTGCAAGAAAGTCGATGATAATCTTACCAATACGTTTTATTGTTTTGATTTTTGCAAGATATGTTTCCACGCGTGCTTCGCTGCCTGTGTCCAAATCCTCAAGGTGCATAACTTCACTCTTGATGAAGAAATCCAGCTCGCGAGTGAGGAATCCGCGTAAATCTTTATGGATGAAATAATCAAAGGTGTTTTTCGCTACATAGCCTTTCAGGTGCTTCTCCAGCAGTGTGGTAGTTTCCTTGCCTTTGCCGGTTGGAAGTGGTGAAAGCAAGCCGATGAGCTCTGCATCGCGCAGTGACAGAAGCCATTTCTGGATGGCGTCGTAATTTTCTTCGGCATATTTACGTTTCTTATCTTCCGGAATATCATATATAAAGCGTATCACGATTTCACGCGCTTCTGCATCATATTCGAACGTCTTGATGCCTGGATAGTTTTCTTCATCTTCGGTAAAGAGCATAAAGACACGCTTATTGTCCTTACCTTCTTTATTGTTATTCTGCTCGGTTGTTGCATCAACCAAGCGGAAATGGACAGAAATTCCGTCAAAAACGAATGTGTAATCTTTGAAGTTTTCGCTTGTCTTAATGTAATATTGATCCTGATTTGCCCAGTACAATTTTACTTCTTCGCCCTCATAGGGGATGGCATACACGCCTTCTTTGTAACGACGCTTAGAAATGAAATCGCCTTCTTCGTAATAACGGTTAAAGAAGGAATAAAGAGCAGAGTACACATCAGTCTCAAGTGCTGCAAGGTCAGCTCCTTCTGCAAGCTGTTTTTGAAGTGCAATATATTTCTGCTTCATAGGTGCAGTTTCAGACAGAGCATCAATTGTCATGTCCATTCCTGCAACATTTTCCTCAATCTGTGTCATCTGTGTACGGATTTCCTCTTTCCTGCCCTGAGCAAAAGGTGCTAAGGTTTCCTGTACCATCTGCGGCAGACGCTCCGTCAAGAATGTTTCAATCTGTGTCTTGCGGAGGTTCATAACACGATAAATACCAAAATCAAGATCAGATTTATCGAGTTCGAAAATCTCCTTCAATAATTTTGTAAAGCGATCCAATCTCTCATTTGCCATTTTCGTTTCCTCCAACTATTTTATCTATTTCTTGCATAGCGGCAATTACGGCTTGACCGGCATTGGTGATGCGGTATTTGCCTCTTTTTTTATATGGGGTAAGGCACCCTGAATCACATAAGGATTTCATCCATTTATTAATGGTTACTGGACTGCATTGAAGTTCCTGTACCAAATCGTTCTGCGAAAACGGAACCACAGGGCCATCTCGCGTATCTGTTTGGCGCTCCGCGAGCCACGAGAGCAGAGCGTATTCTTTTGAAGCAAAGATATTTGCTGAAATTGTTGTCACAGGAGCACCTCCAATCATTACAGTAAATTATAGTGTTTTGATATGAAATATGATTTTATTATAGTACAATAAAGTGCAATGTCAAGAGGTGCGCAAAAAATTCATAAATAGTTTCATATTGCTTCGTATAATAAAAAGACCATCCACGTCAAGCTTTTGCTTGATCATGACGGATCTTTTCTGTTTTTGCATCATAATCCCACCTCCTTGGATCGTATCACTTTAGAAACCAAAAGCGTAATTACAGCAAGCAACACTACCATAATAACTGATGCAGCCTGCCCTAGCCCGGAATATTTGTTATAAGCATACATCGAAATGGTCTCACAAGCTCCTCCGGGCCCTCCACGGGTAGCTGCCATTGGGAATCCAAATACTTTAAAGCCCCAGGACATCAATAAAGTAATATTGGTGGAAAAAGCCGGAACTAACAAGGGTAAGTGATTTTTAGAAAACGCTGTATCGGTTCTGCACCATCTATCATCGCTGCTTCATTATAGTCCGCCGGAATAGATTGCAGGGCAGCAATGAACATAAGCATACAGTAGCCGCTATCACGCCAAATAGACATCATGCAAAGAAAAGCAGTGCCGGAGCCAGAAATAAGATATTAAACAAGGTTTTATTGAACCGTAAGCCATATCGGCGATTCATGTTGGATCACTCCTATCATAAATAAAAAACAGACCGAGTCCAAATACAAAACCATGTTTGGACTCGGTCTGTTTTTTCTCTGTGATATAAGAATTTTCTTTCCGATTTCATTCGTCACAACACCGCAATGCTTTAAGCTCTGTTTCTGTTTGATAGGCCGTCGGGGCCTAACTGTCTAGGCCGACACAGCAGGAACGCCGCAAAAGCGGCAAAATGCCGCTAAATATGAAAAACATTAACTGGACATCAACGTGTTTGCTTTTCTAAAATAAAGGAACCCCTACTCTAAATTCTTATAATAGAACACCGCCAACTGCGTCCTGTCCCGCAGGCTGAGCTTATCTAAAATTGTACTGAGATAGTTGCGTACAGTTCCTTCGCTCAGATATAGCTTTTCTGCGATTTCTTTATTATTGAAGCCGTTTGCAACCAGTTCCATGACCTCCATTTCCCGGTCGTTGATTCCAAAGGAGGAAAAATCCATGCTTCTCCGGTGATTCATCAATGAAGGCAGCTTGGTGACAATCTCACTGCCAAACACGCTCTGCCCGGACATGACCGCCTTAAGCGCCGGAATAATAGTCTCGATTTCCTGCTTAATCAGGTATCCCTTAGCGCCGATCCGAAGCGCGCGCACAATATATTCATTATCCGAAAAGGTGGTCAGAAATAATATTTTTGCATCTGGATACTGTCGCAGGAGCCGTTCTCCCGCCTCCAGTCCGCTGATCCCGCCCATTTGAATATCCATCAGCAGAATATCCGGCATTCCGTGCCCGCAGAGCTGCAATGCTTCCTCACCGCTATTCCCGGTCGCCGTAACCTGAATCTCAGGATCAGACTGCAGGATTGTTTTAAGTGAAATACAAACAAATGGATCATCGTCAATAATTATTACATTCATCATTGCTTTCCTCTTTTGTATCCTTTCTACCCAAAAACCGCCCAGATAAATTCCGGCTTGGCTTGATGCAGAAGGGCTTTATTTTCCCGGCTTTTCTTCCTGCCGTTTCGGAACCGAAATAAAGACCCGGAATCCCTTTTTCTGTTCTGTACGAAAGATTCCGCACAGCGCTTCCACCCGGTCACGCATATTCTGCAGGCCGATGCCATTAGGATCTTCTTTTCCCCTTTTCGTTCCATTATCCTCTACCATCAACTGATAAAGTGCCGGATGCTCCAATACCATGACAGACGCCTGTGTCGCATTGCTATGCCGGGCAATATTGGAGAGCGCCTCCTTCACTACAGCGGCAAAGCAGTACTGTACCTGTTTCGGCACAGATTCCGCTTCATAGGTAAAGGCAACCGGGCAGAAATCAAACGTCTCGATCAAAGAATAAAGCTGGATTTTCAGTTCAAGAGAATCATCATGAAGGTCGTGGACGCTGCTGCGGATATTATCCATTGCATCCGACAGCGTATCCTTCACCATACTGAGCTGGCTGTTTAGGCCCTCGTCCTGTTGGTTCACCACCTGCATTGCGCCCACCTGCAACAGAGAGCGGGTCAGCAGATGGCCTACATTGTCATGGATTTCCCGGGCAATTCGATTCCGCTCTGTCAGCGTTGCAAGACGCACCTCATAGTCCTGTTTTTCCATCAGCTCCCGGTTTTTCCGTTCCAGATGGGCTTCTTTTTCCTTGCTGTTATCCTGTACCAGATAAAATTTCTCCTGTACCGCCTCATATCCGTCTGTTCTGCTGCGGAGTATCCAGGCAAAGATACTGAACAGAAACGCCAGGAGAAACACCGTTATCTCTCCTGCCGCAAGAGTGAAAAGAACAACCGCAGCCGGAGCAATCAGACAGAGCCGTCGTTTTTGTCCTGCCAGATCGTAAGCCATCATTGGAAGGAACAGCGCTAAATCCAGCCAGAAAAATATCGCTGCGCAATAGCACATGCAGAGCGGGATTACAGTTTTCTGTTCCGAATAGCTGTTCAGCGCGCTGACTGTCACTGCAATGAGCAGCGCTCCGATCACTTCGGCGGACACCCCGGTAAACAGTACTCCCAGTCCGCACAAAATCAACAGCATCAGCTTATCAATCAATTTGTTCACAGGCATCCCACCTTCTTTTCTCTATTATACCATAAAGCTTCCGTGATAAAACCGGCAATGCTGCAAGGCATGCAAAAATTCGCTCTGAGAGCCGTTTTTAGAGGCGTTAACGACCTATTTAACGTTATTATAACATAAATTTTTCCCATGCCAACGCTCTGATCAAAAAATATGACAATTGTCATGCCGGAATGTGATTCTGATCACTGGAAGCAACCTCTCCTATTTGCTAAAATAGAATCAGTGATCATGACGAAGGCGGCTCCAAACCTTCATGATTCTTAATCCGTCGCCGCCGCAGACCAGCTAGAAAGGATTGGCACGACTATGATTGAAGTTAAAAATCTCGTCAAACGGTATGGGGATCTTATTGCACTGGACCATTTTAATCTCAATGTACGCAGCGGAGAAATTTTCGGGCTGCTCGGCCCGAATGGAAGCGGAAAAACCACTGCCATCAACTGCATGCTGTCTCTTTTAAAATATGACAAGGGGGAAATCCGTCTTTTTGGAGAGCCTATGACGCCGAATAACTATCGGTCAAAACAAAAAATCGGCGTAGTAATGCAAAACGTCGCGGTTTTCAACGAATTAACTGTCTATGAAAACATTGATTATTTCTGCGGACTGTATGTAAACGATAAACGAAAAAGAAAAGAGCTGGTAGAGGAAGCGCTCCGCTTCGCCGGCTTGGAGGATTTCCGGAAATTTATTCCTAAAAAGCTAAGCGGCGGGCTTCTGCGGCGGCTTAATATTGCCTGCGGCATTGCGCACAAGCCCGAGCTGATCTTCCTGGATGAGCCTACCGTGGCGGTTGATCCACAGAGCCGAAACAATATCCTGGAGGGAATCAAGAAGCTGAACCGGGAAGGAGCCACTATCATCTATACCTCTCATTACATGGAAGAGGTGGAACAGCTATGCACCCGGATCATGATTATGGACAAAGGAAAGGAAATTGCAACCGGTACAAAAGAGGAGCTCAAGGCCATGATCCGTACCGGAGAGAAGCTAACTGTCGAGCTGTTTGACCTGCCGGAACCTCTCCTTTCTGAAATCCGACGGGTCAAAGATGTGATCCAGGCCAGTTTCGACGGGGAAAAGCTTTCTGTCAACTGCAAAACAGGCAGTCATGCTATGATCTCCATTCTCGATTTGCTCCGTCAGAACGGAATGCATTTCGGGCGGGTTTATTCCGAACCTCCGACTCTCAACGACGTCTTTTTGGAGATTACCGGAAAACAGCTTCGTGACTAAATAAATCTGATGCGGCAATACCGGTAATAATCAGGAAAGGAGCCCTTTACAGGACAAAGGTATAGTGATTTTTATGATGTGGAATTTATTTTCAAGAAACCTCCTCTGCCATTTGAGGAGCAAGGAATTTTTTATCTGGATGCTGATCTTCCCAATCATGCTTGCAACACTATTTTATTTTACCTTTTCCTCATTGGATCAGGCAGACCAGCTACAGGTTATCCCAATCGCAGTTGTAGAGGAGGGGATGCCGGAAGAGGACAGCGCATTTTCGGATACTGTCCGTTCCCTCTCCGAAAAGGGAGATGAGCAATTGTTTCAAACCCAGTTTATTTCCGAGGAAGAGAAAGCCCGGCAGCTTTTAAAGGACGGGGAAATTGACGGATACATCCAATATGAGAATGGCAAACCGGGACTGGTCGTCCGGGAGGATGGTTTAAACCAGACTATTATCAAAAGCTTTTTAGATCAATACCTTCAGACGAAAAGCAGTATGGAGAATATCCTTCAGGAAAACCCGCAGCTTGCCGAGCGGCTTCCCTCGTTGTTCAGCCGCGAAACAGTGACCGAAGAAATTTCTCTGTCACAGAACGCGCCGACCAGTAAGGTGAACTATTTTTATGCGCTGCTCGCGATGGTCTGTATGTACGGCGGAATGCAGGGGCTTAACGTTGTTTCCTTCCTTCAGTCAAACCTTTCGGCAATCGGCGCGCGGAAAACGGTATCTCCGGCCAAGCGGTGGAAGCTTATTTTTGCCGACCTGTCAGCCGGCGTGACGGTACAGTGGCTTGCCATCATTCTGGTCATCCTATTTATTCGGTTTATCCTTCAGGTTGATTTCGGCCCACAGCTTTTGCCGGCTTTCCTGACCGGTATCGTGGGAAGCCTGACGGGCGTTTCCTTTGGTATGCTGGTTTCAGTACCGAAGCGCCTGAAATATTCAGCCAAAACCGCTCTGGTTGTTGCGGTAACTATGGTATTTTGCTTCTTTGCCGGCCTGATGACTTCCGGAATTAACTATTTGGTCGAGCAAAAGGCGCCCGTCCTTGCCTGGATCAATCCGGCAGCCCGGATTGTCGACGCATTCTATTGCCTGTACTACTATGATACCTATTATCAATTTTTCCTGAATATCGCCGTTTTACTGGCGATGTCCCTTGTGATGTTCGGTATCACGATCTTTTCTATAAGGAGGCAGCGGCATGAGAGTCTTTAAAGCCTGTTTTACGATTATGCGCCGGCACGCGGTATCCTTTCTAGTCTATTTTTCTATCTTTATTACGTTGTCGGTCGTGATGTCCTCTCTGTCGGTACAAAACTATTCCACCGATTTTGAAGCGGAAAGGCCGGGTTTCGCTGTCCTAAACCGAGATAAGGATTCCGCCTACACTGATGGATTCCTCCAATTTCTCTCCGGATATGGGAAACAAACCGAGCTGAAGGATGAAAAGAAAGTGCTTCAGGACGCAGTTTTTTATCATGAAGCGGAGTATATCGTAATCATTCCTGAGGGATTCACCGAACAGTGGAAGGACGGAGAGAGCCCAAAGCTGGAAACTGTGATGGTGCCCGATTCCGCGGCCGGCTATTATCTCGATTCCCTTACAAGCCAATACTGGAACCTTGCGCATACCTATCATCAGGCTCTCCCATCGATGGGAGAGGAGGAGCTTATCGACGCAGTAATTGGCGATCTGGATATCAGCGCAGAGGTAGAGAAGGAACAGTTTTTAGAAAGCCAGCCGGTTCCGCTGATCTTTGAAATTTATCACCGGATGATGGCCTATATCCTTCTAATCCTGGTGATGCTTTGTGTCAGCACCGTATTCCTGGCCTTCAAACGGCCTGACCTGCAGATGCGCGACCTGTGCAGTCCTATGAGGCCGATTCAGATGGGCGGGCAGATCGCCCTGTTCAATGCAGTGATCGCGTTTGGCTCATGGCTGCTGTTGAATGTGGTCGGCCTGTGCTTTTATGGCCCACAAATCAAGGCGGTGGATTCCCGGATCATTGGGTTGTTTATCCTGAGCGGTTTTGTATTCATGCTGGTCGCACTTTCGATCAGCCTGCTGGCAAGCAGGTTTGTAAAGAATGAAAATGCCCAGAATATTGTATCCAACTTTATTTCCCTGATTCTCTGTTTCCTGGGCGGGGCATTTGTTCCCCTGGAGCTGCTTGGGCCCGGGTTGCTGAATGTCTCGAAGTTTACCCCGACCTACTGGTATATCAAGGCATTGGAATCGGTCAGCGGCCTTACTGCCTTTGACAGCGAAGCGCTGCGTCCGGTCTGGTCTAACCTGTTGATTTTATTGGGGTTCGCGGTCGCCATCTTCTGCGTGTATCTGGTTGTCAATCAATATAAAAACCGCTCGGAGGAATCCTTCGGGAGTATTCAGACAGAAATCGAAGCATAATAAAAAGGAACCAGCCTTCTTTTGAAGGGCTGGTTCCTTTTTTTCGTATTTCACAGCTTGAATGAAGTTTAAGGAGAGGTTGGAAAGATTTTGTGAATATGCGACAAACACTGTTTCAATCTTAAGAATTCTTTAATTTTTCTATCGGATACATTTAAAATTTTCCAGATAAGATAGAATACGAAAGGAGAGCGCCATGCAGCTAAAGAAATTTCGATATCCAGTCCTGCTGACCATTATCTCAGCAACGCTTTTGCTTCTGTCTATTCCTGCCGGCGCTGCCTTTGGTTCCGAAATCGACTGGCTGAGCCAGCACGTCAGCATTGCCGAGCATTTCCGCCAGACCTTCTATGAAAACCACAGCTTGCTGATCAGCTTTTCAGAGCTGGGAGGAGGCAGCAATTTTTATATGTTCGCTTATTACGGCTACCTTCGCCCGGACATTTTAATTGGCTGCCTGCTTCCCATGCTTTCGATGAAAACAATTTTGATCGTCTATGCGGTTTTGGGTGTGATTGCCTCAGTAAACCTGTGCTATCTCTGGCTTTCAAAGCAGTCCTTTCCTCCTTTTTTCTGCTTTCTCGGTAGTGTCCTGCTGGCCTGTGCAGCCTGTTTTTTTCAGGCGCACCGCCAGCTTATGTTTGTTAATTACCTGCCTTGGCTTTTTCTGGCGCTTCTCTCCGTTGATTATTTTTTAAAGCGCCGCAGGCTGGTTCCCCTGGTGCTATCCTGCCTGGCGATTATTCTGCACAGCTTTTATTTTTCTATTTCCTGTTTTGCGGTACTGTTCATTTACCTTCTCTACCGCGACCGGGAACGAAGCATGGTATTCCGGTTCATCCTCGGTATTTTCTTGGCATGCGCTTTGGCGGCAATCCTTTTGATTCCCACTGCGCTGGTGCTGTTAGAGCACAGCAAGGATACCGGCGGCGGTACCTCCCTTCTGGAAATCCTGGCAGTCAACCCTCCGCTAAAAAATTTTTTATACAGCGGATACGGCTGCGGTTTGACCATTATTGCACTCTATGGCCTGCTTCTTGGTATTCGGCATCGTCCAACCAGGATTTTTAGCTGTGTTGTATTCGGCTGCCTGTTTTTTAATGTTGTTGCATTTATACTCAACGGTGGTCTTTATATTAAGGGTAAAATTTTAATTCCGTTTATTCCGTTAATCCTATTGATTTGTGTAACGGTATTAACTGAATTGTACCAAAAAAATCTCCGGCATAATATTCCTCTTCTTCTTTTGAGCTTTGTTCCCTTAATTTTCTGTTCCGGGAAACAGCTCGCCTATCTGGACGCCGGGTTTGTCCTTCTCTTTGTCATCCTCTCATGGAGATATAAAAACAAGCTTCTGCCCTATCTATCGCTCTTGGTTATCCCACCGCTTCTATTTATACAAACCAACCGTACGGAGGAATTCGTTCCGGCCGACGACACGCGGCAGGAAATCTTCAGCAGGTCGGAGATGGAGGACGTCTATCAAGACCGGACAACGCGGTTTGACCAGATCGACTTTGACGAAGCAATTGCGAACGTCAATGCGGCTCTGATTCCCGGGATGAAAAAAACTACCATGTATTCCTCTACTATGAATACGGCTTACTCCAGCTTTTATTATGACACCATGAAAAATGCAATCAGCATCAACAATCGGGTCGCGCTGCTCTCCTCTCCAAACCCCTTTTTTGAATATCTGATGGGCGTGCGTTACCTCCAGGCAGACAAGGATAACCTTCCTGCAGGTTATGAAATCAAGCAGGAGCGGGACGGGCATGTACTCGCTGAGAATGATTCCGTACTGCCCGCTGCCTACGTCAGCTATAACCTGATGTCCGAGCAGGAATTTGAGACCTATTCTTTTCCACAGACACTGGACACAATTACAAATAATACGGTGGTTTCCAGCGCGCCGCAGAATCATTACCAGTCTAAAATCACTGAAACAACGCTGGCCTATCAGACCGCTCGTCTCCCTGCCGGGCTGAACGTCCTGGAAACAGAAAGCGGCTACGAAGTGGAGGCTTCCGAACCCGCCCGCTTCACCGTTGATCTTGATACACCGATTGATGGGAAAACAGCAATTATCACCTTTGAAGTAGAAAACCCGGATGGGCAGGCAGTAATCATTTCCCTGAATAAAATCCGCAACAAGCTGTCTGCCGACAGCGCCGCCTATCCAAACCACAACCGCCAGTTCACCTATTTTCTCTCCTCTGACAGCCTGATCGATTCAATCGACGTTTCCCTCAGCAAGGGAACCTACCAGATCAGCAATATTAAGGTATATGAAATTGAAAACAGCGAGATCGGAACGAATGAAGTTGCCGCCGCCGACCTCCAGGAAACAAAGAGCGAAGAGGTATTAAGCGGATTGGTCACAGCCGAACAGGACGGATATTTTGTGACCTCCCTCCCAATTCAGAACGGCTACCGGGCGACAGTCGACGGAAAAGAAGTTGCAATCGAAACCGTCAATCAAGCGTTTGTAGGTTTTCCGGTTACCAAAGGAGAGCATCAAATCAAGATTACCTTTACACCTCCCGGAAGAACTGTTGGATTGGCCGTCAGCCTGATCGGCCTCATCCTTCTGCTAATTCTTTGTATCATAGAAAGGACACAACATGAAAAAGGAACAGCTAAAAGAACTCATTTGTTACGGCGTTAACGGTGTGATGACAACCGGGGTAAACTATATCGTTTATTTCCTTCTGCTTCACTGCCATGTCAATTATCTCATCGCAAATACCTTGGCATGGGTTGCCGCCGTTATCTTTGCCTACATTACCAACCGGAAGCTTGTTTTCCATTCCAATCAAAGTATTTGGCGGGAATTCGTCTCCTTTACCGCATTGAGGTTTGCAACTCTGCTGGCTGAGAATGCGCTTCTATTCCTCTGCATCCAGTTGATTGGTTTTTCTCATTTCTGGTCAAAAATACTGGTGAGTGTTGTTACTGTCCTTGCAAACTATGCGGTCTGCAAGATGAAAATTTTCACGAAAGGGGCCGCCCAGCGTGGATAAAATCAGCATCATTGTTCCCTGCTATAATGAGGAGGAATCCCTTCCCCTTTTCTATCGAGAGGTCTGTAAAGTGATGGAACAGATTCCGGAGACCGAGGTGGAATTTGTCTTTGTAGACGACGGAAGCCGGGATCATACGCTTCGTGTCCTCAGAAAGCTTGCCGAAGACCCCCGCTGCAATTATTTCTCCTTTTCCCGCAATTTCGGAAAGGAGGCGGCTATGTATGCGGGCCTTCGGCATGCAACCGGAGACTACTGTGTGATTATGGACGCCGATTTGCAGCATCCGCCTTCCCTGCTTAAGGAAATGTATCATGCAGTCAGCCAGGAGGGCTTTGACTGCTGCGCCGGCTTCCGGGAGGATCGGGAAGGCGAAGGTAAGCTGAGAAATTTCCTTTCCCGTGGATTTTACAAGGTGATCCAAAGAATGTGCAGTTTGGATATGACTGACGGCACCGGTGATTTCAGGATGATGAGCCGTCAGGTAGTGAATTCTATCCTAAAAATGAAGGAATACAACCGGTATATGAAAGGTATTTTTTCGTTTGTTGGGTTTGAGACCAAGCTCATTCCGTTTCATAATGTAGAACGTGCGGCAGGCACAACCAAATGGAATTTAAAGAGCCTGTTCCGCTATGCGATGGACGGCATCTTTTCCTTTTCCACTGCGCCTGCTGCATGGGCGGGAGTGCTTGGAATCCTTCTGTTATTTGTTGCCTTCCTTGTTCTGGCAGTCAGCTTGTTTCAAACGCTGTTTAGCCAGGCAATTGGTATGTGGCCCTGGGTAATTGCCCTGATTCTGGGACTGTCCGGGATACAAATGTGCTTTATCGGCGTGTTGGGACAGTATGCTGCCAAGGGCTATATGGAAACCAAAAACCGTCCTGTTTACATTATCAAGGACAGCAGTCAGAGGAAGCGCCGTTCATAAATTACTGACCTCAGTTTTTACTGTTTCTCTTACACAAAGCCAAAGGAGACCGGAAGCATGCTTCCGATCTCCTTTGGCTTTGTGTTATAGTGAATCCCTATGCTTTGTTCCTGGATAAATACGTCGTACTGGCTATATCATCCTCACTTTACAACTTGTCCGCAATGCCGTCCATAAATGTAATAATCCCCGCTTCCACCTCGCATTTGATGTCCGCGTAATTATGAATCTCATGCCGGTAACCGGAGTAGATCTTTGTTTTCACATTATGACCGGTATCAACCAGCCAGTTGGAAACCTCGTATACGCCTTTTCCATATTCTCCAACTGGGTCCTGATCTCCGGCGATGCTGTAAATTGGTAAAGCTGTAGGTACCTTTTCCGCCCATTCTTTCCCTTCGATCTGCAACATCATCTGTACAAAATCATAAAGGGAGCGGTTGACGATTGGCTTTGTAAATGCATCAAATGGGTCGGCTGCGTGATCCCGCTGTACATACACGTCATGGCAGATCCATTCATTTCCGATCGACACCTCGCCGCAACGTTCGCACATCCATCCCATAAGTGCCTCGGTAAATTCGGAATCGGACTCCATCGAGCGGCCAGAATCAATCGCCTGCTTTATCTTCTCAGCCAGTTCTCTTGCTCCTCTGAAGATTCCTGCTGTACCGCAGATAGTGGCTCCCGCCAGCTCATTTCCATATTTCGCGATAAAATCCCTGGTCACAAAAGACCCCATGCTGTGTCCGAACAAAAAATACGGCAGGTCGGGATACATTCCGCACACCAGTTCCTTGAGCGCATGCTCGTCCTCCATCATCGTGTGCGGGCCTTTCTCTCCCCAGTCGCCCCATGTACCGTTTTCCACCGCCGTTTTCCCATGTCCGACATGGTCGTCCGCCGCTACAATATATCCCTTATCCAAAAAGGAGGAAATCATATGGAGATACCGTCTAGAATGTTCACCAAAGCCGTGAACAACCTGTACAATTCCTTTCGGTTTGGCTGTCGGAACATAAATCCATCCGTATACATTATCCCGCTCATTATAAGATCGGAAAGTGACTTCTTGCAGCATATATACCGCTCCTTTCGTGCCTAAATAAATTAAACGTTTTAATTATTATATAATGCTGCAGGAATTATGTCAATATTTCTTTAGAATTTATGTAGAAAAAATATGTGCAAATCGCCAGTTACCTGCTGTACATTCCACACAGATCTTTACCATTCCGCGATGGAGCCGTCCTGATGCCTCCAGACAGGATTTTTCCATGTATGAGGATGCCGGCTCTCCTCCAGCACCAGTTCCTTGTTAACCTCCACACCTATTCCCGGCAGCTTGGGCAGATTAACAAATCCCCCGGCAAAAACAAAGTCTTCCCGGTTATTGACATAGTCCAGCACACTAGCTCCGGTGTTATAGTGAATCCCTATGCTCTGTTCCTGGATAAACGCGTTGTAACTGGTTGCGTCAACCTGCAGGCAGGAAGCCAAGGCAATCGGCCCCAGAGGGCAATGCGGAGCAAGCGCCACATCATAGGCCTCCGCCATGGCGGCAATTTTTTTCACTTCTGTAATTCCTCCGGCATGGGACAGGTCGGGCTGGATAATATCCACATAACCCGTTTCCAGCAGGCGTTTGAAATCCCAGCGCGAGAACAGCCGCTCCCCGGTTGCAATCGGGATATTGCAGGCATTGGCAACGTCCCGGAAGCTTTCCATATTATCGCAGAGCACCGGCTCCTCGATAAACATCGGGTCAAATTCCTCCAGCTTTTTGGCAAGAACCTTAGCCATTGGCTTATGTACCCGCCCATGAAAATCGATTGCGATCCCAAAATATTTTCCTGCCGCCTCCCGGATCGCTGCAACCCGCTCTAAAACTGCGTCAATCTTTTCATAGCTGTCAATCATCTGCAATTCTTCGGTAGCATTCATCTTGATAGCGGAAAAACCCTTTTCCTTCTTTTCCAGCGCATCGCGCGCAACGTCGCTCGGACGGTCTCCGCCAATCCAGGAATAAACCTTCATTTTATCCCGGCAACGCCCGCCCATCAGCTCGTAAACCGGCGCGCCGTAAAATTTCCCCTTGATATCCCAAAGGGCCTGGTCGATTCCCGCGATTGCGCTCATCAACACCGGGCCTCCGCGGTAAAATCCGGCCCGATAAAGCGTTGTCCAGATATCCTCGATCCGCATCGGGTCATTGCCGAGTAAATACTCCTTCATTTCTTCCACACAGGCACGGACAGTCGAGGCTTTTCCCTCAACCACCGGCTCGCCCCAACCAGTCAGTCCATCGTCTGTTTCAATCTCAACAAAGCACCACCTCGGACGAACCAAATAGGTGTTAACTCCTGTTATTTTCATCAATATCCTCTCCTTACCGTCTGATTTCGTCCATAAAGGACTGAACCGCCTGTTTCGCACCTTCCCAGTCTCTGGCGCTCAAAAGATCCTTTGGAATCAAGTTGCTCGCTACGCCGACACCAAGATAGCCCGCAGCAAAAAAGGCTGCGGCATTCTCTTTTTTCACCCCACCGACCGCAACATAGTCGGTCTGGTCAAAGGGGCCCTTTAAGCTCTTCACATATCCCATCGGAAGGTCGCCGGCCGGGAAAAGCTTGAGAACCGTAAAGCCATACCGCACGCAAAGGCTGACGTCGCTTGGCGTCATCACTCCCGGCAGCAGACGAATGTTCTGCTCCGCACAATAGCAGAGCACATCTTCGTCTACTGAAGGCGACAGCAAAAAGTCTGCTCCCGCTTTGACCGCTTCCCTCGCTTTTTCTACAGTAACCGCAGTTCCGGCTCCAATCCGAATCTCCGCGCCAAACCGTTCCTTTAAAAGTGCTATCTGCTGCAGAGCCGCCGGAGAATTCAAGGCGACCTCTACCGCTTTAATCCCACAGACGGAGACTGTATCTACATAGGGAACAGCCTGCTCCATAGGGACTTTTCTCATAATCGCAACTACCGGGTTTTCTATGATTATTTCACGCATGTTCAGCACCATACCTTTTCTTACATAATCGATTGTAATTATCTTTTAACGGTAAACTGTCTCCTGCTTCCCTAAAATTTGTTCCAGTTCCTCACGCAGCAGGTATCCTTCAATATCTCCTCTCGTCTCGGTCGCTTTTGCTCCGGCAACCGCTCCATAAAAGCCGCATTCCGACAGTGGTTTCCCCTCCAGCATTCCCACCAGGAACGCCGCGTCAAACGCATCTCCCGCGCCAATCGGATCCACCTTGTTACAGGGATAGGGAGGGATCGGAAAAATTTCCTCCTTTGACGCGACCGTTGCTCCCTTTGCACCGTCCTTCAGCGCCAAATATTCCATCCGCCCGGAAGAAAACAGTATTTCTCTTAGCCTTTCTATCTCACCGGTTCCGTACAGTACCTGCGCCTCGTCCTTCCCTATCAGCACATAATGTGCGCGGGAAAGATATTCCCTGATCAGCTCGGTATAATCGCGGTCTTTCCAGAGTTTCCGGCGGATATTCGGGTCAAAGCTAATTTTCACGCTATGCTTCTCCGCGATCAACATGGCCCGGTCAATCGTCTCCCGGCAGCTTTCGCTCAATACCGGTGTAATCCCGGTAATATGTAAAATTTTTGCATCCGCGATCCATTCCTCCCTGATATCATCCGGCGATAAATGGCTGGCCGCAGAGTTTTCCCGGTAATAGGTAACCTTTGTCTCGCTTCCCTCGCTTGTCTCCTTGAACATTAACCCTGTCCGATAATCCGGATCGGCAGCCGCATAAGCTTCTACTCCTTCAGCCCGGACAGCCCGCAGAACCTGCTCTCCAAATTCATCCTTCCCAACCCGGCTGATCCATCGGGCGGAGCATCCCAGCTTCTTTGCCCCTATGGCAAAATTGCTCTCCGCGCCGGCAATCCGAACCTGATAATCTGAGATATACCGCAGCTTTCCATGCTCCTTCGGAACAAATGCCGCCATGGTCTCCCCAATTGTGACAAAATCCATTGGAACCCCCCTCTGTTTATTGCAGACCTAAATCAGTAAACTGGAGCAGCTTTTCGGCCTGCTGTTTCGCTATAGTTAAAGCCTGCTCAATCTGCCTCTTTTTGGTGTCGTCATACCGGTAAACCGGTACGGCTACGCTAAAGGCCGCGACAATCTCCCCTTTTTTCCGCAGCGGCACTGCAATACAGCAGATATCCAGATTTGACTCCTCCGACTCATAGGAAAAACCGGTTTTCCTGCTCTCCTTCAGTTGCTGCTCCAGCACCGCATAGTCGGTGATCGTTTTGGAGGTCAATGCTTTCAGTCCCTCCGGATACATCGCTTGAAGCATCGGGAGGGTATAGTCAGTCAAGAGCGCTTTTCCCAGTCCTGTCCCATAAGCCGGGAGGCGAATTCCGACGCACGATGTCATCCGTACGGCATGAGGCGAATCCACCTTTCTCAGGTACAATACATCGCTGCCGCTGAGCACTGCGAGATGGCATGCTTCCCCGCACTGAGCTACTACAGCTTCCATCAGCTTCTCCAGCTCATCCAGGCCGGAGGAATCCCGAAGATAGGAATTTCCGATTTGATAAGCCATTTGTCCGATTCGATAGCAGCGCGTCTGCCTCTCCTGCTTAAGGTATCCGCGTTCTTCCAGGGTATGCAGGATAGGAAACAAGCTGCTCTTCGGAGCTCCCAGTACATCGCAGATGTCTGTCAGGTTCATTCCATTCTCCTGGCCTGCGAGCAGCTCAAAGATGTCTAAAACCCGTCCGGTTGCCCGATGATCCATAGACCGCCCACCTTTTCGTATATACGAATTATTTCTTATTTAAGAATCTGATTTTTATTATAGGCAAGAAAGAGAAAAAAGTCAATAAAAAGGCAGCAGAAAATTCTGCTGCCTTTTTGGTGCTTTTCTACAGGTCATCAGCGTCCTGCACCGGCTGTTCATCATCCATGGGCACGCCCGTATAGCTCCCCTGCACATCGGACAGAATCTTTTTCTTCTGCTTCAGGGTAGGGTTAGCGGCCTGTGCAAGATTGTCCTTGAGTTCCTTTTTCGGTTTCATAATGCCAAATCCTTTCGTTTTTATTAGTATCGCATAATCGTGAAAGGATATTCATCGGTTAAAGCTACTCCGCAAAATCTGGATGCTTTTCCTGTGATGGAAGGCGGCCAAACACCTTTTTATAGGTTCTTGAAAAATAGGAAAGGTTATGGAAACCGCTTTGGAGTGCGCTCTCACTGATATTATACTGCCCGGAGGCCATCATTTTCCTTGCGTTCATACAGCGCAGACGGTTTAGGTATTCCAAAGCAGTTTGTCCGGTAATTTCTTTAAATACATGGCAGAAATAGCATTTGCTGAAGCCCACATGAGTACAAACATCAGCTACAGAAATCCCTTCCCGGTAATGCCCTCGGAGAAACCGAATGGCTGATTTTACCATCTCAACTTTAGGATTCCCGCTGTCGGTCAGCTCTCGATTTTCCCGGCCCGTCTGATAGCGTCTCGTCAACTGCAAAAAAATCAGCTCGATCAACGCAAAAACCGCCCGCTGATACCCGGAGGGCATCTGATCCACCTCCTCCGCCAACTGCTCATAATACCGCGCGATCATCCTGTCACGGACAACCGGCATAAACAGGGAATCCGGCGACATAAAGGGAAAGGAATCCGTTAACGTCCTGTCTGGGATCAGGCAGTAATAAACGCTTCTGGTTTCACCGCCGCGAATCCAGTGGAGTATTTCCGAATTAATCACCACCACATCCCCCTTTTCCGCACGCACGTGCTGGTCATTCAGCGTGATCTCGGCATCCCCCTCGACAAAGTAAAGCAGCTCAATATTTTCATGCCAATGGATCGGAAAATCATCCGAAGCCTGCCCTCTACGGTCTAAATGAAAGATCACTGGGAAATCTTTTTCCGAATAGGTGTGTTTTTCATAAAGTGTCATAAAAGTCACTGCACCTTTTTGTGTTTTTTAGAATTCCACCGTTTTGAGAAAGCAAAATTGTGTTATGAACTGACAAAAATCAGGATTTCTTTTTCACTATATCCATTATATAATAAAAATATCGTAATAACAATCTTTTTATCAGGAGGTTTTGTATGAAAGCGTTTCCCATTGGTGTATTGTTGGAATCATTTCAGACCGATACCCATACCGCGCTCAAAAAAGCGGCGGAACTGAACCTCGGCGGAATCCAAATTTATGCAACACGGGGAGAGTTTGCTCCGCGTGCTATGACCCCGGAAAAATGCAGGGAATTTCTCAAGCTGGTTCAGTCATACGGGCTCACTATTACCGCGCTCTGCGGCGACTTGGGTCGGGGCTTCGGGGATCCATCCTTGAATCCGGAACTGATTGAGGAATCCAAACGCATTCTGGAGCTTGCTAAAATGCTCGAAACAGATGTCGTCACTACCCATATCGGCGTCATACCGGAAAGCCCGGAACATCCCCGCTATGAAGTCATGCAGAAGGCCTGCCTGGAGCTCTCCGCCTATGCGGACGGCATGGATGCCCATTTTGCCATTGAAACCGGGCCGGAACGCGCGCAAACCTTAAAGAGCTTCCTGGATTCGCTTGGTTCCAAAGGCGTAGCCGTCAACCTTGATCCTGCAAACTTTGTCATGGTAACCGGCGATGATCCTGTGGAAGCGGTTTATACCCTTAAAGATTATATCGTACACACCCATGCTAAGGACGGAAGAAAGCTGCTGGACAAGAATCCGGAAATCATCTATGGGCTGATTGAGGATGAAATTCAATCTGCCGAAGCCTTTATCGAGCTGCCGCTCGGACAGGGCGATGTGGATTTCAAAGCATATCTCAACGCCCTAGATCAGATCGGATATCACGGATATCTGACTATTGAACGGGAGGTCGGCGACAACCCGTCCGCTGATATCGCCCTTGCGGCGGATTACCTGAGAAGCCTCTGGAAAAAGTAAGCTTTACTGTTAAACAATGCAAAGAAAGGAATGAAAACGAAGATGAAAGAGAAAATTAAAATCGGGATCATCGGCGTCGGAAATATCTCCGAGGAACATATCCAGTCCTATCTGCGCAGTCCGGACGCAGAGCTTTACGCATTCTGCGATATTAATTCAGACCGTCTCACGAAAATGGGAGAGAAATATCAGATCACTCGTCTTTATCACGACTATCATGAGATGCTCTCTCTGCCAGAGCTAGACGCAGTCAGCGTCTGCACCTGGAACAGCGCGCATGCTCCTGCCGCGGTCGCTGCGCTCGATGCCGGCAAGCATGTCCTCTGCGAAAAGCCAATGGCGCTGTCAAAGGCCCAGGCAGAACAGATGCGGGAAGCAGCCCTGCGGAATAACAGGCTGTTGATGATCGGTTTTGTCCGCCGGTTTGGAAATGACTGCGCGATCCTCCAGGATTTTATTGATCAGGATTATTTCGGAGAGCTCTATTTTGCAAAAGCGACTTATCTCCGCCGGAAAGGAAATCCCGGCGGCTGGTTCGGTGACAAATCCCGTTCAGGCGGCGGCCCGCTGATTGATCTTGGCGTCCATGTGATCGACCTGGTTCGCTATCTGATGGGAAAGCCAAAAGCGGTTTCCGTCTATGGCGCCACCTTCCGGAAATTGGGCGACCGCAGTGAAATCAAGGGTGCGGCCGGTTACCAGTCCTCCGGAAAAACCGACCATGATATCTGCGATGTAGAAGACCTGGCGACCGGAATGATCCGGTTTGAAAACGGTGCGGTACTGCAGATCGACGCAAGCTTCAGCCTGAATTTAAAAGAAGACAAGGGAGAAATCGAATTGTTTGGAACCAAAGCCGGCGCGAAGCTTAACCCTGAGCTGGAGCTGTTCAGCGAGGATTGCGGATATATGACAAACGTCTCTCTCACTGTCCCGACGGCGCTCAGCTTTGAAGACCTGTTCTATCAGGAAATCAGCCATTTTATTTCCTGCGTAAAGGACGGCCTGCCCTGCCGTTCCCCTGCAGAGGATGGAGTAGAAATGATGGCAATCTTAGACGCATTATATAAATCAGCGGCAACCGGACATGAAGTAATTCTTTCCCAGGAGGACTAAACATGAATGTTTCGATGAGCACCTACTGCTATTACCCTTTGATTCAAAGCGGGGAATTGTCCCAGCTCGGGACAATCAAGCGCGCCAAAGCACTCGGATTCGATGCAGTGGAAATACAAAATCTTTATCATCCGGACGACATCTCTGACGAAGCCTATGCAGAACAGGTTCGGAATACCGCAGAGGAATGTGGAATCCCTCTCTCCGGCTTTACCTTTGACGCCGACCTGCTCAACGCATTCGGCGGTGACACCCAAAAGGAAGTAGAGCGCATCAAGCATATGCTTGACTTGGCGGCCATTTTGGGTGTATCCTATATTCGTCACGATTGTACCGTTGGCCCCTCTGTTAAGGAGCGCCAATACCGGGGTTTTTCCCACTATCTGCCTACCCTCGCAGATGCATGCCGGGAAATCACCGAATATGGGCAGTCTCTCGGCATCCGGACGATGATCGAAAATCACGGGTTCTTCTGCCAGGACAGCACCAGAGTGGAACAGCTTGTCAATACCGTCGCCCACCCGAATTTCGGTCTTCTGACCGATATCGGGAATTTCCTGTGTGCCGATGAAGCGCCGGAAATCGCAGTCGGACGGGTCGCTCCTTATGCATTTTATGCCCATGCGAAGGATTTCCATGTCAAATCTCCGTCCGGACAAAACCCAGGGGAAGGCTTTTTCCAAAGCAGGAACGGCACCTTTCTTCGCGGAGCTATCATCGGGCATGGAGATGTTCCGGTGCGCCACTGTCTGGCGGCGTTAAAGCGTGCCGGGTTTGACGGGACAATCGCAATTGAATTTGAAGGGCTGGAGCATCCGGATGTCGCCCTTCCAATCGGACTGAAAAACCTGAAAACATACTGGAGCGAAGCATAGACACGAAAAATTTTCTGCAGGATACCTTTTTCAATCAGTATTTTGTGATCTTCGTCATCTGAAAGACGGCGATTTTGCTTCGCAAAACCAGCCTCAATTTCTAGGAAAGGAATGCTTTCGCCGAGCGAAAGCATTGGTAACGAAGATGATTGTCAGAAAAATAACACCGCAGGAATTTTTGCAGGCAGAAGAAATCGGGAACATTGCCTTTGAATTCTCCGCCAAAAAAACCACTCTGGAAGAACGTCTCAAGCAAATCAAGGAATCGCCCTCCTCCCGTCCAGACCACTATTCCCTTTGCCGCTGGGCGGCTTTTGACGATGACGGAACAATGATGGGTTCTATTTCAACCTATCCCTATCAAATCCAGTTTGACGGAAAAAGTGTTGGGATGAGCGGAATCGGCTTTGTTTCTACCCTTCCGGGCTACCGGCGCAGAGGGGCAATCCGCGGCTGTTTCGAACAGGCTTTTCGGGAAATGAAAGAGCAGGGACAGGTTTTTTCCGCCCTTTATCCCTTTTCTGTGGAATATTACCGGCAGTTTGGCTATGAGCTGGCGCCGCAGACAGTGGAATGGACCGTACCACTGTCCTCCATTCCCAATTATGAGGGAAAGGGCTCCTATCATCTATATCGGCCGGGTGAAGATCTGTCAGACTATCATCTTATCTACCGGGACTTTGTCTCCGGATATAATCTTGCTGCCATCCGTGAGGATCTTGATTTTTCCCCTTTTACTCCAGACCCGGTGGAAAGCAAAGCCTATTGGTATCTCTACCGGAACGAGAAAGGCGTCCCAAAAGGATATCTTCGTTTCTATAAAGAAACCGTGGACAAGGAACGGCGGATGGATTGCGGCACGCCCTTCCGGGGAGTCGAATTCTGTTTTCGGGATATCGAGGGGCTGAAGGGACTTTTGTCCTTTGTCAAATCCTTTGCGGCAAATTATGACTCGCTTGTCCTTTCCCTTCCGGCAGACATCCCATTAGAGCTTTTTCTTGGAGAAGCCAATGGGATTACACGAAAGATCAGCTTTGCCGGGCTTTACCGGGTGGTGGATGCAGTACCGGTGCTGATGGCTGCTGCATACCGCGGGGACGGAGCGCTCTCAATTGAAATCGCCGACAAGTCCGCACCCTGGAACGAAGGTGTTTTCACCGTCGAATTCCAAGACGGGAAAGCCATCCGGGCAGAGAAGACCGAAGCCGCTCCGCAGATTTCAATGGGAATCGGAGATTTCACACGGCTGATTTCGGGCTGCTATGAAGGGCAGGAAATCCGGCTGATGCCGCATGTCACCATTCATCAGGAAACCTCTGCCATTGATCAAATCTTTTACCGGAAGCCAATCTGGCTGCACGACTTTTTTTAAAAAAGGGCCTGTACATTAAAATGTGCAGGCTCTTTTAGCTATATATTAAAATCAAAAGAAGCTGAGCTGTTTTCCTTCTGCCCTTTCTTTTCCTGGTGGCGCAGATTCCGTCTGGAGCTGTTCACGGGGAATATCTCCGAGAAACGCAGAGGGTTCCTGCGCGGCAGAGAGGATTAGCGTTTCCTTTGCCCTAGTCATAGCTACATAGAACAGCCGCCGTTCTTCCTCTATTGGCGGTTCTGTTCCCGGGCGTTCCATCGGCACGGTTCCTTTTTTTGCCCCGCACAGGAAAACAACCGGATATTCCAGTCCCTTGGAGGCATGGAAGGTCATGAGTGTCACCGCATCGGAGACATAGCTCCGTTTGGCGGCCCGTTTCCAGTCTCCCTCCTCTCCAAAGGTCAGGTTATTCAGGAATGAGAGGAGATCAGGATGGAATACCGCCATATTCAAAAGTTTCCCCATTTCTTTGGAATCGGTAAGCTGTAATTCCGAAATCCAGTCTGCCACCAGCTTTTCCGGTTTCTGCTTGAGCTTTTTCCGGTAACGCACGATCCGGTCCGCCCATCGCTCTGAACTCACTGTTTCCATATCCGGTTTCCATTCTCCGGCAACGCGCTCTGCTTCTGTCGCAGAAAGCTTTTCAATTCGGTTCAGATAAACCCTGAGCGAAAAATGGTCGTCAGACTCCAGCAAAAACCGGAAAAATGAAACAGTGCCGTTTACCAACGGATCGGAAAGCAGATCGTCTCTTCCTGCCACAGCATAGGGGATGCTCTCCTTGCGCAGACACTGCTCAAGAAGTTCCTCCTGCCGGTGAGTCCGGTAAAGGACGGCGATATCGGAAAAGCTTCTCGCTTTTTCCTGTCCGCCCAGGAAGGACTGTGCATCCAGCATATCCATCCCGCCAACCATCCGGTTGATTTCCTTCGCGATAAAAATCGCCTCCGACAGGTCGCTTTCCGCCCGAACGAATACAGGTTTTTCAGATTTTGGAAGCTGCGGCAGAAGTATCCGTTCTTCTCCTGGATTTCTCGAAATGACAGACAGAGCGCTGGTCAAAATTTCCGGCGAAGAACGGTAATTGCGTGTTAGGCGAATTTCCTGAAGTGCAGGGAAATCCGTTTTCAGTTTCTCAAAGCAATACGCGTCCGCGCCCCGGAAACCATAGATCGCCTGGTCAGGATCACCGATTACGAACAGCCCTTTCCCAAGCTGATTCCACTGGAGGATAAGCTGATATTGCAGGGTATTGATATCCTGAAATTCATCAACCAGCAGATACCGGCTGTGTACCGCTTCCCTTTTCTGTTCCTTTCCGGCTTGTTCCCAATGCTGCAGCGCCCGGATCAAAAGATCATCATAATCAAGCAGATTCTGTTCCTCTAAACACTGCTGATAAGTCTGGTACCATTCTGCAGGCAGGGTTTCTGATTTCGTCACCCGGCAGTTTTTGCAGAGGGATATTTCCCGAAGCAGCCGTTTTGGATTCCATCTGGAACCAAACTGCTTTAATACCTTTTTCGCCAGTTCTTCTGCTGTGAGCTCATCCACAAGAGAGAAGCCTTTTTCCCATCTCTTAAGCTGATTCATGCAAATGGCATGAAAGGTGCCGATTGTCATGGATTTCGTGATCCGTTTTGTGCCAAGCTCCTCTTCCAGCCGCTCTTTCATCTCCCTTGCCGCCTGGTTTGTGAAGGTGACGGCGGTAATTTCAGACGGCTTGACGCCCTGCTCCTGGATCAGGAACAGAATTCGTGAAACCAGGGTTTTGGTCTTTCCGGTTCCCGGCCCCGCGACGACGGCTGCCGCCGGCGCATTTGTCCTGACAGCCTCCATCTGCTCCGGATTTAACCGGCTGGCTGGGCCTTCCTCTTTTACCGGCTCTGGACTTATGTTTCGGTCAAGTCTTTTTGGCTTCTCTTTTCCTTCCAGCTTCATGGAGGTAACCGGCAGAAAGCTTAATTGCCCGCTTAGCTGGGTGATTTCCGAGGGTGTCAGCAGTTCAATTGTGCCGTATTCCCCATCGTATCCGGGAATCCGTTTCACCTTACCTTCCCGCAGCCTGCGAATCCCCTCTTCCACGCAGGGGCCCGCAGCCCGGCCGATCAGATCAAGTGGTATGTCCCTCAAAATTGCAAACTCCGGGCCGAGTTTTCCTAAAATCATCTCGTATTCCGCCTGTACCCTTTTGCTTGCTGCCGATCTTCCGGTAGAAGCCGCAATAACCTCAGGCAGGGGAACCAGGCTTTCAAAATGGCGGGCGTTTTCCGGGCGGCAGCCCTCGGCCCGGTCAGCAAGCTGCTCCACTCTGTGCTCTACCCCAATCGTAATCTTTTTCCCACATACCGGGCATTTTCCATTGTACTGCGCCGTTTCCTGCGGCTTCAGGCAAAGGCCGCAAGCCCGATGTCCGTCATAGTGGTATTTCCCTTCCTCCGGGAAAAACTCAATTGTCCCATAAAATCCTCCCCGCGCGCCTTCGCAAATTGCGCGGTTCAACGCCTGATAGGAGGGTGAAATGTCTAAAAGGTCTGCCTCTCTCCCAAGCTTTGCCGGGGAATGTGCATCAGAATGGGACACCATCGTATACCTGTCTAGTGCGGATACCCGCCAGTTCATGGGCGGATCGGAGGAAAGCCCCGTCTCCAGTGCATGAATATGGGGAGTCAGATCTTCAAAACATTCCTCAATCGTATCAAATCCAGAAAAAGCACCGAACAGGGAAAAGTGAGGCGTCCAGATATGGGCCGGGATAAAGATGGCGTCCGGGCAGGTCTCCAGCGTAATTTCCAACAAATCATGGCTGTCCAGTCCCAAAATCGGACGGCCGTCCGAATGGATATTCCCGATTGCTTCGAGTTTTTTGGAGAGCCTGTCTGCTTCCTCCAGGCCCGGCAGCAGAATCAGGTTATGTATCTTTCTGGTTTTTCCGTTCTTTTTATAAATAGAGCTGATCTCGCCTGAAACCACAAACCGTACGTCTCCGCCGATCCGGTTCTCTGTGATGCGAAGCTCCGGCTTCAGGCAGTACAGTCCGTCCTCTGCCGGCATAAGCTTCTCCTTTAGCTCCGCCCGCCAGGCCGGATGGGTAAAGTCGCCAGTTCCGATCAGGCCAATCCCCTTCCTCGCTCCCCAAAAATCAAGCTGTTCCGCAACACAGTCCCTGCTGGTGGCACGCGAATATTTAGAATGAATATGCAGATCCGCAATCAACATGTTGTTCACCTGTTTCCTTCCTAGATAATTTTATTATATCCGGATTGGAGAAAAGTTTCAATGAAAAACAATACAGGCGGCTGCTGCCACAGCCGCCTGCAAGTCATTCATGCAGTCCTTTTTTCTTCAAAACAGCCAGCGCCGGGATCGGATTATTGCAGGTGAACAGCGTTGATCCGCTGCTTAATGCTTCTTCCGCCGTTTGCTCATCATCCGGGCAAAAGCCCCAGACCTCAATTCCCATATCCTGGAATTCCTTTGTCAGCTCCGGAGAAAGCAGCCTCATATCAGGCCTGTCCGGGAATGCCTCCATCGCAATTCCCACTGCGAACAGCTTGGAATAGGTACCGTCAGGCCCTTCCCGGAAATTGTCCATGTATTCTTTCGGAAAGCCCTGAGTCTTCACCTGATAGGTATCCACCATATAGTCTATGATCTCAGCGTCAAAGCAGGTGAATACACACCGCTCAAGCATAGCGTACTGCTCTAGGATTTTCATCGCGCAATCTACAGTTTCATGAGTCCGCTCTTTTATCTCTACATTCAGCAGAATTTCCGGCCAGTCTTTTAACAGCTCGCAAAGCTCCGAAAGCGTCGGTACCTCCAAGCCTTTGAATTCTTCTGCGAATTTTCCGCCCGCGTCGAGCGTCTTGATCTGTGCCAGCGTCATATTCCGGATCAATCCTGACTGATCGGTTGTACGAGATACATCATTGTCATGCATCACAACCACTTCATGGTCGCTGGTGAGGTTGAGATCAATTTCCAGCATATCAACGCCCTGCTCCAATGCTTTCCGAAAGCCTAACAGCGTGTTTTCCGGATAAAGAGCCTTCATCCCGCGATGTCCTGCGACCATTACCCTGGAGCGGTCGAGCACACGCTCGATTCCTTGAAACGATTTCTTTTCCATCTCATCAACCCTTTCATTCGAAATAAAATATTACCGGCTCAGCACCATGACGCCGTATGGCGGAAGCTCCTGTGCGCCGGAGCGCTCCCGGCCGCTCAGGATATCCTTCATGGGCTGTTTCAGCTCCACTGTGCAGGGATATTCCTTATAGTTCAGGACAAAGAAATATTCCTGCCCACCCTTTTTCCGTACCGCCAGCTCACACTGCGGCGGAATTGTCAGACAGTCAGAATAAGGGGCGCCGATTCCCAGTTCCGTTAAGAAGGCCTTTGCGGTTTCCATCGAGAAGCCAGCGCCGAAATAGTAGGCGGTTCCTCTGCCGATCTTTCTGCTCACAAGCGCAGGAGAGCCCTGGTAATAATTCGAGGTAAAGGAAGCCTCTACCTTCGCCTCCGGCGCCGTCACTTCAAGCACATCGTTGAAGAAGGGAGCGTCAATTTCTTTTCCGTTCCAAACAGCCGTCTGCTTTTCGTCATATGGCCCCAGGAAGGTATAGTCTGCTATCCGGACGCCGCAAAGCTCCCCGGCATAGCCCGCCATCGGTCGCATCGGGCATCTCCCGTATTCGTCCTTATAGCCAGTCCGCGCACCGAACACCAACGTTCCCCCCTGCTCAACATATTTTTTGAGCAGGCCGGCTGTTTCTTCCGTTAGAATTGTGGCATGAGGATAAATCAAAACGTCATAAGCGGCAAGCTCCTGCAAGCTGCTCTTCTGCCAAAGATATAAAAAATCGCACGGCGTATGAGTCAACTGTGTTGCACGGAACCATCCGTCATCGCTGAAATTGGACAAAGGCCCATGCCAACGGTCATGTTCTCCGTCCCATTCATTCGGGTAATCTTTTACAACTGCAATCTTCGCCTGATATTTTGCGCCCGCAATCTCACCCATTACCCGGATATCGCGATAGATTGCCTTGAGCTCCTCTAAACGGCGGTTAGGCTCGTTGGAATAGTCATTCAGGCCGTGCCAGTAGATTTCTGTCCCAATCCAGCAGGTACGCCAACGGAAATAGCTGATGAAATCCGCTCCATGGGCGATGCTCTGCATTGTCCAGAGCCGCATCTGGCCCGGCTTCGGTGCAGGCGCCTCCATCCGGGTTGTCCACCCGTTCGCGCCAGACTGCTGCTCCATGATTCCAAAATTTGAAGAGATCGATCGGGTTTTGATCAAGGACCAGCTCCATTTTCGGTCATTCAGATTGCCGGGACGTTTTGGGTCAGCCCCAAGATCAAACGCAAAGTCAGGATAGCTGTCATAGCACAAAAAGTCCAGCGACTGATCCATTAATTCCTGATAATCCAGATGTCCAAAGTGTCCGTTTGTCGTAATAAACTGCCCGTTTTTCAGATAACGGCGCAGAATGTCGCTTTGCAGCTTACAGTAAGACACCGCGCTCTGGGAAAAGAATTTTTTCTCTTCCAGTGCCAGATGTGGATTTGGGGAATTATGATAGTTTTTTCGCGGCAGATACACCTGGTTCCAATCGGTATAGGTCTGGTTCCAAAAAGTCATTCCCAGCGATTCATTCAGGTTATCCAGCATCTGATATTTATTCTTCAGGTATTCCCGGAATGCCCTGTGATCTGCTTCCGAATAGAAAACGTCGCATTCGCAGTTCAGCTCATTATCGATCTGCCATCCGATAATATTAGGATGGCTTCCATAGTGCTCTGCCAGCTTTTCCACAATTGTTTCCGTAAACCTGCGGTAAACAGGGGAATTATAGTTATAGTGCCGGCGCATCCCGTGATAGACCGGATGTCCCTCCAGATCAACGTTTAAAACTTCCGGATAGGCTTCGGTCAGCCACGCTGGCGGGGTTGCGGTCGGGGTGCAGAAAATCACTTTCATCTCCTGCCTCCGGACAGCTTCCATGAACCGGTCAAAAAAGGCAAAGGTAAAATTCCCCTGTGTCGGTTCAAATAAATTCCACGCAAACTCCGCGATCCGGATCACCTCGATCCCGTGTTCCTTCATCCGGATCAGGTCGTCCTCCCATAAGGTTTCAGGCCAATGTTCCGGATAGTAGCAAACCCCCAGCGTGATATGATCCAGTTGAATAGAATGCTCCATCTATTTTCTTCCCTTCATCACAATTTTCTTATCCTTATTATATCGGCTTTCTACCCGAAACACAATGGAAATCTTTCATTGTTTCCTATTCTTTCGTCAGACTCCATAAGTTTTAGAAATTATCTTTAGAACATCCTCCCATTGACACCCAATATCCGGTTTGATATCATTGGCTTAATACAGGAAATATTCAATTTATATCAGAAAAGGAATGCCGAAAGCCGGCAGAATGGAGCGAGAAAATGAATAAACCAAAAATTGGAATCCGGCCGATTATTGACGGACGTCGGGCGGAGCGTGCAAATCTGGAAGAAAAGGTTATGAGCATGGCGATCGCCGCAAAAGAGCTGATTGAAGGAAGCCTCAAGGATATCGACGGAGATCCTGTACAGTGTGTAATTGCGGACACTACCATCAGCGGCAGCGCCCAGGCAAAGCAATGCGCGGATAAATTCTCCACCGAAAATGTGGTAGGAACCTTAAGCGTCACCTCTTGCTGGTGCTATGGAAGCGAAACGATGGATACCGACCCAATGACGGTAAAGGCTGTCTGGGGCTTCAACGGAACAGAAAATCCGGGTGCTGTTTACCTTGCCGCGGTTCTCGCCGCCCATGCGCAAAAGGGATATCCTGCGTTCAGCATTTATGGACACGATGTACAGGACAAACAGGATACTTCCATCCCTGAGGATGTGCAGGAAAAAATCCTTCGCTTTGCCAAATGTGCGATTGCAGTCGGTACCATCCGGAATAAGAGCTATGTCAATATCGGTTCTGTCTCCATGGGCATCCAGGGATCTTACTGCGATGACGCCTTCTTCCAGAAATATCTGGGTGTCCGGCCTGAATTTGTCGACATGACAGAAGTACTCCGCCGGATTCAGGGCGGTATCTATGATCCGGAAGAATATGAACGCGCATATGCGTGGACAATGGCAAACTGCAAAGAAGGGATTGACCGAAATCCGGCAGAGCTGCAGCATTCCGAAGAACAGAAAGCAGAGGAATGGAAATTCGTCGTTAAGATGACATTGGTGATCCGGGACATCATGCTTGGCAATCCACGGCTGAAAGAGCTGGGCTATTATGAGGAAAGTCTTGGCCGCAACGCCATTGCAGGCGGCTTCCAGGGACAGCGGATGTGGTCGGACTGGCAGCCGGTCGGAGACTTTGCAGAATCAATCCTCTCCTCTACCTTTGACTGGACCGGTGCAAGGCGTCCTACTGTCCTTGCAACTGAAAATGACAACCTCAACGGTGTTTCCATGCTGTTGGGACAACTGATGACCAACGGCGCCAGCGTTTTCGCGGACGTGCGCACCTACTGGAGCCCGGAAGCCATTGAACGGGTAAGCGGCTGGAAACCAGACGGGATGGCGAAGGACGGGTTTATTCATCTGATCAATTCCGGCGCGGCCGCTCTCGACGGCAGTGCCCAGGCAAAGGATGCCGATGGAAAGCCCACTATGAAATCCTGGTACAATATGAAAGAGGACGATATTGACCGTTGCTTGAAAGCCACCTCCTGGCATCCGGCCAACGCGGGTTATTTTTCCGGCGGCGGCTTCTCCGCACATTTTGTAACTGACGCGCAGCTCCCGGTAACATTGGTTCGGATGAACCTGGTTGCCGGTGTAGGGCCAACCCTACAAATTGCCGAAGGATATACCATTACCCTTCCGGAAGAAGTGCACAATATCATCGATCTGCGTACTGACCCCACTTGGCCGACTACCTGGTTTGTACCAAGACTGACCGGAACCGGCGCGTTTGACAGCGTCTATTCAGTTATGGCAAATTGGGGTGCCAACCATGGTGCTTTCGCCTTTGGACATATCGGGCAGGATCTGATTACCCTCGCCTCAATGCTGAGAATTCCGGTTTCAATGCATAATGTGTCGGCTTCTGATATTTACCGCCCACATTCCTGGGGCGGATTTGGAACTGCTGATTTGGAGAGCGCAGATTACCGTGCCTGCGCGGCGTACGGCCCGCTTTATAAATAGCTATATAGCCAAACACAGGGTGTCCGGAAAATATTCCGGACACCCTGTGTTAATTTTGAGAATTACAAAATATTTGTCTGCAAAAAGCGGCCCGATTTGAAACGGGCCGCTTTTTCATTAAGCTTTTTTGAGATATTTCGAAGCTGCATAATAATACTTGCTTCCGATTTTGAGCTTATACCAGGTATAGCCGTTTGCGGATTTGGAATAGCCATCTACAACAGACACGCCTGCACCCGCATATAACAGCCCCGCCGACTTATAGGCAGTGCCGGCGCCAGTCCTGTAATTAATAGTAGTAGTTACCTTATATTTTACCAGTTTTTCTGAGCTGGAAGAACTGCTGGAGCTGCTGCTCTTTAATTTCAAATACTTGGAAGCAGCGTAGTAATATTTTCCGCCAATCTTAATCTTATACCAGGTGTAGCCGTTCGCGGATTTGGAATAGCCGGAAACCACTGACACACTCGCACCCTTGCTGAGCAGACCAGCGGATTTATAGGAAGTTCCTGCACCTGTACGGTAATTAATCGTTGTAGTAGTTACATAAGTTTTCAAGGTTTCTGAGCTTCCGGAAGAACCCCCGGAGCTACTGCCAGAGCTTGAGGAGCTCTTAGCCTTCAAGTATTTAGAAGCAACATAATAATATTTGCTGCTGATCTTTACCTTGTACCAGGTATAGCCATTCGCGGACTTGGAATAGCCTGAAACCACCGATACACTTGCACCCGATTTCAGCGTCCCGCCAATGGAATAGGAAGTTCCCGGCCCGGTACGGTAGTTCACCACCGTAGTAGTCGTATAGGTGGTCAATTTCTCCGAACTGCCGGAACCGGAAGAGCTCTTCTCTTTAAGGTATTTAGAAGCAACATAATAATATTTGCTGTTGATCTTTACCTTTGCCCAGGTATAACCGTTTGCAGATTTGGAATAGCCCTCTACAACAGATACGCTTGCACCCGATTTCAGCGTCCCGCCAATGGAATAGGAGGTTCCTGGCCCGGTACGGTAATTTACTGTTGTAGTAGCCGTATAGGTAACCAGCTTTTCTTTAATGGTAAAGGTGACGCTTCTGCTTCCGCCGTAGCTGCCTGTTCCGGTAATTTTTACCGTTGCTGTCCCAGCATTGGTGTTATTGCTGTAGGACAGGGTATAATGTGTTCCCTCTTTTAAGGTTGTAGACCCATCCTTCACCGTAGGTTTCGGCTTAATCGCTGAACCGGTATAATTCTGGGCGGAAATAGAGGAAACCGTAATTCCAGAGCCAGCAATATTTTTCGCCCAACGCGCGTAAAGGGTAATATCACTGCTGGAATTTACCTTCGTTGAGGATGTCACCTTAGATCCGCCGCTCTTAGCCGTATACCAGCCCTGGAACACATATCCTGAACGGGTTGGCGTTGGCAGCGTACCATAGGTACTGCCGTTTGTCACTGTCTTGGAGCTTGTGCTGACGCTGCCGCCGTTTGCATTAAAGGTGACTTTCCGTTCGTTGGCCGGAGCGTTTACTTTTACCCCAATCGCATCAAAGCTTCCGTTCCCTGTCTGCGCATAAATCGTTGCCGTTCCGGCACCAACCGCCGTAACAACGCCCTTTGAGTCAACAGTGGCGACCGCCGGATTGCTGGTTTCAAAGTAAACCGTACCGGCTTTTCCGGAGGTTTTATAGCTCAGGGTTTTGGTTTTTCCTTTGGTAATTGTCGTATCAGTATTAACTGTAATAAATTCCGCGCTGGCATAACCTTTGTAGGTCTTTCCTCCCACAGTGGCGCTGATATAGTACCAGTATGGATTATAGAGAACTTTCGAGCTATAGGTGTCCGTATCATATCGTGTTCCGCCGCTCAAAACAGTAACGGTAGTTCCTTTTGGAATGCTAACCAAAACGGAACTATCTGTTTCAGTAGAGGCTTTCGAGCGCAGTTTCAATGGGGAAGATGTGGTCGTCACCTTTGCCGTCTTAACTGATTTTGTAAAGGACACTGTGGCGTCTAAATCAGGCATATTGTCATAGACCGGGATGTACAACACCCGCTCATCAGACAGAAGCCCGATTTTATTATAGCCGTTATATGTCGAAAGAGCTTCCGCCGCCGCGCCGAAGATGCTGGTCATATACTGATGGGTATATGTAGCGGAGGAGGCGGCCGGATTCACATTAAAACGCTGGAAATAACTTGTCTGCTGACCAGCCGAGATATATCCGTTCTCAATAAATTTCGCGCCGCCCTCTATTGCCTTTATCGGATCGTTCCAGCCTTCCTTTTTCGCGCGCTTCATAGCGTTTTCAATCGGATATGTACCGTCATATGCGCCGATATTGTAAAAATTGTAGTATCCGGTATATTTCACCCCGCTTGCCGGGCCGACATAGGTGCCGGAAACACTCCCGCTTCCATTAACCCCAACTTCCTGAAGGATTTTAGAAGCGAGATAGTAGGGGCTGACTTTATATTTGACTCCCGCAGTATAAATTGTTTGCCCATAAGTTACATCCAACTTGACTGTTTTGCCGCTGGTGTTAATATAGGAAATCTTTTTATTGGACATAAATGAGCCGGAAAGGATCGCTTCCACTCCCTCAAGGGTTTGCCGGGAGGCATTATATTCATTGCCCTCAAAGATAAGGGAACCCTTCGCATCCAAAAAGTTTCTGGGATCAAGGAAATAAGCCGTCATCGCGCGGGTTGTCCGCACCCAGCCGGCATCCTTCTGCACATATTTTCCGGTGCTGACATTATAGTCACCGGACGCGTTGCTCTTAATGAGGTTGCTTGCACCATTCTGTACCAAGCCCTTGCTCTCCGCAGTAACCGCTTTGCTCCAGTCAAGCCCAGTATCCACCATCTGGAATTTCCAGTTGGGATATTTTTTGTGCAGCGCTTCTAAAGCGTCATGATAGCTTTCCGGAAATTGCGCAAGACTCTGCTCATAGGTGAGCGCCGCGCTGCGGAACATTGCCTTCTTAGGACTGCTGTAGGCTTTGATTTCATCTACCAGAGCCTGCGTTTCCGCGTCCGGTTCGGCAAATTCCGACTCCTGCCCATCCACGCTGGACGTACTATCCTCCGAAGTATCAGAAGAAATCTCCGAACTTGTATCTTCACTGCTGTCAGAAGAAGGGTTTGATTCTGTCTGTGAAGATGTATCATCAGTCTGAGACTCCGATGTTGTTACAGAGGTAGTATCATCCTCTTCAGCCAAAACCTGCATCGGAAAAACGGTCGCCAGCATTGCGGTGATCAATAATACCGATAGGAGCTTCTTCATAAAATCACATTCCTCTTTCTGTTCACATTCTACTACATTTTAGGTATACTTCTCATGAAACCAATTATAAACAATCTGTAGAATAATGTCAAACTACTACAGAAAAAAAGAGGAATTTGCATAAAAACAGCAGGTATTCTTTAGAACACCTGCTGTAAAGACATAAAGATTTTGTAAAAAAACTATCCTCCAATAGAATCCGTCCGGTAAATAAATTTTACATTCCCTGCCATCTGATCGGAAATCCCGGCAAAGCTGCGGTATTCCCTGGAGGCATCCGCCATTGCCTGGAAGCGACCGATTAAATCTTCAAAATCCCCGTTGAACGCCTCGGCCAGCTTGTCAATCCCTTCCTCCTTAAATTCCTTCATGCCATCGTTTAGCTGCATCGCGCCGTCATTCAGCGCCGATACACCGTCCAATAACGCCGAGCTGCCGGACTGCAAGGCAGAAACGCCGTCCGATAAATCCTTGGCGCCGTTTTTCAGCTGCTCTGCACCACTATTCAGATTAGAGGCGCCTTTGTTTAGTTCCTGGCTGCCCTTGTACGCCTGATCAACCCCGTCAGTATAATCCTGCAGCCCTTGGTAGAACTGGCTGTAGGCGTCAAGCTGTTTTTTTAGCTGATGAAGGCTGCTGCTTCCATTTTCTGCATCCTGCACTGCCTGCCGGATGCTGTCCTGAATCGTCTGACTCTTCATTTGCTGGTCAATCAGGTTATCCTTGGTGTCCTGAACGGTACGGTTGATTTCCTTGACAACAGAATCTGATTGCATCTGCTGATTAACCGCTTCATCAATCGCCTGCCTCTGCCCGGATGGCAGAGCATTGTACTGTTCCTCCGTCAGTCCCTGGCTTTCCAGTACGCCGGCCTTTACCTTTTGTTCAGCCGCCGCATAAACCTGGTTGTAAATCTCAGCCGATTTATCCTCTATCGCTTTCTTCACCTGGCTGAGCGCCGACTGATATGCCATCTGATAAACTGTATCCGAATCAAGACCCGCAATGGCATTGTTGAGTACGGTAGAATAATTCTCAATCGTCAATGTCGGGACACTGAGTCCCGCTTCTTTCAGTTGTGTATTCGCTGTGGAAAGCAAGGTTTCAAACACCTGCTTTGCCCCCGCCTTGAGATTACCGCTCTGTCCGGAGAGCTCTTTCAGCCCATCATTTAATTCGCCAGTACCGTCCTTCAGCTCCTGTGTCCCGTCGCTCAGGGAGGAAGCGCCTTCCTTGAGGTCTTTTGCGCCGTCCGCCAGTTGGCCGACGCCGCTGATCAGCTCACCTGATTTGGTCAGCAGGGTGCCCAGCCCCTCATAAAGCGCGGAGGAACCGTCCAAAAGCTGGGTGCAGGCATCCTGCAGTTGCGTTACTGCTTCCTTTAAACCGTCAAGATCATCGACATCATCAAGATCAAGCTCATTAAACAGTTCATTCGTAACGACAGTCAGCGTCGTGAGGAGGGAAAAATCAGTTACATCGGCCGTAATCTCCACACTTTCCGGAAATTCCAGCTTATCTTTGTCGAGCTTCAGGCTTTCCTGCATTCCAGGCAGGGCAAAGCCCATCACAATGCTTCGGTCGCCGTCGCTGACTACTTTCCCGTTGGAAATCTCTACATTTCTAAAATGTTCATTATCCAGCGCCAGACCCGTCACAGCCACAAATGGAACATAGACGGTTTCTGCCTTTCCATTGACTGTAACAGTTTTTTTCTGAGTATTCTTATAAGTTAACCGGATGGTGACCTTTCCGCTCTTCCCGGCTAAGTCCGCCGGGGTGATTTTCTTCCCATCCAAAAGATACTCAATGCTCATATTGACCGGCAGCTCTTTTTCAATGGTTCCCTGATAGTAGATGTCGCCGCCGTCTGCCGGCCAGGTATAGCTGCCGTCCGAACCTCTCTGGCCAGTTTCATCCCCCTTGACATTAGAAATATCACTGAGCTGCGTTTGATCCTCTACCTGGCTGTCACCCAGGAGATTCTTCAGCCAATCGCTGACAATGATTTTTTTCACATTGCCGTCAGCCTCCGCCAGTACATATACTGTTTCATCCTTTTCATTCAGAAGATCGGCGTCTGCGGTTGGCGTTGTATCTGCATCGGCCGATTCTGACTGGGTGCTGCTGTCCTTTTCCTGATTTGCCTGCGCTGCGTAAGCAAGCGCGCTTACGCTTCCCGCCGTTACGGCGACAGCCGCAAAGCAAGATACAACCTTCAATATGTTTTCTTTCTTCCATTTCATACCTGAAGACCTCCATTTATCATTTTTTCCTGTTTTTCTTTCTTCTGGCGGAAGCCGATCCCGGTTTTACAGATCAGCCTGTCAAACGCCATAAACATCGGCGGCAGGAAGAAGATGACGGATACCATACTAATCAGAGCGCCCCTTGCCATCAGACTGCATAGCGAGCTGATAATGTCAATCTCTGAATAAACGCCGACGCCAAAGGTCGCGGCAAAGAATCCCAGCGCGCTGACGACAATTGAAGGAATGGAAGCGCTTAGAGCCGTATAGACCGCGTCTCTCTTTTCCATGCCGCGGAACCGCTCCTTTTTATACCGGGTCGTCATCAGGATCGCATAATCGACCGTTGCCCCAAGCTGGATGGTGCTGATGCAGATCGAGGCGATAAACGGCAGTACTGTACCGGTATAATGCGGAATGCCCAGGTTCACAAAGATCGCCAGTTCAATCACCGACACCAGAATGACCGGCAGGGAAATTGACTTCAGAACCAACAGGATAATCACGAATATCGCGGCGATTGAGAGGGTATTCACCACCTGGAAATCCCGGTCTGTAGTTGTGATCAGATCTTTTGTGCAAGGAGCCTCCCCAATGAGCATACCGTTCGGGTCATAATCCTTTAAAATGGTATTGATCTGATCTAACTGGCTGTTTACCTCGTCGCTTGCTACCTTATACTCAGAGCTGACCAGGATCAGCTGGTATCGGTCGGATTTTAATATTTCCCTGACGGAGTCCGGAATGACTTCCTCCGGCACCGCAGAGCCTAAAACAGAAGCAAGGCCCAGCGATGTTTTGACCCCATCCACCCGGTTGATCTCTTCCAGCATCTTCCGCGTATCCTTGCTGCTCATCCCGGAATCAGCCAAAATCATGTGCGTGGAACCCATTTCAAATTCATCCTGCAGCTTACTGTTGGCAATCATATAGTCCATATCAGCCGGCAGGGTGTCCCCAAGGTTATAGTATACGTTGGTTTTGGTATATCCATAGAGCGCAGGGATCAATAAAACCAAGAACACCGCGATCAGCGCCTTATAATGTTTCAGGATAAACTGCGGAAGTTTTTTGAAGCTCGGCAGCAGCGGGCGATGCCTTGTCTTTTCAATCACCTTGTCGCAGCACAAAATCATGGAGGGCAGGATGGTAACGCAGCCCAGAACCCCAAAGGCGACACCCTTCGCCATGACGATTCCTAGGTCTTTCCCCAGCGTAAAGGTCATAAAACACAGCGCGATAAATCCGGCAATGGTGGTAATGGAGCTGCCCAGCACCGAGGTGACGGTATTGGAGATCGCATGGGCCATCGCCCGTTCCTTATCGCCCTCAAACCGTTCCTTCTGCTCGCTGTAGCTGTGCCAGAGGAAAATGGAATAGTCCATCGTAACGCCAAGCTGCAGAACTGCAGAAAGCGCCTTTGTAATATAGGAAACCTCGCCCATAAAATAATTGCTTCCCTGGTTATAAACAATTGCCATCCCGATGCTCAGCAGGAAAATAATCGGAATCACCCAGGAGTCCATGCAGAGCATCATGACCAGACAGGCCAGCAAAACGGCGATCCCAACATAAATCGGTTCTTCCTGTTCACATAACTCCCGCAGGTCTGTCACCATAGCGGACATCCCGGAAACAAAGCACTGCTTTCCAGCAACGGAACGTATCTGTGTGATTGCTTCCAGCGTTTCATCCGCTGAGGTTGAGCTGTCAAAGAAAACAGCCATCATGGTCGTGTCTCCCTGATTAAAGACGTCATAAACCTTCTCCGGCAGAAGCTCCATCGGAACCGAAACATCCGCCAGGCTGTCATACCACAGGACATCGGCTACATGGTCAACCTCTTTAAGCTGCGCCTCCAGCTTTGCGACATCCTTCGGCTCCATTCCCTCTACCATGACCAGGGAAAACGCACCGATTCCAAAATCATCCAACAAAATGTCCTGTCCTTTTACTGTGTCCATATCGTCCGGCAGGTAATCCAGGATATCATAATTGATCCTGGTAAACGCCATTCCCAATATCGATGGGATCAGCAGCAAAAAGCAGACGATCAGGATCGGAACACGAAATTTCACAACCCCTTTTCCGAAACGAACCACCCAAACTCCTCCTCTTTTTATCAACAAGTGTTGATTTATCAATCAATTTATATTATAATATAATGTGTTAATATTTCAATAATCAGTTTATTATTATAATGTTTGTTAATTAACAACAGCTTGTCCGGTTTTTAATTACTCAACACATTTCTGACAGACTGTCCAGAAAGGATGAAATGGCATGGAAGAAAAAAAGATTGACCGAAGGGTCAGAAAAACAAAAAGGCAGCTTCGCCTTGCTCTGACCGAGCTATTGCAGGAAAAGCCAATCAAGGATATCACCGTCCGGGAAATCGCGGACCGGGTGGACATCAACCGCGGCACCTTTTACCTGCACTACCGGGATGTTTACGACATGCTCGAAAAAATTGAAAAGGAACTGTTCGCGGAATTCAATGAGATCATGCAGTCGCATAAGGAGGAAACCGACCCCACCAAGCCGCTCCCGATTCTCAATGATATTTTCCAGTTTTTTATCGACAATGCCGATATGGCGATTGCGCTGCTCGGGCCGAACGGCGACCATGCTTTTGTCAATCAGCTTCAGGACATTGTAAAGGAACACTGCGTCCATAATCTGATGCTGGTCTACCGGCACAGCAATCCGAAGCATTTTGAATACTTTTACGCATTTATCGTCAACGGGTGCATCGGGCTGTTCCAGACCTGGCTGGAAACCGGAATGAAAGAGTCTCCGGAAGAGATGAGCTCCCTGGCGGAACAGTTTATTCTGCGCGGAATCCAGGTGCTGGCATAACAGATATGCTTGCCTGCCGGCTTGGAACCAATAGAAAAACAGAACGGGAAGACCGTAGTACGGCCTTCCCGTTCTGTTTTTCTTAAAGGGCTTCATCTGAGCCTTTCTTCGTATGCTTTTCAATAAACTTTTTGGGCGACAAGCCAAAATACCGCTTAAAGCATTTGCTGAAATATCCAACGTCCTCATACCCGCAATGATAGGCGACGACAGTAATGCTCTCTGCCCCGTCAAGCAGCTCCCGCTGCGCGTTGCCCATCCGGACATCCAGAATATAATTCCCAATGGTAGTGCTGCGATGTTTTTTAAAGATCGAGCAGAGATACTGGATATTGATGTAAAACTCCCCGGCGATGATCTCCAGCTTTAAATTCGGGTTCGCAAAATTAGCGTCAATATACTCCGCAACCTTCTGTGCCAGCTTTGCCTGAGAATCGATGTCCTTTTGGTTAATCTGCGCCATGACCCGGTCAGCCGCATCCATTACAAACTTTTGAAGCTGCTCTAAGGAAGGAGCCGACATGATATGTGAAAACAAACTGACATTCTCATTCGGCTTCTGAAGTTCTGTCCGGTATTCTGTCGCAAAATCCAGTACCACTGAGAACAGGTCGGTAACATGCATATACACCGTATCCGGGTCGAGGTTCCCCTCCATCATTTTTGCAAACACCTTCCGGATCAGGGCATGCACCCCGTCATGGTTGTTTGCGCGCATCAGGGAAAGAAGCTGCTTGCGGTCCTCCCTCGAAAAATACTCCTTGGACAGATGCGGCTTGGTCTGGGTGTCTGAATAGAAGTACACGCCTTTCTTGTCATGAAATAGCTGATATTTCTTCAAGGCCAGCGCTTCGTTATAGGACTCGTTCACCTCGCCTAGAGAGGTTCTCAGGTCTCCGAAATAGGCGGTGACAACCAATCCGAGATAATCCTCCGCCACAGTGCAGACCTGCTCCATCCTCTCCTGCAGCTGGAGCTCCGCATTGTCCTCGTGATACAACCGGAATACAATGCAGATCATGCCGTTTTCATTCATACAGGTTCCAAAGCTCATTGCCTCCTTGAATATGTCCCCCATTACATTACAGATAGCATAGTGGCATAATTTTTTGTCCTCCTGATTCCAAATCTCCGCATTTTTAATGTAGATATCCAAAACAGCCGCCACATAAAGACTGTCCTTCTTCGGAAAGTTAAAATTCCGTTCCAATTCCTCTTCATCATAAAAATCGTTGAGCAGAAGCTTGCTGATCATGCTTTCCTTATATGCGGAAAACATCCCTTGTTTTGCACCGGAAATTAGGCTGAGCGTATTTTCTGTTTCCCGTTCCTGGTCAATCGTTCTGCTCGCCTTCTGCAGGCTTTGATACAGCTCATCGCTCTGCAGCGGTTTTAGCAGGTAATCCTGTACGCCGAGCTGGATTGCCTTTTTTGCATATTCAAATTCCCCATATCCGGTCAGGATAATCACCTTTGTTTTAGAATGGGCTTCTTTTGCTTTTTTGATCACAGTAATCCCATCCATAACCGGCATGGTAATGTCTACCAAGGCAATGTCCGGTTTCATATCCAGCAGCTTTTCCAATCCGTCCTGTCCGTTTCTTGCTTCCCCGCATACTTCAAATTCCTCGGAGTAAGCGGCAATATATTTTTTTAAAGCCTGCCGGAAATAGAATTCATCCTCAATAATGAGTATTGATTTACTCACCCTTTTGCTCCCCCTTTTTATTTTTCTGCAAATCTGCCGGAATGTTTTTCGGAATCACAAGCGTTACCTTTGTATATTTCCCATATTTACTGTCAATTGTAAAGGAATAATCTTCCCCATAAAGCAGCTTTAGCCTGCGGTTAATACTGGCCATCCCGAATGATTTCGGAGAATCCGTCTCCTCCAGATCGCTGGAGGATTCAATCGTCCGGCGAAGGTGTCCGAGCGTTTCCTCTGTCATGCCAATACCGTTATCTACAATAACAAAGCGGAGATACTCTCCATATTCGGTCAGGCTGATCTCAACAATTCCTTCTTCCTGCTTTTCCTTAATCCCATGATAAATTGAGTTTTCAAGAATCGGCTGCAGCGTCATTTTGGGAAGCTGATATTTTGTCAGCTCCTCCGGGATGTCGAAATGATAATCAAGATATTCAATATACCGCAGCTTTTGCAGATACATGTATTGCTGGGATAGCTTTACCTCATCAAAAACGGAAATAATGTCGTTTCCGCGATTCAGAGAAAGCCGGTAAAACGAGGCCATTGCCGAAATGCATCGGCTGGCGGTTTCCCCCATCCCAAGATCGATCAGAGATTTGATCATCTCCAGCGTGTTGTAAAGGAAATGAGGCTTAATCTGCGCCTGGATCAAATGGAACTGGTACTCGCTTTTTTCCTCCTGCTCCTTATAAACCCGTTTCAGCAGCCGGTTGACCGCGTTCATCAGGTTATTGAAGCCCTCATACAAAACCTCGATTTCTCCGGCAGACTGGCGGTTTGCTTTCTGGCTGAGGTCGCCCTCCGCCGCATCGTGAATAGTACTGGCAAGCTCCATAATCGGCCGGGACAGGGAACGTGAAATAATATAAGAGATCAGCAGCGCCGCAAAGCAGGATATAGCCGCGATCACAAAAATCCACTTATTCAAAATCTTTTGTCCTACCAGCAGGCTGTCCAGCGGCTGGCAGCTTATGACCGTCCATTGCACCGGGTCTTTCAGTTCCTGTGAAATGGTATACAGCATGTCCTGCCCCTTGACATTTTTGGTCAGGGAACCCATTTCATAAAGCTCTTTGAGCTCCGATTCGCTGAAGGTACCGATCTTCTGAATATTCTGGGAAATAATTGCCTTGTCAGAGGACGAAACGACAGTATTTTCCTCATTCAGGATATAAAAGGAGGACTCCACGTTTTTCGGCATATTGTTTTCAAAGATAGAAGCAAAATTGGATTCCTTGATTACAAACATCACATAGCCGTAAATTGCCCTGGAATCCAGATCCACAATCGGCTTGGTGACCAGAAAAACCGGGGTAGTTCGCTGGCCCTTATTGTGAAGCTGGTACGGCCCGGAAATCGTTACTCCCCAGTTTTCCCGCACTGCCTCAAAGTATTCATCGTCCAGCAGTTCCTCCACGCCGGACATGTCATATCCGCTCACGCCGAAAAATTCATTATCGGCGGCAACTAGATCCCACATATAAACATTCCGGTTCAGACCCATAATACTGCTGATAATCTTATTAAGCTCCAGCCGCAGCTTATATTTTTTTACCTCCTCAACAGGCGGTGAAGGATGCGCCTTCGCTTCGGCAATGACGCGCGGATCGACCGCAACCGAAACCACATAGTCCTGAATATGAGTGATTTTCGTGTCAAGGTTATTGATAATCAACGCCTGCTCCCTGCGTGCAGAGCCGAGTGCATTGTTCACGTTTACATTGGTGGAAACCGTATTAATCAGAATCGCCGTAACGATCAGGGAAACCAGGATCAGCAGAGAGCTCCAGCAGAAAATTTTATTTTGCATTGAGATACCGGATTTTCGTTTCATGTAATTGATCATTTTCCTGCCTTTCATAAGAGTATGCAATGAAAAATTGAGATTGGGTTATGTTGAAATTACCATGCTTGAACACAAAAGGCGCAAAATTGCGTTGTGAAAGGTTTACGATTCCTCTCATTTTTGAAAAGCGAATTATACGCTGATATAATGTAAGCAGCGAATCTTTTCCATGTGTAAATTATACACAAAAGCGACAATAAAACCTATAACAATTCTACAACTAGCGAAGATTTTACCATTCATGCGAGGATTTTCTATATACCTTGAATATATTTCATCTTATAATTATGTACATCTTAGACAAGTTAAACAATCTAAGAAAAATCAAATCAGGAAAGGACTAGTATTATGAAGAACACAAAAAAATTATTGGCCTCTGCTCTCTGTGTTGCATTGTGCGCTACCATGTTTGCCGGCTGCGGCGATTCTGGTAAAGGCGGGGACAATTCTGCCGCTGCTAATGGGGGCGATGGCAAAAGCGGTTCATTAACCATCAATTACCTGTCTTCCCGCAATACGGATGAAGCTGTTATGACAACGCTGCAGGACATTGCAGATAACTACGCAAAAGAAAATCCGGATATGGACTTCTCGTATGAGGTGGAAAGCATTACCGACAGAACCTCCTACCTGCAGAAATTAAAAATCCTGGCTTCCAGCAACGAATTACCGGAATGGTTTGAATCCGACCCGGACACCTTCTTCGTTGACCTGGTTAACAACGACACTGTTTACAACATTGAAGACCTGTACAATGAACTTGGTGTTGGCGACAAATTCTTCAACATCTGCAAAGAATACGTCAAATTGCCGGGAACTGATAAAATTTATCTCATGTCCTGGCAGGCAAACGCGGAATATTTCTTCTACAACAAAGACCTGTTTGAACAAGCTGGCATTGCTGAAACGCCAAAAACAATGGATGAATTGATGGATGTCTGCAAGACCCTGAAAGACGCCGGCATCACTCCGATTTCCACAACCAGCTCCGACTGGCCGGTACTCCGTTACTTCGCGATGATCCCATTCCGCCAGACCGGCAACAGCTATCTGGAGGAAGCCTGCGCAGGCACCGCTTCCTGGGGCACCGATGTTGGTATCGAAAACGCAGCTTATATGCAGGAACTGGCCCAGTACTTCCAGACCGGTTTCTCCTCCACCGACTATGACACCATGGTTGACCTGTTCGTAGGAAACAAAGCCGCTATGCTTTATAACGGTACATGGGTTTTAGCTGACCTGCTGGATGAATCCACGGGTGACCTGAGAAGCGACCTTGGCTACTTCACCATGCTGACCTACAAAGACAATGATACAACCGGCGCTTCTGATTACTTTGCTAACTGCGGAATCGGTACGGCTGTCCGCAAAGACGTTATGACCCAGGAAATGAAGGATTACCTGGCTTATGTCTTTGAAAACTATTCGGATATTGCACTCAACGACTACAACCTGCTCCCTTCCATCAAACCGTCCTCTACCGACGGCCTGCCGGAAATCTACCAAACCATTTTGAACGACGTTACCAATGTCAATACCTATGCAAAATGCTGGGACGTTGTGATTGATTCCGCGTCTCTGGAAACCCTGAACAAATCCACAACAGAGCTCTGCCTCGGTGAAATGACTCCGCAGGAATGGGCTGATTCTTTAGACAAAGCAGTAGAAGCAAACAAAAAATAATTCCATGTTAAATGGATGGCGATCTCCCTCTGTGGGATGATCCAGGGCAAGTTCGGCAACTGCATCCGCGGTTGCCGAAACCTGCTTAATTAAGAACTGACCCGGGATTGGACATTCTGTTCTTTCCCATCAAACGGAGGGTTAAATTATGAGACCAAGAAACAAATGGGAGCCGTGGCTCTTTTCCGCCCCGGCGCTGATTGTATATGTCTGCATCGTATTGGTTCCGGTAGTCTGGTCAATCGTATACAGCGTTTTCGACTGGAACGGGATCAGCGCGATGAAATTCGTAGGCCTGCAAAACTATTCCCGCATGTTCGGAGACGAAGTTTTCGTCACGTCATTTTTCAACAACCTGTTCTTTATGGCAGTGGGGACAATCTACCAGGTATTTACCGGCTTGATTATGGCCATTATCCTGACCAATATCACAAAAGGAAATAATATCCTGCGGGTAATTTATTTTATCCCCTGTATTATTTCTTCCATGGCAATCTGTAAAATCTTTGAAAAGCTGCTTTCTGTTGAACCGCAGGGTGTTCTCGCCGCGATCATGGAGGGGATGGGGATGGAGCCTATCGCGCTTCTTTCCGAGCCAAAATGGGCGTTGCTTGTCGTCACACTGGTTGACGGCTACAAATTCTGCGGGCTTTATATGGTGATTTTCTATTCTGCGTTTATGGCTATCTCCAATGATGTGGTTGAAGCAGCCTACATCGACGGATGTACCTGGGGACAGCAATACCGTTACATTAAACTCCCGATGATTAAAAACATCTTCTTCGTTGTACTGGTAATCGTAATAAACGGTACACTGAAGAGCTTCGATGTATCATATATTCTGACCAACGGCGGTCCGGGAAGCGCCAGTGAACTGGTCGCCACCTATACCTATAAAACCGCATTCAGCTCCACGCAATTTGGCTATGGGAGCGCTTTGTCGGTCTTCCTGCTTGTGGAATCGCTGGTTGCGGTCGGAATCATACGTATCTTCCAACAACGTGCTGCAAAGCGTGATTAACGGCGGGAAAGGAGAGAATATCTTATGCAACGTCTTACTACCAGCAAATGGCTGAGAACTTTATTCTACATAATCCTGATCGTCGTTCTGGTATTCCAGACCTATCCGATGTTCTGGGTGCTGATGTCCAGCTTTAAAACCAAACAGGACATGGCGTATATTGCGCCCTATGCTTTTCCGAGCAGTTTCTATCTCGGAAACTATGTCACCGCACTATTCGAGTCAGACTTAATCCGTTACTTTTTAAACAGTGTGGTCGTGGCGGTTGGCACTCTGGTCGGCATTGTCATTTTAAGCGCGCCTGCGGCTTACGCAATCAGCAAAATCCGTTTCAAGCAGAGCGAAAAGCTTCTATCCTTTTTCCTTCTTGGAATGATGATCCCGATCTTCGCGTGCCTGGTTCCGATGTTCCAGATTTACAATGCGGTCGGGCTTCGTAATACCTATCTGTCTCTGATTCTGCCGCAGATCGGCTTCAGCCTGCCAATGGCAATTTATCTCTACACCGGCTTCATGAAATTTGTTCCAAATTCATTGCTGGAAGCGGCCACGATTGACGGGGCGAACAGCTTCCAGATGTTCTCCAAGATCATGTTCCCGATGGCGAAAAACTCCACCATCACCATTATTATCTACAACTTCGTCAATATCTGGAACGAATTCACCTATGCCAATACCTTTATGACCAAAGGGATTATGAAAACCCTGCCGGTCGGGTTAAATGATTTTGTCGGCGAAATGGGCCGCCGCGACTGGGGCGGAACCTTTGCCGCGATTGTCCTTGCCATCCTGCCGACACTGATCATTTATTTCTTCCTGAATAAAAATGTTATGGAAGGGATGGCCGCAGGCGCGGTCAAAGACTAATTCCTAGATTCACAGCGAAAAGTACGATATGGCGCTAAACTTTAGCGCCATTCCTCCTGTATGGAACGAATATACAAAACCCTAATTACCGTGAAAGGAATGATTAGCTTAATGAACCTCAATTTGAAACAAGGCTGGAAGGTCATGCAGGATGTGCACGATACTGCGGAAGGCTTAAAAATTTATCAGGATGAATCCATCCTTTACTCCATGGGCGCGCAGCTCTCCGAATGGGAGGACTTGGAGGAGCTCAAGCAGCTCCAGCTCGTTTTTTCTGATCAGCCGTACTGGGGACGCGAGCTGCGTTACTTTAACCAGGCTCCATGGTGGTACAAAAATGAATTTGACGTGCCGGCAGATGCAGGCAGCCACTGCGTCATTAAATTCACCAATGTTGACTATTACTGCAAGGTATGGTTTAACGGCGAATTGCTCGGTGAGCATGAGGGGTATTCCATCCCGTTTGAATTCTGTGTTGACAAGCTTCTGAAAAAAGGTGAAACCAATACCCTGATGGTCAAGGTTTGGTCGCCATGGGACGACGTGGTCGATGGCAACAAGCAGGAACGCCGCACCTTCCTGATCCTGCGCAACATGGTAAAAGGCACTTACGAGCATTCAGACACCTTTGTCCAGCGCGATGTCAATCCGGTTGGTATTTATGGTGACGTTACGGTCGAAATCACCGAAAATGCCTCCTTTGAAGGCCGTCCTGAAATCACCTATACGCTGGATGAAACCTTGAAAAACGCGGTGCTGAACGCCAAGGTGAATATTGCCAATGCTACAGAAAGCTATACGCTGCGGATGGCCTGTGTCGATAAGCTCACAAAGGAGATCATCTGCAACACCGCTGTTCCGGTTAACGGAGACGGTGAAGCAAATATCTCCGGCACTGCGGCTGACATCCGTCTGTGGAATACCTGGGACCGCGGCGGGCAATGGCTGTACGACGTGATCGTCACCTTGGAAGATCAGGACGGAAACGAAGCCTATCGGTATCATGAGGTAACCGGCTTCCGTAAAATTGAAATGATCCGAAACGAGAAGGAAACCACCTTCTATCTCAACGACAAAAAATTATATGTCCGCGGCACCTCCTATTTCCCGGATGCTTATGTTTCTGCAATGAACAAGGAACGGTATAAACGCGACCTGCTTGCTATTAAGGCATGTGGATTCAACCTTGTCCGGGTACACGTCCATGTGGAATTTGAGCTCTTCTATGAGCTCTGCGCGGAAATCGGGATTGCCGTTATTCAAGATTCCGAATATAACTGGGCGCATCCGGACGACGATGCTTTTGCAGACCGCTTCATCGACGTATTCCTACAGACCGTTGATCTATTAAAACGCCACCCGGCTATTATTTGCTGGATCTGTATGAATGAGCCGGGACTTCTTGACGCAGAACAGGCAAAAGAAGCGGAGGGCGACGCCGCAGCAGGGATGCGCGGCCACAGCCGTTCTATGGACGTCAACCCAGGCCCTGCGCTTTATCAGGCGACCTGCGAGCATGACCCATCCCGGCCTGCTATCAAAGGCTCCTTCTGCGAGGATGATCCATACAGCGGAGACAGCCATAACTATATCGGATCCCTTCATGGAGACGACACCCACTACCGCGAAATCTACGGCACAGTCGAAAAATTCAATACGGAATATGGCTTTGACGCTCCGCCCTGCGTGGACAGCCTGAAAAAGCTGCCGAAGCTTTATAACCGTCTGAGCGGAATTGTAGACCGGTTTGATGAAATCGGGCGTTACCAGTATGTCCTCCTGAAATACTACACTGAGCACTACCGGATGCAGAAATACGCGCCCAATTCCGGTTATGTACAGTTCTTGTTCAACGATATGTGCCCGCAGAGCTTTTACGGGATTTTCGACTGGTGGGGACTTCCAAAAGACGGCCTGGACGCTATGCTCGAAAGCAACATGCCAACCGGGATCTTCCTGAAATTCAACGAAACACTTGACAGCATCTATGCAGTCAACGATCTGCTTACCCCAATCGGCGACTGCGTTGCAAAATGGGTAATCACCGACGGAAAGGGCAATGTAATCCAAAAGGATGAAAAAGAGATCAAACTTGATGCTGACGATATCGTCAAGGTCAGCGACCTGGCTGTCGACGCCTCCTCCTACGACAGGGTTGATGTTGCACTGATTATCATGAAGGATGGAGACGTTATCTGCTCCAATCATTATGAGGATGTTCTGAACATGCCGGAGCATACGCCGGGACATCCTTCCCGAATCACCCACGAGCTGGGCATGAGACTTTATTTTGCTTAAAGCTTCGTGATGAATCCCTGCCTGTACATGAATTATATCTGAAAATTATCTATAAGCTTGCACCCTTCCTCAAACGGCCAGCCTGGCTTCAGGCTGGTCGTTTGCATATCCCATTCAGAATCAAAAAGGAGAGCTGATGAATTCGTCAGCTCTCCTTCTGATTTCTTTCTGCTTTCCAGCCTAGAAGCGTTTCACCTCATAGCCCAGGTAATTGGACAGTGCTTCCTCCGCCGCGTCACAGACGTGTTCCGGAGCAACCGCCATATGATGGCGGTAACCGTTTTTTCCGATATAATCCAGCACGTCATCCATCCCTTTTGCAGCCAAGATGGAGCCTGTTCCGAAAAATTCGGGTTCAATCGGGTCGCGTGTCAGTTCTCCGCAGCCAAGATAGGCACAAATTTTCCCATTCTCTGTCTTCATGCTGCCAAAGGAAACCTTTCCCCTGCGCAGGACGCCCTGATTGACGCCTACGCCGGAGCCTTCGCCATAGCTCTTGACAAACATCTTGTGCTCAATGGTGGTGCCCTTCCCCTCCATCAGCGAGATCGGTACCGGCCCGCAGTGGAACAGGATGCATTTGTCCGGGTCATCCCGGTAGTTATTGTTGATGTCCAACAGCATGGAAGGGGTGTTCCCTGCCAGCGCCAGCGCCTGCATCATCAGGGTATTGGTAATATCCACCTCACAGGAGGCGGCAATTCCGCGTTCGTTCAGTTCTCCCAGCACCATACAGGGCGCAATCCCAAACTCTAGCTGGAACTCATTCCAGCAGCGCAGGGCAATTCCGTTTAAGTCATATTCCGCAATGAGATCATCTACCACAGCACCCAGCCGCGCAATATTATGAAGCTTTTCCATCGGGAAATCAAAGCGGGTGATCTTCAGGTATTCCGTTGCCTTTGCTTCAATCCTATCCTGCGGAACAGCGCGCATCCGGCGGAACACCTCGCCAAGATCAAAGGTTTCAACATTCACACCGGCCCGCTGCATCCCAATCTCGTCAATCCTGACTGTTTTAAAAGCAGTTGTCCTTGCGCCAATCGACCCGAGATTATACCGCTTCATCCCATTGACAACACGGCATATCCCGGCAAAGGTCTGGATCTGCGCCTGAAATTCATCTGAGGACGGATGGATGGTAAACGGCTTGAGCAGGGTATATTTGATCCCGCATTGCCGCAGGACATTGCACATGGCGATTTTTCCGCACATCGCGTCGCGGCGGTGGGCAAAGTCCATCTTTCCCTCCTCGTCCGGATAAGCCTGTACCAGAATCGGCACGCCGGCATCCCTTAATGCGACGCAAGCGCCGTTTTCGTCCCCGAAGTTCGGCAGACAGAGGATCACGCCCTGGTATTTGCCCCGGTTCTGATCCAGAAAACGGGCGAATTTTTTTCCTTCTTCTATTGTTTCCACCGCGCCGTAACGGGTCTCTGATTCTTCCATCATGATATAATCATAACCCGCTTTGGAAACGGCCTCCGTCAATTCCGCCCTGGCATCCGCGATAAGCTCTCCGGGAAAGAAACCACGGTTTCCGAAAAACAGGGCAAAGGTGATTTTCTGCATTTATACAACCTCTTTTCTATCTCTTACATCATAAGTTCCATACGTTTAATGATCTGATCCTGATATACGTCGTCAAGCTCTACAAAATATCCGCTCCAGCCCCAGACTCGGACAATCAGGTTCCGGTATTTTTCCGGATGCTTTTTCGCGTCCAGCATCTTCTCCCGGTTCACCGCATTAATCTGCATCTGGTGGCCGCCCAGATCGATAAAGGTTTTCACGAACATGGCAACCTTCCGGATACTGTCGTCGTTCCGGAATAAAGTATCATGCAGTTCAATGGTCAGAGGCCCGCCGTTGCATACCCGCACCAGATCAGGCTTTGTAAATGACTTAATAATAGAAAATGGCCCGTCACAGCGCGCCAGCAGGCTCGGAGAATAATTGCATGCAAATTCCTCGCCCTGCTTTCTGCCGTCCGGCGTCGCCATCAGATTCTCGGACTGCCACACATAGTACATTGCCGAACCGGTTCCGGGACGGAAGATTCCTCCCCGTTCGTTCTGTTTACCGTCCAGCGCGTCGGCAAACCAGCCGAGCAGCTTGACCGCGATTTCATCTACTTCGTCATTGTCATTGCCCATTTTGTCTGAACTGAAACGGAGCTTGGTACAAAGCTCCTCATTTCCTGCAAAGTTATTCTCAAGAAGCTTCAGCAGCTCTTTTTTGGATACAGAGGCGTCGTCATAAACATATTTTTTTACCGCCGCAAGCGAATCCACCGCGGTAGAGAGTCCGCTCCCATGCAGGCCAAAATTATTATACCGTCCGCCAAAGGAGATATCCTTCCCATTTTCGATACAGTCAAGCATCATCAGGGAGAGGAAAGGCGCCGGCTCCATATAGAGGTTGTGGACACTGCCGCAAAGGCGCTCCGCCTCTTGGAAGATATTTTCCTTTACCGCAGCAAGACAGTCCTCAAAGGTATCAAATTCCTCCAGATGCCCCACCATCTCTGTGACTGCCATCGGAAAAGACAACCCGTTGATATTCGGCAAATCCATCCCGGCGCCTGGGATAATAAACTCCCAGCAAGCCGCAACTACATAATTGTGTGCATCCTCGTCGGAATATCCCCAGCGCTTGAGCGCCTTAATCACTATGTCATCATTGGCATACTGCGGGAAGCCCAGCCCCTGCTTCGTCAGATGAGTTCCTCTTTCATAAGCGGAAAGCGGCGTTTTTTTGTTCACCCGCAGGTTGATTTTAGGGTCGATCAGCTTTAATTCCAGACTGGCCTGCAGGCAAAGGTCAGAAAGTTCATTATAGGTTTCCTTTCCGTTTTGATCCAGTCCGCCCAGTACCATACTCTGGCCATTGTCGCCCTGCTGCATCCCGGTATAAAGGTCGCTGTCCTTGTTAAAGCTGATAAAAAATTCTTCCAGCAATTCCAGTGCGGAGTCATGGGTAAGCGTTCCATTTTTAATATCCCGGTCATAATACGGGAACATATATTGGTCAAACCGCCCCACCGTGTTGTGGTAGTTAAAGCTTGCCCAGAGACAGTAATGGATCAGCCGGAAAAACTGCAGCGCCTCGGAAAAGGTCCTTGGTGGCTGCTGCGGGATGTGGGCAAAGGCTTCCGCTACTGTCCTGTTTCCAACCCGCCGCGCCTCTTCCCGATACCGCTCGGCAAACTGTTCAATCGTTCCCAGCAGCTCCAAACAGCAGGATAAAAATTCGACTGCATCCGTATCCTGTTTCAGCTCATTATCTGCGATCAAATCCCGGAGCTGTTCCTTCTTCCGGTCAAAGCCAACGTCGATCAACTGGCTGTATAAGGGATTGACATTGCAGACCTTGCCCCGCTCGTGGATATAATGTTCCTTCCGAATCGCTTCAAATTCCTCTTCCGTAAAGATCTCAGGAATAGCCGGTACAGTCCGGAGCAGAGCAATGGTTTCATCTTTCAGGACAACCGGCTTTTCCTGTTCCAGCATCCAGACAAGCCGTTTGGTTGCTCTCTGAAGATCAGAGAGCTTCTGTTGCCGCCATACCTTTGCCATCTGCCGGCAGTCTGTTGCGGGCTGACGGAATTCATGATGCTTCTGCTCTACAATAAAGTAATCCCGCAAGCGGGAAATATATTCTGTCATCTTCACACACCTTTCCTTCTGGTTTATAATACAGTGCAGGGAATCCCAAAGGATTCAAAGCAAGACTGCATTGCGCTCACCTCACGTGCAGTATCAAATTCCGGCGAATATTCCTTTCCCAGCATTTCATACTTGGCTCCTGCCGTTTGGTGATAGGGTAACAGCTCTACCTTTTGTAAGGATTCAACATCTATGAGCAGCTTTGCCGTAGCCGTCAGGTTCTCTTCGGTATCATTCACGCCCGGAATGAGCGGAACGCGGATTACAAACGGTTTCCCGGTGCCTTTCAGCCGTTCCAGATTTTCCAAAATCAGTCGGTTATCTACTCCTGTAAAATGCCGATGCCGTTCTGGATCAATCAGCTTTATATCCATCATAATAAAATCCAGCCGATTGACCACCCTCTGAAATATGTCCGCTTTACAGTACCCGCTGGTCTCAATAGCTGTGTGCATCCCCTCCAGCCGGTCAATGACATCGAGTACAAACCCCGCCTGCATCAGCGGTTCTCCGCCGGAAAAGGTAATTCCTCCGCCGTTCATGCGAAGGATATCCTGATTTTTCAGCAAAATCTTGGCAAGCGCCTCGTCTGTGTAAACTGTTCCGGCAATCTTTCTAAGCTGCAGCGGACATACGTCCACACATGCAAAGCAGTTCATACATCCGTCCGGATGCTCGCAGACCGCTTCGCATCTGCCGCAGCGGATACAGGCGTGATGGCTCACCATAAGCTGCGGGAAGGACTCTAGCCCCTCCGGGTTATGGCACCACTGGCATCGGAGGGGACAGCCCTTTAAAAAGACTGTCGTCCTGATCCCGGGGCCGTCAAAAACGGCCATCTGTTTGATATCAAATACCGTTCCCCGGCTCATGCGTGCTTTCCCTCCTTAGCCATATTGTACCTCTTATAATGCTTTCATATAGAACTGGAAGCGGTAGGTCCTGCCGGCGCGCATCCGATACGGTTCATGCGCGATGCCGCCCCAGCTATCGTCCCCGCCTACACCCATCTGATGCCAGTTCACCCTGACATAGGTACCGTCTGCCGGCGGAAGCTCATACGGATGATCTGCGGATTCAATCTGATCCGGCGAATAGGGCAGCGCACAGATTTCCAGCAGATCGCGGCTCCAGAATTTAAAGCCGTGGTTCTCTTCATTTGTTACAGTCATCCATCGGACATCGGTGACATTCCCGCATTCCTGCGGCCGGACATACTGGATGAAGCGGTTTTCCACTTTATCTTTCCAAATTCCGGCATAGGTTCCGTCCTTGCGATCCCAGTAGCTGTCGATTGGGCCGTTCCCGTACCATTCCATCTGGTTCATCTGAGGACTCAACTGAAGCATATAGCCAAGTGACGGCAGCTCCGGCAGTCCCTCCGGCACATCGAAATTCATCTCTACCGAAATCGTCCCATCCACTAAAATCGTATAGGTAGTAGACAGCTTAGCAACCGGGTCTGTCAGCAAGTCATAGCGCGCTGTTACAATCACGCGGTCTTCGTCACGGACAAATTCAAAGCCGGTTAAAGCCGGTTTTTTCGCCGCATATTTCCACGGTGCACAGCGAATCTGTGTTCCGTTCCCCAGGTCAACGTCAGTAATCGCCCTCCAGAAATTCGGTTTCATATCCTTTTCAAGATACTCTACTCCGTTTTTCTGATAGGAGGCCAGCGTGCCCCAGACACGAGCCGCAAAGACAATCCGGAAATCCGCCCCATCAACAAACAGGGATCCAAAGGTGCGGGTTACTTTTAATTCGCCCTTAGTCTCCGCTTTGATGGTATAAGCCGGATACGGATGATTCAGTCTCATCTGCTGGACGCAGTCGACAAAACCGGCTTCTGCATAGTTTGTCTCGTTCTTTGCAGTTACATAAACGGTCAGCAGATATTCATGCCCGTCTGTTACATCAACCGGGCTTTCTTCCCAGAGGTTTACGCGCCCCCTAGTCAGCGGTTCCAGATCGACGCAGGCTTCCCCATTCGCGCAGGCGGTTCCGTCTTTGAGAATTTCCCAGGCAAGCTCATACTCATTTAAATTGGTAAACAAGAATTTATTATAAATTTCAATTCGGCCGGTCGCCGCGTGGATCAACCGGATATTGACATTGCGGTAGGCGTGCTTAACCGCTAATACCTTCGGCGTATCGGAGCTGTCCGGCAGCAGCATTCCGTTACAGCAGAAAATATCGTCATGCAGGCGCTCGCCGAAGTCGCCGCCGTATGCTGCATAGGGCTTCCCGTCCGGGGTATAGCCAAGCAGCCCGCTGTCCCGCCAGCTCCACATATAGGCGCCCTGCAGCTCCGGATAGGTGTCGAACAGGTCGATATATTCATCGACATTTCCGAGACTGGTACCCGGGCAGACCTCATATTCGCAGGAGATAAACGGCTTTTTCGGATCGTTTTTGGTATACTCCACCATTTCCCAGGGCCGCATGTACATCTGATTTTCAAATTCTGTTACAAAATCATATTCCCGGCAATGGAAGGTTCCTTCATAAAAGGTTGGCCGGGATGGGTCGGTTTCCTTAAAGTAGCGGTACATGGAAGCGAGCACTTCTCCGCCGAAGGATTCATTTCCCAACGACCAGAATACGACGCTCGGGGAATTCTTATCCCGTTCAAACAGGTTCGCGCAGCGATCCAGCAGAACGTCCTCCCAAACCATCTCGTTTCCCGGCTGAGTAATCCCGATTTCTACCTGGTCGTTGAACCAGGTTCCGTGAGACTCCAGATTCACTTCATCCGCCACATACATTCCATACTCATCGCAGAGATCCTGCCATTCCTTCTGATAGGGATAGTGGCTGGTGCGAACCGCGTTGATATTGCAGGCTTTCATCCGCTTGATGTCGGATACCAGACGGTCGTAGGAGACTGCCCGGCCGCGGTACATATCAATCTCGTGCTTGCACATCCCCTTGATGATGATCCTCTGCCCATTAATATAATAGACATTGTCCTTAATTTCCAGTTTCCGGAAGCCAACTCTCCCGGAGACAGCCTCCTTAAGCGTGCCGTCCGCTTTTTTGGTCAGCAGGACAACGGTATAGAGATGCGGCTTTTCCGCGCTCCATTTCAATGGATTCTCCAGCTTGAAAGAAATTTCCGCTTTTTTATCCGCGCTGTTTCCTGCCGGAATTTCCGTTTCAAAGGCAAGAGAACCATCGGGCGCATAAAGGCGAAGGGCTGTCGCCGGATGTTCTTCCGAAAGATAGGTCAGCCGGCAGGTACCGTTCACATCCCGATATGTATTGTCCAAATCATAGTCAACCCGGAAGTCAATGATATGATCCGGCTCTACCGCATAGAGGTAAACATCCCGGAAAATTCCGCCTAGCCGCCACATATCCTGGTCTTCCAGCCAGCTCCCGGTGCACCATTGGTGTACCCGCATGGCAATTCTATTTTTTCCTTCTTTCAGATAACCGGTAATATCAAATTCCGAGGGAGTATAGGTATCCTCCGCATAACCGACGAATTCGCCGTTGACCCAGAGGTAAAACGCACTTTCAACACCCTGAAGGGACAGAATCACCTGTTTCCCTGCAAATCGCTCCGGCAGTTCAAATTCAGTGACATAGGAACCGGTTTCATTATAGTTCTGCGGAGCAAAGGGCGGCATAACCTCTTCCTCCTGCTCCCATGGATAGGCGGTGTTGGTGTACTGCTTTCTTCCATAGCCCGCCATCTGCCAGGACAGCGGCACCTCAATCTCATCCCAGGAGGAAATGTCAAATCCCTCCTGATAAAAGTTCTGCGGCGCGTCTTTAGGGCAGGTAACATGCCGGAACCTCCAGTTTCCATTTAAGGAGCAGTAGTAGGCGGAATCCTTGATTGAATAGCGTTTCGCCATTTCCTCCGTATCATACGGAACGGTAACGGAATGGGCATCCATACGGTTAATCTGATAAATTTCAGGGTTTTTTTGCCATTCGGCAAATGTGCAGGTTGGTTTGTTCATCTTCCTCACCATGCTTTGCTTCTGCAAAGCTTTCCTTTCTTTGGATTTTTTATCTTGTTATTTTAATCGGTAAAAGACATCCATGATATGATCCAGGTATTCCTTCATGGTATCAGCCGCCACTTTTGACAGCTCCTGGAACAGATGACTGTTCTCCGGATGTTCTCGCCCGTATTCCAGGGCTTTCTGATAGGCTCCTGCTCCCATATAGGAATAATAATTGATTTTCCGGATACCCCGCTGAATTGCAGTGACATAATCCTCGTCTGCGACGCCGGAGCCGCCATGCATGACAAGCGGAAGGTTCGCCGCCTTTTTCACCTCGCTGATAATGTCAAAATTCAGGACAGGGGTTTTAGCATAAATCCCGTGTGCTGTTCCAAATGCGATTGCAAGCGCATCCACACCAGTCGCCGAGACAAAATCGGCCGCAAGCGCAGGGTCAGTATACATTCCTTCTGTGCCGCCGACAGTCGCCATACATCCAAGCTCCGCTTCCAACGAAACGCCGTGGCTGTGGACATATTTTACCACTTGCCTGGTTTCCGCCTTGTTTTCCTCATAGGGAAGCGCAGAACCGTCAAACATCACAGAAGTAAAGCCCAGCTCCACAGCCTGCTCCAACACCTCCATTGAGGTGCCATGATCCAGATGGACGCATACAGGCACCTTAGCGCGCCTTGCAAAGTCCACCATCACCGGGCCGATCTGATGCAGCGGGCCGCATGGGAAATGAACCTCTGCATGTTCGATAATCACCGGTACATTTTTTTGCTCCGCCATTTCAATCACTGCGCAGAGACTTTCAAAGCAAGGTGTGTTAAACGCGCCGACTGCGATTTCCTTTTCCTCTGCAAATTTCATAATTTCCTGTAAGTTAACCAGCATCTTTTCTTACCTCCTGTTACTGACCGTATTGTTGATTCAGCCGGTTGACCTGCTCCATTCCAGTTAGGCCATTGATAGAGCTGTCACCGGAAAGGGAGGCGGCCGCCGCCCCATTCCCGATCTTTAAGATTTCCTGCGGCCGCAGTTCATGGTACAAGCCATACAGCGCTCCGGCGCAGAAGGCGTCTCCCGCCCCAACGCTGCTGACAATAAATCCTTCCGGAAGGATCAGCGATTTCTGCGAACAGAAATCCCCGTTCCGATCCATATAATAGCCCGCTTCCGGGCAGTGAATGATCACGCATTCCGCTACGCCGCAGACAAAGAGCCTGCGGCAGATTTCAGGAATCGCTTCTTCCCTCAGTACACCGCTTGGATCCCGCGCCGGTATTCCGGCTATCATCCCCGCCTCGATCTCATTAACGATCAGGTAAGAACAATATTTTAACGATGGAGATACCACCTTTTGAAACCGTTCTCCATCCTCGCTCACCACATCAATCGATGTTTTAATCCCTTTTTCCTGCAAGCTATGAAGCACACGCGCCATGACTGTACCATATTCCGGATCCTCCTGATCCATTGCGTTAAGCAGGAGGGCATACCCCAGATGTGCCATTTTAACGTTCATGGAATCAATGGGAATATCCCCAGGGCTAAACCCCTCGTTGACTCCCTGAAAATTAAAGAAGGTTCGGGTGTGGTTTTTCAGTGAAACCACCGCGTCAGTAAATCCGGTAGCTCCATTCTCCTTGACTGAAACATATTCGGTATTGATTCCGCATCCGCGCAGGACATCAAGCAGATAATCGCCGTCGCTGTCCCGGCCGACGCATCCTACTGCGTAGAGCGGATCATCCGTCTCCAGCTTGGAAAGGTTGATAATGGTGTTGCTGACACATCCGCCGACGCAGTGATCCTGCGCCCGGATATTGGCAAGCATACCTTCCTCCGGGAAGGTATCCACCGTCTTGACATGGTCGATAAAAATATTCCCGCAGATCGCGATTCCAGTTCCCATTCAGATGCCTCCCTACATTTATCCATTAACGTTAATGTAATTGTATAAAAAAACAAGCCTGCTGTCAAGCGGCGGCTTATCTTTTCAGTACTATTACCAAAGATCAGGCTTTTGTTTTGGTTGTTTCTCTAATCTTAATTTCAGCCGGAAGCACCAGGCGGATCGAATCCTTATGATGGCGCTGAATTTGGTCGATCAATAGCTCAACCGATTTCCTTACCATCAGCGATTTGGAGCTGCTCACTGTTGTTAGCTGGGTCGGCAGGAGATAGTTTGACTGGATGTTGTCAAACCCGACTACCGAAATATCTCCCGGCACAGAAATCTGCTGTTCCTGAAGGAGAGAAATCACCTCCAGGGCAATCATATCGCTGAACGCCACCACGGCAGTATAATCATATTCTTCAAACAGCGCGTGCCGGATTTGCTCCAGCCGCTGACCCGGGGACAGGGTAACTGTCGCTACCTGTGCCTGCCCTACTCCAAATTCCGACAGCGCCTCGTAATATCCGTTTAACCGCTCCTGCGCACTGGAAACCGAGAGCGGCGCGTTGATAAACAGGATTTTCCGATGCCCTTCCTGTAACAGATGCCGGGTAGCAAGATAGCCGCAGCGCTGGTCATCATACAGCACCGCGCTGGTATCCATATCCCGGAAATACCGCCCGTGCAGTACAAACGGGACACCCTGCTGCTGTAAAAAAGCAACATTTTCCCGCCCGTCCGGAGAGGGACACAGGATAATCCCGTCTACGTTTTTCTCAAGTGCCATTTCCAGCGCCATCCGCTCGGTTGCCTTATCCTCTTCGGTATTAATCACAAAGGAAACATAGCCCTTCTCCTTCAGCCGTACCTCCAGTCCCTTTACCATAATGGCAAATAACGGGTTTGAAAGATCGCCCAGCACAATCGCAATGGACTTGCTGACGCCGGAACGGAGGAACACTGCCGACGAATTCCGGATATATCCCATTTCCTGTGCGGTTTTTCGAATCAGCCGCTTGGTTTTATCAGAAATATCGGGCTGGTCTTTCAGCGCATGGGAAACCGTATTTACCGAAAATCCCGTCTTTGCGGCGATATCCCGCAATGTCACCCGTCTTGTTTTCTCCTGCTGCATCCCATCACCCTTTCTGCATCCTATGATAAACGCTTTATCAAGGCTTGTCAACGTCCTTGAAAGCAAAAATCCTGCGGCGCCCCACAGGATTTTTTTAAAACATATCGCTCATCACTTAGGAAAACAGCATCCGGTCGTTATCCAGTTCCTCATTATTTTTCTGTGCGTAGAGTTCCAGAAGCTCCGGAACCGTCATATTTTTCCGTTCTTCTCCGGAGAGGTCAAGGATAATTCTCCCCGCGTTCATCATCACCGTCCGGTCGCCCATCTTCAGCGCCTGGCTGATATTGTGGGTAATCATCAGGGTAGTTAAGTTTTGCTTTTTTACAATCTGGTTGGTAATCTGCAGTACCTTTTCTGCCGCTGACGGGTCAAGTGCGGCGGTATGCTCATCTAAAAGCAGCAGCTTCGGCTGGGCAATGGTGCTCATCAGCAGGGTGACAGCCTGGCGCTGCCCTCCGGAGAGCAGTCCCACCTTGGTTTTCATTCTGTCCTCCAACCCCAAGCCAAAGTCTGCAAGTGATTGGCGGAAAAACACGCTGTCCGCTTTCTTCAGCGCCAATTGAAAAGCCCCCCGCTTGCTCCGCGCATAGGCGATTGCAAGGTTTTCCTCCACTGTCATATCCGGCGCTGTGCCCTTCATCGGATCTTGAAACAGCCGTCCGATCTGGGAAGCGCGTTTATGCTCCTTTTTATAGGTAATATCCTCTCCGTCCAGGGTGATTGTCCCTTTGTCCAGCCAAAAATTTCCGCTGACCGCATTCATCAGGGTTGATTTCCCTGCTCCGTTGGTACCGATCAGTGTGACAAATTCTCCCCGCCCCAGAGACAAACTGACATCACAAAGCGCATGATGCTCATTTGGGGTACCGGCCAAAAAGGTTTTATCCGCATGTTCAATCTTAAGCATTCCGGTTCCCTCCTTTCCGGATTTTATGCAGCTGAATTATTCTTTTGACAGCAGGGACTGCAAGCGCGACCGCTACAATAATCGCGGATACCAGCTTGAGCATATAGGATGGGAAAAAGCTGGTTTTCAGCGCCAAAGCAATAATCAGCCGGTAAACCAGGGAACCGGCAATGGCGGATACCAATCCGACCGTAACCGAGCGCTTTCCCATAATTGCCTCCCCAATGATGACAGACGCCAACCCGACAACCACCATCCCCACTCCGGAGCTGATGTCCGCAAAGCCCTGATACTGCGCAATCACAGCACCGCTGAGGCCGACACAGCCGTTGGCAATCGCCAGCGCAATGATCTTCACCACATCTACATTAATAGAAGAAGCGCGCACCATATCTTCATTATTCCCGGTCGCACGGATGGAAAGTCCCAGCTGCGTCTTGAAGAACCAGATCAGGACTGCTGCGCAAACCGCCGCGAAAACAAACCCAATCAGCAGCTTGGAACCGTCCTTCCCAAGAAACGGCATTGTTCCCAGCACCTTATTAAACAGGGTGTCTGTTCCGATCAGGGAAAGATTACTCTTTGCTCCCAATACAAAAAGATTAACAGAGTAAAGCCCGCTCATTGTCAGAATCCCCGCCAGGATCGGATGGATTCCAACCTTTGTCTGTAAAAATCCGGTGACGCATCCTGCTGCGGCGCCTGCCAAAAAGGCCGCCAAGATGCCGAGATACGGATGCCCCGCCACCGTAAAGGAGGCGGAGACCGCAAGCCCCAGGGTAAAGCTTCCGTCTGCCGTCAAATCCGGAATATTCAGGATGCGGAAGGTAATATAAACGCCCAGTGCCAGCAGGCCGTAGATAAGGCCAAGCTGTAAAGAACCGATGACTAATGTCATAGCGGGTACATCCTTTCTGCTGTTCAATATGAAAAGATAAATACAATGATGATTTATTCCGCGCCGTCTGCGTCAGTCAGCAGGGTGGCGGCAGCTTTTACATCATCAGAGAGCGTAACGCCGATTGCGTCTGCGGTATCCGTATTGATTACAGTGGTGAATTGATCCACGACAACCGCAGGGATATCAGCAATTGCAGTCCCTTTAAAATATTTGTCGGCCATATCGGCACTGATCGCGCCGATCTCGGTATCGCTGATGCTGATGGTTGCAAACGCGCCGGAAGAAACCATGACGGCGGAACTGCCGTAAACCGGGATTTTTGCTTCCCGTGCAACCTGTGCCACCTGAGGCATTGCGGTCTGGACAACGCTGTCGTTCGGGACGAAGATCGCGTCAACCTTCCCCACCAGGGACTGCGCCGCCTGCTGTACCTCACTGGAGTTTGTTACAACCGCTTCTTCATATTTGATTCCGTTTGCGTCCATGTATTCTTTCGCGCTCTCTATGGTGGTAACAGAATTAACCTCGCTGGTGTTATAAAGCAGACCGTAGGTCGTTTTGCCCGGGGTGAGCTGATCGGACAGCTTAAACATTTCATCTACCGGGATCGCGTTGGAAGTTCCGGTCGCATTCATATCGGGATGCTCCATATCGGAGATGATTCCGGCGCCTACCGGGTTTGAAACGGAAATGAAGATCACTGGGATATCGCTCCCCATATTCACCATCGCCTGTGCGGAAGGAGTTGCGATCGCGGCAACCAGGTCTACATCCGCATCCACCATTTCCTGGCAGATGGAGTTTAAATTTGTCGCGTCGCCCTGCGCGTTTTTATAATTGACCTCCAGCTTATCCTCGGTGTAGCCGAGCTCCTCCAGCCGGTTTAAAAAGCCCTCGCGCATATCGGTAAACGCGCCGTTATCCGCCATCTGGACAATCCCAACAGTCAGCTTTTCTCCGCCGGCCGAACCGGATTGATCCTGTCCGCCGGATTCTCCGCAGGCGGTCATCCCTATTACCAATGTGCCGGTTAAAATCAGGGCAATTGCTTTTTGGAGTAAATTTTTCTTTTTCATACGTTTGATCTCCTTTTCAAAATAGTTGATTGATCTGTTTGGCTTTTGACGGAGGATCAGATGAATCCGGCACCCTGCTTCTTCCAGCAAACAGGGCTCAGAGCAATAAAAAAGCATCTGTCCTTAATACAAGGACAGATGCGAACCATCTGCGGTACCACCTTGTTTGACGTTAAAATAACGCCCAACTCATCAGAATGCCAACACACTCTTCACCCGATAACGCCGGTGTTGCGTCGCAGCATACTCAGGAAAACCCTTTTCCCTGCGCCCTCCGTAGTCCATTTGTCCGATCCGCTTTTCCGCCGGGTTCCCATCCTCCCCAGCTCTCTGCAGGCGCGTAATACGGTTTTATCTCCACATCATTGGTTTAATAATAGTATAATCACATTCAGAGAATTTTGTCAATACTTTTTTCAAAAAAATTTCAGCCTTCCACCATGTACGGCACAGTGCTGCCTCCCATCGGCATGACATAGACATCTTTTCCCGCCAGGTCAGCCTGCGCCATCATCTCCTCGACGGAGAAAAAGCCCCGCAGACGCATATCCCGCAGCGTATCGGCGGAAAGCTCTGTCAGCATCAGCACCCGGCAGCGCCGGATCGCTTCACAGCTTGCGTAAAAAATATATCCCGCAATACTGAAATGATCCCGCAAATCATGATCCAGCGTATCGGTTTTCAAAGATTCAATCCAGTCGAAAAAGTCGGGCGCGCCGCCGCCCTCTTCGCATCGCGCCAAAAAGATCATTGTTCCCCCGTCTTTCAGGCACTGGGACGCATTGAGCAGCGACTTTACCCCCTGATAAAGGTTCATATCCTTCGGGAAGCCGCCGCAGCTTACAACAACTACATCCGCTTTTTTTCGGATCGGAACGCCGAAATATTCGTCCACCAGCCGGCAGCTTTCCTCCCAGGCGGCTTTCCAGTGCCCGCATACCAGCTTTGCATGTTTCCCTGTACTGCCCATAATGAGATTGATCCCAAACACCGGCGCTACCATCGCGGCTGCCTCCAGCATATCCTCGTTGACAGGGTTGCCTTTAAGCTTTCTCATTCCGATCAGGCCGCTCGAATGGGGTTCCAGCGGGTCAAGACACATCAAATGGTTCTGGTTGATGGTCGATTTTGCGCTGACGCCAGGCAGAATGCTCTTTCGGCCGCCGCCGAACCCGGACATCAGATGGTGTACTGTGCCTCCCATCAGAATTACTTTGCGGCCGCAGACCAGGGGATTGACAAAAACCTGCGTTCCAAAGCTGGTCAGTCCCAGATATTTGAGGTCAGCCGCCATACAATCATGGTTGACTACCCGTACTAGATGAAATACCCGGCTCCCGGTCAGCTTTTCCAGCTCCTCTCCGGTCATCGGGCGGTGGGTTCCCAGCGCTACCAAAATGACAATCTGCTCCGCCTTCAGTCCGATTTCCTCTATCAGATAATCGACTAGCAGCTCACAGATCAGATCCTGCCGCATCCAGTAACGGGTGATATCGCTGATGATCACTGTGACCTCGTCCCCGCGCCCGATCAAATCTGAAAGCGGCGCGCTGCCAACGCATTCCTCCGTCACCGCGCGGCGGAACGCACCGGCCAGATCTTCAATCTCCTCCGGCGGTTTTCCCTGCAGGACGGTGACAGAATTTGCCCCGCTTAAATCGAGCGATACTGTGGTATCTCCATATTTTAACTGAAACGGCTCCATTCGGTTTCCCTCTTTCTTCCTTTGCATCATGACGTATCCTTGCCCTATATTCTATCATATCTCCGGCAAAAAAGAAAGAGAAACAGGAATCTCCCTGTTTCTCGTCTCTATTCTAAAAGCCCATTTCCTTTAGGCCGTGAACTACTCCGACATAAAATTCCCGCACGTCGAAGCCCTTGATATTTTCCCGGTTTAAATCAATCATATCCCCATGGGAAATTCCGCGCCGCCCCTTTGTTTCCAGCAGAGTGAATTTGCTTCCCCATTTTGCTGCCTGCACCCCGACAAGCCCGTCGTTATCCTTGTCAAAGTGCTTCACCAGCAGGTAGCTCATCCACTGTGGAAAAGGCGCGCTGTTCCACCTGCTCATCTTTGAAGCGGTGCTCTGATAATAAACATTCTCTGCGTCCAAAACCCTCTCATTAAAAGCCCGGCAGCTTTCCTCCGTCAAGTCCTGCACCGCAGCCATAAAATCCGGATTCGGATCTCCCAGCTTTTTCAGCGCTGAATTATATTTCCGCGCAATCATATTACAGACCGATTTTGGGATTTTATGCAACAGATAATCCGCAAAGGCGCAGCCCCTATGCGGCGTATTGATGGTAGTCAGCGAGGCGACATAGTGATCCATACCGAGGAGGCTGATCGTATAGCGTGAGTCCAGCCCGCCCTTAGAGTGGGCGATAATATTCACCTTTTCCGCGCCGGTCTCAGCCATCACCTCTTCTATTCTGGTTTTGAGCTCTACTGCACATTCCTCAACCGAAGCCGCAGACTGCTGATTCCCATAGTAAACCTCCGCGCCGTTGCGCTTGAGCTCCTTTGGAATCCTGCCCCAGTAGTTCCAGTATTTTAGGTCGCGGAAAAACACCCCGTGTACCATCAGTACAGGATATTTTGTCCTGCAAATTTCGTTTTCCTTCCGGACACTGTTGAGCTCCTCCTTTTCTGTTTCCAGCTCATATTCTTGTTTGGCAGTATGCACCATTTGGTAAAGCAGCACCAAATTGAATATCGGGAGCCACCACAGAAAAAGAAACAGCACCTTTTTTACCATTCCCAGTTGTTTGGAGAGGATGATAATTCGCAGCGTCCCATTGACAGCCAAAGCAGCCTCCAGCACAATACAGAAGACCAAATTGACAAAAAATGCCGCATGCCCTGTCTGTTTGCTGAACACCTCAATGCCAAACCAAATCTGAAACGCAATATTCGCGGCAAGAGTAATCAGGAACAGATATACCAATTCTCTCCCGTCATTCATCACTGCCCAACGGTTTTTTGCGGCTCGGTACCGCGGCACAATATTGATAACCACAAAAAGTACAGCCAGGCAGACTCCGCCGGGAATACCGACCCATAGCGAAACTGAAAACCATGAACAGAGCAGGATCAGGTCAGTTGTCAAAAATAAAAGGACACTATTCAAAAGCCGAACCAGCCATTTCATTCTCAGTCACCCTGCCTTTAATCCAGATGGAATACTTCTGTCAAATCCACCGTTACTGGGCTGTTATCCGGATTGCATTCCATGATATCGGCCATATAGTCCCACCATTTTCGATTAATCTGTGTATCCGCGCCGGCGTTCCAGAGAGCCTCATCCTCAATTTCTATCATACCGAACAAGGTCAGTGTTTCCTTATCAAGGAAGATAGAATAGTTTTTTCCTCCATGCCGGTGGATCATCTCCTTCATTTCCGGCCAGAGAAGCTTGTGCCGCCGTTCATATTCCCCTTCCATTCCCGGGAACAGCTTCATCCTAAATGCTTTTCTCATCATCATCCCCCGTTTCCCCAGCCGCTGTTTTCCGTCCATTCCGGCCGCGGCTTTTCTCAAATTTATTATAGAAGGAGCGTAAAAGAACGTCAAGCAATTTTTGATTCAGAAGCTGAAAACCACTTTTAAATCAGAGTCTCGGCCTGAATAAAGTGAATTTTGTCGAATTTGAGTACAAAAATTACGGGAAAGCAGGAAGAAAACGTTGCATTTGGAAGATAAAAGGCTTATAATAATCTTTGAATATACATATCGGCTTTTTTTCTGAAAATCCACTCAAAAGGAGCTATCCTCTGTGCAAGAATTTGCGTGCAAAATGAATTGTTATCCACTCTCAAACAGTCAACTGAATATTTGGGCTCTGGAGCAGTCATTTCACGGCACCTCCATGAACAATATCTGCGAGACAATCCGTATCCGTGGAACCTTTGACATTGCCCTGCTGCAGGAGTGCCTGAATCTTGTCCTTCAGTCGGATTCTTCTCTGAGAATTCAAATTACATTAAACGACAACCATATACCGATGCAGTATGAACAGGAGTACCGCGAACAGCAATTTCCTGTTTTTGACTTTTCGGCTACCAATCAAACGGGCATCCAGCACTGGGAAAGCAGCATTACCAAAGAGGTGATGCCGGTGTTGAATGCGCCGCTTTTTTATTTTGCCATCCTGAAAATCGGGGAACATGAGGGCGGCGTGCTGATTAAAACGCATCACCTGATTTCCGACGGCTGGTCTCAGGTTGCCCTGATTAACCGGATCGCCCAGACCTATCTTGCCCTGCTCAACGGGGAAGCTGTCACGCTGGATCCCACGCCGAGCTATCGGCTCCATGTAGAGGAGGAGGCAAAATATCACAGCTCCAAGGCATACCTGAGAGATAAGAAATTTTGGGAAGAGACCTTGCAGAATCTCCCTCAGCCGGTGTCTCTGAAGGAATACAACAACGCGGAGCTGAGTCCGGTCGGCTTGCGGAAAACCTTTCTTCTTTCCGATACACTGAACCATGCTCTGACCGCTTTCTGTACCAGCCGCCGGGTTGCGCCGTTCGCAGTATTCTATATGGCGATTGCGATCTATCTCAAGCGGGTAAAGAATATCGGAAAGCTCTGCATCGGTTCCCCAATCCATAACCGGAGCAACGTGACCGACCGTCAGACCACCGGCATGTTTGTGAGCACCCTCCCCTTCTTCAGCAGTTTGGATGAGAACTGGAGCTTTGAGGAATTTAACGAACACCTGGCCGAAAACTGGCTTGATCTTTTGCGTCACCAGCGTTTCCCGTTTTCAGAAATTACCTCCATTGCTAAAGAGCATAATCCTGACCTGAACCGCCTGTTCCATTTGGTGCTCTCCTTCCATAACAGCAAGGCCTACCGCAACCGGGACACCTCCATTGTTCTCTCCGGGCAATGGCATTACGCTGGATATCAGGCGGAGCATCTTTGCATCCACTTAAACAATATCGAGGATGAACGCCGGTATTCAGTAAACTATGATTACCTAACCCAGTTATTCTCCAAATATGATATCGAGGATTTCCACCATTATTTGATAAATATCCTGACTCAGGCTCTATCCTTTCCCAGTCTCCCCATCTACAAGCTTTCGATCCTCGGCGCCGAGGAAGAGGAGAAGGTTCTGTACTCCTTTAACCGTACTGAAGCTTTCTGCTACAGTGGAAATCTCAGTCAGAAGCTGGACGAAATCTATCAGGCATTCGGTTCCCGCGCCGCAGTCATCGAGGAAGGAAAGCGGTATTCCTATCATATGCTGTCTCAAAAGGCGGGTGCTGTTTCAGAAGCACTGTTCCGCCTGTTCCCGGACGGCAAAGAGATTATCGCCTTATTCCTGCCGAAATCCTACCAACTGCTCGCTTCTCTCGCAGGCGCAGTCCGCAGCGGAAACGCGTTTGTAATTCTTTCTCCCTCCCTGCCGGAAAAACGGATCGAACAAATCCTTTCCGACAGTGGCGCGTCAGTTATTTTAACCTCTGCTTCTCATTCGGAGCAGCTTCCGTCCAGTGAGGTGCCGGTGATCAATATCGACACACTGCCAGAAAAAAGCAACAGGCCGCTGCCGGAATGTCCGGCAAAACCGAACGATCTTGCTTATCTTGTCTATACCTCAGGCAGCACCGGAGTACCCAAAGGGGTGGAAATTGAACAGCAGTCCCTTTTGAATTTCGCTGAATCTATGCGTCCCTTTTACGGAAAGGGAGCTGTACTTTCCCTATGCAACATCAGCTTTGACGCTTTCCTTCTCGAGAGCATTGTCTCCCTGTTAAACGGGCAGACCATTGTCCTCCCGACGGAGGAGGCACAGGAGGATCCGGCTCAAATCGCGGCACTGATCCAGTCCTATGGTGTCGGTTTCCTGGCGGTTACTCCTTCGCGTCTGACCGCTTATTTGAAAAATACGGACTTTTTCCGCGCTGCCAATCGTTTGGAATCGATCATCTGCGGCGGCGAAGCATTCCCGAGCAGCCTATTAAAAACCCTTTCCAGATGTACCGGCGCAAGGATTTATAACCAATACGGCCCCTCCGAAGCCACGATTGGAGTCAGTACCAGTCTTCTTAACGCGGTTCCGGTGATCAGTGTCGGCGCGCCGATGCGAAACTGCCGCTGCTACATTCTGGACAAACATTTAAAACCCCTGCCAATCGGTGTTTATGGGGATTTATACATTGGGGGGCTTTGTGTCGGACGCGGCTATCACAACGCTCCCGAGCTTACTGACAAAGCATTCCTGCCCAGCCCATTCGAGCCGGAGGAACGGATTTACCGAACCGGAGATCTTGCCGCCTGGACAGAAAACGGCGAACTGATTCTCAAGGGCCGGGAAGACGGGCAGGTCAAGCTGCGCGGACAGCGGATCGAGCTGGATGAAATCGCATCCTGCCTGATGCAGCATCCGGCGATCCGCCAGGCTGTGGTACGGTTGTTGAATGTAGACGGTCAGTCGATGCTGGTCGCCTATTATGCTGCCGGCCAGTTTGTAACTGAATCCGAACTGCTGGAATTTTCTGCGACCTATCTGCCGGGATACATGATCCCCGCGATTTTCCAGTCAATTCCCTCCGTCCCGTTGACGCCGAACGGCAAGGTGGACTATGCCCGCCTTCCTTTCCCGGTGATCCAGAAAAGCTATACAGGGCAGGCAACCGCCAGCGCCGCCGCCCAAACGGTTTTATCAGTTTTCCAGAATGTGCTGAAGCGTGCTGACCTATCGGCCTCGGACGATTATTTCCTCTGCGGCGGAGACTCGCTCAATGCGCTGGAAACCCTCTCTGAGCTCGAATCAGTGTTTGGGGTGCGGCTGCGCGTTGCAGACCTGTATGCCTGCCGGACAGCGCTCCGCCTTGCAACCCGGCTGGAAGGCGCAGGAGAACCAGAGCCATCCTACGCTGAAATCCAAAAGTCCGCGCCGTTGGAAGTCTATCCTTTAACGCCGGCACAGCTTGGCATCTATTTTGAAACGCAGATGTCGCCTGACAGCACCTCCTACAATATGCCGTGCGGATTCCATGTGGCCGGGCCGATTGACCCGATGAGACTGGAGGCTGCCGTACAAAAGCTGATTGATCTGGAACCTCTCTTCCGGGCGGCGTTTCTACCGCAGAAAGATGGGATCGGGCAAAAGATCTGCGAAATCTGCAGGGCTGATTTTACTATCTACCGGGATATTCCATTAGAAGAAGCCAAAGAGGCGTTTATCCGCCCCTTTGATTTGTCGCGTCCACCCCTGTTAAGAGCCGCCCTGTGGCAGTCCGGCCAGGATGAGGCGGTAATCATGGTCGACCTGCATCACATTGCCGGCGACGCGGTAACTGCCGCGGCGACTCTCCAGCATCTAGACATGCTCTATCGCGGCGAGACACTGTCCCTGCCGAATATTACCTACCTTGATTATGCTCAGTGGCTCAAGGAAAACAGCGCGCGGCTGTCCGGTGAGGAACGCGGCTATTGGCAGGAACAGATGCAAAACGCACCTTCCCTGCCGGACATCCCGACCGACTTTCCCCGGCCAAAACAGTTCGACTACACCGGAACAGAGCTTTCTTTTTCACTCAGTGAAGCGGAAAGCCTCTCCTGTGAACAATATTGCGAACAGCGCGGTTTGACTCCTTATATGTTCTTTGCCGCCGCCTTCGGAGTTTTCCTGTCCAAGCTTTCCGGCAGCAAGGATTTCTTTGTCGGAACGCCTGTTTCCAGCCGTCGTTATCCGTCTGTTTCGGAAACTGCCGGCCTGTTTGTCAACACTCTGCCACTGCGCCTTACCCCGAAAGAGGGGCTTACACTCGCCGATTATCTGGCGGCTGTAAAGGACACTATCGTCGGTCTGCTTGACCATCCGTTTTTTCCACTGGATGAAATTGTCACCCTCTCCGGTACGGAACGGGTACAAGGGCAGAATCCGCTTTATAATACCATTATTTCCATGCGCCCGGTTGAGGTGGACGGCTTTACTTTTGCGGGCCAAACAGCAGCACCTGAGCCTGTCCCGGCAAAAAGCGCGAAGGTAGATCTGAATCTGGAGGTTGCCAAATCCGGCGGATGCTATCAGTTCCGGCTGGAATATGCGGATCATCTTTTTGCCGCAGATACAGTTTCCCTCTATTCCAGAAGTCTAATTACTATAGTCAGAGAAATCCTGCGGGATGATTCCTGCCTGCTGGAAAACCTGAGTGCGGTTTCTGCGCCAGACCGTTACCGCCTTTTTGAGCGTCCAAGCCATTATCATCTTCCCTATTCCGATCTCCCGATTGACCGGCAGGTCGACGCGATGGCGGAAATGCTTCCGGATTCTCCGGCGTTCATCTTCCATGATGAAGTGATGACCTTCTCGGAGCTGAAGGCCCGTTCCGACGCTTTGGCCGCCTTGCTTCTTGAACAGGGGATTGGGCCGAGGGACGCAGTCGGCCTGCTCTGCCGGAGGGGACCGGAACTTCCGGTCGCTATGATGGCTGTGCTGAAAACAGGCGCCGCCTATGTTCCGATGCTGCCCAATTTCCCGGAAAACCGTCTGCATTATATGGTTGAAATCAGCGGCGTCACCTTAACGCTCTGCGATCAGAAAACTATGGAGAACCTGCCGCAGGAGCTTCCCTGCCGCTTTATGGAGATTAACCCGTCCTATGAAAGTCCCCGCGCCTTTCAGCCACCCGAGGGGCGGGATATTGACGACACCTGTTTCATCCTTTTCACCTCCGGCTCAACCGGAAATCCAAAGGGCGTTATGATCCGGCATCGGTCAATCTGCAACCTCATCGCGGTGCTCGATCCTATCCTTTCGAGCATAGACGGCGGCTTTTTGTGCACTGCCAATTCGATCTTCGATATTTTTACCACTGAAACGCTGATTGCTATGGCATATGGGAAATATTCCGTCATGGCGGATGAAGAGGAAATGATGCTTCCCTGGAAGGTTGCGGAGCTCATTACCAAACACCGTGTTGGGATGATTGAATTCACTCCGTCCCGAGCCCAGCTTTTCCTGAATAACCATGTGTTTTTTGAGGCAATCCAAAGTATGCCGGTTGCCATGATGTGCGGCGAGGTGCTGCCTCCACAGCTCCTGCAAATGCTGCGGGACGCCAAATGCCAGAGAATTTTCAATCTTTACGGCCCGACTGAGGTTACCGTCTACTGCACTATGGACGAAGTCACCCATGCCGACCGGATTACTGTTGGGCGGATGTATCCGAATTGCCGCGGATATGTCCTGGATGAGGCGATGCGCCCCGTCATGCCTACCGCAAGCGGTGAGCTCTATTTTTCGGGTGACTGTGTCGCAAACGGCTATGTAGGACGGAAGGATCTTACTAAGGAAATGTTCCTTCCCGATCCCTTCTTCCCCGGCGCAACCATGTACCGGAGCGGGGATATCGTCCGTCTTCTGCCCGACGGAAGGATTGATTTCCTGGGCAGGCGGGATCATCAGATAAAATTAAACGGCCAGCGGATCGAGCTAAGTGAAATCACACAAAAAATTCTGGATTCCGGCTATGCAGCCCATGCAGCGACCATCGTTAAAAAGGACGGCAGTTTTATGGTACTGGCCTCCTTTGTAGAAGGAAAACCAGGCTGCAGCTTTGATGCTGCGGCCCTGCGCGGTTACCTCAAAAAAGAATTGCCCGCTTATATGGTTCCCTCGGAAATTCATCTGCTGTCAGCACTTCCCTGCACCGCTTCCGGAAAATTGGATTTGAAAAAGCTGGAAAACTGGGCACCCGAACAACCAGAAACAACAGACACGCCGCCCGCTAGTGTGCCGGAATCTATTCCTACTGAAACACCGCAGGGGCATACGGACAATAAGACTGTTTTTCCGGCGCCGGAAATGCCGGAAAACAGCTCGCTGGAATCCCTCTGGGCAGAGGTGCTCTCGAAAGAGCAGATTGATCCGCAAATTTCCTTTTTTGAACAGGGCGGCACCTCGCTTGCCGCACTAACCCTTTTAAGCAGCTACTTTAATCAGGGGCTTTCTATGACCCTTGCAGAATTTTATGAGCATCCAACGCTCCAAGCCCAGCTCTCCTTTTTTGGACTTAAAGAGGAAACACAGGCAAAGATGGCGGAGATCACCCTGCAGGCTGCAGAGCCGCCTGCCATCTCCCCCAAAACGGATATTCAGCCGCAGGTCATTACGGCATCTTCAAAGGAAGCTGTTTTCCTGACGGGCGGAACCGGATTTTTTGGCTCCCATTTGATCCGGGCGTTGTTAGACGAGGGATATCCCAAGCTATTCGCCCTTGTTCGCGGGGAAAACCCAGCCAGGCTATACGAGACATTGGCCTGGTATTTTGGCAGCGGATGGCTGAAATCAAATCGCGCTAAGATCGTACCCATACAGGGCGACTTGCTGCAGCCAGGATTCGGCATCCCCGATACACTGTCCGAAGAGCTTTCTAAGCAGATCTCCTATGTTATTCATGCCGCGGCTGACGTACGGCATTACGCCAGCGATGGTCTGGCTGAGCTGACCAATCGCGGGGGAACAGCAAACGCGATTTCCTTTGCCCGCAGAGCGCAGGCGAAACTGATCCATATTTCGACAATCAGCCTGGGTGGGGAATACCTGCTCGGCTCACCTAAAACAGTCCGAGATTTTACAGAACAGGACTTTGAAATCGGGCAGAACTGGCGTGACAATGTTTATCTGCGCGGAAAATACGCCGCAGAGCAGCTTGTCCGCGAGGCGGCTCAAAACGGCCTGTCTGCCGTTATTTTGCGAATCGGCAGGCTGGTTGGGCGCAGCAGCGACGGCGTGTTCCAGAAAAACGCCTCCACAAATGCGTTCTGGGGACTAGTGAGCGGAATCTGCTGCTTGAGTAAAATTTCAACTGATTTAGCGCAGCTCCCTTTGGAGATGACCGCAGTAGATGAATGTGCGCGGGCTGCCGTTCTTCTGATGCAGTCCTGCGGGCCGGTTTATCACCTGTTTAATCCGCAGGTGCTGCCAATCCGGGAAATTCTCGCGCAGTTGGGCAAAAGTTTTCAGGAGGTTGACCGGGAAACCTTTGAACAGCATTTAAAGGAGCGTTCCCGTTCTGCGGATGGCGTAAAAATCGCGCCTTTGTTATCGCAATATTATCGCCTGATGCAGGTGCCGTTCCGGATTACGCCGGTTTGCACCCTAACAGAACAGTCTCTTGCAGCGCATCAGTTTTACTGGAAAAAGCCAGACCCACGCAAGCTTTTACAGTCCTTCTTCGAGGACGAATAGTCTTGTTACCAATATTAATGGCAGGAAAGGAGTGGAAGCTATGTATATCTCAAATAGCCTGATGGCTTTTTTCATCATATCCATTATTCTAATGGTCGCGTTTATTATCACCATGGTTCGTACCCGGCAGGTGAATCTCCTGCACAAATTCTATTTTGCTGCTGTGCTTATCTTAATCATCTGGCTTTTGGCCTTGATTGGGATTAAATATACAGACCCGGAAAACATACGGTGGCTGATGATTCTGGATGGGATTACCAACCTTGGCGGAACTTTAATTCCACCCTGTTCGCTTTTATTTGTGATCTGCTATACCAAAAAATATGAAAGTAATCTACCCAAAGGATATTGGTGTATTTTTATTCTACCGATTCTATCTTTGATCATGATCTTCACAAATAACTTTCATCATCTCTTTTATCGTGTATTTTCTCTTTCCAGTACCACAGTGGTATTTGGCCCTTATTTTCCGATTCACTCAGCTTATACCTTTGCCTGTGTTGCTTTATCTGTGATCCTGATGATCCGCTTTGCATTTAAAACGAAAACAAGGCTACATATTTGGCAGGCGATTCTATTCACGATCGGAAGTCTTGCTCCCAGTCTAACTAACCTCTTGGTTGTTGGGGGGCTGATTAAAGCCACCATTGTAATCACCCCGATTAGTTTTATTGTCACTATTATCTTTCACGGACTTGTCATTTACCGACTGCATCTGTTTGACGTGAAACCAATCGCCATGCAACAGTTGGTGAATCTGATGGGTGACTGTTATCTGATCATTAATCAAAACGGACTTATCATCGGCTTCAATCAGCCATTTGCTGAGTTGCTCGGACGTCAGCATGGAATTCGGGAAAACATTTATCTCCATAGCTGTGTCCAAAATGAGGACGTTGAAAACAAGACAGCTGTTTATAACTTGCTCAATGCAATTCACTACTGCCAAGAAACCAACGTTAAAACAGCTTACGAGCAATCCTGCAGCATGACACGGGACGGTGAAACGATCCGTTGTTATTATATGGTTGAAGTGACTCCCCTTGTAGTAAAAGGAAGTGTCTGCGGATTTTTGTCCATTTTCAAGGATGTTACTCAAATCAAGGTAAATATGCAGCAGTTACAGGCCAGTCAGGTTAAAATGATGGAGCAGGAACGTCTGGCGTTTTTAGGGCAGATGGTCGGCGGACTTGCTCATAACTTAAAAACTCCGATCATGAGTATTTCCGGAAGCCTTTCTGCTGTAGAAAACCTGATTCAAGAATGTACCCTGAGCATCGGTGACGCTGATGTGACGCCGGATGACTATCATGAAATATACGCGGAAATGGACTCCTGGCTGCAGCGGATGCGGGAATCCTGCGCTTATATGTCCGACATTATTACAGCCGTCAAGGGACAAGCCAGCAGCATGAATGTTTCTGACAGCGTTGATTTCTCTTTGACAGAAACCTTTAAGCGAGTTTCCCTGCTGTTAAGGCATGAACTGCTGAACAGCCGCTGTTCCCTTATCATAGAAAACCGGTTTGATGATTTTGATATCATGATGCATGGCGATATCAATAACCTAGTTCAGGTTGTCACAAACCTGGTATCCAATGCAATCGACGCTCAGACACCGGACGGACGCCATGATATTATCATATCCATTGACAAAAACGACGAGGCGCTGGCCATATCGGTCAAGGATTTTGGCTCTGGTATCCCAGAAAAGGTGCGCACAAAGCTATTAAAGCAGATGATCACCAGCAAAGGAAACCAGGGAACCGGGCTCGGCGTATTTATTTCCAACACAGTAATTCATGCAAAATTCGACGGATCTATGTGGTTTGAAGAAAATCCCGGCGGCGGAACAATATGGGTCATCTCCATCCCGTTGGATCACGTAGCCTTTGTTGACCGAAAAGAGGTGATGGCAAATGAGAAAGAATAAAGTAATTGACCAAAAAAATGAATTCTCCATTCTGACACTTGACGATGACAAAATCATGACCGAAACCCTGCAGTCCTATTTTCAGGCAGCCGGCTACCGGGTAGATATTGAGAATGATCCTTTGACTGCCATCGAACGGATCAAAACCAAAGAATACGATATTCTTCTGCTGGACTTTCTGATGCGCCCGATCCTCGGCGATGAGGTTGTACGGCAGATCCGTACCTTTGATCAGGACCTCTTTATTATCCTGCTGACCGGCCATAAAAGTATGGCGCCGCCGATTAAAACCATCCGCGAGCTGGATATTCAGGGCTATTATGAAAAAAGCGACCGATTCGACCAACTGGAGCTGCTGATCGAATCCTGTGCAAAATCAATCCGGCAGATGCGTACAATCCGCAATTATCGGGATGGACTGAGCAAAATCCTGGAACAGGTTCCCCGTTTAAACCACCAGCAGGAATTATCCGCATTCCTTTCAAAAATCCTGGAGCAGGTTTCTGAAATCCTGCCCTGCAAGGACGGATTCGTATATCTGGACTTTGCAAGACTGGTGGATGACAAACAGCTCCAGGAAATGGACCCCCAATCCTATCTAGGAATGGGAAAATACAGTTCCCGGAATCAGATAGACATCGGCTATTTTAACTCCTATTTTCAGGATCAGCAGCAGATGATTGAAGAAAAGGAGAAGCGTCTTTTAACAGCGCCTCTGTCGGCAGAAGGCCGCCGGCAGTTCGGCATCCTTCAGATGGAGTTCCCGGACCGAATCCGGCACGAGGATGTCCAGCTTTTAGAGGTATACGCCAAACAGCTTGGCGAGATTGTCAACAACCTCATTCTCCATTCCCTTTTGCAGCTCCAGAACAAGGAATTAAGCGACGCGTATGCCTCCATGCGCCAGAACTACTTTGAAACGATTGATGCAATCCGAAAAATCGTTGATGCCAAGGATTTTTACACTCGCGGGCATTCCGACCGTGTTGCCTTCTATGCAGTGAAAATAGCACAGGAAATGGGGAAAAGTTCGGACGATATCGAGCGGATTCGGGTAGCGGGACTATTCCATGATATCGGAAAAATTGGAATTCCCGATGAAATTCTCCGCAAAAACGGCCCGCTTACTGACGAAGAGTATGCCCTGATCAAGGAGCATCCATCTCTGGGTGAACAAATGCTTTCCTCCGTTTCCCTATTTAATGATATCCTGCCGGTTATTGCGGCGCATCATGAGCGGATGGACGGACGAGGATATCCTGCCGGGCTAACCGGAGAACAGATACCGGAGGAGGCCCGGATCATCAGTGTTGCAGACTCCTTTGACGCGATGACCTCCAAACGGACTTACCGCAGCAGCCTGACGCGGGAAGCTGCGATTGCCGAACTGAAGAACGGCAAAAACGGACAGTTCGATTCTCAGATTGTCGATGTATTCCTCAGAATACTTGATGATCATGCAGATACGCTGGAACAGGAGCTTGCTCAGGTGACAGCAGAATCCATATACTTTAAAAAAAGAGAAGGTGAGGCAATATGAAAAATATCCCACAGAAGGAAAGCCGTTATTACCCAACCTTTCGGGAATTTTTGACCGATGTTTCCGATCGTTATGCAGACGCACCCGCTATTACAACCTATCTCAGAGGATCGAAAAGACATGATAAGTCCTTTCGGGAATTAAAAGAGGACTCTTTTGCCTTTGCCTCGGCTTTATTTGCCTCCGGGCTGAATGGAAAGCATGTTGCCCTGATCGGTGAAAACAGCTATGAATGGCTGGTCTCCTATTTTGGAACCGCTATTGCCGGCGGAGTTTCCATTTGCATCGATACCGAGCATGCAGATCAAACTATTCTGGAGATGGTGCAACAGGCAGATGCTGAAGGCATTATCTGTTCTTCGGCGCTTCGCAACCTCTGCAGCACAATAGAAGAAGAAATCCCCCAAATCAAAAGGGTGATTGTAATCGGCGGAAAGGAAGATGACCCAGAAAGCTTTACCTCCTTTCTCCTCATGTCTAAAGATGCGGAGGCACAGCATCGCTTTTCCGCCTATCAAATTGACCCAAAACAAACAGCTTCTATTGTTTATACTTCCGGAACGACCAGTACAGCGAAACCGGTAATGCTGTCCCATTCTGCAATTCTTTCCAATGCCGCCGATTCTCTTACCATCCTGGACTCTAGGGAACGAATTTTTAATTCCCTTCCCCTCTACCATACCTATGGCTTAACTTGTGGTGTCCTTTGCGGTTTGATCCGGGGGATCAATGTCTGTCTCAGTTGTGATCTCAAACGGATGGTTCAGGAAATGACACAGTTTAAACCCAATCTTTTGGTCGCTGTTCCTCTGATCATCGAGGTGATCCATAAGATAATCTGGTCATCCATTGAAAAAGCCGGCAAAAAAATCTCTGTACAGCGGATGATCAAATTGGAGTCTCTCCTGCATCGTCCGGGCGTAATCATTGGCACTGGTATTAAGGCGGCTCTCAAGGGCACCTGTCTGGAAGAATTGGATGTAATCCTATCCGGTGGGGCTTATCTGGCGCAAAACATTGCAAAAGATCTTCTCCATATGGGGATTGTGGTGTTGCAGGGCTATGGAATTACAGAATGCTCACCCAGCATTTCTTGTAACCGCAACGAGGATTTTAGCCTGGATTCCGTCGGAATGATCCTTCCTGGTAATGAGGTAAAATTTATAGAGGATGAAATATTAGTTCGTGGCTATTCCATGATGAGCGGATATTATAAAGCACCGGAGTTGACAGCAGAATCTTATGATGAAGAAGGATGGTTTAAAACCGGTGATTTGGGATATCTCGATAAGAAGGGCCACCTCCATATCACTGGACGGAAGAAAAATCTTATTGTAATGAAAAACGGAAAAAAGGTTGCGGCAGAGGAAATGGAAAATGAAATCCGTAAAATGCCGTTGGTCAAAGAGGTTATGGTTTACGGAGCGCTCAGCGGCGCTTCGACGGACGATGTCAAAATCGCAGCGATTATATATCCAGATCCAGCTTTGACTGAAAATATGAGCAACTACGAAATCCTGGAGCAGCTTCAGGTGTATATCAATGAAATGAACGCAAAGCTGCCAATTTATAAGCAGGTGCAGATGATTAATATTCGGGAAACCGATTTTGAACGCACCGCTTCCAGAAAGATCAAACGTCAGAATATACAGGAAAATGCACAAGGATAGGATGGATTATTTGTGTTGGAAATATTAGAAGAAATTATATATCATGTGACCGGCAAGAGCGGTCTGACGATGGATACCGACTTTGTTAAGGATTTAGCCCTGAATTCCTTCGATATTATGAATATCATCTGCGAATTTGAGGAACGGTATGATATCAGCGTGCCAACCCGCGATGTGTGGCAGCTCAAGCAGGTTAAGGACGTTATTGCCTATATGCAGGAAAGAGGGCTTGAATGATCCGCGCAAACATTCAGATTGTAATCTGTCCGCTTAGCCGGATTTCTGCGCCAAAGGAAATAATCCTTTCTCTCGGAACAGAATTTGCCCGGAAATACCATCTGCCCGTTCCGTACCAGGTAGTTACCAGGCCGCGCCAGAAACCACATTTTGACTGCGACGGAATTTACTATTCCATTTCACACAGTGGAGATTACTGGGCCTGCGGGCTCAGCGATACGCCGCTCGGGATTGATCTCCAACGGCATCAGCCCTGCAGACAGGCGCGAATCGCAGGCCGGTTTTTTCATCCGGCAGAGGCGGATTGGCTAGCTTCACGGCCGGACGACGCTTTTTTCCAAATTTGGACTGCTAAAGAAAGCTATGTCAAATTTACGGGAGAGGGAATCACCGATCAATTTTCCTGTTTTTCGGTAGTTAATCCAGACGGTGGTATTGATTGCTGCAGGAACGGTTACTTTCAGTTTCTCCCCTTTCAGGATGGGTTTACCTTCTGCGTCTGTTCTGCTAAGCCCGCTCAAATAACTCTGATACAGCAATCATAACCACCCGTCAAACGGGTGGTTTGCTCGCCCCTATAAGGGGCAGATACCGACCAGCGCCTAAAGACGCTGGCTTTCTCTTTGTTCAAGCCTATTGCCTTTGCCGCTTTTGCCGCCCCTTAAAGGGCGTTCGTACTACCTGCTACCCTTAAAAGGGTCTTCATACTCTTTTACACTCAATTTATCCAGTGCTATATCGTGCTTTTCCTGTTCCTCTATGTATTTCCGTATGGTTGCCTCATTGAGTCCTACTGTACTTACATAGTACCCCTCTGCCCAGAAATGTCTGTTCCCATACTTATACTTTAGATTTGCATGTTTATCAAACATCATCAACGCACTTTTTCCTTTCAAGTATCCCATGAAACTTGACACACTTATTTTTGGTGGTATACTTAAAAGCAGATGTACATGGTCAGGCATCATATTTCCTTCCAGTATTTCTACTCCTTTGTATTTACACAGTGTTCTTATGATTTTCTGCAAATCCACTCTATACTGTCCGTATATCGCTTTTCTTCGGTATTTCGGTATGAACACTATGTGGTACTTACACATCCATTTTGTGTGTGATAAACTGTTTGTTTTATTTGCCATTAAAATCACCTTTCTTTTTTTGCAATAAGCTTGAACATCTTATTGTACCACGAAAGGTGATTTTTTTGGTTTAACCTTTTGTTTCCCACCCGCATAGCGGGTGGTTTTCTGTTTCGTGCCGCTGGCACTCAACCGTCTAAAGACACTAATAAAAGCCAGCCCGCGATATACGCGGGCTGGCTTTTTGTATCTATTATATTTATATTATTCTTTCTGGGAAAGGAACCGGATGGCAAAAAAACCGGCAGCAGCGGTCAAGAGGCAGAGGACAAGCTCCCACCCCTGCGGTATTCCCGGCAGCAATTCCGGGACAGAGCCAAGCATAAATCCGAGTATCATTAGATAGGTCGGTCTGGGATGAATGGTCATCGCTTTTTCGAGTAGTTTGGTCGTCAGGATGATTCCGAGCAAAAGCCCGATTCCCAGTGGAATCAGGAATGGAAAATAGCATTCGCTGATTGCACGGATCATCTCGTCGTACAGCCCCAAGATCAACAGCAGATAGGAGACGCTGATTCCCGGAAGCACTAAGGCGACTGCCGCCGCGATTCCGGCAACAACCAGCAGCAAGCTGCTCACCAGCCCTGCATTCATCTCCTTCTGATACCACCCCTGCGGAATAAAGGACAGCAATAACACCGTCAGAATTCCCAGCCCGATATACAGGATCAAATCCCACGAAAATTTCCTGATCCGGGCTTTTTTGACAATCATAGGAATGCCGCCCGCCACAGCGCCAAGAAAAAAGCAGAGCGTAGGGTTCGGATACCGTTCAATCAAATGGAGCAGCGGGTTTGCAAATAAAACCATTCCCAAAATACCGCCCAGGGCAAAAATCCCTAAAAACAAAAGGCTTTTCCGTTTATGCTTCAGAAAGGAACTGACAGAGGAGATCAACTGGTCATAAATCCCCAGAATCATAGCCATCGAGCCTCCGCTCACCCCCGGCACCAGCATGGTTCCGCCGATGCATAGGCCTTTACAGAAAACGAGCAGCCTGTTCTGCTTCATATCCGATCCCCCCTCTCTTTTATTTTTATGATCTTCTCCTTCTTTTATCCGTCTGTTTTTATTATATCATGAATCCGCCGGGATCAAAACAGCGATGCCACGAGACAGGAAACAGCTCGTTCTGAGAGCCGTTTCACATTATTATACTGGCGCAAGCGCCGGTTCTGTTTTCTCCGCTGTTTCGGTTTCCAGGAATCCGTCCGGGAGTCGGTCTAATATCTGCCCGATATTCAAAAGATGGTCCCCAATTCGTTCAAAATCGGTCAACATCTCAGAATACAGGATGCAGGCATTGTCCTCACATACGCCGTCCTGCATCCGCTCAATCTGCATTGCGCGGTTGTGCAGGGTCATCTCATCAATCCGCTGCTCCAAGACGGAAATCTCCTGGAGGTTTCCTCTCTGGATTTGATCAAAGGGAAGGAAAAGCTCAAATGCCTGAAGGCTAATCCGCTTCATCTCCTCCATCTCTTTCATCGCTTCGTCCGAGAAAGTAATCCTCTCATCCTCCATCCGTTTTGTATATTCACAAAGGTTAATTGCATGATCCCCGATCCGTTCCAGGTTGCCCGCAATCTGGAAAAAGGAACTGATTGCTTTGGAATCCGCTTCATTTTCTTCATAGGCGATAGTATGGGAAATATACCGGGCGATTTCCTTATTCAGGTAATCAATATATTCCTCCCGCTCTCCAACCGTCTCCAGCCGCTTGGAGGAACGCTCCAGCACCGCCTGAAAGCTCTGCTCCACATTATCCCGTGCCATCTGGGCCATCCGTCCCAGCTCTTCCCAGACATTATGCAGCACAATAGCGGACATCCCGATCTGATGCTCCCTGGAAAGGTCGGTAGGCTTAATAAACAGGAGCTGATGCTCCGCCTCGGTTTCGTAGGCCTTTTCCGGCAGAATTTTCGTCGCTGCCTTTGCAAGATATGTTCCAAACGGCAGCAGGAGCAGCGTAGTGACTACATTAAACAGGGTATGCATGTTGGCGATCTGCGCTGCCGGATGATCCGGAGTAAAGGATTCCATGAAAGATACCAGCGGCGTCGTAATACAAACTACAGTAAAGATCGTCGTCCCAATGATATTAAAGAGCAGGTGGATAATGGTAGTCCGTTTCGCATTCCGGTTGGTGCCAATAGACGCCAGGACAGCAGTAATGCAGGTACCGATATTCTGTCCAAACAGGACGTACACTGCACTCGGCAGCCCGATCAGGCCGCTTGTTGCAAGCGCCTGCAAAATGCCGACTGAAGCAGAGGAAGACTGGATAATTGCAGTAAAGACCATCCCAGCCAGAATTCCCAGAACCGGATTGCTGAACTGTGTCATCAGGCTGACAAACGCTTCTGATTCTCTCAGCGGACTCATAGCTGAGCTCATCATTTCCATCCCAATGAACAAAACTCCCAGTCCGGCAATAATTTGTCCGTAGTGATGGCAGCTTGGCTTTTTGAAAAATACGACAAGAGCGACACCCAAAAAGGCAAAAAGCGGCGCCATAGCGCCAACGTCCAACGCAATCAACTGGCCGGTAATCGTTGTGCCAATATTAGCGCCCATAATAATCCAAACCGCCTGGCGCAGGGTCATCATTCCAGAATTGACAAAGCCGACCACCATCACAGTGGTAGCGGAGGATGACTGAATGACTGCGGTAATTCCCGCCCCTACGATCACGCCGAGAAAACGGTTGGAGGTCAGTCTTTCCAAAATCCGTTTCATCCTGTTTCCGGCGGCAGCTTCCAGTCCGGAGCTCATCATCTGCATTCCATACAGGAAAAGCGCCAAACCTCCCAGCAAGCTTAAAATATCTGTAATTTTCAAAACCCGTCTCCCCTTTCTGATCATAAAAAGAAGGTACAGCCCGTACTCAGTCGGAATACAGACTATACCTTACGCAGCTATCCTATTGAAGAAGCCCTGCTCCTTGGCACGCCCAAATGCTTCATCAAAAATATCTCCTTTATTCAACTGGTTTCGCACTCATTATAAGAGAAATTGGAAGGAAGGGCAATACGATTTGAGGAAATTTTACCGCGATTTCACCCGGACTTTACATATCGATATGTTACCAGACAGAGAAAAACACATATATTTTAGCTGATCCTGCTCATTTTTTATCCCTTTTCTCACCAAATCACAGAAAAAGCATATATTGGAATGAGGAGGGATTCAGATGATAAATGACTGCTATCCGTTTGAGAATATTCCATTGCCTTATGATTACGACTCGTTGGAACCCCATATTGATTCGCTAACCATGCACCTGCATCACGACAAGCATCTGCAAACCTATATCGATAGGCTAAACCAGGCATTAAAAGAGCATCCACGGCTGCAGCCGCTATCCCTGGAGCAATTGATCCGCTCTGCCGCCCATCAGCCGCGGCATATCGGCGTTCCAATTTCTCAGAATGCCGGCGGAGTCTATAACCACAGGATGTATTTCGAGACACTTACCCCGGATTCGCCTACCCAGCCAAATACCCTCCTTGCCAATGCAATAGACCGTTCCTTTGGAAGCTTTTCGGAATTCCAAAAGCAGTGGAAGGAGGCTGCATTAGGGGTATTTGGCTCTGGATACGGCTGGCTTGTAGCCGACCGATGCGGCCGGCTGCGAATTATTAAAACAGCCAATCAGGATACCCCCCTGACTCTGGGACTTTCTCCTGTCATCAACATCGACGTCTGGGAGCACGCCTACTATCTCAAGCATTATAACAAACGGGCGGACTATATCGACGACTGGTTTCAGGTGGCCGACTGGACAAAAGCCGGTGAGCGGTATGCAAGTGCTCTTAAAAGGCAGAGATAAATATCTGGCAAAAGCAATATATCCGGCAGAAAATCCTGCCGGATATATTGCTGCAATTGATATCAAATGATTTTATTCTACCTTACTGTCCCGCATCGCCGGATTATCGATCAGCCGTCCATGATAGTCAAACCGGGAACCGTGGCAGGGACAATCCCAGGTGTGCTCAGCCCGATTCCATTTCAAAGCGCACCCCAGATGGGAGCAGCGCTTGGTAACCGGAAGAGCCATATCTGCAATGGTGGTGCCGAAATTCACCCAAAGCTGTTTACGAAGCATCGTCCGCTGTGGAGAAAACACATCGGCAAACCGGCTGGAATTTCCCAGAATCCGATCTGTGAGAACTGCCGCCGCAACCATGGAAGAGGTCATTCCCCACTCATTAAATCCGGTGGTGACCAAAAGATCAGGTGTGGCCGGGCTGTACTGTCCGATATAAGGAACATCGTCCAGACTCATGCAGTCCTGCGTTGCCCAGACATATTTTTCTTCAGCACGCGGAAAATATTGCCGGACAAACCGATGTACCGCCGGAAAGCCGCCGCCTTTGCTGCCGGTTCGGTGATCGCCCCCGCCTACCAGCAGCAAATTCTTATAATTTCGGAAATAAATCCCGCCCTGGGCTGTATCTACATAGGTTCCATGCAAATCCGGAGCGCCCGCGAGCGCCACCACAAAGGAACGCATTTGATAGAGCTTCGCAGGATAGAGTCCCCTGCGGTTAAGAAAAGGAAAATGAGTCGCTACAATGATCTTCTTTGCCCGAATTGTTCCGTTTGGCGTTTCAGCAAAGCCGCCTTTCAGCCGGCTCACAAAGGTGTGTTCATAGATATTCAGTCCCTTGGCAATGCCGTACAGGAATTTGAGCGGATGGAACTGCCCCATATCGGGGTAGCAGACCGCACCCGATACCGGAAATGGCAGCCGGGTCTTTTCCTGAAATTCTGCCGGATATCCCAAACGGTTTACCGTTCGAACCTCCTGTTTCAATTTTCCGGGATCAGCCCTTGTATACATAAACGATGGCTCAATCTCAAAATCACAGGGATATACTTTAGCAAGCTCCTGGAATTTCCTAACTGCCCAAAGGTTCGCATCCAGGTACTGCTTCGCCTTCTGAACGCCAAACTTCGCAATCAAGTCAGTATATAGTGCGTCATGCTGGGCGGTCAGGACTGCTGTTGTTCCCTTCGTAACGCCTCCGCCAATCTCTTTTGCTTCCGCCAGCAGATAAGGAACGCCTGCCTGCTCCAGCCGGTACGCGCACAGCACACCAGCCATTCCGCCTCCAATAACCAGTACCTCTGTTTCCGTATCCTCCCGCAGAGCTGGGAATGATGGGCGCTGTACCGATTGATCCCATAGATATTCCATCCGGTTCTCCTCCAATGAATAAAAATCAGCTTGTTTTAGTATTAGCCCTTTTCCGATAATTATTTTTAGATCCTCCGCAAAATCGGAGGAAAGCACCGGCACAATGCGGTGCTTATACGGTTGAATAGAACTTTTCACTAAATTGCACTCGTTTACTTCTAGTCAAAGATTCATAAATTAACGGTTTTTTTCAGAAAATGAACATTTTTACTTAAAAATGTGGTATACTATAAATAAGAACTCAACGTGTAGTTTGCTTAGCAAAACGTAAATCCGGTTGCAGCAGGCTGCACGTTTTTCTTTTTCATAACAGAGGAATCTAAAACCATAGCAGTAAGAATCAAAGTGGGGATGAATGTGTATCAAGTTAATGAAATGATTATGTATGGGACAGACGGCGTATGTAAGATCGATTCTATTGTGACAAAGGAAATAGGAGGAAATTCCATAGAGTATTATGTGCTCAAGCCAGTCTATAGCAATAATTCTACCATTTATGTGCCGGTACATAATCCGCATTTGAAGAAAAAAATGCATCAGGTACTGACGTCCGGGGAGATCTATCAGCTCATTAAAGCAATGCCGGATGAGAATGTCGTATGGATCGAAAATGAGAATGAACGGAAAGAAAAATTCAAGGAAATTATTATGAGCGGGGATCGAATGAGTCTCATTAAGATGATCAAGGCGCTCTATTTCCATCAGCAGAAGCAACAGGAAAAAGGGAAACGGCTTCGCGCTTCTGATGAACGTTTTTTCACAGAAGCGGAACGTATTTTATATGACGAATTTGCGCTGGTGCTTAATATTGAGCCGGAACAGGTTCTTCCGTTTATTATGGAACAGGTGCAGATCAGCGAAAAAAATCAGACAGCATAATATCAAGAGACGGGCTTTCGAATGAAAGCCCGTCTCTTTTATTGCTCCGGCTCGTCCCAGGATAGCTTTCCGGTTTTTGCCGCCAGCTCGTATTTGGAAATTTTATAGTTCAGCCGCTCCAGCGTATTGTCAATCTCCGCACGCTGTTTGAGCAGCCGCTCCCTCTGCTCCAACAACAGCTGAAGCCGGGCAGGAATGGTTTCATCTCCAAGCTGATAAAGCCTTACATATTCTATCATGGCTTCGACAGGAAGCCCTGCGCTTCGCATACACTTCGCCAGCTCCACCCAACCGCAGTCCTGTTCCGTATAATCCCGCAGCCCGCTCGGCGTACGGTGAACCGGCGGGATCATGCCGATCCTTTCATAGTACCGCAGCGTATCCTGCGTCAAGCTATATTTCTTGCTGACCTGCGCAATCGTCATATACTATCACCTCATGACATTAGTATAGCAGTAGAATATTCCAGCGTCAATGAAAAGCAATTTGGGCAGACACATGCCTGCTTTGCCAAAGACCTATCTCCCAAACACCTCAGCCGCCTGCTTCATTTTGCGGATGACATCCGTTCCAAACGGACAGTTTCTCATGCAGGCGCCGCATGCAATACATTCTTCCGCATGATGTTCCAATAACTCATAGTGGTTTTGTACTGTTTCCGGCACAAAGCCCTGTGCAACCGCCAGATCTAAATATTTATTGACAGCCGCAATATCAATTTTCACCGCGCAGGGCGCACAATGCCCGCAATACATGCAGTGTCCGCTGAAAGAGCTCTTTGGCGCGTTGGCGAGAATTTCACTGTAATCCCGCTCATCCCCGCTCGCGCCGCAGTACCTTGCGGCAGCCTCAATTTCCTCTGCCGTTGCCATACCACCCAGCACCGAGGCGACTGCGGGACGATCCAAACAATAGCTGATACATTGGACAGGGGTCATCGCTCTTCCAAACGGAGTCTGCTTTCCGTCCAGCAAGAGGCCGCCTGCAAAGGGCTTCATCACGGTTATCGCCACGCCTGCATTCTGGCAGGCCCGGTAAAGCCGGTCACGCTTGGGATCGATTCCCTCATAAATCCGGTCAAAGGCATCCTTTTCAAAAAGCGCGTTTACATCCTCATTGGCCGGCAGCATCTCGTATGCCGTCTTCTGCTTGAAAAAAAAAACATCAATCAGACCCGATTCCACAGCCAAAAACGCGACATCCGGATTATGGGTAGACAAGCCCAGATGCCTGATCAGACCCTGCGCCTTGAGTTCTTCCGCATAATGGATTACCGTCCCGTTCATGACAGCTTCATAGTCATTTTTATCATCTACATAGTGAATCATTCCAATATCAAGATAACCGGGCTGCATATATTCCATCAGCTCTTCAAAGGCTCTTTTCACCTCGTCCGGTTTTCTTGTCCGAAAGTACTGCCCGTCCCTCCACGCACTGCACAAATGCGCCTGAAGGACATACTGATCCCGCGGATACTTTTTCAGTGCACGTCCCATATTCTTCCTAACCTGGGGATTGGAGGTATACAAATCCCAGAAATTGATTCCTGCCGCCATAGCGCAATCCAACAGTCTTTCACATTCGGGATAGTCTTTCCCTTCAAAGCCCTCACATCCCATTCCGACTTCACTGACTCGGATTCCAGTCCGTCCCAGCGTCCTATAATCCATATGATCCCGCCTTTCACATTTGATATTCTCCCGGCATTTCTTCCGTCCGGCTCACAATGGCGGTCAGGATAGTATCTCTTGCCGGGAGTCTTTCCGTTATTCTTATGGTAACACCTGGACTTAACTCGAAGTCAAGAGGCTTCATAAAAACTTTACATTTGTCTTTTTCTTCATGCCTGCCAGGAACCATCTTTACTATATGGCTATCCTAAATTCCGCCATTTTCAACAAAAAAGAAGAAAGTTCACTAATTTTTGAATCGGAATATGTATAAGAAACGCGATTTAAAAGCAAAATCTGCTATTTTCCTAGACTTTTTCAGCAAAAGTGTTATAATATATTACGCCCACATTAACATAGCATAAAGGAAGTGGTCCAATGGAAATCATTCTGGTTGGCTGCGGTAAAGTGGGAGCCGCATTGGTAAGCCAGCTCAGTGAAGAAGGTCACAGCATTACCATTATCGACACCTGCGCTGATAAAGTACAACGCCTTACTGAGGATTTGGACGTCATGGGGATCGTGGGCAACGGCTCCTCAATCAACGTTCTTACCGAAGCAGGAATGGAAACGGCCGACGTATTCATCGCTGTCACCGGTTCGGACGAGCTGAACCTATTATGCTGCATGTTTGCTAAAAAAGCCGGACATTGCCGCGCCATTGCACGCGTGCGGAATCCGGAATACAGCCACGAGCTGGAATTTATAAAACAACAGCTTGGGATTTCCACCATCATCAATCCTGAGCTGGCTGCCGCGCGGGAGATTTCCCGCTTGCTGCGCTTTCCTGCGGCCATCAAAATCGATACCTTTTCCGACGACCGGGTGCGGCTGATTAAATTTGAGCTTTCCGATGCGCGCAGCCTCGGAAACACCCCAATCCGGGACATCCCGGGCCTGGGCTGCGATATCCTGATCTGCGCGGTTGAACGCGGTGAGGAGGTCATTATCCCGGACGGAAGCTTTATGCTCCGAAGAGGAGATATTGTGACCCTGCTGGCTACCCACGAAAAAGCGGTTGCCTTTTTTGGAAAGATGAACATCCCCAACCGTCCGGTGCGGAGTGCATTAATTGTAGGCGGCGGCACCATCGGCTATTATCTGGCAAAAGACCTGATTGCACATGATATCCGGGTGCGGATCGTCGAGCAGGATACCAGGCGCTGCGAAACGCTTGCAGAAGCGCTGCCGGAAGCAACCATCCTACACGGCGACGGTACTGACCGCCAGCTTCTGCTGACAGAAGGATTGCCGATTGCAGAGGCTTTTGTTGCCCTGACGAACATTGATGAGGAAAATGTACTGTTGGCGCTCTTTGCCAAAAAACACAGCGATGCGAAACTGGTCACCAAAATTAACCGCCTCGAATTCGACGATATCCTGGATGGACTTGAAATTGGCAGCGTAATTTATCCGAAATATATGACCTGCGATTTTATCGTCCAGCATGTCCGCGCCTTACAAAACGAGGCCGGCAGCAATATTAAGACGATGTATCATATTCTCGACGACCGGGTTGAGGCGCTGGAATTTGTTGTCCACGAGTCCTCGCCTATCACAAATGTTCCATTGTCTAAGCTTCGCCTGAGGCCCCACCTGCTGGTCTGCTGCATCACCAGAGGAGACAGGGTGATTATTCCGAGCGGAGACGATTCAATCCAGGAAGGTGATTCGGTCATCGTCGTGACACTGGATCATGGCTTAAATGACCTCCGGGACATTATTTCTGCCTATTAAAAGGAGCTTAGCGTGAAAATGATTTTTCACGCTCCGTTTTTGAGTCTGTACCACACTATACAAGCAACTTGATCAGCCGGCTCAAATTCCGAAAGAAAGGAATACCCTTGCAAGGTTAGGGGTATGGAGAACGCTATGAACCTATGCATGATCGTTTATATATTAGGATGGATTTTATTGTGCGAGGGCGCGCTGCTTGTCCTCCCGCTGATGGTATCAGTCTATTATGCGGAGCCTACCTGGCACGCATTTTTAATTACCATTGCCATCTGTCTGGCTTTAGGCGCGCTGCTGGTGCACAGGAAGCCGCGCAATCGCGTGTTTTATCTGCGGGAGGGCTTTGTCAGTACCGCGCTGAGCTGGATTGTCATCAGTATTATGGGCGCGCTGCCCTTTCTGCTGACTGGTGCGATTTCCGATCCGATTGACGCGCTGTTCGAAACTGTTTCGGGCTTTACTACCACCGGCGCCAGCATCCTTTCAGATGTTGAGGCACTTCCCAAAAGCCTGCTTTTCTGGCGCAGCTTCACCCACTGGATCGGCGGTATGGGTGTTTTGGTGTTCCTGCTGACGCTGCTTCCCCTAACCGGAGGATCCCATGTCAACCTGATGAAGGCGGAAAGCCCCGGCCCTCAGGTGGAGAAGCTAGTACCGAAGGTACAGTCTACCGCAAAAATTCTCTACAGCATCTATATTGTTCTCACAGCCATACAAATCCTGCTGCTGCTTGCAGGCGGTATGCCGCTCTTTGACGCTGTTACCACGTCGTTCGGTACCGCAGGTACCGGTGGCTTTGGGATCAAAAATGACAGTATGGCCGGATATTCGGCCTATATACAAAATGTCGTTACCATTTTTATGATTCTGTTCGGCATGAACTTTAACTTTTATTTTCTCCTGTTGCTGCGTAAATTCAAACGCGCTTTCCTGCTGGAGGAAATCCGCTGGTATCTACTGATTATTGCCGTCTCTATCCTGATTATTACCTTAAATATCAGCGACCGGTACGAAAGCCTGGGCCACGCATTTCAGCAGGCCGCTTTCCAGGTGAGCTCTATCATCACAACGACAGGGTTTGCCACCACGGATTTCAGCCTCTGGCCTCAGGTGTCCAGAACCATTCTGGTAATGCTGATGCTGGTAGGAGCCTGCGCGGGCAGTACCGGGGGCGGATTCAAGGTGTCCCGGTTTATCATCCTGCTGAAAACAGTCCGTAAGGAGCTGCATCATTTTCTGCATCCCCAGAGTATTGGAAAAATCACCATAAACGGGAAAATTGTGCCGCATGAGGTCGTGCGCTCCGTAAACGTATTTATGGTGACCTATGTCTTAATTTTTGCTTTTTCCATCCTGTTGATCGGCTTTGACGACCATGACCTGATCACAAACTTTACTGCGGTTTCCGCAACGCTCAACAACATCGGGCCCGGCTTAGAGCTTGTCGGCCCAACTCAAAATTTTGGAATCTTCTCCGGCGGTGCAAAGATTGTCCTGATCTTTGATATGTTAGCCGGCCGATTAGAGCTTTTCCCACTGTTACTTCTATTCACACGGGAAACATGGCGGAAATTTTAAAGTGCCTATAAAAAGCGCAAAACGCGGAGCCTGAAATCCAGGCTCCGCGTTTTATTCTATGCTCACTCGCTGAAATATAACCCAAATACAGATTATCGGATGGCAGATTTCGTCACCCACATAGAGGCAGACCGGTAGGCTACATCATAAACTGGTTCTGTAACCCACTTTCCCGTCTGCTGCGTCCAGGTTAAATCAGGATCATTCCCAAGCAGCTTCTCGCACAGAACGATCATATCCTCTAAGACCTCAAAGCAGAGAGGCGTATATCGTCCGCCTTCTTTCTGCTCGGCGCTTTCCTGCACCCAATGGCCTCCATAGATGAGATAATCTCTCAGCCCGGATGTCTTTTCCAAAAAATGCTTTAAGCTGTCCAGATATACGCTTAGAGGCCGGATTCCTGGAATCGCCATTAAGACGCCCATCCCAGAGCCAAACGCGTCGCCGGAAAAAAGGCATTGATCCTCATGGTCAGCAAAGACAATACTCCCCGGCGTATGTCCAAATGCATGGAACACCTCAATCTGCTTTCCTCCCAGATCAATGATATCCCCCTCCTGAACCGGCACAAAGCAGCCAGGGCGAAAAGTCTTTCCCGGCATCATTGCCTGTAAAAAATCTCTGGGCAGCTCTGCCTCATTGGGTGAGATATAGACCCGCTCAAATTCATCTGCATGGAGCATATGGTCGCCGTGCGCATGGGTAATTGCCAGCTCTACCGGCAGCTTAGTCAAGGTACGGATCATCGGCAGAATGGGTCCGTCACCCATCCCTGTGTCAATAAGCAGCGCCTTTTTCTCCCCTTCAACCAGAAAGAAGGTTTCAATTGTTCCGGATTCTATATTCCACAGGCCCGGTTTCAGCCAATGGATTTCATACTGCGACGCCTTTGTCTGCTGGAACAGCCAATCCAGCAAAGATTCATCCAAAGGCTCCTGAACCTGTTCATATACTGCCGTTTTGCTGCCAGCGTATCGGAGGGAATAAATCATTTTTTCGCCATTTCCTTCAAATTCCGGTTTGCCCGGAAAAGCGCGTATCGGCAAAAATTTGGCGTTGCGGATGGCATACGGATCGCCCGTACCGCCGATTACAGCGCAGGCGGCAAGACTCCTCGAGTATTGTGCCGCCAATCTCCAGGCAGCATCAGCCCCGGCGCCTATCCCCAGCAAGTAAACCTTCGCGGGATTCGCCTTTGTTGTCTGAAACAGCTTTCCAACCCGCTCCATGATCGTTTCTATCCGTTCAAATTCCGTATCATGCAGAAGATAGCAATCTGCATAGCCAGCGATCCAGTTGGCGGTATCAGCACTTTGGATGCTGTCATCCAATAAAAGAACCAACGGATAGGTTTGATGCTCTGCAACCTGTTTTGGAATGAATAAATGTTCCATTTTATTATCCTGCCTTTCTTGCGGTGTCAAGCCAATCACTAGCTTGCATCACCGTTGCTGATTTATCACGCCAAAAGTCTACTCGCATGTAATGTGCTTTTGTGCTGCGATATAAATAATAATCGGAAGCTTTAACAAAGTCAACCCTGCGGTAAAGCCGTAAAAAGAGCAAATCCCTTTTGGGATTTGCTCTTTTTCATATTTTTACTATTATCGATACATCTTCATATAGTCGCCGTGCGCATCAATCAGTTCGTCGCACATTTTAACAATATCGTCGATGCTCAGCTCAGCCGCAGTGTGCGGGTCCAGCATCGCCGCCTGGTAGATGCATTCCCTTTTTTTAGTCACAGCCGCTTCGATCGTTAAAAGCTGAACGTTGATATTCGTCATATTCATCGCCGCCAGCTGAACCGGAAGTCTGCCGACACGGCACGGATTAATTCCGGTACCGTCCACCATACAGGGAACCTCAACACAGGCATCAGCAGGCAGGTTTTCAATACTTCCGCGGTTGAGCACGTTTCCTCCTATTTTATAGGGATTGTTCGTCACAACAGCTTCCATGATGTAGGAAGCATATTCTTTGCTTCGTTCATGGGTAATTTTTCCGTCCTTCAGGATATTTGCCTTTTCCTGATCCCATTCCGCAATCTGCTTGATGCAGCGTCTCGGATATTCGTCCAACGGGATATTAAACCGGTCAATCAGTTCCGGATACCGGCTCTTGATAAAGAGCGGATTGTATTCCGCATTATGTTCGCTGGATTCTGTACAATAATAGCCCAAATGCTTGATATATTCGTACCGAACCATGTCGTCATGCTTTTCCGAAGCATTTTTCTGCGCGGCCCGCCTGCGGATTTCCGGATACAGGTCATTGCCGTCCTTATCCGTAATGCTGAGCAGCCATCCCATATGGTTGATGCCGGCGATGGTTTCGACCCGCCCTTCCAGCTTATCCTCCATGCCCAGTGCCTTGAGCAGATTTTCAGAGCATACCTGAACGCTGTGACAGAGTCCCACCGTTTTCACTCCGGTATACCGCTGCATATATCCGGACAGGATTCCCATCGGGTTGGTATAATTTAAAAAGATTGCGTCCGGGCAGACCTCCTCCATATCCTCTGCAAAGCCCTGAAGAACCGGGATAGTACGAAGCCCGCGCATAATGCCGCCGATTCCCAGCGTATCTGCAATCGTTTGCTGAAGTCCAAACTTTTTCGGGATTTCAAAGTCAATAATCGTGCAGGGATCATATCCGCCGACCTGAATCGCATCCACAACAAAATCAGCGCCCCGCAGCGCTTCTTTTCTGTTTTCCACGCCAAGATAGGTCTTGATGGTGACACGTCCCTGATTTGTGTTTTTGTTAATTGCATCCAGAATAATTTTGGAATCCTCCAGGCGCTGCGGATCAATATCATAAAGCGCCACCTCGCTTTCACACAAGGCCGGCGTGCACATGCAGTCACCTAAAACATTCCTTGCAAATATGGTGCTTCCTGCACCCATAAATGTAATTTTTACCATTCAAAATTCCTCCTGTTCCGATTGCCATTTATTGTCTTTTATTATATAATGGGTATCGAGGATATAATATTTGTTTTGTTTCTAAAAATTGTTGTTTTGTTGTTTTGTGAGGTGATGTGCTATCTATCAGAATACAGTGGAACCTCTGGCGGTATACTTCTGCGGCAGCGAGCAGTGTGCGCCGGGACATTTCTTTGGCCCGGCAGTCCGTCCGCATTACCTGATCCATGTCGTTTTGCAGGGTACCGGGATTTATCAGAGAAAAGAGCAGACCTATCAGCTTGGCCCAGGAGACGCTTTCTTGATCTCCCCTCTGGAATCCACCTATTACCAGGCGGATCAGGAACATCCCTGGAAATACGCCTGGGTGGGATTTGACGGCTCTATGACGGCTCAGGTTTTAGAGAGCACCTGCTTTGCCAAAGCCTGCGTTTACCGGTGCCCGGACAATTCCGAGACTCTAGAAGCCGTATTGCAGCAGGCGGTATCAGTTCTGAAGGTTTTTCAAAGAGCTGACCACCATTCCCTGACTTTAACCGGAGCTTTTCTGCAACTGCTTGGCCTGATGCAGAGCCATGAACCCGCGCCGGCTGAAAGCTACCCCAAGCAGTATCTTGCAAAGGCAAAGGAATATATGGATAATAACTACAGCTACCATATCCGTATCTCGGATATCGCCTCCTTTGTCGGCATTGACCGCACCTACCTATACCGCATCTTTATGGAACAGGAGCATATTTCCCCTAAGCAATACCTCTTTCAGCTAAGGATCAGAACCGCTGTCAGCATGCTGTCGGATTCCCGCTATACTATCACTGAAATTGCCTATTCCTGCGGCTTTCAGGATGCCTCTGCATTCTGCAACTACTTTAAAAAAGCTATGGGAGTCACGCCGCGCCAGTTCCGAATTAATCTGGAACTCGCAAAAGCACATTCCTAGTCCTGCCCCGAACACAGATACCAGATATTACAGCAAAAAGCAGGGATATTGCGAATCGCAATATCCCTGCTTTCAGTCCTGAATCCAAAATTGGCGGCCGGAAACCCGGATCAGTCCGTCCCGCTGCATGGCGCTGATCTCCCGCGACATTGCACTGCGGTCAACCGAAAGATAATCGGCCAGCTCCTGCCGGTTGAACGGGAGCGTAACGCAGCGGCTGCTCTCCTTCAATGCCTGGGCATTCAGGTATGCCGTCAGCTTATCCCGTATTGTCCGGGCAGACAACACCTCAATCTTCCCGTTTAAATACAGATTTTTCCTCGCCAGAATTTTGAGCATATTCTCCACAAAACGGCTATGAAACGTACAGGCGGAAGGACATACGGAAAGAATCCTGCGGTAATTGATTAGCAGCAGAATGCTTTGATCCGCAGAAACTACATCAACCGGCAGGGTATCTACCTCCGCGCAGGCAAAGGCCTCACCAAACAGCTCTCCGGGCGAGAGCTTTGCCAGCATTGCCCTGTTGCCGAACAGATCGCTGCGGGATACCTCTACGCGGCCTTCCAGCACTACTCCTATTTCTCCGGCAGGGCTGCCCGCCAGAAAAACACTTTCATTTTTTTTATATGCAGCTTGTTTTCCGCGCAGGCATTGCAGCATGGATTCAATCTCCTGATCCGACAATCCAAAAAACAGCGGAGATTTTTTTAATATGTCAAAATATTGCCTCATCGCACTATCTGTTCCCTTCGCTCTTTTTTACAAAATTAGACAAACGACCTTAAATATTTTCTTTTTGTTGCAAATGCAACATACATTTTAACCTCAGTATAGTATACTGAACTCACAAAGTCAAGAAGGAGGCATCATTCTTATGATGAGAAAAATAATAAAAATCGATGAAGAAAAATGTATTGGCTGCGGCCTCTGCGCAGAAGCCTGCCACGAAGGCGCCATTGGCATGGTCAACGGAAAGGCCAAACTCCTGCGGGACGATTACTGCGACGGCTTGGGCGACTGCCTGCCTGTATGCCCAACCGAGGCAATCACATTTGAAGAACGGGAAGCACGGGCCTATGATGAGGCTGCTGTAAAGGCACGGATGCAGCAGGCGGATAAACAACCGGCAAAAGGCGGCTGCCCAGGTTCCCATGCTCATGCAATCAACAAAACCAGCCAACCAGCATCTGCTTCGTCTGCTTCTGAAGCAATGCAGAGCGAGCTGCGCCAATGGCCGGTACAGATCAAGCTTGCGCCTGTCAACGCACCCTATTTTGACGGCGCCAGTCTCCTAATTGCCGCAGACTGTACAGCCTATGCCTACGCGAACTTCCATTCAGAGTTCATGAGAAACAAAATCACCCTGATTGGCTGTCCAAAGCTGGACATGACTGATTACAGCGAAAAATTAACGGCAATCATCCAAGCGAACAACATCAAAAGCGTTACGGTGGTGCGGATGGAAGTACCTTGCTGCGGCGGAATTCAGCAGGCAGTGATTACTGCTCTGCAAAACAGCGGCAAAATGATCCCGTGGCAGGTAACTACCATTTCCACTGACGGGCAGATTTTGGAGAACTAGGAGGAAGCCGCATGGAACAAATGATTAAAAACATGCCCCATGCCGAGGTATTGGCCTTAGCAGAGCAAACTACCTACCTGGAGGGACAGATCGTCAGCAAAACCCTGGCGCAAAACAAGCATCACAGCCTGACCCTGTTTGCCTTTGATAAAGGGGAAGAGATCAGCACCCACGATTCAGAGGGAGATGCGATGGTGCTCTGCCTGGAGGGTGAGGGACGGATTACAGTCGATGGAAAAGACCATACTCTAAAAGCGGGCGAGGCAATTGTCATGCCAGCCAAAATTCCTCATGCAGTTTATGCGGCGGAGCGGTTCAAAATGCTCTTAACGGTATTGTTTTCAGATAATCGGTAACAAAATTCCGGACATAAAAAAGCAGGCCTGTTTTTACAGGCCTGCTTTTTTATGGATCGATTTCCTCTTTACAGAGCATAGGATTGCTAGATGTCTGCCGTATCTCGCTCGTCGCTTTTTAACACAGAAAATGCGGGCAGCCCATCCTCATAGTCCGGAAATTTTTCTCCCATAATAAGCGGCTGCATATAGTCAATGCATTCCTGGGTGACATAGTTTTTGCCCGAGGTAATCCAAGACTGCGGGATTTTCTTTTCCTTATTCGCAATCCCTTCAATTTTGAACAATGCCGGCTTCATCAGATAGGGTTTACTGCTGATCCGCCTGATTCCCACCATATATCCGCTCGTTCCGTTCTCCGCGTAACGGACCGCCTCCTTGCCAACCTTGTAGGCTTCCTCGACATCGGTTTCAGAAAGGCAGTGTGCGGCACAGCGCTGCAGGATATTAAACTCCACGCACTTGACTCGCGGCGTAATATGAGCCATTACCTCCCGGCGCAGTATCTGCCCTGCGCCGCCCAGCTGCTGATGTCCAAATCCATCGGAAACAGCGGCAGTATCCGCTATATAGCTGCCATCGCAGTCCTGAATCCCTTCCGATACCACAATCAATACATTTTTCGACCGCCCGAACGCCTCTTTGACATCGTCCAGGAAACGCTGCATGCTAAACGCTACCTCCGGCAGGTAGATCAAATCCACCACCTGTTTCCCATTATAGCGTGCCAACGCTCCCGCAGCCGCCAGCCATCCGGCATTTCTTCCCATGACCTCCGCGATGGTAACCTGCTCGTTTTGATACACATGCGCATCCTGGTATATTTCCAGCAGGGAGGTGCCAATATATTTTGCGGCGCTTCCATATCCCGGGCAATGATCGGTATCCGCCAAATCATTATCTATCGTCTTTGGGATGCCCAGAATGACCACATCAAGCTTCTTTTCCTCCGCATATTGGCTGAGCTTCATCACCGTATCCATCGAGTCGTTCCCGCCGATATAAAAGAAATATCCGATATCCTTCTTGCGGAAAAACGAAAAAATCCGGCTGTATTCCGACTCATCCTCCCGCCAATCCTTTAAACGGTGGCGGCAGGAGCCAAATGCGGACGACGGCGTAGTCTTTAACCGTTTCAGCTGGTCGAACGCCACATCGTTCAGACAAAAATAGCTCTCTGTCAAAATCCCCAGAATTCCGTTATTCGATGCATATACTCTGTCAATTTCATCTGAACGAAAGCATTCAAAGGCAATTCCAACAGCGCTGGAATTAATGACTGCGGTCGGGCCGCCCGATTGTGCAATTAAACAGTTCTTTTTCATGGTTCTCCTCTTCCCCTGCTGAAGCGGCTGCATAGTTTCTTACCGAACCTCTTTTAAATCCTGGAAATCCCCTTTGACATGGTCATAAATATTCTTGTAAATACGGAAGTACTGCATGTACTTTTCATGGTTTTCCGGGATCGGCTCCATTGGGTCAATATATTCTGCTTTTTCCTTTGCGATGCTGAAGTCCTCTAGATATCCTGTTGCCACCGCTGCCAGAAGCGCGTCTCCATATGGCGCGCCAACCCGGTTTTTGACAAATACAGTCGGCACATTCAGCACGTCGGTAATGATTCTCCGCCACAGCTTGCTTTTGGCCCCGCCTTCATTCATCACCAACGGAAAATTCATGGGAATTCCCTTTTCCTGAAACAGCCGGAACGAATCATAGAGCGCATAGGCCACGCCTTCCATCATTGCACGCACCAGATGGCCCTTGGTATGGTATAACGACAGGCCGAACACAACGCCCCGTGCGTCGTTGTCCCAAATCGGCGTGCGCTCCCCCATCAGGTATGGCAGCACAACCAGGCCCTCGCTTCCAATCGGAATCTTTTCCGCCTCCATATTCAGGTAGTCATAAGCGTCAAAACCAGGCACCAGGCGTTCCATTGCCGTCTCCATCTGGGAAAAATTCTCCTTCAGATACCGCAGCACCTGTCCGCCGGTTTGGGTCGTGGAAACAGTTACGTAAGTATTCAAACAATTATTAGTATAGGGAAAATTGAACATACTGTCAAGAAAGTCCGTATTCTGATGAACAACGCCGAAATTCCCACAGGTTCCCAGATTCATCTGGATGTCCCCGATTTCAGCAGCGCCGCCCCCGATCCAACCGGCATTGCAGTCCACCTGTCCTCCGGCAACCGGGATCCCGGCAGCCAGGCCGCATTCCTTTGCAGCCTGTTCTGTCACTGTGCCGATGATATCCTCACAGCGATAAAACGGCGGTATCAGCTCCATGCTCAGTCCGAGGCGTTCCATCATTTCCCGGTCAAATTCCCGTTTCAGGATATCATAGGCCACCCCGTAAAAGGTGCCTGCCGAATAATGCGCCGTAGCTTTCCCGGTAAACTTCATGCGGATAAACCCGTCAATGGTCAGCGCCTTGTCAATCCGCTTAAAATCCTCCGGCCGGTTTTCTTTTTCCCACAATAGGTTTACTAGGATCGGATGATCCTCAATTCTATTTCCGGTCAGCTCAAAAATTTTCTGTACGCCGATTTGCTCTTTCAGCCACTTTTCCTGTGCGTTGGCCCGCCGATCCATGAGGTTATAGGCATTGTGCACCGGTTTTCCTTCGCCGTCCACTAATACTAAGGACGGCAGAGCGGACGAGGTTCCGATTCCTCTGATTTCCTCCGCCGAAACCCCGGATTTCTGCAAACATTCCTGAATCATGCTGCAGGTTGCAGGCCAATAATTTTCGGCAAGATGCTCTGAAAAATTTTGATGGTTTGTCAAAATGGGATACTCCCGAAAGGAATAGCTCAATACATCTGCATTTCTGTCCATCACACAGGCCTTGCAGCCGCCGGTACCGTAATCAATCCCGATGAAATAATCCCCCATGTCAATTCCTCCTTATCCTTTTTTCCCAAAGATCTGACCGCTGCTCCCGCGGCAGATCAGTTCTCCGGTCAGTACTGTCTTTATAAATTCACCTACCCTTTTTTGATGAATTCTGGACAGTACTCTTTGTGCCGCAAGCCGCCCCATCTGATTTTGATGGATGCATACGCTGGTCAGCGCCGGAGACATCTTTTGGCAAATATTAATATTATCGATTCCGGCGATTGCGAGCTCCTCGCCAATCCGGATTCCCTGCTCCTGAAAATAGTCCATTGCTCCCAAGGCCATCAGGTCGTGACTGAAACAGATTGCAGTCGGCAGGTCGCCGCGTTCATGCAGCTCTTTCGCGGCTTGGTATCCATCTGCTTCCAGCCAGTTTTCCGCGAGAACGACATATCGCTCTTCTCGCGGAAGCCGGTGGCGCGACAAGCCTTCCTCGTACCCGTGATACCGATCCAGAAAGGCCGGAAGGGTCTGATTTCCGCCGATAAAGCCGATCTTGGTATGCCCATTCCGGCAGAACAGGTCTACTACCTCCATGACAGCGCGTTTGGTATCAATACAGATATCATCAAATCCATATTCCCGGTACTCGTCTGCCAGATGGTCGGACATCTGGCAGAGCACAAGCGGGAGATGCGGCTTTTTTAGGTAGGACAGGTAGGGCGTAATATGATTGAGATTTACCATAATCATACCGTCCGCCGCATGTTCCCTCAGCAGATCAAACGCTTTTTTCTCATATTCGATGCTGCCGTTGGTATAATACAGGATCATGGAATAACCGCTTTCGCGCACTTCTTCCTGAATTGCGGATATCATCTGCACATAAAATGGATTTTCCATGTCAGGAATAGCAACCAGCAATAGGCCGGTGCATTTTGTCTTTAGGCTTTGCGCTGCCCGCGTCGGGATATAATTGAGTTCCTCCGCGGCAGCTTCCACTTTCTCCTGGGTTTCCTGCTTGATATAGCCGATGTGGTTCAAAGCCCGGGATACCGTACCGGGAGCAACTCCCGCCAGCTTTGCAATATCATAGATTGTAACCTTCTGATTTTTTTTCTCCATTCCGTATCCTTTATCTATTTCTCAAAAATGTAAAGCGCATCGTGATTACTGCCATTAATTCCGACCAGAGTTCTCCCGTCTCCCATTGTAAGCTCTGGAATAAAAGTTCTCCTGGCCGCAAGGTTCCATGCTGTTACCCGATAATCCGACAGTTCCTTATACAAGGTAAATTCACAGTCAAACGGCTGGTAAACCACCAAAACATCCTGGTTTTCCAGTGTTCCAGCCATAATATAAGGCGTATCGGTCAATTCCTGTGCCGGGAGAAGTCCCATCAACTGATGGCTCTCCATAATATGGCGCACAAACCCCGCATCATTGGCGCCATCCAGCCGAATAGCGTCCTGGAAATCATACGGTTCGCCCCACATGCTCTTGGCTAAGAAAAGCATCCCTTTTTTATGGCATCCCCAGGCGCCGTGCGCTCCATAAGTTATCCCGGCGGAGGCTCCGCTCAGCACGCTGCTCCACAGCGCCCGCCTCACGTCAAAGGAAGAAAACTTTTCATAGGGATTTTCAAAGTTTCCCAGTCCTTCATAGCAGGGTTCCGTATTAATCAGCGGCTTCACCAGGGGCTGCCTCAAAAAGCCTTCGCTGCATTTTGTAATATTGCTTAAAAATTCTTTTCCGCCATGGCTAGACTGGTAAGAATAAAAAGAATATCCAGAGCGGTGCAGCAATTCTTCCGGGACATGGTCCAACCCGCCCATCAGGTGCATCGACGTCACACCGTCAGGGGCAAGTTCTTCCAGTACGTCAAAAATTGCCTGGTAATATTCTACGACCCGCGGCGTTTCAAAATTTGTGTCCCCTGTCACTGAATAAATGGGATGATACCGGTCAAAACGGTTCAGCATATACTTTGCCAGCTCCCGCACCCTGGAAAGCGGCAAAACCCGCTCCGGGCTTTTCAAAGCGCCCCAGGTATCCGGGATATAATTCACCCAAAACAGATGCAGGCAAGGCGTGATTCCAGCTTCCGCCGCCATTTCTACCATTATTTCCGCCTTGTCAAAATAAGCTTCGTTGATCTGGTCAAATAAGTAATGGCCTTCCTCATCCAACGCAAAAGGCTCTATGTCCTCCTCTCCGACGCTGTTATCGTGGGCAATCGGCAGCACGCTGATCTGCACTGCGTTAAAGCCCTGCCGCCTGCGCAGCCGGAGATAGTTCTGCCATTCTTCCAACGATAGCTTTTGAAAGGCCATCCAGATGGTGTCAGCCAGATAAAAATAAGGCTTCCCATCCTGTAACAGGTATCTTTTTCCAGAGGGTACTGATATATTAGCCATTCCTTGTTCCTCCAATCCCATTCTTCGTTAATAATGTCATGATCTTTTCAAAGCTTTCCAGATCCCATGCAGACCTGCCGATAAACAGACCGTCAACGTCCTTGCGCTGTGCCAGGCCAAGGCAATTTTCCGGGTTCACACTTCCGCCGTAAAGCACCGGAATATCCTTCCCTGTGTCTCCAAAGAGCTCGGTGAGCTGGCCGCGAATGATTCCATGTACCCACTCTACATATTCCGGTTCTGCTGGCACGCCGGATTCTCCGATTGCCCAGACCGGCTCATAGGCTACCCAAATGGATGCCGCCTGCTCCTTTGTCAGGCCAAATAACCCGATTTTAAGCTGTTTGCGGATGACCTCCGGTGTCACTGCATAGGCCTTGTCCTTGGCATATTCCCCTACGCATAAAAGCGGCGTCATCCCATACTTTAATGCCGCTTTCACTTTTTTATTTAAGTCCTCATCGTTTTCGTTATAATACTGCCGGCGTTCTGAATGCCCAAGCTCCGCTACGTCAATGCCAAGGTCACAGAGCCATTTCGGGGAAATTTCGCCGGTATATGCGCCCTGATCCTCCCAGTGCATATTCTGCGCCCCAATCATGACCGGCGTACCGATAAGCTGTTCCTTCATCTCTCTAAGATGGGTATAGGGAGGAATAATGAAATAAGTATATTGCGGAAATTGTCCTGCCAGCTTTTTCAGCCCGGCAGCATACTGCTCCGCTTCCTGAAAGGTCTTGTGCATTTTCCAGTTTGTGCCTAGTAAAAACCGCTTCATATATTTCCCCCTGCCTCCTATTTCATTGTCTCGGCTTCAATCGCTTTGATTTCCTGTACCTTTGGTGTGGAACTGCCGTCGACAAATTCCAGGGAGAGCCATTCTCTGGTGATTTTTTTCGCCAGCTCCGGGCCGATCACCCGGGCGCCCATACACAGAACATTGGCGTCGTTGCTCAGCTTTGCGCGTTCCGCAGAGAAATTGTCATGGCATACCGCCGCCCGGATGCCTTTAAACTTATTCGCCGTCATAGCCATGCCGATTCCCGTTCCGCAGACCAGAATCCCGTTTTTTTCATATCCGCTCTCAATGATCCTTTCGCATACCCTTTTGGCAATCGTAGGATAGTTGGTAGGATCATCACTGCTGTCGCACCCTACATTCTCAACCGCATATCCCAACTGCTCCACCAAACCCATAATGGTATTTTTCAGCTCTACTGCCGCGTTGTCGCATCCTATTACAATTGTTTTCATCTGATTCATTCTCCTTTCCAACATGAACTGCTTATGAACGGGCCACGGTATCCGGATCTTCTCCCTTTATTAAGCGATGAACCTTTTCAACCTGTTCCTTCGACAGATAGCTGGTCGTTCCAAACAGCTTAGAAACAAACAGGGCTTTGCAGAACATTTCCAAAGTTTCCATTTTATAGAATGCTTCCCAAATGGTATTTCCCATAGTCAAAGCCCCATGATTCGCAAGAAGCACCGCGTCAGCCTGCGGCGTCTTTTTCATAGCCTTTGCCAATTCCTCCGGCACCTCACAGCTAATCGGGGTACAGTATTCCGTGATGGCGATTCCGTTCAGGTTAAACAGCACTTCCGGCAATGCGACTCTCGATAATTCCTGTTCAATACCGCTCGTCATCGATAACCCAGTTGCAGCCGGAGGATGTGCATGCACCACTGCTGTGACATCCGGCCGCTGCCGGTACACCGCTAAATGCATCCGGATATCCCGTGCCGGCTTTGATCCGGATAAAACCTCTCCGTCCGGACTTACCACCGTAAAACTGCTTTCCTGCAGCTTCCCCTTACAAAACCCGGAGGCGGTAATTACAATTTCTTTTTCATTAAGGCGTATGCTAAAATTTCCGTCTGTCCCAACCAACAATCCCTTTTGGTAAAGCTGGCTGCCAACTTCCATCATTTCCTGAATGCTCTTTTCTGCGTCCAAGCTCATTCCTCCTTTGTCATAAAACCATAAACAGCTATATAAAACCGGTTTTATATTACTTTACTCTTATTATATCATAGCGGGACATTGATTTCATTTGTAAATATATCTAAAGTTACATCCGCTTATTTGTTTGATAATACCGAAAATATAGCAAATTGAACCATCTTCATTTTTTACACCCATATTGGCCATGCCTTCGGTATGGAAAATATCGTTAAATGTCACATTGACGTTTACACGCCCTGCTCCAAATTTTCTTTTATATTGTCAGGGAATCGAATAAAGGTACTGCTTCGATAGCTGTTCCAAATTGATCACATCTCCCGTTCACAATTTTGATCTCCAGTTTGCAGAATGAATTGATCCTTGCCATCCAATCATAGCATTATTCTAATTATTTGACACGCAGGATTCCCAGCAAAAACAATATACAAGAAACAAACAGATACCTGCTGTAAGCCCTTTCTATAAACATTATATTTTACAAAATATCTTCTCGCTCTGGAATTACATTCCTGCGATGCCACAATATAAAAAGCCGCTTCTTTCTATCGAATCGCCGTTATAAATTATATTCTCATTAAAAGATATAGCAAGGGCCTCTCTTTCAATGTAAAACCTAAAGGCAATTTTATAAAAAACCGGAAACTAATATTAATTTTATAAAACCGATTTAATATTTACTGTCATAAAATATAAATAACTTTATTCATCATTGGTATTTTTAACAAAAGTTTATCAAATAAAAATAATTATATTTACAAATAGATATATTTTTTATATAATCTAGATAAACAAAAAACAGGAAACCGATTTAATAATTTGTTCTCAGTGGCGTAGAAACCCGTTATTTAAATTAAATTTTTAGGAGGTCATGAAAATGAAAAGTAACAAACGATGGCTTAAATGGATTTGCCTTGGGCTCGCATGCGGTATGGCACTGAGCGGATGTTCGGGCAACGGCGATGACTCTACGGACAGCCAGGGCGGCTCCGGAAATTTGCCTGTAATCCGATTTGCAACCAACTATATGGCGGGAACAGAGCAGTTCCACTCAGATTTTTCCGAAATGGTTGAGGCTTATGCGGCCTCCGTGAAGGACAAATATACCGTAGAGTTCGAATCTGAGAGCGGTGATAACCTGCGAGATAAAATTAAAACGGATTTAGCAGCGGACAATCTCCCGGACTGCTTCCATTATTGGACGGCCGGCAGCGTGAAGGATATGGTAGACAATAACCTTCTGCTCGATATTGATGAATATTTTGCGGTCAGCAAAAACCTGTCAAGAGATAATTATCCTGAAAGCTCGTTAGGAGTTTATACCTTTGACGGGAAAACATACGGATTCCCAATTGAAGGCTCCAGCAACTACATGCTGTATAATAAAGAAATTTTTGATGAAAAGGGATTAACGCCGCCTACCAATATGGATGAGCTATTAGAGGTTTCCAAAGCCTTATCCGCCGACGGAATTGTTCCCCTGGCAGTTGGTTCCTCTGCCGGAAATCCTGCGCACTTCTGGTATGCAGCAGTATTCTATCAGTACTATACGCAGGAAGAAAGCAATACCATCTGTGGCGAACAGGACAAATGGCTGGGTGAAGATAATATCGTGAAAACCGGCAATCTGATCGAACAGATGCGCGACGCCGGCACCTTCCCGGCAGACACCTTGGGCAGCGGCGATTTTGCTCCGGCAGTCTCAATGTACAATGAAGAAAAAGCCGCTATGATTTACGCTTTCCCATGGGTAATTCAGCAGTTTACCGATGAAATCGTGGAAAAATCTGAATTTATGGATGTTCCTGTTATGCCCGATGCCAAGTATTCCACCTCTGATTTTGTAGTCGGCGGTACGAATTTCGGTTTTGTTGTTAATGCAAAATCCTTCCACGATGAAAGCAAACAGGCCGCTCTGGTTGATTTTGTAGACTATCTCCTTGGCGATGAAGTAAACCAACTGGTTGCAGAATCCGGACGCTGGGCGGTTAAAATCCAGGAATACGATGAATCCAAATTGAATCCTCTGTATGTCAGAGCACAGGAATATCTCGACGGAAGAGAAGAACGCGTTCATCTCTGGTCTAATATGCCGGCAGCCGCCTCTCAAGAGGTATTCTCCTATGCAATGGATGAGCTGTGGGCTGGCTCTGCCACTGTAGATCAAATCAACCAGGATATTCAGGATTCTATCAACAGTGACTTATCATAGCGCAAAATCTTCCAGGCGATAGTGGAACACAAACATATATGGCAGTTTAATAAAAACACTACAGAAATCCGATTGATCGCCTGTATAAAAGTTATCTTTGCTCATGCAATGGTTGAATAGGGAAAGCGGGTATGGACTGCAAGGTCAATCCGTACCCGTTTTCACACTAGGGGGGATTCTTTTGAAAAAAAGAAGAGACATGGCCTTTTCGGCTTTTTTCTTAGCGCCGGCACTGATTGTATTTGTACTTTTAATTATTATCCCGATTGTTATGACATTGGAATATTCCCTAACCTCCTGGCGAGGGGTAGGAGAAATGAATTTCGTCGGCCTGGAAAACTATATTAAGCTTTTCCAGGATCGTAATTACATAACAACTGTACTGAATTCCTTTATTCTGCTTATTATCGGGCTGGTTGTCCAGCTTTCATTTGGCATGGTAGGCGCCTTTTTAGTCAGCCGGTTAAATCGCGGCTATAAGTTTTACCGATCCGTTTACTATTTGCCTTCTATTATTTCTGCGGCGGCAATGGCTCTGCTGTTTTCTATCTTTTTCAATGCGGATATGGGGCCGTTTAACGAGATATTATCGGCGCTAGGCTTTGGTGATTCCATTGCGGGCCGCTCGTGGCTCAGTGATTCCAGCGTCGTCATCTATTTTGTAGCCGTCCCGCAGATTTGGCAGTATATGGGACAGCAATTCATTATTTACCTGGCGGCAGTCCAGAACATACCTGAGGAATTATTTGAATCCGCTTCTCTGGATGGTGCCAGCTCAGCAAAAATGTTCTTTAAAATTACAGTTCCTTCCTTGCGGCCGATTACCAGCGTAGTGGTAATTTTGATTATCACGGGATGTTTGAAAGCATTTGATTATCCCTGGATCATGACTACAGGCGGGCCCGGATATTCGTCCTCCTATATGGCTGTCATGATGTACCGTGAGGTTTTTAAAAATGGACATTTCGGTTACGGAAGCGCCGTGGCAATGTCGATCCTGTTCATATCTCTGATTCTTGTTGTAATTTACAACCAGGCAAATGATTCCCTCGGATCAGAAAAAAATCAGGAAAAACGCGCCAGACGCCGCCGGATGAAAATATAAAGGAGGAATTTGTGTTGAATAAAGTAACAGCTCCGATTGGCTATGTGGCAAAGATAGGAAAATTTATTTTCTTAACAGTTTTTGCGATTTTGGCCTTATTCCCATTTTATTGGATGCTAGTAAATTCCTTCCGCAGCAATGACCAGATATACAGTAACGCCTTAGGCTTTCCGGAACAGATTAATTTTGATAACTTTGTCAGGGCCTGGCAGGTAGGCAATATCGGAACCTATTTTTTTAATACGCTTTTTGTAAGTGTCGTCGCCGTCGCCCTAATCTTAGTAATTTCCGCTATGGCCGCTTACGTCTTGGCAAAAGTATGGAACAGCAAAGTCCTTTATTTGCTGTTTTCTCTGGGACTGATGATTCCAGCCCATACGATTATTGTTCCCTTGTTCTCTATCTTTAATAAGGTAGGGCTGACCAACAACTTTCTCTCAATTATTCTTTCTTATCTTGCTATGGAATTGTCCTTATCCATCTTTATTTTAAAGGGATTTATGGTGGCGCTTCCAAAAGAGCTGGACGAGGCCGCAACCATCGATGGCTGCAGCCGGACAGGGGCATTTTTTCGGGTCATCCTGCCCATTTCGCTGCCCGGACTGGCGACAGTAGGGATTTTAGCCTTTCTATTCTGTTGGAACGAATTTCTGATCCCCTTGGTATTGATCACGAAAAGCGAGATGAAAATGCTCTCTCAGGGAATTCAAGACCTGAACGGCCAATATGTTTCTGAATTGGGCGTGATGTTTGCCGGCGTAGTGATGATGGCTCTTCCGGTCGTAGTAGTCTATTTAATCTTCCAGGAACAGGTTATCCGGGGCATGGTCGCTGGAGCAGTCAAGGGATAACAAAATATTGAAATAGGAATGGTGACTTGATTATGAACAAACCAAAGCTTGGTATTATCTTTCTGGCAAAGATAAACCATCAAAAAGAAGAAATCCGTGAAATGCGGGAGTACTATCTCCAACGATTTGCGCAATGTGAGGAAGCGGATGTTCTGATTCCAGAAGATCTCATTTTGGAGGAAGCGGACGCGGTAAAGGCGGTCAAGGATATGGAAGCCCGCGGCGCCAATGCAATCGTCCTTGTGGTTGGAACCTGGATTTATTCCTCCGTAGCCATCTCTGCGGTCAACGATATCCATGTACCGTTTATTTTGTATGGGCTGTCAGATAAAATCGCGAACGGCAATTTCGGTGCTTCCATCCAAATCAAATACGTCTTGACGGAGATGGGGAAAAAATTTCTATATTTATACGGCGAAGCCAGAGACGAGAACAATATTGATACCATGCTCCGGTTTGCACGGGCAGCTTGGGTAAAAGAAGAGCTGCGCAACAAAAAAATTGCTACTATCGGCGGAAAATGCATGATGATGTATCAAACTCAGGTAAACGAGTTTGACTGGAAAGCGGTCTTTGGGTTGGACTTCCCCCAATATGATTCCCTGCAGATTTTCAAGGAAATGGAAAAAATCAGCGATGAGGAAGCGCATAAGGTTGAGAAAGAATTCCTAGAGAAGGTTGACAAAGTAATTTGGGAAGCGGATAATGGAGAAAAGCTGGAAAGCGATGCGATTTTCACCCAGGCCAAAATGTATTTGGCGTTTCTGCGAATGAAAGAGCTCTATCATATTGATGTGTTCGCTAACAAATGTATGCCGGAGATGTCCGCTTTGCCCTATGGCTATGGATACGCGGCATGCCTGGCAACCTGCATGCTCAACGAAGCAGGCATTATGACTGCCTGTGAAGCGGATGTTCCGGCTGGGATTTCCATGTATATCCTCCATCTGATGACCGGAGGACAAAAGGTTTTCTTTGCCGATATTGGGCGGAAACATAAAAGCGGCAACGGTGCAACCTTCTTCAATTGCGGTACTGCGCCTATTTCCATGGCAGACCACTCCAAGGGAGTTGAGCTCTGGCCAATTGCCGGCAACATTGCCGATGATGCTCTTCCCAATGAGTATCTATGCGGAAAAATGAAAGGCGCTTCAATTAAGTTTGAGCTGGAAACCGGCAAAAAGGTAACGATCCTGCGCGTAGGAGGCAATGGAGACACCTTGCGGATGCATGTAGCCAATGCAACAACCATTCACAGAGACGTTGCTCCGGATGAAATATTCGGACAGCGGTGGCCGGGCTTCGGCTTGGAATTTGAGCATGATACCAAAAGCTTTTTTGACCATACGGTAGGTCATCATTATTCTTTGGTATTCGGTGACTGGAGCCGGGAACTGAAATATCTGGCTGAAATTCTTGGTATTGGATATGTATACGACTGCTAAATAATCAAATCTCATACTGAAAAAGGAGAAACGAAAATGAATAATAACTGGCATCAGCGCTCCCGAAAAAGATATTTCCTTGATTATCACATTGACAGCTGGAATGACACATTCCTGACCCAATATGACCCTGAATATTTTGCAGAGTGCTGTTACCGAAGCGGCGCTACAGCGGCAACCTATATGGCAAACACTCATACCGGTCTATTGAGCTGGCCGTCTAAGCTGGGCGGGGTGATGCATCCCGGTCACAAGGGCAGAGATATGCTGAAGGAAACCATCGACGCATTGCATAAAAGAGGCCTGGACGCTATCGTATACTATGTATTTGTCTATGCGGCTGACTATTGGAACAAGCATCCGGAGGCAAGAACCGTCTTGGCGGACGGTACCGCCGAAAGAGAGAGAATCAATACAGAGGGCGGCCCCCATCGGTTTGCCACCTGCTGTATCAACGACCCGGGATACCACGACTTTTCATTGGCTGAGCTGGCAGAAATCTGTGACAACTATGACTTCGAAGGCGTCTGGCCGGATATGACCTTCTGGCCGACTGTATGCTATTGTGATAACTGCCGGAAGCGTTACCGGGAAGAAACAGGCGAAGAAATGCCTACTGTGATCGATTGGAAGGATCCAAGCTTTGTTAAACTAATCCGGACCCGTCAACGCTGGCTGAGAGAGTTTTGCCAGGAGGTGACAGATACCATCAAATCCAGAAAACCGGGCATGAAGCTGGCCCAGCAGTCTCAGACCTTCACCTGGGATTGGATGGCCGGTGCTTCTGCGGAATTGTCAGATTGCTGGGACTGGATGTCGGCAGATTTATATTGTGATCGGTATGGATTGTCCTATTCCAGCAAACTATTTTATTCGCTGAGCAATTTGAAACCGTTTGAGCGTGTCAACTGCTGGAATGTTCCGAACATTCATGAGCATGTGATTACTAAAACAGAGGATGAGTTAAGCCAGGTGGCCTATTCTACCATTATGAATGACGGCGCACTGACAATTATCGACCAGATTGACCCTGTGGGAACCGTTCACACCAGAAACTATCATACTATGGAAAAGGTATTTGGGAAAATTACCCCATATGAGCCATATTTAGGCGGTGAATTCTGCCAGGATGTCGGGATTTATTACAGCCTGAATTCCAATTTTGACCAGGAATGGAACGGGCGTCCTGTAAAAGAGGCGGGTTGTACCTTTGAGTATCAAAAGGACAATCCAGATTATCAGGCGGCTAATTCCCATATGAAATGCTCCTCCAATGCTGCAAAAACATTGACCTGGTATCACGTTCCCTATGGCGTCGTTACCAAAAAAAATCTTAAAGACCTGAAAAAATACCAGGTTTTAGTATTGTCTAATGTTGCCATGCTGGACGAGGAGGAAATTAAAGCCATTCGGGAATTCGTAGCTGATGGCGGTTCTCTTTACGCAAGCAAGGAGACTGCTACCATTACTGGAAGCGGCAGCTATGACGGGAAGTTTCTTTTATCGGATCTGTTCGGCGTCCAGTTGGAGGGCCGAACCAAAGAAAGCCGCACCTATGTATCGCCTACCGAGGAGGGAAAAGAAGTATTTCCAGAAGTATTTTCCGCCGACTTCCCTGTTACAGTGTACGACTGGCAGACTAACGTCCGCGTAATTTCCTCCGAGGCCAAGGTGCTTGGTACCATAACACTTCCCTATCTCTATCCGACTGAAGACCGTCATGGCAGCATCTTAACCACCCCGCCGGGGAGATTTACACAAGCTCCTGCGATTGTCGAAAACACATATGGCAAGGGAAAGGTAATCTATTCTACAGCCGCACTGGAAATTGGTACCCATATCAGCCAGCGAGAGGTATTTTACCAGCTTATCAAACGCCTTTCCGGCTCATATTGCACGGAATTAGAGGGATTCCAGTCCGTAGAAATCACACGATTTGAAAAGCCGGAAGAAAATTGCACCATGCTGCACATACTAAACTTCCAAAGCGAGCTGCCCAATCTGCCGATTGCCAATCTGCAATTCAAGGCAAAGCTATTTGGGAAATCGATTGCAGAAGTTATTTTGCTGCCAAATGAAACCGGTTTACAGTACTCCTGTCAGGGCGATACGGTTGAAATCCAATTGCCGGATTTACAGGATTATGCATTAGTATGTATAAAATATAGATAATTTCCTCCTCAAATACAATCCTAGGCAAACCCCAAACTCTTTCTCATCCCTGCGTTTGGAAATGATCGCTCTGCTCCTGAAAGCATATTCTTTTTTCAGCAGCTCGCGGGCCCGCGCAGGGATTGGGAGAAAGAGATAGGAATGATATCGTAAAATTCTCTCTTTTGAGAATTATTTCGTATTGATCATTACTTCTCGGTTAGAACCGAGAGACAGATGCGTTTCATGATAATGCGTTCGCACCATCAGAAGCATTCAGTATCAGGAGTCGTCTAATCGCCTTATAGAAGCGCTGTAATTGAACTTTTCTTATAATCATGGTAAAATATGGGTAAATAGTTCTATATTGCGAAAGGAAACGATTATGGATTCAAAAAAAGAAACGGTAACCATCTATGATATTGCTGCCGCGGCACAGGTTTCACCGGGTACGGTTTCTAGAGTGATCAACAATGTTGGCTATATCAAGCCCGAAACCAAGGAGCGGGTAACACAAGCAATTCAAGAGCTGCATTACGTTCCGAACAGGGCCGCGCGTTCCTTAAAAAACAACCGCACCAATTTGATTTGTCTTGCCTTTCCTGAAGCGGATAATCCTTTTTTCTTTGCGCTGATTGGAGCTGTTCAAGAGGTTGCAAAGCAGCATCATTATTCTCTGATGATCTACTATACAAAAGGCTCTCCGGAAGAAGAGCTGAATCTGCTGAATATGATGAACGAGAAGATCGTGGACGGCCTGTTTCTCATCAATTTTAATTATACGGAGGAGCATTTTAAAGCGATCAGGCGAGTGCGATGTCCCTTGGTTGTGAGTTCCCTATGCGTATCACCCTATGGCGGTAACGAAACAGACAATTTCGATTATGTAGGGATTGATGTTAGAAGGGCGTTATATCTTTCCACCATACATATGCTTAAGCAGGGACATCGCCGAGTAGCTCTGATCGGGGGAGATAAGAGTATTTATGTATTCCGGGAGCGTTTTGAAGGCTATTGCAGTGCCCACGTGGAAATGGGGGTTCCAGTGGATATGAAAAACTGCTTTTTCGGCGATTACGATCAGAACGCCGGATATGAGGCGGCTCTTCGTATTTTAAACATGAAGGACCGGCCTACTGCCGTCTGCGCCGCCAGTGATGTAATGGCTTTGGGAGCTATAGCTGCCTTTCAGGAAAATCATATTAGAATCCCGGAAGATATCGCGATTGTAGGAATGGATGACGTCAATTTTGTCAAATTTTTGTCACCACCGTTATCCTCAATCTATATGGCACAAAGAGATATGGGACGATGCGGTGCAGAGTTTTTATTCCGCCGTTTGGAGGGAGACGATTCCCCTTCACAAAAAATAATTTTTCAGCCAAAGCTGATTATACGGCAAAGCAGTTCCTTTACAAGACCGCCGGAATAATTCTTGATGGTATAAAAGCAGCAGGTACATACGATAAGACGTACGTACCTGCTGCTTTTTCATATCGCGCTTTGCATGTAAGCTGTTGACGAGTCAGCCGTCCAGCAGTTTACAATACTCTATTAATATGTATATCCCATAAGGCTTCACCCGTCTGTTTCAATATCGGGAATACACATCTGCTCCCTAATAATCCGGTTGACATATATCATGTTCCCCATTTTGGTTTCGGTCGAAAGAGAACGCTATTATCTGATATCTGGAATCAGATGCCATCACTTATATTAGACCTGGATTGACCATTGGAATGAATAACGTCTGTCATGACAAACCAGCATCTCTAAGCATCTTCATAACCATCGACCTTCTCCTCTTTATTAATTCTAACAAATCCATTCCTTTCCCTCCTATGATAAATTTACAATTTCATTATAAGCAAGGGGAAAATATTAATCAAGTAGGCACTTTTTTGTAACTACTAAATTAGTACTGATAACAATTATCCATTTTTCTTATCGAGAATTGTCTTGGTTTTTTCTGAGACAGTATCTAAACCACACTGAAAGGGGAGCGTTTTTTATTGTAATAAAAGTCAACCTCCTTCCATGGTTTGACAGCTTATCGCGATACCGTTTGTGTGCTAGGATGCCAAAGCAAAAAGGATCAAGCAACGCGTTAATCTCGGTGAGCATTTTTTAGTTTAAGTTCCATATTTCAATATCAGGAAAATAAGATCAACCACATTCTGGAATTCTATTTAGCAGTATTTTTCTGTACCGCCCATTAAAATTCACTATATAGGGTTGTCAGAAAACTCTTTACTTAATATCCGAAAGGATGTAAAATATAATTATAGTTTCGGGCAAGAAGGTACTATTGCTAACGGTAAAATCAACGAATTTGTGAATGCCGCAGGGCTTACACCAAAGTAATTGGCTATGCGTTAGATTAGATTTTGTTTTTTGTATTTAGTATGGAAAGGATATCCAGCAGAACGGGTGAGAATAATGGATAAATATTGGTATTGCGGTGTTTTGGTTAAAGGAATCCAAGCAATATATTCTTATATCAGCGATATGGGTGAAATACAGCTGGATTCCTATGTCATGGTCCCATTTGGCAGCCAGAACACGCCAAGAATAGGAATTGTAAAATCCTGTGCAGAATATGCAGCGGAGGAGGCTCCATATCCGGTTGAATGGACAAAGCATATCATCAGGGAAGCGACAGCAGAAGAATATGAAAATCAAACGCTTATCGCTCAATTTTATACTGATAACGATATAGAAGATGATATAGAAAATGAATTAGATGAGGTCAATTTTTATATTGAAACAGAAGATTGGGAAGCGATTTTAGGATGGGCATGTGATCACCATGATTGTCTAAATGGGAAAATTGCCCGAAAGGTCATTGAGTGCTATGAGCTTTGCCAAAAACAGGAAATGCCGATAGCCTCTGTGAATCTCGGCACCTTCTACTATACTGGCAGATTTGTAGAACAAGACTATCAAAGAGCCTATGAGCTTTATAAGCTAGCGGCAGACGCAGGCAATCTTCGGGCAATTTGTAACTGTGGATATTGTTTTTATTATGGTCGTCATCAAGATATCGATTATGAAAAAGCATATGAATATTTTACTCTCGGTGCATTGCTTCACGATGATGCAAACTGTTTATATAAATTGGGAGACATGTATCTCAACGGCTATGGCGTGACTAAAAACGAGAATTATGCTTTTACCCTCTATCAGAGGGCTCTGCATCGCAGCTTGGAAAATGATGCAGATTCTGTTTGCATAGCAGACGCACAATTTCGGGTTGGAAAATGTCTTCTTTATGGTATTGGCGCAGACAAAAATATTGAAGAAGCGCACGAGCTGTTGTCCTTTGCTCTTGTGAATTTCTATAAGAGACGTAAGACTGATACCTTTGTAGTTAAACTCATCAAATCCACCAAAAAATTGTTAACAGAAGCGCAAGCCTGTCTTGACAAGGAAATTTCAGATTATCAAGGGTAAACCGGGATATCCCCTCAACGGTCAGGAATCCTGAAAACCGCACGTTCTTAACCCCCCTTTAGGTACAATAACAGTACCCAAAGGGGGGTGATACTATCAAAAAATATGTTTTATTTTATTTCCAGCCGTCAGAATAAAACAGGTTCGTATTTAAACACCTCACTTTTAAGCTCTGCATACGGCAGCCTCTGTTCATCCTATTAAGCTTTTGGGCCATTCAATTTTGTCCAACGACTGTAAAAAAGCTTCACCGGTATCAGTCTCTATCATGCATACATAGTATGCCTTTCCATACAAATATTCTCGATAATGAATAAAGTGGTTGCTATTTACATTTTCTAAGTGCGTTAGCACGCCACACCGCTGACAACAGTATATTTCCTGCTTCAAGGCCCTTTTAAAATATTTAGGAACTCGAACTGTTTCATTTTGCACGATAAGTCCCGTAATTCGCTTTGGAGCTCCAGGTCCATAAAGCTGTTTCCAGCTTTGAGAACAATACAAGCAATGGAATGGGAAACCATCCGTTTCATTAAAAACCAAAAGCACACCTATCACTTAATAAGTAATGGGTGTGCTTTTTTGTTTTTATTTTTTCAGGCAGTAAACGACGGCCCCATGCGGAGCAATCTGAGCTGAAAGCTTCTCCTCTGCAATGCCCTTGTCTTCCCGCGCCCAAAGATCTCGTACCTGATACGCGCCAGCAATCTCCAATTCCTCAAAAGAGGCCGTAACCTGCCCTGCTATATCAGAAAGGTTAAACAGCGCCACATAGACACTGCCGTTCTCCTGGTCTGTACTTTTCCAAACGCATTCCCTTTCGTTGCGGTATACCTGATGTGCGTTGGTACCACAACGCTGCATCCGTAAAATCTCTTCGTTTGTTAGCAGAGACAAGGTAAAGTCATCATTATCCCGCAGCTCTCCGCCCATGATAAGCGGCGAGCGGAAAATGCTCCACAGAGACATCATAGTATACTGTTCGTCCGGGGTAAAGTTGGTCCAAGTGGTATCAAATTCTAAGCCTGCCGGGTCTTGCCAATCTCTCAAATACAGGCGCAGGCTTCCCAATGGAAGCATATCGCAGTCCGGCCAGTTCCCCGGGGATACCTGACGTTCCCAGACTTCACAGCGTTCAAACATAGCCAACAGCAAGTCCCATCGATCCCAGAAATCATCGGTAAGGCGCCACATATTGGCATTTTGCCGCAGATGCCAAGCCTTTTCAATAACTGCCGGCCCCGGAGAAAGACTCAATACCATCTCCCGTCCGCAATTGTCGATCGCCCGGCGGATCATCTCGATCTCTTTTTCCGCCGAATAAGGATGATCCGGATACGCACTGGTGTTGCAAATATCATCCACTTTAATAAAATCCACGCCCCAGGAAGCATACAACTCAAAAATGGAATCATAATAAGCCTGCGCACCCTCCATCTGGGCGTTGATTCCATACATGTCTGTGTTCCACCAGCAAATGGACGCGCTGGAAGCAATCTTATCACAGGTGGTATCCGTTCCTTTTACCGGTAAATGCCGGTGTACCGCCAGCCGCGGCACCCCGCGCATAATATGGATACCAAACTTCAACCCCATTTTGTGGATTTTTTCTGCAATCGGCGCAAAGCCCTTTCCGCCCGCTGCCGAAGGAAACCGCTCCGGCGCAGGCATCTGCCTGCCGTATTCATCCATTTCCAGCCGGGCAAAGGGCATGTAAAACGGAACTTCCCTGCCAGACGGCACTTTCCCCGCTTGTGGTTCAGACCATTGAATATCACAGACAACATATTCCCAGCCGTATTGCTTCAGATGTTTTGCCATATATTCGGCATTTCCCAAAAGCTGTTCCTCATTTACCGCCGGCCCGTAACAGTCCCAACTATTCCAGCCCATAGGCGGTCTCAAAGCCACGTTATCCTTCTTCATTATTTTGCTTCCTTTCTCAAAATACAGCGCTAAGCCTTTTAGGACTCCCGATTTCTATTCGGTTAATCCGGGATTTTTCACGAATTCCCCTGATTATCCTTGCAGAGAGAGGACAACCGCCTGATATGGAGCCATCGTCATCCTTCCCGTCTCATGCTCCAAGCCGCCGCAATTATTCAGCAGAATTTCCTTTACTTCTTCACTGACGCACACAGTCTGCTCCTTGCTGGTGAAATTGCAGAATATACCTACCATTTTATCCCCTAACATTCTGCGGTATGCAATGAGGCAGTCCTCCGCTTCCCGCTGCGGGATAAACTCCCCCCTGGCAAATACATCTTTCCATTTTGGATCACGCCGCAGCGCTACCAGTTTTTTATAATAGGACAGGACAGAGCTTGGATCATTTTTCTGAAGCGCAGCATTGATCTGTAGATAATTGGGATTTACCGGAATCCACGGTTCAGCGTCACTGAAACCCGCGTATTTGCTGCCGTCCCACTGAATCGGAGTACGTCCGTTATCACGGCTGTATTCCCTCAGTTCCTGCAGCAACTCCTCGGTGTCCCCGCCGTTTTCTACACATTCACGATAACGGTTCTGTACCATCACGTCCTTAAAATCCTCAATGCTGTTCCAGATACTGTTGGTCATCCCCAGCTCCTGTCCCTGATAGATAAACGGTGTTCCCGGCAGAAAAAAGTAGATCGTCCCCAGGCACGCAGCCGAAGTGCGGTTTTGGTCGGACGGCTCCAGGAACTTATTGATCCCACGAGGCTCGTCGTGGCTTTCCAAGACAACGCCGCTCCAGCCCAGTGCAGAAATCTGCTCCTGGGAATCGAACATCTTATTCCGCCAACGATATATTGCTTCCTTAGAGGATTTATCCGCTTCACCCTTCATGTTATACCAGTTGAAGTCAAAGATCATAGAGAAATACCCGTTTTTCCCCGCGTAATCGGTGAAGGAATCCATGGGAACGCCGACAGCCTCAGCTACTGTTACAGCATTTCTTTTCTCATAAGTCCGGTCGCGAAGCTCTGTCAAAAACACTCCGATTCCCGGATAATTCTGGTAATTCTCAATCTGATAAAGCGAACCGTCAGGCGTTGGTACTGAGGCAAAGGTCAAGTCTTTTTTAATAAAGGTAATCGCATCTACCCGGAATCCGGCAATTCCTTTGTCCAGCCACCAGTTGACCATGTCGTACAGCTTCTCCCGCAATTTTGAACTTTCCCAGTTAAAATCAGGCTGCCGCTTGTCAAAGGTATGCAGATACCATCTGCCATCCGGAATCTGCGTCCAGGCTGACCCTCCAAAATTGGAACGCCAGTTGTTGGGCGGATTCCCATCCTCTGTCGTTTTAAAAATAAAGTAATCCGCTTCTTCACTGTCTGGGTCATGGACAGCCTTTTGAAACCACGGGTGCTCGTCTGAACAATCATTTATTACTAAATCAAGCAGAACGCCAATTCCCCTTTCTTTTGCTTCCCGGATCAGCGCGTCCAAATCCTCATTTGTTCCAAATATCGGGTTGACTTTATAATAATCTGAAATATCATAGCCATTGTCCACCATCGGGGACTGATAGCAGGGATTGATCCAGATTAAATTAACTCCCAGCTCTTTCAGATAGTCGAGTTTGCTCCGGATTCCGTTAAAGTCCCCGATTCCATCGTGGTTGGTATCGCAAAAGCTTTGCGGATATACCTGGTACACAACCGCTTCCTTCCACCAGTCTGGCTTCATTTTTTATATCTCCTCCCACATCTTGTCTATATCCTAAAAATAATAGCCGCGGACCGTTCTGTCCCCGGCTATCTGCTAAGCGGCAGCAAGTCTGTTATTTCGACACAATCTCTGCCGCGTTCATTGTTTTTTCCGCCAGTTCCCTGATACTGATCTGTTCCGGCAGTTTGAAAGCATATTTTTCATACCTTTGGCAGCCGTCCCATTTATCCCAGATCATGTTCACCATAATCCCATTCAGGAATTCTTTCCATCTGGCGGGAATTTCCTTTTCGCCAGCGATGGCGCCCATCACGCCCCCTACTGTGCAGGCGTTGCAATCGGTGTCATAACCCAATTGGATAGACAGGCTCATCGTCTCTGAAAAATCCCCATTCCCAAAGTACAGCGCCAACAGCACCAGCCCAGCATTCGGAATCGCATCTGCTATATGGTGTTTGGGAAGCGCTGAAAGGAATTCCTGCCTGGCCTTTTTCCAATCCGCGTTTGCTCGTGCCGTTTGATAAGCCCGTTCTATCTCACGAAAAAACACGGTATCGCGATCCAGTTCTCCTATTGCATATTCAATAATATCTGTCACGCAATTCATCCGCATAGCGGCATTTTGAAGCGCCGCGCCAAATACGGCTCCCTCGCATCCTTCCCGCCGATTTACCATAGACCCATATTCCAGCGCCCGGCTTCTTACAGTTTCCGGATGTTGGAATGTCAAAATTCCAAGGATCTCATTATAGATCAGCGCACAAATGCCCCAGTCCTTAAAGTATTCTGTCAGCGGAATCCCGGAATCAATCTCCAGGTGCTCAGGAGGCCTTACCCCCTTAGCAAATTGCTCAAGCGCATGCCTTCCCTCACCAAAATTCCGGTAATTGAGATTTTCGACCCATACCCGGCCCAGTTCCTCAGGAGTTGGAAAACGTCCTAATTTCAGTATCTCTTCCACCATCAGCCATTCCATCAAAGTGTCGTCGTCAGCCATACCGCCATACCTAAGCAGGATATCATAAACATTAAACGCCCAATCCGTATGCCGATACCTATCCACTGAGCTTAATATTCCATCAATATATTCTTCAACCGGATAGTCCTGATACTTGTTTTCGAAAAACAAGCCATTATTGTTTCCGGCGATCATCCCAGTCCATGCTCCGTATATCTTATCAAAAATTTCGTCTCTGTACATCGTTTTCCCCCTTGCCAGTAATTCTGATTGAAATCCCATGGCTCGGTTATTTAAGGCTGCCGCTTGATCAAACTATTCAGACTTTAGCCGCGTACTTCCCCGCATTTTTAACTCAACCGGCAGGATCGTGCGCATCGCAACAGCCTTTTTGCCGCGTCGGCCAAGAATGCTGTTTACCGCCGCCTCCGCCATCCTTTCGATAGGCTGGCGAATCGTTGTAAGCTGCGGAGTTGTCAGATGACACAGCTCCACATCGTCAAATCCGACGACCTGCAATTGTCCCGGGACATCAATCCCATGATCATAGCAATACTGTAAAATCTGTGCTGCCATCGTATCATTACTGGCAAAGATCCCATCCACATCAGGCATCTGGGCAAACACTTCCCGGATAATTTCTGCATAAGAGCGGGTGTAAAATTCCTGTTCTGTGGTCGTGAAAATCTGGTAAGGGACGCCAACCTCCTGACATACCCGTTCAAAAGCGACCGCACGCTTATCGCCCGGAAGCCCTTTGGAAAATTCACCGCTGATATGCAAAAGCTTTTTACAGCCGCATGCAATCAAATGGCGCGTTGCCAGCTCGCCGCCCAATTCATTGTCACAGCAGATATTAATCCCATATCCTCCGGACTGGCGCTCAATCATCACGATGGGCATGTCCTGCTCCACATATTGTTCCACATCAGGCGTCCGGCTGGCAATTATAATCCCAGCCACCTGATTGGATTTCAGCATATCTATATACTCCTTCTCCTTTTCCACCTGTGCCTGGGAATTGCACAAAAGAATCTTAAAATTCTTTTTAAAGCAGTACTGCTCCAAATAAAAGGTGAGCTGGCTGAAAAACGGATGCTGGATTGTAGGAACGATCACTCCGATCATATTGGAATGTTTCTTTGTCAGTGACCGTGCCAGCTCATTCGGCTGGTAATTTAATTCTTTCATGCTCTGATACACTTTAGCGCGGGTTTTCTCACTGATATATCCTCGGTTATTTAACACCCGCGACACCGTTGTCACGGTAACTCCTGCCCGTTCAGAAACATCTTTTAAAGTGCTCATAGCCAAAACCACCCTTCTTCGGAATATTATACATGTTTTTTAAATTGCATTCAATATTTTAATATGATTCCTCCGAAAAATCGTCTGTGTCTGTTCTGGCCGTTGGTTCATCAACCATTTATAATGGCATAGATTCTCTATCGTGCCACAGCCGCGGCACAATAGAGAATCCTTTCCGGCTAAGACCGGCTACGATTTAACTGCTCCGGAGACAACGCCCGCAATGATATGGCGCTGTAAAAACAAGTACAGGATAATGACCGGAGTCACCGTCATGACCAGCGCCGCCATGATTAGCCCTAAGTCTGATGTATAGGTTCCATAGAACCGGTAGGTCGACAAAGGCAGGGTAAACAGGTCACGCTTGGTCAATATCAGACTTGGCATCAGATAATCGTTCCACAGCCACAATACATCCAATACTACCAGCGTGGAAGTCATTGTTTTCAGCAACGGAAAAACAACCATAAAAAACGTTTGGTATTTATTACAGCCGTCAAGCAGCGCCGCCTCCTCCAGTGAGATCGGCACACCCGATTTGATTGCCCCATGATACATGAATACCGCAAGTCCCATACCGAAACCGAAGTTCAAAAAGATTAGGGTCGCGCGGTTATTCAGCAGGTTCAACGTGTTTCCGTAAATACTGACCAGCGGGATCATCAAGGCCTGGAACGGGATGATCATTGCCGCCAGCATCATGCCGAACGAAATCCGGCTCGCCAAATATTTTGTCCGGACAAATACATAAGCCGCCATCGCCGCAAACAGCACAATCAGGATCATGCTGAGCACAGTAATCAAAAGCGAGTTCATAAATGCTGCTGGAAAGCGCATGGATTCAAAGGCTTCCGGATAGTTTTGGAAATAGAAGCCTTTGCTGTCAACCAAAGCAAGCGGATCGCGCACGATGCTGACCTTCCGTTTAAAAGAGTTGATCAGTACCATAAAGAATGGAAACATATAGGCGATCAAGAGAATGAACAAAACCACTACCTTTACAATATGGCCGATCCGTGCTTTTGTTCCGCCGATCACGTTTTTACTCATTACGCATCAACCTCCATTCTCTTGCCCAGATAGGTCTGTGTCAAAGCTACCACTGCAACCACAATAAACAAAATGATTGCTTCTGCTTGGCCGACGCCATAACGCTGTGAATTGAAGGCCATCTGGTATACATACATCGCCGACATCTTAGTCGATTCATATGGCCCGCCGTTGGTCAACGAAAGGTTCAGGTCATATACCATAAAGGTACGCGTCAGCGACAGGAACAGACAGATGACAAAAGAGGGAACCATCAACGGAATAGTGACATAGCGGGTTACCTGGAAGCCGGTGCATCCGTCAATGCTGGCAGCTTCAGTCAGATCCTTCGGCACGCCGACGAAGCCCGCCACGTAGATCAGCATCATATAACCTGAATACTGCCATACTGTTACGATCACAAATGCCCAAAATGCAGTGGTTGGGTCGGATAGCCAGGATTTTTCAAACAACGGGATTCCCAGCGACTGCCCAATCACCGGCAGGGTACGTGTAAAGACGAACTGCCAGATAAAGCCTAATACAATACCGCCGATCAGATTTGGGGTGAAAAATCCAGCACGGAAAAAATTCTGTGCTTTCATGCCACTGGTCAAAAGGTAGGCCAGGATAAACGCTACCAGATTGATCAGGATTACGGATATGATAACATATCCCAAGGTCAACAGCAGTGATTTCCAAAAATCACCGTCTTTGAACACCGTGATATAGTTCGCAAAGCCTACCAGATTTTTCTGGTTTCCAATGCCGCCCCAATCGGTAAAGGTCAGGTATAGACCATAGATGAAGGGAATAATGACGACTGCAATAAATCCCACCATCGCAGGGCCGGCAAACATCAAAAAATGCTTTGTTTTGCCTAAAAATGTTTTCTCTTCCATAATGAGGCCCCTTTCCTTTCTCATGTCATTTCGCGCAGGTTCAATGTACGCCCAAGGTGTGCCGCACAACGTGGTTCCGCCGCTCACCATTCGGGCTGATAACACGGAAAACACAAACAGCCCGGGGAAAGAGGAGGTATGCTGCCCGCCTGTTTATAAAGCTTCCCCCGGACGAGCCGGGGGAAACCAAATTTACAGCGAATGACATTCTAATGGATCTTAGTCGATTTTATCAATATTTTCAGTCCAGTAGTCAACAACAGAAGCAGCCAGTGCATCACGGTTTCCGTCAGTCAGATATTTCTGCATCGCACCACCTACAACAGTCAGGTGATCGCCAGGGGCACGGTTCCAGGTTGGATACATTGTCCCGTCGGAAACATGCTGTTTCACAGAAACGCTCAGTGGGTCGCTGTTTTCCAGAGTATTGTTATTAAACGCGGAAACCAGGTTTGCCTCTTCTACCAGGAAGGATTTCCCTTCATCATCAGTTGCCAGCCAGGTCAGGAAATCTTTTGCAGCCTGCTGTTCTTCTTCAGAAGCAGTATTATTAATAATAATCTGTTTGGTTGCGGTACCAGAAATCATCTTGTTTGCCTTATCGTCGGCAGAGGTGTTCTGCACCAAAGGCATAATTCCAAATTCAGTGTCGCCATCAACATATTCGCTGATGTTCGGCCATGCCCAGTTTCCGTTGAACCAGAAAGCAACAGTGCCGTCTGCCATGTAGGAAGCAATCAGGTCATAGTCTGCAGAAAGCGGGTCGTTCGCATAGATATTGTATTTGCGGAGTGCGTCTACAGTATCCATCACAGAGTTGTAACGTTCGTTTGACGCGAAATCCACTGTACCGTCTACGATTTCATGAATGAAAGCAGAAGTACCTGCTTCGGTGAAATCCTGCTGTTCATAAGCCAGCGTGAACAGGTGTGCGCCCAAAGACCAGTCTTCCTGAGCGATTGCCACCGGAGCTTCCATGCCGCCCGCTACCAGCTTGTCGCACAGTGCAGTAAAGTCAGAAAGGGAAGCAATTGTGCTAGGATCAAAATCTTCACCGGTAGTCTTTTCAATTGCAGTCTTGTTGTAGATAATACCGCGGCCTTCAATGCAGAATGGGAAAGAGGCTACCTTATCGCCAATCGAAATGGTCCAGTCAGTGTCCTTTACCCAGCTCTCGCCCGACAGATCAACTGCATATTCTTCACCGAAGCTGTAAACGTCAGTGGGGTCGAGCATTGCCATTACCGGTTCATTTCCAGCAGCATAAGCTTTCTGCATGTAGGAATAGATGGTTTCGTCACCGGTTACCTGCATTTCAAAACCAGACAGTCCTGCAATATCGCTATATTCTTCCTGCATTGCTTCCCACTGATCATAAATCTCAGTCTTGATTCCAACAATCGAAAGGGTTACATTGCTGTTTTCTTTTTTACCCGTATCACCAGAAGCGTCGTTCTTTCCACCGTCAGAGCCACATCCTGCAATGAGGGTAGCTGCCATTGCCGCTGCCAGCAATACGCTTAGAATTTTTTTGTTTTTCATAATTATTCCTCCTAAAAAATAATCATCAAAAATATTTTCCTATGATTTGAGCTTTTGATCTATATAACATGAGCCTCCGCTCATGCGATACAACAAAATTATTATTTCTGCTCTGAACAGGTGATGGTAAACTCGTGGGTTTTCAAATCAGCCTCTAGGACAGCCATTCCATCTTGACTGCTCCTAGTAATTTTGATTACATGTTCCCCACGCAGCTCTGTTTCACATTCGCCTTCCACCGCGAACGCCGGATGAGTATTGCGGAATTCCATCAATTCGCGCAGATCATTTACGATCCTGCGGCTTGCAAAATTATCTGCAATCTCTTCCTTCGTATAATAATGGCGGTTAATATTTCTGCCCTCTTTGGTTGCTTCTAACAGCTCCAGATCATTTTCGCCCGCCATTGCCCCGACATAATAGACCATCGGAATACCCGGTGCAAAAAATTGGATCGCGCGAGCCAGCAAATAAGCCTTGTCATTATTCCCTAACGCGGAATAATAGGTACAGTTGATCTGGTAAATGTCCAAGTTGTTATACGCCTCTGTATTATAGATCCGTTTTACATTGGCGCCCTTGGTAAACATGTTGTTTTTTGTTTCCTCAATTTCTTCGTCCGTCAGGAGATCCTTGACGTCAACGATTCCGATTCCGTCATGAGTATCCAGGGTTGTAAACTGATGCTTTGGACACTGGTCGATCCAGTTTTTTAGACGGTCGCCCCGACCAGAATACAAGGCATGCAGCACCAAAACAGGCAGCGCGAAATCATAGATCCAAAATCCCTTTTCGGCGATTTTCATCTGGATAGAATAATGCTCATGGATCTCCGGCAAGATCATTACACCATAAGGTTTGACTATATTTTCAATCTCATGCAGCAGATCCCACATTTCCGGTTCTACAAAAAAGCAGGAGGTTCCGGCACGCTTCACCGCATAAGCAAATGCGTCCAGGCGGATGATCGAAGCACCATTCTCACACATGCGGATCAGTGTTTCTCTGATAAAGTTCCGGGTAACCTCAGTGTCAACATTCAGATCGATCTGTTCTTCCCCAAAGGTACACCAGACCTTTTCCGTAGTTCCGTCTGCAAACTCTACATCGATGTAGGGAGCACGCGGCTTCCGCTTGTAGATCTTGTCCACCTGTTCCTGGGTCGGTTCGCCGTTTTCCCAAAAATCTTTATAGCGGATAAATAAATCTTTGTATTGAGAGGCATCCTTTTTGCTTTGGAAATCCTTAAAATATTCGGATTGCCTGGAAATATGGTTCACCATAAAATCAAACATTAAGTAATAGTTTTTACTGATTTCACGGATTTGTTCCATCGTTCCCAAATTTTCATCAGTTATATCATAACGCATCGGAGCAAACCCACGGTCGCCCGACGAAGGGAAAAATGGCAGAATATGAACCCCGCCGAATGCTTTGGAAAAATAGATGTCCAAAACCTCTTTCAGTTCCCCCAAATTTTTACCCAGACTGTCCGCATAGGTGATCAGCATGATCTTGTTAATCATACGAACGCCTCCTTTTCCTCTGCCAGCTAAATAGCAGGCCATATCTTAAATGCAATCATTTTATCTCGTTTTTTCTAACCGGCAAGATCTAGTTCGAGCTTCTAAACTTCTAAAAGCAGCCTTCTATAGCAATAGGTACCTCTATTCCTTACCATACCCGAAAAAGCAATCTTTAGCCCTGTAATTTATGTACACATTATATAGTTGCACGACAAATATGTCAATCGATTGACATAAACAGAATTTGTGTTTCTATTTTTTGTACAATAAAACAACATATTTTTTTACATTATTCACAATGAACTAAAGCCACATTTTGTATTTAATAAAGAAAAAAGCGTTTTAACGGAAAAAATTAAATAAAAACAACAAAATTTTATTCTATTTTTATAATAGATATTAAAAAATGAAATTATTTCTACTTATATGTCACTCGAATAACATAAAGGTTTATAGCTTCTGCTTAAAGTGTCAACAGCCATCATTTTCCATAATAACCGGATCAATATCTATCTTTCTATGGAAATGTTTGGATTCTATGTTATCGTTTATTTATTTTCACAAAAAAGAGGAAACTTTGAAAAACGAATTAAATACGGAGTGTCTGAATAGAAAAAGAAGCCGAAATTTGGAGTTCTCATTAGTTCCAAATTTCAGCCTCTGTTCGTGACAAAGTAATTGTACGATTTATTTTCTTTATAGGTTAATTCCTATTCTATGATATTATTTTTATATAACATCTTTTGATTTACTATATTTTAACTATGCCATCATTTCAATAAGAACTTATTGTATTTTTGCAAAGCGAACCAATTTCTCTCAACGCCGGGCGGCCCCTCATTTTACCGCGAACGGCCTGATTCCTTCGTTCGAGTAGCTGGGTTACAAATCGCATACACAGATCAGCAAAGAATTTAATTGTAGAAGAACCGTATTCTGATTTCCTTACGCGGGTAAATATAATAGCCTGAAGCTATAATAAACTTATTTAATATGTATTTTACTTATAAACAAATAAAGAGTATAATAAAAAGAAACAGTAAACGAAGGAGATTTCAAGATGCATACAGAAATTGAAACGAAATGTGTCCGCGACGGTTGGAATCCGAAATCAGGAGAGCCCAGGCAGCTACCGATTATACAAAGCACAACCTTCCCTTATGCAACAAGCGATGATATGGGAAAGCTGTTTGACTTAGAGGCGGAAGGATATTTCTATACAAGACTTCAGAATCCAACGAATGATGCAGTAGCAGCCAAAATATGTGCCCTTGAAGGCGGCGCAGCAGCCATGCTTACTTCTTCCGGCCAAGCGGCAAACTTTTATGCCGTGTTTAATATTTGCGAAAACGGCGGCCATTTTATTGCCTCATCGTCGATATACGGAGGCACCTATAATCTATTTGGCGTAACAATGAAGAAAATGGGTATCGAATGTACTTTTGTGGATCAAACGCTTCCGCTTGAAGAACTTGAGAAATACATTAAGCCGAACACAAAATGTATATTCGGGGAAACAATTACAAATCCGACCGTCAATGTTCTGGATTTTGAAAAATTTGCGGCATTGGCACATTCGCATGGCCTGCCCCTGATTGTTGATAATACATTTGCCACACCGATTAACTGCCGGCCCTTTGAGTATGGCGCTGACATTGTTACACACTCAACAACCAAGTATATGGACGGTCACGGCGTAAGTGTTGGCGGCTGTATTGTAGACAGCGGTAATTTTGACTTTGCTGCTCATGCAGATAAGTTCCCGGGACTTACAACACCTGATGATTCGTATCACGGAATCACCTATACCGAGAAATTCGGAAAAGGAGCGTATATTACAAAAGCAACGGCGCAGCTTATGAGAGATTTCGGCTCCATACAGTCTCCGCAAAATGCTTTTTATATCAACCTTGGGTTAGAATCATTGCATATCAGAATGCAGCGCCATTGTGAAAACGCACTGGCGGTAGCAAGATATTTAAAAGAAAACGAAAAGGTCGCTTGGGTACATTATCCCGATTTAGAAGATGATGAAAATCATGTGCTTGCACAAAAATATTTAAAGAACGGTTCCTGCGGCGTGCTGGCTTTTGCATTAAAAGGCGGCAGAGAAAAGTCAATTAAATTTATGGATTCACTCCATTTTGCAAGCATCGCAACGCATGTTGCAGACAGTAAAACTTGTTTGCTGCACCCTGCAAGTCATACACACAGACAGTTGACTGAGGAGCAGTTAGCTGAGGCAGGCATCCCCGCCGACTTGATAAGGCTTTCTGTCGGTATTGAAAATGCAAAGGATATCATTGCAGATATTGAGCAAGCGTTAAATAATATTTAATCATAAGTGCGTCGGATACTATCGTATTCGGCGCATTTTTATGCTATAATAAAGCAAATTATTTTAAGAAAGAATGTAGATAAAATGACTCTCCAACAATTAAAATATGTTGTAACAGCAGCTGAATGCGGAACAATCAGCGATGCTGCAAAGCAGCTTTTCGTATCGCAGCCGAGTTTGACAAATGCCATCAAAGATATTGAGGAAGAAATGCAAATCAGCATTTTTTACCGAACAAACAAAGGTATTACAATATCAAACGAGGGCGATGAATTTTTGGCGTATGCCCGCCAGGTGTTGGAGCAGGCGAATCTATTGGAGGATAAGTATAAAAACACCAAGAAGCAAAGTCCGCGCTTTTCCGTATCTTCTCAGCACTATTCGTTTGCTGTTAATGCATTTGTAGATGTTATCAGGGAATTTGACGGGAACAGTTACGATTTTACTTTAAGAGAAACGCAAACCTATGAAATCATCGAAGATGTCAGTCACTTGAAAAGTGAGATCGGAATATTATATCTATCAGACAAAAATAGAGAAATTATCAAAAAGCTCATTAAACAAAACAATTTGGTATTTCAACAGTTATTTATAGCGAAGCCACACGTTTTCATATGTTCCTCTCACCCATTGGCAAATAGATCGAAAATAACTTTAGACGACCTAGAGAATTATCCGTACCTTTCATTTGAACAGGGAGACTATAATTCTTTTTATTTTTCAGAAGAGATTTTAAGCAATTTAGACAGAAGAAAAAACATTAAAGTCAGGGATAGAGCAACATTATTTAATTTAGCGATCGGATTAAACGGCTATACAGTAAGTTCTGGTGTTATCAGCAAAGAATTAAACGGCGAAAATATTATAGCCAAACCGTTGTGTGTAGAAGAAACCATGGAAATAGGAGCATTGTTAAAAAAAGATTTACCTCTCAGCCGTTATGCAAAAAGTTATCTTGAATCGTTGAAGTGCCACGTGCCAAACACATAATATATAACCAAAAGCATGATACCGCTGAACGAATTTTGCTGCAGCTTGATTTACAATAATGTTTCCAACGATCTTGCGTCCTGTTCTGCCGCGCAGAGGCTTCCAACAAAACAGATCTTTATGTTCAACCGGCCGATGCGGTATCCTTTTCCTTTTCTCCTTTGTGAAACTCTCCGGCCCATTCAAAACCCTTTTTCGCCATAATCACAGCAATAATTTCATTGATCACCGCCGCAGCCGCAATTGTTCCTTGAATAATTTTCGCACACTCTGGAGCAGGCCCGGTCAAAACCGAAACTGCAATTCCAGTAAAGACGAGTGATACTCCTGAATGCGGCAGCAAAGTGAACCCAAGAAAATTACGCACGGTTTTTGGAGATTTGGTGACAGACGCTCCCAAAAAAGCCCCAAAATATTTTCCCAAAGCACGGGATAAGATATAAATAACTGTAAATAGACCTGCTCCCATAATCAAGTGGTAATCAAGCGGGGCGCCTAGATTCAGAATAACCACAATCATCGCCACACCGAGGATTGGGTTAAATCCCTGCATAATTTGTACTAGCCGTTGTTCCGACACCATATTAGAGAAAGCAGCTGAAAAAGCCATTCCGATCAGCATAAAATTGAGCACCGGGCGAGGCAGCAGATGATTGCAAAGAAATCCTATCCCCGATGTAATCAGGATCATGAGGATTAAAATCATCAAAGTTACTGGGGTACTGCAATCCCTTTTTAATACAAAACCTGCCAATAATCCAGTAATCACGCCAATTACCAGCGGCAGCAATACAACCAATGCAATCATATAGGCGGGCAGATCTCCAGCAGACAAATTCCCAGCTATGACTGCCACTGCACTGAAAAACACAATGCAGCCTACGATATCATCCAGCGCCGCCATTGGGATCAAAGTAGAGGTAACCGGTCCTTTTGTTTTAAATTCTCTTACAATAGACAAAGCTGGCGCCGGGGCTGTTGCCAACGCAATTCCGCCGAAAAGGAAGGCAAGATACAAAGGAATATTGGAAAAATAAAAAACTATTCCAAATATCAGAGATACTAACACAAATGTTCCCAAAGATTGAGTGAGCGTGGTAACGATAATAGAACGACCGGATTTTTTTAGTTTTTTCCAGACAAGCTCAGTGCCAATCATCAGACCTACGGCACATTCTAAAATATGCATGGTGTTTTGATACCATGCGGCATTCAGCAATTCGTTGTTGGTCAATGACAATGCATGGGGGCCCAGAATCATGCCCGCAATTAACCATCCCAAAATAGAGGGCAGTTTTAATTTTGAAATGAACTTTCCTGCCAAAAAAGCTAATAGAATGGCGGCTAATAACCGTAAAATTGATAAAGTCATAATCTATTCTCCTTTTTTCGCCAGCCCATAAAGCATAAGATCCAGCATTTGAGTAAGTTTTTCTTCATGGTCGGCAATCTTAACCATAAAATCCTTACCAGCATATGCCGGACTGCTAAAATATCCATTAAACATTTCCTGCATAACAGCGTAATATTCCAGTGCTATCGCCTCAGTAATTCCATCACGCAAAGTCAGTGCCGAAATGGCCTTTCGATATATTGCCTGATTCAAACAATCAAAATCTTTTCTGAGGATTTTAATTTCCTGTTCCAATTTTGACGGCGGCTGCAGAACCGCTTCAAAAAAGATTCTGGCATGAAAGGGGTGTTTTGAAAAATAGCATATCCGATGTTCCATGTATTTCTGTAAATCCGCATCGGTTTTCTGTGCCTTTAAATATGCTGTCACTTCATCAAAACAGCGAGATACACAAGCCAGGTATAACTCCTTTTTGCTTGAAAAATTGTGGTAGAGCAGGCCCTTGGCAATGCCGTTTTCTCCGCAGATTGCACCAATAGTAGCCGCCGTATAGCCTTTTTCACCAAATTCCTTCATGGCTGCCATAAGGATACGGTCTTTTGTACGACAGGTTTTCTCTTCTTGAGTCATAAATTTCACCCTTTAACAAAAATTGACTATTCGGTCTATAATTTAGTGTGGTCAAAATAGACCTAATAGTCAATATTTGATTTGTAAATTTTCTTGCCTATCGTCATTTGGAAAATACTATTCTGACTATCAAATCTCTTTGTATCCTCATGTGCTTTAAAAGCTTAAAATCGGCCTGATTTCCAGTTCTGTCCGCTTATGCAACGAGAGAAAAGAACATAAAATGAAACAGCGGAGTCTCCAGCCTGAATAATCAGGCGGAAGCTCCGCTTTCTCACTATTTTATTCGGTTTTAGTTTTGGACATCCACGGTAAAACCGTTTTTCGGATTTTGCTTCAAAAAGCCCGCAAACCCGCATGAATACTGAATAAATATCCGCCGGCTACGCCGGCGGTTTTTCTTATGCGGGTATAACCCGCTGTTACTGGCAGCCATTGCAATGGCATATACGGTCTGACACTTGCAAAAAATTGTTACTTGCTACCCTTGAAAGGGTCTTCGTACTCTCTAATG